>JAEACG010000009.1 GCA_016401345.1 Fictibacillus nanhaiensis | reverse complement strand
ACCCTACTTATATAAGAAATCCCTTCGGACAACATTAAACAACAATAAAAGGAATTGAATACTTCTATCTTTGTTTTTTACTGCAACAATAAGTAATTCTCAACAAATGAAGATCATAAAACTAATTAATAATCTTGAATGGTTTATAATGATTTAACAACTCACCAATCATTCCTTCTTCTTGATTCTTCAATGATGCACAGTGACCTATAACTTCTGTTACATATCCATCATCAATGAATGGCTCACAAAAAACGAATAAAAAAACCTCTGTTGCTGATTGAGGAAAAAAATAGAAGAAAACTTCATTACCCTTAAATGCCATATCATATGCCTTTTTCATTTCTTCTGAAGACAGTTTATTGTCGGAAATTGAACTTCCAACTACATCATCCTCATCAAGGTTCATAACTTCTAAGAGCTTTCTATTTGCGTATGTGACTATACAGTCGTCATTAATTTTTCGTACTCTAAATTTCATTTCACCAAACTCAGTTTTGTAAGAGTGAAGCATTTCTTTATATAAGTTTGTACGTTGTTTTCGTTTTATTTTATTAACTTCATTCATACTTAATATTTCCTCCAGATATTCTTCAATTGTTATTTTTACTATGCCCATTACAATAAAATATAGCTACTTTAATTAATAAGACTTGTCTATTTTTAATATCCCAAATAAATACCTATAACTTAGTCAATAAAAAAAAAATAATCCATTCTCATTCTATACATTCATTTATCTTTGCTGAAAAGTAGGAATAGTTCGATTAAGCACCTGTCAGGCTCTAGAATAAGTATTCAGCGAGTTTGTTACCTCTATTAAATTTTAGATCTCTTAAATTATCATTTAAGATAACTATAAAAACTTTATACCCTAAACAAAATTCCATTAATCTTATAGACCATAAACAGACCAATATGCTCTCATTATAGTCATACTGTTAAACGATAGCCTTAGCCCTAAATTTCACGAACTTCAATACGAATATTTCATTTATTTTAAATTTTTAAACATAATGATAAATTAGTTATAAAAGAAATTTTAATTATTGGTTGCATGTGTAACTATTAAAGGAGAGATCAACGTAAGATGAAGAGTGGGGATAAAGTTTCTTACAAAGGTAAAATCTACATAGTCATTCACATCTATGAATCTGGTTACTTGGAGATTAAGCAATTTAATAAGGTGGAATTAGTCCATGTTACAGAGATAGAACAGGTTAAAGCTCCAGATTCCTTAAAGATAGATTCCTTAGTGTATAGAAGAAAAAATTAATGAAGGTTTATTTAGAGGGTAATTTGTGGTCTATGATTATAACGTATTAAAAAGGTTAAACGTTTTCATTAGTGCTTAAAGACACTTAGAATTAATATGCATATGTGATTTTCCGCTGTTACCTTCGGAGAGCATTCTAATGCTGAGTTCCGTTTAATGTTAATCATACAATTAAAAACTACACTTTATTTGTGTAGAGCTTTTACCTAGTTTGCATATGTTTTATAACGAAAACTAACTTTTAAGTACCTTAGTGATAAGTTGTATTTGAATTATAATATCTTCTTTTATAGGAGGATTGGGACACAACATACATTCCTTTTGAAGGCGATCAAGTTCTCTTTGAAAAAGGAAACTTTCAAAATCAGTTAACATAGTGTCTCCCCTTACATTGGTTCATCGTTTACTTATACCCATATTTATGTAAAAGTAAACGATTGGGATCACTACATACCTACTGGAGTTGGATACTTATCTGTTAAATGATAAAAAAGAAATAATCCTGAACTTACCCTCCGATTTAATTTAAATATTTTTCTTTTTTTTCTTTGCATATCTTAATAATAACGTCAATACTTGGCGTTGCTCCTCCCCCTATAGGAGTTTCCTGCACAAAAAAACGATTTCCTACAAGGAAATCGTTTTTTTCTAACCATTAATTGCTAAACCAAATGTAAATCTCAGTACAAGGAAGTTACAAACACATATCCTTGGTACATACCTTGAAAATCTGTGCTTCTATTGCTTGATGTTTTTAACCTATCACAAAAAACAACTATTATTGTAACACTAGATCTATGAAATTGCATGGTGATAGGGAGAAGGAGGTCCGAAACCTTAGACCGTGGGAAGTTAATGTGTCGGAACAACATGGCTTTTAGCGTTTTCTTACAAAATACATTATTAGCTGTTTCTGAATTAGAAAAAAGAAAAACCCTCGGTGTGGAAACGAGGGTTTTTTGTGTACCAACTGGAATGAGCTTCTTTTCTAGCTGTCATCTGTTTACTTTTCGTTTCTTCTGGGTTCCTGAAGGTATTCATCAAGGAGATAGTATATCTCTTCCCAGATTTTGCGATATGACTTCATCCACGCATCAAGCTCTTTAACTCTACATATGCAGTCGATTTGGTTCAGCTAAGACACTAATGCTTTCATAATTACAATGTACATTTAAAGGAATATTCCTGTAAACGCATATTTTAAATAATTTAAGTCCACACCTAATATATGAATAAATCCGTCCTAATAAGTAGATACTTCTTTTCTATTAATGTCTTTTTATAAGACTAATATTCCATTATTTTGGTAAGTCTTTGAGAAATAGAAACACAGATCAATTTAAGCTGATGTTCTTTCCTATGACAAATTAGGCATTGCTCTTCGCACTGCTTGTCTACTAAAAGCATATATTAAAATACCAGCTTTCATAAGCCGGTAAATGATTTTTAGGGGGATTAACTATGGGATATAGATCAACTTGTTGCGGTTGTTACCGCAGAAATGAAAATCGATGTGAATCTTCTTCAAACTATATATATTTAAGATGCAGAAAGATTAGGAAAAACTATTCCGGTTGTCGTTGTTGTCGCCGTGAATGTCGCTAAATCTAAAACAATAAGCTTTTGTTAATCCAAGGTGGGGGTGCTTTGATATGAGTTTTATTAGTTTATTAAATGGTCTATTAGCAAACAAAAAAAGACAAAAAAGTAAAAAGAACAAAAAAAGAGTTGGCTCCAACTCTAAACATTAATAAAGTAAACGCTATACCAAAGCGACTGGACATTAATTGTCTGGTCGCTTTGGTTTTAGACTTCTTAGTATCCTTAATAAATAGTATCTTTTCCATTTTTTTAATAATAAGTAAATTAGTTATGTATCAAATGGCTAGACTCTATTGATACATTTTGGAACTCTTGCTGTCATTTTTGGTGGTAAAAACCAGGTGACACAATTGTTGTTACTAAACTAGATCGGTTCGCTCGAAGCACGAAGGATGCTATAACTACCATTGAGTTACTCAATGACAAGGATGTATCACTAATTGTACTCAATATGGGCGGAGACAGAATTGATACTTCCACTGCAATTGGAAAGCTAATGATAACTGTATTATCTGGAATTGCAGAATTTGAAGCCGATATGATAAGAGAAAGACAACTTGAAGGAATTGCATTAGCGAAGGAAAGAAAAGTATATAAAGGAAAGTCCAAAAAGTATACGGATAGGCATAGAGGATTACAATACGCCCTAGAGTTATTCTTTAACCGTGACACCAATAAAATGACAGTCAAGGACATAGAGTCTATCACTAACATCAGTAGGGCTACTTTATATAGAGCTGCTAAAGATAGAGAAAAGGTAAATGAAATATCCGGTTAATAATTGCTTTTATAAAAACTACGTTCGTTATTACTTCGATTTTCTTCGTGAATTCCTGTTGCTGCAGCTGACATTCTGAAGTTAAAATCCGAACAATACATAATTATAGTTACTGAAAAGGATGATATTAATGAAAAGTACAGGTATAGTAAGAAAGATTGATGCCTTAGGCAGAATAGTAATTCCAGTTGAATTAAGACGAATGTTAGATATTGAGATTAAAGATCCAATAGAACTATTCACGGATGACAACGGTAAAATTATTTTAAAAAAATATGCAGCTGATCAAGCGTGTGTCATTACAGGGATAGTTTCTCCAAGCAATAAAGCATATGGTCATAATAAAATTATTTTAAGTCGAGAAGGTGCTAGATTGTTAATGAATGAATTAGAGGAAACACAATTCATGAAACCATAAAGTAACATTTTCAAAAAACAAATAGAAAAGCGACTGGATATTTTTAATTGTCTAGTCGCTTTTGTTTTCCAATATTTCTTATGATTCTTAAAAGAATTAAAGCTATAAAAATGACCCCTCCAAATGTAAGAATACTGCTCACTATAGTATCCACGTCAAAATGGCCAATAGGTAAAAAATTGTTACATGCACCCAAGAAGGTAAATTCTTGACCATCTGGCATAAGCATAGTGTAGGTCGAGAAGATTATATAATCATTTGCATGAGTTAATGAATCAGCCCAAGCTTCAGCTGCGAAATAAGTAATACCTTTTTCAATAATATTATCGCTTTGTTCAATACCTTTTTCTTCTACCCAACTTACAAAATCAGCTTTACTTGGGTTCGTAATCGCCATGATAATGAGTAGCCCTATAAAAATGATTAACCGTTTCACTTATCTACTCCTTCTACTTAACTGAACTTTTAAATTGATATTTCCACTACCTCTCATTCTCTTTATTTTTTCTACTTACTTTCTTAATCTCTCTATCGACATGTTTAATGATCTCAACGTTCGGCACTTGGCTTTTTTCCTTATTTTTAAAACGATTGAATCGTTCGTCTTCGCGCTCAATCAACTGTTCCGCAAAAGATAAAAACCCCTTAACATCCTGGTTGGCAAGAATGTTAATATAGTTTACTTTATCCTTAGCTTCAATGACTAATGGCGGGATTCCGTGCTGAAGCAAAGAGTAGTTCATAATTAAACGTCCCGTACGTCCATTTCCGTCTGAAAAGGGATGAATGCGCTCAAACTGAATGTGAAAATCACCTACGATTTTAATTATGTCTTTTTTACTTTTTGCTTCTCCCAGCTGCCAATTCAAATTTCCCACCCATTGATCCATTAACTGTGGTGTTTCACTAGCTGAAGCTGTTAAAAAGTCAGCCCCTCTAATTGCATTATCTGAAGACTTGAATCTTCCTCTATCATGCTGCAATTTATTCGTTAGTAGCTCATGAATGTCTTTTACTATGTTTACAGTTAACGATTGTTCCGTCTGAACTTGATGGACAATATACTCAAACGCTTCTCGATGATTATCCACTTCGTAAAATTCACGTAAATTAACTTGACTTGGAACCGTGTTATATAAAAGGATGGAAACCGTATCCGCAAGACTAATCGTATTTCCCTCTATTGCAGTTGAATGATGCGCCAACCTTACTAAAACATCTTCTAAATATTCTTGTGGCAAGCCTTCTTTCTTCATACCAAATCTCCTTTCTTAATACATTCATTTATTGTTTTTTAAAATTACTTTCTCTCATTTTTTAAATGTGTGAGGAGACTATTGACCGCATCTCTAAAGATTGCTGCCTTAGTCACACCTTTTGTATTTGTCTGAATGACATAATACTCAAGTTTTTCAAACACGGCCATCTCCAAAGATACACTGAGATCTTGATTATAAGCCGGCCGTATTCTTAATACCTCACCTGGCACATTAGGTCCTTCATATTCTTCCATAATAAAATCCTCAATAAAAATGCTTCGCTCCTTCTTAGGAATATACTTATCCAAGTCTTGAACTGTTCCAAGATCCACTTTAAATGTGTTCCTTTTCATGACCCTAGGTGGGAATGGGTTTATTGTATAACGTCGGATAAGCTTATTTATTACATCCCTAAGAACAACGGATTTATTTATGCTTATGCCCATCTTTTGAGCTTCTTGTACAATCTCCTCTAATTTTTTAATACTTCTTGAATTAAAATGAAAAGGATAGATTTCATTTTCACCTTCCAATTGAACGGGTAAATCTTTTATATCTAAAGGTAATTGATATTCCTTCAGCAGATAGTTTCTAATGGTTCTGGATCTTGCTGTTTCGGGGACTAAGGCATTAAAACGATTAATCATACCTTTGTCAAAGTTGAAACTTAATCTAGTCAAAACTTAAGCCACCTACTTCTTATTTTAGTACCAAAATTATAACAAAAACGCATTAATTGTTTTAAAAAAGACCTGGAATCAGTGTCCCAGGTGAAGAAATAGCCAATATAAGAAAAAAAGTCTTTCAAAACAATCATACTGTAGCCATACTTAAAAAGCCAATGAGTTTTTAAATAAAAGAGTAGGACAGGATATTCAATTTTAATTTCCTGTCTTCCTCATCTGCATTCGTTTAAGGTAATCTGCGCTCTCTATGGTAAATTAATAGGCGTTCTGTGGTGAAGTCAAAAATGAGCCCCTCATAGTTTTCTTTTATATCTGATAAAGAAAAGCTTTCCTTAAACTCTTTTTCTATTTGGGGTACGATTATTGAAATAAAATCTTGTATGTTTGTAACCTCTATTTCTTTTTGGGATATTAATTGGCCGGCGCTATAGCAGATGTCTTTTTCCAGTTCGAAAGAATGTTCCAGTATGTTCATATTCCTCATCCTTTATCAGGGAAAGCCTTAACTTGCCTTCCCTCTTATTTTTATCATTTAAATCACTTCAAATTCATAAATTCCTTTCGTTGGTATGAATTCAAGTTTTCCTTCTATGGTTTGAAGCTCTATCAGTTCATCACCATCTGGATCTAGAAAAATCTGATCAACATACCCTTCGTAAATGTACTCATCAGAATAATTAATTCGATAACTTTTTCCAATCTTAATTGTCCCTTCGAACATAAAGGATGTATGGTTTTGATAATGGGTATGATGTCTTTCAATCGTAACGGTATTCATATTCTTTCTTTCTCCTAAACTTTTTTTCTTATTATTAGCTATTTCTATTTAAGTCTTCTCTATTCTGCTGAGTTCCAAAGTACCTCTTGAAAATCAATGGGGAATCTCAATCCATTCGCTTCTTTTATGACGAACCATTCACTATGAATAGCTGATAACGTACCGCCAAATGATTGATGTAATGTTCTTATTAATAGCGAAGTTCCAATTGGTAAATTACTAATAATACTTTTTTGATCTCTCATGATTAGCACCTCCATCCATAAAATAATTATACCTCATTAACATTAAAATAACAACACTTTAATGTTAATGAGGTATAATTATAATCTATTCTACTGTCAACAAACATATAAAGAGCACCATCCAAAAATGGATGACGCTCTAAAGGTACATGAAAGGGACGAAGAAATAATCTAACGCAAGATAAATTCTTCTGGTCGGATAAAACTGCTACCTATCATGTTTATCGGCAGATTGTAACGAATTTTAAGTGTTTTACACTTAAATAAATAGATGAAATTATCATTCATTAGCAAAGATAAAAAATGCAGCTGACATTTTAAGTAGTTTCACTAATTCCATCATAAGCTTCTTCTCCCCCCACTGCTCGTTTCTTCAGTTACCTTACATGCCATAGGTAAGTTGTTGTTTCTTACTTTCTTGTTTAGGCTTTTTTGTGAAAATCGTATAGCCTCGATCCATCTGTTTTTGATGGTTCTTTTCCTTTAACTTGTCGTTCCAGTCTTTTATGGACTCCTGCACAGGTAGGTATCCTAGATTTTTGTATGCTTCATGATACTTGACCACTTTTCTTTGCACTTTCTCTAATGTATCTAAGGTGTAGGAAGATCCATGTAAAACCGCGTTTAAATCCACTGTACCGTGTGTAAGATGCTTTGAAAGAACTTCTGCACACTTTTGTATGGAAGATTGCAAATCGACCCTCTCAGGCTTTTCTCCGGCTTCTAACGGTTTTCCAAAGAAATGTCCATAACCAAAGTCATTGGATATTTCATTAGTCTCACTTAGATTGGTTTCTGCTTTATGAATGGCCGCAATCTGCTTCCAATCCACTCTGTATGCAATAGCTGCGTCCTGGTACATCAGAACGTATTCTTTTGGGATCTGCGTGTCATTAGGAATCAAATTCTGTAGTTTAATCTGTTGGCCATCTTTTGCCTTCATTGTCATCTGTTCCATCTTATCAACGAATTTGTGTCCGGCCACATCATTGTCTACACCAAAGAATATCCCGTTCACCGGCAACGTTCCCCTGGATGCAGCTGTATGATGAATCATATTCATTACTGTTTGCCGTTTTAGTCCACTCATGGAGATCAACCGGCATTCTTTTAGATTTTTATTTAAGGACCAATAGCTTAATAAATCGATGGGACTTTCAAAAAAGTAGAGTGATTTGGGCAATCCTAAAGATACGTTAAATCCATAATGAGCTTCGGAATTTTTGCTAATTTGCTTAAACGTTGTACGCTTTCCATTCCCATTGTTCATGGCCACCGTTCCCTGAAGATCTGCCCCCACGCACTGACCGGTTGACCCCCAGACAAACACGCAGTTTTTTTTGATGTCCTGGCGAATGAGTCCCTTCTTGATTAAAGCAGAAACGATTTGGCGATCGATGCCTCTCTCCTGAATCAAATAGCCTTCAACCGCAGCTGTAGAAGTATCATGTTGGATCTGATAGACATATTCTTGCGCCGAAGCCTCTTCAAAATGCTTCTCCATCCCTTTTTGGTAGTCATTTGAGATAAGCATCTTAACGGCTTCAGGAAACGTTTTATTAAAGAAGGTTTGAACAAAGATGATGGCGTTTCCCGAGATGCGCTGCGAGTTCCAGTGGAAGACATTTTCTTTCCGATCGATGACCAAACTATCATGATCGATTCCAAAGTAATAACGTTCAGATTTCTTTTCAAGTGCATAGCCCATCTCTTCACAAAGACTCACGATATCGACGGATGCTGCGTTTTGAATTTGTTCATCGCTCATTCGTTTTTTCATGTGTATTCCCTCCTTAAAATAAAAAAAGGTGAAGACCTATGTGGGCTTCACCTTCCTTGTTCATATTCCATTTCTTTTTGTAGTCGTTGATACTTACGTTTGTTCTTTAAGCTTTGATAATCGACATCAAGCGCTCGCTTTATTTGATACAGAGCTGAATTCTCTAATCGGCCCTGGTACTCAGGTTGGAAGGACTGAGGAGCTTTCCCATCAAGAGAACGGTTTTGAAAGGAAGCTCTCTCCTCCATGCGGATCTCTTTCATTTCCTTTAACATGGCATTCCCAAGTTTCGTGTATAGTTCATGATGTTTATTCTCCCGGTATTCCTCGTACCGTTTGACCTCAATTTCACCGTCTCCATACACGCCCTTTCGAAAGTTCATCTCCTCTTTTAACGCTTGATCGAGCTCTTTATAATCGGCTTGGTGATACTTCTCGATATACATCGTAATCAGCGTGTCGATCTCCGGTCTTACTTCCTTAATGGCATTGTTATTGTATTTCCACAAGCTCATATCTGAAGGAAGTTTTGTGTACACTTCGTTGTATTTCTTCAATAAGAAACGATCTTGCTTCGTTCTAAATTTGTATCCTTTAGGAGCGATTCGATCGTGGATCAGTTCCGATATTTTTGTTAACTCCTTGTCACGATCCAATAGAGAGTTGGCTACTTTGCTTTTGAATTTATCCAACGTTGTTTTTTTACGATTACCACGTCTAGCCTCATAGGTTTCTCCCGTCTTCTTATCTGTATAAATACCGTAAGGTTTCGTTGGGTGTGGTTCCACGATAGCAACATGAACGTGTATGTTGTCCGTATTAAAATGGAGGGAGGCAGCCCAAACTGCACTCTCCTCCATGCTCTCTTGTTGAAGAACAACATCCATTCCTTTTCGTACAGCTTGTTGGATGGCACTCTCATTAATCCATCCGGTTTCTTCTTTATAAAACCCATTATTCTCTAGCCATGCATTATCAAAACTAATCACATCCTGCCACATAACTGAGTCATTCTCCTGGGCGGTTTTGAAAATAAGTTTTAACTGATCCTTCTCTCGTTGAGTGAGGTTATCTTTATGTTTGGTGAAGATCCCATTACTCTTCTCTGGGTTCTCCATGTATTGGTTGTAACCGTCTAGCTGATTCACATTATACGTTTCAAATTTCTGTGAGCGAGTGGCTTCATTTCGATTAATATAGTTCACATAAGACGTAAACTTTTTTGACTTCCCCGATACATATTTTGATACAAGCACGACACCTGGACTTCCCATGAGATCACCTTACATTCATTCGGTTTTTAAAATAAAAATCAAGGTGACTGTTGAAATCACCTTGAGGATCGACAACTTCATATGTGTTGCGTTCATTCTTTAGTACATCGAAGTAAAGTTTTGCGACCATCTGCTTGTTCAATCGACCCGTACCTGTTCCTAAAGAAGGAAGCGAGATCTTACAATTGAAAGTTCGCGCAAGATTTACAATGTTTTTCAGGCACGTTTCGATCGTTTGTAAAGAAGAGGTTTGCCCTGGCTTGTTCATTGTGATCGCATGAAAGATGTAGTTGGCTTTCAAGCCTCCGGCTGAAGTTATGAAGACGCCTCCAGCATTCATTTTTCGTTGAGCTAATACCTGTTTTGCTTCTCTTTCAATCGAGCCTTTTGTCGCAAAATGAAGAGCTTCAGCACCCCCCGGAAACTTGATGTACTTACCAAGAAATCCGCCCATATAGCCGACTCCATTTGAAGCATTCACGATCACATCAGCCTCACAGTTTTCTATGAGACCTTTCTTAAGTTGAATCACTGACTGGCTCTCCTTTTTTCTCACGTTCTAGTTTCTTTTGACGATACGCTGCGATGTCACCTTCCACTTTTTCTCTGGCTTGCTGAAGGGCTTTCGTCTCGACTAATTCTGTCGTGACATAGTTCTCTTGGTTGTTCGTTAAGATGTATCCGTTCCAAAGTTCTAGACTAATTCGGGCGTTCTTGTCAGCGTATCCGGTTCTAACTCGGATCACGTCCAGATCTCTCTTGAATCGCTCATAAATTTTTTCGACTAGCAGCTCATCATGATTGTTCAGCAACTTTTGAAACAACTCATGTTCTGAAAAAATTCTCTCGATTGTTTGGTTCATGTTTAAGTTATACTGGGCCATTTTTTTGTTTAAATAGGCAATCCCATAATCTGATTCTTCCTCTTCACTAAAGCGTACATGTTTACTTACCATTCTTTATCATCCTTCCTCGTTCATCCGAATAAATTCGTTAATCACTTTTGTGTTATGTTGAATCACCTGAAGACAACTCTTCACGAGCTCTTCATAGTCCGTTCTTATCCCTTCTACTTCTTCTGCGATCACATGCGTGTCGAGAAGTTTTTGCAAATATTTGTTCTTGGAAACGCCCGCAGCCTTCGCTTTGTCTGTGAGCTTTTGATTCGTCGAAGTGGAGATATCTTTTATTGTTAAGTGGGCCATTTTTTCAAAACCTTTCTTCGTTAGATTGAGCAAACGCGATCTTTAGCCTTCGAAAGATCGTTTATTCTTTCGAGTCTGGTAGCGATAGCTACCAGACGTCCTCCCCTTCGAAAAGAAGGGGAGGCGAAAGCAATAAAGAGCATAAGGGGAAACTGCAACCATTTCATGGTTGAAACCGCAGTGCGGTTTGTTTTTTTGCGGTTCCACGAAATCATAAAATAATACCAATCAGGTATATGAAAATCTACGAAAATACCACCCAGGTATATGTTTTTCCTGATTAAATACCAACCAGGTATATCAATTTTTTAGAGATAATACCTATCTGGTATACATAATGAGTGGTGTTTTAATCGTCATTTTCGGAATAAAGCTATCATTGCACTTCTAGTTCTTGCTTCTTTTTCTTGAGATTTTTTATTCGTCCTTGCTGCTCTCTTATCAGCTTCTCACGATCTGTTTTTTCTCTTTTGTAACCTTCAATTTTTAAAGTAAGAGAAGAAATTGTTTGGTTTACTTCTGCTTTTTCTGCTTCTGTTTTGTAATCAAGTTCTTCTTCTAGAGACTCTATTTTTTGTTTTAACTCATTCTGGTTTTCGTTGGCTTTTGTAATCATTTTTTGTTCTTCTTTGATGATTTTTTCTGCATCTTTCATTAACAGATTTGTATATTTCACTTCATAAAATGAATCTTTTTGAGGAATAAATCGATCATGTTTTTCTGCTTTAGCAGAAGAAACATAGATTTTTTGGTCACTTTTCATCACACTTTTTGATTCGTTTTTATCATAAAAATAAAATGAAACACTCTTCCATTTGTCCGGTAAACCATGAACGAAAATGACATAATATTGATCGGTAATCTTTACAATTTTCTTTTTAAAGGCAACTTCTGTATCAGATTTTTCTTTTATATTTACACCAAGATCAATCGGAATTCCATTTCCTCTTTCTTTCACTAAGACATTGATTTCAAGTAGCCTTTTCTTTTCATAAAAGTCTTTACTAGCCACTTCAATATCCATTTTAGAGAATGAAACCGGCGTTCGAAGAGCTGTATCTTCATGAGCTTTTGGCATATTAAATAGCACTCTACTAGATAAAAAGAATAAAAAAAGAAAGCCGATAGAGAAGACCATCAGCTTGTACTTCGTTCCGTTTTTCTTGAATTTTATTTTTGAAAACAACTCGTTATGCACCTCTCTTTTTTACTGGGTTACACGAACAATGACGCCATTATACGTGCCTTTCCAGTAACTATTTTGCATCGATGCCACTCTTACACCACCGGTGTCTTGACAGTTTAAAAATTCGCCATTCCCTAGATAGATGCCCACGTGTCCATTCACTTTATAAGTATCAAAGAAAACTAAATCGCCTCGTTTAATATCTGAAGGATTCACACGCGGACCTTTGTTTATTAACGTATCCGTTGTCACAGATGAAAGTGGTCCGAGGTTCAATCCAGCTCGTGAAAAAGCGTAATGAATGAAGCTACTACAATCAAAATGACCCCGTGCAATATCACCCTGATTCCGTCCTCCACCGAACACGTACGTTGAACGACCGATAAACTTTGAACCCTCAGATATGGCCTTTTCAACCGTCTTATGTCCGCCAGGTAACGGCTTTATCCCTCCGTTTTCGGAACCATCATTTGCTACTAAATACCTCATCACATGTGACACATATAACTGGTCGCCATACTTCCACTGGCCATTATCCCGTTTCCTTCCACCACTCTTCATAAACGCAAATTCTGCGGCATTTGTTTCCGACCAGCCACCGTGAGTATTAATCGCCCAAGGGATAAAACCGTAGCCATAATTGTATCCCTGAAGGCTAGTTTCATTGACGTTTTGCTTGGCGTTTTCCTTTGCGTATTTGTATCCGATCGAGAAGTACTTCACTCCGACTTCAATTGAGTAATGAGGATCTGTAATAGCATTGGGTGGCAGCCCTTGAGACTCACTTGACTGCATCACATCAGGGACTCGTCCTCCACTTTCTTGCATCATGATCGCGAGGATTAAGTTTACAGTCTCGGGTATTCCATTCTTCAAACATTCCTCTTCCACTTTCGAACGATACTGTTCGACTTCAGGAGAAATATTAATAGGGGAGACGCCTTCCAATGAACCTCCGTTATTCGAATTGCCTCCTATTGCCCCAAGAATCAGGAGGCTAACAAATAGACCGATAAACACATAAACGCCCACAGAAGACAAAAGGAGAGCTAATAGTTTCATTAGCACTCCTTTGATCAATTTATTCTTCATTTGATTCTAAACTCTTTCCAAACAGTGCGAAATAGGAGATCTTCCATTTGTTGTCTTCGCGCACAACATTAAAGTGAAATTCAACACCAATCGTACTTAACCGTTTCTTTTTTTCATCAAATAGTTCGGCTGTCGTTTTTGCAATGATTGTGTGGTTTTCTCCCATTCTTAGGTAGTCTTGTAAGCTAATTTTAGTTACCTCTCGATACGCATGTATAGGCACTTTTGTGTTTTTATCTTCGGTTTTCTTTAACTCCTCGTAAAAGTCACGCGTGAGATATGGCTTAGCATCCTCAAGGCTTTTAAATCGATTGTTGGCATCATAGGTATAGTACGCTTTTATAAAGTCCGTGACCGTTTTCGCAACCTCTTCTCGGTTCTTTTTCTTGATTGCGGCCTTTTCTTTTTCATAATCGCTCATGGTATCTTCCTGAACTCCGGATTCAATAATTAAATCAGTGGCCGTTTGCGTCTTTTTCTCCTGAACAGGTTGTTTCTGTTGGAAAAAAAATAAAACCACAGCTGTGATAAATAACGCAACTGTGGTCAAATAAATCCTTTTGAGGTTCTTGTTCCCTTGTCTATTTTTCATTCCTTGATCTCCCATCGTTAAGCCCCTCCTTTGAATAGCGCTAGCTCTTCCGGTGTAACTTCTACAGTCATTACTAGGTTCTGATCACCAGCGATAGAAAGAACACAATTTCCTTTATCAAACGTTGGCATCATCCCATATTCCATGTCTGTCATCTGGTCACCAAAGAGATTTTTTATTAGTTTCATGGAGGTCGCGTCTTGTCTGAAGATGGTTTTATACTGCGTCAATCCGAAGATCTCAGACAGCTTATTAGAAGCAAGCGCCATCTTGTCATTGGATACGTTCTCTGCCTTCGGAAACATTCGTTCCATACGCTGCGTGGCCAGAACAACTCCCCCGAAAAACTTTCGTGCTTCAGACATCAATGTTACAAAGAAGTCAGCTGTAAACGATTTTTGGATGTTAAGAACATTGTGACATTCGTCCACGATAATTAAGAATCGCTTGATATCCCACCAGTGCTTGGTCTGCGTGTCATAAGCGTCTTTTTCTCTTCTACCGGAGTGCATCATATTTGCCCAAATTTGAGTTAGTGCATTGAACACCTGGATGTCAAAAATTTCTGCCTTAAGCTGTGATAGATTCCCAATATCGTAGAATACAATCTGTTCATGGGTCATGTCTGGAATGGTTGTACACCCATCAAATAGCTCCCCGTACTGTCTCACGAGGTTACCAATAGATTTTGAAATATCACCGATTCTTCCTTTGAAACGTTCGTCTTCCTCTAATTTATAACGTTCTAAACAGAACGCATGAAATTCGGAGAGAATAGGGTAGTCTTCAGCCGGTAAATTGGTTATACGCACGTCACCAGAATAATCCCACAGTCCCTTAAACACATAAAAGTCATAAACAAGTTCATCAAACTGTTGTTGTTCAGCGTCTGTGCTATTAGGATTTAACATGCGATAACACATGTTAAGTTTCGATACGTGTTGCCTGAAAGAAGCTGCTTCATCGACCTTTAATTCATTTTCGCCTTCTGATGAAACCGTAGGGAATACTTGAAAAAGGTTAACCCTTCCACCTGATCCATCCAGATTGACGGTCTTCCCACCAAAATCTTCTGTTACAGCTAAAAACTCTCCTGACTTATCAAATCCTCGAATAAAGTTTCCTTTTAATGCATTATCACGTAAGATTTTTTTCAAAAGAGTTGATTTACCAGAGCCCATATCACCTGATACGAAAAGGTTATAATAAAGACGTTTCATCGTCTGATGAAACATATCCCAATAGACTGTTCCTCTTGTTCGAGTGTAGCCATAATAGGCTCCTGTTGGGTCCTTTAAACTCGTTTGATCGTGCGCAAAGCCAAGACCTAACGCTTCAGCCGGAATTTCAATACCAGGCCTCTTGTTTACGAGCTTTTGCTGAGATTCATAATCTAAGAACTTCGCTTGCCATTCTTCCTTTTGTTCATCTAAAAAAACAATACTTTTGTATCCATCACTGTCTAGAGACTTGCAGATCTTGTTGATTCGTTCTTCAAGTTGTATTTGAGTAGGTGCGTTAATATAGATGCGAACGTGAATACGTTTAATTACTTCGCCTTCTTTGTGTAAAGCTAGTCCCAATTCTCGCAAAGTTTCAAATTCCTCGTTTGCTACGTCATACTGACTCTGATTTTTTGCGTTATCCCGTCGAGACCGTAACTCTTCTGTAGAGTGTGTAACCTTTTCTACATAATTCACGTCTTGGGTTGTAAACGTATCGACCGTGACGATTGTGTTTTCTAAACTTGTAATCTCATTTAACCAAAATTCTGTAAAGACGTTTGGGAACCGGTAGACATGAAGACAAGCCTCATATCCATCTCCTTTGCGGTTGTAATATTCTTCTTTAAAGGAGATACCTCCCATAGGCTGCGTCTCATAGATCATTGCGATATCTTTTTCTACGCTCATTGCTTCACCTTCTTGTCGTTAAAATGGAAGGCTGAGGCGTGTAGTGGATTAATAGAATGATTCCAATCTTCTAAATGAATCTGAACGCCTCCAAGTCGCGAGGATTTATTTAAATATGAATCTACTAGTTGTTTGGAAATATAACGCTGAAATGGCCCACTATTATAACCGGAACCTAATGTACCTGCTACGACGAAGTTTGCCGGACGTTCATATCGGCACATTCTTCCGGTATCTAGATCACGTATCATCGGATTATCATCTATCGATATTAGTTCTTTACACATTTTCCTCATCCCCTTGTATTGTGATTGTTTAGTCGAAACAAGATTTTTTCTTTCTTCCGCATGGGTACCGTATTCATGCCGAGAAAATTATTAAATCTCCTCACTTGTTCCAATCGCTTCTGAAGTTCTTCCACACTTTTACCAAATACAAAAAGGTACGTTTCACGCATCTCATACGTTTTTTCAATATGCTTCAGCTTTTCTAACTCTGTGTGTAACGCTTCTAATTGAGCCGGGTTAGTCGTTCGTTCGATCTTGTGTTTAAAGTAGTCTTGCTGCTGTTGATTGTCCTCTGGGAAGTTCATATACACTTCCTTAATCGGAAACGGATACTGCTTTTGAAACTTCCAGTTGTTTTCGGTCACAAACTGAAATTCTTGTTCATCCATGAGAAACAGATCGTATTTACGAACGTCTAGGATCTCAAAATAAACAACCGTCGCACCAATCTTACTTTTTATAAATTCTTCTTCCGTAACACCACATACGGGATATACTTTATTGATCTTATTAATCTGCTTCGTAATTTTCTTTTCTTGCCTTGTTTGATTAGGTTTTTTGGATTCTTTCACCTTTACAGCGTCAAACTGCATCATCTCTGCCTCCTACATAAAAATCCCTATCCTCTAAGGACAGGGATTTATACACCTTTCGGTCTTTCTTTAACACAATCATGGCCGTCTGATAGTTTTTCTTGTGTGGAACATTCGAACTCGGTAACAACAATACATAAAGTGAGATTGGAAACAAAGCAACGTAAGGAACCTCTAAAATCGGAAGGACAATCCATTTGGTGATCCATCCGACACCTAGACTAGCAATAATAATGATTCCATCTAAAACTGTAAGTTTAGACCACTTGGCACTTGCTTGAATCTCTTCAGGCACTCGTAACGATCTTCTCAAAGCTAGTTCCCTCCATTTTTGTTTAGAATCGAATTTTTCGACATATCGTACGTTTTCCTCATGTTCTGAACCGGTGTAGAATCATATACCTTTTGAGCAGTTTCTGCGTACTTATTAATCGCTGCGTCACCTAGCGTAAGATTCGTAGATGGTTTTGGCGTTACCGATTGATCAAAATGTTGCTTCGCC
The DNA here is from genome assembly GCA_016401345.1 of Fictibacillus nanhaiensis. Taxonomy (GTDB): domain Bacteria; phylum Bacillota; class Bacilli; order Bacillales; family Fictibacillaceae; genus Fictibacillus; species Fictibacillus phosphorivorans. The sequence continues at coordinate 51,258 of JAEACG010000009.1, read as the reverse complement.
TGTGTAATATAAGATGGCATATTTACACGAGGCGACATTACACCGTTTCCACTAGAAGCGACTCCTCGGATTGGTGAGAATTTGGCTGAAGGCTTATAACCGTTTCCTCCCGATAACGGTGAGTTGTTCTCGGCTTTTGAAGCAAGAGGATGTTTTGCCATCGTGTTCATACCTAATGGCGATGTATTCCCCTGACTTCCCGGTTCTTGCATACCACCAAGTGGCGTGTTGTTTTGGCTATTCGTGTTTCCGAGCGCAACATGTCCACTATTTGGTGCGTTTTGCCCATCACTTTGTTTCTGGCCATTCGAACTTCCGGCACCAGCTAAAGGTGATTGGTCGACCTTAGATAATGTTTCTGCTGGTGCACCTCCATTTGGAGTTTTATTTTCAGCTCCTAATAGAGTGTTGCTTCCAGAAGGCGAGCTTTTTTCACCAAGTGGGCTTTTGCCTTCAAGTGGTGTATTTATTTGTTCTGAAGCATTGTTCGTCCCACCTGTGTTTTTGTCTGAACCTAATGGTGTTTCATCTTGAGCTTTTACGGCCATTCTGTTTTCTTTAAATCCATCAAGTGCTCCTTTTACACCAGCGCCAACCGTTGCACCCCCAACAGCTGCCTTCCCAAATCCTTTTGCTGTTCCTTTGGCCATCTTTCCAATTGTCTTGGCACCCTTCCCAATTGCATTCGTTGCCATGCTTGCCGTTTTAGCTGCACCCATCACACCCATAATGGATCGACTGGCACTCTTTAACCCGGCATCGATGCCAAACAATTCTTCAATGATGTTCGGACCATCTATGACAAACACACCGGCCGCAAGAAGAATGAAGATTTGAACCGGCTTTGATATGTCTGTATCGACAATAAAGTCTACAAATATTAAATAAAAGTTAAGCAACAACATAATGACATAAAGAATAATAAACGTGTTTCTGATCTTTTCTACAAGCTTTTTATTTCGTTGCCCCGTATCTATATCAGTCATGGCTGTAGACATCGTGAATAGCTTTAAAAAACCTAGCTCAATAATGAGTTGAGTTGTCTTGAAACCTGTAAACAGTAGTACCAAGCATACCGTCAACAGCTCGATAATCATGTAGACGGGATGCCATGAGTAGCGATAGTAAGCCTCGTCTTCCGTAAAGAAGTTAGATTCGAGATCTTCTAGCTTGTACGTTCCTGAAGCATCGTTTACTTTCTTTTGTAACATCTCTTTTCCACCTTCAGATAAAGGAGAAGAGGATAGGATACCTCCGGTGTCTACCGTTTCTGTAATATCAAGAAGACTTATACTCTGATCACTTTTGATGTAGTTACCAGGGGACGGATTAACATTTTTCCAACCACCTTTATCTAACACATAGATGTCTGTCATATTGCTTTGAATGATCTTTGTAGACTTTTTCGATTCAGCTTCTAATAAACTTACTCCTTGAGAGACTAACTTCTCCATCTGAAGCATTGACCAAGGGAGTACAGCAATTAACGTTAACGCTAGTAAACTATTTGTGATGTACTTACTTTTATCCGTTTGATTGAGGATCATAATTTTAAATCCTAACCACAACAATGCTAGTGATGCGATCGCCACAATCACTAGATCATACTTATCGATCCACTCATCAATGACAGCACTATCAAAGAAATTCATAACAGAGTAGATCTCCTCTAACGCCCCTGAGAGTGTGTCCACACAGAGTGCTAAGCCTCTAATGATTAACCAAGCGATAATGCGAAAGGGTGCATTTAACAAGTTAGCCAGTGATAGATGATCCCGAAAGTCTACGAGGGTATCAATCATTTGTTCTTCGCTCATATTCCCCACGCCCCTTCCTTAAACAAAGTATTGCTCGACCTTCTGATACAAAGCTTGTTTCTCAGGTGATGAGAAATAGGTTTCGATTTCCTCTATCGTCTTTAGCCCTTCAAAATAAGCATACTCTTGTCCAGACAACGTTTTCTTTACGATAGCCTTGATTAAGATATATTTGTCCTCCGTAATCACTTCTAAAATAGGAGTACTCGTATCGATTACACCTTCTATTTGATTCATAAAATCTTCTTCTCCTCTCTCTTCATAATCCAAAATGACTTCACTTGCGAAATTCTCTTCTGCTTCAGGAATAAGTGTTGCCGCAACTTCCACCATTACAGGTGGCTGGATGTCCTCTTGTTTCTTCTTATTCTCAGCTTTTTTATTTGGTGGTTCTTGCTTTTCAACAGCTTCTGAGGATTCTTCTGACTCTTTATCCTTCTTCTTTGTTTTAGCCTCTTTTTTCGGCTTCGTTTTCTTCTCCGGTTTTTCTTTTTCTAGATACTTTGTATTGAACTGAATGAGGAGACTATTTAGATCAAGGCTTTTGTGTTCAGCTTCAAGTCCCATTTCATCAAAGGCAATGGGATTGTTAAAACGCCCCATCAAATACTCATATCGATGCAACATCTGTGTGCCGGCTTTTAAAGAAGAGAAAATGGGAAAGGGTTCAATTCGTTCATAGTCTAGATCTTCTCTTTTCTTGGTTCGAACTAGTACCCATTCACCTTTTTTAAGCCTCCTCAGTTCATCCGGCATCATTAGTGGACGTTCCTCTTCTTTTTCGCTGAACGACTTATCAAGGCTTAATGGTTGTCCAGAACGATCAGAGGAAACAACCGTTTTCGTTCCTAGCTTTTTACTAAATTCTTCTGCGTCTTCGAGCTCATCAGACATGATATAGATTTGATTTCCACAGTTCCCTGTGATGGCTTTTGCGGCCTTGTCCCCATACTTCTCAGCGATCTGTGCAATGTTCTGAATCACGAGACAGTAGAGTAGACCACGGCTTAATCCAACGGCCAGTGAACGACTTAATCCTTCAATGGCAGGAATGTTGGCCACCTCTTCAAACAAGTGTCTCACCCTTCGAGGTAACTTACTTTCCTTAGTTAGGGTGGCTTTTTCAGATAATACAGCAGCAACTTGGGACAAGAATGTTGAAATGATACTGTAGTTAGAATCGTCCCAGTCTGGATAAACAATAAATAAAGCGATTGGTTTTTCACCAAACGCCAGGTCTTCAATATGGAAGGTTGTAGTCGCGGTCATTCTTGCGATTGTATCGTAGGCATAGTTCTTCAGCTTTGCCATCGTTCCCGTGAAAATACCCCCACGTGTGACACCTTGAGAAAATTGAATCGTCGCATACTGTAATTTTGCTGGGTGATTGGCCGGAAGGTTTCCAAAAAAGTAATCCAGTTTGGTTTGTCCATCTTCATCGGGATTACTTCCTAATTCACTGAGCATAACCGTTACAGTGTACATCGTAATATTCTCAGGCTTGTTCGCCGTTAAGCTAATATCACAGACAGCTAGAATTAAAGCATTTACTAAGGCGATGGAACTCTCTTCCCACATTGGATCTTTGGCATTAGGATTATGAAAAAGGGAATATGACAACGTGTTACAAAGCATCTGCGCCCTGGAATATTCCCCTTTCATATAGGCTTGTTTAATGAGTTCAAGTGGGTTGTACCCAATACTTTGATAGGGATTTAACAAGTTTAAGACATGAACATCATAACCGCGCTTAATAAACTCTCCTCGCGTATTCTTTAGCATGTCCCCTTTAATATCTGTCACAATAACAGAATCCTTTTCTTCAGCCCTCATAATAACGTCAAGTAAAGGGTACGAAAACATCTCCGTTTTACCGGATTGTGTAGAGGCAACGACTAGCGTGTTCGTGTTATTTGGATCTATGTACAATTCATCCTCGTAATGAGTTACAGGGATTCCGGATTTTCCTTCGTAGTCCTCGTCATTATCTTTAACCGCATGATAGACTTCTCTCACTTCTTCCAGTGTTGTCCACCTTGCGGTACCTTTTGTGCCTTTGTTGATGTCTTGAAACGATCTTCTGAGGTTGTACGCTTTAAGTGAACAAAAGAAGCCCAAGAAGCCGTACACGATCAGGTAAACAAACCAATACTCCCAACGGATGATAAGTGGCCATTCGGCAGATAGCATTGACCGAGGATCGACCGGATTATCTACTGAGTAGTTTTTAAATAAAGCCAAGTAGTTTGGAATGTTGAGGATAAAGTTTAATAGAAAGTTAACTACTAGTGTGCCACTTATAAAGGTAGCGACAAAAAAGGCTAGCAGTGTATACTTATTGGCCAAGATTTTCTTCCATTGTTTTGACTCTTTATGCATGGTGAATCCACCTCATTTCAGTTAAGAAATAAGAGGATAGCTTTTAGCCATCCTCGTTTTATTCGTACATTTAGGGTAGTAATGTCTTTTCTAATTCTTTAGATATACTAGGCTTGTTTGCTTTATGAGGAATAGGGATAGTAAAGGAAAGGGGTAACGTTTGTTCCAAAACAGGTTCATTCTCCTTACTTACCTCTCGTTCTAATTGTTTGTTTCTCGTCTCCTCTATTGTGCTGACCATATCTTTCACGGTCTTGTGAACGCCCTGAAGGAGATCTTTTTTGTTCTCTAGTTTTGCACCCTTCGTCCATTCATGAAGGTAAGGTAGCGAGTATTCTGTTGTATCTATGCCAAAATAAGAAGCAACACTCACCGCAACTAATTCCGCCTGAAATTCCTTTTCCGGCTGACTTAGTTTTGAATCGCGATGAAGTGTTGCATGAGCTAATTCATGTATTTTTGTTTTGATGTTTTGCAGCTGACTATTCCGAGGATTTAAAATGATTTCATGTGTTCCTCTAAAGTAGGCACCTTTTGCGACACCTAAACTATAATTCTCGTTTCCTCTTAATTGCACACCGATTTTTTCCATAAACGCATTGATCCCTTGATCGAGAAGGTCATAATCTTTTACATCCCCTTCTAACCAACGATTCGGGAAAATCTTAGGTAGGTCTTCAGCTGTAGCGTTCGTCTGTGAGATATCAAAAACATAACCCTTTTTAAAGCCAATGCTACGTTGTTTGAGCACTTCTAGTGTTCCGTTTTTCAGAAGTTTCTTTTCTTCCGGTGTTGCTTCAGATACTTTCTTTTTCTCTCCGTTTAAAGCCCTAAACATCTTAGGAAGTTCAAAAGGAACTAAGATACCGATTCCCTTTTCACCTTTATTTACGAAGAATCCCTTTTTCTTAAAGTCAGTAAAAGATGCGACAGCTGAAGCACCCATAAATTGATGTTGAATCAGTAGGGTATTACTAATTGAGTACGTATAAAAGTTAGACATGAAACGTAAGTATTCTTTTAGATCTTCAGGTGATTGCGTCACCTCTTCAATACGATCATTCATCGTATTTACAATTTCTGATAATTCTTTTTGTCTTTCTTCTTTATCTTTAATTTTGGCCATGTCACACCTCACTCTCAGCTGTGAGCTGTTTTGTTTTCCTATTAAACGGTAAATAGAGTCCTTCAGCCATATTAGCTTCTAAGGCTTCCCAATACTCTGGATTATCCTTCTCAGCTTGAACTTCAATTTTTACTACTTGCTTATCAGATGTTTCTAAAACAAGAAAGGGCTTTTTTACTTCTACGAGTAATCCTAATTCCTCATTTCCTATCATTTTTCAGTCACTCCTTTTCTATCTAACAAAAAGATCCTTAAACACGAAGAAAGCCACTATCGTCTACCAACCCTACTAACAAGAAAAGACGAAGGCTTTGATTATTCACCATTAAGAATCGCCTCTTTTATCTTATTATATTTGGCTTCTACTCCATCCTTTAACAAAGAGATGTCTTGATTCTCAGATGTGGCGCTAAACCCGTAGAAACCAATTCCAAAAAGTGCAGCTGCAATCATTACTTTTTTTAAACCAACAAGTGGACGAGATCTGTACAAACTAGACTGCGCGTTACGGATCTCCTTCTGAAACCTTTTCTGTTTTCTCTCGAAGGCAGCATGTTCTTTTTCTTTTCTTTTAAATTCCTTCTTCATCTGCTTTTCAAGAAGATGTTTTTCACGCTTCAAATCTTCGAGAAATTCAAGCTTACCCTTATCAATCTCCTGTTGAAGACTCATCGGCAACTGAGCTTCAGGAAACACCCGGGCTTTATTCTCTGTTGTTTCTTGCTGGTTTTGTGAACCGTAATTTTTACGGTTCACTTCATCTTGCTTCTCTGCTTCTCTTTCAGCTTCTTGTTGTTTAAATTCAGCTTGTCTCTCTGCCTCTCTTTCGGCTTGTTGGTTTTGTGAACCGCAATTTTTACGGTTCACTTCATCTTGCTTCTCTGCTTCTATTTCAGCTTCTTGTTGTTTAAGTTCAGCTTGTCTCTCTGCCTCTCTTTCGGCTTCTTGACGCTTTAGTTCAACTTGTCTCTCTGTATCCCTTTCGGCTTCTTGACGCTTCAGTTCAACTTGTCTCTCTGCATCCCTTTCGGCTTCTTGACGCTTTAGCTCTTCTTGTCTCTCAGCATCCTTTTTGGCCTCTTTGGTTAGTTCTTCTAATTCCTGGCGTTTCAATTCCGCCTGACGCTGTGCTTTCCGTTCAGCCTCTTGCCTCATGATCTCAGCTTGACGAAGTGCTTCTCTTTCTTCGGCTTGACGTTCAAGTGCTAACTGTCGCTGAACTTCCTTTTCCTCTTCTTGGCGTAACAAATCGGCTTGCTGCTGTTCTCTTTTTTCTTCCTCTCTTTGCTTTAAATGCGATGTGAATTTCGCTTTTTTATCTTTTAATAAAGACTGAATCCTATTTATTCCTGATGTTTGTTTCACTTCTGCTTCATCATCATTCATTGCAATAGACAGCTTGTACAACAATGCTTCTTTTTCTTCCTTTGGTGTATCCTGAAAGGTGGTATTCAATGTTCTGCTCACAAGGAGAATAAGATTGGAAGCCTCACCTTTCCCAACCGAACAAATGTCTCGAAATAAAAGACTCTCATCTTCATAGATAATAAATTCTATTTGTCCGGATACATTGTGTTCTGTTGCATACTCCTCCGCGTTTGATAACGAAATAGAAGCGTTTTTAAGTGTATATTTTTTATTGGGGGATAGAACACTCTTCCATTTCTTATCCACCTTAAAGCGAACGTAAATCACCTCGTACACCTCCTGTTATTAAAAAACGAGACCTGACTTTAAGAACGTAATTCCTGCCTCACAGCCCAACACTACAGCAAGCCCAATCCCTACATTTTTCATACCGTCTTTAGCTTCTTCTACCTTCTGCATGTTCTTTTTCATATAAGCTATTCCGTAAATCGATAATTTAAAGGCAGCGTAACTTCCGCCTACCCCTTGTACCGCACGAATACAGTAAGTGATAATTTCAATTAATTGTTCCACGAGATGAACCTCCTGAGATTTATAAATTTATTTAAAATTACTGAGCCTTTTGGTTGATAAATAGTTCTAGAGCTTTTTCTACGACATCTTGATTGTTCTTTTCAATCTCCTGGTGTTGTTCATGAAGCCAATCGTCATAATTGACCCCTTGAGCCTTTAATAGAAGGGTAGCAACATCCTTACTCTTCTTTAGTTCTTGTTTACTTACTGCTTTTGCCATGATTATTCTCCTTTCTTGAGCAACAAAAAAAGACCTAGAATGTTCTAGCTCTTACTGGTTGTAAAGAATTACTTTAGGTACACGATCCAATGTGTACGACACAACGTTACATTTACGATCGTCAGCGTATGCAGCGTGTTTAATGCCTTACAAAAAACATTGATACTGTTTCCCAATCTGTATTTATCATCTAATTGGAAAATGTCCACTAAAATCCGTTTTGATTTTAAAATGGACGAACCTTTATCTTTCATATTTTGATCCCTCCTTTCAATTCTGTACCGTTGGTAATGAGAATAAGACTTTTTGATTGTTTAACCGATAAACATCGGTCAACACCTTCTCCGAAGGTAATAAGCGAATCATGAACTCAGATAATCCTACTAGATGGACAATGGGCTCTGAAGCACTGACTACGAGATTGATACCGGAATTTTGACACCCGATCAATTTAAGAACGGCATCCATTCTTTGCTCATCACTGATGGATTCAAACGACTCAAGAATCAAAAAGCGATTTTCACTCTTGCCTGATTTTTTTAGATCAGTAATCTTTCTTTTAATTGCATCAATTCTTAAATCATCAGTATGGATTGTATGTAGATCAACATGTGCAACTTCAACAGCATCATTCACAGCTATATTTTCTAAGAGATCCCAAGTTAATGAACGTCTGTCATGCATAGACCCTCCAGAAATTAAATATCCTGTCGCTTTAGTACGTTTGCTATTAACTAAATTAACAATATTTTTTATATACGAATCATAATTCATTAAACTATCTATCCTTTCTTTCATTCTGAATAAATAATGAATGTTATGGAAAAGCTATACGTATCTCTTCATTTGAAAGAGACTCCAATTCCTTCTGTACACAAGTTTTCGCAATGCTTGTGTATCGTTGTTGTTCATGTGGTGGGTACATGACAAGAGCCGAAGTTCCCGACTTCGGCTCTTACTTTACTTATATAAATGAGTACGTTTACTCTAATCAATAGGTATATTATTGTTATCCATCGACCATAATAATAGTACCCAATGATTCCCTATATTAAAATGGCCAGAGTTTTCTCTGGCTATTTTTGTTATTCAGCATCAAATCATGATGCATTAATTGCTAGTTCTGAAACTTAAATTTATTTATTAAATAACGGATGACGTCTGCATCTGTTACTCTATCTTCCTTTGCAAAGGCATGAGTAGGAGTTAGTCGATTGCCCATTTGGCTCTCAAAGGCAATGATTCTTTTTATCTCTTCAAACTTGTCTCTTTCATTTTGGTTCAACCTACATTGAATGCTAGACGAACGATTCTGCCTTTTCAAGTTGACCCCCCTTAAAAATTTGTAGTACAAATTTGCAAGTATAATGTAGTACAAATTAAGCTACTAAAACGGAAGTTAAACTATAGGATTAAAACTACAGCCCAGCCTATACCTAAAATGATTCCCCCAGTTATACAGAGTAAGAAAAAAGATAGTGTTGCCGATTTTTGTTTAATAATTAGAATAAGTAAAGTTACGCTTAAAAAGACAGACATGATTATAAGTTTCGGTTTTAAATCTTCCCACATTATCCAAAGAGACTGTATTACCTGTTCCACCTGCCACTTCCCCCAAGTGAACGCTTCATGCGATTCAATTGTTTCATAGCTTCCCAATAACCAATAACGACTAATTCAGCTGTATGTTGATCTGGTGTATGTTTAATACATGATAAATAATATCTGTTTTGAAAAAGAAAAAGTCTATCCTGCTCATAGTCGGTTAACTCACTACGTGTAACTTCTCGGTGTATTACATAATTATATGAATCTACTCTTTCGATTAAATAGTTAGAAGGCTTTATATCATTATGTTTGTAGTCTGCTTCAGTAAAATTCATAACCATAAAATCCTTTTCATTCCGCATGGCGTTCTCCTTTCTTGTTCTATTTTGTTAACGATTAATGAAAGGGCTGGGTATTCCCAGCCTCTTCGAATCCTTCTTAGATACCAGCTGTCAATTTTGCTTGGAATGCCTCAATAACTGAAGTAATTAATCCCGGAAACGCTACTTTTAATACAGCAATCATTAACCCCACTACGATAACTGCTCCAATCATCCAATACTGACGGTCTGCGTTTTGATCTAACATATTAATATCATCCTTTTCTATTTGTGTTTTTTATTGAAAAAGACCAGGATATCCTCGTCTTTTAAGCAAACATTTTTTAATTTTTGACAACAAAAAAGCGCTATCTAATATTGGATAACGCTGCGCCTTTCACCTGTATATCCCGACTAAGAATCGGTAAGAAGAAAAATTCATACTTCGTTTTAATGGTATAAGTTATTTGTTCTCCGTATTGAAACTTTTGATCCATTTGAGGACTTTCAACCTCGAACTTCCCATCGTAATGGTCATGGTTATATTCGTTGATCTTTGTTATTGCTGTTCCATTCAACCCACCATATCTCTCAATCTGGTAATTTACATACTGCTTATATTCATTGGCGTGGTTAATCGATGCAAAAAACATGGCCAGCGAAAACAAAGTAAAGATGATGAATAAGGAAATGTAGAGTTTTCCCATCTCCATAACAGAACCTTCCATCATTCGACGACACCTCCCTTCCTAGAATGAAATAGACGTCACAACGTCAGTTAACATCGCTGCGGCATATCCTGCTGTAATTAAGAAACTGGCCATTGTTAGTTTTGTTGGATACATAACAAATTTTCTTAATTTGTAGGCGATGATATCATCTACACCTTCAAACAATTCTTCACTAGCCATTTGGCCAAGTTCTGTAATGATGGAATGATCAAAAGTGTTTTGCTGAAAATCGTACAGTGTTGTCATAAAGAGAATGGCACTGTCTGTCCCACTCGCATCGATCGCAAACTTCTTAAACGGTTCTTCAGAGTTTGGTTGTTCGTTCATCTCAATAAGCAAACGTTCTAAACAGTGCTTCACATGACCATCCTCTAGGCGGCTAAGCATTCGATTGAACACACTATATAATGTGGCGCCAGATTGTAAAAGGTACGGTATAAGCATTCTCATGAACTTTGAAAACACGAGCTGTTTTTCGAACTGAAAGTTCCGATAAAACTTAAGTGCCCGTTTATATTCGCTTGTCCAAATAAAAACACTTATTGCAATACCGGCAATAAATAACCATTTGTTTATAAAAATAGAAAGTAGAATGAAAGTTAAGAATATGGATACGGTTAGAAAGAAACGTCTTTTCTGAAATTTAATGAATCGCTCCTCATTAAGCCCCATTTCCTCGAGCATTTGGAACAAATCATGTTCTGCCAGTCGATGCCATATGTTTTGTTTTTCTTGTGTCATAGCTGCACCTCCATAATGTCGTCATCTACGATCCGTTTTCGGAAGGATGCAAAGTAGCCACCAAGAATCATAAGGTAAGCTCCACTTACCACCCAACCGATCGGACTGTGTGCGTAGACCGTAATAAATTGCTTCCACCCAAAACTAAACGAAATCGCCGCAATGAGGGCAAGACCAATGGTACAAATAAACTTGAAGTTATAAGCCTCACGACTTTTAGCTGCTTTGAATTTGTCTTGTCTCTTTTTAACTTCATTATGGTACGTTTTTATGTCCTTTAAAGTCTCCATACTAAAGCGTCCTTCTGTCATAGCAGTCGTCAACTGTTCAATGTACATATCGAAAATCACGTCTTTTTCATACTTCTTTGATAGGACTTGAAAAGCTCTTTGGATTTCTTCTTTATCTGCATCAATCAAAGATGCTTGGAGTTGAAGAAGATCATTTTTGAATTCACCATGCGCTCGTTCACTCACAATTTTGAGTGCTTCGAGTACTGTTCGTTCCGGATTCGTTAAAATCTGCGTAATGTTATTTACAAAGTTGTTTCGTTCTCGAAATGCATTGTTTTCGTAGATTCGTTTAATGTTAGCCGGTAACATTACCCGGTAGCTGTAGAGCATCCCAATGCATCCAGCAATGAGCGCAAGCCACCAGTAGTAATACAGAGAAAACGTATAAAGAGCTGCCACGACAAAAGGAATGGTTAATGTCGTAAACAGCTCTTTACGTTGAATGGGATTTCCATATGCTTTTTTATATGCATTTAACTCATCTAAGGTATATATCTTTCTTTTCTTTAGCATATTGACTAGCTCTCCTTTTTTTCATTGGGGTCATGGTTACTATTACAGTCATGCTTCCTACCTAAAAGCAAAAGGGCAGGTATCCCAATTACGGTAATTGAAATTATGATAGGCGACACATTTGCCTGAAAATGCTTCTCAAATTCCATTATAAGTTCCATTACAAATACCATTACTGTCAGTGCACAGAATGCCGACAATAGGAAAACGAAAACTTTGGACATGGAATTAAGTCGTTCCTATAAAATGATTAGCACGTTTATATTTCTTTAGTCTTTCTGCGAAATCTTGACTATACTTTCCTACCACACCGTAAATTTCATCGCCTTCTTTTTTCTGTTCATAGACCGTGAGCGCGGTGCCGTCTGCTTGATATTCTACAATCTCTCGAAGATATCGAACCACCTTGCCATTGATCTCCGTCTTTTCGATATGAACGCCAAACTGAAAATAGTTATAGATATCTGACTTGATGGATTCTTCGTCTACCTGGTAACCCATTTTCATCATGTTTACAAACCGTTTAGGGATGGCTCTTGCATCCACCGCATGTAGTGTTGTAATGATTCTGTGCCCTGAAAGGACGGCCTGAAGCATCTCGTACGCTTCTTTTCCCCGCGTTTCAGAAACCAAGATCCATACCGGATTGTTTCGCAGTCCTGCCTTAATGAGATCCGTATGAGTCGTGGACGGTGATGTTATCCAACTGTGAATATCCTTGTCCGGAAAAAGATCCTTAATATGGCTATCGATCGTATCTTCTACCATGGCAATCTTTTCGTCAAAAGGAATCATACTTACCAATAGTTTCTGTAGCTCCGTTTTTCCTGTTCCCGTTTCCCCAGAGATCACAATGTTAGAACGTGTCGCAATAGCGTCTCTAAAAAAATCTAGAATATATGGTGGCGCAAAATCTGAAAAGTTCTCTTCATTTAAAGCTAGTTTGGCTTTTGAAGCACGTAAAGCCATTGTCGTACCATAAGGTGAAATACTGTTATGAACGGCATTTAAACGCAAGTTACTGAGTGTCGCATCTAGAATCGGTGACTTGGGCGTAAATTCTTTTCCAACAGCGTTCGCAAACTTTTGAATGAGCTTTACGATATAGTTTTCTGTCACCTCATATTCATAGGTGTATTTTCTTTCATTCGTATTCACGATTAATTCCGTTCCGTTGTAGCTGATATCTGTCACGTTTTCGTCCTTGATAATCGTTTCAATGATTCCTAGCCCAACAGTCTCTTGAACGACATGATCCAATAGTTCATCTGTTGAGAGGAATGTTCCATGTTCTGTCTTTAAAATATCTCGTAGGACTTCTCGTGCCTCATAATCAGTAAACGCATCGAGCAACAGCTGCGGATGAAGTCTCTTTAGTTCATTTTGTATACCTTCTAGTGTTTGTGGATGTATTTTCACTGTGATCACTCACTCCTCTTTTATTTACTGAACGTCTGCGACATAGGTTGTTTTGTAAGCATTGTCACGATCGTCAGTAATTTGAATACGAACGGCTTTAATTCTTCCGTCAGTTGCTTTTAAATATTGATAATCAAAATCCTTTGGATTAATCTTTGCATTTGCGTTTGTTTTAAATAGTTGCTGAAACGATGTCTCGAAGTTAGACTCTGTTAATTCTGCACGACCCGACTCCACTCGTGCACTGTTATCTAAACTCTTAACACCTGCGATCTCAGCTGATTCGGTCATTGTCGTTAACGTAGCCCGATACCGAAACTCTTCACTCTTATGATTACTGACCAGTATGATTATCATGAAACCTAAACAGATGATAAAAATAACCCAGGGAAAGTCTTTCATCTTTCACCCTCCTAAAAAATATGACCCAGTTATATAACTGGGTCATTCCTTATGAATCTATTATGACTAGTAGTTTCGATGAAACCCTAGTATATCGAACACGTTCCCCTCAATTTCAATCATGAACGTATCTTCAGCTGTCACACTTGGTAAGCTGATCGGATGTAGTGAATTGAACCTAAAGAGATATTCTCCTTCTTCAATGTACTTGAAGTCTTCTCTCCATAGTTCAGCTCTCCACAGCATCTCAAACGGCTCATTCTTCATTAATTTAAAGGCTCCTGAAGGGATGTCTACCTTCCCTACTTTTCCACCAAAATCAACCGTTCCAAAAACACGATTGGCCGGGGTAGACGTTAGCTCGATGACGAATTTTTCGCCAGCCCGGAACACTCTTGTATGAGGATCTTTTCCTTCTTCTTCCCATAACTTCTGCCATTCTGTTGTATGTTTTACGGAAGCCTTTAAGTTCGCGATATGAACGTTTACTTGTTGGGTTGTACTCCCCGTAGCCCCTTCATTATCCGTAACCGTTAACTTGACCTGGTAGGATGGACTGGCAGCTAAAAGCGATGGATACCTTTCAGTACTCGTTGTCTTCTTTCCATCAACAGAAGTGAATTCCCAAGCCCAAGAGACGATTTTTCCACCTTTAGATGGATCGTAAGACGAATCAGGGTTAAACGATATGCTCTTTCCTAAGAACGGCTCAAAGGGTTCCCAAACAAATGTAGCGACTGGTGGCTCATTTGGTGGCTTAGGTAAAACTGTAATCTTTCGGATCTCCGGCACTAATGATTTAAGTCCATCATCATCCGTTACATGCAATTCCACCGTATAGACACCTTCAACTGCACGACTTATTTTAGGAAACATTTCTGTTGAAGAAGTCACCGTGCCAGTTGGCGCTTGGATTTTCCACTGGTAACCCACAATGTCTCCGTCTAAGTCATAACTATCAATAGGATCTAGCGTGAACGTGTCTGTCGCATAAATTACCTCAGGATACCAAGAGAATAGCGCGAATGGACGATCAGGCCCTTTGATGACTTCAATATGTTGCACCGTTGTATCGGACAGAGACTCTAAAGGAAACGGAGGCGAATCCCACACCGTTTGATAAATTCTGTAGGTGCCACTTCCACCAAAATCTCTAAAGTCAGTAGGTGCAACACCTGTCTCCCATGTTTCAAGAACATCACCATTCGAATCAAGTTTTTCCACTTTCCATGAATACTTCAACGGATTGTGATTATCTGGGTCTATACTTGTATCTGTGTAGGTTGCGACGGTTCCAAGCTCTAACGGCTTTGGAGCTAGTGTAAACCTCGATAATGGTGGATTATTGTTCATCACTTTCACCTGTTCTTCATGGATCTCCGACTGTAGGGAAGGACCTTTTCGCGGAACATCCCACACGGTAAGCCCCATTACGTACGTCCCTTCTCCTAACCCCATATCGTTAAAGCTTGTTGGCCATTCAGAAAACGTTTTTAAAATAGTGGATTCCCCTTGTTTACGAACCGTGATTTGATAGTTATCTAGCTCATCACCGTTTGGATCATAACTTAAATCTTGAATGTCTAACTTTGTTTTTGTACTTACAACATCTTGCAGTGTGAAATCCGCAACAGGAGGAACATTATCTCCCGTATTGATCCGTTTCGTTACAGATGCATAAGCACCATCGATGTCTTCCACTTGCAGAGTAACATCATAAATTTTATTTGGCTGCAACTGAGTTGGCGGCTTCCCTTCATGAGTAACACCGTCAACGGTGTAAGACATCCATTCATGTTTTACAATCCCTTTATCTGACCGATTGACTTGGTGGTCAGGATCATAAGAAAGAGTAGGGTCGAGCATGAGTTCATAGCCTTTATATGGATCGATCTTAAAGGTGAAATTCGCCACCGGTGGGCGATGAACATGTACCGTATATTCTTTTGGCACTTCCTCATCCGACCATTTTCGGTAGTTAAAAAATCTTTGATCTTTCCAATGTACCGGATCATCTAATGAGCGAAGGTTGACTTTATATGTGCCTGGCTTTGATAGTTGTAATGGGTCATTCAACCACTTATTATTTTCAGAGATTTCAGTATCAGCTTGATTATCGATAACGCGGCCATTTACCTCTGTTTTATCGTGCGTGAACTTCCACTCGCGTTTGATCTCTGGGTCGTTCTCGTTATCCTGATACGTTACGGTGTAATCGATCCGATCTCCAATTAATACCGTTAACTCTTCTCCGTTCTGCTTTAGACCATAAGCATTGATCAAAAAGTTCTCAACATCACTTACGTTCTTCGATAAGATAAACGGATCATAGCTTTGAAACTTACCAATTCTTGAGCTCTTCAGGAAGATTTGATCCGCGTTAGCTCTATTGGATACGACAGCCATGTTATAAAGAAAAACATCCTCTGTCTTCGTCTTATTGGCTACCATATTTACTTTTGTCGTATCTCCCATCCAGTTCCATGCTTCTTTATCCATTCGGATATAGTGTCGCTTTGCATCTGTCCGGTATGTTTGACTGTTATAAGCTGATGCAAAATCCGTGGTGTTTACTTGTTCAATCGAATTCACACCTTGATCGTAATAATATTGAATTTCCCATCGTTGGTGATAGTTCGTCTTTTTTAACCTGTGGTCATAAACCGTTCGCTCAAAATCATGGTAGATGGCGCGAAGCCACCACGAGCTTGATCCCCAAACCGTTTTGTATTCAATACAACCTTTCGTTTTAGGATCTGTTTTCGAACAATCTGAACTACTCTGGTACCATCTTCGGGATCCATATGGCCAATTCTCATAAGCACCTGTTGGTGGTTCTTGAGAAGGTGTTGACGCATACACGGTGTAAGACACACTTGAAGCTCCTACCTCCACCGCATCGGATGCCTGTCCGATGACCTCTCTCACATAGCGCCAATCACTTCCTGCCGAAGGTCTTCCTTGTCCATATCTCTTGATCGTTTGTGTCTGTTTCTTCGGAGTCGAACTATCAATGACCCATCCAGACGGAGGAGAGTAACCCGAAGGCTGATCGTATACGTTTTGATAGTCATAGGTTTGCCAATAGGTCCAACCCCATTGAGGGATGTTTCTAATTCCTACTCCGTCCGCATCCAGAACTTTATAGTACTTATTATCAAAGGAAATCTTTGCATCAATTCCCTTTGCCGCAAGATTAGATTGCAATTTACCTGATAAAGCTGTCATGGCATTCTTTGAGACCTCGTCATACGTAAAGTATTGATGATCGTATTGGCCATCGTTTGGTGCTTTGCCGGTGAGATGCTGCGGTGTAGCCGTATCTAAGCCAGCATAGTTTAAAACAACATCTACCTTATTACGTCTAAACATCCCAAAATCAACTACCGGCGGTGTATTATCGACTTCTACTACCTTGTCGGTGTCATGAATGTTGAAGTTTTTGTCCTCTAAATAAAAAGCCGTATCCCCTGCCCCGTGTAGATTATTGGACTGATCCTTTTGATAATGTTCGTCTGAAATAAATTCCGGTAATGTTGGTTCTGCAAAACCTTCTTTGATCTCCATACTAAATCGGTAGTTACCTACCTTATTTGTTTTATAAAGAACAGATGCTAGGTTTCCAGAAGCAATCACTTGCTTAGGCGAATCTAACTTCGTCCCTACAAAGCCATCATTGTTTGAATCAAATTCAACATAGTAGATTCTTTCTTTAATCGTGTCACCATCAGGGCTTGTACTTAAATCTGTCAGTTCAATTTGTGCTTCTTTTGAAGTTCCATCTCGATAAGCTGTTTTCGTATCAACCGCAAACTTTGCTTCAGGTGCAGCATCCTCTAAAACGGTGAATTCTTTTGAAACAGGATCAGACGTTTCGCCAAACTTGTTTGTCACGGTTACAGTGGCTTCATAGTCTCCTGCCTCTCGTACAAGGAACTCTAGTTTTTGCTTATTAGTTGTTGGTCGAATCATAATACCTTTTGGATCAACACCTGGTGTTAAAGGAACAATATGCCACTCTGTTTTGGTGTAATCTATCGGCGCAACATGAACCGATGGTGTTTTTCCTTCCGATGGTTTTGCATCTAACGAGATGGCGCGATTCTCTTTTTTATGACCGCCTATCGCAAAGTCCGCAACCGGCTTAGTCGGTAAAATAGAAAAAGTTTTAGAAGCCACATCGGATAGCGTGTGATCGTCTAAAACTTTTATGGTAACTGTATGTTGTTCAGGTTCAGTGACCCGTGAGAACTTCTTCGTACCACTTTCAGCTCGCTGGTTATCGAATGACCAAGCATGTTCAACGATCTTAGATCGTGGATCTGGGTGGTATGAATTGTTTTGAGCTTCGACTGTTTCTGGCCAGAAATAGCTATCTTGAGCAAAGACACTGGCAACAGGTGGCGCATACTCCTGATCGGGCGCACACGTTGGATCATTTGGATCACAACCACTACTTGGTGGTTTTGTTTCTGGTGGTGGAGGAGGAGGCGGTTCCTCACTATCTTTTGGCATCACATATGCATGAGTTCGATCAGCATCTTCCTTGTCCGCAGCCTTTCGATTCACCCTAACCTTTGTATCAAAAATTTGTTTATAGGTACCGTTTTTAACCATTTCTTTCGGAACCGTAAACGTAAAATTGACACTCTCACTTGTCTTCTTCGAATTTACAACTCTTGAAATGTAACTGTTCGCTTCTGATTTCTTAGCTAGGAAGGTCCATGACTGAATGTCCCCAGCTGCATCTTTTACTGTTCCTTTGACATTCACTGTGATGGTTGCCTTGTCTCCTTCGATTACCTGGCGTTCAGGACTCGCAGTTGCTTCAGCCAACACCTCAGCTTCTAAATAAGGTTCAACAATAACTTTTACTTTCTTTGTGGCGACGTCTTGATCTTTATCTCCAAATTTCGTTTCTAGAGATCCTTTTGCTTCTAATACAACATTAAATGTACCGGGTTTTGAAAAACCACTTCTTGAGAACGTGATAGCTTGTCTGTGCCATACCCGATCTGTATAGCGATCTGTTGTTTGTTTTCCTTTAAATTCTGAAGTAATTCGAGTAATGTGATCTTTTTTTGCATAACCGGATAACTTCGCGGAAGATGTAACCGCCATTTGGCCTTCAACTTTATTTTCTGTGTTAGAAATAATATAAGTATCATTATCCGTACTAATATTCGTTTCTATCGCACTCCCTGCCACCATTGGAGGAACGGTAAAGGTTGCATACCAAACACTTCCGTTGCTATTTTGGTGCTCCGTGTAAATCGACCCTGCGGATTTCCAAGTTGGAGCAACCTCCACTCTTCCGTATGGTCTACCACCTAATTTATGAACGTTTAGGTTTTTTGCCCCGTTCCCTTGAAGAAGAACGTTGTTTGTATAGTTAAACTGATCTGAATCATCCATCCTTCTCCATGATGATTCACTGGAATCTACCTTTATGAATTTCCATTCATCTGGGCTAGAGCCTGTAGCATCATTGATAAAACACTTATTGGATACTACATTTCCATACTCGTTATAACCCAGATCCCGGAATTCAGCTACATTCCCACAATAGCTTCCTGCTCGAAGTGTACCATGTCGATCCCCGTAAACGATTAGATTGTACTGTTGATAGGTCTTATAGTTTGCTCTTTGACCTGAGGTATTTATAACTCCTTTACCTATTTTTGTTAAGTAGTCATAGAATTCTGTTTCATTCGCTGGATAACTTGCAGCTTGTATTCTATTTGTATTACATAAACATATAAGAAGTAGAATGAATGTAACTATATACTTCCATTTACCATTCATTTTCTTAAGGCTTTCTTACATAGGAGAAATAGAATGTCGGAACTGTTCTTTTTTCCATAACCACATTAATATTTCCGAATTTCTTTTTGCGAATGGTACCATCTTTAGTTTGACGTTTAGCAGATTTTAAGTATTCACTAAATACAAATTCAAATATCTGTTTTTCCTCTTTTTCGTCAAATATAGCAAATATGCTATTTTGTAGTTTTGCTTTATAAACAGCTTCTGCATGATCTTTGTTAAGTTCACTAACATCGTTATACCATAACCTATTTGTTGTTAGCGTAAGATGACTGTTGTAAAGATCAGCCTTCTCATCATAGAAAATATAATAGAAAGCTGTACTTCCTGATAATGCAAACGCCTCAGCAGGAGAAAACGACATTATCACACGAGAAGGAATGGTATCATTTTTAGGCATATAGCTTGTGCTCGTATAATATTTTCCATGTAATAACGAAACCGTAGCATTGTAAATCTGGCTATTTACATAAGGATTAATACGTTTTGGATTCATCTTTCTTTCAAAACGACCTGATTGTCCATCCTTTTGAAAATAAAGGGTCTTATTAATGGCTCTGTACTTATGAACCGATGCATAATCCCTCATTTGCATAAAATTCGCAAATGGATCTTTCGGAGGTGAAGCTCCATCTACTCTCTGAGGCATCAACGTTACAATCAACGCAAGCGATAAAGCTGCTAAACTTTTAGACTTTAAAAATTTCATATGGTCATTCTCCTTTTCTTGATTTACTTTTTATATTCTTGGATCACGACAAACTGATGAGGCTCTTCACTTTTGTAAAATGTTGTTTCAATCACATATACGATACTTGGTCCGAAGACCGTACGTTCTAGCCTTTTATCGCCTCTGTACTGATAGATAAAAGGGTATGTAACGAGCTTGCTTGTTAAAGGATTAATATAGCTATTGTCGATGTATTGGACGTCTAACAGTTTTATAGGCTGTTCTAAGATCGTCGAGTGTATGGGCTTGAGATCCTGATCAATTTTCAGGTTAGCCATCATCGTCTCTCTAAATGTTTTATCGGCTTTACTTTTCACAAATAAAACTTTGTTGTTTGCGATCATATCTTCGTCAACTTGTAAGGCTGCGTCATGTGCGGCGTTTTCTACCGCATATTCCACTTTATCCATTCCGATATCAAATAGAGCCACCTCAAGTTGATACATGTTGATATAAGCCCACAAAACAGCTAGGAACCCCGTCACAAATACATACTTCAAACCACTTCACCTCTAATTTACAAATTCACTCATCCTGGCTGAAGACCGAACATGCGGCGGATTCTCTTCTTCTGAATCAGAAGCAATAAGACCACCGAAGATAAAAGTGTACTTATTAGGAGCAGTAATAGTTCCTTCCACGTATTCACCTCTCATCTTCATATCTTCTGTTAACCTAAGTTCTACCTCATCTCGCTCATATCCAATCTCTTCTAATTGCGTGTATATTTCTTCTTTGTTTTCTTCTGTATAATAACCGTCTAATGCTGCCTTTTCAGTCGCTTTATAGATGGTTCCTTGTATAATCTTTCCTCTAGCGTTTTCTAAATCATTTAATATTGGAGTGAACGAAAAATAAAGAAGGAAAGGGAATACGATAGTAAAAAGAATGATCTCTTTCATAAATTCCTCCTAAAAACAGGGGACTGCTTGTCCCCCATTCCGTTTTACTTCGACATTTCCGTTTGTACTTCTGCAAGCTTGGTTTTCGTGGTGTCCTTCATATCTTCTGCATCACCTTGAAATCCTCCGTCACCATATAAAAAGCCTGATGCTAAAGTTAGGGCAAACACCAACATAACTACTTTCATTGCAATTTCTTTCATTTTCCTTCTAACCTCCACAGTTTATTTATGATAATCACAAATGATATTTGTGTAGTATCTATAGATTATTAGACATGTTGATAATGTCCTTGTATTGAAGAAAGTGAACAACAAGGGGACAGATAAAGATACTAAACGCACACATGAAACAGATCATGTAAATAATCTTGCCCCGGTCTTCTAAGTAATCCTCGTATTCTCTGATATTTTGATTAGAGAACTCTTCTCGTTTTTGTTCTAGCAATTGTTTGGTTTGGCTGATCGGCAACATCTCTACTTCTTGCATCACAAGCGCCAGCCTCTCAGCTTCAGGTGTATGAATGTCTCTTACAAACGCATTCCAATTGATTTCTTTTCCGTCACCACTCGATAACGCTTTATCAATGGCTTTTTTAATATGGTGAAAGTATTTTCTACTTTCATAAAGTAAGTTGTAAATATTCCCTACCTTCTCCTCGTGTGTACTAAATTCAGATGTGATCAAAAGATATAGGGAATACACTTCATTGTTTTTTCTTCTTATACGGGATTTCCTATACGTGTTTAAGAGGTAGTGCAAAGGAAACCCTTTTCGTAGAACACATCCTACTGAAAACAAAAGACAGATAAGCAAAAGAGCTGTTGATGAAAAAGGGCCGATACCGGTATTCATCTTTATCAGGTATAAAACCACTCCCAATCCCACAACCGATAAGCGAATGCCATTAAACACGATGCTATCTAGCCATGCTGGCATCATACATTTCTTTAATTCATTTTCTGTTGTTTCGTTATACAGAATAGATCCTAACGTAGTATCCTTTGGATTGGTTACGACTTGCTTAAACTTTAAATTCAATCGCGTGTATCGTTGTCGATCGTCTTGATACACCTTGGTTAATAAAAGAAAAGCCCCTATTAGAAAGGAAGTTCCTATTCCATAGAAGGCTAATGTACCGGGATTTAGTAGATTCATAGGCTCTCTTCACCCTTATAGTTGTTTTTTAGGATTAGCTAAGATTATAGCCATTAAAATACCAATAACTGCGACGGTCACTGTAATAGAAAGTGCCTTTACCCCCATAGAAGTCGATAAAAGATAAGGGTAAGAACTGGTTAACATGATCTTTTGATCGTTGATAATAAAAAGTATGGGTGCCGCGATTGCAGGTAACCAGCCTAGTTGTGCTGTTTCTCTTCCTTTTGTTTCAGCTTTCCGTAGATTTCTTTCTTGTAATGAAATTTCCTCAGTTACATCTTGTAAGATGTTGCTTACGTCCGTTCCATCTAAAGCCCTTAAGATAGCCAGAGACAAGTTTCTACCTGCAAAACTACCAATTTGATACGAAAAGACTTGAGCTGCCTCTTCTCGTTCCTCATGTTCGAGTAGACGAAGATAAAACATGGTAAACACCACTTTTAGGTTTCCCTTTAATTCTTGGCTCATTTCCTTTAAAGCAAAATACATGCTTTTATCATTTTTCAAATATGACTGAAACAGTTTAAGTGCAGCTACATTAATATTGGCTTGTGCGTTCGCTCGAATTCGCGAGAGTCGAATGTAAAGGAATACGACTGGAACACAGATCGCAAACAAGATAGAAAAACTTAAAGAGAACATCACATTTTGCGTCCTTGTTAAAAAGAACAAAAGAAACAATGTGAAAAAGCAGGCTTGAACCATTAGGATCTTTCGTAACATGACAGGTCGATAACTCGGTATTGTTGCTCGTAACAACTGGTTATACCAGGACAACATTTTGTTCTTAATTACCTGCTCTTTATCTTGTTTTAACAGCTTGCTGACACGCATCCGAATAAACGCTGCTTTGTAATTAAAGCCGAACAAGTGTAACAAGATGAGTATGGCCGCAAGACCGATTGAATAATGAAGAAGGTTTAGAAACACATCCACGTAATCACGCATTAATAATCACTTCCTCGCAGAACCTTAAACGTGTAACCGGTCTTTCTTCTTTCTTCAACTTTCATCGGATATTTTTCACTTAATTCTTCCAGTGCTTTTTGTAGCGTAACCATTTCTTTACGGTTCTTTTTATTAGCCAACCGTTTAATATTATTTGGAATCTCATGGTGGTAGGTCCAAGTGTCTTGTTCCCAGTCATAGTCCATGACTTTCCATATGGAGACATCTAATGTATCTTCATCTACATGATAAAACTGAATGCCTGTTACTTTCTTTTCATGTTTAGGATCATCGATAGCATCCATAGAAATCGAGAAGTGAAGAGCTTTTGCAAACCGTAAATATTCGGCGTATTTGTTACCACCTTCCCTTTTATTACGTAAGCTGATCGTAGCTAGAATATCTGGTATATCAATTGGGTCGCTCTCATGAATCGTACCCATTACTTGCGTGATTCCTCTGGTCATTCCACTAGCGAATATCTCAGCTTCATCTTCTCTTATCTCCGCCATGACTAAACGTTTAATATCTTCTCTTAACAAGGTAGGAAACACGACAGTTTCAAGCTCTTTACCCGTTCCCTGCTTGTGAATGATCTGTTCCCCCGGAAAGTGAATTCTTGGGTACATTTCAAAAGAGGACTCAATGAATCCTGTTCGACTCAAGTCTTCTGAGCCATTTAATAGTGTCATTAAAAAGGTGCTCTTGCCGCATTCCGGTGGCCCTCCTATGATGCTGCTAAAAGGCAACTTGGCCAATATCTCGAGTAAAAGTACAGCTTCCTGTGGAATCGTATTGAGCTTCACTTGTGTGCTAAGATCATACGTTTTCACGATTTGTCTTCTAAACGTTATGACTGGTTCAATGGTTCTGCCTGGAATACTAATGGTTACTCGTATGCCATCCATCGTTGTTGTTAAGAGCTCGGTATGTTGGATCGCATCTAACTTGTTTTTTCGGTCGGTATTTTTTAACCTCTCAGTCAGTTCATACACTTTTTCTATGGTTTGAAAGGAGTACGGTGCTTTTACATAACGGCCATTCTTATCGATGAAGATATCCTTTCCGATCACTTGCGCTTTTGGAGAATTAATCAGTACGTTTCTCCACTGTCCTAATGGTCCCCAACCATAAGCTTCTTCAAAAATAGCGTTATTTAATTCGGAATAATAATCTGGAATCTCCACCTCAGAAATCGCATTCTTCAGCAAGAAATCATCGATGATAACGAGGATTGATTTTCTCGCTATCTTATCCCCCATCGCTGAACGATGCATGTTCTCTACAAAATCTTCTTGTTTGTTATCCTGTTCAATTCGGTTGTTGATCTCTTCTTTCACGAATTGTTTGGCTCTTTCTACGATGTCATAGAAGGATGCATTCTTTTTAATAAACCCTGTATGATTTTGTTGGGAAAGATACTCGTTTATGCTGAACCGTTTACCCGTTTTTGTTGTCATACATTCGCCCCCATGAAAGAAAAAAATGACTTTTTCTTAAGTTTTGGCATGTTCCCTTCAACTAAAGAGGTTGTAATTGCTCTTGCGATCGTATGAATGGCCTTATTAAAAGGTTTGCCAGCCTCATTCCAGATAATGCCATGTGCAATTTCAATGTCTTCAGCTCCTGGAACATACGGTACTCTACCGACAAGTGGAATGCCTAACTGATCGGTTAAAAGTCTAGCGTTGTAGGCTGCGTTTACTGAGTGTTTATTAATAATGAGTTGGAACTGATCTTCGGTGTAACCAAGCTCTTTTAGAATTTGATTGCGAATTTGCTTAAAGTTTCTTGCGGATATATCTTGCTGAGTAGCAACCAGTAAATGAGTGGTTGAATATTTTAATCCAGCTACCACTGACGCTGTATCATAGATTGATCCGAGATCCAGAAGCACAATATCAAACTCTTGCTTGGCAATTTCAATCAGCTTTTGTATAGCCTCCATGTTATAAAATGACTCAGAAGCAAATCTTTTATCTCGATTGCCAACGAGATAATAAAAGCCATCTAGTTCAAGCATCAAGGACTTTAATTTATTTTTGTCACGTTGGTACTCTTTTTCAAAAATACCGTTCTCTATGGAAGCATATAAACTATCAAAGCTATAATCTGTTTCCTTACCTGGAATGTCCCCGGCATTGTATTGGTTAAGGCCTAAAACACCTACCTTCAGATTAAAGGAAGAGAGTTCACTAGCAAGGCATAAGGCGAGCTGCGTCACGCCTACTTGTGAATGCGTACCAGAAAGAGAGAAGACCGTGTTATAATCCATTCTTCTTTTTTCAATCCCAAACCATTCAAGAAGAAGAACCTTCATAAATTCGTTTGATGGCACTTTTTCATGAATCACCGTAATGTTGTTCCCATGACAAACGTTTATAAGTGTTTCGCTCAACACCTGTGCGATCATGGCCATCTTTACTTCAGGAAATTGATCTCTGAGATTGATAAGGTCAACGGTATCTAAATTGGTCTGATCAAATATCAAACCCTCGTAGCGATGAGTAATTTCACCGACATCGCTAATCTTAATCAGCTCTGTAATCTGATTGATTTTTTCAATACTTGCTTCGAAACCCGTATTTTGACTCATAAAAGCGACTTTCATAAGCGCGCCTCCTATTAATAACTCACAATGAGCTTATAACCTTGCGTAACAGCTGCATTCAGTTTAGAAAAATCATCTTTTTTCATTAACACTTCTATTTGGGAAGGTGAACTGTTCCCATCCAACCGATCTGTTTTTTCTTCTGCACCCTGTACTTCTGTGTTTTGACTGTTTTTTATAAATGCCACAACTAAGTCTGAAGCAATGGGTGTTGAAGCGTTCCCGATCTCATCCTCAATCGTATTCGGTCCATCTGATTTTTCATTTTTCCCTTCAGGCTTACTCAACCAAATATCCACCGTATCCAACCTTCTTAAAGAACCAGGTACACTCTCAATCCAAGATGACGGAATTGAAAAGAAAAACTCTTCTTTGTTCTTTTTTAATGAAGGATCACCGACTTTGTTTTTTGAAAACGAATCAAATTTTTCAATGACCGTTATTGTTCGTTTCCCTAGTAATTCTTCAGGATTTTTAATCATTTCTTCTGTGACATATTCATTCGGTATCTTTTGAACGGTAATATGTTCTTCTTCAATGATGGAATCTACGGGAATTTCATCCGTTGCGACAACAACGTTCTGACTACTAAACCCACCCTTAAAAATGGTGTTGTCTGCGACAATCCAACCAAAGAAGAGCATCAAAAGAACGCCTGTCCAAATTTTTAATTTCAATCTGTTCTTCATTCCAGTACTCCTTTCTCTTACCAACAAAAAAGACACCTTGCGGTTTAGCAGGGTGTCTAACTTTTATATTTAATTCACTTTCTTATTCCAAATATTGAATTCTTTAATGTCTTGGTCTGTCCATGAGTCTGGAAACAATGGATCTGAAGGATTCACTGGACTCAAAAAGATACCGTCTTGTTTCGTTGTTGGAGAATCCATATGGCCATACATGAACGCAAAGATTTCTAGGTTGTCATTAATCTCAGTGTGAACCTTGTTTACCCCTATCGGAATGGTAGATTCAAACATAATTGGATACGTACCTAAGTCTCCCCAAATCGGGGTATAAAACTTTCTACCGCCATCTCGTAACGCCTTTTTAATACGCTTGTCCTTCGCTGCGACTTGTTGATCGGTAAACAGATAACCCGTTTCCCTTTCCACATTTACATGAGGCAACTCAAACATATTATTGGTTGTCCGTTTCTGTCCGGTGGTAATTGTATCCGTTAAAACTTTGTCGAGCGTTACAACTGCTTGGTCGTTAGTTACCGGATAATTGACGTAAGTATCTACCAATTGTTTCGGCAGCTGCATGTTGTAAGAAGTGTTGATCGTACCTCCTAGATCATTGCTGTAATTCACTTGGATAGGAGTATTAAAACCGTAACCTGTTCTCTTCTTTTCAATCTTTTTAAATTTCAACGATAAATTTTCGAAGTACAGAACCATGTTTTCTCTAACTTCACGTTCTGTCATCACAACGCCGGTATAACCTAAAGAAGATTGATCTTCCGCATAAGCTCGTAATCTCTTTTCACTACTTGTATAGCCGTCTGTCGTTAACGTACGAGCATCCGATGCAATATCGATGTCGTTTGGATTGTACCCTTCAAGCTTCACCGTGTAAGGGGCTTTCGTATTTACCGTCAGATATTTTGAAGGAATTTCCATATCAATCTTTGTTGGTAGTGACTTTGCGGTATATGGGTTTGATTGAATCAATGTAGTTCCCTTATACAAGTTAACGTTCACTCTTGCCGTTTCCATGTCTGGCACTGAGTCGTCATAGTTATCTGTTTTATTTAGTTCTAGTTTAATAGGTAACTTATCCGCAGCTGGTGCTGTGTAGATCTGTATCTTCTTCAAACCCGTTTCAATAAGAGGAACATCATATAAGAACGTAATGATTAAGTTCCGATCCTGAACAATTCCTGACCTAGTAGCCGTTGAGAGTGGCCGATACGTGTATTTCCCTTTCCTTAAATCCGTTCTTGGTGAGTAACTGTACTCATCCCCTCGTGACTTTTCTTCATCCGTTCTCGCTAATAAAGAGCCATCTCTAGCATCTTTGTGAAGCACGGTGATGTTACGTTGAAGATCATAAAAGAATGTAATCGTTATGTCTTCGGTCACTGTACCGGATCTGCCAGCAGTGGATGTTGGCACATAATCATTTCCTTGATAAGAAATCTGAGCTCTTGGTGAGTAACTGTATTTGGATCCAATGTTTTTTGAATAACTATCACTATCGAGCAACGTATTGTTGTAAGCATCTCGATGAAGAACGTTTATTTTCGCCTGACGTGCTTCAAAGTGTGCTGTGAAACTTGCTGTCTGAAGTGGATCAATAGTAACTCCATGTGACAATGTCTGAAGCGAAGAATTTGTCATTTTGTAAAGAATGGGTACGAATTCTTTCAAGCTTCCTTTCAAATTACCAGTATTAAAATCCTTGTCATAAGATAAAGGAGCTGTTAAATAAAATGAATCTCCACCCTTTAAACTCACAGTCCCTCCACTCTGAATCTTCTTAGTTGTTAAATTATGAAGTGTCACTGCACTTGGCAAATTAAAGGATATAGTATTAGCAGTATCTGCTTGAAAAGTAATTGTCTCAGTTCTTTGAACATCTCCACTAACAGAACTATCAATATCAGTTTGTGAAAAACTAATATCTCTATCTGGAATATCCTCTAATTGTGCTTTATTCCATAGGGTTGAATACCCAGGAATACTTTTTCCACCAGAATCCTCTCCAGTGTACAATCTACTTAAAATTAAAGATGTAACAACAATACCACGGTCTCTATCGGCACCGAAAATATTTTCGCTACCTCCCCATCCCCAATATAAAGCAGCAGCTATTTTTTGATTATTGTAAACACTACCACCATTATTATTTGAACCCGTAGGTGGTGTTGGTTTATCATGCTCTATACAAAAAGCTTGAATACCGTTAACTGTAAAGTCTCCCACAGTTGAAAGACCATATTTTACAGGACCGTGATAAACAACTGTTACACTTGCTGCGTTTACCCTTGGGTTTATTAAGTAATCCATAAAAGGTAAAAAAACCTGTAAAATCAACATTGTCACTATAAGGAATGATGATTTTTTAAGACTATGACTAATCAAATTTTATATCCCTCCATACTTAAAAAAAGCATTTTATCTAAGAGTAGATAAAATGCTTTTTAAATCTTGTTACCATGTACCGCCTGATTCCCAGGTTCCTCCGCCTTCTATATCGCCACTTTGATCTAATTCTATTTCAATTGAATCACCTGGCTGTAAGTCAATGTTCTCATTTTTATTTTCTTCTTTGTTAGAAGAACCATTGTTTTTAGATTTTGGATTACTAGGTTTATTATGTGATTTATTATTATTATCTGGAACTTTCTTAGACTCATTTAAAGTTGAAGAACTTTCATTAGTTCTTGGTTTAGTGGGCTTAATGGAACTATCCTTATTTGATTGCTTTTGTTCTTGTTGGGTTTCTATAGCTTCCTTTTTAATTTGCTCTTTTTTCTTTAGTTCTTGATTCACAACATTGAGCAAATTTACTAACTCTTTCTTTGTATTCTCCTGTTTGATCTGCAATACTTGTTTCTTTATTGCCTCTAACTGTTGCTGATTCACTTCTGGACGAACTTTCTTTTGTTGAAGATTAAGGAATAGGCTGTGTACCTTCTTAGTACTATCTTTCAATTGAACATCTTGCTGTTTAGCTAAATTGATGACTTTAAGCTGTTGATCTGCAAAAGCTGGTTTTATTCCCTTTAGATTTGAAGCTTTCTCACTCGCTTTAGAGATAGAAGCATTCTCCACCAATACACCTTTTTGATCTAATAGACCTTGAACTAAGGTTTGAAGCTGAAGCATGTTTTCAGCATCACTAAGCTCCATGATTGCCGTGTTCAACTTTACAGCATTGTCAGTAGTAAATCCTTTACCTTCTTGATTCTCTAAATCCCTTTTAATGACTTGTATCTGGTCATAGTTAATACCTTTAGATAAAAACTCTTTCTTTGAATTGCTATATAGCTTCTCAACTCTTTTTTGTATATCAGTGATGGTTTCGGTTTGCTGTGCTTCTACCCTTTTAGACTCTACTGCTTCTACATGATTACTGTAAGTATAAAATCCTCCACCGGTAACTAATGCTGCTGAAAGGAATCCTACAATCACGCTGTTTTTCATAGATTAACTCCCCTTCTATATTTCGATTGAATTTAGTTTACCATTTTTTCCAATAATAGGTGTCGGGGTTTTCAATGTGGATCTGGAAGATACGAACAAGCAAGCGCAACTTGTTTTTTGTTCAGAGAATACCACTACCACTTAGACAAGGGTTTTCATCGAAATGGGAGTAATATTCTTGGTTCTTTAAAAATTAAAATTGGCCTTATCTAAATTCAAATACATGAATTAGGTGTGACGTTAAGGCAGGCGGAGTCACACAGCACCCTATCAACCTAGCTAACATTGTTTAAACAATGTGGTTGAATGTGGTTGGTTTTCGGCACATACCAACAACCTTCACGCAATAACAAACCCATTATTGCGCCGTAAAAAACATCAAAGACCTAGACTGCTCCACGCGAATTTTTCGCCTTAGGTCCTCCGAATAACGGAGTAATGATATACAGCAGTTAATATATCACAACCAGTAACTATATTTAGTTTTCAAAGAACCATTACAATTTGCGCTTATTTCACTTGTTCGTATCTTCCAAACACACATCTTGTTATGTAATTTCTTGCTGCACCCACAATTAGATAACTATCTTTTTTGAAATCTTACTTTTTTCAAGGTCGTTAGTGGATTTTTTCTCTTAGCAATAATATGACCCTTTTTATTTCTTACGTTGCGAATCTGAGAAAACAGCCCAGTTAAAGAGATAACCGATCTTGATTCCACTTCAAATGCTGTTCCATCATACAAATTAACAAATTGTTGTTTATCAAAGGTGAAAAAGAGATGTCCTAATGTTTGAAGCTTCCCTAATGAGAAATCTGATAAATAGACTGTCTTGTACTTTGCACTATTGTAGTTTTTCATTTCTAACTGCATTCCCAATCACTCCTCTAAGAATATGGTTTTTAAAAGAAAAGAGGCACGGACTTTTAGCCCATGCCTCTTTTAAACCACTTCTCCATCATGAACACCTTTACAGGAAAATACTGGAAAGGTAAAAGTATGCTTCTCCCCTTGTTAATTAACAAAAACAGGGTATACTTATTCATGTTGCATAATGTAACATTATGCATCAGGAGAAGTGGGCAGACTGGCTAAAACACTGTGAATGTTTTAGTTGGTCGAAATGATAAAGATCTGGTAAATCTTTATCGTTTCCGCCCACTTTTTTTATTGTTATACTTTCTTTCGCATAAAATGCGAACAGGTGACCCTTCAGGAAGTATCCTACATTAACCAAAATAGTAAGTCAAACACAATAGGTATATTATTCAAAAAATGTAAGAATTAGTTCCTGTATCTTACTACCTATACATCGACATACTATAGCTATTATTAACTAGGTATATTTTTCCTTTATTTGAAATTAATTTAATAATAACCCTTAACGGAAAATAAAACAAGTATTTTTTATCCTTAAGGGATAAACGTTGACTAACTAGAGTAAGAAATAATGTTATAATAGCAACACTATTGATGATACGGTGGAAGGAGCATTTAGATAATGTACGGTAAAAGATTAAGAGATTTACGAAAATCTCGAAAGCTTACCTTAGTCAAAGTAGCCGAAAGATTAAATATCGGTATGACCACATATGGCGCCTACGAAAGAGAAGAAAAAAGACCCTCTATAGATATGCTTCGATCCCTAGCAAATTTATATAATGTATCGACTGATTACATACTTGGACTTACAGATGAAAAAGATCCAAAACCCAATCAAGACCTACTTGATGTACAAAAACTGTTTTTGAGAGAAAAGCTCCACTGGAATGGTAGACCACTTAACGAGGAAGAATTAGAACCCATTCGTAAATTTCTTGAAATAGTGGTTCGAGATCGCCTACCGAAAAACAGTAACAAAGAAAATAACGACTAACAAATCTTTTAACTTGTTTTGTACATCTCAAAAAACATTTTAATCTCTTTATCATTACTGAGACCTTTACTGTTTAGATAATTTACTACTGCGGCAATATTTGAAAGATCTAAATCATAGCTAAAAATATTTGTTTCAATTCCAATATTAAGAAGGCATTTTCTAATTTCTTTTTCCTGCACGGGTCATATTCCCTCATTTCTTATAATTCCCCCCTTAATGTGGGGGGTTTTTAGGTGAAATCCGCAATGTCCCCACCCTCTAAAAAGTACAAAAGACGCAGCCAGTAATGGCAACGTCTTTTCAAATCTATGTAATTGAATTGTTTTAATTAGTTTTTTAACCCTGACCACAGCAAATTGGATCAGCTTTTATCAAATAACCTCTTGAATCAACCGTACTCCCGTTTGTGCCGAAAACCATTAATGCTACTAATGTTACGAAAACTGCTTTTTTCAAATTCATCCACCCCTTTAAAACTCTTAATCTTATATTTTATTCTATCATCAATTAAACATTCTGGTAAACCTAAACCTTTTAAAGAAATTCTTGGAAGGTGAATGAATACCATGTCACGTTTATTCTCGTATAATGACATAGAATCCGAGAGTAATTCTATGTCCATTGTTGCTAATCCATTAACAAACTGTGTAAACGCTGTTGTTTCTCCATTCTCAGTTATAAAACTATCTAATATTCTCAAGCCCTCTTTATAATCATTTGTCTTAATATATAAATACGCCAATAGTGATTTATCCTGAGTTTTAACCTTTGAAAATTTATTATGTATTATATAAGTTAATGGAATTAAATAATCCTTTATATGCGTATCAGACCTTGTTGTCCCTTTTAATAAATCTAAAGATTGGTGAAAATGATAGATTGCTTTATCTAAACTTTCAAACATATAAGACGTTCCTAGGTTATAATGCGCAGTAGCCTTATAACCTATTTCAACCTCAGAATTAGCAATCAAATCTTTGCTATACCTTCTACAGGTTTCAAAATCTCCAAATACATGCAAACAAATATATCCAGCAAGTTCTTTAAACCTTATTTCCAAACTAACTTTAAAATATTCAGAAGAACTTAGTTTCTTTATTTCATCGGTAATACCATCAAAACTGGCATAACAAAAATCATACTTCTCTTGATCCTGATAAGCATAACTTTGTAGCAATTGAAGTAAAATCTTTAGTTCTGAAGATTTTACTTTAATCTCTTTTAACTTAATTAAAACTTCTTCTGGTCCTATTTTTGATTTTAAAGAACCATCAGACTGCTTAATTTTCACTCTTCCAAATAAAAGTCTATATACTTCAACCCATTCCATAATGCTTAAATAATTCTTTTTCTTAGGATTAGTCATAGCTTTTAATTTATCTAATAACTTATCTCCTATATCCAATTGTCTATTCATTGAACAATATTCGAGTGCAGTTTTTATATTTACCAAACGTTTGACCTCTAATGCATAGAGATTAAGTACATCACAAGGATTGTCTTTAAAAAGTACTTTGCAAATTTTAATCATGGCATAGAAGTTCAACTCTGATTTACCTTTAATATAATTACTAATCTTTTTTCGATCTTTAAAATTGCAACGACTTGCTAACCCTCTTACTGATATACCTAATATAGCCATTTGTTGATCTATAATATGACGTACACACACGAATATCCCTCCTCCGAACCTATTAAACCCGCAAAAATGACAAATAAAAACAATATTCTAGTCAATTTTACACGATTATTCGATTAAAAAACTTGGGAAAATAGACCCTACTACAACCTACTAATAACAGGTTAAACAACAAAACTTTCCCAAGTTTATGCTTATTAGACAAAGATCAGTAGTAATTTCACGTACCATAGACCACTTATAAGCGAACCTAGAAGGTAAACATAGTCCTTTGCCGAGAGTCTAAGAAGACAGGTTACTAGATATGTATTGGCAGAAGAGACAATTAATTTTAGGCAGACGAATGGATGGTTAATTGCTTGTCCAGAGGTGCTCCGCGGGCGATATTCAAGCCTTTTTCAACTGCTAATAGGATACTATCCATCTCGAACTTGCGAACATCTAATGCCTTAATAATGCTCTTATAAAAAGCTGTTTTCGTTTGCTTCAGCTGAATTAAATAGTGTAATAGATGTGCTTTTGTCGTAAAACCAGAATTGCTGTTTCTCCCTTTTCCAAAGCACTTTTTGTATAGTTTCGTAGATTTCTTAAATACAACATTTAGCATGGATCTAGAGATTCCGATTGCTTCAGAAATCTCTTTCTGCGTGCATTCATAGAATGGTTTGTTGGCTGTAATATTCTCCTGGATAAAGTTGATCACGTCTTGCTCCCACTCATACCAATGTGAGCGTTCACGCTCTTCACGAGGTTTCGCGTGTTTATGCCATCCTTGTACACCAAAAGAAGACAGACCACTCCCCCATGTTTCTAAAAGATGAGATACATAGTCTTTACTAGCGCCTTTATATTTACCAGAATACGCACTTTTTATAGACTTCTTCAGTTGTGGAAGTGTTACAGGGTACTCCAAGTTCGAATTGAACTCATCGAGTAGATCAAAGGCTGCGTCTTTACTTTTACCTGCCGAAAAGCACGCTAAAGCGATCGTGAAAATAGCGTTATCACGACCCATTAAACCCTTCTCCCCTTTTATGTTTGTCAAACGTATTAATTCCTGAAACCATTCCTGATCGAGTGCATTAAAGTTGCTCTCTACAGAGCGCACCGGATATAGGTGCACACCTTCATTATCGGACTCTTTAGAAGACCAGCTGATAAGTTGCTTCATGGAATATACATACTCTGGGTTAAACCATCGAATGTTTTCCTCATTTGGCATACGGAAAAAACCAAAGTCGTTGCATGCTAAGTCAACGCCTTTGATGCCTCTAGCATAGGATTTTCGTAGATTACTAGAAATGGTTTTTGCCACAAATAAACCTCTAAAGTCATTTTTATTCGAAATGAACAGAGGATCTTCAAGTATGTAATACAACTGGAACCCTTTTGGGGTTTCTAAAATTAAAGTTGGCATGCCGATACTTTCGTCCAATCCGTGAATCAGTAGATTATTGACCGTAACACCCTCTTTCGTGTCACAATCAATCACAAAACAGTTCACTTGTTGGAGATTGTCTTCCGCATGGCCTTTTATGTATGTACGTCGAGCATCTATGTAAGTTAATGTATTATATATATTTGGTGTCCAATGGGACACGTCATTAGCTATGTTAAATAAAGATTCTTTGGATGTGACCGGAAAGCCTTTCACTCCAGCAGCTGTCGCAAGATGTTTCTTCTCTTTGACCACGGCCACAGATCCTTTTTTATTTCTTCTTCTGTTCTCTTCACGCATCGATTGAATTTGTTCAGCCACAGACCCTTTTGATTGCTTTGGTTTAAAGCGAGTTAACCCATCATGCGTGATTAGATCGATAACTTCTTGATACACTTGTCCCATTGTTTCACCTCCCGAATTATCGGGATAAATAACCAGGACACGACAAAAAAGACGCAATCTCTGAAACCTGTAAACGCACTCGTCCGTGCACAAGTTAAAAAGATCACGCCTCACTAGAAACCCTGTCGTTTTTTGTATGATTTTTTACCAAAAAGTAACATAGAAAAACTGTAACTTCGGGTTGAAATACATACCAAAAGGGTAGTATAATAAGTGTGTAGCTAATTAACCTGAATCCGGGCTAAGGAGTGTCAGGTCAAAAGTCATTTTAATCGTAGCGTTTGGCGACGCCGTGATCGATTAAAATGGCTTTTTTATTTATCCTACATCTATTAATTTTTAGAATTTTTTAAAAGGAAATATATATCGATTTTTTAATGATATATGTACATCTCTGTTGTGAACTACTCTACAACAGTTTTTTTTTTTTGTAAATAGTGGAATTTTACAATTCAGTTCAAAATGTATCATAAATGATAATAGATAAATATGAATATATGATAATTTATCTATAGATAAATAATAGAACTACATCTTTGTTGTGTTTAATTTAATTTAGAGTGGTTTAATATCTGCCGTTGTTTTCCTTGCGGTTTAAGTAATTTTTGTGGTTTGGTAACATTCATTAATGCAACAGATAAACACTTGATGTATTATAGATATTATCATATTTATCTATATTCAAATTTATCTATATGAATATAGATATAAAAAAATATTTTTGAAGGTAGGTAGATTTTGTGGCACTTACACTATGTGTAGGCAATTATAAAGGCGGCGTAGGAAAAACAAAAAACAACGTAATGAACGCTTACGCACTAGCGAAAAAGGGTTATAAAGTACTTGTCGTTGACTTAGATCCTCAAGCAAATTCAACCACTGTACTAGTACGAACGAAAAGAGCGCATTCTTCAGAGATATTTAGTTTTGAAAAAACACTTATGTCGGCCGTAAGAACGGGAAATCTTGAAGGTTTAGAAGTCCAAATTATTGATAATCTTTGGCTACTCCCTTCTTACATTGACTTTGCAAACTACACCACATTTTTAGATATTCAATTTGGAATTTTAGAAGAAGATGATCCAGACTACCATGAAGTAACGAAAAACAAGATCACTTACTTTTCAAAGCTATTAGAACCATTAAAAGATAAATACGACTACATCTTTATTGATGTACCACCGACTAAATCTTATATTACTGACAGTGCTGTTATGTGTGCAGACTACATACTAATCGTCTTACAGACACAAGAGCTATCCCTAGATGGAGCTCAAATGTATTTAAAAGATCTTCAGACATTAGCTGATGAATATAACGGTGAATTCGAAATATGCGGTGTACTTCCTGTTTTAATGGATGGAAATGCAACCTTAGATCAGTTTGTTTTAGATCATGCTGCTGAAGTGTTTGGGGAAGAAAACATTTTTGAAAACAAGGTACATAACATGGCCAGGTTAAAGCGTTTTGACAATACTGGGATTATTGAAGTAGATCAACATGACAAGCGAGTAATTAAATTATATTCCAAAGTAGCAGATGAACTTGTAAGTAGAATTCAATACTTCGAAGAAAGTGGTGATACAAATGACTGAAAATAACCGAAAAAAACCCTCTGGTTTAATAAAGCAACCTAGAGTGGTGCCAGAACTTCCTGATAAAACGGTAATTAAAGAACAAAAAATAAAGTTAAAAGAAAAACAAGCTGACCAGGAATCTGTCAAAAAAATAAATCTTAATCAACAAAGTAACATTAAGGTTTCTCTAAATACGAAACAGCAAATTGATATACTATTAAAATTTTCTTCTCACAAATTTGCTTACGAACTCATTGACAGTATGATTGATAACTATGTAGATACTGCATTAGACGTCGATCAGAAAAGAGCATTTAAAACTTTAAGCAAGCTTATAAGTGAATAAACAAAAAAGTAAATCCACCCTTTAGCTTTGCAGCTTTCAGGGTGGATTTACGCTTATATTTTGCCTGTTTCACTGGGCAGTAACTCTGTAATTTGTTTACGACCAAAAGAATTGAATTGAATTTAATATGGCATATTTTTGATACAATTTAGTTTTTATTGTTTCAGCTGCAAGTTCCACTACTGGTCTTGCATTTTTATTAATTGTAACTTTCATCACACACTGCTCTGTATCAAATTCTACGCTTTCTGTATACTCCGATATAGTATTCCCTACTAATACCTTCCAAGCTTCTTTCAACTCTTCAACAGAGGGAATCTCTTGATATATACCAAATTTCTTAGGATCAATTGAATTTAAAATTCTACGTGTCTCAGAGTCAGTATCCTTGCTAATTTCTAGTATGAATTCCTTAGTAGCATGCTTAATCTCTTCTTTTAAACGTTCGTAATCCATTGCACTGTTATAACGAATTCGAATTAACGGTAAACCACTGGTTTGAAAGATCAAGTTCTTTTTAACAGCGTTTGTTTTTTGTGGTTCTATATCCTGAAACTCGCTATCTCTCTCAAAAGTTAGAATCGGAAAATAGGTAGTTGTGTCAATTATTGCAAAATCAACGTGAGCCCTAAATAAATAGTCTAAAAGATCTTGCTCTAAATAATCGCGAATTTTTTCTACTTGGATAATAGTTTTCAAATCCATGTTTGGAAACACAAAATGTTGTGGAAACAACTCAGTTAACACACGATATAACGTAATTTCTGTTTCATGATAAAAGATTGGTCGATACATTACAGCTTGATTATTTCTTATGATTTGCCTTTCTAGTTTAGGATCTACATAATTAACAACCTTCTCATATATAGGTGGTTCCAGTTTCCATCCTTTTTTGGGATCGTTATAAATCAGCTCTAATGTCTCTAGAGTCATTAGATGTTTTTTAAGATAAGATCCTTTAAAAGAAGTTGTTTTTTCAATGTCTTCCGTTGTTACCTTCTCAAGGTCTTCTAATTTATAAATAGTAAAACAGATGCTCTTTAATTGCTTATCTGTCTTTTTGAAATAATTTTCCAGCTGCCTTTTGGGCCGTTCCTTTTCGTTCTTTATCATTTCTAATGTTGTTTCTACATTTCTTTTAAAAAGAGCTTCTTCTGGCTCCTTTTTAACAGCTTCTTCAAAGTATTGAAGAGCTTTATCTTTATCTCTGTCAATATCTCTATATATTACAGCTACGTTATTAAGAACTGAACCTGAAGCTTGTCCTATTTCAACCAATTCCTCATAGAATTTTTTTGCTAGCTGATGCTCTTTAACATGATTTAGACTGTATGCTAACTCGAAACGATATAGTTGAATCTCATCTTTTGAAATAAGTCCGTGATAGTATGTTAAAGCAATTAATGAATACGCTTTGTTAGTAAAGCAACTCTCAATGTTTAAGCTATCAATTAAACACTTAATAAATGTATCTCTCTTATAAGATGCAGAATTAATGTTAGTTATTAATTTCTCAAATATCTGTTTGTCTGCATTAACTTCAGATGGTCTCCAATTAACCAGGAGGTTGTCCAATATATTTGACAGCTGATCTCCATATTTTTTACAAAAAGATTTGTTTAATTGTTTTATCAGGTTAGCTTTTTTTCCTAATAAAACTGAAAGACTTTTCTTGCTTTCAAAAACACCGAATGTATCTACTAAGATTTCTATTACTTTATATGCTAGTGAATCAAGTCGCTTGGTTTTTCTATAATTCACATAGAAGATTTTAAAACTATCGTATAGTGAATCGTTGTACCTATGTCCTAGCAAAAAATCATCTGAGACCCAATCTAGAATGCATAACCAAATATCCTCTTCCTCTGTTTGTGTTACATTATCCTTCCAGAACGAATGTGTCTCTATCAGCATAGCAACGAAAGATGATTTGTTTGTATCCATATCATAGATTCTATCTTCGTGTAAAAACTTCAATTTCAACATATCTATGTAGCTCGGAATTATCTCTTCCTTTAATCCGTTTGTACCGTGCTGAATGATAAAGTAATTAATAATTAAGTATGGGTAAAATCTCCATTGTTCTTCTTTGTTTTCGATATCTTCTGCTTCTAAAAAGGCAGGGATGAAACCTGGAATTAATTTTTGATATATGGAATTTGCTAATGCCAACTCATTAATTTGTAAGCAATAAGTTATCAAATCACTACAAATGTTCATATAGAGAGCAATAAACTTCTTTGGCAGATGAGGCTTTAATTCTAATATGTCATCTAATTTCTTTTCAAGAAACTGCTTTAATTGAAGTGGATTTTCTAATTCAATATATTTTATAATTTCTTCTTGTATTTCGGATTTAACGCTATCTAATATGTCTTTAATATCATTTTTACTCATATATCCCCCATGAAACTTAATAATGTATTAACAACAAATGACTGAAACTGACCATACTACATTAGCATGTAACTTTTAATATGAAAACACACCATTTCATGGTAGAAAAAAGGGGGTAATTGAAAGTGTTTGAACTACTTGTTAATTAACTAGAGGTATTCTAAGAACTAATTATAAGTTTTTGATGAAACAATAGAGGAACGTTTTAAGTGTGGAAGGGGTTGAGCCATTCAGAAGCTTATGATTAGCTTTAGCGTTTTAATTGACGCTGATAAAGAAAGGAATAAACGTTTATTCTTTTCTTTATTTATAAATATAAACGTTTATTTTTTTGAAGGAAGAAAAGAATTTATCTTTACAAAATAATAAGTAAAACCACCCTTGAATAGCTCGGCAGCTTAGAGGATGGTTTTAGCCTGTGTTGAGCTTTTCCTTTTGGAAATACTCTGTTCTATATAAGCAATTAGGTGTTACAGCACCTAGTGGCTTCTTTTTTAGTATATGCTATCTATTATTAAGGTACGATAATTTTAGCAATATGTGATGTATTCCGTGTAACACCACCCATTATTTTCATTACTTATTGCACCTTATGTTATGCGTTATGCAACAATTTCTTTATAAATTGTATTCCCTGATGACTGAAGGTCGTTAATTATATCTTGATGCACGGCAAA
Organism: Fictibacillus nanhaiensis; assembly: GCA_016401345.1. GTDB lineage: Bacteria > Bacillota > Bacilli > Bacillales > Fictibacillaceae > Fictibacillus > Fictibacillus phosphorivorans. Next base: position 11,117 of record JAEACG010000009.1, on the reverse strand, counting down.
TAATTCTAATATGATTAGTCTTAGATCATCAATTGAAGCTTTTTCAAAAATAGATCTTGATCCATCTGGAACAAGTAGTCCATTTCTATAAGAACTATTATCATAAAGTCCTTTTAAGAAAATGAGCGAATTTTGTATAAGTCTCAATGGTGAATGGCCAACTAAATATGAAGAACTATCTTGGTGATACATCAATGCAGCAATATCATAACTGCTAAGATTAATTTTAACATCACTATCTGATTTTAATGTTTTTAACAATCTTACGACTTTTTTATAGTTAAAGGCACTTTCGAGATCTTTATTGTCTAGCAGTTTATTATGATAAAAGGGTGTGTTTGATATTCTTATTTTCTCATGATAATCAAGTACCATTACACCTCGATGATAGTCAAGTCCTGTCTGACTATACAAAATTGTATTATACCAGTTCGATGGTACTACATCGACTTTCCTTCTCAATGAGCCCCCTTGTAATCCAATGCATTTAGCGCCAGAATTATCTATCGTTGCTGCTGGAAAAGCACTTTTCAAAATTGAATAACTTTCCTCTCTCAGTTCACATAAATCCTTCACTGGATCACCCGCATACGGATATGTAGCTTTTTGAGGAGCTTCTAATGAGAAGAATCCGGAATGTAAAGTTAGAACATCAATATCACTGTGCGCTCTAATATGTGTGTTATTAGTTACAGAGCCTTGATACTTAAACTCAACATCATAACCTCTATCCTTTAATTTAGAAAGTTGGTTTTTGACTCTTTCACCTTCAGCTATTGTATTATGTGTGTATTTTAAGTCAACTGGCTCCATTGCACCTAATACATACTTTATAGTTGATGACTCATTTATTTTTTCGTAGGCTTCCTTGATTAACTCGTACTCACTAAATTGGGACTTAATTAACTCGCTATCTTGTCTTCTTTTTTTAAGGTTATCCAGCCTTTTAGAGTAGTCAAAATTCGCCATTTTTTCACTTCCTTCCTTTCTAACTTCATTTCTCCATAAGATTGTCTATCTTTTGCATTATTAAAGTAGCAGCCTTCAGCTGTCTTCCCATCGTCACAAAACGTTAAGATACAATATCCTTCATGCTTATATAAATCGTCATCAGAATTAGCACTTGGATTATTTTCGTAATGATAAGATAACTTGTACCCCATCCCCGCATAGTACTTGATTCCACCAGTTGTACTCAGTGAACTAGATGTTGAATTGTTAGTTTTTAAAGTGATCAATATTCTGTCCCAATTTTGTTTTATTGTTACAGTCCCCTTCCAATCAAACTGCTTTTTTAACCTTGTATTAGTCGATAGACCTGAGCACTCCCATTCACCATCTAAATTTGGAAAATTAAACACTTTTCCAAATAGAGGGAATTTCCAAACTAGAAGATTAAATAAGAAATAGAGACCGTAAAAAATTGTTAATACACTGACAGAATACGTAGCAACAACTGGGGCATTAAAAGTTTCTTGTATCCAAGGTTGAATATGGTTTGAAAATAGACTAGATATTCCTCCAGATACCAATGCTATACCAAATAATATTTTGTGTTTAGGGTGATCAATTACAGTATACTCGTGCATAAATTTCCCCTTAAAAAATATTTTGATCTAATACCTTGCGTTAAGGATGAGGTGTGGCTATCCCCCTTTTTAATAGAACATTTATACGATTCTATTATATCAGGTTATTTTCCAGACGGACACAAAATATAGTGTTTTTGTCGAAATAAATAACTACTATACACAATATATAGTTAATAAAAAAACAGCTGAAACAGCTGTTTTCTATAACCTAATATTCAAAATCAACTATTAAAAAGTATATGGTACCATTCTATGACTTTTAAATATCCAATCCTTTTTGTCTAAATTTTGCCACGAAGGATTATAGTATTTTTGGTTTTTGTCATCCCATTCCAGAGTTACTATGTGGTATATTTCAGAAGGGTAATAGTTTCTTTCAATCCATCTTATACGATTATGAATCGGGCCGTGTGCAGGTTTAACCACTTTATCAAGATATCCCTGTTTAACAAGCTTAGCAATATCTTCTATAAAGTTAGTTACACCTACTCCCCCTTTAGTTGCTCCTACAATCACAGTAGCTATTAGCATGTTATTTAGGTTTTGTTCCCCGCCAATATGCATTTCAATATCACATGTATAAATCGGGACTATTCCTTCACTATCTGCTACATTGTGGACAGTGTAAGGTAAAGTGAATTTGTAAATTCCTGGCCAATGATGAACATCCTCAAGATTACTAGGTTTATTAAAAATAAAAATTCCTCCATTCTATTTTTCACTTTATCTTATCGTCCAAAGTTCAACTCTTTTTATACATAATTGAGTACATATGGATTTAAGCTCATAAAAGATATTTATTAGAAAAGAATAAACGTTTATTCTTTTCTATCTTTGAATAAACATTTATTTCTTCATTTAACAGAGAAAACTAAACCTGGAGTTTTTATAATTGCATGTGAAGAAGAATTCCATAATATTGAATTAAGAAGAGACAATTAATGGGGCATAAAATCAAAATGACAGTTTTTGTTTTGAGTAACTTAAGGGGTAACGGTGAAGGTAAAACCTAGTTTGCTCTCTTTTAATAAACGTTTATTCTTTTATTGTTTTGAATAAAGGAAGAAAAGAAGGAAGAAATCTTTTTATACACACTCCTTAATTAATTAAGGAGGATCATTAATGTCCATTCTTGGAATGGACATTGCTTCTGCGGAAGTAAAATAAAGTATAAGAAATGTCATAGTGATATTTAATCAAAAGCAGCACGTCTTCAGAGTTATCAAAATTTAACCTCCCCCTTGTCAGGATGTTTTAACTGTTGTTATGACGGTTTTTCTATATCTGAAAAGTTGGGATAAACAAGATGTTGAACGAGTATATGATCTAGCCTTAGAACAATGTGAGAAGATCAAAGAAAAATATCCATCTTATTGAAGCAATTTTACAGGCGTCCGGTACTGCGAATATTTATGCTAAACAAGTTGATGCACAAGGAAAAATGCAACGTAATGGAACAACACACAGTTCAAATGATCTCCATCAGGTTTGTGAATATATGCAGATTCTTTAGTTCAAAGACAACACTCTCTATTGAACATGAAAACAAAGAAATTGAAGCAATCACAATTTAGTAACACCCACTGGCGAAAAAATTTATTATAGAAGAATTTACCCTATTTATTATTGGCTGAAAAAAAACAGCTCAATACAACATTTACAAAATACGATAGTCCGATCAATTTTGATTGCCCTATCAATCAATCCAATTATCAACAAAGAAATAAACGTTTATTCTTTTCTTTATTTATAAATATAAACGTTTATTCATTTGAAGGAAGAAAAGAATTTATAAATCTTTAAATATTCATTGATAAATCTTTCCATTCGGTGTAGAATAAAAGAAGAAATCAACGTTCGAATAAACGTTTATTCGAAGAAGGAGGTAAAAGTGGCTATAACAATTACGATGGGTATTCAAAAGGGTGGCTGTGGTAAATCCACAACAACCGGTATCTTAGCTCATTTGTTAAGTGAGGATTTTAAAGTATTGGCAATTGATATGGATAGCCAAGGTAATTTAAGTGAACTCCTAACACAACAACCATCCAATGAATTTGTAGGGAAATCAATTCTAGAAGCAATGCAACAAGACGAAGTTAAGAAGTATATTTATAATGTATCTAATAATCTAGATATTTTACCTGCAAATAATTTTTTAGCTACATTTGCCAGATGGATTTACACGGGTAAAACATATGAAGGTGAATACAGACCTTATAAAGGAAATACTAGTGCCATTTTGGATAACCTTTTAGATAAAGTAAGAGACGAATACGATTTTATTCTTATTGATACGGCTCCAAGTTTATCAGAGCAAACTACAAATGCATTATGTGCAAGTGAATATGTTGTTGTAATGTATGAATGTTCAAATTGGTGCTATTCAGCTATACCTAATTTTATGGATTCTGTAGTAGCTGCGAATGAAGTTGGAAAGAGAAATACTGAAGTTATTGGTATTCTTAGGACAATGAATGATGTTCGTAGATCAGATGCAAAAGCATTTAATGAGTTAATTGAAGAAGACTACCCAAATGAAGTCTTCCGTACAATCATAACTAGAAAAGCACCTACTGGAAGACTTTCATTGTACGGCTTTGAAGAAAATAAAGAGCTTGAACAAGCACTTTCACAATACAAAGAATTTTATAAGGAGTTGATTGAACGTGTCGACAATAGACAATATTAAGAACAAGACAAGAAACAATAAGAAAGTTACACCAGCTCAGGTTTTGACCAGTGATGAATCAAACATTGGAACGAAGGAAGAAATAAACGTTGGAAGAATGGAAGAAAGGAAGGTTGAAAGAAAGAGAGTATCTTTCGATTTAAGGACAGACCTGCATAAAGAGCTAAAATTACAATCGATTGTTCAGGATAAAAACATTTATCTATTGATTGAAGAGGCCCTAGATAAATACTTAAGTAATAAATAAAAACAAAGAACTTGAAAACCATCATCGCTAAGAGATGATGGTTTTATTTAATTGTTTACCTAATTCTTGCCTTGATGATACTGAGTTTTTTCAAAAAAGAGGGGACTTGTAAAGTTAAAAATATAGGACATGCATCCAATAGCTGCATTAGTAAACAAACAACTATAATAATGTACATCTGTTCCTTTTTTTCAATGTTTGTCGATAACTTATGTGTTTACTTGTTCCTGAAAGTTGGTATAATATAACTGTAAGTTGATTAAAGTATTAACGAGGGTAGCTCCTCAATCATCTATGCAAGGTAGCTCCAGAGCATCTTTGCAATATAAATAAGGACAGCCCTAGTGTGGAAGCTAGGCTGTCTTTTTTTTGTTGCAGAAAATACTTTACCTAGCTGGCAGACTCTCTCAGGATTGGCGCATGATAGCTCCCACTAGAAGTGGTGGAAGGCACTCCGTGGTTTAATCGCTTGCCTGTCAACACCAGGTAAGGCATCTCTTCTTTTATTCGTCTGTAATTCTGGATGTTACATTGTATTACCTGTTACTTTTTAAAGTCCTAAGTAGAGCCTTATTGCTTCTATTATCATTGTGCCGACAGCTGCTATACCTTGGCATATATTCTTGAATGTCTGACTTTTGTCGGTATTTTGTGTTCCTGCTGATTGTTTAGAGACCTTTTCTGGTCTAGCTTTATTTATCATCTATCAAAATAGCTCCTTTCCGAGAGGTATTCTGATGCGCCTTTTATTATTGTACTTCGTATTGGTTGAAGTTACCATGAGTTGTGTTCAAAAAATGGCTGTTTAACCGTCAGTTATTTTTTAGACAAACTATCATCAACTCCCTTATATAGATAAAAAATCTATACATTAATCTAGATTTGTTTAAAAATAGGTAAATAGAATAGGTTATCATCAACAATAATGGTATAAATATGAATATATTCTTACATATGGAAATCTAATAATATATAATTAGATAAAGTATACATATAAGGGATATATTTTCATGAGTATGGCGTTAGGTAAAGATAAGTAATAACAAGTTCAGAAAAATTCACTACAAACCTTGTTCTTTCTTGGTTAAAAACTGATCTATCACTTACAAATAAGAGAGTTGTAGGTTTTCAACCTAATACACTATTTGGTGTTTTTCCGTTAGGTAAAAATGAGGTTTCTTACCCATTAAAAAATGTTGCCAGCGTAGGAGTTTCAACAAAGTTCTATATGAAGCGTTTTGCAATTGGACTATTTCTATTATTTATTGGTTTGGGAATGCTAGAACTTTCCTTTTTTGGTGGACTCATATTATCAGTTTTAGGTGCATTGCCACTTCTTAACTCATTCACAAGCAATATGGTTATCACAAATAATGCAGGTCAGCGAGTTAATATTGAAATGTCCATTATTGAAAAGGATAAAGTCCAACAGTCTATAAATAAAGTAAATGTAGCGATTGCAGACGCAGCGTAATATAAGGTTTTCAATTAAGAGAGAGCATACCGCTCTCTTTTTTTAAAGTAAAAATCGTACTTCTATACCAAATAATTTTTTGTTTACAAGAAGGGAAGGTAGGTATCCAGATGGCAGTTATATTGACCGTTAAAGAAAGGGATAGAGTGCTAAGTTCCTTAGATGATGTTCAAACAAACTTTTTACAGCTGCATCTCAAGAGAAGCAAGAAAACAGTCTTTGCTAATCATATGGCACGTGATAAAGGATTAGTGTTTCCTGAAGATGTACCGAGTGATGAGATTGAAATGTTACTTGATGAGTGGATCCTTGAGGATTATATAGATAACGGTTTTGTGAACCCTGAAACTCCTTGTGAATGCGGCAGACCACTAAGGTATCAATACATCGTTAAACATAAGGGAACAGGAACTGTACGGAGGTTTGGTATTACGCATTTTGAAGAGCATACTGGGATTCCTCCAAACCTTATCAAATCAATCGTTAACGGTTTTAATTTTATCGATTACGAACTGGATGAACTGCTATATAAAATAGACACTGGATGGCAGATTCAAAATGAACTTCCGTTTATTACTGAAGACTATATCTTTCCTTCAGACATCCAGCTGCATGTGAATGCCTATATTCCACTGCTTAATAGACAAGTTAAAAGGTTAAAACTTGCTTATATAGCTGCAAAAGAAGAGGAACAACTACTTAGAAGGCAAATTGAAGTAGAGGTGAGATCAAAAAAGAATAATATAGTTGATGAGGAACAGGCTCCTTGGCAAGAAACTTTTTTTGAGAACCAAGAACTACCTGCCATAGACATTGGTCACAAAGATTTTGTTATAGCTGAATATAGGGATGTAATTATGAAGTATTTGGATCAGGGAATTAGTAGCACCAGGGTACTATGCGAGCTTCTAATTAAAGAGCACGGAGCATCTAGAGAGAGGTACAGCACTAGTAAACCGAAAATTTACCCTTCTGTATGTATGCACTTAGAAACTTTAGTAAAGCAAGGTAACCTTAGTCTACTTCGCATAAAAAACACTGAAGACCGTTACTATGAAAGAGCTTCTAGTCCAACCAAAGTTTAAAATGATAAAAAGGAGCATCAAGACGTATGGTATCTCGAAAAAAGCAATTGCGTAAGAAGCAGTGGGAAGAACTTGATCTCGCGAAATTTAAACTTTTACCCTCAGCTAAACCACCTTTTTTTCATGGTAGCACTGTAAGGAAAGCAGCCCAATATTTTTGGAATAAGAAACTTCGTCCAGCAGTGTTAGAACAACAAGAGAATAAGTGTTCCATCTGTGGTTGGGTACCCGGTAAAGAAGAAGACATAAAACGCCTTCATTTACATGAGTTGGAGAATTACGACTTTCAAAACAAAGTATGCCAGTTAATAGAAATAAAACTCATTTGTAAAGATTGTCACTCACTTCAACATATTGGTCGAACAAAATCAGTGCTTAGTAAGGAACAATGGGAAAACCTAATGGTACATTTCATTAAAGTGAATGGCTGCTCCCCAGACGTTGACTTTGATTTAGTATTAGCAAAATCCATAAAAATTGAGGGGCATTTTGAAGCCCAACGTAAAATGACTTTTGAAATGACGCTAGAAGAAAGAATGGAACTTGCAAAAAAAACGGTTCGTTTCACTATTAACCCTGAAATTCCTCTTGCTGAAGAATTAAAAATGTACTTAATGAAACGGGAATTGTTGTATGATGGCAGCGTTTTGAAAGAGGATGAAGGAAATGTATAATATCAGAGTATTTGAGAAGGATTTTTGTATTGTAGCCACTGTATTGAGGAAGTAGGAAATAGAAGCAAGAACTATAAAATTCTAAAAAATTAATTTTCCAGTTTAATTTCCAACGAAATGGAATTAGCCGGCGAGTCAAGATAATAAGTAAGGATTCAGTAAATATGACAGTTCTTAATCAATTTAAAAATTCTATCTTAAGGTTGTCGTAGCATGACAGTAGAGAGTATTCAAAAATTAGTTTGACTAAATTAAATGCGACTAGACATTTATGTACTAATCGCATTTAACATTCTAAGGGGAGTCATAGTGTTTTTGTTTTTGTTTTTGTTTTGGTGCATGGTTTTTTATATACTATTGAACGCAATAACCAGACTGTGTTAAAGTCCATTTACATCCACAATCTGAGGAATACTGTCGAGTTGATGAGTTTGCAGTTTTAGTATAGTCACAGCAAATGTAATAGTTTCTTGAACCACTACAACTTGAGCACCAACATCCTGTAGAGCTATAACCCCATGCATAACTTTTTTTATATCCACTAGGGTTGCCACCAACAGTTGAAGGGCATCCAGGACAATAATCACCATTAGGTGGCCCGCAGCCACACCAGCTCCCTACACCCCATCGTTCACACATATCACAAGAAGCCGCAAATGCTTTGTCTGAAAAAAAGGTTAAACCAATAATACCAGTAATTATAGAGCCAGCCATTTTAGCAACTGCTTTTCTTCGTGTTGTAGTTCTAGCTAAATTGATGCTAGTAGCTTTAGTTAAATTATCAAGAAAATTCTTCATTTTGTTCACCTCCTTTCAATTAAATTCCAGAAAAAATAGTTAATAAACGATTAACATAATCCCTGAACTCAAAAGAAGGATACTACTAATTTTATGCCATAACCTCCCTTTAACGAAAACTAATTGGGAAAAAGCAGCAACATTAGTATTGTTTTTCTGTATGTATATACCCCCAATTATTAAAGGAATACTCCTACCTAAACCGTATATACCCCCAATTATTAAACCAATATAGGGACTGCCTAGGAAGAAAGACAATAAAGTCCAAATGTAAAAACCAGAATGAGTAATATAAGTTAAATACCCTGCACCTATTGTTAGTCCATAAGTAAATGAACCGATATATTTACGTTCAATTATCCAGGAGATAGGTACCTGCCACTTACGTTGTGGCATAGGTAACTTAATATAACCTAGTTCTTTTAATCCATACAAAAGCGCAACAACACCAACAAATAATAAACCGTATGTTATATCTTTTAATCTTAAAACACTTCCAAGCCATCCAAAGAGTAAGCCTGTAATTCCACTCGAAAGAACTGTTGCAATGGTATACAAAGTTACTTGATATAGCCAACTTGATAATTTTTTGAAACCCCAACCTTGAGGTCTGATCACATAGATCATATTAATTCCTCAAGCAGACTGTGTCATTAATAATCCAGACAATAATGCCACAGCTGAACCTATAAATAATTCCATCATCGGCACTCCCTTCTATGTTATTTTTTTATCTATTAGGCTGAAACTTCACTTTTTAGCAAACTAGAAACAGTAGATTTTTTAGAAGCTTTATACAAGTTCTCAATTGACGACATGTCACTTACCACGCCTTTGGAAACAACTTTTCTATTTTCATCTAATAAAAATGCAAAAGGGGTAACTTCTCCCTTGAAAACTTCCTCATATAACTTCCTATCTGGAAGTGGAATAATTGGACACCTAAGATTTGGTAATACGTCATCTGTGTTTGTATCATTACTAAAAACGATTATATTCATCTTTGGGTATTCAATAAGATAATCATTTAACTTTGCCAATAATTGTTTGCATGGTCCACACCCTGGAGAAGTAAATAACAAAACAACAGGTTCAGTGTATTTTGATAAATTAATATCATTTCCATTTTTGGTTGTGAGGGTTAAATCAGGTACGTTTGTCCCAATCCTAATTCCACTTCTAGCAACACCATCAGACGATTTTAAATACACAATTCCAAACTGTCTAAAAACTAACAGCATTAACAATGACAAGCCAACAACAAGAGCCCATAAAACTATGTACGAAGTATAAAATAAAGTATTCAAGCTTTCCCTCCTAGTATTCAACACCATACTGGTCTTTAATTTTTGAATAAAGTTCCAACCCTTTTTGAAATAATTCATTAAAGAGTAATAAAGAGATCGATAAAAATGCAATGATTGATAAAGAAGAATAATTTAGATCGACAATTGTTACAGTAATGTTGTTATAAATAGCCAAATATAGAGTAATAGCAGCCAGCAAGATTATTCTAGTCAGTGTAGCCCAAGTTAATTTAGTAGTACCAAACGTATCAAAACAATGACAATCCATTTCCTCTTTCTTGATTAAATTTATCCCAACTGCAATGCCATAACATATGAGAACAAATAGAATAAGCCCAGTTCCAATCAGAATAAATTTAGTAAATAATAATACTGCACCTGTTATTTCAGAAATAACAAAGATTAACCCTAAAGCATTTAAATATTTGATGGGTATAAGTTTGTACTCCTGCATTCCAATAATAAATTTCTTAAAATTGAATATCTTCGGAACCCCTGAAATCAAGAAAATTGAGACTAGTAGAATTTTAAATACGACAATAACCTCCAATTATTAACCCTCCTCCCAATAAAATTTGTAAATTTATGTATAAAATTATAATATTATGTTATAATTTTGGCAATAGTTAAAAAAATAAGAAAGGATTGGTAATGTGTATTTATTTCAAATTGGCCCTACTGGAATAATTTTTGTTTTAATAATTGCATTTTTAATTTATGGACCAAAAAGATTGCCGGAAATGGGTAAAACTTTAGGGCAAGCTCTTAAAGCTTTTAGAGGGGAAATGACGAACAGCTATATTGAAGCTAATCGAGTTGAAGAAAAAAAACATGAGGAGCAGCATGAAAAAGGGGTATTATAAATGTCCGATCATAAGCTTAAATCATTTACATGGGAAGAGCATTTTTCAGAGTTAAGAGTACGAGGTTTCTTAGTCTTAATTGTATTCACTGTTACTTTTGCGCTTGGCTTCCTTGGAGCTAAGCCATTATTTATGTTTATAAGAACAAGTGACACTCTGGTTAATATAGATTGGAATGTATTTCATCCTGCCGATGTAATATCTATTTATGTAAAGTTTGCATTTATATGTGGGTTAATATTTACCATTCCATGGTGCTTATATCAGATTTGGAGATATTTAAAACCTGGACTTTATAGTAGTGAAAAAAAAGAAGTTCTAATCTATATTCCGTTTTCTTTTATATTATTTATTACTGGGATATTTTTTTCTTATTTCTATATTA
>JAEACG010000008.1 GCA_016401345.1 Fictibacillus nanhaiensis | reverse complement strand
ATATAACAAAGGAACAAGGATAAACATGGGTTTGTTTACAGAGAAAGTATGAAACATTAATGATAGGGAGGTTTTTAAAATTAATAAAAATATGATTGATTTATCAGATTACATATCATATGAAAAGTTTAGCGATTACATAAAAAAATCGAAGAATGATGACATGAATTCAAACAACAAACTAGTTTTCGTATCCATCATTTTTAGTATCACAATCGTTGCAATGTTTGCTATGAGTTATTTTATTCGAGGTACGTTTAATGTTTTCTTAGGAGTTTACGGTTCTATCATGGTCCTGTACTTACTCACTAAGCAGTCTTTATCCTTCTTTTACAGACCTGCTGTCGGAGAAGCGCAACAAGCAAAAGTCGCTGTTGTCATACCTTCTTATAACGAAAGTGCGGAAGCTATTAGAAATACGATAAATAGTATTCTTGCTCAAGATTATCCGGTTCATGAAATCTTTTTTGTGGATGATGGTAGTAAAGACCAATCTGCATATAACATGGCACTGAGAATGAAGAATGAATTAGAATTCACCAATAAGGAAGTAGCAGCTACTCTTGAGGGTACAGTTGGTACTATACCTAACTTAGTTGTACATAGATTAGAAAAGAATAGCGGAAAAAGACATGCTCAGTTATGGGCATTTAGAAGAACGACAGCTGACTTTGTTGTAACGATCGATTCAGATGGAGATCTGTTCCCGAACGCTGTAAGAGAGTTGCTCATTCCGTTTAACGATGAAAAAGTGATGGCGACTACGGGACATGTTAACATCAGAAATAGAAAAGAAAACCTGCTTACGAAGTTAATAGACATGCGTTATGATAATGCATTCAGGGTAGAAAGAGCTGCACAATCTGTAACTGGAAATGTTCTTGTATGTAGCGGTCCATTAAGTGCATATCGCGTTGAAATTATTAAAGACAATTTAGAGAATTATGGAAACCAGATGTTTCTTGGTGAAACCGTACAGTTTGGTGATGACCGATGTTTGACAAACTACTCCATATTAAGAGGGAAGACGGTCTATCAATCTACTGCAAGATGTATAACTGATGCACCTACGACATTAAAGCAATTTATTAAACAGCAACTAAGATGGAATAAATCTTTCTTTAGAGAAAGCTTAATTTCCTTTGGTATTGGATTAAAGAAACCGAACGTGTTAGTGTGGACGATATTAGAAATGTCTCTTTGGATTCTATTTGGCTTCTCATTAATTTTAAGTGTTGTTCTTAAAGCAACATCAGTAGGTTTTGTCTTACTATTTTATTATCTGGCTTATATTTCACTATCTGCGTATGCGAGAAATGTATTCTATTTATTGAAACACCCACTTACGTTTTTATTAGCACCTGTTTATGGAATCATACATTTAACCATGCTATTTCCGTTAAGATTTTATGCGCTTCTCACTATCAAATCAAACGGCTGGGGAACTCGTTAAGAGTTCCTTTTTTGTTTATATGTAAATGTTCATTTAAATTATTATGAAAATTTGCCATAATAAAGAAAACATCTTTTGGGGTGAACCAAAATAGAAGTGAGGTAATAATGAAAAGAATAATATACAAAGCTACATTGTTTATAGTGGTTAATAGTGTACTAGCCATAATTTTATCCTTAGGTTTGCTATCCATGTTTCATGGTTTGAGCATAGATCGTGCAATTGATTGGTCACAGTTGAACACCAAAGTATTTGCAGGGTTATTTATAGTTATATTCTTGATTTTAGGAATACTACAACGGTTTAAATTTATGTTTGTTGTGAGAGAACAAGCAGCAGCAAAAATGACAAACAATAAGTTGCTGCGTATGATGTTTGTCTTCATCTTTATTATCGCCTCGTCTTTTGTTCTCTATGGTATCCTACAATTCTTCCAAAGCGGGATGAACGTAGATATATTTATAGACTGGATACAAGGAAAGACAAAAATCTTTGTGCTTAGTTCCTTGTTTATTCTTTCCCTCTATCTTTTGTTTTTATCTGTAACGGGAAGACTTTATTTAAGCTTATTCATGAGTGTTAGCGTTACCGTTCTTTTCGGACTTACTCATGCAAACAAGATGACGTTTCTTGGTGAGCCGCTCTATCCATCAGATTTCAAGCAGGTTACGCATATCCTTGAAGTGATCCCAATGGTTCTCGGTGCTTTTTCTATTTGGAAGTTGCTCATTCTTGGACTGATCTTCATTGTAGTTGTTAGCTATGTTGTTATCATCTATTTACAGATAAATGAAATTAAAACTTCATGGTGGGCAAGAGGGCTAATCCTTTGTTTATCCATTTTCATTTTTTATTCTTTTTTCAATTATCCAAAGACGTATGTCAACGCACTCGCAGAAAAGTCAGACGTGAAGATCGTTCGTTGGAACCAGCCTTCGAACTATCGAGACAACGGGATGGTATTTGGCTTTTTATCCAACTTGCACGTGGATGCGTTTGATAAGCCAGCAGGTTATAGCAAGAAAACTGTCCAAAAAATAGCGAATCGAATTCAGGATCAGGCTTCTGAAAAACAGCCAGTGAAAAAAGGAGATGTGAAGAATCCTAATATTGTCTTCATTATGAGTGAGGCTTTTTGGGATCCTACCAAACTAGAAAATGTCACGTATAGCAAAGATCCTTTACCTGTTACGCGAGAGTTGATGAAGAAATATTCTTCGGGAAGTGTTCTCTCACCTACGTTTGGAGGAGGAACATCCAACGTTGAGTTTGAGGCACTTACTGGGTTTTCGATGAGGTTCCTTAAAGCGGGATCACTTCCGTATCAACAGCTCATCGATCAAAAAGACTTTATTCCATCTATTGTTAGTGAGTTAGAAGCGAGGAAATATGAGTCTTTGGCTATGCACCCATACAACAAAGTATTTTATAAAAGAAACAGGGTGTATGACACGTTTGGATTCAATCAGTTTCTTCATATGGAATCGATGAAAAATAAAGAAATGACGGGACCCTACATTTCAGATGAAGCGGTTGCTCATGAAATCTTAGATAATTTAAAAAGTAAAGATAAGCCTATGTTTGTTCATGCTGTAACGATGCAGAATCATTTTCCATATGCTGCAGATCGGTATAAAAAGAATTCCATTAAAGTCTCTGGACTGAGTCCTGCTTCTAATGCAGAGTTAGAAACGTATGCGGAGGGTATTTCTCAATCTGATCGTGCACTGGAGTTGTTGGTGAAGAAGCTTGAAACGATTGAAGAACCAACACTCGTTGTTTTATGGGGAGATCATCTGCCTATTCTAGGTCAAAATAAAGCAATCTATGAAGAAGCGAAATTTATGGAGCCATACAACCCTAAGATTGAACTGCAAAAATTCTCGGAAACACCATTGTTGATGTACGCAAACTATGATTTGCCGCGTGAAGATTTGAAAGTGATGAGTCCTTCCTTTATCGGACCAACTTTGTTTAATCTTGCAGGACTTGAACAGCCACCTTTTTATACGTTTTTAGATGAGGTGAAAAGTGAGCTTCCCGGAATCAAGCCAGGCCTACTAATTAATAATGAACAACGATCAGAGTTTGCGCTTTCTAAAAAACAGCAGCAATTATTGAAAGATTACCAGATGCTGCAATACGATCTTCTCGTCGGAAAGCAATATAGCAGGGAGATTTTGTTTAAATAAAAGGAGAGCATCATGGTGAAGACTTTAAAAGTACTGTTACTTACTTTCTTATTTAATGGCATTCTTTTTCTTGGACTCCCTTATGCTTATTTGGCTTATCAAGGTTCAAAATTCACATTCTCGGTTGAAAAATGGCATGCACAAGAAGACAAACGAGGAGACATAGTAGGGGATTTGGTAGAGAAGTATGATTTTAAAGGCTGGTCCGAAACAAGAGTCATTAAGCTTTTAGGAGAGCCCGCGAAAGATGGAGGAAGGAAAGAGCCTGATAATATTGTATATTATTTAGGTGATGAGAGTGGCTATCCAAGTATTGATAGTGAATGGTTACTTTTTTGGTTTGATGAAAACGATCGTGTTACTAAATTTGAAGTTACAACAGATTAAATTCGTCGTAGTCTTTTAAGAGTCGGTTAGCGCAAATTAAAAAATTAGTATAGAAGAAAAGCTTACTCAAAAATATTGAGTAAGCTCTTTATTATTGTGCCGTATATTCTTTTACCCAGCCGTTACCTTGAGGCGTTTCAATGTAATACCAAATATCTTTCCATTGCTTAGTCGCTTTAGCTGTACCTGGCTGAAGAACAGTTGGTGTCTTGCGTACTTCTAACGGGTACGTATACAGATTCTTCACGGTTGTAAGCTTAATCTGCTTATTGATTGCAACTGGTTTATAGTTCAATACTACATTTTTTGCTTGAACCCATCTTACACCACTTGATGTTTGGAGGGCATACCAGTTTTTATAGGACTTAACCGCTTTGTATTCTCCTGCAGGAGCGGAGCTGCTAGTCACTTTACTCGTTAACGGAAGTGTATATAATGTTAGAGGTTCAGTTAATAAAATAGGCATCGGAGTTGAATAGCTAGTAACAGATCCCAATACATAATTTCCTTTAGACACCCACTTCTTACCATGAACAGTATTTAATCTAAAAAAGTTTCCTTTTTCAGCGATAACTGTTGCTGGCTGAGCATTAAAGCGCAACGTTGATTTGTACTGAGTACCAGGACGATCATACAAATACGTATTATCAAACTTTGTGATTAAGTAATTCGTTTTTGAGAGCTTACCTTCCCAAAGTTTTTTACCTTCATTCGCGATATAAAGTCCAGCTTTTTTGTTTCTTCTCCATTCTTCAGGAATTACTGATAAAGGAGGGTTCGTTTCGTTGACTGCATAACTTAACTCAGGTGTGAACGCAGGGCGTTTGAATTCACTGATGAACCAGTCTTTATAACCTCCACCACCACCCGGAGCTGGTGCGACTAAAGAATAACCAGTCATAGATGAGAAAGCTTTTGCCATATTATAATCACGTGTATAGTTTTCTTTCGTGTTATTATAATGCCAATATAATATTCGTCCTGCTGAATGATAAGAGATGGTTACCTCAGGATCTACGAAATAAGTGAAGTTATACAGCAATCTGTTTTCGTTCGTTTGAAGCGGCTTTGTTCCCTTGTAATTCTTGTAAGATGGAGATGTGGGGCCTTCAATACTGCTCCAACCAGGTGGATACTGTCTGTTTGGGTCAATACCTTGAGCGTTCGCCTTCCACCGTTTAAAGTTCGTGCTACCGTTGTTCATCTTAATTAAATTTGAACGAACAGAAGAAGGGAAAACGTTTGGACCGTATTGTTGAAGTGTTACTCCATCAGGGTTCACCATAGGAACGAACCAGATGGATACATCATTTAATAGATTGAATACATTATAGCCATCGAAATTAGTCTTATTTTTGTAAGCATTTGCGTATTGATCGAGCATTTCCATTGTGATATTCGTTGTAATCCACTCACGACCATGATGAGATCCGTTGTAAAAGACGGTAGCGTCACCTTTACCAAGTTTCACAGCCCATATGTGGCGGCCGTAAACCGTTTTTCCTAATGATTTGTATGTAATAAGTCCAGGGTATTTCGTTGATAATTCTTTTATGTCGGCTGTCATTCCTGTGTAAGTAGCCGTTGCATTCAAATTTACATAATCTGCTGCTTCAGCTTTTTGGCTCATCGTCGGTAGAATGAGAGTGAAAGCTAACAGAAAGGTGATTATTTTTTTCATATTACCCTCCTAAAATATGTGCTGATTCGCAATTATTAGTATACTATTAAACTAATTGGTAAAGGAGATAATTTCATGCAAAAGAAAAAAATAGTTCTATTTATCCTGTCGTTCTTTGCTTCTACTCTATTACACCCGTTTCAAACCAAAGCGGTAACAACTATTCCGTATGAAAAACAATTATTGTCACATGCATTGGCGAAAAAAGGTTCAAAGCAAGTCATCATTGTAAAGGCAGATAGTTCCACGTCTTATAAAGCCGTTCTAGCTGCATATGAATACACTGGTTCTTCTTGGAAAAGAGTTTATACTTACCCTGCAGTATTAGGTAAGAACGGTATATCAGCTCAGAAGAAAGAAGGAGATGGAAAGTCGCCAGCTGGTATGTACTTCATGGGTCAGGGATTTGGTTCTGTTACGAAACCAAGTGGAATGGCGCTGTCCTATAAAAAAACAACAGCTTACGATTATTGGATTGATGATGTAACGTCTCCTGATTACAACCGATGGAAAGTTTATGATGGAAACCCATACTCGAAATGGAAATCATTTGAACGACTCAATCATCCTCTATACAAATATGCAACAGTCATACGTTACAATGAGAAACCGGTTGTTGGAAAAGGAAGTGCTATATTTCTTCATATATGGAGAGATCGTACGAGTCCAACAGCAGGATGCACAGCGCTTCATGAAGGAAATGTATTAAGACTCATGCAATGGATGGATCCAGCAAAAAAACCGCTGTTTATTCAAGGTACGGAAACCGATTTAAAGCGTATGTCACAGCTATAAAAAAAGATTGACCAAAGTGAATTTACTATTCATTTTGGTCTTTTTTTGTCGAAAAATAGAGTATAGGTTATAGGCAAATAGTAGCTACTAATCATCTAGTAATCTGCTATAATCTAATTAACTTATTTTTCCAAAATGAGTAAATTGTTGGTAGGAGGAAAGAAATGCTAGACTGGAAAAAGCAGCTATCTGTATTAGGTTTATGTGCAAGTTTAGTAGGAACAGGATTTTCAACGGTTAATGTACAAGCGAAAGGAAAAGAGGTTAGTCTTTCAAACTCGTACATATCAAAATTCCTAGAAGAAAAACGTCAAGAAAAGGTAAATAAGAAACCGGCTATTAGTGAGGATACGTTAATCGTTAAATACAATAGACCGATTTCGGCAAGTGAACATAACCGTGCTGGAGCAACACCAATTAAAACAATCAGTAAGTTGAACTATACAGTGGTTAAGATTAAGAAAAAAGGAACAATTGAAACGGTCTTAAAAGCTTATCAAAAGATGGGTAAGGTAGAGTTAGCAAGTCCGAGTGCAATGTACACAACACAAAGCACGAACGACCCAAAGGTGAAGGAGCAATATCATCTCTCTCTCTTACAAATGGAAAAAGCTCAAAGTCTAGTAGGGAATAAATCGATTAAAGTAGCTGTAATTGACCAAGGAGCAGATAGAAATCACCCAGACCTTACAGGACAGCTGCTACCTGGTTACAACACAGTAAGTCCAATTAATCAGCCAGCACCAGATTTCCATGGTACTCACGTATCTGGAATTATTGCAGCGAAGAAAAATAACGGAATTGGCGGTTATGGTGTTAACCCTAACGCTGATATTCTAAATATTGACGTATTTGATCGTGGGGGCGGTGCTTATGATTTTGCTATCGCAGATGCAATTCTTTATGCAGCAGATAACGGTGCGAAAGTTATCAATATGAGCATTGGGGGCGGAATGCCTTCTCCATTGATTGAAGACGCTGTAAAAAAAGCAATTGCAAAAAACGTGACGATTGTAGCTTCTGCAGGAAACAGCGGAGATGATGGACTAAACTATCCAGCGGCTTTTGAAGGAGTTATCTCTGTCGGGTCAACCAATAAAGATAATAAGTTATCTAGCTACTCAACTTTCGGACCGTCTGTTGATATAGTAGCGCCTGGTGAAAATGTTTATGCTCCGATCTATGAAGCTGAACGTAAATCAAGCTTTGATTATTTAAGTGGAACGTCTATGGCCTCACCAGTTGTTGCAGGAGTAGCGTCCCTATTGTTAACAAAATACCCTAACCTTACGCCAGCGCAGGTGGAATATGTGCTAGAGCACACGGCTAAAGACCTTGGCGCGAAAGGGTTTGATACGAAGTTCGGAAACGGACTCGTTAATCCTGTTGACGCGTTAAAGTTTGATGTGAAGAAAATTCCTGCGTCAGTGAAGAATCCGAAAACAGAAAGTGAGATTCTTAAAGCGGCTAAAGCGGTAACAGTAGCAGGCAAGTATTCCTATTCAAACAAAATTACAAAAGCTAACGAAGAGCAATGGATCAAGTTCCCTGTAAAAGAGGGAGAATTCATTCAAACCTCTTTACAAGGTGCAGCTCCATATGACTACAAGTACAAGCTTCATTTATATTCAGAAGACGGAACACTGATCGAAGAAGTCAACCAAGTACGTGAAGGTAAGCCTGAAGGGAAATTGCTGGAGATTCCTTACTCGGGTACATTAGCGATCGGAATTAAAGACGCAAATGGAAGTTTTGATGATTCAGGTAAAGGTTTGTCTCATTACAAGCTAAACGTTGAAAGAAGCAATGAACTTGCAGAAGACGGTGTGGATCTGGAGAACCCTCTTGTGGTAGATTCTTTCCCTTATTCTTCTAAGGAAAAAGCTTTAACGTTTACAGGTGAAGAAGGCGATGAAGACTACTTCAAGATTACTGTTGATGAAAAACAGATGGTGCGAGTAAAAACATCAGCGGTTTCTGGAATTGATGCAAGTCTGAATGTATACCTTAATGAGCAATTCTTCCCTCCAACTGAAGGTGAAGAAGGTGAAGAGGAAGAGGAAGCATCAGGTACTATGGCAGCTAAACCATCTCATGAGGATGAAGAAGAGTTTCTAGAGCCAATGTATTACTCTAACTCTCGTGGTTATGGTGAAGGGGAGACCCTTGTGTTCGAAGCAGAGCCTGGCATAGAGTATCTTGTAGCTACATCAAATATGATGAAGTATAACGATTTTATGTTTGACTTCTTTATGAACGAACAAATGATGTATCAGGGCGCTGAAGGAGAATTTGATTCGTCTAACCTTCCGTATGAGGTAACAATGGAAAGCAAGGTTCTTCCTGAAGATGAGGATAACTATCCACTTCTTGAAGAAGAGATGCCTGAGGAAGAGTTTGAAGAAGGCGAAATCG
This sequence comes from Fictibacillus nanhaiensis, assembly GCA_016401345.1. Taxonomy (GTDB): domain Bacteria; phylum Bacillota; class Bacilli; order Bacillales; family Fictibacillaceae; genus Fictibacillus; species Fictibacillus phosphorivorans. Next base: position 62,474 of record JAEACG010000008.1, on the reverse strand, counting down.
ATGCAGAAGAGTATGTTGCAAAGAAACAGGCAGTTCGAGATGTATTGCATGATGTAGAAGATGAAGAAGATGAATATGAGAGAATGATGCGTGAGATTCAAGAATCAGCACTAGAATACAATATTGGTGAAAAAGCTGCTGGTTATCTTCAAATGATAGAAGATGAGGATTACTTTAAAGTTACACCAAGTGAAACAGGAATCTACGATTTTTCTTTTGCGAAAAACGGCAACATTCCAGCATTAGAAATGTATGAATTGATCGAACTAACGGATGAAGAGGGTAATACGTTTACAGATCTTGGTCAAATTGGAGCTAACTACACATGGGATTGGTCTGGAATTAAGATGAATTCAACGATGTTAGTAGGTCTACGCAAAGATAAAACATACTATGTAAAAGTGATGAATGATCCGTTTAACGAAAACAGCATCTCTTTTGATCAGTATTCGTTCAGTTCTAAATTAAAAATTAAGAATCCTGAAGATAAGTATGAGAACAATGATAAGCTTGAGAGAGTGAAGAGCCTCCCAGCTAAACGTTTCTCTGGAAACTTCGCGATGCAGAACGATATGGATGTATTCTATTTAAAACCTGGAAGTAAAGATACGTTATTCGGCGTTAATATTGATCGCTATCCTGTAACGAATGACTTGAAAAAGAAATACCCAGCCGAATTACTAGGAACGATTTACAGCGCGGCTATCGTATTTGAAGACAAGAATAATAATCGTAAAGTGGATGACAGTGAATTTGACACGCTTCGTTATATGGAAAAAGGTTGGGAAACGGGTCATTCTAGCGGCTCTTTCTTAGCGAAAAAAGGGAAGGGATACGTTATTGCATTTGTAAGCATGACTGAATCTCCTAGCCCTAGCTTAATTCCTTACTCTGCACAAGTTGCTCCGGTTAACATGAAGGATGAGGATGCAGGTTCTGTGGTTCGTAACTACAAACCATCTAAGCCCCTTTCACTGAAAAAAGTGAACAGCAAGAAATGGACAGCAACAGGTTTCTTAAATGCAGGTGTAACAAATGGCGATACAGATTGGTACGCATTAAAGCTTACGAAGGACAGCAAAGCAAAGCTTACATTAGATATTAAAAATGATGTAGATGCTGTCATGTCCATCTACAAAGATGGAAAGTTAGTGAAACGAGCAGATTATTATCGTTTAGGAGACGATGAAGTATTGCTCACGAACCTCAAGAAAGGCACGTATTACATTGAGGTGAAAGACACGAATCGAAATGCTAGTCTTAGCCCTTACACATTAAATGTAGAGTTTTAATAGGAAAAACCCAGCCGAAGATTCATTCGGCTGGGTTTTACTTTTCGCTTGATTAGTTTACCAAAGATTTACGATATAACTCTTCTGTCATGGGTACAACTTCTTCTCTAACAATAATCTCTCCATCACTCTGAACAACTTCTAATGCGATTCTAATCTTTTTGCCTACAGGTATTATTTTTTCGTTGGATTCATTGATCGGGTCAAGATAAGAATCCCAATACCCATGAACGATATTCATTTGATAGGCACTGCTCCAATCACGGTACGTCCAGGTGAATGCTGATAATCTATTTCCCCAATCGTTACTGGAATAGTGACCATACACTTCTGTACCGACTGCAGATTTAAGTGACTCATAAGTAGGGTACTTTTCTGCGTCAGCAATCCAAAGTCTGATCTCGCCTTCATAATTAAAAGTTACTTTCATTTTATTATTTCTATTTTGAGTTACATAAAATGTGTCATAAACTCCGCTTGTTTTATCATCCAGCAACTCTTGTAAAAGATTAGTCCGTTCCTGAAGAAGTGCTTTTCTTTTTGGTGCCTTAATCTTATTCATACAAGCTGTCGCTAAATCTAAACGTCGTTGTGCTTCCTCTGTGTTTTTAGCAATAGATGCTTCGGCACGGTCAAGATGTGTATCAGCACTTATGATGTAATACACTTCATCGCGGGATTTTTTAATTGGATTTAAATAGCGCTGCTTAAATGCTTGTTGAATATCCTTTCCATACACCTTGTCATAATTAGGCTGGAGTAGGCTCAGTTTATAATTGAAATAATTGTAAGATCTCCATTTATAAAAAGGTTCATCAGATAGGTAATGATCAAGGTGCTTCGTCTTATAGTCTAGTAATATCGGATAAGTTCGCACGGCATTGTTGTAAGCATTGCCGTTTTGTATGACTTTCTGATACCCCGCCACTTGAGTAAGCAATTGTTTTTTCCTGTCCGTATTTGGGAGCGAATCTACCATTTTTTTTTGCTTTTTCCACTTCATACCTTGCTTTATTGTAAGGCGTTGTAATTACTGTACTGAAATCGAGATTCTTCGTATATTTTTGATGAAGAATAGTACTAACTTCTGCTGCGAGTTTCACTTGTTTTTCTGTAGCAGGGAGAGATGCGGCTTTAGCTGTAACAGGAAATAGAAGTAGTAGACATGCAGTTAAGATTGAATACATTAGTTTTTTCAAAACAATCATCCTCATTTATGAAGGTAATATACTATCATCATAATAACAAAATATATAAAAAATGTATTTATTTATAAGTGGCAATCATACCTTTTTGAATCATCCACTTGCTGTGTGTAATTTGTGCCTCTTGAATATATAGGAAACTTTATTTTGACCGATATTATAGTATCTATCTATTGAAAGCTAAGTGTGAATTTGGTAATATTATCAAGTTGTGTTTGGGTATATTTGGTTCGTTTGAGTGGTTTTATATTAGGAGTCAGGAGTAACGTCTATGTACAACAACAATAAAAGCTGGATAAAATGGTCAGAATTTTTAGTTGTTTCATCCATCCTATATATCATAGATTTGTTCGTATTTTCTTTTTCTGAGTTATCAGCAAGTCCTTATGTTATTATCATACTTTTATTTAGTATAAGGTATGGTATTTTGTACGGTTTATTAATCTCAGGTATAATACTAGGCATTCACTTAGTGAGTGCCTGGAGTAATAACGAAGATATTTATTCCTACATCTTCTTTGGTGATTTTTCTATCTCAGCCATCATCTATTTATTAACAGCTTATATAAGTGGCATATACTCTACTCGGTACAGAGAACGGTATGAAGATAAAGAGTCTGAGCGAGCAGAGCTTCAAGCACAATTTGAACAAGCTGTTACTACTTTATACACAGTTAATGAAACAAATGATGTACTAGAAAAGAAAATTCTTGCTTCAGAAATGACAATGGTTAACGTTTATAAGATGCTGCAGGCACTTGATCAAGATCATGTTGAGATGTTTATTAACGAAGTAGCAAAAACGCTTGAGACCTATTATGGGGCAAAAACCCTTGGTGTTTATCACGTAGATCAAAGTTTACGAGCTCTACGCATAAAGGTGCGAAAAGGAGAAGAAAAGCTGCTTCCTCAAACCATATTTATAGATTCAGCACCTATGTTTTACGAGAGATTGCTTCAGGACGAAAGTATTACGATTCGCCGTATTACAGATGAAGACACCGCTCCATTGTTGGCAGCTCCTATAAAAATTAATAATCAGATCAGACAGATTATCGTTATACAGGAACTTGATCTTTCTAGGCTAAGTAATGAAGGATTATCTATGTTACATATGCTGATTGAAATTATCTCGGAACAATTGACGAAGACTTGGAATAAGTCTGAAAAACAAGAACAACAGCAGTATTATCCAGATACTAAAGTATTTAAGCCCTCTTTTTTTAAAGAACGCATAGAAATAGAAAAAGCGAGATTAGTAGAATTTAACGTACCTTATTGTTATGTCAACTATAAAACGAAGCCTTTAAACCTGCCTACTTTGCAACGTGTAGAGATAGCACTTAGAAAGTATTTAAGAGAAGTCGACTTAATTTCTTATTACCCCAGCGCGAATCAATTAATTATTCTACTGCCAGGAACGTCTAAGGACAATGTAGAAGTCATTGAGAAAAGATTAAAAAATGTGGTGCTGGAGGTTCTAAAATAATATGGTAAAGTATTTCATCTTTCTATATTGTATAAACAGCATTCTTATTTTAATCATAAAAAAACGGATTGAAAAAGAGAATAGGGATACAGAAAGAAAAATAGATTACTTTTGGCTATTGCTTATTAGTTTGTTTGTTCCTCTATTAGGTGCATTAGGGGTTTTAGTAGTCATTAAGCTTTCAAATCGCAAAGGAAAAGAAAAACGTTATATTCACCATGAACGTTTTTATGTGAACAATTTTAATGAGGTGGGACTACTCTCGTTAAAAAGAAGAGAATCTATTCCTTTTTTCGCAGCTATGCAATCGGTAGATGATATTGGGAAAGACTTAGTCGTTCGTTTAATGGAGAACAAAATACCTAAGCAGGGCAAATATTTAAAGGTAGCAGTTGGTAAGCCAAATAAAGAAACAGCACACTATGCTGCTACAGCTTTAAATCTATTAAATAAACGGTATGAAACAACTATTAATAACATGTTGTTATCACTACGTGAGAATAGCAGCATACAAGGCTACAAGAATATTTTGTATGTCTATAAAGATTATCTAACGAGTGATGTTGTTTCTGATACTTTGTTGAAAGAAAAGAAAGAAACCTATGAAAACCTTTTAAAGGAGGCGATTAAACAATTTCCTAACGAGGTTTTGTTCTACGAGCAATTAGCCATATTTTATTGGGAAAACAGCAAAGAAAATCAGGCAGTTTCATTGTCAGAAAAGGTAATCTCTCACTTCCCAAATACGGCCGAATGTTACTTCATTCTGCTTAACTATTACTATATGGCTCATGATAAGAAACAAATCAATAAAGTATTAGCAAAAATAGAGAAACACTACTCAGAAAGAATTCCATTAAGACTTCAGTCTGTGCTGGAACTAATAAAGGGATGAAGAACGATGAAAGACACGAATAAAGTGGTTTGGTCAGTTTTATTTATCACCTTACTCTGCTTAATTATTGTACAAATTTCTAGAATTGGAGAGATTCACTGGCTATTTCCTCAACAGGAGATAAAAATGATGAAACATGGTTTACTTCCAACTGTTTTGTCAGATGTTGAAGGTGATCAACTAAACATTCTCGTGTTAGGAAACGAAAAATCTCTTAAGAATAATCCCTCCTTACGCCACCTGAATAAATCGCTTGAACTAGGGAAATTGTCTTACTCCTATATTGAAACGTTAGACCAGGTCGCTATTACTCCTTATACAATCGTTATTATCCTTGATGAGAAAAAAGCGATAGCTGAAGAGGATAATATTCGAACTTTTGTTAATGAAGGTGGAAGACTATTTGTTGGATTACGCTTTTTCCATCCTGACCTCAATGATGTGATGGGGATTGAAGAGGTTAACGGTTATCATCAAGACGATTTAAATGGTATTACGTTTACAAAGTCTTTTGCCCCTATTTATCCTGATATTGAAGATCAAGACGGTAAAATACCGAATAACTCTCTTGATCTTACCCTACAGAATGACAGTGAAGTTTATGTAAAAAGCCAAGGAACACCTATACTTTGGTATCATTCCTACGGAAAAGGGAAAGTTGCGTATTGGAACGGAACCATGCTTCAAGGAAAAGGCGCAAGAGGTCTGTTGTTACAATCTCTTTCCTTACTGCCACCCAGGTTTGTTTCTGGGCGACTTGAAATGAGTGTCTTTTTTATTGATGATTTCCCTGCTCCATTTCCTGACGGTGATCATGAGAATATCACCCCGACATTCAATACAAGTGTTGGTTCTTTTTTTAAGAACATTTGGTGGCCGGATATGAAGGATTTACAAAATAAATATCGTTTAAAGTACACACATGCTTTTATCGGAACATATCGCTCCGATCAGAGACTGAATACCGAACAGTTAATCAAACAAAATCAAGCGAAATTTTTATTTTACGGTCGAGATGCTCTTCAAAATGGAGACGAGTTAAGTCTACATGGATATAATCATCAATCTCTTGTGACAAAGAACGAACCGATAGCTAAAGATTATGGATATATCCCATGGGTTAATCAAGAACAAATGGAAAATGCTACAACCCAAGTTATGAAAATGCATGAGAACTTATTTCCAAAATATAAGATTAAAACTTATGTACCACCTTCAAATGTAATAAATACAACTGGACTAAAAGCATTGAAGAGAAGCGCACCTTCTATTAATACGATTTCTTCTTTATACCTAGGCGGCACTGAACAAGGTTCGTTTATCCAAGAATTTGGCTACGACGACAACGCAGGTTATTTTCACTTACCTCGTGTTTCCAGTGGATACGCTCCTGATCTGTATGAACGGTTTTCATATGCTGACGCACTAGCTAATGCCGGAATCTTTTCACATTTTATTCATCCTGATGATTTGTTGGATCCTTATCGAAACAAAGGATACAGATGGCCAGATTTAAATGTTGAACTGGATCGACATTTGAATAAGATTTATGAAACCTATCCGTTTTTAAAAGGTGTTACTGCTCAAGAAGCAAAAAAGCTGTACAGAGCTTATAGTAAGTCCGAAATGAAGATAGATTACCAAGAAAACAAGATTATTCTTTATGGCAAAAATCTAGTTTCACCAAGTGTATTTCTAATTCGTCTAAACGACAATGAAACGTTGAAAACAGGTGCTTTTGATGGGTATAAAGTGTCTGGTATCAAAGGATTTAATGGGCTTTATACGATTGAAACTTTCAAGGGCAAAACGATAGTTCCTATTAAGAGAGGTGAGTCATAGGTGAAAATAGCCATCATAGCCGAGGGAAGTTATCCTTTTGTTAGCGGAGGAGTTTCTTCGTGGATCCATACTCTAATTAGTGAAATGCCTGAGTTTGATTTCACCATCATCTCTATTATGCCAAGTGGTTCTGCCATAACGAAAGAGGATTGGAAATACAAACTTCCTGCTAACGGAAAATCAGTTGAGGTTTACAAGTTGGAAGTAAAGGAAGAAAACCCAATCTATCCTAATTTGAGTGATGAAAATAGAGACGTCTTACTATCCTTCTTTTTGTCGAAAGATACATCTGGGAAAGCCATGCGTTTCTTAGGGGATACAAGTATCATCGGCAATCCATCGGGGTTCTTTAGAAGCCGTGAATTTTGGGAAATTGTTCAGGTTTGTTATAAAGAAGAAAAGCTCCAAAGCTCTTTCATTGATTACTTCTGGATGATTCGTAATAAATATGAACCCATTATTCATCTACTTCAAAGCGACTTTGATGAATATGACATTGTGCACGCTGCGTCTACTGGTTATGCAGGTGTATTAGGAGCTTATCTTTCCGCACAACAAGATATACCGTTACTTGTTACCGAGCATGGGATTTACTCTCGAGAACGAGAGGAGGAGATATTAAAATCAGATTGGATTCCAATGATCTATAAAAACAGATGGATTCAATTTTTCTATTTTTTAAGTCAACTTGCCTATGATCGAGCTGAACAACTAATTACGCTATTTCAAAAAAATTCAAAGATTCAAGAGCGTTTGGGAGCGCCTAAATCCAAGCAACTGGTAATTGCAAACGGGGTAACACTTTCAGATTCTTCATTACAGAGAAAGAACTTTTCTAATGAAACTCCTATTCAGATAGGGGCCATCGTCAGAGTCGTTCCTATTAAAGATATTATAACAATGATATACGCAGCCGATATGTTGCGAAAACGAAATATCCTATTCGATTTATACATTTTTGGGCCATTAGATGAAGACAAGGAGTATGTGCAAGAGTGCGTAAACTTAGTAAATGAGCTAGGTTTAAAGGACTCTATAACATTTACGGGTAAGATCAATGTGCAATCAAAGTTAGTTGAACTGGATGTATTATTGTTAACAAGTATTTCAGAAGGGCAGCCTTTAGCCATTTTAGAAGGTTTATCTGCCGGTATTCCTTTTGTCAGTACGAATGTTGGAGATTGTGAAGAACTGATTACAGGTGGTGATATTGATTTATTCGGACCAGCAGGCTTTGTCGTTCCTCCAGTAAATCCAAGACAAGTGGCAGAAAGTATAGAAAAGTATGTGGAAGAACCATCTTTAATTGAGCTTCATGGGCGAAATGGATTGAATCGAGTCAAGCATAGGTACCAGCTAAGTGAAGTCATTGAGAGATATCGTTCTCTTTATAAGGAAGTAGGTTTAGGAATACAATGGCAGGAATAGGATTTCAACTTCAAAAAATGTTTCAAGAGGATTACTTTTCTAGCCGAGCGAAGGCATATGGTTTTACCATCCTTCTAACCTCAGGACCGTGGTTGATCACCATTGCTGTTCTAACTTTTCTTCAGTGGGGAATGAATTATTATAATATAGATCTTCGTACGAGGGAATTGTTTGTCGTTTCGATCTCATACACCTTTATTTTTTCACAAGTGATTTATTTTTCACTTCAGCTCGTGGTAACAAGATACATAGCAGACCTGTTCTATGCTGGGAAAATTGAAGATGTTGCTGCAACAAGTGTTGGATTGGCAAAAGTGACATGTGGTTTAGCTCTTATTTTATGGCTTCCATTTGCTTTACTAACTCCCATACCATTTTGGTACGACTGGCTAGTCTTAATATTATTTTTAGTTATGAACCTCATTTGGGTACTATTTTTATATAGCACAGCGACAAAGGAATATATGAATATTGTGTACGCCTTTTTTTTCGGGGGACTAATAACAGTAGTTGTCTTTTGGGTGTTGCCAATAGGAGACCTTGTACGTTCTCTTCCCGTTATAAAAGGAGCCGCCCTCATGCTAGGTATTTTTACATTCGGGATGCTTGTTACACTTCTTTGGCTTTTATACCATCTATTTATCAGTTTTCCAGACCGTCCCTTACATAATCAATGGGGGTTTGTAAGGTATACCTATAAATACCCTGACTTACTATTAACAGGGGTCTTTTATAGTTTAGGGCTTTGGGTCAGTAACTGGATTATTTGGTTTAGTGAGGGATCGGTGAATGTTCTACATACATTTCGTTATCACCCTGATTATGATACAGCTCTATTTTGGTCCTTCTTGACTATTATTCCTACGATGATGACATTTATAGTTTCTATAGAAACAAGGTTTTATAAAAAATATTGGACGTTTTACGGCTTTGTGAATGAAGGTGGAAGTTTAGATCAAATACAAGAAAGTAAGAAAGTGATGATTAGAGTCTTAAAAGAAGAAGTGATTCGTCTTATCAGAACGCAAGGGTTATTTACTCTACTTGTCCTCTTATTGCTGCCTCGGTTTGTTACGTGGTTCGAGTGGAGTGCTGATTTCTTTGAATTAATGCCGATTACACTAGTAGCTGTCTTTTCAATTAGTCTTGTTTTAACACTATCACTTCTTCATCTATACTTCGATGATCGAAGAGGAGCTTGTATAACTACTTTCATATTTTTCATCATAACTTTTGTACTCACTCTATTGTTGCTCCCGCTTGGTTTTGATTGGTATGGAGTAGGAATAGCTGTGGGGGCTTCGTTTTCTTTTACATTTGGTGGCCTTCGATTAATATCATATGTAGGCGAAGCTGATTTTCATATTTTCACAAAAAGAGATCCTAAACATTATCAAAATTCTTTAGAAAGATTTATTTCCAATCTTTCTAAAAACTAGATATTCAACTATTGTTTTTTGAATTCAAAACCTATAAAATGGAAATAATTAATTTAATACTGTGGTGATGGGCAAACTTGGTGAAAACCAAGGACGCAAAGATATGGGTCTTCGATTCTAACAATAGAATAAAGATTGCCAGTCCGCGAAACCAACCCATCCCTCGTATGAATCGGGGGAATTTTTTATGAAAAAGTGGTTATTAATCATGGCAATCTTTACTTTTGTTTTTTTTCATTACTTCCTAAACACAGTTCCGCTCAAAGTGGACAAAGTACGTTGCAACAGGTCAAAAATTACAAGATTTATTATTCGGCACCAACAGATCGCATTCTTAAGAAGTTAAGAAGTTACGATTTAGTTGTGATCGAACCACAGCTATACACAAAAGAGCAGATTCAATATCTTCAACAAAATGGCACGATTGTTCTTGGTTATATTAGTGTTATGGAAACACCGACGTGGAACAAACAAAGATTGGAACTTCTAGCTGATAGTGACTATTTCAAAAGAAGTGGTGCTAGAGTTCATTATGAGCAATGGGATTCTTATCTGATGGATATAGCGAGTGTTCACTATCATAAAGTCTTAATGGATGAAATGGAAAGACAAGTTAATTCAAAAGGAATGAATGGTGTTTTCTTTGATACCGTTGGGAATATTGACAACGAACATTTGGAGAATAACGCTGCTATATATAAAAAGCAATTAGGTGGACTTCTTGCTTTTTTAGATAAGAGTGATCGAAAATTTCCGAATCTCCTAATGGTACAGAATTGGGGTATGGAAACTATCCAGCATACTCACATGTATATGGATGGTTTCATGTGGGAAGGTTTTGATTACAATGAAGTTTCAACAGATGAGTGGGCTCAGAATCAGATTAGTAAGTTGAAAAAGATACAACAAATGGGAAAAACTCAAATTATGACGGTGTCTACAAAGTTGGAACGTAAAAGCAAAAATTACGCAGAAAAATTTAACTTTTTACACTATCATGATAAGAAATCGTATGATGTATTTTAAATCATCAACGATAACATGAAACCAATAAAATGATTGCTTCCTATATTAAGCTTAATGGAAGAAAAGCCAGCGTTGCAAGATACGCTGGCTTTTTTCTGTATTTGTTTAGTTATAACTAATCGCTTGTTTACCCATCTGTTCCCAAGCGGCAATGAAATTGTTTAATCGAAGCTTTCTATTCTTTTGGTTTGAAAGTGGATCGTTAAAATAAACATACCCACCCCTATAACCTGTTACAAGTACAGAATGCTCACGGTACGTCACTTTAATCTTACCTTGTGGTGTGTAAAAGTATGTAAACTGTGATTCCGGAAGCTTTGTGAACCATGAATTTGCTATGACCCACACTGGTTTTTTCTTATCGAGTTGTTTTTTGACCTCTGTAAAGGATTGACCAGATAGGTTTACGACGCGGCTTCCAAGGTATTGTCTAGCTAGGCTTTCAACGGGTTTGTTATACACACCGTAACCAGGCTTATTATACGTATACATATTTCCTACAAAACCAACGTTAGGGTTTCCGAAATAGACTTTACCATCGACTTTACGATAGGGTGTTGGATCTTCTTTCACTTCATAGGCAAGAGTCATCTTACTCACTTTTTTACCTGCATGATGAAGCATCATCGCAAGACTTGTAACCTCACATCCTCTTGGAAGCTCAGGCATTTGAGATATAAGTGGAGCGTTAATAGGAGTAAAAGCAGGTGCGGTTGACATGATCAGCCAGCTTGCGATCCATCCCTTCTGCCCATTAGGCAAAGTAACGTGGTACCAGACTTCTTTTTTGCTGTTATATGCGTATTGAAAAGCTTGTAGCTTTGTTCCGTATTTTACTTGTGTAACGGTTGGATAATTTGTTCCCGTTCCAGAACGAATGTTAACAACATCACCTTTTACATAGTATGTTTTATTAATTGAGGCTGCTGCAGATGCATCGTCTGCATGAGTGAAGGCAATCGCAGTGAAAACCATACAAAAAAGGACAAGACTTTTTAAAACAAATTTCATTTTTTTCCTCCCTAAAGAAAATTCGATCTGTTTCACTCTTATATCGTAATATTTGACAATATTTTCATCAATAGGGAATGATGATTATATTCTACCGTAATATCCAAAACATAGAAAAAGGACAGGAGTATTCTCCTGTCCTTTACTATTACATTTGTATAGTTTTTGTTTCTTTAGCCGGTTTTGTTGCTCCACCTTCTGCTTTCGTCTTATCAAGTACTACGTTAATCGTACGTAGCAGAATCACTAGATCCATCCAAAACGAATAGTTTCTGATGTAATACAAATCAAAGCGAAGTTTGTTTTCAACGTCAGTTGTATATTTACCCATAATTTGAGCGTAACCTGTAATTCCTGGTTTAACTGTATTACGGTATTGGTATGATTTGTTGCTTTTCGTGAACTGCTGAATGAAAAACTCACGCTCAGGACGTGGTCCAATGATAGACATGTGTCCTGCTAGGACGTTAATTAATTGTGGCAGTTCATCAATACGTGTTGCACGTAGGAATCTACCAGCTCTTGTGATACGGTTATCGTTCTGTTCAGCTAGAGTAGGGCCAGTTAATGCTTCTGCATTCATAACCATTGATCGGAACTTGTAGATCATGAATGGACGATTATGTCTTCCAGCTCTTTCTTGTTTGTAGAAGATCGTCCCTTTTGGTTCCTCTATCTTAATGGCAATAGCTGCTAGTAAGAAAAGAGGAGATAGAACAATCAGCATGATGAGTGACAAGGTGATATCAAACACGCGCTTCACTAATAGTTGATCAAATGTAAGTCCGAAAGGCTTAACACCAACAATCATCGTATCATCAAGTGATGTAATCACTGATTTAGAAACAAGTAAGTCATACAAAGATGGTACAACATAAACCAATTTATCATTTTTCATTGAATAAAAAATGAGTTTGGATTTTGTTTCTTCTGGGCAATCTGGGCCGATCATTAAGCAATCAGCGGATGAGAGAGCTTCAGCTACATCATCAAATGGAGAATCCGGACTGATTGTTTTTACAGACATGTTGTTTAATGAAGGATAGAGATATTTTAATTCATCTGTAGCTTCTCTTGTAACAAAAAGTACTGTTCCTTCATTACTTTTACGTGATGTATTCACTAGTATTAATTTAAACGAGATTAATAGAACGATTGATAACAAGTATGCGAGTAAGATAACGGAACGCGGTAAGGCGAACGCACGGAACATGAACGATGCTGCCATCGTAAAGAACATGATAAAGGTGGTTACGATGAAAATATTGCTGTAGATATCCCAAATGGTCTTACGGTGAAACGAGTACATTTCATAAGCAGCTAAGAAAAATAGACTTACAACGAGAATCCAAGGCAGGACAGCTAAAGATGCGTCCCAGTTTCGAACCTCAAGATCGGGTCTTCTTAGTAACAGGGCTATGAAATACGAAAGCGTAATGAGAACAAGATCTGTTAAAAGAACTGTTATCTTTTGTGTTGGTGATTCAATTTTGTTCATTCATTAATTTCTCCTTATCTTGAAAACTATGTTCTGGAAGAAATGCGTTGACATGTTGAAAAATTTACTATATACAATGTAACGCTTAACCCTTTAAAAAACAAGTGAACATATGTTTATTCTCGACAATTTTTACAATACCCATTGTGGAAATTTAGAAACCAGTTAAAGCATGTTGTAACAAGCTTAAAGGATTTCTTCGGAAAAGTGCGAAATATGAATAAAATTACAAATCTATAGGGAAAGCAGTGGGGAATTTTATGAAAGCATTTATTTTTGATTTTGATGGAACAGTGGCAGATACATTACCTGTTTGTTTTTATGCCTTTCAGTCAGTTTTTAAGGAATATGACCAAAAAGACGTTACGGAAAAGGACATAATTAGTATGTTTGGTCCGTCTGAAACAGGAATTATTCGCGAAAATCTAACTCATCCGAATACAGATGAAGCCATTGAAAGATATTACTTACACTATGAAGAAAAGCATGAAGAGTTAGTTGACAACAACAAACAGATGCATGATTTTCTATCCCTCTTAAAAGAAGACGGATATTTGTTAGGAATCGTTACAGGTAAAGCAAAAAGAAGTTTAGAACTTTCATTAGAAAAATTAAATATGAAGAAATATTTTGATGTGTTTATTTCAGGTGATGATGTAGATCAGCCTAAACCACATCCAGAGGGTATTTTAAAAGCTATAGAAATGTTAGGTGTATCTAAAGATGATGCAGCTTTTATTGGAGATAGTGATGCGGATATTGCTGCAGGGAAAGCCGCTGAAGTAGTGACGGTTGGTGTTCATTGGCTGCCCACTATTCAATCATCTACCTTTAAGGATGAACCAGACCATTATATGAAAGACATCCATACTTTTAAACAGTTGTTTAAAATAAATAAAGAAACTACGTATAAAAGTCCTAATTAAACCCAGTTAAACCCTTTAAAATAACGGTATGTCGAAATTTGTCTACAATATTATATATATTATTTTGTGCCTACGAATTATACTATATTAGTAAAATATAAACATATTTTGGCAGGAGGCTATTGCGTGAAAAAGTTGGTAGGGTTAGTTTTAGCATTTGCAATGATTTTAGGGTTTTTCGCGTCACCATCACCAGCATCAGCAGCAATCGACGAGACAGATTTAGATACTTATTTAAAAGAAGTGAGTACAGAACGGGGATGGGATACACTTACAGCAGATGATTTTAATGAGTACTTAAATACATACAGCTTTCTTGAAGATGGTGTAGATGAGTTCGGATCAATCGAAGAGATGAAGGAATATTTAGGTGAAGTTATTTTAGCTGACTTAAGTAATGTAGATCAACTTAGTGAAGAATACGAAACAGATGTTGTAAAAGTATTAGAAGAAAACGGGGACTCTGTAGAAAACTACCTTTATATAGATGACCTTGACTTCGCTGTTATGGACTACATCGGTTATGAGTGGGAAGACGAAGAATTGTTTGATGAAGAATTCCTAAGCTTCTTAGCCGACACTTTTGGTTTAGCTGGCGATGAAATAGAGCGTTTAGTTGCTCACTTAGAAATGCTTGATGAAGAGTTAAGTATGTCTGAGAATGAAGAAAGATTAGACGAAATTGCTAATCGCATGATGGCTTTCCAAGATTTCGAGAGTGTAAGTGAACTGACAGATGATCAGGTTTCAGAACTTTTATACTTAACAAGTGAGTTAATGAAAATTTTGAAACTCGATGGAGATATTTATCTCCTAGATAAAGACGGAAATAAAACGTCTATTAGCTATAAAGAATTAATCTTTATGGATGATTTAAAAGGCTATAGTGTTTTAGTAGAGTTGTATAGTGCAGTAGATGGAGAGTTTTTAGCTGATTTTATTCTTACAGCTGACATGTTTGATTCTGAAATCATCACAGATACAGGGAAAGAGATCAAAGAAACACCTGTAGCTGCAAAACCTCAAAAACCTGCGAAAACAGTTAATGGTGCGAAGCTTCCAAAAACAGCTGGATACCATGCTGATTACATGATTCTTGGGGCAGGAATGCTAGCTCTTGGATTATGGGTTAGACGTCGTGCAATTTCAGTAAAATAGGAATTGATATGAGAAAAAAATGGATCCTGCTTATCCTTTCAGTTGTATTGATTTTTGGCGGTTTATGGTTCTCTTCAACTAGCATCTATCAGTTAACAAAGGGATATCTGATGTTCAAGTTTGGTTCAGAAAAAACGTTTACCGAAACTAACGAAAAGGTGCAGGCTACAGATCGTGCTACAGAAAGTGGAAAGACAAGTAATCTACCATTATATGAAGTACGACCAAAAATAGGAGAGCAGATGGGAGAGTTAAGAATTCCGAAGCTAGATGCTGCTCTACCTATCTATCATGGTACGAATGAAGATGAACTAGAAAAAGGGGTTGGACACTTTGCAGACAGCGTACTGCCAGGTGAAAAAGACAATTCTGTACTTTCTGGTCATCGTGATACAGTCTTTCGCAAATTAGGTGAAGTGGGTAAAGGTGACTTATTAGTTGTAGAGACAACTGCTGGTACTTTTACGTATAAAGTTAGAAAAGTACGTATTGTGGATAAGGATGACCGCTCAGTGATCGTTTCGATGCCTCGCGCAACATTAACGGTAAGTACATGTTATCCCTTTACTTTTGTGGGTGCTGCTCCCGATCGTTATGTATTAGTAGCTTATCTAATTAAAAGTGAAAAGAAATAATATGAAGATGTACAGCTAGCTCAATAGAGCTAGCTGTATTTTTTTGTGTATAACGCTCTCATTTACACCAGACTTCTAAACTTGTTCCTTGATGTCTTCCATTTAGACTATTTAACTCAAGATTCCATTAGCACTGCCGATAATAATATTAGTTCTATGACATAGTGTATTCCTTATTTTTAAATATCATAAGATTATTTCTCAATAACTTGAGCAAATTAGAGAATATAAATGAACTTAAATCCCTCAATTGAATGGATCGAATATCCGTTTCGACTACAACAATATTTTACCTTTTTTCTAATTTTCCTTGTTATAACAAAAATAGGTTAATATACTATAATTATACATTTTTAGTAGAATAATGGAGAAAGAGGGGCGAAAATGAAGAAGTTTGGAGTAATATTCTTTGTACTTATGGGGCTGCTGATCTCACAGCAATTTGCTACAAAGGCATCAGCAGAAGTAAACAACGAGGTTGTTAATGTTAAACTACAAAACTATTTAGGCAACAAAAGCAGTATCTCAGTAGAGGTGAACGGCAAATACATAGTAGATAATGACCGCCAAGCAATTTCTGGCAGTGGGTATACGATTAAAGTTGAATATGGGGTGTTGAATCTTTACAAAGGTACAACGTTCATAAAATCTTATGGCTCAACCTTTTCTATGCATCCTGTTAAATACGGAACAGACCACTTTGTAACGATTCAAGGTATGAAATATACAGGAGTTTTTACTTTTGTTGTAGAGAGTGGAAAATATGTTAGACCTATTAACTCCCTGTTAATAGAGGATTATGTTAAAGGCGTAACCCCGAGAGAGATGCACGGAACGTGGAACGTTAATACGTTAAAAGCAGGTACTCTTGCAGCAAGAACATATGCCATGCGACATGCGGGCAAAACAATGGTTGATACCCAAGCTAACCAAGTTTATGGCGGTTTCACATGGTACGACAATTCAAACCGCGCTGTAAATGAAACAAATGGTGAAGTTCTTAAGTTTGGAAGTAGATATGCAGAAACTCTCTATTATTCTAGTAATGGAGGAATGATGCTATCTAACACAAATACATACGGAACACCGTTATATGCGTATTTCACAAAAAAACAAGATCCTTATGATATTCAGAGCGGTAAGAACACGAATTGGTCATATAGCATCAAAAAACAACAGATTAGTATGATTGGAAGAGATTTGTCTAAACCAGAGCTTTGGTGGAACTCAGTATCAGAAGCAGATGCAGCGTTTATCAAGAATTTGAAATCGACTTTAATCGGCACTCAGATCGCTTCAAATTCTGATATTCGAATCATTAACGTAACTGGTATTAACTTTAAAACATCCTTCACAGCAGAAGACTTGTTAACAGGTTATGTTGATATTGAGTACTATAGAAAGAAAACAGATACGAATCAATTTATAAAGGATACTTCAGGAAAGCTGCAAAAGCATACACTTCGTTATGAAGATCGAAGCAATGATATTCGTAGTCTTGTTGGTTCATATACAATGAAAAGCCCTTACGTGAAATCTGTAACTGCTGATTCAGACAAGTTCACAGTAAACGGCGGAGGTTTTGGCCATGGAATCGGTATGAGCCAATGGGGCGCATACGTAATGGGTAATCAGGGGATTCCGTATCAAGATATTCTGTCTTATTATTATCCAAACACGAGCATTGTGAAGGAAAGCTATAATTATACTTCAGTTAAGATGAATGAAGTGTCAGCAAGTATTGCAAGCCCTCAAGCTGCGAATACACCCATTACTATAACGGCGGATGCAGTTGGTGGATACGATAAACTCTACCGTTTTTATGTACAAGAAGGAACGGAGTGGAAGCTGCTTCAGGATTACTCCACAAAAAGTACGTATACATGGATTCCAAAAGCAGGTGGAAACTACAAGTTTAGTGTGCATGTAAAAGACAAGTATTCGGCAAAGGATTATGATGCGTATAGTGCCTTAAGCTATAGCATCCTTTCAAATGTAGACATGAAGAGTGTTGAGGCGGACAAACAATCACCACAAGCTGCAGGAGCATCGATCAAAGTTACAGCTGAAGCTGATGGCGGAAAGGAAAAACTGTATAAGTTTAACCTTTTAAAGGACGGAAAATGGACAGTAGTACAAGAATATTCATCAAAGAACTCGTATGACTGGAAACCGTCCGAATCCGGTGATTATAAGTTCAGTGTACACGTAAAAGATGTTGGTTCTTCAAAGAGTTATGACGATTATGGTGTTTTAGATTATAAAATCTCTGGCAAGATCACATCACCAGTCGTTATGAAGAATGTTTCTACCGATAAATCCAGTCCTCAGTTGACAAACACTGCAATCCAAATATCAGCAAATGCAGAGGGTGGAACAACAAAGCTATACAAGTTCAATATCTATAACGGTAAATCATGGGAAGTTGCACAAAACTATAGCACAAAGAGCACATACGCTTGGAAACCATCAACTGCTGGTTCATATAAAGTGAGCGTTCATGTAAGAGATCAGCTATCAACAAAGAGCTACGATTCTTACAAAGCATTTGATTATAAAATTACAGCTTCGTCATCAGGTCAATTTGGTACACCCATTTCTTTTGAAAGTATTGTACCGGATAAAGCTTCACCTCAGTTTGCAAACACTTCTATTAAAGTAACAGCAAACGCAAAAGGTGGCACTTCGAAAAAGTATAAATTCTGGGTTTCAAAAGATGGTGGAGCATTTGTTAGAATGCAGGACTATTCCGCTAGCAATGTGTACAATTGGAAACCTGTTACAGCTGGAAATTACAGAATTAACGTACATGTGAAAGACCAAGAATCCACTAAGTCTTATGATGTTTACAAAGTCATCGACTATAAAGTGACATCAGGTCAAGTGATCGTTCAAAATGTCAAAACAGATCTTCTATCACCACAGCGTATGAACACAGCTGTTCATGTTACAGCGAATGCTACAGGCGGAGATTCTCTATTGTACAAATTCAATATTTATGATGGAACAAAATGGACTGTATTAAAAGAGTATTCACCTGAAAAAACATTAAAATGGGTTCCTGTAAAATCAGGCTCATACAAGTTTAGCGTTCATGTGAAAGATGTAAAGTCATCTAAAGCATATGATCACTACGGTGTTATGTTTTATAACGTTACAAAATAAACCATTTATGCTTATGCTCCAAAGGACACTTTTCTGTGGCCTTTTGGAGCATTTATTATTTAAGAAGAGAGGACATGAGGCACTTTATAAGTACAGTGTTAAAATGTGGAGCAATTTGTAAACGACATGTATAGAAAGCGCAGTCCATGTTGAACATTGTGAATAGCGAGTGGTAATATGGTAGATGAACGTTGTGAGATGAAAGGGAATGAATATGAAAACAAAATGGAAATGGATTGTATTTAGTATCATTGCAATTGCAGCGACCTTTTTAATAAAAAACCCTTATTATGATGCATCACATGATGACAAAGTAGTAACAGAAAATACGGTTGAAAAGGCACGTGAGGCGTCTGTTAAATTAAGAGCAGCTTATAAAGACAAGAACATCTATCTGAATGGAATCGATGCACCGTATGATAAAGCGAGAACCGAATACGCGCATGCGATTGGTATGGTGAACGAACTAGAAAAAGGTGAGCGTAAAACGAGGTTAAAAGGACAACTGAAATCAGTTGAACAAGAGATCGAGACAGCGAATACCTTTAATAAAGCAGTTCGTGCCGGAAAAATATTATTGACGGCTCAACAAGAAGCAGAAGCTGTTCATGTGAAAGAACCTTTTGATATTAAAGCAGCTGTAAAATCACAAAAAGAACTCGAAGAAACGATAGACAAACAATCTGGAATCTTTACAGAAATTCCTTTTAGTAATGTACAGAAAGATATGAAAGTTACTTATTTATATCCTGCTAAGCAATTTAATAGAGATTCCATTTTCTATGTGGAAGGATTAGCTTTATTAGATGAAGCAAAACAAAACCAGGTAGAGAGTGAGAAAATAAAATACGTAGATCAAGCCATTGTTAAAGCAAAAGGAATAAAACATAAAGAACTTAAAACGAAATTAGAAAAAAAAATCAAGGATGTTTAAGAATGAAGAGCGGTGTGTTTAGGTACACACCGCTTTTTTGTATAAGCGTTTTTTTATCAGTAAAAAAAGCAATCACTTTCAAGAAAAACAATGTTTACAAAAAAACAAAAGACCAAAGCATCAACTTTGGTCTTTTGTTTTTTAATTTGTTGAAGGAACAAGTACTTTCCATCCACTAAAGTCTTCTGGCATATGCTGAACCAGGCTTTCAGGAAAAATAAAAGTCCATGGTTTACTGGAGAAAGGGCTGATTGAGAAAGCTTGAAGTTGAAAAACTCCTGAAGCCAAACAAACTCCATCCTCACTTATCAACTGCAGTGGCAGTTGAGATAATTCGATTTTTTTACTTGTTCCATTACGAATTAAAAGAGTGACGGCAATGCCATTTTCCGTGGCTTTCTCTGCTTTTAATCCGAAAAGATTTACTTCTTCATTCTTTAAAGGTGTCAGTGTCGAAATTAACTTTTTTAAATTTTCTTTTTCGTCTGCACTCAAACGTTCTTCCCAAGAAGCTTCTAGTTCAAGAGTTTCGGAAGTTGGACGTTGTTTTTGTAGCTCAAATGCAAGTTTCCAGTCTGATAAATTCCACTCTGATAAAGGAACCTGGAAATCTTCAGGTTCAAATAAAAATTTCCATGGTATGGACGAAGAGGGAGGCAATTCTCCCAACATATTAAAATCAAATACTTTACGAGCAAGAATTTGATCAGATGAATCCATGACTAACAGAATCACTTCTTCAAAGCGAATCTTTGAAGGCAGTGTATTTCGAATAAAGCCTTCAATAATGGCAGAATCATTAAACACCATGAGGTCATACCCATTAATTGAGATCTGATTTGGTTGTAAATCAGGCAACAGTTGGTGGTAATATTGAAATACATATTTTTCTTGTGGACTAACCACGACGGCAGGATGAACAAATAGTTCAGTTTTTCCTGCTTTTTCTTCTATAACCGTTTCCTCAAGAGGATTGTTGATTTCTTTAGAAGAGGAATCAGCTTCTTTTTTTCTCTTTAATAATGACCACATACTAAACCTCCATGGTGCTTAATGCTTGATCGTTTATATTCTGATTAAATTCCATCTGCAACAATAGTTTTATTCGATTCAAAATTTCTTTGTTCAAATCAAAAGTCATATCTTTGAAAAGGGCAAAGCCATTCTTCTCAAATGCACGAGTCGGGTCTTCTTGACCATAACTGTGAAGGTTAATTCCTTCTTTTAAGTTTTGCATATTTTCAAGGTGTCGAATCCAATTCTGATCAAGCGTCTGCAAATAAACACCACGAACCTGTTCACTCTGACAGAGTTGAAGCAGTTCTTCCTGTTGAAATGCATGTTTTACTTTCAGAAGGAACTCAGCTTCGATTTCATAGCGTTCTTTTCCTTTTACATCCTCCATGTTAAAAGGTTCGAAGGGAAGGATCTCTGCTAATTGGGCAATAAGTTGGTGAAGATCCCATTCTTCGGCAACCAATTCTTCTTGACATTCTTGCTCGATGATCATCAGTCCAGTTGAGCGCAAGGTTTCTTCTGCTCGATCACGAATGTTATCTGTTTCTAGCAGTTCATTTCTGAGCTTATAGATTGTGTCTCTCTGATTTTCAATAACGCTTTCTAATTTCAACATATGAGAACGAGACGAATAATGGATACTCTCAATCGCTTCTTGTACATTTGAAATATACTTGATCGCTTTAGGTGACATTACTTGGCCGTTTTCATCTGTTTTTATTTTTTTCTTCCAATTTTCGATAAGCTCTTGATCGTATAGATTGAATAATTCGTCTTCAAGCGAAATAACAAATTGAGTTGTTCCAGGATCACCTTGACGACCTGCACGGCCTCTTAATTGGTTATCGATTCTACGACTTTCATGACGCTCTGTTCCCAGAATGAAAAGGCCTCCTGCTTGCTTTACCTTCTCATCTAACATGATATCTGTCCCGCGTCCTGCCATATTAGTAGCAATGGTAATCATGCCTTGTTTTCCAGCTTTTGAGATCATTTCTGCTTCTAATTCTTCACTCTTAGCATTAAGTAGCTGATGAGGAATCCTAGCCTTCTTAAGACCTTCAGCAAGCTTTTCTGACTGCTCGATCGAAGTTGTACCGATTAAGACTGGCCGTTTCTCTTTGTATAGTTCTTTAACAGTATCAATGATTTTCTTATATTTCTGTTCTGATGTTTCATAGACAATGTCTTCTAAGTCAATTCGCTGTCTATCGCGATTCGTAGGGATGACAGATACAGCCAAACCGTATGTTTGAAGAAATTCATCCTTATCCGTAAGCGCTGTTCCAGTTAAACCAGACAGCGACCTATATAATTGGAAGTAGTTTTGGATGGTGATCGTCGCAAATGTTTGGTTCTCTTCTGTGATTTCAACGCCTTCTTTTGCTTCAATCGCTTGGTGAAGTCCATTGCTATAGCTGCGACCGTCCATCACTCTACCCGTAAATTGGTCTACAAGCATAATTTTGCCTTCTCGAATGATATAATCGATATCTTTACGCATGATCACAAGGGCTTTAAGTGACTGATTGACAAAGTGGTTAAGAAGCTGATGTTCTGCATCATACAAATTATTGATTCCGAAAGCACGCTCGATCTTGTTTGCTCCCTCGTCTGTCAGAAAGACTTGCTTTGTATTGACCTCTAAGTTGTAATCAACATCATTTTTGAAATTTTCTACAACTAGAGCTGTTACTTTAAACAAATTAGCAGATTCACTTGATTTACTTGCGATAACAAGTGGTGTTTTCGCTTCATCGATCAAAATGCTATCCACTTCATCAATAAGAGCAAAATGAAGAGGGCGTTGGACGCGTTGAGAGATATCCTGCACCATATTATCTCGCAGATAATCGAAACCAAATTCACTGCCAGTTCCATATGTAAGGTCACACAAGTATGCCTGCTGTTTTTCAACAGGGTTCATTTGCGAAATATTTAAACCTACCGTTAATCCTAAAAACTCATGAATTTTGCCTATTGTTTCATAATCTCGATTGGCGAGATATTCATTCACGGTAATGACATGTGCGCCCTTTCCTTCTAAAGCTTTTACGTAACTTGGAAAGGCTGCTACTAGAGTCTTGCCTTCTCCCGTTTGCATTTCTGCAATTTCATTATTTAATAAAGCTAAACCACCAATGAGCTGAACATCGTATGCTCGAAGACCAAGTACACGAAATGCCGCTTCTCGAACCGTTGCGAAAGCTTCTTCTGAAATGTCATCGATAGACTTGCCATTAGATAGAGCTTCCTTAAATAGAATTGTTTTTTCTTTTAACTCTAGATCACTAAGTTTTTGATAAGATGATTCTAATTTATTAATTGTTTCTATAGATTTTTTAAATCTTTTAAATGTCTTATTAGACTCACTTGATGCCTTTAACCCCAGTAACATAATTCATCTCCCAATTCATTACAATATTAGTGAAATTATAACATAAAATACTAAATTTTAGAGATGTATTGGAATAATTTTATATTTATATAACATTTTTCATATAGGACCTATAATCAATCTTTCTACGAAGAAGTATTGAGTGGATATAGTTAGTTTAAAATGAAGATATACAGTGGTATGATTATGATGATTTTGAAAAAAACATGTCGAAAGAAAAGACGAAACAAAATTGCGAGGATAGCGATACATGAAATACTCACCAAAGATAAAAAAACTTCTTACGAATAAATTTTTCGTGAACTCATTCTGGTATACGTTTGCAACGATGTTACCTCCGCTAACAGGTATCATCCTTTTACCTGTTTTCACGAAATATTTTACGCCAGGAGAATATGGAATTTTTACAACCGTCCAATCTTATGTTTGGATTCTGCAGCTTCTAATGATTCTTTCGTTACACGGAGCGATTACTAGACTGTATTACGACTACAAAGAAAACAGTAAAGAACAAAAAGAGTATCTGGGATCTGTAGTAATGTTTACAGTGGTGTTCGCAGGTTTAATTTCTGCTTTACTTCTATTATTAAAGCCAATCGTTGGACCATTACTATTTAAAAATATTCCAATAGATCCTTACTATGATATCTTAATATATTTTGCATTATCGTCTTCTTTATCTCTAGTTCCAATGGCCATCCTACGTGCACAGGAGAGAGCAAAGTCGTTCGTTGTCATTAATATTATTAAAAGTGTAATTGTTATGGCTGTTACAAGTATTGCTGTGATCTTTATGAATAAAGGGCCGGAAGCGGCATTGTTTTCGTTTATCATAGCAGGAATCGGAACGGGGTTAGGATACATAGGTGTCCTCTACAAGAGTGTAAGACTGTCCTTCAAAAAGCAGTATATTAGACAGAGCTTGGCATTCAGTATTCCTTTATTGCCACATGTTATAAGCGGATGGGCGATTACCGCTTCGAGTCGATTCATCTTGGAGAAATTTGTGTCTCTTGACGAACTTGGAAGGTTT
Organism: Fictibacillus nanhaiensis; assembly: GCA_016401345.1. GTDB lineage: Bacteria > Bacillota > Bacilli > Bacillales > Fictibacillaceae > Fictibacillus > Fictibacillus phosphorivorans. The sequence continues at coordinate 38,083 of JAEACG010000008.1, read as the reverse complement.
TCACTAGCGGCTCAAATGGCAATGGTTTTGGGAATGCTATATACAGGTGTGAATAACGCTTTCGTTCCTCGTTATACGAGATTGATGAAAGACGCAAAAGAGAATGAAGCGAATAAAATTATGAAATATTTCCAAGTAGGTGTCATTGTACTTGGGGTTCTGGCTATCATCTTTTCGTTATTAGTTATTGAGTGGCTGCTCCCGCCGAAATATAATGGTGTAAGTGGAATACTTATCTTTTTACTAACAGCTGAAATTGTAAGAGGATTTTATTTTGTTGTCGTAGCCCGATTATTTTATATCAAGAACACTAAGATCGTAGGAATTAGCAGTGTTTCAGCTGCAACCGTCAACGTAGGAGTCAATTTGATCTTAATTCCCATTATTGGAGTATGGGGCGCTGTAGTCGCAGCGATAGCGGCAGAATTAACTCGATTTCTTTTTAACCTTTATCAAGAGAGAAGATATCTGAACAAAAAGTTGCAAGCTGAAAGCCAGGAGTGAAAGAAGCTATGAACATATTTATGATTGAATCGCCCTTACAGTTAATTAATGCAATAGAAGCAAAGCACCATTTTTCTATTAAAAAAGAAAAAGCAGTTCTTTTAATCCTGCAGGCTGAGAATGAGAATACCATGAAACAGATAGCAAACATGGTTTCAAAGGAAGAGTGGGCAGATGTACAGATTATCGGAAGCGGAACGGGAAAAGTAACGTGGGTTACTCGTCTGTTCAGCTTGCGTAATGTTGTTAAACGATATCACCAAGTTGATTATATTTTTATTGGAGACTATCGCTCAGACATCATGCGAGATTTTGTTGTGTCTGTTAATCATAAGAAAGTTTATCTACTCGACGATGGTAACGTGACCATCAGGATGTTTGAGATGATCTCAAACGGAAGATTGCCACAAGATTCAGGGGCCAAATTCATCATTAAATCAGCATTTAAAAAAGTATTAACCCCAAAAGCACCAAAAAATAACGAAATAACCAATATAGCGTTCTTTACGACCTTTGATCTGAAATCAGATCACATCGAGATCGTCAAAAACAATTATGAATACTTCAGTTCGATCAGTAAGAATCAAGAAAAGAAGCCTGTATTTTTCTTTTTGGGCGCACCGCTTAGCGAGAAAAATGTTATGGGTAGTGAAGAGAGATACATTGATTATTTGCGCCAAGTAAAACGGTATCTACAAGATACAGAAATGGTTTATATCCCTCATCGAAGTGAAAGTCCTGAAAAGTTGGACAAGATAAAAAATGAACTGAACATTTCAGTCACAACGATTCATACATGTATCGAATTTGAACTTTCAAAAAATTCTTATCTACCAGAAGGATTAGGCTCTTTTTATTCATCTGCTTTAGGAACATGTCATCAGATTTTTAAGGATTTGATCGATATTAAAGCTTTTTATCTGCAACCTCAAGATCTTGCTGAAAAGAACCAGCCAGAAATAGAAAAGATCTACCGTTACTATGGGGAGTTTATGGATGTTGTTAAGGATTACTAAAACAGAATGCTGCAGTTGGAGGAAATGAAATGTTTTTTTATAGCTTTGCCCCGTGGGTGTTGTTTTTAATATTTGTTTATATTGCATATAAAAAAGACCTGCTTAAAAGTTTCTCAGGTGCCTTTTATGTTACGGTAACCTTCATGATTCTTCCAGCAGGGCTTTTCTATGCTTTTGGTGGTGAGCGATATTATGTCCCAAATGAGGACAGTATAAAATGGTTCAGCATCTATATGAGTATTTTATACGTAGCGATGATCGCCGGTCTATTTGTTCAGTACAAAGTGAAACAAATATTTCTAGAACGAGATTTTAAGCTTTCAGAAGGATTTCAAAATTACACCTATATCAAATGGATCAGTGTGATCGTATTTTCCGTTTGTTTTATTTATGTGATCACTTTTGCAGACAAGATTCCATTGATACAGCTCGTATTAGGGAAGACGCTGCAAACTTCGTTTAGCCGTCCTGATGTTGCTGGTGGCATTCCTTTCTTTTATACGTTTACGATTGTAGCAAATACGGTTATTCCGTTTTTCTTAATCTTAATGCTAAGTAAGAAGAATTTCTTTAAAGTAAACAATCGTACATTGTTGATCGTATTTACACTTATGGCTGTTATCTTTACTTCTGTAGCACTCAATAAGAATACTTTGTTCCTTATTATTATATTTTTCATTCTGTATGTCATTAAAAGCCGTAAGCGTTTTGTTTATCTCTTTTCAGCAGGCTTTGTATTCGTCGTCTACTATTTTGCTACTAAGGTATTTTTTAACGCAGGTGAGAACCCTTATAGTGCTTTTACGTTCGTCGAAAGTATCTTAAAACGAATCTTTGTTACACAAGGTGCTGGTCTTACAACTCGAATCGAATTTGAAGACAGACCATTACCTGACGATACCTCTATTAAACGATATATTTTTGAACGTATGTATGGAAAAGAAGGCGGAAGTGCTCCAACCATTTTCTTTGGAGATAATATCATGACCGAATCTCTTCTTGTAACCGCCATACTAATCATAGTTGTTACATTATTCTTCTTTGCGCTTGCGGGAATGACGGATGGATTGTATCAAAAATCAAGAAAAGTTGAGTTTTTAGCACTGGGCTATGTTGTTTTTTATGGAGGACATTTATTAGGAATTTCAGAAGTTCAAAGCTTTGGTCTTCGAACATTACTTCCTATTGCATTGATAGCTGCTTTATATCTGACAGATAAGCTAGTGGACAAGACACAGCTTTTTAACAAAAATTAAGTAAAACATGAGGATTGGTGATTGTATGTTAGAAGGAAAGAAAGTTCTGATTACAGGTGGGACAGGTTCAATAGGAAGCGAGATCGTTCGACAAGTACTTGCTCAAAACCCTGCCGTTGTTCGTATTTTTAGCAGAGATGAATCTAAGCAGTTTGCACTTCAGCATGAGCTTTCAGATTTCACAAACGTGCGATACCTCGTTGGTGATATCAGAGACAAGAATCGATTAAATTATGCAACGAAAGATATTGATGTCATCTTTCATGCTGCTGCTCTTAAGCATGTTCCTTCTTGTGAATACAATCCTTTTGAGGCAGTAAAAACAAATGTGATCGGCGTACAAAATATCATTGAAGCAGCGATCGAGAATAACGTAGAACGCGTTGTTTCTATAAGTACAGATAAAGTGGTAAACCCTATGAATACGATGGGTGCTACTAAACTTCTTTCAGAGCGTCTGATTTTAGCTGCTGAATACTATAAGGGTTCAGCAAGAACGATTTTCTCTTGTGTTCGATTTGGAAATGTTATGGGCTCTAGAGGTTCGGTTATTCCATTGTTTAAAATGCAGATTGAAGAAGGTAAACCTGTTACGCTAACAGATCGAGAAATGACACGATTCATGATGTCTATCCCACAAGCAGCAAGACTTGTATTACGAGCGGCTGAACTCGCAAAGGGTGGGGAAGTATTCGTGTTGAAAATGCCTGTTCTAAAGATTGAAGATCTAGCTCAAACACTAATCGATGACTTTAAAGAGAAACGCAAGGTTACTGACGTTTCTGACATTGTAGAAGTTGGTGTTCGTCCGGGTGAAAAAGTGTACGAAGAATTGATGACGCTAGAAGAATCTGAAAGAGCCTATGAGAATGAGATCATGTATGCGATCTATTCACATTTAGATGCTGATTGGCAAGCACCTGCAGGTTTCAAAAAGGCAGATCGAAAAGCATATTCTTCACATAACAGTCCATTGATCACAAAGCAAGAAATCTTTGAACTTATTGATGAGCAAGGACTTACCTTTTAGGAGGATCTTATGAATATTGTCGCTATCATCCCTGCTAGAGGTGGATCTAAGGGCCTTAAAAGAAAAAATGTTCTGCCCTTGAATGGAAAGCCGCTGATCGCGTATTCCATTGAAGCTGCATTGAAGCTTGATAATGTATCAAGAGTGATTGTCTCTACGGATGATGAGGAAATTGCTGAAATCGCAAAGCAATGGGGTGCAGAAGTTCCTTTTCTTCGACCTGAATATTTGGCATCAGATACTGCAACAACAATAGATGTATTAAAGCATACGATTGATTTCTTAAAAGAAAATGAAGGCTTTGAGACTGATCATGTCCTTCTCTTACAACCTACCTCTCCGCTCAGATCAGAGCAACATGCAAGAGAGGCACTCGATCTTTATTTGCAGTCTGATTGTCCTGTTGTCAGTGTTTCATTAGCAGACACACATCCATTTCTAATGAGGGTCAAAAAAGAGGATTACTTGATTCCATTTATGGAACTTCCTGATCACAAGGCCACTCGAAGACAGGACCTTCCTGAAGTGTATGAGCTGAATGGAGCGATCTATCTTACAGACCATCATCATCTCATGATCGAGAATGCGATTTATACAGAAAAAGTCATTCCATATGTGATGGACAAAAGGTCATCCGTTGATATAGATGATGAAATAGATTTTAAGTTAGCAGAAGTACTCTTAATAGATGGAGCTGTTTAATATGTTTCAAATTGGTGATAAAAAAATTGGTCACGGCGAACCTGCTTATATCATTGCTGAGATTGGTGTAAACCATAACGGAGATATGCAGCTTGCTAAACAATCGATTAAAAAAGCAGCAGAAATTGGTGCAGATGCAGTTAAGTTTCAAACGTTCAACAGCAAGAAACTCGTATCTAAGTATGCTGTAAAAGCAAAGTATCAAACACAGAATACGAGTTCTGAGGAATCTCAGTTAGATATGCTAAAAAAACTAGAACTGTCGTATGAAGATCATATTGAGTTAAAGGACTATTGCGAACAGCTAGGAATTGAGTTTCTTTCAACTCCGTTTGATCCGGATAGCGCAAAATTTCTTAACGAGATCGGTGTGCATGCTTTCAAAATTGGTTCAGGAGATCTGACAAACCTGCCACTTTTACAAGAAATCAGCACATACAAAAGACCGGTTCTCTTATCTACAGGTATGGGTAACCTTACCGAAGTAGAAGAAGCAATTGATGCTTTAAAAGGAACAGAGACTGCGATCCTGCACTGTACATCTAACTATCCGACACCATGTGAAGATGTTAACCTGCGCGTGATGAATACGATGGAACAAGCTTTCGGAAAAATAGTAGGTTATTCTGATCACACGCTAGGCTACGAAGTAACCGTAGCCGCCGTAACATTGGGTGCCAAAGTGATTGAGAAGCACTTTACTTTAGATCGTGACCTGCCAGGACCTGATCATAAAGCATCGATGAATCCTGAAGAATTTGCTGAGCTTGTGCAAGCTATTCGTAATGTCGAGAAGAGCTTAGGTGATGGAATCAAGCGGTGCATGCCTTCGGAAGAAGATACTAAATCAGTAGCACGAAAAAGCCTTGTTGTGCAGGAAGATTTAAAGCCAGGGGATGTTCTAACTGAAGAGAACTTAACTGTAAAACGACCAGGAACAGGGATTCCACCTAAATACTTTTCACTATTGATCGGTAAAACAGTGAAAACAGAAATCAAAGAAGATAATGTACTAACGTGGAATGATGTTCTATGAGTATTGAAAAAATCACAATCGTAACAGGCACTCGTGCAGATTATGGCATCTATCACCCTGTACTTCAACGGTTGCAACAAGATACTAACTTTCAAGTGAACTTGCTTGTTACAGGGATGCATCTGTCTCCGCAGTACGGTATGACGGTAAACGAGATCGAAAAAGACGGTTTTGCTATTTTAGGAAAAGTAGATATGCTTCTTCAAGGTGACTCGGATGCCAACATGTCTAAAGGAATAGGCATTGGGATCCTCGGAATGACGCAGTTACTTGAACAATCAAGACCAGACCTTTTGATTGTTTTGGGGGACAGAGGAGAGATGCTAGCAGCGAGCATTGCTGCAGCACATCTTAACATACCGATCGCTCATTTTCATGGTGGAGAAGTATCCGGTTCCATTGATGAGTCAGTGCGCCATTCCATCTCAAAGTTTTCACACATCCACTTTCCTGCTACAGAAAAAAGTGCGGAAAGACTTCGAAAAATGGGTGAGGATGAGTGGAGAGTGTATCCAGTAGGAGCACCTCGTATTGAAACGATACAAAATGCTGAGCTCAAGAGCTGGAATGAAGTGAAAGCAGAGTATGCTCTTAAAGCAGAAGAAGACTTTATTCTTTTAGTCTTTCATCCCGTAACGACAGAGATTCAGGGAATAGAAGAACAGGTGAGGGCTGTATTAGGTACTGTTGAGAAAACCGGAAAATCAGTAGTTTGCATCATGCCAAATTCAGATGCGGGAACTGAACATATTTTACGTATATACAAAGAGTATCAAAATCACCCGCGTTTTGATTTTGTTACAAACTTTCAGCATCTCGACTACTTGACTGTGTTAAAGCAATGTATGGCTCTAGTAGGAAACTCATCATCTGGAATTATAGAAGCTGCTTCTTTTTCAAAACCAGTTCTGAATATAGGCTCAAGACAAAATGGCCGTGAAAGAAGTGGAAATGTGATTGATGTTCAGCCGAATGATGAGACGATCACTCAAGGCTTAGAAAAAGTTCTTTCCCAAGACTTTGTTGAGAAAGTGAGAACTATGCATAATGTTTATGGAGATGGAACGACAAGCTCGAAGGTAGCAGAGATTATAAAGAATGTAGAAGTTAACGAACAACTTCTTCAAAAGAAAATCTCTTATTAGGAGGTCCACATGGTTGTAATTATTGGTGCTGGTGGACATGCAAAAGTCGTTCTGGATATCCTTAGGGCAAGCGGTCAAGAGATTGCAGGATTTTATGATGATCATCCAGAAGCAAAGTTAGAGGATCTTCCTCTTTTAGGAAAGATTAACGAGATCACAAATTCTGAACATCAACATATTATTGCGATTGGTAACAATAACGTAAGAGAGACAATTGCATCTCAGCTACGTCAATTGAGCTGTAGTATCGGATCTGCCATACATCCATCTGCTGTAATTGGTAGTCATGTAAAGATCGGTGATGGAACAGTCGTGATGGCTAACAGTGTTATTAATCATTCTGCTGAGATCGGAGAACATTGCATCATTAATACAGCTGCAACGGTAGATCATGATTGTAAGATCAGTGATTTTGTTCACCTTTCTCCTGGCGTTCACCTTGCTGGTAATGTATCTGTTGGATCGAATGCCCACATAGGTATTGGTTCTTCGATTATTCAATCGGTAAAGGTTGGAGAGCGAGCAGTGGTTGGGGCAGGAGCAGCTGTTATTCATGATATTCCTGATCACACCGTAGCAGTAGGATGCCCAGCGAAGGTCATTAAATTAAATAAGTAAATCTTATGAGAAAGCAGGTTGTAAAAATGTCTGCAAACGATAGAATCTTATTATCTACTCCCCATATGAGCGGGAATGAACAAAAATATATTAACGAAGCCTTTGAAACCAACTGGATTGCTCCACTTGGACCAAACGTTGATTTATTTGAAAAAGAAATCTCTGAATATGTGGGGTCCAAAGGTGCTGCCGCGATCAGTTCAGGAACAGCAGGTATCCATCTTGCACTAGATCTGCTAGGCGTAAAAAGTGGGGACACAGTATTCTGTTCTTCTTTAACGTTTATCGCAAGTGCTAATCCCATTCTTTATTGTGGAGCGATTCCAGTATTTATCGACTCAGAACGTGAGAGCTGGAACATGTCACCGATTGCTCTTGAAAAAGCGTTTAAAGAAGCGGAAGAAACGAACACCCTTCCAAAAGCAGTAATCGTTGTTAACTTATACGGACAGAGTGCTGATATGGACCCGATACAAGAAATCTGTAATCGCTACAACGTACCTATTGTAGAAGACGCTGCTGAATCACTTGGAGCAACTTACAAAGATAAAGCGAGTGGTACAATAGGAAAGTATGGCATCTTTTCTTTTAACGGAAATAAGATCATTACGACATCTGGCGGTGGGATGCTTGTATCAGATGATACAGAAGCATTAAGCAGAGCTCGATTCCTTGCGACACAAGCAAGAGATCAGGCACCACATTATCAACACAGCAAAATGGGCTATAACTATCGTATGAGTAATATTCTTGCAGGTGTAGGAAGAGCTCAATTAGAGGTATTAGATGAAAGAGTGAACGCGAGAAGAGAAGTCTTTGATCGTTATAAAATTGCTTTTTCAGAAATTGATGCGATTGAAATGATGCCAGAAGCTGAATTCGGCCGATCTACAAGATGGCTGACAGCTCTGACAATCAACCCTGAGAAAACAACAATTAAGCCGATGGACCTTATAAACTATTTAAATGAACATAATATTGAGGCACGTCCAGTGTGGAAACCGTTGCATCTTCAACCGTTATTTGATGGAATAAAGTACTTTACACACGGCGAAGAAAGTATTTCTGATTATCTATTCTATAATGGTGTGTGCTTGCCTTCTGGATCGAATATGACAGTAGAGCAACAACAGCGAGTGATTGAACAAGTGAAGAAATGCTTCGTATCAGAGAGCGCTAAAATATAATCTTATTAACATCGAAAGCAGATTCCAAAGTATCTTTGGGGTCTGTTTTTTTTGTCTTTCTTTACGTTTATTTTTATGTAAAAGCTATTTTATCTCGATCGTTTAACACAGTAGCATTAACATTTTATGCTGGAGTGATTCAGTTATATATGCTTGTAATTACAAAAAGATTGGATAATTCAACAACTTAATAACTACTAAATTCCTATAAAATTAGAAAATTTTAGAATTATTTATCCTAAATCTCTTCCATAAAAATGGAAAACATTATAAAATTATAGAAGATTTTGTAGGAAAATGTCTAAATAACAAAATCTATCTGACGATAATATTGTTGGAATAGAAATTTCCAAAAAAGGGGGAGAGAGGGATTTACTTCGACCAATTTTGATCATGGTAAAGGAAAATCATAAAGGGTAAGGGGAACGTAATGCGTAATAAAATATCAATATTATCCATTCTTTTTGTATTTATGTTTATGTCTGTTTTTCATCCTAAAGTGGACGCAAGTCTTGCAAAAGGACAAGTTACCTCTTTAACAGTTGGTACTCCATTAACGGCAGGGAAAGCAATTTCTATTTCATCTGCTGCTAAAAGTCCGAATCAAGCGCTGTATAAATTTCATGCTCAAGATAAGAAGTCAGGAACTTGGGCAGTAATTAAAGATTATTCTTCTATTTCTTCAACAACTTGGACGCCAAAATTAGAAGGCTCTTATCGCGTAGTTGTTCATGTGAGAGATAGTAAAAGCAATGCTTCATATGACTCTTATACGTATAAGGACGTTGTTGTAAAATCAGGTATTTCAAAAGCAAAGGTATCTGCAATGACAGTAGGAAATCCGCTTGTGATTGGAAGTTCTACAATGGTAAAGGCAACAGCTTCAAGTCATAACCAACCGCTTTATAAGTATCTTCTTGGAAACAGAACGACAAATGAGTGGACGGTATTAAAGGATTATTCAACATCATCATCCTATTCATGGGTTCCACAAAAAGAAGGTACATTTAGAGTAGTTGTACATGTGAAAGACAGTAAAAGTACTGCTTCATACGACAGTTATGACTATAGAGATGTTAAAGTATCTTCTGCATATACTGCATTTGCAAAGAGTCTGAACGTAAAAAAAATGGCTTATGTCGGTTACAAAGAAACGATTTCAGGTAGTGCAGAGAGCACATCACATGCACTATATAAATTCTTCTTAAATAACCGTGATACAGGTGAATGGATTACTTTACAGGAGTATGCAAGCAATTCTAAGCTTTCTTACACGCCTCCAAAACCTGGTAATTATCGCATTGTTATGCATGTGAAAGATGAAAAGAGCAAAAAGGATTATGATCATTACCGTTTTGAAGACATTACAATAAAGAATCTTTCCAAAGCAGAGGTCGATCCGTTACAGACTACAGAAGACCTTTTCTTAAATCCGTCCAACGTGATCACTGCAAAGGCAAAGTCAGATAACACTGCTCTATATAAATTTATTGTGAAACACCCAGACCAAACGTGGGAGACATTGCAAGAATTCTCTCCAAACGGAAAAATCACTTGGAAGCCTTCAAAGCTGGGTGATTACCGAGTAGTTGTACATGTGAAAGACAGTTATAGCAAGAATACGTATGATAATTACACGTTTAAAGATGTTGAAGTAAAAGAACATCCTACAGCGGATTATCAAGAATTCAAAACAGATAGAACGTTTTATTATACAAATCAAACCACTAAAATTTCTCATGTGGCAAAGAGTTCCATCACAGGGCAATTTAAAACAGTTGTGAAGGACCAAGCAACAGGAGTAGAAACAGTTCTACAAAATTTTGATTCGAAAACACAGATCAATTGGACACCGAGTAAAAAAGGGACTTATTTGATCAAGGTGTATGCGAAGGACCAGTATAGTCCAAAAGCATATGACGATTATTATGAAAAAGTCTTAACTGTTTCAGAAGCTCCAAAAGCTAAGTTAACAACTTTTGCTATGAATGCTACAGCTTTCTATTCCGATAAAACATATCCAGTAACTGCTGCAGCTTCCTCTTCTAACGGTGCTCTTTACAAATTCACAGTTAAAGACGAAACAACGGGCAAATGGACCATATTAAGAGACTACAGCATGAATAGTTCTTATAACTGGGTTCCTAAATATAAAGGGAAATACAGAATGGTTGTTCATGTAAAGGATCGTTATTCAAATGCAGCTTATGACGATTATAAATTTCAAGATGTAACTGTAACAAAGATCACGAAAGTTGTGATTGATGCAGGACATGGAGGATCTGATCCTGGTGCGGTCGGAAGCAACAAAACACATGAAGCGGATTTGACGTTAGACATTTCGCAGCGTGTTGTGAAAATGCTTAACGAACAATCAGACTTTATAGGACTTACTACGAGAGATACAGACAAATACGTAACGTTAAGCGATAGAGTAGCTTTTGCTAACAGTCAGAATGCCGATCTGTTTATGTCGATTCACTACAATTCGAGCACAAGCAAGGATGCTCATGGAACGGAAACCTATATCTATTACAACTCAGATCCTACATTTGGAAAAATCATTCATAAACATCTGATTGCAGCGACAGGACTAAGAGATAGAGGGCTAAAAGAAAGTAATTTCTATGTTATCAAAAATACAAAAATGCCAGCTGCACTTGTTGAAATTGCATTTGTCAGCAATCCAGCAGAAGAAAAGTTAGCTAATACCACTGCTTTCAAAGATAAAGTATCTCGCGCATTAGCGGATGCACTTATCGAATACGCGTACTTGCGTTAAAATAAGAGTTGCTCTTCGGAGCGCTCTTTTTTTGATTGTTTGTAACCTTTGGAGTAGAGGGGTATAATAAGTATGCTTTATATCCATAAACGTATTAAAATTGAGGTGTAAGGAATTGGACGAAATATTAGTGAGTGTAATCACTCCATCATATAATGCAGAAAAATTTATTCAGCATACAATAGCTTCCGTACAATCTCAGACCCATCAAAACTGGGAGATGCTTATTGTTGATGATTGTTCGAAAGACAGTACAGTAGAGATCATCAAACAAATTTCTTCAGAAGATCCTAGGGTGAAGCTCATTCAGCTAGAGACCAATTCAGGAGCGGCAGTAGCAAGAAATACGGCTATTGAAAATGCTAATGGAAAATACATAGCTTTTTTAGACAGTGATGATTATTGGAAGCCTGAAAAGCTAGAAAAACAATTAAGTTTTATGGAAAAGAACGATTACGTGTTTTCTTATACGAATTACGATATCGTCAGTGAGGATGGCACCCCAACGGGTATTGAGGTAAAAGTCCCTCCCTCTTTAACGTATCATGACCTATTAAAAAATACGATCATTGGCTGCCTTACCGTAATGGTGAATATTGAAAAAATAGGAAAATATAAGATGCCAAACATTCGTACTCGGCAAGATTTTGCATTGTGGCTATCCATTCTTAAAGATGGCTATACGGCATACGGCTTACAAGTTCCTTTGTCTTGCTATCGAAAAGTAGAAGGATCGATTTCGAGCAACAAAGTAAAGGCTGCTAAAAAAACATGGGCTGTTTATAGAAACATCGAAAAATTAAGTTTACCTTACTCAGCATGGTGTTTCGTAAATTACGCCTACAATGCTGTCAAAAAATCAAGATAATCGGCGACTACTATGAAATCAGAGATAGAACCCTTTAAAAATAGGAGTGAAAAATTATGAAAGTAAAAAAAGCGATAATACCCGCTGCAGGATTAGGTACAAGATTCTTGCCAGCAACAAAAGCACAACCAAAAGAAATGCTGCCAATCGTGGATACACCAACGATACAATACATTATTGAAGAAGCTGTGGATGCAGGTATCGAAGACATCCTGATTGTAACGGGAAGAGGAAAGCGTGCGATCGAAGACCACTTTGATAAGTCTCTTGAACTTGAAGAAACATTGAAAGAAAAAGGCAAGGACGAAGAGTTAGCTCGTATTCAAAAAATCTCTAATATGGCTGATATTCACTATATTCGTCAAAAAGAACCAAAAGGGCTCGGACATGCTATTTGGTGCGCACGTAAATTTATCGGTAATGACCCATTTGCTGTTATGCTTGGTGATGATATTGTTCGCGCACAAAAGCCTTGTCTAAAACAACTTATTCAAGAATTTGAAGCACGTAACTCTTCAGTTATCGGTGTTCAAGAAGTACCGACGAAAGATGTTTCTAAATATGGAGTTGTTGAATACGATAGCTCGTTCAATTCTGGCAACGGACTATATAAAGTAAAAAGCCTAGTGGAGAAGCCTTCAATCGAAGAAGCGCCGTCTAACTTGGCTATTATGGGAAGATATGTGTTAACGCCAGAGATCATAGACATCCTTGAGCATTTAAAGCCTGGTAAAGGGAACGAGATTCAGCTTACAGATGCGTTGCAGGAATTAAATGGAATTCAAGAAGTGTTTGCATATCTGTTTGAAGGTAAACGCTATGATATAGGGGATAAATACGGTTTTGTTCAAGCGACCGTAGAATTCGCCTTAGAGAGAGAAGATATTGGAGAGCCATTATTAAACTGGCTTAGACAAGTAGTAAAAGAACGTTCATAATTGTTTATTTTGGGGAGTGGAAGAATGAATATTTGTGTTATAGGAACAGGGTATGTCGGACTAGTATCAGGAACTTGCTTTAGTGAAATCGGAAACAAAGTTACCTGTATCGATTTAGATGAAGGCAAGATCGAACGCCTAAAACAAGGAATCATCCCAATCTATGAGCCAGGCTTAAAGGAATTGGTTTTGAAAAATATTGAAGAAGAACGTCTTCAATTTTCAACGAACTTAGCTGAAGGTATGAAGGATGCAGAAGTAGTCATCATAGCTGTTGGAACTCCGCAGGCACCATCCGGAGAAGCGAACTTAGAATATGTAGAAAATGTTGCAGTTTCGATCGGCGAAAACTTAAACGGTTATAAAGTAATCGTTACAAAAAGTACGGTTCCAGTAGGTACAGGACAACGTGTGAAGAGCATCATTAGTGAGTACTCACACGGTAAGTTTGAATTTGATGTAGCTTCTAACCCAGAGTTCCTCAGAGAAGGTTCAGCGGTATACGATACAATGAATATGGATCGTGCTGTTATTGGTGTAGAGTCTAAACGAGCAGAAGAAGTTCTTACAAAGCTTCATGAGCCATTTAACACAGAGGTCGTTGTAACAAACGTTGAGACGTCAGAGATGATTAAATATGCTTCCAATGCATTCCTAGCTACGAAGATCAGTTTCATTAATGAAATTGCGAACCTAAGCGAACATTTTGGAGCAGATGTTACAAAAGTTGCTGAAGGTATGGGTCTTGATAAAAGAATCGGAAAGCACTTCTTACAAGCTGGTATTGGATACGGTGGTTCATGTTTCCCGAAAGATACGAGTGCTCTTATCCACATCGGAAGAGAAGTGGGTGAAGACCTAAGCATCCTTAAAGCTGTAGAAGAAGTTAACGGAAAGCAAAGAATGAGAATTGCTGATAAAGTGAACGAAGTCTACCCTGATCTTGAAGGTAAGAAACTTGCTGTACTAGGACTAGCGTTCAAGCCAAATACAGACGATATGCGTTATGCGCCATCGATTGACCTGATTCCTTACTTTAAGAACAAGGGTGCAGAAGTAATCGCTTATGATCCGATCGCTTATGAAAACGCAGCAAAAGAGATCGAAGGACTGCAATATTCTACAGATCTTTATGAAACTGTAAAAGATAGTGATGCCGTTATCATCTTAACGGAGTGGGATGAAGTGAAAAAGATGGATCTTTCGAAAGTAAAAGAATTAGTTAACGAACCGATTATTATTGATGGCCGAAACATCTACAAGTTAGATGATATGAAAAATTCCGGCTTCTATTATGCTTCAATCGGTCGTCCAACAATCAAATAAATGAAACGAGATGCTAGTAAAGCTCAGCTTTATTAGCATCTTTTTTTATGCTTTTTTCTTAGGGCTGTTTTCGTATTCATAGTTGTTTGACGAAAGTAGTTGATTTCCATTCCGGGTTGCTCGCTTTCCGCGGGGCAGGCGGTGAGCCACATTCATACGATTCCGTATAAGTGTCTCACCTGTCTAGTTGCAGTGGCTAGCCCCTCGAGGTCAAAAGTTAAATGGACCATAAAGGCAAAGAGCGCCTTCATTGTCAATTCACCTTTTGCTTGTCGGGGCTGGACGAGCCACTTCCACTTTTAGGACAGCCCGCCTGTCCCGCAGGAGTCTCGCACCCTCCACTCCAATCAACAGTCAAAGAAGGAATTAAAAAAAATTAAAGCAACTAACAACAGACTTTCTAGTGGCTTAAGGTTGCCGTACCTATGTGCAAGAGGTAGGCGCCCTCAACCGTTAGCCTCATGGAAAGCGAGCATTCTGTAGTGCGTATCAATCACCTCTGGAAAGCAAGGCAACAATGTAATTGAAGACATCATGTTTTATTAAGAATTTGTAAAACCAATAAACCTTTGCGTTTGAATCCCTTATAAACAGGGGATTTATACTTCAGTCGTAAAGAATCGTATGTAAAGGAATAAATTCACAACCAAGGTATACCCAGAAAGACTCGAAAAAAGTCGAAAAAGTGAGTATCGCCTTGAAAAGGATCAAGGAAAGAGTTACAAAAAATTGACAAAAAAAACATATGTACACACGAAAGTTGTGTGATATGATATGAAATGGTTTATATATAGTCATCATTGAAAGAAACTATGAGGTGAATGTTAGTGGCAATGAATCGTGCTGAAACAAATAATTACTATAATTCCTATACACAACAAGCTGACACAAATAAAATAGCAGAGTACTCTAAAATCAATGACTCAACGTTTCTTTTTACTAAACGTTTAATTGATTTAATGGCAGTTTTACTATTAAGCATCCCAGCTGCAATCATTGTTTTGATTACAATGGTAGCGATTCGATTAGAATCCAAAGGATCTGCACTGTATTTCCAAGAACGCTGTGGACTCAACGGTAAGGTGTTCAATGTAATTAAGCTGCGTTCCATGTATACGGATGCAGAGTGCAACGGTCCGCAATGGGCACAAAAGAACGACTCACGCGTTACTAAAGTAGGTAAGTTCATTCGAGCAACTCGTATTGATGAACTTCCACAGTTGATTAATGTGCTACGCGGAGACATGAGTTTCGTTGGACCTCGTCCTGAACGTCCAATGTTTGTAGAAGAGTTCTCTAAAGATATTCCTGATTTCAAGGATCGCTTATTAGTTAAACCAGGATTAACAGGATGGGCACAAGTGAATGGTGGATATGATATTTCTGCTAAAGAAAAGCTGCACTTGGATAAGTATTACATCCGTAACATCAGCATAGCGATGGATATCAAAATTTTATTAAGTACTATTCGAGTAGTATTTACAGGTGACGGTGCAAGATAATCAGCTTAAAGAAACGCTTCTATCATCAAGATAGGAGCGTTTTCTCCATGAAAAAATGTATGTATTTCCATTTTTTTCGTTACAATAGAGATAGATTTATTATGAGAGGATCATTCATTATGAAAACTTCTAGCTTTGACAAATGGATTGACTGGATTTTTTATCTTTATATTTTCTTAATTCCTTTTTCCGTATCAGAAGATTTTAGAGCACTAACTGGACCTATACCAGCATCTGTATTATTGACGCTTATCATTTCCGTAGCGTTTATGGTGTATTACATAAAAACCACTTCAAAATTACCACTCGTGTTCAATCAGAAAATAGATAAGAATTTGTTAGTTGTATTGATCTGCTTTTTTCTGCCGGTTTTATTATCTACTTTAAGCGCTGTTTATAATTTCTTAACGATAGATGGCTATCCTTATAGTGAATACTTTAAAGGCGATTTTCCTGCTCGTATTATTAACTTTGGACTATTCTTTGTCTTACTTATCAGTCTAGTACCATTAATCCATAAAATGAATGCCGAACGATTACATAAATATATACTAACGTATTGGATTGCCGTTTCATTTCTCTTGTTTATCGGGTTTTGGCAGCTTCTTCATTTAACTGTTGGAGTTCCAATGTTTGATATGCAGACTCGCTCTTATGTTCATAGTGTAGGTGGGGGAGCAAAATTATTTTTTGATTTTCGACTTACCTCGTTTGCATCCGAACCAAGTTATATGGTGCCATTCGTTATTGATGGTTTATTGATCGGTGCACTCGTTTTCAGTTCGCTCAAAAAATATGTTCTATGGAGTTTCTTGCCTGCACTCTTTATACTATTGTTCTCATTCTCGTTGGGAGGGTATTTGAACTTCTTTTTAGTAGCGTGCGGATTCCTGTTATTGATCTTCACGACACACAATCCTTTTAAGAAAAAGGTTTTGTACGCGTTAGCCGCATTGGTTGGACTTATTATCTTAGTAGGTCTAGTGAATATGAATCTTCTGTTAGAGTTCGTAGGGCCGGTCATCGGAAGACTTGATACCGTGTTTGATATGCAAGAACACGAAAGACTCTTCTTGCTGCTCATGCCTTTTGTTTGGATCGTTCATCATGCTCAAACCTTTTTCCAGGTGCTGTTCGGTATGGGACCAGGTTCGTTCAAATATTTAAATATCACACAATACTTCCCAGATGATATACATAAAGTATACGTGACATCCAATAATGTCTACATCGACGTACTTTACGAGCATGGTATGGTTGGATTTATATTGTCATTAGTATTGATTGGTTACTTTTTGTGGTACTTCTTTAAACGGAGAAATGAAGGGAAATATGCTCAAGTAGGCTTCTTAATCACATTGCATCTAAGTATCACATCGCTATACAGAGCAGATTTTACGTCACCGCGCTTTTGGATGCTGTTTATTATCTTGTTCATTCTAATCCATCTCTTATCACTCAAAAAGCAAGAAAAGGTTTAAGAATAGTAAGAAGGGGCTGTACCATAATGGTCAGCCCCTCTTTTTTATGAATTTATTATATGCTTTAGGAAGCAGAGATCTGCAGTTTGCTACGTTTAATACGTAAACAAGCAATCCGTATACGATTCCCCCGATACCTACTTTTAAGAACATCCACAGTACTCCATTCACGTTATATAGCGGATAGAGACACAAAGCCATACCGAAAGTAGCAATAAAAAGTTTTGCAACATTACGACCAGGGAAAGTTAAAGGAAATGCTTTCTTTCCGATCGACCAGCTCATCATAATTGCAACAACATAAGCAATAATGGACGCGTAGGCTGAACCTTTAATTCCGAATTGGGGAATCAGCAAGAAGTTAAGAATGATATTAATAACTCCAGCAATCAAGACTGGCCAAATCTGAAACAACGTCTTTTTACCAAGTTCGAATGCTAAGTCAAAATAATAGGTCTTAATGCTTTGAATAAACACAGCCACACAAATAAGTGAAAAGATAACTCCTCCAGCTTCTCTAAAACTTGCCCCTAAAAATACAGATGTAATATCAGGACTTAGCAGAATGAGCCCTGCAGTTGCAGGCAGACCAATAAAGAAAAGCAGGATGGTGTTTTGATCTAGCTGCTTTTGAGCAGCCTTAACACCTTCTGTTTCAAGAGCTTTAATCACTAGAGGATAAGCTGCTAAATTCACGATCATCATCAGCAGGACTAGAATCTGTTTCGCAAGGTCGTATCCTACAGAATAGAGACCCGTACTCTTTGTTCCTAATAAGTAGCCGATGATAAAGCGATCCGAACTAAAGATGATATAGTTCATCGATAAGGTTGCGACTAATGGCATTCCGTAACGAAATACTTCCTTTACCAAATCCCAATCAATATGATGCAATCTAATTTTTTTAAGATACCTTGGAAGGAGATATACTAAAGGTACAATCATTCCAATAATCAGACCCCAAAGAATAGAGCTAGCTTCAAGACCCCACTTAATTAATAAGAAAGAAATTCCTAAAGAGAGAACCGTTTTCACGAGTGTGATGATTCCGTAAAGAAGAGACGATAGTTTAGATCTTAAGTATTCTGTGGCCATGTCGAATAAGTTTTGAACAAGCAACAATCCTAATCCGATCAACCAAAGTGCTTGCCATTCGTCCGTTCTTGCAAAGTAAAAGAATGGCCCTGTAAATAAAATAAGAGAAAATCCTACTAAAGATAGAAAGGCAGCCGATATTGAACTTAGAAATAAATTTTCTTGTTCCGTATATTTCGGTGCAAAACGCAGCAAACCAAGTCGCAGCCAGTGAAAAATACCAGTACTAGCAAAGCCAACGGCTGAAAGGACAAGAGCGTATTTTCCGTATTCAGAAGGTGACAATAACCTTGTGTACAATGCAATTGCAGCGAAATTTACTAGACCTGGAAGTCCTCTTGATAAGAAGTAGATAAACGTGTGTTTTAATAACATTTTATGCTCCTAACATATTTTTACAGCGTTTTAACCACTATAAAAACAAAAGATGGGTCGAAACGTGTCAAAGATAGTCTTTTTATATTAAAATTTGTAAATTATTATCAAGGTCTTTTGTGCTATAATGTATCCTGATACAAATATATAGATAGAAATTAAATCAAGCAATAGTAATCTCATTATAGTATGTAATGCACCTAGTTAAAATAAAAGCTATAAAGGCTATACGATAAAGTAGGAAGCTTAGAAATCACATTGTTAGAAAAGAAATGGAGAGTTTAAGATGGATGAGCGCAATAGAAGTATACGCAGAAATAGAAAGAAACGTAAGAAAAAGCGTTTGTTATTAGGTTGTTCTGTATTTTTTCTGATCCTATTAGGGATAGGTGGTTTTCTGTTCTACAACGTTTATCAGGCTGCCAATAACTCGTTTTCAGATTTAGAACGTGGTGAACACTCTAAGCTTCGTGAAGAGTCTGTTGCAATCGGCAAGGACCCTATTAACATTTTGATCATGGGAATTGAGGATTATTCGAGTGGAGGAAACGGGCGAACAGACTCGTTAATGGTTGCTTCAATTAACCCTGACAAAAACTCAATCAAAATGCTAAGTATCCCTCGTGATACGTATGTTGATATTGAAGGACATGGTCAAACGAAAATTAATCATGCCCATGTATATGGTGGCAAAGAGCTAACCATCGATACGGTAGAAGGTTTGTTAGATGTTCCGATTGATTATTACGCAACGGTGAACTTTAAAGGGTTCAAGGATGTTATTGATGAAATTGGCGGAGTTACAGTTGATGTTCCATTTGATTTCTCTGAAGTAAGTGATGGAGAAGCTGGATCTGACAAACATAAGATATATTTCAAAGAAGGCGAAATGACTCTTAACGGTCAAGAAGCTCTTGCTTATGTTCGTATGAGAAAGCAAGACCCTAGAGGTGACTTTGGACGAAGCGAAAGACAAAAACAGGTCATCCAAGCTGCGATCAAAGAAAGTGCATCAGTAAGTACGCTATTGAACTTTAGTGATATTGCTAAACACATTGGAGATAATGTTGAGACGAATCTTTCCGTTCGTGAGATGTACACGTTAAAGAATAAATATGGAAATAAGAAAATTGACAGCTTAACCCTTGAAGGTGTAGACGATACAATTAATGGTGTTTACTATTTTGTACCGACTGAAGAAGGTTTAGCGAATCTTCAAAATGAGTTAAAAATGCAATTAGGACAAGAAGTTTCTGCTACAGAAACAACAAACACAGAGTCAGACGCGAGTGAATCTGAAGCAACTGACTATAGTGAAAATCAAAATTAAATGTTAAAAGCTGCTTCGAGGAGGTCTCGAAGCAGCTTTTTTGTTATGGTTTCTTTTTATGAGGAGCTAAAAATCCGGTTAAAAAATGGGTAAGAGGTTTTTTTTGGCCCATTAATCCAAGAAACTCTGCAGCAAGTTCAATCGTGACGAGTAATAGAAGAAACAAAAAGAATGACTCTTCTAAAGTAGACAGTGAAAAGGCGAAGGCCAGTGCACTAAAGAAAATGCTGATTCCATAGATCAGTAAAACCGTTTTCGGATGGCTGAACCCTCTTGCCAAAAGTCTGTGGTGCAAATGAGACTTATCAGGCTGAGACCACTTCTGTTTATTAACAAGTCGGCGTAATATGGCAAAGGTGGTGTCCATAAAAGGAACACCTAAAATCATGATCGGTACGAATAGGGATAAGAACGTAACGCTTTTAAAGAACCCTGATATTGAGATGAGTGCAATTAAGAGTCCTAATAGCTGCGAACCCGTATCCCCCATAAAAATCTTAGCTGGATAAAAATTAAAGAATAAAAAACCTAATGTGCTTCCTGTTACAATGACACAAAGCATAATAACAAGAATTTGATCTTTACCTAAAGCCATAATCAATATAGTCGAGAGGGCAATCGTCGAGACTCCTCCTGCTAGCCCATCGAGACCATCAATGAGATTAATCGCATTGAT
The DNA here is from genome assembly GCA_016401345.1 of Fictibacillus nanhaiensis. Lineage (GTDB taxonomy): Bacteria > Bacillota > Bacilli > Bacillales > Fictibacillaceae > Fictibacillus > Fictibacillus phosphorivorans. The sequence continues at coordinate 17,216 of JAEACG010000008.1, read as the reverse complement.
TAACCCAATAAACCAAAATAACGTAAGAGGGATACTCATAAGTTGAAGCTCTACTAAGCCGAAATAAGGAATCGTAATGTAATCAATCACAAATCCACCATAAATTAAGACAAATGCGGATAAGAATTGACCAAGAAGCTTTTGCTTAGCAGAAAGCTCGTACATATCATCTAATACTCCCGTAATTACGATGATTAATGTACTAAGAAAAATATAAGTGGTCGTATGGCTGTCGATTGGCAGAATGAAAAGGCCAGCCAAAAACGCAGCATAAATGGCTAGACCACCTAACCTAGGCTTTATTTCACTATGTACTTTTCTTTTATTAGGCTTATCAACAGCACCTATCTTCTTTGCTAAAAATGAAACAAGCGGTGTAATTGAAAGGGCGATAAAAAAACAAGAGATAAAAGCAATGAAAAGTTGAAGGTTCATGGAATTGCACCTTTCCAAGAAAGTAAACTCTGCATTAGTTTTATCTCATATGCTAAAAATTATTAAATTGTCTTCTCTAAATACTCCTCTTCACCAAAAACAATCTCACTTTGTGCGTTCGAAAGGTCAATAATCCACTCTTTAAAGGTTTCCTTTTCTTTTATAGGTACATAAATCTGAATCTCCACTTTCTCCATGTAGTTCATCTCTTTGATGGGGTAAACAGAGTTGCGCAGTTCGTTCTCCATTTTTCCGAGAAGCGTATAATCCACGGTAATGTGAACGATCTGTTGAAGTTGACGTTCAACAACGCCAATGTGGTTGAGGCCTTCTGAAACTGACTTGCCGTACGCACGGATAAGTCCTCCAGCTCCTAATTTGATTCCGCCGAAGTAACGAGTAACAACTGCAACGGTGTCTTTCAATTGCCTTTTCTTAAGAACTTCTAACATTGGAACACCCGCAGTACCGCTCGGTTCTCCGTCATCGTTCGCTTTTTGAATGTTATCGGTTTCTCCAATTAAATATGCAGAACAGTTATGTGTGGCGCTGTTATGTTCTTTCTTAATTTTTTGAATGAATTCTTGTGCTTCTTCTTCAGTGGTGGCTCGTGCGATATGTGCGATAAAACGAGATTTTTCAATCACAATCTCGTGCTGTCCTTCGCATTTTACGGTAAGATAGTTGGCAAGCATATGTGGTAAAACTCCTTTGAGTAGTGAATATTATGAATTCCATGTCAAATTTGTCGAATAATCTTCATGTTTCAAGTGTATCGTGTTATCCTTCATTATAAGGTGATTATAAATTGCATTCAAATTCTTAAAATTTTTTTAGCAAGAAAAGTCATAAAATTCCACATCCTGGCGAATGTAGTATATTAGAAGGATTAATGTCTTCGCGGTATGATTCGTCCGAGTGGGTACTAAGTCCTATTTATAAATTAGGCAAGATGGTTCTAGAACTTCCGGGTACACTTCTTTATCGTGTTAATTGGGGGAAATTTACATGACTGCAGCTAAGTTAACGATAGATCCACATTTGTTGGACGGAATACTGAATCAAACCATCGATACGGTTACGGCAAGCCAATCACAAATCTTTGAGATCAGCGAGCATTCTCGCCAAGAGTTTCAGCAGCTTCGCCGTGAGCTTGAGTTAGTGAAGCAGCAGGTCATTGAGGTCATACATAAATCTGACCGGACCGAGGAATATGCAAAGCTAGCACGAACTCGACTGGCAGAGGTGAGCAAGCATTTTCAAAAATATAGCGAATCTGATATTCGAGATGCCTATGAGAATGCCAATAAGTATCAAATTGAACTCTCTATCATCCGGCAAACAGAGAAACAGCTTCGGGAAAAAAGAGATGAACTCGAACGGAGAATCGGCGCATTGAACGATACCGTTCAAAAAGCAGAGTCTCTGGCAGGTCAGATTTCTGTTATTTTAAATTATCTTAACGGTGATTTAAGAAAGATTAACGAACTCGTTCAAAATGCTCAGCAAAAACAAGAGTTTGGACTTCAAATTATTGAAGCACAAGAAGAAGAGCGTAAACGAGTCTCACGTGAAATCCATGACGGCCCGGCTCAATTGATGGCGAATGTCCTCATTCGCTCGGAACTGTTAGAGAAAATCTTTGTAGAAAAAGGAACTGAGGCTGCTCGTGTTGAAATAAAAGATTTACGGGTTATGGTCCGTGATTCTTTAAAAGAGGTCCGTAGAATTATTTACGATCTGCGCCCAATGGCTCTAGATGATCTTGGTATCGTTCCGACGTTAGACAAATATTTACGTAATGTGAAAGAAAGTACAGGTAAAGAAGTCGAGCTTCATGCGCTTGGTCAGACTCGACGGTTTCCGAATAAAATGGAGATTGCGATTTTCCGTTTGATCCAAGAGTCCGTAAGCAATGCCGTAAAGCATTCTGAAGCAAATCTGATTGAGGTTAAACTTGAGTTTACTCAAAAGTTTATTTCATTATATATCCGAGATGATGGCAAAGGGTTCGATATGGCACAGCCTACAAAATCAAATTCCTTTGGCATGATGGGGATGAGAGAGCGGGTCGAACTGCTCGAAGGAACTCTAAAAGTGAAATCCCGCATAAACTTCGGTACAAGTGTTTACATTCAAATTCCCATTCAAGACTAGGAGGGTTCACACATGAATAATGTTAATGTGTACGAAAATAACGCCTCAGCACCTGAGAAAACAAGAATAGCGATTATCGATGACCACCGTTTGTTCCGTGAAGGAGTAAAACGCATTCTAGATATGGAAGATCAATTCTCTGTTGTTGCTGAAGGTGATGATGGCTCTGAAGCGGAAAATATCGTCCGTGATCATAATCCGGATGTGGTATTGATGGACATCAATATGCCAAACATCAACGGAGTTGAAGCAACTCGCCGTTTAGTTGAGAAGTCTCCTGATACGAAGGTGATTATTCTTTCGATCCACGATGATGAGACGTATGTATCACATGCGGTTCAAACAGGTGCATCTGGTTATCTCCTAAAAGAGATGGATGCTGATTCATTGATTGAAGCGGTTCGTGTTGTTGCCGATGGTGGAGCGTATCTTCATCCGAAGATTACGTATAATCTTTTGAACGAATTCCGTCGTTTATCGACATCGAATAAAACACAGCAAAACAAAGCTGGTTTTGTTGAAGTGGAGTACCGTAAGCCACTTCATATCTTAACGCGTCGTGAGTGTGAGGTTCTTCAGTTGTTGGCGGATGGACGCAGCAACCGTACGATTGGGGAAGAGCTTTATATTAGTGAGAAGACGGTTAAGAACCATGTGAGTAATATTCTTCAGAAGATGAATGTGAATGACCGTACGCAGGCTGTTGTTGAGGCGATCAAGAATGGTTGGGTTAAGGTACGTTGATTTATTTAGGAGAAAAGACCTTCGATTGTGAAGGTCTTTTTTTGTTTTTGTCTTTTTAAAGCGTGGTGGGTTGGTGCGGGGATGTATTTTGAAAAACTTTGTGGGTGATTTTTAGGCTTCTTGAAAGTGGTTGATTTTCGCTCCAGGTTGCTCGCTTTCCGCGGGGCAGGCGGTGAGCCACATTCGTACGTTTCACGTATAAGTGTCTCACCTGCCCACCTGTCCCGCAGGAGTCTCGCACCTTACGCTTCAATCAACTTTCAGAGAGGAATTAAAAACAAAATCCTTCTCGTTTATCTACTTTTAGTTAAAGAAAAATCAAATCAACTCAAACTCATTTCGAGGATCTTTTCTTCTGAAGGGACGTTTATTGGGAATTCTAGTGAGACTTTTGTTCCGTAGCCTTCTTTTGATTCGATCCTCATCTTTCCACCGTGGTTCTGGACGATTTGGTAGCAGATTAGAAGACCGAGTCCAGGGTTGCCTTCTTTTGTTGTATAGAATGGCTGTCCGAGCTTTGATAGGAGGTGCTCGGGGATGCCAGGTCCATCATCTTGAATGGAAATGGTGATGTTTTCTTTTGTTTGTTTAAGCTGAAGCGAGATGTTTCCCCATGAAGGTGTCGCTTCTAACGCGTTTTTTACGATATTTAAAATGAGTTGAGCCATTAGATTTTCTTCGCATTTTAAAAGAACGGGTTGTTCTGGCAAGTCTAGGTGTAGCGAGATGGTCTCAAAGTCTGTTTCTTCTTCTATAAATTTGAGTGAGCGTTTGATGACTTCGTTTAAGTCGTGGTCACTTTTTAAAATCATATGTGGTCGAGCAAGTATCATGAGCTGGCTGATGATAAAATTGATCCGATCTGTTTCTCGTAACATGATGCCTAAGAAATGATGCGTTTCTTCTGTCGTGTTTTGAGATTGAAACAATTGCGCGAACCCTTTTATAGAGGTTAGAGGGTTCCGTATCTCATGAGCAAGACCCGCCGCGAGTTCACCGACATAAGCGAGCGTGTTTGCTCTTTGTTTAAAGTTTTGAGCTTCATTGATCGCTGTCATGTCTTTTGCGATTCCGATTACAGCAGTCATATTACTTCGTATGGAATAAGGGATGCTCGTAATATCGAGCTCTATTTCGTGCCCTTCTTTATGAATGATGGTAAGTGGGTGTTTGATTGTTTCGCCTTCAATCACTCTAGATAAGTAATCCAGTGAATGTGAAACTTCATTCTCTTTTAAAAGGTGGGTATATGGCATTGCGTGCAGTTCTTCTAAAGAATATCCAGTGATATTTACAAGAGAAGAATTTACTTTTATAAAATTCAAATCAGGCCCGATCACAAAAACGCCTTCAGGATTCAATTCAAACAGTGAGTTATATCTGTGCTCGGATTCAAGCAGTTGAAATTGATGCTCTACAAGTCTCTTTTGGTTTCGCTGTTCTAAAATGTATAGAATCAATACGACGGTTGTCGCCCCAAATACAAGTAAAGTAGCTGTCATATTGATGTTGTTGATTGGAAAACTGCTATGCCAATCGAAAGTAGGCGTTCCAGCCATTAATCCCATCTCACCGATATAGTGCATGAGACTAACGCCTAGTGTGAATGAAAGACTAGAGAAAACAACTCTTGCTGAAAAAATTTTTAAAGTGAGAAGATAAAAACCAAGTAAGGAAAAACAAAAAGCGGAAGAAATGGAAAGAATGATAAATAAGAGATTAGGTTCCATCGGCATATGAATGTGCATGGACAACAATCCAATAACATGAACAGACACTAAGCCGATGCTAAATAAACTAACAGGTACAAAAAGTTTATTCTGCGGTTTTTGAGAGGTAAAGTGTAAGAACGATACATATGAGAAAAAAATACCTGCAGCGAGTGCTGCGGTAACAACTAAAAAATTGTAGTTTATACGAACGGGACTTTGGATGGATAACATTCCCATGTAGTGAGTTGCCCAAACTGCGATGCCCATTGTAACAGAACCTATTAGTAAGAATTGTTGCTGCGATTTTTGCTCTTCTGTACGTCGATTAACCCAATCGAGTGAGATTAATGCGAACAGAAAGCAAACGAATAGAGAGAGTATTACGATATATAGATTATGATCCAATGGTCCTAGCCCTCCTTTAAACATGTCTCACATTCTAATTTCTTCCATATCCGACAAATTCCTTCTTCATTCGAAAAAAACTTTTTAAAAGATTAATAATTCGTGTGCTTAATAATGAACAACAGTGTAGAAAACGATTTGGAGGTGATTTTCCTTGGTAAAAAAGTACGTATTGGCGGTGGATATAGGAGGCACATCTATAGAGTGTGGATTGTTTGACTCCAGCGGAAAGCTTCTTTCGACAAGTATGTTAGAGACAATGGAAGTGATGCAAGGTGATGTAGCAGAAAATGTGGCAGATGAATTAAGAAGGAAAATGGATGATAACGGGATTTTGTTTGAAGAGGTTTACGGATTAGGAATAGGTGTGCCAGGAATCGTTGAAGTGGCAAGTGGAGTTGTGCTGAAAGCTCCTAGCTTGAAGTGGGATCACTATCCTTTAAAAGAAAAGCTTCAGAGGTTGTTACAGTTACCCGTTTATATAGGAAATGATGTGAATACCGGCTTGTTGGGTGAAGTTGAAGCGGGTGGTTTGCAACACGTTCAGCATGCTATTTATATGATGATCGGAACGAGTATTGGTGTTGCTCTTGTTTTAAATGGTGAAGTATATGAAGGTCACCAATTCTCAGCTGGAGAAGCAGGTTACATGATAACGGATAAATCTGTTCTACGTGACGGGTTCCAACCAGCTCGTCCAGGGTATGGCTTTCTTAGTTCAAAAGCTGGCGGATTCGGGATGGCTAATGAATATGAGAAGAAAACAGGTAAGAGCGTTTCAGCCAAGGAATTATTTTCTTTAGTGGAAAAAGGGAATGAAACAGCGATTCATATAGTTAATGAGGCTGTTGATTATATTACTTCTGCTGTAATCAACATAACTGCCATTCTAAATCCTGAGGTAATTCTACTAGGCGGTGGAGTGGGAAGAGAGCTATCTCCATATCTTCAAAAAATGGATGGAAATCTCGAAAAATTTGTTCCTAACAAACCGAAATTAGTAATTTCCTCTATGCAAAATCGTTCCGTATTGTACGGTGCTTTTTCGTTATGCCGAAAACAGGTGAAAAGCTCATAAAGGATAGTTGAAGAAAAAAGAGAATACTTAGTGTAAGTAAATTTGAATTTAGTGAATTACTTTTTCTGATGGTGTACACTGTTAGAGGAGAAAAAAACAAGATTTTTGGCATAAGAGAGGACTAAAATTATGAGCAAGGTAGCCGTCATTACAGACAGTACTTCCTACATACCCGAACATATCCGCAACGAAAAAAATATTGTAATGATTTCGCTCAACGTGGTTTTTGATAAAGAAACATACAAAGAAGAAGCTGAAATAAAAGCAGACGATTTTTACGACATGGTTGGTAAAGAAGGAGCCCTTCCAAAAACGTCACAGCCTGCGATCGGCGAGCTTGTGGAACTATTAGAAGAGCTGTCACAAAACTATGATGAAGCTGTGATGATTACTTTATCGAGTGGCATCAGCGGAACGTATCAAAGTGCAGTAGCAGCGGGAGAAATGGTTGAAGGAATCAAGCTTCATGTGTTTGATTCAGAGATCAGCTGTTCACCTCAAGCGTTTTATGTATTAAAAGCTGCTGAACTAGCGAGTGAAGGCGCGAACGGTTATGACACTATGAATCATTTGCTGCAGATGAAGAACAATGGTGTACCAGCTTATTTCATGGTTGATGATTTAAATCATCTTCACCGTGGTGGTCGTTTGAACACAGCTCAACTTTTCGTAGGGAATCTACTTCAGATCAAGCCGATTCTTCACTTTGAAGACAAAAAGATTGTTCCGTTCGAAAAAGTGCGTACGAAGAAAAAAGCCTTAAAACGGATTTTCGATATCATGGATGAGACTGTGAAACCGAATGATAAAGTAAAAATCAGTGTGATTCATGCTAAGCGTGAAGATGAAGCGGTAGAAATCGCTGACGAGTTACGTGGAAAATTTGTTAACGCAGACGTCTGGGTTAGTTACTTCGGACCCGTAATCGGGACTCATCTAGGTGAAGGCTCACTCGGCATTACGTGGATAAAAGAATAATCATTGGAGAGATGAAAATGAAATCTCTAAATCAGGGGGAGACAACACGATGAGGTTTGTCTCCCTTTTTTTAAACAACCGTTTAACAATTGCCCCTGAAATTCTTGTGAACGATTCCTCTTTGAAAGCTGTCCCTTTTGGTGAACTTTCAACTTTAGAACAACCTCCTTTAAATCCCACCTTTCAGTATGACAAAAAACTGCAACAAATCCTCTATGGTAAGCAACTTCTATTTGATGAATTACCTTTTACAGTTGATCAAATTCAACTGCATTATGAAAATGGTTATGTGAAATATTCACATGGTATCTGTAAAACTTCTAACGGTTATTTATGTAGCCGATGCGGAAACGAGAAGAGTCGTTTGTTTGCGATGTTTTCTTGTTTTTGCTGTAAGAATGATAACTGTGTGTACTGTCGGAACTGCATCATGATGGGGAGAGTTAGTGAGTGTACTCCGTTGATTTCTTGGAGTGGACCTGAAGTGAGGTGGTCTCGTGGAAATAAACTGCATTGGAATGGTGAGTTGTCAAGTGGACAGCAAGTAGCATCTAAAGAATTTGTGGAGCGATTTGGAAGTGACGGTAAACTATTGATTTGGGCGGTTTGTGGAGCTGGTAAGACTGAAGTTCTGTTTCAAGGGATTGAAAAAGCATTGAACCTAGGACTTCGAGTATGTATAGCGACTCCTCGTACAGATGTTGTACTAGAGTTAGCTCCTCGTTTAAAAGCTGTTTTTCCAAACACTATAATTGCGAGTTATTATGGGGGATCAGAAGAACGTGAGACACCAGCACAGCTCGTTATCTCAACCACACACCAGCTGTACCGATTTAAACAAGCGTTTAACATTATGATCGTCGATGAAGTCGATGCATTTCCCTATTCCTACGATAAAAGCCTTCAGCATGCGGTGTCTCGTGCAGTTACACCAAAACACTTCCTTCTCTATTTATCAGCTACTCCTTCGAAAACGATGAAAAAAGCAGCAATGAATGAGAGATTACCATGTGTGAAAATCCCAAAGCGGTTTCATGGATTTCCACTACCTGTTCCAAAAATGGTTTGGGGTGGTGAGTGGAAGAGAAGGCTAGAAAAAGGAAAATTGCCTGCTCCATTTCTTAAATGGTTGAAAGCTCAAGGAGAGAGTGGTCGACGAGCGATGATATTTGTATCTTCAGTATCCGTTTTAGAAAAGCTGTCAGAACTTATAAATAGAGTTGTGGATGTACCAGTTGACAGTGTTCATGCAGAAGATCCAATGCGGAAAGAAAAAGTGATTCAGTTTAGGAACGAAGAAATTCAGTTATTAGTCACAACAACCATACTGGAGCGCGGAGTTACTGTACCGTTTTTAGATGTCGCAGTGTATGGTGCTGATCACGATGTGTTCACAGAAAGTGCGCTCGTTCAAATTGCAGGAAGAGCAGGGAGAAGTAAGGATGATCATAACGGTGATGTACTTCTTTTTCATTACGGTAAATCGCTCAGTATGATACAAGCGATCAATCATATAAAGAATATGAACAAGGAGGCGGGGATTTGAGTTATTGCCTATATTGCCATGAATCCTATTCTAAAGCTTGGTCATGGGAAGTACTTATTGGCTTAGAGGTATCACCATTACTGTGCCAGGACTGTGAAGGTAGGTTAGTAAGTGTAAAAGGTGAGATTTGTAGAATATGTGGTCGTGACTTTTCAATATTTCCCGAGCAATATCGACAGGGTGATTGTTGCTTTGACTGCATTCGGTGGGAAGAAAACGAGAGTTGGACCGGCATTCTACAGCAAAATCGGTCACTTTATGTCTATAACGACTTTATGAAAGAACTGATAGCCAAGCTGAAATATCGTGGAGATGCTGAAGTTGTTAAAGCCTTTTATCCGGTGCTTAGTTCGGAGTTCAAAAAGATTTCCCGTGATGCAATCCTTGTTCCCATTCCATTAAGTGAAGAGCGACATTATGAAAGAGGATTTAATCAAGCAGAACTTTTGGCAGGAGGATTGAAGAAGCAAGTGGAAAGCCTACTAAAAAGAAAAATACACGAAGAGAAACAAAGTAAGAAAACACGAGAAGAGCGGCTATCTCAAAAAGAGAACCCGTTTGAGGTTGTAGATTCTGTAAAAGTGAAAGATCAGAAAGTCATATTAGTGGATGATGTTTACACAACAGGAAGTACTTTGCGTTGTGCGGCGAAAGTCCTGATTGAAGCTGGGGCGAAAGAAGTTTCCTCCATTACCCTAGCGCGATAAATAAAACGAATGACCTGTTAAAACTCCTTCACTTAAATCCGATATATACTGAAGATAGAAGTGTTAAGGAGCGGGAAGCGATATGGACAATTTAATGAACTGTCCGCAGTGCGGCAAACTTTTTGTGAAGTATATACGTGAACAGTGTGATATGTGCTTTCGAGAAGAAGAACAGGATTATGATAAAGTATACCGGTTTCTTAGAAAGAGTGAGAATCGAAAGGCAACAATAGTCGAAGTAAGCGAATCAACGGAGGTTGCTGAAAGTAAAATCATCTATTTCATACACCAAGGAAGAATTCGTGTGAAAGGATATCCGAATTTCACATATCCGTGTGATGGCTGCCAAGCGCCAATCAACGATGGTCGTCTATGCGAAGAGTGTAAAACTCGTATTAAATCAGAGCTCTCGATTGAGGACTTGATAAGAAGAAAACAAGAAGAAGCATTACCTTCTTACCATACTGATGACAATTAACCTAATTTCTTTTGATCACTTAAAGATTTTTATCAAATAGCCGATATATTAAATAAGATTAAAGTCTCTAGATGAGGTGACTAAAAATGCGAATCAATCATTTTAACTCTATTCAAAATAACCCATATACAAAACAGGTGCCCCATATGAAGGATAATCATGTTAAGGCTGCATACAAAAAAGATGAGATTCAAATTTCAGATGAAGCAAAGAAACTCTTATCTTCCTCAAAATTTGAACAAGACCGGACGAATAAAGTGAATGAGATTAAACAACAAGTGGATAGCGGAACATATAAAGTCAATGTTTCTAAAACAGCAGCTTCCATTATTCAATATTACAAGCAGGGTTAAGGAGGATCTCATGGAAACGGCACAGATGACATCACTTCTTGAACGTTTGCTTCAATCTCACAAAGATCTTCTAACTCTCGGAGAGCGCAAAACAGAAGTGCTTAAATCAGGAGATATGAAGTCACTAGATGTTCTGTTAAAAGAAGAAGATCTTCAAGTGAAAAGACTACAACAGATCGAGAAAGAAAGACTTGTAAAGTTTGCGAATGTTACTTTAGGTGATGTTTTAGAACAAGTAGAAGAACCGGAAAAAGAACGATTGTTGAATCTGCAAAACAGATTGATTGCTATTTATGATGCACTAAAGATTAGAAATCAACTTAATCAAGGGTTGCTTGAGCAGTCACTTCAATATGTGAATATGTCACTTAGTATGATGCAGCCCCAAAGTGAACCTGTGACGTATAACCAAACGAAGAAAAATCCTTATCATAATAACGCAGCATCACTTTTTGATTCAAAAGCTTAAACCTACGGAGGAATTACAATGCGCTCAACCTTTCATGGATTAGAAACAGCCCGTCGAGGAATGTTTACACAGCAAACCGCTCTTCAAACGACAGGTCACAATATAGCAAATGCGAATACTCCTGGGTATAGCCGTCAAAGAGTGAACTTTGTTCAGACTGAAGCCTATCCAGCTGCGAGCATGAATCGCCCGCAAATTCCTGGACAGATGGGAACGGGTGTAGCTGCGGGATCGGTACAGCGCGTTCGCGAGGGATTTTTAGATACACAATTTCGAGGAGAGAACAACAAGCTTGGGTACTGGGATGCTCGAAGTGAAGCGTTAGAGAAAATGGAAGATATCATGAACGAGCCATCTGACAATGGTTTGGCAAAAACCCTTGATCGCTTTTGGCAGTCACTACAGGATCTATCGGTTAACCCTGAAGATTCAGGTGCACGTTCAGTTGTGCGTCAGCGTGGGTTAGCAGTAGCAGAAACGTTTAATTATCTATCAAACTCACTAACTTCGATACAAGGTGACTTGAAGTCTCAAGCTAATATTACGACAAAAGAGATTAATGCACTTCTTGACGATATCCAAAGTATTAATAAACAAATCAGTGAAGTAGAGCCACACGGCTATCTTCCTAATACACTCTACGATGAGAGAGATAGTCTAGTAGATCGGTTATCCACTCTACTAAATGTAGAAGTTACTACAAAGCCAAGCGGTGGCAAACCAGATCCACTAGCTGCTGGACTTTATGATATTAAAATGAAAGACAAAGATGGTACGGAGTTCACATTAGTAGATTCTACAAATGGAACGGTTAACCACCTTGTGATTAATTATAATGATGGAACAGGTGGAAACGGATTAGCGGACAGTGTGGTAGTAGGCGGAGGTATTCCAATTACTATCAGTAAATTTGCGGGAGGTAAGCTACAAGGTCTGATAGAGTCCTATGGTTACAACGACAATGGTTCTGTAAAAGGCATCTATCCAGACATGCTTACAAACCTAGATCAAATGGCTTATCAGTTTGCGACAGAGTTTAATAAAGTTCATTCTGCAGGATGGAGTCTATCGGAGATTGAGGCAGGTGCTCCTGCCGGTTATAATTTCTTCGACCTTGGAGGGGTGTCTGATCCGGTAAATCCTAAAGGTGCAGCAAAATTACTCAAACTTCATGATGACATGAAGGAGTTGGATAACATTGCAGCTGCAACTAACCAATTTGCTGGTGACGGTAGCAATGCTTTACGATTAGGTGATGTGAAGAATGCGCCACTAGATTTTCCAGGCAGTAAGTCATCTTTACAAAGCTTTTATGAAGGAGCAATTGGTAAGATGGCAGTTGATGCACAGCATGCGGTTCGACTCACGAACAATTCAGCTGTATTGACGGATTCCGTTCAACAACGCCGACTTTCTGTAAGTGGTGTCTCACTTGATGAAGAAATGACAAATATGATTCAGTTTCAACATGCTTATAACGCATCTGCTCGAAACATCACAGTAATCGACGAGATGCTAGATAAAATCATTAACGGCTTGGGTGTCGGCGGAAGGTAGGTGCAACTAAATGCGCGTAACGCAATCGATGTTATCTAATAACATGCTGCGACATATAAGTAATAGCTATGAAAATATGGCCAAAACACAAGAACAATTAACAACGGGTAAAAAAATAAGCCGTCCATCAGATGATCCAGTCGTTGCGATGAAAGGCATGACTTACCGAACAAATCTAACAGAGGTTGAGCAGTACAAGCGAAACCTATCTGAAGCGTATAACTGGATGGATAATTCAGATGCTGCTCTTGATAAAGCAACAAGTGTGATGCAGCGTATTCGTGAGCTAACCGTTCAGGCAAGCAACGGAACGTATGAAGAATCTCAAAAAGGCATGATTGGAAAAGAAATTGAACAGTTAAAAGAACATCTCGTTTCTATCGCCAATACACAGGTTGCTGGGAAGTACATTTTTAATGGGAATGATACAACGAAAAAACCGGTTGATTTGAGCAAAACACCTTCCGTTTCAGATAATGGTAATACGGTTAACCTTGAACTATCTCAAGGTATAGAAGTTGCAGTTAACATCAACCCTAAAAATGTATTTACTCATACAGCTGGCTCACCGGAAAGCGGTTTGTTCGGGGATATTAATGAGTTAAAAAAAGCCCTTGAGAGTACTTCAGGACAAGATATTAGTGGATTTCTAGAAAAGTTAGATTCTCATATCAATAATTTAGTTTCTGAACGCGCTGAGTTAGGGGCAAGATACAATCGTGTAGAACTAATTGATGCTCGAGTTGGCGAGCAAGAAGTCATCGCTAACCGAATACTTTCTGACAATGAAGATGCGGATATCGAGCGTGTGATTACAGACTTAAAGATGCAAGAAAGTTTGCACCGTGCGGCATTAGGAGTAGGATCTCGCATAATGCAACCGACACTTATGGACTTTTTACGATAAATCTAAGAGAGCTATCCTTGTGATAGCTCTTTTCTTGCAATAAATCTTTTGGAGGGATCAATAATGAATGTTCCTCAACTTAGACTAGAATCCACGAATGCTAGAATAGGACTACAAACACAGCAGCCTGTTCAAGAAATCCAACAAGCCCCCGCTGATTTGCAAATTAAACAGCCGAAAGCTGAACTAGAAGTGAATGTAACACCTAGTCAATTAACCATTGATCAAACAGAAGCATGGGCTGACATGGATTTAAAACACATCTCACGCAGGATTGAAGATTTTGCACAAAGAGGTTATGAAGATTGGCTATCTGGTCTGGCTCGAATGTCTCAAGAAGGCGATGACTTGATGAGGGTAGAAAACGGCGGCAACCCAATAGCGGAACATGCCAAAATGAATAGTGAAAGTCCGATGTATGAGTTTAACATCGGCTTTATTCCGAGAGCAAACAGTGTGAAAATCAATTATCAACCTAGTAAAGTTCAACTAAATTGGCAGACTCACAAACCAGAGATTGATGTTACGATTAATAGACCACAGCATCAATACACTACTGGTAAGGTAAATATAAGCATGGAACAAATGCCTTCTTTAACAATCAACTGGACGACATAATAACAAAAAAACAAAGGATGATTGCGATGATACTTCATACAAAATTTGAAGAAATAATAGAGATATCTGAGAAAGATATTTTGCATTTTGAACAAGGTCTACCTGGTTTTGAAGACGAAAAACAATTTGTTCTTTTGCCGATGGAAGGAACCCCATTTTCAACTTTGCAATCGGTGTCCACAAAAGAACTGGCTTTTTTTACAACAAATCCTTTTTTATTCTTTAAGAACTATGATTTTGAAATAGTAGAATCGGTACAAAATCAATTGAAAATAAAAGAGGAATCTGATGTGATGGTTCAGGTCATTTTAACGATCCAAGAACCATTAGAAAAATCGACGGGTAACCTTCAGGCACCTGTGGTTATTAATGTTAAAGAAAACCTGGCAAAGCAAGTGGTACTATCGGACAACAAATACCGAGCAAGACATGAATTATTAGAATCTAGTTTTGTCGGACAGGAGGGTTAAGGAATGCTTGTATTAACCCGAAAGTTACAAGAAGTGATTAAAATCGGTGAAGATATTGAATTAACTGTATTATCCATTGATGGTGATCAGGTGAAGATAGGAATCTCTGCGCCTAAACATATAGAGATCCATCGAAAAGAAGTCTTTTTATCTATTAAACAAGAGAACTACCAAGCGGCAAGCACCTCGCTTAATACATTCAAAGCGTTAAAAAAGTTAAAAAACACGTAAAACCCATTAAAGAAGTTTCTTTTTACTCCGATATAACTTATGTAGGAACAAGCAGTACTTTTAACGGCCGTAAAAGTACGCATGTTTCATTAAAGAATCCAACCACAAGGACGTGGGAGGAACACATTCAAGGAGGAAATTTAAAATGAGAATTAATCATAATATTGCATCATTAAACACATATCGTCAATTGAATACAGCTGCTATAGGACAATCAAAGTCTATGGAGAAATTATCTTCAGGTCTACGTATCAACCGTGCTGGAGACGACGCTGCTGGTTTAGCAATTTCTGAAAAAATGCGTGGTCAAATTCGTGGACTAGATCAATCTTCTAGAAATGCTCAAGATTCAATTTCTTTAATCCAAACAGCTGAAGGTGCTTTAAATGAAACACACGACATTCTTCAACGTATGCGCGAATTAGCAGTTCAAGGTGCTAATGACACAAATACATCTTCTGACAGAACTGAGATTCAAAAAGAATTAACTCAATTAACAAGTGAAGTAGATCGTATCGCTAAAACAACTCAGTTCAATACTCAAAACTTATTAAGTGGCGGTTTCTCCGCTAAAAAGTTCCAAATTGGTGCTAACGGAGGTCAAACTGTCACACTTAGTGTTAAGAGTATGGCAGCTTCTGGTTTGGGTATTACTGCAGGTGATATTGGTGTTGGAACCAACGCTTCCGCTAACCTTTCAATTTCAGCACTTAACAAAGCGATTTCTAAAGTCTCAGCTGAACGTTCAATGTTGGGGGCGATGCAAAACCGTTTAGAACATACAATCAACAACCTGTCTACTTCAAGCGAGAACTTGACAGCAGCTGAGTCTCGTATTCGTGACGTAGATATGGCGAAAGAAATGATGAACCAAACTAAGAACTCAATTCTATCACAGGCTGCTCAAGCAATGCTTGCTCAAGCAAACCAACAGCCTCAGGGAGTTCTTCAATTACTTCGTTAATTTAAAAAAACTGTATTTAATAGATAGCCTTTTTACAAAGGCTATCTATATTTATAATTAAAATAAAATTATCCCTATGACAAAATTCAAAAGTGAAAATATGAAGGAGTATGGGACTTCAGGTATGGAACATAAAATTCAAACACAAAGAGCAAGAGACGGTTCTACAGTATTCATTTACGAGAATAGTTACAAGACAACAGCACTTAATTCCGTTTATTCACCTGAGAAAGAAATCAACCGTTTTTTTAAGGAATTAAAGGATAAAAGTAAAGAATTTATAGTAGTTATTGGTGTAGGCAATGGATCCTTAATTAACAAACTAGTAAGAAGTTCATTTTTTGAGAATAATATTCATTACTTGAATAAATAAAAATATTCCGAAATTACAATTTCTCAAGAAACAAAGAATTTAATTTTATTGAATAAACACAAGCTTTCATTTTTTTATTTAAACGAATTTTCTTCTTTATTATTTTCAAAATATTTAGCACGGTTTGTAACAATTCCTGTAAGTATCCATCTACATCCAAATTATTTAAAGGCAAATAAATGGAAAATCGAAGAAATCATTTCAATCTTTAGAGAGGGGATTGAAATGCAGAAATTATTTAATAATACTGAAAGCCGATTTGCAGTTGATTGGATAATTGAACCTCTATTGAATTTAGAAGCGGTTGAAGAATCTATAAATCTTAAACACTATAAGGATTGTTTTCAAGGAGAAACAGCCATTCTTATTTCTGCTGGCCCTTCCTTGCATCAGAACATGTCATTTATTAAAAAAATGCAGAAATTTTGCCATTTATTTGCTGTAGGCCCAGCACTTCGTCCTTTATTAAAGAATGGAATTAATCCGGATTATACATTAAGCTTGGATTCAAGTGAAACAAATTATAAAACCCATTTTAAAGATATAAATTATGAAGGTGTTCTCATTTATGAAACCATGTCAAATCACAATATCCAAAAGGAACACAAAGGGAAAAAAATTGTCTCCAAGGCACTAACTGAACAAGTGACCCCAATGGTCTTCAAAGATATCTTTGGATTTCCAACCTCAGTGCCTTCAGTAGCTATTTTTGCATTGCAGGTAATTAAGTTTTTAGGTTTTAGCGAGGTTATTTTTGTAGGGCAGGATTTAGCATTAGTCGGTGGGAAGTACTATTCTAAAGGGGTTAATAATCATTCTGGCATGATTAACACTGAGGAAGAATTATCAGTTATTGACAATAGAGGAGAGAAAGTAGGCACAACTAAAGCGTTAAAATTATTTTTAGATGTATTTGAAACAATTATTAAAGAATTTCCAAATGAGTCTATAAAAATTACAAATACATCTAAATTTGGAGCTAGAATTGAAGGGACTGAATACTTGTCTATAGATAAAATTATTAAAAATACTCT
>JAEACG010000007.1:1146-143658 GCA_016401345.1 Fictibacillus nanhaiensis | reverse complement strand
TATTGGAATCTTGTTGTACATCATAATTTGAACCAGATTAACATGATCGGAAAGAAAGCAGAGGTACAAAAGATACTTTTAGAAATTAAAGATAAGTACATGATTCCAAATACTTTTGTGTTTTATAAGCTTTCCGATGAACTACAAATTGAAATTATAACAAAGGTTAAAAAGAAGGCTAAGTTGAATGTTATGGGTGCTATATACGGTGATACTGATAGTACAATCTATTATTTCGATAATAAGAGAGAATATATTAAAATTAATCCTAGCTATTACTCGTTTATGCAACGGTTCCAGAAAGTGCTGACATATTTAACGAACTATCACCTTGCTTTATTTTTAGAAAAGTTCAACCAAAACGGTGATATTACAAATCTTCTTATGAAAGTTGAAAATGTATCTAAAAGATCTTCTTTGAATGAATTCTACTTACTTTTATCATCTTTTTACAATGATAAGTGTTTTTATTGTGGTAAAGAAATTAAGAAAAAAGGGTCTATTCATGTTGATCATTTCATTCCATGGAGTTTTGTGCAAACTGATCAATTATGGAACATGGTCATCTCCTGTAATTCATGTAACTTAGCAAAAAATGATAAATTAGCCGTAGAACCATATTTAGATTCTCTTATAGATCGAAACTTGGATTTAACTAAGAATTCATTAGTAAACCAAAGGCTAGATATGAAAGTCTATACAGAAAAGAAATTGATTGAGCTTTATAACTATTCCAAGGAAAATGGATTTACAGATCTTTGGATACCACATAAGAAATTTCAAATTTAAAAACTGACTTTGAATGGATAAAATTTATAATTCACAATTTTAATTCGCCAACAATATTATATGAAAATCATGCAGTTCATCATATCTGAAGATTCAATGATAACTGATTGATTAAGGCTTAAGGATGAGTCCTTAAGCCTTTTTTAACAGTAATTACATTAGTGCTTTGATAACTATTAGCTTGGTAAAGTGGAAATTCAAGAAACCTACAGCCATTTGGTCGGTTTGCCGGAGAGGATTGAGTTCTACATTGCCAAGATAAAAAAGCTTAATGAGCAAGTGTCTCCTTAAGCTTTGTTAAGGGTTAATAATTTTCATCCTCAACAAGATGCTTCAACATAGCCAACTTATTACCCCAAAACTTCTCATAATAAGATAGCCATTGCTTCACTTCCGTTAAAGGCTCTGGATGCAGCTGATAAATTTTCTCCCGACCTTCTTTTCGCCCGGAAATGAGTTCAGCCTCTGTTAAAATCTGTAGATGCTTCGTTACAGCGGTTCGGCTCATATCAAAGTGATCGGCAATCTCTGAGATTGGCCGTTCATTTTCTGCGAGGAGCCTCAATACTTCACGTCTCGTTGGATCCGCAATCGCTTTAAACACATCATGTTTTTCTGTTGGTGCTGCCACTTAACCCTCAACGACCTTTTTCAATCGTTCATTCACAATACCAACCCATCCACCGTTCATGCGGTCACGTACATCTTGCGCTTTTTGATTCGCTTTTCCAACGATTGCGTCTTCTTCTTTCCAGCCACTATGAATCAGGGTAAACTCTGTCTGATCTCCTTTTTCCTCTAACAGAAACGTCACGATCCAGCCGTCCGTGTCCCATGAAAAGGATAGCTTGTGCGGTTCATCGATCACGAGTACTTTACAAAATGAAGGACCAAAAGGGGACTGGATGTGAAACTCATGACCTTCTTCTGCTTTAAAGTCATTCGGCATGAACCACGCTGACATGCCTTCTGATGTCGATACAGAATCCCAAACTTTTTGAATCGGTGCATTAAAGGTTGCGGTTTGTTTAATATCTGGTAGTGTTGACACAAGCATTCATCTCCTAGTCTGAATATGTAACCATTTGGTTGTATGTTTAGAATATAACACCTTTTGGTTGTATGTCAATTCATGATTAACATACAAACTGTTTTATTTCTAACAAAACAGTATATTTGAGATCATTCTAAATTTCTTAAGAAGTGAATAGAATCGTTATTTTGATGATCCATATATCCGGTTCTTCCGTTTACTTTATAAAGGAAGATAAATCCACGGATTTGTCTTTGAGAGGATGATTTTAATGAATTGGGTAAAGAGGATGACGTTGAAAATGGGATGTACTTTATTATTTGCGGGTGTTCTTTTGACGGGTTGCTCTTCTATGGATACTGAAAAATCAGAAGAGCCGAATAAGGGAGCAAAAGAAGTTACTAAACAACAGAGTAAGCATAGTGATGAACACGGTTCAGAGGATATGATGGAGGAACCTTCTTCAGGGAGTGATCAACAAGCGAGGGAAGTGACGGAAGCTATGGCTTCTCCTTTATTAAAAAAGGGGGAGGAGACTTTGTTTTCTTTTCCGAACGAAGGTGTTTATCTTATCCATTGTGACCCTCATCCTGTTATGAAGATGAAAGTGATCGTTCAGACAGACGCTAAACAAACTGGTTCAGTAGCACTTAACATCAAAGATTACGAATTTAGTGAAAAAGAAATTACGGTTGCGCCCGGTACTTTGATCACATGGAGAAATCAAGATTCCGCTCAGCACAATGTTGCTATTGAGATTGAATAAAAAGAGACATGCGTTAACTCATTCAAAACCGCTTTTCCTTGGGAGAGCGGTTTTTTTATATTACGATTGACCTAATTAGGGAAATGAACATTTAGAATATCGAATGACATGATTAAGCATTAACTTTATAAATCCCTTAATAAAGAGTATAGTGGCACACACCGATATCGCTACCATCGAATTCATAGTCAAAGTAAATACAGTAACAGGGCAAAGATTAACCATAGATATCTGGATAAATATGCTAAAATAAAGGAATACAATTTGTTCATGAAAAGAGGCTAACGGTATGACCCAAACGCAAACAAGAAATGAACCAAAACGTATACCTGAAGAAGTAAAGGAAGTATTGAATTCTTACTTTGAAAAAATAGAGAAGAAGCTGCCAAATAAGTTGGAGTCACTTTACCTATTCGGTTCAGTCTCCATTGGAGCTTACCAAGAAGGACTAAGTGATATCGACTTTTACGCGGTAACCAAAGAAAAGCTAACACAATCAGATGTTGAGAAATTAAAAGACATTCACCATGAGATGAGAAAAGCGTATCCGAAGCCAAGCTTAGATGGCATGTATCTGACGCGAGAAGATCTAGAGAGTGAAAACAATGGTAATTCTTCATGTCCGTATTTTAATGAAGGAAAGCTTCAAACGTATCGACCTTTTCACCGTCATTGGATCGATGCGTACCAACTTCAGACATATGGCATCGTCGTTAAAGGACTGCCGATTGAAACATACAATCTATCTGTAGATTGGACAGAATTGAAATCAAACTTGGTCGAGAACATTAACGGTTATTGGCTGAACTGGGTGAGAAATTGTGAGCGTTTTCCGTCTCTTCAATATATAAGATTATACATGAGTGCAAACATGATCGAGTGGGGAGTACTTGGGGTTACGCGTCTTTATTATTCAATAAGAGAAGAAGACATCACGTCAAAAGAGGGAGCTGGTGAATATGCATTACAAACGGTTCCTGAAGCGTATCATCAAATTATCCGTGAAGCACTGCGCATCCGAAACGAAAATAAGTTCTCTCATTATGGCTCGATGAGGAAGAGAAGAAATGATGCACTCAGCTATATGAAGTATATAATAAAAGAATGTAATAACTTGTAAGATTCATAGAAAAGGATGGGACGAAAATGGCGAAATTAGTGTTTAAGAGAGACAGTCAGTTCATGAACAAGATGAGAAAGTTCGATATTTACCTGAACGAGAGCAAGACAGAACAGATCAAGGACGGAGAAACGAAACAACTGGACGTAGCACCTGGCGAGTATATAGTGAAGATGCAGATCGATTGGGTTGAGAGCGCAACGCACAAGATTCAGATCGGTGCCGATGACACGGTTCATTTTCAGTGTGGCAGCCGATTGAAGGGCATGAAGATCTTGAAAGCCTCTTCTGCAATGAACACGGTGGATGAGTATATCTATTTAGAAAAGAAGTAAGGTGAATGAGGAGGGATTCCGATGAACAGACTGCAGCACCTGCTTTTTGGGTTTCTAGTAGGTATTGTGTTTCTAGCATTAGGAATAGTGGATGCTGGACGTTATGGTGCATTTGGCGATCTGTTTTATTTTATAAATGCCATATTGTTTTATGTAGGTTACGGAGTTGTGGTCGTTCTCGGATTCTGGATTCTATTCATCCTTATGGTGGAACTCGGTGAAAAATCTGAAAAGGAGCAAGAGTAGTGGATAGCAGAATACAAGCATTCGTAGATCTAGCCAAAACGACGTTCGGACTAGGAAACTATTATTTACATCACCATAGTCTATGGCGGGATGTGAACCACTTCAACGAAACGAGTTACACACTTTGTTTGGAATGGTTTCCGAATGGAACGGAGTCCGATGAAGATGGTTCGAACCCAAATGGTACTGCGAGCATTGAATACAACTTGAACACCGGGAAATTGAAGAATGCAATCTTTGTTATGGGTGAGACTTATGCCCAAGATGGCATCACGTATAATGATGGAACTGAGGAAGTCATTAAGTGTATCGAACAAGAAACCGGATTAACATATAACAAGCAGTTCCAACTACATAACGAAACAGAAAATGAAATAGAATTTAGAGCTTTTATCGACGGTATTCCTGTCTCACCGGCTGGTTACATTGAAGTGAAGTGGAATGATAATCGAGAGCTGACCTTCTTTTCGGTTCATGGAGAGTTTCCGACAGGTGATCAAGTTATACGTGAAACCTATAATCTTTCATTAGAACAAGCTGCACACATTGCTAAGGAACAAGTAAAAGGAATAGAATTTCCGTCGTTTGAACAAAAGAAGTTATTTACCGTGTATGCGGTAGAAGAGATCTACATAAGAAACAAAGATCAGATGACCAAACCGTTTGAAATGCTTCAAGATGGTGGGACTTCAAAAAAAGTGAATCACATTTTGCAGTGGAACGAGCCGATCTCAGGTGCTTTTGAACGTAAAGAGATCGATTTGCAAGAAGAGATTACGACAGATGAAGCCTTTTCCTGCACGCCTTCTCCAACCACCCGACCTATCACAGATGAAGAAGAGAAGAGTTGTGTGCAGGCTGTAGAACGTTTGTTACGTCAGGAGTATCCTGAGGACTCAGGGAAATGGCGTCTGACAAATCTGCATCGTGACAAAAAATACTTGATTGCAACACTCAGAATAGACCAACATGAAACACGTGTGTTTGCAAGAAAACTTTCAATACTCCTTGATCCAAACACCATGAATGTTGTGAACTACATCGATAACCAGTTCATGTTAGAGATGTATCATTCCTTTGAAGAATCAGGCGATGTGACCGTGACACAAGAAGAAGCGTACGAGAAGTTAAAAGGTTTGTTTGAGCTTAAGCCTTTTTATGTGTATGACGATGAAGAGAAGCAGTATATTCTATGTGGGAAATTGGACTGTCATCATGGAGTGAACGCTGAGACAGGTGAAGTCGTTTTGTTAGATGAATTAGGATAAGTTCTACTTTCTCTCAAGAAAAAGGTTTATATCATACAGATACAGGAGGTCTTACATATGTATATAACCATTGCGGACTTTATTCGAGAATGGAATCGCGAGGCAACGCTAACGCAAAAGGTGTTAGATGGGTTAACCGATGAATCGTTGGGACAAAAAGTCTACTCGGAAGGACGTACGTTAGGAAGAATTGCGTGGCATCTAACGACTAACATTCCAGAGTACTTAGCTCATTTTGGATTGAAAACAGATAAAGTAAAACATACAGAAGAGGTTCCAACATCAGCTAAAGAGATTGCTGACACTTTTAAAGAGTTAAGTTCTGCTGCAACAAGAGTCATCGAAGAGCAGTGGACCGACGAAACTTTAAAAGAAGTGCGAACTGCATTTGGTAGAGAAGAGTCAAACGCTCAGATTCTGATGGGACTCATCAAGCACATTGTTCACCATCGTGGACAAGTAACAATCTTAATGCGTCAAGCGGGAATTAAGCCTTTTGGGGTATATGGGCCACCGAAAGAAGACTGGATTCATTTAGGTGTAGAAAATCCACCTCTTTAAATTGAAAAAACAAGTAATGGATTTCTAGGAGATGCTATGAACGAAACACAAGTGAAAGTGTACTTCTCCCTTTTTGGCGAAGACTTTCCGATAAATGAAGTGACGAGAAGACTCGAGGTCACACCAACAGATAGCAATAAAAAGGGAGATCTCACTTCAGCCAATTCTTCGATACGCAGGAAAGAAACAAGCTGGGATTATGGGACGGACTACCAATACTCGCTCGATGTGAATGAGCAGCTACAGCAAGTTATGAATCAGTTGAGAGATAAATGCTCTATTATTTATGAATTACAAGCGGAGTTTGGCTTAGTAAGTAAAATTTATATTGTAATCGCAATGGTAAATGGGCAAGCTCCAGCTTTGTATTTAGAGAAAGACATCCTCACATTCGCCTCAAACATCGGAGCTGAGATCGAGGTGGACTTTGTATGAACTGGAACTGGAATGAGACTATAATTAATCTTGAGTATTCGTATGAAAATTTTAAAACAGCTATTAAATGATTTCTGAGAGAAGAAGAGTGAGTATTCTCAATACGAACTTGCTAAATGGTGCGATAACTTAACGATGGCGTGGGAAGAAGAAGATCTTGACGAAAAAGGAGATCTTACTTTCTTCATAGCCAAAGATATCGAGTGTCAGTGGGATTTATACTTAGTCAATACGTATACAGATAAACAATTAAGAGCGCTCGATCTGAATACGGTGTCCATGCCTGAAAATTGGATACAGAATTGGTTTCAGAAGTTGAATGCTGGTGTGTGGGTTGAAGAGTACATTAGTGAATCTCAACTGAATGATGAAGGAGTTGCTAACATGAGAAGATATTTGTTCTCTATTGGCTGGGCATTAATCGCAATAGGGTTGTTCGTATATTGGTACGTGACAAAATAGCAGACTATCGCTGTGTATGTGTATGAGGTGTGTAATGATCAAGTTTTCCGGAACTCCCATTTTAGAAACAGACCGACTACTTCTTCGTCCTTTGGAACCATCCGATACTCAAAGCATTTTTGACCATTGGCTTTCAGACGAACGAGTCGCAGACAATCGAGTGAACGCAGCTCACACGAATGTCGGTCAAACAGAAGAGCGTGTGAAAAAGATCGTCAGTCAGTATGAAGATCAGGAATTTTGTTATTGGGGCATCGAATTGAAAGAATCAGGTGAACTGATTGGCGAAATTGATCTGTACGATTTTGATAGCTCGACAGATAACTGCGAGGTAAGCTATTCGCTGGGGTTCAAGTGGTGGAACCATGGGTACGGGACCGAAGCACTGCAAGCTGTAGTAGAGTTCAGCTTCCGACAGATGAACATCCATAAGATCTCTGCTGCACATAACACTGATAATCCTGCTTCAGGTAGGATTATGGCCAAAGTTGGAATGAAACAAGAAGGCGTGATCCGCCACATGATTCGCAATGCGAAGAATCAGTATAAGGACTGTGCGGTGTATGGAATTCTTCGAGAAGATTACTTAAGCTGATTATTTATGTATAATCAGCTTTTTTGTTGCTCACTCTGAACCATCTGTTGCTTCTCCAGCTTATTAACTCTGTGCAGTACTTGAAAAAGAATCGTAGTAATAAAACTGAGTTGAACAAATAGAAAAATTCCTATGAAGAAGGCGCTATCCATTGATCCTCTTCCTAAACTTAACAGATACATGAGAGCATAAAATACGATAATCCTTCCGAAAATATTTGCCATAAACACAAACACCCAGTTGTCCATTTCTTCTCCTCCTCTAACCGAAATTTCTAATCTTTTATATGTTGATTTTAAAGAACAATATTTTCTAAATGATGTACTTTTTTCCTAAATATCTTGATATAATTTAGTTCTTAGAGAAATGCAAAGCCTCCGTTTAAAATCTTTAAACAGTGTTGCTGATCGGCTTTCTCATTCTTTGGCAACTGGTATACCGCTGTGGAACCGGTTTTGGGTTCGAAGCCCTAAATGAAGCCATTCACAGGCTTAGGATTGAACAATTTTGCAGGTAAGACCTCCATTGTTCTCTCCATGTCTGCTGGGTGGTTTCATACGTATTTAAAATAAGGGGAATTGGGATGGAATCATTTTTAGAATATCTTGTAGTCATTGGGTTTGTGTTTATTGTTGTGTTTGCCATTCTATCGATCATTAAGAAATTTTTTGCTTCGGTAACAGTGTATGAGTATGAGCGTGGTGTGAAGTTTCATCATGGGGCATTTCAGGAGATTGTAGGTCCTGGTAAGCATAAGTATTCTCCGTCTTCTACGGAAATCATGGTTTTTGATATGAGACCGACGATTATGCAGCTGAACGGGCAAGAGTTATTAACGGCTGATCAACTTAGTGTAAAGATTAGTGTTGCCGTAAAATATCAAATTACAGATCCACAAATTCTGATCACTGAATATGAAGATTATGAAGAACACGTTTATATGAACGTGCAGCTCAAACTGCGTGATGTGGTATCTTCATTAGAATTAGGTGATCTGTTGAGCGAGCGGAATGAAGTGAATAATTCGCTTCAACAACTTCTTGTTGATAATACGTTTGCAGGATTATCCATTCTCTCAGTAGACATAAAAGATATTATGTTATCTGCTGAACTAAAAAAAGCATTCCTTGAAGTGATTAAAGCGAAAAAAGAAGCGCAGTCTTCACTTGAGAAAGCAAGAGGAGAAGCAGCAACGTTAAGAAGTCTAGCGAACACGGCTAAAATGCTGGAGAACAATCCAGAATTAGCAAAACTTCGCCTGATGAACACGATTGAAAACTCGAAAGGCAATACGTTTGTGATTGATTTGGCAAATGTTAATCACAGTATAAAAGAGCAATCCAACGCGTAACAAAGAACGTGCATTTCTTCTAGAAGGAGAAATGCACTTTTTTATGGAAAGAGTTAGTTGGAGAAGGCGATAAACATACCGATAATAGTAATGTATGAAAAAGGGTGGTGTTGAATTATGATCGTTTTGATTGGATTTGGATTAGCGATTATCATGATTTTTATTTTGATAGGAATACGTGGTCAACTTGTTAAAAATAACAAGCAGAATGAAGAAGTCTTACGGTTACTAAAAAGGCTAGTAGAATTAAATCAATGAAGTGGTGATCAGTCATGGAAATTAAAGTACAAGCTGAAATCTATCGTCTAGGTCTTTATATCGGCTTCTTTCAAGTGAAAAATGTCATCGAATGGGCCGATCAATTAATAGAGAAGTTGGATCAACCTCCATACGAAATTCTTGAAATCTCGTTATCTTCTAACTCAACAATAGCTTCGGTATGTTCAAAGTTAACCGATGTAAAAGGAAAGTATGATCAGGCGCTTCCGATCCAAAGAATTCTGAGTCTACTTAATGACGAACTAATTCAAACAAGTGATGTAACGCAAATATGTACCTATATGTATCGTCTTGTTGGTCACAATCCAGAGAGCTGTGATGATTTGGAAGTTTCAATAATAAATGTAACAACTTCATGGGATTTAGCGGTTGGCGGTTATTATGGAGATGTAGAGGAAGTTCGTAACGAAATCTATGAATTTTTAAGTGAGTTTGAGTCGTTTAAGGTGTTAAGTAAAGGAAAAAGCGAAAAAAGCAGTTAGCTTTCTTCGCTTCAACACTTATTTCATCTCTGCTAATAATTCTTCTAACTGGTTCCAAGTCATCGTTACACCTTCGAGCATACCCATGTCTAGAACGGTCTTCACATCATCAGCAGATGCATATTCTGCACGGTTGATCAGTTTTGTTTGGTTGCCTTCTGAAACAAAGGTTAATGTAACTTCGGTTTGAGGCAATTCTTCAGAAACATTACCTTCAGCATCAGAAAACGCGTCTACGCTCTTGATTTTCTCTGGTGCCACGATCTCATGAAATACCGCTCTTCCCCAAGATTCGTGTCCGAAGTATTCTTGACTCTCATCTGTGCATTTCATGCAATAATGCCAAACACCTTCAGGACGGAATTCGAACTGTTTGATCGACATTGTCCAGCCACCAGGAGCCCACCAGCGCTTCAAATGTTCTTCTTCAGAAAAAGCTTTAAACACAAGTTCGCGAGGTGCATTAAACGTACGTTCTAACACCAGTACATTTCCTTCTACTTTAGAAGTTAATTGATTCGTTTTATTTTCAACAGTCATTATTAATTCCTCCTTCATTTATGTAGTGCCAATTATCGTTTATTTCATGTCTTTTAAATATTCATCTAAGCGGTCGAACCGATCTTCCCAAATGTTTCGAAAGGTATCAAGCCATTCTTCTAGTTCTAAGAAAGGTTGTGACTGCAGCTTATAGATTCGACGATTCGCAATAGGTTGAACCTCAACAAGCCCAGAATCACTAAGTACACGTAGATGCTTCGATACCTGTGGTTGGCGCAGCTTAAGGCTGTCGGCAATTTCTCCTACAGTAAGAGGACCAACTCTCAAAAGCTCAACAATGTGAAAGCGATTGGGCTCGGCAAGTGCATGCAAAGTTGTTAGTTTCTCGCCCATAAACTGTTCCTCCTTTCATATACAATATAACTCATAAGGAATATTCTTGTAAAGGAATATTCGAAAGAACTTTTCGACATGATCTGCAAGTTGAGGTGGTTTAATAAGATGGAAAAGTTATACAAAGTGTCTTTCTATTTATCGGTGACCTGTTTGATTCTGTTATTTGTACTACCTCAAAATAACTTGATTACAAGCGCAACAGGCATACATAAACTGAGTATTATTTTATTCTTCACATTTATGTCTTTAATGTTAGGTGTCATTGGACTTTCTGGTGTAAAATGTTGGAAATCAATGTTAAGAAGTTTCATTACGATTGTGGCGACACTTTTTATCATGACATTTATTACTGTTGTAATGTTTTTCGGCAAATTATTAAGTTAATTAATCTTAATTTCAGAAGGGGGGATAGTGTTCATGCTTTGTATAGTTAAAAGGGGATGTATTCATTATGAATTGATTGGTGAAGGGATGCCATTAATCATATTACACTCAATGGGCACAGACCATCGTTCTATGAAGGCGTGGCTGGAACCCATATTCAACAACAAGCGTGGTTATCAAAGAGTGTATGTGGATCTACCTGCTCACGGGCACAGTAAGATTGATTCAACCGTTAAATCAACCGATCATATACTTTCAAACTTAATAGAGTTTATAGAAATTATGTTTTCGAATAAGGACTTTGCGTTGCTTGGTTCTTCTTACGGGGGATACCTTGCACAAGGGATCGTTCACATAAAAAGGAAACATGTAAAAAAGCTTGTTTTATTGGCTCCAGCCATTCATCGAAAAGAGCGAAACATACCGGAAAAAGTAATACTGGAGAAGAACCATACAATACTCCACGCGCTAGATGCGGATACGAGAGCAGCATTTGAAACCTTAATGATTTGTCAGAATGAAGAGAACTTAAAATGTTTTTTAGAAGAAGTTCAACCAGGAAGACTAATAGCAAATCGTAAATTTCTGACATCGAACTGGAGAGAGGAAGGGTATTTTCTCTCTCATGAACCTTTTCGCGATGTATCAAGCTTACAGCAGGAATTACTTCTACTTCTCGGGAAACAAGATCATATTTGTGGCTATCAAGATTATGAGTTTTTGATGGACAAGTTCCCTCATTCAAAACGAGTGATTTTAAATGAAGCAGGTCATATGCTACATATTGAGCAGCGAAAAATGGTTCAACAACTTGTTGAAGAATGGCTCTGAATAATTAACGATTATTCCGAAGTTGTTTTGCAACGCCACTAATCAAATAGAAAAGCCCCATAGCAAGAGGAACATGTACCGGAATATCAATAGTGGAGTTACTATTAATGATAATAACGTACAAAGTGATTAGTATTGCCGTAATGGGGAACGAAATCCACCAGTTACGTATCTTATAGGTTAAGTAGCTAACAATGAATGATAAAAGCAGTACAGTTAATGTGAGTAGCAACCAATTAGCTATAGAGAGTAAGGGAAAAAGAAATAAACAGAAAATGAAATATACACTCGTTACATATAAAGCTTGTTTCAAACTAAACTCTCCGATCTCTTCGAATTTCTTTTTCAAGTTGAGTGAAACCAAATACATAATGTAAACGACTAAAAGTAAAAAGATCTATTTAGGGGGAGTAAGAATGGGTAAAAAAAAGGTCTTACCTATTGCTCTTACATTTTTACTGATTTCAGGTTTCTTTACGTACTACATCATGAACGCTAAACCACCATCAGCAAGTGCTAAAACAGAAACAAACATCACAATTCCCGTCAAGCAAGGCAGTTATTGTTGGGATGGATTTTTAAATGGCGAGTGTAGAGATATGGTTGAACCGTTTATGATGAACGATATTGAGCCAGTTACCGTTGCACCAGGAGAGAAAATTGAGATCTCCTATAATCGCAAGCCTGTTAAAGTATCTAAAGAAGTCATGGTTTGGTCTAATAGTCAGTCAGATTCCAAAAGTGTGAATTTGTTGGAAGATGGAATCTTTGTAGCCCCTCAAGAAAGTGGAACTTATGCGGTGAGTACGGACGGAAATTGGAAACGCGGATCAGCAAGTCATGTGTTCTTTATTAAAGTCAAATAGACGTTAAACGAAAAAGTAACCCATCAACGATTTGTTCAGATGGGTTACTTGTATCGACTTTTATCGTTAATATCTCTTTTTCCTTTTTTCCATTTCTTTTTTTACTAAAGGAACGACTTTGTCTTTAATTCCTTTTTGTACTTTTGGATTGCTTAGCACTTTCTTGATTTGTTCTTTCATATATCGTGCCCCCTAAAATCGTGATAATCTTATCTTTCCCCTATTGTTACAGCAGTTAAACGCGTATGTAGCATGGTTAAATACAAAAAGCCACCCCTAAAGGCAGCTTTTGTCTTAACCGATTCTCTTTTTGTTTTTCTTGCTCTTACGTGCTTTCTTGCAAGCCAATAATCCATCTAATACTTTAATGAAACTACTCAAAGAAGACACCCCCATCTATCTCATGTTGAGAAAAGAATAAGGATCTCAACAATCCCTATTCTCTATATCTTATGCCAAGCTTGTCTTATTGGATTGGACAATTGGTGAATCTAGTAAAATGTATGGAGAAGGAATAGATTGTTGTTTATAGAAATTATTGTTAGATGCTTGTTTTGATAAGTGGGGTGGCAACAATGGAAGAAGATCTTCAAAAAGTGAAACAACGTATAGATAAACGATTAGAACAATTGAATGATCAAAACAAAACTGACGCACCATTTAACGATGCCATAGATCATTACGGAAAGATTGAAGGCTATACCACTAAGAACCTGTCCAAAGTTAACATGCAAGGCTTTCCATTGCCCATCCGTATTCTAGGGTACTTCTTCATGGGAACGATGGGTGTGGGGATGATTATGGTTCTACTTTTAACCCTGTTTAAATAAATCATAATTAAAAACTATGGTGAGGTGTTCTCATTTTGGATAAACGTGTTCAATTTGACTTTGAGATCGATTTTTCGAATGGTGGGGGATTGCAGGGGCAAGAATTCCGTCTGGATCTGCACGGTGATGATATTTCTGATGAAGAGCTAGCAAAGTATATCGTTGAGGATATGAGGCTGCTGATGGTTGGGGAAGTAAGGATTCTTAATAAGAAAATCATTCTGGAGAAGCATAAACGGAAGTCTTGATGTTGAGTAAATGAAAACATGAAATTAACGTACTTACTACTGGGGGTTTCATTTTGAGTACTATCTATGTAAATTGGGGAGAATCAATAGTCAAATTAACTTGGAAAAGGTATGCTTCTCTCCCTCCATATCATTTAATTACAAGTGTTCACGGTTTTTGTTTTAAAGAAGGTCAGTTATTATTAGTTGATTTGAAACATAGGGGTTGGGACTTTCCAGGGGGTCACATTGAAACCGGTGAAACACCATTAGATTGTTTTAAAAGAGAAGCACTTGAAGAAGGGTACGTTGAAGGTGATTGTAAGATGCTAGGTCATATAACGGTTGACCACAGTGAGAACCCGCAATGGAAAGAGGAGAGCAGCTATCCTAAGATAGGGTATCAAGTTTTTTACAAAATGAATATCACTAAAGCGCTCCCTTTTACCGGGGATTTTGAAGCTTCCCAACGTACATTCATTGATCCTAGCGAGGTTTCTACTTACTATCATAAATGGAACGCACTGTACCAAGAGATATTGGACTGTGCGAGTCAACATGAAAAGACCTTCTAAATAGAAGGTCAAATTTACTTATTAAGAAAATGCCTCTGAATAATGAACAAAATCACTAACATCAGCTAAGGAATCCTCAGTTAACTCAATTGCCATAAAGACTTCATCAGGAACCTCAAAAGGAGCTTTAATCCCCCAGTTGCTTGCCGGTTGAAAACCAAATTTCGGATAATAATCTTGATGTCCTAAAACGATGACAGATTGATAGCCCAACTCCTTGGCAGCTGATAGCGCAGCTTTTATGAGTAGACTCCCAATCCCTATATTCTGATACTCTGAAATAATCGATACAGGAGCGAGTGCTAGTGAATCAACAGCGTTCTTCTCATTAATAATTTTAACTTTTGAAAGCAGAATGTGCCCAATAATCTCTTGTTTGTTGTTTTCAGCGACTAAAGAAAGTTCAGGTACGAATGCTTCTGTCTTCCT
Organism: Fictibacillus nanhaiensis; assembly: GCA_016401345.1. GTDB lineage: Bacteria > Bacillota > Bacilli > Bacillales > Fictibacillaceae > Fictibacillus > Fictibacillus phosphorivorans. The sequence goes on along the minus strand of JAEACG010000007.1, from coordinate 128,897 downwards.
TATCCGGTTTACTAGTAGATGTTCTTTCTCATCACTAAATTCCTCTGGTTCAAATGCACTTCTAACGACTTCTTCCGTCTTTCTATAATCTTCCGTGCGTTCAATGCGAATTTTTATATCCATTTATAGTCTCCTCATCTTTTCTAATACACGCTTATTTTCTATAAATGGCACCTTCTTCATAGGGAAGAAGGTTTACTTACTCAGCTCTAAACATAAGTTGATCAAACAAAAACCTCCATCTGAAATATGTTCTATCGTATTAAGTTATTGATCTTGCGTCAACTCTGAGAGATTGTTAATGAAGTTAGCTTTTTCAAAAGGAATTATTGTATTTTCATAGAAATGATAGAAGTTGATCAAATAAAAAATGATTAGGGGGCTGCTCTATGCCAAAAAGTGTGTTGAATCCTAAAGTTGATGAATTTTTGATGGAAGCAAAATCGTGGAAAGAAGAGTTTGAACAGTTACGAAGAATCGTATTAGACTGCGGCCTCACTGAAGACTTTAAGTGGATGCACCCGTGTTATACGTTAAATAACAAGAATGTTGTTTTAATTCATGGATTTAAAGAATATTGTGCTCTATTGTTTCATAAAGGCGTTTTGTTGAAAGACGAAAAGAAGATTCTGATTCAACAAACAGAAAATGTACAATCAGCGCGTCAAATTCGATTTACGAATGTTAAAGAGATCCTTGATTTAGAAAGTACGCTCAAAGCTTATATTCATGAAGCGATTGAAGTAGAAAAATCGGGGTTAGAAGTGCAATTGAAGAAAACAGCGGATTATTCTATACCCGTTGAATTCCAAAATAAAATGGATGAGATCTCAGATTTAAAAGAAGCTTTCGATGCTTTAACACCAGGTAGGCAAAAAGCTTATATTCGGTATTTTGCTGAAGCAAAACAGTCTAAAACGCGAGAAGCTCGCATCGAAAAATATTTGGACCAGATCCTTGATGGAAAAGGGTTAAATGATTGCAGGTGCGGGCTATCCAAACGAATGCCTAATTGCGACGGCTCACATAAAAGTATTCGATAAAAAAGCTAAGAAATCTGTAAAAGTGAAGGAGCTATGGAATGTCTAAGTGGCAGACGAAATTAGTACCTACATCAAGAGGAACATTTGAATTATTTATAAAAGGTGAGGGTCAACCAGTCTGCGTGACTCACCATTATTCGGAGTTTAACGATTCTGGTGATTATTTTGCGGACTCTTTTACAGACCGTTATCAAGTGTATTTAGTTAACCTAAAAGAAGCGGGGAATACTTCAAAAGCTATTCATCCTCACGAGTTGAGCATGTTTGACGCTGTATATGATTTAGAAGCTATTAGAGAAGCGTTAGGTATCTCTGTCTGGACATTTGCTGGTCACTCAACTGGTGGCATGATTGGATTGTTATACGGTATCCACTTTTCTTCATCCCTTTTGTCTTTAATTATCGTCGGATCGGCTGCGAGAAAATATGCAAATTCTTCTCCCGCTTGTATTTATCATGGTGAGCACCCGAAGTTTGATTACATGCAACAACTCATTAAAACGCTTAAGAATCCAGATTTATCACCGGGCGAAAGGGCAACTAACTCTAAAGAAAGAACAAAGCTTTCTCTTTACAAACCAGAAAAGTATGACGAGTATTTCTCCTTACCAATCACGAAAAAAATGTCAGCAACTCGCATGAATTTTTTTATTAGAGAAGAAATGATATACGATGTGACCAGGCAACTACATAACATAACGACTCCTACTTTAATTATGGGCGGAGTGCATGACGTTCAGTGTCCTATAGCGTTTTCGGAGGAAATGAAGGAGGCGATCCTTCAATCTACTTTTGTTCGTTTCAACGAAAGTAATCACTATCCTTTTCTTGAAGAATCACGTTTGTTTAAAGAAGAAATTCAGAAGTTCATGAACAAGTTTGTTGAAATGAAAATCTAGTGTAATCGCTTAGGAGAGAGTTGTAATGTACACACATATGCCGCCCGACTATATCTGTCCTTTTTGTTTAGTAGTTCAAGGGGTTGAGGACCCCAATAACAAACTGGTTCAGAGCAAGCAACAAGATATTATTTATCAGGATGAATATGTAACAGCGCTCATCGCAACATTATGGTGGCCAAATAACAAAGGTCACGTGATCATCATTCCTAACCGTCATTATGAAAATATCTTTGATCTGCCACTCGACATTGCCGCTCACATTCATAAAGTGGCTCAGCAAGTGTCTTATGCTCTGAAAGATTGCTACGCGTGTGATGGCATATCTACAAGGCAGCATAACGAACCAGGTGGAAGTCAGGATGTTTGGCATTATCACCTGCATGTGTACCCTCGGTATTTTAACGATCATCTATATCTGACGCACGGTAGTCTTAGCGATCCAGAGGAACGTGCGGGTTATGCAGCAAAACTTAGAGCATGGTTTCAAACACAAAACACATACAAAAAACAAAGAATATAAAGGATGACATTCATGAATACACATAGCGATTTAAAAGAAATTGAAGCTTATTTATTGAAGAAGTATGATTGCCACACCATCATTTTGTACGGATCGTATAGTCGTGGAGATTATACAGAAGAAAGCGATGTGGATCTTATCTGCTTTTCTGATTCCGTTACCGAGGATACGAATGAAGTTGAATTTATCGAGGGTAAGCAGTTAGATGCGTGGATTTATCCTACTGAAAAAATGAAGCAGGCTGAACCGTTTCTACGTGTACATAAAGGCGAAATTTGGATTAACAAGAAAGGTTTAGCGGAAGAGTTTTTAGCTACCATTCAAAGTACGTTTGAGAAGGGACCAAAACTATTAACTCAAGATGAGAAGGACTTCTTAAAAAGTTGGCTTAAAAAGATGCATGTGAGATCTGCCAAAAATGATTTAGAAGGAAACTATCGATTTCATTGGATGCTAAAAGACAGTTTGGAAATCTATTTTGAATTAAAAGGTGAATGGTTTTTAGGTCCTAAAGTATCTTTTCAATGCTTAAAAGAGAACGATCCTAAAGCTTTTGATCTTTTTAATCGTGCATTATCAACGGATGCAAAGGATATAAGTTCTAAAGAATTATTAGATTACCTTTGTGAGTTGTAAAAGTGAAAGTAGTTTACGAGTCTAGAGATCCTAACGGGTATGAGTTTGTGGATTTTATTTACGTGACGGAAGAAAAGCTTGAGGATTTCGGTCCACTTTCAGGATCGTTTGCTGTAATTAAATGTGAGGGCAAATTCCTTATGGGCTTTAACTCTTTACGGCGACAGTGGGAGCTGCCAGCAGGAAAAAGAGAAGTGGGTGAAACACCAAAAGAATGTGCCATTAGAGAGCTATATGAAGAAACAGGACAAAGTGTGACAGGACTGAGTTTAGTAGGTTTAGTTACTTCAAAACTTGTAGGGAATGGATCTATTAAAGGAAATCCTGTGTATTTTTCTGAGGTCGCACAATTGCAGCCGTTTGTAGAGAATGCAGAAACAACAATGATCATGCTTTGGGATATGAAAGAACAGATTGGTAGAGTGGATGCACTAGACCTGAAAATAGTAGAGTGTATGGCTGGAAGACGATGATTAGAATCATTGTCATCAGCTCATGGCTAGATTACTAAAAATCACCCATCCATTTTTAATTAAAAATTTGGATGGGTGATTTTAGTTTCATCTATACAGAAGCTTTCTCTATGTCTGACTTTATTTCTTGAAACCATTCTAAGTTTACTAAATGGTGAGAACGAGAATTTTCGTTCATACGGCGAAAGTAATCAATCTTTCCAGGTAGTTCCTTATGGTTTGCTAAGTATTCATCAAGGAGAGCAATTCTGGCTTTAGTCTGATCAATCTGAGATTGGATACATTCTAATAACTTATTTGTATCGAATACATCTGTAAATAGTAACGTCCCATAGATTGGTAATTTTACATACTCGGATTTCGTTCCATATTTGATCATTAATTGATCAAATTCTTCTAAGCCTAAAGACGTGATTTTAAAGGTGTGAATGTCACGACCGTTGTTCGGACGTATGTGTTGTGTTTGTTCAATCCAACCTTTTTCTTCAAGTTGTTGCAAATTGTAATAAAAGGATCCTTTCGTAAAGTTAACAATATATTGATAATGTCGCTTTTCCATTAAACTTAATAGTTCGTATCCATGAGCGCCAGGGTTTTGTATAAGTAAGCCAAGGATTAGTAAGGGAATCAAGATTGCATCACCACCGCCATATTTGACTCAAATTCAGCGTATGTGATTTTACCTAGAGCTAAATCCATACTATGAATATAAATTTGTTCCGTTTTCGAATAGTTATTGTTTATGTTTAGAGATTGATCCTCATCCGAAAGAGGCTCTAAGATATGAGACTTTCTCGAAAATGCAGCGTAATAGCGAAAACCGAATTTTCGTTGGGAAACTGCGTTTAAATGAATTCCATCCGGATTGGGAGTTAAGCCTTCTGCCGATACAAAATAACAATTTTGCTGCTCATGAGCAAACCGCCGTAATTGTTTGTTGATCTCTTGAAACTCTGATGAGTACTTTCCAAAACCTGTTTTTCCTAAAAAATCCCCAAGCTCACCAATCATTAATGGAACATGTTGAAGGTTTAATTCTTTACGTAAAGTTTCAATGATCAGAGATAGCTTTTCGTAATACGTTTCATGTAGAGAATTATGGCTATCACTTTCACCTTGATGCCAAAGTATGCCACAAATTTGACTGCTTTCCAGAGCAAATCGGGCTTCAGACAAGGCATGTTGAAAAAGAGTACCTTGTGGATGCCAATCGTCCAAAGAACTGCCACCTTCCGCACAAGGAATCAAACCAATTTCATCATGTGGGTTGGCTTTTGCAAACTCTTCTGCAAAGGATGCAGCCAGACTTACACCAGCAACAGGACGGTCATAATTAATGGGTTCTGTCATCATTTGCCACTGTCCGTTGCGCAGCATTTTTATTTTTTCATTATAGATAGGTTTTACCTCATGCAAGAAGCCTCGACCTGCCATATTTGATTGCCCTAACATTAAAAAAGATTTAATCATTTCATCTTCATTCCTTTACATAATAGTCTAATTAGACTTGTATATTATAATAAGGTCTAATTAGACTATCGTCAACTTTACTGATAGTCATTTTAATGTAGAAACTGCCAGTAAGTAAATCCGCGTCTAACACTAGGTACTTTTTGTTATTAAGCGTATAAGGGAGTATCAAATAATTTACATGCGTATAATTTTTTGAGAAAGTAGAGTTACTATAAACAATATGTAGTGAATAATGATAAAAAATAATAAGGTACGATAAAAATGATTGCAAAAACAGAAGAAGATTTTAATGGATTGAAGGAAATTGGCAGAATTATTGCCTCAGTTAGAGATGATTTAGTACAAAGAACAATTCCAGGCATAACGACGAAAGAACTTGATGATATTGCCGGAGAACTATTAGAAAAAGCAGGTGCAGTTTCAGCTCCTAAAGGTGAATATGACTTTCCAGGGTTTACGTGCATCAGTATTAATGATGAAGTGGCTCATGGTATTCCCGGTCCTAGGGTTATTCAAGAAGGCGATCTTGTAAATATTGATGTTTCTGCTTCAAAGAATGGTTATTTCGCTGATACTGGAATCTCATTTGTAGTTGGACAAGGAGAAGAAGTATTAACGAAATTATGCGACGTTGCGAAAATGGCATTTGATGCAGGTCTTAAGAAAGCTAAACCGGGTTCCAAAAAAAGCAGAATCGGAAAAGCAGTATATGAAACAGCGAAACAGCATGGATTCACGGTTATCAAAAACCTTACAGGACATGGTGTGGGACGAAGAATACACGAAGAACCAGACCATATTTTAAATTATAACGATCCATGGGATCACGAATTATTAAAGGATGGGATGGTTATCGCATTCGAACCATTTATATCAACGTTGGAAGAAGAAGTTTACCAAAAAGAAGACGGTTGGACCTATGCTACTGAAGAAAGCTATGTAGCACAAGTAGAACATACCATTATTCTTACTAAAGAAGGCCCGATTATTATTACACTTTAATTCAAGCAATGAAGTTCTAAATTCAAATGATTTTAAGATTTTCTAAAATGTTAGCTTACAACTAGAATTGCACTCTCAACACACTGTTATTCTCAAATAAACAGTGTGTTTTTCTATGGAAAAGGTTAAACTTTCTCGTTTTTGAGAGTCAGATCGTTGAATAGGAAAGGATTTGAATATGAGCATCTTGAACTTATTACGTTATTCAGCAATCGTATTATAAAATAGATAAGATTAGGTAAGGTGAGCAAGTGATAAAATTTTTAGGAACACCAACATTAGAAACGGATCGATTAATTTTAAGAAGAATAATACTTGAAGATGCGGAAAGTATTTTTGACCATTGGCTTTCAGACGAACGCGTAATGGATAATTTAATTAAAGGAGCACACAAGTCTCTATCTGAAACAATTGAGAGAGTAAAAGAAGTCGTAAGTAACTATGATTCTCAAGAATTTTGTTATTGGGGTATGGAACTGAAAGAAAACGGTAAGTTGATCGGAGCCATTGATTTATTCAATTTTGATCAGTTAACTGAAAATTGTGAAGTGGGTTATTTGATGGGCTATCAATGGTGGAACAAAGGGTATGGAACTGAAGCATTGAAAACTGTCATTGAATTTGGATTTAGGGATATGAATATCCACAAAATTTCTGCAGCTCATAATACTGACAACCCAGCCTCAGGAAGAATTATGGAAAAGGTTGGAATGGAACACGAAGGTACAATTAAACATATGATCCGCAATGCTAAGAATCATTATAAGGATTGTGCTGTCTATGGGCTTCTTCAAGATGATTACTCAAAAATGTAATGATAAGAAGGACGGTTCAGAGATATCTATGCATGTTACATTTTTTAAGAGTCCATTTGCTTTACATGAAACACTGCATTGTTTAATAAATAACGATAATGCTGTATTTGAAAACGGGATAAAAGGATATCGATAGTACAAATCCCTGAAAAATCAAGATATGTTAAAGAGTCAATTAGGATGTAAAATGATGTTTGGAAGAAGACAGGGGATATAATGTTGATAGTATTCATACTTCATATTTTGATAAGTTTCATGGTGTTAGGAATAGCATTGATTCCAGCTCAAATAGTAGAATTTAAAAGAAGTACTCTAAATAATATGGTTGGGATAATTGGATTATCAGGCATTTTTTTAGTGGGTACAGGGATTTTTATTGGGATTGGAGAGTCTTTACATGCTTATATTTATATAACATTGATTTTACAATTTATTATTCTATGTTCATTCTATTTACTCTACCTTATTTTTAAAAATATGGGGTATTCAAGTTTAATAAATCTCAGCTCCATTTCCTTAGTCATAATTAGTTATTTAACTTATGTTTACTATATTAAAGGGAGCTTTTTGTATTAATGGGTGCATTTGTAATTGATTCAAGAGTACAAAAAGGATTTCTGATTAGGTTATAAAATGTACACATCGTCAATGGGAGAGATTATGATGACTGAAACAATTGTACCAATGACATTTGATAGAATAGAACAATGTGTTGAATTATATATAAATTTCTTTAAGAAAGAACCATGGAATGAGACCTGGACAGATCGAGATGCTAAAGAAAGACTAACGGATTTAATGCATACACCTAAATGTCTTGGCTATTTGTTATATGAAAACGATGCTTTAATAGGATTCATTGCCGGAAATAGTAAACAATCGTATACAGGGTTCACTTTTTATTTGGCTGAATTTTGTATTAGTAATCAGATCCAAGGTAAAAGTTACGGTTCGAAACTTCTTCTGTATTTAGAAGATGAATTAAAGAAAAGAGACATTTCAAGCCTTTATTTATTAACAGCTAATGGAGGTCTTGCAGAAGCGTTTTATCTCAAAAATAACTACACCATAAATGAGAATAGAATCGTTATAAAGAAGGATTTATAATTTGTTTACGATGTCTGTTTACTTCACAAACGGGTAAGGTTTTGTGGTTTTTTAATTCATTGAACAGGTGTTAAATTTACATGAGCATACCCTACTATGTGCTGAATAACCCTATTTTGGTAAGATTAAATTTCATATAAATTTGAATAAAGAGGAGTAAGAAAAGTGAAGAAAGCTAACCTTTGTTTTATAGGTGCGGGGTTCCATGCATCTACAAATATTTATCCATCTGCTATTGAAGCTGGAGCTGAAATTCAAGCCATTTCTACAAGAAATCTTAATCGTTCGAAAGATGCACTTCGACGCTTCGGAAGCAATGGAACACCGTATGATGATTATAAAGTTATGCTCAATTCTGAAGAGTGTGATGGCGTTGTAGTAGTTGCTCAACCTGAAGATCATTTCTCTTTAGTCATGGACTGTATTAGAGCGGGGAAAAATGTTTATGTGGATAAACCTCTTGGTATGAATGCTGATGAAGCTGAGGAAATCGCGAATGCTGCTGAGGAAGCAGGGGTCATATTAATGGTAGGATTTATGAAACGTTATGCGCCCTGTTATCAGAAGTTAAAAGAATTAATCAATAGTGGTAACCTTGGACAAGCTCGCTCTTTTCAAGCAAGATTTGCTGTAGACAGCACCCCGTTTTGTAAAGACGATGAGCAGTTTTTGAAGCTCGCTGCTATACATATAGTTGATCTAGTCCGCTTTTTGTTTGGTGAAGTTGTTCAAATATCCGGTTTTAAAAACAGTAACAGTGAATTTATCTCTCAGAGTATTTCATTAAAATTTGAAAATGGAGTCGTGGGTAGTCTTTATTTTACAGGAATGACAGCTTGGTCTAGGGAAAGCGAAAATGTGACAGTAACATTCGATAACGGATTTGCGATTGCAGATGAAGTACATACACTTACTGTCCATAAATCCCAGTCTTTTGACCAGCTACCTTGGAAATCACTTGCAGAGAATGATACCGTATATACACCTTCAGCATCTCCCATGTCTGGAGGTTACAGGGATCTTTATTTGCGTGGTTTTGTTGGAGAAATGGCTCATTTTATAGAGAGTTGTCAAAATGATAGAGAAGCATGTTCGAGTGGACGTGATAATGTTCGTACGATGCTACTCTGTGATCATATCCTAGCTGAATTGGTTTAGGTTGAAAGAAAGTCAATGAGTCAGAAGAAAGGGTTGAAGGCTTTAAAGGTCCAACATTTATCATTTAAGATTTTAAGAACTTACTATTTGTTGAAAAGGTTAATAATAAAAACTCTAATGGGTGTGGTGTTTTTATGGAGTCTATACAACGGAAGTTATCCTACATAATACTAACACTACTTATTCGACGTAATCAGCAAGTAAAATGTCGTTCTTTGCTAGTTACAGAGTGACATTGGATAGGTAATGTATTAACTGTACTGCTAGTCATATCCAATAATAGTGATTGTGTAAATAGTAATAGGGAGGACCTATATGTATGACGTCTCATTCTCGAATAAAAATCCCGGCAGGATTTTGGACAGGATTAAATCAATTGGGGATTGCCTCCCACGATGTGGTTAGAAAAGCACTACTTCCGCTCACCATTATTACTGAACCAGATGTCACCACCGCCCAATATTTGGCGATCTGGCAAGCTTATTCCGATCTCATTGATGACAATGCAAAAGGAATTATCGAGCTTATGAGCGGTTTTGAAACAGCGCATTACCCACCTAGCGTATTAGCTACTTACCACGCTCGTGACTACCGTGACGCTCTAAAGCGAATGGCCAGGTACAAACAACTTTGCCCCCCTGAAAGTTTACGTATCATCGAGGAAGGTGAGAACTGTACAATCGAATTGGATTGGTTGGATATCGATCAACCTGGTCCGCCCCTGCTGGTTGGTCTTACGCTAGCATTTCTTCTGGAGCTAGGACGCCGCGGCACTGGTAAACCATTAACGCCGAGGTCCGTCGAATTTACACAAGCTATGGGCGATGTACAGGTACTTGAAGCTTACTTTGGCTGCCGTATTCAGATCGGTGCAAATTGTAACAGGTTGAAGTTACATAGAGAAGATCTAGATCTTCCTTTTGCTTCTTACAACTCGGAGTTATTGGAGATTCTGACTCCCGTACTGGACCAATCGTTGAACGAGCAGCAACGCAGTCGCTCAATCACCGAGATGGTTAAGTGGATTACGAAACGGAGCTTAACAGGAGGGCGTCCTGACATTCAGACTGTCGCTAGCGAATTGGGGATGAGCGATCGTACCTTGCAGCGCAGGCTTACTGAAGAAGGGACGAACTTCAAGCATCTGTTGATACAAGTGCGACACGAGCAGGCAAGAGAGTACTTGGCAGATCCCTCGCTCGATATTAAGGAAGTGGCATTCCTGATTGGATATGAAGACCAGAACTCGTTCTACCGTGCCTTTCGCCTTTGGGAAGGTGATACTCCTTCAAATTGGCGTAATGAACATCTAGGTACACACTCGTTAAAATAGGCACTATCTTTAAGAATATAATTTATCACACGAAGTAAAAACAGGGGAGAAATGAATTGTGGATATGAAATTACACAATAAAACAGCATTAGTTACTGGGTCAACGAAAGGGATCGGTAAAGCAATTGCCATTGAACTTGCTAGAGAAGGTGTTCATGTACTAATTAATGGACGAAACTATGAAGAGGTAGAACGAGTTGTAAATGAAATTAAATCAGATTTCCCAGCTACATCTCCTCAAAATGCTACAGCTGATTTAGTGGATATTCAACAGAGAGAAGCTTTGTTTGAAAAATATCCCAATATTGATATTTTGGTTAACAATATGGGGATTTATGAAATCATGCAATATGAGGATGTAGACGATGAAGTATGGGAAAAATATTTCCGCACTAATTTTCTTGCTGCAAATGGATTATCTAAATTTTATTTACCTAAAATGCTGAACAATGATTATGGCCGCATTATCTTCATTGCGAGTGAAGAAGCAATGATGCCTTCAGGACAAATGCCTCAGTATTGTACAACAAAATCAATGCTATTATCATTGTCAAAAAGCTTATCTAAATTAACAAAAGGAACAGAAGTAACAGTTAATACAATCATGCCAGGACCAACGCTCTCTGAAAATGTATATCAAATCATTGAAGGGATCTACCCAAATGAAGACATGAATTTTTCAGAGAAAGAGAAAGAATTTATGACTACAAACCTACCTCAATCTGAAATTCAGCGATTTATCAGACCTTCTGAAATAGGTAGATTAACTACATTTGTATGCAGTCCCTATGCATCCGCGTTTAAAGGAGCTCCCATACGTATTGATGGGGGAATGGTACCAACTATTTTTTAATTTCTATAACTAAAAGTAATTCTGTGAGTTTGCAGACACCTATATGTCTGCAAACTCTTCTTTATTATTAAGCTCTGTTAAAGGTATATTGGTAATCTTAATAATGTAAAAATCACACTAAAAATGAACACTAAATACAGAAAATATTCTTTTGTGATGAGCTATACTAGAGATTGGATCTATAGAATATGATTTATGAAGAAGTGGAGTTTTCTTATGCCTAAAATCGACAATATGCTAGCCGTTTTATGGATGCTTCGGTCAGGTGAAAAAGTCACTGCCAAACAAATCTCAGAGAAGTTAGAGCTCAATATTAGGACGGTGTATCGATACATTGATTCTCATGACCCATTCACTGCTGTAGTGAAATGAAGTATGATGGTTTTCAGGAATCACGGGGGTGTCATCTTGGTTATATACACAAATAAGGTCTATGAAAATAAGAAAGGATACCTGTACATACCGGTTATCTGGAGAGAAGAGTTTAACATTCATAATGGTTTAGAGATAGGAATCGATTGTTATCATGATTCTATCCTTGTCATTGATAAGTCTTCAAAAAGAGAATTTAAACAGATAATTTCCAATAAAGGATATCTTACCATTCCTTACGCATTAAGGCAGAAGTTGATCTGTAATACCTTTCAGATCATTATTGAACAGAAAGATGAAAGAATTATATTGGCTCCAAAATAAAAAGAAAGCCTCCATTAAAAAATCTCTGCAATCAAGTGCATTTCTTTAACTAAAGGAATGCGCTCTTTTTTATTGAAATAAGAGATTAAAGGTTTTTTAAAAAATTTTAACATCTTGTCGATTATACAGATTGTTGATCGTCGTATGAGTGTATACAAAATTTGAGTAATCGAGGAGAGAGGATCATGATATTTTTATGTATGGGCTATTACAACCCTGAAAAGATGGATGCACGTCCAAGGGCAGAGATTGAAGCCATTATGAATGAATGTCAACCACACATTGAGAATTTTTATAATAGCGGTGAGGTTTTGCTTGATGCCGGTCTTGACACAGAGTCTAAAAGCTTGCGCCGTGTAGACGGCAAGATAATAGTAACTGATGGGCCATTTACAGAAACTAAAGAAATGATAGGAAGTATTTTTATTTTTGAGGCAGAAAACATGGATGAGGCAATCCAACTTGCTTCTTTACATCCAACAACTCAAGTGAGCAAAGGTGAACAGTTTGGCTGGCGCATAGAAATTCGTCCTGTGCATTATTTTAAATACAATAAATAAATAGGGTAGATCTGATATTCAATGATGACACAATAATCTTTCGTAGTTGATTTTTTCCAAATAATTATAAGGTTTCTTTTAGCAAACTAAGGTATAGTATATATGATGATTGAAGATGAAAAAGTAGGTGAACATTTTGGGAAGATATCAATTGGATGACAAAGCTCAGGTAGCGGTGACAAAGTTTCATGAGAAACAGACGCCTGCCAGATTTGATAAAAAGAAGCATCTTGAAAAACTACGCACGGAGTTTTTGAAAAAGAAGCAAAAACAAACAGATAAATAATAGGAATGAAAACATAGGAAGATTATATGCTTCCTATGTTTTTTATTTTATGTATTTATTCTGTAGAAACGTGAATTCTCTAAGAAGAGTAATACTAGTGGGCATCTTAAAAACGCAATATCACTCCTTCTACTTTAATTATACTCCGAATGCTAGATAATTAATAGACTACTCTTTCTAGGTATTTACCCATATACTGTTGTAAACAAATTAAAAAAGTTAGAGGTGTCTATGGATGAATGATAAAAAAGAAGTATTAGATAAAGGTCCTTTCTTTCATGGTACTGAAGCAGAGCTGAAAATTGGAGACCAATTAGAACCGTTATACCAATCAAATTACCAAGACAAAAAATCTAACTATATTTATTTTACCGCTACATTAGATGCTGCTAAATGGGGAGCTGAATTAGCAAAATCTCAATCGAAAGAGAGAATCTATATCGTAGAACCACTAGGTGAATTTGAAAATGATCCGAACGTGACCGATAAAAGATTCCCCGGTAACCCAACAAGATCCTACAGATCTAAATCGCCTTTGAGAATCATAGCTGAATTAAAATCATGGGAAAGACATTCAGATCAAGAAATCAATCACATGCTTACTCACTTGAAGACTTTAACTGAACAAGGTAAAAATGTTATATATGATTAACCACTTTTCAAACTTATTAACCAAATTCAATATGTAGACAAATCCCATTATAACTAAAATTGTAAAGCGGTTTGTTCTACGTTCTGGCATCCTCACTGATAAGGTGAGGATGTTTGTGTTCAAGGGTTTAATATTCATCAAATCCGTAGGAAAGAAATATTTTTTAAGAATTTAATGTTATAGAAGACGTTCGCAGGATAGCTGTATTCAAGGATACTCTTTTTTCAAATTAATTTGTTAAATTTATGAAAAAAATTGACTTTTTCTTATATCGTATGTAATATATAAATTGCATATGTAAACTATATCTAACATCCAGCTGGGGTGAGAAATGAAGAATAACGTTAAAATAACTAGAATGAATGCGGCCATCACTCAGGAACAATTAGCAAGAAAAGTTGGTGTGACTAGACAAACGATCGGTCTTATAGAAAAGGGCGAGTTTAACCCTAGTCTTCAGTTATGTATTGCAATAGCTAAAGAATTGCAGAAAACGTTGGATGAATTATTTTGGGAGGTTGATGCGTAATGAAATCTTGGATATCCTTTTTACTACCAGATGATGAATACAAAGAAAGAAAGATGTTATATTTTTTCTCTGAAGGTGCAATCCTTCTTTTTCTTTCCCTTTTTGTCATGCTCATTGCCAACAAGTCTTTACAACTGGATTCACAAACGATTTTATTGGTAGCTATGGGTATCTTCCTTTTTTATGTGTCAGGCAGATATATCTTATCTGGCATTGAATACACAGATATTTCAACAGAGAGAGCCTATAAAAAAGAGTTAAAAGCAACAATCATGAAAACGGTTGGTTTTATTGTTATCTTTTTAACAAGCTATCTAATTATTATTGGTGTGCCATCGAGTCTGGACAAATGGCTAGAAATATCGGGGTTGTTAGTAAGTGTTTGTGTAGTTAAGTTTTTATCTACATATATTTCTTTAAAGCGATCTTACCAGAAGAATAAGGAACTAATATAAATTCCTTTTGAATGATTACGGTTTTTTAACCTTACGAGAATATGTTTTCGTAAGGTTTCTTTTCATGTTGTGATCCTATTTATAAGCAGAAAATTTCTAATTATTTCCTTCAGTGATTATAATCTGAGTTAGAGAGATAGAAGGGGGAAATATCGTGCATAACTATATTTGTAAGACATGTGGGGTTCAATTTGAAGCAACTTTAAATGAGCCAACGTCATGTTCCATCTGTAAGGAAGAAAGACAGTATGTGAGCTCAAAAGGGCAATTCTGGACAACATTAGAAGTCATGGTGGAGAGCGGCAACTATAAAACAGAAGTTAGTGTTGAAGAAGATAATCTGTATCGTGTTCAGACGAGCCCGAGCTTTGGAATTGGCCAGACGGCATACCTCGTAAAGGGTAAGGGATATAACGTATTATGGGATTGTGTGACTTACATAGATGAAGGTACGATTGATGCTATTCAGCAACTCGGTGGAATTGATGCGATTGCACTATCACATCCTCATTATTATTCCACTCAAGTGGAATGGGCTGAAACATTTGATGCTGCACTTTATATTCACGAAGATGATAAGAAGTGGATAACGAGAATGAGTGAAAGAATCGTGTTCTGGTCGGGTGACACGCTTGAACTTAGTGAAGGCATCGTTCTTCAGAGAATCGGTGGTCATTTTAAGGGAGGCACCATCCTTGAATGGAAAGAAGGGAACCAGCAACAAGGAGTTCTTCTTTGTGGTGATATTGTACGTATTGTAGCGGACCGGGATTGGGTCAGTTTTATGTATAGTTATCCTAACTTTATTCCTTTACCAGGTGCTACGGTTGAAAGGATCGCTCAGCGTATGAAAGAACTACACTTTAATCGTATCTATGATGCTTTTAACAGAGTGATTAAAGAAAATGCTGCACAGTCCGTTCAGCGATCAGCGAAGAGATACGTTGATGCGCTAAATGGAGTGCTGTTCCAAACATAATCTATAAAAACAGAGCTCAGTAGTAACTTTTAACGAAGAATGATGGTTCATATCAATTTTAAGTAAAGTAACCTACCCTATTGTCTGGATGGACACGGGTTGGTTACTTTTTTATTTATTTAGACTTCAACACAGGCATATAGAATATAGGTGTTAACGCACAGTATTATTCAGCGAGCTACTTCAGTTCATGCCTTTAGTTTTGGCTAAACATTTTATTACCCAGCTTTTATAAAAGTAATTCAAATTAAAATATAAACAAATTATAATAAAGTATAAGTTTACTTTACTTTTTGTAAGAAATTAGTTTATGATCAAACACAAGAGGTGATGTCATGAAGAAAGACTTTGGTGATTCTATTTCAAATAAGGTTTATGAATATCGCGTACTTGCCAGATTGTCGCAGCAAGAATTAGCAGAAAAAGTCGGGGTCTCCAAACAAACCATATTTGTCATGGAAAAGGGAAATTATGTACCCACTCTGTTGTTAGCTTTTCGAATTGCCGAATTCTTTAAAGTTGATGTAAACGATGTTTTTACTTATATGAAAGGAAATGATGAAAATGGAAATTAAGTCGATCTCAGATATCCCAGGTGCAGCTTTTTACCCACTGAAGTCATGGGCGGAACAGTCTACTGATAATTGGAACATTCTCTTAGGAATTGGTTTTTTATTGTTAATGGCTAGTATCGTATTAGCTTATGTGTTCTATAAAAAGATGGGGAATGAAGATGAACGTACAAAAAATATTCATTTGAAGAGCAGTTACTTTATGCTGTTGACGATCATTCTATGTGACATCGTTTTTCCTACAGAATATATGGCGAACATATTTTTCTTATACAAATACGCGTTAGCCATTTTAGCAAGTGGTATATATTTAGCGGTTCAATATAAGAGGGATTTTTCATAAAAAATAGTTGAAGCTCGCAACGAAATTCGTTGCGTTTTTTTTGTGGCTAAATGGTTTCTTTCATAACTTGACTAGATTGTGGGAAAGGAAACTATCATTAAATGTCGTATTATAAAAATTACAGAGGCATGGGAATAGGAAGGGTGCTTGTTTATACGGGAGGAGTAAATGCTGGTGAGAAAGACTGAAATACTTTCATGGACAGAAGAATGGAAGTACGCATATTTAAAAGAAGAAAGTAAACTTAGAGAAATATTTAAAGATGAGCTGATTGAAATTTATCATATAGGTAGTACTTCATTACCCTCAGTTGGTTATGCAAAACCAATCATTGATATCTTAATCGTCGTCAAAGATATCGAGAAGGTTCATTTATTCAATGAGGAAATGTTGTCTTTAGGATATGATTCAAGAAATGAACATGGAATAACAGGTAGAAGATATTTTACAAAAGGGAAACTTAAAAGATCTCATCACATCCATATTTTTCAGCTTGGAAATAAAAACATTAAAACACATTTAACATTCAAAGATTACCTAAACCACAATCCAGAAGAAGCAAGAAAATACGGAGATCTTAAGAAGGTGTTGGCAAAACAGTTCCCTGATGATACACATAAATATCAAGAAGTTAAAGAGAAATTTGTTGATGAGTTAATTAAGAAAGCGGTTATTTGGAAAGAAAACTAAGATTCTTTCTTCCACTATCATGTGTAAGGTTGAAAAACAAGGAGTATACCAATGAATGATTATATTGAACGTATTCAAGCAGTCTATCCTGAACTTTTAATTGAGGATGTTTATCTCAATGATATTGGTCAAAATAACGATGTGTTCATAATAAACAATTCTCTTGTATTCAGATTTCCCAAGTACAATAAAGGAATTGTAAATTTAAAAGAAGAAACGAAAATCTTGGAACATATTAGTGGCACTACATCAATCCCAATTCCATGTCCAAAATATCAGTCATTTGAACTATTAGAACCTGGTATTTACTGGTTATGAACGTATTGAAGGTGATCCTTTTTGGAATGAACATTTAGTTAAAGTTGATAAAGTGGATTCAATAAAACTTGCAAAACAACTCGTAACATTTCTAATTGAAATGCATTCCATAACAAAAGAGAAGTTGCATAGCGATCTAGAATTAATAGATCATAACCCTTATGAAGAAATGAAAGAACTATTTTACAATATACAGAACAAGCTCTTTCCATTTATCAATGAAAAAGCTCAAAAGGATATCATTTATTCATTTGAGAGTTTCCTTAATAATGAAGAACATTTAAAAACAACTCTTATACATGGAGATTTTGGAGCTTCGAATATCTTATGGAACTCCCAAAATTGTGAAATTTCAGGGATTATAGACTTTGGTGGTACCCGTATTGGTGATCCTGCCTTTGATTTTGCAGGAATACTATCAAGTTACGGCGAAGATTTCTTTAACATGTGTATAGACCTTTACCCAAATGGTTCAGAAATAGCTCAGCGTGTTACATTTTATAAGAGCACGTTTGCTTTACAAGAAGCGTTGCATGGTTTGATAAATAACGATAAACGTGCCTTTGAAAACGGAATAAAAGAATATCTCTAAGATACGGTAGCATAATGAAAAATATACGTTGTTGCTGCCAACTTCCTCTGTACTAAAAGTGTTAGGACATGACATCTATACAAAAGATATAATGAATGCATTATTTAACGTAATACAGAAATAAAAATGGTAATTGAGGATGAAGAATGGTTAATATGTTTAGTGGACTTTTTAATTTGTTTCGTGGAATGGCAGTTTTAATGATTACTTTTTATTTAATAGGTATAGGTAAAGAAACTATTAAAGAGTATTTAATATGGATTTTCATATTTTTATGGATTGGTGTAATTGGAAGCAATATTATTGAGAGACTAAAAAAGTCTAGTGGATAGACGTTTACGTATAGAAGTATTTTAGTATAAGACAATTTCATTTTTTTCTATAGTTATCACCTTGCTTTTGCTTTTAAAAGATTTATCAGGTTTACTTAGTGAAACAAGTTTGAAAATAAAAATAGGTAAACAAAATGGGGAAATAAAGGTCAAGTAGCTGTGTCAAAGTTTCAATGAACAAACAGACACTTGTTAACTTTGTTAAAAAGAATCATCTTGAAAATATGTGCGGAGTATTTGAAATAAGCAAAATCAAACAGAAAAATAATTAGAATAAAACCATAGGAAGATTAAGTTCTCCCTATGGTTTTTCTTATTTTCGATATATGCTGCAATAGGGTGCAAATGTAAATAAAGAAGGTCCTTTATATCTTGACAGCAATTAAAGTATAAAAACAAACCTTATAATTTTCTATTTGTTTTTGACTTTAAGAATCTTTATTACTTCTTTAGTTGCTTCAGCAATAAGCTTGTCGTTATAATCAGCATCTTTTTGATCACGACTGGAAAGTACAGCAAGAACAATAGGGTCTCTTTTTGGCGGCCAAATGATCGCAATGTCATTTCGCGTACCATATGATCCTGCCCCAGTCTTATCAGCTACTTCCCACCTTTTTGGCACTCCTGCTCGAATTAAGGCATCTCCAGTAGTATTTCTCTTCATCCAATCTATTAATAGTTCGCGTTTTTCTGTTGGGAGTATATCTCCCAGTGCATAGGCTTGAAGACTAGTAGCAAGAGCTCTTGGTGTACTTGTATCGTGAATCTCACCTGGATTAACTTCATTTAAATCAGGTTCATAGCGTTTAGGGTAGGTAACATAATCACCAATTTCCTCCAGTGATTTTTTAAATCCAGTCGGTCCCCCCAGTTGTTTAAGTATAAGGTTTCCAGCAGTATTGTCACTGTATCGAAGAGAAGCATCCGAAAGCTCTTTAAGAGTCATCCCGGTATCAACATGCTTTTCTGTAATCGGACTATAAGTAACGAGATCTTCACGTGTATAGGTAATTGTATGATTAAGGTCTTCTATTGATTTCTGTTGTAATAGTGCTCCTACAGCTAGAGCCTTATGAGTAGATGTATAAGCAAAACGTTCATCTGGATGATAGTTTACGGTTTGGTTGGTACCAGTATCCAATGCATAGATTCCAAGTTTCGCATCAAATTTTTTCTCAAGCTTGGAAAAAACATGATGATTTGCAATTCCTTGTTCATAGGGTCTTGTTGCTTTGGCATCAACATGACTGATTGAACCTACAAGAGTTGCACTAGAAAGAAATAGAACAGGGACAATTTTTCTAAAAGTAGATGAACGAAATATGTTGCTCAACGATTTCATAAAAATTCAACCTCTTTCTATTAGGTATTTTCTTTCAAATAATAAATCTATGATAACTAATATATCAACAATGAACATAAATTGTAATCAAACTTAAGTATTGAAAACTAGAACAATAAGAGTGTGCAGGTTTTTATCTGGGGAGTACTTAGAAGCTTTTTCAAAGTGTAATGGAATTTATTTATGAAAAGTTTTTTCGACATACGCTAGCATCTATCCAACAAGGATTAATGCTCTTATTATGGAATTTTAATAAGTAACAAAAAGGATTACTTAATCTAAAGATAATTTCTATTTTCAAGAAAAGAAGTGATTTATTTATTATGAAATATCAACAAAAAGAGTTTTCAAGTGATTTATTAGAAAGAATTAAAAATACTGAAGCAGCTTTAAAAGACTATATGAATTGCTTGTCAATAAAATATAAACCTGTTTTTGCTCAGAAGAAATTAGGGTTTGAGGCACGGTTTTTCAAAGAGTGTAATGATCCTTTTACGCCTGGTTATATTTCAACAACTTCAATTGGAATTGATGAAAATGAATCTCTTATTAATTTACATACAATTAAAATATGGGAATGCAATCGATATATTTTAGGAATGCCTACTTCAAAAAATGTTCCAGGCAATAAAATTATTGGGGAATTTCTTGATGAAACGCTGGAGGATGTTAAAGAAGAATTAACAGACTATATTAACGACCTATTAGAAGAATGATATTATTCAAGAATCGGTACTTTTTAAATAGTAGTAGCATTTTATTAAAAAATTTACAACTTATAAGATGTTATTATGTGTCTTAAATATTTTAAATAAATGATGAGGTGTAAGTTAGTGAAGAGAGTAGATGTAGTATATGCTTTTATTTATGACGAGAAAACAGAGAAAGTATTAATGGTTAATAATCGTCGCTCAAGTTGGTCACTACCAGGTGGGGCGGTGGAAAAAGGAGAGACTTTAGAACAAGCAGTTATCCGTGAAACAAAAGAAGAAACAGGTTTAATTATCGAAGTGGATAAGGTTATTGCGGTTAACGAAGCTTTTTTTACTAAACATGAACATCATGGAGTAATGATTACCTTTTCCACAAAAATCATTAGTGGAGAAGTAACAATAAAAGATAAGAATGAGATTGTTGAAACAAAATGGATGGACATAGAAACTGCAGATAATTTAATGCCCTACCATCCAGGTGGTGTGAAAAGCTTATTAAAATCCTCAACACCATATATTTTCCAAGGGAATTGTTAAGGTATTGCATTACAAAATAAGGTGCATTTCTTCAAGAAGGAGAAGTGCATTTTTTATTGAATGTTGTTAAACATATGTACAGAATCATTAAAGGAACTTGACTTCGTAGTTAAAAACTTTTAAATCGTTTTAAACGGTTTAGGAAAAGAAAAATTCTTTCTAATAATTCATTACTGTTCAAGGTTAGTAAGGAAAGGAAATATTAAATATGAATAAATCCAAAAGCGTATCCTTTCTAGCAACACTGCTTCTTGGTCCTTTTTTGTTAACAGGCTGTATTGGTGAAGAGTACTATGAAAGTCCTCCAGAAGCATTTCTTCAGGTGGGGGATGAGCTATATAAACTTAAAGAAGGAAATCGAAAGTGGAACTTTACGGAAGGTGAATATGATAAAGAATACATAAATTTAAAAGAACTTGCTGCAAAAGAAAAGCAAATTTCCGTTAATCCTGGGAGTAGCGGGTTTTTAATCATTGAACAAAATGAGATCGAAGGAATGAATCCATATTCGGGAGTGAGAATTGGGGTAGTAGCTCGAAAAGGTGAAGATCTTGACATGTTAAGTGAAGCTGACAAGACTTTCTATTTTCCTAAAGAAAAGGGTAATTATGTGCTAGAAATAGACTTTGATTCTGATCAAGGAGATACGGAATTCGTTGCTAATATTAAAGTAGAATAACTAGTGAACTCAGTGAAATTTAAGAGGTGAGAAAAATGGTGAAAGCAGATAAGTAAGCCTCCTGAAACTTAAAAAAATAGTTCAGGAGGCGAAATACATGAAATTTCATGCAATCAATAAAGAGAATTGGGATAGAACTCCATATTTTGAACATTATTTACGTCAAAAATGCACCTTTAGCTTGACCGCTTATATTAACATTACAAGGTTACTTGAACAGATTCGGAAAAAAGGCATTACGTTTTATCCGACTTTCCTTCACATGGTTAGTAAAGTTGTTAATTCTCATGAAGAATTCCGCACCTGTTTTAAGGATGGAACACTAGGTTATTGGGAAGAGATGCTGCCGAGCTATACAATCTTTCATAGTGATAACAAATCGTTCTCGAGCATTTGGACAGAGTATTCCAATCATTTTGTTCGTTTTTACAAAAACTATAATGATGATATAGAGCGATATTCTAGCATAAAGGGGTTATTCACGAAACAGAATGAACCACCAAATTCATTTCCGATATCCATGATTCCTTGGGTTAGCTTTACTGGATTCAACTTGAACATAAATGAGGGGAACAGTTATTTGTTACCGATTATAACAAGTGGAAAATATTTTAAACAGGATTCGACAATATTGCTTCCATTATCTTTACAAGTGCACCATGCGGTATGTGACGGATATCACGCTAGTTTTTTCATAGAAGAGTTACAGCATTTAGCTGACGATTGCTATGAATGGCTTTAAATAGAACCAGGGTAAAAGCGTTACAGAGCTACAATGTATGATACGGAGTATTTGTATCGTAACTAGAAAATCTAACAGATATCCATTTATTAATTAATTTCCAAGTGGATTAACGTAGAGGGTTTGTTATAATGGTCAGCATAATCTACTAAAAGCGAGTGATTGATTTGAATTCTACAGAACGCGAATTATTGCAACTCATAGAAAAAAACGGACGTCTTGAAACAGGTACGATCGCAAGGTTAATGGGAATTACAGAGGATGAAACAAAACAAATACTAGACAAGCTTGAAAAAGAAAAAGTGATTCTAGGCTATTCGGCCATTATCGACTGGACGAAAGGTACCGAAGACGGTGCTGTAACAGCTATGATCGATGTAAAGGTCACACCAAAACGAGGTGTTGGCTTTGATAAAGTGGCGGAGCGAATTTACCGTTTTCCTGAAGTTAAAGCGGTATATCTCATGTCCGGCGTTTACGATTTGTCAGTATCGATCGAAGGGAAAACGATGGCGGAAGTCGGACGATTTGTATCGGAAAAACTCTCGACTATCGATTCAGTCATTTCAACAACCACTCATTTCATTCTAAAAAAATACAAACATGACGGGCTTGTATTTAGTGATAATGATGAGGATAAACGAATTGTGGTGTCGCCATGATCACTGAACCCACTTCTAAATATTTATCAAATACCGTGCAATCCATCCAGCCATCTGGTATCCGTCGTTTCTTTGACCTTGCTTCTTCTATGGAAAACGTTATTTCTCTTGGTGTCGGTGAGCCGGATTTCGTTACACCATGGAATGTGATTGAAGCAAGTTATCACTCGTTAGAACAAGGCTATACGGCTTATACAGCTAATGCTGGATTGTTTGAGCTCCGAAAAGAGATCTCTCGCTATATGAAAAGACGGTTTGGTGTTATGTATAGTGCGGATGAAGAAATAGTCGTTACTGTCGGTGCTTCACAGGCGATTGATATAGCATTGCGTGCAGTTCTTAATCCTGGTGAGGAAGTTATTGTTGTTGAGCCAAGCTTTGTTTCCTATGCACCAACAGTAACACTGGCTGGCGGAGTCCCTGTCCCTGTAAATACGTACAGCGAGAATGATTTCAAGCTTCAGCCAGAGCAAATCGAAGAGGCGATCACTGACAAAACGAAAGTGCTTATGTTGTGCAGTCCGAATAATCCAACAGGCACTGTGCTGTCAAAAGACGATTTGGAACGTATAGCGGAGGTAGTGGAGAAGCATGATTTGCTCGTTATTTCAGATGAAATATATGCTGAACTTACGTACGATGAACCGTATACGAGTTTTCCTGCAGTGAAAAATATGCGGGACCGCACGATCTTAATTTCTGGATTCTCAAAAGCATTTGCCATGACGGGTTGGCGCTTGGGCTTTGCCTGTGGTCCTAAAACTATTTTGCAAGCTATGCTAAAAATCCATCAGTATACGATGATGTGCGCTCCTACAATGGCCCAGCATGCTGCTCTTGAAGCACTCGTTAACGGGCAGAAAGATGTAGTGAAAATGAAAGAAAGTTACCGGCAGCGCCGTAGTTTAGTCATTCATGCTTTAGAGGAGATGGGCTTATCGTGCCATGTTCCAGGTGGTGCATTTTATGTATTTCCATCCATTGAAAAGACAGGACTGTCATCGGAAGAGTTTGCCGAACAGCTCCTTATGAAAGAGCAGGTTGCCGTTGTACCAGGAAGTGTTTTTGGAGAGAGTGGAGAGGGGCATGTTCGCTGTTCCTATGCGACCTCTGTTCAAAAGCTTGAAGAAGCGATGCGCCGAATTGACCGATTTTTACAAACATTATAAGCATTTCTTTATTGAAGATGTATTCCTAGCACAAGGAATACATCTTTTTTAACGAGGTTAACGTCATATTCTTAAACCCGATAAGAAGGAAATCTACTTAACGATAGGGAAGTATTCGTGAGTTCAAAAAGGAGAGTGAGAGTATGAATTTGTTCAGAACTCAGTATGATTGGGTACGTTCAACGAGAGAGACTCTTTTTCAATATTGCGAGACATTAGATCCAGCTGATTATGAAAAGAAACTTAAAGGATTTAGTGGTGAATCTATTCTCAGCCTACATGCTCACGTAGCAGGTTGTTACCAAGGATGGCTCGGTGATCGTGCACTAGGAAAGTCGCTGCCTGATATTACACCAGAGTCGATCCATAATGTACAAGAAATGCGTGAGATTTTTAGAAAAACAGATGAACTGGTTTATGAGTTCATTGAGAAATTTGAAGACAATTGGGATCACACAGTAGAAGTGACGTTTAGAAATGGAAGTCAAGCCGACTTTACGGCTTTGTGGTTATTTACGCACACGATGACTCATGAATTCCATCACAAAGGACAGATTGTAAAGATTGGCAGACAACTAGGATATGCCCCGCCAGATACAGATCTCATTGAGCCGATGATAAAAAATCCGACAAATCATTAGGAGGTCATTTGCACATGAGCCGAGCAGAATTATTACTGGATGTGCTAGATTCGACATTTGATAAAGAGAGCTGGTATGCCCCGCTCAAACCAGCTATAGAAGGATTAACGGCTAAGCAAGCTAGCTTTAGACCGCCGGGCGAAGCAACGAAATCCATCTGGGAGAACGTCAATCATCTCATTTATTACAAAGAACGACTTGTTGCCACGTTGGAAGGACAAGAATGGACGCGAATTGATGGAAACGATACCTTTTTTATCACCAAACAAACAGAAGACGATGATGACTGGTATCTTACCACCAATCGCGCAGAAAACGTACACAACAAGCTCAAAGGATTACTAAGTGAGATGAGTTCTGAAGATTTAAAAGAGAGCGGATTAGAAAGTGATCTCATTGATATCTTTCTTCATGATGCCTATCATACTGGTCAAATTATGCTGTTGAGAAAAATGCAGGGATCTTGGCCATCCCATCGTTAAATCAGAAGAATATTCCTTGAAGCAGGCACATTTATTTAACTAATAAATGTGTTTATTTTTATTGAACACATTTTACTGAAATGATTGACACAAAGGCAGAATAAACATATTATGTAATTAGATAGTTAGACATTTATCTAAATATCTAATAATGGGAAATCATCCTGAGGTGACAAGATGTCTCTTAATGAAGCATTTAAAGCATTATCCGACCCAACCCGAAGACAGATCTTAACGCTGTTAAAAGAAGATGAACTAACAGCAGGAGAGATCGCTTCACATTTTGACATGCAAAAACCGAGTGTGTCTCATCACTTGAAAATTTTAAAGCATGCTTCGCTAATTGATGATGAGAGAAGAGGACAGCATATTTATTATTCTTTGAACACAACGGTGTTTCATGAATTAATGAGCTGGTATTTCACATTTACAACGAAGGAGGAAAAATGATGAAAAAGTATGGATGGAGTTATCTTCTTATTGCACTTAGTGTACTGATCGGTGTATTCGCATATCCTTACCTGCCTGATCAAATGCCAATGCATTGGAACATCCATGGTGAGGTGGATGGATATTGGGATAAGCAATATGCTGCATTCTTTCCGCCACTTTTAATGATTGTTTTGATGGCGTTGTTTATCTTCATGCCAAGAATTGACCCGAAGAAAGAAAACTACAAGAAATTTTCTAGCAGTTATACGATTTTTATTACGATTATGAACGTGTTCTTCTTACTTCTTCAATCCATGACCATAAGCTATGGTTTAGGTGTTAATATAGACATTTCACTAGTCGTGAATTTAGGTATCGGGTTACTTTTTATCGTACTTGGAAACTACTTGCCGAGAATCAAACATAACTACTTTATCGGGATACGCACACCGTGGACGCTTGCGAACGAGAAGACGTGGAGAAAAACACACCAACTTAGTGGGAAGCTCTTTGTAATGGCAGGAATTTTGCTTGTTGCAATATCTTTCTTGCCAGGCATTTATAAATTTACGGGTATGCTCGTTGTGGTTTTATCAACGGTTCTCATCGCAACCATTGCTTCTTATGTTTTTTTCAATCGGTATAAGAATGTAGATAACAACTAAATGTTTTACACACATAAATGCCTGTGGCCACATAGCCACAGGCATTTACATATCCACACGACTTTGTAACCTTGCTGGTGGACGGTGATAACCAATTGGAATCTGTAGTAAACTCGTTCTTTCATCTTTTCTTAGTTGAAATAACTCATCATACCAAGGAACATCGAATCCTAGAACTGGGTGACCGTTCATGTTTCGTGCAGAGGCAGCAATGAGTAACTTATGAGCTAGAATTCCCGCTTCCATGTGCAGTATCCGATGACCTCGATAACCGTACAGTTCCTGGTAGTGGTTTCTGTTGCCGCTAAAATTAAACGAAAGCGGAATCTGAGCCATATTAACAAAATCGGAAAGCAGACCATCTTGTTGAGTCATCCTGTAATCTCCGTTTGAGATCTGCTTTATCTCATGAGTGAAATTACAGACTTCATACATACCATTAGAAAGTCCAACTACACCATATGAAGTAAAGCGAAGGGAAACACGGGACGTTAAAAGTGAAAGATCTTGATCAATATCGTTTCGATAGTGACTCATTAATGTAAGGTCATTTAAAAGGTTTGAAAGAGTTTCGAACTGTAATGGTTTTAATACAAAATCTTGTCCTGGGGAATATCGATCTTTGCATGCTTTTGAGAACGAATTAGTTAAATCGTTTGTTTGCGGTACTTTTACAAGAGAAGAATCATTATTGATTGGATGCTTTTTATCATTAGTTAAAGCATGCAACATACATGCTTGATTCATTTTAAGCAGCATTGGATAAGGGCGAACAACCTTTGACTTCATATAATGTTGATGGTGTATGGGCTCAAGCTCTTTACATAGTTTTGCTGAGGTAATTTGAACGTTTTTTATATCCTCAAACCATTTCATTGCGTTGTCTATTGAGAGAGGAAGAACAGCATACACACTTTCTTCATCCTCATGAACCCCAAGTAAATGATTGATAGCCCCATCTAAAAATTGATAATAAACGCCAGTCTTAAAGTTCTTACGTTTCCCGACTTCTAACATCTGGCCGAGCAAAAAGCCTGCGTCGAGTCCTTGAAGACGATAAGAGAAATTGTGATATTTAAAAAAGTTTTTCCAAAAGAAAGTCGATACAAATATAGATGCAAAACATTTCGATATATCGCAGCGATTTCCTAAAGCTCCATCCAAATAATCATCAAAATTTCCTTCACGCAAACAAATTAACGAATGATGTGCAGCATCGTAATGATAGATGCCAGTGGGTATTTCTTGGAGCTTCAGATACAGATAAACTTCACTCGGATAGAGTGCACCCCCAGAAGGAACGTAGCGGCGATAAGTCATCCACGTATCCACTGAATCGATGGAAAGAAACGACTCGCTCACTTGTGTGATTGCATAGGAATACCAAAGAAATTGACTTAGATCAGCTAGCGTTGGAAGAGTACTAGGTGAGTGTGTGTCAGAAAAATTTCTGGTTAATTCAACTTCAGGCAGATCTGTTGTGTACAGTTTATAGGGAAGCGGGGCATCTTCCCAGTTCACTTCCCAATCGGGAGGCGTGATCTTAGCGGTCTCGTAATGAAGGTTGTATAAAAACTCATCGAGGTTCATGTACAATGCCCCTTTCTTTCTATCGTACAGTTTTAAGGAAACGGGTGAGGGTGTGGATTCAATTCGTTCGGTGATAACGGTTGTTTCACATATCCGAGTTTCATCGGTACCGTGAGCACTCGGTCCAACCCTTGTAATCGAGTGAGATGATGTCCGAACGTCATCGGCAGCATGCCTGGTATGATAACTTTTACACAATGTAGGCCGTTTCTCTGTAATTCAGGTCCGGTTTGATCAACCACAATAACTTCAAGGTTTAGGTTCTTAAAGATTTTCAGCACACTATTTAGGTCCTCTAAAAGATCGTCAGTTTGGCGAACCGGTTTGAACTCTTCTTCAAAGTCTCGCACCTTCCGCTTATCTAGTAAAAAATATAATCGTTTCTCTGCTTCCTTTAAGCCGTACACCATCGAGTGATCTTCCATATGACGAACTAGACTAGAGTCTTTATACATCTTTTCGTATTTCTTACGGTCTTTCAGAAAACTTTCTTCCATATTAAGAAGCATGCCAGAAAGCTCTTGAACAGCACCTTTGGCTGCTCTAAGTGGATCAAGATGGGCACCGGCTGCACAGAGCAAATTTAAGCCATCGTTCTTCGTATTCTTTGCCATCGCCCAAATGCTTGGAATTCCGTTTTCAGTAGTAGCATTAAATAATTGAACCTCAAACCCCGTTACATGCTGGATGCGTTGAACCATGAGCTGAAGCTCTGCGTCATTAATTGATTTCATGTCAAGACGCGGAATAGGCAGTTCACCGTACCACGTCATAAGAAATGCATCCCGTTCTACGATTTCGAAGATGCCATAAAGAATGGCTTCTTCTAAACTACCACCAACTGCACAGCCATTTGAAGTCTCATAAACGAAGCCTTCTCCTCCACCCATGCTGTAATAGGCGAACGTTTCAGGCACTAATGCAGGGCGATCTTCAGACAAGGAATATCCCCACACCCAGTGGATCGGTCGGTCTGGATCAAACGGTTGAAAAGGAAAATGGTGCTGACTGTATTGTTTCTGTGCATGAGTTCCGATCGATAGGGGATTCATTGCTACATTTTTCACTTTGTTGTATGGTTCGTAAACGATTGTTCGTTTTCCTCGTGGCGCATAACCACAATACCGCTCAAGTCCTTCTAAAATACCCGCTTGTTCACTATGCACATACGAATGTGTCCTGCCGGCATTCAGTTCATTACCAGAGAGCAAAGGCAGGTTTACAACAGTGTCGGCGAAAGGTGAGATCAAGTCATATCTTTTAAAGTTGAGAAGACCCGTACGATTATCTAAATAATCTCGACTTAATACGTTTTGAAGGTAATCTATCGAACGGCAACGATAAACGTCTCGAGAGATTTTCGGACTAGATTGAAGAGAAACCATAGCATGATCATCGGTATCAAGTAGTATGTCACCACATGTTTCACAATACGGATCTGGTAAAAAGAAATGCTTCGAAAGTTTGAACGTTTGTAGGTTCATCAAGTATACGTGTTCATGGGTGAGAGGAGTACCAACATGCATGAGACGCTCGACCTCATCACAAATGAGGGCAGCTGTCTGGTTGATTGCGAGATTAGTAGCCCAAACATCTCGCGGTAATTCTTCTTTTGAACATTGATAGTCTTTCATGTGAAAATGTTCTCTACGATCTTGACCGGTCATGAAAAAACGTAGATCCGCACATTGTGAGCAGCCTGGTTGATCTGGCTGAACGAGTGGACCAACATGTGCTTCACCAAAGAATACAAATCCTCTCAACCATGGAATATTGCTGTTTCGGAACAATTCATCTGCTTTAACATGCTGAGCCGGATTCCAGCTATCATGAAGGACTAATGCTAGTTTTTCATTATTGATTTCAGCATCTACCACTGTCTTAAAACGAGAGATGTGATAGGTTTCATATAATTGTTGGTAAACTTCATTAGCTAGACTACCATTCCCAATCAAAATGATTTGTTGAGTCATGATTGAACCTCCGAAGAGAGTGTGATTCCAAACATGCCAGAAGTATTTTCGTTCAAAATGGGTTCTGCATGTAATGTGTAAAACGTTGCGTTGCAGTTGTTGCTCTTTAACGTTTGTAGAGCTGATGCTAATGTTTCTGTTAGTGGTACTTCTTTTGTTTCTGAAAGGGTAATCGTTTGAAGTCGAATGGTTGGAATGGTGTTAGACAACATTATGCATTTCTTGCTAGATGCTTTTTCTTTATTTTGCCGATACATAAGAGCTCCTTGAAGTGCGTTTTGTAATGCACGGTTCTCATCTAGACCGATAGAGCCGAAACATTTACCATCATGCTGAACGCAAACCACGGGAAAACCATAAACCTTCTTACCTAAATAGAGTTTGATCTCATTACAAAGCGTTGATAGTGCTTGAATTAGAAAAGTGGAGTATGAGTCTTGAATAGAACTTTGATCAATTTCTGCAGAAACTTGCATTTTGTTTTGAGAATTCATGAAGATTTCTTGCAGGTTGTTTTGCAGTGCTCTACACATTCCTTCTGCTGCAGACCGGCCGGTACCAACACTCATATTATGGGGAGAATGATGAAATAACTTCTTCACATACGTTTCAAGTCCAGTTAGACCTGCTTCTAGTCTGGCATCTTCGTGTGTTCTACCTGAGGCTGTGATGAGTTCTGGTTCACTTTCACCATATGGGTCTGCCACTTTTACTCTGCACTGTGACAGTGGAAGCTGGGATAGATCTTCTTCTTCAAACAAGCGGAATAGTCCGGTTTCCTTTGATGTAATTTGATAAAACAATGAGTGCAGATCAAGTTCTTGGTTGGGTGAATCTGTTAAAAACAAGAGAGGGTCATCGATCTGATCAACCTTCATTTTTTTGTTTATGAAAGGGTGAGGAGAAACCGGATGCCAGCTTCCTTCTAAGGTTTCCACGTTCAGTTGATAGACGGAGTTTTCGGAATTTTCCTGTACGTCGGTTATCTTTTTGAACAGCATAAAAACAGCAACGTTCGCAAGCAGGCTTGAAGCTGTTCGCGATGATATGGATTTGTTTCCCTCGCTGATTTTTTTGTTTAAGCGTAAAGAAGCTGTTTTCCAGCATGCTGCAGAATCTGATAAGACAAAAGGACCAACAAAAGCTTGATTGTTTTGTAATGTAATAGGTAGAAATGATATCGATTGTTCCCTGCATATATTTTGAATCATAGAGAGTATGTCTGTGTTCACATCTTCGTTTGCATAAAGAACATAATTAACGTTTGATAGATCTTCTTTACAGTTGTTTTCATTGAATGGTAAGAGTGTAATGGCCGATTGAGGCTCATGCTTTTTTGCAGCCTTTATTTGTTCTTGCAGTAATTTAGTTTCAGCTTGGTTTACCGTATCGTGAAATATTGTGAAAGCAGGAAGTCCTGATTGTAAAAGTGAAGCTGTGAGAGAAGTGAGAAGTGGACCACCGCCTATTAGAGCGACTTTCGAATCACGATAGTTTTGAAAACGATGCGCTCCAGAGTGGCTAAGGTGATCAATAAATTCAATCTGTGAAGCATATTTTTCTAAAAGAGCAGGAGGTAGCTGATGTGGAAGGTCCTGACTTGTATCGCGAACAAAACCATTTTTGTGTAACACTTCAGCGATCTTAAAGACTTGCTCTTTATATGCATCAGGCAGCCCGTCCGTAATTTCCTCCATGGACCGGTTACCATCTAACATAGGAATTAATTTTTGCAGCCATTGCTCGATCGTATTTCCGTCCATTTGTATAGAAGTCACGTTATTACGGAGATAAACGCCGCCGTTATTTTGTGGATAGACGAACGTGTCTCGGTTGATTTTCAAACACATCGAGAGAGTGACACCTGACATAATACCCCTCCTAACCTAATGCTCATCATCTATACCTATGGATTCTGCTTGTCCGTTATGTCATATGATTAATAAGTAATTGAGTAACGTGAATATAAAACCAATTACCGTGAATAAATAGTTATTTACCGTGAATATATTGCGGATTACCGTGAAATTATTTTGAATTACCGTGAATATATGTATGTGTGTCATTTTGAGAAATACATTTGTAGGGATTATATATTTCAGGAGGACAAAATCGGAATTGTAGGGGTGTGAAAAATTAAATAGAGGACTGATGCTCAAAAACTTGAGCAAAGCCCCCTGAAATTTCTTCGAACAATGCATTTATCTGATTATCTGCCTCCGCAACGTCCGCCGCATCCGCCACAGCGTCCACCGCAACCACCACAACGTCCTGCGCAGCCTCCGCAACCGCCACAGCCTCCACAACGACCAGCACAACCGCCGCACCCAGCGCATCCGACGCAACCTGCGCAACCTCCACAAAAGTTAAAACAGATTCCGATTACACAGCCTGGAACGATAAGACGAGGGTCTTGTGCTTGCTGTTCTTGGGGATGATGTGGCTGACCGCCACTAACTTGAAAGTCTCCAGTACTTAATCCATCCAAATTCCATTGGTGTTTATTGTCCAATACAAACACCTCCTTGTTTTTTGTCAGATCTAGAACGAGTAGAGAATCTCTGCTCAAATTCCTCATAATAAAATATGGATACAGTCTGTCCACCGTTACAGGATTGGGTGCTGGAAATAGAAACAGCCTGTGTTTTTGGGAAAACACAGGACGAGAGCGAAGATATATGATTATAGTGTGATGGTGAACGACTATTTTTGAGAAAAAGAGTTGGAGAAAGTCACTTTTTGCGTTTGAAAGAGAACAGTGAGTTGTAACTGGAAGAAAATGTGTCATTATGCTCCATTTTAGTGGCTTGTTCTTATCAACAATACATACCATATAGGGTATTCAACCACTTTATTCAAGAAATTTATAGCGTGAATCTATAAATTTCGTCAATAATTCCACGAGTTTGAATAATAATTCCACAAGTTTCAATCGTTTATCGACGAGTTGCTAAATCTCGACAAATTTTGCGTGGAGTATACCCCTAATCTAAAGAACTTAGTCACGCTATTCCCAACCCTTGCAATTGGAGAATGTTTCATAATCACAACCCGTTTTATATTCGAAGTCTTTACCGGTGCGAAGCTCATACGCTTCAGAAGCTAGATCTAGTAAGGGCTCACACGTATCGTTTTCAGGCATAAGTATAGGGTTCTGTAATACCAATTCATAAAAGTCTCTACCTTTGGTAATGACAGCGCATCGAAAGTATAAAAATAAATCAACCGAAAAATGCTTATTTTCGTCCTTATAGGAATAAACTCCAATGTTTCGTGCGTGTTCTTCTGTATCTAATTGAAAGAGTTTATAAGACAAGGTTTCTTCAAACTGCTTAATATTCCGTACACCTAGTCCTGCTAACTTCTGAATGGCAGCTTCTATATCTTCATCATCTACTAAAGAGATGATAGACCAAACATTTCTTCACTCATCATTTTCTTGGGTACTTGAACTTTAGCGAGTGATTCTCTCGCCATTCGTTCTTCATCTTCCTGCATCTCTTTTTCAAAGTTTTCTCGATCATGTTCCCAGCGCCATTCATAATAAGCTTCTATTCCCGTCTCTTTATCCCAAACGCCACTATAACTGGGAAAGCGGCGTTCTTCTTTCATCTGAATATTACCAATAAAAATTAACTCTTTTGGTGGTTTACCATCAACAATCGATCCCGCCTTTTGCCCATCAAAGAAAAATCGATTTTGGACTAGCGTTTGTTTTAATTTTTCATCATCAATGTTAGGAAGTCTATCACTAATATAAGGAGTGGTTACGAGAGTTGTAGATCGATTTTGTTTATCAATAATTCTGAATGCTCCATATCGGCCATCAGGCAACTTGACGGCATAAACATTGCCCACAGAAATCGGAACATTTTTATTAGATTTATACATACAAACCTCCAAATGAAACACATTTTATTGTTAAGCCTATTATATATCCATTTCTTCAATTTTGTGGGGGCCCAAAATTGTAAAATCTCTCAACAACCACTCTCACACAACATTTACACCAATCAAACACTACCTAAAAATAGCCTTGCTACCCTTAATCTTGTAACAAACAATCCAACATACATAATACGGAGGGGTAGCAAAATGAGTTCTAAACAAGTGAATCGTCGTGATTTTATTAAGATAGGTGGAGCGAGCACGTTGGCATTAACACTAGGTTCGCTCGGTGATACATCCAACTTATTCACTGAAAAAGCCCATGCAGATCGAAAGGAAGAGAAGGTGTTAAAGTTTCATTCCAATGGCACTTTCAAGGTCGTTCAGTTTAACGATACGCAAGATGATGAGCGCATCGACCGACGTACGATTGAGCTGATGGAAAAAGTGTTAGATGCTGAGAAGCCTGATTTTGTTGTATTGAACGGAGATGTAATCACCGGTGGATGTGACACAGAACTCGAAATGAAACAAGCGATGAACAACGTTGCTGGGCCGATGGAGAAGAGAGGCATTAAGTGGGCCATTACATTCGGAAATCATGATGAAGATTCTACTCCGAAAAGCGGTGTGGATGAGAGTAAGATGCTAGCATTCTACCAATCTTATAAACACAATGTGAACGAGAAGGGAGCGAAGCACATCACAGGAACTGGGAACATGAACCTTCTTGTTTGGGACACGAAAGGGAAGAAGCCCGCTTTTAATTTCTGGTTGATGGATAGTGGAAGATACGCGCCAAAAGAGATTGCGGGCCAAGATTTTGAAGGTTATCCAACATGGGACTGGGTTCGTTTTGACCAAGTCAATTGGTACAACGAAACATCTCAAAAGATCGAAAACCGTTTTAGATTCAAGGTGCCTTCTCTCATGTTCATTCACATTCCACTTTGGGAGCACCGTTATATGTGGTATTCGAGTGTAGATGGCCGAACAGAAGCTGATCATACTCGAGCTAAAATCAAACATCAGATTACAGGTGAGAGAAATGAAGATGAGTGTCCGGGTCCGATCAACTCTGGATTATTCTCAGCGTTGCAGCATCGTGGTGATGTAAAAGGAGTCTTTTGTGGACATGACCACATCAACACGTATGCCGGAAACTATTATGGCATTATGCTAGGTTATGGCGGAAGCGCTGGATTTGGAGCGTACGGACTTCCTGGGGCAGAGAAGAACCGCCTCCGTGGAGCGCGTGTCTTTAACTTGGATCTGAATCACGAAAACGTTCTTAAAGAGACACACATGGTGTTTGCAAAAGATTATGGAATTGACTTATCGCCAAACGACCAAAGCATGGAACCGGCTCCTTTACCAGGAGAAAAACAGCCTGCGATGCAATAGTGGAATAACACAAAGAGATAATTATATTTTACTATAATGCTTTTCGTGAGTGGAATTGCCGTAGAAAATCCAGACTATCCACCTATATCTAAGGTCTAGATTATGTTTAATTGCAAAATATCAAATACCACTTCAAACAAATATGTTATAAAATTATAACGATTCAAAAAACTACATATTGGAGGATTTAAGCATGTTGAAGAAATCGATGTTGTGTTCGTTTATTTTTACTCTGGTGATGTCTTTTGTCGTCGTATCATCTGATGATAACCAAAAGGCATGGGCGCTACCGCCAGGAACTCCTACTAAATCTGCTGCACAATCTCAGTTGAATGCATTAGTAGTAAAGACAGAAGGTACAATGACTGGTTATTCTCGCGATCTGTTTCCTCATTGGTCGAGTCAAGGTGGAGGATGTGATACACGTCAAGTTGTTCTTAAGCGTGATGCAGACTCTTTTAGCGGGAATTGTCCAGTAACATCAGGCAGTTGGTACAGCTATTACGACGGTGTAACGATTACGAATCCATCTGACCTTGATATTGATCATGTCGTACCACTCGCTGAGGCTTGGCGTTCTGGTGCAAGCAGCTGGACAACAGACAAACGTGAGGATTTCGCGAATGATCTTACAGGTCCGCAACTTATTGCCGTGACGGCAAGTTCTAACCGATCAAAAGGTGACCAAGATCCATCAACATGGAAGCCTACTCGGACAGCAGCTGGTTGTGGATATGCAAAATGGTGGATTCAAACAAAGTACAACTGGGGCTTAAATCTTCAATCAGCGGAAAAAACACAACTTCAAAGCATGCTTAACACTTGCACGTATTAATCAATTTAGAGTATAAACAATGTACTAACTTGTTTTATAGAAAGGAGCTGCTCCAATGGAAGAGAAATCAACAGTCTTTACGGCAACTCATGGCGTAATGACTACAGAGGTGGGTGTGATCAGCGGAGAGCTCGAGCTTAAGACAAGCTGCAATGAACAAGGTATTCTGAACCTCGCTATCACATACGTGGGGGCAGCAGAGTGGTATACACTACCTGGTGAAGAGTATCAATTGCATGATCCACGAGATCACGAGGTTATTCACCGTATGCTGACTAAAGTGCTAGAACGTGCTTAGTATGTTTAATCAATTGATTCGTATTCGTAGAACCGTCTTTAAATGAGGCGGTTCTTTTTTATTGATAATGGAAATGGTATATTAATAATTTTAGAGTATTTAATGTAATTTACATAAACTTCACGCTGAAGTTTTGGAATAAAGGGAGATATTACATGACGAGGGAAGGTCTAGAGAATCAACAAATATGGATTTACGGTATATCTTTACTAATAGGTGGCTTTACCGGTCTTACCTTTGAAAATTTCGGAGCTGGACTTCAATGGACAATCACTCCACTAATCGCTATCCTCATGTACGGGATGTTCGCCCAAATTCCTTTTTTAAAGATAAGAGAAGCTGTTTCAAACGTCAGATTTATGATAGCTTTGCTAATCGGAAATTTCGTAATCGTACCTATCATAGTATGGGGTCTAATTTCCATTTTCCCACAGCCTGCACCAATCGTATTGGGGATTTGCTTAGTTCTTCTTACTCCGTGTATTGATTATATCATCGTCTTTACTCAGCTCGGAAAAGGAAACGAAAAATTAATGCTAGCGGCAACACCTATTTTGTTTGTTGTCCAGATGGTGCTGCTTCCTCTTTATCTATGGTTATTTATCGGTAAAAAGGTGATGTCAGTCGTACAGATGGGACCATTTTTAGAAGCCTTTTTCTTATTGATCGTGGTGCCTTTATTATTAGCGGTTCTTACACAACTATGGGCGAGAAAACAGACCATTGGTGATAAAGCATTAAACCTGACAGCATGGTTACCCGTCCCGTTTATGGCTCTTGTCTTGATCGTCATTGTCGCATCACAAATAGGAAAAGTCTACAATGATTTTAATAGTATCGTTCAAGTAGTACCAATTTATCTATTATTCTTAATCATCATGCCAATGGTTTCTCGCGTTATCGCACGCGTATTCACTTTAGATATAGGTGCAGGAAGAGCACTAATCTTCAGCATGGGAACAAGAAATTCTCTTGTCGTTCTTCCGTTAGCGCTTGCGTTACCAGAGTCTTGGAGAACCTTAGCGGCAGCAGTGATCGTGACGCAAACGATCGTTGAGCTGATTGGAGAATTAATCTACATAAAAATAGTGCCAAAATGGATTTTAAGAGATCCTAAATAAAAGGTGCACAGAAAAAAGGCAGGGAGCGTATCTCTGCCTTTTCCATGGTTTCATCTTGCTAACAATTAGGGGTTAAGGTCTTGCTCTATATCTTTCGTGCGTTGAACGATAAAAGTGTATGTATGTATAAAATATTTTTCACGTATGGAAATATGAGATTTCAGGCAATTGTACAAGCGTTTAGGAGACGAACGAATAAGATATATAAGCATGTCATGTAAATAGAAAAGGTGATCGTAAAAAATGAATAAAAAAACAATAAGTCCTTTTTTCTTTAATTCGTTTCCTAAAAGCGGAACACATCTTATGTTTCAAATATTAACAGGTATTCACTCAATAACATTTGATCAAAACCTGCATCTTTACGAAGGAGTTTCTGCACAATTGGCTGAACATCAGCGCGAGTTAGAGAAACTAAGCGATAATGAGTTTTTGTCAGGGCATATTTATTATTCCGCATCATGGGCAAGTCTTCTACAAGATCTCAATATGAAGCAGATTTTTCTATATCGAGACTTGCGAGATGTTGTGGTCTCTTATAATTATTATATTGAGAAGGTAAATGCTCCACTTCATCAATATTTCAAGAAAAAGCAGCTGTCCAAAAAAGAACGAATGCTATCAATCATAAGAGGAATTCCTGAATTGGGTCATCAGGATATTCACGATTGGTTTTCTGAATTTAAAGGATGGTTATCTGCACCTAACGTGCTTTCCATTAAGTTTGAAGATCTACTAAGGAGTGAAGGATCATTAGACGAATCGGTTCAGAAGATCGTTCAGTTTGTTACAGAAGAGGATAAAGAGAGCATCGATCATACCGTAATTAAACGTGCAAAAGAAAACATATCAACTCAAGACTCCGCTACGTTTAGAAAAGGAACGATTGGCAACTGGAAAGAGGAATTTGACGAAGAGATTACCCTTGCCTTTAAGGAAAATGCTGGCCAATTACTCATTGAATTAGGATATGAAACAGATTTACGTTGGTAAGTAATTACCTCAATCACAAATCAAAAATTATGCAACCAGTCAGCTAGTCTATATTTGCTTAGCTGCCTGGTTTTTTGTTTATGTATTGGTTATGTAGGGCAAATCCATTTCTTAATGTACATTTATAGTAGCAAGGTGGCATGTTCTTGTGTTTCATTGTTCCATTCACGACTCTAAAAGGATTATAGAAAGCTAAATCGAAAAAGTAAAGTGCCAAAGAATTAAATTGATGAAGTTATTCTTGTTTAAATAATCATGTTGATAGGAGTGTGAAACATGAGTACAAACTTGATTATTAAAGATATTGTAGACCGTGTGAAGGATGTGCCAGGAGTAGAATCGATTGTCCTCGGTGGATCTAGAGCGAATGACACACATACTCAAGCTTCAGATATTGATATTGGAATCTATTATCGTTCGGCTGATTCGTTTGATATTAAAAAGCTAGATGAAATTGCTTCAGAAATCGATGACTTCCATAGAGAAGGTTTAGTTACTTCAATTGGAGGATGGGGACCTTGGATCAATGGTGGTGGGTGGTTAAAGGTGAATAATATGCCAGTGGATTTTTTAT
The DNA here is from genome assembly GCA_016401345.1 of Fictibacillus nanhaiensis. Taxonomy (GTDB): domain Bacteria; phylum Bacillota; class Bacilli; order Bacillales; family Fictibacillaceae; genus Fictibacillus; species Fictibacillus phosphorivorans. The sequence goes on along the minus strand of JAEACG010000007.1, from coordinate 89,838 downwards.
ATCGGGATCTAAACAAGGTTTCTACCGTTGTTGAAGATTGTATTGCTGGGAATATCTCAATAGATTATCAACCTGGGCATCCACATGGCTTTCAAAATTCTATTTACTTTGGAGAGATAGCCATTTGCAAACCTTTATGGGACCCCTATGAAAAAATAGAGAAGCTAAAGTCTTATACCGTTCCTTATCCAAAAGCGTTAAAGAAAGCGATCATTAATCAGTTTTTTTGGGAAGCAAATTTCTCATTGGAAAATGCTAAGAAAGGTTTCGTTATTAATGACCTTTCGTATATTTCAGGTTGCTTTTTTCGATGTGCCTCTTGTCTAACTCAAGTGTTATTTGCTCTGAATGAAACGTTTCTTATAAATGAAAAAGGAGCTATCAAGTTAGCTAGTCGCTTTAGATATACTCCTGAGAATCTTGAAGTTCGCATTAATGGTATATTTGAATCAATTACTAATAAACAAGATAATTTGTATGTTGAAGCGGAAAAATTCAAGAAAATTGTGCAAGAGGTAGAGACCTTGATTCAGCACAAATTAAAATAAAGTACCCTCCAACACCTAACTGAGTAGCTAGGTGTTCTTTCATGCTCTAGATAAGAAAACTTTTATAAATGAGAGTATTGCTTTCTGCAATGCTTTTTTTATTTGTAGTTCATTATGTAACAAATTTGTAAAATCCTATTTCTCTTTAGTTTGTATGAGAAAAGAAGTAATGCTGAATAATATGTGCAGATTGATTTTCAATTTTTCTAAAGTATATTATAAACTTTTGTGTTGAAACTAATGGTCGAGGTGAGGTTATGTTTAGAAAAAGAGAGATCAAGAAGTTACTTCAAGAAAAACCATTTGTTGAGTCACAAGAAACGAATACTTCATCAGATATACCACTCGATTCTGTAGAGTTTCTAAAAATAATTCAACAAAAATTACATTATTCAGCAGATTTTAAAACGATTAAAATTTCAAACCTCACCATTATCTATATCGATACTCAAGTAAATATAAAAGAACTTAATCAGAATATAATTGGACACTTAAAAAATGTACAGGTCTACACAGAAAAGAACGTAATAACGGAAATTGCAGTTTCAGAAATACAAAAGTCTTATAGTATGAAAAACGGAATGCTGTCGATACTCAAAGGTAGTGTGGGAATACATATTGATCAAACAAGCACATTATTGTTAATTAACATTCCTACAGATAATAATCGTTCTTTAAGTAAACCTGAAAATGAGTCACAGGTAGTAGGACCACAAATTGGATTTAACGAGTCATTAGCTACTAATATATCTCTAATCAGACGTTATATTACCACAACTGATCTTCATAATGAACGATTTGTAATAGGCTCTAGGACGAATACGGAAGTGTCGTTACTTTATATAGATGGCCTTGCTTCACAGGCTATGGTCACAAGGTTTAAGGAAAAAATAAAATCTATTGATGTGGATGGTTTATTAGACAGTGCGGTATTAAACCAGTTAATTAGTGATAATGCGTTATCCATCTTCCCTCAAATGTTATTAACTGAGAGACCAGATCGTATATGTGATGGATTACTTAATGGGAAGTTAGCTATCTTGGTAGAGGGAAGTACGATGGCAATTCTTTGTCCATTATCGTTTATAGAGTTTTTTGAAAGTAGAGAAGACTATAACGTAAGATGGCCAATCGCTAGTTTTATTAGGTTATTACGTATTATTGCAATGCTTTTATCCGTATTTTTTACAGCGCTATACGTTGCAGCTCTCTCCTTTCATTATGAAGTTATTCCACAAGCCCTTTTAGTACCATTAGGAGAATCCAGATCACGAGTACCATTTCCTCCATTATTTGAAGCGTTACTTCTTGAATTTATCATTGAACTATTACGTGAAGCAGGAGCCCGTTTACCCACGAAAGTTGGACAGACAATGGGTATCGTGGGAGGTATTGTTATTGGAACAGCAGCAGTCCAGGCTGGTTTTACGAGCAACATTTTGATTATTATCGTTGCCCTTAGTGCTTTGGCGTCTTTTACTACACCAAGTTATACGATGGGAAGCTTAATTCGAATTATTCGTTTTCCACTACTATTTCTTGCTGGTTTTTGGGGTTTTTATGGAATTATGTTTGGATTCTGTATTATTCTTATACATCTTTTAAGACTAACGACATTGGAAAGTCCGTACTTAGCACCGTTTTACCCGCCAAGATTCGCTGACTGGCTAGATAGTATTGTTCGTTTGCCTATCAAATTTACCTTTCGGCGGCCACAATTAGCAAGGCCACAAAACAGAAATAAGTATAACCCGGATAAAGTTAAATAGAAAGGAGTGCCTAGCATGGAAGTTATCCTTAAGATGAAGCCAAACCAATTGGTTAACGCGTTCCTAGTCTTCTTTATCATTCATACGACTCAGGTTGGTGTTGGCCTTCAAGGATTTCAACGTATCATCTATAGAGATGCCCAACAAGATGCTTGGATTTCCGTTCTTATTTCTGGGGTTGCGACGAGCCTTCTAGTCTTCATCATCATCAAGACCTTAGAGTTGTATGGTTCCACTGATCTTTATGGAATTCAACACGATGTATTTGGAATTCTAATCGGTAAAGTTTTGAACTGTTTTTACATTTTTTACTCACTTCTTAGCTTTTTTGTGGTCTTGCGAAACTATATTGAAGTTATTCAAGCATGGATTTTCCCAGAGCTTCCATTATGGTTTCTATCTATGTCCATGCTGATTCTCGTTACATATGGCATTAATTCTGGAGTTCGAAGCATAATCGGCATTTCCTTTTTTAGCGTTATTCTATCTCTATGGTTGTTGCTCTTTATTAGTTATCCGATAAAATTTGCGCGAATTGATCATTTGCTTCCAATGTTTGAAGCCGATCTTATCAGTTTGTTAAAAGGTGCATATAACATGACTTTTACAGTCCTAGGATTTGAGATCCTTTATATAATCTATCCGTATTTAAAAGAAAAGAAGAAGGTTATGAAATTTGCACAGCTAGGCATCTTATTTACCACGTTCATCTATACAGCGTTAATGATTGTAGCCATTACTTATTTTAACGGAGTTCAGTTAGAGAAAACAGTATGGGCAACTTTGTCATTGTTTAAAATTGTGCGACTGCCTTTCATTGAACGGTTTGAATATGTAGCGATTACATTTTGGATGCTCATTATCCTGCCTAATCTGATCTTCTATATGTGGTCTGCTTGTCGTGGAATGGAGAGGGTATTCAAAGTTTCAATTAAGAGAAGCGTTTGGCTATTTTCTCTAATCGTTATTATCTCTGTACAGCTTATTATAACAAGAACACAAGTCAACCATTTAAATGATCTCTTTGCGAAGTGTGCTTTTTTCGTTGTGGCTTGCTACCCATTTATTTTGTTTTCCTTTGCTTGGCTAAAAAAGAAGGTTTTCAATAAGGGGATAGGAACATGAAGCGTCTAAAAATTTACATAATAATATTATGGATCTTCATACTCCTTACTGGATGTGCGGACCGCAAGATTTTAGAAGATATCGGATTAATTACTACAGTAGGCTATGATTTAGCAGGGAACAACAATATAAGGTCGACAATGGTTGTGTTACAGATCGATCCAGAAGCTGTAAGAAATATCGATGTTATTTCAAGTGAAGGTTTGACAAGTAAAGGCGGGAGGTTGAACGCGAACCTGAAAACATCTAAAGAATTACAATCTGGGCAGCTCCGTGTGGCTCTCTACAATGAAGAGATAGCAAAAAGAGGGATTAAACCATATGTTGACACACTTGCGAGAGACCCTTCCATCAGTGACCTTACCTACCTTGCCATCGTTGAAGGTTCAACTAAGGATTTATTGAAACATGAATACCATAACATTTCAGACGTAGGACAGCAGTTGTTTAATCAGATTGAACAGCTAACAGATAAAGAGCAGATTTCGAATGCTACTCTTCAGGAAGTACAGCAAAGTTATTATTCAGATGGAATTGATCCAATTTTGCCTATCTTAAAAAGAGATGGAGAGTTAATTCGCGTTACGGGAAATGCAGTCATGAGGAACGACAAGATCGTCGGAAAGCTTTCTCCTGATGATAGTTTTTATGTGAAACTTATACGAGATCAGTATCATGCTGGCAGTATTGAGCTTCCGTTTGAAATGAAGGATGAAAACGGAAAAGAACAAAAAGTTACAACTGTCATTGATATGATCGTGAGCTCAAGAGATCTCAGCCTAAAAGATAAAAATATTCCGCAATTCGATCTGCAACTGAACATAAAAGCACGGTTGCTCGAAATACAAGGTGATGTCGATCTGACAATACCAACAAACGTAAAACAACTTGAAAAAGCCTTAAACAATAAGATTAAGAAAGAAGCAAAAAAAGTTATTACTTATTCTCAAGAACGCAACTCAGATATTTTTGGATTTGGCGAAGTTTATAGAAGTTCCGTTCGTCATTCAGACTTAACAAAAGGGAAATGGCACGAAAAATACAAGAATATGACTTATACTATGAAGGTAGATTTTAGACTAGTTCGTACAGGTATTACTGAATAAATGTTCTATTGTATGGAAAGGGAAGATGTTCACCGAAATATGAGACACACCCTTATGTTCTGCTCATTAACACGATTATCTCTTAGATGTCATAATTTGAATAAAATCTTCTAAAAATGCTTGATAATTAAATGAGATGGCGATAAAATCTGTAGCTTCAGTAGTCTCTTCTGTAGACCTTGGTCTGAAATCAGCAATACTTACTCCTTTTGTATTATCAAAATTGATTGAAACGGAAGCTTCCCGGTTAACATACCTAACTTGTTGTGGGTTAACTAAGGCAAACAAAGTAAACACATCATGCAACGGACTACCGGAAAGGCTAGGGTCTAACTTTTTATATGCATCGTTATAATATTCAAATATAGGTTTTATTAAGTCAGAGAAAGAATTGAACGGTTGAGAGGTAATCTGATCGATATTCTCAGGTTTGATAATCGCATAGTTCGTAACATTCAAAGGTGTGATATACACATTTCTTCCTTTGTCGAGGATCAAGTTGGCTGCGATCGCATCTCCATGAAAATTTGCTTCGGCTAATGAAGTTACGTTCCCTGGAACCAAAAAGGCACCGCCCATACAATAGATGCCACGTACTTTACGTAATTGTTCTTCTCCTCCTAACAAGAAAGCAATGGCCAATGAGGTAGACCTTCCAACATCCACAATGAAAATATTATGAGCATAGTAATTTATAATCTTGAAGATTTCGTCAAAATTTACGACTTCTCTTTGAACGGTGTCTGGTGGGCGTATCGGTCCAAGACCTTCTTCACCGTGGATTTCCGGATAAAAGATTGCGATCTCACCACTAAGCGGACTTCTTGCACCAGCGATGATTGGAATATCCTCTCTACCAGCTAGCTGTAGAAGATAAGCAACATTTTGTATGGCTTGTTGTTGTGGTACATTTCCATAGCTCGAAACGATTCCTACAACATTTACTTTAGGATTTAACAGTGCGTACATAATCGCAAGAGAATCATCGATTCCTGGATCACAGAACAGTAAAACGTTATACATACTACCGCCCCTTTAAAATAATTCATAAAGTTAACTTTATGAAAAAAACATGCTACTTTGAAAGTATTCTGGAGCATGTTCCTAAATGACTAAAAGAATCATCTTCAACTAAATTGTTGCAGGTAATAGGGGATGTAGGTAGGAATATCGTTTTAGGTTTTACTTATCACCGTTACAGCTACTAGGGTTTAAGTTCCTTGCGAAAATGAATGTCTGCCGCATTTGGAGTCGGTAGTCCTTCCCAACGAAACAGTTCTTCATAGCCATGTCGTTCATAGAAACCAGGTGCTTGAAATGTGAAGGAAGTAGTAAATACGTGTGTACAACCTCGTTCTATAGCTTCTTGTTCAAAATCATGTAGCAATTTTGTGCCAAGACCGTCTTTTCTCACATCTTCACGGACCCATGTCATCGCGATACCAGCAGCTACGCCCCAAGTCCATCCACTCATACCGGCTGCAAGCTGACCATGACTATCTACAATTTGTACCGTCAACTCCCGAGCAGGAGAGATGCCAGCCGTAGCTGCAGCGTTCACTTTATCTAATTCATCAGAAAGTCGTTGATCTAACTCTGCATTACCTTCACCAACAATCACCTTAAAATTATCATTCATTTGTTCTCTCAACTCCTATAATTGGTAGAAAATTCGAATTTTATGTACGTTAACAGTATATCAAATCAAGAATTACTTATATCTATAGAAAATGAATTTTTTTGTGAGGCATTTCATAGGAGAGTGTAGCATGCTAATGCCTATTTTATGTGACTTGTGCCATTTCAGGTGGTCAGCTCCAATTCCTAGGTGGTTAAGATTCATTTGCCGGTGAAGTTTTGTACAACGTAGGTGGTGGAGACGATTTTACAGGTGGTAACAACTCATTTATCGGCGAACGTGTAAGAATGATAAAAACACGTACCGTAAAAACTTCTATCTCAAAACAAAGCAAAACCCCCGAAACATAATGTCGGGGGTTCCATTCAGAAAGAGTAATTATACTTTGAAATTACTTCTTTTTGCTTTTTTTCTTACATTTTTTGTGTTTTTTATTGCAATCGCATTTAGTTGGAGAACCAGGATCGATTACTTCGTTGATTACTTTCTCCTCATACACGTCACGGCGAACATACTTAATGTGTTCACGTTTTACACGAATGATCGGATGAACGAAAGTAACTTCTTTCTCTGTATATGAATCCTCAATGATATAAACAGGATCACAACAGATTACTTTTTTCTTCTTTTTCTTACAATGCTTGTCTTTACCCAAGATAGCACCTCCTACATTTCATACTTTAGTAGATGCAGTTGGAGGGTAAAATGATCTAGACAAGTCACTATTTTACTCAAAATGTGTTAGAAATTTTATTTAAACATCCCAAAAATCACTTAATTTCGCTGTGTCCTCTTTCTTTTTTACAATACTTAGTACAATTCTCATCGTAGTACCGTCTGGTTTGTAGAGGGGGTCATTTAACAGTTTCTGCACTTGATAGGAAGGAAACTTACTAGCTTCTTGCAGCCATTGTAGATCTAGATTGTGTTTTAGTATCCACGTATTTAATTTTGTAGTCATCATTGTCTCTCCTATAGAGTCTTTATGTTTATAATAATATATCATTACTTTAATTAAACTTCTACATATTTTGTACATGTGTTAAACATCGAAGCGTCTACTTCAAACTAAGAGGATTTATTTAAGCTAAGTTGAACGTAAATAAGGTAACTACCAAGCATGGGGGATACATGATGAAGAACATATATATTAAGCCTCTAACAATAATTAATCTACAATCTTTATTTGATATTGAAAGTAGGAACAAAGAATTTTTTCAACAATACGCACCAGAGCGGGATTCAGATTTTTATTCGTTAGATGGGCAAGAAAGACGCTTAAAAGAAATTGAGGAACGAAGAGAAAGCGGTCTTGGGTACTCTTTTGGAATTTTTCTTCATGAAACTCATGAACTAATCGGACAGATTGGTCTGTTCAAGATTGAAAGAGGACCTGCGCAAAAAGGAATGGTAGGTTATTCTCTTGATAAGGTTCATAACGGTAAAGGTTATATGACAGAAGCTCTTCCGCTTATTATAGACTTTGCGTTTAAAGAGCTTAAACTTCATCGGCTAGAAGCAGAAGTGATGCCTCACAATATCGGCTCAATCAAATTATTAATGAAAAACGGATTTCATAAAGAAGGAGTTTCTAAGAAAAATGTGAAGATTAATGGCAGGTGGGAAGATCATCAGGTACTTGCCATTATTAATGATGAGGATATATAAATTTAATAGGTATGAATGCAGGCTGCAATCCTTAAAGCCTGCATTCATTAAACTTTTTTCTTAATGAGATGCTTGGGAATCGGTGCGTTTATCCAATTCCATTTCACCGTTCTCAGCCATCGCCAACTGATTTACATATGCGGCAAGTGCTAATTCATACCTTACTCGCTTACTTGCATCCACAAAATAAGCTTCCTTTACGAGACCAGAAAGTGAATATCGGTGTCCTTTATAATCTACATTTAATTCGGTAATTTGGTTGAACTTAAAACCCTCAACGGGTTCACCGTTCAAATCCTTTAAGAGGTAATCACTATATTTCTCGTTGCACGTTCTTGCGACTTCTTCCATCACTTTAAAAGCCTCGTCAGGGTTTTGTCTATAGTTTAGAATAAGACTTTCGTTCACACGGCGCATGCCACGGTTTCCGTTCTGAAGTTCATTGATACTTCCGTAGGATACAGTATAGAGATAACCGTCGTATTGACGAATCTTCAGGTGACGCATGCTGATCTCTTCTATTTTCCCTTGTCTGTTGCCGTTGATGATGACATAATCGCCAAGGTTGATCTGTCTCTCAAACAGATAAGCAAGTCCCATAATATAATCACGGATAATATGCTGGAAGATCAATGCCAGGGCACCAGCTACAACGACCGAACCAGTAACGAGTCTAGTTAGATCATAGAAATGGCTTAGGACATAAATGAAGAAGAACACCAAACCGATGACTTTCAGAACTTGATCTGTAAAATGCATTAACGTTTCTTCACGGTTTTCATCTAGAAAACTCGTATTGTCAAAGAAAAGCTGAACAGATTTCCGGATAAAATAAGCGGTTACTATAATTAAAACGGCTACAATTAAAATTTTCACAGGTAACTTGTTAAACAATTCTAAGTTAAACATTCTTTCAACTCCCACTCTTACACTATACCAATAGAATGCGGATAATAAGCAAAATTATTTTCCGTTGGTGAACGGATTTTAAAACATAATGAGAGAAAGGTCAATCATTGAATAGTTGATATACAAAACTTCAAAAATGTTACTCACGCGTTAATTAGTATAATTTGTTTAATAAATAGTTCAAACTAAAAACGATTTCAATAATAGAAACCGTTTTGTATTTCTATGTACTTTTTACGATCCTATATTAGCGATGTAGCTTTTACTATGCTGGTATTAAAACAAACTGTTCGGTTTCTTGTATCGCGATTAATTGATACGTATGGCTTTTTAATTCTTGTCTAATTTCAATCGGAATTGTAAGTCTTCCTTTGACTCCGATTATTGGAGTAAACCGTCTTGCATTTGTCTTATCAATGATAATTCTTCCGTCTTCAACATCTACGCCTACTTTTTCTCCAATTTGAAACTGAAATTCTTCTCGCCATACAACAGGGAGGTGAAAATATCCTTTCTTGTTGTCGTAAAATTTATTTAGTACAACTGACATCGTGTCACCCCTTAAATAAATTCCAAATTATGTATACTTATACTTATTTGTTTATTTTTATAAATGTTACCATAATATCTCTATAATGTTCAATATTAATTGATTATAAAGAAAGTGTATTGGTAATTGAAAAGAGGAGCAATGTTGCTTCTAAAACGCAAAAAAGTAGATGATTGAAAATCCATCCACTTCCTTATATCAAGAATCTATTTTTGTGTAGCAGAGTACCGTTGTATAGGATTAACAAGATTTCCTTGTATCGGTTCATAATCACCATGAAACCGAATTCGAATAGACTTACCGTTGTTGTGATCGCGTGAGTTCATGACCTGGAAATGAATATGAGCCTCAGAAGAGTTTCCGGAATTTCCGCATAACCCGAGCAATTGACCTTGTTTGATAACTTGATCTTCCTCAACTACGATTGAATACTGTTTAAAATGAGCAATCAGGCTATACTCATCGTTTGCATGTTGAATGATCACATAGTTCCCCTCAGGTTTAGAAGCATTCGTTTTCTCTGGAATATTATCATCGATAGAGTTTACTACTTTTACAACTCTTCCTTCAAGTGGAGCAATTACTTCTTTATTAAACGCGTAAAAATTATCATTGGATGTTGGTGCTTCTTTAAAAGATTGTCCATCTTTAACAATGACAAGATCGTAAGCATAGCGCTGTTCTTCAACCTCATAGTGATAATTGATAAATTGGTTAGCACCTCCCCAAAAAACAAACCATTCTTCATTTATTGGCATCATGTAAGTGTTTTTAGTTAGTTCGTCGTCCGTTTCAGGGAAGGTGATAAATGGTGCAAGTAGAATACCATGGATGATATTTTCTTCATCAAAAACAACACTGATCGCTTTTTTTCTTTCGTTGTCTACCCATAAAAAGTGCCTTAGATGATTGGTAAGAAGTGTATTGTTTTCAAGAGTGTAGTGTTGGACATCTAAATTAAACGAAGACGATAAATTAATAAATTGTTCTAACGTAACCATTTCTTTGAAGCTCGTTAAAGTTTGTTCATAGATCGTTTGAAAATCGCCTTTTAAAAAGCTAGCCCCAAATGTTTCACCCGTAATGCTAGAAGGTGTATTCTTCATATTTGCTCCTCATCCTTTTCATAGTATGTGGTCAATCCTTTACTTTCCGGTACAAAAAATCCACTTTAACTGTATGAATTTATTCTAACATTATATTCCATTTAATGTTAATTTAAAGTGAATGAGTTATAAAGGGGATAAAGATTGTGGCAAATATTCATAAGGGTAGACATGTGGCAGTAGTGGAAGGAGACTTTGTCGTTTTTGTAATAGGGATGCGAGTGAATAAGTTGCTTTCATTTTCTAAGTGGATACCTGTATTTAAAGCTATGGGACCGATGATAAGAGAATTGTATCAAAACCCAGAGATCGGCTTCCTACATACAGAATTTCATTTTAGTTGGAGAAGAGTAACACTCATTCAATATTGGAGAAGCTTTGATCAACTCGAAGCTTATGCACATGGTAAAACGCACTTAGTAGCATGGAAAGAATTCAACAAGAAAATTGGTAACGATGGCAGTGTTGGCATATTCCACGAAAGCTATAAAATTGTAAATCGTGGGGCTGAAGCCATCTATAACAATATGCCAAGTATTGGACTCGGAAAAGCTTATTCATTAGCTGCTGTAACGAAAGAGAGTCAATCTGCAAGAGAGAGAATGAACGTTTAGTGTTAGTCGATCTATCCTCCGTTGATAGATCTTTTTTAATTTCTCCACACATTATGAAATAAATGCTGATTAACACTTGAAACTGACGTAATGTCATTTTGTATACTAATAGATAACGACTTACATTTAAAGGATGATGAGATGAAACGTGAAGATGTTATTATCTATGGATGTGTCATTATCGGAGCTGGTGTTGGTTTAATTATAGATCAAGCGTTTGCTGGTGTTCTCATTGGTTTAGGAGCAGGTTACTTGCTGAACACTTTAATAAAATAACAATAGATCTTGAGAGGTGGGTTTATCAATTGCTGCACATTCATAAGGTAAGTGAGATGACAGGGGTCACCGTCAGAACTCTGCGGCACTACGATCAGATAGGATTATTACAATCAACATCCAAAACGGAAGGCGGACATCGTCTCTATAGCAATGGTGATTTAAAGAAGTTACAACAGATTCAATTCATGAAAAAGATTGGATTTCGTTTGAACGAGATTAAGAACATGCTGAATTCGAGTGACTGGGATTGGTCAGATAGCCTAAGAAATCAACTTTCTTATATAAAACAAGAGCAAGAAAACTTAAACAAAATGGAGAGCGCGCTACGGGAATTAATACATGGCATGGCAATTGAAGATGAGAATAATGAGATTGCCATTCAAAAGGTTATGCAATTAAACAATAACAATAAAGAACTTCAGCAGAAATATAGAAAATCATTGTTCAAAGAAAGAGAATGGAAGCTTTGGGAGAAGGTTCCAAACATGACTAGCGACAATGCAGATTCTTTAGAATGGATTGCTCTTATTGGGCAGTTAAAACGGTATGTACATACAGACCCAAGTTCTCCTAAGGTTCAAAACATTATAAGAAGAATGGAAGAAAAGAGACTAGAAGCATTTGATGGTGAAAAGGAATTCATAGATAAATTATGGGTAATGAGGATGTCAGAAGCAGAATCAGAAAAACTGGGGTTATATCCCATTGATCAAGATGTACTTCAATTTATGAACTCCGCTTATGAAATATTTATAAAGAAAAGGGCTGAGGCTCATTCTGAATAGAGGAGGAATTTGGTGACTGTAGATCTACTTCTTTTAATTGGTGGGTTAGCAGTATTAGATATGCTAAGTCCTGCGACAATAGGGGTTACGGTATATCTCCTATTAAACGAGAAAGAGAAACGAACATCCGGTATTTTCTTCTACCTAGTAACCGTTGCTGGTTTTTATTTTTTTGTCGGTGTTTCACTCATGTTAGGAATATCAACTTTGCTTGAAATTGTCTCTAACATTTTTCAAAATCAAACCGTAAGCTGGATTATCTTTCTCATTGGGGTAATTTTGTTTATTGCTAGTTTTTATATTCCCCCAAAGAAAAATGCGGATCTGCCTACTCCAAAGTCTAAACGTTTGATTTCTATCATAATCCTTGGGTTGTCAACTTCACTTATTGAAGTAGGAACCGCTTTTCCTTACTTTGCAGCGATCAGTATTTTATCTACTACTAATCTTTCAAGTATGGAATGGGTTTCTATATTAGCTGGATACAATTTAATCATGGTTTTGCCACCGCTCTTGTTGTATTTCATTTATCTTTTGTTTGGTAGATGGATGGATAAACCTTTAAAAAATCTACGTGAAAGCCTGGTTAAGAAGTCTGGTTCAGCTCTTTCATGGATCATGTGTATCGTTGGAATCATACTGATTTTTAATAGTTTGGATTATTTATAAGCAAGGTGAAAAAATGATACTAGGGGAGTGGGTGCTACAAATGATAAAAGCTGCTATGTTTGATTTAGATGGTACACTATTAGATCGGGATGAGTCTGTGAAACTATTTATTGAAGAACAATACAACAGATTTCCGCAGCTAAAAGGTTATGTAACGAAGAACATGTATATTAAACGATTTATAGAATTAGATAACCGAGGATATGTTTGGAAAGATAAAGTATATCACCAAATTGCTAATGAATTTTCATTACCTGAACCTTCGTGGGAAGATCTTTTTGCTGATTACATAAATGAATTTAAGAACCACTGCCTTCCATTTCCTCATCTTATTGAAATGTTAGAGGATTTAAAACGTAATAACTTCAAGCTAGGAATCATTTCAAACGGGTTCGGACAATTTCAGATTGATAATATAAATGCGTTAGGCATCAATGAATATTTTGATGTGATATTAATTTCTGAATGGGAAGGAATAAAGAAACCAGATCCTCGAATTTTTAATGTAGCCTTAAAGCAACTACAAGTATCTCCTAATGAGGCTATTTTTGTAGGTGATCATCCTAAGAATGATGTAAAAGCTGCGCAAGATGTTGGGATGAAAGGGATTTGGAAGAGAGATGCTCATTGGGAAGATGTTGAAGCAGATTATATAGTGGATGGTTTGTTGGAGATTCCTTTAGTTATTCAGGAATGTAATAGATTAGGTGAATACCATTTTTCATCAGGAAAATAGAACTATAGATAGAAATATTAGCCATTCGTATACTTAAGAAAAGGAGGAGTCATCACATGTCTGATAACTGGAATTTTTATATCGATGAATTGGATGGGAATCTTGCTTCATTTGTTGTTGATTTGGATGTAACTGAAGAAATTAATATTAAGAAATACAATTGGTTGTTTACAGTAAAACTTACTATTAAGTCCCCTTCTGAGTTAGGTTTCCCTGAAGAATTAGAAGATGAATTACTTGGTGAGCTTGAATACGATTTGATGGAAAAATTGTATGATAAAGATATCATTCAAGTTGGACGATTAACTACAAATGGAACACGAGAATTCTTCTATTACGCTAAAAAAGAAAAACAGATCAAAATTATAGATAAACTGACATTCGCTATTTTTGATAATAATAAATACGAAACGGAAATCTCAAGTATAGAAGAAGAGGAACCGTGGTCATTTTATTACGAATTCCTTTATCCAAATGAATTTCATCTTCAACAGATGAGTAACCGTGATTTAGTGGAATTGCTTGAGCAAGAAAATGACGATCTAGAACGACTCAGAGAGATTCAGCATTGGATTGAGTTTCGTACATTAAAAGATTTAAAAGCATTTGAACAAGACATTATTAAAGAAGGATTTAAAACGGAGGATTTCGAACAAGAAAAGAATGAAGAAGGAACATTTAACATCAAAATCTCTCGAGAAGACGGTGTAGATTACGACTTGATCGATTCTGTAACAAATCTATTTATCGAAATATCTCAGAAACATAATGGTGAATATGACGGGTGGGAATCTCCTGTTGTTCTTAAAAAGTAAGATCTTAAGTTATCTTAATTGAGGAGCAATCTGATGACAGATTTAGTTAGCGGATACCAATGCACATGTTGTGGAAAATATCATGATGAACTTCCCTTAAATTATGGAATTAAAGCACCTGTATATTATGAAGAAGCTACAATAAAAGAGAGAAAAAAGCATTTTGAACTTACTAATGATTTTTGTGTAATGGACGGTGAACATTTCTTCATAAGAGGTTGTATTGAGATTCCCATTATTGGATCTACTGAACTCTTTGTATGGGGTGTATGGGTGTCACTTAGTAAAGAAAACTTTGAACGTACTTTAGAGCAATGGGATGACCCAAATAGTGAAGAACTGGATCCGATGTTTGGGTGGTTATCTACACATCTTCCCATGTATCCTGAAACGGTAAATTTAAAAACGAATGTACATACCCGCTCACAAAATATGCGACCTTTTATTGAGCTCGAGCCTACTGATCACCCGTTATCGATTGAGCAAGTACAAGGAATTACAATGGATCGGGTTAAAGAAATTGCTCAATTTCTTTGCGAACTATGAAAGTAAGTCTATAGAGAAGTTTATGTAAGAGATCTGATAAATTTATTCATTGGGTCTCTTTTTTTTATTGGAACTCGTCGATTCATTACGTTCCTTATAAAAGCGAATCATTCGTGGACTTACTACAAACTTCCTTTATAATAATGCTAACAAGCTTCTTTCTTGGGAGGAACAACGATGAGCGCTGAAAAAATTCTGATTGTTGAAGATGAGAAAAAGATAGCCAGAATCATTCAACTTGAACTTAAACACGAAGGCTACGAAACGGAGACAGCTACAACGGGCATGGAAGGATTAGAAAAGTTTAAATCTGGTAAGTGGGATCTAATTCTACTTGATGTTATGCTGCCTGAGCTAAGTGGTTTGGAGGTTCTTAGAAGAATCAGAGCGACAGGGAGTCATATTCCAATCATTTTATTAACGGCCAGAGATGCCTTGCCAGATAAAGTGAGCGGACTTGATCTTGGGGCAAACGATTATGTGACTAAACCATTTGAAATTGAAGAACTGTTAGCTAGAATCCGTGCATTTCTTCGCATGAATCAACACTACACAGAAGATCAAGAAAGCGAAATGTTTGAGCTAGGTGAACTGACCGTTGATTTAAAAACAAGGGAAGTTAAGCGAGATTCTTCCTTAATTGAGTTAACACCAAGGGAGTTTGATCTTCTTGTTTTCTTGATGCGAAATAAAAACCAGGTGTTGAACCGTGACCAGATCTTATCTAAGGTATGGGGTTATGATTATTATGGCGATACCAATGTTGTAGATGTTTACATACGTTATCTGCGAAAGAAGATTGATTCTACTTTCTCGCACCCCTATATTCATACGATTCGTGGAGTAGGCTACACGATGAAGGAGTAACCCATGAACATAAAGAATCGGATAACCTTGTTTTCAACGGTATGGCTTTTAATCATTCTACTTATCACGAATAGTGGCATTTATCTATTGTTTCAAAAGAATCTATATGATAATGCTTTAGAAGGTTCAGAGACAAGAATGGAGAGCTTAACGGAAGCGGTTAAAACGTCTTCTGAGGCAAAAATGAACATGACACAGCTTTTGCGTGCCTACCTTCCTGCAGATTCAATGATTCGAATTATAACTGGTGATAACCGTGTAACTGCTACTTCATCAAGAATTACTGATGACGATAAGGTTCAGGAAATCAAACATATCTATAGATCGAATCAATACAGTGATGTTAAGAAGTTAGATGGAATGGTATTTACGGTTTCTCAACACCCGGTTATTTGGACGGACGGGGAGGTTGTTTCTTTACAGTTGATCGAAAGAGAAACATCCATTCCAAACACAATGCAGATTTTAAGAATCGTTTTAATCCTAGCTTCATTACTCATTTTAATTCCCTCTTACATAGGAGGGCGATTCTTGAGCCGGTTGATCTTAGTACCGATCAGCAACTTAACGCGAACGATGGAAGAAAACCAGAAGCGTGGGACGTATAAGCGGATCACGATCAATAAGAAATCGAATGATGAACTGAATAAGATGGCAAGAACCTTTAACCATATGATGTATCTTCTTGAAAACAACTACAAAAAGCAAGAACAGTTCGTATCTGATGCTTCACATGAACTGAGAACGCCGCTTACTGTAATTGAAAGCTATGCGAAAATGCTGAAGCGCTGGGGAGGAAGTCGGCCAGAAATTTTAGAAGAAGCTGTAGAAGCGATTCACTCAGAATCCATTCGGATGAAAGAGTTAACCCAGCAGATGCTAATTCTTGCAAGGGATGAATCGCAAGTGGATCTGAAACTTGAACAAACCGATTTGGTTGAAATGGCTAAAAATGCAACTAAGAACATGAACAAGGCGTACGAACGTGAAATACATGTTCAATCCAACATAAATGAAATCCATATAGAGTGTGATTCATTAAAACTTAAGCAAGTTCTTATCATCCTTTTAGATAACGCCATTAAGTATAGCTCGAAGTCAATTGAAGTGGAGTTAACCAAACAAGGAAACTCTGTCAGTATCTCCGTAACAGACTATGGAATCGGCATTCCTAAAGAAAATCTCGAAAAAGTCTATGATCGATTCTTTCGAGTAGATCAAGCTAGGAGCCGTGATACAGGTGGAGCGGGGCTAGGACTGTCCATCGCAAAACAAATCGTTTCTGCTCACCAAGGGAAGCTTCATCTGGTGAGTGAAGAAGGAAAGGGAACAACGGTTACAATGGAGATTCCTGTGAAACAGAGTTAATTCTCATCATTTTCTCATCTAATTCTTATGGAGCTTTCATTCTTACATGAGAAAATCCATGTAAAGGGGGAATACGTATGAACAAAAAAACAGCTATGATTTCTGGAATAATAGTCGTTATTCTCCTTCTTGTCTTCGGAACAAGAGAGTGGGTGAACGGAAACCAAGGTAGTACATTAGAAAAAGAGAAAATGAATCAAATCGTAAGCGCAAAATATCCAGGAGAGATTCTATCTATAGAATTAACGAATAGAGAAGATACACGGCAATACAAAACAGTGTTGAAAAGTGAGCAAGGTGTATATGTAATCTGGTCTGATGCTGTTTCTGGAGAAATTCTCGACATGAATCGGACCGAAGATGAAGAATCTCCAGTAAAATCTATAACAAAGGATGAAGCAGAAAAAATAGCTGCCAAACACGGTGAAGTGAAGTCTGCTGAATTTAATGAAGAAAACAAAGTCTATCTTGTTTCTGTCCAGAATGAAGGGAAAACTTATCGTTTGGAAATTAACGGGAACAATGGGGACATCAAGAGTAAAAACGAGGTTGAATCTAAAGATGAACCGGCTGAGCCAAAAACAAAAATAACAGAAGAAGAAGCTAGCCAAATCGCCCTAAAAGAAGTAAAAGGGACCATCACAGATATTGAGTTAGATGATGAAGACGGTGTGATCGTTTATGAAGTTGAGATTGAAACGAAAACGAAAGAAGCACAAGTAATCATAAATGCGTTTTCGGGTGAGGTTAACTCCGTAACGATGGAAACAAAAGATAGTGACTAAGAATGCTCTAATCTAGAGCGTTCTTATTTTTTTGAGAAAAACACCAGCTTTTCTCATCGTTTTCTAATCTTCTCTTCTCTTTGTTCTCATTTTACCTGTCTATTATAAGGATATAGCTAAAAACAAGGAGGAAACAACAAATGAAAAAACTAACAAAAATTATTGCAGGTACAGTATTAGTCGGTGGTATTGGAGTAGGAACATATACTTATGTAGAAAACACACCTAGCGCGTTTGCTGCTAAGAATGTAATTTCAGAGAAACAAGCAAAAGAAATCGCTTTAGAAAAAACAAAGGGCGGAACAATTGCAGAGATGGAACTTGATCGAGATGGTCTAAAAGACAAGTATGAGATTGAGGTTCTTAACGGCGACAAGGAATACGATCTTGATATTGCGGCTGAAACCGGTAAGATCTCTAAAATTGAAGAAGGTATGAAAGATCAAGATGACAATGACGATGATGGTGATGACGATAAAAATAGCGATGATGACAATGAAAGAACAGATCGCGATGATCAGATAGATCTTGCAAAAATTAAGATCACTTCTGAACAAGCGCAGTCCATTGCATTGGAAAAAGTTTCTGGAACTATAAAAGAAATGAGTCTTGATGATGATTATGTTTACGAGTTTGAGATTCAAAAAGACGGTAAGGATGTAGACGTTAACGTAGATGCTGTAACAGGTGAAGCTGTCGTTGATAAGGATGATAACAATTAATCACCATAGTAAACGAGGTTGCCTATTTAGGCACCTCGTTTTTTGAGTATGTGAGCAAATCCTCTCTGTTTTTCAGTGGAAAGACCCATGAAAAAAAACAAGATAAACCCTTTAAATATCTAACTTTGTTAAGTTTTAAATTCGCTTAAATAAGGTAAAAATCTAAAAAATAATATATAATCTTGTAAGTATAGAGTTGTTCCTAGTAGTGCAAGTATATTCTCGAAGAGTATCTTGCGACTAAAATGGTCATTCTATGGATATTACATATTATTTGTATGATTTGAAAGGAGATTCATGGATGGATTCAATTTGGTTAGAGTACGGCTGGGCATTATTGATATTAATTGGACTAGAAGGTTTGTTATCTGCTGACAATGCCCTTGTACTAGCGGTTATCGCAAAACATTTACCTGAGGATGAGAAGAAACGGGCGATTAGTTATGGGATTCTTATGGCGTTCGTTTTCAGATTTGGTGCACTTTTTGCCATTTCATTCATCGCGAACGTTTGGCAGATACAGGCGATCGGAGCAGCTTATCTTTTATACCTCGGATTAAAGCATGTAATACAAGCTAAATTCGGTAAAGAGAATGAGAAGATCCAAGAAGAAGTAGAAGAAGAAGCAAAAGGAAAAGGTTTCTGGCCAACAGTTGGTAAGATCGCTATCGCTGATTTGGCGTTTGCAATCGATTCAATTCTAGCAGCCGTTGCATTGGCACTAGGACTTCCAGATTCACCTCTTGGCGACTTCGGTGGTATGGATGGTGGACAATTCATAGTTGTTGTTCTCGGAGGAATTGCGGGTCTGATCTTAATTAAGTATGCAGCAACTTGGTTTGTTCAGTTACTAGATCAACGACCAGCTTTAGAAACAACAGCTTATGCGATCGTTGCATGGGTAGGTGTAAAACTTGCGGTCATTACACTTGCTCATAATGATATTGGAGTATTAGATCACGATTTTCCACATAGTACGGTTTGGACGATCATCTTCTATGGTGTGTTAGTGGGTATTGCAGTAATCGGATGGTTTGCACCTGCGAAAAAGTCCGGTAACGTAACTGATTCTTCAAATTAATAAGGTTCAATGTGGTGTACCATTTTATATGTGTACACTGTTTTTTTATCTTAATCAAACATATTTCAGTCAAAGTGCATTCATAGAAGGAATGCACTTTTTTATATGGAAATTATAGTGTTGTAAAAATAGAAATGGTATTTGATTTAGGGGTGTAGAGAAAATGAGTTTAATTGCAAGTAATGTATTCTTAATTATTTCTGTTTTATCAATGGTGATGTGTTTTTATTTTACCTTGTCCTATTTTTATTATTTGAAATTAAATGATCATCGCACCATCAGGCAAACAAAATTTGCAGCAGTTATATGCTTCACGCTTGGTTTTGTATTCCCAACCGTGATTTTATGGAGTTAAAAAAAACCTAAAAATTGTGGGGAGATCAAATCAGCTGATGCTAGATGTTCAATACAATGATTAACCATCAGCTACTACTAAAGAAACGATGAATAATCGAAAAAACACACATTAAAGGAAGTGGAACTTTTGGAAGCAACTGAAATTTTAAAAATGAATAAACAAAGGTGGGAGGTATCAGCCGAACGCTTTTTTGGTAGAACGGCACTTCCGGAATACGGACCATTTGCTTTTAATGAAGAGCAACTAAAGTTATTTGGCTCAATAAAAGGTAATAAGGTGTTGGATATAGGGTGTGGTAGTGGCCATTCACTGCAATATATGGGTAGAGAAGGTGCAAAAGAATTATGGGGACTAGATCTGTGCACGAAGCAGATTGAGACAGCTAGAAACCTTTTACACGATCAACAAGTAGAGGTTACATTGATAGAATCACCTATGGAGGAGAATCCGGGGTTACCAAGCAATTATTTCGATATTGTTTATTCGATCTATGCTTTGGGCTGGACAACAAATTTAAGTCTTACGTTCGCAAATATTTATAGTTATCTCAAACCAGGCGGCGTTTTAATTTTCAGCTGGGAACATCCTCTTCATGATCGGTTGAAATACGAAGAGGAACAGTCTACGTTCATATTTAACAAATCTTATGTGAATGAAGGCCCGGAATATAATGAAGGTTGGCAGAATTTAGCTGTTATTCATCATAGAAAATTAAGCACCTACATAAATGCTTTAATCGAAGCAGGTTTTATGATAGAAAAAGTAATAGATGATGTTTACTTACCTGAAGAGCCCTCGGAGAATCCGTCCAGATGGTATTCCACTCAAAAAGCAAACCTTGTTCCAGCCACATTTATTATAAAAGCGTCAAAAAAGTAAAAACCTTTCAAAGGAGCTTAATATTGACTAGTTGGATATCTCTAACTTCAACTTACGTGTTAATAAAAAGGCTTATGTTAAACTGGCATTATTCTTAAGATAACTATTAGAAGTAACCCGGGAGATGAGACTATGAAACCACGAGTTACGGTCATTACGTTAGGCGTTGAAAACTTAGAGAGATCGCTACGGTTTTATCGAGATGGTTTAGGGTTCTCGACTAAAGGTATTATAGGTAAAGAGTTTGAGCATGGAGCTGTTGCTTTCTTTGATTTGCAACAGGGATTAAAGCTTGCCATTTGGAACCGCAAAGATTTGGCACATGAGGCTAAGGTTTTAGGTGGAAAACCAAACCCTACTGAATTTACTCTCGGTCATAATGTTGGAAGTATAGCAGAGGTTGATAAGGTCATGAAAGAAGCGGAACGTGCAGGAGCTTTCATAACAGATCCAGCTCACGAAACGTTTTGGGGTGGATATTCTGGTCACTTTCAAGATCCAGATGGACACTTGTGGGAAGTCGTTTGGAACCCTGATTGGGAAATTTCAGATTGAAAATTTAATGTTGAAATGAAGGAATAAAATGAATGTGACATCTTGGAAAGGAGAACACATATGACCAGTTTTGTAGATAGTCCCAACGGTATTTTTCCATCGGTCTGTTCTTTAGACTGTCCCGATCAGTGTGGGTTGCTCCTCCATAAAGAAAACGGAAAAATTGTAAAAGTGGAAGGTGATCCGGACCATCCGGTCACGAAGGGCTTTATTTGTAATAAAGTTCGAAATATGACTGAACGATTATATGATGAAAAGCGTTTAAAATATCCGATGAAGCGTGTTGGAGCGAAAGGTGAAGGACATTTTGAACAAATAAGCTGGGATGAAGCCATTAACACCATCACCGCGCGATGGAAGGACTTGCTTCAAAAAGACGGAGCCGAGAGCATTCTACCTTATAGCTTTTATGGGAATATGGGTAATCTTGCTGCTGAAGGAATGGACCGTCGTTTTTTTCATAGACTAGGAGCTTCAGAGCTTGATCGAAGCATCTGTAACTCAGCAGGAGCAGCCGGTTACAAGTATACGATGGGCGGCAGCTATGGAATTGATCCTGAAGATACGGTTCATTCCAAACTGTTCATTTTCTGGGGTATTAACGCTGTTAGTACGAATATGCATCAAGTATCACTTGCACAACAAGCACGTAAACAAAATGGAGCGAAGATTGTCGTCATTGACGTCCATAAAAACCAAACTGCTAAATTTGCAGACTGGTTCATCCCTATTTTACCAGGAACCGATACGGCTCTTGCATTAGGCTTGATGCATATTCTATTTGCTGAGAACATGGTGGATCATTCATTTTTGAAACAGTACACCGTTGGATCTGAAGAGCTCCGTGAACATGTTGAACAATATGACCCTATTACAGTTTCAAGCATCACGGGAATACCTGTAGAGGATATACTAAAGCTTGCTCGGATGTATGGCCAAACGTCTCCTGCGTTTCTACGGATTGGAAACGGTCCACAGCATCACGATAATGGCGGTATGTTTGTGAGAACGGTATCTTGTCTGCCGGCTTTAACAGGTCAATGGGCCGTTAAAGGTGGAGGGGCGATCAAAGGAAATTCGGCTTATCTTGCGTTCAACACTGCTAACCTTCAACGACCTGATCTGCAGCAAAAAAAGAATACACGTGTGATAAACATGAATCTGCTTGGAGAAGCATTGCTTGCTTTAGATCCTCCCATCAAATCACTTTTTGTATATGGGACGAATCCTGCTGTGGTTGCACCTGCAGGGAATAAGGTTCGTAAAGGATTAGAACGAGAAGACCTATTTACGGTGGTACATGATTTGTTTTTAACAGAGACGGCATTGTATGCAGACATTGTATTACCAGCTACGTCTTCTTTTGAGAATACAGATTTTTACACGTCGTACTGGCACCATTACATTCAGCTTCAACAGCCTGTGATTGAAGTTTACGGAGAATCGAAGTCTAATGTAGAGGTGTTTCGATTACTTGCTAACGGCATGGATTTTTCAGATACGGCATTTGATGATACAGAAGAAGAACTAATTGACCAAGCATTAGATTCAACAGAGAATCCCTATATTCAAAGAATAAATTTTGACGTATTGAGTAAAAAACAATATGTAAAGGCAGAGGTGGAATTTCCAACTAAGCTCCCAACACCGAGCGGAAAAATAGAACTATATTCTGAGAAGATGAAACAGGACGGCTATCCAGCGCTGCCGACATATATCCCTTTGATTAATAATTCTGACCATCCTCTTCAATTTATTGCAGCACCGAACCATAATTTTTTAAACTCAACGTTTGCAAATCAAGACAAACATGTGCGACTTGAAAAAGAACCTGTAATTGTTATGAATCAGTTTGACGCTGATCTGGCAGGAGTAAAAGATAGCGATAAGGTACGAGTGTGGAATGAGCAAGGAGAATGTGTACTAAAAGCGAGCGTTGGTGATAATGTTCTACGAGGTGTTGCCGTTACTCAAGGTCTTTGGGGAGCAGATGAAGATACGAAACATCTAGTCAATTCTCTAACCCCTGATCGCATAGCAGATATGGGTGGGGGAGCAACCTTCTTTTCTGGAAGAGTTAGCGTTAATAAACTCTGATAACAAGACTGTATAAAATTCAGAAAGCTCTTCTTCACTATTGAAGAAGAGCTTTCGACTTTATTAAAGAGTGAATTTAATCATCACAATCTTCAATCTCTGTTTCTGATGAGATACCGGATGTAAAGGTAGTACTGAAGGAATCGCCAGCTTGATTGGTAGCAAGGATGTTCCACGTTGCTGTGCTGCCTGAACGAGTGAACCCGATGAAAACGTCAAAGAGCCCTTGAATGGTAGAAGATCCTGTAGCAATAGCTGTTCCTTCTAGAGTCGCTGCTCTTTCACCGATACAAGTGAAACGAATTCTTCTACCTTGAGCTAAGTTGAAAGTAAACGTTGTTCCTGAGAATGAGATACTAAAGTTGTCAACCGTCGGATCACATCTTTCACCTCTACCATAACATTGGTTCGCTGTTACATTTATGCTACCGGTCACAGTTGAAGGAACGCCTTGATTCACTACATTTGCAGTAGCTGGGGCACTAGATCCTCGTACACCAAGTCTGAACTTACATGGACAATTTGTTGCACGACAACTAAAATCAATGTCAATAGATGATGAGACCGTTTGAATCCCGATAGTTGCTGAACCAGTCACTATGGTTGAAGTTAAAGCAGTACCAGGTGGAACGGTTATGTTGGTCGTGAAATTTCCTGAAGCATCTGTGGTTGCTGCAGGAATAGTAGCAACAGCTTCAGGAAACTGTATAAAGGACACAGTTACACCTGATTGAGGTACACCGCCGCATAATATAGTACCAGTTAGTACACCAGTACAATCAATCTCAGAAGCTGCTGATAATGTTAGAGCACAAGTATTCGTACATTGGCCAGAAACCAATATTGTTGTGCTTAATGTTTGAGTTCCTACTGTTGCTGAAGCTGTAATATTCGCAGTTTGGGAAGGTGTATTAGGAGCGATGTTTATACCTGCAGCGACATCTCCTTGAGAGTCAGTCACATCGGATGGTGGATTGAGCGTGAAGTTGGGATTATCACTTAGAAAGTCTACTGTAACACCTTCAACTGGCACACCTCCACAAGTAACTACTGCAAAAACGTTACCTGTACAATCGAAGCTCTCACCAGATGAAGTTAATTCGATTGAACATTGTGAGGAAGGGCACATGACCATGCAATTGTCTATAGCCGAAATGGTCTCACCATTTATAACAGTTGTACCAATAATATTAGCGGGAATTTCAGCGGTACCTTCTGGAATATTAACTTCTACAAGAATTCTTCCCAATGAGTTTGTGATTGCTGGATTTGGCGTATATGTTAAACCGGCAGCGACATCATCGGTAAAAGTAACAGGTACTCCTGCTAATGGAATGCCATTACACGAAACTGTTCCACTAATAAAACCATTACAAACAATTACTGCTTCAGATTGAAGAGTTAAGTTCCCACCTGTACTTGGTCTTAGATCTATTCCAGCGATACACTCGCAATCAATTATTTGTGGTCTTCCTAATGGATCAATTCCTCTAACGCAATGATTGATAACATCTGTAAAAGTTAGATTAAAAAGACCTCCTCGATCAGTAACAACAATTATACTTCGTCCACTAGTTATCTCTTTCAAACACGCACATATGCAATGCTCTTTGTTAGTCATCAGAACTTTCCTTTCTAAATTAATGGCACTTTAGTGTATGATGAATTTTAATTTGTGTATAGGTCAATATCTCAGTAAGATGCAGAATCCTTCCAATGTTGGGAAAAAAACAACTGTTTACCTTAGTTTATAAGGTCTTTTTAACTATCATTTTCCCAAGTTCACAAACTGAATTAATAGGTATAATTAACTATTGTAAGTGTTTAATTATAGTCCTTTATAATTAGTTGATTTGTAGAGAAAGGGTTGAGAAATTTGAAGCAACTTATGTTACCGGATAAGCTTTTATTACAATGGCATCCTACAAAAAATCGAGGTATTGAACCTAGCCAAACTAGTTTTGGAAGCTATGAGTACATATGGTGGATCTGTTCAAAAGGTCATGAATGGGGAGCGACTATTCGCGAGCGATATAAAAAGAACTTGGAGTGCTCAGATTGTGTAAGAGAAGAAAGAGCATTAAAAAGATCGTATCAGTTTGATGAGATTTCAAAAGAGACTTTAGCAGACGCAGATCCTGAGCTCTGTCAGCAATGGCATCTTACTCTGAATAAAAATCTAACCACTGCAGATGTTGACAGCAAGGAAGATTGGCCTCGTAGATGGTGGATTTGCAAAAGAGGACATGAGTGGGAAGAAACCGTGATTGATCGAGTACATAATCCTAAAAGTGTATGTGTGTATTGTTCAGACAAAAAAGCGTATGAAAAGAACTGTTTGGCGACGATCCACCCTGAACTTGTAAAAGAATGGTCTACAGTGAACAATGGAAAAAGTCCACATGATGTCGTGTATAACTCAAACGAGGAAGTGGCATGGGTATGCGAAAAAGGACATGTTTGGCGAGAGAGAATTCGTAAAAGAATTAAAAATAAATCGCGATGTCCAGAGTGTGTGAAAATCGAGCAATCACTATTCAATATGTATCCTGAAATTGCAGCAGAATGGCATCCAGATCGTAATGGTACAATGTTCGGGGTTCATAAAACACCTAGAGATGTCTCCGTTACGTCATACAATAATGTTTGGTGGCGATGTAAGAGATGTGGTGACGAATACACAGCAAGGGTGAAGGATCGTGTGAAGGGCGTAGGTTGTAATTCTTGTTCTTCTTAAATGAAATAAAAATTGTAACAATTGTGAGCAGCTATTCCTACCGATAAAAAAAAGTCGATAATGTATATCAACAGCCATGTTTCTTTACAGATAACCAATAGACAGGCGTTTTACTATCAAGGAATCTTGATATAAACTGTTAAGTAACGAGACTCTGTAAATTTTATCAGTGATAAGGAGATATTACATGGAAATCTTTTCGCAATACCTAGCTGGAATTGATAACCCCGATCATAGACACCGAATGGAGGAGGTTTTGGAGTGGATCTCTCAAAAATTTCCTAATCTAGAACCGCAATTCAAGTGGAACACACCGATGTATACCGATCATGGCACATTTATCATCGGTATCTCAATGGCAAAGCAACACATGAGCATTGCTCCTGAAGAAATAGCTATGGTGCGGTTTGCCGAGAGTATCAAAGAGTCTGGTTATAGCTCAACAAAGGGCTTGTTTCGTATTCGCTGGAAAGATGAAGTGAATTATGAGCTGCTTGAGGATATAATAGCGTTTAATATACAGGACAAAGCAGAATATACGAAATTTTGGCGTGAGTAACGATCGAAAGCATGATGTCAGAGTCATGCTTTTTTTATTTGAAAAAATCGCTCTGGAGTTTACCCTAACCATTCGCAGACCAGAATACGTTTTTCAACTTATTACGTAATGATGATTATACTTGCTCGGCGTTATCCCCATCCATTTTTTAAACATCCTATTAAAATACGATTGATCACAGTACCCAAGATATTCAGCGATCTCACTGATTGTCATCTGTGTATTTTGTAGTAGATGTAAGGATGTGTTAATTCTTAATTGGTGTAAGTATTGTATGGGTGTACTTCCCACTACTTCCTTAAAGATCCCTGATACGTAGTTAGGGGTTACACCTGCAAGTGAACTCAAGTCATCAATGGTTATATTACTTCTAAAGTTGCGGAGAATAAATTCTTGTATCTCGTTTGCAATCCGCTCTTTTGAAGGAGCCGTTCTTACTTCAGATGATTCTTGCGCGATTTGAGTGAGTAATTCTGACAATATACACCTTGCCATCCATTCAAAATAGGGTTTCTTCAACAGGATTTGTGTAAAAAGTGATGAAAATCTTTGTTCAAAATAAGGGGTGTTAAAAGTCTTATAACGATACATCTCATTCTTAGTTGTATAGTGCAAGATTTTCCGCAGATTTTCACTTTCCCATAAAAAAACCACTGTGTATTTTTGGTGACTCTCATCGGCGTGGTTTTCCCATGCTCGATCTACACCAGATGGAATATACAGGATCTCACCTTTAACCAATTCCACACTGACTCCATCGATCCAATACATCACTTTACCTTGTGTAACATAAACAAGTGTTGCGCATCCACGGTCTTTTCCGATCCTCCAAGTAGGATTAACGTCATGATAAACGCCTTGAATTTCCATATATTCAACTCCAATGAAAAAATTACTGGTGAATTATACAAATGGATAGGGTTTTGTTAATTCCATTAGTAGCCTCAATGTTGATATTATCAAAATAATCAGAAAATATCTATAATCAAGCGGGGTGAGGCGAATACATTTACGTGCGTTAATAAACCATTAACTGTTCAGCTGAATCTGAAAGGTAAGCAGTATAAGGTATTTTTTAAATTGAGTTTGGAATTATCCAAATTCAATTTTACAAGAATCTTGAATTAAACGGGAGGGCATTATGAAATATACAGTTGCTTCGTATTCATTTAATGGCTTATTTAATCAAGGGAAAATAGATCTTTTTGGGTATTTAGAAAGTGTCAAATATCGTTATCACCTGAACTCAGCTGATATTTGGAACATGATGTTAACTAGTTATGATGAGGATTATCTCAAGAAAATAAAAGAAGCGATGGATGAGAAAGATTTAACGCTCGCTAACCTTTGTGTGGACTGTGCAGAGGTATGGGACCCAGATCCGAATGCTAAAGAGCAGTGGTACCAAAACGCTCTAAAAAATTTGCGTGCTGCGGAAATTTTAGGAGCACGTACCGTTAGAATCGATATGGGTGGAAGAGATTTGAAAATGACAGATGAACAATTTGAGTATACAGTGAACCGTTATCAAGAATATGCAAAAATAGCACAGAATGGCGGTTTTAAAGTAGGGCCAGAAAACCATTGGGGAGCATCAAGGGATCCTGAAAACATTAAAAAGGTTTATGAGGCAGTTGATCATCCTTCATTTGGTATCCTTCTGCACTTTGATAATTGGGATGTGGATAAAGAGAACGGCGATCGACTTTGTGCAAAATATGCCTTTCATACACATTTAGCAGCTTGGGTCATACCTGACTGTGAAGAGAAGATCAAGATTCTGCAAGATGTTGGGTATCAAGGATATCTTGGCATCGAACATCACTCAGGAGAAAATGAATACAGTCAAGTGGAATGGCAATTAGCTACCGCTCGTAATACGTGGAGAAATCTAATATCTGCCGAGCACAAGAAAGTAGAGGTATAAGGTTATGAAAAAAGTGCGAATCGGTATTATTGGCGTTGGCATGATTGGTAAAGTTCATCTAGAAAACTATGAAAAGATATCTGGTGCAGAAATCGTTGCCGCATGTGATATTGATGAAATCGAACTCAAACAAGTAGCGGAAAAGTTCAATATTCCTGACACGTACAATGATTATCGAGAGCTGTTAGCACGTGAAGATCTGGATGCAGTTGATGTTTGTCTGCATAATAATTTACATGCGGGGATTACGATCGAAGCATTAAGAGCTGGTAAGCATGTATACTGTGAAAAACCGATTGCAGGCTCTTACAAGGATGGTAAGAAAATGATTGATACTGCAAAAGAATGCGGTAAACAACTGCATGTTCAACTAAGCTTTCTCTATGGGATCGAAACGAAAGCCGCAAAGATGTTAATAGATGAAGGAAAGCTTGGCAGACTGTATCATGCTCGTTCTACCGGATTTAGAAGACGAGGTAGACCGTTTGTTGACGGATATGGTACGAAAGAATTTAATCAAAAAGAGAAGGCATCAGGTGGAGCGTTGTTTGATATGGGTGTATATCGAATATCCCAATTGCTGTATTTAATGAATATGCCTTCTGTTAAAACAATTACAGGTAAAACGTATCAAGAAATGGATATGGATGAAAAACGTAAAATGATAAGTGGATTTGATGTTGAAGAGCTTGGTTTAGGATTTGTTCGGTTCGATGGGGGTCTAACACTTGATATTATCGAATCCTGGGCGATTCATTTGAATGGATTGGGAGGAAGCTGTTTAGTAGGGAAAAAAGGTGGACTATCCCTTCACGGACAAGTAAACGGAATAAACACGCCATTAAGCTATCATACTACGATGAGTGACATGGATATGGATTCTACATTTGATCTAGGTGCGGCGAATTATAGATGGCATCAACTTCAAGAGAATCCGGATGCCTATGACTCCTCACAAGATCATTGGATCGCCGCGCTTCAAGGAAGAGTGGAACTGCTGCCGACCGCTGAGATTGCACTTCAAACAATGTTAATCAGTGAAGGAATCTACTTATCAGATTCATTAGAGCGAGAAGTGACGGCTGATGAAGTTATTAAAATGTCTAAATCAACAATGCTTCACCCTATACCTAAAACTGAAAATGTAAGCGATTACAAAATAAATCAGGAGCAATTAAGTTAATCGTTTAAGAAGAATACTAGAAATGAGGTGTGTTCATGAAAGGTCTTAAGTTAGCCTTAAGTATTTTAATGATTACAATGTTGTTTGGATGTAACGCATCGAGCGAAGATGGAAAAAGTAATGATGCGGACGGCAAAAAGGTAACCATTTCTTATGCAAGTTGGGGATTAGGGACAGAAAAAGAACAAAATATAGAAAGACTCATGATCAAAGCGTTTGAAGAAAAATATTCAAACATCGAGATAAAATTAGTTGAGTCGATACCTAATGATAAATGGAATGATGGGTTAGCAGCTGCGGCAAGCGCAAATGAAATGCCTGATGTATTCATGCTGTCTGAAATTCCTCCAGGTGTAGCAAATGACTGGTTATTAGATCTTTCTAAATTGTCAGCTGATGATGCTGATCTTGCAAAAGTCCCTGAGGCTGTAAGAAAGGCTGCAACATACGGTGACACTCTATTCGCACTACCAGCAGGCCAGCAATTTTTAGGATATTACGTTAATAAAGACATGTTTAATGACGCTAATTTGGATGCGCCAGAAAGTGGTGCAAACATAAATGAGTTCGTTGATTCTGTAAAACGTATAACAAATATCAGTAAAGGCAAGGTGGGTATTAATAACCCAATGGCAATCCTTGACTGGTATCCTGCAGCAGTAAGTAAGACACTTGGTTGGTATACTTACACTGAAGAAGGATATCATTTGGACAGCACTGGACAGCACTGAATTCAAAGAAGGTCAAAAAATAGCAAAAGATATCGTTACGAACGATTATGCTTATGAATCGTTAACAGAGGAACAAAAAAGTAATTTCGATGGAAGTAATGCAGGAGAGGTTTGGGCATCAGGAAATATGAGTGTAATCTGGGATGGTACATGGGCACTAACGGCATTTGAGGAAAACCTCGATTTTGATTATGATTTCATTGGAATTCCCGGCGGAAGAACCGTTGTTGCTAACGATTATATGGGAATCTCAAAGAATACGAAGCATCCAAAAGAAGCTTATATCTTTTCGAAATGGATGTCTTTTGGAAAAGAAGGATATCTGAAACGAATTGATATTGCTGCAGAAAAAGGGAAAGTACTAAATGGTGTGCCGGTTACAACAGATCAAGATGTGCTGGATGCCTATTTTGAACTACAAGACCTTCCTGGCGTTCGTTCAGCGTTTGATAACTTGGATAATGCTATCATTGAACCTGTAAAAGCAGTACCTGGCTACGTTCAGTCACGGTGGGAAGCTCCAACAGGGGTAAGTATTTCAGAGCAACCAAACGCAAATATTCATAGTCTTCTTGAAGCATCGATTAAAGGTGAAATTAAGTTAGAAGATTATCTTTCACAGATTAATAACCTTGCTAATGCAAAGTATGAAGAAGCTAAGAAAGCCATTGAATAATAAAAGATCATCTATACGTTAGGGACTTTCGTTTTTGATGCATTTCTTGAAGCAGGGAAATGCATCTTTTTGTTGAAATAGGTTTGAGCATCATGTAATTAGAATGGGGTATAACTATAAATAGTGCGAGACGGAAAGGTGGTTTATGTTATGGAAACAAGCAATAAAGTAACCATCACGGTGGAAACAACCGTGAACAAACCAGTTGCAGAAGTTTGGAAATATTGGACGGAACCACAGCATATTACAGGTTGGAGCTTTGCTTCTGACGAGTGGCACGCACCAAAAGCGGAAAACGATTTGAGAGATGGCGGAAGGTTTCTTACCAGAATGGAAGCAAAAGATGGCAGCTTTGGATTTGATTTTAGCGGGAAGTATGATGAAGTCAAAACAAATGAATATATTGCTTATACGCTAGATGATGGAAGAAAAGTTACGATTACTTTTGTCGGTTTAGAAAATGTGACGAAAGTCGTTGAAACATTTGAAGCCGAAGCGACGAATCCAGTTGAGATGCAAGAAGCTGGATGGCAAGCCTTCATGGATAATTTTAAAAGATACAGTGAAGCTCAAAACTAATAGTGTTTTAAAAGAGAGTGCATTTCTTTAAATAGAATTGCGCTTTTTTGTTTGCCTATCTTTTGAATAATGGAACCTTGTGAGTCTTAAGAAAGTCTTAAGATTTTTGCTAACTAAATGTAAAGGATTGCTGTGTAGAATAAAGATAATTTCAAATATATGCCATGCTATAATGCAGAAGGGAGTGTGAGAAAATGAATGAATTTAACGTACTTGTTGTAGATGATGAAAAAGAAATTCGAGATGCGATAGAGATCTATCTGAAAAATGAAGGAATCACAGTTGTTCAAGCTGGAGATGGCATTGAAGCAATAGAGAAATTAGACGAACATCCGATCCATCTAATTGTCATGGATATTATGATGCCAAAATTAGATGGTATCTCGACCACCTTTAAAATACGAGAACAAAAAAACATACCGATTATTATCTTAAGTGCAAAGAGTGAAGATACAGATAAAGTACTTGGACTGCAGATCGGTGCTGATGATTATGTAACAAAGCCGTTCAATCCTTTAGAACTGATCGCTCGTGTTAAATCACAGCTAAGGCGTTATGTGACTCTTGGTACATATGAGGGAAAGACAAATCTAGTTAATCTGAATGGTTTGACACTTGATAAGGAAGCAAAGGAAGTCGCCATAAACGGGGACTCAGTAAAATTAACTCCGATCGAATACAAGATTGTGGAGTTGCTCATGTCTTATCCTGGAAGAGTTTTTTCCATTAATGACATATATGAGCGAGTTTGGAAAGAACCAAGTTACAATGCTGAAAACACAGTGGCTGTTCATATCCGAAAGATTAGAGAAAAGATTGAGATCGATCCGAAAAATCCTAGATATTTAAAGGTGGTATGGGGAATTGGATACAAAATGGAAAAATAGAAGCAAGTGGGTTGTTTGGATCATGTTGTTGACTTTTGGGTTAAGTGGAATCATTTCGATCTTAGAAAATGGTCATTGGTATTTTAAAAAGGATTATTTTCAAACAGAAGAATTCAACTCACAATTTGAGGAATTTATCAATTATATAAGTATTTCTGAAATCAATTATCTTTCTGAAGATGAGCTTAAGGACAATATAAAAGTTTCTAAAGAAGAGATTGAAGAACATCGCACGCGCTATGGAAGTCTATCAGAGCAAATAGCCGATATCAAAAGTCAGTATGAAGACCAGATTGATGAAGCGAAGGCTGCTAAGAACGATGATGTTGTTAAACTTTATGAAGAACAAAGAGATGCAAAAGTTAAAGATATCATGGAGAACTTCAAAAGTGACGATCATATCAAAGCTAAGATCGTGAAGGAAAAAGAAAAAGAAGTAGAGACACTTGTTAAAGAAAGACAAAGTTATATTTCTGATTATGATCCTAACCTTTTGGGTTTCAACTACTATTTGGTGGATATGAATACAAAAGATGTGTATACAAATCTCCCGACAGCAGATCGTCCTGAAGATCTTAAAGGTCAATCAAATTTGTTCACAAAAGAATACTCTTCATCATCCGAAAACGGCAACCTACGTATTAGTGGGCCAGATACTTTCATAGAATATCATTACGAATATTTTCCTCAAAAGTCAAAAACACTTCAGGGCATCATTACTCTTCCTGGACAAGGAAGTTGGTTACAAAAACAAGTAGATGATTTTGAGAAGAGACAAACGGTGTTTTACATGATATCAATCTGCAGTATTGTGATTCTATTCCTTGTGTTTTTATGGGGCAGAAGACTTCATCCACTACAGATGGTTACTTCATCAGACAAAGTAAAGATTTATCGCAAAGTGCCTATTGATATTCGGTTAGGTTTCTTATTGTTAAGTTTGTTTTTTGCAATCATGGCAATTGTTATGAACGCACAAAACTATGATAATTTGGTATTCTCATTCATGTATAGTGACGGTCTATTCGAATTTTTGGTCACAGCGCTTATGGTGAGTATCACTCTTATCCAAACGACTTGGATCTACCGTGATGTGAGAAACAAACAGTTATATCGAGATGCGTTTATCTCAAAGTCAGCCCAATGGTTTCACCGATTAATTTCTGACGCTTTTTACAATAGAAGTGTTGCAATACAAATCATGCTGCTACTTATCGTTATTTTCTTGTCAGGTTTCGGTGCTGCAGTCGTATTCTTTCATCCCATGGCTTTCATCGTTTATTTCATCCTGTTTTTATTCTTTACTGTACCTGTATTAATCTACCTTTTTAAAAGAATCGGGTACTTTAACAGAATCATCCAGCATACGAATGAGCTTGCGGCAGGACAAATGGAACAAGATCTTCCTCACAAGGGAAAATCAGCACTAGCCATTTTAGCTGGAAACTTAAACTTACTCAAGCACGGTGTGAAAACTTCAAAACGAGCTGAAGCAAAAAGTGAGAGGCTCAAAACGGAGCTGATCACGAATGTCAGTCATGACCTAAGAACTCCTTTGACATCAATCATTACGTATACGGAACTCTTAAAGTCACAAGAAGTAACAAAAGAGGATCAAAATGCTTATTTAGAAATTATAGATCGCAAGTCGAAGCGTCTAAAGGTTCTGATTGACGATCTGTTTGAAGTATCTAAGATGGCTAGCGGGAATCTGGAACTGATTAAAGATAAAATAGATATCGTCCAGTTGCTCCAACAAGCCATGGCTGAATACAGTGAAACCATTAAAGAATCGTCACTAACTTTTAGAGTAGCAACTCCTAATGATCCGATCTTTGCTCATGTGGATGGTCAAAAAATGTGGCGTGTATTTGAGAATTTGATCGGCAACGTCTTAAAGTATTCTATGGACAATACAAGAGTATATATATCCGTTACAGAAGAAAATCAAAAGATCGTCGTTTCATTCAAGAATGTCTCGAAGTACGAACTAGGCGGTAACTTTGAAGAATTATTTGAACGATTCAAACGCGGAGACACATCACGTCATACAGAGGGCTCTGGCCTCGGTCTTGCCATCGCAAAATCCATTGTAGATCTTCATGAGGGCAGCATGGACATCGACGTTGATGGTGATCTGTTTAAAGCGACAATTGAACTGGACGCGGTGAAAAGATGAAAATAAACAAGAAATTCTTACTTGGTATGACGATTGTGTTGATTAGTATTTTTGGATTTGCGGATAACGCGGGTAGTCCTAAATTGAAAGAATCGGTTAAAGTAACTGAGATACTTCAAACAAGTGAATAGGTTGGTTAGCACTTCTTCAAATGGAGGAGTGCTTTTTATTATGTTTGTTCGCATAATGATGTGAGGGTATTATAGAAGTGTGTTGTTGTCAGAAATGTCGACTCGCAGATATATGTTTAAAACTCGCCGGAATATATCCGGAATTTCTAGAATTATGTCCAAAACTTCTAAATTTAAGTGTAAACATACCCCGTGTGGTATGGATTAAGAATGCGATATTCACATCATTTCGGCCATAAACAGGGAGATTTCACTATGCAACTAGGAGTTGCGCATCTATGCAACTAAAGTTATCTTTACTTTTTGACCATAAATTCACAATAATGAGTCTATACATACAAAAAGGTGGCTACTATCGATGGTTTTTGGTGAGAAATTGAAAAGCGTGAGGAAGGCGAGAGGCTGGTCTCAGGAAGAATTAGCAGAAAAGCTGTTTGTGAGCAGGCAATCTGTTTCAAAATGGGAGAACGGACAAAATTATCCGAGCATTGAAGTTATCATAAAGCTAAGTGATCTGTTTGAAGTAACGATTGATGAATTACTTAGAACGGATGAAGAACTAAAAGAGAAAGTGATAAAAGATAGTAAACAACTAGCTCATCCTAAATTAAAGTTTCTGTTTGATGTAGTGTTCTTACTCGGTGTTAGCTTGTTAATCATTAAACTAGGATTTCTAGGTCTTAATAAATTTACAAATGTAGATTCTTCATTGCCTGGAGGGAAATTTCTGTGGAACTTTGGACCTTTGCTATTTATGGTTGGTGGAGGAATTGGATCCGGAATCGTTAAAGAAAGATATAAGGTGGAATAAATATTAGAAAGTAGGGTTTGGAAAAAATGAATCCACATACCCAATCTAATGCGGAAAAAAAGAGAGCGATCTCCTTGGATGTAGCAAGAGGATTTATGCTTTTATTGATCGTTTTGGCTCATGCTCCTTTATTTTTATATGAATCTGATCCAGGAGTCATGAGTCGTCCTGATAGTTTGAGTGCTCTTGAGAGTATTTTTAATTCCGCAGGTGAGCTTTTTATTGATAATCGTGCACGGCCATTATTTGCAGTGTTGTTTGGTTATGGAATGGTCATGATGTACGAAAGTCAATTATCGAAAGGAAAGTCGTCCAACATAGCAAGGAAGACGATTAACCGACGCTCATTATATTTAATCTTGTTTGGAATCGTATTAGCAGTAGTTGTTGGTGGGCAAGATATTTTAATGGCTTATGGAATTGCTGGTTTACTCACGAGTAGACTACTTATGTGTAATAACAAGGTCTTAGCAAAGGTTACTGTTTCTTTGACCATAGTCTTTATTCTTTATATACCGGTCATTTGGGGCTTTTTCCTAAAGGAAATAGGTAGTTACGGATTTGGCAATGAATTTTCTTCAGATCAGTCATATAGTCAGTTGTTTTTGGAAACTATCATCTATTTTCCGACTATTCCTGTTCTTATTCATTTCCTTTTCCCAATCCTTCCTTCTGTACTTATAGGGATTTGGATGGGAAGAATACGACTTTTAACAGAGTCACATAAATATACAAGAGAATTAAAAATGATTACTTTAGTGGGAATCTCAATATCGTTAATAGGTTCGATCCCATTAGTACTGATTGATGAAGTATGGAAACCAAGTTTATTTACAGCAGGAAACATTTACGGCTTTCAAATTATTACAGGTATTGCAGGTGGTTTTGGATATGCAGCGTTATTTGGGCTGTTTGGCAGCCAAATTAAAAAGCAGGGTCTCTTAACAAATTCACTCATTGCTCTAGGAAAACGCTCGCTTACATTTTACGTCTTGAACGAAACATTATTAGTGCTCTTACTATCACCAGCCGCTTTTGGTTTAGGAGGAGAATTAAGCATCATTAGTGTGACTGGGCTTGCCTTTTTGATATGGTTAACGGGTATATACATGGCTTCTCTCTTGGAAAAATATCAGCTGAATGGACCACTCGAAACCCTCATTCGCTATCTTGTCTACAGATAGTAACAAATATTACGAAGAATATCTCAAAAACAACGACGACTAGATTAATTCTACTCGTCGTTGTTTATATATCTTATTGATCAATCTCAAACATATAACGATTCGTTTGCACACTTACTCCAAGTACGATCCCCATTAACATCATATTGGATAATAACGAACTCCCTCCATAACTTAAGAACGGGAGGGTGACTCCTGTTACCGGCAACAACCCTATATTCATTCCCACATTCTGAAAGATTTGAAAAGAAAGAAGTCCAATTATCCCTGAACACATATATCCGCCAAAAGAATAGTTTGACTTCACACCTAATATCACAATTTTGTAGATTAATAAGAAAAACAGACTGACTACGATGGATGTCCCTAGAAAACCAGTATCTTCGCCAATAATGGAAAAGATGAAGTCTGTATGTGCTTCAGGTACATACATGATACCTTCCATCCAGCCTTTACCAGAATACCAACCTGAACCGATCGCTGTAATGGCTTGTTTCGTTTGATACCCTTGGTCTGTGTATTCAAATGGATTTAACCAGCCATTTATTCTACTTCTTTGGTGAGGAAGAAGTAAGACGAGCAGTTTCGTCTGAAAAAAGTCATTAAATTTAAAATAGATGACGATTAATGCTGTTATGACGATAGATGGCAGTGAAATAACGGTCAAAATAATCTTCCAGCTAACACCTGATATGAAGATGATGGACAGAATGATGGATAGGTAGAGCATAATCATTCCGGAATCGGGCTGGATGGCGACAAATACAATCGGGGCAAGACTAGCTAGTCCCATTTTGTAGATGAGATACAGATCCGATTTAATCGTACGTTGAATATATTGATAATTATGTGATTCAACGATATTACTAAGAACTAAGATCAAAGCAATCTTCATGAATTCAGATGGCTGAAAAGAGCCAAGAAAAGGTAATTGATACCACGCTTTTGAGCCGTTGATCGGTTTTGCTATACTTTCTGGTGCGAAAATTAACATCACAATAAAAAATAATACGATGCCATAAAAATACCAAGACATTCTTTTAAGCTGCTCAAAATCTAAGCGCGCTATAGCTAGCATTAAAATGGTACTTAAGGTGTACCAGAAAATCTGTTTAGGAACAAAATTACCGTTATATTGACCAGACTGTTGGCCGCTATATATGAACATAAGGCTAATAATTGCTAGTAAGAAGAGTATAAATAGAATTCCATAATCCAATTTATCTATAAAAGTTTTACTTTTTGGAGTCTCCATGTACCGCACTTCTTCCTGTTTTCATTATTTTACCAAAAATAATGATACCACATTTTGGATGGGTTGATACAAGATTAAGTCATTTCGATATGTTGACTTCAAAAAATAGTGTGATAAGATTACCTTACGACCGTTCGGAAGGTGGTTAACCAATGACGTATGATCAATTGAAACAAACAGCACTCATTCAGTTTGCCCAACTAGGGTATGAAGGTGCTTCTTTATCTGTAATCGCAAACGAAGTGGGAATAAAAAAACAATCGATCTACACTCACTTTAAGAGTAAGGATGATCTCTATATACAAACGTTTCATGAAGCAACAGACTGTGAAATTGATTTTGTAAAACAATTTATTGAAGATCAGGAATCTCTTCAATTAAGAGAAGTTTTGTCCAAATTTTTAACGGAGTATTTAGAGCGATTTGAGAAAAACAATAATATGAAATTTTTTATGCGAACGTCTTTTTATCCGCCAGTGAAGCATGAAGAAGTGATAAAAGCTGGAAGTAATAGGTTTGTTGATCGTTTGGAAAGTTTATTTACTGCACTTTTTGAACAATATTCGGATGAGTTGAGACACGATGTTACTCCGGAAACTGCAGCTCTAGCATTTCTTACAATGTTAGACGGACTTCTAGTTGAATTAATCTATGGTATTCCAGAACGTCTGCAAAAAAGGTCTAAACAATCGTGGTCCGTGTTCTGGCGTGGTATTAGTATAGAAAGTGGTGAATTGTAATGAATCGTGCTTGGGCTTATGTATTAATAGGTTCAGTGTTTGAAGTGTGTTGGGTAATCGGCTTAAAGCATTCTTATGATTTTTTGACGTGGTCGGGAACAACGATCGCTATTATCTTTTCCTTTTCGCTACTCATCTTAGCAACCAAACATCTTCCTGTAGGTACAGTGTATGCCGTATTCACGGGATTAGGAGCAAGTGGAACAGTTTTGATGGAAATGCTTGTATTCGGTGAACCGTTTAGAATACTGAAAATTATACTCATTCTCGTTCTTCTAGTAGGAGTAATGGGACTTAAATTAGTGACAGGTGAACCGATATCAGAAGGAGGGGTTCAATAATGGGCTGGATCTTTCTGGTGTTTGCAGGTCTATTTGAAGTAGTTGGTGTAACAGGCATGAACCTTGTTGCTAAGAAGAGAAACATCCTATCTTTTCTTGTTCTTGTTCTAGGGTTCAGCAGCAGTTTTCTTCTGTTGAGTCTCGCTATGCAATCTTTGCCTATGGGTACAGCGTATGCAATCTGGACAGGGATCGGTACAGTAGGTTCTGGACTCGTAGGAATTTTGTTTTATGGTGAATCAAAAAATGGATTAAGAATTCTTTTTATGGCAATGGTACTCAGTGCCGCAGTTGGACTTAAACTCATTAGCTAAGGAAGGATATCTGTGCTCTTAAGTAGAATATAACTCGCTATACATTTTAAGTAGAAGAGGGATTACCTTGGGAATTCATGATACGTTTCGATTTGGTTCTCATGCTATGGTATTTAATGCAGAGAATAAGGTGCTTTTGTTAAAACGAACTTACGGTAACAAAGGTTGGAGTTTGCCTGGAGGTGCTGTCGACCCTGGTGAAACGATACATCAGGCATTGTTTCGTGAGTGTAGAGAAGAGCTTGGGATTAATGTAATCGATCCTGTTTTAACAGGGTTGTATTATCACCGTTCAATTAACACACATGCAGCAATATTCCGATGTGTGATTTCAGATGATGACGAGATCGTTCTTAGCTCCGAACACTCTGCCCTAAGATGGACCGATCTAACAGAATTAAGTGAGAGTCAGCGAGTTCGAGCTGAGGACGCAATGCGTTTTAAGGGGCAGGTATACAGTAGAGCTTTCTAATGCTGACGATTATATATTAGAGCATTTCTTCTTAGCGGGAGAAGTGCTTTTTATTATGAAGTAATAGATACTAATACCTAGAAAATTCGTCTTTTTGACAAGGATATGCTTAAAAGTTGTCGAAAATCATGTTAGTCAGGTAAATTTAGGAAGTAGGGAACAGAATGTTAGAGTCTATCCAAAGCATGTGCTTACACGTGGTCTTCATACTTTTTACCATCCTTATTTATCAAGTATTCTTTAATGAAAGAGATGACGAACGAAAACGAATTACTTCGAAGTTCTTTCTGCTTATGCTGATCATTTTAGTTTTCACGATGAGTCAGCCAGTCGTTTATTCTGAAATCTATAAGTACGACTTTAAATCGGTTGCTATTATTTTGTCCTTCTTATACGGAGGAAAAAGGGTGGGGTTTTCGAGTCTTTTAGCACTTATTATGGTGGGTTACTTCACTGATCAGAATCTAGCTATTTTGCTAGGAAACTACATGGTGCTCTGCTTATTGTTATTGCCCATTACAAAGCTTTTTCATCGCTACGGTATCAAAGGCAAGGTTACCGTAATTAGTTTATTCTATTCATTGATACCCATTACTAGAGGAATCTCACTACTAATAAATGGGGATGAGCAGGAACTCTTTTTCGAGTTGAGTTCTTCGCTTATCGTATTGGCAACGTTAATTGCAGTTGTGCACTTAATTGAGAATATGAAAGAGCAGATGGAATTGAGACAAGAGCTTCTTCGAACGGAAAAAATGAATGTCGTCAGTCAGCTTGCTGCTTCAGTTGCTCACGAAATTAGAAACCCCATGACTTCCGTACGAGGGTTTATGCAACTTATGCAAAAAGAAGATTTAACGAAGGAACAGCAGATGTACATAAGTATCTCGATTGAAGAATTGGATCGGGCACAGGAAATTATCAATCAGTATTTGGCGTTGGCTAAACCTCAAACAGATCAATATGAAACCATCGATCTCACATCAACTATTCAACAATCAATTGATGTGATGCACTCTTATGCCATTTTGAACAGTATACATATTGCCCAACACGTAGAATCCTCTCTTAAAATTGAAGGACTTAAATTGGAGATTCAACAAGTATTGATCAACATCATCAAGAATGCTATTGAAGCAATTAAGTCGAAAGGCGAAATCAGGATATTGGCCTATAAAGATATAAACAATTTTGTTTGTATCGAAATTAAAGATAACGGCGTAGGCATGTCTAAAGAACAATTAAAAAAACTAGGCAGTCCGTATTACTCTACTAAAGAAAAAGGAACAGGACTGGGTTTAACTGTTTGCCACCAAATTGTAAAACAGATGGGAGGAAAAATTACGATTCATAGCGAGTTGAAAAAAGGAACAACATTTACAATTAAACTACCATCTAAGTGATGTTGCGCAGTAAAATTTTCAATGGAAGAGGAGACAAAAGTTATTATACAAAGAAAATTAGTAGCGGCTTCTTTGTCAGGTACGATTTATGCCATCATTTTAGGGTTCTCTATGCCTAATCCCTTTGGAGATGAATCATACAATTCAGTTCTAAGTTATGTATTTGCTAGTATTGGAATAATCCCTGTTTATATGATGTATAGTTTTCCCGCAATATTAATCTATGGTGTAATAACTTCTGTTATTAGTGATAAAGTTGGTGAATTTATTTCAACTAAATCTGAAAATAAAAACGCAGAACTCATTATTTCTGGCGCATTGCATATGATTTTCGGGTTAATCTTGCTTTGGTATAGTCTAATGGCCGCTGTCTTGTATTTTATTACTGATAGGATATTAAAAAGAAGAGATAAAGTAATTAT
This sequence comes from Fictibacillus nanhaiensis, assembly GCA_016401345.1. Taxonomy (GTDB): domain Bacteria; phylum Bacillota; class Bacilli; order Bacillales; family Fictibacillaceae; genus Fictibacillus; species Fictibacillus phosphorivorans. Next base: position 47,731 of record JAEACG010000007.1, on the reverse strand, counting down.
ATGGTATGATGCGTTAATAAGTCTATCCATACCTTTCCTTACATGCATCGGCACTATGGGAACGGTTTGGATTAAGGAATTGTGAATAAAGGAATAACGTTTACCCCACAGAGGTGTGTAGATGAAATTGAAAATTGTAAAATACAAGGAAACTGATACAGAGGAGATCATCAATCTGTTTTATGAAACTGTACATACCGTAAATGCCAAAGATTATTCTTCACTAGAGTTGTATGCTTGGGTATCCTTTGATGAATTAGAATCTAAAGTGGAATCGTGGAAGGAATCATTGAGTCAAAACATAACTTTTGTAGCTAAGAATAAGGATAAAATTGTTGGCTTTTGCGATTTAACATATAGTGGACATTTAGATAGACTGTATGTTCATAAGCATTACCAACGGCAAGGTATAGCTACGACATTAGTTAATTTGATAGAATCTGAAGCAAGGAAATTAGATTTAGTGTGTTTGGATACTTATGCCAGTATTACAGCTAAACCTTTCTTTGAACAGCGAGGCTACCAAGTAGTTTGTCCTCAAAGTGTAGTCCGCAAAGGTGTTTCCTTAATTAATTTTAAAATGACTAAAAATCTTAAGTGATTGAACTACTCTAGGGTTTTGAATTAAGATGCTTTTCATTCCCATTTCGGCAACACAAAAAAACGATCAGAAAACCTCTGATCGTTTTTTTTTGTTAACAGCTTGTTTTATAATTTTTGAGAAAGGGAGAACGTTCTGCCATGCTCAGCTTGCTCAACTGAATTTGTGGATAGTCCAACAAATACAGCCGTTAGTGCTAGTGAAGTGATGATAATACCTGCAGCGAATTTTTTCATTTTAGTGCCTCCTTTTTTTGTAAAGCGCGTTTTGCTTCGTAAGACTCTTTAAAATAATAACTAGCTTTATTGTGGTTCTCTTTGTTGAAGAAGACCTGTGCAAGTTCTCCAGCATAATCTTCTACGAAACCAAAGAGTTCGTGTTGTTTAAAATAGTCATTTCCTTCTTTAACAATACGTTCAAGCTCGTTTATATCTGTTGCCTGATTTAAGGCGTTCAGAATTTTGAAGTGATGCAAATATTCTTCATTCGCGAGCTCGATTCCTTTATTGTAGAAAGGTATCGCTTTTTCTTCAATATTCAATCGATAGAATTCTCGAGACAATAAGAAGTGTGTCTTATAAAAGGCTTCTTCTTCTTCAAATACCTCTAACAAATAGCGTACTGCCAGTTCGGACATGTTTTGTTCAGCATACAGATAACCAATATTGTATTTGATCAGTGAAGTATATGACTGATCAATGCGTTTAGCGAGATCAAGTGCGCACAGAAAATGTTCTTCTGCTTTCCCGTATTGTTTCAAAGATAGAGAAGCAAGACCCAGAATATTTTCACAACCGGATTGAAGCAGTTCGAAATCTTCCGCTTCAGATAACGTTTTCAAAGCTTCGTTTGCATAATCCAGAGCAGTGAGTGGCTGACGAATGTGATAATACAGAACAGCAGCTTTATGATAAAAGTCTGCTCGCACGATATCATCCGTCATGCTGCTTAATACATTTAATAAGTTAAATGCCCTGATAAAACGCAATTCTGCTACTTCATAATTTCCTTCAGCTGTTAATAGCATTCCGGTAATTAAGTTCATATAGTACCCAAAAATATCTGTTCGATTTAAATGAACATCATTTAGCGTATCTAAAATGGCGTGTGCAGAAGTTAGCTCTTTCTTCAGGATCAAGTAACGGCTGTTTAACAATTGATAATACAATTGTGTAGACGGGTCTTTGATCTGTGAGATCTCACTCTTAATCTCGTTATGTATACTCTCTGATTGTTGTATGTGATTTGTCCGAATGGCTGTATGCCACCGCTCGAGTGACTGTGTGATGGGCTCTCTAGTTCCGACGTTCATGGAAAACTCCTTTCTATAAGACTTGTAATTTAAATCTAACATAAAATGGAAAAATAAAACTTGGGAAAATTCCGTGCTAGAGGGTAGCATTAAGTGACATCTTTTTCATCAATTTTCCCAATAATCTGACACTGTAGTGGATACCTTATTGTTTCGTTTAATGAAAACATGATTATGAGGGTGGAAGGACTATAATGGCTTTTATGGAATTAAAGTTCATAGAGTCTAAATAGTAACGATAGAAAAAGAGAGTAGCGAGGAGTTGGAAGTTTTGTTTTTAAAAAAATCATCTCAATCTGGAGACATTCACAATGTTACTTATCTAAATGGACAGGTGCGTTTTCAAGGCGTCTCTCTGAATGTATATAGTTTTCTTGTTGATGGTGTATTAATTGATACTGGCGCGCAATCTTTACATCAATACTTCAAACCTTTTATTGATCAAGCTGATTTCGATCACGTATTCATAACGCACTTTCACGAAGATCATACAGGTTGTGCTAGTTATATTGAAAAAACGAAGAAAGTCCCAATCTATTTAGATGAAAAAACAATTGATTATTGCGGTAAACGAGCACATTACCCAATATATAGGCAGTTCTTTTGGGGAAGAAGAAAACCATTTCATGCGCAAATGATGCCAAGTGAATTTCAATCTAGGAATGCACGTTGGCATGTAATACCTACTCCTGGTCATGCAATGGATCATCATGCATTTCTTAACCGTGAGACAGGCCAGCTTTTCACAGGTGACCTATATGTAATGGAAAAGACTAAAGTGGTTCTCGAAGAAGAGAGCATTCCTTCCATTATTCAATCATTGGAACGTGTTTTAACATATGATTTTCAGGAAGTGTTTTGTAATCATGCAGGTTTTATTCCAGACGGAAGAAGGGCACTACAACGAAAGCTCGACTACCTATTAGGTATACAGAATCAAGTATTAACATTACATCATAAAGGGGATAGCCCTGAAGAAATTCGTCAAAAACTGTTTCCTAGAAGATTCCCTATCATCAAATTTTCTCGCGGTGAGTGGGATTCTATCCATATTGTTCATTCCATCATGAATGAGAATCATGTCATTAACTCATAATTATTTAAGAAAAAGAGGTTAACACGATGTCGACTAAACAAGAAATGAAATCAAACATCAGGACTGTCCGTGTTGAGGATGCAGAAGCTATTCTTCAGATTCAACGTGAAGTAATTTCTGAACAGAATTATTTTATTGCGGTATCTAAAGAATTTAATAAGGCAACAGAAGATCATGAAGAATGGATACGAAACATTCTTGAGCATGAACGTGAGACGATGCTTGTGGCAGAATATGAAAACAATGTGGTTGGATGGATCGTTTTTCGGTCACAAGAAAGAATGAGAATGCACCACACTGGCTCATTTGCCATCATGCTTCGTAAAGGATTTAGAAATAAAGGGATTGGCAAGCTATTGATTCACGAGCTATTATCTTGGGCCGAAAAACATCCGGTCATTGAAAAGGTTACGTTAGGGACGTTCTCTACCAATACTAGGGCAATAGAATTGTATAAAAAACTTGGATTCATAGAGGAAGGGCGAAAGATAAGAGAGTTCAAGTTTAGCAACGACGAGTATGTGGATGATGTGTTGATGTATAAGTTAGTTAAATAATGTGATATGAATCCAATCTAAAACAATGAGAAGCTGATTCTTTGAATAGCTTCTTTTTTCGTGTGAAGATACGCTATTGAAAAAAATGGTAATCATTGCAAGGTTTCTCCGCGTATATTAAATCGATGTTAATTTTTTGCCGGAGGTGTTGGGATGTCTTTTCCCACAAATAGTCAGTTTACTGCCATTACTGTAGGCGGTGTTCCTTATGCAGATGTGATACGTGATATCTCTCCTGCAGGAACAGACATCGTAGGGAGTGCCAGTTTTCCTTCCTTTTACTTCGCTTATGATGAAATCAATGTGTACTTTAGAATGCGTGTACGATCAGATCCAAGAAATAGCGCCAAAACCGCTTTTGCAAACTTTGCATGGGGTGTTTTGTTAAATACGACCGGCGTAGCGGGGACTTATGACTGGCTTCTTGCAGTTAATGGTTTAAATAAAAGAGTGAATTTGGTTCAGAACACAACTAAACAAGTGAACTCTTGGAGTGATCCTGCTGAAGGGACGGATGGTAAAGGGAATCCAAACTATTCTCGGTCCATCATCAATTTTGACGTCGCACGGGTCGTTCAGGCTGACTCTACATTGGATAATACACAAAACTATTTTATCGATTTTCTAGTTCCAGCTTCTACATTTTTCTCCTTGCTCGGTATTACTGCTCTAAGTTCTGTACGGATGGTCGCTTTTACTGCTTCAAATAACAACAACTACAATAAAGACTCTTTACGTGAATCAGAGGAATTTCAATTTCAAAATGCACTTTCCAATCCAGTTACAATAAATTCCGGTAATGTCCGAGCTAACCTGCAGGTTTCAAAAGTACTGCTTTCAGGACCACAATCACCTTTAGCCGGTCAGGTTGGGGAGTGGACGGGAAGAATTACCTTAACGAATACAGGAAAAAGTGCTGCAAATATCATTAATGTAACTGATATTGTTTCATTAGATGTAGTGTCACTCTTTTCAGTTCTTAGTGTTTCGCAAGGGACAACAGCATACAACTCTTCAACGAAAACACTTACGTGGTCCGTTGGTAATATCGCTCCTGGCGCTAGTGCGACTCTTCAGTTTGCACAGAATGGAATCTTTTATACAGCAGGAACGAAAGCACTTAATACAGTAAGGGCAACAGGTATAGATAGCTTTACTGGAGGAGATCTGCCCCCTGCTTCTGCCTCTATTTCCGTAAATGTTCAAGCAACAGGTGGAGCTGCAGGTACGTTACTGGATAGTTCAAACGCTCAGCCAGTAAATGCTGCAACTGTAAGACTTTTAATGGGTCAAACACAAGTGACCGTTACGCAAACAGATCTATTCGGAAAGTATAGTCTTACGAATATAGCACCAGGTACTTATACGATTGAATTCTCAAAAGCAAATTACACGACCTTGGCGCAATCGGTGGTTATTCAATCTGGCACGATAACGGTCATCAATCCTGTCCTTGTAGCTATTCCAGGAATTCTTCAAGGAACGGTTACCTCAAACGCAGGTTCTGCTGTTAGTGGAGCGACCGTCTTGTTATCAGATAACCTTGGTACAGTTATTGCAAGTGTAACAACTTCTCCAACAGGAGCTTACACATTTGGAGCTGTAATCCCAGGACATTATACACTCACGGTCTCTGCTAATAATTTTCAGGCTGCAACAATTGGGCAAAATGTGCCATCTAATCAGACAACGATAGCAAACTTTGTACTGCAGCCGAATCCTGGAACGGTAAGTGGATCGATAACAGGAAGTGGAGGACCTATAGCTGGTGCAATAGTTGAAGCTCTTAGCGGTACAGGGATCGCCGTGGCAATCGCAACGACGAATGGGGCAGGACAGTACACAATAAATCGTCTTGCACCAGGTTCTTACAGAATACGCGTGAGTGCACCTGCTTTTCAAACATTTGTTGTCGGTTTCTCGGTGAGTGCCGGTCAAACTGTGGTAGTAGATGTGAATCTATTAGCAAATCCAGGTTCAATCATCGGAACAGTCATTGATGAAGATAGCGGTGTTCCACTTCCAGGTGCAAGTCTAAAAGTTGTAAACAGCTCTGGAATTACGGATGCCTCTGTAACAACTGATGTAAACGGACAATTCTCAGTAGATTCTCTAGCTCCCGGTACGTATGTAATCACCTTTTCTTCTGATGGTCATGGTACAAAAACGATCGGTACGTATGTTCAGTCTGATCAAACTACAACGGTAGATGTCACACTTAGAAGACTAGCAGGTGTTCTAACAGGTGATGTTTCTTCAGGTGGAAGTACAATTAGTGGTGCTTCAGTGGATGTCGTTCTCAATAACATCGTGGTAGCGAAGACCATTACTGACAGCAATGGAAATTATACGATAAGTGGGTTAGCACCAGATCGATATACCGTTATTGTTGGAGCAGACGGGTTTTCACCGGTTACGCTTGGTGCTGTTATTCAGGATAATGAAACAACAACGATCAGCACAGAACTTCAGCCTATTTTTGGTTTGCTTGCAGGAAATGTACTTGATAACGAAGGAAACATTCTTCCGGGTGCAGTCATACTTGTGAAAAATGCAGATTCTGATGTGCTTATCTCTAGAGTTGTAACAGATACAAATGGAAATTATGTGATTGGTGAATTGCTCCCTGGAAGCTATGTTGTTACAGCAAATATTATTGATTATCAAACAAACTTAAGTGGAGCAATCATTACAGCTGGTGTGACTTCTGTTGTTAATTTCTCATTAATGCCAAATCCTTCTTCTATCTCGGGAACGGTTATTAATAGTGAGACTGGAGATCCTCTTGCAGGTGCATCCGTAGAAGTGCAGCTGCTGGATGCTAACGGTCTTATCATAAATACAACTTTTTCAGACAATGATGGTGTGTTCATAGTTGAAGATTTAATGCCGAGCACATATACAGTCATCGTTGCTGCAGAAAGTTTCCAAACTTCCTCTGCATCAGTTACGTTATCACCTGGAAACGTTTCTTCTATCACGATTAGCCTTGTTCCGTCTCCGGGGTTTGTTACGGGCAGATTAATCGATTCTCTTTCAGGTCAGCCGGTAGTTGGTGCAACTATTAATATCAGCAACACACTAGGAGCATTTGTTGATTCAGCCTTAACGAGTGCGGATGGAACGTTCATTTCGCTTGGATTGCCTGGAGGAGTTTATTCACTTACTGCAGTTGCAGAAGGATATGAAACTAGGATTATAGGTGTAGTTGTTCCCGCTGGATTAACTAAGTTTGTTGACTTTGAACTTCAACCTAATCCTGGGACTATTACAGGAATAGTAGCTCCTGCCGCTGAAGGACTTGTGCTTCAGCTGTACACAATGGATAACCAGTTCGTAAACACAGTTGCAGCTACTCCGGAAGGAAACTTTTTGTTTCAGAGTTTGGCTCCGGGTAACTATATTGTAAAAGCTGTTGCACTAAATTATTCAGTTGGAAGTACGGGAGCCTTTGTGGTTTCTGGTCAAACAACGAACATCTCTTTATCGATCCAACCGAATCCTGGAACTGTTTCAGGTACGTTAATTTCTGATCTTGGTACGCCGGTAGCTAACGGTACCGTTTCTCTTCTCGATGTAAATGAAACACCTATTGGAAATGGAACAACTGATGCTGATGGAAATTACACGCTCAGCAATATTCCCGCAGGTTCTTATGCAGTCGTCATACGAGCAGGGGGCTATGCAAACGCGACTGGGAACGTTGCGGTCGCCCCAGGTCAGGACATCACTGCGCTGAATTTTGAGTTAGTGACGATCCGTGGTTCTATCTCTGGAACGGTTTCAGATTTAATAACAGGTGCACCAATTCCAGGTGCGGCCATACTTGTGCGTGATAGTCTTGGAATTTTGGTTCGTTTTTCAACAACTGATCAATTCGGTAACTTTTTACTCCGGAATTTTGTTCCTGGTTCCTATGCTGTTACTTCATCTGCACAAAACTACTCTACAGAAATTACAGGTGTGATCGTCCAAAGTGATGAGACTGCGGGAGCTGATATTCGATTAACAAGTACTGTAGGAAGCATTTCAGGGCAAGTGACTGACGAAGATGGGAATCCGCTGTCTGGAGACAATATTCAATTAAAATTGTTTGGAGCTAGCGGTGAATTGCTGCAAGCTTTAATTGCACACACTGATGGTACGTTTCAAATTCCTGAACTGTCGATTGGCACATATTTTGTAAGTGCAGAATTAGACGGTTATTCTCCAAATATGACAGCAGTTATCGTTAATAGCAGTGCAGTAAGCATTACTACAATACCATTATCGCAAATTCTTACAACACTAACAGGATCGATAGCAGATTCTGCAACTGGAAATCCGATCAGTGGTACTGCCGTTTCTGTTACTTTAACAAATAATACAGGCATGTTTGTGGCAAAGCAGTATCCAGGTATCGATGGCACTTTCACGTTCGACTCGATTGCACCGGGAAATTATCTGTTAAATGTTAATGCAGTGAATTATGGAAATGAGATTATTACGGTTACTGTGCCGATCACTGGGTTTAACATTGCGATTTCATTAACTCAAAACCCAGGAGCGGTTACAGGGTATGTCACAAATCAGTTAACAGGAGATCCATTATCTAATGCCATCATTATCGTTTCATCTTCAGGAAAGCCACTAGATCGAAAAGGAGTCTCGGATAGTTTCGGTCAATTTATATTTGCAGATCTGTCACCTGACACGTATCGTGCGATCGTTAGTGCTGATGGTTATTCGAGTCAGAGTGCAACCTTTACCGTTTTACCTGATGAAACAACTTCCTTGAGCTTTATTTTAACTCCTGAACCTGGGACTGTTTCGGGAACCATCACAGACGCTGTAACAGGGCTTCCGATTTCTCAAGTCATGGTTCAAGTCCGTTATTTATCACCAACTGGCCCCGTTATTGCGAATACTGTAACGGATCAGCAAGGCAATTATGTAACGCAAGGTGTGTATTCTGGCCCATATACTATAGTTGCTTTTACTGACGACGGCTATGGATCATCGAGTGCCTCAGTTTTTGTACCTCCAAACGATACGAGAGTCGTTGATTTTGCACTTGAACCGTTCCCAGCTACAGTTGAAGGTACGATCACTTCAGATTCTGGTGATCTGTTAGTTAATGTTTCAGTAAGGCTTTTAGATGTGTACGGTTTTACTGTTCGAGTTGTTAACACCGACTCTAACGGATTTTATAGAATACTAGGTTTTACGGAAGGACAATATCTAGTTACTGCTATTATCCCTGATTACCAGAGACGGCAAGTTTCGATTAATGCCGGACCAGGCGAGACACTAACAGCTAATATCAGCTTAGTTCCAGAACCGGGTCAAATTTCAGGGGTGATTCTCGATGAACAAACTCTTGCTCCACTCGTTGGTGCACAGGTAGAAGTGTATGCACCAAGTGGTGTTACACCAATAGCAAGAAGAACGACAGGTGCAGCAGGGGACTTCTTAATAGAAGGCGTGGCACCAAGATCATATACGGTAAACGCTTTTCAGCTAAACTATAGTATTCGCTCTACAGGTGTAATCGTAACTTCGAATGCTACAACTAATGTACAGGTCGCTTTAGTGCCTGATCCAGCATCGATTTCAGGAACAGTAACTGATGGTAATGGAATACCTTTATCGAATGCTAGTGTAAGAGTGGTTGATGAAAATGATAGTGAAATTGGAAACGGAATCACAGATTTTGAAGGAAACTATGTTATCGGAAACTTGCCAGAAGGGTCTTATACAGTAATTGCTGGAGTAGAAAATTATTCATCATCGACTGCCGGAGTTTCGTTGCAGCCGGGAGAGCAGCTGACGGGTCTAAATGTGATCTTAACCCCGGTAGGAGGATTGATCTTTGGGACAATAGTAAGTGCAGAAACGGGAGAAGGATTACCAGGCATCCTCATTTCTATTCTTACACCTGAAGGAATTCCAATTATATCAACCAATTCAGACACTGCGGGTAGTTTTACATCCATCCTTCTGTCACCTGGAACGTATACCGTTATTGCAAGTTCACCTTATTATATACAGGATCAAATCGGAGTTATTGTACTACCGAATCAAACTTCTGCGGTATCTTTTGAATTGTCGGAAGTAGGAGGATCGATTGCTGGAACTGTTACTGATCAATCGGGAAATCCGATTTCAGATAGAACAATCTCTATTCGACTTCTCAATGATGGTGGTGTATTGCTACAGACGCTGATCGCTCTCTCAGATGGAAGCTTTGCATTCCAGAACTTATCAGCAGGAACGTATCAAGTGAACGTAATAGCAGACGGATATCAAACAGCAACAATAGGTGCAAGCGTAGTGAACGGGGAAACAACAAATCTATTAGTCCCGCTTACAGAAGATCGTGGTGCTTTGGAGGGCGTTATTCAAGATGTTGTAACAGGTTTACCGATATCAGGAAGTTTCATTGAAGTATCTGATGTGAGTGGCATTCTTGTTGCAACGATTACAACAGACCAGAACGGATTTTTTAGACTAGGTAACCTCCAAACTGGTCCACTAAACATTCGTGCAATAGCAAATGGATATGGTGCAGCGTCCATTGGAGTCATAATCAATTCTTTGTCTCTATCAAATGTAACCCTTAACCTGCAGCCGGATCCTGGCACAATCATTGGAACGATAAAAAATCCCAATGGTACACCGATTGGCAATACCACCGTTCAGATATTAGATCGAAAAAACACACCCATTTCAACGGTTATTACGAATGGAAATGGCTCTTACGAGGTTGATAATTTGGTTGAAGGCCAGTATACGGTAACTGCTAAAGGAAATGGAACGGGAATAGGAATTGGCAGTGGTGTTGTTTTACCCGACCAAGAAACTGTTGTGGACATTATCCTTATTCCAGAAGGTGGAATCATCTCAGGTAACGTTACAAATTCAGCAACAGGTGATCCATTAATTGGAGCTTCTATTGAGATTAGGGCAATTTCACCATTCGGTCCTGTAATCAATACGCTTTTAACAGATAGTAATGGTAATTATAGCTCTGGATTAATAACAGTAGGAACTTTCACTTTAACCATTACAAAAGAAAATTTTGGAACCGTGACAGGCTCTGTTCTTATTGAAAATGGCTTAACAACATTTCAGAACTTTGCTCTTACACCAAGTCTCTCGAATGTTCGAGGCACCATTTCTGCAAGGATCATTCAAAATGAGAGTTTGTCAACTACTATATCGGCTCAAGACGTTGTCATTCCACTTATCAATACGGTTATTAGATTAATTGATGAAACGGGTGCAGAACTAGCAGAAGTTCAAACAGATGATCAAGGAATGTATTTAATCGAGAATTTTGTATCAGGCATCTATTCGTTAGGAACTTCTAATCCGGATTATGAAACGAATACAGTTGGCTTTTCGGTGGATCCTGGTCAAACACAAATTGTTGATATTGAGCTCACTGCACTTCCAGGAATTCTAACTGGAACAATAATAGATCAAGAAACAGGTATATTGAACGTTGGAGCGATCGTTCAGTTGTTTTTTGGAACGAGTGTTCAGCCTGCTGGCAGAGCAGTTACAAATAATGCAGGTGTGTATGTGATTAACGGACTTTCTCCAGGGCAATATACCGTATCCATGACAACACCTAACTATAATACGTTTTCAGCTGGAGCAACGATTCAAGCGAATGAAACAACTACAGTTGATGGCTTCTTACTATCTAATCCAGGGGTATTAACAGGTACAGTTAATGGTCCAAATGGTGTAATAGGTGGAGCAAGTATTAAGGTTATCGATGTGAATGGAACGGTTGTCGGATTTGCTGTCTCAAATGATGATGGGACGTTCTTTATTGGAAATCTACCTGTTGGAACATATGCCTTAACGATTGTGGCACTTGACTTCCAAAGTGAAACAGAAGGGATAACCATTACACCAGGGGAGACACTAAACGTTTCAATAAATCTGATCCCTGAACCTGGAGCTATAACAGGAATCGTTACTGATGAAAGTGGAATTAGTTTACCAGGGGTTGTAATGAACGTCCTGTTAAACAATATTATTATCGCATCTACCGTTACTGAACAGAATGGAAGCTTTACCTTTAGAAGTTTGAAGCCAAACTCTTACCAAGTGACTGCAAATCTCTCAGGGTACGCTGTATCGTCAATTGGAGCAGTTGTGAGCAGTAACATAGTAACAACTACGAATCTATTTTTATCAAGTCTTTATGGCAGTATTTTTGGAACGGTTACAGATGAAGATGGAAATCTCATCACTCAACAAAGTATTAAAATTAATCTTTTTGATCTCAATAACAGTTTAGTAACTACCGTACTAGCACAATCAAACGGAACCTATGTTATTCCAGAAGTTCCTGAAGGTAATTATCTTGTTACTGTTACAGCTGAAGGTTATAATGCAGCTACTTTTGCTGTAACAATTAATGGAGGAGAAGAGGTTTCTCTTGATCTCCAACTTATTACTCTTGGAGGTACGGTTACGATTAGGGTCATTGATGCTGCAACTAACAATCCGATATCAGGAGTTATAACGAACATTTTTAACGAAACAGGTATAACTATTACTTCGGGTATAACTGACCAAAATGGTGTATTTATTCAGCAGAACTTGGAAGAAGGCACGATAGTTATTTCAACTATCAAGGGGGGCTATGGAAGTCTTTCACAAGGCGGAATTATTGTGAATGGTACCACTACAGAGGTCACTCTGGCTCTTACTTTGGATACAGGTAAACTATTAGGAACGATCTCCGATTTCAATGGTGTTTCAATTGCTGGGGCAGTGGTGCAAATCCTGGATGCCACTCGAGCTGTTGTTACCACTGTTCTAACGCAGTCAGATGGTGCTTATAGTGTTTTGGACTTGCGGCCTGGGATTTATACAATGATCGTGAGTGCACGCGGTTTTGAACAGCGTTCACTAAGTGTTTTTATTGTAGCGAATGAGACTACGATTACGAATTTACCATTAGCTTTTGAACCGGGCAGTGTAGAAGGTTTCGTTACAAATGAAGGGTCAGGTTCTTTTATAGCTAGAGCTAGTGTTGAACTTCGTTTAATAAGTCCGTCAGGTCCAGTCGTTGCCTCAACGCTTACTGACGAACAAGGTAGATATCGTTTTAGCCAAGTGAGAAACGGAAACTACACGATTATTTCTACTAAACAAGGGTTTGGAAACGACTCTGCTGAAATTGCGGTTATACCTGGAGACACGACTTTCGCAGATCTTCAATTGGCAGCTGTTACTTCAAGTGTTAGAGGAACGGTTCGAAATGCTGGCGATTCACAGCCTCTCGTTAATACCTTGCTTCGTTTAGCGGACAATAACGGTGTTGTGATTGCAGAGGTACAGACAGACAATGATGGAAATTATTTAATAGAAGGTCTTCTACCAGGTGATTTTAGCCTTGCTGCCATCAATGCAGATTATAGAAGCAGCGTACTGGATTTTACCGCTGTTCCCAATGTTCAAAGCGTTGTGAACTTTAATTTAGTTGCAGTCCCAAGTTTGTTTACCGGCTTTGTTACGGATGCAGGTACAGGACAGCCGATTGTAGGGGCGATTGTAGAAACATTTGATCAAATAAGCGGTCCAGTTGAAGGAAGTTTACTAAATGCTGAAGTTAATGCTTTAGCAGTTAATGGACGCCCGGTAGCGGTAGCCTTAACAAACATCGACGGTTTTTACACGATTCCTGGATTGAGTAATGGCTCTTATACGTTACGAGCATCTGCATTAGGATATGGTACAGATAGCAGACTATCGGTATTGCCTGTTAATACAACTGTTGAGCAGAATTTTGCATTACCTGGTCAACGTCAAGCTTCTTCATTAACGGGTACAGTCATCATTTTAGGAAATGGACCATTACCAAATGCTGAAATAAATGTATTTGATGAAAATGGTGCTCTTGCAGGAAGTGCGAGAACGGGTAATGATGGAACGTATTTCATAAGTAATCTTGGATCAGGAAGATATGTAATAACAGTGGATGCCCAAGGGTTTCAGCAAGAAACACTTATTATTTCCCTTGCAGAGGGAGAGCGTTTAACAGGTGTTGACTTTGCTTTAAGTCCTGGAGCGGATGGAGATATTTCGGGTCAAGTATCTGATCGTCGAACAGGTCGGCCAGTTAGTGGAGCGGTCATCCAGTTGTTTGATCTAAGAGGGGTTTTGGTTAGGGAAGTAATCTCTAATGATGCAGGAGTATTTTCAATAACAGGCATTCCTTCTGGCTCTTATGAACTGCGTGTTGTTGCAAACGGGTTTGAACCGTTTTCGGTGGCTGTAAGTGTGCGAGAGGGGGAAGAACTGCTTATTCCAATTTCACTTATTTCAACTACTCCGAATCCGCTTCCTCCGTTTGGTGAAGCACAATTCTTAATTTTAATCGGAGGTAAACCGTTATCTTTAGACAGCTTAACATCACCAACTCTATTTACTTTAGAGCGTATAGATTCAAACAATAATTGTGCTACATTTTCTTATGAGGCAGAGGTACCAGAAGGAACTATCAGAAGGTTTATCACTTTTGACCTTTCTTGTATTGATTTAATCCGATTTATCGATTGAGATAATATAAAGTAAGTTATCAACATGAAATTGTTTTAGTAGGGAACTTCCTTTTGGGGAGTTCCTTTTTTTTTAATGACAAAATAATAAATAGAATAACCACTTCAGTTAAAATAGATGAATTCATCAATCATGCAACTCCTATATTTAAAATAACAAAATATTTTGACAAATTTCGCTAAATATATAGATAGTTATATATTTAAATGGTAAAATATTACTACTCAGTATAAATACTAGGGACATTTGTACTGTCATTCATTTCAATGGGGATTAAAATATTGAGGAGGTATTGAATGAAGCGTAGAATTGTGCACGAGAAAGTGGAAAAGTATTTAATTACGAATAGGACCATTGCTATTCATCCATTTATTAATCAATGGGGAAGGGTATGCGCAGAAATTTATGAAGAAGATGCTGTCTTTCTTGTAGAGAAAAAGCCTTTTCGAATCATCAAAGATTCCTGTCCTTATTATGGAAGTACATACGATGGCAAGAAAGATGCAACACAGATCATATTAGGAAGGATGTGCTTCCCTCCGATCATGATTGACACGAAACTTGATATATTCTTCTTTCCCACGAAATCACCACGAAAAGACTCCTGCATCTGGCTCTCACAGCCACACATTGATGATATTGTATCCATTGACCGAAAAAAGGTTAGAGTCATTTTTTCAAACGGAATGGATCTACCTATTGAAAGTACCTCCACATCCCTAAAAGGGAAACTCCATCGAGCCGCTCATTACAGAAGTGTACTAATAACTCGAACGAACCGAAGTCTAGAAAAGGATAGTGAAAAAGGATTGAAAAACAGTGATTTACTCTTAACTTAGATCATTTTAAGCGTGAGCGCCTGATGAAGTAATTCAGGCGTTTTTGATATGCGAAAATGTTAAAGTTACATATATTAGTATGTGATCTTCTGTTAAAAATTTTCCTGAAATCCTATATAAACTCTGATGGTTAGAGAGTTTGGGCACACTATTCATATAATTATCACTATTTATCGGCTTTCAAATAATTTATAATTATCATATAATAAAGATATTAAAGACTTGAATTTTAGCAATACTAGTTGATATGGTTTTCATGGAAACAGGAAAAGCAGTAACCAAGTTGTCTCTTCTTATACATGAGACGATGGCTTTTTTCTGTAAATTTTAGGTGAAAAGGTTGATAATGATGAGCAACAGAGAAACGAACACAGACGTCCTTTTAATTGGCGCTGGAATCATGAGTGCTACATTAGGAACGATCTTAAAAGAAATAGCTCCAGAAATGAAAATTAAAGTATTTGAGAAACTTGATAAAGCAGGAGAGGAAAGTTCAAACGAGTGGAACAATGCTGGAACTGGGCATGCTGCACTTTGTGAACTAAATTACACATCGGAAAAACCGGATGGATCTATCGATATATCGAAAGCTATTGAAATTAATGAACAGTTTCAAGTGTCAATGCAGTTTTGGTCCTACCTTGTTGATCAAAAGTTGATTCATAATCCAGAAGACTTCATCATGCCATTGCCACATATGAGTATGGTTCAAGGTGAAAATAACGTTCAGTTTTTAAAGAAACGAATGGAAGCGCTAACAGAGAATCCTCTTTTTCAAGGGATGGAATTCTCGGATTCTCCAGAGAAATTGATGGAATGGATTCCACTAATCATGGAAGGACGTTCGTTAGACGAAAGTATCGCTGCTACAAAGATTGATACAGGAACGGATGTTAATTTTGGTTCTCTTACTCGTATGTTATTTAGTCATCTTCAAAATAAGAATGTAGATGTTAAATACAAACACAGTGTAGAAAACCTGAAGCGTACGCCCGATGACTTATGGGAACTGAAGGTGAAAAATCATAACACAGGTTCAATTGAACGCCATACAGCGAAGTTTGTGTTTATCGGCGGTGGTGGTGGAAGCCTTCATTTGCTCCAAAAATCCGGTATTCCTGAAGGAAAGCATATCGGTGGATTTCCGGTAAGCGGAATCTTTATGGTATGTAAAAATCCAGATGTGATTGAGCAGCAACACGCGAAAGTTTACGGAAAAGCTAAAGTCGGTGCTCCACCGATGTCTGTTCCTCACCTTGATACAAGGTATATCGACAATAAAAAATCTTTGCTTTTTGGACCGTTTGCTGGCTTTTCACCAAAATTTTTAAAAACAGGGTCGATGCTCGATTTAGTGACTTCAGTAAAACCAAATAACGTGTTGACTATGTTGGCAGCTGGTGCTAAAGAAATGTCATTAACCAAATACTTGATTCAACAAGTATTATTGTCAAAAGAACAGCGTATGGAAGAACTAAGAGAGTTCATCCCAACTGCTAAGAGTGAAGATTGGGATCTCGTCGTAGCAGGGCAACGTGTTCAGGTAATTAAAGATACTGAAACAGGTGGTAAGGGAACGCTTCAGTTTGGTACGGAAGTTATTACGGCAGCTGATGGTTCGATCGCTGCATTACTCGGCGCATCACCTGGAGCTTCAACAGCTGTTCACGTTATGTTAGAGGTATTAAACAAATGCTTCCCGCAAGAGATTGGTAAATGGGAACCAAAGATCAAAGAGATGATTCCTTCTTATGGTCAGCGATTAATGAACAATCCTGATTTGTTGAAGAAAGTTCATGCTTATACAGCCCTTTCTCTTAAACTTGATACGAAAGAACCTACCTTAGCGGACTTTTCGCATATTGATGCTACAGTGTTACAAGAAAAGATTTAGGATTATTTATGTACTTGAAATCGGTTAATTTCCATTTCAAGTGCTTCCTTTTTCCAAGTTTTTAAATAGTACTCCAAAAAGAGCCATTCATTTTTATAGGCTCTTTTTTTTCTGCCATTATACGCCTGTTCATATATGGCTAATGAAGGAGTTTTATACCTTATTATGGAATGTTTACTATGACTATACAAAGAGTAGGAGATCTAAATATGAATACCGTTAAACACAATAGCAAAGCTTGGGACAAAAAAGTTGAAGATGGTGTGAGCTATACGAAGGCTGTATCTAAGGACATTATTGACAGAAGTAAGTTAGGAGATTGGTGTATTACCGTTACAACAGAAAAACCAGTTCCTAGACGTTGGTTTCCGGAATCGTTGATAGGACTAAAGGTTCTCTGCCTCGCTTCTGGAGGCGGACAACAAGGTCCCGTGTTAGCAGCGGCAGGTGCAGACGTTACTGTTATGGATATCTCAAAGAAACAGTTAGAAAATGATGAGATGGTAGCAAAAGCAAATAATTTGAGTCTGACGGCTATCCAAGGAGATATGTGTGATCTCTCCATGTTTAGCGAAGGGGAGTTTGACTTGATCGTTCATCCAGTGGCCAATGTATTTGTAGAGGATATTTCTCCTGTATGGAAAGAAGCATCACGTGTGTTAAAAGATAGAGGGGTACTCATATCTGGTTTTACAAATCCATTGTTGTTTATTTTTGATGATGAAGAAGATCAAAAGGGAAATCTAGTCGTCAGTAACAGGATTCCTTATTCAACGCTCGATTCTATGACTGAAAAAGAGAAGTCTGACTATCTTATGTCTGATGAAACGATAGAATTCGGGCATACCTTAGAGGATCAAATACAAGGACAGATTGATGCAGGCTTTGTGATTGCTGGATTATATGAAGATGACTTTGGTGGAAGAAGACCGATTGATACCTATATTAAAAGTTTCGTTGCAACACGTGCTGTAAAAATGAAGGTTGAATAAAGAAAAGAGGACTAGCTTAGATGTAATATTACTAAGCTAGTTTTTCTTTGGAAAGGTAGTTCTTTGCTAAAAAATACGCACTTATTGTAAACAACTGTGTAATTTTTTTATCTTCTATTAATCCTTCCATCTCATGAAAAGGGATCAGCTTAAGCGTTAAATCTTCATTTTCATCTAAGTTTTGAGAAGAAGACTGGAAGGCATCCAAGATTAGAAATGTTATAACCTTGTTGGTTTGGGTAGCAGGGTTCACCATGAATTCTCCGAGTACAATTGGTTTGTTAAGGGAAGTAAAACCTGTTTCCTCTTGAACCTCTCTGATAATGCCTTCCTCAAAGGATTCACTTTGTTCGACTTTTCCAGCTGGAACTTCTAAAAAGAAGTCTTTACCTGGATGACGGTATTGTTCTACAAGTACGACTTGTTTATTTTTAGTTAGAACAAATGCATTTACCCAATTTGGATACTCATGAACATAATAGTTATCGATTTTCTGCCCGTTCGGTAGTTCACAACTGTCTTTTCTTAAATGACCAAACGGCGTTTTGTAGATATAATCTGATGTTATGGTTTTCCATTTTGCCAAGAATTTTGTCCCTCCTCATGGTTTGCAGCGTGCTTGCGTAACGATTCTAACTCCTTTTTTATTGTAGACAGCTCATTTCTTATTAAAGTAAGATTTTTGGAGTCATTAATTGCAGTCCTCACGGCTAGATAAATCACGAAAAATACAATGAAATAACCGGATTGCGCTATTAGAATCTCCCTGGTCTTATCCTCCTAGTATGGTTGACTCCCACTCTTCTCGCAGAATTCCCATCCGAATCGAGTCATAATATTCTCCGTTATAATAGCGGCACTTTCTCATTCTGCCTTCCATTTTCATGCCAAGCTTTTCGCCAACTTTAATCATTCGCTCATTTCCTGACCATGTTGTGTAACCAACACGGACGAGTGGTAGCGAGTTAAACAGATGATTGATCCACAGAATAATAGCTCTTGTTCCATATCCACCGCTCCAATAGGTAGGATTGTAGATACCGATGCCCATCTCTAACCAGTGGGAAGGCTCATGCTCCCAATAGTAACTCACTGTTCCGATCAACTCACCAGCCACTTCAATCGCCCAGCGCTGATCGTGATTGACATAGTGATCTTTGTTCCACATAAATTCATCTAAAGGAATTTGTTTGTGCTCAAAATATGGAGCGTCCCATTTTTTCCATTCAGGTGCTTTGTCTTTATATATGAGTTCCCAAAGTCTTGGAAGGTCTTCGTTAGTAATCGGTCGAATCTTTAAATCGTTATCTTGATATGACATTCAATTCCTCCGTATTTATTGAACATTTACTTTTTATTTTATGATACCATTATTTGTAAAGGTAATCTTATATAATTTTGGGGGATTTATGAAATTAAAAATCATACATACGAACGATCTTCACAGTCATTTTGATAACTTTGCGAAAGCAGCAACGATGATTAATCAGCATAAAGACGAAAACACTATACTAGTTGATGCAGGTGATTTTGCAGATTTTAAAAGTATTGAACTACAAGGAACAAGAGGAATGGCCGCGGTCGAGCTTCTAGATGCAGTTGGCTATGATGCATTAACAATCGGCAACAATGAAATGTTTAATGGGGCAGAGACGTTAGAATATATGGCTGTTCAAAGTTCCGTTCCGTTTATCAGCAATAACCTATTTAGAAAAGACGAGACTGCGATTCCTGGTGTTCGTTCGAGTGTAATCCTTTCTAAAAATGGACTTCGAATTTTCGTAACTGGCGCATCACCTGACTTAGGTGCTTTTAATGAAGGCTTAGGGTTTCATAGTGAAAACTATATCATCGCCATTGCAGAAGAGTTGGAGCGTAATCGAGGAAAGTACGATCTGTGCATCCTTCTGAATCATGTCGGAACGGTAGCGGATATGGATCTAGCAAAAGAGATATCTGGCATTGATGTAATCGTGTCCTCACATGATCATGTTCTCTATCAAGAAGCGAAGGTTGTTAATGATACATTCATCGTAAGTGCTGGAAACTTTGGTGAACATATTGGTGTATTAGAAATTGAAGTGAAGAAATCATATAAAACCCTCTTACAATCTGCCGTATATAGCACAAAAGATTCCAAGCCAGATGAAGAAATTGTAACTATTCTTAAGAGAAATAAAGAAACAGCGATCGAAATCTTAGGAAAACCACTATATACGATTAGTGAACCGTTATGGCACGATGTGATCGGTGAGAATCCGATCACAAACCTTATCGCAGATGGATTAAAAGACATGCTGAATACCGACATAGGATTGATAAACAGTGGCATTGTTAACGCAGGAATCTTTTCTTACGTTTCTAATAAAAAATTGATTGAGATCTGTCCATCTCCTTTAAATCCAACTTCCTTCGAGATTCAAGGTAAATACATATTGGAAGCCATTCAACAATCACTTGATGTTCAACACTGCTTACTAGATGGAAGAGGGCCTGGCTTCAGAGGGAAGTATATAGGGAGACTGCATATTTCAGGTGCACAAGTCGTTTATGATGGATTGAAAGTGGTCGAAATGAGGATTGGCGGTGAACGAATAGAGAAAGAAAGATGGTATTCCGTTGCATCTTCAGATTATCTTCAGCGTGGATCAGGCTATCCTTCACTAGCCCACAACCGAAATGAGTTCTACCGAAAGAACTACTCAAAATTAAGGGGTGAACAAGATGGAATGGTTAACGTTTTTAATGGCTGCAACAGCCTTCATTTTTGTGTTTCAAGAAATTGAAAAGCGAAAGAAAATTGAAAAACGACTACAGCAGTTGGAGGAACAACAAAAATAAGATCGATATTGAAGCGGGGTGGATGTAATGGAAAGATGTGTGTATTTTAAAGATACCTTTTTCTCGTCAGGCAGAACGGATATTTATAATGCAGAGCAAGAGAAACGAGGAGTTCTCGATCTAAAAAGTGCTTTTTCTTCAGGCGTGAGTATCGAGAATGAATCTGGAAGGGTCGTCGTTGAAGGTAGTTTTCCTTTCATGTCAGGAAAATGGATCGTGAAGCAATCTGATGGTAAGGAATTAGGCGTGGTAAAATCTGCATTTGCATTCTTCTCCAAACGTTACCGGTATATAGCGAATGGCCATACATATGAAATTGAAGCTCCCGCTTTTTCAAAAGAATATACCATCTTTGATGAAAGTAAGTCAGAAATTGCGACGTTTAATAAAGTAAATGGATTTTTCCAAGCTCCTGCTTATGAGCTGAAAAACAACTCAGATGCTTTATTAACAGAAGAGTTAATCGCTGTTGTAATGGGTGTCAACGCGATCGAGAAACGCAAGCAATCTTCTGCAGGAGCAGGGGCTGGGAGTTAATATTGATTAATTAAAAAAAGCTTTTATTCAACTAAACTAATATGTTGAATAAAAGCTTTTTATTTTATATCGTGATGTCCATATGAAGTAGACATCAGCAAGAAATGTGCACACGATAAAAACACTTTGATAGTTGTCAATCAAATATCCACGGTAATTGGAAATAATTTCAGGGTAAACGCTTATAAATTCACGGATAACCGCTATATATTCACGGATAAAATCTTTTAAACGATTTTCGACAAAAACAGCCATTTCCCCACTCAAGAAATGTACATTAAAATTAACCAAGTTACTCTGTAATCCCTGCTTGAGTAATTTCCACCTTCACCTTAACATTAATCGGAATGTCAGTGTACTGTTCGTCCCACCGTTTAAAATCAAATCCTCTTGTTCTGCTCCTCGCCAAATCGCCTAATCCGATCGTATCTACATTCAATTTTTGAAGTTTTTCTACAATCTTGTTGGTTCGCCTATCCATTGCTTTCTCAGATGCTCTTTCTAGTTGTTCGATGAGTGACGGATCACTTACAGGAATCTTCGGCGCTTCACTTACGCGTCCTTTTATTTTAACGAAAATGTCTACGGATGGAGATCGTTTCACGTCTTTAAAACGATATTCTACTTTAGATGACAAATTTTGAATCGTAAAGAATTGATCGTTTTTAAATTTCACTTCATAGATGCCTTTTTCAAAAGGTTCCATCAGCAGCTTTAAGAGAAAGGAATCTTCGAGCTTCAGTTGCCCGACCATTTTGTCGTCTTTTAAGAGGGCTGTACCTTTTACTCGTATTCGATCCCCCTGCATTTCCAAGAGTGGCAAGTTGGGATCCATGCCTTTTCCGTAATACGTATACAAAAAATCATGTAGATTTGACTTTGGTATGTTCGCGTTCATATTTTGATTTAGAAGCTGGAGCAAATACTTAGATGGCGTTTCACTAAGCGGATACTGCTCTTTTAACAATGTTTTCGTACTTCCTTTAACGACTGCCAAATATAGGTCTCGACCTAAAGAAGGATCACGTTGAAGTGTGTCAACTAGATCATAAATGCCTTTTTCAGCTAATCGGTCATTATAAAGAGCAATTTCTAAGCGACCGATCTCAAATGGTTTTGGAGATTCAGCTTGTTCTAAAGCTCTTGCCATCTTGCTCGTATTCGTGGTTGCTGTAAACACTTGAGAAATTGGAGGAACATCTTCTCCTCGCTGTGGAATGGCTACCATCCCGTTCAACTCTACTTGGTTATTCGATTTATAATCATATCCAACTGCTGATACGAGTTGAACATCTTCTAGGATTTTTTTGCTTGGAAAGCAGCCAGTTAATAGCATTAATGTGAAGATGATGAGCAGCTTTTTTTTAGCCATTTTTTGTTTTCCTCACTTTTCCTGAAATCAGTTGGATCACAAATAAAAACGGTATATAAGCATAGAGAATATAAAAACCAACTTGAGAAACTTTCGTATTTAGTATGTCTACTTGTTGGCGATCAACGACTAAGATGCAACATATGAAAATAACAAAAAGCATTGTGCGCAGCGCACTTTTTTGTTTGATCTTATATAAACGGTGAATTCCGCGGCTCACAGACCACAAACCTATACAGATGTTAGGAAGAACGACGAAAAGCCAAAGAGCAATACCGGCATATTCAAATCGCTGTGCGAAAGGGAGGTCTACAATTTTCCATAATGTCAAAGTCGCCCAAATTGTATGTTGAAGTTGTTCTTGATTAAAATAGACAAAAGATACGAAAACAGTAATGAGGTAAGTGAACATGGTAAATAAATTTCCTAAGTGAGCCCACTTTTGTGATTTTTCAGGTTGTTTTAAAAAAGGTAAATACAACAGTATGAGCTCGAATCCTAAATAATCAAGAGTAACCCCTTTAGTAGCAGCCATGAGGTCGCTAAATGAATGATCTAAAATAGGTAAAAGATTTGTATAGTGTGCATTTTTAAGTGCGTAATATTTTAATAAAAATAGAGGGAGGGTAATAAAAAAGCCTAGTACGGATAATCCTGCGACAACGCGGATTCCTCCAATAACATACGAATAAGCTAATCCTAAGAGGATGATGGCTATAACAGCCGTATTCAGCTCGGGAAACACCCAGATTTGGATTACTTCAATATAAGTCCTAAGTACGGTTAGAATCGTAGAACTAAAATAAATCAAGAGAAGAAAACTTAATGCGCCGCCAATCCATCTGCCGAACAAGTTTTTATGAACGCCAATGATATCAGCGTTCTCTTTTGAAAGAATACGATAGATCATCCAGATCAGTACATTAAATGAAAGACCTCCGATGATTACAGAAATCCATGCATCATGTCCTGCTGATTTAGCGATATAACGCTCAAATCCTAGAATGCCCACTCCAATTTGCATGGTTGTAACCATATAAAAAGCCATATAAGGTGATATCTGCTTGTTTTCACTGATCTGAGACATACATACCCCTCATTTTTTAGTCCTCAATGTCATGCTTTGCTGTTGCCCGCTTTTTATTCATCCTTGCTTTATCCTGTGGTCTTAATAAAGATGGTCGGCTATTTTGCATACTGAACGGCAGTCGTACAAGAGCATCTTTCAGATCATTTGCACGAAGCGGATATAATGGTGCGATATAAGGTCTTCCTAGAGATGTTAACTTCAGCAGATGAGAAACGATAAAAGCGAAACAGATACCAACACCGAGAACCCCTAAAAACTGGGCAAACAATAAAAAGGGAAAACGCAATAAACGAATCGTGTTACTCATCTGATAGACAGGTGTTGTAAAAGAAGCAAGAGCGGCTAAAGCAACAATGATTAACAAAACATTACTTGTTAATCCAGCTTGTACCGCTGCCGTTCCAATAACGATACCTCCCACGATCCCGATCGTCTGACCGACCTTAGAAGGCAGCCTGGCACCAGCTTCTCGAAGCAACTCGATGGAAAGTTCTAGTACGATAGCTTCCAGTATAGGTGGGAATGGAATATCATTACGTGAAGCAACGAGTGTAGCTAATAGATTTTCCGGAATCATCTCATAATGAAACGTTAATACTGCTACATAAAGCGGCGAAGATAACACAGAAAATATTACACCCATCAGCCGGATCAATCGAATAACAGAAGCGAGCGTCCAATTGAGAAAATAATCTTCAAATGCCGAAAAGAACTCTACGATAGTTGTCGGGCCAGTTAATGCATGTGGTGATCCGTCAGCCATAATCGCCACTTTTCCCTCAGATAAAACACTAGCTACTCGGTCTGGTCGTTCTGTATCAATGAGCTGTGGAAAAGGAGAGTTCTCATTGTCTGAGATCATTTGATTGATATAAGAACTATCTACAATATGATCGTACTCAATATCATTGACTCGTTGAATCGCTGTGTTCACATTTTCTTCATCCGCAATCCCGTCAATATAAATGATGGCTACTCTCGTTTTTGAGAGTTTCCCAACCCGTACTTCCTTAACTGTGAATTCAGGAATAGGAAGTCGTTTACGAATAAGGTTTAAGTTTGTGTCTAGTGATTCAACAAAAGCTTCCTTTGGACCTACAACGCTAAACTCAGTTTCTGGGATAGAAATCTGCCTGTTTTCGGTCGATAGACTGGGAACAAGCAATCCTTCCGGGTCCTCTTTATTCATTTGAATAAGAATAAAGCCTTCTGTTACTTTGTTAGCGATGTCATGCACATCATTCGTTTTGACCATTCCATCTAAAGGAAGATGTTTTTGAATATCATCTAAGTTCTTTAATTGAATGTCTGTTATATAGGGTAATAAATCCCGATGAACAAATTCAGGATTTACAAGTGTTTTATAATAAGAGATATAAAATGTGCTGAGAGATGATTGCTTAACGGTAGAAAAGTCGGCTGAAGCTCTTAGCTTTTTCATGAGCTCTGGGAATGTCAATGTACCTTTTGTAGGATCGGTATTTGTTTCTTGTTGTTTTTTCTTTTTTTTCTTAAAAAATATCATTGAAATCACCCGTTCGTTGTTACGTCGTGAACTACTACATTTCTTTATCATCTCCTCGTCATTTAATAATATTCTGTAGGTAAAATTGATTATGGTTTTCTTTTTTTATTGACAACAATAAGCAAGTAGCCTATGATTATCCTTAAATTAATAATGAAACTCTTATTAAGAGCAGGCGGAGGGAATTAGCCCAATGAAGCCCGGCAACCATCGGATGAACTATGTTTTACCGAAACGGTGCTAAATCTAACAGCAGTTTTGCTGAGAGATGAGAGAACGAACGGATTTTAAGTATGGAACCGTGTTCTCTAAGTGAACACGGTTTTTTTGTGTTTATCATGCAGAATAAGTGAATTTCAATAGAGAAATGGAGTGGGTGATATGGTTACGTCGGATTATATATGGTGGAAGGGCAGAAAATTGGCTCACACCATTCATTTTCCTAATTGGAGTGGTGTAGGTGAAGAGAAGTTTCCGTTGATCATCATTTGTCACGGTTTTACGAGTACACGAATTGGAGTAGATCGTTTATTTGTAAAAACCGCTCAGGAACTTGTTAAACTTGGATTTGCTGTATTGCGGTTCGATTACGCTGGCTGTGGCGAGAGTGAAGGACAATATGGAGATAATGAATTTGCTTGTTTTATCGATCAGACGAAGGAAGTGATTTCTTTTGGTAGCAGAATCTCCAATGTTGATCAAGATGCCATAACACTAATCGGTCATAGTTTAGGTGGTGCGGTAGCGATTTGCACTGTAGCTGATGATGATCGAGTTCGAAATGTAATTACGTGGTCTGCTGTAGGTAATCCATTTGAAGATATTAAAGAAATAGTTGGTTATAACGGAGAGCACCCTGTGATTGATCATCTAGGGTATGCCATAACAGAAGAATTTTTACTTTCCCTTCAAGCTTATTCTCCATTAGAAGACATCAAACAGTATCGTGGTAACGCACTGTTCATCCATGGCTCGGACGATCCAGTAATATCTTCAAGATATTGCTCTCACTATTTTGAAGAATCAAGAAAGAGGAAGAATGGTGGAAGCTCAATAGTACTAATAGAAGGTGCCAATCATACGTATTCTTCTATTGTCCACTTCGATAAATTAATTTCTTCTACTTCTGAATGGTTAGTAAAGAATGTTAAAGTTTCTGTTCAGAATAATTTGAAAAAAAGTGTTTGACATTTCACAGAATTATTGTAATAATACAAAGTAATTTGATAGGAATACTCTTATTGAGAGCAGGTGGAGGGAATTAGCCCTATGAAGCCCGGCAACCATTCATGTTGAACAGCCAACATGAAAACGGTGCTAAATCTAACAGTGGTCACACTGAGAGATGAGAGGATAATCGGAAATTTTTTTCGAGAAGCCTTCTGTCTCTTTTATGAGATCAGGAGGTTTTTTTTTTACCACCTCTTACAAGAGCTTTTATCAAAGAATATATAGAAACTAATGGATAGGGGATCAGAACATGAAAAGAATCATCCAAGTATTACTCGCAAGTTTGGCAGTATTCGTATTAGCAGCTTGTGGCTCATCTACAAGTGGTGGAGAAAATACAGAAAAGCTAGTAGTTGGAGCATCAAATGTACCGCATGCTGAAATATTAGAAGAAGCGAAGCCGCTTTTAGAGGAAAAGGGCATAGAATTAGAAATTGTGAAATTCCAAGACTATATCTTACCGAATAAGTCTTTATATGAAAAAGAAATTGATGCGAACTATTTTCAGCACATTCCATATCTAACACAGCAAGTGAAAGATAACCCGAAGTATAAATTTGAAAATGCAGGAGCTGTTCACTTAGAGCCGATGGGCGTTTATTCGAAGAGACATAAGTCATTAAAAGACCTACCAGAAGGCGGGAAGGTTATCTTAAGTAATTCAATTGCTGAGCACGGGCGTATCCTGTCAATCTTTGAAGCAGAGGGACTGATCAAACTAAAAGAAGGAAAGGGATATGAAGCGCAAATAAGCGATATTGTAGAAAATCCGAAAAACTTAGAGTTTGTGGCAGACATTGATCCAGGGCTATTGACTAAAGCGTACGAGAATGATGAAGGTGATGCGATTGTGATCAACACAAATTATGCAATCGATGCGGATTTGAACCCGAAGAAAGATTCCATCGCACTTGAAGGTTCAGATTCACCATTTGCGAATATCATCACAGTTCGTGAAGGCGACAAAGAGAAGAAATCTATCAAAACGTTGTTAGAAGTGCTTCATTCAAAAGAAATTACCGATTTTATTGATAAAGAGTACAAAGGTTCAGTGCTAGCTGTTAAAGAATAAGGATGAATGAGCTGACTAGATGGGTGAAATCCACTCATCTAAGCAGCTTTTTTCATTTACAGATGTTTTTAAGGCATCCGATGAGCACCTTTTTTTGAATATTAAGTCTAAATAAGAAAAATTAAGTCTTACTCAGAAAAATTAAGTCGTTCTGATCATTGATTAAGTCAAACTATACTTGAATTAAGTCTAAACTCAAAAATAAAGGCCTTTCGACAATATCAGCATCTTTCATCACCAGCAATGAGCGATATGATATGATGAAGGCAGATGAATACAGCATATAAATCAATGGAATAAGCGGGTGGAAAAGGAAATGGCAATAGATTTTTGGTCACCGGTCAAATTATCACTTGGCATAGCGGTGACAGCTTCACTGATTGTGATCCTAGCCGGCTTATTTTTCGGAAGGATCATGGCTCACCAGAAGTTTAAAGGGAAAACGTTAATCGAAACAATATTCCTACTTCCGCTCGTACTACCCCCAACTGTAGTAGGTTTCTTGTTAATCGTTTTGTTCGGTCGAAATGGTCCAGGGGGACAGCTCGTAGAGTGGCTCTTTAATCAGCCGATCATGTTTACATGGTGGGCAGCCGTTATTGCGTCTGCAGTTGTGGCATTTCCACTCATGTACCAATCCGCAAAAGCGGGGTTCGGATCTATTGACGCAGACATCGAAAACGCAGCGCGAGTAGATGGAGCCAACGAGTGGGATGTATTGCGAAAAATCTCTGTTCCATTATCTGTTAGAGCTATCACATCAGGTGCTATTCTAAGTTTTGCTCGTGCATTAGGTGAGTTTGGTGCAACATTAATGTTTGCCGGAAACATACCTGGAAAAACACAGACGATTTCCACCGCAATCTATATCGCGATCGAATCAGGAAATATGGATCTTGCATGGATGTGGGTAGGAAGTGTTATAGGTATATCCTTTTTAATGTTAGTCGCTGTAAATCGCATAAAAGCTTAGCAGAAAAAAGAATCTGTAATGATTGTATTTTGAAACTACAAACATGGGTATGGCAAGCGGTTCGGCTTTAGAATTATAACCAGTGAATAAAGAAAACACAGCTTCTCTAAAGAGTGCTGTGTTTTTTTAGTTCAAAATCCATGTGAAATACTTATTCGTTTTTTTCTATACTTACCGCAAATTTACTATGAGAAAGGTATTTCAATCGAATGGATTTGCCTTTGAAATGATCTTTGTAAGACTTAGCTGTTATATTCAAATGTGCTAAATAAACTTTTTTATTATCAATCATTATGGAAGAGACATAGTCAGGACCATTTTTCGAGCCATACGTTAAGGAGGAAGGAATTCCTTCTACCACGTTGAATTTTCTAGCTTCATAGTCACCAATATCTTCGTAGAGTTGAAATACGGTGTGTGCAAAAGCAATCGCAGCTGCAATGGTTCCAATGATTACAACCGGAATAAGTAGGCGTTCTATCCAGTTGTGTATTCTTGAATAACTGGCAACAACTCCAATAAATAATGATAGCAGAGACATAGCTAAAAAAAGGAAAAGCTCCGTCAGAACAAGGTGATCTTGAAATACTGTCGAAGATAAAAATAAACTTATAGCAGAGAATAGCAGAATCACCAAAAGTAAGATGAGAGGAATTGTACTCGGGGTCCTAAAGCTTCGAGATCCTGTAATTCTTTTCTTTTTTCGATAACCCATAATGATCCTCTCCTTTATAAAATATATTCCTTAAAGCTAAACCACTATTCATGAGCGTGAAGAGTCACTTCATTGGTTCTTGAATAACATCATTTACAGATGGAAACGGAGATTATTATATGAAATTAACTGGTGCCCAACAATCTGCAATAGATTATGTTGAGCGTTACGCTGCAAGACATAAGGACGATGCTCAAGCAACGATTCAACATTTATTAAGAATGTCTAACATAACCACTGAAGTCTTTCATAAGGCAGTCCAAAAAGTTAAAGAGCATGCCCGAATCGCTCTTCACTTTCATCCGGATCGGCCAAACTCTTCAATGAATTGTATTGCCGAAGCTTTACATCAAGAAGGAATATACAAGAGTCAGTTTGAAACGTTGCTTTCAAACGG
The DNA here is from genome assembly GCA_016401345.1 of Fictibacillus nanhaiensis. Taxonomy (GTDB): domain Bacteria; phylum Bacillota; class Bacilli; order Bacillales; family Fictibacillaceae; genus Fictibacillus; species Fictibacillus phosphorivorans. The sequence goes on along the minus strand of JAEACG010000007.1, from coordinate 18,122 downwards.
AAGTGTATCTGCCTATCCCGGAGGTTTGCGTGATCGGTGGGAAGAACAATTATTTGGAGGAGCTTACCAGATAAAAGGAACGACCCTTAATGAGCGAGCAAAATATGGTGCGTTAAACATTATGATGCATGCCGATGGGCCAGCGCCACGGTTTGGTTCGTGCTACTTCTTACTCAAGCCTGAAGTTTCAAAGCGAGCTACTTTTACATACCTTGATTCTCATCAAAATCCAAAAGAAAAAGGGACTATTAGAGAGTTCGATATGATACTTGCAGCATTATTTGAGGAAATCTTCACGAGAGATTATGCGCTCGGAGAATCAAATCTTATGATAGGTTCATTGGTCCAGCATCTTGTTCAAAAAATAAAATTACCGTTTGAAGACCCAGCTGAGAAACAAGTGTATCGAAATCTAAATCATTATATCGAAGCACAAGTTCACGGTGATCTTGTATTAAAAGAAGATGTGGAAATTCTTGTTGCAGACCCCTCATTTATTGGAACAAAGGTCGGAGTTACGCTTACAAGTCTTTGTGCAAAATATGATATTAAGCTTTATTATCATTCTGGATTTCAATTGGCTGTAGATCATGTTCCTTCAGATTTTCGAGGATCTGAAATGCCGTCCTTAGCAAAAAGAATCGCTAAAAATCAGGTGATTGATGCACATCTTATAGGTGAAGCTGTAATGGATTTAACGAGAAATTCAGTGACATGGAGCGACAGAGGAACGCAGAAAGAAATAGTACAAGAGCTTAAACTTCTATGGCATGTGCTGGTGAAGTATGGAAAACCCTATAGTAAAAGAAAATCAGTTTGAATTGAATAACATCTTGCATTTACTATTTTTATCTGTTACTATCGTTTCAATGCTAACGATTATGAAAATTGATAAGGAGTGGATCATATCTATTCTTTTGATGAGTACGGTGAATTGTTGCCGGAAGAGAAGGACACCATCAATCAATTGACTAAAGCACCGATCGAATCACTCAATCTGCACTCTATTACAGTGGTTACAAATCTGTATCGAGCTGCTCAAGGATTGCGTAATAAGATGGAGCGAGAAGTATTAGCAAAGCATGGATTATCTTGGACGTCATTTTCTATTCTGTATGATCTGTGGATATGGGAATCCGTTGAAACAAAAAAACTAGCATTATCCGCTGGAGTTTCAAAAGCAACCATAAGTAACATTACGAATACATTGGAAAGAAAAGAATTGTGCTTTCGTAAGGTGGATAATCGCGATCGACGCATCACGTGTGTTGTTCTGACCAATAAAGGTAGAAAAGTGATGGAGGAACTGTATCCAAGGTTTCATGAAGGTGAGGTTGAAGTCGTTTCTTCCTTGTCCGTTGAAGAGCAGAAATTAATCTCAGGCTTGCTAAGAAGAGTTATTCGAGAGAACGACTTTTAAATTTAATAAAAAAATGCGATGACAGGAAACGCAGTAGCAATGATCTCCCTGTTTTAGAGAGCTGGTGGTTGGTGTGAATCAGTACAAAGATCATGTGAATTACATTTCCAAGAGCTTTCTTCGTTACTTATATTAGAAACAGACGAAGAACGGGAAAACCGTTATTTAACTTGAGTGGAAGAATATTTGTTCTTCAATTAGGGTGGTACCGCGTGTAAATTTAGACCACGTCCCTTGTGTTATAGGGATGTGGTCTTTTTATAATTTCTTGAGAATTAAGTTTTTACAATAATTAGAGGAGGAAAAAAGGATGATTCCGGTTTTAGAACAACTAACAGAGCAACAGCAAAATGAAGTGAAGAAGCAAATGGCAATCTATAAGCATGGCGTTCAGGATATAATCCCTACCGAAGAGTTAGAAACAAAAGTGGCGAAGTCCATTTTAGAGAATCGTCCACTGAAAATTAAACTTGGACTTGATCCTTCAGCACCAGATGTACATCTTGGTCACACAGTGGTGTTGAATAAGTTAAGACAGTTTCAACAAAACGGTCATGTCATTCAATTGATCATTGGAGATTTTACAGGAAAAATCGGTGACCCTACAGGAAAGTCTGTTGCGAGAAAACAATTGACAACAGAAGAAGTGGAGCACAACGCGAAAACATACTTCGAACAGTTTGGAAAAATCATAGATATGGAAAAAGTAGAGCTGCACTACAATTCTAAATGGCTTTCTAAGCTGAATTTTGAAGATGTAATAAACCTTGCTGGTAAAATTACAGTGGCAAGACTGTTGGAGCGGGATGATTTTGATGAGCGGATCTCAACAGGTAAGCCGATCTCGCTGCATGAATTCTTCTACCCGCTCATGCAAGGGTACGATTCTGTTATGTTGGAATGTGATATTGAATTAGGTGGAACGGATCAGCACTTCAATATTTTAATGGGAAGACACTACCAAGAGAAGTTTGGAAAAGAAAAGCAGGTTGCTATGCTTATGCCCCTTTTAGAAGGTTTAGATGGCGTTGAAAAAATGTCTAAATCCAAGAGAAACTATATTGGTATTGATGAAGCTCCCAATGAAATGTACGGAAAGTCGATGTCCATTCCAGATACGCTGATGGTCAAGTACTTCGAACTCGTAACGGACTTAGACAAAGAAGAGATTGATACAATAAAGTCAGATGTTGCTAGTGGGAAGCTTCACCCTCGAGATGCAAAGATGCTTCTTGCTCGAACGATCGTCCGGATGTACCATGGCCAAGAAGCAGCGAAAGAGTCAGAGAAGCATTTTATCTCCGTGTTTCAACAAGGCTCTCTACCATCTGATATTCCAGTCATCCAATGGAACGGTTCTTTAGAAATTTCAATCATAGACTTAATTGTTGAGTTGAAGATGCTTTCATCAAAAAGCGAAGCTCGTAGAATGATCCTCAACCGTGGTGTTAAAGTAGATAATGAGAAAGTGGAAGATGCAAGTTCTTGCCTCATCTTATCTGAGGGTATGGTCATTCAAGTTGGGAAGCGAAAGTTTGTCAAAATTACATTGAATAAATAAAGTAATAGATATTATAACATGCTTTAAAAGAAAAAGGCGGTTATCAAAAATGGAAATCACTTGGAAAGAAGTCACTTTTTCAAATCAAGAAAATTTGAAAGAAGCACTTACTTTGTATCACAACTCTTTTCCGATTGAGGTTCGGGAACCAGAATCGGTTTTTCTTCAAAGTCTGAAGAATGCTGAAGCTAATCTACCAAATCATTATCGTTTTCTAGTTGGATATCTGGAAGATGAGTTAATCAGTGTTGTAACAGCTCACTATTTAGCTGACGTAAATGCAGGATTTATCGTGTATCTAGTAACAAATCCTCAAATAAGAAGTAAAGGGTTAGGAGCAAAATCTCTTCAAAAGATTGAAGACGTTCTACAACAAGATAGTATTCATGCTGGAAATGAGTCATTAAAAGCAATTGTTCTTGAGACTGAGACAGAAGAGATGGTACACAGCGAAAAAGAAAAGGAAGACTGCGTAAAGCGAACGAACTTCTTTATAAAAAACGGCTTTTATAAAGTGGAGGATTTTCTGTATTTTCAGCCACCTATACATGATGATGGCGTAGATGTACCTCTTCATTTATTCATGAAACAGCGAACAGAACAAGAAATATCGAAGTCTGAAGTGAAACGAATAGTTAAAGCTATGTATGTGGAAAAGTATCATCATGGTAATGGTATTGCAAAAGAGGTTCTAACTCGTTCATACAGGAAGATGAATTTGGAGAAACATGATTTGTTTTGTGATTGAAATGAGGGAGTGTTTTCTCTAGCAATTGATAAAACAATTAAACACAAGGCTACTTTCTGTCGAGGAGTAGCCTTGTGTTTTTTAAAAAACTATATTCAAATAGTTGGAGGATATTAAATAAGTTCAATCTACTCATTCAAGTAATAAGCCTAAGAATGAGAAATTTATTTATTGAATAACCGTCGGCTCCATAACAGTCAAAGTACGATTCACTGTATTCATGTTCACATTTACACCTAGTGGAATCGCCGCTTTATAATAGCCGTGAGCACTTGTTATATTGGTCATGAGTGGTTTGCCGAGTGGAACAAGAAATTCATCGATTACATTTTCAAATGTTACTCCATATGCAGGTTCACATTTTGTACATTCTCCTATGATGATTCCGATACAATCTTCAAATTTACCTGCGAGCTTTAAGTGGTTTAAGTATCTATGGACGGTGTTTACGGGCTCGTGAGTTTCTTCAAGAAATAATATTTTACCCTTTGTGTCAATTTCATAAGGTGTGCCTAAACAATCTACGAACGATGTTAGGTTTCCACCTACAATAACTCCTGTAACGTTGCCTGCAACTTTACTTACAAGCGGAATATTTGATGGATTCATGATCTGCCATGGTGCAGTTGTTCGGGTGATGCTATTAAAGAATTGATTGAAATTATAAGAAGGAGTACCGGACCGAAAATCTAAGAGCATCAAGCTTTGAAACGTAACGAGATCCGATAGTTGATACAGCACATTTATGAGAATGGTTATATCACTGTAACCTGAGATGATCTTTGGATTGGTTCTGATAATATTGTAATCGAGATAGGGTAGAATGCCTGCTACTCCCACACCACCTCGCGTTGGAAGAATCATTTTCACCTGATCGTTCTGAAACATCTTCATCAAATCTGAAGCACGTTGCTGTGGGGTTCCTGACAAGAAACCATTCGTCGCGTATACATAGTCTCCTACAATCACCTGAAAACCCATATTTTTTAACATTGTGATTCCTTGATTAATTATGTTCGCTTCGAGCGGGCTACCCAATGTTACAATTCCAATAGTATCGCCTTGCTTTAATTGCTGCGGTTTGATCGACATCCTAACAGCTCCTTTCGGAGAACCGAAATCCTATAAGCTATTATATTGGGTATTAGAGAATCGTATGAAAAAACGTCCAGAAAACACGTTCTGAACGTTTTGTTATATCGTCTATTTTTCTTTCGAATACGGTTTAGGCTGGTAAAAATAATTGGGTTTTACGATATCATTTTTGTAAGGTTTATGAAAAATGTGAGTTGTTGCAGGACTCATAGGTGGAATGAGCCACGCCCAGTTACCCGTTACATTTCGGCCACTCTCTGACTCTTTTTCTTCGAACTTTTTGAACTGTTGAGCTGCCGTATGGTGATCTACGATACTAACACCATCTTCTCGGAAGGAATGAAGCACTGCGATGTTTAACTCCACAAGCGCTTTATCTTTCCATAAAGAGATCGAACTTTTCGTATCTATGCCCATGCATGAAGCAATCTGTGGAAGCATATTGTAACGATCTTCATCAGCTAGATTTCTTGCACCGATCTCTGTCCCCATATACCATCCATTGAAAGGAGCTGCCGTGTAACGGAGCCCGCCAATCTCTAAAGCCATATCTGAAATGAGGGGAACACCGTACCATTTTAACTGAAGATCTTGAAACCATTCAAACTCAGGGTGACGAATCTCTACTTCAAGCGTTGAAGACTTTGGGAGTTCAAATAACTTAGGATGATTATCGTTTACTTGAATTACAATGGGCAAGATATCAAATTTTCCGTATTTGGGTTCCCAACCGAGCTCTATGCACTTTTCAGTAAATTCAACGGATGATGGATCTCCAATAATTCCAGCTTCTGTCTGATACCCAGCATATCGTATCAATTGATGATTCCATATTCGGACATGGTGTTTCTTAGTTTGGGGAGGGAAAATGGTTATCGTTGGACGAATTCGTCCATGGTTGGTCGCATAGTTCATGTGCTCCACGATTGCCATAAAGATTTCTTCTTCTGTTTCAACATGTCTTTGATCGAACGTGGTCATCTGGTCCCAAAACAATCTTCCGATACATCGATTGCTGTTTCTCCACGCTACTTTTGCGCCGTAATCAATTTCAAAAGCTAAGTGACTGTATGTACCTATTAATTGAATTTCTTGTGCGATTTCTGAAATTCGATCATCAATTTCAATCTGCGTTCTATTTAATTCCTGATAACAGGAAGTGATAAATTCTGTTGCTTCTTGTAAAAGATTCATTTCCAAAATAAAGCCCCCAACAAAAATAAGTGTATTATTATAATAGCCTAGTTTTCGAAGAATTACCGCTTGTAAGTGTTACAAAAATAGAACATGCAGGAGGAGAGTTGATGGGAATGAGAGCACCTTACCAGGTTTTGGTTATTCCTTTCGTATTTAGAGCACTTGGTATTGAATATGCTATTTTAAAACGTTCAGATATGGATTACTGGCAAGCGATTGCTGGTGGCGGGGAATTGGGTGAGACCCCTGAACAGTCTGCCAGGAGAGAAGCCTGTGAAGAAACAGGTCTAGGTGAAGATTGCCGGTTAATCCATTTAGATTCAAAAACTTCTTTGCCAGTAGAACACGTAGTAGGTCACTTTCTTTGGGGTGAAGAAGTGTTCGTTATACCTGAGTATTCATTTGGGTTAGAAGTCTATGATCAGAAATTGAATCTATCGAATGAGCACACTGCCTACAAATGGGTTAGCTATGAAGAAGCTGTCTCCGCTCTAAAATGGGATAGCAACAAAACGGCGCTATGGGAACTACATACAAGATTAAACAAAATAAACAGTTAAAAGGAAAATTATGTTAAACTATGAAAGTTGAAGGAGGTCATAAGAATGACTCATACAGGTTGTTTAATATGTGAACGGATTGAGATGATCAATAACAGAACAAATCCTTATTTTGTAGCAGAGCTAGAGACAGGTTTTGTCGTGATTGGAGATCATCAATATTTTAAAGGGTATACGCTATTTCTTTCAAAACAACATAAGACAGAACTGCATTTTTTAGAGTCAGATATGAAGAAGACATTCTTAAATGAGATGAGTTTAGTAGCTGAGGCGGTTTATAACGCGTTTAATGCTGAAAAACTAAACTATGAATTATTAGGAAATGGTGATTCACATCTTCACTGGCATTTGTTTCCTCGAAGAGAAAACGACTCACCTGTTAAAGGTCCTGTATGGTGGGTAGATAGAGAAGAGATGTTTGCAGATGAAATAAGACCGTCTCAAGATGAGTTGGAAGAAATGAAGAACCGTTTGTATGCCGAACTAAGCAAATTGATTTCTGTGACAATTCGTTAAAGAAAGGACATGAATGAGATGAGTGATCATCCTATAATTGAAACGAACCGCTTGATCTTAAGGAAGGTAACTCTGGATGATGCGAAGGATATGTTTTCTTATCTGTCGGACTCTGAAGTTGTAAAACATATGGGCCTCGAACCTTACCAAACAGTCGAGGATGTACATGGAGAAATAGAATGGTATCAATCAATCTTAGAAGCAAAAACAGGGATAAGGTGGGGAATCACGTTAAAAAGTTCAGATACAATCATTGGAAGCTGTGGATTTCTAAATAGGACACAAAAGCATTTTCGAACAGAAGTTGGATTTGAACTGAATAGAGAATATTGGGGTAAGGGTATTGCACAAGAAGCGTTGCAAGCTGTTGTTATACATGGATTTCAACACATGGAACTGGAAAGGATTGAAGCACTGATTGAACCTGATAATTTTCCATCACAAAAACTAGTAGAGAATATAGGTTTTGTTAAAGAAGGATTGCTCAGACATTATGAATTTACGTGTGGCAAATTTGATGATCTTCTCATCTATTCATTGCTTAAAGAAGATGAAATCCGAACATTAATTAAATTATGATTAAAAATGTTAAGTTTTATGTTGAAAACGAAACGAATTATTGTTATATTATCAAAGTAACATACATAAAAACGAATTACTCGTATATGCTCGGTAATATGGTCTGAGTGTTTCTACCCGGTTCCCAATGAAAGAACTGGACTACGAGTTGAAGTAACAGGTTGAGTAGTTATACTTATAAAAAATAAGTATGTCAGCCATTGATTTAGCAAATTTCCTTTGCTTAATGATACTTTGACTCTGTCGGTCTAGAGGTAGAACATATCTACATTCTCTAGGCTATTTTTATTGCGTATATACGTGTAATCCGTGACATCTGGAGGGTAATATACAATGAAGAAATACGGATTATTAGCAATCGCAGCAGTTTTATTTTTATCTGCATTAGCTGGGTTTAATTTCAACCAAACAGCATCCGGAAAAGGAAAAGTAAAACGTCCGATCATCATTCAAGGACCAATGCCGATTGAGGCTGAGAATTTTGCAAAGCGCTTAAAGAACGTTAGAGAAGAAACGTCTGGGAACTTTGTTTTCTATAAAGGAACACTGAATAACTATCCGGTAATTGTGGCCAAAACAGGTAAGGGTATGGAAAACACAGCAGCAGCTACTGCTATTGCAATCGAAAAATATAAACCTGTTGCTATCATCAATCAAGGTACATCTGGTGGACATGATCCAAGCTTAAACGTATTTGATATCGTATTAGGAAAAAGAACGGTAAATCTTGGGTCTTTAAAGACACCTCATAAAGAAGCGAATGAAGGGATACACCCCACATCATGGATTCCTATGGACTTGATGGCATCAGAAGGTAGTGCTGGGGAAGATCCGAATGCGGAAAAAGCACGTTTCTTTGAAGGTGATGCAAAGCTGTTAAAAGCTGCTCACGCAGTGAAAGATAAGTATACAAAAGGAAAAGTAGTAGAGGGTACGATCGGTTCTGCAGACGTTTGGAACAATGAAGTTGACCGTATCAAATGGTTCCATGAGAACTTTGGAACTTCTGTTGAAGAGATGGAAGGTGCATCAGCAGCACAAATCTCAAAAGCTTATGATGTGGCATTCCTCGGTATCCGTGTCCTTTCCAACAATAAAACCAACGGTGGCCAATACGATCCTACAACAGCAGCTGCTAATCAAGACTATGTTTATGAAGTTGTAAAAGAATATATCTCCATGAAAAAAGGTAAATAAGGATAAGGAAAACCCCGCTAAACATGCTTTAGCGGGGTTTATTTTTCTAAAATTGCCTTATTAAATTTTTTTAGGAGATGACCAAACTGTTTGCGTTCTTCCTCCGTCCAATCAACTGTAAGTACTTCAAAACGATCTAGCCGAGCTTTTTTATACTCATTAAAATCTTCAGTCCCTGATTCTGTTAACTGTAGAAAGTAAGCTCGACGATCCACATGATCTGGAACTTTGTACACATATCCTTTTTTCTCAAGTGAAGCAGCTTGTCTACTGACTGTAGAGGTATCCAGCTGCAAGTTATCAGCGAGCGTTTTCACTCCAAGAGGGCCATGAACAGACAATTGATGCAGAAGGAGATAGGCTGATCTGTCAAGATTACCGATTTTATTTTTGGATGTGATCGAAGTGACACGCCTTACAAGCACGGCCATTTCAAGTTCGATCTTTTCAAGTAAGGGATTCTTCATCGTATTTGCCACCTTTACATTCAAAACTCTACCAACATAATAACCGATTAGAACATGTTTCAACAACAGGATGTGGGTTTGACAGCAAAGTAGTTGTACTATACAATTATATAGTTGTATTATACAATAAATTGTAGTCATAATAAAATTGAAAAGGAGATGTGAGAATGTCATCAAGCACACAAAGTGTTGGCGGCGCTAAGGTTTCAGGAGTTACGCTTGATAAACAAAGTTTATTTCATCAGCCGATCTCCGTATGGGCTGTTTTTTTCGCTTGTATAACAGCTTTCATGGGGATGGGATTGGTCAATCCTGTTTTACCTTCTATCGCTGAAAATCTTCAAGCATCACCAAGTGAAGTGACGTTACTTTATACGAGTTATAATGCAGTGATGGCTTTTGCCATGCTTATAACGAGTAGCGTGTCTTCTAGACTTGGCAATAAAGGAACTCTCTTGGCAGGGGTCTTCATTATTGCGACAGTATCCGCACTAGGAGGATTTGCTGATAACATATGGACACTAGTTGGTCTTCGTGCAGGTTGGGGATTAGGTAATGCTCTGTTTGTAGCAAATGCATTAGCTGCGATCGTATCCCTTTCGAGCAGCGGTACTGCTAAGGCTATTATTTTGTATGAAGCAGCAGTTGGTTTAGGAATCTCAATCGGACCTCTACTCGGAGGTACCTTAGGGAGTATTTCGTGGAGATCGCCTTTCATAGGAGTTTCGACTCTTATGATTCTTGCATTCATGATACTGTTGGTATTGATGCCTAAACCGAATGCGCAGTTAGCTGTGAAAAAGAAAAAAACACCGTTATCTGCTCCGTTTAAAGCGATGAAGCATCGTTCGCTCTTAGTACTCGGAATCGTTGCGGCACTTTATAACATTGGATTTTTCACGATCATGGCTTACGCACCATTTGTTCTAGGGTTACATCCGAAGGGACTAGGTTATGTGTTCTTAGGTTGGGGAACTTTGCTAGCGATAACATCCGTATTTATGGCACCAAAGCTAGAAAGAACATTTGGAACGGTAAAATCTATGGCAATCATGCTGCTCTTATTTGTAGCTGACCTTGTAATCATGGGATTATTCACTTCGACTCAATGGGTTATCATTTCAGCGATCGTTTTTGCTGGAGCAATATTGGGTAATACGAATACCTTAATTACAACAGCCGTTATGGAAGCAGCACCTGTTGAGCGATCGACAGCATCTGCAGCGTATAGCTTTTTGCGATTTTTAGGGGCGGCGATCTCTCCTTACATGGCGGCAAAACTAGCAGAGATCTTCAATCCACATCTACCGTTTTATGTAGCTGCTGGATTCGTGTTTTTATCAATCATTTTTATCGGGTGGAATTACAAACATCTAGCGCACGTAGATCGAATGGATACGGCGCATTAAAAAATAGTAGCGAAAAAAGCCTGCTCCAATAGTTGGGGCAGGCTTTTATGTGTGGTGGATGAACGAATTCAGGAGTTTAAGGGATTAATCCACGAGTTTTGATTCTGAATCCAAAAGTTTATGCAGTTTATCCTCGAGTTTTGGTCCTGAATCCAAAAGTTTATGCAGTTTATCCTCGAGTCTACAATTCTCGACACCATTCGACTTTAATGGTCGTTTCCAAGCACTTACTGCTCAGTCAAAATAAGAGGACCAACAAATGAAAAAGGTACGGAGCAATTCCGAACCTTTTTTCTAACTTAATATAAAAATACCAACCAACGAGTAGACGATGACTGTTGAAAACAGGATCGTCATGTGGATTAGAGAATAGATAAAGAGCAGCTTTGCCCATTTCTCAGAATCCTTGTTTTTTTTGTAGCCATAGATGCTCAATACGAGCCAACCCACGTTCATAAGAAGAGCAACTAGCGTTAACCCTAAGCTTAACGGCAGGAACAAAAAGCTCGTTAAACTTAATAACACTAGATAGATGTTTGTTTGTGTATAGGTTCTTTTAACACCTTTTACAACAGGGAGCATCGGTATACGAGCTGCCTTATATTCATCGTGTCGGCGAATGGCGATGGCATAAAAGTGAGGCATCTGCCAGATGACCTGAATGATGAACAGTGCGGCAATCGCGGGGTGTGCAAGCGTCCCTGTCATTGCTGCCCAACCAATAAGGGGAGGCATCGCACCTGAAATACTGCCTACCTCAGTGTTATAAATCGTTCTTCGTTTCGTCCACATCGTATAAGGAACGACATAAAAGAAAAGACCTAAGAAACCTAGTAATGCCGCAAGCGGTGTGGTGAACGCTAGAGCGATAATACCAAGCACAGCCATAATGCCAGCGAGTGTAATCGCAAATTTTGTATCGATCTCACCAGTAACCGTAGGTCTGCTCTTCGTTCTCTCCATGATTGCATCAATATCGCGGTCATATACATTATTTAACGTACCAGCTGCACCTATTACTAAAATGGTTCCGATCAATGCGAATACAACATCAAGTAACTTAGTGCCAGGATCGATATCGTACGTATATAATGCCAGCGTAAGTCCGGCAAACATAGGAACGAGGTTAGATTTAATGATTCCCGTTTTCACAGTTTGTGACAGAATCGCTGACCGTTTTTGTTTTTCTACTTTCAACGTTTTTTCCATACTATAAGACACCATCTTCACAATAATTCTCTCTCTATATTATCCATATAGTGTAACCTTAAATCCACTTCTATTAAAGCACTAAATGAATTCCCAGTTCAAATAATAGAACACCTCAAGACACTTTACACAACGGTTTTGTGAACGTTCTGTGAGGTTTATGTGATAGAAATGTGATACAAACGCTTACGTAGCTTATATTTACTTCGTATCATCCTTCTGTTTTTTATTACCGATATATATAAAACGAAGTGCAATGAACATCAAAAGAATCGCGAGCATGCGTTCCCAAGTGAAGGGAACGGATAGTCCTCCAAAAAATCCAAAATGGTCGATAACCATACCCGCGGTAAGCTGTCCAATGACGGTAGCAATGTTAGTAGCGATGACACCAATGCGTGGTACAGCAACTACTGTTAAAAATAAGTAACCAACCCCGAACCAAACGGCTGCAAGCTGCCACTTAGGCGCTTCAAAGACCTTTAAGATGTTACCTTCACCAAAGAAAAGAATAAGAATGGCTAGAAGGAGTGCACCTGAGAAAAATGTTAAAAACGCAGCTTCGTACGTACCGGATTTTCTGCTAAATGCTCCATTAATAGAGGATTGAGCACTAAGGAGCACACCGCCTATGACTGATCCAAGAAGTATTAATATGTGCATGTTGATATCCCTTCTTTCTTAAAAAATGAGCAGCAGTGAGATGGTCATGAGCGATACTGCTATAAGTTTTTCTTTGTTAACGGAAGCCTTTGAACTCCCTAACCAGCCCTTGTGCTCGATAAGTATACTCATAGCAATCTGACCGATGATAACAGAAATCATAGCAATGCCTACACCAACAATCGGTATCGCTATGATTAAGATTGTCAGATAGATGGTACCCAGGGCACCACCAGAAAGTTCCCATTTAGGAGCTTGAAACGTATAGCTTAGAGAACCTTTACCTAAGAACAGAACGACGATTCCAAGTATAATGGCACCAACAAAAAAGTTGTAAAAGCTGCTTTCTAATTTTCCGATTGTTTTTCCAAGCTCGCCGTATATCGCCCCTTCAACACTTAGCGAAACACCAGCAAGTAATGCTAAAAGATAAGTCCATATTTTCATAAACAAAACTCCTTCATATTTACATATTTAAAATTATCGATATAAAAACAAAAAAAGAAGAACCTATAATTCTTCTTTTAGATAGGTAGCTAACTCTTGTATGTTTTTTTCATTTCTCCGATAGTACGTCCATTTGCCGTGACGATCTGATTCCAGCAAACCAGCTTTCTGCATCATCGATAAATATTGGGATACAGTGGATTGCGATAGATTCGCTTTTTCCTGTATATCTCCCACACAGATACCAACTTTCTCATTAATCGTTTTTGATAGATGAGCAGTAGGTTTATCAAAGTGTTGATGTGGATCTTTGAGCCATTTCAGAATATCGAGACGAATGTCGTTGGAAAGCGCCTTAAATACATCGATTGGATTGTTCATGTTTTAAACTCTAATCGGTTTTTCTCGATATGTCAATTTGTTAACACTCCTGAAAATTGGAAAAAATGAAACATATCGGAAATATGAATCGTATTATTAAGTAGAAACCAAATAGGAGGGAAGTAAAGATGGAATCCATTTTATCCGTTCTTGTTCTCATAACGTTGATATTCTCGATTACATACGTCATACGGCAAAGGCGAGATCAAGGAATTACAGGTCTGAGGACAGCATTAACATCAATCTGTTTTTTCTTAATCGCGATAGTTAATCTTTTAGCCTACTGGTTTGATTTCCTTGGGATATGGAGCTGGGGAACTTCGGTTGTTCTTTTACTGTTAGGTGCTTATTTTACTAAATACTTAAGAAAAGTTGAACAAGTTTAAGTGTATTCATAATCACACTTGAAATTAAAACGTTCTTACTACTAGAAAAATATTGAAATAAGGTTTAAAGTCCTAATTTTGAAGGGTATTTGTAAAAGTAGAAAAAATATCCAATTAATTGTGATATAGTGCCTATATCAATATTTAATGTAAGGCGGTGAAATTTCATGGATGCTTATTTATCATCCCTATATAGTTCGTTAAGGATTAAAGAGGAACAGTTGGAACGCTTGATTAGATGTCAAAGTGAAATGCGACAACATCAACAAGCATTTCAAAATGACAGATACTTGTGTTTAAATCCTGAATTATCTTCTGTAACTTGGGCTGGGATTCTAGCAAATCAATTTGAGGATATTCGAGAAAATGGAATGTTGATAGAATACGAAGATATGGAAAGTAATCAATTTGAATCTGTTTTTAGTGTAATTAGTAATAAAATAATGGATATTCAATCTGAGATTAAATCTATTCAGGACTCAATTTCTGCTGCTAAACAAGCTAGTATAAAAAGTTAACGTATTCTTAAGGAGTGATTAACTTGGGTGAAATCAGAATTAAATATAGTGATGTTGAAGAGTCTTTGTCCAAAATACAATCTGCTGTTCAATCATTTCGGCCCAATATACCTACATCTACTGGAGAAGGAAATGTTTTAGATTCAATAGACAAATTAAATAGCTTAAATCTTATTCTCCAACAAACTTTAATGACTTATCAACAATTAATTATTAAGAATTTAGAAGGTACTCAAAAATCTGTAAAAATGATGCAAGAGACTGATGAGGGACTAGTAACAACTATGATACAAAGGTAAGGAGGATATGGAAATTAATGAAAACGCTTGATGCAGATTCCCTGTACAAAGTGGTATATGAGTTAGAATTAAACTTGTCTAGTTTTACAGATCAGCTAAGACAAATTCAATCAGCAATAAATGAACTTGTTTCTTTAGAAGATTCTCTAAAAGGAAAAGGAGGAACTTCGATAAGGGCGTTCTTCCAAGATTGTCATGAGCCATTTCTTACCTTTTGTATTTCATGTTTAACGAACTACGGAAACACATTAAAGAATATTGAAAGTGCGTTAAAATCTCTAGATGCTTTACCCAATGCATTTATCAGGCAAAGTTTTTTAGAAAATGAGTTAACAAACGGCTTGCGGAAAGTAAAAGAAAATACAATTGAATTAACTCAAGATGCCAATCAAAGCATGCAAAGTGTAAGTGATATCGTCTTTCTTCCTAGGCTAAATGAATTAGAGTTTGTGAATCAAGTAGAAGAGGCTAACAGATCATCTATTCAAACAATAGAGAAATTAATAGAGTTTGATACAATGCAAACCAATGCTCTTAGTTCTATTGAACAACAAATACTTAAAATGAACCAATTCATTGAACAAATTCAATCAATGTTTCAAAGCGGTCAACTAAGTCTAGCTAGTTATAAACCTGGTCAATTGTGGAGCCAGAATAAAGCTAAAGTAGGGAATGGAAATTCAAAATCAAAAGAATCAAAGCTTAAAAATCCAGTAAAAGATAAAGAATTAGAGTGGTGGGAACTAGAGTATACCAATGGTGATTCAAGTACAGTTTTTGATTTATCTGCTCCTGTAAGTTCAACCGGAAATAAGTTTAGTACAGGAACTGAAGCGGTATCTTATTATAATACAGCTATAAATACTCAGGTCAAAGGGTTTGGAATTAAAAAGGACGGTGATGTATTCCGCGTTAAAAATGGTAATGTAGTAAATATTAAGGGGAAAAGGTACCATAGTAAGTGGATTGATTCGCAATTAAAAAGAGGTAACATACCAGAAATAGCTAAAAATGTAAAGCCAAGTTCTGCCCTAAAGAGTTCTGTTAGAGGAGGACTAGCCTGGGTTGGAGTAGGGATTACAACTACTGAAAATGCATATGAAAATATCCAAAATAATGAATCTACATCAAAAATAGTGGGTGATGCAGGGGTTGATGTGGGTCTGGGTGCTGTGACATTGGGGTTAGGTTCAGCAACAGCAGCATTTGTTGTAGGTACAGTTGGTGCACCTGTACTTGCAGGTGCTACTGTGGGGTTGGCAGTCTCGATTGGTGTTTCATACATTTTGGAAGGAATAAAAACCGGCAAGGGTCAAAAGAACATTTCTGACAAAATAAAGGATAAAGTACAAAAAAGTGTTAAAACGATTGCCAATTGGTTTTCGTAATTGATGATGTAAATTATAACCGGGGGTAAAAATGAAAATAGACTCAACTATTAAACGAAGAGAATTGCCAGAACATTTTAAAGAACACCTGTCTTTTACGTATCCAGGATCGATAAAATCTAGCATAGTAATAGTCACTTATATAATGTTAGATCTTTTAATAATATTGCCAATATTGTACCCCTATCACACTCTAACGGTATGGATAACTATGCCATTGTTATTTATTGTTAACATTTGGGCTTTATCTATGTTAATTAGAAAAGTTGAAAGCTTACAATTCGAATTTATCTTATTCTTAGGAACTGTTGGAGCAGTTGGTTCAATTTGTTATTTTGTTCTAATTCAAAAAACTGCTTATATAAATTTGAATATACAGTCACCGTACTTTTTAATTATATCCATAATAATGTTCTTATCTTTCCTTTATTTTCAAGTTTGGTTTCATAATAAAAAATATACATCATTAAATTCCAATTTTGGAAAATTTAAAAACTTACCTTGGCATTATAAGTTGCTAGCAATTGCTCCTCCAGCAGGTTATATTATTGGACAATATTTTATGAATAAATCTCAGATGGCTATAAGTTCATTAATGATTATTGTTTATGTTATTCTCTCAACTTTTTTTACATATATGTCAGTGAAATTTATTCATAGATATTTGTTTATGAAAGCTAACATGCATTTATTAAAAACTGCCTATTTGAAAACAAAAATTAAAGAGAATCCAGGTGGAGCTAAACGAGTATGACTTAGTATTATTATTACTGAACTTTTTAAACTTCATATATAGGAGTGATGCGATTTATGAAAAATCAAAACTTATTACCTAATGGTTCTATTGTTTTACTTACGGGAGCGAATAAGAAATTAATGATTTATGGAAGGAAGCAACTTGTAATCTCTGATGAAGAAATTGAATATGATTATATT
>JAEACG010000007.1:0-1136 GCA_016401345.1 Fictibacillus nanhaiensis | reverse complement strand
TATAAATGAAGAACATACATATGTATTTAATCACTCTGATATTGAAAAAATAATCTTTAGGGGTTATGAGAACGAAGAAGAATTTGACTTTCAAGCGGTTTTAAATACCAGTAAAAATTAAATATTCAGAAAATTCAAAAAGGTCATTTGCTTTTCAAATGATCTTTTTACATTTTCGAATTAAACCTAAACATATAAATACTTGTGAAAACTGAAGTTTATGGAAGTGAATTATGCTCTAAAAAAGTTAAATGTTAAAAATCCAGTATACACAAAAAAGTTAGAATGGTTGGAGATGGAATTAATTACAAAGGCAGTTATTGATTTATTTGCCTCTGTAAACTCCGAAGTAATACGTAGGCTAAAGTTTATTCAGAAGGCGTTGCGTTAGCAAAAACTGCTCAAAAAAAGATGGTAAATTCATCAATGTGAAAAATGTACATGTAGTAAATATTAAAGGAAAGACTTATCATAATAATTGGATAGATTCTCAAATGAAACGTGGCAATATTCCGGAAGTGGCAAAGTATGTAAATCCTAAGGGCGCAGTAAAAATTGCCATGAAAAGTAGACTTGGCTGGATGGGGACAGGAATAACAACAACACAAAATGCAAGAGAAAATATCGCGAATGGAGAGTCTAAAACCAAAATAATTGGAGATGCAGGAGTTGACGTAGGAGTGGGGGCAGTGTCTTTAAGTACTGGTGTTTATGTTTCAGCTCTTATTGTAGCCTCCGGTGGAACAGCACTATTTGCTGCCGGTGCAGGTTTTATAGCAGCAAATATTTTAACTTATGTAATTGACGGAATCGAAAAGGATGGAGAATCGGCTTCTGACAAAATAAAAAAAGGAGTTCAAAAAGGTATTAAAACAATAGCTAAATGGTTTAAGTAAGATTTTCATCATATACGGAGGTTTTTATGCTAAAACTCGAAAGAGAGATTAAGTTTCGTGCTTTACCTGAACATTTTAAAGAGCATCTTAGCTTCTTTCCTCATTTTTTAATTAAGCAATTAATAGCGGGTTTTACTTTCGTTATGTTAGATCTATTAGTATTAATACCTATTATTTATCCAATGATAGATACAACTTTTTATTTAACAATTCCTTTTATACTTTTAATTAATATATGGG
>JAEACG010000006.1 GCA_016401345.1 Fictibacillus nanhaiensis | reverse complement strand
AAAATGAGTTTAATATATAAAAAAAAGCCCTTCTCTATAAAAAGAAGGACTTTTGTATCATTCTGCTATTTTACAGTTTGATTGTATTCTTTTATTTCGGTTAAAGACTTTTTGTAAGAATTAATCGGATCTTTAATCGTGTTCCATTTCTTTAGATAAAATAGGTGGAACAAAATTAACCCAAGAGGTTTACCATAAATTCGAATAAATAACGGACCTTTTTTTGTTATATCCAAATTGTTTACAATTTCTTGTTCTCTTTTCTTATGATACACGACAACGGTCGGTTCATAAGCAATTTTAAACCCAGCTGCTTTTAAGTCATGAAGAATAATGTTTTCTTCACCGGATTTGTAAGGGCTCCCTAGACCAAAGCGCTCATCAAAGAGAATTCTTTTATTATTAAAGCAGTGCGTCTTCGCAAAAATTTCAATAGAAGATTTTCTTAAGAAATCAATTTTACTGATATCTTTCTTCGGTTGAGTTGAATAGTTCTTATAATCTCTTTGTAATAGTGGATCGTGAATTTTGAAACAGATGACGTCAGTGGATGAATGCTCTTGAAAAGCGTTTATCACTTTCTGAAGGCCATCTTCAGGATACCAGCAGTCATCATCCGAGAATGTGACATAGTTTCCCGTAATATACGGCAATCCTTTGTTTCTTGCCATCGATAAACCTTTTTGATCCAATTTAATATGTTTATATGTAAACGTATGTTGTTTCAACATCTCTTCTACTGCACCATGATTATCTTGAGATACCATAATGACTTCGAAATTTGTATACGTTTGTTTGGATAAGCTATCTAACAGTCGGAAGAGTTCTTGCTCTCTTTGTCCTAGTGTTGGAATGATGATACTGATCATAACATCCTCCGAGTTTCTTATTAAATATAATCATTATATAATGTTGCCTTTTTCTGCTACATTTCAAACCTATCACTTATCAAGGTTGCTCAAATTATTGTAGCACAGTTCGTATACTTTTTCTTTATCAAAATCCTCTGTAACTTGTATAAAAAAAATCTCATCTATTCCTAATGAAATAAATGAGATCTCTTTGTTTTTTTATAATACTCGTTTTGCTCCTACATAACGTTGTTTCCAGTAACCAGAACTCATGCTATCTACTTTTACATTCTTAGAAGCACTATGGATAATCTGTCCGTTTCCGATATAGATCGCAACGTGAGAGATTCCTTTTCCGCTCGTGTTATAAAACACAAGGTCTCCTGGAAGAAGGGCAGATACTTTCTTTCCTGTGTTGTACATATCTTGTGAACGTCTAGGTAGTTTAACTCCCTGTTGCTTCATTACATAAGATACGTAGCCGCTGCAATCAAATCCTGTTTGTGGGCTTGTTCCGCCATATGTATATCTAACACCTTGAAGCTTTTTCGCAGCGTTCACGTTAAATGTTTTAACCGTTGCTTTTTTTGCAGGTACTTTTTTTGCAACGACCTTTACTGCTGCAGCTTTTTGTTTGATGAGTTTAATCGTATTCTTATCCGCAACACCAGTTGCTTTTAAGCGGTATTGTTTTTGAAACTTGGTTACCGCACTTTTCGTATATGTACCATAAAAAGTTGTATAACCGTTCTTATATGTAAAGTGGCCTGTTTTCTTTAAAGCAACTTGTAGATCTTTAACTTCTTTATGTGTCATACCTTGCTTTAGTTGTCGATCTCCTAAAGCTGCGTCTGCAGATAAAGGATTTGAGACAAATACTACAGCAGCTAATGCAATTGTACCTAAGGCTTTCGTTACAAAAGATTTCTTCATTATGTATAATTCCCCTCAATTTCCTATATTTTTACACGTTTTTACAATCTTCTTGTATTCTATCGTAAGAATGTTTCAGAACTAGGTATTTTATATTACAGTTATATTTCAAATTGAATTTTCAGACATTAAAAAGGGACTGTATGGGTATACAGTCCCTTAATTTGGGGTTATTTATCGTTCTACTTTAATGGTTGAACTAGTTGATATGACTTTATTTCCAGCTAAGTCCGTGAATTCAAGACTATATCGATAATCTCCGTTACTGACAGGAGCGTTTTGCTGATTGGTACCATCCCAGTTGATGATGTGTGGACCCGCATTATAGGCTTTATTGTACGCCAGTACTTTAATTCCGTTACCTTTCGCGTCTAGTATTTTAGCTGTGAGCGTTCCTCGTTCATTATTATTGAATGAGGAAGTTGCATAACCTGTTCCGTTATAGATGGATGGTGCATCCACGGTTACAACAGGAACTTTCGTATCTATCGTCACGTTCACATTTTTCTTAATAATGTTGTTAGAGGAATCTTGTGCAGTTAGTTTAAGCGCGTATGTCCCATCTCCATATGGCGTCTCATCGTTTTTCTTTCCTGACCAGTAAAAATAGTGATTTCCTGGAGCCCACATTCGATTTGAAAAGAGAGTATCAATGACCTGCCCTTTGCTGTTATAGACGCTTGCCGTTAATTTTGCTTGTTTGCTTACATTAAATTTAATAGCTTGAGGTTTAAGTTTTGGTGAAAAAGAAAGAGATGCTGCTTCTGTGTTTAAAACAAAAGGAATCTGATCTGTAACTTTTATAGAAGAAACTTTTGAAAAAGTTTTCCCTCCTGCAACAGTCTTCACGACCACACGGTAATTTCCTGCCGCAACATAATACCCCTTTGCATCCTTACCATCCCAATTATAGGATAACTTCGTACCTGCTCCTTGTTTGTTCGCGACAAAGCTTTTCACCATCTTACCTTTTGCATCAACAACGTAAGCTGATACTTTCGCTTTATTGTATGGAATAAACGAGATGGCACTATAGTTGTTGCCTTTCATAAAGAAGGTGCTTGGTACTGTTAGTTTATCAATAGCAGCTGGTGTACCCGTAACTGCCTTATCAATATTAATTCTTCCGTATCCGTAATAAAAATCCCAGCCCTTCCCCCCAAGATCTGTTGAAGATTTGATGAATAGCTCTCTCAGATCGTTTTCCGATAACAATGGATTCTTAGAAAGCATTAGGGCTGCCGTACCGGATACGACTGGCGCTGCCATAGAAGTCCCATCCATATACATATATTTGCTGTTTGAAACCGTTGAATAAATTTGTTCACCCGGAGCTGCAAAGTCAATGTAATCTCCATAATTGGTAAACCACGAGATTTCGTCTGCCTTATCACTAGAACTGATACTTAAAACTCCTGGATAAGTGGCAGGATATGTTCGTTCAGCGGTATGATCATTACCCGCTGCAGCGATTAAGATTACCCCTTTTGAACGGGCATAGTTCACTGCACTTTTTAAAGGATAATTTTCTCCATATCCCCCCATGCTGAAGTTGATGATATCTGCTCCAGAATCTGCAGCATAAACGATGCCTCGAATGATATCTGCTGTATTTGCCATTTCTCCTGTGAATACATTTACAGGCATGATTTTAATATTTGGCGCAATACCGGCAATTCCGGTTTTATTAAAAGATGCCCCGATGATTCCAGCTACATGCGTCGCATGGTCATCTGGAGGAAATGTCGTTTTCTTTGTTACGGCATTGTATGGTTTTACGATTTTCCCCTTTAAATCAGGGTGACTGACTTGAACACCGCCATCCAGCACGGCTACGACTACATGATTCTCGCCTCTCGTCTGGTCCCATGCTCGATCTGCGTTCAACTTACTTAAATACCACTGATTTTTAAACAAGGGTTCCCTTGAAATGTACGATGACTTAAATTCGAAGTTTGGTTCTGCTCTTTCAATATTGAATACTTTAGATAGTTCTTCTGCTGTATGTACAAGACTCGTTCCTTTTTCCAACGTAATATTGTACAACTTAGGTAATCCGATGTTTTCTACTTTTGTAATCGGAAACGTATTTTGAAGTTTGTTTAGTTCCTCTTGAGATGGAGCTTTTACAAATGTCAGCAAAAGCTCATTTGAGATATGTTCTTCTGTTTTTAATAATTTTTTAAATTCATCTGACTGTACATGTGATGTTTTTTCTGCCGTTACTTGCTCTTCTAAGAATACGAATGAAAACATACTGAGTACAAAAATTAAGAATTTTTTCATCATTATCCCCCGCCTTCTCTATTCTGTTGATTAATTATATATCGGTATAACGGTTCCTGGATACATTAATTTTCCAATAAAAAAAACTTTAAGACAGTTCGACGTCTTAAAGTTTTTTTCGACATTTTATAACTTTATTTTTTGTCCAACAGAGATAGATGTGGACTTTAATTGATTAAGTTTTACAAGGTGATCAACAGAGACTTTAAATTGTTTCGATATTCCCCAAAGTGTGTCACCCGCTTTTACTGTGTACGTTTTGGCAGTGACTGTTTTAGCAGGTGTCGTTTTCTTGACTGCTGGTTTTTTGGCTGTAGCTACTGGTGCTTTTAGTTTTAATACCTGACCGGCACGCAATGAAGTAGATTTTAAACCATTTAATTTTTGAATGTTTCCTACAGTCGTTTTATACTTTTTGCTTATTCCATAAAGCGTCTCACCTTGTTTCACCTTATGCGTAAGCGCTTTTGTATTCGTCGCAGTTGAAGCAGCGGCTACAGCAGGCTTTGGTGTTTCTTTAATCACCCGTCTTGCTGTAACATAACGAGATCCCCAATAATAGCGAGAAAAGGCATCTGTAGATTGTACACCGCCAGATGATTGAGCGTTAAGCATCTTTCCATTACCCGCGTAGATTCCAGCGTGGTTGATCACACCGTCATAGTTCGTATCGTAAAAAACAAGATCTCCTTTTTGAAGATTTGCTTTTGATACAGGTGTACCAACTGAAGCTTGTCCTATACTCGTTCTAGGCAATGTGATGCCATGTCTTGAAAATACATAAGACGTAAATGAAGAACAATCGAATGAACTTGTGTTGCCGAATGCAGATCCATAACGATAAGGCTTTCCTAAAAAGTTATCGCCTGTGTTGATAACATCATCCCCTAATGATGCATGAACTAAATCTGCCGATGGAACTAAAACGCCTGCTGCTATAATGAGTGACATTACTTTCTTTTTCAATGTATGTACCCTCCAATTGATTACTTTGATGTAATTTCATCAATTGGGCCAAGTAGTCTAGTAGATTATGAAACTATGGTTTGATATGAGTTATGTATAATGTACAATTCTACCTATTCCTTGTCCCTTTATCCCCATGCCTATGGTACCACGAAAAATAGTGCCAATTTATTACATTGTTATTACATCTCTGACAAAATATTTAAACATTTTGTAATCTATTGGGTTTTTTTCACGAAAAAGGAATATTTTCGAGGATCAATTTAAGTACATATTTAAAAACTACATATCTATTTAATAGTGTTTCTACTTAAATCTTTTACTGGTCTGGTAAGATTAAAGAAAACCTTGTAAGGAGTACCCATTGAAGAAACTTTTTATCGCCCTACTATTCGCATTTGTAATTGGAGGATTATTTGGATTTACACAAAGTAATCAACAGCAGACTAATGATAAGAAAGAGGCTCCTCAAAAGAAAGAGGGCATAACTAGGGGTGAGAACGGAAAGGTATTCATCGATCAAGTTCCACTCATCCAACAGATGCCAGAATTAGACCGCGGATGTGAGGTTACTTCCTTAGCGATGCTCCTTCAACACGCTGGTGTGGATGTTGACAAGATGGAGCTTGCCGAAAAAATTAAGAAAGTAGATACTCCTTATAGAAATGAAAACGGAACTTATTATTATGGAAACCCTAATGATGGATTTGTCGGTGACATCTATACCTTTGATAAGAAGGATATGGTGTTTATCACGAACCGGTTGCAGAGTTAGCGGAAGAGTACTTGCCGGGAAGAATTCAGGATATAAGCGGTGAGACCTTTAATGATGTGCTGACTAACATAGAAAATGGATCTCCGGTCTGGATTATCATCAACTCCGATTTTAGCCCATTGCCTGAAAGTGATTTTAGAACATGGAACACACCTACGGGACAAGTTCAGATTACTTGGAAGGAACACTCTGTTGTGATTACTGGCTTTGATCGAGACCATGTTTATGTGAACGATCCGCTAAATCAGCAAAGTAACCGGAAACTGCCTCTAGAAAAATTTAAAAAAGCTTGGGAACAGATGGGTTCACAAGCCATTACCTATAAGTAAAAAGGAACCCCTAGAGAGGTTCCGTAAAAGTTAGTTCACGCTATGCAGATCGATCAGTTCATAAACCAAATGAGTGGTATCTTCTTTCCACGTTACTTCCTTTATAACAGCTTTTCCGACTGGAGAGCTGTTTTCTTTTTTTTGAACGGGTACAGGATGATCTAAGATGAAGAGCATATAGCCGTCTAATGAAACTTCAAATACATTTCCTTCTAAACGTTTTTCTCTTCCAGTCGTCACTAAGTTAGCTTGCATATTCATTGGCATTTGCATGGTATCACCTGCATTCTTTTTCTATTATTGTAGCATTAAACTAAATTCTTTTTGTACGAATTTTCCTGTATATGAATAGAGCTATCATGATTCCAATAAGACCACCTATCGTATCAATCATTACGTCCTCCATATGAGGAGAACGATTCGGTGTATAGCCTTGATGTACTTCGTCAGAGATGGCATACAGAATGGTTAAAATCCAAGAAGTCATAAATGTTAAACGATTGTTTAACAAAAACCTGTCAAGTGCTCGGTAAATCAGGAAACCTAAAACAAAATAAGTGAAAAAATGTGCAGCTTTACGAATAAAGAACTCCAGAAAATGTGCCGCTCCTAAAGCTTCAATACTAATTTCGTCACCTGCGTAATGAAATGAGATGGACGAAAACAGATGCTCTACCGTATTTAAATTAAGATTACTGGACAGTGTTGGCCGAAGATCTTGTTTCTCGTAAGGTTGAGAACTTGCATAAAAAATCATACCCATCCATAGGAAGACTGGGAGTCCATATAATAAAAATCGTTTCATGAAGTACGTACCACCTGCTTAAAAAATGACATGACTGAACTTACTATAACACATGATTTAGAACTCAAAAAAGATAAAATGAATGCCTTTGAAGTAAACAAAAAACCTCCGCGAAGGAGGTCTTTTGGTTTATTTCACATGATCTTCGAAAACCTTCTTCACCTTAGGCACCAAGTAGTGACTGCCACCTCTTCCCTTCACATCTTCAATCATCATCGTAACGAGAAGGGATGGATTCTCGGTGTTATATGCTACAAACCAGCCTAACTCCATACCGTTTTTATCTTCTTTACTGGCTTTCAGTTCTGCCGTTCCTGTTTTCCCGGCAAGCGGCAGCTTCGCCATGTAGGCGTCATGCGCCGTTCCAGCTGAGTTCGAGACCACTTTTGACATATCATCGCGAAGGATCGCTGCCGTTTCTTCCGATATCACATTTTCCTTCAAAACAGTTGGCTGACCAGCCGCTTCATTTTGAAGAATCTGTGGTTTCAAAAGATTTCCGTTATTCAAAAATGGTGTATACGAGATTCCGAGGTGAAGCGGACTCATCTCGATCTTTCCTTGCCCATACCCACTATCTGCGAGCTGTACTTCGGTCATTCCCTCTTCACCGATTGTGGACGGGTTTGTGAGTGGCAGATCTTCGCCAAATCCGAACTTTTTCAAGCCGTTCACGAACGGTTCTTGCTCCATTTTCAATGCAGCTTGAGCAAAGTAAATGTTGTCTGAGTAGATCAGTGCCTTTTCAAGGTTCACATTTGGAACGGCACTAACACGGGTAACCGTATATTTACCCCACGATTTATCTTTTTGCCAAGACTTACCGCTCACGTTCATCACATCGTTCGGATTGAGTGTGTCATTTTCCATCCCGATTGCTGCCGTAATTGGTTTCAATACGGAACCAGGTGCATACGTGTATACGAAGCGATTGAGCTGCGGATTTTTCGGATCATCACTCCACTTAGTTCGTACCGCTTCTGTCAGGCCGAGTGTGTACTCATTCGGATTGTAAGATGGACTGTTCACGAGTGCGAGCACTTCACCTGTTGTTGGGTGGATAGCAGATGATGTTCCCACATCCCCTTGAAGTTGAGCATAGATAGACTTCTGCACGCCGCTATCAATCGTCGTTTTCACGTCTTTTCCGTTAACGACCTCATTCTCAGCGACAACCGCTTTTTCTTCTTTTTCACTCGTAAGTACTTTTATGACTCCGCCCGCTTGACCGCGAAGCTGTTCTTCGTACAATCTCTCGAGTCCGGCTTTACCGACAAAATCTTGTGCGGTATATCCTTTTCCTTCTAGCTTTTTAAGATCATCAGCGTTTACTTGTGCGATGTAACCTGTTAGATGGGCTGCCGCTTCTCCTAGCGGGTACAATCTTGTTTCGGCTTTTGGTGACTGCACGCCTGCTAGCGCGACGGCTTTTTGAATATCTGGATTATCGGCCTGCATCTTTTTAATTGGCACACTATATTCCGGCTTCACCCAAGGCTGATCCAGTTTTTTTTGGACCTCTTCTGGCGTCATGCCTAAGATTTTTGCGAGTGGGACAATCGTTTTGCTTTGGTCTTCCGGCAGTTCTTGAGGAACAATCGACACCTCATAAGGTGTGCCGTTAAACGCTAGCGGATTTCCTTCACGGTCTAGAATCGCTCCACGTTTTGGTGCGATGGATGAAGCTGAGATTCTATCTCCTTCCTTCATCTGAGGAAAGATGTGTGACGGATTCCACTCGACTCTCCAACTCTCTGTATCTTCTTTTTCTTCCAGATTCAGTTTTATGTTATGCGTGTAGTCCACTGGACCCGCAAGTGTGTTCATTTTTACAGAATACGAGGATTGAGCTTTCTTTTCCTCTTTTTCATTTTGTTTTACTTTACCTAAAGCCTTCACCTTAAGATCTGCAGCTTCAATGCCACCATAGATCGTGGTGTACCGATCTACGAATTCTTTTTTCGAGATAGATTTCTTAGACTTCGAATCTAGCATGTCGTACATACTCTCAAAATCTTGTTTTTGCCACGCGGCCATATACTTTTTCACCGTTGATTCTGGCTTTGGCGGTTCAGAACACGCCGTCAAAAAGACAAAACAAAGTGCTACCAATACGAGGATTCTATAAAAATTCTTCAAAACAGAACTCCTTTCCCTACCATTAAACAGTTGTTTAATCATTATAGCAGAATGTATGGTAATAAATGTGTGATAACGCCATGATAAAAAAATCACCTTGCGCGCATAGATAACGATACGCACAAGGTGATAGATTATTAGTAATTAATACGCTTAGAACCGAGATATCGGTCTTGCCAATACTTATAAGTAAGATTGCTGATCGTCACGCCTGTGCTCGATCCGCTATGAACGAACTGATCGTTTCCTAAATAGATGCCTAGGTGTGATGGACCAGTGGCATATGTTTCAAAAAACACGAGATCACCAACAGCTGGCTTAGAAACAGCTGTTGTAGCGTTCCACATCTGAGCAACCGTCCTTGGAAGCGCAACGTCTTCTTTTGCAAACACATATTGAATAAATCCACTGCAGTCAAACCCGCTCGGAGTCGTTCCTGCCCAAACGTACGGCGTTCCCATAAGTTCTGCCGCGTTCGCGATCACGTTGATCGTAATTTCGTTCGGTGTTTTGACAGGCTCTGGCTTTTTGTTCTCTACTTCAGTCATCTTATCCAAAACGGTTTTGGTTACGATTCCTGTCACAGGTAAGCCGTGTGCCTTTTGAAACGCTTCAACACTATCTTCTGTTACCGTCCCAAAATAGTCCGTAATCATCGGATATTTGAAGAAGCCTAAGTTCTTGAGTCGCGTTTGTAACTGTTTGACTTCCGGCCCTGTTGTGCCAAACTTCAAGTCCTTAGAAGTTGGCTGGGGCTTAGAAGCTGGTGGTGTCGCCGGTTTGGATGGAGCCGGCGTTGGTTTTGGCTTAGATGGAGCCGTCGGTGCTTTTTTAGCCGCCACAGCTTTCGCGATCATTTCTTGCGTTTTCGCATCTGCCACACCTGTAACTTTCAATTTTTGATTGATCTGAAATTTACGCACCGCTTCTGTTGTGATCGTTCCATAATAATCGGTCGTTTTATAATATGTAAAATAACCAAGGAACTTTAGGTCCTGCTGAAGCTTCATGACAGCTTGTCCTGTCGAGCTCAGCTTCATAACCCTTGTATTTGAGTTTGAAGCAGGCTTTGCAGTAATTGGTTTAGTTGTAGTCGGTTTCGGTGCCAGTTCTTGAAAAGACTTTCCTAGAAGCTTACCATAAGTGTTTTTTCCCACGATTCCATCAACAACGAGTCCGTTCGCTTTCTGAAAATCCATAACTGCCTTTTTTGTAATCGGCCCAAAATACGTTGTCGTTTGTGAGTCTTTAAAGTATCCTTTTTGCTTTAAAATGGATTGCAGCTGCTGAACATCCGCATGCGTTGTTCCCTGTTTAAGAGTGTTATCACCTAAGGCAGCTTCACCAACGAGAGGAACAGCAAAAAATGCACCAGCAAACGCAGAAGTCATCACTAACCGTTTTACAACCGTGTTCTCCATGTTCTCCTCCTTCAAAAATACCGTTTATTACATATATCGGCAATTATGGATATTTATTTAACTGTCTTTTCGACAGGACACTAAAAAAAGCCTGCTGGCTTTTTTTAATTTTCTTCTATTAGACTACGAATTGCACATTGCAGCATATTTTCTGCTATTGTTTGGTTCGTCTTTCTTTCTTCAAGACGTTTCACTCGGTCATTTATCACAGTGTAGCGTTCTCCAGCCATCCTCCTCACCTCATCCGGATTCGGTCCACCCTGAATGCTGCGCCTTTTCACAAATTGAATAGGGCAAATGATGCCTTCCCACTCTTTTTGGGTAAGAGATAGATGTTGATGATGAGAGGATAATATTTGATGAACCGTTTGAAGTGGCAGTTCATTTAGCTCTAACTTTTCCGATGAGCACTTTTTCGCTATCGTGCTCGCTATTTTGTGAGCTCCTCGAAACGGTACGCCTTTTTCTTTTGATAAAAAGTCCGCAAGCTCTGTAATCGTGATACAAGATGTTTGTGCACGAGCGAGTGCTTGATCTTTATTCACTTCCATCGTTCGGATGACCGCATGCATGAGGTGCATTACCCGGTTTGCTTTTTCATAACTTCTATATAGATGCGGCTGAAGGTCGTCTTCTGTATCGACGATATCGCCAAAAGGTGTGTTGTGAATTATCGTGATAGCGGCAAGCGCTTCTCCAATGGAGGAACTGGCCAGTGCCCGCGAATGCTCAATAGAAACCGGATTTCGTTTTTGCGGCATGATTGAGCTGATTTGCACGTATGGGTCTGCCACTTTTATGATGTCATGTTCACGGGTAACGAGTTGAAGAAAATCTTGAATCCAACGACCGCTATTCGTCATCAACGTTAAAACGGCAGTCGCTGTTTCTATCAAATAATCCGCACCAGCAACAGCGTCATAGGAGTTTTCAATAAGACGCGAGAAACCGAGCAGTTCACAAACTCTATTGCGGTCGATGGGAAAACTCGTTGTAGAGAGTGCTGCCGCTCCCATTGGTGAACAGTTCACAGTTTCGTACGCAGATTGAAGACGTTCGATATCTCGTAGAAGGATGTCTAGCACAGCGGTTAAGTAGTGGCCGAGTGTTGTCGGCTGTGCGGGCTGGGTGTGGGTGTATGCGGTCATGACGGTTTCCGCGTGTTCGTCGATCTTTTCTAGTAGGGCTGTTGCAAGTAAAAGTGCGCTTTCTGTGAGTGTGAGGATTTGTTCTCGGAGCACAAGACGGTACATGGCGATGCCCATGTCGTTTCGGCTACGAGCCATATGCATACTTCCCGCAAGATCTGGTCCGATTTCTTCACTAATTTTGTACTCGATCATGAAGAATAAATCTTCGAATTGTGGATTGTAGGTTAGTGTTTGTGGGTCGATTTTGGCTATGTTTTCTACTCCCCTGAGTATTTTCGCGGCTTCACTTTTATCTAAGATTCGTTGTTCAGATAGCATCACAACATGTGCGCGGTGTATGTTAAACATATGTTTAAAAAGATAGTCTCTTTGGTCGTTGAATACCGGGCGCAGTAAGTGTTCCACGTATGTTTTGCCAGGGAACACCGTGCCTTCTTGTTTGATGAAGTCGTCTTTGGATGGCATGTCTTTCACTCCTAACTGTGAAGGAATATGTGTTAGTAGTGTATAGAGATGAATGGATGTTGGGAACTCGGTTACATCATGTTATTGGGATTAGAGTTATTGGAGTCATGTGAAAACTCGGTCGTTATGTGAACCGGGCCCTTTGTATTCTTATGAAATTGTGTACCCGATTGAGTGGGGTAAAAATGTGTGTTTATTTTTAGAGGATTAGTTCTGGCTTTAATGTTAAACAAATGTTTGAAGCTTGCGGTACGCGTTTTTATATTTTGTTACAAGTTCACCGATAAATCGCTTGTTTTCACCTATGATGCACTAGTTATCACCTGTGATTGATGTACGGGCACCTATAGACGACCATGTTTCACCTGTAAATCGTTCTTAATCCCCTGAACACGCTAACTTTCACAAAAAAAAACACCCGATTCGCGAACAATCGGATGCCTCATTTGATAACAAACTCTACTTTTTCTCCAAAACCGCTACAAACTCACGCATATAATCCGGCAGATCTGGTGGACGGCGGCTTGATACGAGGTGACCGTCAACAACGACAGGTTCATCGATCCACGTTGCGCCTGCGTTCTCCATGTCATCCTTGATACCTGGTGTACTTGTTACTTTCTTTCCTTCTAACACTTTGGCTGAAACAAGAACCCATCCGGCATGACAGATCTCGCCGATCGGCTTTTTGTTCTTCTCCATATGCTGAACCATCTCGATTACTTCAGGAAAACGGCGCAGCTTGTCCGGCGCCCAACCACCCGGAACTAAGATTGCATCGTAATCATCTGCGTTCACATCACCAAACGCATAATCTGCGTCAGCCGGAACACCGTATTTTCCGATGTACGTCTCTCCTGCTTTTTCTCCAACCAGTTCCACGATCGCCCCTTCTTCACGCAAGCGCAAAATCGGTTACCACAGTTCTAAATCCTCAAAATCATGATGCACGAGACTTAACACTTTTTTACCTTTTAAACGCATGTTTAACACCTCCACTATTTTTATATCCCTAATAGCGTAACATGAATCTTAGCTGAGACACTATTCTTCCACTTCTGCGGAGAGTTATGATACGATTTTTTCAATAGGATACAGAGGGAGACTGATTATAGATGGGCAAATGTACGATCGACCACACGTTAGAAGATGTAAAGCAGAAGCTAGCCGAACAATCCGCTTTTATGCCGCGTGAACTCGTGATGGAGGTTGGCGACTCTTTATCTGATGATAGTGATCAAACCTACTTAAATGAAGTGTTTCATCTTTTGAAAAAGTATGACCTTGCGGATGAAAGTGAAAGAGAGAAACGAAACGGTAAATTGAGTGATTTAGTGAAATAAGAGTGATGATAGTAAAAAACACTTGGGATCATCACCAAGTGTTTTTTGCTTTGTAGCTTAGTTTATAGGAACAGAAATCTCTGGACTACGCCCCGGCTTATCTGCATGAAGATTTTCTGAATGCTCAAATGGGACTACATAATATTTTTCTGAATCCATATCGATCGCGCTAAATCGATTATAAGATTCTTTCGGTGTCACAGAAACCGTGTCAGGCAAGATTTCCTTTCCCGATTCACTTACAAGTTTAAACGCAATGTGATTCTCTTCGCCTGGCCAGTCATAATACAGCACGGTGGAGATTGGAGTCACGATCATTTTTTCGAGTTTTATGGAGCGTCCGTTCTCGAGTTGTATATCTTGGTCAAGCGTAATTGTTTTGCTATTCGCTGCTAACTTTTCAGTTACGACTTCAATATCAAATACCCACGGCTGATTCATCTTCATCTCTAAATCTAAGCGATCGTACTCGATATGAAATCGGACCTTCTCTCCCATTGGTATCTCTTTTAATTGAACTTCGTTGTAAACCGTAAACATGGAATTGTTTAGTTCAATCGACTGGCCGCCTGTACTTGATGTTAAGTCTTTTCCGTTCATTTTCACTTTAGGCATAGGGTGCATCTTATGATGAAAGTCGATCCCATCTGCTGGTTCATAAGTCGAACTTATGAGTAATCGTCCGCCATCAATCATCACTTCGTTCAATGTCAATTTCCCCTTCTCGTTTTCAGCCGTTTGCCCTATCGCTGTTTTATAGGAAGAAAAATCGAGATTCTCGTTTTGATTCAAATATTTTTCAATTGTTTCACCTACAAATGGCATATTAGCTATAGATACGATGCCTGTACTTAGTGATAATCCCGTCGCTATGAGCATGGCCGCTGCTACACCCATATACTTCTTTACCTGCGATGGCTTTTGTTTTTTTACTTTCTTTAGTACACGCTTCTCCCATTGTTTTTTTTCAAAATGAGAAAGATCTTGCTCTTCGTATTGTTCTAAATCCATATCGAGTTCATTTAATTTTTGATAGATCGTCATATCCCCACTCCTCATGCTTCGTTATTTTGAAACAAAAAGCCTTTTATTTTTTTACGCCCTCTGGATAGCTTGTTATACACCCAAGACTCTCGCTCGTTTAATTCATGAGCGATCTCACTTGACGTGTTTCCTTCTAAATAGTACTTTTGAAAAATTTTCCGTTCATTTGGAGGCAATTGTTGAAGCAACTCTTGAACAAGGCTCTCTTCTTGTGGCTTTTGCGTCGGTAGGATGGAATCATGAAATTCCGCTACTGAGAATTGCTGTTTTTGAAGAGAGATCTGTTTCCTCTGATAATCAATGGCTTTATATTTCGCAACAGCGGCAATCCATTGTTTGAACGTATTTTTCGTAGGGTCGAAGGAATGGATATTGTCCCATACCGATAGCAACACATCGTCTAAGCATTCTTCATAATCTTGTTGCTGATTGTTCACATGACGCTTGATGATCGCTGTAAGTAGCCCACCGTACTGTTGGATCATAAAAGAAATGGCATTTTCATTCTTATTTATTAGTTGTTGTACAACATTGCTTTCTGTGACTTTCAATCGTACACCCCTCCTGCTGGTTATTGGTACCTACTATGTAATACGAAGTGAATGCTGGAAATCTATCACTTGTAAAAAAATTATCTATTATTTGTTAAGGAAGAAATCTTTTGGAAGTAACACTACGCTATAAATCATACCTTTGTTTCTTAAGAAGTTGACTATAAAAGTTCAATGATTAAATAACGACTTAAATCTAGTGAATCGTTTCGATTTTTCATTGACTCTCAAAATGAAAGCGCTTATAATTTTTATTATCAGGTTTATCGAAACGTTTCGATTGTATCAGACCACTTACACTAAACGATATCCAGGAGGTTTTCTTTATGCTTAAGCAAAACGTGCAACATATCATTCAAGACATGACACTCGAAGAAAAGATCGCGCAGTTGGTTCAGTTGGCTACGCCTTTCTTTAAAGGTTCATCTGATCAAGGATTCATCACGGGTCCTATGCAGGAGATGGGGATTACGGATGACGTGATCCGTAATACAGGATCTGTTCTTGGTGGATCGGGAGCTCGTGAAACGCGCAACATTCAAGACGCACATTTAAAAGAAAACCGTCATGGCATTCCTTTATTGATGATGGCTGATATCGTACATGGCTTTAAGACCATCTTTCCAGTACCTCTTGCGATCGGCTGTTCATGGGATATGGACCTAGCTGAAAAAAGTGCAGAGATCGCAGCCAAAGAAGCATCTGTTTCAGGTGTTCACGTAACGTTCGCACCAATGGTCGACCTTGTTCGTGACCCGCGCTGGGGCCGTGTGATGGAATCAACAGGTGAAGATGGTTTCCTGAACAGTGAGTTCGCTCGTGCGTTCGTTCGTGGTTTTCAAGGAACAGACTTAACAAATGACAAAGACCGTGTCGCGGCTTGTGTGAAGCACTTTGCGGCATACGGTGCTCCTGAAGGCGGACGCGATTACAATACGGTAAACATGTCTGAACGTCAGCTTCGCGAGTCTTATCTGCCTGCTTATAAAGCGGCGCTTGATGAAGGCTGTGAGATGGTGATGACGGCGTTCAACACAGTTGACGGTATTCCGGCAACGGCAAACAAAAAGCTGATGCGTGACCTGCTTCGTGACGAGTGGGGCTTTGACGGCGTAATCATTTCGGACTGGGGTGCTGTAAAAGAGCAGCTTCCACACGGTGTGGCTGAAGACGAGGCTGAAGCAGCATATAAAGCGCTCACAGCTGGTGTAGATATCGAGATGATGACAACGTGTTATGTGGACCATGTAAAAGAGCTCGTGGAAAGCGGCAAGTTATCTGAATCTCTCGTTGATGAATCGGTAGAACGTATTCTGACGTTGAAGCAGAAGCTGGGACTTTTTGAAGATCCTTATCGTGGAGCTGATGAGAAGCGTGCAGAAGAAGTCATTTTGTGTGACGAGCACCGGGATGTAGCACGTGACCTTGCTGCGAAATCTTGTGTTCTTCTGAAAAATGAAGGTGGCGTTCTTCCCCTTCAACCAACACAAAAGATAGCACTGATCGGCCCATTCGCTACAAATGGCGACCTGATGGGTCCTTGGTCGTGGCAAGGTGCTTATGATGACGTGGTAAAAGTGGATACTGGTCTATTAAACAAGTTGGCTAATCCTTCTCTTTTAACCGTTGCGGATGGTTGTGAGGTTGAGTCTGTTACAGCTGAGCAATTGGAAAAAACGGCTCGTGTTGCGAGTGCTGCGGATGTGATCGTGCTCGCACTTGGAGAAGCTTCATTCATGAGTGGTGAAGCGGGATGCCGTGCTGACATTCGTCTGCCCGAGCCTCAGCTTCAACTGATCCAGGAAATGAAAAAGTTAGGTAAGCCGATCGTAACGGTACTCTTTAACGGTCGTCCGCTCGACCTGCATGGTGTGGTAGATCAAGTAGATGCTGTATTAGAAGCTTGGTATCCAGGAACTGAAGCGGGTGCTGCGATTGCTGATCTTTTATTCGGAGACGTGAATCCATCTGGTCGTTTATCGATGTCGTTCCCGTATTCAGTTGGTCAGGTGCCGGTTTATTATAACCACTTCAACACAGGTCGTCCACAGCCGACTCCAGAAAATAAAGAGCGCTATCTGTCTCATTATCTGGACATTCCGAACGAGCCTCTATTCCCGTTCGGTTTCGGGTTGAGCTATACAGAGTTCAGTTATGACGATGTGAAGTTGTCGAGTGAAGTGTTGACGGAGGATGATGTGATTACAGCTTCTGTCACTGTTACGAATACGGGCGATGTTGCTGGTGAAGAGCTTGTTCAGCTATATATCCGTGATATTGCGGGTGATGTTGTTCGTCCGGTGAAAGAGTTAAAAGGTTATAAGAAGATTGTTCTTGAACCAGGTGCGTCCGAGGAAGTTACATTCAAGATCACAGAAGAAATGCTTCGCTATCACCACGAGAACCTTGAGTTCAAGAGTGATGCAGGTAAGTTTACGATGTTTATCGGGAAAAACAGCCATGATGTGGCGAGTGTTCCGTTTAGGTTGGTAAAATAATATAGGTATAGGAAGGACTGCTCTGGGATTGAGCAGTCCTTTTTTGTGGGTTTTACGGTACGTGTTTTTATATTGATTACACGTTCGCACAGACGTGGGCTCTTTTCGCTCAATACATCCTTCGTTTCGCTCAGTAAACCTCTGTTTACGCTCAAACAACAATGCGTTTCGCTCCAACAACTTTCCTTTTCGCTGAGCGACCAAAGGCTGACTTCAAACATAAAGAAAAGACCGCTCCCAAAGAGCAGTCTCCCTTATTAACCAACCAAAACCCGCAGCTGATCATCCACTTTCGCATGTTTCTTGCTGCGAACGAGCGTTAATTCATCATTTTCTTCAATCACATAATCAGCACTCTGTAGTATCTTCGTTCCAGAGTCAAACGCGATCACATCTTCCACCTGTGTTAAACGGAAATCGATATAATCTGCACTCACACCGGTAATTTCAGCTGTCGCATAAGCAATTTTCACACGACCAACTGATAGATTCACAGGCAGCATCACACCATCTTTGCTCTGCAGCAACAGCTTTCTTCCGCCTAACAACGCTACCCCATCTTCATAAACATTGAATTCTTTATCAAATCCGTCTAGGTTCAACAGATGAAGAAAGCGCTCACCTTCCGCATCAGCAGTCGATGTCATAAAAATGCCGTGGTTTGGGCAATCATGCGTGAGTTTCACATGACTTCCTAATCGTTCAAGCGCTGTTTTAAAGAAAGGCAGATCACAGCGATAGAAGCTCGCGATCACGATCGCGCGTCCATTCCCCACTTCAGACTCAAAGCCACACACATCTTCAGATCCGTACACTCTGAAAATTGGAGTTACATTCGGTCCAACTTCAAAACGCTGCACGAAGCCTGAACGAATCTCGGGTTGAGCTGAAGCCCAGTTGTCTCCATAGATAGAAAGGTAGTTTCCGTGACCATCACGGCTGATCCCTTTGTACGTAACACCAAGTGCTTCCGCTAACAGCGTACAGTCCTTCCCTTCCATATCAAAAAGAGGAACCTCACCGTACAGAAGAATTTTTCCGCCCATGTTCAAATAGTTTACGAGCTTCTCCTGAATCGCACTATCCATGTAACGAGCGGACGGCAACGCAAGTACAGGCGTTTTCGTCACATCGAGGAGTTTGTTCTGAACATCGACCGCTGTAAAACGGTAACCGTTCAGCAGCATCGCACGGCCCATAATCTCCCAAGCGCCAGCACCACGGTTCGCCTCAATGTTTGATAGAATCTCACGCATCACTTCACTCTTCGGATAACGGTACTCGGTCATATAATAATCTGGGATGAACGCGAACGACACTTCATCTCGTTCTTCGTTCATACGAGCGAGCTTATCACTCACCGCCATCACACTTTGGTTCACGCGAGACATGCGCGGAAACGTGTAATTGTAGTCGCCTTCTGGACCGATTGGCGCCGCGAAACCATGACGCTCACCTGTTGAGGCGATGCGATCGTTTCCATCGTCGACGAGCGTATCGAGTCTCGCATTTTTCCCGCCAGCAAATAGATAATAGTTGATGAGTCGGTTTCCTTGAGCAAGACACATTCTAAATTTAAAATCTGCTGCTGATGGATCATAGCGCTCGCCTAACGTTTCACCAAAGTTTCCGTCTCCACAGTTAAACTCGACAGACGTTAACGGCTGATCCTCGTTATGGACAGCTTCCATCAGACCGTTGATGATGTAAAGGTCTTGGAACGTTTTCATGTCAAGATCGCCAAAATAAATATCAGAGCCCGAGATGTATCCAGGTCCTTGGTTATACGTTTCATACAGCTGGCTGATCCCGATCGGGTACGTAAAGCCTCGTCCTCCGCCTGTTCCGTGAATGTTGACGACGAATGGAATGTCCCTCACGCCGAACTCTTCCGCGTACTCTCTTAAGATCGCGATATATTTAGCGAAGCGGTAGCGCATGTAATAGCCAAGATCTTTTAACAGCTGTGCCGCATACGCTTCTTTCGGAGAACGGAATGCAGCATTTCGCTCAGCACTCTCTTCTAACGAAAACGGATAGCGGTCAGAAACATTATCACCGTATCGTTCACTCAACCAATTTGAGAAATCGTTCAGCACGTTGTCTGTTAAGTCTGGCGTGTTGCTCACCCAAGAAAGCATGCCGATCTCGTTATCAAGCTGAAACGCGATGATTTTACCGCCGTTCGGATAGATGCGTGGCGTAACCACTTCCATCACTTTTTCATAATACTTACGAACTTCTTGTAAAAATCTTGGCGCAAGATAATCCACGGTTGGTGTAGTCGGTTCGCTCTCGTCCCAGCCTACCGGAATGATCTCAGGATGCTTTTCGTAGACCCAATATGGCAGTCCTTCGTTTTTCATCTCGGCCATGATGAACGGGCCGGGACGAACGAAGAAATAAAAGCCATTTTCTGTACAAAGGTCGATGAACCCGGCAAGGTCTGTCTCAGGACGCGTTGTACCTGTAAAATCAACCTGTCCTTCTACCGGCTCATGCCAAAGCCATGGCACATAAGTAGCCACGGCGTTACATCCTGTTTCTTTTAGTTTGTCTAACCGGTCTTGCCAATCGCTTTTATCAAGACGGTAATAATGAATCTCACCGCATGTGATCAAAACGGGCTTTCCGTCGATGATGATCTGTTTGTTTTTGATTTCAATCATTTAACAGGACTTCCTTCTGTCTTTTTCCAACCTAACAGGTCAGCACCTTGTTTCACATACTTATTTTTCATAAACAGATCCCACACGAGGCCAGATTGATAGTTTTCGATCATAAGAAGCGTGATTCCCTTATCAATACCGATTACATGGTCTGAGTACCAAGCTGGCGTTACGTCTAGGTTATAAGAATCTTGAAAACCATACTCACTCCAAAGCTGTGGATGCTCTTCGTAAAAGTACTTCATCGCTGCGATCGACTCTTCTGGTGTGAACACGATCGATCCCGCTGCTCCCGTTGGTGCAATCGTACCTTCAAGTTCAGGCTCACACCCATCATAATAAGGAGGAGCGCCTGGAACACGGTAGCCGGTCGGACTCGCACAAGCCGTTAATCCCCACGCGTTCTCATGATAGGTCTTAAACTCACTCGATTTTTCTTTACAAAACGCACGGTTCGCAAGGGATGCTTTTACCGAGTTCTCGTACCAGTTGATTCCGTCTCCGTCGACGATATTTCTAAAATCGATGAACGCATGCGAATATTGGTGAACAAACATCGCGTTTCCTGGCGCGTGAATGTACTCATAATCTTTGTATGTCCCTTTTCTGCGCTCGAAGCCGTCATAGATTTTTGCAGGAACCGGATGTGTTGGAGATGCCACGCCAAGCACATACGTCATCATCTGCTCCGCGTACATATCCCAATGGTGGAAGCCGCCTGTTTCTGGGTTGTAGCCCATGTAGAACTGGTTGACCGGCTCATCATAATACACGTTCCAGTCGATGCGCGCGTAAATTTTCTCAAAAAGCTCCGCAATCTCTCCGCCAAAGTATTCAGCAGATGTAACGGCACCACATAGGAAAATTCCCGTATCGATGATCGACGCACAGTCGTACCACTCTTCGTTTTTCTTTGCCGTCTCCATGTTTAAGAAATGATAAAAGAAGCCGCTCGCGTGTTCAACGTTATTTAAGAATGTTTCAAGCGTTCCTTTCGTACGCGCATAGCCTTCTTCTTTCGTGATCCAACCGCGCTCGATTCCAATGATGATCGCGGTTAATCCAAAACCGTTTGATGCGATACTTCCTACTTTTTTGTTCGCTGACTGATCCAAGATCAACCCGTATCCCGGGCTATTTTTATCCGTGTTTGCTTCTTTCCAAAAGAAATCAAAGCATCCCTTTGCTTCAAGGTCTAATAGTTTCTGTGTATCCATCGTTATTCCCCTCTCTATCTGTTTTATCTTAATTATGTTTATAATTAGAACTCTAATTGAGGCGTAAAGTGCTAGCTTGGCTATGGTTTCAAGGGATGTAATGGCCATTTTTATTTACGGTACGTGTTTTTATATCAATTACACGTTCGCTCAAACTCAGCTTAGTTACGCTCCAAATGTTGCTTCTTTCGCTCTGAAAACTACTCGTTTCACTCAGTCAGACCTTAATTTCACCCCATACTACCTTCGTTTCGCTCAAAACATGAAAAATGCACTTTCAACTCTTCATTCTTCATCCACTGAAACGGAAATCAACCACCTGCACCAATCCTTACTCCCCAGTAATCCCCGAACGATCCACACCTTCAACAAACCAGCGCTGCGTGATAAAGTACACGATCAATAGCGGTAGAATCGACAGGACCGTTCCTGCCATCTTGATTCCTTCGTTCAACTGGTTGCCTCCGCTCACTCCCATCTCAGCTGGGAACATCTGCTGATACGTCGCAACGAACTTCTGCAGCTGCAGGGGTAATGTCGTTAACGCATCACCAAAATAGATCGCAGCCAGATACGTTTCGTTCCAATACCAAACGAACGAGAACAGAAATGAGATGATAATCGCTGGCAATGCCATCGGTAAGGCGATCGTGAAAAAGATTCGAAAATGTCCTGCCCCATCCAGCTGAGCTGCTTCTTCCAAAGCTTTTGGCACGGCTCTAAAAAACTGATAAAAGATCAGGATAAAGATCGCACTGTTCAACCCTTGACCAAAGGTTGCCGGAAGTAAGAACGCACTCAAACTGCCGAGGATGTTCAGCTCATTAAAGAAGATGTATCTTGGGATGAGCGTCACCTGCGGCGGGATGATAAACGTTGCGAGCACGAGAACGAACATGATCTTTTTTCCGCGAAAATCAAAACGAGCGAGTCCGTATCCGACAACTGCTGCTACCGCAGTCTGTGCCAGTGCAGGAAGAACAGTCACATACAACGTTTCCATCAATGTTGAGAAGAAGTTCAGAACTTTGTTCGCCTGCTCATAGTTTCCGGTATAAAATTGTGTTGGAATCCAGTTCACGAGCGGGTTCAACAGATCGTCCAAACTTTTAAAGCTGTAAACACCCATGTAGAGAAGCGGATAGAGGTACACGAATCCGATCCCGACCAAGAGTCCGTAGATCAAGAGCTTGTAAAGAAGACCATCTGTCCCCTGCATGCCCAAAAACATGCGTTTCGTTTTTAAGTAATACTTGTTTACTTGCTGTGTTTTGGTTTGCACATTGATCACATCCTCTTAGGTGTATTTTTTCTTTCTTTTTACCGTCATCACACCAACCGCGATCGCAAGTGCAGCGGCGATGATCAGGAAGTAGATCCAAGATAGTGCTGATGCATAGCCATAGCCTGTGTCTACTTTAAACATGTTTTTCTGAATATGTTCGATGATTGGATTCAGTGAGAATACCGAATACGTTACGATCGTGTAGATCAAGTTAACGATGATCATCGGTTTCAAACTTGGCAGGGTGATCTTCC
This sequence comes from Fictibacillus nanhaiensis, assembly GCA_016401345.1. Classification (GTDB taxonomy): domain Bacteria; phylum Bacillota; class Bacilli; order Bacillales; family Fictibacillaceae; genus Fictibacillus; species Fictibacillus phosphorivorans. The sequence continues at coordinate 129,419 of JAEACG010000006.1, read as the reverse complement.
AAAAGAACTCCCAGTTGCTCGCACCGTCAATCTTCGCCGCTTCAAAGATCTGCTTGTCCATCTTCTGAAGAGCTGCAAGGAAAATCAGGATCTGTACGCCTGAATACCACAGGATCACAATCAAGTTTTTAATTAAATACAGTAGAATTCCGTTAAAGAAACCATCTGGGTTATCATTTAACGCTTGGTAGATCGCGTATTGTTCAATAGATGGAATCGTCGTGATTCCTTGATCGATCAGCTCTTTGATCACCGGTCCGCTCGCAATGATTACAGGCAGAAAGAAAATCGTACGGAACAATCCGCGGAACTTGATCTTTTGGTTTAACAATAGAGCGATGATCAATGAAAAGACGATGATGATCGGAACAGAGATGACCATCTCTTCTAGATATTTTAGGACGCGGTCAACGAACGTTCCATCTACCGAAAACGCATATTCATAGTTTCCAAAGCTTACAAAGTTCGTTTTGATGCCATCTGTCGTAATCTTTACTTCCTGAAAGCTTAAAAAGAGTGAGTATAAAAGCGGAAACGCCGTAAAGACGAGAAAGCCGATGATCCATGGTGAAACAAACAGCAATCCTGTAAGATTTCTGTTATTGCCTAGTCGTTTCATCGCTTTCTCCTCCTTCTGTTACCGCAAAATCCTTAGGTTTTACTTCAATGCTGTTACTTTTATAAGTCGCATTCGTATAGTTGACGATGATCACTTTTCCGTTGGAGTATTCTACCTCAACAACACCAGTCTGAGGCACATTGCGGCTGACGATCTCTTCGCCTTCTACCTCACCAAGACTTTTCTTGATGTTTTCGTATTGATACAAAATCTTGTCTTTCCAGATCGAGTATTCTGATGTATAAACGTCACTCGATGCTGTTTTAGCAAGCAGGTGTGACGCTTCCTTCGTTAAAAGATACGATGGATACGCTCCGTACTCAATCATGCGCAACATCTGATCTTCTGAATCTGACTGAAAGTTCGAGAACGGTGCGTAATATGGCATATAGCCTTTTAGCACGATCTGCAAAAACGGCACCGTATCTGTTTCAAACACATAGTTTGACGCGTTCATCGGAATGTCGAGATAGCGATTCGTTTGATTCCATAGATACGTGTTCGGCTCGTAGAGAGCAACATTTCCTACTTCTTTGTTCAACGTCCCAAACAGCTTTTGATACGTTTTGATCGTCTGGTTTCGCTCGCTCGATTTCTTTCCGCTAAAGTCAGAGAACAACGTGTACCCGCTCGTATCGATTGCTACGTTTGAAATGCCCTGTTCCTTAAATTCCTTTGCATCCTCTTTGGCGATCACAAGAGATTTTTCTGGAGAAAGATAATATAGGGTCTTCTTATCTTCACTGTGTGAGATCGTCTCGGCACTGATTTTCTTCGCTACGTCTTTGCTGCCGGAATAACCGGAAGCTCCGTCGTACGCTTTTGTATAATCACTATAAAAATAAAGCGGAATGTTATCTTTTTTAAGACTGTCGATCGTGTTCTTTACGTCGTCACTATTTCCGAGTTCACTTTCAAACGGAAACTTCTGAGGCAATGTACCGGTTAGACCGCCTTCCGACCAGCCTTTATAGACGACAAACAGATCATCGATGTCTTTTTTGAGTTCAGATGTCATGCTCGGAATGTCTGTCACCTTCGTCATCGACAGAACAGAGTCCCACAATAGACCTTCCTTCACTTCGCCACCTAGAAATTCAAGTCTGACGCCAGTTTGGTCGTCTTTTTTGTCTAGCTGTTTTGTTTCAGAAAGATGGTTTTGATACGCTTTCGCCATCCCTACATAATCAGCGTCCTCTCCTTGTAAGAACATGTATCTCAGCTTAACGCCGAAAGGGTTCTTCGTTTTTTGATATACGTTCAAACCCTTCATGTTCTTACTCGTAGGCTGATAATATTCTTTTCTAAAATGAAATTCAGAAGAAATCCAGTTAAAGTCGGTCGAAACGCCTGACGGATACGCTAAAATGTCACCATGACTGTAGCCTTCTTCAATCACAGCAAGAAATCCGTTCTGCTTCACACCATGAACCGCTCCGAATACCGGCATCTTGATCTGCTCAACCGGTGTTACTTTTTCATCTTCTTCCTTCTTCACTTTCGTTTTTAAAAAGGCTTCATCATCACCGTAAATGGATCCTGTAAACGGTGCATCGGCTTTTGTTCCGTTCTTTTCATAACGAATCAATGCACCCGATCCGTCTGGGATGAACATGTAGCCGTTGATGTCGCTCTTGTTCACCGCACCTAAAAACGGATAAACGCGCATCGAGATGAGCTTCGTATACTTGTTTTCCCTAATCTCATTCTCAGGAATTGAAACAACAAGATCGTTTTTTTGAAGCTCTACGTTCACTTCAAATTCTAACTTCGACTGATTCATGTAAAGAGAAGCGGTGAATCCTTTATCGTTCATCTTCACACGTGGTCTAGAATCGTTTGTCGTGATGCTCTCGGTTTTCACCTTTCCGCGACGATCCATATAATCAACAGTGATCGCAGATTGAGCCATCTGTTCCCACGTTTTGTTCAATCGGTACTGATCGGGGTTATCGAGCCCGGAGTTCCAAACGTATTTTGTTTTCTTGTTCTCGATCTTGATCGCGAGCGTTTCTTCGTTCACATAAAGAGCAAGATTTTCGTTCTCGGCTGCTTTTTCAAAGCCTTGAAACGAATTTTTCTGTTTGATCGGAGCACCATCTGTTTTCTCAGGCTTCGTAAACGATGAAGATGTATACTTCATCACATTTTGGCTTTTCTCAGTCGGTACAGGAGGCTGCTCCGTACTTTTCTTATCATCTTTTGCAGCGAATACAGAAATCGGTACGAGCAAGGTAAGAAGCGCGATGGTTATCTTTTTATACACGAAGAACAGCCTCCTTTATGATGGAATAAACAAAATCGTACACTTGATCGATCAACACGAACACGATGAACACAACAAGAAGCATGATCACCATACCGAACAGCGTGACGAAGATGTTGCGGATCGTGTCTGAGAACGTGTAGTTGTGGATCTCTTTTAACATGATGAAAAGAATGATCAGACACCATGCGTAGATGATGCGGATTGAGAAAACATAAACAAACGCTTCATTATAAGTCAGCACGTTCGACAATAGGGTCAGGATCGGACTGAATACGAGGAACGGAGCGAGCGAGTAGATCGTTCCGATATAGATGTCCTTAAACCTTCCTTCACCGTCGTTGATCGTACTAACGAGATAGTTAACGACAATAAACAACGCGATTGGTACGAGTAGTAAGAGAAGCTCGCCGACTAAGTTCGCATCGCTGCTCACCGTTTTATAGATAAACCCGGTATAGAAGCGGCTGTAAATATACTCGACGATTAAGATTACATATAGGATCGTCGCTGATAGAATCGACGCGTACTGTTTCTTTTTCAGATAATAAAAACTATCGATCGGATGACGGAAGAACTTGAATAGGAAGAGCAATTCTCCTATCAATCTTTGTTTCTTAATCGCCCGCAACCCATTACGAGGCTGATCCAAAATGCCTTTCTTTTTGTCGATCACTTTAACGGTATAGTACAAAATGACGAAGAAAATTAACGCGAACAACACCGTTTCCAGGTTCTCTTGCATCCACGCGTGACGAACTTCCCAGAACGAGTCGGAATAACCGTACACATCGTTTGCAAACTCATACTCTTCTAGCGCTTTATCATAGTCTTGCTGTTTGTAGTAAGCAGAGCCCATGGCAGAATGCGCGAGACCGAACGAAGAGTTCATCTTCAGCACTTCTTCCCAATATTTCTGACTTTCTACATAACGCCCTTCTTTAAAAAGCGCGATTCCTTCATGCACTTGTTTTGAAAAAGCAGTAGATTCAAAGACTTGAATCATGCCTCGTTCTTTATCTGTTACGTACAATCTGCCATCAGGATCGATCGTGATGCCTGTCGGCTGTTTGAACAACCCAAGACGGTTTGTTCCATCGTCTTTACCACCGAAGATGAATAGCAAATTTCCGAAGCTGTCATATTCATAGATCTCACCGGTGCTTGATACGACGAACATATTTCCGTCGTGATCCACCGCGATATCTTGTAACGACTTCTCATCTGAAATATCCGGGAACAGCATATTTTTTCCGGCAACGTTTAGCTTTTTGATGACTTCGTTCGTCGTCCCTTCTGTCACAGAATAGACGAGACCTTGATCATCAAGCGCTATGTTATCTGGCGCGGGAGGTGTCTTCATGAACATATTTGCTTTTTTGCTCTCTGAAGTGAGAAGCTTCTGCAAAAACGTGCCAAACGATCCTTCTGTGCTGTTTACACCGTAATAACCGAGAAATCCGCCATCTTTACTAAGCTGAATGATTCCGTTCGTTGAGCCTTCACTGATCACATAGATGCTGCCGCGGCGGTCAACCGCTACTTTTTGCGGTTTAAAAGAAGAGCTTTTACCAAAAAGCGGTGAATCTGGCTTTCCATATTGCTCTTCGACCTTGCCGTCTTGTGAAAAGCGGAATACCTTTTCTTCTTCATAATCCGCTACAAAGATTTTTTCGTTTTCGTCCACATAGACGCCGGTTGGTGATTTAAGAACACCTTTCCCGATCTCGCGGACAAATTTCCCGTTCTTATCGGCGACAAGAATCTTTTTTGCAGCAGAATCCGCTATATATAGGTTTCCTTTTGTATCAGAGAAAATATCTTCTGGGTTCATGATCTCAACATCTGGCAACAAGGTGCCGACCGGTGTGTAGGCAGTCTGTGTTTCAATCGTCTGACCGTCTGCTGATAACGTTTCTGTCTGATAAGGGACAGATGCAGAAGCGGTAGAGTAGATCGGAACAAGCAGGAATACCAATAATGCTACAACTTGGGCAATGCGCTTCATTTCTCCCCCCTCCTACTTTCTTACTTGATTCCTGAGTGGGCCATCGTGTTCATCACCTGGCTCTGCAGAATTATAAAGATGATTAGATTTGGTACGAACATGATTAAGGAAGCAGCTGCTGCGAGTCCTTGTCCTGCTACGTTGTTTCCTTCAACCGTTGAAGTTAACGTCGACATGTAGAACGAGAACGTCTTCAGTCCTTCGTCGTTCACATAGAGTGACGAACTCTCAACGCTGTTCCAAACAAGCTGGAACGATAGAATCGCGATGGTCGCAATCGCAGGTTTGACGAGCGGTATGATGATCCGTACGAAGATCTGAAAATCAGATGCTCCATCAAGCCTCGCTGCTTCGAGCAGTTCATCCGGTATCTGATCGATGAACTGTTTGACGAGAAACAGACCGATCGGCATTGCGAGTAACGGCAGGATGTGAACCAAAAATGTATTGATCAAGCCGAGTTCGTCGATCAAAAGGTAGCGCGGAATCATAACCGCTGCTGGTACGAACATGAGCGCTAACGTGTTGATCTCAAAGATCGCTTTTTTCATTCTAAAATTTTTCTTAGACAGCGCGTAGCCTGCCATCGTGCTGATAATCACGGTCAGAACAACAACGATCAGCGTAATCACAACAGAGTTGAACAAAAAGCGCGACATCGGAACACCGGTATCGTTCGTCTTTGTAAAAAGGTCTACAAAGTTCTGCAATGTTGGGTTTTCTACAAAAAAGCGCGGTGGATACGCGAACAGTTCGTCGATCGGTTTGAACGCATGAAAGAATATATAGACGATCGGCAAAGCCATAAAGACAGCCAGTGGTATTAAAAACGCAAGAAATTTCAGCTGACTTTTATGAAACTTTGACGGGTTCATTCTTGTCCCTTGAAAGGCTGACATGTTGATCACTCCTTTTTCGCTAGTCTTTCTCTCCAAACAGCCTCCAGGCTACTTTCGAGAACAGATATACAACGATGAGCAGCACGACCGAGATCGCTGCTGCGTAACCCATCTCATAACGGATAAATCCATAATCTTCTAAGTGGTTGACCATTAGCTGACCCGCATATTGCGGTGTCGGATTGGCACCCGATAGCGCTACCCCGATCGCACCAGCTTGAAATGTACCAACGACTGCCATGACCGCGCCGAACAACATCTGCGGCTTCATGGACGGAATCGTGATATAGATGATCTCTTGAAAACGGTTGTTGATGCCGTCGATGTATCCTGCTTCATAGATCTCAGTGTTAATGTTTAGAACACCTGATAACATCGCAAGGAATCCGACACCCATAGAGCCCCAAAGCGTTACAAAGATCATAATTTTCATCAAATACTCAGGTGACTGCAACCATTGGATCGGCTCTAACAAAACACCCATCGTTAGAAGCAAGCTGTTAAGATAACCGGTTTCATCTCCAGAGAAGATGATCGTCCAAACAACGGCCATCGCAACACCTGCTGTCATGGATGGAGAGTAGATGACCAGCGCAAGTACTGTTCGCATGCGCTTTGGCACTTGAGCGAGCGCCCAAGCGAGTATGAACGATAAGATATACCCGCCAGGGCCCACGATCAGTGCGAACGTTAACGTGTTCGGCAGGATCTTCTGCATGAACACTTCATCCTGTGTGATCAGACCGACATAGTTGCTCAACCCGATGAACGATGGTGTCTCGATCGCGTTAAAATACGTGAATGACAATAGGATTGCCGCTGCAACAGGTATGATGATAAACGTTGTAAAAAAGATGATATACGGAGCAAGGAACATCCACGGTGAATAATCTCGTTTATTTGGTTTCTTTTTCATTCTCATCGCCTGCCCAACTTTTCACTTGTTCTATGGTAGGAATCGGATACGGCTTGACCATCTTGCCGTCTTTCACATATCCGAACTCTTCCATCTTTCGCTTGATCTCCCGGTCGATCGCAACAACGGAATCGTCAACTGCCGATCTCGGGTTTACACCGTCGAACACGATGCGGTTCCAGATGTTCGAAAGCTCACGCTCGATCATGTACGAACCTGGATTCTTCGGTACTTCGTACAGGTACTCCCATTGCTTTAAAATCGTTTTCTTATGCTGTTCTGGCCACGGAAGACTCTTAAACGCCTCTAGGTTAGAAGTGTTCCACATGTACTCTGGTCCGTACAGCATCTGAAGATTAGTCGCGAACTCGGTCTGCGTATCTTCTGACAGCCACCATTTTAAAAGCTCCCACGAATCTTCCTTGCTCTTCGTCCCTTTAAAGATCATCGCGGACTGACCTGAACCAGTAGCCCAGCGTTCCACTGTTCCGTCTTCTTTCTTCACACCAGGATGCGGTGCAATATCCCACCATCCTGCGATCTCTGGAGCCGCTGCTGTAAGTTGTGTATATGTCGTAAAGTTTGCTGTTCCGATAGGAAGTGTTGAATATCGGAAATGGTTATAAAAGTTTGGTACTTGTAACGGCATGCTGTAGATCGTGTTCAGCTCTGCCATGAACTGAATGCCTTTTAGCGATTCTTCTGTTCCGATCGCCGTCTTCATCCCATCTTTTCCGTACAGATCTCCGTCAAACTGATACACGAATGGAGCGGTTGCTTGGAACGGCTTAAACCCTGTTGCACCAGCGATGTGCGTATAATAGTTCATCCCAAAACGCTGAAGCTCTGGCAAGATGCTCTTCACGTCATCCCACGTATCTGGAACCGGAAGACCTAGTGCTTGCAGGATATCTTTTCGGTAAAACTGCACAAAGAAATCTTGTGTCTCTGGCATCGCATAGACCGAATCACCGATCATAAGCGGCAGAAAAGCTCCTGGTGAGAACTGCTTGCTGAACTTTTCAAAGTCATTGAATTGATGCAGATCAACGGCCGCACCACGAATGGATAGCTCGTACGGCAACCATGAAGAGATACCAAGCGCAATGTCTGGCTGTTTGTTTGAAGCACTTGCAAGAATCAGCTTCTGCTCTTCTGGCATAATTGAGAACTTTACTTTAATTCCTGTTTCTGGCGTGAAGTTTTGATCAGACAAATTTTGTAAAAGTTCAACGTATTGACGCGGCCGGTTCACCCAAACCTCTAACGTATCTTCTTCCGCTTCACTCGCCGAGTAGTTCTCTGAGAAGAACGATAAGAAGAAGCGTTGAATCGAGTCGATCAGCTTTTCCCAAAAACCGGCTTCTGCATCTGGCACTTCTTTTTCGTCACCATGCACGTAGAAACGGTCGACCGTTAACGGCTGTTCCGGCAAAGTCACGAGCATGTTTCCGAGCAGCTGTGCCGCTGAAGACGATCCTTCTGACAGCTCTGTGAGTCGGCTTGGAATCTCATTCGGCTTTTTGCTAAGAGCTCTTAGCTTTTGAACCGCCATCTCAAGCGAGACCATATCTTTTGAATCTTCTTTTGAGTTATCAAGTTTTCTGAGGTACTTCAGTTCTTTCTCTAGCTCATCCGCCCAGCCAGCCAGTTTTTTATCGATGCCTGGAATGTACTCGCTGATCTTCCAGCCACGAGATGTATCTGTCTGATTTCCTGTAAGCTTTCGGATTTCAAGCGTCAGCTCTTCCATCTCGCGCATCACTTTGTTCGTCGTATGAAGAACGGGCTCAACAGGTGCGGCATCCGCTTCTAGACCGATCTGATGCTTACCTTTTGATAAATAAAACAGATACGCTTTACCTTCTTTATTTTCTAACGTGACGTTATCCCAGTTTTTATTGAATGGAAACGTAACGGGTGAAGCTTCTTGAAACGGAACTTTGCCGTCGATCAACAGTTTTCGGAAAACCGGACCACCCGTCTCTTTGTTCTGCAGTACTTTAAATGTTAGCTTGTAAAAACCATCTTTTTTCACGTTGACGTTCCAGTTCACCGTCTGGCCGGAGTCTTTCCACGATTCAGAACCTAGTGTGTTTAATAGAAGGTTCTTTGGAGAGCTCGGTACCGCTGATGAATCATCTGCTGCAAAAGGACGTATGTACGAGCTGTTTTTTTCATAGTCCTTCTCAGCTTCACGTGTGATCAACGTGTCCGCCACTTTTGCGTTTTCATGTTTTTTTACGTATTCTTTATAGCTTGGTAGATCGCTAGGTGATTTAACGTATGCTTTGCCTAGCAGCATCTCACCTGAAAGGTTCGTAAGCTGGATCGTATTTTTTCCTTTTTTCAGTTCGTAACGAAGCGGCTCAGATTGAAGCTGACTCGCATCTTCCGCTGTTAACGTGTTCCAACGCTCGATCCGCTTTTGCTTCGGAATCATGTCGTTATTAAACCGATCTTTCTCGAAGGTATTTTTCTCGTTTTTCCAGTCGGCCGGAAACACGATTCTGCGGCTTTCATAAAAAGGATAGTTACCGTTTACCTGAATGGCGCCCTCTATTGGAACAACCTCGTTGCTCAGTGGATAATAATCAAACGCTAGCTCATAAAGTCCCGCTTCCTCCACATTCACTTCATAAGAAACGGACTCACGGTTATGCCAATAGAAAACACGATCGTTATAGCCCTTACTCTCTGATTCTGACAATAAATTCTTCTTGTCTTTGATCTTAAAATCAGAAGGAGAGACAGACGCTTCAAACTCTGAAGCGTCCCCTGTCCCTTTCTTCTCCCAACTGTTAAGGACGGTATGATAGTTTTCCTCCACGACTTGTTCGGCAGGCTTATTATCCTGACTGTTGCCTTCAGCAGATGCATATGGTTGTGGAATAATGAGACACAGCGCTAAACCTAACCAAAGAAATCTTTTAAACTTCATACTATCAACCTCCCCTTAAACTTCAGGCTTTCTATTTATCTTTTAAAGCCTCACTAGCTTCTTTGCTCTTTTGGTCTGCTAACTGATCAAGCTGTTTTGCGTAGTCTTCGATCTTCAGGTTTCCTTTGATCACGTTATCTAAAATGACAGCCACTTTCGCGTTCGCTTCTTCTCCAACCTTCACGCCTGTTGGTGCTTCCCAACGTGCATCTACATAGCCAGGTACGGTTTTAACCGGCTCAACGACTGCGTTGTCTAAGTTGTCATAAGCTGTCTTAATTCCAGGCACTTCATTGATCGCGAAGTACTCTTCTAAAATTTCTGGATCTGCGTTAACTGGTAGTGTGTTCAGAGCTTTCCCTTCTTTTTCAGCGATTTCCATACGCTTCATGAAACCTTCTTTACCGAATGACATCCACTTAGAGAAAAGGAATGCTTCTTCAGCGTGCTTACTCGTTTTAGAGATTCCAACAAAGTCGTTCGTTACACCCGTTCTTCCACCAGGAAGTCCGATGAAGTCAAAGTCAAACGTTCCTTTTTCAACAAGAGCAGGAACTCCCCAAGTGCCGTCCCATTTTACAGCAACTTGTCCGTTCATCCATACTTCTTCTGGATTTTCCCCTTTAAAGTTCGCTTTCAAGTCATCTGGAAGTGACTCGTACGCGTAGTTGTTCGTTGTAATTTCTTTTGCAAGATTCGCTCCTGCGATAAACTCTTTTGAATCAAGAGAATACTGTCCGTCTTTAACCGTATACCAGCCCATGTCTGGGTTAGCTGCTGCCGGATACCAGTCTGTTACGGAGAACGCGTGGTTCGTTCCAGCTACACCTTTGTTGATGTTCGTTACTTCTTTAATGGATTTCGAGTACTCTTCTAGTGAAAAACCAAACTCAGGGTAATCGAGGTTCGCTTCGTTAAATAGATCTTTGTTTACTAAGTAGCCTAAGAAATGCTGTGCGAATGGAACCGCATACACTTTATCGTTGTAAGTCGCTGATTCGCGAACTGCTTCTGGAATGTTAGCAAAATCTTTATCTTTTTCCGTCATTTTCGTGATGTCCATCAACCAATCGTTAGATAGTGATGATGGAATCTGTGGTAGAGCGAAAACGTCTGGCATCTTGCCCGCACTTGCTGCAGCAGCTAGTGTTCCGTTCCAGTCTGTCGGGTTAATCGACTCGTCGATCTTAACCTTGATGTTCGGATGCTTTTTTTCGAACGCTTGGATCATAAGGCGCTCAAGATTTTGTTCTTTTTCAGTACCAAGTGACCAGCTTGCATACGAGATGGTTACGTTTTCTTTCTTGTCGTCAGAGCTTGCTTTGTCATCTGAGCTACAAGCTGCTACTGAAAATAGCAGTGCGATGATCATGAATAGTGATAATACTTTCTTCATTACCTATCAACTCCCGATTTAATTTTTTTGGGCTATTTTGCTCTGTTGCTTTTGAAAGTGTTGATTTCCGTTTCAGGTGCTCGCTTTCCGGGGGGCGTGCGGTGAGTCACCTCGGCACCTTGTGCCCTTAGGTGTCTCACCTGTCCCGCTGATCCCCCAGGAGTCTCGCACCCTGCACTCCAATCAACTTATTCGGAGATGATAAAAGTCCAAATACTTCAGGTGCAACAGGTAGAAATAGCCTTGTTGGTACTTATGGTTGAATAGCGTTTGCGAACGCTGGTTGAAACCGGATGGGTGCTGTGTCTTCTGTTGTTGAAATCAGCACTTTGTATGTGTGCTCTTGGACTTCCTCTATTGAAACCTCTTTGGTGTCTACAGGTTTCCAGGAGGTGGAACGGAAGACGAATCCTTCTTCTTTTTGAACCATTTTTATTGTGAGTGAGATCTCGTCTTGGTGCTGTACCGTTTCATAGATTTCACCCGTTCCGTATTCGATGAACAGGTCTTCATGTAACGGTACATTGACCGGCAGCATGAGCCCACTTCGCATTGGAATCGAAATTTCTTTTCCACCGAAAAGGGTTGCTCCGTCGTACGTAATCGTCGTTGTCTTCTTAAATTCATCAAAGTTTTGAAGAAAGAAGAAGTCTCCTTTTTCTGGTGAAGATCGAACGGTAATATCAAGCTCTTCTTCTAGTGTGAAACGACTCTTGATCTCTGCTCGTTTGGCAAGATCGACGATGATGTCGTTTTGATAATGAAAGCCGTGATCCATGCCGATTCCAAACATATAGAGATGACCTTTGCCAAGCTGCTTTTCAAAAGCGATCACTTCGTTAGGCTTGTCCTCGATATGCGCGAACGCGCCATCTGTTGTTTCATAGATTTCAGCTCGGTCGATCAACACGTTATCCGCCTGATCAATCTGACCGAACACGCGGTGCTTTGTTTCTATTACCGATACGTTGATGTAATCTTTCAGAATCGTACATGGTACATTTTTCAGCGTTTTTGTCGGGATCGTCGGGAACAGGATAAGCTTTCCACCGTTCTCTAGATACATGACGAGTTTTTGCTGAATGTTTTCATCCATCCACTCTGTGGTAAACATCCAAAGAGAATGAATTTTGTTTGGATCGATCTCGTCATCATCCTGCACGTTGATCGCATCATAGATGATGTTGTTCACGCGAAGTGCCTTTGCGATGCCGTTCGCCATAAAGGTTTCACGATCACGCTGAATCTGGTCGACCATGTGTTTCGTATGCTCATCATGAAACTCTGTCATGTAATAATCCGGATAAAAACCAAGATGCGTATCAACGACTGGCTTCGTTTGCAGAAGAGAGCTCTCAAATGTCTGAAGCATCTTTCCGATATGCTGAATCACCGGATAGTGCGGATTCTTCTGACCCGACTTAGTAAGTGGTGCCTGCCAATCGTGACGTCTACCGAACAAGCCGATATTTTCATAGTTCTCGCCTGCACCAAACATGTAATAGTTCACACCGTTCATTCCGTCCGCGATACATAACCGCGTCGTCAGATCAAACGTTGTCGGTTGAAGCTTCGGTTTATCATGAATGCTTCCGCCTTGGAACTCAGCTGAGAAAAGCGGCTGCTCTTTCCACTGAATTGCTTTTGTAAAGGCGTTCGCTAAAACGATGTCCACATAGCTGTCATACTCGATGTTGCCGATATAATAATCACCCGCCATGAGCGTGTTCTCGATCTTAGCGGTCTCGAGCAGCTGCGAAATGCCGATCGGATACATCGTTCCGCGCTTTAAGATATCGATTCCATGAAAACCATGAATGTTCACGACGAACGGAACGTCGATGCCTTTATCTTCTGCTGACTGTTTCAGATGCTCAATGAAACGCTTGTAATGCTGTCTTAAAAAGAGTCCAAATTCATTTCTTAAAGCGTGAGCGTAGATTGCTTCAGGCTTTTTTGTCATGTTTTCGGCGAACGGTTGGATGTCGCTAAACGGAATGCGGAATGTTTCTTGAAACGATTGCTCTGTATATTTCGTTCTTAGATGTTGTTCAAACTCTTGTAATGTTGATGCATTGAAATCAGGTTGGTTCGTTACCCAGTGGAACATTCCCACTTCGTTATCGAGCTGGAATAGAATAACCGGACCGCCGTTCGTTACGAGAAACGGCTTAATAACAGCACATACCTTTTCATACCAAAGCTCTGTTTTTTCTAAGAATGTTGGATGACTATAACTCACGACTCGGGTTGGATGAATCTCGCCAGCGTTCGTTTTCGCTACCGCTTCCGGATAGTTATCGATGAACCACGTTGGAACACCATGATCCACGATCTCTGCCATGACGTATGGTCCCGGACGAACTAAGCAGTACATTCCCTCTTCTTTTACGAGCTGCAGAAACGTATGTAGATCACGTTCTGGGCGAGAGGTTCCGGTAAGATCCGTAACACCTTCCTCATATTCGTGAAAAATCCACGGCACGTACGTGCTGATCATGTTCGCGCCAGCTTCTTTAACTTGCTGAATGCGCTCGCGCCAGTCTTGCTTCGGAATTCGGAAGTAGTGAAGTTCACCTCCGAACAAGAAGACCTCCTGACCGTCTACGATCACCTTTTCATCTTTTATTGCTATGTTCTTCATAAATCACCTCTTCATCCGGAAAAAACCGGGGTACTGGAGTAAAAATGGATAAGATCATATCATTGATGCGTGTGGGTATAGCTATTCGAAACGTTTCGATATCGTGCAAAAAAATAGGGTTTTTGGTAAATCTAAACGTTTGAATTGTTGTTCAATACCAGAAATCCTCATTTTACCAATAGAAACGTTTCACTTTTAAATATTATAAATCAACTTGTAAACGGTTACAATATAATTTTCTAAAAATTGTGACGTGGTATAAATGAAGTTCGTTGATCTATTAGTAATATTGGAGTTTAGGATTGGCGAATTATGAATTTAATATTTATAGGTGTATAAAGTAATTTTTATGAAGTCTGAATACCTTGTGCTATTCTTGAACTATCTATTTATTCCATAATTAAGAAAGGTTTAGGTTTTTTATGGCTGCGAAATTAATCAGTATACTTCTAACCATTCTATTCCTTTCTCTTTTATCACTAATTTTTGTAGGGATTGACATAGCTTTTCCCACAACTATAATCATGCTTCTTTTATTATCCAACGCCATCATCGCGTTCTTTTCTATTTTTATACAACGTGTCACTATTAAACGCTATAACAATAGTTTTCTTACAAACAAAAATGATGTTCTCTCACTAATAAACAAATATACTACATTTGCTTTTTACGGTCTGAACCATGCTGTTCAATCCGTGCTAAGCTTAATACCATTTATAATCAACAAATTGTTGGCTCTCCTTTTCTTTTTTCTGCTACTAGTCAACTGGTTGATCCTTCTAGTTATGTTTAATGGATAATTTAAAAGATTAAGAGTAGTCTTGTACACTTCATCACATCATACTTAATTTTAAATACCAGATGTCTCAAGGAGAATTGCCCATGAACAAAACCTTTTCATTAAAACGAGGATTTTCATTTTTAGGGAAAGCCAACATAGTCTTGCTAGCGATGATTGGTTTACTACTATTAAACAAAGGGAGCTGGGCTGACGATGCTCAAAAATATCTCATCCTGTTCTTTACGGTATCGGAAGCGATGATTCTCTTATTATCGTTAGCCAGCTGTTTGCCCAAAAAAAGTAAATAAGTATAGAAAAAGACAAGCTGACTCTTTTCCCAGAGTCAGCTTGTCTTTCTAATAGCATATGCCTGCCTAGCCAAAGCTAAAGCCCCACACAAACCTGCGTTGTCACCCAAACCAGGCGGTACAATATACTTATCAATTCGAGTCAGTACATTTTCGTGTTGAATGTAGCCGTTTAACAGCTGAACCACCCCGTTTCGTACGAGCGGAAATAGGTGTTCTTGTTTCATTACGCCACCGCCGATCACAATACGTTTTGGAGAGAGCACCAAAATGTAGTTTACAAGAGCTTGTGCGAGATAATAAGCTTCTAGCTCCCACACCTCTAGATCCGACGCGAGCTCTACGCCCTTCTTGCCCCAGCGTGCTTCGATCGCGGGACCTGACGCCATCCCTTCTAGACAATCACCATGAAAGGGACAGCTTCCTGCAAAATGGTCTTCAACATGTCGCCTAACGAGAATGTGGCCCATCTCTGGGTGAAGCATCCCATGCACCAGCTTCCCTTCCGAAACAGCTCCTACACCAATTCCAGTTCCAACCGTCATATACAGACAGCTATCTAGACCTTTGGCGGCACCCCAGAGAGATTCACCTAGAGCGGCAGCATTCACATCCGTATCAAATCCGATCGGAACCTGGAAGTGCTTCTTCAGTTCACCGACTAAATCATACTGATTCCAATGTTTTTTTGGCGTACTTGTGATGTATCCATAAGTTACACTTGAAACATCAAGATCAACCGGCCCGAATGAACCAACTCCTACAGCATTCACCTTTTTTTCCTTAAAGTAATCAACAACGTGTCTCATCGTTTCTTCAGGGGTTGTTGTAGGGATAGAGATTCTTTCAATAACTTCTCCGTCCTCATTTCCGATTCCACACACAAACTTAGTGCCGCCCGCTTCAATTGCGCCTAACTTCACTTGGCTTCACTCCGTTTTCATATTCTATTAAACAAATGTTTAATTTGTTTGCATCCTTACAAATACTTCATCGACTCTATGATTTCCTGCAGACTAAGCTCGGCGCATGCCATTGATGTATCTGCAACACCATAATACATCTTAACAACATCACCTTCAACAAGCACTCCGCACGAAAACACTACATTACCAAAGAATCCGTCAACTTCATAATCCGCTTCTGGTTCTAGAATGGGTGTCTCTGATCGTGCGATGACTTTACTTGGATTCTCTAAATCTAGTAAGACCGCTCCCATACAATATCGATCTTCTTTTGATGCACCATGATAGAGTTCTAGCCAGCCGTGCTCTGTTTTAATCGGAACGGCTCCCCCGCCTATACGACCGTTATCCCACATATCTTCACGCAATCCGATCAAGTGTTTGTGGTTCCCCCAGTGTAAGAGGTTGGTAGATTCCGCGATCCAGATCTCAGGTGACCCCGTACTTTTAGGAACAGGGCGATGTAATGCATAATACAATCCGTTTATTTTTTCAGGAAAAATGAGCACGTCTTTATTTTCTGGACAAAAAATCATACCGTGATGCTCAACCTGCTGAAAATTCTTTGTTGATACAAGTGCCTCACCCACACCAGCCGCAGAAGCCGCACTATAATATATATAATACGTATCCCCAATTTGAGTAACGCGGGGGTCCTCAATGCCGAAAGTTTCCTGTTCATTTGACGGATAGATGAACGGCTCATCATCGATTGTGAAATTCCTGCCATCCTTACTTCGAGCTAGACGTATATAAGATAATGAAGTCAAATACGAAAAGCTCTTTCCATTTTTCTTTTCACAAATCACGCGCGGATCGGAGTAATCAAAACGCTCATCATCTAGACTCAACGAGTGAATCTCAGGCTTACCTGTTTCATGATTGTAAACAGGCGCTTTTACTATATTAGGATCATCACTTATGGGACGCTCTGCCACACGCAAGAGCATGATAACTTCCCCTTCATACTGTGCAATGCCGGCATTAAACGCACCGATTACTTCAAAATCGTCACGATGCGGCTTTACATCCCGAGGTGTAACGAGCGGGTTTTCTTCATAACGGTATACATTCATGTTGCTTATCCCCTTATCTCTCATATTGTAAGAACGGATCTTTGATAGTGATCCGATGAGCCTCAGCATCACTTATACCTGCATAAAATACTGCTGTACCGTCTTCTTTCCGCACAAGCCCACCGCTAAATACAACATCTATCAAATCTGTTCGTTTGGACGCACCTGCCAAAAAATCATCCCGGATTGCAATAAGCTGAATGTCAGTATGTTCCCCTGTTTCTGGATTCAGAGAAAATACCATTGGGTAGTAATGACGATTTCCTTCTTCATCAAAACGTGCGATGTGTCCGAGCACGCCAACTCGTCCGCTCTTCAGGAGGTGTAGTTCATTTGCCCCACCCCATTCACCTTCAGCAAACTGTCCATCTAAAAGAGGTGCGTCTTCAATAACCTCAATAGTCAACTCATCTAATGATGATATACGCACAAAACCAATCTTCCCTCGTCCGCCTTTCTCTCCTTGGGGACGGGTTAGCACCGCGATGCTTCCATCACTTAATTCAGCAAGCCGCAAATCCTTCATCCCATCAGGTCCTGTGAAAAACAAAGTCAGATCATCGATAGAAGAACCTTTGTAAAACACCGTCCTCCAGCCGAGCGCACTTTCATTCGTAGGATGCGGGAAGGTCTCTACCCCTCCTAGAATGAGCTCACCGGATATCTTTGTTACAAAAGGGTCTTGTAGTTGAAGAACCGTTGCACCTTCTTTTGGCATCCATACACCCTTTTGATTTACGAAGAAATAAACGTCTGAATGCTCGCTGTCACGCGATTCAACACGTCCTGCGATCACAAGCTCTCCATTATCTAGAAATGGGGCTGTAATGTTATAAACATCACGTTCACCCACACCCGTAAACGATAACTTTTCCGGATTCTTCGGCTGCTCTTTTTCCAAATATTCTTCTACTAAAACTTCGCATTTTTTTATCATACTTATTCTCCTTCAACCTATTTAAGCGTAAACTGCATGCCTTCTTTAAACTGTTTAGAAAAACATAAAAATAAGATGATGATCGGCACTGTCAGTAGTACGGATGCTGCGTACATCGGACCAGGATAACCGCCGTATGGCCCAAACATCTGTGACAGAAGGACGTTAAGCGTCAGCATGCTGTCACTGCGAACAACGATCATATCCCACAGAAGCTCTGTCCATCTTTCCATGAATAAGAAAAGGAAGACAACAGTCGTAATGGACTTTGACATCGGCATCACAATTTTATAGAGGATTTGAAAGTTTGAAGCTCCGTCCTATTTTGCCGCTTCAATAAACGTATCCGGTATCGCTCTAAAGAAGTTCGTGTACATGAAAACAGCCCACAGACTTAATGCTTTTGGTAAGATCATCGCCGTATACGTGTCATAAAGTCCCGCGTTTTGAATGATTAAAAAGGTAGGGATCAGCAAGATGATCGCAGGAAAGAACATTTGAAACAATACGGCGTTATTTATAAAATCGCGACCTTTGAAGTTCATTTTTGCAAGAGCAAAAGCGACCATCGCGCCTGTAACCATCATAAGCGCCGTTGATGCGGTCGATACGATTACACTGTTAAGAAAAGCCTTTAACCATGGTCTGGCAATACCTGCTTCTCCTCCTGAAAATAGCCACTCATAAGAGCGCAGCGTGAATTCAGTCGGTATTGCCTTCTTATCCACTTGCGTCCAGTCGGCAAAAGAATTGAGGACCATATAGAGATAGGGAAAAACCATAACGATAAGTAGCGCAAATGCTATAACATAGCGAAAAGTTAACCCTTTTTTAGACCCAACCATTTCGTTTCCCCCACATCTCTAATAGTTTTCTGATTACAAAGATGGATGCGAACGTCACGACAGAAGCAATGATCGCAACAGCAGACGCGTATCCTGCACTCAAGTTCGTAAACGCTTGTTTAAAGATCTCCATCTGCCAAGTGTTTGTCGCATAGTTTGGTCCGCCTCCAGTTAGCTGGTAAACCTCGGTGAAGATTCCGAACGAAACTCCGATGGAAAGGATCAACACCGTAAATAAAGCAGGATACAACAAGGGAAGCGTAATTTTCCAAAAACGCTGTGATGAAGTCACTCCGTCAATGGCAGCTGCTTCATAAACATCTTTATTAATGCCCTCGAACCCTGCCGTCAGAATGAGAGCGTAATAACCGGTAAATTTCCATGCGATGATCGCTGCAACGACTAATAGTGCAGATAGCGGCGTGCTCAGCCAGTCGATCTCAATTCCGATATTTCGTAATAACACATTAAAAGCACTGTTGTGTGACAATAGGCCTTTTACAATCAGGGACGATACTACCCCAGAGGCTAAATAAGGCAAGAAGAATCCGATTAAAAATAACCCTTTAAAGCGTGGCAGACCATGAATAACAAGAGCTACTGCAAGTGATGAAACGATGACCATCGGCACGAAAGCCGCCATGAATTTGAACGTAACGAAGAACGCAGCTTGAACACCAGGATGTTTCACTGCCTCTATAAAATTATCAAATCCTTTAAAATAATAAACGGGGGAGATCAAATTCCAATCCGTAAATGAAAGATACATAGACCATATGAGTGGGATCGCGAAAAAAACGATTCCATATAAAAGATAAGGACTGGCGAATAGCCAGCCCGTCCCGTTTGTTTTCTTCATTTCTTAAGTTCCTCCTTTATGGCTTTCTTCATCTCGTTCCAGCCTTTTTCAGGATCAACTTCTCCCTTCACAACAGGGTTCACAGCGTAACGGCCGATATGTGTTTGAAGTTCGTTGTATTTGGCGTTATCAATGGAAGGAATTGCGTTTGGAACAGCTTCTGCATATGGCTTTAATACAGGATTTTTATCAAAGAACGCTTTAAATGATTCATTAGTAGAGAGATCATCTCTTGCTGGTGGTAGTTTTGTCGTCTCTAACCATTTCAGATCGTTCTCTGGATTTGAATACACGAAATTCATAAACTCCATAGCCGCTTTTCGTTCTTCTTCAGTAGCTGAAGCATAGACGACGATTCCTTTCGTATCAGCGAACGTGTTAATGTTTTTCACCTCTGTTCCGTCCGGAACAGGCGGAAGTGAAAGCCCAAAGTTTTCGTTGTACTTCATTTCAGGAAACTTTTCTTCCCAATAACTAAATGTCCAAGGACCAAGATCTGTGAAGATGCCTAACGCACTTTCAAATGGATCTGTCGCTTGTTTTGTTAAAAGAGCCTTTTCTTTTCTCAAGTCGTCCATAAATTTCAGAACCTCTACACCGGCTTTGTCTTCAGCGACGAACTTGTCACCTTCGATAAAGTTATTTCCGCCTGAGGCAGCATCATATAGCATGAAGAAGTCGAACCATCGCTTCCAAGCCGTTGGATCAGCAAGGTCCCCCTTCGCCCATAGATACTTATCAGGGTATTTTTCTTTTAATTTTTGAGTAGCATCTAGAACTTCGCTATATGTTTGTGGTATTTCGTTAACTCCGATTTCTTTTAATACATCAATCCTCCACCCAAATAACATAGGATTAGAGTAGATTGGCATTACATATTGATTGTCATCCGAAAATTTCCAGGTTTTTATCGTATCTGTCATGTTGCGATTTTTCAGAAGCTTCTCCCAACCATCGATCTCGTTGAGCGGAACGAGCGCTTTGCTTTCAGCGAGTTGAGCTGCAAAACCACGGTTTATGTTCTCAGACATCGTTGGAGCACTCTTACCTGCGATCGCCGATTGAATACTCGCTTCAGATGTTGGGCTTTCTTTAATAGGGCTTACTTTCACGTTAATCTTTGGATTCTCTTTTTCAAACTCCTTCGCCATCTCTTTCCAATACACTTGCTGTGTTGGATTAGGAGCAGCCCAAAACTCAATAGTTGTTTCTCCATCGGCTGATTTATCCCCGTTACCCGTAGAACAACCGGCAAGTGCCGATGCACCGATACACGCTGTAAGGAAAAGAGATGCTACCTTTTTCATCTTCATTAAAATATCCCCCTTGTTAAACTGAATGGTTAACCTGCGACACACAATGAAAGCGATATCATTTCATGCTAAAAAAATATGGAAGAGCTAAAACATTACAAAAATTATATTGAATGATTTGTAATGTAATTTGTAACATTATGTAAGGTGATTATCACACTTGTTTCATGATCTGTCAAATCCTTTTTTCTGACGATTCACTCTTTTTACCTCTCTAATATACGAATCACATTTACATCTTATAAAATTTCCAGTATATTTAATTTGTAACGTGACAAAATCTTTTTTCAAGGAAGGTTTGTTTAAGTAATGGCTAAAAAAGTATCCATGCAAGATATTGCAGATGCCTTAAATATTTCTAAAAACTCTGTGTCACAGGCTCTGTCTGGTAAAGCTGGTGTGAGTCCTGCCACCCGGAAGAAAATACAAAAAACAGCAAATGAATTGGGATATCACTACAAGACGATGGCTTCTCGATCCGATTCTCATCAAACAGGCAACATCGGACTGATCGCATCTGATTTCGCGTTTTCCCTTCAAAGCTTTTTTGGAGAAATCTATTTAAGTGTAGAAAAAGAGGCAACGAACAGAGGGTTGAATGTTTTTATTCAATCTATTAGCAATGAGATGAGGGATAACCTTACTCTGCCTTCTTTTATTGAGAATAAACAAGTGGACGGCGTGCTCATCCTTTCTCACATTAGTACAGACTATATGAACAAAGTGATCTCTACCGGTATACCAACCGTAACGATTGATCACCACCACCCTTTGATCCAAGCAGATGCAATACTAACGAACAATCGATTCGCAGCGTATACCGCTGTCAAACACCTCATTGACCTGGGGCATGAGAAGATCGCTTTTGTCGGTGATACTCGGTTCTCGCCAAGTTACCAAGAGCGACTCGAGGGTTATTTGTTGGCATTACAAGAACACAAAATGGCTGCGGATGACAATCTTATCTTCTCCTCTGTTGAAGAAGATGAAAAATCCGTCAAGTACTTGATTACAACAGTATCGACACCGCCAACGGCATGGTTCTGTGTGAATGACGGACTCGGATTCTTCGTGCAGTCCTCTCTGCAACGAAATGGAATTCGTGTTCCAGAGGAGGCGTCCGTATGCAGCTTCGATAACGGACAACTATCTCGGTTAGCGAACCCCAAGATTACAACAGTGGATATTGATCTGCAATTGTATGGAAGAAAAGCAATCGAGCAACTTGTTTGGCGGATGGCTAATGAGGATGAACCAATCACAGAATTGTTGCTGCCGGCAAAACTGTTGAAGCGTGAATCTACTATGAAAGTAAACGATTGAGAGGTAGATCTAGCTAAAAATCGGCAGGGTCGTTAGTTTATTGGGTTTTTACGGTACATGTTTTTATATTTGTTACACGTTTGCCGATAAAAATCGAGATTCCACCGGTAAGATGTGTATTTCCACCTGTGATGAGCTTCTGACCACCGCTAACTCTACTATAACCACCTGCAAACTACACCTTTTCACCGTTAAGCTTCTCACAACACCTCTATCCAACAAAAAACAACCGGAATCCTAACATTCCGGTTGCTTCATCTTCCCTATAGAGTCGGATGTGACACGATGAACCGTGCATCACCGTTCATTCCGAAGCTTTTTATTGTTGAAGGGACGATAAAGTGGTCACCTTTACTAAAAGTAGACGTCGTTCCACCTTCTACCTTCAGTTCCCCTTCACCATCTAGGACGCTTACGAGCAAATAAGATGGATTTTCGACTTCCGAAACAGCACCAGCTAAATTCCAATGATAAACGGTAAAGTAGCTCTCTTTCACCAGTTTTTTGATTCTTAAGTCCTCGTTACCTGACAACACTTGTTCGAAGTCAGCGTCTTCATGTGGAATCATCGCGACTTCGATCGATTTTTCGATGTGCAGTTCGCGCAGATTGCCTTCATCATCACGACGATCGTAATCGTACACACGATACGTAACATCTGAGCTTTGCTGCGTTTCAAGAATCATCGTGCCTGCACCGATCGCGTGGATCGTTCCATTCGGTACATAGACGAAATCACCTGGCTTGATCGCCACTTTACGAAGCAGCTCGTCCCACCGGTTCTCGTTTACCATCTCTTCAAACTGAAGTTTAGAACCTGCGTGATGCCCATAAACAAGCTCTGCTCCTGGCTCACAGTCGATCACATACCAACATTCTGTTTTACCGAATGCCTCGCCTTCTACTTCGCGCGCATACGAATCGTCCGGATGTACTTGAACGGACAGGTCGGTCTTTGCGTCTAAAATTTTTACAAGCAACGGAAAGTCTTCACCTTCTTGGTCAGCAAAAAGTTCTCGATGCTTATCCCATACTGAATTCAGCGTCTCTCCTTTTAATGGTCCGTTCACGACTTCACTCGGCCCGTGTGAATGTGCGGAGATTCCCCAGCACTCACCCGTTGTTTCAGTCGGAATCTCATAACCGAACTCATCACGAAGCTTTGTACCGCCCCAGATTCGGTCCTTGAATACAGGTTTTAGAAAAATAGGTTCATTATACACGCTTTTCACATCTCCCCACATGGGTATAGTCCCTCCCATTCTAAACGTTTGTTTAAAGATAAACCACCTGATACGATAAAAAAATCGGACTAGAAATTATTACTATCGGGAATCTAAGAATGTAGGTTTGATTTTGTCACATATTCCGATATACTAGACCTTTATAAATATACAAATATTCTGATTAATTTTACATAAAAAGACAGGAGATCTGATGATGAAATATACCATTGAGCCACTTGGCGATAACAGCATGATCATTGAACTCGGACAAGACATGAGCCATGAGATCCAGCAAAAAGTCAAAAAAGTCTCCGCTTTCTTTGAAGAGAATATGTTTGATTGGGTGATTGAAACCATTCCTGGTTTTACGACTGTGGCTGTTTTTTATGATCCGTTAAAGATTGACACGACAACACTTCCTTATGATGAAGTATGCGCATTTTTGGAACCGCTTTTAGAAAAGTTAGAGATTGATGGTGACGCTGACCCTCGTGTGGTGGAGATTCCCGTCTGTTACGGCGGTGAGTTTGGTCCTGATTTAGAGGAAGTCGCGAATCACAACGGACTCAGTGTTGACGATGTGATTGATATCCATTCGAATGGTGAATACACGGTCTATATGATTGGTTTCGCCCCTGGCTTTCCGTATATCGGTGGGATGAGTGAAAAAATCGCAGCACCGAGACGAAGTAATCCGAGACTGAAGATTCCAGCCGGTTCTGTTGGAATCGCTGGCAAACAGACAGGCGTGTATCCGATCGAAACGCCTGGCGGATGGCAGCTCATCGGTAAAACGCCGGAAAAGCTTTTCACTCCTGACGGTGATACGCCTTCCCTGCTTCAAGCGGGTGATCAGATCAAGTTTGTACCGATCTCAGAAGAAGAGTTTCAAAGAATAGAGGAGGACGCGAGATGATTAAGATTACAAAGCCTGGCCTCCTAACGAGTGTTCAAGATCTTGGCCGTTACGGATTTCAAAAATATGGAGTGATCACGAGTGGTGTCATGGACACGACTGCTCATCGGATAGCAAATTCTTTAGTTGGAAATGCTGAGAATGAAGCAACATTAGAACTCACGCTGCTCGGACCTGATATGGAGTTTAAAGAAGATACGCTGATCTCAATCTGCGGGGGCAATCTTTCTCCTTCTATTGACGGAAAACCTGTGAAGTTATGGCGCTCGGTCCTTGTGACGGCGGGCAGCAAGCTAAAATTCGGCGGATGTAAAACAGGATGTCGTGCATATCTTGCTGTTGCGGGCGGTTTCGATGTGCCAGAAGTAATGAACAGTAAATCTACATATTTACGAGCTGGAATCGGCGGACATAACGGAAAAGCTCTACAGAATGATGATGAGCTTTCTATCGGCGAACTCAGTGAGCTTTCCGGAAAGATAACTAGAGTTTTAGCAGCACAGCTTGGAGAGAATAAATTCGTGGAGATGCAATGGACGATCTCTTCTGATTTTATCGCCTCTTCTGCTTCTAAACCGCAAGTCCGGGTTATGAAAGGAAGACAATACGACTGGTTCACAACAGAAAGCCAGATGAAGCTTTTTACCGACCATTTTGAGGTTACTTCACAGTCAGATCGGATGGGTTACCGTTTAAAGGGACCTGAACTCGCTCTCGAAGAGAAACAAGAGATGCTTTCTGAGGCTGTAAGCTTTGGAACGATTCAAGTTCCCTCTGAAGGCAATCCAATCGTACTGCTCGCAGATCGTCAAACTACTGGCGGATACCCAAAGATCGGACAGATCGCCACGGTTGATCTCTCAATTATGGCGCAGCTTAAGCCCGGAGACAAAGTTCAGTTTGTCGAAGTTTCACATGAAGTGGCTCAACAACTCTACTTAGATCGCGAAAAAAAATTGCATCAGTTAAAACAAGGAATCGCACTTAAAATACGACAAGAAACGAAGTAATTTAGGAGGTACGTTATGAAGAAAGAGTCAAAAGCTAGTATTCTGCTAGGAGCCGCGTTCTTGATGGCAACATCAGCGATTGGGCCAGGGTTTTTAATACAAACGACGCACTTTACATCCATACTCGCAGCGAGTTTTGGGTTTGTCATTTTAACATCCATCATTATTGATATTGGCGCGCAAATGAACGTTTGGCGCATAATTGCTGTTTCTGAAAAGCGAGCACAAGATATCGCGAACGCCGTACTTCCAGGGCTAGGCATTTTCCTAGCCATATTAATCATCATAGGCGGTCTAGCCTTTAATATCGGAAACATCGCTGGTGCTGGATTGGGATTAAATGTTTTGTTTGGCGTTACTCCTGAGTTGGGTGCATTAATGAGTGGTGTGATAGCAATTCTCGTCTTTGTTGTCCGTGAAGCCGGAAAAGCTATGGATCGATTTACGCAAGTTGCCGGTTTTGTCATGATTGCGTTAACGGTATATGTCATGTTCACCGCACAGCCCCCAGTTGGTGAAGCAGTTATTAAAACTTTCTCACCTGATACGATCGATGTAATAGCGATTGTTACATTAGTCGGTGGTACGGTCGGAGGTTATATAACTTTCGCTGGTGCGCATCGTCTTCTCGATGCAGGTATTAAAGGTAAAGAAAGTCTAAAAGAAGTAACAAGAGGATCAATTTCAGCTATTGGTATTGCATCTATTATGCGGATATTTCTGTTTTTAGCTGCACTAGGTATTGTCGCACAAGGTTTAACACTTGATCCAGGAAACCCGCCAGCCTCAGTATTTCAATTAGCTGCTGGAAACATTGGTTATAAAATGTTCGGTGTCGTCATGTGGGCAGCTGCTATAACCTCTGTAGTAGGTGCTGCATACACGTCAGTTTCTTTCATTCGTACATTCAGTCCATATCTTGAAAAATATCACAAATGGATCATTATCGGATTCATAATAATATCCACTGCTATTTTTGTTAGCATTGGAAAGCCCGTGAAAATTCTAATTCTAGTTGGTGCGTTAAATGGACTGATCTTACCAATTTCCTTAGGTGTTATGCTCATTGCAGCCTACCGCCCAAAGATTGTTGGCGATTATAAGCATCCGATGTGGATGACGATATTTGGAGTAGCAATAGTCATAATCATGGCAGCGATGAGTGTATATACGATGTACTCAGAAGTTCCAAAACTTTTCACATAAATACTACTATAAAAAGGGGAGCTTGTTATGAACGCCCTAGACCGTTTAACTCCAGTTGAAGCTCGTGAACTAATACGCCGCGGTGAGTGGAGGAAGCCGACAAGCGGACTTGCAAATGGCTTTACACAAGGAAATCTTGTGGTGTTGCCGAAAGATCTAGCTTTTGAGTTCCTCCTTTTCTGTCAGAGAAATCCGAAGCCTTGTCCGGTACTTGATGTAACTGAGCCAGGTTCCGGTGTTCCTGCACTTGTTGCACCTGATGCCGATCTACGTGTGGACATACCGAAGTATAACGTCTATCGGCATGGCGAACTTGTTGAAGAGTGTACAAATATCACAGAACACTGGAATGAAGACATGGTAGGCTTCCTGCTCGGTTGTAGCTTTACGTTCGAGCATGCGCTGATGAATAACGGCATTCCTGTTCGTCATATCGAGCGCGGCTGTAACGTACCCATGTTTAAAACAAACATAGAATGCGTGAAAGCTGGACGTTTCGAAGGTCCGATGGTTGTTAGCATGCGTCCGGTTCCTGAAAAAGATGTCGTTCGAGCTGTTCAGGTAACGAGCCGCTTCCCTTCTGTTCACGGAGCTCCAGTTCATATTGGAAATCCAGAAGCGATCGGGATTCAAGATCTGTATCAGCCCGATTTTGGTGACCCTGTTCAGATTCATGACGGTGAAGTTCCTGTGTTTTGGGCTTGTGGAGTAACTCCTCAAGCTGTCGCAATGCATGTGAAGCCTGAGGTCATGATTACGCATGCTCCCGGACACATGTTCATTACTGATGTTCGTGATGAAAAGTATGGCGTTTTGTAACATTGTTCTCGACCCAAATAATCAATAGGAGGATTTTTATATGAAAAAGAGATTTTTCATAAAGTTAATTGCTTCTGTTATTATTTTTATAGGATTTGCAGGTGGCGGTGTATGGAGCTATTTTGCTTACAAAAAACAGGACACTGAAAAAGCTGTTGAACATTACTTAATTGATAACGGAACTAAAAAAAGTGAAATTAAAAGCCTTCAGCCTTTTATAGCAAATCTTGAAGGCGATAAAAATTATATGGTAGCAGTTAAACTCGAAAAAGATAAGAAAACTTACTATTATTATAAAGAAAGAGATAAAAACAGAGTTGTTTTAGAATCGTATGTATTAAATGGAAAAACATACATGGAATAAGTAAAAGCACGACTTTTATAAAAGTCGTGCTTTTTTAAATTTTTAAAAATAGCCAATATTAATTTTTCAAATGAAGGTTTGTAATCAAACTTTTTATAAGTAAGTTACTTTTCACAAACATTCACATTGCTAGAATTTATCATCAATTACAGTGAAGGCATTCACTGAGTTATCCATAATGGTTTTATTGGCAAAATCATATGGATAAATGTAATCCCCACTGCCAGGAGTATACCATGCATAAATACCCGTTTGGTCCATTAATGGCTTTTTGATTGAATACCCAGCTTTATAATAAGCATACCATACTAACTCACTACAATATGTATTAGGATTTATATCTCTAGGATTTGGCGTAATCTTATAATTGATAGTTTTTCCTTTGAAATATTTTATGGCTGCATCTGCCGCCTTCTGTCCTTTAGTTGCTGAATCTGGCCTTATAACCTTACTTTTTTCATATCTATCATTCCATTTTGATAGTGAGATTGTTAAAGGATACGGTTCGCTTTTCCACCCAGATGTATGCAAGATAGTATTTGAGTTAATAAAAATACCTGAATGACCTACAATACCGCTAGAGCTTGTAGAATTAGTAACAATAATATCTCCCGCTCGATAAGTTAATGCATCTGCGCTTCTAACATTGTAGGCAGATAAAACAAACACAAAAATCAACACAAAACTAATTATTCTTGAATATCTTTTCATTGTTTTCCCCCTCTTAATAATTGAATATCCATAATGATTTTATCGCACGTAAACTTATAGGGGAATAGTTAAACCTTACCAAATTTTATTTTTTGTTTCGTGTTAAATAGTAGAATAGACATTATTTCTAACTTAAAGAATAAAAAAAGATGCAGAATTGTTATTTACTTCTGCATCTTCCTGTTTAATTTGATTTTCAATTTTCAATTAATCTTTTTAGGGTACACCACCGTATTCAGCAATCCACCTAGGATGATGATCATCGCTGACAGGTAGAACCACAGCATCAGAACGACGAGACCTGCTACTTGCCCGTAAAGCGCAGAATAGTTACTTCCACTCACGTACGTAGCGAAGCCCATCGAAACGAGCTGCCAGCCGATCGTCGCAAGAAATGCACCCGGAAGTACATTTTTAAATCCAAGCTTGATGCTCGGGGCAAAGGAATATAGCATGATGAAAAACAATAGCAGAAACACAGTTCCTATTCCCCACTGGATAATGATCCATAGCTTTTGAAAAGCTAGGTTCGAAAAGATGCCTTCCAAATACACCCGCAGGATTTTTTCAAACAACGGAACAAATACAGAGAACAGAACAGCGATCATGAATCCAACGGTTAACAACAGACTTTCTAAGATCTGTTTTAGCATGTTCTCGTTATTTCGCACTTGGTACGCATCGTTCATGATACGCTTCATACTTTGAAAACCCATCGATGAAAGCCACAAAGTGACGATCAAGCTGAACGACAACAGATTTCCTTCTTGTCTCATAACGGTATAGGATAATGTCTTATCAATTAGATTGTATGTGCTCTCTGGCGCATACGGCTGGACTAGCTCTAAAATATTTTCTTCTCTTAGTGGTAAATATGTCAGCAATGAATAGATAACAAGCAAAAATGGAAAGACCGACATTAAAAAATAATAGGCCATCTGTGCCGATAAATCGTACACCCTCAATTTGAGAAATCGGTCACCTAGTTGGTTTAACACTTTAACGATATTCATGTTGCAACACCTCTTTAGTTAAAGCCAGTCCATAAGTACAGTAATATAATATATACGCAAAAAGTAGTCAAATCAGATCACTTTTTTGTAAAAAAAGTTTCAATTGTTGAATTTTTCGAGTGTTGGCTTGTTTAAGCGTGTTTCATTACATTTCTAAAACGAACCGAAAAATCATCTATGAGTCGTCACGAGACTTCTATGGGTCATCATAGCCTTTCTATGGGTCGTCATGAACATCCTATGAGTCATAAAGCGGTTTCTATGAGTCAAACCAATATTGTATGGGTCGTCGTTCACACTCTATGGGTCTTCAACATGTTTCTATGAGTCATCATTCTTGTCATCATTCCTGCCCCTCAAAGTCCCATCAAACCCACAAAAAAATGCCCCTCATCAGTATGAGAGACATTCTTCCTCGACCTATTCTATTTCACCGCTCGAGCAGCAGCTTCCACGAGATTAACTGTTTGATCCACTGTATTGCGGCGGAATTCCTTAAACTCCTCCGTCATATATACGGATTTGTCCTCTGGGTAAAATTCTTGTGCTGCTATATGCAGATGTCCACCTGGAATATCGGTCGCACCAAGACCTAAGCGAACGCGATTCGAGCGGTACATGCTTTCGTTAGACAGATAGCTTCCGCCTCCACCCTCTTTCGCTTTAGAGCCCGGTGTTGGTCCATCTTCATTACAAACTGCTGGGTCTTCAAAGTTTGGCGGCAGCCATTCACATACTTCATCATTTCGGAAAACGGGCCACGGTCCCGTTTCAGCCGCAATCATCTCTTCATATGGAAGAGTGGTTTCAATAAACTCCGGAAGCGGCTTTGGCATTGGCCAATGAGCTACAGGTGGTGTGACTTCCGCTCGTTCTTCGAGCTTGTTGTCAGCTCCCGTATGATAGCGTCCGGCATATCCTTCGATCGCCATCTTACGCGGTCCGCCTTGGCTGATGGTCATGATTAAGTCCACTTGTTTCGAGCCTTGCTTCAAAAATGGACCGAACGTGTTCTCCACAATTCCATCTTCAAAGTCATCCCATCGAACAGGGAAATTCGCCGCCTGTATCAAGGCTAGCCCATCACCTGTCCACACCCATCGTCCGTCGAGCTGCAGACCGCTTGCACCTGAAGGGTTGGTTCGTCTAAATTCTTGTTCAAGGCGGTACGGATCGAATCCACTCACAAGGATCCGCTTCACTTTTTTGCTTTTCGGATAATCGATCGTCGTAATGCCTCTTGATGTGTATTCTAACGATTTCATCAGCTTATCGCGTTGTTCTTTCGTCACGTTAAACGCAGGATCCCATTGTCTGAGAGCACTTGTCATATGTAATCTTGCCCAGTATAGTGGTCGATCATCATACGAATCGAGCTCACCTAAATCTGGTCTTTTTCCTTGAGCGCGGTCAACGGCTGTTTTCCATAATGCCGTTCCATGCTTCTGTATCACTTTTTCAGCTTTTTCTGGACTTCTTGCTGAACAGAGGTCTTTTTTAAAACGATCCACGTATGAGGTAAATTCACTTTCCTTCAATAACTGTTGCGGGATCGGTCTGCCATCCTCAATTCTCTCTTCTTCTGCTGTTAACGCTACATTCGAATCAAAGCAGCTTGTCTGATTCTTGGCTTCTGCTGTTTCACCATTTTCAAATATAACGACTCCGAGCAACAAAGCGCATGTCATTCCTATACTTCTTCCAAATGATATCTTCACGAAAACCCTCCTTTTGTTCCTTATTGTAGAATAACGACGAAATCATTTGAATAGTATGAATTGTTTAATCCTGTATCATTTCGTCGAAAACAGCCATCCTACTACCCAGGAATAAATGAGTGTTTTTTTATCTCCGGCTGACATTTATCACGATGATCAGCAAAATAAAAGCGATCCTGATCAAACGATCTTTCGCTACTATTTTAAGCAGACCCACAGAAACGATACCTAAAAGAGGTCGATCTTCTAATAATAGAATGGTAATCATATCGACGATCAGCAGGACTTCATCCAGCGCGGCTAACTGTTCTTCTTCCATATCACTCACCCGCTTTTTGATTAGTGTATGTCATGAGGAAGAAGATGCTTTTCATGAAAGCAACTTTATATCAATTCCTTTTAAAATCCTGTAAGCTGTACACATCAAGACATGTTAGATGGGAATGAACGATATGGAAACCTCACAAAATTATAAACAATCGACGATCGTTGCCTTGCTGCTGGCTGGTACGTTTATTGCGATATTAAACCAAACACTCATGATCACTGCGATTCCGCCGATCATGAAAGAAATGAACATAACGGCGAACAGCGCTCAATGGCTGACGACCGTTTTTATGCTTGTGAACGGGATTATGATCCCCGTCAGTGCATTTCTGCTCGAACGGTTCACAACGCGGCAGCTTTTCATTTCAGCGATGAGTGTCTTCGCTGTTGGAACACTCGTTGCAGGACTGGCGCCAAATTTTGAGATGCTCTTGCTCGGTAGGGTCATCCAATCGAGTGGTGCTGGGGTGATGCTGCCTCTTATGCAGACGGTGTTTCTGATGATTTTTCCTGTGAATAAACGCGGATCGGCGATGGGATTGGTCGGGCTCGTGATTTCATTCGCACCTGCCATCGGACCTGCTCTTTCAGGCTGGGTAACCTCTCACTATTCATGGCGCATCCTCTTCTTCATCATCCTGCCGATCGCCATCATTGATATTATCGTTGCCTTTTTCGCGTTAAAAAATGTTACGGAAACATCCAAAACAAAGGTAGATGTAACTTCAATCATTCTGTCATCGTTCGGTTTTGGAGGATTGCTATACGGATTTACGTGTGCAGGAAATCTCGGATGGACCGCACCAAGCACTCTGCTTTGGCTCGCAATCGGTGTCGTAGCTCTTGTTTTATTTATCACAAGACAACTGCGTTTGGCACATCCGATGCTCGAGTTTAGAGTGTTCGCAAACTCCATCTTCCCGCTTACGATCATCATCGGAATGATCACATTCTTAGGATTGATTGGAGCGGAGACGATCATACCGCTATTCATGCAGAACATGAGAGACTTTACAGCGTTTGAAGCAGGTCTTGCACTCTTGCCAGGTGCACTCATCACGGGGCTTTTGTCACCGATCACAGGAAGGCTGTTCGATAAGTTTGGTGCGCGGTGGCTGGCGATCATCGGATTAACGATCATAACAGGATCATCATTCGCGTTCGCCACCTTAAGTCCCGCTACATCTTTTACCTTCTTAACCGTGATGTACGGCATACGGATGTTTGGCCTTGCGATGGTTATGATGCCTGTTGCAACTGCTGGACTCAACCGGCTTCCGAAGCGATTGATCCCGCACGGAGCGGCAATGGATAATACGATGAAGATGATCGCTGCATCAGTTGGTACTGCGATTTTAGTGACAGTCATGACCACAACTGCCGAAACCGCGGCAGAGCGCCCTGAAATTACACATCCAGATATGTATGGCGCGAACATGGCCTTTATCGTCGTATCTGTATTATCTTTGATCGGTTTAGTGATTTCCTTCTTTATAAAAGAAAAACAACCAGAAACAGAGGGCAGCTGATTATTCAGCTGCCCTCTTTGTAAATTTGGTCTATAATAGCTCGATTGTTCGTGACAAGCCTATCTGATTACGTAATACTAAAGGTAAAGCTTTATTTTCTTAACATTTCAATACATATATCTTTTAAATTAGGGGGTTACTATCTTGAATCAGATTCAACATACGTTAGCCAAAGCACTCATCGATGATTCACCGAAACTGGCTGAGCAAATACTTACACTACGGTTTAAGAAATATCCGATAAAAGATAAACAGCTCTTTGATCGTCAATCATCAACCGATTACATTATGAAGTTAGTCCAACTCATCGGCAGCTCACTCGTGTTATCGCCGTCTGCAAGAGAAGATGGATTAAAAGTTTGGGCGATTCAAACTGCTCGCTATGCCCTTGAATACGGACAATCGTTAGATGTTGCCATGCAATCCACCATTTTTATTCGCAGTGAGATTCTTCATGTGATTGAACGTCTAGCAGAACAAGAAGAAACTAGCGTAAAAGAAGTGATATTTATCATTCAAGAGATAAATCAGATGCTCGATCTATGCTTTCAGGTATTTACCGAAACCTACATGGAGAGTATCTTAGAAGCGATGTAATGAGCGACACTTGATCACAATAGATCGAGTGTCTTTTTTTGTTTATCCTCATTATTTATCATAAATTCTTACTTTCTTATATCAAAGATTTTTACTTTTTGACACCATTGAAAAGTTGATTGCAGTGTAAGGTGCGTGCCTACCACTTGAAATTCTTCTAAGTAAGGCATGCGACGAGGAAAAACACCCCAGTAGCATTTGCTTGTAGACGCAGGAGCAAGAATTTTTTTCAACTCACCGTACTCCCCCGGAAAGCGAGCACCTGAAACGGAGATCAACCACTTACACGGACACCTAAAGAGCTACTCAGAAAAAGTTTTATCATTCCTTTTCTTCCAATAGAAGGGATGTTTGTCGAAATGTCGAAGGTTTCAACAGATACATTCGGAAACTGTTCGAGGAGGCAAACCCCATGGAAGGTTGTAGGAAGCTAGGAACGAAAATAAAAGAAAACAGCAAACAACTTGTAGACACACTAACGCCGATCGAGAACTTAGGAACTGATTTTTCGATCTACAAAACCAAAGTATCTCACTGGATGGAAATTCTTTTTCAATACTTAGGTGAAGGCTTATCGGAAAATGTTCAAACCGCTGAAGAAAAGATCAAAAAATGGGCTGACTCATTCGGCCAGCGCTCATCCGAGTTGGAAATTCCGCTCGATCACGCCCTTCATTTTATCTTTGAATCCCGGGTTATCCTTTCACAGTTTTTAAAGGAAGACTTTGAAACATACAGTACTAACGCTGATGGTGCTATTACTGCATCCAATCGCCTGAACCTTTTGATCGATACCGCTGCTCGTTCAATCGCTACACACTATACAAAATTCATGCATAACACGAAAAAAGCTCTTCAACATACAAATCGAGATTTAGATATCTCAATCCTAGAGTTAAACAACATTCGAACCGCTCTCTTTGAAGGAACGATCTTCTCCGTTACAGACAAAGACGATCGCATCATTCAAGTGAACGATCACTTTTGTGAGTTAACGCAATATACCCGCGAAGATTTGATCGGACAAGATCACGGCAAGATCTTCTATTCAGGCGTTCATTCAGATAGCTTCATTCATCATATTAAACAAGAGATCAAAGCAGGACGCGTATGGAACGGTGAGATCTGCAACAAAGCGAAAGACGGCTCGCTCTATTGGGTGGATACGACGATCGTTCCATTTCTAGATCCGGAAGGTGTGGCTTATCAGCACATCTCAATCCAATACGATGTGACGGAGAAAAAGAAAACAGAGGAGATTCTATTGAAGTCTGAAAAGGTTTCGCTGATCGGCGATTTAGCCGCAGGAATCGCTCATGAGATCCGCAATCCTCTTACATCGATCGCAGGGCTCGTTCAGCTCATTAACGAATCCGATCAGGAGAAGAATACCTTCTTTAAAGACATCATTCTGACGGAGATCAATCGCATCAATTTTATCGTGAGTGAACTAATGGTCCTAGCAAAACCCCATGCTGTCTATTTCAGCTGGTTCAATATCGTTGAAAGCATCCAGAACGTCATCGATCTCATGCAGCCTGAAGCGAATTTACGCAACGTCATTATTTCCTTTGAGAAAGAAAAAAACATGCCTCTCGTCTACGGTGAAAAGAACCAGTTGACACAAGTGATCATCAACATGATCAAAAACGCGATGGAAGCACTGCCTGACGGAGGTAAGATCTCGCTCTCTGCTGCTCCAGTTGACGGCCATGTCGTTCTTACGGTCAAAGATAACGGAGTCGGCATGACAGATGAGCAACAAAAAAGAATCGGCGAGCCGTTCTATACGACAAAATGCAACGGTACGGGCCTCGGGCTGATGGTCTGTTTTAAAATCATTCACAACCATGGAGGAACGATTCTGGTAGACAGCAAACGGAACGAAGGCACCTCATTTCGGATCACATTACCAGTTCATGCGGCATCAGCTGTTGATCCTGTTCATAAATAATGCTCGATAGAGAAGAATCTACATGATGTAGGTTCTTTTTTTGTTGGATTAAGATGGCATGGAAGAAGGTAGCGGTGGTCGTGAGCTGCTTAGCGGTCGTCACAGCTTGGTTACGGGTGCAAAGCGAGAGTTGAACGGTGGAGCGAACACGTTTAACGGTGAAAACGAGAACTTTACCGGCGAACGCGTAATGAATGATCAAAACACGTACTGTAAAAGACCCCCTTCACATACAAAAGAGCCTCACCACTCTTTTATCATGATGAGACTCTTTTTAAACATCTGTTTAAAAAATCATATTCGCGACTAACAGTGACACTAATCCTACGAACCAACAGATCGTCGTCGGTACAGACCAGACCATAATCTGTTCTTTTACCTCTTTAATGCCTAACATCCTGTTAACCACCCAGAACAAGCTGTCGTTAAAGTACGAGAAGATCATCGAACCCATCGCTGCAGCTTGAGCGGCGAGTGCCATGTTCACATCTAGCTGAGAAAGGATCGGTGCTGAAATAGATGCTGCAGTTATCATCGCTACTGTTCCACTTCCTTGAACAAGGCGAACAATCGTTGCGACAAAGAACGGAATCAAGATTGCAGGAAGTGGAAGGTCTGCAATTTTTTCAGCGATAAAGTTCCCCGCTCCACTCTCACGAAGGACATTACCAAGCGCGCCACCTGCACCTGTTACTAACAGGATGATACCTGCTGTCTGAATTCCCTCTTCCATGCGGTCAAGTGATTCAGAGCGACTCAAGTTACCAGCTAAGGCATAGATTGCTACAATTAATCCGATACTTACGGCGATAATCGGCTTTCCTAGGAAAATCAGGATTCCGTAAAATCCAGATGTAAGTTCGAGTGCGGTTAACGTGGTGTTTAAAAAGATTAATAGAATCGGCAGAACGATCGGTAAAAGGGAGCGTCCTAAAGACGGCAGATCATTCTCTCGTGTACTAGCTAGCTCGATAAACTCTTGATAAGCTGCTTGTTTAGTAGGTCGTGTGAACCCTAGCTCTGAATCATCTGGCACTTGATAGATTCGTTTCCCAATCCATTTCGCATAAAGAACGCCTGCAATCATAGTCGGAATGGCAAAAAGAAGACCTAGTGCGATCATAAGACCGATATCTACTCCAAAGATTCCTGCTACACCTAAAGGACCAGGCGTTGGCGGTACTAAAGAGTGGGTGATCACAAGACCCACTGCTAAAGCAACACCTAATGACACGACCGACTTCCCCGTTTTCTTAGATAGAGCTTTTACGAGTGGATTTAAAATAACAAACGCTGAGTCAACAAAAATCGGAATGGAAACCACATAACCCGCAATCGCCATAGCCCATTCTTCTTTTTTCCTGCCAACAGCTTTTATTAGTGAATATGCCAGTATTTCAGCCGCTCCGGACACTTCGAGAATCCGTCCGATCATCACACCGAGTCCGATAACGATCCCGATAGAGGCAAGCGTACTACCGAACCCAGCCGAGATGGTATCAGCGACTTTACCAGGTTCCATACCTCCGACAAGACCGGCAATTGATGCCGCAATGATCAGAGCTAGAAAAGCGTGAATCTTTGTTTTTAAAACGAGAAAAATTAAAGCAATAACCCCAAGAACTAAACCAGCTACCATTTGTGCTCCTGATACTTCCATTTCATTAACCCCCTTTTATGTAAGCGCTTTTATTTTATTGAAAGAATAGTGAAGGGCAATAGTACCCTTCACTTTCATGTAACTATCTTAAAGACTGTTCGCAGTAAACTTCGGCGCATATTGAGCAGCAAGTTTGATACACTCTTCCATACTCGTGCTCTCTGCAATGTTCTTACCTGCAATATCAAATGCTGTTCCGTGGTCTACCGAAGTTCTTAAGAACGGAAGTCCGTTCGTGATAGAAATGGTTCTATGAAAATCCGTCATCTTAGCTGCTATATGTCCTTGATCATGATAAAGCGACAACACCGCATCATATTTTCCGTTAAGTGCTTGGAAGAATACAGAGTCTGCTGGAACCGGACCTACTGCGTTGATTCCATCTGCGACAGCTAGCTCAATACCCGGTTTGATCTGCTCGACTTCTTCCCAGCCAAACAATCCGCCTTCGCCGCTATGCGGGTTCAGTCCAGCAACAGCCCACCGTCTGTTTTCAACACCTAGACGAGCGAGCGCTCGATCACATCGTACTAAATAATCATGCACACGTTCTTTCGTCATAGCTGCAATTGCATCTTTTAATGAAAGATGGCGTGTTAAGAAGAAAATTCTCATCCCTTTTACTTCAAACATCGTTAGAGGATCATCTGAACCTGCAAGTGCTTCAAGCATCTCCGTATGTCCGATATATGGAACATTCGCCGCTTTTAACGATTCTTTGTTGATCGGTGTTGTTGCCAGCGCTTTAACCTCACCAGCTGTAGCAAGCTCTACCGCTTTTTTGATGTATTCAAACGCTCCCTGTCCGCCTTGAGCAGATACTTCGCCATACTGAAGTTTGTTCATATCAATATTGTTTAAGTTGATTACATCAACTGTCCCTAGTTCGTATTTTCCTTCTGCTGGTGATGCTACTTCATTAATCGTGAGATCTTTACCTACGATCTTGATCGCTCTTTCTAGTACCGCAGCATCTCCGATCACAAGTGGTTTACACACGTTATAAATCTCTTTTTTCGCAAGAGACTTCATCGTGATCTCTGGTCCGATACCTGCAGGATCACCCATTGGAATTGCGATGATCGCTTTTTCTGTTGTTGTCGTTTTTGTTGTTGTTGTCATGTTTTGTTCCTCCTTCAGTTGTTTAAAAGATTTATTGAAATTGCTTTGTAGACGTTTGGTTTGCTAAAAGGTGCTTTACAATCGTGTGAATCGCTTTTTTGTCACCAACCATGCCGCCTTTTGTTGCGAGCGGTATACCATCAAAGTAACCTCCGATGAATTCACCGTATGCGACGAGAGGTAGCACTTCGTTTTTTAGCTTGATGCCTTCTGCTCTTCCGACGGAACAGAGTGAAGCCGTAACATCTCCTCCACTAGAGAAGCAGCCGCCGATCTCATAATTCGTTGACTGAATGACAATACGCGTAATCTTTCCTAACCCATCTGCGATTCTTTTTGCGAGTTGATCCTGACTCACACCTTGCTCCCTCGCCAATCGTTTTAGTTCTAATCGTTTTGCCTCTGGTGAATTAGTCGTGATGATCAGGATGTCTTGGTGATGGATTGCTTCCAAGGCTGCTGTCACAGCTCTTTGAACTTCTGTTTCCCAGCTCTCTGATAGACTTGCTAATTTCTCAGCATCCACGTAGACGGGTTTTGCATCTGTTTTATCGATTAAGTATGTTAGCTGTTCACCACTTAAAGAGGTTACACTTCCAACTGTGACGAGTATTTTTTTACTTTGTGTGTGGAGAAACGTGTAAGCCTTTGCATAATAAGCTGTTAGTGGTCCAGGGTCTACCGGTACGAGTTGGTAATCCTCGATCAATGCCATCGCATGAGCAATGTCTTCAATCTCTTCATCTGTTACCGCATCCATCACAAGGATACGATTTCCCTCGTCTATTTTTCGCTTTAACTCCTGCAGAATTCTTTTCTTTCCTTGTAAAACAGTTTCGAGCCCGATGTGTGATACAAGATGCTCACTCTGTTTACTTATAATAGAAGGAACATAGGATTCTGTAAGAGGCATGACCGGATCTTTGGCAACATCTGTCGCTTGAACAGGTACACCATCGACGAGCAAGTAACCGCCAGATGTAATTCGGCTTGAATCTGGAAACGATGCAACGACAACCGCAATCGATCGTTCGCCAAGTTCATTCAAGACCATATCGATCTCTGTTCCTATATT
The DNA here is from genome assembly GCA_016401345.1 of Fictibacillus nanhaiensis. Classification (GTDB taxonomy): domain Bacteria; phylum Bacillota; class Bacilli; order Bacillales; family Fictibacillaceae; genus Fictibacillus; species Fictibacillus phosphorivorans. The sequence goes on along the minus strand of JAEACG010000006.1, from coordinate 90,076 downwards.
TCCTCTTACGGTACTGTCGATTCGTTTACAAATAACATCCGCACCCCAACGCTGAAGGTTGCTTAGAGACTTTTTGATTCGCATCTCGGATACATCTTTTCGTGCATACCTGCTGTCTGTATCAATACACACTGCGTTGTAGCTTCCGGAAGCTGGTTCCTGATCGTAATACACCATTGTTGCCGCTTCAAAACCTTGCTTGATCAGTTTTACCCCTGTCGCATTGGCACCTGTTAGATCATCTGCGATAACGCCGACTTTCATCCCTTTTCACCACCTTCAACGGTTACGACTTCTAAATATTCATTCAGTGTTTTTTCGGTTTCATCTAAAATGTGTTGATCTGTAATCAAACCGTGTATTTGGTTTAAGTCACAAACCTTTGTTAATGATTTTTGATCAAACTTGCTAGAGTCAGCCACGAGCCATGTTTTTTCTGATGCTTCAATCATCAGCTTTTTGATCGCAGCCTTCTCATAAGTCGGTGCTGTAACACCCGCTCTGCTGTGAATCGCATGAGCTCCTAAGAAAAAAAGATCTACGTGAATCCCTCTTAACATCTGCTCTGTTAACGGGCCAAACAATGTTCCGACCGTATTTTGCAGTTCGCCGCCAGTCACGATCACTTTCACATCTGTATCTAGAAGCTCTGCTGCGATTTTTATATCATTCGTAACTACTGTGATCGTGGTTTTCTCTTTTAACAATTTTGCGATCTCTAACGTTGTTGTTCCTGAATCTAAAAGAATAGTAGAGTGATCCTGTATGAATTGTACAGCTCTTTCGGCGATCGCTCTCTTCTGATCGTTGAACTTCCCTTCTTTTGTTCGGAAAGATGATTCCACGACTAACGGCTTGTTAAGTATCGCTCCGCCATGCGTTCTAATAATCTGTTCCGTTTCTTCGAGAAAAGCAAGATCACGGCGGATTGTCATCGCCGAAACATTTAATTCGTTTACTAAGTCCTCAATCTCAATTTTCCCGTTCTCATTTAATTGTTGAAGAATTTGCTCTCTACGCTCTTTAGGCATTATTTTCATCACCTTTGTTATTTTCGAACACCTTATATGCATTATAATGTTACAAGCAAACATAAATGTCAACTAAAATGTTTAAAACGAACACGCGGTTAAGCATTGTGTGTTTTCAATGGATGATCACTGTGGCGACAAGTGTCGAAAATCGTTTAAATTATTCTATACGTGAAATTATCGTGGTTATCCGTGAAATTATTACGCTTATCCGTGAATAAAAATGAGATTACCGTGGATATATTTCAAGCAGTCTATCTGGTGTGTACAAACCGCAACAATGTCCTTATCCTGCACACAGTCTATTACGTAACACACCCCCACTTCTGCTATAACTAACAGAATCACTCCTAATAACTGTTCCATCACCGCTATCCCACTCTAAATAATCTAAAAAATAGTCCCTTTCCTCATTTACTTGTATACTAGAGTTATAGATATGAATGATATTAGAAGAATACACAATAAATGGTACATATAAGGGGAAGAAGTTTGAATGTCCATTCTGATCGTTGATGATAATACAGTAAATTTATTTGTAATAGAAAAAATATTAAAGAATGCAGGATACGAAGACTGTACCTCTCTCTCATCGGCTCAACAGCTTTTCGATCACCTCGAAGAAAATGAAAAAGAGCTGAACAAAAAGTCGATCGACTTGATTCTCCTTGATATCATGATGCCCGAGATCGATGGGATCGAGGCTTGTCAGCGCGTACAGAAAGACGAGCGTTTCAAAGACATTCCGATCATCTTCATCACGGCGCTTGAAGACTCTACGAAGTTAGCAGAAGCGCTGGACTGCGGCGGTATGGATTATGTGACGAAGCCTATTAATAAAGTTGAACTGCTTGCTAGAATTCGAGTTGCACTTCGATTAAAATATGAAAAAGATTGGCACGCGGAACAAGAGCAAAAGATTCAGAACGAGCTCGACCTTGCGATGCAAGTTCAAAAAGGCTTGTTGAATCCTCCGATCAAAGAAGACAACATTACGATTAACGTGTCTCACCTGCCTTCCTTTAAGCTCGCAGGCGATATGTATTATTGGCATAAGTTCGATGACCACCGGTATGGCATCATCTTGCTTGATATGATGGGGCACGGAATTTCCTCTTCTCTTGTCTGCATGTTCATCTCTTCTGTTATGCGGGATAGCATTAAAGAACTTAAAGATCCGGAGCTCGTGATCAAAGAATTGAACCGTTATATGGCACTTCTTCATAATCCGAAGAACGATTATAACTACTATTTTACAGGCATCTATCTTTTGATCGATACGGAGAAAAAGACGGTCGAATACGTAAATGCCGGGCATCCTGAAGGCTATGCGCTCGTTGATAATTCGCTTTGTTCCATTGAACGCAGCTGTTTTGCTGTCGGTTTCTTTGAGCAGATCGAGGTGAAGAAGTCTGTTATCCATTACGAAGACAACATTCAGATGCTGCTCTTTACGGATGGTGTATTAGAAGCTGATGACGACGAAGAATTGATGCTAGAGAAGCTGAAGTACGTAGCTTCGGAAAAATGGAGTAACATTCGCTCGCCCATCCATCTTGTCATGCCAGAAGAACAGCAAAAAGGGCAGAGCGATGATATGTGTATCATGATGATTCAAGCCAAATAAAAAAGCAGGATTGAAGAGGTTTTCACACCCCTTCTTCCTGCTTTATTTTTTTTGATAGATTTTTACTTGTTCCGCAAAATCAGCGTACTTATCTGCACAGTCCGCAAATTGAATGGATTCTTTATCACCAAGTCCAAGAAAACCATTCGGGCTGAGGCTATCGTAAAACAGCTCATGCACTTGATTTTGAAGAGCAGCCGTAAAGTAGATCAAGACATTTCGGCAAAGAATAACGTGAAATTCATTGAATGAATGATCTGTCACAAGGTTATGCTGCAGAAAACTGATCTGCTTTAACAACGAAGGCTTTAAATAAGCAAAGTGGCCGTCTGTCGTATAGTATTCAGAAAATGCTTGAGTGCCTCCAGCCGCCATATAGTTCTTCGTGTACGTCCTCATCTTGCTCAGCGGCAGAATGCCTGAACGCGCCTTGTTCAGCACTGGTTCGTTCATGTCTGTCGCATAAAATTTCGTCTTATGACTTAAGCCTTCTTCTTCCATCAAAATAGCCATAGAATATACTTCTTCACCCGTGGCACATCCTGCGTGCCAAATACGGATCTCCGGTAGATCTCTCAACTCAGGAATCACCTTTTGGCGAAATGCACGAAAAAACTCCGGGTTACGAAACATCTCCGTTACGTTAATCGAAAAGTCATTGAGCAGCGTCGTCATAAAAGCTGGTTCGTGCAGAACTTTTTCCAGCACTCCCGTAATCGTTGGAATCTGTTCGAGCTGCATGCGGTTGTGCACACGTCGATGGATGGAGGACCGCATATACTGGCGAAAATCAAATCCAGATACGCGGTACAATCCTTCTAACAACAGATCCATCTCAAGTGTTTCCGTTATGCTATTCTCCTGGTTGTCATCGTTGTTCCATAAGAAATCCTTCATCAGTGGTCGATCCTCACTTTGTCATCCAAACGTGCATCACAGAAAAGAGCTGTTCGAGCTTCAACGGCTTGCTGATATAATCAGACGCCCCTGCTTCCAGGCACTTTTCACGGTCGTTCTTCATCGCTTTTGCCGTTAACGCAATGATTGGCAGATCCTTGTACTCACCGGTTCCGCGAATGCGCTGCATCGTTTCATAGCCATCCATCTCTGGCATCATAATATCCATCAAGATCAGGTCTATATTCTTGTTTGCATCAAGAACGTCCAAACACTCCATGCCGTTATTGGCGATCAAAATGTTCATTCCTTTTTGTTCTAGAGCTGTTTTTAACGCAAAGATATTTCGGTTGTCGTCATCTGTGATCAATACCGTTTTACCGTAGAACACGTTCTCTTCATCAACAGAGATAGGCGGTTGTTCTGCCTCAGGTTCTGCTGGTACGATTTTAGCTGTTATAGGTGGTTCTGCGACAGGTAGCGGGTTGCCTGACTGTTCAAGTGCAGTTGCCACTTCAGCTGATGCACCAAGGAACGTTTGAACCGAAACATTTTCATCTGAGATGCTTGGAATAAGAAGTTTAAATGTACTTCCTTTTCCTTCTTCACTTTGCAGGTGCAGTCTTCCGCCTAAAAGCTTTGCAAACTCACTGCTGATCGATAACCCAAGACCTGTGCCGCCATACTTACGAATCGTTGCACCATCTCCTTGCTGGAAAGCTTGGAAGATGAGTGCATGCTTCTCTTTTGGTATACCGATTCCCGTATCCTTGATCGCAACTTCTAACCAATAATCAACACCGTTATAGATCACATCTGTCTCAACCTTTTTCACGCTAACAGATACGGATCCTTTTTCCGTAAACTTAAACGCATTGGATAGCAGGTTCTTTACGATCTGCTGAAAACGTTTTTCGTCTGTTTGTAGAAGTGGTGGTACGTCAGGAGCCATATTGATCGTGAAATTAAGATTCTTTTGATCCGCAATATGCGTAAAGTTTCTCTCTAGGTTACTCGGGAACTCACTGAGGTTCACCTCACTAAGCATGATCTCCAGTTTACCTGCTTCTACCTTCGATAAATCTAAAATATCATTGATCAGATTCAGAAGATCTTGTCCGGATGAATGGATGACTCGAGCGAACTCTAGCTCTTCGTTAGAAAGTGACTGGTTGCCATTTTCAGCAAGCATCTCGGAAAGAATCAAGATACTGTTAAGCGGAGTTCTCAGTTCATGAGACATGTTCGCCAAAAACTCTGATTTGTATTTAGATCCTGTTTCTAACTGCTTCGCCTTATCTTCAAGGTCCTTTTTCGCGATTTCAAGTGCCTTCGATTTTTCCTCAGCATCTTGTGATCGAGATTCAAGCTGTTCGTTGATCATCTGCAGTTCTTCCGATTGCATCTGCAATTCTTCTGATTGCGTTTGAAGCTCTTCAGATTGCGCCTGCAGTTCTTCTGTCATCGCTTGTGATTCAGATAGAAGTCTTGCAATCTCCATTCGGTCGATCACTCGGTTGATCGTGAGTCCGAACGTTTCAAGCACTTTTTCAATAAATGCAATGTGCTGGTTGCTGTAAGTCGTTAGGCTCGCTAGCTCGATTACGGCTACAATTTCATCTTCGTGCACGATCGGCGCAATCAAGATGCTGTTCGGTTTTGTTTCACCAAGTCCAGAAGAAATGAGCGTATAGTTTCCATCGATCTTTTCGATCACTTGAACTCGTTTTTCGAGTGCACATTGGCCGATGAGACCTTGTCCTAGCTTAAAGCTAGCTCGTCCTACATCTGCATTAGTGTCCGCGAACGCTCCTTTTTTAACAAAGCGAACGTTCTCATCTTTACCTTCTTTAATGTAAAAGGCACCGTACGACGATTCCGTGATCTGTGCTGTAGCAGAAAGGAAGATCTCCGCTAGCGTTTCAAGCGATGAAACGCCTTGGTTCCTACTCACAACATCCGTGACACTTCGTTGTAGCCAGTCGCGTTCTTCAAAAGAGTTCAACAGTTCGTTCGTTGCTTCTCCTAAATCTCGGATCTCATCATTTGATTTCACATGAATACGGCTGCTCAAGTTTCCGCCTGACGTCATGGCACGAATCGTCTCGACTACCGCTTTGATCGTCTTAATGATCGAACCGGAAATAATATAAGCAAGCGTAATGGATGCGATAACAACGAATCCTAGCAAACTAAAAAGACCGATCTCTAAGTATCGATTCTGGTCGTTCAGATCATCCGCGCGTTGTTCAGTAAGTACTTTTTCTTTTGTTCGAAAAGAATCGAATTGCTGAAGCACTTGTGCTGTCTTTTCTTTCCCTGGATCTAGTCTGAAGAATTCCGTGATACCCGCCGTATCGTTCTGCTGCTTCATTTTAATAGGCGGATCTCCCGCAACTGCGATCCATTCTTTAATGTTTTCGTTAATCGTTGCAGCGTTTTTTTGCTGATTCGGATTATCAGAGAGAAGTTCGTTCAGCGTGTTGAAGTCCTTCGTCCATTTTGAACGAGCTTCATCATAAGACTGAAGATAGCTCTCATCTCCTGTAATCAGATAACCCCTTTTGTTCGTCTCCATTGTTAGCAAATCTTTTTCAATCTGACTCGTAAGGTCCCTGACCGCAATATCATGCTGGATGATAAAGTTCCTCTCACTCTTCATGTTATCCAGCTGGTTGGTCACCGCAAAAATAGCAGCAATTAAACAGACAATGATGACAATGTAGCCAGTAATGATTTTCTGGCGAATACCGAATCTAAAATTATTCATCCCCTATATTCCTGCCTTTTTACAAAATATGTTTTTATGCCTAATTATACTGCTATTTGTCGGATAAAGGTAGCTCGAAGACGCGTGGAATGTGCTGGAAAAAGAAAAAACTAGATTTCCTTGTAATGGATTTCTAGTTTTTGACGTTTAGGCTGTATGTAGTAGCTTCTTTTTATAGTGAAGAGCGGATAGTAATTTCAGCCCACCTAAGGTACTTATTTGTTTATCGAGAATAGCGAAGGCCTCGTCTCTGTTGCCGTTGCGTCGATGCTCTTCAACTGTTAACCATGTCACATAATCGCGGTCTTTCAATTGTTTCTTGTAATTCTCGTATTCATCTTGTCTGCCTTCTTCCATCGCAACGATTGCAGAATAATAAAGGGTGAGATCACTTTTTTTCATAGTCTGTAGAAGCTCCTTCACATCTGCCCATCTTTCTTGCTGTGTGAAAAGCATGATCTCAGCATATTTTCTCGCCTGAGCTTGTTTAATTTTCGTGAGCTTCTTTTCAGCCTCACTTTCTTGTTCATATAAAAATGCATATAAAAAGCGGTGGTAGGGCTGCTTTGATTTTAGTAAGTACTTCTTTACTTGTTCAGCATCTTTTTGCCACATTAACGGATAGAGAAGAGTTAGAAATGAGCCTGCTACAAAAAATAGTAGCAGCGTGATGAACATCCATGTTGATGCACCAAGTATTGAGAGGGTCAATGATAGAATAAAAAAGATAAGGTAAAGAATCCAAATCATAGGTGTGATGCTTCCTTTCTTTAGTAGAAGTTTCCAGATTTATTATGACATAGAGAGGGGTTTTACGGTACGTGTTTCTATATTTGTTACACGTTCGCCGGTAAAGTCGGTCGTTCTACCTGTAAAGTGAGAGCTTCCACCGGTGAGACTTCATTTTTTACCGCTCATCGTCCCTCCACCACCTGAAAACCACTCCTAACCACAAAAAACCAATCTACCACACATTAAAAAGAGCTCAAAGGTGCGTTCCTTTGAGCTTGCTGCAGTCTAATTTAAATACTTTCTCCGATTTTACGTACAGAGATCCCAGAATCCTCTAACGTTTGTCTAATTTTCTTCGCAAAACTCAGTGCATGCGCACCATCACCGTGGATGCAAACCGTATCAGCCTTAATATCGACGTCAACATCTTGCTGCGTCATCACTTTTCCCTCTTTAGCCATACGAATCACTTGTGCGACAGCCGCATCATCATCCGTAATCACAGCATGTGGCAATTTGCGTGAAGTAAGCGTGCGATCTTGCTGATACGTACGATCGGCGAAAACTTCAGATGCTGTGCGCAGCCCAACCTTTTCACCTGCCTGAACGAGCTCACTCCCTGCAAGTCCGAACAGAATAAGCTCAGGATTCACTTTGTAAACGGCTTCGGCAATCGCTTCAGACAGTTCACGATTCACCGCTGCCATGTTATAAAGCGCACCATGCGGTTTCACGTGTTGAATCGTTCCGCCTTCAGCCTGTACAAATCCCCACAACGAACCAATCTGATAAACCACCATCTCATATGCTTCCTGTGGAGAGATATCGATGTTTCGGCGGCCGAATCCAGCCAGATCAGGCAACCCCGGATGAACACCGATTCCAACGCCATGCTCTAATGCTAATTTAACGGTTTTTCTCATCGTCGCAGGATCTCCCGCATGAAAACCACATGCGATGTTGGCTGATGTTATGTATTTTAAAATCTCTTCGTCTGTTCCGAGTTTGTAAGCGCCAAAACTCTCGCCCATATCACAGTTAATATCAATAATACTCATGAAATGACCTCCTACTTTTTAAACAGTTGTTTAATTTACACCAACTGTACGATAAGTTTTATATATTGTAAAATGTTTAGGAAGACTAATAAAGGAGGTGAGAAATGTGGAAAAAGTACTGAATGAAATTCTAGTTAAATTACTCAGCATCGATAATAAGGTTTCTGAACTGGATAATAAAGTGAGTAACTTGGATAATAAAGTGAGTAACTTGGATAATAAAGTGAACAATCTAGATAATAAAGTGACCAATCTAGATAATAAGGTAACGACCTTAGAAACTGGCCAACAACAGATTGTTACTAGACTGGATACATTAGAAACAGATGTAAAAGATGTTAAAGCCACTGTCAGTCGGATCGAAGTTAGCCAAAATGATGATGTGATTGGGTTATTAAAAGTGATGCAAAAACAAAAGCATTAACCTCATATCAAGTCGTGTAGATTGCTTCACAAAAAGTCCTCGATCGTTCATTTCTAGACCATTTCAAATTTAAAATTCTCAAATCCTAAAAAGAAAAGCCCCTTGAGAGCAAGGGGCTAATTTATTTTCAAATGTATCAAACGCGCAATGTTTTCCGCTGTTTTTTCCACATTAGTCGCTCCATGCAACAATGCTTCCTCTAACGTCACCACACAGTTTACCACGCTAAAAACAGCATCAATTCCGTGATCATACACCGCTTCATAATCAGGACCTATGCTGCCAGCAATCGCAACAACGGGTACACCTTCCACAACAGTCTTCGCTCGTTTCGCTACACCAACTGGCGCTTTGCCGTGAATGGTTTGAGAATCAATCCGTCCTTCTCCTACAATGACGAGATCCGCATCACGAACCCTATCTTCAAAATGAATTACATCAAGCACAAGATCAATTCCGCTCTGCAGCTTTCCGTCTAAAAACGCCACAACTCCTGCACCAAGGCCGCCAGCAGCGCCCGCGCCTGGTAACTCATCTACTGCAACACCAATATTTCGCTCCACTACTTCAGCGTATCGTTTTAAACTTTCATCTAAAATGCCAACCATATCTGGCGTCGCACCTTTTTGCGGTCCAAAAACTGCCGATGCCCCGTGCGGTCCCGTTAACGGATTTGTCACATCACACGCCACATCCACTTTAACCGATTGCAATCTAGCATCCAGCCCAGAAACATCAATGGTCAAAAGTTCACGAAGCGCTTCACCACCAGCAGGCAATTCCTCACCGTTCACATTCAAAAACTTAACACCGAGTGCAGACGCCATGCCAGCACCGCCGTCATTTGTTGCAGATCCACCAAGACCTAGTACGATCCGTTCCACTCCTCGATTCAAAGCATCCAGAATCAGTTCACCTGTTCCGCGCGATGTTGTCACACAAGGATTTCGCTTCTCTCTCGGAACAAGATGAAGACCGGATGCGGCAGCCATCTCAATCACTGCCGTCTTCCCATCACCTGTTACGCCGTAAAATGCATCTACTTTTTCACCGAGCGGACCTGTTGCCTGGACTTCGACCATCTCGCCGCCTGTCGCATCAACAACCGATGTAACGGTTCCTTCTCCACCGTCGCCAACAGGAACGTGCACATATTCTGCTTGGGGAAACGTACTTTTGAAACCAGCTTCCACTGCTCTACAGACTTCAGCCGCTGTCATACTTTCTTTAAATGAATCAGGAGCAATGACAATCTTCATCCGTGTCCACCTACTTTATTTTTTAATCCACATAAACTGATACGGAACAAGTTCAACAGTTCTCTCAACAGAATTGCCACTCCACAAGTCTTGCCCGCCGAAAGGAAGTTCCACATCGATCAGTTTGTTCGATGCGTTCATCACGAACAGCACCGTGTCACCTGTTTCTTCATTTCTTCGAATCAGTGAGAATACCTGCTTCCCAAGATCTACAATCGACTGTGAAGCGAATGGCGAGAACGCCGTTTCCTGCTGACGCGTACGAATCAAACGCTTCAACCCTGTAAACACTTTTTGACGTCGAGTAGATGTTTCCAAATCAGCTACCAACTCATCGTACTGAAACTTTTGACGATTGATCCGGCGGTTGATTCCTGACGACTCCAATCCTTCATAATCGTTTTCAGACCCTAATAATGAATGATAATAGACGGCTGGAACACCCATCACGGAGAACAAAACGGAATGTGCCGCAAGCATTTTTTGCACTTGCATATCTTCACTCGTATCTTCGTCTTTATTGTTGAGCGCATCCATGTAATTGATGTTCAGCTCGTAAGGAGATTCCGTTCCGTCTGGGTTACTTTTATACGAAACACGACCGCCGTTACTCAACACTTTTTTAGCCAATGAGGAACGCTCATCTTCTGTTAAAATTCCTTCTGTTGGACGCATGCCGATACCGTCATGACTCGCTAAAAAGTTAAAGTACGTAGCCGAATCAGACACCTTTTCAATCGACTTCGCCCAACCCGTCAGCTTACTCGCATCATGAGTCGTTAACGTGTGCAATACGAGCGGCGGTAGTGAAAATTGGTACACCATATGTGCTTCATTGTTTCCGTCACCAAAATAGCTGATATTCTCTTTATGCGGAACATTTGTCTCTGTGATCAAGAGCGTGTTTAACTTCAGCTCTTCTAAAATCTCACGCCACAACTGAATGATTGCATGTGTTTGAGGAAGATGAATACAAGTCGTACCTGATTCTTTCCACATGAAACCGATCGCGTCTAGGCGAATGCTTGTCCCACCGCGGTTCGCGTAATTCAGTAAAATATCCGTCATCTCCAGCAACGCAGGAAAATGCTTAAAGTTCACATCCACCTGGTCTTCAGAGAATGTGGTCCACGCAGTCTTTCCACCTTCGTACTCGTGAAATAGCGGAGAGGTGCGAGGACGCACGACGTTTGAAGCATCGAAACCTTCTTCTTTCGGGGTAAAATAGTTCGCATATTCTGCCTCACCCTTCAGATAGCCTTGAAACCACTTGCTCGACTTCGACATATGGTTCGCCACAAAATCAAACATTAAACGATAATCGCTTGAGAAATGTTCAATATCCGACCAGTTCCCTAGTTCAGGGTGAATCTCACGATAATCAACGACCGAAAAACCATCGTCAGACGTATACGGAAACATCGGTAACAAATGTACATCCGTAATCTCATCTGCCGCGTATTCGTTAATGAACTTGTTCAGCGTTTTTAACGTTGATTCTCCTTCTTCTTTAATGATGTCGCCGTACGTGATCAGATACACATTTTTTTCAGAAAGTGGAGCTGTCTCGCTCCACTTCTTCTCTTTCCACCCATCAACAAGCTTTATGATTTCATCTTTATAGGTAGATGAAAATTCTTCGCCATAGATCGTTTTTAACAAATTCTCAACTTTTTTTGGAAAACTCATTACACATTCTCCTTCATACGAAGCTTTAGTGTGACATATCCTTTTGCTCGAACCGTCACTTCGTCTTTCACGTCGATCACACTTTTTTCGTTCAGTTTTGTTTGTGCAACAGACTGGATGTGTTCGCTTATTAATAAGACTGTCTGTTCTACCTCACTCGGGTTAAACAAACGTAAGACGACCGAATCATCGTCATGCGCTTTTTTCATCGTGCTTAGGAACAGGTCACCTTCTGTCTCAAACAAGCTGAATCTCGCAGGCAAGATATCCACTGGATAAGGAATTTCAAAACGGTCGAGTCTCTCTTCAAACGTGTTCAACGCTTGCTTTTGATAACTCACACTGTGACTGCGATAATTATCTACCATGTTAAACAACCGTTTAACATCATGACCTTCTGTGAATGAAATTGCGTACTCGAACGACATTTTCGTCTGCATTTGGGCATCTGGCGTGTAAACGACTTTGTTGTTGATACCTGACGCGCGGCCAGGTCTCCAAGCTAAGTTGTCACGACCAAGCAGCCCAACACTTCGGAACAGCGTTAAAGCGAGTTGCCCCGTTTCTTTGATCAACTCATACTCTTTGATGCCTTTCGTGATAACAGCAGAAGTTAACTCTCCGTTCGTTACACCTGCTAGATTTTCAAGCGGATAGATCGGCACTGGTGCTTCAGCGAACTTTTCTTTTTTCCAGTTCTCCATGTACGGATTAACGGTCGGGCGCTGAATCAAGCTGAAACCTTGATCACCGAACGAGTAATCTGGTCCTTCAACAGAAGTTTGCAGCAACACGCGAACGCGGTGATCTTTTACTTCGTTTTCAATGTCATGTGTAACCCGGATAAAGTCCTCACCACTGCGTAGTTCAAATCGGGTTACAATGGCTAAATTCCCAGTTGCGTCTCCAACTTTTCGTTCTTCCAAGTCTTTCGACACCTGCAACAGATGCACGACCTCCATGAATTCTACAGCTTCACTTCCCTCAACATAAACAGATTCGATCTCTCGGGAATAAATCGGAGAATCTCCTGCAAGTGGAGAGAAATCATATGAATCGCCCGCATCCGCAACATTTTCAAACTTTACAAAGTCCGAAATTGTCTTGTTCAATGTCTTCACCGTTAAATGAAGTCTGCCATCTTCCTCGTAAATGCGGAAGCTCTCATTCTGTATCGCACGGTTATCTTCAACTTTCGGAGCTACATGTTCGATCACTTCATCTTCTACCACTTGGAATGTTTCATAGCCCATGGACGGAAGTTTCACATTCTGTAAAAGCACTTCGTTTCTGTAATAACCAGGCGCTTCTACTTCTTTCTCGCCATCCGCCGTAACGACGATCGTCTTTCCACCTGAGATATATTCCTGATTCAATACGTCGAACAAAACAGGATTTCCGTCTAGGTCACGAACACCGAACCCTTTTTCTTTTGTAAAAAGAACGACTTTTTTAGAGCCTTCAAACTCTTTAGGCAGCAGATGGAACATCACAAAGATCGAATCTTTGCCTAGCTTACGGCTCACAGCTTCTGATATCTGTTTTTTTAATAGATTCAAACAGCCGTCAGCAATTCGGATAACTTTCGTAAGACGATTCACGATTTCTTGGTTCGTGTCATCAGAATTACAACCACCAATGCTGTCATGCGCGTGAACATCGAAAAGCATCTTCCACATCTCATCCAGCCATCTTTGCGGATATTTAAAACCTAGCGTACTTGCAAAACTCGCTAATGGTTCAAGTTCATAAATGACCTTTTCTTCAGCAATATCATTAAGTTTCTTGATATCATAACGCTGAGAACGAATCGTATTATGGATACGAGATTTTTGAGTCGCGATCAGCTCACCTTCGATCACGTTCTTAAAATCTCCTTCTTGCCACGTATCCTTCATGAACGTTTCATAGTCAGATAGCACATATTCGTGTTTGTCATCTTTTTCGTTCAGCTTTTTTACCGTTTCAGGAAAATGCTCACGAACGAGCACTTGGTCACCACCGGCTGGCAACAACAAGTTATCCGTGCTCGCGTTCAGATCAGCTATTTTTTCTAAAATAGGCAGCAATCGTTCTTCCATGTACTGAGGATCATCAGATAAAAATTTTCCTGGACCGTAGCCGAAGTAGATATTGTTTGCCTTCACGCTCTCGCCGTCTGGGGATTGCCACGTGAAGTTCAGATCACCGTTCAACTGATCGGTATAGATTCCACGCTGTAACACGCTATAATCGATATCAAATTCTTTGAACAGGGACGGAAGATATGTGTTCTGACCAAAAATATCAGGCAGATAACCAACGTTCAGGGAGTGACCCGTCTTTTCAGCGATTCGCGTTCCGTACATCAAGTTGCGGATCAATGACTCTCGGTTTACCAATAGGGAATCCGCTTGTGTGTACCATGGCCCTACGAAAATACGCTTATCGGCGATCAAACGGCTCAACCGTTCTTTTTCTTCTGGACGAATCTTTAGATACTCATCAATGATTGAGCTCTGCGCGTCAAATACATAACCCGTATACTCAGGGTCTTTCTCCATAACATCCATCAATCGGTCCATGTTTTCTACGAGTAGTAGGTTTGAATCTTCTATAGTAAAGTACCACTCGCGATCCCAATGCGAATGCGGTACGACGTATACCTTTTTTTGTTTCTGTTTCATGCTGTTTCCCTCCCGAGTTGCTCACGTTTAATAGAAAGAGGGGTCACCTTTTACAAGATGCGCCCCTTTTCTTTTTTTAGATATTTTTAGAGATAATGCTTCAATTTCACTTTGTCCTCTCGACCTTGTAAGTTGATTGGAGCGTAAGGTGCGAGACTCCTGGGGGATCAGCGGGACAGGTGAGACACCTAACAGCGCAGAGCGCTAGGTGGCTCACCGCACGCCCCCCGGAAAGCGAGCATCCTGAAGCGGAAATCAACCTCTTCCAAGGACAACAAAGCTTTTCTTCTTATGCTTGTCTCTCTTTTTTCTTTAAAATCGCAAAGCGTATAAAGATGTTGGAGAATGCGATGAATGCAGCGCCGACAACGAGTCCGAGCAAGTAAGCCCAAAGGTTCTCAACGAGCGGCCAGCCCCAAACTGCCGGAAGCGGAAGCCATTGAACAGCTCCAAGCAAGACAGCCGTACTTGCGCCAAGGATCGCACCGATAATGTTGATCGGTATCGTGATCAACGGGTTACGAAGCATGAACGGTATCGCACCTTCAGAAATTGCAAGGAATCCTAATAACAACGATGTATTACCTGCTACACGAAGGTCTGCTGGGAATACACGGCGACCGACAATATATTTATCAATGACAACAGCGATTCCAAGGCCGATCGGTGGAATAACGATCGCTAGAACGCGAGCTGTTAACGGATACACTTCATCAGCGGCAAGTCCGATCGCGATCGCACCAGCTGCTTTGTTGATCGGTCCACCTAAGTCAAAAGCAGTTGCAGAAGCGATGATCGATGCAAGCACAACGTCACCAGTTCCTTGTGCAGACTCGATCCAGTTGCGTAACACAACGTTCAGACCGCCAAAAACAGGGTCTACAATATAAAAGTTCAAGAAAAAGATCGATAGTACAGAGATCGCTGGGATGAGAAACATCGGCTTCATCGCAGCTAAGTTTTTGTTCAACTGTATTTTTCGGTTCAAGAAGCGAGCGATATAACCTGCTGCAAGACCGAGGATCAACGCTCCTAAAAATCCAGACGGAATGCCTTCCGGGTTGTTCCAGAACGTGTAATGAAGTCCGCCAGCAAAAGCTCCTCCGATAAATCCGGCTACTAGACCAACGCGGTCAGCCAGTGAATACGCGACGAACGCGGCAAATATCGGATACATGAATTTGAATATGAGTGCTCCAAACTTATCGAGGTGGTGCAGAATAACGAATATCTCGTTTGAATGTGTAGCGTATTTCGGATCAGCAAGTTCGTTTACAAGTCCGAACGGCATCGCACCGAGCTTTGCGATCCCCATCATCAATCCACCTGCAACGATAACGGGAATCATGTAAGAGATCCCTGTCATTACCGCTTGGACCATATCTTTAAAGAATCCGCCTCCGCCACTTGATTGTGAAGTAGATGATTCTTCTTCCTCTGCTTCAACAACACCATCAGGGTTACTCAGCGCTTTTTGAATCATTTCTTTCCCTTTTCGTAATGGTTCAGCTACACGCGTTTGCACATACGATTTACCTGCAAAACGGTCTTTTTGCTTTGGTGCAATATCCGTTGCGAAGATGACAGCATCCGCGTTTTTTATAACCTCAGCTGATAACTCATCTTCAATTCCGCTCGCACCTTGCTTTTCAACGAGTACAGAAACACCTAGCTCACGTCCTGCTTTTTCTAACGCTTCAGCTGCCATGTACGTATGCGCGATACCTGTTGCACAAGCTGTAACAGCAACAACGGTCTTCGTGAACTCTTTTTCAGTCGTAACTTCCGTCTTCTTTTCAACATCCAGCCTGTTTAAAAATTCTTCTGTTGTTCCGGCTGCCATCAAACCTTCCAAGTAGCCATCGCGCATCAAATTTGTGCTTAGTGTAGACAATACTTTTAAATGCGTCGTTCCGGCTTCACTTTCAGGAATGGCGATCAAGAATACGAGCTGAACTTTATTGTTCAGATCGATACTTTCCCAATCTAGGAGTGGTGTTTTGAGACGAGCTACCGCAAAGACGGCTTGTTTTACCGTTGCCGATTTTCCGTGCGGAATCGCTAGCCCTTTCTCCATGCCTGTCGGAGATTGCTCCTCACGTTTTAACACCGCTTCCAATAAAGCTTCTTCAGATTCTATATAATTTTGTTTTTTAATCTTTGAAATTAGCTGCCGAATAACTTGCTCTTTATTTTGAGCATCCACATCGAACAACACTAAATTCGGATGGGTCATGTTTCTTAGTTCCATGACGTTCACTCCAATCTCCCCTAGTATGAAAGCACTTCCAACTTTCTATACTCTATTTGTAACATGAAAGTAAGCGTTATCTTTGTACAGAGTCCGTACATTTGTACAGAATGAAAAATGGGCTATACTAAGAGAAAGAATCGTACGGAAATGAGGAAGTTAACGATGGGGAAGTTTCTAGATCAGTTCAGCAGCAAGTTAGCTGAACTTACACCGACTGAAAAACAAGTACTGTATTACATAGACAACCATATAGATGAAGCAAAAACGCATTCGTTAACCGAGATCGCCAAAGTGAACAACGTGAGTACAACAACGATCGTACGCATGTCGCATAAGCTCGGACTTGAAGGCTTTTCGGAACTGAAATACATTTTAAAAACGATTGAAAACCAGCATGTCATGTTGAGGGATAATCCGGTTGAGCGCTATAAAGAGGAATTTGTCTCCGCGTTTGAAACGATTCAAAAAACGGAGCTCGAAAAATTGAGTGAGAAAATCGTGAACGCAAAACGAGTGATGGTGGTTGGTGTAGGTCTATCGAAAATGATGGCAGAGTACTTCAGCAAATTACTCATGCAGACGAACAAGCAGACTCACTATACATACGAATCACACATGATCGACCTTTTACCGAATATGGTAGAACCGAACGATCTCGTGTTCTTTATCTCGTCAAGCGGCGAAACGAAAACACTTGTGCAAGCAGCCGAGAAGCTTTCGTATAAAGTCGTTGATACAGCAGCGATCACGAACGCATCCGACTCTACTTTAGGCAAGATGGTGAAGACGAACTTGAGCATGACCGTCGGCCGTGTAAAGTTCGCAGGCTATGATATTACAGCAAGATCAACGTTGATGCTATTGATCGACCTTTTGTTTGAGAGTTATTTGAAGAGAAGTGTGAAGTGATCTTCATGGGGTGGACTCGAATTATCATATTTTATGTGGACAAAGTTGTTTTTACGGTACGTGTTTTTATATTTATTACACGTTCGCTCAATATGGCTTTCGTTTCACACCAACAGTCGGGCGTTTCGCTCCGTATAGCTCACGTTTCACCCCAATCCTCTTCTTTTTCGCTCAATCGTATACTTGTTTTGCTCAGACCAAGTACATGAACCGTACCAAGTCTCTTTCTGTACATTTTTGAATGCGTTTAGTTCATAAGCTATCACTTACTTAAACATCTCCCCTACCCCAACCACCCAAAAAATATGGTAAACTACTCACTTAACCAAAAAAACATAACTTTTTCCAATAAAATCATCTATTATATAGAGAAGAGTATTTTTTAAGGACGTGAACAATGAAAAAGCATATTCCAAACTTATTAACTTTAGGAAATCTATTCTGTGGGTTTCTTTCCATCGGTTACGTTTCAAACGGTGATATTCGAAACGCAGCTATCCTCATTTTCATCGCTATGATGCTGGATGCGGTCGACGGAAGAGCAGCTCGGATTTTAGGAGTCTCAGGAAACCTCGGAAAGGAACTCGATTCACTTGCGGATGTTGTCTCATTTGGCGTAGCACCCGCCTATTTTGTAGCGAATACCTACTTCGCTCATCTGGGGATGTGGGGCTTTCTGTTTGCAGGTCTTTTTCCACTATTCGGCGCATACCGGCTAGCACGATTTAACATTACGGCTGCAGAAGAATCGATGAAATATTTTAAAGGAATTCCGATCCCGCTAGCTGGGGGAATCGTTGTATTCTTAGTCTTTTTTGTAAAATGGATTCCACTTTGGATTTTTGTACTTCTGTTTTACGGACTCGGTCTCTTGATGGTAAGCACGATCAAGATTCCAAGCTTCAAGGATATCCCGATGCCGCGATACGGAACGATCATCTCGCTATTCTTGTTTTACATGTTTTACTTGCTTGCGAAGAACCGATTCGAAAGCATACCGATCTTCTTTTATGTCGCACTAGCTACTTACTTCCTATTTATCGGGGTTCGTTTTATTAAGGTAAAAGAGATCAAGATCAGACGGCCGAGACGACCTCGTCGAAATAAAAGAAGACGGTTCTAAAGTTCACCTACCAGATGCTAAAGATTTTCGGCATCTGGTTTTATTTTTGAATCATCTTTTCCTTTCTCCCTTCATATAATGTCACAATAAGCGAAACATGTACTTTGTGAAATGGACAAATCATGTTTGAGAGGAGAGATGGTATGAACAACTACCCAAACCTTAGGGAGTTCTATGAAAAGGTGCCTATATTAATCGGTGAAAATGATCGGGCTGCTCTAAAGAACACAGCTCAGGAAGACGACGCAGCACTTGAGAGCTCTACACACTGGCTCATCGCGATGGAAGGCAGTGAAAAGCAACGAAATGTTTACCACTGGAAGGTGCTCATCTATCCTTCACAAACGAAAGTGATACATTGCTATAAATCACCGTACTATGCATCACAGCACTTTACATCGATTTATGAGGCAATCGAGTACTCTAACGAGCTAAGTCAAAAAGCCCGCGAAGATCTGCTAAGTACGATTGAAAAGCCTGCCTTACAAAGAGAAGCTTAACGAGATTCACCCTCGCTTTTCTTTTTGCAGTAGATTGTGAAACAGTGTACAAAAGACCTCAAACTCTATAAGAAACACACCAATGAAGTGGATGATAAACCAGTTCATTTTTATTATGTCTTTTTACAAAAAAAATGCAGACGAACTTACATAATGAAGGTATAGTAGAAAAATAAGGAAATAGAGAAATGGGGATTCTGATGGATTACATAAAGTATGTGAGAGCAATGGTGGGTCACTCCAGGATCATTACGGTGGTCGCCGGAGCTTTTGTTTTTAACACAGAAAATGAATTACTTCTTAATAAACGGAGTGACAACGGCCAATGGGGTTTACCAGGGGGCTTTATGGAATTCGGAGAAACCGTCCAGGATACAGCTAGACGAGAAGTTTTTGAAGAAACAGGACTTACACTAGGTAAACTTGAGCTGTTTGGTGTTTATTCTGGACAACGCCTTGATAAAACCTTTTCAAATGGCGACCAAGTATCCATGGTTATGCATGTGTTTACTTGTCATGATTTTACGGGGGATCTTCTTACTTCTAATTCGGAATCAATGGATAATAAATTTTTCCCAATAGATAAGCTTCCACAAAACCTATTTACGGATCACCTTGAGATGATACAAGATTTTCTGAACGGTATTGAAAGACCTGTAGTGAAGTAACGTTTATAAAAATACTAAATATTTGAGGAGAAGGACATGAACGAAGCACACCAAGAGGAACAAAGCTTATTTGAGCAGCAACATAAAGTTGTTCAAAAAAACATACCTTACTACGACTTAAAGTGGAAATCCGTTGAGAACCCGGCAACAAAAAGCACCTGGAACTGGCTAGCCTTCTTCTTTTCAACGTTTTGGCTTGCGTACCGCAAAATGTATAAACCTTTCTTTATTATTGCAGGTCTTCAATTGCTATGGTCGGTACCTTTTTATTTTGTAGATCTTACATTATGGCTTGATCTCCCCTTTTACGGAATCATATCCATAATCGTCGGGTCATTCGGAAATCGCTGGTATTTTAATCATACGAATCACGTTTTGAAACAAGCTAGAGTTTTACCTGAAAACGTGCAAGAATCTTATGTTCAAACAAAAGGCGGAACTCATATTGGTAGTATGATCGGTTTGCATGTTCTTTTGATTGCATTATTCTTTGCATTGGATTTCGGTTTGTCTTTCATACCCACAGAAACGAATATTAAGAATGCCGTACGAATCAGCGAAGAAGCAGATACATTAGAAGCTTACATGGACAATCCGAAGTGGAACTATATCAAACAAGATGGTCGTCACCATGTTGTAGAATTTACCGGTTATGATTACACTGAGAAAGAAGACGTTAGAATTGTCTTTTATGTTTACTTTGACAAGTACATGTATGAATGGAATCAAGTCTATATTAACGGTAAAAAACTTAACGAAGAAGATTCAATCGATTATGAACTATATATTGAGGAAAATTCTTGGTAATTGAAAAGGAGCTGTACGCAGCTCCTTTTTTCTTATATCGTTCTCCATTCACAACCCGTGTAAAGCTTTAGCTCTCCTTTGTAAAATACCATGCGTCCCGCAGTAGGATTATTAGGTAAGCTTGATACATTTATATTAATACCGCCTTTTGCAATGACTTCTCCAGAATCTGTAATGGTCACTACATTAGAAGTTCCGTTCAGATCTGTAATGTTTAAGCTGCCGTTATCATCACGAATTGTCCATTTCCGCATTTTGTTCGGTGTGCTTAGGCTAATTTCCAAGTTATCTGTATGTGATTCAAATTTCACTTCCCCTTTACAGCCACGCTTTGTTTTAAAATGAAATTCTTTGTCAGGGTTCGCCATTCCGCCGAAACCCCAATATCCATTCGTTTTGTTGATCGCTAGCATCGTTTCAAGTCCTCTACCTCCGGCTACTTTATTACCAATGATCTTGAAATGCGCTAATTCATCATCTGATGCGCCTTTTGAAACACCACTCGATACGCCTGCTGTATTGATTCCTTGACCCACTCCCCAAGCCACTTCACCTTTTATCCCTGTAAAATAAGTGGCTCTTCGGTTATTCGTGCTTTCACCTTCATGCATCAGCATGAAGGCTGGGTGCCAATTTCCATTTAGCCACTGTGTATTTCCATCATTTTTGCCAGCCGTCTCATTGTGAGTCTTCGTAATGATTCTGTATTGCATACCGTCCCCGTTATACGAATCATAACGAGTGTTGATCGAATAATCATGAATCAGAATATCATGGCGTGCTGAAGAAAAATCAGGATAGGTACTTGGGATTCCACGTTTATATCCATAATCAATCTCTGGAGGTACCACGACTACTCCTCTACCCCTGCTGTCTACATCCGCGATTGCCGCTTGGAGTGCAGCGCGGTTATGATACTGCGAGCGCATTGGGGCAGCACCATAAAAAATAACTGAGACCATTTGTGGAGAACCAAACATCTTACCACTCCTTAAAACTTTACGTTCTTTTCTGATATCCAAAACGAAGAAACTTCAACCTTCTAAATAATGGTACGATAAAGATAGAGAATCATTAGAAGAAAGTTGGGATCGAATGCGTACTATCATTAAAGAAAGTCCCTATACATAGGTGCAGGTACCACATTTTTATTCACCATGTTTTATTTCTTCCTGAGCACAGGATTTAGCGGAGAAAATGACGGGCTTCCTTTTCTTATGCCTTATTTCATCTTTTTCGTTTATTTCATATGTTTTCTAGGAGAAGCTGTACTTTATCTTGTTCCTAATAAGAAGCACTCATTGAATCTATCTCTATTATTGCTTTTATCTATCATAATTAGTATATTTTTTAGTTTACTATTTTACGGGGATTTATATTTTATGATCTTAATCGCCCCGTTATTAACAGTGGGAAGCTTCATCTATTATTTGTCTAGTAGAATGATTAAAAAAAAGAGCATAGCTTTGCTTCTATCTACATCCCCTTTGTACGTCATAGTATTAATGTTAGGACTCATTCTATAGTAGATATCTATAAAATAAGAAAAAGGAGTATGTAAGAATGGAAGAAGCTTTTGGAAAACGCAAGATCTTCGCTACCATAATGACGAGTTTTCTTTTTACACTAGTTTTGACAGTACTGTCTGTTTTAGACCGCGATACTGGTGAAAGTGGGTTAGAGATCATCTTGATTCCGATTTTTGCCGCATTTATAGCGGCAGGTGTCATCGTATGTTTTGGGTTTATAATATCAGCGGTTATTGAGTATATCATTTGTAAAGTAGGTATGAATTACATCATTAGTATTCCTATGTACATTGTTTTATTTGGAACAATGGGTCTATTAATAGGGAGACTAATCTTTGGTTTCTGGGGATTATATACGTTTACAGGGGGAGTATGTGCGACAGTATTCGCAACCATTGACATGTGGTTACTATTTAGAGTCAAGAACGGGAAAGGCACCTCTGAAGAGATTCTAAAAATTTATTTATGGGTCATACTCACCGTTATTGTTGTTACACTCTCACTTTTTTTGTTTATTCAATTTTTTTAGATAAAAGGGTACGGCAAGTGCAGATGATTTACCAATCTTTTTTACAATTCGATACTTACCATCTTTCATATTAAACGTATGATTGTTAAAGTCGATTACAATTTCAGAGGATGTATTCGGCTTCAGTATGTTTCCAGTCATTGTAAAATCAATATCTTTTCTAACCGGAATAAAAAACCAATCATCACCATTAAGATATTCCAGTTGATACGAGTTATCGGATGTAACCTCTCGTTCACCCGTATTTTTTATAGTCAATATTATTTTATTCACTTTTTTATAAGTCTTCTTTTCTAAGCTGAGTTCAATCCGCTCATCTTGCTCAGTTGTGGCAACACCTAATCTTCCAAACGTTGATTTTTCAAGCTTCCTCACATTAAAAATTTCTTTAGATTCTGCTTCATTATTGAAGCAACCTGTCAAACTAATCAAAATCAGCAATAGAAATATTTTATACATAACCCCTCCTCCTCTCCAATATAGACGGAAAAACATGAATTTTGTTACATGTTTCCATATAAAAAGCCTCCCCGTTTTATTGGAAAGACTTTTTTTGAAAACTTCTAATATTGTACTTCAAACTGCTTATTGTAAAGTTGCGCATACGCTCCATCGCTTCTAAGCAATGCCTCGTGCGAACCTTCCTCCACAATTCCTTCATTCGTTAGAACAATAATCCGTTTAGCATTGCGGATCGTAGAGAGGCGATGCGCGATTACAATTGTGGTCCGCCCTTTTGCTAAAGACTCAAGCGATTCCTTGATAACACTTTCAGACTCATTATCCAGCGCACTCGTCGCTTCATCCAGAATGAGTACAGACGGATTCTTCAAGAATACGCGAGCGATACTAAGTCTCTGTTTTTGGCCGCCGGATAGCTTAACACCGCGTTGACCGATGTCAGAGTGGTATCCATTTGGCAAGCTCATAATGAACTCGTGAGCGTTTGCCTGTTTTGCGGCTTCCATCACTTCTTCATCAGTCGCTTCATTATTACCATAACGAATATTCTCCATCACCGTTCCCGCGAACAAATAAACGTCCTGTTGTACAACACCAATCTGGTTTCTCAAATCATTTAAATCAAGCTCTTTTATGTCCACTCCATCAAGCTGCACTTCCCCTTCTGTCACTTCATAAAAGCGAGGAATGAGCGAGCAGAGTGTTGTCTTCCCCGCACCAGATGGACCTACGAGGGCAACGTACTCTCCAGGCTTTATATGAAGGTTAAGATTCGTAAACACAGGATCCAGATGCGGTTCGTACTGAAAGCTCACTTCCTTAAAAGCAATTTCCCCTTTTAACGTGGAAAGCTTTATCGCATCTGGTTTACTTTCGATATCTGGCTCCAGGTTCATAATCTCCATAAAACGCTGAAAGCCCGTAATCCCTTCTTGAAACTGTGTGCTCATATGAGTAAGACGCTGAATTGGTTCTACCATATAACCCACATATAACAAAAACGTGATCAGATCAGCTAAATCCAACGATTGCTTGACGATACTCGCGCTTCCGAACACAACAACCGTGATCGTGATGAGCTGAATCAAAATCTGTATGCTGTTATAAAAAGTTGCTTCTACTTTATACGTGTTCCTTCTACTCTCTAAGAAACGAAGATTTTCTTTATTAAACTTACGGATCTCCACTTGTTCGTTCGCAAAAGATTTTACGACCCGAATGCCTGAAAGTGTATCTTCAAGCTGTGCGTTGATATCTGCTATACGCTCCTTATTTCGCCGCAAAACAACGTTCTCTTTCTTGTTAAAATAGAGCGAGAGAAAACCGATGATTGGTAAGAACAAAAATACCGCAAGCGTTAAAGGTACATTGATAAAAAACAGAATCACAAATGCTCCTACGAACCTCACGAAATATTTGACGTAATCTTCTGGACCATGATGATACAGTTCAGCAAGTAAAAATAAATCGTTTGTTACGCGAGACATGAGTTGGCCCGTCTTTTCTTTATCGTAAAAGCTAAAAGAAAGTTTTTGCAGATGTTGAAACAACTCGCTGCGAATATCACCTTCCATTCGAGCACCGACCACATGTCCTTTATAGTCAACAAAGTAGGTTCCGAGATTCTGTACGACAACTAATACGAACATGATTCCGCCGATCCAGTAAACTTTATGAAGAGCAACAGACAAGTCCCCTTCTAAAACATCTTTGGTTATATACCGAACGAGCAACGGAAGGATGAGTGTGATTCCAGAAACAATAAACGCAATAATTAATACAGATAGAAATAACCCTAAATACGGTTTGTAATAGGAGAAAAAATGTTTGATTGGAAAATTCATGATTTACCCCTTTTGTGTTTTTTTACGAGGCACACATAAGGGGACACACCGTCTATAAGTTAAGAACGTGTTCCACCCTTATATGTTTGTACGGTTTGAGTTGTCATGTTTCTCATGTTAAATTCCTCCTTAATCATTAGTAATACTATTGTAAACGATTACAGAATATTCTGATACATCATTTTACGTGTACACCAAAAAACTCAAGTAGTGGTTATATCACTCTTGAGTCTGGTCATGTATGTATACTCCTCGATTATGGTTGGGCATTAACTTCCGATTTATGAACCAGAATAACACGTGGTATGTATGGTTCATTTACTTTTCGGATCTCAAGAAAATCTGAAGAATACACATGAAGTACTTTATGTAATTCATCTTGATAGGTTACGAGATCGCCTCTTACAATAGTCATAGCCTTCACCCTAGTTGTTAGTTTCTATAGTTAATTATACCTAATAAAATTGTTAAAAAAATTGGGAAACATGAAGGGATTTAGAGGTTAAATCGCGATAAATTACGACTAGTTTCCTCTTCCAGTTAAAGTTCAGGTATATTTATAGAAGAGAAAAAATATAACGTGAACTTATACCTAATAATTGTAAATCTATTAAGTAAACGAAGGCGGGGTAACAAATATGAACTTAGGAGAGAAGATTCGTTATTTCCGAAAAGTTAAAAACTTATCCCAGCAAGAACTGTCTGCCGGGATTTGTTCAGTTCCTTATTTGAGTAAAATTGAAAACGGAGTTAC
The DNA here is from genome assembly GCA_016401345.1 of Fictibacillus nanhaiensis. GTDB lineage: Bacteria > Bacillota > Bacilli > Bacillales > Fictibacillaceae > Fictibacillus > Fictibacillus phosphorivorans. The sequence goes on along the minus strand of JAEACG010000006.1, from coordinate 64,544 downwards.
TGAACCTTCGGAGGAAATACAGCAACACTTAGCTGCAAGATTAGATATTAGGTTACATACAATAAACGAGAATGAATTAATTCAAGATTACGTAAAGCTTTTCTATTCTTTGTACCAAAGAGACTATCAAAGTGCAGAGCAACAATACCACACACTTTTAAATTCACGCTCACAGTCTGTTGAGGAAGACATATTGCACAAAATATTTAAGAGTATTTATATCATGATGGCAATGGAAGATACAAAAGAAGTCTCCAGTTTATTAGATGAAGTTGCCTATATTGACAATGTGATTAAAGGAGAAAAGGCGTTTTATTATTTAATTGCCAGAGGACAATTAAGTTTTTATTTAGAAGAATTCCAAGAATGTTTTAACTATCTCACTAGAGCTGAGAAACTTTTAGAAGAACACCGTTTTCAAGAGTGGGAAAAAGGATATTTGCTCTACACCATTGGTCTTACTGCACATAAACTTTACAAAAATGTCGTTACATTAGAATATACAAATAAAGCTTTAGAAATCTTTGAAAAAACCTACTTTTTTAAACGGTGTGCAGATTGTAGAGTTTTACTCGCCACTGTACATTTAAGGATAAAGAATTTTGAGGAATCAGCAAAACATTTACTACTTGCAGAGACGATTGCTAATTCATTTGGTGATAGCGACCATTTAAAGGGAATTATTTATCACAATTTAGGTGGCATTGCTACGCATAAAGGTGAAACAGAAGAAGCAATAAAACTCTATTCTCGCAGTTTATTAGCAAAAGAAAATGAGCCACTTTCCTTAAAAATTGTAACCTTATCCGCGTTAGTAAAAAGTTATCAAGTGTGTAACGATCGAGAAAAAGGTCTAGAACTCATCAATACTTGGATGGATCAGTTGAAAGATAATTCTCTTTTTAGAGGTTATGAACTTCATTTTCTTTACCATAAACACTTATTTACTCATGGTGAACTCAATGAGGACGCTGTTCAATTTATGATAAAAGAGCTGATTCCTTATTTTGAAAAACGAAACGAGTGGATTTTTTTATCAGAGTATTATCCGATTCTTGGAAAATATTTTGAGAATAACCAGAAATATAAACAAGCAAGTGTTTATTATAGTTCTGCTATTCTTTCTATGAAGAAAATGTATGACTTTGGAGTTACATATATCTAATCAAAAAAAAAGCACTGTCAAAAGTGCTTTTTTCTTTTAATTATTTGTTAACTTAGCTCACTTCAATTACCAATCGCTCTTGTAAAAACACACCCAATTCTTCAGCTGAAATCGGTCGGCTGAAGTAATACCCTTGCGCTTCATTACATTGCTTTTGCTGCAAAAACTGAAGCTGTTCTTCCGTTTCTACCCCTTCTGCTATTACCTTCAAATCTAAGTTATGAGCCATTGCAATAATCGTTTCTACGAGTGACGCGTCTTTCGGATCGGCATAGATGTTACGCGTAAAGCTTTGGTCGATTTTTAACGTATGAATCGGGAACGTCTTCAGATAGCTTAGGGACGAATAGCCTGTTCCAAAGTCATCAATCGATAGATGAATTCCCATCTCTTTCAGCTGCTGCATCTTAGCTACAGCATATTTTGAATCTTGAATGATACTTTCAGTTAGCTCAAGCTCTAAATATTGTGGCGCAAGCTCAGTTTCATTCAAAATTCTACTCACCCGTTCAACGAGATCACTCTGCTGAAATTGACGGGATGAAATGTTGACCGCCATTCGTAACGGCGCATATCCAGCATTTTGCCACGCTTTATTTTGACGACAAGCCCCAAGAAGCACCCATTCTCCAATCTGTAGAATCAGACCCGTTTCTTCGGCAATCGGAATAAATTCAGCTGGTGAGATCGTACCCCATTCCGGATGATGCCAGCGTAAAAGAGCTTCAACTCCAATGATGCCGCCGGTTTCAACATCGATTTGAGGCTGGTACACAATCTTAAACTCATCGCGTTCCAATGCCTTTCGAAGACCGATCTCAAGCTTCATTTTTTTAGTAACGGCCTCATTCATCTCTGGTGTATAAAATTGAAAGTTATTTTTCCCTTGTTCCTTCACTCGATACATCGCAGTATCCGCATTTTTGATCAACGTTTCTATATCACGGCCATCTCCTGGGTACATCGCGATTCCGATCGACGGAGTGACAAAAAGCTCTTGCTCGTTAACCATAACGGAGCTGCTAAACAGATCTACGATTTGCTGAGCGATTTTCGAGACTTCATCTGCCGTTGTATTTGGTATGAGTACGATAAATTCATCCCCACCTTGGCGGCAGACCGTATCGTTCTTCCCTACACATGCTTGAATCCGCTTTGCAATTTCAATCAACAATTGATCTCCAACCGCATGTCCTAACGTATCGTTTATATACTTGAATCGATCGAGGTCGATAAACATGATGCCGATCGTCTGCTTGTTCTCATCTGCCAGTTCAAGTGCTTGAGAAAGACGGTCGTTCAACAGAAGTCGATTTGGCAGACCTGTTAAAGGATCACGGTAGACCATCTGATTGATTTTCTTCTCGTTTCTTTTTCGCTCCGTAATGTCACGAATAATGCTGCTAAAATATACTTGATCATCTTCCTGCCATGCAGCAAGTGACAATTCTATTGGAAACTCACTTCCATCCTTTCGAAGTCCTTCTAACTCAACCGTGTTGCCGATCACTTTTGGTTCTCCAGACATCAGATAACGTTCCATACCTTGCTGATGAGCAACTTTAAACTTGTCCGGTATAATGATCTGCAAATTTTTTCCTAACGCTTCTTTTTCGTTAAAGCCAAAGATCAGCTCTGCTCCTTTATTCCACGAGATGATGGTTCCTGTTCGATCTGACAGAATAATAGAATCGTTGGCAGACTCAATAACAGAGCGGAACTTTCTTTCTGATAGAATCGACTGATACTCAAACCTTCGATCGATGAACGTGCTGATGAACACCATCCCTAGCAGAATGAGGATTACGATTCCGATCGCATAAGCTAAAAGGGTGCTGTTAAACGGTGTTGCTGTTAAATCAGCGTGATGCTGGTGCGCTTTGTAGGATGCAGCCGACATACCCGTATAATGCATGCCGGAAATCGCGATACCCATGAGCACCGCACTCCCTAGCTTCACGAGCCATATTTTACTTGTTTTATAGTTTTGGCTAACAAACGAAAGTAGATACAAAGCTACGACTGATGCGACAAAAGCAATGACTGCCGAAAGCGTCCATAGAAATGGATTGTACTGTATTTCAGCGTTCATCTTCATTGCTTCCATGCCTGTGTAATGCATGGAAACGATACCCGTTGCCATGAAAAGAGCTCCTAACAATACCTGCTTCTTCCCCATGACAGGGCGGCTGATGATATAGAGTGCGATTCCGGAAGAAAGAATCGCTGGAATGATTGAAACAATGACGAGTGTTACATCATAAGTGACCGAGATCGATAAGTGAAAAGCAAGCATCGCCACGAAATGCATGGCCCAGATGCCCATCCCCATCGCAAAAGCTCCCGAGATCATCCAAATGTACCGTGCGTATGATTTTGTTTTTTGCACCTGTATCCCTAAATCCAGAGCAGCATAAGAAGCTATGACTGCAATAATGATTGATAGAGAAACAAGCGGAATGTGATATGTACTAGAAACGGCGTCCATGTATAGAAACTCTCCTTGTTTATGAATCGAAATTACTTTACATATTCTATATCGGTAAAATATTTACTGTATTAAGAGAGGGTAATAATAATATTTTTAAACAGTTGTTTAATTCGAAAGTTGACCCTTTTGAGCGAAACAGGTGCTAGTTGGAGTGAAACGTTGACGGTTCTGGGTGAAACAGCATTCATTCTGAGTGAAACGGCTGTAGAATTGAGCGAACGTGTAATAAAAATAAGAACACGTACCGTAAAAACAAGCTAAAATCATGTGACTATCGTTAATTAAAGAAGACTCATACAAAATAAAGGGAAATTATGTATAATGTAATTAAATGGAATTAAATCCGAATCGATTATTAGGAGTGGTCTCATGGTGTTAAAAAGAAATGCTGGCATACTTTCAATTCTTTCTTTATTAATCGCAGGATCTCCAATCATTCTCGCTGCATATAGCCCATTCATTGCGGACAATATGTTTCCTATTTTTTTCACGTTTATCGCATTATCCTTGTTCTTGGCTTTTTACGCAAAAAAAGGATCATCCAAACGTATTGCAACAACTTTAGTTTTTGGATTCATAGGCTTGGCCGCGCTCTTGTATTTAGGCATGCATCTCTTCTGGTCTAAGCCTTAATCCATTATAATAGCAGGAGGAAATTAACATGTTTTTTGGAATGCCATTTCTTATCAGCTTAATACCAGGCATAATCGTCCCCTTTCTCACGTGGTGGCTAAGAAAAAAGAACGTCTCTTTGTTCATAAAACTTGTGCCATGTTTGTTAATCGTGATTAGCTCCTTGGTCATTTTTTATGTGAGTTTAGAGTTCATTCGTGGTTTTGAAGGAGCAGCCTATGGAATCCTCGCGTTTTTCTTACTTTGTTTTGGAGTTGCTGCCTATTTCCTTGCTATAAAAAGAATCACCGTCATTCAAACCACAAAAAGAGGATAACCTGGCTCAAATTCCAGGTCATCCTCATCTTATCCAGCTTTTTATCCCAAACGAAACACAATCCCATGTCCACCTTTTGGATATTCCCACTTTATGTTTTGATGGGGACAACCGATTCGGCAGCTTCCGCACTCGTGACAGCCCTCGTACCCGACGTGCATCCTGATTTCTTCCCACTTATACACTTCTGCCGGACAGAAGATCGTGCAGATTTTATCAGGACAGTGGTTCAGACAAACATCCGCATCCATAACGGTGAGATGTGACTTTGTGTCTGCGTTAAAACGAACGAGATACTGTTTTTCTTCGATGCTCTGACACTTTCTTTCGCTCATTTACTTCATCACCTTCCACGCCCGGTACGCGTCACGAGCTAGTTTGAATTTCTCTCCAGCCGTTCCTACATCACGCCAAATTTTCTTCTGTTTCTCCCATTTCGATGAACCATCTACCGTAAACATTTGGCTCGCCGCTTTGTTCACCATCGGAATGTACTTATCGAAATACTGAGGAAACTTATCAAAGTGATGCGTCGAATCTTTATACTTTTTCATATCCTGACCCACAAAGCTGCTCATCAATCGTGTTTTATAATGGTTGAGTGTTGCTTCGGAATAATTGTCTCGTTCTTTTGCTAATAAAACAGCTTCTGCCGCAAACTGGCCCGATTTCATCGCAAGGTTCGAGCCTTCACGGTGGATCGCGTTTACGAGTTGGGCGGCGTCCCCGACAACGAGCACCCCGTTACCCGCTACTTTTGGCATTGATTTATAGCCGCCTTCTGGAATCATGTGCGCCAAATATTCGACCGGCTCACCGCCCGCGATGTACGGTCGAATCATCGGGTGGTTCTTCACATACTCCAAGAGCTCATATGGTTTTATCTTATGCTTGATAAGGCCAGATAGAAGTGAGCCGACACCTAAGCTCAGCGTGTCTTTGTTCGTATAAAGAAATCCAGTCCCGAGAATTCCCTTTGTCGCGTCACCAAAAAGCTCGATCGTCGTACCTTGATTCTCTTCCAAATTAAATCGGTCCTCGATCGTCTTTTTGTCGAGCTTAATGATTTCCATCGTGGCGAGCGCGACTTCATCTGGACGAAATTCTTTGTGGAAGCCCAGTGACTTTGCTAACAACGAATTCACGCCATCAGCCAACACGACAACGTCCGCGTACAGGTCACCGTCCGGTCGATCCGTTCGTACACCAACTACTTTTCCGTTCTCAACAATACACTCTAAAACAACCGTTTCGTTTACGAGCAGTGCTCCCTGCTCAACAGCTTTCCCCGCAAACCATTGATCAAACTTTGCCCGCAGTACCGTAAAGTTGTTGTACGGTTCCTGTCCCCATTCCATTCCTTTGTACCCGACGGTTACAGCCGATTCTTTGTCCATCATCATGAACCGTTGCTCTACGATCGGTCGTTCGAGCGGCGCTTCTTTCCAGAACTCTGGGATCACGTCCTCCATCATTTTGCGATAAAGAACACCGCCCATCACGTTCTTCGAGCCAGGATACTCACCGCGTTCGATAAGCAATACGTTAACGCCTGCTTTTGCTAATTCGTACGCACAAGAAATGCCGGCAGGACCTGCACCAACGACGATGACATCAAACTTTTCAGACATGATCTACCACCTCCTTGTTAAACGCTTGTTTAAACTGTTGAATCAGAAGCGGTACGATTTCAAAGGCATCCCCAACAATGCCGTAATGACTAGACTGGAAAATCGGGGCTTCAGGGTCGTTATTGATCGCGATGATCAGCCCTGAGTTCTGCATTCCAACAATGTGTTGAATGGCTCCAGAAATGCCGATCGCAAAATAGATCTTTGGCGTAACGGTTAATCCTGTCTGACCCACTTGGTGATGGTGCTCGACCCATCCGGCTTCCACAACATCACGGCTCGCCCCAACCGCTCCGCCTAGCGTTTCAGCAAGATCATGAATTACCTGGAATCCTTTCTCACTGCCCAGTCCTTTACCGCCAGCAACAACAATATCGGCTTCATCAATCCGAACCTTCTGCGTCGTGAACTGCACGATCTCGAGCACCTTCGTACGAATGTCTTCTTCTTTTATAGAAGCTGTTTCTTCTATTAATTGTCCTGTTCGACCCGGTTCAGGCGTCAGTGCTCTCATCACTTTTGGCCGTACCGTCGCCATCTGTGGTCTATACTTTTTACAGAGAATCGTTGCCATGATGTTACCGCCAAATGCTGGTCGGCTCGCAAGCAGCAAACCTGTGTCTTCTTCTATATCTAAAATGGTAGAGTCCGCGGTGAGTCCTGTTGGTAAGTCCGTCGCAACGGCACTAGCGAGGTCCTTACCAGTTGAGGTGGCACCATATAAAATAACTTCAGGCTTATGCTTTTGACAGCATTCCAACAATGCCTTCATGTACGATTCGGTTCGGTAGTTTTTAAAAATAGTGTCATCATACACATAAACCGTGTCCGCTCCGTATTCATAAAGCGTGTCAGCGAGATGTGTAACGTTCTCTCCGATCAATACGCCAGCAAGCTCGGTGCCACGTTTGTCTGAGAGTTCCTTACCCGCTCCTAACAACTCAAGCGAAACCGGTACGACCTCACCGTCTTTTACCTCAATAAACACCCAAACGCCTGAATAATCCTCAATGCTCAACGTCAGACCCTCCCTTCACCGCAAACAATTCTTTTTTCTCTAAAAGAAGGTTCAGGAGCTTTTCAGTCTGCTCAGCTGCATCCCCTTCTAACATCTCTCCGCCACTCGGTTTAGTCGGTGCCCACACTTTTGAAACAATCGTCGGTGAGCCTTTCAGTCCGAGCTGTGTTCTCTCCACATCCTCTAGATCGGCGACCGCCCAAATCACCGGCTGATAGCGAGCCGCTTTCAGCATGTTCGTCATCGACGAGTACGGAACGTCGTTGATCTCTTTTTCCACTGACATCAAGAATGGCATCGTCGATTGGATCACTTCATAGCCATCCTCCAGCTTTCGGTGAACGATCGCATACCCTTCTTCCACGTTGATCTCTTTTACTTTTTTGACCGAAGTGAGTGGTGGCATGTCTAATCGGCGTGCGATTCCTGGCCCAACTTGTCCCGTATCACCGTCGATCGTCATCTTTCCGCAGATGATTAGATCGACCGGCTGGATTTGCGAGATTTTCTCTATTGCTTTCGTAAGTGCATAGCTCGTCGCAAGTGTATCCGCTCCGGCGAACGCTCGGTCTGAGATCATATACCCTTCGTCTGCCCCGATCTCGATGCATTTTTTGATCGCTTTTACCGCTGGCGGAGGTCCCATCGTTAGCACTGAAACCGTCCCACCGTATCTCTTTTTCAGACGCACCGCTTCTTCTACCGCATGCGCGTCGTATGGATTAAGTATCGCAGGCGCACTGGCGCGGTCCATCGTATTCGTCTTCGGGTTCATCTTGATGATCTTCGTATCCGGCACCTGCTTGATGCAAGCCACAATATGAAGCATTTGACCCCTCCTCTAATCACAGGCATTTCTCACATAAGAAGCACTTGTATGATGATTATTACTACTATATGGAAGGCTTGTTCAATACATGACGATTTCTTTTGAACTTAAAAAAGAGACTCTTTTGGAAAGAGCCTCTCGTCTCACGAGTCTTTATATTCAGGATGTTGATGGCGTTCACAGCCGAAAAGGTAACAGTCTCTTTCTGGAGATGGCTCTAAAATAACCGTTGGCAGAATTCCGTCCTTAACTCCCTGGAGCATGCTTTCCAACTCTTGAATTTCGTTTGTAAGCCTAATGATAATTTCCTGCTTATCCTCTTCAGTCCAGTCTTCTTCTAATTCTTCTTTTTCTGTATCTAGTATTTCTTGTTTTTTGTAGCGAAGAAATTCTTGTATCGTATTGTTTGCTTCGGTTTCTAGTTTTCTCTGTAAGAGACAATAGACATACATCCCAACCCAATTTGGCTGTAAATAATATTCGTTCCATCCTTTTTCAAACCAATAAATAGCTTCTTCGTGCAATCCAATCTCTGCATACAATTCAGCAAGGTCTATCGTACCTATAAAATCTTCGGCATTTTCATCAAAAGTTTGGGTTAAACCCAGAGCTTCACCCTTTTCTCCTAGTTCTATCAAACATTTTACCTGATTGTACAGCGTATAGTCAGATTTACCAGCTGCTAGTCCGAAGTGAGTGGCTGCTTTAGCGGTTTCTCCAAGATAATAATAAGCTACACCTAAGTTATGATAAGTGATATTAGTTGGTTCAATTGAAATGGCTTGCTGTAACATTGTTAACGCATCTTCATAACGTTTATTTTCTAATAAAAGTTCCCCACACAAACTGTATGGAAAATGAGAAATAGGGCGGAGATCAACGGCTTCTGATGCAAGTGAAAATGCACGCTCTAAGTCATCTTCTTCACGCCAAATCACCCATGCTAAGTTCGTTAGCGATTGAATATCTCTCTTTTCAAGTACAGCTTTATGAAATAGCTTCATCGCTTGATCTACGTTATTTTCTTCTAGCTGCTGAATCGCTTCTTTATTCGTACTGATAGGAAACATCTACCTTTTCTTATAGTTAAAACGCGTATTGAAACAGACCATAATAGAGTGGACCGATCATAATTAATGCCGTAATACCGAATACCGCTGGGCGAGCGGCTCTAGGAATCTCGTTCGCATCTTCATTAAACTTTTTAAGTCCGTACGCTAGATCCCAAATAAGGCCACCACAGAAAACAAACTTCCATACGAGCGGTGTTAACAGCTCGTTACTTGTTACATAACCAAACAACCCTATCCACGTGATGGTTGAAATCGCAAAGTCTAGTTTTGCAGAGTTTGTTTTGTAGCCGCCTTTTATAAGGTAACCAATTGCAAAAGCACCGAGAATCCCTAAGTAAATCGTCCATAAAATGTCTGTCATAATCCCCATGTCCCCTTTTTCTGTGTATGTATCCATTATAATTCTTGCAATACCTACCGGGAAGATGGAATATCGGGTCTATTTATGATTTCGTTTATATTTATTATTTTGATCAACTTAAAAATGATGGTAACTGATTTAACCATTCTTCAAAGCTGTCTGCTTCTTTTTCAATACTTGATTCTTCATGCGAATAATAATAGACGGCAGTGTTGGGACACTCTTTTGCATGAAGGCAAAAGTAGTCCCCATTCCCTATACTATAAAATGGTATTAAATCTTCCTTCCAAACACCCTGTTTCATTTCATAGTCATAGGTAAATTCAATAGTGTCATTCCCATTTGTATTGCCAATAGAAACATTTAGAATGTCTCCTGGAAAAACATATACAGACATCAGTTCAATAAAATACTTAAATTCTTCAGGAAATTGACAACCAAATTTCTTTTCTAAATGTGTCCAATCATTTGTTGAAGGATTATCTAAATTTCCAACTTCTTTATTCAAAATTTTACCTAATAAATTTGCAACTTCATCTCTAGTCACTAACTTCTCCTCCTTTTAAATCCCTTCACCTGGAATTATATATTCATTCCCTCTTTTTTTGTAATGTTCTCTAATTTCCTTAGCTCTTTGAGAAGGAGTTAATTGGCTAGGTTTATCATGACGTGTATGATTTCCTCCACCTCTATGTGTACTTTGTTCTAATTCATCTAATTTCCCTCCATTTTTCACAGGGACTTGTCGTCTATGGTGTGCTTCAATATTTTTGTCACCATGTGTCATTTTAGTTGTTGGTCCTTTTCCCTGCCGCATTCTAATAACTTCATCTATTGTTTCCGGTTTATACTTTACTGGTGGTAAAGACATTGGTGGGTCTGGATTTGGATAATTTGATGGACTTAATTGATTGTTCTTAACATTCCCCAACGGCTTTCCATTCTTATCTACCCACATACCTGTCTTCTTATCGTACACAAAGCGTTTTGCGGACACTTCTTTAATTTCTTTTTTGGAGAGCTTCTTGACAGTTGTTTTACCGCCTCTTTTTATGACCAATTTCACGGATTTCTTTAATACATCTTTCGGATGAAGCCACCCCAAGAATGCAAGCCCTGTTCCATCAAAAGCTGAATCAAGTTCTTCTACGCCACCAACTCGGCTTTCTGGTACTTCATCCACTTCTTTATAAACAACTTTACCCGTTTGCGTGGGATGTTTCCAAATAATTTGGCCATTTTCGTATAAGTAATACGTTCCGTTCGTTTTGCCTTCGATTTCATCAAAGACTTCAACGGTTTTGACAACAGCCACATCTCCGGAGTTTTGCAATTCATTGTTTTTAATTTCAATTTGTGGTGCTTTTCCGTTTTCCCCTTGCTTAACAGATGTGGTAGTAATCCCTATGGATTCAGCATGAACTTGGTAAGCTTTGCTTGTTTGATAAGCTTCTGCATCGAAATAAAGTGGTGAGATGTCCTCTCCTTTGCGAGTGGCCTCCATCAACTGTGAATATAGTGCGAAAATATACTGCTCTTGAGTTTGAGAACTTGCATACTCTTGTGACAACCTATTGTCCAGCTCATTTACTTTATCGACGGTTTGTACCCTTTTCTTTTCAGCTTGGTCCATATTGCTGTCGAATGCATCTTTGGAGAAGACTGTCAGAGGGACTAGATCGGCGATTCCCTTAAAAATACGCTGAAGAGCATCTTGTTGATCAGTGACTATTTCCTTTGCCATTCTCCCAGCTGGTTCAACACTATCCTCCAGAAACGGTACCTGCACGACCGTATCTTCAGAAAGGTCTACATCTGCCATATCTTCAGGTATCTTATTAAAAAATTCTACATTCATATCAATGAACAGAATCCAAGCATCCACGACATCTATCTGTCCTTGGTAAAATCCTTTAATCGCTTCCGCACCATGGCCTCGAAACTCAGTATTACCAACAATTTTTTCAAACTCTTTTTTTAATGTCTTAAATTGGCCCTTTAACTTAACATACTGTTTGGCTCGTTCTCTGGTTGCCGCTTTCAAGGTTGAAGCCTCGTACACTTTACTCCCCATCTACCATGGACCTCTCTTTTATCGTATTTTCTTTTTCAAATATTCCCTCTAATTATTTTCCTTTATTATCCATAAAATAAACGATTATTTCTTACAAAACTGTTCTGAAACTTATGATTGATATCACCCTTAAAATGAGTTACCATTAAAGGGGTAACTTTTATATAAAAGAAGGTAGATAAATATGAACAAACGTGTTTATTTGTTAACGATCGTCTCGTTCGTGGTTGGGATGGTCGAGCTGATTATCGGTGGCATCCTTGACCTGATTGCTGACGATCTTGATGTTAGTCTCGGTAAGGCGGGCTTTCTGATCACGATCTTCTCACTCGTGTTCGCTATCGCGGCACCCATCCTGCTTACGATGACCGCTCACATCGAGAGAAAACGGCTAACGATCATTTCTTTATTTGTGTTCCTAATAGGAAACGCACTTGTTATCGTAAGTCAGACGTATTCTATGCTGCTCATAGCTCGAATTTTATCCGCGGTCAGTGGTTCGTTGCTCGTCGTACTCTGTGTGACGATGGCATCTAACATCGTGGAAGAAAAATATCGAGCTCGCGCGATTGGTGTTGTGTTCATGGGAATCAGTGCTTCGCTCGTACTCGGCATTCCGGTCGGCTTAATGCTCGGAAATGCGTTCGGTTGGCGCGCACCATTTATCCTAATCACAGCACTTACCGTTCTATCCATACTCGGTGTGCATTTCTTCATGAATACGTTGGCTCCAAAACCGGCGATTCCGATCAGTGAACAGCTACGCACATTAAAAAACAGACGAATCTTGTTTGCTCAGATCACATCATTCCTGTTCTTAGCTGGTCATCTAACGTTATACGGATACCTGACTCCGTTTTTAAAAATGACGCTTGGACTTAACGGAACATGGGTCAGCATCGTATACTTAATATTCGGTGTCGCGGCGGTCTTTGGCGGTGGAATTGGCGGTATGCTCGCTGACAAATTCGGCACAAAACCTACGATTATTGGCGTTATTATTGTTTTTGCGATCTCAATCTTTATGATTCCTTATACAACGTTTGCTTTTCCGCTATTTTTAGTGGTCATGGTGATCTGGAGCATGCTCAGCTGGGCGATTACGCCAGCGATGCAGAGCTATCTGATCGAGTCATCACCTGAAACATCCGACATTCAGCAGAGTCTGAACAACTCGGCGCTTCATTTCGGAATCGCGTTCGGGTCCATGATCGGCGGAATCGTGATTGAGAACGCATCTGTCGAGAACAACGCAACGGTCGGCGGACTGCTGATCATATTAGCACTCGGAACCGCTGTGCTTTCTATGACAAAAAAAGCACGCCCGTCTTCAGAATCTGCACATACTATTAGCTAGGTTGCGAAAACTATGGCATGATGAAGGTAGAGAAATTTTTGGTAAGTTACAATCTTTTGAGGAGGTGAAACCATTACAATCGTAACGATGTAATGGTGAACAAATGAGTATTCATATCGGAGCTAAACAAGGTGAAATCGCAGAAAGCATCCTATTACCAGGGGATCCGCTTCGTGCAAAATATATTGCAGAAACATTTTTAGAAGACGTAACATGCTACAACGAAGTACGCGGCATGCTTGGATTCACAGGAACATACAAAGGAAAACGCGTATCTGTTCAAGGGACAGGCATGGGGATCCCATCAATCGGAATCTACACAAACGAATTGATTCGTGAATATGGCGTAAAAAACTTGATCCGCGTTGGTACATGTGGCGCGATTCAACAAGACGTAAAAGTGCGTGACGTAATCCTTGCGATGACAGCATCAACGGATTCTCGCATGAACCACTTGACGTTTCCTAACATCGACTTCGCACCTTGCGCAAACTTCGATCTTTTAAGAAAAGCGTATGAAGCTGGAACAGCAAAAGGATTGAAGATCAAAGCTGGTAACGTATTAACAGCTGATCTTTTCTACCGCGACAGCATGGATATCGTGAAAAAACTTGCAGATAACGGTGTGCTAGCAGTTGAAATGGAAACAACAGCACTTTACACGATCGCAGCGAAATACGGTGTGAACGCGTTGTCTATCTTGACTGTAAGTGACCACATCTTCACAGGTGAAGAAACAACATCTGAAGAGCGCCAAACCACGTTCAACGACATGATTGAGATGGCTTTGGAAGTTGTGAGTACTCAAGACTAAATAATAAAGAAACTGCACTCTATATGGATAGGGTGCAGTTTTTCTTTCCCTCTATAAGGATTTGTTTTCTTCTCTTTTTGCTTTTTCTTTCATGTAATCCTCATAAGCGTCTTTAACTTTATCTTTTTTAGGAGCAATTTTGGAAATTCTTTGGTGAAGGTCATTTAGAAGGTAAATTCCTCTAAATAAACAACCTACGATAATCGCAAAAGCAATCACTCCCCCAAATACTGGACCAAACATAAGTAAGAATGCACCTAACAAACCACTTAACACAATCGATAATAAAAGATACATACGAATCTTTCCTTTCAATTTTATTTTTAATCAATCATTCTAATCTGACCAGTAAAAAAGGCTATCAAATATCTTATACTTGCCTCCAAGATCAGGAATGCAAAGTAGCGTAGGGATATCGGCTTTAAACGGAAGTTCTTGTTCTAGATATTCTTTCTCTAAAAAAGAATACCCATATTTTTTGAGGGTGGCTTGAATTTCGTTAAATTCGTTATCCCAATCTCCAAAAGGTAGCTTCCCAAAGTCTTCACTTAGTTCTGCAAAAGAATGATTTTTGCTAAAAGTTTCGTAACTATATCGAGCTTTTACTGATTCATTCTTTTCTTTATAGCGTTCATCTTTTGAGAATATAACAACTGGAGCTAACCTGTTAACATATAAGACAACACCTGTATAACCTGTGGAAGTAACCCAAACATCGTCTTTTTCGTAATATTTCTTGGTTTCTTTTTGGATGATGCTGCGCCCACCTTTTTTAACACAGAAAATTTCTACGTAAGATGCATACCCACTGCCATAGTGATCAAATTCTCCAAAACAATCAACAGAATTCGATTTTTTTAGAGATTCAAACAAGTCTAGTATATGATCTTCTATTGTTTCTTCGTTTTTTGTGTCATAAGGATGAGCAACACCAACTGGTTCACCTGAAATGATTAACTTGAGTTGTTCGTTGTCAAAGCGCATTTAAGTAACACTTCCTTTTTGCTTGTAGAATACAGTGCTCTACTTATATCGGTAGAAATGATTGGCTTCACATAAAAAAATAAGGCTCAAAAGAGAATTTCCCATACCCTCTCGAGCCTCCTTACTTTTAGTACCTCAACTTCATTAATACACTCTTAATCTCTTCATCATTCATCATCAGTTCGGAATGTTTCTCCGTAATTTTAGCAAGTGCCACATCATGATAAAAGAACTCAATAAAAACCTTGATAAATGGTCGAGATTTGGTTTTCAACGCTTGCCAGCTCTGACTTTCCATCCCTGCAAAGATGACTTCTGTTTCATCGACGACAACAAGACGAAACCTCTCTAGTGAGTGGTGCTCTTGTGCAGGGATCAACGTGTGCACATGAGACAGCGTCGACTCCAACTCACCGACAACGAGCACTTCCACATCCACGCCCTGCTTTTCTTTTTCTTGCAGAATCGGTAGGATTTCTTGAATATCGTCTTGCCAGCCAGATACGCGAATGGATTTCTCCGCCGTTTGTAGAAGTTGCTTCGTTTGTGCACGAATCGATGAATCTACCTTCAGACTCCAAACGTGTTCATCATAAAACTTTCTCTTCGACGTATTATTTTTGAGTTGCTCCACGTTTTCCTGAAATTCTGTCGTCAGCTTCTCGATCACGATTGATAATGGCAACGCGGTATACAGCTTCTTTTTTTCTGACACCGAATCCAGCACCATACCTTTTTCGATCATGCGCGATAGCACTTCATATATCTTGGATTTCGGAACACCCGAGTATTTTACGATATTCGTCGCGTCCATCGGTTCCTCGCTTGACGCAAGAACCTCGAACACCTGACTTTCGTATTGTGAAAAACCGAATTTTTGTAGCATGGTTCCTCCTAAAAATAGCCTCTTATCTTCTACAGCTATCTTAAAACAATTATGGCCTTACCGCTAGTGCTTGAAACGTTTCTTTAGAGGCTCCACGAGTATTCAATCGCTTAATGAGTATGATCTATTGAAAGGGAGAGCGAGTAAATGAAAAAAGTAATGGATTTTTTTATCGCTCTCTTCAGCATTGGATTACTAGTTTTAGGCCTTTATGTTTTGGGCCGGTTTAGTCGAAGGATTTAATAAAGCTTATGAGTTACTAACTTCAAACTAGCTAAAAATTATAGTTTAAAACCACTGCACTTTTATCGTTGCAGTGGTTTTTTATTATATATATATACTTTCTTGTACTTTCATCATGCTTTATAAACTTTATTCCTTATAAACAGGAGTTTTACTACAAATAGTCCAATAAAAAACTATATATTATTTTATAACCTTAAAGAAAAACATCATTTAACTATTATTTATATTTGTAATTCAATTAAAACTTCGTCCCTTAAATTCCTCTTAATACTTCCATTATTATATTTATCTAGCAACAAATATATATCATTAATATAACTATCTGCATGCTCTACACATGCATTAAAACACTCCAAAAAATGTTCTACTAAAGTATCATTTACTAAAGAAATTGGTTCAGGATAATATTTAACACCTTCTTTTTCAAATGCCATTCTACTAGTAAATGCAACTGCATCAATTATACAGTTCCAAGCCATAATATCTGTTTCATTATCAGCCAGCTCTAGAGAGATGGTAATACTCGTTTCTTCATTATCTAATACATCATAAAGTAAATCTCCACTAGTGCTTTTGTATTCCAACCATTCCCAGCAATTGTATAAGGCATACCGAGCTAGTTTTTGATCTTCCTTTGATGTAAATTCAGATACCACCCTTTCTGAGAGTCCCAGAAAAAACAATGTTTTACCATCATCCAATAAATTATGAAATTTTTTAATTACCAAAATGCCCTCCAATTAATTTGTATTTAAGTATTATTTTTTTAGTTTCTATTAAAACTACAACTTCCAAATCATTTTTAGATTTTATCCTTATCTCATTCAAACAAATCATGGCTGTTACTAACAATTAAACATTCTCTTTCTAGGTTATTTTTCTTCAAACTCTCTCATTTCCTCTATTAGATTTAAATCTAGCTCTTCGATGTTATAATTCGCATGTTTATACTCAAAATACTTAATTCTAGCTGTTGCACCAAATTTACTTTCATGCCATATTGTATAATCAAAATGAACATTTAGTTTTCCTGTATCACTTAATAATATTGTTACTGAAAACCAAGGCTCTTGTTCATTTTTTATAAAAACGTTTTGTAGTTCAGCCGTTAATTGAAATAATTTGTGAAGCTCATTATTATAGCTTCTTTTATCTACACAATATAATTTCGGAATATAATGTGAGAAAATATGTTGTTGCACACCCTTAGGAGTAAAAAAGAAATATACTCCTCCTTCTCCATCTTTAACTTCGCCATTAAAACAAAAATGATCCCACCCAGTTGGTATCATATCGTTAACTTTCTGTGCAATAGATGTATATAAAACATTTAATTCTTTCTCAAAACCAATCACATTAAATCCCCTTTTTTTGATATGTTTGTTCTATTATTTTGCTTTCCAGTACAAAACAAAATTATTTTTTCCCGTCCATCTGCTGATTTAAATACTCTGCAATATCTGTCTGCCCAAATTCTCTCGCATATTCATATGCATTCGTATTTTTCAAACTCTCTCCCGTATATCGTTTAGAAATGTCAATTCCTGATTCCACTAATAGCTCAACTATTTCCTGATACCCTCCATAAATTGCTCCGAACAATGGATTCCTTTTTGCTAAGCTCTCATCTAATACTGCTCCTGAATCTATCAAATATTTTACGATCTCCAGATGCCCTGCACCTGCTGCTAAATTTAATGCTGAAGCATCAAAAGTCCCACCTTTTGTGTTAATATCGATTCCTTCTTCAACTAGATGCTTACATATTTCAAGATTCCCATGTTTGGCAGCTACATGTAGCCATGTGCCAAACGTTGTCATCGTGTTTAAGACTTCTTTATCATGACCAATTAATAGCTTAACTTTATTGTTCTCGAAGTTTTTAATAGCTAGCCTGATTTCTTTATATAGATGCACATTAACCACGGCCTTACCCCCATATGAATACGTAAGCATTTATAATATTACTACCAATTGCTAATAGCTTCTCTAAAAGTATCCTCAAGATAATCGTCAAAGTTTTGATACCTAAATGATTCTAACTTTTGAACGCTGTCCCAATAGAAAATTTGTTCTTTACTACCTGTTTCACTACACATTACAAATTCACCTAAGTCTTCTAAAACAATTAGCTCTTCTCTTAATCCTAGTTTCCTATAGTTTTCAGTAGTTGCAAGTACAGAAGCGCCCCGATCACCTTCAACCCCTAATATATTGACACCACAAATACCTCCAGAACCATATTTCTCTACAAAGCTACTATATTTTGACGGAAAACTCACACCTAAAACTTTTTCAGTATTTTTTATTTGTTCAATAGAAACCGAACCATAAAAATCTTTTTCTTCTTCAAAGGAAAATATCATTTGTTGAATCGTTTTATTCAAAAGTCATACCTCCTAATCCTCTTTCATAAAGTATTATCTCAAGACACCCATCTCTTTTTTCAAATACTCAGCAATTTCTGTTTGTCCTCTTTCAAGAGCAAATGAATAAGCATCCATATCTTTCATAGTTTCACTAGAATAATTTATTGATAAATCTATATTATTCCTAACTAGTAGTTTAACAATGTCTAAATGACCACCGTATATTGCAGCAAACAGAGGGTTTCTATCTGGTTCAGTAGTATCTATCTCTATATTCTGGCTAATTAGGTAATCAGCAATTTCTAAATGTCCTTTAGTAGCTGCCCTTTCAAGTGCATTTGTAGAAAATGTCCCACCTTGTGCATTACTACTATCTAAGCCCGCTTTTATAAGGAATTTTACTATTTCTAAATGCCCGTGAGCTGCTGCTACATGTAACCATGTTCCAAAGGGTGTCATCCAAGTTAACATATCTGTTTCTTTTTGCAGTAAATCTTTTAATGTATCTAGTTCTTCATTTTTCACGGCTAATCTGATATCTTTTGCCAATTGATTTTTATCCATATCAGCTTCTCCTTTGACTGCTGTTGTAATATGACTTCTTAATAGCCTTAAACCCTTAACATATAAAATTCAAATGAATCCGTTCGTAGATTGTTTTTTATGCATCTTAACATACTCCTATTTTATACCAATTCTAACTAACATTTGAATGAATAACTGAATGTCCACTATCATATACAGAAAAAAATCTTGGACGACATGTAGCCATTCAAGATCAAATTCTAACTAATATTCAGTTTTGTTTTTTGGCGAACATTGACTATCAAGATAATCAATTACTATTCTGCACATCATCAAACCATGAATCAAAAATGTCGTCAGGAAGGAGTTCATTATCATGTGAGTAAACTAATTCGTATTTATAATGTGCTTTTAAACTATTATCTTTAACATTGTAATGCATTTGAATTTCAGTGGGCATTTCTCTATTAAATTCCTGGCACTTTTTATGAATAGACTTGAAATTTTCATTCCCTAATTTTAAAACTGCCTTCTGTCTATCTGATGAAACATCATAAATGTGTTGCTCAACAACATGATTAAGTTGATTTTTGTGGACTGATTTTCCATTTAATCTGTAGAAAACATCAAATACATACATGTTTGGTTCATAAGAACAATAGATAAATATGTCATCTACTTTATGCTCTACATATTCTAAACAGATTGCTACCATATCTGCTTGCAACTTTGAGATATAATCTTCAAATACCTTTTCCACTGCTGCTATCCCCCTAACTTTCAAAAGATTTCTTACCTTAGATTGTTAACCTATGTATTGGTTTACGGGGAATTAATCTTCTCTTTCAGTTAATTTAACTTCCTATAAAGTGAGATTAAATCAAAATATTAAAGAATAGTTTCAAACGCGCAGCTTAACATGAAATCAAAACTTTCAAATGACTGAATTAATGTTCCTGATGGTTTATCAAGTTCTACATACTTATTCTCTACTTGATCGTAACCATACCACGCTGTATTAGAATCTCCATAAAATATATACTGCTTCTGCCAATCATTCTCATGCCATAGATTGTTTGTTTCAATAAAACCTTGAAAGTCTATAGATTCCTTCTTTTCAATAAAAACTTGATCAACACCGTAGATGACCAATCCGTTAAAGTCTAATCCATTTGTTGTCTGTAAAAACTTTATATATGAACTAGGTAATGCTACACTTATTAAATTTTGTTCCACATTGTTCTTCATTTTCATAATTTCACTATCACAAGCTGGATTTCTGAGTGAACTTTCGTATTTTTCTTCAATTCTTTTAATCTCTAGTAATAGATCCTTCCAATGTGACATAATTATTTTTCCCCTTTGCATTGTTTATGTATAGCTAGCCCCTCAGAGCCAAAATTTCTTCTCTATTGTACTCAGTCACTGCTAGGAAAAATTCAACAAAATTCTCAAACCTATCTATTTCTTCTCCAGCAAACCAAAGTATTTCTCCTGGTTTAGCTGAATTTGGTAAGCAGAGAACAAATAAATCCTTATCATATTCCGTAGCAGCTATTGGCAATAGTTCACTTCTGATAACACCACTTACTTTTAATACCTGATCATCAATAGCTGTTAATAACCTTTCAGCATATTCGTTTTTAGTAGGATCTTTCAGTTGTTCAGTACCAAATAATTCCACCGTTTGGTAAAAACCTTTCCAGCCATTAGCATGTTGTAAAAAACTTCGGTACGTGAAGTCCAATTCATACCCCAACTCTTCTTCAAGATCCTGGAGACTTTTTTCAGTAGCTCCTACCTCAGGAAAATGATGTGGCCAAATTCTCTCTACGTCTTGTCTCATTAATTCTTGTTTTACTAAAATTAAAGCTGCTATCCTGTCTTTCCAATCCATCAACTTTTAGTTCCTCCTCTACTTATATAAAAGAGTTTCTTGTAAAATAGTTTCTACTCGAAGAATATTAAAAAAGACCATGAACAACGTTTTTACATTCAAGATCGATGAGCTTCTAAATTATATTTTGAGTCATAATATACTATCTTGATAACCTACTTCTTCTACAATTTCATCTTCAATTCTTATTCCCAATCCATCTTCTATATTCCAAGATGCATCGCACAACAATCCCAGTCTTCTTCCTTTGCTTCTTACTCTCCTTACAATTAATTCTGTCGGTTTAACCAATTTTCTTAAATCTGAGATTGAATCAATTTCAGGAGCAATTTTATCTATTTCTGGATCATTTTCTAACATCTCTCTATATTCTTGATAATTTTCATTATAGTAATCATAAATCTGAATTTTCGCGTCTTTTATTAGTATCTTCATATTTTGAATAAATTTAGAGAATGCATCTTTCTGCACATTTGAAAAATTAGCACTTTCATCTGCATCCACACTTAAAATGATTTCTTTTTCTAAATCAAACATTTTAATAGTGGTTTTTCCTCTCCAAAAATTGTTTATATATTCAAGTCTTCCAAATAACTCATCATTAACATTAATTATTGTCATCATTACTCTCCCTATGTTTTTATAGACATTGTTTGAATGGATTTTTCAAATGATGATTCTTACGAAGTCTAAGTCTTTTTCCAAAATGCAGTGCGAAGGAAGTCATGTTTACAACTATAAAACTTGTATAAAAGAAGGATTTTAAAAAACAGCTACTACCTATAAGATAATCAAGTGATCGTAATTATTTCTTGTATAATTTTATTACTCCACAGGTCCCATAAACTCATTAGTAATAAGCATGTGTTCCTTCAATTTAACCTTTTTCAGAAAATCTACTTTTTCTTCTCCACCTAAACCTAGTAAAGGTGTGTATCCAAAGCACTCTTCATACTTCAACTCATCATACTTCTCCATGGCAAGGGGATATGGCTGCCAAGACAAATCTTCATTTCTAAATTCTTCATCAAAAATATTAGAAAAGAAGAATTCAAAGGTAAACATTATTGTTTTGACGGTACCGTATCTGAAATTAAGTAGTCTGACATATCCATCAGACCATATCAATAAATCTCCCATGCCAGTAGCAAACAGTACTATTGCATCCTTATACCTTTTGCTGCTGTGTTCTAGAATCCCTTTAAAATTCATCTGGATTTACACTTTTAAAATATCCTTGCATAAAAGAACCAAATCCATATTTTCTCCATAATGCTATTATTTCATTAGGTACATTTTCTTTATATCTCTCAATAATTTCGTTCGACTGGTTTCCCACCATTATTATGCTGAAGAAAGCTTTTAAAATCCTCTGGTAGTTTTAGCCTCCAGTTTTTTTCTTTTCTTTCAAACAGCTTATCTGAAGGTAAGGGGAGTATAAGAGTGCTTTTGTCTATTACCATAAATTAAAATATCTCCTTTTATCGGGACATCTGTCTAAAACCCAGTGTCATATGTTAAATATTCTGCTTCCCATTTTTCTTGTTTTTCGACAGGACTCAATTGAGATAAATCATCATAACCATAATTAATCTTAAGCTTACCTGTGTTTTCTAATATGTAAGTTAGATTAGTCCATTTTTCTTGTCCTTGCTCTAAGAACTCTTCATGTAATCTTGAAATATTTTGATACAATTCGTTTTCAAGCCGATCATATTCACTCTCAACCATGTTATAAATCTCAACTATATCAAGACTATATATAGGACTCCCACCAGATTCAGGATAATAATAAAAATACACTTTTTTATAACCCTCTCTAATCTCAGCCTATAATAAAACCTGTTTCCAGTCCTCTTGTATAATATTGAGTAATGTATTAGCGATTTGTTGATACGTCTGTTCCATTATTTTGCTTTCCATTTAAGATACCCTCCTGAATTACTTGTGTTTCTATTATCTAATTTTTTAAATGCAATTATGTTTTGGGAAGGGTTAGTCGAAGGGTTCAATGAAGTATAAAAGTATTTCAACTCAAAGTAGCTAGATAAATATAATACAAAACCACTGCACTTAAACTGTTGCAGTGGTTCTTGATGAAATACTTTTTTGTACTCAAATAATTTTTGCTATATGATTAGCTGTTTTAACATCATCATTCGAAGTTTTTAACTCATTTATTTAAATGGCAATATCCTGGTAACCTACTTCAATTATTTTCTCATCTAACGTACGAACTCCAAGGCTATTCTCTGTATCCCATGTACACTTAAGTGTGACTCTTATATCTCTGCCTTCACACAGATCTCCATAAGGAACAACAATACCGTCTAACTCTATCATTTTAAGTAGTTGTTCAATTGTTTCAACTTTTGGATAATGATTATTCACTTCTATATCATAACCCAATTCTTTCCTTCTTTGTTCATAATAAGTGAAGATGGACTGTAACATATCTTTTTGTACGTGTTCCCAATTTTGTATGAACGCATCATATGCTAGGTATTGTTCCTCATCAAAATTACCGTCCTCTTCCCCATCTATCATTAAAGTTATCATAGTTTCTTTTCCCCAAAATTGAATAAAAGTATCCTTAGTCCAACCATATTCATATTCAAGCTCACCGAAAACTGAATCATTCATAATCACCTTACACGCTCCTCCTTATGCCTCTAGTGTACGTTCCAATACAGAGTACATGAGGCAACTCTGCTTTTTGTTATCTTATATTCAAGGCTCTTCTAAATTTACGTGTTTAGCAGCTCTCCATAATCGCGAAAAAACACTTGCTTGCCTAAAGACAATCAAGTGTTTTCATCATACTTTATCAACTTTACTCCTTATAAAACTTAACATATAATTCCATAAAAAAATTAGAGATTATTATTTTTAACTTCTTCAAACCATTCATCAGCTATATGATTAGCTGTTTTCATATCATCATTCGTATATACTAAATCATAATCGTGCACTGCTTTAAAGTTACCACTATGTACATTATAAATTAATTTCATTTCTGTTGGCATTTCTTTATTGTATTCTTTGCATAAAGTTTCTATTTTTTCAATATTATCATTAATTATATTTAGTACCGAAAGCATTCTATTTGGACTAACATCATATTCTTCGTCTCCATCTTCCAAAGCATCATTCACTTTATTACACTTTACGT
Organism: Fictibacillus nanhaiensis; assembly: GCA_016401345.1. Lineage (GTDB taxonomy): Bacteria > Bacillota > Bacilli > Bacillales > Fictibacillaceae > Fictibacillus > Fictibacillus phosphorivorans. The sequence goes on along the minus strand of JAEACG010000006.1, from coordinate 40,703 downwards.
ATTTGTTATTTATTAAATAAAAGAACTTACTCGAAATAATATTTCCTTCACACGATGCGTAAACGTATATTTTATCTGCTCTTTCATTGATATATTCCATACAAATAGATATCATATCCGCTTGCAACTCACTAAATCTATCTTCAAAATCTTTCATACTACCATTCACTCCTTGGTTAGTTTCTAAAGATTTATTATAATGCGTATTACTTCCAGAACAGATTATATTAATAGTGAAGTAATTCCCGAACCATATATTAAAACGAGTTCGTATGCCACTACGCCAGACATAAAAAACACTTGCCGCCCTCAAAGACAATCAAGTGCTTTAAGTTCATGTTCAAAAACTATTTATCCAACGTTATATCAAATAGGATTAGTAGAAAACTCGCGGTTATACTTTTCAATTAATGCTTTATCTTTATCATCATTTGGTACTTCACCTAAATATTTATTCTTCCAAATAATCATCTGGTCACTAAAACTGTAGTCGGTATTAAACCAATTGGTATAATCATAGTGCAAAGTAAACTTCCCACTACTTTCTAGAGACATTGTAAAAGCATACCAAAGATCTTGATCATTTTCTTTAAAAATACTTCTTAGTTCCTTACTCAGTGTATATAAAATATCTTCCTTTTTTTCAAACTCGTCTTCATCAATTTGAAATTGAAAAGGTATCTCTAAACTATATTTAAATTTCATATTTTCAAGTGTATAAAAAAAGTAAGTTCCACCTCCATTTTCTGAAACTTGAGCATAAAATTAAACTTACTCCAATCCTCTGGAATCATCTCATTAACTGTTTCAGCTATCTCTCTGTATAATCTATTCATTTCTTTTTCCATGTTCAACCTCCTGCTCTATTTTCAATAGTTTTCTTGAAAATTCCTTTACCCTCAATTTCATAAACTACCTTATATGAATCTGGCCTTAATGAGGTCCCAAGGAAAACTGGCTTTATTTTTACTGATACTTTTTTTGGTGGAATCTCTTTTAAAGCGTTTGCCCACTCAGTCTCCATTTTGTACCACTAAATCATCAAAATCCTAATTAAACATCTGATCAAAAACAGGGTAACACTTTGTTTTGCAACAGTTACAATTTGAAGTTTTTTTCAAAAATAAAAGGTGAATCAAATCAAATTCATAGTAGAGATCGTTAATTAAAAAACACTTGTCACCTTTTAAGGTAATCAAGTGCTTATAAATAATTCTTTTATCATCTTTTCGTTAACATTTTCAAACTATTAGCGTTAAGATAGTAAGCTAATAAATTCTCCAAAACTACTTGCTGTCATGTACGTAACAGGCTCTAATTCTCCTGATTCTTCATGGCTCCAAACACAAACGCAAGGATGGGTATTATCTTCTCTAAAGTCTAAACACACAAAGTCACCAGCAAATAGCACTGCAATCGGTAAAATTTCTGCACCAATTAAATCTTCATTGTCTGTTAGTCTATCTTCCAATTGAGTCAAAGTAACATCTATATCGTAAACCCCTAAATCATTTTCATTGTTCTTTGGATTTTCTAATATGCATAAAAATCGATCTATTGCGTATTCATGACCATTTTCTTTACAAGAAAACGTATCGATTACTGGTTTTCCACCATTATTTTCCTTTAGAAAACTTTTAAAATCCTCTGGGAGTTTTAGCCTCCAATTTTTTTCTTTTCTTTCAAATAACTCATCTGAAGGTAAGGGAAGTATAAGAGTGCTTTTGTCTATTTTCATAAATTAGAAAACCTCCTTTTTTATCTAGGGGCATCTGCCCACAATCCAGTTGTTCTACCACCATTGTGCGGAATTATATTATGAATTCCATAGGGTACTAATTCCATTTTTCCAGGTACCTCTGTATGATGCCATGTCATACCTTCTCTGTGTCCTCCTATCTTATCATCTAGCCATTTGAATTGTTCTTTATCTGATAATCTCCAATATTTTTCAGGAATATATAGAGTTTCTTCTACTAAACCTGCTCCAGCAAAATCTGCAAAGCCATATCTCATTCCTTCTACTTTGGTTACTTTTACTTCTGCTATATAGCTCTCAGATATAGCTACTTCTTTAATCTGACGTTTCTGTTTCAATGTTAAGTTTTCCCCACCTAAAATATCCTCTCCCCAGGACCAAGGTTTATTAGACTTAATAATTTCAGCATATAAATTTGCATAATCATTTACTACTTCTTCAAAATGTTTATTTCCTTCAATAAATTCTTGAATATTCTTTATTTTTTTATTGAAAACGACTTTACTTCTAGCACCATTACTAACCGCACGCTGCTCCAACAATTCCTTGATAGACTTCATCTCAGCTTTAAATCCAAACGCATTAAGTCCAATATTTGTGGCGAGCATTCGCAATTCAAACCCTACTGGCACACGTGTATTACCAATATTTCTTTTCACAGTTTTTAATATCTCTTCAGCCTGCAAAAGCTTCTGTCTCGCATATTGAGTGCTGTAAGGGAATTTTGTTTGAACAAATTTCCCCATATCTACTTTACTCAAACCATACCCTGCACCGCTTACTCCAACGATCGCAAACGCATTAAACAGACTCTGGTTACGCTGTTGTTCCGTTAATTCATTGCCAAACATGTCTTTCCCGGTGAAGTACTCCCCAAAACCGTTCGCTGACACAAGTCCATATATGCCATATTCGGCTTTTTGGAGATTCTTAAGTCCTTGCGCCGTTCGGTGGGCATCGAGCATATGATTCGCAGCGTTCGCTCCTTTTACCGTTTTGTAGATGGCCGATCCACCTTTGCCGATTCGTCCCGCCCAACCGACGAATGGAACAAAACCTGCTGCTGCCATCGCGCCAGATGTCACGCGTTCCGCATCACTCAGCTTGCGTCCTGTGACAGGATCAACGCCCGTCGCGGCTCGCTGTGTATCGTAATAACCCGTTACTTCACCTGTAAACGTACAGACGGTGTCCCAAGCCTTCTCATAAAAAGGTCTGTTTTCCATTTCTTCAATTTCTTTTGCGATCCTTCGATCCTCTTTTTGCTGCTTTTTAAACGTCAAATAATCAGAGGTATCTTTTTTCGCTTGTCCGATCGCTTTGTAGACTTCGCTATTGTGGTAAGCTTCTGCGTTAAAGTTGAGAGGAGATATGGTCTCCCCTTGCCGTGTCGCTTCCATCAGCTGTGCGAACAGCCCGTAAATATGCTGCTCTTGATTTTGAGAAATGCTGTACTCTTCTAATAAGCGTTGATCGAACTCGTTTACTTTCTCGACCGTATCAGATCGTTTTTTCTCTGCTTTATCCATCTGATCTTCAAATGCATCTTTAGAAAAAACCGATAAAGAGACAAGGTCATTGACTCTATTAAAAATATGCTGCAGCGCTTCTTGTTGATCAGCGACCATATCCTTCGCCTGTTTTCCCGCTCGCTCCACATTCTCTTCTAAAAAAGGCACCTGTACGAACGTATCTCCAGAAAGATCCACGTCCTCCGTATCTCCGGGAATGCCTTTAAAAAAGCCAACATTCGTGTCGATCAACCGAATCCATGCATCGATAACATCCATCTGCCCCTGGTAGAATCCTTTGATCGCATCTGCTCCATGCCCTTTAAAGTCATGGTTCTCTACTATTTTACTAAACTCTTTTTTTAAAGTCTCAAATTGTTCTCTTAATTGCTCATAATGGTGGGCTCGTTCACTGGTTGCAGCTTTTAAGGTTGAGGCTTCATACACTTTGCTTCCCATTTACTGTTGCCCTCTTTCGTCTGTAATGTTTTCCTATTTCACACTTCCTTTATTATCCAATAAGTAAACCGTGCTTTTCAATGAAACTTGTGTACCATTTTACTTACTGATTTTACGGTACGTGTTTTTATATTTGTTACGTGTTCACCGGTAAAATGGCTATTTCCACCTGAGATATGTTTGTTTTCACCGGTAACATGTTCACCACCACCTGAACTCCAACTCTCACCACCGGTAAACACGCAATTACAACCTGTACAGGCCTCCTCCAAACTAAAAATACCCAGTCATAGGACAGATTTCACCGTGAATACAGTGATTGAGGGAGGTGACAGATGAATTTGGTAAAAAGATTCGCACTAGCGAGCATGCTCATGTTCATTTTCATTCTTTCTGGGTGCAGTGGTGATCCGGTTCAGGAAGATCTGCTTCACTACGTGAACGAAGAGATGCCGGATTTGGCAGATGAGGAAACAAAGGTTGTCGGAAAGTATGAAGCGGTAACAGGAGTGAACTACACAGATGACTACACCCTTTACGATGCTTTGAAATTGGAGATTATTCCGGAGTACAACGCGTTCATCCAAAAGCTTGAGGCTGTTGAGACCAAGACAGACGAACTGCGAAAGTTACACGAGGACTTTATCGAAGCAACGAATCTACAGGCGAGCGCTTTTCTTCTCATCGTGACTGCGATTGAAAACCAAGACAGCAACACGATTAACGAAGCGAACGAAAAGCTCAATACTGCACGTAAAATGATGCGAGATTATCAGAACGATGTGGAAAAGTTAGCGAAGAAACATGATGTGAAGTTGGAAAAGAAAGAGAATGACGAGTCCCTATAATAAAAAGTAGATAGACACAAAAAAGACGGTCACTTTATATAGTGATCGTCTTTTTTATTTTAGTTCAACGGGGTTGGTTCATAATCAACGTCGTACTTCTTCGTTAATTTTTCCATACCTTCATGATACTCTTGAATCGCTTCTTGGTATTGAAGTCCTTTTTCGTTGGATTTTTCTATTAAACTCTTATCTTGTTTTTCTAAAGCTTCCTTTTCAAGCAGTAAAGCTTCTTGATAGATTAAGGACGCTTTTTTCAACTTATCTGTTTGTGCTTTAAGCTCTCTTGTTTTCGGATCAATTTCTTTTGCTCCCTTTACTACTTTATCGTAGAGTGGGATGACCTGATTGACGAGCACGTCATATAATTCTTTATCATTTTTAAAATTCTCACCAGAAACGGAAGCTAGAATCTGATTGGCTTCTACCTCATATTTAGAGATTTGAGCGATGTCTTCATTAATGACTTTAACGATCTCTTCTTGTTTTTCTTTGTCTGACATTTCTTTTTTAGTAGAAGTCTTACTCTCGCTGCATGCTGCAAGGATGAGAATAAGGAGTAAGGAGAATGTAATGAAGATCGGTTTACGCATAGTTAGTGTTTCCTTTCATATTTATGTATATTTCTATAATACCATTTAGGAAACTCCACCAACACAAGCTAAAGTTGCAGTAACCAAACAAAAACCCCGGCCACTTTAAACCGAGGTTCTACCAAAATCGCTTTATAAGATTTAACCAGCCGAAGATCGATAACCATAATGGAATGCAAAAAAGAAGTGCCCAAAATAAGCCTATAAAGAAATCTCCTTCTCTTTCCATATTCCGCTCTCCTAACTATTACTAGATTTTAATTCTAATAGTAGTTTTAACAGAATTGCTAGAGAACATACGCTTAGGATTACTAGAGTAATTTCCTTAATAAGAGGAACAGGACAATCAAGACAATCCATACCGGAATAGATAATAACAGACCCCAAAGACATCCCTTTGCAAACGAAGGATTCTTGTTCATTGATAACACCTCTATGCTGATACTTGTACTTTTTACATCATTCGTACGATATCGTGATCTTATACTCATAGAGTGTATCGTCATTTATACGTTCTTGTTTTAACGTATTCGGGATGTGAGAAAAAAATACCCCTTCTCGCTATGAAGAAGGGGAAGAATTAGAGATATTCTTTTTTCTTACCGTGTTTAACCGTTAGATCTACGTTCCACTTTCTCACAAAACTTAATATACGTGGGTGGACCAAGGTTAGACGTGCGGTGTACTTCTCCCAAGTGGCTAGTAATATGATGGCAATAAGAGCTACTTGTGGAGAATACAGGACATAATCAAAAACACCCGTCAGCAAAATAATTGGTAATGACAGCAAGAAAGTATCCAGGTGTTTTTTATTCGCTACATTAGATAGATACAGCGAAAGCATCTTGTAAACATGAATCGAGATTACAATGAGCAGCGCAACACCACCAAGTGATCCGTATTCTGTAAATATACCTATAATCATATTGTGAGCGTGCGGTATATTATCATGGTAAAGATTCATATATTCTCGGTGGAATCCAATAGGTGTGATTCCAAATAATGAATGTTCCTGCCAGAGATGAATAGATCGTTCCCAAATGACCTTCCGCATATCAGCGGATGCGAAGAGCCTAGCTTTTCTTGGCATTAGTTCTAAGATAAAATGAATATTTATCAGCAGGATTGAAGCAAGGAACAACGCATAAAAGCGATTCCATCTAAAAATAAAAAGCGTAAAGATGATGATTAATATTCCAAACCCTGCTTTTGATCCCGTTAAAAAAATCGCGTGAACCAACATGCCCACTACTATTACTTGCAGTACTAGCTTCTTATAAGAAGCACTTTTAATGCTTTTCAAACACTCTCCAAGTAAAAATGAAAGACCGAACAATAAGAGTGCGACTGACAGGTTAGGATTGTATGAAGCCCCCATCAACCTTTCATAATCTTGTTGAATCTCAGTTTGTCCAATTAGGGCGGTACCTGTCAAATAGCTTACATACATATTTTTCATGAACAGCTTTTGAACAGGATAAAGCGCATAAAAGTAAAGTCCGCCCCAAATGGTAATCCACTTAATAGATGATAAAGTCTTTTGAACGTTGTTATTTTTCATTTTCACATACAAGCCCATATAAGAGAGGAGTAAAGCGGAAATCAAAAAGTAAGAATACTCCTTATTGAATAATGCCGATCCAATGGTTGAAAGAAATAAACTTCCCAGTAAAAAAAGTCCCGGCGTAATCTGAACCCTTCTTCCCTCTTTCAAAGTAATATGCAAATGGTAACATCCGTTTATTAATACGAGTAAAATACCTAAAGGAGGAAGTAGAAAACAAAGAAAGATGCTTATTTCGAAAAAATACTTACTAGAAAAACCGATAATAGATTTAGCCATATTCAACCTCTTCATCGTATAAGTTTCATTTCAAAATCGCATTAACTCATCATACTTGAAAAAGTCTAACGATATTGCACTTTTACGGAAACCAAACGATTTCTTCACGTTAGCTATATTTTCTTAACAATCTCTAGCAATTACATTATAGAACATAAAAAAAAGAGAGAATCTACGTAGATTCTCTCCCTTTTATATTAAGATTTATATCCGTTCTTATTCTTTTGCTGCCAGTTCCATGAATCGCGAAGCATGTCTTCTAACCCTTTTTCTGCGACCCAGCCAAGTTCTTGTCTTGCTTTTGTTGGATCTGCATAACTGACTGCAATATCCCCTGGACGGCGGTCAATCACTTCGTATGGAATATCCACACCATTCACTTTTTCAAACGTGTGAATCATATCCATGACGCTGTAGCCCTTTCCTGTTCCTAAGTTGTACGCGTCAACTCCCGGGTTCGTCAGCACTTTATCTAAAGCTTTCAAGTGGCCGCTCGCAAGATCTTCCACATGAATATAATCACGTACGCCCGTTCCATCTTCTGTGTCATAATCGTTACCGAACACACGAAGTTTATCGAGCTTACCTACTGCGACCTGCGTGATATAAGGCGTTAAGTTGTTTGGAATATCACTCGGATCTTCCCCAATCAAGCCACTCTCATGCGCACCAACTGGGTTGAAGTAACGAAGAAGCGCAATGCTCCACTCTTCATCAGAATTGTGTAGATCTCTAAAGATCTGTTCTAACATCAACTTCGTCCAGCCATATGGATTTGTTGCGCCGAGTGGTGTATCTTCCGTCAAAGGTACCGTCTCAGCTGTACCATAAACAGTAGCAGAAGAACTAAATACAATCTTCTTCACATCGTTTTCTTTCATCACTTCACACAGAACTAGCGTGCTCGTAATGTTGTTCTGATAGTAATAAAGAGGTTTCGAAACAGACTCTCCTACTGCTTTTAATCCAGCGAAATGGATGACTGCCTCAATGTTGTTTTCAGAGAAGACGTTCTGCACCTTTTCTTTGTCTAAAAGGTCTATGTCGTAACACTTGATCTCTTTTCCTGTAATCGTATGTAGTCGATTCAATACTTCTGGATCGCTATTTAAATAATTGTCGATAATAACGACTTCAAATCCGGATTGTATGAGTTGTACAACCGTGTGGCTGCCGATGTACCCTGCACCACCTGTGACTAAAATAGCCATTTCATTCCCTCCAATATATATCTTTAAATAGGTCTCATTATGCGTAATCATGTCTTAAATTTTACTTTATCATAACGCTTCTATTATACAAAGAGAATCTATAACACCGCTCTATAGATCGTCACACAAAAAAGCCTATCCCTTTATAGATAGACTTCGATACGTAATGGTTTATTGTTATCGTTCACAAGCAATTAAATCTTTATCACGATCACTTTTTTGGTTAGCTTCATAAAGCGCTTTTGAAACATACGGCTTATATTTTGTTTTTCCACCTTTGTTCTTAACATTAGAAGCTTTAGCTACTCCACCTTTATAAGCCTTGTTTAATTCCGTACAGTTTTTGTACGTTTTTGCTTTAGGTGCTGCAGCCTCAGTTGGGATGGTAATCATTCCAACGATTAGCCCAGAAGTTATCATGATTGGAAGCAACTTTTTCATAGTACTACACCCCCTAACATTTACCTATATATGATAAACCATCCAATATTAGGGTGCAATAATATTTTTCCGCTTAACTCTTTTAAATGTTCTATACTCTTATATGTCTTAAAAATCTTCTTCCCATGCTTCTTTTGCATCCGTTAATCTCTGTGAAAAAAACTCATGAAAGTTCTTTGCCGTATTGAAGTCATCCATTCCATCTGGTCTGTTCCATGCTATTACTGGGCACTCACTATTCTCCATTCTGCTTGTATAAAGACAATAAACATATTCCCCAGCATCTTCAATAACTACTAGATCCTTTTCCATCCCGAGATCTCTATATTTTTTAGTATTAACAGAAACAGTAGCTCTATTAGACTTAGCCACGCCTAATATATTCACTCCAAATAATCCTCCAGAACCATAGGTATTTAAGAACCACTTATAACTTTCTGGCAGTTCTACCCTTAGCTCATTTTGAATAGCATCAATTTGAACTTCATCTACCCCTCCCGTAAAATCATCTGGTTCCTTATGTTCATTAATAAAGTTTTTTAGTTCTTCTTTATTCATTCAAGCCTCCGAGGGGAAAGAACCGTCTTATCGCTTCCTATACCAGATGAGTCGGTTTCAGCAGTTTCAAATAACCGGCTACTTGATGGTTATCATCATAAGGTCTATTGTACTGCAGTTTTTTATAGAAATTTTCGTGTCGAAAAATAGGTGTCCAAACAACTTAAACACTTATATAAAAAAATGTCTGATATGAAGTGTAGCCACGAGTGTTAAGTAAAAGTATATTATTTTTGTAGCTTTAAACTAGCAATCAACTCATCTAAACTATCCGAAATCTCTTCAAAAGAACCTCGTTCAAAATCCTCCAAATCAACCTTACCACTCACATTATCTAAAACAACTATTAAACCGTTCCCCTCTACACCTATTGGAGTTTTATAAACCTTATTATGATTGTTTTTATACCCTTCTAAATTACTTTCAAAGGAATCTAATTCAATATTTGGCAATACAGGTTCTAGCCTAATATAATAATTACCAATAAATCCATCTAAATCAGCAAACCAATAAGAATTGAAATAATTATCAATTGAAGTGTGCAGTTTAATTTCAAAGCTTTCCTCAATCGTCCTTAAACTAGTCTTATTATTTTTTTCAATAGGTTTCCATAAAATTTCTTCTTCATCATCCATTTCACCCTGATATATAAATGAATCAACTTTTTCGTTATATGGCGTTTTAAATAAAAAATCTAACCCTTTATCAAAATATTCTTTTCTCAAATTAAAATATTTGCTCATAGCATCCTTCATTCCCAAAATAATCACCTTTACTTTTCTAAGAATTTTTCTAATAGTTCAGCATGTTTTTGATCATTTCCCCAAACTCCTGCGCCTTTCTCAGCATTATGAATCCCTCCTAAACCTGGATGTAGCTTTGAGGGTACCGCCACAGCTTGACCTCCACCACCAATGTGATGATGTATTAAAGTGTCATTATATAATTCTGTTAAATCATATTGGGGAAAATGTTTTCTAAACGTTGGATTGTTTATAGGGGTGAATCCTAATTCTATTTTTTGTCTATTGGACCTATTAAACGCTTCTGGGTATTTCTCTAACATCTCTTTCCAATAAAAATCTTTATCGCGTAACCATCCCTCTGCATTGGTGTTTTTTTGACCTTTACCAACATAGGGCATCTCAACAGTTAAACGAGAATCTGCAGTATATTTAGCCTCTAACTTACCTAAATCAGCACCACGATATGTTCTAACAGGATCATTTTTATCACCTATCTTCTTAACCTTTTCACCCGTACCCTTACCCTCAACCTCTCTCACCTTAGAAGCCTGCAAAACCATCATTTCTTCTTCAACATTATCAAAATCTTTTACATCAATAGTAAAGCCATCTGCAGCCAATCTCTCTTTCTGAAATAAAAGATTAAATCTCTCAAGATAAGCAGTGGATTTCTTGTTCACTACATATGTTTGTTTCTTTACTTTCCCAATTCCTTTTGCCAGATCTACTTTTGACACTTTAGAGAGTTTATCAATCCCTTTTCCGCCTAAGACGCTAACTCCAAGCTGAGTGCCCATATAGGAAAAGTAGTGCGCCCGACTACCCGCATCTCCGTGTATAACTTCTTCGTTAAATGATGTGGATAGTTGATCCCAAGCCGCACTTCCTGTTTTGATCGGGTGCTGTGCGGCATATTTTAATCCATCGAAAGTTTCTCCTGGGTTTTTCACCATATTCACAAGACCATCTACGGTATCATCAAGAGCGCTTCCTGATCCACTCTGAACGTTATCCCAAATTTCTGTGAAGAAGCCTTTTTCTTTTTTTAATGTATATACTTTAGCTTCCTGAGATAGTTGCTTCATCGCACTCGGCATTCGTTCTGATCTCATTTGCTTCACATAACCGGCTGTCTGCGTTTTTAGTTCGCTTTGCATCTTAAACACTGTGCTCGTCTTATAAGCTTCTGCGTTAAAGTATAATGGTGAGATATTTTCGCCTTGACGCGTTGCGTTTATCATCGCTGAGAACAATTCGTTTACTTGCTCTACTAGGTTCTGTAACCCAAGATATTCTTGAGTGAGCTGCTGGTCGATTGCGTTAACCGCTTCAACAGTTCGTATCCGTTTCTTTTCAGCTTGATCCATCTGCTCATCAAATGAATCTTTTGAAAAGACAGTCAATGATACAAGATCATTGATTCCATTAAAGATGTTCTGCAGTGAATCCTGTTGATCAGCAACTCTGTCTTTTGCTGATTTTAATCCTTGGCTTACATTTTCCTCGAGAAACGGTACTTGAACCATTGAATTTCCGGCTAGATTAGCATCTTCAGCATAACCCGGAATGCTTTTGAAGAACTCAATGTTTACATCAATGAACCGAAGCCAAGCGTCTACGATATCACTTTGTGCTTGATAAAAGCCTTTGATCGCTTCTGCTCCATGTCCTTGAAATTGTCCGTCATCTACAATTTTACCAAACTCTTTTTTTAATCCAACAAACTGTTCTCGTAACCTCTCATAATTTTGGGCTCGCTCTTTGATTGCAGCTTTTTCGACGTTGGTCACAATTGTCCTCATATGCGGACTATCTCTAGCTTACTTTCTATTTACAACGATTCCACAAAATCAAGCAAAGCCTACTGTAACTGAAGTGAAAACCACAACGATAACAAAAGAAGTCGCTGCAAAAGAAAAGCCAAGTTTAAAGTCTATAATAAAAGCAACTCAAGACAAGGTTGTGCAAATTGAGACGTCCAACGGCCAAGGCTCAGGGTTTCTCTATAACAACAAAGGAGATATTGTTACGAATGCCCATGTAGTAGGACATGAAGTTAGCGTAACCATCCGCATGAGCGATCAGCAAACGTATACGGGTAAGGTGATTGGACGCAGTGATCATACAGATATCGCTCTGATTCGTGTTCAAGAGTTAGCAAATACTACTCCATTAAAGGTAAAAAAAGAGAAAGCAGAAACTGGTGACGATGTAGTAGCATTAGGCAGTCCACTCGGTTTGCAAAACACGGTAACTGTAGGAATCATCAGTGGACTAGATCGCTCCTTCCAACTAGATCGCTACTACTATGAGAATATGTATCAAATTACAGCTCCGATTTCACCGGGTAACAGTGGAGGACCGATTGTAAGTGGCGTAGATGGTTCAGTGCTTGGCATTAACTCTGTCAAATACATAAAAGAAAACAATATTGGATTTAGCATTCCTTTGTATGCCGTATTGCCGACATTAGCAGAATGGTCAAAAAATCCGATCAATCTTCAGCCATATGAAGAAGATCATGATTTTGATTACGAAATACCAGAGTATGATGGAGACCTTTCTGAAGATTATAGCGGTGAAGATTCATATTATGAGGATGATGGAACTGATGCTGACACCGGTATGAATGAAGAATACAGCCAAGAGCCTTATGAGGAATATGAGGAAGATGAATATTATGAAGATTACGATGAAGAATATGATTCTACCTACGAAGTAACACCTGATGATGCGGTATACACTGTTGAAGAATACTATAATTATGTGAATGCTGGAGAATATGAGCTAGCTTACGATCTGATTGGCGGTAACTGGAAAGCTTCTTCTCCTTCATTAGAAGTATTTACTGAAGGATATGCTCAGACTCTATATACTACGATTACGAATTCTTACGTGAGCGATAACGGTGATGGCACATACCAAGTTGAGATTACGTTAGAGGCACAAGAATATGTAAATGAAACCGAACAAACTTCCGTTTATCAGATGAGCTATGTGGTCGGAATGGAAGAGGATAGACTTAAATTATTAGGTGGAGAAATGATTGAATAATAGATTTAAAAGCTAGAAAGCCAGCATGCTTATGCTGGCTTTCTGAATTTGCTTTATTAAGTCAACTCCACCGTATACGTAAATTTATCCCCTCTAGCAACCGAAACCGTGTATTCAATAATATCCGATTGTTCGTAGGCGATTCGCTCTAATTGAAGACATGGTGTTCCTTTTTCTATGTTCAGTATTTCGGCTTCGTCTTGCCTTACACTAATTGCTTTAAAGCTTTCCGATGCTTTTGAAATATTCATGTCGTACTTATTGCGGAACCATTCGTACATAGACGTGTTCTCGAGGTCTTTGCTGTTCAAGTTCTTAAAGCGACTGGCCGGAAGATATGACGTTTCGATCAACATCGGATCTTGATCGGCGATCCTTAGTCTTTTAAAGATGTACACTTCATCTTCAACAGACAAATTCATGATTCGAGCAACTTTACTGCTGCACACCGTCTTCTGAAAAGAGATGATCTGAATGGACGGGATCTTCCCTACCTTTTTCATCTCTTCTGTAAAACTATAAATTTTTACTAGACTCTGATTGTGCACTTTCTTGGCTACAAAGGTGCCTTTACCATGAATCTTATAAATATAGCCCTCTTTTTCGAGCTCTTGTATCGTTTGTCTCACCGTTGTACGGCTCACTTGATACGTTTCGCACAGCTCTCGTTCTGAAGGCAGCTGATCCTCTTCTGCAAACTCACCAGATTTGATTTTGCCGATCAACAAATCCATCAGCTGATAATATAAAGGAAGTCGATTATCTTTTAGAATCACGTTAAGCTCCTTACGGGTACGTATGTCATTACCAGTAGTATATAGGAAGCTTTCTGTTGAAACAATTAAGAAATGACACCTGTTACGATGGAGCCTGCTGGTACTTTAAAATCACTTACGCTCCCAGCTAATCGGAGTGATACTGGAACGTCTTCAGCCGAACGATTCAACAACACAACCACAAGGGAACCATTCGGGTTTTTCAGACTGACTACATCTAGCTTGTCCGTATATTTCGTTGATGCGATGCGCTTTGCTCCTGGTTCGATATATCGGCTGAAGTGACCAATATATGTGTACGACAACTTCTCCTGCACAATATCGTTTTCTGTATCACACATGATTGGCGCGTCACAGAAATTGTTCACGTGGTTCGGCCCGCCTTCTTTGTTCAATAAGATGTTCCAATCGATAAATGCGTTCATACCCGCATTGATGTTGCCGATAATATCATACGCATACATCTGCGCGTTCTGAAGCTGACCCGCTTCGCTAAAACGACTGTACTCCACGCAGCCTTCTGTAAAGATTAACTTCTTATCTGGAAACTTCTCGCGAACAAGGCTGATCGCATCAAAGTGCTCGCCCGTATACCAGTGAAACGCCACACCTTGGACCATCTTATTCGTTTCTTCATCGATAATGTCACATGCGCGTTCGTACATTCTTTCTTTGTTATGATCCCAAATCAGTACATCCACATCTAACAAATCATTCTCTTTTAACGCTGGGTAGAGGTAGTCTCGAAGAAAATCTTTTTCTTGTTGGGCTGTATATAGACAAGAATCCCACGTTTGTCTCGCGTTCGGTTCATTTTGAATCGTCAGCATATCAACTGAAAAGCCTTTTTTGCGGTATTCCTTGATATAATGAGCGATGTATTTTCCCCAAAACTCTCGATATTCTGGCTTTAGTGAGCCACCTTGTACACGCTGTTCGTTCGTTTTCATAAAAGATGGTGGTGACCATGGCGACAGCATCACACTCAGTGACTTGCCTGCTGTTTTCTCTGCTCCCTCTAACATCGGGATGATATATTGTTCGTCTCGTTCTAGACTGAACGTGTTAAATTCCGTATCAGTCGGATCGCTCATCGCTTCATACTGACCTACTGAAAAATCACAGCTATCGATGTGCGTGCGCACGAGGTTATAACGATTACCTTCAGGGCTGAAATAAGCATCTAGAACTTTCTTTTTGTTCTCATCACTCATCAAAGAGAAAGTATGACCTGACGCTTCCGTGATGGCACCGCCAAATCCATCAAATGTTTGATATTCCATATCTGGATAAAGATTGACGACTTTCATTTCAACGCCTGTATCTTTGGAGAATTCTCGGCTGTCTTCAACGGTTTTCTTTGTATCACCTTGGTAGGTAGTTGTGATCCATTTTATCTGCATGTTTGTGTTCTCCTTCTGTAGAAAATCATTTTGTAAATAGTGTCATCGCGTATTTTGAACCTAGTGTAAAGTGGAGGATTTCATCGTTATCCTGCTTAAGCTCAATGGATTGTTCTTCCTCACTATCGTTAAAAAGAACGGTCACGATTGAGTCATCTGTATTTTTAAAAGAGACTGTTCGGATATCTTCTGTACTTGTAGATCCGATTCTTACGGCTTTCGGCTGAACAAACTTGCTAAAGTGCGCGAGGGCATAGTAGTCGAGTGTATAGGTAAGCTTTTTCGTTTTCTGTTCGACCGTTACGACACCGCGGCATGTACTCTGTCCGAAGCCTGGAACAGACGGTCCGTTCTCTTCATCTAATGCCATGTTCCAGAGGACAAAGGACTTTGAATCGTTACGCATGATCTCGATTCCCGTACGCATAACGTTTGAGAACGCGGGTTCAAACGCTGGAATCCACTCTCCACCAGATCCTTCTGTAAAATGCACTTCTTTTTCCGGATAGACTTTATGTACTTGATGCTGAGCAACCGGACGACCGCCATACCAATGCCACGCGACGCCATCTACCGCATCTCCCACATCATCGATCACATGCAATGGATAATCCGGACGATCCCAGTTATGGTCATAACAAAGAATCTTTGTATCCAGCCTGTTCTCAATGAACCGCGGTTTTAGGTAGTTTTTTATAAAATCAGCCTGTCGCTCTGCGGTCATGAGCATGCCCGGATAATGCCCCGGCACAAAAAGAGGCTCGTTTTGCGACGTGATCGCATAGATGGGAAGACCTTCTTTGCCGTACGCTTTAATATAGTTTACGAAGTAATCGGCATATACGCTGTAGCATTCTTCCTTCAGCTCGCCGCCAATCATCGAATTGCTCGTCTTCATCCAAGCAGGCGCACTCCATGGAGATGCCATTAGTTTAATCGATGGATTTAACTGCAGCGCCTTTTGAACAAGGGGAACGATGTCATCTAAGTCATGTGCGATGGAAAAGTGTGACTGTGAAAAGTCTGTATCCCCGTCTGGAAGGTCGTTATAGCTATACATCTCACGCGCATAATCGGAAGACCCCATTGGATTACGCAGCACAGAGAGTCCGATTCCTTTCTCTGGGTGAAACAGCTTTTCCATAAGATCTGATCGGTCGTTCTCATCTAAAATTTGATGAATGAGATAAGCTGCCGAATCAGTAAATGAAGCACCAAATCCGTCGATCTCTTGAAAGGTTTCTTCTGTATTCACAGTGACGGTCACCGTAGGATCTGAGGGGAGTTTATCCACACGTATGTCTTCGATTTCTTTTTGAACAAACAAATCATGTTCTCCAGTAGATTGATAGATGGTTAGGTTTTTCATGCAATCTCCTTTTCTTCCTTTATGGAAGCATAGTTGTTAAATAGTCGTTCAAGCAAAAACGATTTTACATAGGCTGATAGAGAGAATCCTAAGAACAGCCAAAGAACGATTAATTGTGGCAAAAAGATAGGGATCAGCCCTAGACACAATAGCGTGATCGCAAACAGTAGAATGGAATAAGCCATCGAATGAAAGCTTATGAAAATAGCATTCTTTACGATCTGAAAACTACGGTTCTCAAACTTAGCAAGTAGGGGGAAAACGTATAAAAACGAAAGCAACGAAACCGTGACTACAAACAGCAGTGGGAAGAGGATAGCAGAGCCTTTTCCCATTAAAAATTGAGCAGCGAATAAGAAAGTGACCGCTGTTGCGAGAAGGGCAAGCCAGATTGTCGTGCTTTGTTTAAAGTTGCGTTTGAATCCGTTCGAGAAGTCAATGGCTATGCTGGTTTCTTCGTTTTTGACCATCTTGAAGGTTGTGGTGTACATGGCTGTAAGTGCTGCGCCGATTGTGATGATGGGTAGACAGCTCATGATGAACAGCACGTTTAGTACGAGGAGGTCGAAGATTCTGGCTAGCGTTGTGAAGATTTTGCCTTCTATATGAAAGATTTTTTGCATGTTTGATTCCCCCTTTTAGAGCTTTTAGAGCTAAGCTTTGCTGTCTTGAATGTGGTTGATTTCCGTTTCAGGTGCTCGCTTTCCTGGGGGCGTGCGGTGAGCCTCTTAGCGCTATGCGCTGTTAAGAGTCTCACCTGTCCCGCTGATCCCCAAGGAGTCTCGCACCCTACACTCCAATCAACTTGTCAGTGATGAAAAGAAAAATTCTTTAAATCAAACTACTTCCATAGAAACGACTGTAACAAGCCTACCGCAGTTTATTTCATCCCCAACTTCTCGCGGTTTTGTTCCATTTTCTTAGTTTTGATGTCTGTGATTTTATCCCAGTTGTTTTCGTCTAGGAACTTTTCGTAGCTCTTAAGCTCTTTGTCGAACTGTTTGTCACTCTTTGCTCGAACCATGCTTACGACTGTTTTTTGCCACTCAGTGTCGATGGCACTGAATGAGCGTGCTTCTGGTGTTCCTTGATCAGGGTTTGTTCCTTCTAGTACGAAGTGTGGCACGAGCTTTCCTTTGCCCCATTCTGCCATCTGTTTGGTTGCTTCGATCGTTGAGTCATCGCTCAGCAGGTTGTATTTGTCATGTCCGAAGAAGAAGAACTCTCCGAAACGGTATTCTTTTTTGTATTGATCAGGATTCTTCGTGCGCATTTCTTTGATTTCTGGCTTGTACTCGTATTTTCCGTCTGCGTTCACTGTGTACGTTTCGCCTTCAATTCCGTACGTTACGAGCGTTTGCCCTTTCTCGCTCAACAGGTACGTAAACAACTGAGTTGCTTTTGCTGGGTCTTTACTCTTTTTCGTAATATAGTTCATCATCCAGCCTGTAATTCCCGACTGATTTAGAGTTGGTGCGTTACCAACTGTGCTTTCCGGTCCATCTACTGCGATGTATTCACTTCCAGGGTTGTTAGTCTTAAAGCTTTGCAGCGCGCCACCTTTTTGTGGAATGCCACTGATCAGCATGGATGCATATTTACCTGCTTTAATCTTTTCTTCCATCGCCGTGCTGTCGTCGGCAAAGCTATCATCACTGATGCCGCCTTTTTGATACACGCCGTTAAACGTTTCTAACCAAGTTAGGTAATCTTTATCCAGATTACGGTTGTAGAACTTTCCGTCCTTTGTTTCAAGCGGAACGCCGATATAATCTTGCAGCACTTCACCAAACGCTTCACTCGGTCCAAAAGGAATCAATTTCGGATATTGTTCCTTGATTTTTGTCATCGCGCTTTGGAATTGTTCTCGTGTTTTCATCTCTGGTTTTCCGATCGCTTCATACACATCTTTACGAATAACAAATGCTGTTGTTGCTGGGATGACGCCTTTATCGTAGTCTGCTTGTGTGTTGGAGAAGTTAGCATAACCATATGTTTTTCCATCTTTCAGTTCGTGCCATTTTAACGTATCTTTTACTGCTACTTTATGAAAATACGGATCATACGTATCTGCTAATTCGTTTAATGGCAATGCCCATGTGTTCGCTTTTTTTGCGATAGGAGAGTTGGCATCAAAAAGGGAGATGATGTCCGGGATGTCTCCACCAGAGAATAGTGCGTTCAACTTCGTATCATCACCCGTGATGAACTTTACATCGATGTTTAAGTCTTTCTTGATCTGCTTTGTGACGAAGTCGTTACCGAAATCAGCATTCCACCAATCGGCGTTTACGTACCATGTTAACGTAGTCGTTTCATCTCGCTTATCTAGCTTCCAAGCAGGTGTCTCTTTATCCACTTTGTAGTCTGGCTTTTTTAATCCTGCACTCTCTGTTTCAGAATCACTGGAACAGCCTGTTAATACCATAAAAATCGCTAACAACAACACTAAACCTTTGCCAAACATAGATTTGATGGTCTTCATTTCTTCTTCCTCCTTTGGTTTAAAAAACTGTTAACGCTTTCAAAAAGTAGTTATGGAAGTCCTTGATCTCCGTTTCAGGTGCTTCGCTTTCCGGGGGGTGTGCGGTGAGCCACCTCGACGCTTTGCGCCATTAGGTGTCTCACCTGTCACACTGATCCCCCAGGAGTCTCGCACCTTACACTCCAATCAAAATCAATGATGTTTTTGAAAGTATTTTATAAGCATAAAAATTTCAAGCCTACTATTCTTTCACCGCTCCAAGCATCATTCCTGATATGAAATGCCTCTGTAGGAGTGGATAGATAAGGATGATCGGTAAGGTGGTGATGACAATTGTGGCGAGTTGCACACCTCTTGCGGTTGTTTCGATGACGACTGAGCCGCCGATATTTTGCATCGTATTGGTTTGAGACTGAACAATGATTTCATAGATTTTCATCTGTAACGGATAAAGCGCTTGATCTGTTATGTACAATTTTGTCGTGATAAAATCGTTCCACTGACCCACTCCGTTAAAGAGAGCGATCGTTGCTAGTGCTGGTTTGGACAATGGAAGATAGATGCTCCAGAAGATTCTCCAATCCCCTGCGCCATCGATCTTAGCTGAGTCCTCTAGTGACTTAGGAACATTTCTAAAAAAGTTCATCAAGATAATAACATCAAAAAAGCTGAATAATGCCGGAATGATATACACCCAAAAGCTGTTTAACAATCCTAGTGATTTAATAAGTAGATACGTCGGGATCATGCCTCCGCTAAAGAACAGGGTGATGATACCGAGTGCCGAGTAAAGCTTGCGTCCTCTTAAGTTTTGTTTGCTGTAGGCATAAGCGACCATTGCGCAAAACAGGACATGTGTACTCGCGCCAATAACGGTCTTTGCAACAGAGATAAAGAATGCCTGCCAAATCGTCTCATCTCTAAACACGGCTCGATAGTTTTCCATCGAGAACTCTTGCGGCCAAAACACAAATCCGCCCTCTGCTAGCGATCTTCCAGAACTGAATGAAGAAACGATAACGTTCCAGATCGGAATAATAATGATAAAAGTAAAAATAATAAGCAGTGACATATTGATAAAGTTAAAAATCCGGCTATCTAGATCTCCTTTAACTACTTTTCCTGCCATGAATGCCCTCCTCTCTACAGTACCGATTGTCCTTCGTTTAATCTTTTCGTGACTTTATGTGCACCGACTAAAAGGATAAGCGACACGATCGACATCCCAAGTCCTACGGCTGTTGCATAAGAGAAATCCCCTTGCGTCATACCGATTCGATACACGTACGTACTAAGTACTTCTGCTTTTTCCTGATTCTGCGTATTCATAAGCACTAACGTCTGATCAAAGTTCGATCCGAAGATTCCGCTCACCGCCAGAATCAAGTTCAGGTTGATGATGTATTTCATTGAAGGAATGGTGATGTGCCAGATCTGCTTTAAGCGGCTAGCGCCATCAATTTTTGCTGCTTCATAATAAGTGGGATCAATCTTCGACATAACAGCGAGATACAGAATCGTTCCCCAGCCGACTTCTTTCCAGATGTCAGACAGTGTGGCGATCCACCAATACTTCCCTGCATCGAGTAAATAGTTTTGCGGATTATCCATGAGTCCGACAGCCATCAACGTTTGATTCAATAATCCGGTCGTTGAAAACCAAGTGATCAGCATTCCACCTAGTACGATCCACGATAGAAAGTGAGGCAGATACGAGATCGTCTGCATAAAGCGTTTGATTGGTCCATCATGCAGCTCATAAATCATGATCGCTAATATTATTGGTGCGATGAATCCAATCGCCAGCTTCATTAAACTGATGGCCACCGTGTTGACCATCGCTTCCCAGAAGAACTTGTCTGTCATGATGATTTGGAAATTCTTTAACCCAACCCAAGGAGCGGTGGAAAAGGTGTCGAGCGCTGTGTATTGTTTGAATGCAATTAAAAGTCCATACATTGGGATGTAGCTGAAGATAATCATGAATATGAGACCTGGGATAATCATGGATTGCAGTTCCCATTGGTTTTTAAAGTCTTTGAAAAACCGTTTGAATCTTGGTCTTAGTGGCTTTTTTTCTTTTATTTCAACGTTGTTCTTCCCCATAACCGTAACCTTCACAATTCATCTCACTCCCTTGCTCATTTTTGTATACGCTTTGTTGAACTTTGAAAGTCGTTGATTTCCGTTTCAGGTGCTCGCTTTCCGCGGGGCAGACGGTGAGCCACTTGCCGCTTCGCGCCATTAAGTGTCTCACCAGACCGCTTGTCCCGCAGGAGTCTCCCACCTTACACTCCAATCAACTATTCTACGGTGTATGTAAAATGAAACAAATCTTAGAAAATACCTAAAAAAACGTTTTTATTAGAGGGTAAAAAAATTATCTTCCTACCATCTGTTCTACTTTTAGATTGCTGGAGCGTCGGACGATGATTTCGCCTTTTAGCTTTTGAATCATGCCTTTTTCTTTTTGTTGGATCAACTTCACGAGATGATCTACTGCTAAAATGCCTTGTCTTGCGATCTGGTTCTTAACTGTTGTTAGTGGTGGCGAGAAGTATTCGGCGAGATTGATATCATCGAAGCCCATTACGCTAATGTCTTCTGGAATCTGATAGCCTTCTGATTTTAGCGCTTTTATACAACCGATCGCACTCACGTCATTTCCTGCTAAGAAAGCATCTGGTAACTTTTCAGGATGCAATTTGATAAAGGATTTTACGGCGTTATATGTACCTTCTTCTTCAAAGAAACCTTGTAGGATGTAGCTTTCATCAAATGGGAGATTGTGTTCGTTGAGTGCAGCGAGATATCCTTCTCTGCGCTGAACACTGTCATACATCGTGTCTACACCTGAAATATAGGCGATCTTCTTGTGACCTAGACTGATTAGATATTTGGCTGCGTCATACCCCGCTACATAAGAATCAAAGATGACACTTCCCATCGTATTGTTCTGTAATACGCGATCTAGAAAGACAGCTTTCACTTGTGCCTTTTCCATCACAGACACATCTTTGTCATCAATCAATAGCTCTTCAAAAATAATCACACCATCGAGACGCTGTCCTAAGATATTGCTCAAGATCACGCGTTTATCTTTTGCGACCACGATGTTTAAGCCATATCCTAACTTTTCGCAGTGACGAGCCATCGCTTCGACCAACACATAAAAGTAAGGACCGCTGACACTTGTTGTAAAGAACCCAAGCATCTTGCTCTCACTTGCTTTCAAGAGCTTACCGTTAAGGTTGGGAATATAATTCAATCGTTCCGCTACCTCCAACACGTGTGCTTTTGTAGCTGGCACGAGAACATCAACGTTGTTTAACGCGTTGGAAACAGTTGAAATGGATACGCCTGCTTCCCTTGCCACATCTTTTATCGTTACTTTTCTCATTGCATTCTTCCTTCTTAAAACGTTTTTATTCTGATACAAAAAAGAGGTTTTTACTTATCATTCTATTATGTAAGCGTTTTCTAAAAATCTCAAAAATAGTGGGAGGGTCATTGATTGGTCCTCCGTTTCGTATTTTCTCAGCGTTTAAAGTATAAAACCTGAAATCTGCACAGAAATATAAAAACGTTTTTATTTTATTTTAAATTACCACATCCTTTTCTAACTCACAATCTATTTTTGTTAATTTTCTGAAATTTATATATTTGTACCTATTTTTTAGCTCTATTTCCACAGTTACGGGATAGTGATCAGAGGGGTAACCGTGTTCCATTTTCGTTCTAATAACCTTGGATTGAGTGGCCTTTACGTCTTGAGATGTAAAGATAAAATCTATCGGTTCACCTTGCACATCTCCTTTAAAATCATGAAAGGTTAGTCGGTCTTCCTTCTTTTCTTCCATCACCAAATAAACATTCTTCAACTCCAGTTCTTCTTCACAATACTGTAGAGTCTCACTGCTAGGAACATCATTAAAGTCTCCCATCAACAGAAACGGCAGATGTGATGTCTGGTTCAATCTATGAATGATCTCTCCAATGAGCTTGATTCCTTGAACACGCGCCTCTTCACTCATATGATCCAGATGGGTGTTGAATACTCGGAATCTAGTATATGGTTCATCAACAAACGAGAACTCAGCCCACGTACACACACGCGGATAACTCGTATTCCAGCTCATACTGCCTACCTCGTTCGGCGTTTCAGATAGCCAGAAGGTGTTGGAATCTAGTAATGTGAATAGATCTTTCCGATAAAAGATCGGCGTCCCTTCATCACCTTTTCGGCGTGGCTCACCTGTCCAGTCATAACTTGATAGATTCTGCATCACATCACGAATCATAGACTCATTCGCTTCTTGCATGCCAACAATAGCAGGCGACTCGGCGTTAATTACTTGACTGACACCGTTATACCGATCACGCCAAGCGTTCTCTTGAAGACCGGGAATATCTACTCTTATATTAAACGTCATCACTTTCATCAGCTTTTCTGCACCCCTATCGTTTCAGCTACGTAATGGAACGTACCTACAGGTTTATTCAAATCATTGATATAAAGGTTGAATGCACCAGGCTCTATACTTGGTTGCAGATGATGATTTAAATACGTTAAGTCCTCTATCGTTAACGACAATTCCACATGTACCGTCTCGTTCCCTGGTATGTGCACCACTTTGTATTTCTTCATTTCGCGTGTTGGACGCATTACTTTTGACACTAAGTCTTCTATATACAAAATGACGATTTCTGAATACGCGTAAGAACTCGGATTTTCCACACTAAACGAGATGGTTAGTTCTTCGCCATCTTTCAACACGTTACTTGAAATCTTTATATCGTTATACGTTGTGTTCGTATACGTAAGTCCATCACCAAACGAGAACAGCGGACCGACTTCACAATCCTGGTAACGGCTGCTATAGCTAGAATCATTCGCCGGACGACCTGAGCTGTATTCGTTATAATGGATTGGAACTTGTGATGAGTAACGCGGAAACGACATCGTTAGTTTTCCTGATGGTGTATCTTTTCCTGTTAAAAGTTCAGCAATCGCTCTACCCGCTTGAGTTCCCGGATACCAGCACCAAAGGAGAGCTGGAATATCATCAATAATATTTTGAAGTGCTAAAGGTCTTCCGGAGAAACAAACGCAAACATAAGGCTTGTTCAAACTCTTAATCTCCCGGATCAATTCCTGCTGCTTATCCTCGAGCTCAATATGCACACTGCTGTGTCCCTCACCACTTAAATCCCAGCGCTCACCAACAGCCGCAATGATATAGTCAGACTGAACCAGTTCATTCTGCGGACACTCCTCTAATGTCTCATACGCTTTGACGTTTAACGCACCATCAAGTGATTGCAATCCTTCTGTTAGTGAAATAACATCATCAAAGCTTCCTTTGCACGGCCAGTTGCCGAGCAGCTCTTTCGTTTTCGCAAACGGTCCAACGATCAAGATGTTTTTCACATTTTTCGGAATGGGCAGCAATTCTTCATTCTTCAACAACACACAACTTTTCTTCGCCGCTTCTTTAGAGAATTGTAGAAATTCCTCATTTAAGATCACCTGTTTCTCGTGCTCTTCATCTACATAAGCATTCTCAAATAATCCTAGTTCATTTTTAAGCTCTAAAATCTTAAGAACCGCAACATCAATATCTTCTAGTAGTTTTGGGTTTCTCGATAAAATTTCCTGATAGTTTTCCAGATACAGCGTAGATACCATCTCAATATCAATTCCAGCGGTTAGTGCTAACTCTGCCGCTTCTTTTCCATTTGCGGCTACTCTATGATTCTGAAGCTCAGCGACTGCACCCCAATCTGAGATCACGATATCTTCAAACTGATAGCGGTCTCGCAAGATTTCTTTCATCATTTCTTCACTCGCCGTAACCGGTGTTCCATTAAAGGTGTTGAACGAGCTCATCACAAACTTTGGCTTGTCTTTGAGCGCGATTTCATACGGCTTACCGTAGTACTGAAAAAACTCTCGCATCGACATATCGACAGTGTTATAGTCCTTGCCTCCAACCGCCGCGCCATATGCAGCAAAGTGTTTAAGGCAGGCAGCTACTCCATCACCAGATATCTTTCCGTCCCTATCTTTTTGGTAACCTTTAATCATAGCTCCACCCAGATCACCTGATAACAGATGGTCCTCACCAAACGACTCCATCACTCTTCCCCACCTAGCATCCCGAACAAGGTCGACCATTGGCGAGAAGTTCACCGTAATGCCTGCAGCTCGTAATTCTGATGCCGTACGTGCCGCTACTTTTTCTAAAATTTGTTCGTCCCACGTACAAGAAAGAGCAAGTGGAATCGGATAAATTGTCTTATAGCCATGAATGGCATCGTGCATAAAAAGAAGGGGTATTTTCAGTCGCGATTTTTCTAAGTAGGCAGACTGAATCAGGTTCGTTGCCTTCGCACTCGAAACACCGATCACACTACCCATCGTATATAACGTGTCTCCTTCTAAAAGCTGATCCCAATAACCAGGACCCGTTTCAACCATCTCATCCTCGATCTTGCCGACGTAATGCTCTCCCGTAATTTGAGTGAGCTGGCCGATCTTCTCTTTTAACGTCATCTCTTTAAGTAACGCTTGTATGTTCTCTACATTCATTGCAGCCCTTCACCTGACTTCCACTCTAATTTTGGCAGAATTTCTTTTTGCAGCGCACACATCTCATCAATCATGGCGCACGCTTGATAATAGGTTGGTGCTTGCGGATCTAAGAGGATAGCTTGCAGTAACTTTGTCTTTGATTTTTCCAGAAATGCCTCGATCAAAAGCTTATGAATCGTCCCTTGAATATGAATGGTTCCGATGATAGCTGTTGGCAGCTCTACCGTCATCGGCTTTAATGAGATTCCGTTTCCGTTCACGATCGCTTGTGTTTCCACTACCATATCGTCAGGCAGTCCTTTTATCGCACCGTTGTTCTGCATGTTAACGGCATTCAGCTCGATCTCGTCATCAAAATAGATCGCTTCTATAATTGGAATCGCATACTCGTGACTTTGCTGTACGTTTTCCTTTTTAAAGACATAAGCCTGTTCCGTCCATTGCTCATAAGAATCGTCTTTCGGAAACAGCTTCTTATCTAAAACGTGACCACTTGCACTGTATACAAAATCGGGAACCCTTGAATCCTTTTCCCACAGCTTCTCTCGGATTGGTTCGTACCGGTACAGAAGAGATAACCCTGCGTAAAATTCTTCGGCATATGACACATACTCACCAATATGGTTTGTTCCCGGATACGGGTAATAGCCATACGTGCGATACATCGTTCTCGATAATCCTAAATGGTCAAATTGCGCTAAGGCGTTCGCCTCTCTTTCTTTTTGGTCAAAAAGTGGATATAGATCTTCGCCTGTCTTTTTATCGTAGATTTTTGTAAAAAAGCCGAAGTGATTCAGCCCTCCACCTTCTACTCCAATTACGTTCGCGTCTCGCTCCAAAAACTCTGCTAACTGATGAATGCCCATGTCTAAGCCATGACACAAACCTACTACCTTAATCAATGTTAGTTTAGAGATCGCCTCCACTAACTTTGCCTCAGGATTCGTATAGTTGATAAACCACGCTTCAGGACATACCGTTTCCATCGTTTTCGCAATTTCAAGCATCGGCCCCATGTTTCGAAGCGTGTGAAACATCGACCCGGGACCCCCGTTCTCACCGTAGATCTGCTTGCTTCCATAACGACGCGGAATATGAAAGTCTTGAGACCAGTAGTGGTAACGTTCCCTCTCAATGGCAACGATTACAAAATGAGAATCACGTAAAGCTTCTTCCAGATTGGTAGTCTGCCAAATTCTTGCTGGGTTCTCAAAAGCCTGAAACATTTCTGTCGCGTATGTATATGTACGGTTCACGTTCTCTTCACTAATGTCCATGAGCGAAATCTCTAAATCGACTTGTGATTTCAGTCGTTCTGACAGGACGAGATCCTGCAAGGCGCCTAACGCGAATGATATGCTGCCTGCCCCGATTAGTGATACCTTCATCTTATTCATACTGATCATTCTCCTTTTTAAGTGATGCTTCATCAATCCACTTCGCCGCTTCTCGATCTAGATAAAAATCAATATGGTCATGGCCTAGCAGAACCTGAGCCGGTAGTTGAGCCCCGGGGTTCATGATGATTTCTTTTGCGATTTCAGCTTTTCTTACACTCGTCATCACTACAAGGACTCGCTTACTTTTTAAAATTTGACCTAAACCGAGCGTTATTCCCTTTTCAAGTAAAGTTGGCTGGTTAAAGTACTTTTGCGCGACAATCTTTGTTTTTTCCGATAGGTCGACAACACAACTGTGATCTAAAACCGAGCAGCCTGGCTCATTTAAACCTATATGCCCGTTCATTCCGACACCCATCAAGCTAAACGTAATGGGATTATTTTCGATAAACTTATCAATGCGATGGCACTCGTTTTGAAGATTGGACGCTGTTCCGTTAAAGAATTCAATCTGTGAATTCCGAAGTTCCAACGGAGAAAACAGATCCTTATTCAGCATCTGATAACAGCTTCCTTCAGATGTTCGACCAATGCCCACCCATTCGTCTAGACTTACGATTCTTAAATCTTTAAGCCTTGAATTGTCCTTGGTTTCCCCCGCAAATTGACAGTAGCTTTTTTCTGGGGTTGTGCCGGATGCTAAGCAGAACACGGGTTTTTCGTTATTTAATAGATGTTGCTCCATTTCTTTGACAATTTGATTTGTTATGGCTTGTTCATCTTCAAAGATTTTAATCATATATTGTCACTCCAATTTGAGTACAAAGAGGTTTCGTATAGTAATGATGTCATTACCAGTTAAGGTAAGTATAACAGCTGCTTTTTAAAATGAAATACCTATTTCTTAATTTTCTAAAAATATAACCATACTAATGTTGCATACTGATTAGCTACTCACAATATACAAAAGAGCCTTTCCCTCTTGGGTTGGCTCTTTCATTAAGTATTATTCTTTTGATTGATTTTATCTTTCTGTTTCTTCGCACTATAAATTCTGTAGATGATCCCAATAGCTGCAATAACCAACACAACCACAAGGGAAAAAGTCGTTTTGACATAGGTGTTATAACCCATTGCGAGTATAAACGCTAAGAGAATGAACATGTTTAGCATGGATCTAACCCCTTTCTCATAAGTTTCGGGATCTTTCCGACTTTCTATCATAGATATTTAAGAACGCTTCAACTACAAAAAATACGACTAGGCCAACTACTAAAATTGTAAATGAATGCGTAATAAGCTCTTTATCTAGAAAAAATTCATAGAATGAATTGATCAATAGTAACACCGCCCATACGATAAATGTACACCAACAAGCAATATTAACATTCCTCTTTTTAATTTTTTCGTTGTGTTTGAAGAACATCGTTATTTCCCTCTCTAGATGTATTATTGAATATCCTTTTTTGTATTCTTAAACATTTGTTTAATTATACTGTACGGAATTTTGTGCGAAGAAAGATGCACTTATGACTTAAAATCAGTGATTTCTAAATCCAACTGTTTCGCAAGATTGTTCGTCTCTTCGCTTTCTTCGATTGTTTCGCATTCTGCAAAAACGCTCTTCAAACGTTCTTTTGCAGCCTCTTTATCACCGCATTTATAGTAAAGAACTGCTAGTATATGCGGATTCTCATAATATCCTTGTACTTCCCTTTTCTCGAGTCCCTGTATAACATCCTGTACACTTTGAAACTGTTGAAAATGTGGGATGATTATATTCTCAATGTCTTGTTTAATTTGTTCTGTAAGATCATCTAAAATCGTGACTGGAGTTAGCTTATACCAAATTTCTTCATGTTGATCCGATGTACTTTTGAGCTCGGATATTCTTAACCTCATCACAGAATCTACTTCTAATGGAAATTTTGGCAGTTCATCCTGATAGTACGTTCCATATAAGCTCTCAACCGATATACCTGTATTAATCGTGAACGCTGCATCCTCACTGGTATTCCAACTAGAGGATTGAACATTGATTGTCCACGAAAACCCCGAGATTGTACGTACAAAGTTATTGCCTTTCTTTTTAAATCTGTGCTTTTTTAACAAAGGAGCTATCGTTTCCTTCAGTATTTGTTTAAAAACGTCTTGCATCTTCACCATAACTCTCTCCCTATTTAATGAAAACTTTTCACAACTATGACCATTTTTCAGGTTAAAACAAGCAAATTATGATTCATAATAATGGTTCTAAGAGTCATTAAATTCTCTTGAAGCACAAACAAAAAGAAAGCACGTGAACTGACTCGTCTTCGTGCTTCCTCCCTTAAAATATTATCCATATTGTAACCACAATTAATATGGTAAGCAGCCATAAAGGCAGTGACAATAAAATTCCCCATAAGATGACCTTTGCCATCTTCTTTTTAGTCATATAGATCCCTCTATCATTATTGAAATTATCATTTTTATTATATATTTTATACGCTGGTCGTATCAAAAAGTTTCGGTTTTCATCTCCTAATATTTTCTTTCATTGATATTACTCAGCAATATGTTATTCGGGAATTTATGTATAAATAGCAAACTATTAAGCGAAAAGTAAATTAATCGAATTATTTGTTTTTCATTTCTCTTATTAATGTTACAAACGTAAGGATTGCTATAATTAAAAAGGTAGCTGAAGTCGCATCACTTAGACCAACTTTCCTAAAATACAAGTTGTAAAAAAGACTTATAGATGCTGCTAAAAATAATAAGAGGGTAATTATAATGGAAATTTTGCTTTTCATTAGATAGAACCTCCAACTGTTAGTTAAAATTACTTTTTCATCAAATGAGAAACATTACAATGGGGAAATAAAATGAATAGATATATAAATGTATTTTAAACTACTTTTTTCACTGCTGTTTATCTTTTCCTGAGGTTCTGTAAATAAAGCATTCAAACGATTGGAAGAAATTAAAGTATAAAAATGAGTCCTTCTCCGTTTTGGAGGACTCATAAGATTTAACTCCAATTTAATTAAGATAAAAGACAGAGCTAAAAAAACCTCAAAAGCATGAAGCTTTCGAGGTCAACCATACGTCCCGCGTTCTGTTTGCTCATGCATCACGAGCATATTGTTTTTTACATGTTGTGAGATTTCACTCAAGGCATCAATCGCGAGTCCTTTGTTATGGGTCAGTTGATAAACGATGTCTTTGAATAGCATGTCCATTTCTTCAAGTATGCCGGTTGCTGCCGTGTTGTATAAGTAGATATTGAAATAGTTGGTTTGACTAAACAGTGCGGACTTCAGGTATGGCTTGAATTTTTGGACAAGTCCAGGAAAGAAAACAATTAGGTTATCAAGTCCACGACGAAGACCTTCTACCGTGTCAGCAAGTTCATCAAGTGGCTCGAGCGCGTCATTTACCATCGCACGCAGCTTATCGTCGAAGTCTGTGAACATACCAGCCAATTTAACAGGCAAGCTTCCGTTTAAAATGACAAACACCGCACCTTTTATCGTATTAGATATGCCTTCTAATACGCTTTCCAACATGGCGGCAATTCCCTCTAGTCCAACGAGCAGTGGCAATGCAACTTTATGCGCGAAATCTCCGAAAGCGGCTATAGAGAGCTCTAGCTGAATATCGAGAATTTTCATCCCCATCTTCAAATAAGGAGAATCTAGCATTTTGAAATCTTCACTTGAACCAAAGTTTGGTATGATAATCGACTGAGGGACACCTGTTGAAATGCCGCTTGCGAGCAGCTTGTCTCTCTCTGTAAAATTGTCAGCCGTTGCTGTAACATCTGTGCTGTAAGAATCCATGTGCTTTTTAACCGTTATATTGTTCTTACTCAGAATCTTATAATGAGCCATAAACTCACCAACAACAGCATCGGTAAAATGATCAGTCCCACCTTCAAAAAGTTCAGGGATTTTTTGCGATACCATTCTAGGAAGTACATCGGTTAATTCTTCAACGTTTGAGCGCAGACTGTATAGGAAGTTTCTGGCGTCTCCAAAGAGTGATTCTACGTTTATATTTTTGTTCATAAGAAATTCCACGAGTTCCGCGGGTGGAGAGTTCAAGAAAAAATTTAACGATTGAACTTTGGATTCCGCGCTATCTAATAATGTGATGAGATGGTAGATCTCTGTTTTGATCACGTTACCCGTTGTGGTGATTCCAGCAAACAGAGGATTTTCAGCAGCCTCTTCGAACATATCGCGGAAGGTCTGTTGCAGCGTGTGAAGCCGCTCGTAATAGCGACTTCCTTCGTGATCAACGATAGCAGCAGAGTTTTGTAAATACGAATGAACGTATCCCATTCGGGTGCCGACATAACCTTCTAAAGACTTTGAAAGCATGTGCATGTTCTCTGTATTCATGTCGATACGCTCAGAACTGCCTGTATGAAGGGATTGTCCCGTCCAAATACTTGATATCACACTGGAATCAGCTTCATCGAAATGAATCTTCCCAAATCCAGGCTCACCAGGTTCACCGATCACATAAACCAACTTACCCGTTTCATCCTTACCGATATATCCGGTATGGTTGTTAGCAAAATGCATCATATTCGGAATTCCATGATTGATTTCGATCTGTTTTCCAGGGATACGATGACCGAGCATTAACCCGGTTTCGAGACTCGTTAAGACGTCATATCGGCCAAAATAGTTCGTGATGTTATCATACTCTTTACCATAATCTACGACACCTTCTGGCAGCATAGCAGGATTCAGCGTTACCGTTTTAACATCAGGATTCGCCACCCCTACCGCATTTGCATTTCCGCCGCCGAGGGAGTTACCGCACACATAGGAGATGTTGCCATACTTCTTTTCCATATCATCAAAATAATCACGAGCTGCCTCGACTTGTGCTGGAACCATATCACTTAACAACTGAAGGTCAGTGAGTATATCTTTCTTATCTCCCGTGTCGGTACCGGTGTAAGCGACAATGACTTCTTTCGTATCGTTTGATGCAAGAGTGA
Source organism: Fictibacillus nanhaiensis (assembly GCA_016401345.1). Taxonomy (GTDB): domain Bacteria; phylum Bacillota; class Bacilli; order Bacillales; family Fictibacillaceae; genus Fictibacillus; species Fictibacillus phosphorivorans. The sequence continues at coordinate 8,716 of JAEACG010000006.1, read as the reverse complement.
TCGCGTTTAAACCGTTTACCTCTGATTCTTTTACATCTAAGACGCGGTACGAATTTCCGTTGACTTCAACAACTTGGTTCACTTCGTATTCTTGGTAAGCATGAAATCCCGAAATTTCAACTAAGTCTTGATCGGTAACTGTTTTCGTTTGGGTCTTAATCATATTAACCTCCTACACGTTAAGGCTTTTTAATTTCATTCGGATAATTAAGTTCTAGTTTGTTTTCTTTTGTATTGTTGGCACTGCCTTTATTAATGGTGTTGTCGTTTAGGAACACGCTATACGAACCAGGTGATAGATTCTCCATCATTTCAAGATCAGCTACCAGTTGATCAAAAATCTTCTGATCAGGCTTTGCACCTTTTTCTTTCATATATAACTGAATCGTGATTAAGAAGTCTTCAGGACTGACTTGAAGATTTTTTGCTTCCGCCTGCCACTCTTTCTTCGTTTTTTGAGGATTGTTTATATAACTTTCATAAAGTCCATCAAGACTTTTCCCTGCTATGGAGATGTAATAATACGGTGTCGTAAACCCTGTTGAAGACGTTTTTTGAATCGCTTCTTCTTGTTTTCCGACTACCGGGTGTTCTTTTACAACGCCTTCAAGATAAGTATCAAGTGTTTTTAGCTGCTCCTCATAGATCATGGCATACAAGCCGCTCTTGATCGATAATTCGACTTGTCCTTCTTCCGTCCAAATGCCTTCTGGCCGTACTTTGCCTTTGTTATCGATCGGAATCACAGCGAACGAGTGAAAACGTGGTTCGTCAATCGATTCAACAAACACACTCGCTCCGTCTTTGTTGCCGACAATGTTATGTACTTTTACATTTGTTTTGTATGTATCTAAGAAGAATTTTTCTGTTGAAGAAACGACCTTTTCACGACTAGCCTCAGCGATCTTGTCGTTTTCTTTTCCGTTTGGCAAGTCATACCCTTCGCCAGTATACCCCTGAACACTCACAAGTGGATTGTCTTCCTTTTTCACCGTTTCTGTTGCCCCTTTCATACAACCTCCAAGTAGCATGATGCCAATAAGAGAAGCTGTAATCATTCCCGTCTTTTTTGTGTGTAACATATGTATGAACCTCCCTGGTTGGTGAGAAATGTGATATCAAGTATACGTCCTATATTATTGTAAAGTTACACATTATTACCTGCCACCTAATATATACCCATAAAAAGTAAAAAAACAACATCAAATGGCTGATGTTGCTGTGAGGTTTTTACTATTTATTTTAATGATATTGGTAATTATTTAAGGATATCGAAAAATTTATTATTCTACTAAGGTTTCATCTATCATTGATTTGTATGTTCTAGATTTGTTTTCCTTTGTTTTGTTGCCACTGCCTTTATTAATGGAGTTATCGTTAAGTATTACGCTATAAGAACCAGGAGATAGATTATACATCTTTTCAAGATCACCTACTAATTGATCAAACATTTGTTACGTCACTTCTGGCTAATTTTTGATTATATAATTTGGATTTCTCCGCATAAGAGTATTGTCTTTTTTGCCATATCCTTCTTCTTTGGAAATGAAATTATCATTAAGTATGATCGTATAATACCCTGGTGGTAGGTTTTCCATTTCTTCCATATCTGCTATAAGCTCATCAAATACCTTTTGATCAGGTTCTTGTTTTTCCTTCATAAATAGTTCAATAACAATCCTAAATTCTTTGGGATCAGCCAATAAAGACTGAGCTTTCGCCTCATATTCTTCTTTTACTGTTTCAGGATTTTCTAGATATTGATTGAGAAATGGTTCAAGACTATCTCCAGGAATCGTTATGTAATAATACGGAGTTGTATATCCTGTTGAGGATGTGTTTTCATACGCCTCTTCTCGGAGTCCAATTACAGGATGCTTCTTAACAAATGCTTTAAGATAGTTATCCAATCTGTTGAGTTTTTCTTCATAAATTAACGCATAAATCCCGCTTTTTATACTACCTTCCACTTCACCTTCTTGGGTCCAAATTCCTTCTGGCCGCACGTTTTCTTGCGTATCAATTGGGATGACAGCGAATGTGTGAAAATGAGGTTCTCCAACAGATTCCACATATACTGACGCACCGTCTTTATTCCCTACAATGTTGTTAATCTTTACTTTTGTTTTGTATTTTTTGAGAAAAAATTCTTTCATTCCTGTAATCACTTTCTCTTTGCTAGCCTCAGCAATTTTATCGTTCTTGTCACCGTTCGGCAGTCTGAATTCCTTGCCTGTGTAATCCTGAACACGAATGTATGGGTTTTCTTCCTTTTTTTCTAATAAGCTACAGCCTGCGAGTAGTAGGATGCCCAACAAAGCAAATCCGATCTTTCTTGTAATTATCATTCATACGATCCTCCCTGTTTCATTAGATCATACACCTCAGTTTACTTTTTAATAATATAATCAGGAATTCCACGCATAAGAGTATTGTCTTTTTGGCTGTGACCATTTTCCTTTTGTATGTAATTATCATTAAGTATTACTGTGTAAAGACCAGGAGGAAGACCCTCCATTTTTTCTATATCCGCTTCAAGCTCATCAAAAATCTTCTGATCAGGTTCTTTGTTTTCTTCTTTCATGAATAATTCAATGACTATACGATAATCTTCTGGATTAAAGGTTAAAGACTGAGATTGTTTCTGATACACTTCCTTTTTTGTTTCAGGGTTCCTTATATACTGATCTCTGTAGGAGTTAAGACTGTCTCCAAAGTTAATAATGTAATAATACGGTGTTGTATAGCCTGTTGAAGATGTATTCTTAAATGTTTCTTCTCTACGGCCGACAACATGATGCTTTTTAACAAATTCGTTTAAATAATTATTCAAATTATTTAATTTCTCCTCATGAATTAAAGCATAGATGCCACTCTCGATATCGCCTTCCACTTCACCTTCCCGTGCCCAAATCCCATCTGGTCGCACGTTTTCTTGCGTATCAATTGGGATAACAACGAATGTGTGAAAATGAGGCTCTCCAATGGATTCCACATATACAGTAGCACCGTCTCTATTACCCACTATGTTGTTAACCTTCACTTTTGTTTTATATTTTTTTAAGAAGAACTCTTCCGTTCCTGAAATCACTTTCTTTCTGCTAGCTTCAGCAATTTTATCGTTCTTGTCACCGTTCGGCAGTCTGAATTCCTTGCCTGTGTAATCCTGAACACGAACATATGGATTTTCTTCCTTTTTTTCTAATAAGCTGCAGCCTCCGATTAGTAGGATGCTTAACAAAGCGAATATACACATTCCGATCTTTCTTGTAATTATCATTTATACGATCCTCCCTGATTAATTAATAAATAATACATCTTAGGTTACTCCTTAATAATATAATCAGGATTTCCGCGCATAAGAGTATTGTCTTTCTGGCTGTGACCATTTTCCTTTTGTATGTAATTATCATTAAGTATTACTGTGTAAGAACCAGGAGGAAGTCCATCCATTTTTTCTATATTCGCTTCAAGCTCATCAAAAATCTTTTGATCAGGTTCTTTGTTTTCTTCTTTCATAAATAATTCAATTACAATGTTGTAATATTCCGGATCAAAAGTTAAAGACTGAGATTGTTTCTGATACACTTCCTTTTTTGTTTCAGGGTTCCTTAAATACTGATCTTTGTAGGGAATAAGGCTGTCTCCATAAGTAATAATGTAATAATAAGGTGTTGTATAGCCTGTTGAAGCAGTATTCTTATATGCTTCTTCTCTAAGGCCGACAACAGGATGCTTTTTAACAAATTCGTTTAAATAATTATCAAGATTATTTATTTTCTCCTCATGAATTATGGCGTAGATACCACTTTCGATATCGCCTTCCACTTCACGTTCTTGGGTCCAAATCCCATCTGGTCGCACGTTTTCTTGCGTATCAATTGGGATAACAACGAATGTGTGAAAATGAGGCTCTCCAATGGATTCCACATATACAGTAGCACCGTCTCTATTACCCACTATGTTGTTAACCTTCACTTTTGTTTTATATTTTTCAAGGAAAAACGCTTCCGTTCCTGAAATCACTTTCTCTCTGCTAGCTTCAGCAATTTTGTCGTTCTTGTCACCGTTCGGTAGCCTGAATTCCTTGCCTGTGTATTCCTGAACACGAATATATGGATTTTCTTCCTTTTTTTCTAATAAGCTGCAGCCTCCTAATAGTGTGATTCCTAGAATCGAAGCTGTAATTATTGCTATTTTTCTTGTATGTAACATTGACAAGAAACCTCCCTGATTGGCGAAACTTATAAAGTTATGTGCAAGCCCTATATTATTGTAGAGTTACACAACATGGTTCGCCACCTAACATATACCCATAAAAAGTAAAAAAACAACATCTAATGAATGATGTTGTTGTGAGGTTCATACTATTTATTAATAGTATTATTTAACTTTTTATCGGTACCTACCATCTGTACCTTATACTCATCTCCTGAGTAGTCAATGGTTGCGGATACTTTGTTCTCTTTGTTCCCTTTTTCATAACCATAAATATAGATTTCCGTTCCGTTTGTTCTGCTTGTAAACGCATGCTTGTTTACGATAATTTCATAACCAAGCTTTTCATTGAAATAGGCTTTTGCCAATTGTGTAGAACGTTGTACAATTTTATCTTCTTCTTTTTTGGACATATCCTTACACCCAAACAATAGGATGGATAAGAGTAATAGAATGAAAACTCGTTTTAGCAAAGCATCTCTCCTACCTTTTGAATCTATCTTTCATTCAGAATACAAAAGAATCTTTAAATCTACCAGTTACATCACAACCTATACCCCGTCTTCAATTTCCCTGAAGACGTATAACCAAGTGTTTGGTTCTTTAGATACTCAAAGATACGAGTGTGATCTGTGGATGATGTTTTTATAAAATGGTACATTGATTCCCACGTTGTTCGCTTAAAAGTCCCTTTTCCTGATATCAGATGTTTTCCGAATTTGTGTTCAATATTTCTCTCTGCCTCTTCGCGAACGAGATTAAATAGATAGAACTCTTTCTTTTTTTGTTTAGCCATCCATAGGCCAAGCAACCAATAGCGCAATAGTTCATACTTTCTATCTTTTACCGCAATGGTATAAAAACCTGCATTAAATACTTGCGTAAAAAACCAATTGTCTCCCTCTGTGTATAACTTTTCTACATCCACACGAGACGGTTTCGTGTTATTACTTGATCCAGTTTTGCATTCTATGAGAATAATAGCATTCTCTGTTTCTATTAAAAGATCTGGCTCGCTGCCTCTAGAAGGTGTTTCACCAAATGTTTTGTGCGCTTTCACAAGGAATGGATATGTATGTTGTTGCTCCCTATCATAGCACCAGTAATGAATCTTGAGATTACTAGTATTTTGAACCCCTAAAGAACCTAAATACCCCTCTAATAATTGATTTCTTTCTAAATACCGAAACATATTCCACGTTACAGCGTCCTCTGAATTGCTGCGTGCTAATCGATTTTCTCGCTTTTGTTTAAGGATGGTTTGTAATAACTGAAGATCTTCAGGATCTTTTGAAAGCAAGTTCGTTGTGTAGTCTCTGTATTCGAAGGTTGTGGGAGATAAAATAATGTTATGAGTTGGGCAGAGGAAAGTATCTGTGGATTTAAACTTTTTCTTCTGTCTAGGTACTTGATGAGTACAGTCTTTAACAGGACACTCTACTACTTCAGACGAGTGAGTGATTCTTTCTTTTAATGATATACGATTATACATTCAGTGACCTCCAAGGTAACACTTTCTGATATGCCTTCAATATAAATAAAGCCAAAGAGCAACTGTTCTTTGGCTTATGTAACCATTCCTCATTAGAGAATAACTTGGGCGGTAGAATTATAGAATCCTCTCATAATGTCTTCCCACGTGTGATACAGTCTTGTAAAGTCTGTGTCTGTTACTTCTTTTCCGGTTTGGACTTCAATAAATTCAAGCTCTTTATTCGCTTTAATGGCATGTTTCCGACCGGCCGGGATATGAATGATATCTCCTGCTTTTACCCGCCTGATGTGATCATCCAGCACGAGCTCGCCTTCACCACGGATAATCGTCCATACTTCATTTCGTAAGTTATGATAATGATAAGTCGAGTTCTTATCTCCATAGATACAAATACGTTTGGTCACCATTTCTTCATTAAAGTACTTGGCATAATCCAATACTTTCGACCAGCCCCATAGACGTTCTTCGTACATAGGTGGCTGCTCATAATGGGCAATAAGGTCTTTAACTTTCGGACTCGATGCCTTATCACTTACTAGTATTCCATCTGGACTTGCAGCAACTACAATGTTTGATAACCCCAATACCGTAACAGGAATCCCTAATTCATTAACTAGATGTGTGTTCGTAGCATCGTTTGAAATAACACCTTTACCAATTTGTTCGGTGGCCATCTCCTCCGTAAGAGTGTTCCATGTTCCAAGATCCTTCCATGATCCTTCATATGGAAGCGCAACAATGTGCTCTGTTTTTTCAACCACTTCATAGTCAAAACTAATTTTAGGTAGCAAGTTATATTGCGTAGAAAGCTCCGCATAGCTCGTCGGCAAACCTTTACTCTCTAAAATGGAAATAAGGTAATCTAGCTTAAATGCAAAGACCCCTGTATTCCAAAGTGCATTTTGTTTAATAAGCATTTCTGCCTTTTCTTCACTCGGTTTTTCTGTAAAACGATCTACACGAAACGATTCTTCAGGTGAAACAACACCTTCAGGAACAATATAACCATACTTTTCAGAAGGATATGTTGGCTTAACTCCCATGAGTGCTAACTGTGCACCTGTCTCATTAAGTGCTGCATCAAGTTCTTTAACTTTAGCAAAAAAGCTATTTTCTACATAAGGATCAACCGGCAAGACAACAACCGTTTCATTTCGATCAGTCTGATTTTCAGCAAATAAAAAAGCCGCCGCTAATGCGATGGCTGGAAACGTATCACGACGCTCAGGCTCAATAATTAAAGGAACATCTTCCCCTAGCTGGCTGTGAATCATATCGGTTTGTGAGTTAGAAGTTGCAATTACAGCTGAATCCGAAAGTCTAACAGAGCTTACTTGTCTCCACACTCTTTGTACCATAGATTCTTTTATACCGTTATTACCTTCTAATACCTTTAAAAACTGTTTAGATCGTGTGTCGTTGGATAATGGCCATAAACGTTTTCCAGAACCACCAGATAGAAGTATAAGTTTCATCTTTTCCCTCCAAATAAAAAAAGTCTATTCAGACTTCTTGAATAAAATTTATTTATGGTTTACTAATGAATTTAATAAATCACGATACTTTTGAATAGAAATATCTCTTTTCAAATTTTCTTCAAGATACGCCCTACCATTTAATCCTATATGTCTTAATTGTTGACCTTTTAATGCGTATAGACTTCGAATAGCATCTGCGATTCCTGAATAATCATTGGGTTCTACAACTACACCTGAGTTACTTTTATTAATGAGGTTGTATGCCTCACTTCCTTCTTCTAAAACACCAAGGATTGGTTTACCTGCAGCCATTACACCATAGATTTTACTTGGTACCGAAACTCCCTTAATTCCTTTTTGATTTACGACTAGGTGTACATTAGCTGCATTAAGAGAATACTTAATATAGTCTTTTGGTTGGTACGGTAAGAAGTAAGTATTAGTAAGTTTGTTTTCTTTAATAAATTTTTGCATGTCCTTCTTGACTGCGCCTTCACCAATAAATAGGAAAATGATTTCTTTTTCACTTTCAAATTCCTTAGTAACTTTTATTATATTCTCAAGATCATAGTACAAACCAATGTTGCCCGAATACATTATGATAAATTTATCTTCTAATTGGTGTTCTTTTAAAAATTGATATACTGAAGGATCTTTTTCATCTAAAGGAACTATTTCATCTTCATTTGTCCAGTTGTTAATGACAGAATGGTCTGGGACCTCTTGATTTTGGAATCTATTTATTAAAGTATCGCTCATATCGTTTCCTACTACTACAATATGATCGGCGTAACGGCAATTAAGTTTATCAATATACTTTGCTAGTTTAAACACTGACTGATTGTTTGTATAACTCACAGCTGCTGCCTGTTCAGGATTAAAGTCTTGAATGTTATACACATGTTTTGTTCTTTTTAACAACTTTCCTATCGTACCAATTAGTCCACCTAACACTGGCGGCTGAGATATGGTATAAATTAAGTCAACATTCTTTTCTCTTAATAAAGCAATCTGAGCTAGAACAAAATAAGAGAATATGTATTTCATTCGACTCCACTTAGAAGTTTTATCTACCTCTGGTAACTGGATACGAATGATTTTCATATTCTCCATCTGCTCAATTTCAAACTTTTTAGTTGTCTTTGACTTCTCACCAGCATATCCTGGTTGAGCTGCAATTACTGATATAACAAAATCATTTTGAAGATCTTGACAAAGCTCAGTCATTAGTTGACCTGTTGAAGCAAGATCTGGATAAAAATAATTAATTACAAATGTTATTTTTTTCATCTCTAACCTCTTAATTTTCATTGGTTATATTTTCAAAAAAGGAATCTTTTTTAATTTTACACATAATAACGCAGTTGTTAAATTATTTACATTAAAACTGTTGTTATCTTTTTCATAACTAACTAAGGTACACTTGTCATAGTTTTCTAATATTTCTAAAGAATAAGGTAACGTAAATGTAATTATTTCGCACTTTAAGCTTCTTGCTTCAATTAATGGCAATCCTAATGACTCA
>JAEACG010000005.1 GCA_016401345.1 Fictibacillus nanhaiensis | reverse complement strand
TGATGAGGTTGATAGGTCTGGTGTGGAAGCGTGGTGACACGTGGAGCTGACAGATACTAATCGGTCGAGGGCTTATCCTTAAAAAGCATAACGTTTGGAAACGTCGTATCTAGTTTTGAGAGAACATACTCTCTAATTTTATAAATCATGGTTAACGTCATGATAGGTCTAGTGATGATGGCAAAGAGGTCACACCCGTTCCCATACCGAACACGGAAGTTAAGCTCTTTAGCGCCGATGGTAGTTGGGGGTTTCCCCCTGTTAGAGTAGGACGTCGCTAGGCAAAGAAGGTGGGACGAACTTTATGTTCGTTCCATCTTTTTTTTGTTTGTTTAGTAAATAATAAATAAAATAGATCAATAAATTTAATTTAGGTACAAAATAGAACTAAGATGGATTGTCGGAATTTAGCGAACCGCCTTTATTTTTGCTTTTAGACTTAATTGTGGTCTGTTCCGACTTAATTCGCTCTCATTTTGACTTAATTTTTCTTATTTAGACTTAATTAGGGTCAGGAGATACCCAGTGTGGTATTCTCGGAACGCACGCTTAATGCTTCACCCCCCTCACAACCCTCAAAATAGGAAGAAGATGGCCAGAGCCATCTTCCAACACGCGATATTCTTCAGCAAAGAATGATTGCTGATACTCCTAATAGCACACAAACAGCTAAACCAACACCATCAAACCATGAAAAAGGAAGTTTGGTGGCCACCAAACTTTCAATAGAGATATCCGCCAAACTTCCTACAAAACTCCCCTAATTACGTCAACTGTTTTTGCATCAATTCTCCAGTTTCCAACTTGTCCAAAAAGTGTTATCCTTAACGAAGTATTTTTCACCTTGGGAGGCTTGCCATCATGTTAGATAATGCGTTCGTCATGGTTGGGATCATTTTATTGATCAATATTGTATATGTATCGTTTTTTACGATCAGGATGATCCTGACGTTGAAAGGACAAAGGTACTTAGCTGCCTTTATTAGTGTGTTTGAGGTTATTATCTATGTGGTCGGCCTCGGGCTTGTTCTTGATAACTTAAATGAGATTCAAAACTTAATTGCGTATGCGGTGGGTTATGGAATTGGTGTTTTAGTAGGAATGAAGATTGAAGAAAAGCTTGCACTTGGATATACTACTGTTAACGTAATTACGACAAATCTTGAAGGCGGCCTACCGAACGAGCTTCGCAACAAAGGCTATGGAGTTACAAACTGGCTTGCAGAAGGTCGTGAAGGACAGCGTTTGATGATGGAGATCTTAACATCACGTAAATCAGAAATGAACCTATATAATACGGTAAAGGATTTGGATCCGAAGGCGTTTATTATTTCACATGAACCTAAAGCGTTTCATGGTGGATTTTGGGTTAAGGGTATCAGGAGGTAACAGATGGAGAAGAAACCTTCTAAAAAGAAGTTCGCTGTTGAAGCAGGAGAAACGATCTCTGATTGTTTGGATCGTATGGCCAACGAAGGCTATACACCGGTCCGACGTATGGAGGAGCCTTTGTTTCATGAAGTGAAACGTAACGGCAGAATGGAACCAGAAGTAAAGGAACAACGAATTGTATTTGAAGGTAAACTCCTTCAATAGTGACCGAAACACGAACATTAAATGTGATATACAACTTAATGTTCGATTTTTGTTGACAAAACAAAACAATCATTGCTACAATAAAACCAGAAGAATAAAGCCCTCATATAATTTCGGGGATATGGCCCGTAAGTCTCTACCTGATGACCGTTATTTCATCAGACTATGAGGGAAAGCATCTTTCTGTCTATTTTTATCGGATACGTATGTCCAGTTGGCTGCTTTCTCTCATATTAGGGAGAAGCATACTAACTGGACTTTTTTATATTTTCTGACAATAAGGAGGCTACCATGGCTAAAGTTGGCGTGATCATGGGAAGTGTTTCAGATTGGGAAACAATGAAAGAAGCGTGTGACCTATTAGATGAACTAGAAGTAGCTTACGAGAAGAAGGTGGTTTCGGCTCACCGTACACCGGACCTCATGTTTCAATACGCAGAAGAAGCAGAGCATAGAGGGATTGAAGTGATCATTGCTGGAGCAGGCGGAGCAGCTCACTTGCCAGGTATGGTCGCAGCAAAAACGATCCTGCCTGTAATCGGTGTTCCGGTTCAATCCAAAGCGCTAAACGGCATGGATTCACTGTTATCCATCGTTCAGATGCCAAAGGGTGTTCCAGTAGCGACAGTTGCGATTGGGAAAGCTGGTGCAGCGAATGCCGGACTTCTAGCCGCACAGATGGTAGCCGTACATGATGAAGGAGTCAAACAACGTTTAAAACAACGCCGTGCTACAGCACAACAAATGGCGATCGAAAGTAGTGAGCTTCTTGTTTAAGACGATAAGACCACAACAAACACTAGGTATACTTGGCGGAGGTCAGCTTGGCCGCATGATGGCGTTGAGCGCTCGTGAGATGGGATTGAACGTTGTTGTTTTAGAGCCAGGTGAGAATTCACCATGCGGGCAAGTTGCAGATCATCAAATTACAACAGCTTATGACGACCGAGAAGGCATCAAGAAGCTTGCAGAACAAAGCGATGTCGTCACATACGAGTTTGAAAACATAGATGCAGAGAGTGCGAACTGGTTAGAAGAGAACGGAAACTTACCGCAGGGAAGCCGTCTTCTCTCTGTCACTCAGCACCGTTTAAAAGAGAAAGAAACGCTTCAAAAAGCAGGTGTCCCTGTAGCTCCGTACCGCCCTGTGACCGATCTTCGTTCACTCCAACGTGCTGTGGAAGAATTGGGTTACCCTTCTGTATTAAAAACGTGCAGAGGCGGTTATGACGGAAAAGGGCAGTTTGTGATCAAGCAAGAAAGTGATCTTGAGATTGCAGCAACACTTTTAGAAAAAGAGACAGATTGTGTGCTGGAAGCTTGGGTTCCTTTTGAAAAAGAAATATCCGTCATCATCACGAGAAGTGTGAGCGGTGAGGTTAAATCGTTTCCGATCGCAGAGAATATACACAAAGAGAATATCCTGCATCAAACGATTGCGCCAGCACGCATCACGAACAAAACAGCGGATCAAGCAAAGCTCCTAGCGGGGTCAATCGCAACGGAATTAGAGCTTGTTGGTACGCTTGCCGTAGAGATGTTCGTCGCAAAAGACGGTACGATTTATGTGAACGAACTAGCGCCACGCCCGCATAACTCTGGGCATTACACGATCGAGGCGTGTGAGACTTCACAGTTCGATCAGCATGTGCGTGCCGTATGCAACTGGCCGCTTGGCAATACGGAATTAATAAAACCAGCCGTGATGATCAACATATTAGGTGAACATCATGAGACTGTGTTACGCGAGATAGGAAATTTAGGAGAAGCGAAACTTCATCTGTACGGAAAGAAAGAAGCGAAAGCGAAACGAAAGATGGGGCATATCACGGTTTTAGGTGATACGATTGAACAGGCACTAGAAAAAGCAGAAAAAGTGTCCGCACTATTTTTAAGTGATAACAAAACGGAGGTAACACAATGATTGAACGCTATACACGCCCTGAAATGGGAGCGATCTGGACGGACGAAAACAAATACCAAGCATGGCTTGAAGTAGAGATTCTAGCTTGTGAAGCTTGGGCAGAGCTAGGTGATATTCCAAAAGAAGACGTAAAGAAGCTTCGTGAAAATGCGTCTTTCGATATTAACCGAATTCTAGAGATCGAAGAAGAAACACGCCACGATGTTGTTGCGTTTACGCGAGCGGTATCTGAAACGCTTGGTGAAGAGCGCAAATGGGTTCATTACGGACTAACTTCCACAGATGTTGTAGACACAGCTTTATCGTATCTACTTAAACAAGCAAACGATATCTTAGCGAAAGATCTAGATCGTTTCGTTGAAATTCTTGCTGAAAAAGCAAAAGAACATAAATATACCGTGATGATGGGTCGTACGCACGGAGTGCATGCTGAACCTACAACGTTCGGATTGAAGCTTGCTCTTTGGTACGAAGAGATGAAGCGTAACGTGGAGCGCTTTAAGCAAGCATCTGACACGGTTCGTTTCGGAAAGATTTCTGGAGCCGTTGGAACATATGCGAACATTGATCCATTCGTTGAAAAATATGTGTGTGAAAAGCTTGGACTTGAAGCCGCGCCGATCTCAACACAAACATTGCAACGTGACCGTCACGCGCACTACATGTCAACGTTGGCACTTATCGCAACGAGCATCGAAAAGTTCGCAACAGAAGTTCGCGGTCTACAAAAGAGTGAGACGCGTGAAGTAGAAGAGTTCTTTGCAAAAGGTCAAAAAGGATCTTCAGCAATGCCTCATAAACGTAATCCGATCGGATCTGAAAACATGACAGGTCTTGCTCGTGTGATTCGCGGTTACATGATGACAGCTTATGAGAACGTATCTCTATGGCATGAGCGTGATATCTCGCATTCATCAGCTGAGCGCGTGATCTTACCAGATGCAACGATTGCATTGAACTACATGCTGAACCGTTTTGGCAACATCATCAAGAACTTAACCGTGTTCCCAGAAAACATGAAACGCAACATGGAGCGCACATACGGATTAATTTACTCACAACGCGTTCTTCTAAAATTGATCGATAAAGGAATGGCACGTGAAGAAGCATACGACACAGTGCAGCCAAAAGCGATGCAAGCATGGGAAGAAGGCGTGCAGTTCAGAACATTAGTAGAAGCTGAACAAAACATTACTGAAAAATTAACACCTGAAGAAATCTCTGAATGCTTTGACTACAGTTATCATCTGTCACACGTAGACACAATCTTCGACAGATTAGGGCTTTAAAGGGTTTTATATACGAAGAATTGCTTTTATAAATGGTAAGTTTTTAAATCTTTAACGTTTGCACATCATTGAAAAGTTGATTGAAGTGTAAGATGCGAGACTCCTGCGGGACGAGTGGGCAGGTGAGACCCTCAATGGCGCATAGCGGCGAGGGGCTCACCGCACGCCCCGCGGAAAGCGAGTATCTGAAACGGAAATCAACCTCTTTCAAACTACGAAGATTAAACAAGCTTTTTTGAAGTACTTCAACTAAAAAGAGAGTGATCTATTGAGCTCTCTTTCTCTTTGCCTATTTTAAAAGATTGAATATTGGGAATCTTCATATAACGGAGGGGTCATGATGGAGAAGTTAGAGCAGCTATACGAAGGAAAAGCAAAACGCATCTACCGCACAACCGACGAAGAAGTCGTCTGGGTCAGCTACAAAGATTCAGCAACAGCGTTCAACGGTGAGAAAAAAGCCGAGATCGCAGGAAAAGGAAGACTGAACAACGAGATCTCATCTATCCTTTTTGAATTGCTCAAAGAGAAAGGAATTCACTCCCACTTCGTAAAACGAGTATCCGAAACCGAACAACTCGTGAAGAAGGTGACCATCATCCCCTTAGAGGTGGTTGTCCGCAACATCGCGGCTGGTTCTTTATCAAAGCGTACGGGAATTCCTGAAGGTCAGATTCTTCCACGCACGATCGTCGAATTTTATTACAAAAACGATGACCTCGGCGATCCGCTTATTACGGAAGAACATATAGACATCATGAACTTGGCAACGCGAGAGCAACTCAGCCAGATTTCAGAACAAGCGATTCAGATCAATGAAGTGCTTACGTCTTATTTTGTTCAAAAGAACGTAAAGCTTGTCGACTTTAAGCTAGAGTTCGGAACAGATGCTAACGGAAACCTTATGCTCGCTGATGAAATTTCTCCTGATACTTGCCGTTTATGGGATGCAGAAACGAACGAGAAACTCGATAAAGATGTATTTCGCCGAGGATTAGGAAGTTTAACAGATGCTTATGAAAAAATACTACAACGTCTAGGAGGCCTATCATGTACAAAGTAAAGGTGTATGTAACATTAAGAGAGAGTGTATTAGATCCACAAGGTAAGGCAGTAATGAGCTCGCTTCACAAAATGGGACAGTCAGAGGTTGAAGATGTACGTATTGGTAAGTATCTGGAGTTAACGCTTCAAAAAGGCGATTACGATCTAGATGAAAAAATCGTGAGCATGTGCTCGAAACTTTTATCGAATCCGGTGATTGAAGACTACCGCTACGAGGTGGAGGAGGTTGTCGCACAGTGAAGTTTGCTGTAATCGTTTTTCCGGGATCAAACTGTGACACTGACATGTATCATGCTGTAAAAGATGAGCTTGGCGCTGAAGTTGAGTACGTCTGGCATGACGCTACAAACTTAAATCAATATGACGGTATTTTATTGCCTGGTGGTTTCTCTTATGGAGATTATCTACGCTCTGGCGCTATCGCACAATTTTCGAACGTGATGACAGAAGTGGTTAAAGCAGCACGCGAAGGAAAACCAGTTCTTGGCGTTTGTAACGGATTTCAAATTTTACTTGAAACAGGACTTCTGCCAGGAGCGATGCGCCGCAATGAATCTTTGAAATTTATCTGCCAGCCAGAAGAGCTAGTCGTTGAGAACACATCAACGATCTTCACGACTCAGTACGAAAAAGGAGAAGTGATCTCCGTTCCGGTCGCACATGGTGAAGGAAACTATTATTGCGATGAAGAGACGCTAGAACAGCTAAAGGCAAACAACCAGATCGTATTCACGTATAGGAACAATCCGAACGGATCGGTTGAAAACATTGCCGGTATCACGAACGAAGAAGGCAACGTGCTAGGTATGATGCCGCATCCGGAACGCGCGGTCGATGAGCTTTTAGGTAGCAAAGATGGTCTTAAATTATTTCAATCTATTGTGAAGAGCTGGAGGGAACGTTATGTCGCTGCAACATGAACCAACAAGTTCACAAATTAAGAAGCAAAAATTATACCGTGAGATGGGTTTAAGTGATTCAGAGTTTGAACTCGTAGAAAAGATTATCGGCAGATCTCCTAACTGGACAGAAACAGGACTGTTCTCTGTTATGTGGAGTGAGCACTGTTCTTATAAAAATTCAAAGCCTGTACTAAGCAAGTTCCCTACAAAAGGTGAGCGCGTCCTTCAAGGTCCTGGTGAAGGTGCTGGGATCGTGGATATCGGAGACGGTCAAGCGGTTGTTTTCAAGATCGAATCGCATAACCATCCTTCAGCGATCGAGCCTTACCAAGGAGCTGCAACAGGTGTTGGTGGAATCATCCGTGACGTTTTCTCGATGGGAGCGCGTCCGATCGCGATGTTGAACTCGCTTCGTTTTGGAGAGTTAGAGTCTCCACGTGTGAAGTATTTGTTCGAGCAAGTAGTAGCGGGGATCGCAGGTTACGGAAACTGTATCGGAATTCCGACGGTCGGTGGAGAAGTTCAATTCGATCCATCGTACGAAGGCAATCCGCTTGTTAATGCGATGTGTGTCGGTCTGATCGACCATAAAGACATCAAGAAAGGTCAAGCGAAGGGTGCTGGAAACTCTGTGATGTACGTTGGGGCGAAAACAGGCCGTGACGGAATCCACGGTGCAACGTTTGCATCGGAAGAGCTTTCTGAAGCTTCAGAAGAAAAGCGTCCAGCGGTTCAAGTTGGCGATCCTTTTATGGAAAAACTCGTTATGGAAGCGTGCCTCGAGCTCATTCATAACTGTGATGCACTTGTTGGAATTCAAGATATGGGTGCGGCAGGTCTTACAAGTTCGTCCGCTGAGATGGCAAGTAAAGCAGGCATGGGAATCGAGATGAACCTTGATCTTATTCCACAGCGTGAAACAGGAATGACAGCTTATGAGATGATGCTTTCTGAATCTCAAGAGCGCATGCTGTTAGTTGTTGAAAAAGGCCGTGAGCATGAAGTGGAAAAGATCTTTGCAAAATGGGATCTTGATTGCGTGACGGTTGGAACGGTTATTGAAGAACAAGTACTGCGTCTGACGCATAATGGTGAGATCGTAGCAGATGTACCGGTAGATGCTCTTGCAGAAGATGCTCCTGTTTACCATAAGCCTTCAAAAGAGCCTGCTTATTATGGTGAGTTCCAAGCGCAAGAAGATTACATCCCAGAGATTACTAGCTTCAAATCTACGTTGCTCTCTCTTTTGAAGCAGCCGACGATCGCGAGCAAAGAGTGGGTTTATAACCAGTACGACTACATGGTGCGTACAAATACGGTCGTAGCACCTGGATCGGATGCGGCAGTCGTACGAATCCGTGGAACGAAAAAAGCGTTAGCGATGACAACTGACTGTAACTCTCGCTATCTCTATTTAGATCCAGAAGTGGGTGGCATGATCGCTGTTGCTGAAGCAGCTCGTAATCTCGTATGTTCAGGAGCACAGCCTCTTGCGGTGACAGATTGCTTGAACTACGGAAATCCTGAAAAGCCTGAGATCTTCTGGCAGCTTGAAAAATCAGCTGACGGTATGAGTGCGGCGTGCAACAAACTCGCAACGCCGGTTATCGGCGGTAACGTATCTCTTTATAACGAAACGAACGGTGTGGCGGTTTACCCGACACCAGTAATCGGTATGGTGGGGCTTATTGAGGATACAAAGCATATCGTGACGCAAAGCTTTAAAGAAGCGGGCGACATCATCTATGTTATCGGTGAGAGCAAAGCAGAGTTCGGCGGAAGTGAGCTTCAAAAGATGAAAGAAGGACGCATTTTTGGTAAAGCGCCTCACATCGATCTAGAAGTGGAAGAAACAAGACAGCGTGAGCTTTTAGCGGCGATTCAAAAAGGCTTGATCCAATCTGCGCATGACGTTGCAGAAGGCGGACTATCTGTCGCACTTGCTGAATCTGTGATGGACGGAAAAGTAGGAGCGAGCGTTACGCTGACAGACGAGCCGATCGGAAGTCTTTTTGGAGAATCTCAATCCCGTTTCTTAGTCACTGTAAAACCTGAACATCAAGATGAGTTCCAACAGCTTGTAAAAGACGCAAAAATCATAGGTTTTGTACGTTCTGAGAGCGGTCTAGCGATCGATAATGAGCAGGGTGAAGAGTTGTTATCCTGCACGCTCCAGGAGATGCAAGACGCCTGGAAAGGAGCTATTCCATGCTTGCTGACATCAAAGGCTTAAACGAAGAATGTGGTGTGTTCGGGATCTGGGGTCACCCAGATGCCGCACAACTCACGTATTACGGTCTGCACAGTTTGCAGCACCGCGGACAAGAAGGAGCAGGTATCGTTGTAACAGACGGTGAGCGCCTGAGAACACATAAAGGAAGCGGACTTGTTAACGATGTGTTCAGCAAAGGGGAGCTCGAAGGATTGATCGGACATGGTGCAATCGGCCATGTTCGGTATTCCACGGCAGGAGGAAATGAACTTGCGAACGTACAGCCATTATTGTTTCGTTCCCAAACTAGCTCACTAGCTCTTGCTCATAACGGTAATCTCGTAAATGCCAACGCTTTAAAACATCAGCTAGAATCGCAAGGAAGCATCTTTCAAACGACTTCAGATACAGAAGTCCTTGCTCATCTGATCAAGCGCAGCGGTTATTTTACACTAAAAGAAAAAGTACAAAACGCTTTAACAATGCTAAAAGGTGCGTATGCATTCTTAGTGATGACAGAGAACGAGATGATGGTTGCACTCGATCCGAACGGTTTACGCCCATTGTCACTCGGTATGCTTGGTGATGCGTATGTGGTCGCATCTGAAACGTGTGCGTTCGATGTTGTTGGGGCAACGTACGTGCGTGACGTGCAGCCGGGAGAGCTTTTGATCATTAATGAAGACGGACTAAGGGTTGATACGTTCTCGACTTCTGTTCAACGCTCCATGTGCTCGATGGAATATATATATTTTTCAAGACCTGACAGCAACATCGAAGGAATCAACGTTCATGCCGCTCGTAAAAGTCTTGGGAAAAAGATGTATGAAGAAGCGCCGATTGAAGCGGATGTTGTAACAGGTGTTCCTGATTCTAGTATCTCAGCTGCAATCGGTTATGCGGAAGCATCCGGTATACCATATGAGATCGGTTTGATTAAAAATCGCTATGTCGGTCGTACGTTCATCCAGCCTTCTCAAGAGCTTCGTGAACTAGGTGTGAAGATGAAGCTTTCACCGGTTCGAGGAATCGTAGAAGGAAAACGAGTCGTGATGGTCGATGATTCGATCGTACGTGGAACAACGAGCCGTCGAATCGTGAAGATGCTGCGTGCTGCGGGCGCTACAGAAGTTCATGTGCGCATAACAGCGCCACCGATCGCGCATCCATGCTATTACGGCATCGATACGTCTGAACGTGCAGAACTGATCGCATCTAAGCATTCGGTTGATGAGATTCGTGAGATTATTGGTGCTGATTCCTTATCGTTTATTTCCGTAGAAGGACTGATGGAAGGCATCGGACGTTCGAATGCTGAACCGAACTGCGGACAATGTTTAGCTTGTTTTACAGGACGATATCCAACAGAAATTTATCCAGATACTGTTTTACCATATGAAAAAGAGCTTGTTTAAAGGGGGAGAAGACGATGGCAG
The DNA here is from genome assembly GCA_016401345.1 of Fictibacillus nanhaiensis. Taxonomy (GTDB): domain Bacteria; phylum Bacillota; class Bacilli; order Bacillales; family Fictibacillaceae; genus Fictibacillus; species Fictibacillus phosphorivorans. The sequence goes on along the minus strand of JAEACG010000005.1, from coordinate 279,571 downwards.
AAGCATATAAGCAAGCAGGCGTGAACCTCGAAGCAGGATATGAAGCGGTCGATCGTATCAAGAAACATGCACAGAGAACGAAGCGTCCGGAAGTATTAGCAGGTCTTGGTGGATTTGGGGCGATGTTCGATCTATCAGGATTCTCACATAAAGAACCGGTGCTCATTTCCGGAACAGACGGAGTAGGTACGAAACTGATGCTTGCGTTCATGGCGGATAAGCATGACACGATCGGTGTAGATGCAGTTGCGATGTGTGTAAACGATATCGTAGCGCAAGGCGCTGAGCCGCTTTATTTCCTGGACTATATTGCTTGCGGCACGCTTCACCCTGAAAAGATCGAACAGATCGTTAGTGGGATCGCGGATGGCTGTGAACAAGCAGGTTGTGCGCTCATCGGCGGAGAAACGGCAGAGATGCCTGGAATGTATGACAGTGAAGAGTATGATCTAGCTGGATTTACGGTTGGAATCGCCGAGAAATCGAAGCTGATCAACGGCGCTGCTATCTCCGAGAACGATGTATTAATCGGCCTTGCTTCAAACGGTCTTCATTCCAACGGCTTTTCACTCGTTCGTAAAGTTTTATTAGAAAACGCAGGTCTTGATCTGAACCAACACATTGAAAGCTTATCTAAAACATTAGGTGAAGAGCTGTTAACACCGACTCGCATCTATGTAAAACCGTTGCTTGAAGTGTTCAATCAGTTTGATGTGAACGGTGTTGCTCATATTACTGGCGGCGGTTTCATTGAAAATATTCCACGCATGCTGCCAGAAGGTCTTGCGGCAGAAGTAGATTATGGTTCATGGCCAGTTCCTGCAATCTTTGATCTGATCGAAGAAAAAGGAAACCTCACACGTAAAGAGATGTTCACAACGTTTAACATGGGAATTGGAATGGTGCTCTCGGTTTCAGAAGAAAATATGCTCCCGATCATCCGCCTTTTAGAAGAAAAAGGCGAGAAGCCTTACATCATCGGCCGCGTGAAGCAAGGTGAAGGCGTGATCTTTGGTGGAGGAAACATCGAATGAAAAAAATAGCTGTATTTGCTTCTGGAAGCGGAAGTAACTTTCAAGCCATCGTAGACGCGGTTGAAGCAGGTGAGCTTCAAGCGGATATCGAGCTTTTAGTATGTGATAAACCGGGGGCAAAGGTGATCGATCGTGCGCGCCATTTTGACATTCCAACATACTCGTTCATGCCTCAAACGTTTGCATCAAAAGCTGATTTTGAAAAAGAAATCGTTGCTGAACTTCAATCCTATGGAGTAGAATTTATCGTTCTTGCAGGATATATGAGGTTGGTTGGTGAGGTGTTATTGAAAGCGTATGAAGGCCGTATCATCAATATCCATCCGTCTTATCTTCCTGCATTTCCGGGCAAAAATGCGGTCGGACAAGCACTGAAAGCAAACATTGCAGAAACAGGTGTAACGGTTCATTATGTAGACAGCGGAATGGATACAGGACCTATCATCGAACAAGTAAGAATCCCCGTATTGCCAGGCGATACAGAGGAAACCCTGCAGCAGCGCATCCAAAAAGCAGAACATCAATTGTACCCAGTAATCATCAACAAACTATTACAAAAAGACACCGTAGGAGGCATCTTACATTGACGATCAAACGTGCACTCATAAGCGTATCAAATAAAGAAGGATTACTTCACTTTGCAGAAAAGCTAGCTCATCACGGCGTAGAAATCATCTCTACGGGCGGAACAAAAAAAGCGTTACAAGACGCAGGAATTCCTGTAATCGGTATCTCTGAAGTGACTGGTTTTCCTGAGATCATGGACGGACGTGTCAAAACGCTACATCCAAAAATTCATGGCGGTTTACTCGCTGTTCGTGATAATGAGAATCATCAAACAGCGATGCAAGAAAATGAGATTTCTCCAATCGATCTTGTAGTCGTAAACCTTTACCCTTTCAAAGAAACGATCGCCAAAGAAGGAACTACATTCGCTGATGCGATCGAAAATATCGATATAGGCGGACCGAGCATGCTTCGTTCAGCTGCAAAGAACCACGCTTACGTAACGGTCGTTGTCGATCCTGCTGACTATGAGGCAGTAGCGGGTGAGCTTGATGGTGCAGGAGCGGTGAGTGAAGAGACGCGCCGCAGACTTGCTGCGAAGACGTTCCGTCATACAGCAGCGTATGATGCGTTAATCGCTGAGTATTTAACAGCAGCTGTAGAAGAGGAGCACCCAGAATCCTACACGGTCACATATGAAAAGAAACAGGACCTTCGTTATGGTGAGAACCCTCATCAAAAAGCCGCGTTTTATTCGACGCCACTGAAGAACACGCTCTCTCTAACTGACGCTGAACAGCTTCACGGAAAAGAGCTTTCGTACAACAACATCAACGATGCTGATGCAGCACTTTCGATCGTAAAAGAATTCGTTGACCCAGCTGTTGTTGCTGTTAAACATATGAATCCATGTGGTGTTGGAACAGGCTCAACGATCCTGGAAGCGTACAACCGTGCGTTTGAAGCAGACCCTGTATCGATCTTTGGCGGCATCATCGCTGCTAACACAGAAATAGATGAAGAAACAGCGCAAAAACTGAGTGAGATTTTCCTAGAGATCATCATCGCTCCATCTTTTACAGAAAAAGCACTAGAGATTTTAACGAAAAAGAAAAACATTCGCCTATTAAAGCTAGATTTTACAGAAGGCAAAGGGATCGCAAAAAAAATCACAACCGTTTCTGGCGGAATGCTCGTTCAAGAGGAAGACGTTTATGGTTTGGATGATGCGAACGTGACGATTCCAACAAAGCGCCAACCGACTGAGCAAGAGTGGAAAGATCTAAAGCTTGCTTGGAAAGTGGTAAAGCACGTGAAATCAAACGCAATTGTCTTAGCGAAAGACGAAATGACCGTAGGCGTTGGTGCAGGTCAGATGAACCGTGTTGGTGCAGCGAAAATCGCGATCGAGCAAGCGGGGGAACGCGCACAAGGTTCTGCTTTAGGATCAGATGCATTCTTCCCAATGGATGATACCGTAGAAGCAGCGGCACGCGCTGGTGTTACAGCGATTATCCAGCCAGGCGGATCAATTAAGGATGAAGATTCGATCAAAAAAGCAGACGAGCACGGGATCACGATGGTGTTCACAGGCGTAAGACACTTTAAGCATTAATTCTTTTAGCTGTAGTCTATTCTTCGAAGATTGGTTGATCGGAGTGCAAGGTGCGAGACTCCTGCGGGACAGGTGGGCAGGTGAGACACTTATACGTGAAACGTACGAATGTGGCTCACCGCCTGCCCCGCGGAAAGCGAGTACCTGGAACGGAGATCAACAGCTTTCAAAAACTTCGAAGCTAAAAAAAGGAGGTAGCAACCATGAACGTTCTTGTAATCGGCAAAGGTGGACGTGAACATGCGCTCGTGTGGAAATTTGCCAACAGCCCGAGCGTCACACAAGTGTTTGCTGCACCAGGAAACCCAGGCATGTCACAACAAGCAACATGCGTTTCTATCAAAGAAACAAACATCGAAGAGCTCGTTACTTTTGCAAAAACAAACGAAATTGGATTAACATTCGTTGGCCCTGAAGTTCCTCTGCTAGAGGGAATCGTAGATCGTTTCACAGAAGAAGGCCTTGTTATCTTCGGTCCATCTAAATCAGCAGCAGAGATCGAAGGCTCAAAATCGTTCGCGAAGGATCTTATGAAAAAGTATGACATCCCAACAGCTGCATCAGAAACGTTTACGAATCATGATGAAGCTCTAGCTTACGTTCGAGAAAAAGGCGCACCAATCGTGTTAAAAGCGGACGGGCTTGCGGCAGGTAAAGGTGTCATTGTGGCAATGACCTTAGAAGAAGCGGAAGAGGGTCTGCATGAGCTGATGGTAGACAAACGCTTTGGTTCGGCGAGCGAAACGGTTGTTGTTGAAGAATTTCTTGAAGGGGAAGAATTTTCATTAATGTCTTTTGTGCATGATGAAATTTTCCTTCCGATGGAGATCGCTCAAGATCATAAACGTGCCTATGACGGGGATAAGGGTCCGAACACAGGTGGGATGGGGGCGTATTCACCTGTTCCTCAAATTTCTGACGCTGATATTCAAAAAGCCATCAAAGAGATCGTTCAGCCAACTGTTGCTGCGATGAAAGAAGAAGGCACTCCTTTTACAGGAGTTCTTTATGCAGGCTTAATATTAACGAAGAATGGGCCGAAAGTGATCGAGTTTAATGCACGCTTTGGTGACCCTGAAACACAAGTAATCTTGCTTCGGCTAGAAAACGATCTGGCTGATCTACTTTTATCTTTGTTAAACGGCAAAAAGCCGGAACTTCATTGGTCAGAAGAATCCGTCCTAGGTGTTGTTCTTGCATCTGAAGGTTACCCTGTTTCGTCTTCAGAAGCCCAAGTGATTAAAGGGCTAGACAACATTTCAGGTGATTCGAATGTTTTTCATGCCGGTACGAAAAGAGAAGATGAATCTCTTCTAACGGATGGTGGCCGGGTGTTATTGGTAGCCTCTAAAGGACGTTCACTAAGTGAAGCTCAGGAGAACGTATATAAAGAAATGAAGAAAATCACGTGCGAAGGTTCATTCTATCGCAAAGATATCGGGTTTCGAGCTATTTCGCACGTCTCTTCTTAATAAACACAAACGAGATGGCGATGATTCCGCCAATAAGCAGAATGTAGAGAAATGCTGTATCCATTAAATATTCGTAACTCATATGGCTAACCTCCTATATGGAATGTTGAAGGCTGAGGGACAATGGTTAATAAAAACCATGTTCGTCAGCCTTCATTAATTGGGTTTGGATGAGATGTGGCCGAGTCCGTGTTCGGAGCTGCGGTTGCCATGGGTTTGGGTGGTTGTATAATAGACAACGGTTTCCACCGCCGCAAGAGCTGCATCCCAATAAAGATGACAAAACCTACTATCACGTACGTTAAATAAGGAACAGCACTTTGTCCGCCATCTGCGACTTCAAACAATCGTCCTCCGATGGAATTTCCGATCGCTTCTCCAATACCTGTAAAAACGCTTGCTAATCCAAAGAACATGCCAAGAAATCGTGCAGCCGCAAGTTGTGAGATCGATGTATCCAACGTAGGCATGATTAGCATCTCACCTGTAATAAAGATGATGCCAGTAAAAACAAAGAAGAATAAAGTGTTCGCAAAATACAAACTTCCAAGTGCAGATCCGATACAGATTGCCCCTATACCAACAGAAGTGAGTGGATGGATGTTTCGGATAATATTTTTCGTTATGAGCGTTTGTGCTAATATGACCGTGATGCTGTTGATGGTCCAGATGATGCTTATGTCTTTTCCGTTAGACAGAACGCTTTCAGCTCGAAGCGGGAGCACGAGTGCAAACTGTACGTAAAGCGCCCAAACAAAGATTGTGGCGATCACGAAAACGAGGAAGGGAATGTTTTTTAACGCTTGTCGATATTCACTCCACTTAACTTCTCGGCAGTTTTCGTCTCCACAGCCTGCAGGCAAGAAGAACCAGCTGATCACGCTTGCTCCTAAATAAATAACAGCAGCGGTGATAAAGATTAGTTTTGAACTTCCTGTAAATAAAGCGAACACAGTCAATCCAGCGATAGCCATCCCAATATTGGCAAAGATTCCACGCAATGAAAAAGCAGTAGATCTCATTTCTGCTTTTACGAGTGATGAAATAAATGCTTTTGTGGACGGTGCATTAAGCCCAAGACCAAGCCCGCTGATTGCAGCAGTTAACAATATGAGTGAATAGGTTGAAAAATAAGCGAAACCTATCAGCCCGCCTGCCCGTATTAAAGCACCAAGTGCAATGATAAAACGTCTGCCTGTACGGTCAGCGAATACGCCTCCAACAACACTTCCAACTTGCATGAAAATCGAGATAACAGCGAGAGTAAGACCAATCTGTGCCGCCGTTAGTCCGGTTTCCACTTTTAAGAGGATAGGAAGGACAGGCAAGACAAGATACGAGCCAAGATGGGTAATAAAGACAACGACCAATAGACTGAACAGAGGTCTGTTGCCTTTTAATAAAGAATGAGTGGGCATAGTGCTGCCTCCTTCTTATTATGAAGGGTTGAACGGCGAACCTTCTTCCGCGATGTTACCAAGATCCATGTCGTTCATTTCTTTGCTTTTGTGAAGAAGGTCAGTCACTGGGCAGTAGCGAACGATTCCTTCTGCTACTTTCATTGCACCCATTAAGATCATAAGGATGTATGACTCTTTGTAAGGCTTTCTTGTCAGCTTTGCTGTATAAACAGAAAGCAGTGTTAGACCTGCAATGATACGAATCATGCTATTAACTAAACCAATATTTTGTCTCATTGTGATACTCCTTTCAATTTTCACCAATTTGCTTGATGAATATGGTATTCTTGAAAAAACGAAATTTTCAGAGAGAAGACAGGTGATCCAACATGAACCAACACATTGCTTTTTGGACAAAAGCGCAAATGCGCAAACAAGTGGCCGTCATTCAGGGTGAATTGGCACCGTCGCTTGTCTTAACAAACGCTACTTACTTAAACACAGCTCTTAAAAAATGGGTAAAAGCAAACATCTGGATCCTTCAAGACCGCATCGTCTATGTAGGCGAAAAGATGCCTGAACATACAACAGGAACGGAAATTACAGATCTAGAAGGTAAGTTTGTTGTGCCGGGGTATATCGAACCTCATTGTCATCCGTTTCAACTTTATAATCCCCAGTCGCTCTCGCGATATGCATTGCAGCGTGGAACGTCTGTATTTTTAGCCGACAACTTTATGCTGCTTTTTGAAATGAATATTTCGAAAGCGCTTTCTTTTATGGAAGACGTGAACGATCTGCCTTCTAATTTCTTTTGGTGGTGCCGTTATGACGCACAAACTGAGCTCTTAGAAGAAGAGAATTATTTTTCGGAAAAAAGCGTGAGACAGCTGCTTGAGAGCCCTTATGTTCTACAAGGTGGTGAGTTAACGAGCTGGCCGCGCGTGCTTCATGGTGACGATACACTGTTGCATTGGATGCTGAAGACGAAGAAAGCGGGGAAGAAAATCGAAGGACATCTGCCAGGAGCTTCTGAGAAAACATTAACAGCGATGACGCTGCTCGGTGTGGATTGTGATCATGAAGCGATGACAGGGACAGAAGTGATGGATCGATTGAATGCTGGTCTGCAAGTGTCGCTTCGTTATTCTTCGATTCGTCCAGATCTGCCGAAATTATTGCGTCAGATGAAAGAAGAAGGCATCACCAATTATGAACGAATCTTTATGACGACTGACGGATCCACACCTGCTTTTTATGAAGAAGGAGTTACCGATAAGATGCTAGAGATCGCACTGGAAGCAGGGCTTGATCCAGTGGATGCGTATATGATGGTCTCTTATAACGTGGCTAGATATTACGGTCTAGATCACCTCTTTGGTATGGTTGCCGCAGGGCGAGTCGCCCATTTAAATATTTTAGATGACGTAACAAATCCTCTGCCTGAATCTGTTTTGGCAAAAGGAAAATGGATGAAACGTGACGGGAAAGATGTTAGTAACGATCGTGATTTTCAATTTGATTGGGAAGGTCATGGCATCAAACAAAGAGAGATCAAATGGGACCTCCAAGACGAAGATTTTCAGTTTTCAGGTCTCGTTGGAATAGAAATGTACAATAGTGTCATCACACGACCATATAATGTATCGATCAATCCTTTTTCTGAAGAGATTAACGGAGAATCAGACGAGTGTTTCTTAATGCTGATCGATAAAGAAGGAAAGTGGAGAATCAATACGGTCGTAAAGGGTTTTGCAAAAAATCTGTATGGCTTTGCGAGCTCGTATTCTAATACGGGAGATCTTTTGATCATCGGAAAAAGCAAAAAAGATATGGCTGTGGCGTTCGAGCGCTTGAAAGAAGTCGGCGGAGGCATCGTTCTTGCGGAGAGAGGCGAGATCGTCGCTGAGATAAAACTTCCTTTAGCGGGAGGAATGTCGAATCTTAGTATAGAAGAACTAGTGGTAGAAGAGAAAAGATTAACGAGTGCATTAAGAGAAAGAGGCTATCAATACGAAGATCCGATCTACTCGCTATTGTTTTTCTCATCCACACACTTGCCATACATCCGCATTACGCAAAGAGGCATTTACGATGTTAAAAAGAAAGGGTTACTCTTTCCTTCGATTATGCGTTAATATAGAAAAGGATTGGGCAAAATAATACGATACAAAGGTAGTGAGCCCAATGAAAAAGTGGTACGTCATCTTGATGTCGATCATGATGGTATTAACGCTGTCTGCATGTAAAGGCGCAAGAGATAAAGTATTAGAAGAAGGTAAAGTAGATAAAGCTGAAGCGACGGATTCAAAAAAAGAGGAGTTTTCTTCTGTTTATCCACTCACTGGTTTGGGAACGAATGAAGAGGTAGATCATCGTGCGGTTTCGGTCATGGTGAACAACCATCCGAAAGCACGACCGCAATCTGGACTTCATAAAGCTGATATCGTTTACGAAGTATTAGCTGAGGGAGAACTTACACGCTTTTTAGCGATCTTCCAAAGTGAGATGCCAGAAATAGTAGGACCGGTTCGAAGCGCGAGAGATTATTACATTGAGCTCTCACGTGGCTACCATGCACTATTCGTGGCACACGGATTCAGTCCTGAAGCGAAAGAGATTCTCGATAGCGGGACGATTGATCACCTGAACGGAATGGAGTACGATGGTGTTCTGTTTAATCGGGCTGATTTTAGAAAAGCGCCTCACAACTCTTACATCACTTATGAAAATATTCAAAAAGGGATGAAGAAGATCGCCGCTGAGCAATCAGATGATCTGGATATGCTTTCATTTTTAACAATTGAGAGTGCTAAAGCTATAGAAGGTACGCCTGCAAACGAGATTCAGATTTCTTATCCAGGTGGGGAAACAGTAGGATTCACGTACTCTATTAAGAAGAAGACGTACGCGAGAAGCAGCAACAATGAACCAACGATAGATCGTGAAACCGAAACACCCATTACGGTTAGCAATGTATTCATTGTTGAAGCGGCACACCGGGTAATCGATGATGCCGGCAGACGAGAGATCAATTTAACGTCAGGCGGAGATGCGATTCTGATTCAGAATGGTGTCGCACAAAACATTTCGTGGAAAAACGAAGATGGAAGAATCGTTCCGGACGGTGGAGCGTTTGTTCCAGGAAAGACATGGATTAACATTGTACCGAGTGGAATGACAGATTCGGTTAAGATGCAATAAAAAGGAGTGCATGTTTCATGCAAATTGATAAATTACGAGGAAAAGCATTAGATCAGCTTTTTGAATCGGTTTTATCGCTAAAAGATATGGAAGAATGCTATCGATTCTTTGATGATCTTTGTACGATGAACGAGATTCAATCTTTGGCACAGCGACTTGAAGTGGCGCGCATGCTTCGTGAAGGAAAAACCTATCACAAGATCGAGAGCGAAACGGGAGCGAGCACGGCGACCATCTCACGTGTAAAACGTTGTTTGAACTTTGGTAACGACGCATACGCGATGGTCCTTGACCGCGTTCATGAAGAGGAAGAAGCGAAATAATGAGCCGAAAACCTGCCTGAGTGGTGGGTTTTTTTGTTCATTTTGAGGGTCGTGCAGCGGGATGAGTTCGGGACATGTCGATAGATGTCGAGGATTGTAGACTCGTGGATAAACTGTAAAAACTTTAGGATTCAACGCTAAAACTCGTGGATTGAGCAGCCAAACTCGTGGATTGAGAGCAAGAACTTTAGGATTCAGGCTGAGCACAGTAGTTTTCCCACTCTGTAAACCTCAAAATGTAAGCTTGGCGGCTGCCAAGCACCTATATATACTTAAAATATTGACAGAAATCATATTACAATTTATATTTGTATGTACAAACAACATTAAAGATGTAAAAGAGGTGCTAAAATGCCTGAAAAGTATCTAGAAAACTGTTTATATTTTACCGTAAACAAGCTTTCTCGCGTTATTTCCAAAATGGCTGAGGAATCGTTTAGACCAACAGGAATTACACCTACTCATGGCTTTATGATGATGCTCGTAAACGACAAACCGGGAATCTCTCAATCGGAATTAGCGGAAGAACTTCACATGACACCGAGTACGATCACAAGATTCGTGGACAAGCTTGTTGTTAAGGGACTTGCAGAGCGTAAGGTGCAAGGGAAGATGTCACACATCCATCCAACACAAGCTGGAATTGAGATCCAAACAGATCTCGAAAAAGCATGGAAAGATCTATACCGGACGTACTCCGATCTTTTAGGAGAAGAAGAAGGAAAAGCACTCACAAAAGCAACACATCTAGCAGCAGGGCAGCTCGAGTCATAAGAGCTCTCTTCTTTATCACTTAAGTTGTTTGTACAAGCAAATGAAATTATAAATTTTCAATCATAAAGGAGACTCACACAAATGAAAAAAACACTCGTCATTATCGCACATCCTAATTTACAAAACTCTACAGTAAATAAAAGATGGGCAGAGGAAATAGAAAAACAAGATCATGTTACGGTTCGAAAACTTTATGACCTGTATCCAGACGGGAAAGTGAACGTTGATGAAGAACAACGTATGCTGTTGCAGCACGATCGAATCGTTCTTCAATTTCCGTTCTATTGGTACAGCTCACCTTCTCTATTGAAAGAATGGCAAGATGAAGTGCTAGCGTTCGGCTGGGCATACGGGCCAGGTGGCGACGCACTTCATGGAAAGGAATTAGTACTGGCGATCTCAACAGGAGGACCAGACTTCTCTTATCAAGCGGGGGGCTACAACCACTATACGATGAGCGAACTGCTTCGTCCGTTCCAAGCGACTTCTAACTTGATCGGAACGCGTTATATCACGCCGTTCGTCTTCCATAGTGCGATTCGCGCGTCAGAGGAAACCGTTGAACAAAGCGCACAAAACTATATTTCCCATGTTTTAAATCCTGAAATTTAATGAAATTCATTCTTCATCAAGCTCATTTGGACTTGGTCGCGACAGTTTCCGCGAATCCATTCTGCCTGTCGGACAACGCCTTCCGCCTGGAAGCCTAGTCGGCGGGCGAGCTTGATGCTTTTTTCATTTTGTACGGCAGCCCGCAGCTCCACCCGATTCAGCATCAATGTGTAATAGGCGTACATCAGCATTCCTTTTACCGCGCGTTGTGCGATTCCATGACCTTCGAATCCTGATCCTACCCAATAACCTAGCATACCTGACTGGTTGTGCCACTTAATATCATATAGAGCAACAGATCCTGCTACTTGTCCTCGATACCATATAAAAAGAACAACGTCTGTTTGTTCTTTCATCTTTTTGTTCACTGTTTTAATAAACTGCCGCATCTCACCGCTAGATTGAGTATAATCGACCCAGCTGATCCACGGTCCAAGATGTTGACGTGATTTTTCTAACAATCTATAGATGTTGTCGGATTCTTTAACGTCTGCTTGTTTTAGCATGATTTCGTCGTCGATATGCCACATAAGCATAGCTATTCCTCCTAAAAAGCAGTATGAACTTCACAATCTTTCCACATGATGAATCATAGAGTGAGAACCTTATTTTTGTTATAATGCAGAAGTACAGAACTGGCTTGTTAAAATAACAAGCACGGGTGTTTCTAAACATGAAAGGAAGAACACAATGTTTGATTATCAAAAATGGAAGCATGTGTTTAAGCTAGACCCAGATAAAGAGATCAGTGACAGTGACCTTGAACGGATCTGTGAGAGCGGAACGGACGCTGTTATCGTAGGGGGATCTAGTGGCGTAACGCTTGATAATACGTTAGACCTTATGTCACGTATCCGTAGATATGCGGTTCCTTGTGTGCTTGAAGTATCTAATATCGAATCACTTACACCAGGGTTCGATTTTTACTATATTCCTACCGTATTAAATGCCAAGGATGCTAACTTCATTACGGGGCTTCATACAGAAGCATTAAAAGAATTTGGCGACATCATGAACTGGGAAGAGATTCTTACAGAAGGATATTGCATCTTAAATCCAGATTGTGCGGCTGCTGAACGGTCGAGTGCCGACACAGATCTCTTGGCAGATGATGTTGTAGCATATGCCCGCTTGGCCGAAAAAATGTTTAAGCTTCCGATCTTTTATTTGGAATACAGCGGCACGTATGGTGATGTTGATATCGTTCGCCAAGTAAAAGGGGTACTTGAAAACACGACTCTTTATTATGGAGGCGGCATTCATTCGGCTGAACAAGCGAAAGAGATGTCAGAGTTCGCGGATACAGTTGTCGTAGGGAACGTTATTTATGACAACTTAAATGCTGCGATTGAAACAGTTGAAGCGGTTAAGGGTAAAAGTTGATAAAATCTCAAAAATGAGTGAGAATAAAAATAAGAATATATGTTCGGGCGGTGAATGAAGAATGAGTATGCAACAAATGATTGAAAAGCTATTATCAGGATTGAATCCTGAGCAGAGAGCTGCAGTAAAACATACAGACGGGCCATTGTTATTGATGGCTGGAGCGGGAAGCGGTAAGACGAGAGTATTAACACATCGTATCGCTTATTTAATGATGGAAAAAGAAGTGGCACCATGGAACATTCTTGCGATCACGTTTACAAATAAAGCAGCACGAGAGATGAAAGAAAGGGTCGCGAAGATTACAGGACCAGTAGCAGAAGAAATCTGGATCTCTACGTTCCACTCCATGTGCGTGCGAATCTTACGCCGTGATATCGATCGAATCGGAATCAACCGTAACTTTACGATCTTAGATGCGACAGATCAATTGTCTGTCGTTAAAGCAGTATTGAAAGATCTCAACTATGATCCGAAAAAATACGAACCTCGCGGAATATTAAGCGCGATTTCCTCTTTAAAGAACGAACTAAAAACAGCAGCAGATTTTGCAAAAGTGGCGAACGGGCACTTTGAAGGTGTTGTTCAAGAAGTTTATGAAGGCTATGAAAAGCGACTGCGCAAGAATCAGGCGTTAGATTTTGATGATCTGATCATGACGACGATCCAGCTTTTCGCAAAAGTACCTGAAGTACTCGAGTTTTATCAACGCAAGTTTCAATATATTCATGTTGATGAGTATCAAGATACGAACAGAGCGCAGTATATGCTCGTGAAAATGCTTGCTGATCGATTCCGCAACCTTTGTGTTGTAGGGGACTCGGATCAGTCGATCTACGGCTGGCGTGGCGCGGATATCGCGAACATTCTATCGTTTGAAAAAGACTATAACGATGCTGAAGTTATCCTTTTAGAGCAAAACTATCGTTCTACGAAAAAGATTCTTCAAGCCGCTAATAAAGTGATCGAAAACAACATGAACCGTAAGCCAAAGAATCTTTGGACAGATAATACCGATGGCGCTAGCATCACGTACTACCAAGGTGACGATGAACAAGGAGAGAGCTATTACGTAACAGGTAAGATTCGTGAAGCTGTATCATCAGGCAAACGTTCGTATAATGACATCGCGATTCTTTACCGTACAAATGCTCAATCTCGTGTAATTGAGGAAGTTTTGATCAAGTCCAACATTCCTTACAATATCGTCGGCGGCACAAAGTTCTATGACAGAAAAGAGATCAAAGACATCTTAGCGTATCTTCGATTAATTTCGAATCCGGACGATGATATTTCTCTTCAGCGTATCGTTAATGTACCGAAGCGCGGGATTGGTGCGTCTTCTATGGATAAAGTGGCACAGTATGCAGCAAACAATGATCTCTCCATGTATCAAGCGCTTCAAGAAGTGGAGCAGATCGGTCTTAGTGCACGTGCAACGAACTCTTTAAGAGAGTTCTCTGAGTTTGTAACGAACTGGACGCGTCAGCAGGAATTTCTTTCTGTGACCGAACTAACAGAAGAAGTGCTTAGCAAAACGGGCTATCGTGATGCGCTAAAAGCAGAGAAAACGATCGAAGCACAAAGCCGTTTAGAGAACATTGATGAGTTTATTTCTGTTACGCAAGACTTTGAAAAGAAACAAGATGATAAATCATTGATCGCCTTCTTAACTGATCTGGCACTTGTTGCAGACATCGATAAGCTCGATGAAGATGCAGCAGATGACAAGCCAAAAGAATCTGTTGTTCTGATGACGCTTCACTCTGCAAAAGGTCTAGAGTTTCCGATGGTCTTCTTGATGGGTCTAGAAGAAGGGGTATTCCCGCATAGCCGTGCTCTTTTTGAAGAAAATGAAATGGAAGAAGAACGTCGTCTGGCATACGTTGGGATCACACGTGCAGAAGAAGAGTTATTCTTAACGAATGCTAGAATGCGCACCCTTTATGGACGTACGACGACAAATCCGCAATCTCGTTTTATCGCTGAAATACCTGAAGATCTTATTGAGACAGAAGTAAAAGAAAAGCCATCTGTACCGTGGGGAGCGAGTGCTCGCTCAGGTGGAGGATCAACGCCATCGTTCATGTCACCGAAAAAGAAAATGGTTACACCTGTCTATCAATCTTCTGGTGGGGAGAAACTGGAGTGGAGAGTAGGCGACAAAGTCAAACACCGTAAGTGGGAAACAGGAACCGTTGTAAGTATGCGAGGTTCAGGAGATTCTATGGAACTCGACATCGCGTTTCCACAGCCTGTAGGTGTGAAAAGACTGCTTGCTAAATTTGCCCCGATTGAAAAAGCGTAAGAAAAGAAGGAGTGGAACGGGTTGAACGAAGAACAAGCGAAGGAACGCATCCTGGAACTCCGGGAAATGCTAGAAAAATATAATTATGAATATCATGTACTAGACAAGCCGTCTGTACCTGATGCTGAATATGATCAACTTATGAAAGAGCTGATCGAACTTGAAAACAATCATCCAGAACTTCATGACGAGCACTCGCCTACCTCACGTGTAGGCGGTGCTGTTTTGGACTTTTTTGAAAAAGTGGAACATACCGTACCGATGCTGAGTCTCGGCAATGCCTTCAATGATCAAGATCTAAGGGATTTTGACCGCCGTGTAAGAGATGGTGTAGGTTCGAACGTATCGTATGTAGCTGAACTTAAAATCGACGGTCTAGCTGTATCCCTCACGTATCAAGATGGTCGTTTTGTTCGTGGAGCTACACGCGGAGACGGCACAATCGGTGAAGATATAACGAATAATTTAAAAACGATTCGTTCTATTCCTTTCAAGCTAAAAGAAGATGTGATGCTTGAAGTTCGAGGCGAGGCGTTCATGCCGAAAAAATCCTTCCAAAAGCTCAATGCACACCGAGAAGAAGAAGGACAAGAGCTTTTTGCAAATCCACGAAATGCTGCAGCGGGTTCTCTACGTCAGCTTGATCCAAAGATTGCAGCGAGCCGTAACCTCGATATTTTTGTTTATGGTGTAGGAAAGCTTGAGGGTCATTCGGTCGATTCGCACGACGAAAGCTTAACGTACTTAAACCACTTAGGTTTTAAAACGAACTCGGAGTGGAAGAAATGCGCGAACATCGATGAAGTGATTGAATATGTGAATAGCTGGCAGGAAAAGCGTCCAGACCTTCCATATGAGATCGATGGGATCGTAATCAAGGTGAACTCTCTGTATCAGCAAGAGGAACTAGGATTTACGGCGAAGAACCCGCGTTGGGCAATTGCCTACAAGTTCCCTGCTGAAGAAGTGGTAACAAAGCTAGAAGGTATCGAGTTGAACGTCGGGCGTACGGGTGTTGTAACACCAACCGCGTTGCTTCAGCCTGTGTTAGTTGCGGGAACGACGGTAAAGCGTGCTTCGTTACATAATGAAGACTTGATTCGTGAAAAAGACATCAAGCTCGGCGATTATGTTGTGGTTAAAAAAGCAGGTGACATCATTCCTGAAGTCGTAAATGTAATCACGGAGCGCCGAACTGGTGATGAGATCGATTTTAATATGCCAACCGAGTGTCCAGAATGCGACAGCAAGCTAGAGCGTTTGGACGGGGAAGTGGCTTTAAGGTGCTTGAACCCGCAATGTCCAGCACAGATTCGAGAAGGATTCATTCACTTTGTATCGCGAAACGCCATGAACATTGATGGACTTGGTGAAAAAGTAGTCGCACAGCTATTTAAAGAAAAATTAATACAAAACTTTGCGGATTTGTTTAAGCTAGAGCGCGAGAAACTGTTAGAATTAGAGCGTATGGGTGAGAAGTCGGTAGACAACTTGCTTGCTGCAATCGAAAAGTCGAAAGAAAATTCATTAGAGCGTCTGCTGTTTGGTCTTGGTATTCGTCACGTTGGAGCGAAAGCGGCGAAGACGATCGCGCAGCGTTTTGAAAATATGGATGGTTTGATGAGTGCTTCTAAAGAAGAACTTTTAGCTGTTGAAGAGATCGGTGAAAAGATGGCTGACTCTATCCTGCTCTATTTTTCAAAACCTGAAGTGCACGAGCTTGTCGCTGAGCTGAAGAACCTTGGCATGAACATGGAATACAAAGGTCCGAAGCTTGTAAAAGTGGAAGATCTTGATACTCCGTTTGCTGGGAAAACAGTCGTATTAACAGGTAAACTATCGATTTTGACTCGTAATGATGCAAAAGAAAAATTGGAGCGCCTAGGAGCGAAAGTGACTGGGAGCGTGAGTAAGAATACAGATATGCTGATCGCAGGAGAAGATGCTGGCTCTAAGCTTGATAAAGCGAAGACCCTTGGTATTGAGGTTTGGGGTGAGCAGAAATTGGTGGACGAGCTTAACAAATAAGATTGGCGAGAGCTAACCAACAATACTAGAGGAGTGTCCGTAATGATGAAACGGGTTGGGCTCCTTTTCTTGAGTACTTTACTGCTTTTGACCGGCTGCTGGGGTGGCGATGAGCTGGAAAAAGAAGAAAAGATCGTGCAAGAAAAGGGCAAAAAAGATGAGAAAGCGATTATAACAGGGGAGATCAATACCGGTGAAAAGTACTATCGAAGTATTTTTCCGTTCGAACCAGGTGGTGCTCGTGGTGTAATCCGTTATGGCGTTGATAACCGGCTTGATATCAACGAGTTTGAGATGGGATTAATGCGCATCGCTCAAGACACATTCAGTACAGACAAGTACTTTTTCCAAGAAGGACAATTTCTGAATGAGCCCACGGTTACGAACTGGCTGAAAAGAGCAGACGAAGAACCAGGAAAAAGTAAGAGTGAGCTAGACCAAACAGGATTGAACCCTAAGCTGGGTGTAAAAGTTGACGAAGGTGACCCAGGGTTTAAAGATAAGATGCTAGAAGCAAACAAAAACAATCCTAAGTATCTTTCTTATGTTCTTGAACACAATTATCTCGTTCAGAGTGGCGATGGGAAAGTAAAGCTTGGCGGTGTGGTAGTCGGTTTATCCTTTAACTCCTCGTACTATTATGACGTTAACCAACAAGGCTTGATCTATCCTGGTGAAGTGAAGCTCCAGCGTGAAAAAGTGAAACAAGAAGCACAGAAAATAGCAGGACAAGTGGCAAGCCGATTGCGCACAGATTCAAAGCTTAAAGATGTGCCGATTGTATTTGCTCTCTATCAAGAAGAAGAGCGTGATTCTGTAACGCCTGGAAACTTCTTTGCGTCAGGCGTTGTGAAAAAAGGAAGCAGCTCAGTAAGTTCATGGGAAGACGTAGATGAAGATTATGTGCTGTTCCCTTCAGACTCAGCTTCAAAAAAGAAGCGAAGTGACTACGAAAAGTTTACTTCTTTCAAATCAAAGGTTCAGGAGTATTTCCCTAACTATATCGGGGTGATCGGGAAAGGGTACTATAAAGACGGCAACCTAGAGCGATTGACGCTTGAGATTCCTGTTCAGTTCCGCGGTAAAGCGGAAATCATCTCCTTCACCCAGTTCGTCGCGACGTCCGCACTAGGCGAGCTGCCGAACGTGCCGGTAGAAGTATACATCGGTTCAGCAGTTGATCAACCAGAGGCGCTCATCGTGAAGGACGAAACAACACAAGAAGAACCATTCGTGCATATTTATCGTAAATAAAGATGTTTGAAAGCCCACTACCGTTATGGTTAGTGGGCCTTTGTATTTTGTTTCGTTGTATTAATAACTTTAGCTTTTGAAGGTTTTTAAAACTTCAATGACAAGTTGATAGGAGCGCAAGGTGCGAGACTCCTGGGGGATCAGCGGGACAGGTGAGACCCCGCCAACGCAAAGCGGTAGGGTGGTTCACCGCACGCCCCCCGGAAAGCGAGCAACCTGGAGCGGAAATCAACCACTTCCAAAAGCTTCTTTGTTATATGGAAAAATATACTTCAAGAAGAACATAGAATTCATAATTATTCGCCCATCTCCTACGAAAATCACATAAACTCATACAAAACCTTATTAATCATTCACCATAAAGAAAAAAGATGCACAAAGCGGGCTTATCCCTTGAAAATAAAGAATTCTGACTATTATCAGTTTGTTTGAACAAACCGCTATGTTCATGTAGAATGAACGTGGGAAACCGAATAATGAAAACGCTTTAATAGGAGGGGAATTTATTATGACACGTGAATACCGTCATGAACCATTTATGGATTTTTCAGTTCCTGCAAACAAGGAAGCTTACGAAGCAGGGTTAAAAGTAATTAACTCAAAGCTTGGTACAGAGTTTCCGCTTGTTATCGGCAGTGAAAAGATCACGACAGACGAAAAGATTGTTTCTATAAATCCAGCTAACAAAGAAGAAGTGATTGGATCTGTTTCCAAAGCGACTCAAGATCATGCTGAGCAAGCGATGCAAGCTGCATTAACAGCTTTCGAATCTTGGAAAAAGTGGGATCCTGAACACCGCGCGAACATTTTGTTCCGTGCAGCAGCGATCATCCGCCGCCGTAAATATGAATTCTCCGCTATGCTTACAAAAGAAGCAGGTAAGCCATGGAAAGAAGCTGACGCTGATACAGCTGAAGCGATCGACTTTTTAGAATACTATACACGCCAAGCGATCAAGCTTAAAGCTGGACAACCAGTTGTAAGCCGTGACGGCGAAATTAATAAATTTAGCTATATTCCACTTGGAGTAGGTATCGTTATCTCTCCATTCAACTTCCCGTTTGCGATCATGGCAGGTACTGCAGCAGCGGCGTTCGTTACAGGTAACACAGTATTGTTGAAGCCAGCGAACTCAACGCCAGTTATCGCAGCAATGTTCGTACAAGTGATGGAAGAAGCAGGACTTCCTGCAGGCGTACTTAACTTCGTTCCAGGTAGCGGTGCAGAGATCGGTGACTACTTAGTAGACCACCCGAAAACTCGCTTCGTATCATTCACAGGTTCTCGTGAAGTAGGTTGCCGTATCTATGAGCGCGCAGCAAAAGTACACCCTGGCCAAATCTGGTTGAAGCGTGTAATCGCTGAAATGGGCGGAAAAGACACAGTTGTTGTTGACCGTGATGCTGATCTTGAATTAGCAGCAAGCTCAATTGTGTACTCTGCGTTCGGATTCTCTGGACAAAAATGTTCTGCTGGATCTCGTGCCGTTATCCACCAGGACGTTTACGACGAAGTTTTAGAAAAAGCTGTAGCGCTTACTAAAACATTAACGATGGGTAGCCCTGAAGAAGTTGGCACTTACATGGGGCCGGTAATCGACCAAGCTTCTTTCAACAAGATCATGAAGTACATTGAAATCGGAAAAGAAGAAGGCCGTCTGATGACTGGTGGAGAAGGCGACGACTCTAAAGGTTACTTCATCCAGCCTACAATCTTTGCTGATGTAGATGAAAAAGCTCGTCTGATGCAAGAAGAGATCTTCGGACCAGTTGTAGCGGTATGTAAAGCGCGTGACTTCGATCACATGATGGAAATCGCAAACAACACTGAGTACGGTCTAACAGGTGCGCTTCTTTCTAACAACCGTGAGCACATCGAGCGCGCACGTGAAGAGTTCCACGTAGGTAACTTCTACATCAACCGTGGATGTACAGGTGCAATCGTTGGATATCAGCCATTTGGTGGATTCAACATGTCTGGTACTGACTCAAAAGCGGGTGGCCCAGACTACCTAACACTTCACATGCAAGCTAAAACAACTTCAGAAACACTTTAATCTTTGAAATTGAGCCCTTTCTCGCCTGAGAAAGGGTTTTTTTTGTGGGGATTTTTCATTTGTAAGTCTTCAACAAAATTTATAAGTCTTGAAAAAATTTTATAAGTCTTCAAATTTTTTTATAAGTCCTCAAAAAAATTTATAAGTCTTCACACCATCTGCAAACAAAAAAATGGATTGTACACCTCGCTTCAGGAGAAGTTAATCGTATACCGATATGAAAGCAGGTGTGAAGATGTCAAAAGATAAAGAACAAAAGAAAGTCGATTTGGATGAAACGTTGCCTCATCAAATCAGTTCGCCTGATTTTAAAGGTACAGGTATGAAGATGCAAGCGCCGTTTGTAAACGAGCATGGTGTGGTAATCGGAGATAGCCTTTACGATTCAGAGAATTCGCCATTGAACAACTGGAGTACAGACACAGATCCAGAAGTAATGGCAGGGGATGAATGGGTGCATCCGACGAATGATATCGGCTGGAACACGAACATGAACCGCGATCTGATCGAAAAGAAAGCACCACCGAAAGAAGGCATGCTTCGCCATCCAACGAAAGACTCGAGCTACGGTAAAGATTAAAACATCTGGTTTTATTGACCGGATGTTTTTTCTTTTATGCTGAGAGCTGACTATAGTAAGATGAGAGTAATGATGAGGGAGGTAACACACATGGCATATTTTGCAGCAATTTTACATATGGAAAAACCAGAGCTCAATCAAGAGTTCCGTCAGGCTCACCTCGACTACCTAGCAGAGCTTGTTGCACAAGATAAAGTTCATCTAAAAGGACCATTCTTAGACGGAGCAGGCGGTATGGTCGTTTATAAAGCTGAGTCATTAGACGAGGCGAAACAATTAGCGGAAGAAGATCCTTACGTAAAAGAAGGAGTACGCCGTTTAGAGCTTCATGAGTGGGGAATCTAAAGCATTTAGTATCAATAACGGAAGAATCTACGAAAAAGTAGATTCTTTTTTCTATGTTGAGAGCTATTTGTGTGGCGAAAGTGATGCCTTCAAGTGGAAGCGGTGCAATCCTCAGGTGGTTACACGCGTCAGGATGGTGCTCACAGCACTTTTTCAGGTGGTAACTCAACACTATCAGGTGAAAACAGCCTATTCACCGGTGAACGCGTAATAAAAATAAAAACACGTACCGTAAAAAAGTGCAATCCCGGACACAAATCCCACAAAAATAACTCAATTTCGTGAATGTTCCGTCCTCAAGTTGCTTATACAGCAAGCTTTTTGTTATCATCAGAATAATACTTTTCGTATAGAAAGTCTTGGAGGTGGCGAGCTTGTCTCGAATTTCGAAAGATCAAGTGAAGCACGTGGCGCATTTAGCCAGGTTAGCGGTTACGGAGGAAGAAGCCGAATTGCTGACTGAACAATTGGATAAGATCATCGGGTTTGCTGAAGAACTGAACGAACTCGATACAGATAACGTGGAGCCGACTACACACGTTCTGGAGCTGAAGAATATCCTTCGCAAAGACGAAGTGAGAAATTCTGTTTCAGTGGATGAGGCGATGAAAAATGCGCCTTCAGAAAGAGATGGCCAGTTTAAAGTTCCGAACATTTTGGAGTAGGAGGAAAGACCACGTATGTCGATTTTAGATAAAAAGATCTCAGAACTTCATCAGTTATTACATACAAAAGAATTGAGTGTAACTGACATTGTGGATGCGACGTTTGACCGCATTCATCAAGTAGATGGTAAAGTAAAGGCGTTTTTAACACTAAATGAAGAATACAGCCGCATTAAGGCTAAACAATTAGATGAAAAGCTCGTTTCCGGTGCTGACAGAGGACTGCTCTTTGGTATGCCGATCGGAATCAAAGATAACATCGTAACAAAAGGGATTCGTACAACATGTGCGTCTCGCATTTTAGAGAACTTTGAACCGATCTATGATGCAACCGTTGTGGAACGCTTGAATCAAGCGGACACGATCACGATCGGAAAATTGAACATGGATGAATTTGCGATGGGGTCATCAAACGAGAACTCCGGATTCCACCCAACTCACAACCCGTGGGATCTTTCTTGTGTACCAGGAGGTTCATCCGGCGCGTCTGCAGCATCCGTATCAGCGGGAGAAGTTCTTTTCTCACTAGGCTCTGATACAGGTGGCTCGATACGTCAGCCTGCTGCTTTCTGTGGTGTTGTTGGATTGAAGCCAACTTACGGACTCGTATCTCGTTACGGCTTAGTCGCGTTTGCGTCTTCACTGGATCAAATTGGTCCTGTAACGCGTAACGTCGAAGACAATGCATACTTGCTGCAAGCCATTGCAGGGAACGACCCGATGGATTCAACTTCTGCAAAAGTGGATATCCCAGATTACCTGGCTTCTTTTACAGGTGATGTAAAAGGATTGAAGATTGCGGTTCCAAAAGAATACTTAGGTGAAGGTGTAGAGCCTGGCGTAAAAGAGCGCGTGATGGAAGCTCTAAGAATACTTGAAGGACTTGGAGCGACATGGGAAGAAGTATCTCTGCCGCATTCTCGTTATGCACTTGCAACGTACTACTTGCTGTCATCATCTGAAGCTTCTGCTAACCTTTCACGCTTTGATGGCGTTCGTTACGGACTGCGTTCAGATAACAGCGAGAACTTGATCGAGATGTACAAGCAATCTAGAAGCGAAGGCTTTGGTGAGGAAGTAAAACGCCGCATCATGCTTGGAACGTTCGCGTTAAGCTCTGGGTACTACGATGCTTATTATAAAAAAGCACAAAAAGTTCGTACGCTGATAAAAGAAGACTTTACGAACATTTTTGAAAAATACGATGTGATCATCGGACCAACAACGCCATCTGCATCGTTTAAATGTGGATCGATGACGAAAGATCCGTTAACGATGTACATGAACGATATTCTAACGATTCCGGTTAACTTAGCTGGTGTGCCTGCGATCTCTGTACCTTGTGGATTCTCAGATGGACTGCCGATCGGACTTCAGATCATCGGTAAGCATTTTGACGAGAGCACGATTTACCGCGTAGCACATGCGTTTGAACAAGCAACAGATCATCACACAGAAAAGCCGAAGCTGTAGGGGGTGCAGAAAATGAGCGAATTTGAAACGATAATTGGATTAGAAGTACACGTTGAATTAAAAACAAACACTAAGATTTTCTGCGGCTGTTCTACAAACTTTGGTGCACCGCCGAACACGAATGTATGTCCGATCTGCTTAGGGCATCCTGGCGTGTTGCCTGTTGTGAACCAGCAAGCTGTAGATTTTTCAATGCGTGCCGCACTTGCTCTTAACTGTGAAATCAATAAAGAAACAAAATTTGACCGCAAAAACTACTTTTATCCAGACAATCCGAAAGCTTATCAAGTGTCACAGTTTGATAAGCCGATCGGTGAACACGGCTGGATTGAGATCGAAGTTGGCGGAAAGAAAAAGAAAATCGGTATTACGCGTATCCATATGGAAGAGGATGCAGGTAAGTTGACTCATACAGCAGACGGATCACTTGTCGATTTAAACCGTCAAGGAACGCCGCTTGTAGAGATCGTCTCTGAGCCAGATATTCGTACGCCTGAAGAAGCTTACGCATATTTAGAAAAGCTTAAAGCGATCATTCAATACACAGGTGTTTCTGACTGTAAGATGGAAGAAGGTTCGTTGCGCTGTGACGCGAACATCTCAATTCGTCCGGTTGGGCAAGAGAAGTTCGGAACAAAGGCAGAGCTTAAAAACTTAAACTCGTTTGCTTTCGTACAAAAAGGATTAGAGCATGAAGAGAAGCGTCAGCGTGAAGTGGTTTCAGCTGGAGGAGAGATTCTTCAAGAGACTCGTCGCTATGACGAAGCGACGAAAACGACAATCCTCATGCGTGTAAAAGAAGGATCTGACGACTATCGTTATTTCCCAGAGCCTGATCTTGTATCCATTTTTATCGATGAAGAATGGATGGATCGTGTGAAAGCGGACATTCCAGAACTTCCGGATGCTCGTCAAAAGCGTTATGTCGGTGACTTCGGATTACCTGAATATGATGCAAAAGTATTAACGATGACAAAAGAGATGGCTGATTTCTTTGAAGCGACAATCACAGCTGGTGCAGATGCGAAGCAAGCATCCAACTGGATTATGGGTGAAGTGAGTGCTTACTTAAACAACGAAAATAAAGAGTTAGACCAGACTGCTCTAACTGCTGAAGGTCTTGCTGGCATGATTAAGCTGATCGCAGACGGAACGATCTCTAACAAGATCGCGAAGACGGTCTTCAAAGAGTTGATTGAGAACGGTGGCGACGCAGAGAAAATCGTTAAAGAAAAAGGTCTCGTGCAGATCTCAGACGAAGGAGCGATCCGAGAAATCGTTGTGAAGATCCTTGATGCGAACGAGCAATCTGTTGCGGATTATAAAGACGGAAAAGAAAAAGCAGTCGGATTCCTTGTTGGACAAGTGATGAAAGAAACAAAAGGGAAAGCAAACCCTCCACTTGTAAACAAGCTGATTGTGGAAGAACTTAAAAAGAGATAGATTTTGTATTCAAAAAGGGTAAGGCGACCTAGTCAAATTGAGGTTGCCTTACCCTTTAATAGTTTCTTGGAATGAGTTCTTCAGACTGTGGGTGTATCGGATTACAGTGCAGTTCTAAAACAAATCTACTTTGATTTACTGTATATCATTTTCTTCTTTGACAAGTTGATTGGAGCGTAGGGTGCGAGACTCCTTGGGGATCAGTGGGACAGGTGAGACTCTTAAAAGCGCAGAGCGCTAAGAGGCTCACCGCACACCCCCAGGAAAGCGAGCGTCCCGGAGCGTAGATCAACACTTTCAAAAAGTTTTCTCTATACTTCCAAACAATCCTGAATCAAATAAGCAATCTGCTTACATGCTGGGTGGTTATTCAGGTTTAAGATTAATCCTTTTACGATTGCAGGACTGAGACTCGGTTCAATCATCTGCTCTTTCAGGAGATTCAATGATTCTTTTAACGTTGAATCATCCACTTCCTCTATCTTTTGCTCTATCATCTCTAGCAGCTGTTCTTTTGTTACATGAACATGAAAAGGTTCATTAATCGTGTGGTAAAGCTCTTCTGTGATAAACGTCGTTTCTGAATGTTTGGCGAGTAGTGCTGTTTTTTCCGCAAGTGAGCGACTCAATGTATGAAGATCCAGCGGAACGTTAAAGAACAGAATTAAATGTGAATACGTATGAATAAAGCCTTTTACACAATAGATCAAATCATAACGCGTCTGTGAGTTCTCTTCGCTATAAATGCGGTCTAACATGCCTAATATGATGTTATCGATGAGTTTATCATAGTGATGAATCTTTGAGATCAGCTCTTCATTCGGTGTTTTTGATTGTTCTTTTATAAAAATTTTGGCAAAATCAGAATGCTTTTGAAAAGTATGAAACGCAGCTTGATAGAATTCGTATAATAGTTCAGTATGCGTCTCGTGATTTTTGACTACTTGGTCAATATCTGAGATCAGACTCAGCATAAAGTGGTCGATCAGACCGTTGATCAGTTCGTCTTTTGATTTAAAAGATAAATAAAATGCACCCTTTGAGATGCCTGCGTGTTCAGTAATTTGTTGGACTGATGTGGCATCAAACCCTTGCTGTGCAAATAGTTCGAGGGCACTCTCCATAATTAGTTGTTTCTTACTCATTGTATCGCTCCTAAGTAATTCATTGACAAATGACCAATCAGTCATTAGTATAAATAATTGAGTTGGATAAGTCAATTAGGGGTTGGTGGATGAATGAAAGGTTTAGTTAATTTTGTCTTAATGAATAAATTAGCTGTATGGCTGCTTACCATTATTATAACAGTCTCAGGTATTTATTCAGGAACACGTATGAATATGGAAACGATTCCGGATGTTTCGATTCCTTACTTGATGGTGATGGACGTTTATCCTGGAGCTACGCCAGAGAAAGTAATGGAAGACGTATCGATGCCGATCGAGAAAGCGGTTGAAGGGCTTGAAGATGTTAAAGCCGTTTATTCAAATTCTTATTCAAACATGTCTAATCTCCAAGTGGAATATGAATACGGGATAGACATGGACGAAGCAAAGCGTGAGCTTCAATCTGCACTAGATGCAGTCGAATTGCCAGAAACAGCTGAGGAGCCGACTGTGACAGCAATCAGTATGAATATGATGCCTGTTGCGGCACTTAGTGTAAGTAGTACGAAAGAGGATATCGTTGAATTAACATCAACGGTTGAAGAGATCATTCTTCCTAAGATCGAGAAAATCGATGGTGTGGCATCCGCTAAGATTACGGGTCAGCATATCGAAGAGGTAGATCTTACATATAAAAAAGATAAGTTGAAACAGTATGATCTAACAGAAGATAAAGTAAAAGAAATGATTCAAGCAAGCAACATGGCTGTTTCATTAGGATTGTATGAGTTTGAAAAAGGTGAAGAAGCAGTTGCCGTTGATGGAAAGTTCATGACTTCAGATGAACTGAAGAACATGATGATTCCGGTAACACCATCTGCAACTAACCCAACACCTTTTGTAAAGCTAAGTGAGATTGCTGATATCAAAACGGTAGGTAAAGTGGAATCTGTCTCCCGAACAAACGGAGATGAAGCGATCGCCATTCAAATCGTAAAAGAGCAGCAAGCCAACACGGTTGATGTTGTAAATGGTGTAAAAGAGCTGATTAAAGAAGAGAAATCTAAAGTAGACGGTCTAGTTATTGATGTGTCACTCGACCAAGGAAAACCAATTGAAGATTCAGTCGCAACCATGATTGAAAAAGCTTTGTTTGGTGGTTTGATCGCGGTACTGATCATTCTGTTATTCCTTCGTGATTTTAAATCAACAATTATCTCAATCATCTCTATTCCGGTTTCCATCTTTATGGCGCTACTTGTGCTCAACTGGATGGATATTACGTTGAACATCATGACACTAGGGGCGATTACGGTTGCGATCGGTCGTGTAATCGATGACTCAATCGTTGTTGTAGAAAATATTTATCGACGTTTGCATTTGAAAGAAGAAAAATTAAACGGACGTGCGTTAATTAGAGAAGCGACAATTGAGATGTTTAAGCCGATCCTTTCTTCCACACTCGTAACGGTTGCGGTGTTCGCTCCGCTTATCTTTGTGGGTGGTATGGTAGGCGAACTGTTCGCGCCGTTCGCGTTAACGATGACATTTGCGCTTGGTGCGTCACTCATTGTTGCTATAACAATCGTTCCAGCGTTGTCGCACTTTTTGTTTAAAAAGAAGCTGTATAGCGAAAAGACAGAAAGCAGCCATAAGGAAACTGGTAAATTAGCAAAATGGTATAAAGGGATTCTTAATAAATCTCTTAATCATAAAATTATCACTTCTATCTTGGCAGTCCTTTTACTTGCAGGTAGTTTAGCTTTAACGCCTATTATTGGTTTCAGCTTCATGGGCAGTGAAGAAGACAAAGTTATGTATTTAACATACACACCAAAAGCCGGTGAGCTTAAAGAAGAAACATTGAAAAACGTTGAAGCTTTAGAAGAGAAGATGCTAAAACGCGATTATATTGATATCGTTCAAATCTCTGTATCAGATAACGCAGATCCGATGATGGCTATGGCCGGCGGCGGAGAAGGCGGGGCACTCATGTACCTCATCTTTGATCCGGAAATGGAGAACTTCCCAGAAGTGCGGGATGAAATAGAAGACTATGTCGCTGACCTTGGTCAATCAGGAGAATGGAAGAGTCAGAACTTCGCTGCATCAACAGGAGCTGAAAACGAAGTCAGCTATACGTTCTACAGTGAAGATCTGAATAAACTCAATAAAGCGGTGAAGATGGCAGAAGAAGCCATGAACAAGAACGATCAGTTAGAAGATGTTTCGTCAAGCGCAAAGGATGCGTTTGTCGAGCATACGTTTAACGTCGATCAGAATGAGATTCTAAAATACGGACTAACAACAGGTCAGATCGTGATGATGCTGAATCCGATGAAAGCGGATGAAGTCTTAACGACGATCGAAAAAGACGGTGATACATTAGACGTTATCGTTCAGCAGGAGCAAACGAAACAACCTAAGTCCGTAGACGATATTTTAGCAAGACAGGTTCCAACAGCTCTTGGCACGACAATGCCGTTATCTGAGCTCGTAACGGTTGAAAAAGGAACAACACTGAATACCCTTGCCCGAAGTAAAGGGGAGTATTATGCTACGGTGTCTGGTAAGGCAATTGGCGATGATATGTCAAAAGCAACTTCGGAAGTCCAAAAAGACATCGATAAACTGGATATGCCAAAAGGAGTTACAGTTGGAGTGGCGGGAGTTCAGGCTGATATGAACGAAACCTTCACACAGCTTGGAGCGGCTATGCTTGCGGCGATCGCAATCGTGTATTTCATACTTGTCGTAACATTCCGTGAAGGTGTCGCACCGTTTGCGATCCTGTTCTCACTACCATTTGCTGTGATTGGTTCGTTTGTAGGTTTATTGATCGCAGGTGAAACCATATCCGTATCGGTTATGATGGGGCTATTGATGTTGATCGGTATCGTTGTAACGAATGCTATCGTACTCGTAGACCGAATCATTCATATGGAACGTGAAGGAATGAGTATGCGTGATGCGATCCTAGAAGCAGGAGCAACACGTCTTCGTCCGATCCTGATGACAGCTATCGCTACAATTGGAGCATTGATTCCGTTAGCAGTCGGCTCAGGTGGTGGCGGGCTGATCTCTAAAGGTCTTGGTGTTACTGTAATCGGCGGCTTAGCAAGTTCTACACTATTGACGCTAATCATCGTGCCGATCGTGTATGAAGTGCTCTCCAAAATCTTTAAAAAGAATCGTAAAGAAGTAGAAGAGAATTAAGAAGAAAGCCCTGCTAAGTGATGTTGAGTCACTTGCAGGGCTTTTGCTTTTATTTAGAGTGTAATGCTAGGCTTTAACTACTTCCGCATCCACTGCCGCAACTGCTTCCACAGCTGCTCCCGCTGTCACTGCTACAGCTGCTATCATGTCCGCCATTGTCGTCACGGTGGTTGCCACACCCACTTCCGCAAGCTGTTGTGTTACCTGAGTAATAGTTAGAAGCGGGACTCAATTTTGCCATGTGCATATCATAGTCTTCATAATGATGATAGGAATAATAAAGCATCGCACCAGCTAAGATCGGTGCGCTATCGATTGAATGTGGTGAAACCTTTAGTCCTGTATAAGGATTTTTATCATGGGATACCCGTTTTATATCGCCCTTAATTTTAGTAAGCAGAGCAGTTACGGTATCTTTGTCTGCAGTTTCCCTAAAGTATTTTTTACGAAGTTCTTCAATAGATAGTGAATTAAGCTCCTGTAAAAATCCGTTGTGAAGTGGATTTTGAAAGAAACTACCCCAAGCGATATGTGTGAAATTGGTAAAAGTAAACAGCTTTGCATACAAAAGATCAAACCAAGCTCTCCCATGTGGATCGGGTTCTACAACATCGTTAGGAGCATGATGAATATGCTCACCGCATAGTTCAGCAGAAAACTTTTCATACTCCTTCGTATACATCAGCATCTCGTGCCAGATATCATCCACCTTTTTACTGAACATCGGAACATTATTTAAAAGTGAACACATGATAAAGAATCGTTGAAGCTCATAATATACAACTTCAAAGTAGGCTTCTGTTGCCATTGGGTGTTCTGAAAGATATCTGCGTTTTATTTTTTCTTTAAATTCACGAGGGAGAGCTCTCTCCATATTTCTTATACTTTTTTGTAAATGTAAATCTTCACGGATCCCCAAGTTAGGTGGAAGTTCAGTTTTTTCTGCCACCTTTTGATAATTCGGTTTAGTGGTGAATTTAATAACTAGGGGAGCGATTACGACTATGGCGAAAAATAAAAAAAATAGTTTAAACATCTATGGCGCCTCCTTTTACGTCTCCTACCAAATAGCTATATTCTAGTTCTCTACTTTAATGATAATATAAGATGAATTTATTGTAAAAAAGTGGGTGTTTTTTTGACGGTTTTATTGTTAGCTGGAATCTTGTTTACGTTAATCCTCATAACTAAACAAAGAGATATTGCCACTGTTGGGATTGTAAGAAACATTACCCATAAATTGAAGAGTCGTTCTTTAAGTACGAACTACTGGCAAGCAGGTATAACATTATTTGTTGCGAACGCTGCATTATTCGCACTAGCTTTTGTAATTCTTTTCTTTCTGCCTTACGGTGCTATGGTGGGGCTATGCCTGTGCATACCGCTCAGTCTTTTTACGTGGATGCTATTTTCTGAAGTGTGGAGAGGATCGTGGAAGGATAAAGTGAGGATGGCGTTCATCGGAAGCACGTTTTTTCTCTTTTTCTTAGGGTGGATTCTTTGGTATCATGCAACACTTGAACCCGCTTATCCAGGAGACGATCTATTCATGGTATGGATTGGTGTAATCATTGCGTCTATTTTTACTATAGGAGCAATGAGCGTGAGTATGTTTGTGATTTTGCGAAAATAATTATTCAGTTTAAAAGGGAGACTGCTTAGAACGCAGTCTCTTTTCATTTGCTCAATTACGAATGAGGTTTCTATTATTTTCAATCTCAAACTCTTTAATATTGATCATGTTCGCAGACACGTAATGATCGCTACCAACATGAATCAACTGTGGCGGATAGAGCGGTTTATCTGGCAGAATGATAGGTTCTCTGTATGCATTTCGACGCTCAGGGTCTGCGATCGGAATGGATGATAAAAGAGATTTCGTATAAGGATGGATCGGATTTCGGTACAATTCATCTTTTGGGGCCAATTCGATCAGATGGCCAAGGTACATGACTGCAACTCGATCACTCATATAATGAACCACGCCAAGGTCATGTGAGATGAACAAACAGGTTAGGTCTAGTTCGGACTGAAGATCTTTTAATAGATTCAACACTTGTGCTTGAACAGATACATCGAGCGCTGATACGGGTTCATCTGCAATAATAAACTTAGGATCTAGCATCAATGCACGAGCGATTCCGATCCGCTGACGCTGCCCACCGGAGAACTCGTGGATCTTTTTTAGATAAGAAGTCTTCGGCAATCCGACTTTTTCTAATAGATTGTAAGCTTTCTTCGTACGCTCTTCTTTACTTAACATCCTCTGAATAACAAGCGGTTCTTCTAAAATTTCCCCGACCGTTAAACGAGGGCTGAGTGATTCATAAGGATTTTGAAAGATCATCTGAAATTCTTTACGGTATGGCCGCAACTTTTTTTCGGGCATATGTGTGATGTCCAGACCATCAAACGTAATGTTTCCGTGCTCTGGTTCATATAATCGCATGATCGTTCGGCCAAGGGTCGTCTTACCAGATCCAGACTCCCCAACAATACCTAATGTTTCGCCTTTAAAAATATCGAGAGTTATTCCATCGATTGCTTTATGGATTCCTGTCTTCGTCATAAAATACTTAGAAAGGTTTTGGATGGTTATCAAGTGTTTATCCAACGATCGTCACCTCGTTCTCATCAAAAAGACGAACATAATGCCCAGGTTCCACTTCGATAAGGGAAGACGGAGCATGATAGACTTTGCTCTCCATAGAATAAGTCTCTGGTGCGAATTTTCTTCCCTTATACCCTGCTTCTTCAAACGAATAATCGTAAACGCTCTTTAAACGCTCGCTGTCGCTCTCCATACTTGGAATGCAGCCGATCAAGCCTTTTGTATAAGGGTGGATGGGATTATTAAAGATCGTAAACACATCTCCTGATTCTACGATTCTTCCTCCAAACATGACATACACCCAGTCAGCATATTCTGCCACAACACCAAAATCATGTGTGATCATTAAAACAGAAGCGTCTTCACGTATTTTATAATCAGCGATCAAATCCAATACCTGCCTTTGAATCGTTACGTCTAACGCGGTCGTTGGTTCATCCGCAATTATCAGTTTAGGTCTACAGGATATGGCCATTGCGATTAAGATACGTTGTTTCATGCCTCCTGACAGCTGAGAAGGATATTGATCAAAAATATGTGCAGGATTATGAAAACCTACTTGTTCGAGAAGGGAGAGCGCCACGGTTCTAAGCTCTGATTTTGCTATCTGTTTATGATATTTCAAGCCTTCTGTGATCTGAATTCCCACTTTCATAGCAGGATTCAGTGAGGCGATCGCGTCCTGAAAGATCATGGAGATCTCGTTGCCTCGTATTTTTTGCATCTCTTTTTCTGTCATCTGCAAAATCTCTTTATCGTCAAAACGGATCGAGCCTGACTCTGCTCGACCATTGGCTGGTAGAATTTTCAACACTGAAAGAGAAGTGACACTTTTTCCAGAACCTGATTCGCCGATAAGAGCGGCAGTCTGTCCTTTACTGACGGAGAGACTTAAATCAGTAACCGCATTAAATACGTTCTTTCCACTGCCGAAAGCTATGTTTAGATTGTTTATTTCTAAAAGTCTGTTAGACATGTTTCACACCTCACTTATGATTTGTTGGATTCGAGGCTGTTCTGTATACCTTGTATCATGAGATTGATCGAGAAAATCGTAAAAGCAAAGAATGATAGTGGCACTAAAATAATCCAAGGAGCCGTTAAGAGCTTCTGATATGATTGGCCGATGATACCAGCCCATTCGCCGCTTAATGAAATGGTTGCAGGCGTTAAGTTAAAGATATCACCCATCATTACGGTTTTAGATCCACCGATAAAAACGGCAAGAACACCTAAGTGTGCTAACAAAATTAATGTTTGAATGGCTTGCTGAGCAAATAAAAGCAGGAGTTTTGAGCTCAGTTCAGGCAGGACATGCTTGTAATAGACATATGGCTTTTTCGATCCTAATGAAAAGGTGCTAACAATATAATCTTTTGCTAGGATAGAGCGTATCTCTTCAGAAAACGTTGATACTAAAGGCGGTACACCAATACCAACGAGAATCAAGCACTGCACGACAATCAGAGTCATCATGCCCATCGGCTCAGTGGCATCTTTTACAAAGAGCGGAACCATGAACATATAAGCTAAGATCGCTGTTGGAATATAGAGAGTAGCTTGTACGATATCGTCAAAGAACGTACTCTTCGATTTTCTATGAAACAAGGAAAAGAAAAGGGCGAAGAAAATTCTAAGAAAAGTGATGACTAAAGTGATGAGGATCGTATACTTTGCGCCTTCTAAAACAAGATACAATAAGTGCTTTCCGTTCATATCCGTTCCAAAAGGAGGCATGTCTTTTGGTGAGAAAGGAGCAACACCAACGATGACTTCATTCTCGTCATATAAAAACTTAGATTCCTTCTGAACATCCATGATAGACGGATAAATAAAGCTTAATAAAATTAAACTTACGATAAATAGAAACCCGATTAAGAACTGCGGCTGTTTAAGCAATCGAACGATCATGCTGCATCCTCCTTTTGGACGTTTAAGCCTCCGCGGTAAGATTCCATGACCTCGAACAGGAAGGAGAAAGGAATCGCGATAAACAAGACCGTTATGATAAACGAAACACCTTGCGTGTTCAGCATGATTGTCATGATTCCGTTCAAGTTAAAGACGTATTCTAGAATGAATAAGTTCGAAAGCATGAAAACAAAGATGGTCTTGGAATATTGAAAGAGACTCGTCATAATATTACGGAACACATGATTGAGCGTGATGTAGAGGTTTCCGAGTCCCATCGCTCGTGCTACGGTTATGTATGGTTTGTTTTGCTCTTCTTTCATTAGTAGAAAGGTAATCTTAAAGAGTTGAATCGTTGGCAGGACAGATAGTGTTAGAATCGGAAAAAAGAAGATGCGGTTGTCGTAGGCACCAGAAACGTTCGCGATTAATAATCCAGTCTTCTTAAAGATATATACTGCTGAGACTTGTAGCGCGATAACGATAAAAAGATCTGGTAATGATTCTAATAGTGTTAAAAATCCATAGACAGCGCGCTTTATGGGTCTTGGCAGCAGTGTCGCTAAGAAGGTAAGCAGTAACGCTACTAGGAGACCTAGGAGTAGGGCTGTAAAGAAAATCGTCATCGAGTAAAAAAACTTATCAAAAATATCCGGAAAAAGACTATATTTTCGATTCTCGATGGTGTACTCCCAAAGCTTCATGCTTTGAAGTGGTGCGATGCCAAAAAAGATAGAAGGAAGAAAACTGATGATCAAAACGCCGATCAAGATCGACCGAAGCCTCTTCAGATAACTCGTAAATGAAAAGTTCATTTATACACCTCTTTTTGTAGCTGTAGTTAACAGAATAATCTGTATGTAATAATTGTAAACGAATTGACATGTCTTTTGAATAGCGTTATGTATTAAATTTCCAACAAAAAAATACTGAATGGAAATCATCAGTATTTTTTCAGAAAAACATCTTTTGCCAACCAGTCGATTCCTTCTTGAATAAATGTCTCAGAAGGATTTGAGTGCGGTGTATGTTCAAGTATCCAAATAAGATCGGGGTAACTTGATAAAACGTGGAGAATTTCCTTAAGGGAATAATGTCGTCCGTCATCTTCATGTGATGGATGGATCGGAACCCATATGTATTTGTCATCCATATATTCAATGTTGTGTAGATGGACAACTTTAATGTGATCTTTCCACTTCTGAATCATGTTTAGAGCCTTTTCATCTGCCGCTAATAGGTAATCACCAATATCGATGCACAGCTTCAGTCCGTATTTTTTCCATACTGTGATAGGAAAATCATTTAGGTACTGTATTCCTTTTGGCGATTTATCCAATCCAAGCTTTGGTTCGCAGACGATCGGCAAGTTGTATGTTTGCTGTAGTTCAGATAATCGTTTCAGACCCTGCTCAATTAACTTATCGGGATTACGGGCGCATCCTTGAAAATAAGGGAAATGAACAAGGATATACTGGGCGCCTAATTCAACGAGACGCTGAATTTCCTTTTCGAACAAGGTCCATGCTTGTTCAGGTGTATATTGAAACTTCTCTAATAAATCATATTTACTTCCATTTCTATAGATGGGAGAGTGGATGCCAAAGGTTTTGTTGCTATTCTTTAGAAGTGATAGAAACCTCTGAAAGGCATCTTCATTTTCGAATTCTCCAATCTCAATATGTGTGATCTGCTCATGAACTCGAAACAGATCGTTGAATTTTGTTTCATCAGACATGATGGTACTGCCAGAAATGCCGATTGTATGTGTCATCTTAACCTCCTAGATAATATAAAAAAGACAGGAAATGAGATCCTGTCTTTTAAAATCCTCCACCACCGCTACCACCCGAGTGGTGATTATGTTGGGATGCGTTCCAGGCTGCTGCATTATTGATCTTGTTTTGATCACTAACATGCTCTTCAAGCTCGTATTTGTAGTTATACCTTCTGTACTTTAGCCTTGTTCTCCAGTTGACGATTGCGGCTAGTAAAGTCACCGCGGCGATAGGTCCTAAAATGTATAGCCAAAACATAGAAGCACCTCCTTAAATTGTGTTGTTACTCGTTACCGTATGTTGTTATTCCTTATATATGCGAATCAAGAAAGAGATGAAGCTTGTCCAGGCCGTAAGCTGCTTTAATTGTATAATTCTACAAAAAATGTAAGAAATCCTTTAAGGGGTCTGTCCCGGGGTCAGACCCCGGGACAGACCCCCTACAATTTAGACACAATTTTAACACATACTGGGAGATAACTGCTTTGCAATTTAAGACAGGTATCACTATAATATAAGAGGAATCGACAGAAGCAGTCCGGCAGTGGGCTGTTTTTTGCAGTTATACAACAAACAAATTTAGGTTAAAACTTTTAAAAGAAGTCAAACAATGAAGGTGAAAGATATGAAACGAGCTCGACTAATATATAATCCAAGTTCGGGAAGAGAAACGGTAAAAAAACAGCTTCCTTATATTCTAGACAGACTTGAAAATGCAGGATATGAAACGTCATGTCATGCAACAACACCCGAAGAAGGTTGCGCGACTCGCGCTGCACGTGCAGCAGGGGAAAGAGGCTTCGACCTGGTTATCGCAGCTGGTGGAGACGGAACGATCTATGAAGTGGTCAATGGATTAGCAGGACTAGAAGATCGCCCAATGCTAGGAATCATTCCTGCGGGAACTACGAATGACTTTGCACGTGCAGTAGGTGTGCCGCGCACGATTGAAGGAGCTTGTGACGTTCTATGCGGTGGTGTACATATGCCTGTTGATATTGGTAAAGTAAACGACAGGTTCTTCATTAACATCGCAGGTGGCGGTCGTATAACAGAGCTAACGTATGAAGTGCCAAGCAAGCTGAAGACGATGATCGGACAACTGGCGTATTTCCTAA
Organism: Fictibacillus nanhaiensis; assembly: GCA_016401345.1. GTDB lineage: Bacteria > Bacillota > Bacilli > Bacillales > Fictibacillaceae > Fictibacillus > Fictibacillus phosphorivorans. The sequence continues at coordinate 243,355 of JAEACG010000005.1, read as the reverse complement.
AAGGAATAGAGATGTTGCCGTCGATTCGTCCTACATTTGTAGAGATCGAATTCGATGATAAAGAAAAATACGAAGGCGAGATCATGCTCTTCTTAGTAGCTAACACAAATTCAGTTGGAGGCTTTGAGAAGCTTGCTCCATCATCAGAATTCCATGACGGTCTTTTTGATGTAATCATCTTAAAGAAAACGAATCTTGCAGAATTTGTACGTATTGCATCTCTTGCGATCCGTGGGGAACACATTCATGATGATCATGTCATTTATAAGAAGGCAAAGCGTGTTAAAGTAACGCCTCGCGAAAAGATGCAGATCAACCTAGATGGAGAGCTCGGAGGCATCCTGCCTGGTGAGTTTGAAAATTTACACCATCACTTTGAACTACTCGTACCAAAAGAACGACTTAAACCTTAAACCAACCATGTCAAAGAATACTGAAGCGAAATCTGCTGAGTGTTCTTTTTTATTAAAAAATGAGTAACGGGAGATGTTTATGACTTACCTATTTCAGGTTATGACTCAAGAACAAGCTGAGGAGATTGCGTTTCAATGGCACTATGATGGAGAGTATTCTTTCTATAATATGGAGTCAGATAGAGATGATTTAGCAGAATTTATTAACCAAGAAAAGAGAGGGGAATCTGTGTATTCAGTCCTTAATAATAATGAACTAATTGGTTTTTTTAGCGTTAATAAAGAAGATGAACGGATATATGATATTGGTTTAGGAATGAGACCAGACTTAACCGGTAAAGGTATAGGCTTCAAATTTCTGAAATCAGGGATAGAGTTTGTGAAAAGTGAATACAAACCAAAAAAAATAACATTATCTGTAGCGACATTTAATCAAAGAGCGATTAACGTTTATGGAAAAATGGGTTTTAAAGAAATTAAGACTTTTATGCAAGCTACAAACGGTAGTGAATTTAAGTTTATAAAAATGGAATACGAATGCTAATTTAATGATACAGCTGTCCATATAAGACATCTATTTAATCATAAAAAAACCCTGTCATAGCTTTGTAAGTTGAAAAGTAAAATAGATTTCAGGGGGCATAACGCTCTATTTCATATTCCCTTGCTTCCAAAGGAGTTTTTAGAAGATGGATAGCAACCAGAATCTGTGCGAGCAGTTTGCCAAAATATTAAATGGTCGTTCACAAAATCACCAAGGTGTTTGTTCGGTCTCCCTGCACCGAACGTTTTCAGCTACTGTGCAAGGAAAACCAAGTAAAGCGGTACTTCCAGTAGGGGTATCGTTTGAGTCTTTGGATCAAAGCGGAAATGCTTTGAACCTATTAGAAATTGCTGTTCTACAGGAAGAAATACCACGTTTTATGTATGCCGTTGTTCACCAGGGGCTCATTGTAAGTGCGCTTCATAATCACTGGCTATACGTTAATCCGCAGATTATGTACATGCATGTTCAATCCGTCGAACCACCTTTAAATTTTGCTCAAAAGGTAAGCCGTTCTTTTTCTTATTTATCGAGTTACCCTTCTTCTTAAAAAATTCTTACGTCTGGGCCACATATAGGTGGTCCGTTTTTTTATGTAAGCATTTGGTGTCCACTAACAGTTATGCTACAATCAGAAAAGCATAAGAGACAAAAAGGGACGATGACAATGACAAAGGCTGATTTGCCTGTTCATAAAAATGAAAGTTATGAAGTAGATATAGTGGATTTAACCCATGAGGGGGCAGGAGTTGCTCGTGTAAATGGGTTTACTTTGTTTGTGCCGAATACATTGCCTGGCGAGCGTGCGAAGATCAAGGTTGTAGGTGTGAAAAAAGGATTCGGTTTTGGTCGTTTAGAAGAGCTGATCGAAGAGAGCCCTGAACGTGTTGAACCACCTTGTCCGATCTATAAATGGTGTGGAGGGTGTCAGCTTCAGCATCTATCCTATGAAGGACAGTTGGAATACAAACGCAAGTTAGTAGAAGACGTTCTAGCGAGAATCGGAAAGTTAGAAGACGTTCCAGTTCTCTCAACACTTGGCATGGGAGAAGAACCTTGGCGTTATCGTAATAAAGCGCAAGTGCCAGTTGGTGAACGCAACGGCCGCATCATCACAGGTTTTTACCAGAAGCGCAGCCATGAAATTGTAGAGATGGACAGCTGTATCATCACGGGGGATACGAACGACGACGCGGTACAAGCTGTGAAAGAAATCGTGAATCAGTACAATATCAGTGCTTATAATGAAGAAAAACATAAAGGTATTCTTCGTCATATCATTGCGCGATACGGGAAAACGACAGGTGATTTAATGATTGTACTCGTAACGAACGGTCAAGACCTGCCGCAGCGTAAGAAGATAGTAGAAGATATCCGAAAAGCACTACCTGAGATTAAATCAATCGTTCAAAATGTGAACTCAAAACGTACGAACGTGATTTTTGGTGAAGAAACACGCGTGCTTTGGGGTGCTGAATATATTTATGATTTTATTGGCGACATCAAGTTTGCCATCTCAGCGCGTTCGTTTTATCAGATCAATCCAGACCAGACGAAAGTGCTTTATGATCAAGCGTTACAATATGCGGAACTGAATGGTGATGAAACGGTCATCGATGCGTATTGCGGAATCGGGACAATCTCCCTGTTCCTCGCACAAAAAGCAAAAAAAGTGTACGGTGTAGAAATCGTACCAGAAGCGATTGAAGACGCGCGCCGCAATGCGGAGTTAAATAACATTCATAACGCTGAGTTTGCTGTTGGTAAATCAGAAGATGTGATTCCCGAGTGGAAAAAACAAGGCATCACGCCAGATGTGATCGTCGTGGATCCACCACGAAAAGGCTGTGACGAGGAGTTATTAAAAACTATCATCGAAATGAAGCCTAAGCGCGTAGTCTATGTGAGCTGTAACCCAGCCACACTAGCACGTGATTTACGCGTACTTGAAGATGGTGGATTTAAAACGCAGAAAGTCCAGCCGGTCGATATGTTTCCTCAGACGACGCATGTTGAAGCTGTTGCATTGCTTGAGCTTAACTAATTATAAAATAAAAATGGCTATATATTCCTTTTATACTTACTGTTCGAATTGTAAGGATGCCGTAGAGATAAAGACAATGACTTTGGCATTGTTTTGAAGGGAACGTATCAGCAGTGTGGGCAAGATGTGACAAGATTGTAAATGAATGAAAATGAGTATTGATAATTACAGGAAGTGAGCCTTCAAGAGGGCTCACTTCTTTTTTTATTTTGACTGTGAAGATGACTTTGCAGACTGCTCACGAAATGTGTGTCACAGTTAGGGCTGAAGTAGATATTGCATTCCTAATTTTAACAGTTTGCAAGTGTTATTGTTTTTCAAAAGTCGATATGCTAGAATCATGCTTGGGAATGATAATTATTATCAATAAGAAACGCAATAATAGTTTGTACATGTTGTATAGTTCTTATTAATAATTACTTACGATCCTGTAGTTTGTCGTAGTTTGTAGTAACTTTGACAGAAAAATCTTATTCTCCGAAGTGTCTGGAGATTGATTAGGTATATAGAACTTGTTTGGTCTTCAAATGAAAGGGTGTAAATGATGAGGAACATCGAAAAATATAGAAATGCCTTTATTAATGTGTTGGAACTAGAGGAAGATGAAGTAGTTGAGAATTTAGTATTAGCAGAATCAGCAGAATGGGATTCAATCGCACATATGGCGCTCATTTGTGAGATTGAGGATGCATTTGATGTCTCATTAGATTCAGAATGGATGACGGAATTCAATTCTTATCAGTCTGGAATTGAGCTATTGGAACGTTCGGGAGTGAACATTATTAATGAATAACTTCAAAAAAATGGAGCAGTTTGGGAACCGCACAGCTGTATATGCAGACCGAGAATATTCATACTCAGAAATGGTAGAATTATCGGATGCCATCTGCGGTAATGTGGGTGAAAGAACGCTCGTTTTTTGTTTGTGCTCAAATAATAAAGAGTCTTTATTTGGTTACGTGGGCTTTATTAGAGGTGGCATTGTCCCCGTGCTTTTGGATGCATCCATCCATATAGATCGGTTACGAAGACTGGTTCATCTTTATAAGCCTGCTTACATCTGGGCAAGTAGTAATAATCAAGATCTCTCAAAGACAATGGATTCTTCATTTGTATATGGAGATTACACATTATATAAATGTCCTACCCATTTTCAACATAATCTTCATGAACATCTTGCTCTACTCTTAACAACCTCTGGAAGTACGGGGAGCCCCAAATTTGTTCGTTTAAGCTATGAAAATATTTTTGAAAACGCTGTATCAATAGCAAAGTACCTTGATATCCATGAAAACGAAAAACCGATCACTACACTACCAATGAATTACTCCTACGGGCTTTCTATTATTAACAGCCATTTCGTATGTGGAGCCACAGTCGTTGTAACGGGGGCTTCTTTAATGAGTAAGGATTTTTGGAATTTATGTAAGGAACAGCAAGTCACAACTTTTGGTGGAGTTCCTTTTGTGTATGAGATGCTTGACAGGATGAAGTTTGAAGAGCTTAGTCTGCCAAGTTTAAAAAAACTAACTCAAGCAGGTGGCAAATTGAACGAAACGCTTTCTCGCAAATTTGCTAATGTGTGTAATCAGAAAGGGATTCAGTTTTTTACCATGTACGGTCAAACAGAGGCGACAGCCCGGATGACCTATCTACCCTATGAGAAAAATCTTGAAAAAGCAGGGAGTATCGGTATTGCTATTCCAGGTGGAGAGCTATTCATTCAAGATGACAAGGGAAACAAAATTACAGCACCTCATTTGACAGGTGAATTGATATACAAAGGGCCTAATGTTTCCTTAGGGTATGCTGAGTCGTTATTCGATCTTTCTAAAAAAGATGAGAATAAAGGTGTTTTGCGTACAGGAGATATGGCTTACTTTGATGAGGATGGGTATTTCTTCATATCAGGACGCATTAAAAGAATGATAAAAGTGTATGGAAACCGCATCAGTCTTGATGATGTAGAATTGTTTTTACATGAGCATGGCCACGATTGTATCTGTGCTGGAAGTGATGACCAAATGTATATCTACACATTAAGAGATGATTATGTTCAGATAAAAAAAATAGTCAAGGAAAAATTAAACTTGAAGGGCTTTAAGATTATGAGAATTGAGGAAATCCCACGGAATCACTTTGGAAAAATCCTCTATTCAAACCTCCCTAAACTTGGCTAATTTATAGTTGGTGATCTCTATGACCGACCACCATCTGTTCAACGTGTTGCAATGCCATTTATGCATAATTTCTAGTTCGTTTTATCAGAAAAAAATATAAGGTAATTTTTTATCAGGTGATTGAATGACTTTTATATCAATTGAGTTTCTTCTATTTCTCGCAATAACCGTTTTGTTGAATTATATAATCCCCCATCGATTGAGATGGGTTCTTTTATTGGTTGCAAGTTATGTGTTTTACGCTAGTTTAAGTATTCAATTTATACTATTACTCTTAATTAGCACAGCTTTTACTTATTTCACTGGAATTTTCATTGAAAAACAGGAGACCAAAAAACAGAAGAAAAAAGCCATGATCGTTGGTATTTCTGTATTGTTGTTTTTTCTTGGTTGGTTTAAATATTTTAATTTTGTGAATGAATCGCTTCGGTCGTTGGCGACATCCATGGGTTGGAATTATGCGATACCCTACCAAGAGATTGTTCTGCCATTAGCCATTTCATTTTATACATTTCAGGCTGTAAGTTATCTTGTGGATATTTTCTATGGAAAGCAAAAAGCTGAAAGACATTATGGTTATTTTTCGGTCTATTTTGCATTTTTTCCACAACTGGTTGCAGGGCCAATTGAACGTGCCAAAAAATTAATTCCACAATTGAAAGTCGAACAGCGTTTAAACTATGAAAATTTAGTATATGGAATGAAGAGAATCGCATGGGGTTTTTTTAAAAAGACATTGATTGCAGATCGACTAGCTCCAATCGTTGCTAGTGTTTACGATAGTCCTAACCCGTCTGGTTCTGAAATCGTACTAGCTACTATCTTATTCTCGATACAGTTATACGCTGATTTTTCAGCATGCAGTGACATTGCCATTGGTAGCGCAAGAATGTTGGGAATCAATTTAACTGAAAACTTTAGGCAGCCGCACTTTGCTGTTTCGATTTCAGATTTTTGGAGTAGATGGCATATAACGCTCTCCACATGGCTTAGGGACTATATTTTCTTCCCGTTAGGTAAGAGGAAAAAAAAGAGAAGTGAAATCTATTTTGCCATTGTGATTACTTTTTTAGTAAGCGGCATCTGGCACGGAGCAGCTTGGACTTTTGTATTATGGGGTCTCATTCATGGGTTTTATCGCGTGTTTGGAGATGCAACGAAATCTTATCGTGAAAGTATGGCTTCGTTTATTCGATTGGATAGAACTCCAGTGCTTCATAGGTGGTTGAAGATTGCAATAACCTTTCTTCTAGTCTGCTTTTCTAGAGTTTTTTTTCGATCGGATACCGTAGCACAAGCATTTGATCACGCAAAACTTTTCTTGAGCATCAGCTCTTGGAGCCCGGTGGGAATGGTTAAAGCTTTTGAAATTTTTCCGTTATTTGATCTGTTACTTTTTATTTTTTTCTTTATTATTCTACAACTGTTTCAATATATAGAAAGAAACAATGGTTCAGCATGGGAATTCCTATCAAAGCGCTCCACATTTACTAGATTGGCATTTTATATTTTTCTTATTTTTTCAGTTCTTATATTAGGTGTTACAGAGAATGGATTTGTTTATGGTGGATTTTGATACAACAACTTCCATGTGTAGTTTAGGTGAAGATTTGATAAAAGATACACGGTGTTGAAAGGATTTGCTATGTTACGTTTATTCATCAAGTTAACAATTATCATCGGTGTTGTTATCCTACTTTTTATGCCGATCAATCAATTCGTTAAGGATTCATATGATTACAATATTGATCATGACATACTGGCATTTAAGAAACAACCACATCCTGTTGATCTCATCAATCTAGGTGCATCTCATTCGATGTATGGTTATTATTTTAAGCCCACTGGTTTGTCCCATCTGGACTTAGCGCTTCCTTCTCAGACCATTCAATACGACTCTAAATTGTTGAAAGAGTATGGTGAGCATCTTAAACCTGGTGGTGTCGTTCTCGTTTCCATCTCTCAGATGACTTTCGCCAATTCTGAGGCTAAGAACATTGGGAACTATTATAGAGTTTTAGATCGTAGTGATATTGAACCGTATAATATTATTGATTATTACACTTACTTGAATTTACCTGGGACAAATACTGGGAGTCTTAGCTCTGCAATTACGGGTAAACTAAAAGACTTAAGATGGAATTCTCATCAACCTTGGTCAAATAACGGTAAAGATTATTCAGAAAGAAAATATGAGAAAATAGAAGAACAGTACCAGGAAGCAATAGAAAACAATAACATTGAACCAAATGTAAAGCAGTTAGAAGAAATTGTAGATTATTGCAGCGATAAAGGCTACCACGTCGTGTTGACCATGGAGCCCGTTCATCAGTCTTATCAAAAATATTTCAATAAAGAAGTTATGAATAGACTTGTTTTTCAGCATTTAGAAGCTCTAAATCTAGATGTTCCATTGTTAAATTATATGAGTGATCCAAGATTCGTAAACAAGCAAGAATATTTTATCGACCCCGATCATTTAAACAGTGAGGGCAGAAAAAAGTTCTCTTGGATCGTATACGAGGAACTGAAGAGAATGGGCTATTTAAAAAAGGATTGAATTAATTAAACATGAAATATTTAAATAACTTTAAAAGTTAATAAAGGTGCAGACCTGCAGGTGAGAAGGGCAGGGACGAAAAAGAAGGTATTGATATCATAATCATCGAGAGGCTTTTTTGTACATTTGTAAATTTCCATAAATTATAAATGTGCAGTGATTGATATTGAGTGAACAATCATGATATAAGAGTAAAAGAATATTTATTTTACCGGGATTTTGAAGTTGCATTATAGTGAGAGGATTTGAGCATCAATGATAGATAATTTTTGGCGTGATCTGCCGCGTCCGTTTTTTGTACTTGCTCCAATGGAGGACGTGACAGATGTTGTTTTTCGTCATGTTGTAAGTAAGGCTGGGCGACCGGATGTGTTTTTTACGGAGTTTACAAACTCAGATAGCTATTGTCATCCAGAGGGATTAAAAAGTGTTCGCGGCCGTTTGACGTTTACAGAAGATGAACAGCCGATGGTGGCACATATATGGGGAGATAACCCTGAATATTTCCGTAAAATGAGTATTGGCATGAAAGAGATGGGCTTTAAAGGAATCGACATTAACATGGGCTGCCCTGTACCGAATGTCGCACAAAGAGGAAAAGGAAGTGGCCTTATTCTACGTCCAGATGTAGCGGCTGAATTAATTCAGGCGGCTAAAGCTGGCGGACTGCCTGTTAGTGTGAAAACACGACTTGGGTTTAAAGAAATTGATGAGTGGGAAGCGTGGCTTACGCATATTTTAGAGCAGGATATTGCAAACCTTTCTATCCATTTGCGCACAAGAGAGGAAATGAGTCTTGTAGATGCTCATTGGGAGCTTATTCCTGAGATTAAAAAGCTGCGTGACCGAATTGCACCAGATACGTTACTAACGATTAACGGAGACATTCCGGACCGTCAAGTAGGGCTAGAGCTTGCTGAAAAATACGGAATTGATGGTGTTATGATCGGACGAGGAATCTTTAAAAATCCTTTTGCTTTTGAAAAAGAGCCAAGAGAGCACAGCAGCAAAGAATATCTTGATCTGTTAAGACTGCAGCTTGATCTTCAAGATCAATACGCGGAAGAAGTGCCGCGTTCTATCACAGGACTTCACCGCTTTTTCAAAATCTATGTAAAAGGATTCCCAGGAGCGGCAGAATTACGCAATCAGTTGATGAACACAAAATCAACGGATGAAGTGAGAGCGTTGCTAGATCAAATCAATCATTAATAACTTCTAAAAGAATAAAGAAATAGATTGAAAAACAGTATGATACCTTATGGGTACATGCTGTTTTTTTGATTTGAATCCATTAAATTCATCAAGAGGTAATTTATGTTAAGGTGAAGCTAACAACTGCTAGATCAAATACAAAAGGGAGGTACGTTCATGAAAAACAATCGGAAGTTGTTAATCATTGTTGTAACCGTTCTGCTCGTTATAGTATCCGCTTGTGGAAATTCAATCGATCCTTCAAATGGATCAACGGATAACGAATCAAAAAATGAAAAATCAACTCAAAAATCAGGTGCAGATATTTCAAATAAAGATGATATTGAAAAAGCTTCAGGAAGTGAGCATACTAATGAAAAGGTAGATATGTCTCAGAAAGATGCTTCTGAAATTAAGGAAAGTACAAAAGAAAAATATCTTCAAAAATGGGAAGAGATGAAGAATAAAGTAGCAGAGATGAGAAAGAATCCACTAGATGATACAACATTCGCTTTGAAGAAAGTGGAAGGCGATGCATACGAACTATTAGATGACTTGTTAAACGAAATTTATGGAGTACTAGAGAAGCAACTCAATAAAGAAGAGATGAACCAATTAAGAAAAGAACAACGTGAATGGTTAATTAATAGGGAAAATATAGCTAAAAAGGAATCTCTTAAATATGAAGGCGGTACATTGGAGCAATACGAATATGTAAGAACAATAAACAATCTTACAGAGAAGAGATGCTTTGAATTAATTGAGAATTATATGAAGTAATAACTGAGTCTAAAAGTAACTCCACAAGGTGTATAAGAGGAAGGTGACAGCTTCTGTAGAATTATAGATACATTCATGGAAAAGCAAGGAGGAGTTACGTTATGAAATTACTGCTCACATCTGGAGGCGTGATTAACAAAAGCATACATGAGGCGCTCGTTGATATGTTGGACAAGCCAATTGCTGATTGCAACGCCCTTTGTATACCTACTGCCATGTACGGACATCCCTGGGTGGGACCAGGCGTGAAAGCTTGGGAGTTCATCACCGGGAAAGAGGAAAATCCTATGGTTAACCTAGGCTGGAAGTCAGTAGGTGTGCTCGAGCTTACTGCGCTGCCAAGCATAGACAAAGAACGCTGGGTACCCCTCGTAAAGGAGACCGACGTCTTTTTAGTTTCGGGCGGAGACGCTCTTTACCTGTATCATTGGATGCAGCAGTCGGGGCTAGCAGAGATATTACCATCTCTTCGTGCAGTATATGTGGGAATGAGTGCAGGTAGTATGGTGATGACACCTAAGATTGGGAAAGATTTCGTTGGCTGGACTCCACCGAGCGGTGAAGATCAAGCACTTGGATTCGTCGATTTTTCAATCTTTCCACATGTTGATCACGAGATGCTGCCGGAAAACACCATGGCAGCTGCAGAACAATGGGCTGCTGAGATTAATGGACCAGCATATGCTATTGATGATGATACCGCAATCAAAGTAATTAATGGTGAGACTGAAGTGATTTCTGAAGGACATTGGAAACTTTTAAGTAAAGTTAGTTCATAGGTCATATCATTCGGAAAATGAATCTGATAGGAATTAAATTTAAAGTAGAGATTTTTTTATGAAGAAGAAAGCAGGTGATACCTATGCTTTTTTCTTTTTTTATGGGGCTGAAAACTAGTGAGAGATTCTCCTTTGAATTTTTGAACACGTTAGTCTTAATTAGTAGATTTCACCTATACGACGCTCATGCCCATAGTTAATATTTATATTTTTGTAAAATTAAGATAATTCTTATTGTTCATTCGGAATTTTTTCCTCTCCTATATAATGATAATAACCAATTAATAGGAGGTATCGTTTCGTGAAGAAAAAGCTTATAGGTTCCGTCATTTTGTCATCTGCATTTCTATTAAGTTCCATTCCGGTTAATGTACTTGCACAACCTGTTCATTCAAGTGAAGTCAACCGTGTTCAAGTGGCTAAAGAATGGAATGAGAAAGCGAGTGTACCTTTTTTTGTGAAGGAAAGAAATGCAGAGAAGTTTTCCTCAAGCAGTTCTTCTAACGCACTAAATTATTTAAAGAAAAATCAAGATAAAACAGGTATTAAAAGTCCGGAAAAAAATTTAAAAGTAAAAAGTGTAAATAAAGATGAACTTGGAATGACTCACGTACGGTTTTCACAAGCAGTCAATGGGATTCCTGTAGAAGGTTCCGAAGTCGTTGCCCATTTTAATAAAAATCATGAGATCGTTTCTGTGAATGGAAGAACGAATCAAACGATTGTCGATCAACTCGTAGATACACAAGCTGCCATCAGTAAACAAGCTGCGCTACAATCTGCTTTATCATCGGTTAAAGCTCCTCAAGAGCTAACGTATGAACCAACATCTGAGCTCGTTATCTATCCATTTGAAAATAAGAATCACACCGCTTATAAAATAAACGTTAACTTTATGGGTGAAGAACCTGGAAACTGGTTTGTATTTGTAGATGCTAAGACAGGAGAAGTCATCGATCAGTATAATGGGCTCATGCATGCTGATGAACATAAAACGCAAACAGGCTCTGGCCTTGGCGTTCATGGTGAACATAGAAAATTACATATTACACGAGTGAAAGAGCCGAAATCTGGTACAAGGTTTGCTTTAGCAGATTATTCTCATGAAAATCTTGAAGGAATCTTTACGTATGATGCTACGAGTGATTGGGACTCTAGTAATGATAAGATTTATACGGGGAATTCAGCTTCCTTTACGAGTGACTATGACCGAGCTGCTGTTGATGCACACTATAATTCTGAAAAGGTCTATGAGTATTATTTGAATGAGCATGGCCGGAATTCTTTGGATGGAGAAGGTATGGCGATCAATTCCTATGTACACATGGGAGTCGATTACAATAATGCATTCTGGAATGGACGTTATATGGCCTACGGAGATGGTGACGGAGAATTTTTCATTCCATTATCTGCAGGTCTTGATGTTGCGGCACATGAAATGACACATGGTGTGATTACGCATACCGCAAATCTAGCTTACCGTAACCAATCGGGAGCACTTAATGAATCATTCGCTGACGTTTTTGGTGCACTCGTTGATGATAGTGATTGGGAAATGGGTGAGGACATCATGGCACCGGCTGCAAAAGCAGATGGCGTAACGAGATTGCGTAGCTTAAGCGACCCGAACAGTGTTGTTGTCAGCAACCCGCAAAGGGCGGCATATGGCAGTGGGGTCTATCCAGCACATATGGATGAATATTATAACATGCCGCTGAATGTAGATAATGGTGGTGTACATGTGAACTCTTCCATTACGAATCATGCTGCATATCTGATTGGTGAGGAGCTTGGTAGAGAAAAATTAGGTAAAATTTATTACCGTGCACTATCGGTCTACTTAACATCGAATTCTAACTTTAGTGAAGCTCGTCAAGCCATCGTACAAGCTGCAACAGATCTTTATGGTTCAGGAAGTACTGAAGTAACAGCAGTTAACGCAGGCTTTGATGCGGTTGGTATTAATTAATCGAACCATTGGTAGCTGTAATACAAAATGAAAACCTCAGGAATAATATCCTGAGGTTTTATTCTAGTAAAACAAACCCGTTAATATTTATCAAAATATTCTAATTATTACAACTTTTATAAATACATTGTATTAAGTCGAAATACTCACTATAATACTATTTAATAGAAGGACAATTGTCTTTTTCAGGTGGATTTAATTTGGTGGGCTTTCTTATTCCTATCTGTTAAAAGACGTATGCTACAGGTTTATTCAGATAAACAGCTTTACAATTCTAACTAGATTGGTGATGACATCTATGAAACGTATACTGAAAAAGTGGAATCAGTTAAGTCTTGTTAAACAGATCATTATAGGATTGATTGTTGGTATTATCCTAGCTGTAACGATTCCGCAAGCAGCAAAACCTGTTATTATTTTTGGCACTTTATTTGTAGGTGCACTAAAAGCAATCGCACCTGTATTAGTATTATTCTTGGTTATGTCGGCGATCGCGCAACATAAAGCGGGCCATCAGACGAACATGAAAGCCATTATTTTATTTTATCTTATAGGTACATTCTTAGCTGGATTAACAGCTGTTATTGCAAGTTTTATCTTCCCTGTAGGTCTGACTCTTGGTAAGGGAGCTGAAGGGGTTACCCCTCCGGGTGGTGTTGCTGAAGTACTAAAAACGCTGCTGATGAACGTTGTTGATAATCCATTCAACGCTTTGGTTAACGCGAATTATATCGGTATCCTGGCATGGGCAGTGCTTTTAGGACTTGCTTTAAGAAGTGCACAGGAAACGACAAAAACGATGATTTCAAACGTTTCGGACGCTGTAGCTAAATTGGTAACATGGGTCATTAAGTTAGCACCTCTGGGAATCATGGGACTAGTCGTTGAATCAATTACGTCAAACGGTATTGAATCATTATTGGGTTATAGCAAGTTGTTAGGACTTTTAATTGGTTGTATGTTATTTGTTGCCTTGATTGTGAATCCACTTATTGTTTTCGCAGCAATCAGACAAAATCCTTATCCGCTTGTTTTCAAATGCTTGAAAGAAAGTGGAATAACAGCATTCTTCACACGTAGCTCTGCTTCCAATATTCCTGTTAACATGAAGTTATGTGAGAAGCTTGGTTTGGACAAGGATAATTATTCTGTATCCATCCCATTAGGGGCGACGATCAATATGGCAGGTGCTGCGGTTACGATTTCTGTTTTAACGCTTGCCGCGGTTCATACACTAAACATTCAGGTTGATCTCGGAACAGCTATTCTTCTAAGTGTTTTATCCGCTGTGTGCGCGTGTGGCGCTTCAGGGGTTGCTGGTGGATCGTTATTATTGATCCCTCTAGCGTGTAGTCTGTTCGGCATCCCAGGTGATGTGGCGATGCAAGTAGTTGGTGTCGGCTTTATCATCGGTGTTTTACAAGATTCTTTTGAAACAGCTCTAAATTCATCAACAGACGTACTTTTTACAGCGGCTGCTGAGTACAAAGAGTGGCGTAAAGAAGGAAAAGAAATTAATATTCAAAAAGCAGCATAATAGATGGCACCTGAGACGTTGTTTAGCGTTGAAGGTGCCTTTTTGTTGCCGTATTTTCTCGTTTAAAGGAATTACTATTATGTGTATGGAATGACTTAAGTGGTTTTATTATAAAAAAATCAGGAGGTTACTCATGGGAAGATTAGTGCATTTTGAAATTCATGTGGATGACATGGAGCGGGCAATGAAGTTTTACGGTGAGGTGTTTGGCTGGTCATTTCAAGATTGGAGTGAATTTGCCGGAATGCCATATTACGGTGCAGTGACTGGGGACGACAAAGAAATGGGGATCAATGGTGCTTTGATGCAAAGACAGAGCCCGCCGCCTGAACCGAACCAAGCATTAAATGGATATGCATGTACGATGGGTGTTGAAAGCTATGATGAAACAGAAGCCAAGATTTTAGAGCAAGGCGGAAAAGTAGCGATGCCGAAGTACGCGCTGCCAGGAATGGCTTGGCAAGGATACTACATAGATACAGAAGGCAATATTTTCGGCATTCATCAGCCTGATGAGAATGCGAAATAGATAATAATGGTGAAGACAACGCTAGTATATTGGCGTTGTCTTTTTTTGCGGCTGTAAAAAAACCCCTTAGTTAAAAAAATACAGACGATATTAATAAAGTGCTAATGATAGCGCTTTCAAACCTTCTTTTTTCGTAGCTATAATTACCTTGTAAGTACTCTTTAAAGGGGGAACTGATAATGAAGAAAAGTAAATTACTATCTCTGATGCTTGCTGTTGTCATGCTTATGCTTGTTGCAGCTGGTTGCAGTGACAGCAATAGTGAGGTAAGCGTGGGTATCGTCTTACCTACGAAAGATGAGCCTAGATGGGTGCAGGACGAGCAAAGATTTAAGGATGCTTTAAAAGGAACGGATTACACGACTGAGATTCTGTTCAGCCAAGGATCTTCTGCAAAAGAAAAAGAAAACGTTGAAACATTGATCAACAAAGGAATCGATGTTCTTATCATCTGTCCACAAGACGGTGATGCAGCAGCTGCGGCAGTAGAAGCAGCAAAAAAAGATGACATCACGGTTATTGCGTATGACCGTTTGATCACGAATACGGATGCGGTTGATTATTATGTAACGTTTGACAGCTTGGCAGTGGGTGCTGCACAAGGTCAATACTTGATCGACAACGCTAAAGGATCTAACACTCCGCTTTACCTTTATGCTGGAGCGGCTTCTGATAACAATGCATTCTTATTCTTTGAAGGAGCTTGGAAAGTACTTCAACCTAAGATTGCTGACGGCACATTCAAGATCGCTAACTCTAGTGAAGCTGAAGCTTTAAAAGATAAAGCTGAACTTTCTCGCGATGAGCTGAGCAAGATCATCGGCCAAGTAACAACGAACTGGGACGCAAACGAAGCGAAGAACAAAGCGCAAACACATTTGACGGCTGCTAAGGCAGACTTGAAAGGTGATGTTGCGATTCTAGCTCCAAACGATGGAACAGCTCGTTCGATCGCAGATGTATTTGGATCAGACAGCGCGGTTTCTAGCTACCTCGTAACAGGACAGGATGCAGAAAAAGCTTCTATCCAATATGTGATTGATGGCAAACAATCGATGACTGTATTTAAGGATGTTCGTACACTTGTTAAGGATGCAATGGGAATGGCAGTTGAGATCCTTGATGAGAAGAAGCCAGAAACAACAGGTTCATACGACAATGGAAACGTGGAAGTAAAAGCAAAACAAACGAACGTAATCGTTGTAAACAAAGACAACGTTAAGAAAGAACTAATTGATTCTGATTATTATAAAGCCGACGATTTTACAGGGCTTGAATAAGAAAATAGCAGGACGAGAAATAGTGATAGATTCTACGTCTATCACTATTTTTCACAATGAAGACTGTGGAGTGGCTAATTGGAGGGATCATGATGAGCGGATATATTTTGGAGATGAACGAGATCTCCAAATCGTTTACCGGAGTGAAAGCGCTCAGCAATGTAAATTTTAAAGTAAGAAAAGGCGAGATACACTGTTTGATCGGGGAGAACGGAGCAGGGAAATCCACGCTGATGAAAGTGCTAAGTGGGGTTTATCCTTATGGAACGTATGAAGGAGACATCGTGTTTGAAGAAAGTGTTCAGCAGTTCAATAAGATTAGTGACAGTGTTCAAACCGGCATCGTTATCATCTATCAGGAGTTAGCTTTATTTCCGGATCTCACGGTTTATGAAAATATTTTTGTTGGAAACGAAGTTAAACGCGGAAACTTGGTGGACTGGAATCAGACGATTGCTGAAGCAAAGAAAATGCTGAAACGGGTGGGGCTTGACGTGAATCCTGAAACACTCGTAAAAGACTTGAGTGTAGGAAAGCAGCAGTTGGTCGAGATCGCCAAAGCGCTAAGTAAGGACGTTAAGCTGCTAATTTTAGATGAACCGACCGCCGCACTGAATGAAGATGACAGTGAGAATCTTTTAAAACTCCTAGGTGAGCTTAAGAAACAGGGCATCACGAGTATTATGATTTCACACAAGCTAAAAGAAGTCATATCGATTGCTGATCAAGCGACGGTCCTGCGTGATGGCAAAACAATCTGTACGCTCGATGCTTCTAAAGGAGAAATATCAGAGAACATGATCATTAAAAATATGGTCGGACGGGATATTGATGATATTTATCCGAAGAGACCAGATAAAAAGATCGGTGAAACAATACTCGAGCTGAATGATTGGTCTGCTTATAGTACCGAGCTTGGCAGACATGTGTTAAGAGACATCGACTTTCATGTGAAAAAAGGGGAAATCGTCGGAATCGCTGGGCTTATGGGCTCAGGACGAACAGAACTTGCACTAAGTGTGTTTGGAAATCCGAAAAATTACAAACTAGAAGGTCACCTAAAAGTCTTAGGTGTGGAAAAAACGTTCAAGCACACGAGTGACGCGATTAAGTCAGGCATCGCTTATGTCACAGAAGACCGAAAAGGTGACGGGCTGTTTCTCATTCAAGATATTAAGAACAACATAACGGCGGCAAATCTTAACGAAGTCGCTGATAAGGGCATCATCAACGAGAATGAAGAGGTAAAAAGAGCAACAGAATACAAGAGGTCCATGTATATTAAAGCATCCTCACTAGAGCAAACGGTCGGTAACTTGAGTGGAGGAAATCAGCAGAAGGTATCACTCGGAAAGTGGCTGTTCGTTGGGCCAAAGATATTGATTTTGGATGAGCCTACTCGTGGTATCGATGTAGGTGCCAAATTTGAGATCTATACGATTATGAACCAATTAATCAGCGAGGGTATGAGTATTATCATGATTTCTTCTGAACTTGGTGAAGTGCTGGGAATGAGTGATCGTGTCTACGTCATGGCTGAAGGAAGAATGAAAGGCGAGCTGCCGATTGAAGAAGCCAATCAAGAAAACATCATGCAGCTTGCAACGCAATAGGGGGTTAACACATGGGATTTATTAAAGAAGCAAGAATGTTAGTGAAAGAGAATATCCGTGATTATGGGATGTATATCGCTTTGTTTGTGATTATGCTTACCTTCTCCATCATGACGGATGGGCTGTTCATGTCATCACGTAATATTAGTAATCTATTAGATTCTACTGGTTATATCGCTGTACTCGCAGTAGGAATGACACTTGTTATCGTTATTCGTCATATCGATCTATCTGTCGGGTTCGCAGCAGGATTTCTTGGTGCGATCGCGGCCATTCTTTTAACAAAGATGGGGCTGCCTATCTATGTGACAATACCGGTGATTCTGGTGCTTGGAATCGTTATTGGTCTGTTTAACGGTTTGTTGATCGCCAAATATGCAATCCCTTCGTTCGTAGCTACGCTTGCCGGAATGTTGATTTTCCGCGGTGCGCTTTTACAAGTAACGGAAAAAACAGGAACAATTATTATCAAAGACGATGCGTTCAACGCGATCGGCAACGGATTTATTCCTTCTCTTATGATCGTAAACGGCTTGCATCTTTTATCTTTAATTCTAGGTCTACTATCGATATTACTGTACATTTATAGCGAGATCTCTACTCGTCGGAACAAGATTAAATATCAGTTCGACGTTGTATCTAAAGGGATATTTACGTTTAAACTCATTTTTGTTTCAGCGATTATCGCCTATGTAACTTGGATCCTAGCAGGTTATAACGGCTTTTCTTGGACCGTTGTTATTATGCTTCTTGTCGTTGTAGCGTATCATTTCTTAACGACGAAAACGGTGCTTGGCCGTCACATTTACGCAGTAGGAAGTAACCCAGAAGCTGCACATCTCAGCGGAATCAATGTAAATAAAATTACGTACATGGTGTTTGGTTCTATGGGAATGCTTGCTGCACTTTCTGGTATTCTTTTTACTTCGCGTCTTCAATCGGCTACAACAACAGCAGGAACGCTTTTTGAGCTTGATGCGATTGCAGCAGCATACGTGGGTGGTGTATCGTCAGCCGGTGGTGTCGGAAAAGTAACGGGTGCCATCATCGGTGCCATTGTTATGGCTTCCTTATCAAGCGGGATGAACCTTCTTGGGGTTGGGGTATCCATGCAGTACATGATTAGAGGTGGAGTGTTAGTTGCAGCAGTATTGTTTGATGTGATGACACGTAAAAAGAGAGGATAAAACTTAAACTCGTAGTTCGTTAAAAGTGGAGACATCGTGATAAAAGATGTCTTCACTTTTTTAACTCTTATACGTTTAGCATTTACCTATAATTGGAAAACAGGTAAGCGTTTGCATCAAGTATCTTATGATAAAATAAGATTAGTAAATTATCGGAAAAAAAGGGGATACTTCACTTGCGCAAAGCTGGGATAATCGTTCTAAGTTTCATATGTATCTTCCTCAGTTATTTAACGTTTATAACGGCACAAAAAGCGTTTCAATCTGATTGGAAACTACCTGTAGCTTCTTCTCATAAAGAAGATCGTTTTCGTATTGTTCTTATTACTCAAGAGTTAGATACGCCTTTCTGGGATAAGGTTGGAAAAGGTGCGGAACAACAAGCTCAAAAAAGTGGAGCAAGTCTTGAAGTATGGGGAAGCTACGGCAAGAACCAGGATGATTTTTTGAAGAAGCTTGAGATTGCTATTCAGTCAAAAGTAGACGGCATTATTGTACAGGGACTTGATACAGATCGTTTTAAAGAATTGACGAAGGTTAAAGCGGCGTTTTATGGCATTCCTATTATTACGGTAGGTAATGACGTACCTAAAGCAGAAAGCCTCCGAAAAACATACGTAGGTTCTAATCAGCACTTAGCTGGAATGATGATCGCTAAACTCATGTTGTCTGACATGGGGCAAGAAGGGCAAGTGATTTTATTAAGCGATAGCCAAAAGGAGTATTATCAGGAAGAGCGGCTTTCAGGCATTAAAGAAGTGCTTCAAAGCTTTCCTAACGTAAAGACGGTTTATGCAGAAACACCTGAGACGAGAGAGCAAGTTATTGCAAAAACAAGAGACCTTTTGAATCAGTATCCCGAGGCGGACGGCTTTATTGCCGTGAACGCTAATACGGCTGGGGCCATGATTCAGGAGATTGGTAGACGCGGACAAGTAGAACCCTATTTTATTTATTCTTTTGATGATGGATCTGAATCGATCACATTACTTAAACAAAAGAAGTTGGATGGTGTGATTGAGCAGTCACCGGAGATGATGGGAAGAAAAAGTGTAGATGTTTTGATGCAGTGGCTGAAGAACGAAACCGTTCCTCTTGATGCGGATGGTTATTCTAGTGAAATTCGAATGATAAAGGCGATGGATGAGAGATGAACAGAATACAGAAAAAAATATGGATGCTCGCATCAGTCGTTCTGATCATCATGGCTATTATTTGGATAGCGCTTACCTACTATAATCAACAAACGCAAAATCAATACAATGACATTCTGCAGCGATACTTGAGCATGAATGAAGTTACAAGCAGCAGTCAACAAGTGGTGACAGATCTCAATAATTTCTTGCTGGATCCCTCTGAAGAAAATGTAGATAAACTCAATCAAAGCAAAGTAAAACTTAACGAGGCAAAAGGGGAAATCGGAAAGCTAAGAAACTCTGAAAATGAATTTGCACTCATGAATTATATGAATCTTATTGATAGTTTGATCGAAACAACAGACCGCTCTCTTATGTTCTACGAAGAATCTGACACCGAGACCTCAAACAAAGAATTCACCGAAGCGACGCGTCTCTCAAAATATATTTCAGAAATGACCCTTACCTTGATCGATACAGAGCTAAGGACTTACGACGTATTTTATAGAGGTATCATCGATCAGTCTGCAGAGTTTAAGAAATTAGGAATCTGGCTGATGCTTCTCATCACACTTGTGTTGCTCGTAATTACGTATTGGTTTAGTTTAAGTATCACAAGACCTGTGCAGCAGTTAACACGTGCAGCGAACGAGCTGTCTGCGGGAAAGTTTGATAAAGAGATCAAAGTTGAATCGAATGATGAGATCTCATTTCTTGCTCAAACCTTTAACCGAATGCGCATCAATATTAATAATCTGTTTCAGGAAATACAGCAGAAGGCGCAGCTTGAGCATGAATTGCAGCAAAACAAGCTTCTGTTGCAAGAGAGTCAGCTTAAGAATCTACAAAGCCAGATTAATCCGCACTTTTTATTTAATACGCTGAATACGCTCTCAAAAAAGGCCTACTTGGAAGGATCAGAAGAAACGAGTGATTTACTTGTAAGTGTGGCTGGTCTTTTAAGATACAACTTAAAGTGGTTAGATAAATCCGTTACGCTTCAAGATGAAGTGATGGTAATTCAGCAATATATGAACATTCAAAAAGCAAGGTTTACTGACCGGCTGACGTTGCACCTCGATATTGATCAGTCTTGTTTAGAGGTTCAACTTCCTGGCTTGACTCTGCAACCCATAATTGAGAACGCCGTGATCTATGCAGTTGAACCAAGAGAAGATGGCGGACAGATCTGGCTTCGAATCATAGATGACGATAACATGGTGATGATTGAAGTGGAGGACGATGGCCCTGGTATTCCTGAGAATATTAGGAGACAGATCTTAAACGGTGAGCTGATCGAGACGAATCGTGCTTCAACAGGTATAGGGTTTACGAATGTTGTGAAACGGCTCCGACTTTTTTATGGTATGGAAAACTTGATGGATATTCAAAGTGAGATGGGTGCAGGAACGAAGGTGTTAATAAGAATTCCTAAGACGAGGGGGATTGAACAGCATGCTCAAACTCTTGATCGTTGATGACGAGCAGATTGAACGAGAAGGGCTACAAGTGATTCTGCAGAAGGCATTTCCTAATCTCGAGATTCATGAAGCGAAAAATGGGAAGGTCGCTGTACAAGTTGCGGCGGAATTAAAGCCTGACTTAGTGATGATGGACATTCAGATGCCAGGAATGAACGGACTAGAAGCGATTCAGCAGATTACATCCACGGATCCTTTTATTAAATTTGTGATGATTACAGCTTTTGATATGTTTGATTATGCTCGTCAGGCGATCAAACTAGGGGTGAAGGATTATTTATTGAAGCCAAGCAGAGTGAGCGAGATTGAGGAAACGGTCGGGAAAGTCTTAATGGAAATTGCAGAAGAACGCAGATCTCTCAAGGTTTTGGAAAGTACGTTACCGCTCGTGGAAACAGATGTTGTCACACAGCTGTTGTTTGATCATGTACATGACGTCCATCTGGATATGCTTGTTGATATGCTCGACATTTCTTCCACTCATGAATCATTTGTGATGAGTATTCTACTTCCACAAGGGGGAGAAAACCTTTATTCGTTGATCAAAGAAAAGGTTAGGAAATCGGCGAGTGGGTGGGTTGGAGCATTGTATGGCCACCAGCTTCCTATTATCGTTTTTCGTAAACCAGACTGTTCGTTCCGTTCTCAAGCCATTTCTCTTGCAAAAGATATTCTCTCACTGCAAAAAGTAAATTCAGATGATGGATGGTTTATCGGAATCGGAAATGTGTGTCATTCTTTAGATCAAGTTCGGCAGTCCTATCAAGAATCTCTTATTGCTACGATGGATTCCTCCTTGCCTGTTAAATATCGCTTTTATCATGATGTTCCAGTGCTTGGGAGTACAGAGGACAGACCTCAATCCAAGCAGCGTGAAAAACAGTTCTTGGATGAGATTAGGTTAGGAAAGTGGAATGAAGTTCATAAGAATGTAATGGATCTCATCAAACGGTGCGAAAATGAGGCGGTGGATTTGCTCCAAACGCAGCAGCGTGTTCTCGAATTGCTCTGGGTCACAGCAAGAGTGATGAGCGAGATGGGAGTGGAGACAGAAACGCCTTTCTTTTCCTATCAATCTCAAGATTACCGTCAGCTTCGTTTTGAATCAGAACATTTATTAAAACAGATGCGGACTTCATACGAAGAGCATTATGAACAGCTTGAGGCGGATACGATTCATCAGATTAAACAATATATCGTAAAGCATTCGCATGAAGACATCTCTCTTGAGACGTTAGGAAGAAAAGTGGGGATGAGTCCTATCTATATCAGTAAGATGTTTAAAGAAAAACTAGGAATCAACTATATTGATTTTCTGACAGAATGCAGGATTGAAAAGGCGAAGAAACTGATGGCAGATCCAGAAAAAAGCTTAAAAGAAATCACGTTTGAGGTTGGATATCACGAACCTAACTATTTCAGCAAAGTGTTCAAAAAAATGGTTACGCTTTCACCTACAGAATATCGTAGAACTGTTCTTGGAAAAAAAGGATGAAGGTACGTAAAGGAGTATCATTCATGAGAAACATTATAAATTGTGTATGCCTCGTCCTGTTATTCATAGCCATGATATGTGCTTCCGGATGCGACAAAGACAGTACGAGTAATGAGACACTTGGAAAAGCGATTTCTTCTAAAAATGAAAAAGTGGGCAGCGAGACAACGGAAGAGGAAAAGATTAGAATCGGTTTTTCCATGGATACGTTATTGGAAGAACGGTGGCTCAAAGACAAAGAACTCTTTAAAAAAGCCGTAGAGAATCTTGGGGCTGAAGTAGAGATTCTTGCAGCCAACGGTGATGATTCTTTGCAGATTGCACAGGCTGAAACACTCATCCAAAATGAGGTTGACCTTCTTGTCGTTGTTCCTCATAACGCTGAAGCTATGGCGGCGATCGTAAAAAAAGCACATTCAGCAGGGATTAAGGTGATGGCATACGACCGCCTAGTCAAAAATGCAGACCTTGATATGTACGTATCTTTTGACAACGAAAAGGTAGGCGAGCTTCAAGCTCGAGCGATAACAAAGCTCGTTCCGAATGGAAAGTACGTGTATATAGGAGGAGCTGAAACGGATAACAATGCTCATCTGTTTAAAAAAGGGGTTTTCCGAGTTCTGCAGCCTTTGATTGATAAAGGGGTTATCACGGTCGTGTACGATCAATGGTCCAAAGACTGGACGCCTGCTAATGCTTTTAAAAATATGGAGTCAGCTTTGAAAGCTAACAACAATGAGATTCATGCGGTAATTGCAGCAAACGATGCTACTGCGGGTGGTGTCATACAAGCGCTTGGAGCACAAGGGCTCGCAGGGAAGATTCCGGTAGCTGGACAAGATGCCGAACTTGCTGGCGTGCGGCGGATCGTGCGTGGAACTCAAGTGATGACGGTATATAAACCGATTCAGGCTTTATCAGAGAAAGCTGCAGAATTGGCAGTGAAGATGGCAAAAGGAGAAACGATAAAAGTAGAACGAAAGATAAACAACGGTAAAATGGAGGTTCCTTCTGTTTTATTATCACCGATTGCGGTTGATAAGGGGAATCTTGAAGTAACGATTTTTCGTGATGGATTCCATTCTAAAAGTGATGTTTATGAGAATCAGCAATAAATCAGTCTCCGTGATTTTCATATGGCGCGGGGCTTTTTTGTTGAATAAAGATTGTGTCATTCTCGCCAGGTGCCCATAACATGTTAGTAAACGATATCTAAGGAGCATGTTATGTATAACCATTACAATTATAGAGTAACTCCGAGT
The DNA here is from genome assembly GCA_016401345.1 of Fictibacillus nanhaiensis. Lineage (GTDB taxonomy): Bacteria > Bacillota > Bacilli > Bacillales > Fictibacillaceae > Fictibacillus > Fictibacillus phosphorivorans. The sequence goes on along the minus strand of JAEACG010000005.1, from coordinate 219,372 downwards.
GTTGTTGCGTTCGCTAAGGGAGATGTGACTGGAGATCGTGTACCAGACGATGTATATCTAACAGGTACGAAGAGTCAGGACAGCCCATTCATTGAGAACATTACGCTTTTTGTAAAAAACGGAAGAACAGGTGCTCAGACAAGAGTATCTCTTTCTGACAATGCTGGATACAACCCCACTTTGTTTTTAGGAGATTTTACAGGTAACGGTGTTTCAGACGTGTTGGTCAGCATCAATTCTGGTGGCAGCGGAGGATTCATGTATCATTATGTGTATTCGTTTGTAGGGAACACACCGCAAGAGATGTTTAATTTCAACGCTTACAATGCTGCTTATGAATATGATGTGATCTATGAGAATAACTACAAAGTTCGAGTTGTTAGTAAACGTAATAAGAAAACGTATATCATTGATCTATCAAAACGAGACAAAGAGTATTTAAATGAAATATATGATGTGAACGGAAAGTTGAAGAAGCCAATTACCGGCTTTGTGAATCCATTAAGTGGTCTATATCCGATCGATTTTGATTCCAATGGAATTTACGAACTTTCGGCTTATCAAAAGATCGCAGGGTTATATAACGCAGACGCTCTAGGGTATGTGGTGAACACGCTTGGATGGGAGAATAATCAATTTGTTCTTCAGAATCAATACGTAGCGATTTCTGGAACGTAATAAAGAGATCTAGCCTTTTCTTTTTAAAAGGCTAGATCTCTATTTGCTTATGCGTTCATGCTATAGATGGTCCATGATAAGTAGGTAGCAAACGAACTCCAGAGAAGATAAGGGAGGAGGAGCCATCCTGAAACTTTCCTTAATCGACCGGCATATATGACTAAAAGTAAAGTCGTCACCGCAATCAATAGTGCGTCGATGCTCGCTGCGAATAAATCTTTTTGTGTAAACTGAAAATAACCGAAAGCTTGATTGAATACATAGTTGATCGCAAATAGAATCCAAAAGCCAATGGGTTTAAAACCATATTGATTGTAGATAAGAGTTGCGGATAGAGCGATTAAAAAGAACAAAACGGCCCATATAATACCGATTGTCTGTCCTGACGGAGTCCATGATGGCTTGTTCAATGCATCATACCACTCGCGATCGACCGGAAATAGAAAACTGGAAACATAGAACAGGGCAAAGATAATGACAAAGACGACTATACTGGATTTTTTCATGATTTACCTCCTGGGTTGTAGTGGGAATCGTGTAAGCAATTGTCTATATTTCTTAGAATTATACTGTTCCCTTTTTAAATTATTCTTAAAACCACAAGCGTATTTTTTGCATTTGGGAACTGAGGGTATTATTATAATAGTTACTTTAAAAAAGAAAGTTATAATTCGGGCTATTTCATAGTTAGTAATGTATGTGGTTGATTTCCGTTCCAGAATGCTCGCTTTCCGGGGGGAGTGCGGTGAGCCTCTTAGCGCTCTGCGCTGTTAAGAGTCTCACCTGTCCCTCTGATCCCCCAGGAGTCTCGCATCTTGCACTTCAATCAACTTTCATGGAAGAAAAAAGATAAAAGCAAAAACGACTTGAAGAGCCCAATAAAAATAAGAGGTGGAAGACAAACATGATGAATAAAAAATATGCACCATTGTTTGAATCTTATCGTTTTAAAAATGGAGTTGAACTTAAGAACCGTGTTGTCATGGCACCGATGACAAACTTTTCTTCAAATGAAGACGGAACTGTAACAGATGAAGAAATTCGCTACTACGAGCGCCGTTCTGAAGGTGTTGGAATGGTGATTACAGCTTGTACGAATGTTACGGCTAACGGTAAAGGATTTCCGGGAGAGTTCGCTGGAGATACGGATGAAATGATTCCGAGTCTTCGTCGTTTAGCTTCTTCCATAAAAGCAAAAGGATCAAAAGCGATTCTACAAATCTTTCATGGTGGTCGTGAAGTACCGCCTGAGCTTGTTCCGAACGGAGATGTTGTAAGTGCGAGCAATATTCCTTCAGCTGAAGGAAAACCTGTGCCACGCGAACTGACTTCAGAAGAAGTATCTTCTATCATTCGTGATTTTGGTGAAACCACTCGACGAGCGATTGAAGCGGGTTATGACGGTGTTGAGATCCACGGTGCGAACGGCTATCTGATTCAGCAGTTCTTTTCGCCACACGCTAATCGCCGTGAAGACCAATGGGGCGGCTCGTTAGAGAAACGTATGGCGTTTCCTTTAGCGGTTGTAGATTCAGTGAAAAAAGTAGTCGCTGAATATGCAGATGACTCATTCATCGTAGGCTACCGCTTCTCACCAGAAGAACCTGAAACACCAGGAATTACGATGGCTGATACGTTAGCGCTTGTTGATGCTCTTAGTGCAAAGAAATTAGATTATCTTCACGTTTCGGTAATGGATTTCTGGTCTGAACCTAGACGAGGAGTTGAAGATACACGTTCACGCATTGAGATTATTAACGAAAGAGTAGGCGATCGTGTACCTGTTATGGGAGTAGGATCAATCTATACAGCAGATGATGCGATCAAAGCTTTAGAAACAGGAGTGCCATTCATTGCTTTAGGGCGTGAACTGATCATTGATCCAGACTGGGTACAAAAGATCGAACAAGGCAAAGAGTCTGAAATCGTAACGAAACTTGATAAATCAAAGCAAGATGAACTTGTAGTACCAGATCCGTTGTGGAACGCAGTCTTGAACGCACCAGGATGGTTTCCGGGAGTTTAATAATTGATAAAAAAGCAGGAGCTGATCCTGCTTTTTTTGTTTGTTTGTGAACACAACAAAGTTTACTTTCAACAGGTGTGGGAAGAGATAGAGTAGACATAAGACTGGGAGGCAGATTGAATGAGTAAAACTATATTTATAACAGGTGCAGGAAGTGGATTAGGAAAAGGTGCCGCAATCGGACTCGCTAAAAAAGGGCACGCAATCATCGCCACAACTGAAACGACATCACAAAAAACAGCCCTTTTAGAAGAATCTAAGGATCTAGGTCTTGATATTGAGGTGTTCAAACTTGATATTACAAATGAACGAGATTTAAAACAAATAGAGAAATATGACTTTGATATATTTGTAGCAAATGCAGCGATCAATGAGGGAGGCCCATTAGCCGAAGTTCCGATGGACCGCGTTCGTGCACTATTTGAAGTTAACGTATTTGCTACGCTGGAATCCGTTCAGCTAGCAGCGAAAAAATTTGTCGAGAAGCGTAGCGGGAAAATTATCTTTTTAAGTTCTATGGCAGGTATATCAGCGACACCATATGTTGGCCCGTATACGGCAACAAAGCATGCGATTGAAGGAATTGCTCAAACGATGCAGGCTGAGCTTCAAGAGTTCGGTGTAAAAGTGGCAACCATCAATCCAGGTGCTTATGCAACAGGCTTCAATGATCGAAGTGCAGAAGAAAAATACAAATGGTATGACCCCGAAAAGAATTTTACAAGAAGAGAAGATATGAAGAAGCAAGAAGAGAAGCTGAAGAATCAATATGATCCAGAGGACATGATGAAGAAAATGATTGGGATCATCCCGGCTGAGCAACACCATTTCCGAACTGTTCACCCACAGGAAGTAGAAGAACAGTTAAAGAAAACGGAGAAAGAACGTTGGGAAATGAAAATATAAAGTAATCAACATCTGAGGAGACCCTGATGAAAAGTCAGGGTTTTTTGAGTTTTGTTTAAGAAAATACTATAGTTAGATACATATATAACGGGATAGTAGGGATGTTGGAATATGAAAAAAATAATTGTTATCGGATCCGGAATTTTGGGAGCGTCTACCGCTTATCATCTTAGTAAATCTGATGCAGAGGTTCTAATAATCGATAGAAAAGATAGGGGACAAGCGACAGATGCAGCAGCAGGCATTGTGTGTCCGTGGCTATCTCAGCGCCGTAACAAAGCTTGGTATCAGTTAGCAAAGGGCGGAGCTCGGTATTATCCTGAACTCATCAAGATGCTTGAAGAAGACGGTGAAACCGATACGGGTTACAAACGTGTAGGTACACTCAGCTTACATGCAGATCCTGAAAAACTTGAGAAAATGGCAGAACGGGCTTTGAAACGTAGAGAAGATGCTCCGGAAATTGGTGAGATCACGATTCTTTCTCCTGAAGAAACGAAGAAACGCTTTCCACCCTTATCCGACGAATTCGGTTCGGTCTTTGTAAGTGGCGGTGCTCGTGTAAACGGAAGAGCGATGCGTGACGCTCTGTTGAATGGAGCTAAGAAAAACGGTGCGAAGCTTCTTCATGGTCATGCTGCTCTACTTTATGAAGGAAAAGTAGTTTCGGGTGTTTCTCTTAATGGACAAAAAATCTTCGCTGATCAAATCATCATAACAGCAGGAGCATGGTCGAATGAAATTTTAAAGCCACTTGGAATCAACTTTAAAGTAACTCCACAAAAAGCACAGATCATCCACTTGGAGTTGCAAAAAACAGATACAGACGATTGGCCAGTGGTGATGCCGCCGACAAATCAGTACATTCTCACTTTTGATGATCGAGTAGTCGTAGGAGCTACACACGAAGATGAGGTAGGTTTTGATAACCGGGTAACGGCAGGCGGTATTCATGACATACTCTCAAAAGCCTTACCTGTCGCACCTGGCCTGTCAGAAGGATCACTTCTTGAAACAAGAGTGGGCTTCCGACCGTTCACGCCAGGTTTTTTACCAGTAATCGGACCGCTTCCTAATTTTAATAACATTTTGGTCGCGAACGGCCTTGGTGCATCAGGGCTTACAAGTGGACCTTACTTAGGAGCTGAACTTGCGAAGCTTGCGTTAGGAAAATCTACAGAACTAGATATATCTAACTATGATGTATCTGGTGCAATTGAATAATGGCTATGAAAAAAGACAACTTCCACTTAAGTGAGTTGTCTTTTTATATGGTACTTCCAATTGGCTTTAAGCTGAAATACACCAGGTACTCATTGACAGCATCTATATCATAGATTTTTTTATTAATAAAAAACTTAAAGATTAAGTCGTTTGTATCGCTGAAAGATAGTGAGTATCCTGCACTTTCCAGAAGCTCTTCTGTGTCATCTTTGTCCAATTCCAAACCAAGAGCCAGCGCAAGAATCGTATTTTTCTTTGGTCGGTAATCTGATTTAGAGCGAATCTTAGAAAAGTGCTTTCGATCTAAACCGGCCTTCTTATAAACATCTGCGTCGGTCACACCTTTTTCATCAATCAGTTGAAAAAGTTTTTCCTGTAACGTTGGCTTTTTGTTTTGATGAATAAACGCATCTAACTCAAAACGGAGACTGTTTTCTTCTAAACATTCCTCCATCATTTTAGAAGACTGACAACCTTCTAATTCCATTATGAAATAATCAATCAGGTAGGTTTCTAATTGTAATAAAAGTTTTTGATCAAGCATATCCGACCACCTCCTAAAATGTCGCTTCACAGGCGACCATTTACTGGATCTTTCTAGCTATAATTATAGCATGACAAATGTTGGGAGATGGTTAAAGGTGAACAAAAACGTAACAGAAATCGTATTTTTGCTTGATCGAAGTGGTTCGATGTCAGGGCTGGAGAAGGACACTATTGGAGGGTTTAACTCGTTCGTAAAAAGGCAAGTTGAGCGGAAGGGAAAAACACTTCTTACGACCGTTTTATTTGATGATCAGTATGAAATTCTATGGAGCGGTGTACCTGCAGAACAAGTCCAGTTAACGAGGAAGGACTATTATGTCCGCGGAACTACAGCGCTTTTGGATGCTGTAGGCAAAACCATATTGGATGTGGGTTACAGGCTATCACGCACTGAAGAACACGATAGACCAGGTAAAGTGATTTTTGTTATTACGACAGATGGAATGGAGAACGCGAGCTCTGAATTTACACACGAAAAGGTAAAGAAGCTTATTGAACATCAGCAAGAGAGATACAATTGGGAATTTATTTTTATGGGTGCAAATATTGATGTTATAGCTGATGCGCAAAATCTCGGTATTAAAGAAAAAGACGCGTTTAGTTTTGATGCTACTCATGATGGGATAGAAAATTTATACTCCATGATGAGTGAAGAGATCATACAGCGAAGAAATAAATAACATTAACTCAGAGACAGTTTCCTTATACAGGAGAGTGTCTTTTTTATGTCATCATAAACAACATATTGCATATATTGGAAATGTATAGTACATTACATATGTAATGCACTATAGTGGTAAGTTGGAGGTGAGGTACATTTGCTGCTAAATGCTGATAGTATGAAGCCGATTTATGTTCAGATTTCAGAATGGCTCGAGAACGAGATCTTGAACGAATCGATTTCAGCAGATGAAAAAATATATTCGCAATATCAACTGGCTGAGATGTTTAATGTGAATCCAGCTACTGCTGGTAAAGGCATAAACTTATTGGCGGACGATAACGTTCTTTATAAGAAAAGGGGACTAGGAATGTTTGTTGCGGCGGATGCAAGAAAAATTATCCTCGGTAAAAGAAAAAGTTCTAAGCTGCATTCACTTGTAACCGAGTTAGCGCAAGAAGCCATTCAGCTGCAAGTCGAAGAAGATGAACTAGTAACGATGATCAGGGATATGCACCAAAGAATAAAGGAGGAGCAATCATGAATGTTGTCGTTTGTCATGAACTGACTAAACAATATGGTCGATCGAAAGCAATCCAAAATATGACCTTTCAGATAGCGGAAAATAAAATTACCGGTTTAATTGGAAGGAACGGAGCAGGAAAAACAACATTATTAAAAATAATTGCTGGTTATCTTCATCATTCTGCGGGTGACATACAGGTTTTCTCTGAAAATCCGTTCAATAATTTAAAGGTTGCGGCAAATACAATCTTCATCGATAACGAGATGAGTTTCTCACAAGGGTTAACATTAAAAGAACTGCTTGAAACAGCGGGGAGTTTTTACCCAAATTGGAACCACGACTTAGCGATGAAATTATTTGATTATTTTTCTTTTAATCCTAATCAATATCATGGAAATCTCTCAAAGGGGATGAAGAGTACGTTTAATATGATCGTTGGTTTAGCTGCACGCTGCCCACTGACGATCATGGATGAGCCGACAAGCGGAATGGATTCTGCGACACGTAAGGACTTTTACCGAGCATTATTAAAAGAATACATCGCCTATCCAAGAACAATCATTCTTTCTAGCCATCTATTAGATGAAGTAGAAGATTTGTTAGAAGAGGTTCTACTCATTAAGTCTGGTGAAAAGTGTCTTCACTTATCCATCGATCAGTTAAAGGAGTACGCGATTGGCGTGAGAGGAAAGACAGTTAACGTAGAGAAGTGGACAGAGAAGATGGAACCCATTTCCGTGCAAGAGATCGGCGCAAATATGTCATACGCGGTCATAAGGAACGATCGTTCGATAAAAGAGTTAGAGGATGCTAGACAGTTAGGATTAGAAGTCACGCCAGTTTCTGCAGAAGATATTTGCAGTTATTTAACAAGTAAAACAAAAGGTGGGATTGATCATGTATTTAGCAGAGGTTAAGGCTTGGGACATCGTAAAGAAACAATATCGCTATAAGCTGAAATCATATTTCGGTGTGTTTACGTCGTTAATCGTGATCCAGATGCTGGCGATTCTTTTTTCTTTTAATGGTACCGGTTCGGGAAGTGGCTCATCTAATTCAATACAATATGATTTTTACTATTACACAAGTGACATCATCCTCATTTTTATGATGATTTGGGCGTTCATAACAGCGATCATAATTACAACGAGAGCGTATCGGTATGACGATTTTTCTTTTGTAACCAATCGTGCCATCAGCGTGGTTTCTAACATTCTATTTCTCTTATCTGCTAGTATTTTTGCAGGTATAACGGTTTATCTTTCTACTCATCTGTTTCAGATCTTAGCTTTTTACTTCAAAGATAATTATTCAATCATCGTTGATTCATTAACGGTTACTGAATTCGTCATGGGAATGATTACTTCCATTCTTTATATTTTTCTATTTGCTAGCGCAGGATATCTTGTTGGAATTTTAATTCAGCTGCATAAAGGTTTCTTGTTAATTATTCCTACTATCTTGTTTGGCGGCTTAATATTGGATGGAATAGGTGGCGATTCTAGGGTTATTGTAAATGTAACCATGTTTTTTGGAGAAGAAACATCATTTATTCTGTTTATTTGTAAAATAGTTATCGTTTCGTCGTTTTTACTGCTGACTAGCTTAGGAATCTCTAACAGAATGGAGGTAAGAAAATGATTATTATGTCTTTCTTGCCAATTTTGATAGTGTTTATTATCGTCGCTTTTGGAATTGGAGTCATGAGATCAAACACTAAATTAAGCTTAGGAACAAGAAAAATCCGCTGGATCCTTGGCGGATATACAATGATTCTAGCGATTGCTACAGTTATTTCACTAAGCATCCTTCCAAACCATAAGAATGATGAAAAAATAGCTACGGCAGCTGAAATGAGCAGAATAGAAGACGCTCAAACCAAAGCGATAGACAATTTGTATTCAGGAAACGTAGTCGATCTAGATAAAGTTTTTTCTGAAAAGAAAAAATGGTCTTTTCCTTTTAATGAAAAGTCGTTAGACATTGTTTTAACAGAGGGGGAAACAGGCATCATGAGTGTTTTTGCTGAGCGAAAAAGCGAAAATGATGGTGAGATTGAGGCTACGTATCATGTAGGGAAATCTTATATCGATGGGGTAGATTTTACAGACAAAGTGCATTCGCCAGAGCTTTTGTTAAACGGACAACAGCTAACCGTAAATAACCCAGCTTTAGTGACAGTTAGCTTCTCGAGATTTTCACCAGGCTTTGCATACAGTCAGTTCTCTAAGGGGGGACACTTTACTCAAGAAAATCGCAGCTCTGTGATCGGCCGTGATTTTATTCTATTAAAAGTACCTAACAATATTGAGATAAATGGTGATATTAGCTGGATAAACGAATAGAGGGGAGCTTGTTACGTTGGAAAACAAAAACACTTTAATTGCTGCCTACAAAAATGCAAAATACCAAGTAACCGGACATGGAAAAAGAGATGTGTCTGTCCTGTTAGATTCTATTTCAAATCAAACAGGGCAGGAAGAAAGTGATATGTATGGCAGCGGTCACATCATTGATAGCTTTCAAGAAAAGATGGCTGATTATTTAGGAAAAGAATCTGCTGTGTTTTTCCCGAGTGGGACGATGGCTCAACAGATTGCGATGCGCATTTGGTGTGATGAAAAGGGTATCCAAAAAGTTGCGTATCATCCACTATGCCACTTGGAAATTCACGAAGAAGATGGTTTGAAAGAACTTCACCACATTGAACCTGTGCTGCTTAGTGACCCTAATAAAATTATTAAACTGGATGATGTAGTCAACATGAAGGAAGACGTTTCTTGTTTATTATTGGAACTTCCTCAGCGAGAGATCGGTGGCCAGCTGCCGAGTTTTGAAGAGTTACAAGCTACTTCTGATTACTGCAGAGAAAAAGGAATTAAACTTCATCTGGATGGAGCAAGACTGTTTGAAATTCTGCCCTTTTATAAAAAGACGGCCGCTGAAGTTTGTGCTCTTTTTGATAGTGTTTATGTTTCTTTCTACAAGGGAATTGGTGGAGTCGCAGGTGCAGTCTTAGCAGGGCCAAAAGACTTTACTGAGAAATCAAAGGTTTGGAAAAGACGTCATGGCGGTGATTTGATCAGTCTTTATCCATATATCATAAGCGCGGATTTCTATTTCGATCAACGAGTTAAAAAAATGGAAGAATATTATGAGGGTGCAAAGGAATTAGCAGCACTCTATAACGCGTGTGAAGGTATACGCACACTTCCGATAACGCCTGTTTCAAATATGTTTCATGTTCATATTCAGGCACCAAAACATGAAATGGAACGCATTTTGGCAGACACTTATAGTGAGAGTGGAGTTGGATTAACTGGACATCTTCGCGAGAATGGTGAGAATCGTTGTTTCTTTGAGGTAAGTCTAGGTGACAATTATCTAGAAGTACCTAATAATGATTTAAAAAAGATGTTCACACTGCTGAATAAAAAGTTGAAGACAAGAACTTTAGTATAAATAATAACGTTGTAACTTAGGATAGAACAGCAAAGAACTGCTAAGGTTAGCAGTTCTAGCTTGTTCTGAAACTTAGTTATTCTCTGGATCTGTATCGTCGTTATAAGCACCTGGGGCTTGTTTCGCGTTGAACGTCCAATCCACTTTAAGCTTGTCTCCTTGGAACTGGTTTTGATCTTCGCCATTATCTACGAACTGGAACAATACGAACATTTTTTCTTTCTCACCTGGAGGAATACCATCAGGACGCTGAACAGTACCAACGAATTCATCAATTGCTGTTAGATCAGGTTGTTGTTCTTTAAGTTGAGCCAATGTTGTCTCAACAACAGGAACAGTTGCACTGCTCGTGTTGTACATGATTGTAATCTTAATGTGGTTTGCTAGATCATCTGTATTATCTGATTTTGCATCTTCAACTGTATATTTCGTATCTAGTAGTACTTGATAGATGTCTAGAGAACCCTTATTCTCAAACGTAAATTCACGGTACACTTCATCGCCTGGTTTGATGTTGTCAATGTTAACCACAGCGTTTGGATTGATGGAAAGATCTAACGTACCTGCAGCGAAAGTGTTCTTCGTTTCAAACGTGTCACTAAAGTAAGCGAACGTTCCTCCTCCCATTAAAGATAAACCTAGTGCAGCTGTCATAACGCCTTTGCTAATTGTCTTCGTAAACCCCATTCTTCTCAACCTCCATAGATATGTAATATAAATTTATTAAACTCGTATGTATGATTTAAATACATAGAGATCTAACCCAAGTTTATGCTTTTTCGACATCTAGTTTTCTAGCTGCTTTCACTATAGAAAAGACAGCTGAACTAAATAATAAGAACCCTGGAATAAATAACAAAAGTGCAGATGCTTCCTTAGATTGAGTTACATTTAATGCATATCCGGCATAAGGAATCGTAAATCCTGTGTAGCTTCCAACCACATCATTTGAAGGAACTGACCACATATCAGGTCCGTCATTGTTATCGCCCTTTGTGTGATAGGAAATTTGTCCGTTTTTATTTTCAACATCAATAATTCTATGAGTAATCAGCTTATCTTCCATTTGAAAAGTGATAATGTCGCCTTTTTTAAAGGTAGTGTTATCGTCTGTCTGTTTAATAGAGATGATAGACCCTGTTTGAAAGATAGGCTCCATCGATCCAGATAATACCGCTTTAATCTGATAGCCAAAAACGGAAGGTTCTGATCCTGAAACACGGGACGATAGGATGATAAAAGCAAGCAAGCAGAGCAATACAATAAAAGAGGTACTTGCTAGTTTAGTCGTGAATTTCAACAGTCTTTTCGTCAAGTTTTGTTTCTCCTTCACTTTGAATAGAATCATCAGCAAATTCGTTTTGTTCTATATGATCAGTAGCATTCTTCATCTTTGCTGATTTAATGGGACCTTCAATCTTCTTCTCAGCATCTTCTAACTTGTTTATACGAACTTCAATAGAATGGTGTAATTGTTTAATAGATTGTAAGTTCACTGTTTCTTTTATTTTTTTGCTCAATTCGTTTGCCTCATTACACCCTTCATAGACAAACTGGTATGTCTTTGAATCCAGATTCCTTACCTGTTTCTCATAGTTCAAGAGCTCATTATGTATGTCTTGAAAATCATTGAGAAGTAAGTGAAGTGCTTGTTCTATTCTTGTAATCTTCTCGATCGTTTTTTTTAGCTCCTGTAAACTTGCATCCTCAGCGGCGTTCGGAACGGTATTGTATAGAGAAAGTATGTCCAAATAAATGATCATAGCTTTTTCATTAAGATCTCCCACTGTGTCTGGAAAGACAATTGCAGCTGAAAGTTCAACCGGTTTTATTTGAGCTCGGCTTGAAAAGGCAGCTTCAGTTTGACCGGTAATTTGAGCACCACAATAAAAAGATAGAGAGCACAACCCCAATAGAACAGTTCCTTTATGAAGCTTGCCTTTCATATCAGCCCTCCTCGTCTAGTGATTTGACCCTATTATTACAGAATGTGTTTGAGATTGTTATTGGGTTAATTATTCAAGAAATATGGACATTTTTTGTCGAATGAAGTCCTCAAAAACCATTAACCCTTGAAAAACTAAGGATAAATTAACCCAATTGACCACTTTTGTAATGTTCTTAATAATTGGAATTATTCCGGAAGCACAATTTGATGAAGAGGTGAATGGGTTGAAAAAGAAAAGACAAAAACGATTGAACAAAAAAGTGGTAATCCCAGCAGTTCTAGCATTGTCCGTTACACTTGGAGGATTTTCATTACCTGGATCTAATGCACACGCGAATCCTACAACTGTTTTATTCCAAGCTCCTGAAGGGTTGAGTAAAGCTGAAATCGTTAAAGCGTATCTTCAATCACAGGTCGTTTCCGAGGTTGGTGCGAAATCAGCATCTACAATAGGAGAGCAGTTTAAGATCGTAAAAGAGTTTGCAGATAGTAGCACAAATACATACCACGTGCGGACTATTGAGCAATACAACGGAATCCCGATCTACGGCAGTGGACAAACCGTTGCGCTGGATGCAAACAACAATGTGTATGCATCATTTGGGAAGGTGACTCAGAAACTAGGTCGATCCATCATTTCTACAGATCCATCCATATCGAAGGAAGACGCAGAAATAACAGCGAAAGAGCAAGTAGTTGCTGAGATTGGAGAAGTTAAGCAGTATGACGGAGTAGAAACAGAATTAACAATCTATCCGCATGAAGGCAGAAACTACTTAACGTATTTAGTTAAAGTTTCGACTTCTGTTCCTGCACCTGGGTTTTATCATTATTTTATAGATGCAACAACGGGTGAGATCGTTGATCAGTTTAACGCGGTACATGAAGCAGATGCTCCAGCAGTAACACCGATAACAGGAAGAGGACTAGATTTATTCGGTAAAGTTCAAAACTTTATCGCTGTAAAAGATAGTACATCCGGGAAAAGCTATCTTCATGGTGCGGCAATAGGAGGAGGAACAACGACGAATCCGAACATCGTCCCAGTTCATACGTACAAAGCGAACCGCATGGGTGAAACACCTTTCATCCTACTATCCGGACTTTTGGGGTTCTCAGGTTTCGAAGTAGAGACAGGTACGTCGTTCTTTGCGGATCCAGCAGCGGTTTCAGCTCATACGAACTCTATCAAAGTAAATACGTATTACCAAAATATTCACAAACGTAACAGTATCGATGGAAACGGAATGCCGATCATAAGCACGGTCCACATTGGGTCTAAATGGAACAATGCAGCATGGAACGGAAAGCAGATGCTATATGGAGATGGTGACGGTATTCTGTTCAGTTCATTAGCAGGTGCGATGGATGTTGCAGGTCATGAGATGACACATGGTGTAATCTCGAAAACAGCAAACCTAACCTATCAAGGAGAATCAGGTGCGATTAATGAATCACTAGCTGATATCTTCGGTGCGTTGTCTGAGATGCATTCACACGGATTAACAAGTCCATCTGAATGGGAGATGGGTGAAGACATTTACACACCAAACGTACCTGGTGATGGCGGACTTCGTTCCATGAGTAATCCAAAGTCCAGAAAGCTATCTTCAGCTTATGGATTGAAGGATAATTCATATCCTGATCACTATGAAGACCGTTACTTAGGTGAGCTGGATAAGGGTGGGGTTCATATTAACAGCTCCATCAACAATAAAGCAGCTTATCTCATCTCTGAAGGAGGAGAGCATCACGGAGTTAAAGTCACGGGTATCACACGTTCGAAAACAGAGAAAATCTTTTACCGTGCGTTAACGAACTATCTTGTACCGTCATCAGGATTCAAAGAGATGCGTGCTGCAGCGATTCAATCCGCTCGAGATCTTTATCCAGACCGTAATGGAGCTCCATCTGCCGAAACAAAAGCTGTAATTGCAGCATACGATGCGATTGGTGTACCGGCTCAATAAGTCTATACGATCCACGAGAGAGTATTCTTTCGTGGATTTTTTATGGGAAAATAGTGAGCACAAAGACTTAAAAACATGACTTTTGAAGGAAAAAACCGATTTTGAAAGAAACTTTTATCATTAAACATTTGTTCATGAGGAGAGACACATATGATTGAGGGAGAAATTATCAAATTTTATCGTAAAAGAAGAGGACTTTCTCAAGAGCAATTGGGCAAAGATATTTGTACGACAACACATGTTAGTAAAATTGAGCGGGGGCAGACGAAGTACTCAACAGAGATTATTGCGTTATTCTCCAAACGGCTAGATATCGACATACAGAAGGAAATGCAGTTCTTTCAAGATATGGAGAAGAAACTACATCAATGGCACAACTCTATTATCATGCAAAGAATGAAAGAAGTAGAGAAGACAAAAAGTGAATTAGATCAATTTCCGATTGTTAAATCCTCAAAACATGCAGTACTTTATCAGCTAGTGCTTGCTCGTTACTACCTTTTGAAAAAAGAGCCACAAAAAACAGCAGAGATTTTAAACCGAATAAAAACTGAGCATCTGACTCCTTTTGAATACAACATGTATAAGCATGTAAAAGGAATCTATTATTTGGAGAAGTACAACAATTTTTATGTTGAGAATCGCAAGAAAGCGATCGAGCTCTTGAGTACGATTGATAAGATTGCCTATGGAAATGAAGAATACTGTTATCATTTAGCGATGGCTTATCAATGGGTTGAATCCAAAACAATGGCATATATCAATGCCAAAAAAGCAGTGGACTTTTTTAAGAGAAACAACAACTTCTCAAGAGCCATCCAAGCAGAATCAGTCATGCTGCTTCAAATAGAATGCGCCACTCAGCATGAATTTGAACAAAAAGTTAACCGTTACCTTCAGTTGATTCAGGATAGTGAAACGCTAAACGAAATTGGTATTATTGGAATGCTTCTGCATAATCTAGGGCTTGAATTTTTCAAAAGAAAAGATTATGAGAATGCGCACATCTATTATCGAAAAGCGTTAAAGATGGCTGATAAAAAAACAGCGATCTATTTAAATCGATTGTATAATTTTTTGGACAATAGTATCGATGGAAAACTTCAGTCTCAAAGGCAGAATTTAAAAAGTGCAGAAGAAGGATTAACAGCAGCCAAAATGTTAAAGCACCAGTTATATTTGCATTTGTTTCAACTTCACCTGTATATCTTAAGAAGCGAGATGGATGCTTATTTCAGTTACTTAGAAAATATAGCAATGCCATTTTTTCAAGCTCATAATCAATTTAGCAGGATCGATAAGTTTGGAAAGCAGCTATACCACTATTATGCCGATACGAAGCAGTACGAGAAAGCAGTTGAAATTTCCTCTCTGTTTCTAGCTAGAGATTAAATAAAGTCATGCAAGATAGGTTGGATAAAAAGTCCCCTGTCTTTTTTTGTTCGAAAAAGTTAGAAAATTTATATTGAAAGTTATTTTACTGTCAGTTATAATTTTCATTAACGAAAGCGCTTTCGGTAAAGAGGAGATAACAATGGCTACAATCTATGATATTGCAAAAAAGACGGGTTTCTCAACGACAACCGTCTCAAAGGCACTCAATAACTATTCTGATGTGAGTGAAAAAACGAAGCAGAAGATTCTACAAGCAGTCGAAGAAATGGGATATCTGCCTAATGCACATGCCCAATCGCTTTCTACAAAAAAGTCTTGGACGATTGGTGTGATGTTTTCTGAATCGAATGAAGTAGGAATGAAACATCCTTTCTTTAGTGCCATAATAGAAAGTTTTAGAAAGAATGCAGAACGAGAGGGATATGATCTGATCTTCGCTTCAAGAAATCTGCGTAATCGGGATATCAGCTATTTGGAACACTTTTCTTACCGTGCCGTAGATGGCATTGTAGTGATCTGTTCTGATCCACAAGATCCGCAAGTACAAGAGATGATAAACAGCACGATTCCTATCGTTGTTATAGATATGAACAAACAGAACTGCAGTCTTGTGTTCTCGGATAATATTGAAGGTGGAAAGCTCGCAGTAAATTACTTGCATTCACTTGGTCATACAAAGATCGCTCATATCGCTGGCGATGCTTTAACGGATGCAGGTGCAGAAAGAATCAAAGGATTTAAAAAAGCGATGAATGAGTTGAACCTGCCGATTCATGATGGCTATCTTATCAATGGTGGATTGTTCTCAATCGGTGAAGGCAAAGCGGCCATGGAAAAGCTGTTGATGTTAGATGATGTACCTACAGCGGTATTTGTTGCAGGAGATCATATGGCTATCGGTGCAATTGAGGCCATAAAAGAGAAGGGCTTATCTGTACCCGAAGATATTTCAATCATCGGTTATGATGATATTGAAATGGCAGCATACATTACACCGAAGTTAACGACGATTAAGCAAGATACGGATATGATTGGATACCAAGCAGCAAAGTTGTTGATGAAACAAATTATCCAAAAGAAAAAACTGATCACATCCAAACGTATTCCAGTCGAACTAATCATTCGAGAATCATGCTCACAAAAAAAATAAAAATTTTTTTAGGATAATTCGAAAGCGGTTTCGAATATTTATTTTGAAACAAAACGAAACCGCTTTCGCTCTATAAATTTTAAAGAAGGAAGGGGTTTATACATGAAAAGGAAGTTAAGTATCTTTTTGGTATCAATTTTGTTGGTGGGATTATTTGCAGGTTGTTCAAGCGATTCGAAAACATCTGGTAATGGCAAGAAAGATGTTGATCTAAGAATCTGGTCGTTTACAGATGAATTAAAGAAACCGATCAAAACATTTGAGGAAAAGAATGGCGTAAAAGTGGAGTTAACGATTGTTCCGATCGCTGACTACCCGACAAAGTTAAAGCCTGTACTTGAGAGTGGTGTTGGAGCTCCTGACGTTTTCACGGGCGAGATCGCATTCTTAAAACAATGGGTAGATGCAGGCTATTGGGAGAACTTATCTGAAAAGCCTTATAACGCAGATAAGCTTTCTGATAAGTATGTACCTTACGTATTTGACCTTGGTAAAGATAAAGATGGCGATGTACGCGCTCTCTCTTGGCAAACAACGCCAGGAGGCATCTATTATAAGCGAAGCATTGCAAAGGAAGTATTAGGAACAGACGATCCAACTCAAGTTGGTGAAATGATGAGCTCTATGGATAAGGTGTTTGAAGTAGCAGAAAAGATGAAGTCAAAAGGCTATAGCATGTTCCCAGATGAAGGTGCGATCCGCTGGTTCACACAAGGTGACAATCCACAGCCTTGGGTAAACGACAAGAATGAGCTTCAGCTAACGGAAGAAAAAATGGAGTACATGGATTACTCGAAAAAGCTTCGTGATAATCAATACACTGCTCTAGCACCTGAATGGTCACCATCTTGGTTCGAAGGCATGGATAAGCCGATCAAGGTAAAAGAGGGTGGCAAGGAAAAAGAAACGCAAGTGTTTTCATATGTTCTTCCTACATGGGGATTACATAGCGTCCTGAAAACCAATGTTAAGGAATCTGTTGGTGACTGGGCGGTAACGAGTGGTCCGAGTCCTTATTTCTGGGGTGGAACATGGCTTGGTGTATACAACAAATCGGATAATAAAGAACTTGCTTATAAATTTGTGAAGATGATGACACAAGACGATGAGTTCTTAACATCTTGGAGTAAAGAAACAGGTGATGTCCTTTCTTATCTACCTGTAACAGAGACAATTAAAGATGACTTTAGCGACAAATTCTTAGGTGGACAGAACAACTATCAATTCTTCCTGGATCAATCTACTAAGATCACACCTGGAATCGTGACGAAGTACGATCAGCAGCTAGATACGCTTTACGGAAATGCCGTTCAGCAATATGTAACAGGTAAGAAATCTAAAAAAGAAGCGATTAAAGAATTTTATCAAAAAGCACAAAATGCTTATCCAGACATCAAAGTACCGAAAAAATAAGTTTTATGGACGGTGGCGGGAAACTTTTTCTCGCCACTGGCCTATCTATTGAAAGGGGGAGGAGAGATGAAAAATTTAAACCGTTATGGCTATTTTTTTATTGCTCCGTTTTGGCTCGTCTTCTTAGTGTTCAGTATATATCCCGTCGCCCTAACCTTTTATTATAGTTTTACCAATTATACAGGCAGTGGTGAAGCGCAGTTAGTAGGTTTAGCAAACTATAAACGACTCCTTACAGACACATATTTTGTTGAAGCTTTTTTTAACACATGGAAAATATGGGGTGTGAATTTCGCACTTCAAATGGGACTTGCTCTTATCCTGGCTATGATCTTTTCAGATATGAGAGTGAAATTAAAAGGTATCGCATTTTTTCGAGCGATCTTTTATCTACCAAATTTAATTACGATCAGTTCGGTAGCTCTTCTGTTCGGGATTTTACTAGATTGGCAGCACGGTTCATTAAACATGATGTTGATGAAGGTAGGAATCATCTCAGATCCGATCAACTGGCTGAACGAACCAACGAGTGCACAGTTATCGATCTCATTGATTTTAACGTGGATGTGGTTTGGGCACTCTTTTATCGTTGTGATGGCAGGCGTATCAGGTATATCGAAAGACTACTACGAAGCAGCATTGATCGATGGTGCAAATCGCTGGCAGACGTTTTCTAAGATTACGATTCCGCTCTTAAAGCCTATCCTGCTTTATATCATGATTACCTCGCTCATTGGAGGTCTTCAATTGTTTGATCTACCGATGCTTTTAACAGATGGAATAGGTTCACCAGATGGCTCATTGAATACGATGGTGCTCTATTTATACAATCAAGCCTTCAAGTATAACAATTACGGATATGCTGCAGCAGTCGCATACGGGCTATTTGTTATAACGCTCATCTTCTCTGCTTTTATTTTCAAAGGGATGTATGGGAAAGAACGTAAACAACCAAGGCAGGTGTAAAGCATGATAGGAAAAACAGCGGTAGATAATAGCCTTTCAAATTCTGTTGAAAAGAAAAGTGCAATAGAAACAAAACCGAAGCGGAAAGTCAGCATACCAAAAATTCTGATCTATACCGTATTGATCGTTATGGCAATCGTGTGTTTCATTCCGTTCTTAATGATGCTTGTTAACGCCACACGCTCAAATGAAGCAATTCTTTCAGGCTTCACCTTGCTTCCAGGTAGTGCAATCGTTGAAAACTATCAAACGATGATGAGCTATATCAATATTTGGGCGGGTTTTAAGAACAGCTTAATCATCTCCGTACTTGTAACGTTGTTATCCGGTTACTTCTCAGCATTAACAGCTTATGGATTCGCGTTCTACGTGTTTAAAGGCAAGAATGCGATGTTCGTTTTCATGTTAGTGATGATGATGGTCCCAGGCCAGTTAGGGTTGATCGGCTTTTATGAGCTATGTAAGAACTTAGGGATATTGGATACGTATATTCCATTAATCATTCCCGCAGCAGCGAGTCCTTTCGTGGTGTTCTTCCTGCGCCAGTACATTTTAACAACGCTGCATCCAAGTTTGATTGAGGCGGCACGAATTGATGGAGCAAGTGAATTTAAAATCTTTCATACGATCGCAATTCCAATCATGATGCCAGCGATCGCGACGATGTCTATCTTCACGTTTATCGGGTCGTGGAACAACTACATCATGCCGTTAGTAGTATTATTCTCACCTGAAAAGTTCACGCTTCCTGTGTTGATGGGCTTCTTAAAAGGTTCACAAGTGGCTCAAAACTTGGGGTCTATGTATTTAGGTATCGCGATCTCCGTGGTGCCGATCATGGTAGCTTTCCTATTTTTATCAAAATATATCGTTAACAGCATTTCAGCAGGTTCTATCAAAGAATAGAGGAGAGAAACAGTTATGCATTTTAATAAGTCATTCGTGTTTGGTACAGCAACATCTTCTTATCAAATTGAGGGAGCTCGTCTTGAAGGCGGCAGAACACTTTCAATCTGGGATACGTTCTGTGATACGCCTGGAAAAGTATATCAACAGCATAATGGAAGCATAGCGTGTGATCATTACTACCGGTTTGAAGAAGATATTCAGCAGATTAAGAAGCTTGGCGTAGAAACGTATCGCTTCTCAGTTTCCTGGCCTCGTATTTTTCCTGAAAAGGGTGTTTTGAATGCAGAGGGAATGGACTTCTACAAAAAATTAACACAGCGTTTACGTGAAGAAGGAATCAAACCTGCGATCACGCTTTATCACTGGGATCTTCCACTATGGGCTCATGAAGAAGGCGGTTGGGTAAACCGTGAGTCAGTCGATTGGTTTATGGAGTTAGCAAAAGTTTGCTTCCAAGAGCTTGATGCAGAGGTGGATTCTTGGATTACGCATAACGAGCCGTGGTGTGCTGGTTTCTTAGGTTATCATCAAGGATTTCATGCTCCAGGACATACGAACATGGACGAAGCTGTTAAAGCGGTACACCACATGCTTCTTTCTCACGGAAAAGCTGTACAATATTTAAAGAACGAGCTTCAATCCAAAACGCCGATCGGTATTACGTTAAACCTTTCACCGATCTATGCAAAAACAGATTCTGCGAACGATCAGCTTGCAGCGAATAATGCTGACGGGTATTCCAATCGCTGGTTCTTAGATCCTGTTTTCAAAGGGCAGTACCCTGTTGATATGATGAACTTGTTCTCTAAATACGTTCATTCGTATGATTTTATCGAAGCAGGGGATATGGAAATCATCTCAACGTCTTGTGATTTCTTTGGCATCAACTATTATAGCCGAGGGATTGTTGAGTTCTCTGCAGCGAATGACTTCTTACATAGAGGGGCTCATTCTGATTATGAAAAGACCGGCATGGGATGGGACATAGCGCCAGAAGAATTTAAAGATCTGATCAGAAGATTGAGACAGGAATATACGGATCTTCCTATCTATATTACCGAGAATGGTGCAGCCTTTGATGACGTGCTAGAGAACGGACGCGTCCACGACTCTGGCCGTGTGGATTATATCGAAAAGCATCTTCAAGCGGTTTCTGATCTGAACGATGAAGGCATGAATATTGAAGGGTACTACCTATGGTCTCTCATGGATAATTTTGAGTGGAGCTTCGGATATGACAAACGATTTGGAATCATCTACGTAGATTTTGATTCTCAAGAGCGAATCTGGAAAGATAGCGCATACCGTTATGCAGAAATCGTGAAAAACAGAGGAACCAATAACAGCAACAAAAAAACAGATGCTATTTCAGTAAGCTAATTTATTTCTAAGATAATAATAACCATTGAAGTCCCTGACATAGATTAGGGACTTTTTTGTTTTGTGTAAAATTTTCCTGAGTGGAGAAGCTAAAAACGTATAGGAGGGATAGACATGAAGGATAAGAATGAGAAACGAATCGATGAAGAAACATCAGACGGAATGAATGAGTTAGTAGAGATCATCAATGCAAAAGGTGATACGGGTGAATTGAAGGAAATCGTTGAGAGCTATGATAATAAAAAGGAACATTCCCCTTTATGCAATGATGATTTTTTCTATGCAGACCTTCGGGCAATTGCGGAAGATGGTGCTAAAGAAGATTGAAGTATTTAGAACGGGCAGAATCGCTGATGATAGCGAATCTGCCCGTTTATTTGTTTGGAGTGCGCGTATTAAAGCATGGGTCCGTTGAATGAGTTAACTTTGTTTCGCGATGTTGAGGTAGGGGGTATAGAGCTAGTGTTTACTTGTCGTGATATGTCGACTCGCCGGTTTATGGGTAAAACTCGCCGGAATAAATCAGAAATTTCTAGGATTAATTCTAAAAGCTCTCGAAATAATAGCCGTGATACCAGGCCAGGTATAGAAGGAATCCAGAGTGCCTAAATAGCACCTAGAGGTCGATTATGGTCAATTAAACAAAGCATTCTAAAAATTTATTAGAAGCTGTATCCATCAATAGCTACTTAACGTGTAATTTGAGTTAGCTGTTGTATATCATCAACAGCATAATCAGCAATCAATGCGGAAGATTGAGATTTATGAATGAGTTCTAAACTTTTCTGCATGCTACATAATAAAGTTTCGTTATTAAATAGTCTCTGAACATTCTCCACAATTTCGTCTGCGGTATGAACAACAATTGCAGCACCTTTTTCTTCAAAATACTTAGCATTTTCTCCTTCTTGGCCAGGAACGGGTTTATATAGAATAAGTGGCACTCTTACAGCAGCAGCTTCAGTAATGGAGATGCCACCTGGCTTGGTTACTACGCAATGTGAAATCTTTAAGACTTCATGAAGTTCGTCTACGTAAGCGAATAATCGGAATGAACCTGGATGTTGTTCTGCTAGTGGTGTTAATTTCTCATACAACGTTTTATTCTTGCCACATACTACAATTACTCGCAGAGAAGGATCGTTTAAAAGACGCTGAGCTAGAACCTTAACATTTTTCAGCACACCTTGAGCACCAGCTAGGATCGTCACGACACGATTGCTAGACGTAATACCGTATTTAGCAAACACGTCTTTTTTATCAATGGAATGATAGAATTCTGTACGGATCGGAATTCCGCTGACTGTGATTCTATTTTCAGTCACACTATGATTAATCAGTCCGTTTTTGACTGAATCAGATGCAACAAAATAATGATCAATCGCTGGATTGATCCAAAATGGATGAGCGAAATAATCAGTGATCACGGTATAGATGGGGATGTTAAACCGTGATTTTTTAATAAGAAATGGCGCAGCGTGAAGGGGGAAGGTTGTTATTACAAAACGGGGTTGATGTTCTTTGATCAATTCTAGAAATCTTTTTCTTCCTAAATAACGAGAGAATTGTGTAATTGTATTGGCATTCAATTTGTTTGTTCCATAATAAAACCATTTATAAAAAGAAGAGCCGTGTGAAAAGCTTTTGATAAATATGGATTGCGTAACTTGGGACATGATGGGGTGAGCTTCACCAAATAAATCAGATATGACAGGTTGAAATCCTTTACTCTTCATTTCTTCAGCGAGGACATTAGCGACTTGAACGTGACCGCTGCCATAGTTAGCTGTAAGGATTAATGCTGTTGGACGTATCATTAGAAAACCTCCCCAGTCTTTTGAGATAAGAATAGCAGGAGATTTTAAACCTCATATGAAGAAGATTAAAAGGTTTTGTAAAAAGTAAAAATTGTTAGTGGTACAATAAGATAGATTCAAAATTTCATAAGATCCGATAATTATGGTGTCTGTTGCAGACTTAATAGGGAATCTGGTGTGAGGCCAGGACTGTACCCGCAACTGTAAGTGCTGACGAAATAAGCAAAACCACTGTCTATCTGACGGGAAGGGCTTAGAGTAGGCTGATGCACGAGTCAGGAGACCTGCCATCTTTATAGCGTTGATCTTCTTCGGGAGTTGGGAAGATAGGACGAGGGGTATTTAATAGATCATTCTTTCTGTTATGTATTCTTACGTACCCGTCTTACGTGATGGGTATTTTTCTTTGTTCACTAACTCCCTCAAAATAAGAGGAGCTTTCAAGCTTCAGAAAAGAGGGTATGGTATGGAACAGCAGTTATCAGCAAACATCTCAAGAACGATTCAAACAAAGTTGGTATTGCCCCCTGACACGAATCACATGGGAACGATATTCGGTGGTACCGTTTTATCGTACATTGATGAAATCGCAGCGATTGCCGCCATGAAGCACAGCAAGAAAGTGGTTGTCACCGCATCCATTGATAATGTAAACTTCTTATCGTCGGCTAAAGTGGGAGACATCCTCATATTAGAAGGTGTAGTGATCTCAACGGGAAGAACGTCTATGGAAGTATACGTAAAAGTGGAGTGTCAAAATCTAGAGACGGGGAACAGGACGTTGAACACCACGTCAATCTTAACGATGGTGGCCATCGATCAAAACGGTAAGCCGTTTCCGGTACCGAGTGTCATTCCTGAGACAGAAGAGGAAGAAGCACTCTTTAAAGGTGCTCCACTACGGAAAGAACGGCGTTTGTTATATAAAAATGTAAACGGTATGGTTTAAGTTTAATAGATAAAGGAAGTGAGAATCCCAATGAAAATTAAAAACATCATATTTGTAATGTTGGGGTTCTTTTTCCTAGGTTTAGGCGTTATCGGTATCGTCTTGCCGTTGCTTCCTACCACACCTCTTTTATTATTGGCATCTTATTTCTTCGTAAAAGGTTCAAAAAAGTTTGAAGTGTGGTTTAAAGGAACCGACATCTATAAAAAACATCTAGATGATTTTGTTAGGAATCGTTCGCTCACTAAAAAGAAAAAGATCATGATCAGCCTGTTTTCAGACTCAATGATCTTGATTACTTTTATCCTTACAGACAGTATGATCGCAAGAGTGATCTTGATTCTTGTGGTGATGTATAAGTATTACTATTTTATCGTTAAAATTAAAACGGCATAGAGGATGTGTCGGCATAAAGAGAGCAGCCTAATCGTAGGCTGCTCTCTTTATCTGTCATGAAGTGGCTTTGTACATAACCACCAATCGTAGCATTCAATCTCTCCTGCTTGTGCTTGTTCTGCCCGTTTTTTCGCTTCTTGTACGGTTGTAGGTGCTGGAACGATCAGACGGTCTCCGACTAGTTCGTTTTTCGGCCAGTTTGCAGGTGTTGCTCCTTTATTTCGATCTGCTGTCTGCAACGCCTTCACCGCTCTTAGAATCTCATTGATATTACGACCAACATTTTCGGGATACGTAAGGATAAGACGAATTTTACCTGTCGGATCTACGATATAAACACTTCTGACCGTTCTTGTTCCCATCGTAGGGTGTATCATTCCAAGTCTAGTAGCAATCCTCCCTAGACTATCCGCGATGATCGGAAAAGTAATCTCTACTTTTAAATTCTGCTGTATCCATTCGATCCACTTTAAGTGTGAGTATACTTGTTCTACAGATAATCCGATTAAGTAAGTGTTGAGCTTTCTAAACTCGGGCATGAGCTTTTGAAACGCAACAAACTCCGTTGTGCATACGGGTGTAAAGTCACCCGGATGGCTAAAGAGGACAAACCAATGACCTTGATAGCTTGTTGGGAGGACAAGTTCCCCAAGGGTTGTATGAATCGTCATCTCCGGAAATTGATCGCCAATAAAAGGCTTTGAAAATGTTTGTGTAGATTCCATTCCTCTCTTCTCCTATCTTCCTTGGTTTCCCATCATCTTGCTCTTTTTCAACAGCTGAGACTCTCCTGTTTTTTCCCACTCTTCTACCTGTTCAATAGCTTGTTGAGGTGTGAATCCTTGACCAACAAGAACACCAGATAAAATAAATTCCTGATAGAGATGAGTTAAGTTAATGCCTTCTTCGGTCTCTTTTAATGCTCTTTGTACTAACGGATCAATGTACGAAACCCATTGATCAGCTAAGCTCTCCGTTTGAGGCATTCTGTGTTCTTGATGAAAAGAACGAGGAGCACTTGATGTACTGTTTAACGTGAATAAATAGTTGTACTTTGCGCTGTGCTTTATCTCATCTGTAATGATGTTAAACAGAATGTCTCGATAATACGTATTAGGAAGTCCTTGGCGAATAACGCGATATTTTTCTACGGCAGCAAGTTCCCCAAACAGCGCTTTTACAAGGCCGTCTTTATACGTTTTGGGCTTCTGAAACTCTTCTCCGTTCATTGGTGGAACTTCTTGGCCAGTAAGGTCTTTGTAGATCATTCTGAAAAGCTTGTTATGTCTTTTCTCATCATCTCGAATGGATGCAATGATTAATTTTTGCTCGTTTGTGGGTGCTTCAGAAATTAAGTAATCGTAAAATAATTCATCTTCTCTTTCGCCAGCAACAGCTTCCCTGATAAGTTGCAGAGATAGTTGAAGTGCTTGCTGCTGCCCATCACTTTGCTGTTGTCCGGTGTCTTGTTGCTGTTGTTGTGGGTTCATATAGCTCATAAGATAACCTCCAAAAAAATGATTGTCGCATTAGTATATGCACACGCCTAAATTTTGTTTATACACAAAGATTTAAACACCACATGTCCGATGCATGAATAAGAATGAGCATATAGCTCGTTGAAAAATAAGGAGTGTTTATAGTGGATGAACTTATGTGGCTAACGATCGGTGCAGCCGCAGTTTTTATAATAGAAGCGGGTGGTTATTTATATTGGAGGTTTTTGGGAAGTGGCTCACTTAAACTCTATATAAATGAAGGTCAGAGACCCGAAAGAGACTTCAAACTGATTCAGACGTTCAAAACATTGACACAAAGAATTGCACTAATCGATGTCTCAGGAGAAGTATGGGTCTACAGCAATGGTGAAATCATGTTTGGCACGAAACAAGATGAAAATGAGTATGCAGAAGTGATTGTACATGTTCCGATGGCCGCAGCGAAAGAGACCAAACGCATCTTAATCATCGGTGGCGGAGGCGGAATCAGTGTGCGAGAGGTTTTGCACTATGAGAACGTTGAGGAAATTATCGCTGTAGATGTTGATGCGGAGATGATGGATCTTGGAAAGAACTTCGATCGTTTAGTTACATTCAATGAGGGTTCATTAAATCATCACAGAGTGAGAACGGTGATTGAAGATGGCAGACATTTTGTAGAAGAAAGCCTAGAAACGTGGGATGTGATCATTGTAGACATACCAGAACCGACTGAAAGATGTCCAAGTCTATCCCAATTGTTTTCTTTAGAGTTTTATCATCAATTAAAAGAACACTTAAACCCGGGTGGTGTTGTATCCATTGCTTGTTCAACCGTCAACCTGATGCCAGAATATATGTGGAGCATCGAAAAGACGTTAAAAGAATGTGGACTTTTCACAATTCCCTTTCATAATTTCTCTAACAAGACGGGTGTGGATTGGGGTTATGTCCTCGCTTCGACATTACCGGTACAGCGAGATGACATCCGATTAAAAGTTACCGTTCCATTCTTAACAGAAGGAAGACTGAAGGATGTGTTGGAACTACCGTACTACTTGAAGAACCTTGAAAACAAAGGTGATATACAGACGGATCAGAACACCGTCCTCTTAGATATTGTAAGAAGAGAATTGAATAATTGACATAGATAGCACTTGTGTAACTTACAAGTGTTTTTTTAATGATTAAAATTATGGATTTGGAGTAACTAGCATTTCTAATAAACTGTACGGTAATAATTTTTTGTTTTCATGTAGCTGGCTGTGCAACTTGGTAACGGTTTGTGACAGGTTGGTCAGAAGTGGATTTACGATGAGAAGATCATGACATATACTGGTTGAAAATAAAGTGAAACACATAAAGGGGGCGTGAGATGAAGCTAACAATACATGAAAGTGATGATCATGAAGGCTTGGAAATCATTGTGAAATGCAAAATGTTAAATGATGAAGTTATAAAAGTTCTAACTTCGTTGAGGTCCCTTGAAAGAAAAGTATTGGGTACAAAGGATGGAAAGGTCTATCTTCTTTTACCAAATGATATTTATTATTTTGAGTCAGTTGATAAAAAGACATTTGCTTATACCGAAAACTCGGTCTATGAGGTGTCATTAAGGTTGTATCAAATTGAAGAGCTGTTCGGTGATGTGAATTTTTTTCGTGCTACAAAAGCAAGTATATTGAATCTCGATCGATTACAATCCATTTCCCCGCGAATTGGGGGCAGGTTAGAAGTGAAGATGGAGAACGGAGAGAACCTATTAGTGTCCCGTCAGTATGTGCCTGTTTTAAAGGAAAAGTTAGGTTTTTAAATTA
Organism: Fictibacillus nanhaiensis; assembly: GCA_016401345.1. Classification (GTDB taxonomy): domain Bacteria; phylum Bacillota; class Bacilli; order Bacillales; family Fictibacillaceae; genus Fictibacillus; species Fictibacillus phosphorivorans. The sequence continues at coordinate 191,755 of JAEACG010000005.1, read as the reverse complement.
AAGGAGGCGATGATATGTTTAAAAAAATTATGGCGTATACGGTAGCATTTAAAACGATTATGAGTTTATTCTTTTCGGGAGGAATCATCATTTATGTTGTGTTCGGCTATATGCTCGGAAAAAGGGAGATCTCATTTGAGATAATCGTCCAAATCTTTTTTATCAGTATTCTGGTTACTGGTTTGCATTACTTATTTTGGACTGAGGACACTAAAGTGAAGTTAACAAATAGTTGGAAGCTGATCATACAATATTTTATTCTCGGCTTCGTTTTAATAGGGATGTCCCAAGTATTTAACTGGTTCGAGTGGGGAAGCAAAACATTTTATATGATGCTGGTTCTGTTTCACATTCTTTATCTGGGCGGCATACTTGGATTCACCATCTATTTTAAAGTGCTAGGATTTCAATTCAATCAGAAGATGCAGCATTATCGAGAGCAGAATCAAGTTCGCTAGTTTATAGAATTTTTTTTAAGAGTATAGTGGGGTAACAATCATAATCGCAGCGACTTCGTTGCGATTATTCTTTTCTGTAAAAAAACTGAAAAGTATAAAAAAGTGTGTCGATATTATCGTCTCCTCTTCGTTGTATAAGTAAATCAGCTTAAAAAACAATTGAAATGCTAAGGAGAGATTCATATGAATACTGTAATTTCAAAAGATGGAACAAAAATTGTTTATGACAAGGTAGGAAATGGACCTTCACTCATCTTAATCGGAGGCGCATTCAGTTATCGAAAGTTCCCAGGCATGGTTAAACTTGCAAAATTATTATCAGACCATTTTACAGTTTACACATACGACCGACGTGGCCGTGGTGATAGTGGTGACGCAGAACAGTATGAACCCGTACGAGAGTATGAAGATCTGGATGCAATTATCTCAAAAGCAGGAGGAATGGCATTCGTTTGGGGGTTATCATCAGGAGCTGTTCTTGCTTTACAAGCAGCTGCTCATGGAGCGAGTATTGCAAAATTAGCGCTCCACGAACCACCATTTATCGTCAATGACAAAGATCATGTACCACCAAGGGATTTTTCAAAAAAGGTTAGTGAACTTGTTGCTGATGATCGCAGTGCGGATACGATTAAATATTTCATGACGAAGGGCATGGGGGCTCCTTCATTCGTTGTAACTATGATGCGTATGATGCCTGGTGTTTGGTCCAAGCTTATGGCGGTTGCACATACCCTTCCGTACGATGCGACATTATTAGAAGGATATATGGAAGGAAAGTCATTGCCTGAAGATTTTTGGAATAACGTAACAGTGCCAACAATTGTACTTAAAGGTACAGAAAGTCCTTTAATGCTTCGTGACGGAGCAGATGCTTTAGTAAAAGTGCTTTCTAATGCTGAATTAATAAGTAAGAAGGGGCTTGGACATACGAAACAGCTCAATGTTAAAAGTATTTCTTCTGAGCTCGTCTTATTTTTTTCTGCTGTATAAACTAGAGAAAATCACTAAAGGATTTTTTTAACAAATACCGAAACCTTTTTATAGATTTATCGTGCAGATCATTAATATGAAGAGTTAAAAATGAGGAGGCAACTACACATGAGATTTATGATGATCGTTAAAGCGACTGCAGATTCAGAGGCGGGGGTAATGCCGAGTCAGGAATTAATAGATGCCATGCAAAAATATAACGAGGAGTTAGTAAAGGCAGGTGTGCTTCTTGCTGCAGACGGCTTACAACCCAGTTCAAGTGGTATACGAATTTCTTACCCGGAACGGGGGGGTCGTCCTAAAGTAATTGACGGCCCGTTTACAGAAGTAAAAGAACTAATTGCAGGCTATACGCTCATTGAAGTGAAGTCAAGAGAAGAAGCAATTCAGTGGGCTCTGCGTATGCCGGATCCACATGGATATGGGCATGGTGAGATTGAACTGCGACAGGTTTTTGAAGCGGAGGAAATAATGGAAAACCCTATTCATTTAATGAAAGAAAGAGAACTTCGAAAAAAGGCTGAGGAGCAACAAAAAGCGTGACAGTGGTGGATGTAAATCGAGCGATCGAAGAGATATGGAGAATAGAATCTGCGAAGTTGGTCGCAAGCTTAACGCACATGCTGCGAGATGTAGGTATCGCTGAAGATATTGCTCATGATGCATTAATCGTCGCATTAGAAAAATGGCCAAATATCGGTATACCAGATAATCCGGGGGCATGGCTGATGACTGTGGCCAAACGGCGTGCGATTGACTTAATAAGGCGTACAAAAAAACGTGAACAAAAATATTCCGAGCTGGCCAGAGGAACTGATCTGTACACGGAAGAAGATGTTGATCAGGTGATAAACGAAGAAATTGGAGATGAACTTCTTCGTTTAATCTTTATGACCTGTCATCCGGTGTTATCGCAAGAAGCTCGGGTTGCACTAACATTGCGTTTATTATGTGGTTTAACTACTGATGAGATCGCCCGTTCTTTTCTTCTGTCAGAATCTACTGTAGCGCAACGAATTGTACGTGCCAAAAGGACACTTAAATCTGAAAATATACCTTTTGAAGTTCCAGCAAAAGAAGATCGAAAAGAACGTCTATCAACGGTGCTTGAAGTTATTTATCTGATGTATAACGAAGGGTATGCGGCAACATCAGGCGATCATTGGGTTCGTCCTTTATTGTGTCAGGAGGCATTGAGATTAGGGCGCGTTCTTGCTGAGCTCGCCCAAAGTGAATCAGAAGTACATGGTCTAGTAGCATTAATGGAAATACAATCTTCACGGTTGAAGACTAGGATAAATGCAAAAGGGGAACCAATCTTACTCATGGATCAAAATCGAGCACAATGGGACCGTTTACTGATTCGTCGTGGATTAGCGGCACTCGAGCGGAGTGAAAGGATAGGTGTACCACTCGGACAATATGCGATTCAAGCGAAAATCTCTGCTTGTCATGCAGAAGCTCATTCCGTTGAAGAAACGAATTGGGTAAAAATAGCTGCGCTTTATGAGGCGTTATACAGGATTTCCCCTTCTCCTATTGTGGAACTAAATCATGCCGTAGCTATCTCAATGGCATTTGGTCCTTCAATAGGACTTCAACTTGTAGATGAATTAAGTAGGGAACCTTCTTTACGGGAATATCACCTTCTATATAGTGTGCGTGGAGATTTTCTTTTTAAGTTGGGAAGATTTGATGACGCACGTATAGAATTTAAACGCGCTGCATCCATGACTAAGAATGATAAAGAGAAAAGCCTTCTGATGGAAAGAGTAAAAGAATGTGAGTCTTGAACGAAGTTTTTTTCAAACCTAGTCGATTATAGATGTTCAGTTTCGTAGTTAAGGTAGGAAAGCTGATCACAATCCAAAGGAGGAAACGATGGATGCGATATCAGAGAGGTAAAGTAGAAAGCAAGGGAAATTATTCATTACGTCGAAAGCCACCACTTTCGATCCCAAGTAAAGAAAGTCTGAAAAAGGATTTAGAAGAACATATATATATGTTGCAAAAGGCCGATAGGACAACAATAAAGGAGACAGTAAACGATGAGTAACGATGTGACTCAATTTATTGATGAATTAAAAGAATCCTGGCAGGTGGAGCTGTCTATGAATCTACGCGGAGTTGTTCATCAGGCGATACCTGACGTTCATGAGCGGATTCAATATAAAAAGCCTCACTTCTTAAAAAACGGAAAATACGCTCCAGTGATATCGACATCCAAAGATGCAGTAAGTTTTACGATTTTTAATGCAAATTCATTAAAACTTCCAGAAGGTCTGTATAGTGGTCCGCCAGAACGTAAAACCATTAAGCTGCGGAAAGGTGACACGATTGATTCTGAACAACTGGTTTCTTTTGTCAAAGAAGCTTCGAGTTCTTTATGATTTGTTCATTAAAAAAGCTTGAGTCCGAAGATTTTTGGACTCAAGCTTTTTTTGTGGAGTAAAAGTTATGCTCCTTTTCGTACAAGTTGTTCTTCTTTTGATGACTGATCAAACAAGTATTTCTTTACAGCGTTTGAGGAATGCTTCGCTTTTTTAACGAAGAAAGGGTTCAACCCAACTACCGTTATAAAGTTAGCCATCAATCCCCAGAAACCTTCATAGATTCCAAGGCTTGTACCTGTTGAGTAGACTGTGAAGGTAACGACAAGTCCGACAATCAGGCCAATAATGGTAGCTTCTCTAGATTGACTTCTCCAGAACAAGCTGATAACGATTGCAGGGAAAATCTGCACCATTCCTGATACACCAAGCAACTGTAGGGAAACGAGCGCTTGTGGAAACACAAGACCGAACAATAACGCAAGTCCGATAACAACGAAAACCATGCCGCGAGTGATCATCGTTAGTTTCGGTCCTTTTACTTTCGGATTGATGAGGTCACGATAGATGTTGTTTGCAAATAGGTTCGATGCACCAATCGCCATGATGGAACAAGGAATGAGTGAAGCCAGTGCGATTGTTGAGTACGCTAAACCCTGACCGATTCCACCATAAGACGTTTGAATCAACGCAAGAAGAGCAAACCTAGGATCCGTCCCATCTGGTAAAACAAGAAAAGCGATGAATCCAAGGAAAACAACAAGAATTAAAACGATATTATAAAGCGGCAGAAACAGTGCATTTTTTCGAATGGCATCTGCACTTTTTGCTGTGAAAACGCCTGTTGCCGCATGTGCCCACATAAAAAGAGCGAGTGATGATACAAAAGCTGCTGTAATGAACCATGTAACACCTTTTGGTCCAGAGTCTGGAATCGTTAAGAGGTGAGGAGCTTCCGTTACGATTTTATCAACCATAGGATTCCAGCCGCCAAAGTGCATGATTGGAAGAGACACGACCATGAATAACATGATTGCCCACACTAAAACATCCTTAATAATCGCTGTATAAGTCGGTCCTTTGATCCCACTGAAAAATGTATAAAGTGCAACAAGCAAGAAAGAGGTGATCACGACCACTTTTACATTGATAAAGCCTGTCCCAGCAACCTGAAGCGTATCTTGAATACCACTCAGCTGCAAACAGATATACGGAATCAGCATAAGTACGCCGACGATGGCGATGAGTGAAGATAATAACTTAGAGTCAAAACGTTCGCGAGCATAGTCTGCTAGAGTGGTTAACTTATGCTCATTCGCCACTTTCCATAACTTCGGAAGGAAAAAATAAGAGATAAAATACGCCAGAACCGAGTAGGGAATCGCGAAGAAGGCGAGACTTCCTGCTGTGTAAGCGGTACTCGTTAAACCTAGGAACGTATAAGCTGTGTAAAGATCTGCACCCACTAGAAACCAAACGAGTAAGCCGCCAAAGCGTCTTCCGCCAACAGACCATTCTTCAACTGAGCTTCGGGTAGCTTTGTCCCTTCCGGCAAGAAAGCCGATCAGAACGACTGTTAAGATAATAAAAATCGTGATAGATAGTGCTGTAAGATTACCTTGCTGCATTTAGTCCAGGCTCCCTTCTGATTTCTGAAGTTGATAGATTCCTAATGTGCAAAAAGGAGTTAGCACAATCCACAAAAACAACCAAAACTGAAGAAACGGTAGTCCGAAAATGATAGGATCGATCCTGTTTACGAACGGTAGAACGACCAGTTGTGCGATAAATGGAGCGGAGATCAATACGATCAATAATAATTTCTTCATGCTGCATGTGTCCCTTCTGTGGTGTTTTTAGAAAGATAATGTTCACAATCATAACAGCTTAAAAAGATAGGGACAAGGGGAATTATATAAATTTTTAAAATATTTAATATTATTAGACAAAGAAAGGGTTTTCATTAGCTGTGAAATTAAATACTGTGTTACCTAAGCGAAAATTGGAGACTTGCATATAGTAGAAGTAACCGTATAAGAGGGAGGTGGGAAACAATGATTCATTCATGTGTTTGTCACACGGTAAAATGTTTGAATTACGGACAAGTTGTTGTATTAGTAGTAGGGGGTAGACAAGTTCCTTTTATTTTTCAAGGGATTAGAGGGAATTGCGTTGTTGGAATTACAAGTGGGAACCAAGTGCTAGCTTTAGACTGCGGATGCATAACAGCCATTATCTGTGGTAGGACAGCAGTAAACACAAATCGCTTTGCTAATCCTAACGTCATTACAATTCCTGATAGCGGAGCAGCAGCACCGTATCCATCGTTTATTAATGTATCAGGTTTATTTGGGACAATTACAAATGTAACGGTAACTCTTCGTAACCTTACACATTCATATCTATCAGATCTGCAGGTGCTACTTGTAGGTCCTCAAGGACAGAATGTCATCTTAATGTCTACAGTTGGAGGCTTTAGTCCTGGAGTTGTGAATGCTACTTATACGTTCAATGATGCAGCAGTAAATTCTATGACAGAAAATACAATTCCTCCACCAGGCATTTATAAACCAAGTATTACTCCTCCAGTTACAGCATTACCAGGTGCCCCAGGACTACCTTATGGAACGGTACTTAGCGTTTTTAATGGTACGAATCCGAATGGTGCATGGCAACTGTATGTATATGATCAATTTGCTCAAGACGTAGGAGCCATCAATAGGGGTTGGGAACTGACTATAACAACAAGAGATTCATTGTAACCGTAAAGCCTCCAACCAAAGGAGGTTTTTTTTGTTACCAATCTTCTCGTTGCATATGCTTTCCGTTCTTTATTTCTGTTCCATCGGGTTGGGAAAAGCCATTTTGCCTAATGTGGTCTGCATTCTTTACATAAAAGTGATACTTCCAACCCTTTTCGTTATGAAACTCTACTAAAAAAATATAAGGATTGTATTGCCGTCCGATGTTTTGTGTAATCTGCCACTTTTCATTAGGAAATTGTTTCTCTAAATAAAAGGTGAGCTGTTCTTTTTTTACGGAAAAGTGATAGTTAATCCAAAAAGGACGTATGATGAAAAATAGTAAAATGAGAGCTGTAATGCTAGTAGCTGTATATAAGCCGGTTTTTCGCTTTGTTTTTGGTATTAAGAAAGCAATAATGAAAAGTGTGTTGATCAAAGTTACGGTGAATATAATTTCAATGACTGTGATCGGATGCAAATCCATGAGTATGTGCCCCCTGTTCAGAAAATAGAGTTTCATACATAGTTTATTCTATATAGATAGGCGAATTTCTTCTTACATAGGCGGCCATTTCTATGCCAGCTGGACACCAAGATAATGAATCCACAAAAATAGCTTCTGAATCCAGAAATTTGCATGCTTAATCCAAAAGTTTCACTGTTTAATCCACGAGTTTTAGGCTCCAATCCACAATTTTTGTATACCAAGTTAAATTTGTCCACTCCATATGGACGCAACGAAAAAAGCCGCACCCTCGCAACACAAGGGAGCAGCTTCCGCCAACCTATCCAAACCACAAATATGGTTTTCCGACCATAAACCAAAGCATAATCAACAATAATCCGAGGTATATCCAAACGGCACGGTGTAGGTTCTGAGCTAGCGCCGTTTTATCATGTGTTTCATCATCAAACTTTCGAAGCGTCGGTGAAAAGGCGCGAGCTAAAAAGAACAGCGAGCAGAACAAGATGATTAAAGTCATGAGAATCCATGGTGTGTCCCACGTCCAAGGTCCTGTGAACACGAGCAATAAACCTGACAATACTAAGACGTGACCCGCGTGTTTAGCCAGCCAAACGACAAACCGAAACGTGCCGAGGTGAGCCTGCATCTCATCTCCACTAGCGGTTCGCAGCTTTTTAATCAGTGGGAACAAGATAAAGAAGGGTCCAACTGAAATAATCACGCTTAAAATATGGATATACAAGAAAATAGGATACAAAACATCCATGGAGTTACGATTTAGCCTTTAGCAGGACTGAATTCGTGAACCCATACTTGCATATGAGGAAGCCACGGCATACCAGGGTGGTATGAAAGAATCGCGTTCTTATACTCTTCAACCGTTGCAAAGCCTTCGTCTTCGGCGTGTTGGTCAGTTAGTTCACCAAGAGATTGTCGGTATACGTTGTTCACTACGAACGAATGACCTTCTAATTCCATGATCTCACCAATATCTGCATAGCGTCCGTTTCGGCGAGTTGCTGTTTTCTTGCCTTCTAGAACTTTAGCAACATCAGCTGGCATCGTTACGAGTCTTTCAATTGAACATGTTTTTGGTGGTAAATTGTTGTTTTCTTGATTTGTCATATGTAAAAACTCCTTTTCCATTTCTCCAATTCCTAATGTATCACACTTTATTAAGTAGTCTGTCTATTTTTATCGGAAGAAAACGGTAAGATGTGTCTTTGCTATGTTGAGTCAGTACCTTTATAATCAAGAGATGACTCTACCTGAGGGAGGCTAATTTAAGTTTTGATAGAAAAAGCAAAGCAAATGCTGAATTTGCATTACGGTTATTCTTCATTCCGGAACGGACAAGAGCAAGCGATTCAATCGGTTTTAGCGGGTGACGATACACTCTGTGTTATGCCTACTGGTGGCGGAAAATCGATCTGCTATCAAATACCTGCCCTTGTTTTTGAAGGAACAACAATTGTTATTTCTCCTTTAATTTCATTAATGAAAGATCAGGTTGATACATTATTGCAGTTGGGTATTTCCGCGGCCTTCATCAATAGTTCACTTACAGCAGCAGAGGCGAGAGAACGAATTGAAAAGGCGAAAAGCGGTGAGTATAAACTTTTATATATTGCACCAGAACGCCTAGAATCCTATGACTTTATGGATCATTTGAGACAGATCGATATACCTTTAATCGCGGTAGACGAAGCCCACTGTATCTCGCAATGGGGACACGACTTCAGACCGAGCTACCAACGTATTCAAAGAATGATCGGGAATCTGCCGAATCGTCCGGTAGTGCTCGCGTTAACGGCAACAGCTACACCGCGTGTTCGCCAAGACATCTGCTGGTCACTTGATATTGATGAGAACAAGACGGTATTAACAGGATTTGAACGTGAAAACTTATCCTTTTCTGTGATTAAGGGACAAGACCGTCTTTCTTACTTAAAAGACTTTCTCAAAAAGAACGAGAAAGAAGCGGGAATCATATACGCAGCAACACGTAAAACGGTTGATCAGCTTTATGAAACACTCCAAAAAAATGGTATCAACGTATCTCGTTATCATGCAGGAATGAATGACAACGAGCGTATGGAACAACAAGAACAATTTCTTCAAGATGAGTCATCAGTCATGGTGGCTACTTCTGCGTTTGGGATGGGTATCGATAAATCGAATATCAGATATGTTATCCATTTTCAGCTTCCTAAAAACATGGAGAGTTATTATCAAGAAGCCGGTCGTGCTGGCCGTGATGGACTTCCAAGTGAATGTATCCTGCTATATTCATCACAAGACGTTCAGGTACAGCGTTTTCTGATCGATCAGTCTAGTGAACAGGATCGTATGGCGCAAGAGCTGGAGAAGCTTCAGCTCATGGTGGACTATTGCTACACAGAAAGCTGTTTGCAACAATCAATCGTCCGTTATTTTAGTGATGAAGAAATACCACCATGCGGCCGGTGCGGCAACTGTACGGATAATCGCGATAGCATCGATGTAACAAGAGAAGCGCAGATCGTGTTGTCCTGTATCGTGAGGATGGGACAGAAGAGGTTCGGTAAGACGTTGATTGCGCAAGTACTGACCGGGTCCAAGAATAAAAAGGTTTTAGAGATGCGATTTAATAAGCTGCCAACTTACGGCATGCTGAAAGATAAAAGTACGAAAGAAATAACAGATCTCATCGAGTTTTTTATCTCACAAGAGATCATCGCTGTTGAGCACGGTACGTTCCCAACTCTTTATATAAAAGAAAAAGGGAAAGACATCCTGCTCGGAAAAGAACAGATCATGCGCAAAGAAGCGGTCGTAACGAAACAAGTGGCTGCAGATGATCCGTTATTTGAAGAGCTTCGAATCGTGCGTAAGACGATAGCTGAACAAGAGAACGTTCCACCGTTCGTTATTTTCGCAGATACCGCGTTAAAAGATATGTGTGTGAAGCTGCCTGAGTCAAGAACTGAATTTTTGAGTGTGACGGGTGTTGGTCAAAATAAGCTTGAGAAGTACGGAGAGCGGTTTATCTCTGCTATTTCTTCTTATTTGGCTGAGCATCCAGAGCGAAGAGAAAGTACGGGTCAGAGCACCGTTGCAAAAGAGCCTGCCAAAAAGACAACGCCTGATTCTCATCTTGAAACATACACTCTCTATAAAGAGAAGATGTCAGTGGATGAGATTGCTGAACATCGCAATCTAGCCGTGAGTACAGTGGAGAGTCACCTCGTTCAATGCATACAAGATGGAATGGACGTTTATATGGAGGATCTCATTCCAAATGAACATGTCTCAGAAATTGAACATGCCATTCAACAAGCTGGCGGAGAAAAGTTAAAGCCGATCAAAGAATTACTTCCTGAAGAAGTAAGTTACTTTATGATTAAAGTTTACTTGCTGCAAAACGAAAATAAGAAACGGGTGACAAGATGAAGAAGAATGTCCGATTAAAAGTAAAACCTTCTTATGTGAAGGGGTTAAAAACAGGTTTTCCATTGATTACGGAGGATACTGTACAAAATATAAGCAACGTAAAAGAAGAAGGAACGATCATTGAACTGTTTGATGAAAAGAATGTGTTCCTGGGTAAGGGATACTACGGTAAACAGAACAAAGGCCGTGGATGGGTACTCACGCAAAATTCACAAGAACTCATCGATCAAGAATTCTTTGAGAAGAAACTGAAAAAAGCGATCAACCATCGCCAAGATCTATTTAACAATTATGAAACAACAGCTTTCCGCGTTTTTAACGGTGAGGGAGACGGAATCGGTGGACTGACGATCGACCACTATAACGGCTACTACGTTCTAACTTGGTATAGTGAAGGCATCTACTCTTTTAAAGATGAAGTGATTGCCTCTCTTAAAGAGCTTGTTAAAGTAAAAGGCATCTACGAGAAGAAGCGTTTTGCTGTAAAAGGAAAATATATTGATGATGACGATTTTGTAGAAGGTGAACAAGCGCCTAGTCCACTAATCGTAAGAGAGAACGGAATCCACTTTGCCGTTTATCTAAATGATGGTGCAATGGTCGGTGTGTTCTTGGATCAGCGTGATGTGCGCAGAACCATTCGTGATCAATATGCGAAAGGGAAAACTGTTCTGAATACGTTCTCTTATACAGGTGCGTTCTCAGTTGCGGCTGCTCTTGGTGGTGCTCTGAAAACGACAAGCGTTGATTTAGCGAATAGAAGTCGAAGCAAGACGCAAGAACAGTTCAGTGTGAACGGTCTGAACTATGAAGACCACGACATCATTGTAGAAGATGTGTTCAACTATTTTAAATATGCCGTTCGTAAAGAGCTATCATTTGACCTTGTTATTCTAGACCCCCCTAGCTTTGCGCGATCTAAGAAAAATACGTTCAGTGCTGGGAAAGATTATCCTGATTTATTAGCACAAGCGATCCAGATTACAGAAAGAAATGGTGTAATCGTAGCTTCTTCTAACTGCTCAACGTTTGGGATGAAAAAGTTTAAAGAGATGATATCATCAGCATTTAAACAAACAGGCGGCACGTATAACATTTTAGAAGAGTTTAAGCTTCCACAAGATTTTAAAACACACAAAGAGTTCAAAGAGGGTAACTATTTAAAAGTAGTGTTCATTGAAAAATTAAGCTAACCGGCGAAAGGGGATCTTCATGTCGATGAATAACGAACACCGTATTTTAATTATGACTTCTGTAGCTGCTGAAAAAGAGGCAATCTTAAAAGGAATTAGCCAAACATCTTCCATTGATGTCGTATTAGCTGGAGTTGGTCCGATCTCAGCGGGTATCCAAACAACAAAAGCACTTTTAACAAAAGACTACGACCTTGTCATTAACATGGGGATTGCTGGAGGCTTTCAGGGAAAAGCAGATGTTGGAACACTGGTCATTGCAGATGAGATGATTTCAGGAGATCTTGGAGCAGAATCTCCTGATGGATTCATCACATTGGATGAACTTGGCTTTGGTGCTTCAACGCGCATAAAAGCAGACAGCGAACTGGTCATGCACTGTTTAACGTCATTAAAGCTCGCAGGTGTAGCTGTTCAACTCGGTCACGTTCTAACGCTATCTACTGTGACAGGAACTTCTGAAACAACGAAGAATCTTCAGGATCGTGAGCCTGATGCTGTAGCAGAAGCGATGGAAGGCTATGGTGTAGCGCTTGCGGCACAAGAATTTGGAAAGCCGGTACTTGAGATACGTTCCATATCAAATCCGATTGGTCCGCGAGATCGTTCTGCTTGGCGTATGAAGGAAGCGTTCGATACACTAGAGAGAGCTAGTAAAGTTATCGCGGAGGTTTTGTTATGAGTAAAATGAGTATTGCGTTTTCACCTTGTCCCAATGATACGTTTGTTTTTCATGCATTGGTTCATGGGCTTGTTACTGGTGCTCCAGAACTTGATGTTACATATGCAGATATAGATATCACAAACGGATTAGCTGCTGAGTCAGATGAACTTGATATATTAAAGATCTCATACGCAGCGCTTCCTTATGTTTTGGATAAATATGCTCTGCTTCCATGCGGAGGTGCACTTGGTCGTGGATGTGGTCCGTTAGTTCTTGTGAAGCAGCCAGGTGATGTTACGCCTGACATGCTATCAGGAGCAAAGGTGGCTGTTCCAAGTGAACGCTCTACAGCCTACATGCTATTCCGTTTATGGGCGGCTCAAAATGTACCAGGCGGAGTGGGCGAGATCATCGTTATGCCGTTTAATGAAATCATGCCTGCTGTAAAAGACGGCAAGATTGATGCAGGTCTTGTTATCCATGAAGCTCGCTTTACGTATCAAAATTACGGGTTAAATCTGTTGGCGGATATGGGAAGCTGGTGGGAAGAAGATACGGGACTGCCCATTCCCCTTGGAGCGATCATCGCGCGCCGTTCACTAGATTTAGAGTCTATTACAGCATGGATACGTGAATCAGTAGAGTATGCATGGCGAAATCCTGAGGCATCAAGAGATTATGTGATGCAGCACGCGAGCGAACTCTCAGAAGACGTTGCGAAATCTCATATCGATCTGTATGTGAATGATTTTACTGCGGATCTTGGTGCCAAGGGCTTTGAGGCTATTACAACTCTATTGAACCGGGCTGGAGAAGAAGGCATCGTACCGAAGAAGGATTATACGAAACTATTGAAAATGTAAGTGGACAGTAAAAGCCAGAAAGTGGACAGTAAAAGTTCGAAAGTGGACAGTAAATATAGCAAAGTGGACAGTAAAAGATAAAAAGTCGACAGTAAACTGATTTTATCAGGAATTAACCACTCTCAACATCAGCGCATACCTTATAACGAGAAAAAAAACTGTTATAAGGAGGCGCAAAATGTCTAATACAAATGTATTAACACTCATTGGGGCTTTGTTAGCTGGTTATTTTCTACTTGCACTTCCACTAGGCGGCACGTTTTTAGCCGCATTCGGTCCAGCTGTAAAAATTATCGCGATTTTAACGGTTCTTGTTTTTGGAGCTGTATTAATTTATAAAGGGCTCAAGGAAATATTAAGAAAATAATAGACATGAAGAAACCCGCTGTAACTTAAGCGGGTTTCTTTGTTTTTATTCAGGAAGCAATGCACGAAGCTCTTCTGTCATCTGATCTAAAAGCTCAGGACGTCCGTGAAATTGAGCAGGTGTGTTTTGAAACAGTTTTATGAACCATTTTTCTTCATCTCTAACGGCAATTACCGTATGATGCGTGTTCAGTTCTTGAGACAGTTCTGTTTTTCCAACGGGTATCATCCCGGCAATAGCGCGAACCATAACAGCATCATCGCTTAAGAAAGATACGTTCTTCACTTTTGCGTAATAAGGTGGAGTTGGGAAGCTGCTAAAAATGGGCTCGAGATGAGCATGAATCTCTTCAGGACCGAATGCCTGACTGCCATCATATCCAACCATCTCACCGTCTTCGGTAAAATAATCAGCCATAGCACGTGAATTCCGTTCGTTCCACGCATGTAAGAAGTTAAAATATAAATCTTCAACAGCTTTTGTATGTTCTGTTTCCATCACTAAACCTGTCCTCCATATGTAAAATTGTCTTATGTTCATCATAACAAAACAGCCACCATCCTCAAAATAGTGGCTGCATCAAATATTATTTTTGTTGTTGTGCAGCGGTTAGTTTTTCAATTTCTAGATCAATCTTCTTATGAATTTTGTCGATTCTTGAAAAATTCATCGCGGCAATATAAATCTTTTCTAAATCATCGTGCTTACTTTTTGCGTCTGCTAGATATCCGATCGCTTCTTTCATCTTTTTTGAATAACGCCCACTGATCTCTTTTAAATTATCAAAGAATTTTTCATCCGTACCCTTTTTGATCGTCTTTTCATACATGTCTATGATGGAGTCACCTTTACGTTCAGGGAAATACTCATGAGGTGCTGTACTGTCAAAAATCGCAAAGCCGAGCTCTCTCACGATCACCATATCCAAGCTGTTGGGATCGAACCCACAATGATAAATCTCAACATCATAACCTGAAGCTTCTGCATTTGCGGCCAGCTTTTTTAATAAAGTTGATTTTCCAGACCCAGGTCTTCCCTTAATAAAATATCTCTTTTCCAGACCTTCAGTTAAGTTAGGCACAAAATCGACAGCACCTTTAGGGGTAGCTGCGCCTAGAAAACGGTGATAAACGTTCGCGGCTTTATTTACTTTCTTAGAAAAAAATTGATGCATCAGTTCATCCGTAAGGTCGTTTGCTTTTTCATAATTCATGTTCATAATATAAATTTCTTCCCATTCATCATGGATAAGGAGCGCTTCATGGAAAGTTGCATATGCTTTTTGATAATCAGCAGAAATGGAATCAGTAATCTTTAAAATTTCCGCCTTTTTGTTGGCCAGCTTTTTAGAATCCCACGCTTCACCTAAATTTACATATTCCTCAATCGCTCCTGGAGCTTTTGGTTCAATAACATGTGGAGAAGTGCCATCGACAATTCCGATTCCGAGTTCTCTGATAATTACACCATCAATCGAACCGTTGTCTGAAGCGCAATGGATGTATTCGATATCGTAGCCTTCGTTGTTCCACTTTTCCCCGACCGCTTTCATGAGTGTCGACTTACCAGTACCAGGTCCGCCTTTTAAAATAAAGAGGCGATCAAGACCATTAAGATTTGATGGAAATAAGTTGTGAAAACCTCTAGCTGTATTGCCGCCAGCATAATAATTCAGAATTTTTCCAGTCAAGGTTCAAAACACTCCTCTTTTTTGTAGTTGTGTTTCTACATGCATGTTATGTAGGGAAGTTGGAATAGGTGAAAGCCTAAAAAACACATTTATTATTTAAATTGTTGAAATATGATGAAATAAAAAGAAATTTTACGAATGAAGGAGTATGGCTTAAAAAAGTGGAATAAATACACCCTAAATCACATAATATTGATTATTCTGAATATTTAAATAAAATTTAGAATGGGTTAATATGTAGTTAACAAAGAAACACTACTTCAAATAAAGGAAGGCGTGATTCCAATGAAATAAGGAAGCGAAACATATCAAATCACATCCAGTTAGAGATCAGCCAGTGAAAACTGATTTCGAGATGTGTGGGTATGTGGGAACGCGCAAATACACATAACGAAAGAGGATGATTCCAATGACGTATGTGAGCGAAGCATGCTAAGATCGTGTTGCAGATGGAAATAGCCGGTGAAAACTATTTTCGCAGCATGTGGGCGTGTGGGAATTTACCAGAAGTAGAGGAAAAATAAGATCTAATGCAAGGCAATTGATTGAACGAACAATTAATTGAAGTCTAGTTAGGGACAATAACTAGCATTTGTGTATTAGTAAGAAAGGAAAGAACGTTTAAGTGAATAAAGTGATTTTAAGCTAAAGGCGCTGTTTATGTGATGTATGCATATTCAGCGTCTTTGTTTTGTTTATATCCTAAATTTGAATAGTCAGCTCCATTATGAGTTTTTATATATACGCCTCAAGTCCTAGAACACATTACTTCTTAAAGCCATGGTGATTTTAGGAAGGTTTCGATAAGGTAATAATAGAAACATAGTATAGATGAACTTTTTTTATTTAAACGAAACTCAGAAACCGTTACATCCGTATGAATAGTAAAGAGTTTATGTCAGGAGTCGATTACAATGAACGGATTTTTAGCTTTTTTTATCCGCATGTTTGTTGCTATCCCAGCTTCAGTAGGAGTATGGCTGGCAAGTATTATCGGGTATGACCAGACCTACCTTTTGTCGTCAGGAATCGCAGTAGCCGGAGGAGCTGCCGCATACACAGCAACAGGACTTCTTCAAAAACAGAGATTTCTAAGTGAACATCACTTATCTAGAAGAGAGTATAAATACATCAGAAAAAATTTAGATGAAGCAAAACCTAAAATTTACAGACTACAAAAAGCAATGTTTTCAGTCCGTGACCTGCCAACTTTAAAACAAAGAGCGGATCTTGTACGTGTAGTTAGAAAGATCCAGAGTTTAACCCAAAAAGAGCCAAGACGTTTTTATCAAGCAGAACAGTTCTATTTTTCTCATTTGGATTCAGCCGTAGAGCTCACCGAAAAATATATGTTTCTATCCTCACAGCCAAGAAAATCGAGGGAATTGACACATTCATTAGTAGAAACGAGAAGAACTCTAGACGAACTGATCGTTCAGATCGAAAAGGATTTATACCAAGTATTGTCAAATGATATAGATGACCTACATTATGAGATCGATGTAGCGAAGTACTCAATTAAATCTCAAAATGACTCCCAATCCATAAAAAAGGCAGGAGATATAAATGAAAGAAAATAATGCACCACTTAACCATTCAGATGAACCGACAAATCTAATGGATGATTTGTTGGCGAACCCTTTTGGCGAACAGCAAGAATCTGCTGTGCCTTCTAGTGACAACAAGCAGGTACGATTAATCGATGTTCTGCCAGAAGAAAATAAAGAAAAAGCGTATCAGCTGGCGAAACAGATTGATCCGACGAATCACCAGACGATGATCACGTACGGGGCACCTGCACAGGCAAAGCTTCATTCTTTTTCGAACACGATGCTCGATCATGTGAAAAAGAAAGACACAGGGCAAATCGGTGAGATCATTGGAGATTTGATGAGAAAGCTTCAAGATGTCAATCCTGAAGAATTAAAGTCCAACAAACCTACATTGATCGGCCGCATGTTCGGAAAGATCTCGGGCTCTGTTCAGGAGGTCCTATCAAAATATCAAAAAACAGGGGCTCAGATTGATCGTATTTCGGTAAAGCTAGACGGCAGCAAGAATGTTCTTATGTCCGATATCGTCATGCTTGAAAAATTGTACGAAAACAACAAAGAGTACTTTCAAGCGTTGAACGTATATATAGCAGCGGGAGAACTCAAGCTGGATGAGCTAAACCAGGTTACGATACCTGAGATGAGAAGAGTAGCTGAACAGACGAACGATCAGATGAAGTTTCAAGAAGTAAATGATATGGTTCAGTTTGCCGATCGACTCGATAAACGTGTACATGACTTAAAACTAAGTCGTGAGATTACGATTCAGAGTGCACCACAAATTCGCCTTATTCAAAACACGAACCAAGCGCTGGTAGAAAAAATTCAGTCGTCCATCATGACAGCTATTCCATTATGGAAGAACCAAGTCGCTATTGCATTAACGTTAATCAGACAGCGTAATGCGGTAGAAGCTCAAAAACAAGTTTCCAAAACGACGAACGAGCTTTTACTAAAAAATGCTGAGATGCTAAAAACGAATACGATCGAAACTGCAAAAGAAAACGAACGCGGTTTGATTGATATTGAAACGCTAAAGAAAACGCAGGAGAATCTTCTTTCAACATTGGAAGAGACACTCCGTATTCAAGAAGAGGGACGAGTAAAGCGACGTCTTGCAGAAGAAGAGCTGGCTACGATGGAAATCGGTTTAAGGCAGAAGCTGCTTGAGATTAAAGGTGAATAAACAAAAGAAGGTACCTGTTTAAATGCAGGTACCTTTTACTATAAAATCAACCCCATCATTACCGTGTTCTGATAGGTTCCATTAATAAAGTTATCTTGCTTCAGCAAACCTTCCTCGTCAAAACCGAACTTTTTATAAAGGTCGATTGCCTTCGTATTATGCTCGTTTGTTACGAGACTAATCTTTCGAGTGATTCCATTTTGTCTTGCCCACTCTATAAGTTCATTCATCAATGCTTTGCCTAAACCCAACCCCGCATAGTTTTTAGAAACAACAATCCCCAAAGTTCCAACATGTTTGGTTCTTTCCTTCTGAGATGAGTTAATGGTTGCAATTGCAATAATCTCTGAACCGATTGTCGCAAGCAGCATGATCGAGTTCGATTCATTTGAGACAGAGACAATGTAATTACTATAATCTTCTATTTCTCGTTTGAATTCACCAGCTCCAAAGGATAAAAAATCACTTTCACCGCCAACCACATTATAAAAATCGATGATGTTCACTGCATCATCACTTACAGCTTCGCGAATTTCTACTCTATGAGTGTTCTTTAACATAACATTTCGCATCATTCCATCTTCTTTCTGTTCATATGTATAAGACAAATATAACCTACCAGTCTATTCATCGTGCAAGCTTATTATTCATGTTTTTTTGATTAAATTTTTAACAAAAGTAGTAATGCATCTCCTATACCCTCGCATAGAATATGAGGATTTGTTATTTCAATAAAGAATAGGAGAGAAGGAATGAAAACGAAAAAGATACTAATTGCATTACTGATGTTTGGTTTCATGTTCTTACTCGTTCAACCAGCAAAGGCAGCAGCTTCATCATTTATCGTCATAAACAAATCGACAAACCAGTTAGCGTATTTTGAAAATAATAAATTATCGAAGGTTTTCAAAGTGGCTACAGGTAAACTGCCATCTTACACACCAGAAGGTAAGTTTAAAATTGTAAACAAGATCACAAATCGGCCTTATTATACAGGTAATATCCCAGGTGGAGATCCGCGCAATCCCTTAGGAAACAGATGGTTAGGCTTAAACGCAAACGGAACATGGGGCACAACGTATGCCATCCATGGAAACAATAATGCAAGTTCCATAGGTAAGTATGTAAGTGCAGGCTGTATCCGTATGTACAACAACGAGGTGCAGTGGTTATATGCTAGGATTTCGGTTAATACCCCTGTTGTGATCACAACTTCAGGTAAATCATTCCCTGCTCTTGCAGCAGCGAATGGATACAAGGTAACAAACAGTTCGACGGTGCCTGTATTCTCAGTCGTTAATCTGAAAAAGGGTAGCCGTGGAGCTGAAGTCATGGAGCTTCAACGTAGGCTTACGAATCTAGGGTACAGCTCAAAAGGAATCGACGGTATATTTGGCGCCAACACTGATGCTGCCGTTCGTAAATTTCAAAAAGCTAAGAAGCTCACAGTTGATGGTGTAGTAGGTCCAGCGACAAAGAAAGCGCTCGGGATGTTTTAATAATGGGAGATCAGCCTTGAAAGACAAAGGGCTGATTTTTTTATTAAAATAAAATTCCCGTTGACACACTCATCGATATCCAATAAAATGAGTAACGAGATTGATAATCATTTTCAATTAAGTTCAATGTTTTAAATATATTTCAAATTACTGTTATAGAGGAGGTCGAATAAAGTGTCTAGACTGTATGCTGAGCATTTGCAAATCTCATATGGTGAACGAGACATCGTTAAAGATCTTAACATTTCCATTCCAGACGGTAAGATCACGACAATCATTGGACCTAACGGGTGTGGGAAGTCAACGGTTCTAAAAACATTGTCGCGCATTCTAAATCCTAAATCCGGTGTGGTTTATCTAGATGGTAAAGCCGTCAGCAAAGAATCTACGAAAAAGATTGCTCAAAAGATGGCGATTCTTCCTCAGTCACCAGATTCACCAGAAGGACTTACGGTCGGTGAACTTGTTTCTTACGGAAGATTTCCTTATCAAAAAGGCTTCGGAAAGCTTACGAAAAAAGATTTTGAAGTAATAGATTGGGCATTAGACGTTACAGGTGTCCTTGAGTTCAAAGATCGTTCTGTAGATGCGCTTTCAGGTGGGCAACGCCAGCGGGTATGGATCGCGATGGCATTGGCTCAAGAAACGGATATTATCTTGTTGGATGAACCGACTACATACTTAGATCTGTCTCATCAATTGGAAGTCCTAGAGTTGTTATACCAGTTGAACCGGGATGAGAAGAGAACGATCGTAATGGTCATTCATGATTTAAACCATGCGGCTCGCTTTGCTCACCATATGGTCGCGATGAAAGACGGATCCATCTTAAAAGAGGGTACGGCTGAAGAGGTAATGACACGTACGGTCCTACGCAATGTATTTCATATTGATGCAGAGATCGGTGTTGACCCGAGGACGAGAAAACCTGTTTGTCTTACGTATGATCTAATTAAGAATGTAAAGTTAGTTGAGAACTTGGCGTAAATTCGCCTTTCTTTTTTACAGATAATTGAGAATGATTTTTATTGTCAAATATAGGGGGATAACAAAATGAAAAGAACATCAAAACAATTACTCGTTAGCTTTATGACATTACTTTTAGTGTTTGTACTAGCGGCATGCGGAAATAAATCAGAAGAAGGCGCAAGCACTGGTGAGAAGGAATCGTCGAAAAAAGAAACGAGAATCTATAAAGACGAAAAAGGTAAAGAGATTGAAGTGCCAGCTGAACCGAAACGTGTTGCGATGATGGCTGCAACGTATGCAGGTAACCTACTAGACTTAGGCATCACACCAGTAGCAGTAAATGAATATCCGAAACAAAATAAATTCTACGGAAACAAATTGGACAAAGCTGAAGTTGTAACTGCTGATTCTTATGAAAAGCTACTAGAATTAGATCCGGACCTTATCATTACGTACTCTGATGACAAAAATATTAAGAAATACGAAGAAATCGCACCGACCGTTACAATGACGTATGACAAGTATGACTACATGGAACAACACGTAGAGATCGGAAAGATGGTTAATAAAGAAAAAGAAGCAAAATCATGGGTAGAAGAGTGGAAGAAGAAAGCTGCTGATGCACGTGAAAAAGTAAAATCAGCAATTGGTGAAGACAAGACGTTCATGGTTATGGAAGCATACGGAAAAGACATGTATGTTTACGGTAAGAACTGGGGCCGTGGTACAGAAGTAATCTATCAAGCGCTAGAACTTAAAGCTCCTAAGAAGTTAGAAGAAGATGTATTTGGCCCAGGCTGGAAAGCCATTTCAACCGAAGTAATCCCAACATACGCTGGAGATTACATCTTTGTAGGAACAGGAGCAGGAAATCCAGATAACTCATTCATGGAGTCAGATGTGTGGAAAGAATTGCCGGCTGTGAAGAACGGTAACGCAATTAAGTTTGATTCAGAGTCATTCTATTTCAATGACCCGATTTCACTAGAAAAAGAATTAGATATTATCGTTGAAGAGTTAACGAAAAAGAAATAATAAGCACTTTATAAAAAGGGACAAACGCTATGTTCAAAACAAAAACCAAGCTTATAAAAGAGAATAAAGTGTATTCTAGGCCAGCGGTAGGGACAGCGATTTTATTGCTAGGGTTCGCACTTCTTTTGTTGAGTATCGTTCTTGCGATATCTGTGGGAGCCGCTAAGATTCAGTTTCTGACAGTTTGGAACGCTGTGATCAACTATGATCCTACTAGGGAAGCTGACCGTATCATTATGAGTCTACGATTACCGAGAGAGCTTGGTGCAGCAATCGTCGGTGCGGCGTTTGCTGTAAGTGGAGCAATCATGCAAGGGATGACTAGAAACCCGTTAGCAGACCCTGGTCTACTTGGTTTGAACGCGGGAGCAAGCCTTGCTCTTGCTTGTGTGTTCGCTTTTAATACAGGAGCGAACTATCTTACCGTGATGATTCTATCTTTTATAGGTGCAGGAATAGGTGCGATGCTAGTATTCGGGCTTGGCTCTATGAGCCGAGGTGGATTGACTCCAATCCGGATTACGTTAGCAGGTGCAGCGGTTTCTGCACTGCTTTCTTCCTTAGGAGAAGGCATTGCGTTATATTTTAAGCTTTCTCAGGACCTTGCGTTTTGGACGGCAGGTGGTGTATCAGGCACAAACTGGGCACAGCTGAAAATTATCGTACCTGTTGTTTTGATTGGAATCATTGTAGCTGTCATGTTCTCAAGGCAGTTAACTATATTAAGCTTTGGTGAAGAAGTAGCACGCGGCCTTGGTCAACGAACTCTATTTACGAAAATCGTTCTCATGACGGTGGTGTTGATCTTAGCGGGTGCTGCCGTTTCACTCGTTGGTGCTATTGCATTTGTAGGTCTTATGGTTCCGCATATCGTGCGGTTCTTAGTTGGAACGGACTATCGGTGGATCATTCCATGTTCCGCGATATTCGGGAGTGTGCTCATGGTGCTAGCAGATACGTTTGCCCGAACGGTAAACGCTCCTTATGAAACACCAGTTGGTGCAGTAGTCGCTATGATCGGGGTACCGTTCTTCCTCTACCTTGCAAGAAAGGGAGGGAGAAAACTATCATGATGAATGCACACCAGATGAAGAGAGTAAGAGTGACGACGATTGCGGCGATCTTTTTATTAATAGCCGTTTTTATTATAAGTGTTGCAACTGGTTTTGCTTCATTAACACCATCAGAATTATTTCGAACCATGATGGGGCAAGGAACATCGAGAGAGAATCTTATTCTTTTTGAGTTCCGCTTACCTCGTATCATCGTTGCTATTCTTGCGGGGATGGGGCTCGCTGTATCTGGTGCCATCCTCCAAAGTATCACGAAGAACCCGCTTTCAGACCCTGGTATTTTAGGAATAAATGCTGGTGCTGGTCTGATGGTTGTGGTGTATATCATGTTTTTTACAGTGGAAACCACAAGCTTTTTATACGTACTGCCGTTATTTGCCCTATTTGGCGGTATGCTAACAGCGTTTGTGATCTACATCATGTCTTACATCAAAGGTGAAGGTGTTGAACCGACCCGGCTCGTCTTAGTCGGTGTAGGTTTAGCAGCCGCCTTGTATGGAGCAACTTTGACACTATCTACGAGACTAGATATGGAAGATTATTCGTTCATGGCGAACTGGATGGCAGGAAGGATTTGGGGCGATGATTGGACGTTTGTTTTATCATTGCTGCCATGGATCTTGCTGCTTATCCCTTATACGATGTTTAAATCCAATGTATTAAATACGTTGAATTTGCACGAGAACGTATCTGTCGGTGTAGGTGTGAATGTAAGTAGAGAACGAATTTCTTTGATCATGATCTCGGTAGCACTTGCGTCAGCCTCTGTTGCAGTCAGTGGAGGAATTGCTTTTGTAGGATTGATGGCTCCTCATATAGCACGCTCACTAGTCGGCCCGAGACACCAAGTCTTCCTTCCCGTTGCAGCATTAATCGGAGGCATCTTACTCCTGGCAGCAGACACGATCGGAAGAGTAGTATTAGACCCCGGTGGGATACCAGCAGGAATCATTGTGACCATCATTGGTGCCCCTTACTTTATGTACCTGCTTGCAAAAAAATAGCTCACGAAATCAGTCTTTGTTAAAAAGGCTGATTTTTTTATTTTTTATAAAACTTTTTTTACTTTCCACGGTCTAATATATAGGTAAGGGTCAGGAGGCTAGAATTTGGAGACAGAACAGCTAGTGAAGGAAGCGATAAAAGGAAACGACGAGGCGTTTTTGAAATTGATTCAAACGTATAAAGTCGATTTATATAAGACAGCTCTATCTTTTTTGCGTAATGAAGAAGAAGCACTCGAGGCAATTCAAGAAGTTACGTACCGTGCTTACAAAAACATAAAAAAGTTAAAGAACGAGTTCTATTTTAAAACGTGGCTGATTCGAATTATGATCAACTATTGTAATGATCAGTTGAAACTAAAAAAGCGAGTCTTCATGAATGACGAAATGTTGAATTCGTTAGGTGTTTCAGAGGACCATACACAATTAGAGCTGAAGGACGCGATGTTAGATTTAGACGACAGGTCACGCGAAATCCTTACCTTGAAATATTTTAATGACGTAAAGATTAAAGATATAGCGATCATGATGCAGTGTCCAGAAGGTACAGTTAAAACGTGGCTGAATAAGGCATTACGAGCATTAAGAGAAAAGCTAGATGAGAAAGGAGGTAATCTACATGTTTGAAAGAGAGAAAGCACAACTAAACGATTTGAAGAAAGAATATGAAAATATACCGATTTCACTAGATTCAATTGATCAGGCGATATTAAGTGGATTTCAGAAGGCAAAAACAGAAGAACGAAAATCTAGAATTAAGAAGAGAAGTGCTTTTGGTTTTATAGCGGCAGCTCTTTTACTCATTGGATTATTTTCTTCTATTAAGATTTCACCGGCTTTAGCTAATTACATTTCTGAAATACCAGGCATGGAAAAAATAGTGAGTATGATCCGTGATGATAAAGGAAGAATGGCAGCTGTTGAGAAAAAATATTATCAAAAACAAGGCGTATCAGATGAAAAAGATGGGTTGAAAGTTACCATTGATGGAACGATTGCTGATGAGATGGGCATGGTGCTTTTTTATTCGATTGAATCCAAAGAAGTATTAAAAGAGGTTATGTTTGATGATGTAAAGATCAGAGCGAAAGACGGTACGGCATTGGATGAGGCATATAATTCATTCGGTGATGCCCATTCATCAGATAAAGGCGAGACTAAGTTTAGCGGCGAAATTGAATATTTCTTTGAAGTTCCTATTGAAGCAAAAGAATATATCGTAGATCTCAAAATAAAGGATATGAATTTTACAATCAATTTAAAACTTAATGAATTTAAGAAGAAAAAAGAATATGCAGTCCAACAAACGATGGACTTAGAAGGTCAAAAAATCAATATTGAGAAGGTAACCATTTATCCATTACGAGCTGTTGTGAAATTAAAGATGAACGATGAAAATGAAAAATACATCCTGCAGCTTGATGACCTACGATTAGTTGATGAAAATAATGAAGTGTGGGGTAATATAGCAAATGGTATAACAGGGTCAGGTGATAAAGACACTGAGCGAGAAGTTTATTTGCAAAGTAACTATTTTAAAGAACCAAAAGAATTGTATCTGGTCTTAAATAGTGCTCAAGCTATAGATAAAGAGAATGCAGTCATTGTGGTGGATACAGAAAAAATGAAGATTCTAAAACAGCCTAATGGAAACAAGTTAAGAAATCTAAGAAAAGAAGATGGTCAGCTCGTCTTTGATCTGCATACGAAAAAACCTTTCCGTTCGGCGATCTTTAGCACAATAACTGATGCACAAGGTAAAGAAATTGAAGTGAGCTCACAGTCCATGGGTACTGAAGAAGAAAAAGGCACAACCCGCCTAGGAATAGAGCTGCCTCCAATAGATCGCTCACAAAATCCTCTAACTATTGACTTAAGTTTTTATCCAGAGTGGATCAAAGGTAACGAAAAAATTAGAATTAAATAATCTATGAAGGTGGTCCTTTCAATAAAGGGCTATCTTTTTGCTTAAATCCCTACTACCCTCTATAATGCTAGTTAAATGAGGTGAACGTGATGAGACTAGACCATACCGGAATTGCCGTGAGGCGAATAGATGAAGCCATTGAATTTTATACGAATGTACTAGGCGGAAAGCTAACTGAACGATATACAAGTGAGAAGCCTGGAGTAGAAACCCACATTGCCGTGATTGAGCTTGAAAATCAGGTAATTGAACTTCTTGAACCTACGAGTAAGACATCTCCAATCGAGCGGTTCATTAGGCAGAAGGGAAAGGGTGTGCATCACCTGGCTTATGAAGTGGACGATCTTCTTCAAACGATTGATGACTTTGAAGCTAGAGGGTATACCTTTTTAAAAGATACGTATCGGACAAATCCTTTTGGCAGAAGGTTAATTTATATGAACCCCGCACATTCACAAGGGCAGATTATTGAGCTGTGTGATTATCCGGAAAAGAAGAAGGAGAGCTGACTTGTTAAAAGTCGGTTCTATTTTTTGTCTTTCCAAAACAATAGATTTTCTTTACAATTAATTATAAGAATATTCTGTAAAGGGTGAAGGTATGAAATGGACAGGTGATCTTGCACATTTTCCTTATCCGTTTAAAGATTCAACGTATCGTTATTCCAACAATTCAATCCCCATGAAACAGCCTTTTTGCATAGAAGTTACCCCGAGCTACAAAAAAGAGATGCTATTAAAGCGGAAATTATTAAGTGATCACCCCGAGCGTTGTTATCAATCGCTGCCACATTCTATTACAGGGCAGTGGGAGATTGTAGAGCTCTTGATCGATCACTTAATTTCACAATACCCACAACATTTTTCAGTAGAGAAAGAGAATAATAGTTGGATTTTTTTCAATAAGATATTGGACGAAAAAGTAGAATTTATCTTTGGTGATGAAAACTCTCTTTCATGTGAACCGTTATTCTTTATTAGTCATCATGTGCAAGAAGATCTTATTTATATGAGACAGCGTGACGATGATCTGTATTTGGATGCAGGACAGCTTTGTTTTCCTGCTAACTGGTCTCTCGCTTTTAACATAGGAATGAAATTTAAAAACATTCATCATCCTATCCCTGGGTTTAAGGAAGAGGGGCTAGATCAACGAATTCTACAATTTCTAATGAGGCTTGAAGCCGGAACACCTTGGGAACGTTTGAATTGGTCGCTTATGGCAGGTGATCGACTTGATACATCTCTTGAAACCTTTGATCAGTGGGGTAAGCTGCGCAAACACGTAACGAGGGAGAACGCAGGTGAGCTTGTTCATATACGAGTAGAGGTGCAGAAGTTATTCAGACTGCCAAGAACGAATAGCATCCTCTTTTCCATTCACACACATTTGCTGTCCCTTGAACAACTATCAACAAACAGAGAATGGCTGCAGCAATTTTACGAAATCCTGTCCGAACTTCACGCGCATATAGTTGAATACAAAGGAATCTCTCATTATAAAGCTTCGCTGATGCATTACTTGGAGGAACAGCTGGAACGAGTGAAGGCCACATGAAAAATAAAGCTGTCTTTATAAATGGGAAAAGAAAGTATATTTTTTGTGGAGATGAGCAAGGTTTAAAACTGTTAAGCAATGTGTTGGAAAAGGGAAAAGAAGAAGGACTTACTTATGACCGGTATCTACTGTCAGATCTTAAAATGACCTTGTTGCAAGATTTCTTGAAGTCTCAAAAGATGGGCACCTTTGTTTATTTGGCTATCCCGTTCTTAGTACTTCAACAATTTCGTAAAGCTCTAGAGGATATCGGTTATTTAGAGGAAGACGTCCAATACATTGGATATGGAGAAAGAAAAATTCCTGTCTTTTGCTGTCGTTGTCATGAAATCAATATGTCCAATCAGGAGCAAAACAGACTGTTTTGTAATCGCTGTTCTTTAGAACTTGAAGTATCAGACCATTATTCTGCTATGCACAATGCATTCCTAGGTTATGTTGCAAAACTATAGGAGGTGGACTTAATTGTATAAAGAATCTACATTATCAGTTCAAATCTCCTCTATTGTTCAAGAGACGGAGCATGTTAAGAGATTTACCCTAGAGATAGCAAAGGGAAAACAACTTCCGCGGTTTAGTGGAGGTTCGCATATCTCAACTTACCTTGAAACGCCGAAAGGGTTACTCGTGAGGCAATACTCTTTAACCAGTCATCCTGACGACTGTTCACACTATGAGATTGCTGTACGGTTAAGTGAAGCTTCTAAAGGCGGTTCGCGAATCTGGCATCAATCAATGAAAGTAGGAGATCATCTGCAGATTAGTTATCCGAAAAACCATTTCCCATTAAGCTTTAAAGCGCGGCATCACGTATTTTACGCTGCTGGAATCGGAATTACGCCCTTTATTTCCATGATGCAAGAGCTAAGGGATAAAGGGCAAACGTTTGAACTTCATTACGCTTCCAAATCAAAACAATATTGTTCTTTTTATGAGTTTATAACCCAGCATTATTCTGAGCAAAGTCATTTTTATTTTTCAGAAGATAACCACCGAATTCCTACTTTATTTTTAGAAAACCACCTCGTCGGTACGCATGTGTATTTTTGTGGCCCTGAAACTTTTATAGAGCATTTTGTAAAGGCGGCAAAAGATTTAGGCTATCCTAAAAAGTCTGTACACCAAGAACGTTTTTCACCACCTCAACTAAAACGTGTAAAACCCTTTAAGGTCTCACTCAAAAGCGGGAATGAAATATGGGTAGATGAAAAGCAATCCATGTTAGATGCTTTACTGCAGCATGGCTTAAATGTTCCATATTCATGCAAAGTAGGACGATGCGGAACATGTGAGCTACCGGTCATAACAGGTGATATTGATCACTTTGATTTCTTTCTTAGTGAGGATCAACAGAATGCGCAAAATTGTATTTTGCCCTGTGTTTCACGAGCAAAGTCAGATAAACTAGTGATGGAGATAAAATAAGTTAGCGTTGGAGAGGTTGCTATGTACGGAAAAAATGGTAAGTATACGGATAGACCAAAATGGTATTCATATTTGATTATGATTGCTTTCATTCTTTTTCTTTCTAGTGTTTTGTATTATTTAGTGAAAGCTTTTGTTGATTCAAATGACAGGGACTTTGGGCTGACTCTCCTAACCGCTTTTTCAATTTTACTAATCACACCTTTAGTGATATATCTAACATACCATTTATTCTTTGGATTTCGTAAAGTAACAGACTGGGAACTAAACGAAAAGGGGTATAAGACCACACAAACTGATCTAAAGACAAAGGAGACAACCAGTTCGGAGTTTCTATTTTCACAAGCCGTACAATGTCTGATCTCTCCTTTATCCGTCAGCGTTTACAGAGCAAACTCCACTGCGAAGACACGCTATAATAAATATATCTTGCTAAACATTGTTTATCGGAAAAATGATGGAGTACTTGATGTATACCAATTTTCTCATTATGACGAAGCGGAACTTTATCCATGGTTAGTAAAGTTAAGGCAACACAATGTTCCACTAGAAATTACAGATTATGAATTGTCAAAGGTACCAGCAGTTGACCTTTTACCAGTTGTTCAACATGAGGTTGAGCGCATACCATATATTTTAGGGGATACATTAAAAGATTTTGGGTTAATGACTGTTACAACAAATAAACCAAACGATTACACGCTGCATATGACCAAAAGATTGTTAGATGCTAATAAGTTCGTAAAAAATAAATTAGCAAACAAAAAGATTTTCACGGTGCAATTTTTAGCAATGATTGTTTTTCTAAGTCTCTTTTACAAAGAATATAACAGTGATGAAACATTAAAGTTACCAGCGCAAATCATATTTTACATTTCATTTTCTATTTTTTTCATACTTTATTTATACGGAGTACCAAAAATAAAATTTTTGGCTTTTCTAAAATTCGCAGGCATTTTTGTTCTTCAATGGATTATAGCTCTGCTTTTAGTAGATTTAATCATACAAAGCTTAGCTGAACCATTTATCGCTAGTATATTTTTTGATATCTTTCGTTTTGTATTTTATTCTCCTATTATAAGTATAGTTGCTATCTTGGCTAGAGCGATAAGACCAGCACTCTACCACGAAAAATATCGCAATGATCTTGAAAAGTTAAATCGAGGGAAAGATACCGCTGCAAGCTAAATCTTATTAAAAGTGCTTCACAAGGTGTATAATTTAAAAAGTTAATGTAAGGGAAGTCTGACTGAATTTTTTTAGCAGACTTTTTTTTTATTTTATAAATGTTAGGAGTTTTTATTTGTGAAGCACCGCAGATTGTTAATCTACCTTGTTGCACTTGCTGCGTTTCTCGGTCCTTTTTCTCAAACGATCTACGTACCTCTTATTCCTGAAGTGACGAAAGAACTTCATACAACATCTTTCTTGGTTAATTTTTCGATCTCGATCTATACGATTTTCCTGGCTTTGATGCAGATGGTCTATGGACCACTTACGGATTCGATCGGACGGCGTAAAGTGATGCTAACAGGTATCCTGATTTACTTAGCGGCTACGATCGGATGTTATTTTTCTTCATCCATTGAATTTCTTTTAGTGTTTCGCTCTATGCAAGCCATTGGAATTGCTGCGGGTTCTGTTGTAGCAGTAACTGTTATTGGTGATCTGTTCGAAGGAAAAGATCGGATTCAGCCTATGGGAACATTTCAGATGATGGTTTCGCTTGGCCCTGTTTTAGGTCCTGTAGTTGGTGGTTTTTTAAGTGCTTCATTTGATTTTTATATGATTTTTGTTGCGTTAATGTGTGTTGGATTTATTATCTTTGCAGGAAATTTTATCTTTTTGCATGAAACAAAACCAAGGACAACAAAAAAACAGAACTTTAGGTTTTCAGATTTCCTTACTATTTTGCAAAACCGTATCGGTTACACTGTAATCGGCTTAGGATTCATTCAGTATTACGCTCTGTATAACTTCCTAGTGTTCTTACCTGCTATTATGAGTGAAAGGTACGAATTGTCTGTAGAACAAAAAGGTCTAGTATTTCTTCCATTATCACTCGGTATCGTAGTGGGCAGCTTTATTGGCGGCAAAATGAGAAAATACAATGAACGAAAAGTGATCGTATACTCTGCCTTTTTAAACGTCATTTCTTTATTGTTGTTTATCCTAGTCTCAAACGTCTCGCTCATCTTATTGATCATTTCGATCTCATTCTTTGGTCTATTCTTAGGTATGTCATTACCCGTTCAGACAGCTCTCCTTACAC
Organism: Fictibacillus nanhaiensis; assembly: GCA_016401345.1. Lineage (GTDB taxonomy): Bacteria > Bacillota > Bacilli > Bacillales > Fictibacillaceae > Fictibacillus > Fictibacillus phosphorivorans. The sequence continues at coordinate 161,055 of JAEACG010000005.1, read as the reverse complement.
AAGAGTTCCAAGCCAATCGTGCTACAGCAATTGGTGCTTATAACTTTTTCAGATACATGGGGATGTCGATCGGACCCCTGTTAGGCAGTTTTCTCTATCATCTTGGTAGTTACAGTTTGGTATATGGATTTGTAGATGTACTCCTACTCCTTTTTGTCATTTTAATGAGAAAACATTTAATACAAAATAAAAAATCCTTCAATTAGATTTTAGAAGCTATTATTTAGGGTATATTGAATCCATACCGTACTTGCTGTAAGCTAAGATTAAACAAAAGTTAGACAGGATGTATGAGTATGTATCTTACAATAAAAGAAACGGCTGAATACTTATCAATGCCTGAAGCGGCAGTTGAAAGCTTAGTTCAGCAGAATAAAATCCGTACCATTTTTGACGGTAACCAGCATCTTATTAACAAAGAACAGTTCAATACTCATTTTGAACAGTTAGAAAAATATAAGAAAATGGTTGAGGAGTACTTGAGTGAACCCATTCCAGAAGATTGGGATGCAAAAGACGAAGATTAGAGCAATGATAAATTAGGGTAGATGGGGAGAGTGGAAAAGAGATGCATAGAGATAAGGCACTGCATTCTTTTTTAATTGAAAAAACATGGCAGTTGACGGAAGATTGGTACCAATCCATTGATAAATCAAAGGCCACGGGGGTATATGCTTCCACAAATCCCAAGACGATCGAAACGCTAAAAAACCAAAATCATGAATTTCACGAACATTTTTGTGAGGTTTTTGTAACTGAGGAGAATAAATTTCTAAAAGACTTTGAAAGATGGGTGTTAATGATCGCTCAAGACGAAGAGCACTTAAATACACCTGTTACAGTGATCATGAAAGAATTCTTCAATGTACAAAAACAGTATTTAAATCTGGTTCAAGAATTTGTTAATATTCATCAAGGTGAATATCCTCAAACCATCATCGATGTTTGGAACGAGATTATTATTGAAACATTTAATAAAATTGTGACATGGTTTGTTGAAGAAAACCAAAAGTATAGCGAAGAGAAATTAATCGCGCAGCAAGAGATGATCAACGAGCTAAGCTCACCTGTCATCGCACTGAATAATCATATGGGACTTCTTCCATTGATCGGTGTGATTGATACTCAAAGAGCCAAGTATATAGTTGAAAACACATTAGAACAATGTACCGAAAAAGAGATTACACATCTTTTTATCGATCTCTCTGGTGTACTAATTATTGATACGATGGTCGCTCAGCAGATTTTCTCTCTTATTGAAACGCTTGGCCTTATCGGAGTAAAGTCAACCTTGTCTGGCATCCGACCTGAAATTGCTATGACCGCTATTCAATTAGGTTTATCCTTTGAGAAAGTTTCCATTAAATCGAACCTCGCTCAAGCGATCGGTTCACAGCAATAACTCTAATAAATGATCTTAAGACCAGGGGAACCTGGTCTTTTATTATTTTCGTATATCAGAATGTGGCCATGCCAGCTCCTCATAAACTTTAAAGTGTAATTCATTTTCTTAAAAGGGTGTTGAGGATGGATATCTTTCAAGGTTTAACGGGGGAAATAATTTTACCGAATGATCCGCAATATGACGCTGCACGTCAAGAATGGAACAGAGCCATTCAAAAATTCCCTAGTGTTATTGTCTATTGTTCTGAATATGGAGATGTAAGCCGTGCCATTCTGTGGGCACAAAAGTATGGTAAGGATATACGAATTCGATCAGGAGGTCATCATTACGAAGGCTATTCGACGGGTAATGGTGTTTTGGTCATAGATATCAGTCGATTAAATGGTGTGGCTTTTAATGAAGAGGAAGGAATTGTTACCGTTCAAGGAGGGATTCAGAACAAAGATCTCTATCAAGCGGTAGGTTCTAGAGGATACCCTTTTCCAGGAGGGACGTGTCCGACTGTAGGTGTAAGTGGTTTTGTACTTGGTGCAGGATGGGGTTTTTCTAGTCGATTATTCGGTTTAGGTTGTGACAGCTTGGTGGAACTAGAGTTAATCAACTACAGAGGTGAAATTTTAAAAGTGAATGAAACAGAAAATAGTGATCTGTTTTGGGCATGCAAAGGTGCAGGCGGAGGTAACTTTGGAGTTGTCGTTTCTATGACGTTCAAACTGCCACCTAAAATTGAACAAGTGACATTGTTTGAGCTATATAAGCCCAGTGCCACAACAAAAGAGCTAGGCAAGTTCTTGCGAATATGGCAGAAGTGGCTTGTAAATTTAGATGAACGAATGTGTTTGAATGCTAGCATGTATAACGCTGTGTCTGAGGGACTTGCTATCTTTGGTAGGGGATTTTTTTATGGAACGAAGGAAGAAGCATTGAAACTGTTAGATGTATATAGAAAAATAGACGGATTTCAAATCAATGCTAAATCTTTAACATTTTTAGAAGCTGTCACGGAGGTACAGTCTACCTATCCGCCATATGAAAAGTTTAAATCGACCGGACGCTTCGTATACAAGGAATACGATCGAGAAGAAGTGGAAGCAATCGTGAATCTTGTGAAAAAGCGTGCGGAAGGTTCCGTGTTTGCAGCACTCACTGTGTATGCGATGGGAGGTCAGATTCGAAATGTTGGTAAAACAGAGTCTGCTTTTTATTACCGAAAAGCACGTTATATCTTAGGCATTCAATCCGTATGGGAAGATCCGGCCCTCGCAGAAGAAAATAGAAGATGGGTGGAAAAAAGGTTCAGATATTTGAAGACAATCACGAAAGGGTCATTTGTTAATTTTCCATACAGCGAACTGAATGACTATGAAAAAGAGTATTTTGGCAGAAATGTGGAGAGACTTCAGCGAATCAATCAAAAATACGATCCTAAAAGAGTGTTTGCTTTTCCGCAATCCATTCGTTGATATAAAATGTAGGTAGAGTGCTGCATGACAAAAGGAGTTTGTTTCATTGAAAATATTCAAAAGTATACTGTTTCTCGCGATCCTTGCATCTATCTTTTATCTGATCACATTGGAATGGAAAAAGAGGAACACACCAATGCCTACTGAATTGCATCCGATCGTGGCAGAGAACCGTGATCTTTTAATACAAAAAGCGTCCGAAAAAGGAATTAATATTGTAATAACCGATGATTTTCGATCCGCAGCAGAACAGGATCGGCTGTATGAACAAGGCCGTTCAAGAGAAGGAACCATTGTGACTCATGTAGAAGGTGGCGAATCTTATCATAACTACGGTCTAGCGATTGATTTTGCACTTAAGCTGGATGATGATTCTGTCGTCTGGGACCTTGAACGAGATGACAATGAGAATGGGCAGTCGGATTGGATGGAAGTGGTTGCGATTGCCAAAGATTTAGGTTTCGAGTGGGGTGGAGATTGGGCTGGTTTTAAGGATTACCCGCACCTCGAGATGGACTTTGGGTTGAGTATTCGGGAGTTGAGGTATGGGGAAAGACCTCCAACGAATATTAGGAATTAGGGGAAACCTTAGTTCCTTTTTTGTTGGAGATAAAATAAGGTGAATAAAGTACTATTTTAACTGGTTTATTTTAGGAGAAAAGAGGGTATATTTTACGTGGAAAATTATAACTATTAATGGTATTTTTATATAATGATAGGGATTTTGACCTGATGAATAAGTAACTGGACTATTTGGGAGGTATAGGTGTGGGATTTTCAGATGATTTAAGTGCTATCTATAGTAGCTTATCAAGTCGCACCGCGGCCATAGATGAAAAAATCTCTAGGCTGCAGCGAGCTAAAGGTGAGATTAATCAAGAACAGAACACGAGTATGCAAGAAATTCGCAAGATACTAGAACCAGAGCTTGGTAGTTTGTGGATGGGAAATCGAGCGAACGCCTTTGATCAATCGAGAGAAGAAGCATATAAGATTATGCAAGAAATAGTAAACGACGACTATGAGGATTACCAACAGAAGATTGGTGTTGTAATTGGTCTATTAAAAGTAGAGAGAGAATCTTTGAGTGTTATTGGCGGCTTAGCAAATGAGGCGAGTCAATTGCTAGACAAGGGAGAAGATGCTCTTGAGGAACTAGGAAGTCGAATTGATGATCTGAAAAGGAGGATCTTTTAATGCAGACCATAAAGCTACAATTTCATGATGTTACTCAACAATTGGGTGAAACACAGAAAGCGCTTGACGCTCTAACTCTTCCAAGCCCTTCAGCTGGGGCACTTGGAAAGAACGAACTTCAGTTTACGAAGGAATTTCTGCAGCGTGAAGAAAATCTTCATAAGATGATACTAGAGTATATGAATGTGGTAACAAAAAATATCGAGGATACAAAAGCAAATATTGAGATTCTAAAGAATCAGGATGAAGCGATCTTTAGAAATAAATAGAAAAGAGGGCATCTGGAAAATGGGAAGTCATGTACTTGAAGCTTCAACTTTAAATGCTGCAACTGGAGAAAGAGCCCATCAATATGAAAGACTAAGAGAGCAGTTCCAATCCTTAAGAACAGAGCTTGCTAAGATTGCAGAAGACAGCGACTTTCAAGGTAAAGGAGCTGAAGCCATTAAAGGCTTTTTTCAGGGACAAATTGATGTAGTAGATGCATGGATACAATTGATTGATATAAATTTGTTATTTTTTAAAGGAATTCCAGGTGATACAGAGGAAGCTGATCTTTCGGGGGATACGGTTGTTCAGGTTCCATTTTTAGAAGAGAACGTAGAACGAGCGGGGAGAATGGCAAAAGATATAGTTGCAGATCAACAGGATGAACTACAACGCATTTTTAGCGACATCAGTGATCTGGTCTCTCTTTCTGTGTTCTCAAAGGATGCTTTTGAAGACCAAATGGATAAAGCTGAAAAGCGTCGGTCAGAAACGGTTGAAAAGGTTAATGAGTTAGATCAAAGATTAACCGATGAATATGCTGTGTCTCAAGGACAAGAACAATATATTTATGCACTATTTGCTCAATTAATGGAAGCGACACGTAAAGGTGAAACCATTTCACCTTTATATTTTAATGCGGAAGCTTACCATAACAGCGAAGTATACAAAGCTATCACTAAAGTAAAAGATGAGAACGATAAGTACATAAACTTTAAGAAAGAACAAAAAGAAGCAAGAGAGATACAAAAAGAAATGGAAGAGATGGAGAACCGTCCATGGTATGAAAAAGCATGGGATACGGTCTCTACCTTTACGGGAGAAGTCACAGGGTATTATGATTCCATCCGTGCATCAACAGGTGTTGACCCAGTGACAGGAAGAAAGCTTTCGGAAGCCGAACGTATTACAGCAGGTGCTATGGCGGCAGCTGGATTTATACCGGTCATCGGTTGGGCTGGAAGAGCGGTTAAGGGCGGATCCGCTATTTATAAAACAGTAAAAGCCGCAAATACTGCCGATCACATGCTCGATTCATATAAAACAGCTCAAGGTCTTACGAGACTTCAAAAAGCAGAATACGGTATCTATGGCCTTGTATCTGCAAATGGATTCGGCGAGTATTTTACAGGTAAAGATATGTTCGGAAATGAGTTGTCAGAAGAGCAAAGAAATCAAAGTTTATTTAATGCGTTTGCAATTGCAGGTGTGGGTAGTGCTGGGTATGCGTTGGATCGTATGGATATTGGTAAGGTGCTGCAAAATAAGTTTCCGTATAGTACTCAATATACTAAGCAGCAAGTAGGCAAAGCGCAGAATCTTTTTAAAACCATTCGTACAAATGTTGGAAATACAAGAATGCCAATAAATTTTCGAGTGGAGAAGCTAGTAACATCAACCGGTCATACAGTAAGAAGAGTGATTTCTGAAACGAAGACAGTAAGAGAATCGGTGCAACAGTCTTCTAAGAAAACAGGGACAGGTAGTAATAAAATAGATGATATTTTAAAGAATATAGATTTTTCTACCTTAGATGACACAAGTGTAAAGGCATTAATCAATGATATTAATAAATCTAGTCTTACACCTAGGGATAAGGTTCAAGCTAATATCCAAGTTTTTTATAAAGCACTCAATGCAGGTATAAAAACAGACGTACAAGTTTTGGCTGATGTCAAAATTATTGATAGTGATACTGGGAAAGTTAAATGGCCACCTGCTGAAGGATATGAAGTAGATGAACTTGGTAATGCAATTAAACAAATAATAGGGCCAAAAGTTGGAGACAAGATTGATAGGTATGGAAGTGAGTATGGAACTTATACCTCTCCAATAAATAATGGGAAAAGCTATTCCTTTGAACAGAGAGCATTGCCATATATCGAAAATCCTTATGCATATCATCAATATGAGGTAATAAAAGACTTTAGTGAGTTGAAAAGTACAATTGAAAATTGGCCAGATCAGCTATTAAAAGAAGAGTTTTACATGGATGCTAAAGCATATGGATATGATATTGAAAATTTCAGGACTTTTGGAGGACGAATAGCTTCTGCATTCGGTGCACCAGGAGGAGGAACACAATGGAACTTGCCAATTTCAGTAGAGTATTTAAAAGATTTTGGATTTCTAAGAGAGTTAAGATAATGGAGGATAATAGGAAATGAATATAAATGATTTAAAAGCCAAACTTGAAATTTTGGGAATTGAGGAAAATGATTATAATTTAGGAGAAAAACCTATTCGTGAATTAGAAATGGGGTTAATAAAAGATACTAACCAGTGGCAGGTATATCAATCTTTGGAAAGAGGGGAAATAAATATTATAGATTCCTTTGAAAATGAAAGTGATGCATGTGAATTATTATTAAAATACTTAGTGATGAGAAAAAATAGAAAAGAAAGAAATAGATAAGCCTTAACTTAAAAAAATTTCAAGAGATATTTTTGAAAAGAAGGAACCGTTTAAGCTTTGAAATATATAATTAAAGAATTCTAAGAAATTTATTCTACCAGATGATATCTGCTAGAGGCCATCTTTTTATTTAGCAGTGAAATTAGTAAGTATACAGCTTGGAAAAATAGAGGATATTTGCCATGATAGGAAGTTTGAATGATGGAATAATTATTATTGACGGTTTTGAAATTTCACCTAGTACTAAAATTACTGAGGTAATAAATTACTTTCCGAATGAAGAAATAAAAATCTTTGCTAATGGTGAATCAGTTAGATTTATAAAGCCTGTTATGCTGGGTAATAAAAATTTTTATGTCAGATTAGCATCAGCTAATAGTTTAATAACTTCTGTAAATTTGGTTGTTTTTGACCCTGCTTTAAATGAATGGGATGTTGAACCAAATGCAGATTTACACGGTGAGTGGTTGTGTGAACAGTTAGGATACCCTCAAGGTTTGCTAGATGAGAATTTATTTAATTGGGGAAAAATTATTCAATGGGAAGATTTCAGGTCTCGCCAGACACAAATTAATATACTCTATAATAATTAGGTTTAAAGATTTTTTATTAGAGTTACTTAGATTTTTAATAGTCCGGCATTATTCCTTATGAAAAGTTCTAAATTATATTATAACTAGAGCTCAAGTCTGAATAATAATCGAAGACCTTTTTATGATTACTGAAGATTAAATTGGATATTTTAAAGGATGGGGTTTACATGGAACCAGCATTATTACTTAACCAGTTAAAAGATGGAACTCTAGAGCCGAAGCATGCCTTTCCTCAGTTAGCTTCAAAAGTGAAATATCTTCTACTTCCTGAATCTGAACTTCGTATAAAAACAGATGAAGGAGAGGGGCTCGTTGTTTTTACAGATGTGGAAGCGGTACATGCATTTCAAACTCATTTGAATACAAAGAGAACAGATGTATTGACTGTGTTGAAGACCACGTTGCGAAATAAACAGCAACTACTTCTAATCAATCCTAATCATGAATCTATGGTAGTTCTTCGTAAAGATGATATGAAGCTTCTTATGAGAGAATATGCTATTAGAGAATTAAAAAAGCGTGGAGGAGCTAATATCCTTTTAACAGTGGAAGGACAGCTGAGATTTATTGAATTGCCCGATGGAGCTAAGGTCTTGCCTGTCTATCTAAGTGAAGCAGATGGGAAACAGGTATACCCAGAGGATCATTGTTTGCCCCTTAGCTGGCATGATATCGTTGTGAATTGTAAAAAATACAACGTTGAAGCTGCTTTTCTCCAAATGGGTCATGAAGAACAAATTGGCCTTAATTATTCTTATTTAGATCAGTTAGAAGGTAAGAGTTGGCCGTATACCGCGGCAAGTTGGGCTATGAAGCTTTGGTTTGCAGGGGCTTTTTTAGGACTTTTTATTAATTCCTTTATCGGTAATCTTAATGAATGGCTTATTGCTTTCTATCTTTGGTTCGGCATAATTATTTTTATCGTTGGATTCTTTTTAGCTCGAAAAAGAGACAAAGTCAAAAAGAGATAATGTACAAACAAAAAAGAAGGATCCAGCCGGATCCTTCTTTTTGTGTCTATAATTTAAACGAACTTTTCAGAGAAACAATTTCGTTAAATACAATTTTTTCATCAGTTGTATGCTTCGGATCAACGTTGAAGTAGCCATGACGGAAGAACTGGAACTTATCTTGAGGTTTCGCATCCTTCATGTTTGCTTCAATAAATCCTTGTTTTACGATAAGAGAATCTTTGTTCACGTAATCCAAGAATGTCTTGCCTTCGCTATCTTCTTCCTTTTCCATATCTTCATCAGAGATGAGTGGCTCATAAATACGGAATTCTGCAGGTACGGCTTGTGTCGCTTCAACCCAGTGAAGTGTACCTTTTACTTTACGGCCTGTAAAACCTGAGCCGGATTTCGTCTCCACATCATACGTACAATGTAGTTCGACGACATTACCGTTTTCATCTTTTATGAAATCTTCGCATTTAATGAAGTAAGCATGCTTTAAGCGAACTTCGTTTCCAGGGAAGAGACGGAAATACTTTTTCGGAGGATCTTCCATAAAATCCTCACGCTCGATATAAATTTCACGCGAGAACGGAATCTGACGTGATCCCATTTCAGGGTTTTCTGGGTTGATCTCAGCATCTAACATTTCTACCTGTCCTTCAGGGTAGTTTGTGATTACCACTTTTAATGGATCAACAATACCCATCGTACGAGGTGCTTTTACCTTAAGATCTTCACGGATGAAGTGCTCAAGCATCGCTGTGTCCGTTACACCAGAACCTTTAGAAACCCCAGCAGCTTTTACAAACTCAACGATTGACTCAGGTGTGTACCCTTTACGGCGCAGTCCAGAGATTGTCGGCATGCGTGGATCATCCCATCCATCCACATAACCTTCATCAACAAGCTGCTTAAGCTTACGTTTACTCATTACCGTATTCGTCAATCCTAAGCGGCCGAATTCGATTTGCTGTGGTTGGCTTTCCATCTCACACTCTTCCACAACCCAGTTGTAAAGAGGACGTTGGTCTTCGAATTCTGTTGTACAAAGCGAATGTGTAACGCCTTCGATCGCATCCTCGATCGGATGAGCAAATGCATACATCGGATAGATGCACCACGTATCACCTGTATTGTGATGAGTTGCGTGAGAGACACGATAGATGACTGGGTCACGTAAGTTAATGTTAGGTGAACTCATGTCGATCTTCGCACGAAGTACTTTTTGACCGTTCTCGAACTCGCCTTTACGCATGCGATCGAATAGATCTAAGTTCTCTTCAACAGAACGGTTGCGATAAGGACTTTCTTTACCTGGCTCTGTCAACGTTCCGCGATACTCACGAATCTCATCAGCAGTCAGGTCATCCACATACGCTTTTCCTTTTTTAATTAAAAGCACAGCGCGCGCATACATTTCTTCAAAGTAATCGGAAGCAAAGCGAAGGTTCTCCCATTCAAACCCAAGCCACTCAACGTCTTTCTTAATCGCATCAACGTATTCTTGGTCTTCTTTTAATGGGTTCGTATCATCAAAGCGCAGATTTGTTTCTCCGCCAAACTCGTCCGCAAGTCCAAAATTGATTACGATTGATTTTGCATGTCCAATATGAAGATATCCATTTGGTTCTGGAGGAAAACGAGTAACGATTTTCTTATGCTTTCCGGATTCCAGATCGTTTTGGATGATTGTTTTAATAAAATTAGAAGAACTATTCTCCATCCCGTATCAAGCCTTTCCTTATATGTAAACTAAGATATACTTTACATTATAACAAAAATAAATTTCAACTAAACGTATTCTTTTAGGGATACGGAGATTATTTATCAAAGAAATGGTGGGATCAACATGAATGTCATTGACTTGCATTGCGATGCATTATTGAAACTATGGGAAACGGACGGCAGGCTCAGTTATGCGGATGCGCCACAGCTTGCTACAAATAAGAAACGACTGCAAAAAGGAAAAGTGAACGTTCAGTTCTTTGCGGTTTTTATTGAGCCCTTTATTCCTAGTGATCAAAAGTTCCAATCTGCTCTTCAACAAGTGGATTATTTTTATAAAGAGGTTCTTGGTAAAAATCCAGAGATGAAGCATTTGAAGAATTGGAATGACTTTCAAGCATTGAAGGATGGAGAAATTGGAGCAGTGCTTACGCTTGAAGGAGTGGACGCGATCGGGGACGATCTTACGAAGTTAAGCATTCTGCATCAACTCGGTGTTCTTTTGATCGGTCTAACATGGAATCACGCAAATCTTGCAGCGGATGGTGCTCAGGAACCACGTGGTGCTGGTCTGACGGTGTTTGGAAAAGAAATTGTAGCATTTAATAATAAAAATAAAATTTTAACGGATGTGTCTCATTTATGTGATCGCGCATTTTGGGATGTGATGGAGATAGCTGATTATCCGCTTGCCAGCCATTCTAATTCACGCGTACTGTGTGACCACCCGCGTAACCTGACGGATGAGATGGCAAAAGAGATGTTCGGTAAAGGTGGAGTCGTGCACGTTGTGTATAACCCGCCATTTACGAAGAATGAGGGTTCAGCAAGTATTGGTGACTTAATTAAACACATCGACCATTTTTGTGGACTTGGCGGGGTAAAACAAATTGGGCTCGGCTCTGATTTTGACGGCATCTCGCAACTTATTACAGGTTTAGAAGATGCATCTATGACTCAAAACTTAATCAATGAACTATTAAAACATTATTCAGAAGAAGAGGTCCGAGGATTTGCTTCTCAGAACTTCATGAATTTTATTTCTAAAATATAGTTTGAAAGGAAAGGCTGGCTTTCTCCTGGGATGTCAGCTTTTTTCTATGGAGAAGGATAGTAGTGCTAGCTGCGAACGAGCGTAATTGCCGCGAACGATTTATAAGCGAGCATAAGTCTTCGGGAACGATCTTAAAAGTCCGTCACCGAGCATAACCGTCCCGTGAACGATCATAAAACCACACGACCGAGCATAAGTCATCTTTACCTAGCAAAACTTCCACAAAAGCCCACTTCATATTCTCTTCTTTTCTCCTATATACTCTCATAGCTTAAATATAAAAAGTAAGCGAAAGGAGTCTGTATATGTATTACAATCATCCAGGTTTTCAAAATGTAGGAATGAGGCAACAAGACGACCTCACAATGATGAATCGCCTAATTGTATCGGGTGAAGGCTCTGTTTCTGCTGTGCCAGATCGAGCTCTGCTTACAATCGGAGTCATCACAGAAAACCAAAATTTAAGTGTGGCTCAAAAGGATAACGCTGATAAAACGGCTTCTGTTATTCAAACGCTTATGTCATTAGGTATTCCTCAAAGTGATATTCAAACAGCTAGTTTTCGCATTGAACCTCAATATAACTATGAAAATGGACAGCAACAATTTAGAGGATATCGTGTAGAGCACCAGCTGCAGGTCACGGTAAAAGATATTCGGCAAACAGGGCAGGCAATCGATCAAGCGGTAGCGAACGGAGCAAACTCTGTATCGTCCATTCAATTCACAGTTTCAAACCCAGATGCCTTTTATAATCAAGCGTTGTCACTAGCAATTCAAAATGCTCAACAAAAAGCTATTTCGATGGCAAGGGCATTACAAGTTACACTTCGCCCGGTACCTCTCAACGTTCAAGAGGTATCTCAATCCTTACCTCCTAGACCTGTTCCGTTTCAAGCCGTAATGTATGCACAAAGTGCGGAAACCCCTATACAGCCAGGCGAGAATAAGATTACAGCCTCTGTAAAAATTCAGTATACGTATAGTTAGAAAGGACAGGTGCAAATTGACAGTCTGATAGGTTGCGCATTATACTTAACCAAATGGTTAAATATAACGCGGAACATTTAAATGATGTATTTTCAGTTCTATCTGATCCGACTCGGCGTACGATCATCGAGCAGCTATCAAAAGGAGAAAGGAGTGTGCAAGAGTTAGCCCAGCCTTTTGATATGTCGCTGCCTGCGATCTCAAAGCATTTGAAAGTTTTAGAGAATGCAGGTCTTGTCACACACCGAAAAGAGGGACGTTTTCGCTATTACGCGATAAAACCGGATTCAATGGATGAAGCATGTGAATGGATTTCGACGCTTAAAGAGCTTTGGACAAAATTTGAAGGTATGTTTTGCTGCAGTAAGCAAAAAAAGCAGTGAAACGTATGCTTGGAGAGTGAACAATGGAAACGCAGGATGAAATAATAAAGGTGCAAAAGATTGTGAAACGATATGGAGATTTCACTGCCGTGGATGGAAGTGAATTCTCTGTACATAATGGAGAGGTGTTTGGTCTGCTGGGGCCAAACGGAGCGGGGAAGACGACTACACTTGAGATGTTGGTTGGTCTTCGCAAGCCGGATGAAGGAACTGCCATCGTTGGTGGATTCGATATTACAAAAGAGCTTGATAAAGTAAAAGAAGTAATTGGTGTACAGCTCCAATCTACTACTCTTTTTGAGCTATTGACTGTAGATGAGATCCTTCATCTTTACGGCAGTTTTTACCGCGAACATATTTCGATTCCTGAACTAATTGATGACATGCTTTTAACAGAGAAAAAGAATAGCAGAATAAAAGGTTTGTCTGGTGGTCAAAAGCAGAGACTTGCGATCGCGCTTGCACTCGTGCACGATCCGCAGATTATTTTCTTGGACGAACCTACGACTGGACTCGATCCACAAGCACGCCGTACGTTATGGGACATTATTTTACGCTTGAAGGAACGTGGCAAAACCGTTGTACTGACGACTCATTACATGGATGAGGCACACGTACTATGCGATCGTATCGCCATTATGGACCAAGGAAAGCTAATAGCTCTCGATACGCCTAGTGAACTTGTGAGAAATCTTCAGTCGGATAGCGCAGTTGAATTTAAGTTTAACGATGAAGTAGATATAGCTTTATCAGAGATTGACGGAGTGAAACAAGTGGGCAGTCAGAAAGATATACATGTTCTATATACGGATGATCTACAGAAGACTTTAACGAGTTTAATCGCTATCGCTTCTGAAAAAGAGCTGAAGCTTGTCGATCTACAAACGAGAACGGCAACACTTGAAGATGTGTTTATTCACATGACAGGAAGAAGGTTAAGAGAAGGATGAGATCATACTACCTACTAACACTCGCGCAGCTTCGAATCTTCCTTAGAAACAGACAAGTACTGTTCTGGACCCTTGCATTTCCGATCGTTCTAATGGTCATGTTAGGTTCATTCTTAGGAAACGGTAATGGGGTTTCCATTACGGCAGCTGTTGTTGATCAGGATAAGAGTGAACAGTCTAAGAACTTAGTAAAAGAAATAGAAAAAAACGAAGCGGTATCTCTTGAAAAAAGTTCAAACGAAAAAGATGTGTTAAGTCAGCTAAAACAAGGTGATTTAACACTCGTAGTTACTATTCCAAAAGGCTATGGTGAAAATCTTTCTGCTGGAAATAAAGCAGATCCGTTCAAACTGCCTGTTTACTATAATGAAACGAACATGGCGATGTCCCAAGTTGGTCTTCAGCTTGTCAATAATGCGGTTGACACGATCAGTAAAAAATCTGTGAATTACGAGCCTGTTGTTGTAACAGAGTCAAAAGGTGTAGAAGCACTGAACCTTCGTTACATCGACTTCCTAGTACCGGGAATCGTGGCGATGATGATCATGAGCAACAACATGAATGGCGTGGCAGGCCAGATCTCGTCATGGCGTGAACGAGGAATCTTACGGCGTATGCAAGGAACAACACTAAAAGCATCTACATTTATTGCTGCGCAAATTACTGCTCGTTTTATGCTGAACGGTTTGCAAGCGATGATCGTACTAGCTGTCGCTTGGGCTGCATTCGGCATTGAAGTCAGAGGGTCATGGTTAACCGTAATCGCGTTTGTCACGCTTGGGACGTTAGCCTTTATGGCAATCGGCTTCATTATTGCGGGCATTGCAAAAACTCCAGAGAGTGCTGGACCGATTGCAGGTTTTCTATCGTTCCCAATGCTGTTTTTAGGAGGCGTATTCTTTCCGATACGAGACATGCCTGAGTTTTTACAGCCGTTTGTACAAATTTTACCGATCGCTCACTTAAGCCATGCTCTTCGTGAGACGATGAACGTTGGTGCTTCGTTCTTAGATCTCGGTATGGAAGCGCTGATTTTAGGAGGCTGGTTAATCGGAGCGTTTATCGTAGCAAGTTTTACGTTTAAGTGGGAATAGAATAAGCACAAAGAGGAGAACGAAATGAATACACAAAATTATAACAATCATGCACGGATGCATCCCATCTATCATTATGTACTTTCATTGCTTGTGCTTGGAGGTCTCATCGCAAGCATTGTTTATGTGTTTAAAGCAGAAGATAAGTTACTAGGCGTAATATTAATCGTGATGTCTCTCAGCCTGTTAGTGACGTTTGCTTTACTTCGCATGTACCCATTAAAAGCTCAAGATCGAGCAATCCGTGCAGAAGAGAACTTGCGCTATTATGTTTTAACAGGAAAGTTGTTGGATGGAAGACTTACTGCAGGGCAGATCGTAGCCCTCCGATTCGCACCAGACGAGGAACTTCCACTTCTGGCTGAGAAAGCAGCAGCTGAGAACATGAAACCAAAGGAAATAAAAGAAGCGATTACGAACTGGAAAGCGGATCATTATAGAATCTAAACAAAAGGATGCAGGGGTTAAAGCCTCTGCGTCTTTTTATTTACAATTCTATTAAAATATGGGGAATTAATCTCATCTAATATTATTTGAGAATACAATTCAACGTTTTAAATTAAAGGTAATTTTGTAGTATAAAAGAGAGGGGAAAATACACGCGATAAAATACTTCGGGACTTTAATCATGGTTATAAGGATTCAAAATTCGATAAAAGATAAGATAGTTATTGAAATATCGTGTAAAAATATGGTAGTAATTGGTTTGGGTAGAAAATATTCCGTTGCTCTAACATCACTCATATCAAGGGTTTTGGTAGTGATAAGTAAATAGTATCAAAAATTTACAAATTTATGGTTTTGTTATTTCCATAATAGGGCAAATATAGGTGTATTTATCCATTTCCACTTAGAAGCAACCGATCTTAAAGATCGTTGTTTATAAATTTTAAAAGATAAGGGAGAGAAGAAAATGTCAGGAATTATTCGCGTTACACCAGCAGAACTAGTAGATATGTCAGGTCGTTACTCCAATGAAAGTAGCCAAGTCGGGGAACAAGTTTCACGTCTAAATGCAATGATTAGCCAATTAGAAGGTATGTGGGAAGGGGAAGCAAGTAGAGCTTTCAGCCAACAATATGAGGCATTAAAGCCATCTTTCCTTCAAATGCAACAGTTGCTTGAAGATATCTCTGCTCAACTTAACAATACATCTAAAGCTCTAGAAGACGCTGATAACCAAATCGCAAGCCAAATTAGAGGGTAAGCTTTTATTTTGGGTTTTATTGTTTCATGGGGGCGCCTTCTTTGTTAAAGGCGCTCTTCATTTTTTGAGGTGATGATTATGTACATTGAAGTTACTGTTGATTTGAAAAATTATACAGGGGAATCGTTTGATCTTCGACTTTCAAACTTCCATACTGTAAAAAAAGTGATAGATATCGTTTGGCAAACAAAAGAAATTGACTCTCCGCCTAGAGACGGTTACTGGGTACGTGTGCCAAATAAAAATATTATACTCTCGGGAAACCAAAAACTAATAGAGAGTGGAATATTGACAGGTGATCGTTTTGAAATTCTTTGAGGGGGTCTAAGCAATGACCGAAAAAAACAAAACATATTTGGAACAAATCTTAGAATCCCAGATTAGTAGAGATGTGGATTCTATTACTTTTGCATTCCAAAAAGAAAAAATTAAGCTAGATGACGTTATTGAAGTAGAACTATTAAAGGAATTGGATACAGATATCCAACGATCCATTATCGTTGATGAAAACGAGCTTAAGATTACCATCCTCCCCCATTCTAATTACCGGTATTTTCCTGAATTAACAAACCAAAATGATAGAAGTAAATGGATGTTTGCGTTTCAACTCACAAAAAAAGTAAAAGAACATACATTGAATCGTTTACATTTGGTGGTATGTCCTGAAAATATAGTATTTGATCAAAGTCTATCACCAGCTTTCCTACATTATGGAGTGAAAGAAAGTATTCCTCCTTACGAAGCAGAGCATGAAAGAGTTTGGAAAGAGCTTAAAGCTACGATTGTTTTCTTAGTGGACGGTAAACATTCCTTTCATGATTACTTAAAGCTTCATGAAACCATTGAATTATCAACCACTGCTAAAGAGGTATTAGAAGTTGACGATTTGAATGGACTGTTACTTTTCATACAAAAAAAATTAAATGACATAGATGAAAAAGATAAATTGATGCTAAATATTCCACAAAAGAAATGGAAGATTACACAATATGCTTCCTTGGGATTATTGATATGTTTCATCCCAGCCATTATATATACGATTTATTCCCTGTTTTTTTTACAGCCTAGACAAGAAGCATTTGTTAGCAGCAACGAACATTTTCTAGGTAAGGAATACAGTGAAGTCGTTGAAGTGATGTCCGATTATGATGTCGAGGATATGCCAAATGTGGTTCAATACCAGTTAGCATCATCTTACATAATCAATGAATCACTTACTGAAGAACAAAAGGAAAATATTCAAAACACCGTTTCCCTACAATCAGAACCTCTCTATTTTCAATATTGGATACATATCGGAAGAGGTAATGCGAAGGAAGCCCTCGATATTGCACGTTCGTTAGAAGACAAGGATCTTATTATGTTCGCACTTATTAAATATCGTGAAGAATTAAAGTCTGATGATAAATTAAGCAGTGAGGAAAAACAGCAAAAAATTAAAGAAGTACAAGCAGAAATAGATGAGTATCTCGAAGAGCAAGAAGCAATTAAAGAAGAAGAAGAGCGACTTAAAGAAGAAGAGAGAAAAGCTGAAGAAGAAAAGCAAAAAGAACAAGAAGCAATGGAGCAAAAGGCTAAGGAAGAAGCAGCAGCTGCTGAAAAGCAAAAGCCAGCATCACCACCGAAACCGGCCAATGCGAATTAAAGGGGGTGAAGTATGAGCACACTATGGGTGTTTTTTAATAGGAACTATCAGCAGATCAACCTGGATAACGAGTCTCTTAAATCTATAACGATAGGTCCGAACATTTCAGATTCCGTTACGGTTAGAAACTTTCCATTTAGCAAAGGTATTTTGACGATCAGTCGAGATAAGGAAAAGATAGAGGTTTACCAAGATGATAAAGTCATCGGTCATGTAATGGTAGATAACCTATTTCAGGTATCAGATGGAGATCAAACATTACGAATCTATCTTACAAATGATAGTGAGGTTCAACAGTCTTATTATATTGGCTTTGAAAAAGAGTACACGTTTTCTGCAACAGGCTCGGAGGCTGATCTCACTTATCAATCTATAGAGAGCTTTGGTTCTGAAGAAGTTTCATTCGTTCTAATAAAAGCTAGAGAGAGATGGATGATCTCACCGAATAAAGGAGAGCTTTATCTGAACGGTCATAAGATAGCTGGTCCTACTAAATTTGAGGTAGGGGATCTTCTATTTTGGCCATTTATGTCGATTAAGTTATTGGATACAGACTTGATTCAGGTTATTAGTAGAAAAGACTTCATAACCAAACTCCCAGCAGCAAAGAAGCCCGTTTCAGAAATGAGCAAGAAATATCCTAATTATCGAAGAACACCACGAATGGTTTTTGATCTACCCAAAGATAAAGTAACGCTGTCATTTCCATCACAAGAGGGTGAAAACCCCAATAGAGGTCTTTGGTTAATTATCATGCCTCCTCTATTAATGATGCTTGTTATGGGTATTGTTGCAATCATACAACCTAGAGGGATTTTTATTATTGTTTCAATGGTGATGTTTGCTACTACACTTGTTACTTCTTCGGTTCAGTATTTTAAAGAACGTGGAAACTTCAAGAAAAGAAAAATTAAACGCCAGAAAGTTTACAACTTGTATCTCGATAACAAGAGAAAAGAACTTGAAGAGTTAGCGGAAAAGCAGAGGAACGTGCTTCAGTATCATTATCCATCGTTTGAACAAATGAAATATTACACAGAAGAAATATCTGATCGAATCTGGGAAAGAACACTTGAAAGCCATGATCTTCTTCAAATAAGAATAGGGTTAGGGAACGTTCCTTCAAGCTATACATTATCTTTAAACAGTGGAGATATGGCGAATAGAGAAATTGATGATCTGCTAGAACAATCACAAAAGATGGAAAAAGTATACCAAGAAGTTAAAAATGTTCCGATAACAGTTAATTTATCAAATGGAGCAATGGGTCTTATTGGGAAAGAATCGGTGATGAAGAATGAACTTCATCAACTCATTGGCCAATTGGCATTTTTCCATAGCTATCATGACGTAAGGTTAATTTTTATTTTTAATGAAAAAGACTACAGCCAATGGGAATGGGTAAAATGGTTACCGCATTTTCAGCTGCCTAACTCTCATGCAAAAGGTCTGATCTATAATGAGCAGACGAGAGATCAGTTACTATCTTCTGTTTACGAGTTGATTCGAGAACGTGATTTAGATACTGGTAGTCAAAAAGAAAAAATGAGGTTTTCCCCTCACTTGGTTTTTATCATACTCGATCAACAGTTGCTTTCAGAACATGTTTTGCTTGAATATTTAGAAGGAGAATACTCTCATTTAGGCATTTCGGTAGTATTTGCAGCAGAAACAAAAGAAAGTTTAACTGATAATATTCACACTCTTGTCCGCTATATTAATGAATCAGAAGGCGACATATTAATCGAGGATAAAAAAGCTGTACAAATACCCTTCAAACTCGATGCACATAAGCAAAACGGAAATGAAAGATATGCAAGAACCTTAAGGACCTTGAATCACCTTGTTGGAATGACGAATTCAATACCAAATAGTGTTTCATTCCTCGAGCTATTTGGCGCAAAAGAAGTTGTTGATCTGCCGATTCAGCACAATTGGACAACGAGAGAATCTTCTAAATCACTTGCAGTCCCAATAGGGTTAAAAGGTAAAGAAGATCTTGTTGAACTTAATTTGCACGAAAAAGCACATGGTCCACATGGTCTTTTAGCAGGAACGACGGGGTCTGGTAAAAGTGAATTCTTACAAACTTACATTTTATCTTTAGCTGTAAATTTCCATCCTCATGAAGTTGCCTTTTTATTAATTGATTATAAAGGTGGAGGAATGGCCCAACCTTTTAAGAATATGCCCCATCTGTTAGGTACGATTACTAATATTGAGGGAAGTCGTAACTTTACTGCAAGGGCACTTGCTTCAATCAAAAGTGAGTTAAAAAGACGACAGAGATTATTTGATAAATACGAAGTTAACCACATTAATGAATATACAAATCTGTATAAACGTGGTGAAACCAACGAGCCTATGCCGCATTTGTTTTTGATTTCTGATGAATTTGCTGAGTTGAAAAGTGAAGAACCAGAATTCATTAAGGAATTAGTTAGTGCGGCGAGGATCGGAAGAAGTTTAGGTGTGCATCTCATACTTGCCACACAAAAACCAGGCGGAGTCATTGATGATCAGATTTGGAGTAACGCCAGATTTAAAATAGCTTTAAAGGTTCAAGATGCCGCAGACAGTAGAGAAATTTTAAAAAATGCTGATGCTTCATCCATAACAGTAACGGGCAGAGGGTACCTTCAGGTCGGTAATAATGAAGTATACGAATTATTCCAATCGGCTTGGAGTGGCGCACCATACTTGGAAGAGAACGTTGTAAGTGAAGATGAAGTCGCGCTTGTAACAGATTTAGGTCTGGTACCTTTATCTGGACTATCATCAGATTCTAAAAAGAAAAAGGATGCAGAAGCAGAAATAGATGTCATTGTTGACCGAATTGAAGAGCTGCAGAAAGAAATGGGGATTAAAAAGCTCAACAGTCCTTGGCTACCTCCATTAAACAATCGTTTAATACATAAAATAGAGTTTGAGGAAAAAGACTCAGATATTTATTTAGGTTTAGTTGACGAGCCTGAGAAACAGTCACAAACTCCTTATGTATACAAATTAATGGATGATGGAAACATTGGGATTTTTGGTTCTTCTGGGTACGGTAAGTCGCATTCTGTCATGACAATTTTGATGTCTATGGCAACAAAGTTAAGTCCTGAAGAGTTACACTATTATCTTTTTGACTTTGGAAATGGGGCTCTTCTTCCTTTAAAACAGCTTCCTCATACAGCAGATTACTTCCTGATGGACGAAGAAAGAAAGATAGAAAAGTTCATGAGATTTTTAAAAGATGAAATAGCAGAACGTAAGCAGCAATTCCAAAAGAGTGAAGTAAGCAGCATTAAAATGTATAACAAACTTCACCAGGAAAAATTGCCGGTAATTTTTTTAACGATTGATAACTTTGATTTAGTTAAAGAAGAGATGCCAGACTTAGAAATGCAGATGACTCAGTTTGCACGTGATGGACAAGCACTAGGAATCTATATGATCTTTACTGCTACAAGAATCAATTCAATTAGACAGTCTCTCATGAACAACTTAAAAACAAAAATTGTTCATTATTTAATGGATCATTCAGAATCGTATACTGTTCTCGGTAAGGTGCCTTTTTCATTAGAACCTATCCCAGGAAGAGCGATTATCAAGCGAGAAGAAGCATATTTCTCACAAGTTTATCTGCCTACCCGTGGCGATGACGATTATGAACTATTAGAAAATATGAAACAAGATATTATGGGAATTGTTGAAAAGTACAAAGATAGTGCGAGTCCAGAACCAATTCCAATGCTGCCATCTGAACTTACGATGGTGAACTTCACGCAATATACCGAAGGAAAACAAAGACCAGGTATCATACCGATTGGGCTTGATGAGGAATTTGTGCAGCCAGTCTACATGAACTTCCTTAAGAATAAGCATTGTTTAATTGTTGGACAAACGCAAAAAGGAAAAACAAATGCGTTAAGGGTTATGCTAAATACCATTTTGCTTCAAGATACAGAAACGATAGGTATGTTCGATTCAGTGGATCGTGGACTTTCGAATTATGTTGGAGAGGAAAAAGTCGTGTATCTCGAAACGAAAGAAAATATTTCTGCGTGGCTAGATCAAACAGAAGAAGTACTTAAGCAAAGAGAGAGGGAATATGTAGAAGCTTTATCCAATGGTACAACATTGAATCAATCTTTCGCACCTTTATACTTTGTTGTTGATGGATATTCAAGATTCCTTCAATCTACTGACAGTCTGCTTCAAGATCGGTTATCTAAGTACATGAAGAATTATAGTCATCTTGGGTTCAATGTTATTGTCTCAGGAAATAACAACGAAATCACAAAAGGCTTTGACTTGTTTACGAATGAGATCAAACAAATACGTCAAGCACTCGTTTTGATGAAAAAATCAGAACAAAGCCTGTTTACCTTACCGTATAACAGGAAAGAAGAAGATGTTCATGCAGGGTACGGTTATTACGTAGAAAATGGAAAAGAAACAAAAATTCAAATTCCTCTAAGTGTCATCGAAAGGAAGATATACACATGATGAACTCATGGAAATATAGGATAAAGATGCTTTTGGCTGTGGCTATTATTCTAGTATTCCCCCAACTGTTTATGAACTTTTTGGGAGAGAATCCTATGGAAGTAAAAGCTAACGGTACCCGTTCCATAGCAATTGTAAATGAAGATCTCGGTTCAGAAGAAGAGGAGAATCAATTACAGTTAGGCAGGGAAGTTCCAGCTATTCTAAAAGATGGATCCGACTATAAGTATACAGTTATCAGCAGAAGTGCAGCAGATAGCGGTCTTAAAAACAAGAAGTACGATGCTGTAGTTTATATTCCTTCAAACTTTACATCTAATGTTATGACATATGATGAAAAGCAGCCGACTAAAGCAGATTTTCAATATACGGTTCAATCGCAGTTAACGGCTGTGAATAAAGAAAAAATATTACGTGAATTGGATTATGCAGGTAATCGCTTAAATAAACAGATGACTTCACTTTATTGGAATTATGTTTCTCAGGACATGAAAAAGGTCAGAACAGAGTTTGACCGTATACTTGAGAAAGAGATTGAGTTCCAAACGACGATGATTAGTTTTTATAAGCCTAGTTCCGGTGAACTTGCCGGCGAACTGGAGAGGCAGAAAGATATGCTGGTTCAGCTTCAATCAAGTATGAAGCAAGCGGACGATTCGTCTGCGCAAGGAAGTAATAATTTAAAGCAATTCGAACAAAATTTAACTTCCTTTGTTACTTATGTGGAACAATATAAAAACTATCAATCTGAGCAGCAGCTGCTATTAGGAGAAGCTCAGCAAACAAATCTACAATCTATTCAGGCAGGTAAGGAAAGTTTAGTAAATAAACAAGCTGAAACCAACCAGTACTTCCGTGAACAAGGTGATTATTTTGTATCGAGTATGAATTCTATGAACGATTTACTGGAAGGAAATAATCAGTCTATTGCTAGTCTGAACGACGAAAGAATGAAACAAGTTGAACGACAAATAACGGATATGAAGGTCCTCCACAACGATTTATTAGATGCCTTTATCCTTCAGCAGAAACAATCAACGCTAGCTACGTTAGAAGAGAAGATAAAAGCAACTCGTGGTCAAGTAGGTGGAGGTAATCCTGGTGGTGGTGGACAACCTGGAACACCTGGAACTCCTGGTCAGCCGAATCCAACAGATTTTACTGAAGAATTAGGCGAATTACAATCAATTAGCCAAAAAATTTCAGAAATCATTGAGATGTTAAAGCTTGTCCCTGATCCTAAACCAGAAAATGTTAATAAAGCCATAAATGAATTAACGAACTTAAATAACCGGGTTATTGCTGTCAAAGGAAAGATTGAGTCAAAATCCAATCAATCTGGTTGGAAGCAGGAGTATGATAAGTTAAAAGTTGCTTACGATCAACTTCTTTCTAACTATCAGAATGTGATTAACACAACCACTTTGAATGATGAGTTTTTCAATCTATATAATCAAATTCGTAAAAAAGAACAAGAAATATTAGATTTAAACGATAGTCTTACAGGTCTGTTTAGTACCCCTCTTACGATTAACTCTTTCGATGGTACCCTTGCGTATTATGCTTTACTTTCTGAGTATCACACGACCTTAGTGGGGGCTGAGAATGATAATAAGGACACTGTACTAGCTAATGAAGAATTTAATAAGAGAGTAGAACAGACTCTGGGTGTAAATGGAGAAGAACAAGAGAAATGGGATGCTGTAAATGGTTCATTTCCAGCTACACAAGAGGAGATGAAAGGATTAGGGAATTCGTTTTCTCAGTTTAAAGAGAATTATCAATTTACCCTTGAAGGCCAGCAGGAAGCATTAATGACTGACATAGGTTCTATTGAGGAAAGTGCAAATACTGTTTTAGTAAAGTTACAAGAGATGCAAATGAGTGAACCTGAACAAGCTGGAGAAGGATCACTGTTAGTAACAAATCAGCAAAGTATCAGCCAAGAGATCAGTATGATCGATACTTTAATGGACTCGTTAAGCGAAAGACAAAATTCAGTCGTGAATTATACGGGTGATATACAAACAAAAGTAAGCAGTGTTCAGAATGATGCAACTGTATTAAATGAAAAATGGACAACGAATGTAGAATCTACAAAGTTGGTAAGAGATGATGTATTTGATGTACTCGGCAATACTTACTTAGATGGGCAAAGTAATGGGTACGTATATGATTACTTAGCTAATCCATTAAAAGTTTCGGGAGATAATCCACAGGTAGATTCACAAGCTGTTAAAGCTGTACCGCCAGTGGCAATTCTTATCGTCATTTTAATTAGTAGTTTACTAATTGGCTATTTTAGTTACTACTTTAGCCCACTTCCGTTTTTAGTGAAAAATTCTGTTTTCGGATTGCTGAACTTGATCGTAGGTCTTGTTATTAGTTTATTTGGATTAGAGATCTATTCATTATCAAATACAAATTCGATTCAGTTTTCCGTATTCACCATATTATTGCTGACAGCTGCATCAACCTTAGTGCGCTCAGCATTTAATGTTGGTCAATTCATTGGATGGATTGCTAGTGTAGGTTTAATCTTATTCTTTGTTAGTCCTTTACTTGCTCTAGCAGCACCTAACTTCCAATATGAAGATCCAATGTCTGCTGTATATCTGTCCATACAATACGGTGCAGATAATGATTATTTAATAGGCTGCTTTTTCTTAGTTGGATTGATAATTATATTGTCATTAATTCCATATGCCGTTCGATTATGGAAAAAACCATCTAAGAAAGCAAATACGGATCAGACGCATGAAGCATATTAAAAAGATTTTATCGGTCATGATACTGTTTCTCATATGCATTGGACCAGAAACAGTATTTGCAGGTGCAACCATTAGAGATTTAGCGCCAAATCTATATGAAGAAAACCAGATTAAAGAGAGTACGGAATATCTTCAAGAGGAATCACTGTCTGATAAGAAAGAGCGGCTTCCAGAAGAGCAGAAAGATTTAACGTTTACGAAGACGGCGGATAACCAATTGGAAGATTTGCAAGGTGGTTTGTTTGATCAATCTGCTAAGATGGATAATAGTACTGCATCAAAAGCTAAAACGATGGGACTTTTCTCCGCAGGAAGTGAAGATACTCTCTCTAACTCTGTAGATGATGAAGAGCAGAATGTTAATAAATCGGGATTTTCTATTTCGGTGATTTATTCTGCATTAATTATTCTAGGTGTCGCTGTTTTATTAGCACTACTGATACCTGGTATGAGAAAAAACAGATCAGGAGCAAACAGTCATCCTTAACAAAAAAGCTAGTTCTTATGAGGTTATTTACCTTCTAAGAGCTAGCTTTCTTTATTTTTTATTTAAACCGTCTTCCTCTCGATCAATCGTACCTGGATCTCTTCATGCGAAACTTCATGATCGTTCAATGCTTGCTGAAAAAGTTTTTTGCCGACTTCAACAAAAGGTATTTCAAGTGTTGTAATATGCATTACTTTTGAGATGGGTTGATTATCAAAGCTCATGATTGCGACGTCGTCAGGTACAAACAAACCGTTTTCTCTGCATGCTGTTAAGATTCCTGCAGCTACTTGATCACTCGTGACAAGTAAAGCGGTCGGACGATTTTTCATATCCAATAAATTCTCTACCACACTGACCCCATCTTCTACATCGAAACGGCTTGTGAAAATATAATTTGGTTCATAACGTAAGGAATACCTTGTTAGAAATTCTTTATAAGCAGCATCTCGTTGCTTGCTGTTAGTTCCAGTCTGTCTCCCAATCGTGTAGCCAATATGGTGATGCCCTTTTTTGTACAGATAATCTAGAGCCATTGTAAATGTTTTATAGTGATCAATAAATGTAGTAGAGATCTTATCGTTTCTTGAATCTTCACAAAGGACGATTGGTCCATACTTTCTGTAACTTTCAATGACGTCCCACTCACAGATCCTAGAGCAGATGATCAGTGCATCAATCTGCTTATCTTCAAGCATCCTTAAAGCTTCCATTTCTTTCGCTTCTTCATAGTTGGTTTGAATAAGAGCAAGCTTATAGTTGTGGTTCAATGCTGCGTTCGCGATTCCCTCGATCAATAAACCAAAATAAGGGTGGTTAGAGAAAGGAACGACTACACCTATCAAGTGCGTCTTTCCTCTGCTCAGATGAACGGCGTTAATGTTACGGTGATAATTGAACTTTTTCATAGCAGCTTTAACGGCTGATACTTTATCCTCACTTACATACGGATGATTATTGATCACACGGGAGACTGTCGTAACAGAAACACCGGCCATCTTTGCGATATCTCTTATATTGGTCATGCCTTCACCTTTTCTTTTAAAAAAGTTTTTCTTGCTCTGAAACGCGTTTCATACCATACCCTTTGTATATATCCAAAAGGAGGTATGCCGTATGGTGATTTTAACTGGCATTGTTAGTCTAAGTTTTATGTGCTTCTCAGTCCTGTACCTGTCTTCGTTTACAGTTTCACTTCAGGAAAAAAGCGGACTGCCCCAAAAGAAAAGGGATAAAAAGGATCAGTTCAGTTATTTGTTTGATGTGTATGGTGACTAACCTATTAAATTTATTGTAGTAACATCTGTAAACTTGTTCAACTCCATTGCCGAAATTAGTCACAATCAGTTAAACTGTAAAAATATTAACGCTCTACTTTTGGGTAGAATGAAGGTAAGTAATTAATTGGAGAGTATGCTAAATGGAAATGGAGAAACAAGAAACCTACGACATAATGGCAGTTTGTCTACTAGCAGGCAAAATTATGCTGCAAAGCGGAGCTGAAACGTACCGTGTGGAGGATACGATGATGCGTATCGCTTCTTCTTTTGGTGCTTATCAGTCGCACCCTTACGTAACACCAACAGGAATTCTTTTTTCTGTAGAAGGTGATGAGCCTACAAAGACGAAGCTGATTCGAATTGTCGAACGAACAACAGATCTAGAGAAGGTCGCACAAGTGAATGGTATATCGCGTAGAATCAGCGCTGGTGAATTTACGATCGAAGAAGCATATAAAGAGCTAAAAATGATTAGTGCATCAGGTTCTCCTTATTCTTTGTGGATTCACGTATTAGCAGCAGCTGTCTCTTCAGGCTGTTTTCTAATCATGTTTCAAGGGGAATGGAGAGACTTTTTGCCCGCTTTTATCACAGGTGGACTAGGGTTCTTGTCCCTGCTTTATTTTCACCAGCTAGTTCCTATAAAATTTTTCTCGGAGTTTTCTGCTTCCCTTTTAATTGGATTACAAGCTCTCTTCTTTGTTTCGACAGGAATTGGTGGTGAGCTGGACAAAATTATTATTGGGTCCGTTATGCCTTTGGTACCGGGTTTGCTGATTACGAATGCTGTTCGTGATTTAATGGCAGGACACCTTATCTCGGGCCTGGCTAAAGGCGCAGATGCTTTTTTAACAGCTTTTGCAATAGGTGCAGGAATCGCTGTTATCTTTTCATTTTTTTAAGAAGGAGCGTTCACGATGACAATTGTTGAACAGATCATTACAAGTTTTATAGCGTCAGCAGCGTTTGTTATCATTTTTAACGGTCCGAAGCGCTCCCTGTTTCACTGTGGCTTAGTAGGAATGATCGGGTGGATATTCTATTTTTTATTAGAAACTAATGGTGTAGATATGGTGTTAGCAACGGTTATCGCATCGTTTACCATCGCTATCGCTTCACAATACTTTGCCAAAAAGTACAAGACACCCGTTATCATATATAGCGTAGCTGGCATCATTCCGTTAGTACCGGGCGGTATTGCATACAATGCAATGAGAAGCTTCGTGGAGAATGATTATAATCTTGCAATTAATCTAGCTGCTAAAGCCTTTATGATTTCAGGTTCTATTGCGATCGGTCTTGTTTTCTCTGAAGTCATCAACCAGATTATTCGGAAATCAAAGCTTAAGACGATTGTAAACAAAACGCACTAACCCTAATAATAGTTATGTAAAACCATCTGATGATCAGGTGGTTTTTTTATTGCCCATTTAATCATGCTTATATTTTACTATTTTTTTCTGAATATTTGAGATTCAACTAGGAACTGTACACGACAAAAGATACAAATGTCCATACTGGAAAGAATTTTATCTTGTTTTCTTACCATGACTAACTTCATAATAGGTAAAAACCGTAAATAATTTTGGCGTTTCTAGTCACAATTTGTAATCATATATGATTTATCATATAATTACAAATAGAGAAAATTTTCAGTCAAATACAAGGGGGTAAAGTTTTTGAACAGCTTTGAAACGTTTGTAGGAGATGCAGTGGCGATTCTGTGGAGTCAGCCGATGATTTATTTTTGTTTAGGCGTAGGGCTATTATTCTCAATTTTAACGAGATTTTTGCAAGTTCGTCACTTTAAAGAAATGATCAAACTCATGTTAGAAGGAAAAAGTTCGAAAGCTGGAGTCTCCTCTTTCCAAGCTTTGGCGATTGCGTTATCAGGCCGAGTAGGAACGGGTAACATCGCAGGAACAGCAACTGCGATCGGATTTGGTGGCCCTGGTGCGGTTTTCTGGATGTGGATGATCGCATTTATCGGTGCTTCTAGTGCTTTTGTTGAATCAGCACTTGCTCAAGTGTATAAAGTGAAACAGGACGGGGAATATCGTGGTGGCCCTGCGTATTATATTGAAAAGGGTATAGGTTGGAAATGGTACGGGATTATTTTCGCCATATCAGCTTTAGCTGCTATGGCACTACTGATGCCGGGTATCCAGTCTAACTCGATTGCTGCTGGACTTGATAATGCTTTTAACATCAATCCGTCCGTAACGGGTATTTTCTTAATTGTTATTTTAGCCGCTATCATTTTTGGTGGTGTTAAAAGGATTGCCAATGTAGCGCAATATGTGGTTCCTTTTATGGCAATTGGCTATGTGCTTGTTTCATTAATCATTGTTGCTTTCCATATCCCTCAGATTCCTGAAGTACTTTCTTTAATTTTCAGGAGTGCGTTTTCTTTTGATTCTGCATTTGGTGGAATTGTAGGTTCTGCGATCATGTGGGGCGTTAAGCGTGGAATCTATTCAAACGAAGCGGGGCAAGGTACAGGGCCTCATCCAGCTGCAGCAGCTGAAGTATCGCATCCTGCTAAACAAGGACTTGTACAAGCGTTCTCTGTATATATTGATACATGGCTTGTATGTACAGCAACAGCGTTCATGATTCTTTTTACGGGAATGTACAATGTTCAAAATGAAGCAGACAACTCGTTTATTGTTGAGAACCTTCCTAACGTAGAAGCGGGGACTGCTTTTACTCAAGAGGCTATTGAATCTGTTCTTCCTGGGTTCGGTTCTGGCTTTGTCGCTGTATCATTATTTTTCTTCGCATTCACAACGATTATGGCGTACTACTATATTGCAGAAACGAATATCGCATACCTTATGAGAGGCCGTAACAACAAAATTCCTATGTTCTTGCTTAAAATTGTATTGTTAGGAACGACGTATTACGGAGCAGTGAAAACAGCAGACTTAGCTTGGGCACTAGGAGACCTCGGCCTAGGTATCATGGTTTGGCTGAACTTGATCGCTATCCTGATTTTAGCTAAGCCAGCACTTCGTGTATTAAAAGATTACGAGGAGCAAAAGAAAGCTGGGCTTGATCCAGTTTTTGATTCAACCAAACTGGGCATTAAGAATGCTGAGTATTGGGAAGGCGGATATAAAGAGTCACAAGGTAATAACGAAGAAAAAGTATCATAGTGAACAATTATGAACAGGCTGTTTATAGCAGCCTGTTTTTTTATTGTGGTTTAAATAAGAAGCATTACAGGAATTCTTATTAAAAAGATGTTTTCATATCCTTTGTTGTTTTTGGAAGTATTGTTCCCGTATCCAGATACTTGCTTTCTAAGGAGAGGCAAAAGCTTCCTAACCCAATTAGCTATTGATGTGGACACGCAATACGTTTCGCTCACGTAGTCAATAAGGATAAATGAAATACCTGACTATTTTTTTATGTGAAAAAACAAAACAAGAGTGGAGGCAGACCTTTGATTGAACTACTTAAAAAAGGAAATAAGTCGTCTGGCATTGCCGCATTAGGAAACACAGTACTTGCTATTGCAAAAGGGATTGCTGCCGCAGTCAGTGGAAGTGGTGCTATGTTTGCAACAACTCTGCACTCGGCTGCAGATGCATTAAACCAGGCATTTGTATTTTTCGGAAGTGCTCTTTCTGAAAAAGAACCGACTAAACGATTTCCAGCAGGGTTTGGCCGTGTTGTGAATTTGTTCGTACTGGTAGCTGTTATCGTAGTTTCGATCATGGCATATGAAACGATATTAAAAGGTTGGAAACTCATACAGAATCCACAGTCTTCAACGAATCTATTATTGAATATATCAATTATGATACTAGCGATCTTAGTTGATGGCTTTATCCTCATAAAGGCGATGAAGGAGATTGTTCACGAGACAAGAAGTGATGCAAAAGGATTCGGGATCGTAAAGGAATCTTTTAAGAATGTTGGTTTAGCCGCACCACCAACCCGCTTAGTATTTTATGAAGATTTAATCGCAACTTCTGGTGCTTTGTTAGCTCTCATATCTATCGTGTTGGCAGACTTAACAGGCGCGTATATATTGGATGGTATCGGAACATTATTGATTGGAATTCTGCTCGTTGTTGTAGCTTTTAAGTTAGGGATTGAAAACACACGAGGGCTGATTGGTGTTGCTGCACCAAAAGTCGTTGAAGATCGAATTGCGAATGTGATTCTTTCAGACCAAGATGTCGTGGACATAAAAGAGCTAAGAATCCTACAAGAAGGTAGAAGGTATCACGTAGAAAGCTATATTGAATTAAAAGAAGGATTTACTTTGGCTGATGCTGATGATATTAAGTATCGGGTGAGAGATAAGCTTTTAGAAGATACCGACATTGGTGATGTTACAATGGGGATTTTAGAAACTGACCATGTAAAAACATGGCCAAAGAAAGCAGAAATTGAAGTGAACGGAAAAGAAGATAAGGTGGAGAAGACTCGCTAAGCATATTGGCGGGTTTTTCATTTAGAAAAAAATAGGATAAGAAGTCGAAATAGTTAAATATTTTTAAGAAAAAGGATAATATAATGATAGATGGTTAAGTTTGTTAAACATCGGTAATGTTCGGGGGATAAATTATGTGGAAAGTATTTTCGTATTTAAAAGCGTACCGTGTCGCGATAGGTGTTGCTCTTTTTTTAACGTTAACTGAACTTGGAGTTGAACTTCTGCAGCCGTTAATTATGGCGAAAATTATTGATGACGGTATCTTAAAAAGTGATTTAAGCGTTGTTAAGTATTGGGGAGCTGTCATGTTTGGGCTTGCTCTAGTAGCATTTGCAGCCGGCATTGCGAATTCATTCTTCTCAGCACATGTTAGTCAGAACTATGGTTTTGATATTAGACGGCGTGTTTTTGAGAAGGTGCAGTCTTTTTCTTTTGTGAATTTCAATAAGTTCCCTGCCTCATCGTTAATAACACGAATGACAAATGATGTGACACAACTTCAGAATACAGTATTTATGAGCTTGCGGATCATGCTTAGAGCACCTCTGTTACTAGCAGGGGGCGTGATCATGTCTTTAATCGTGAACTGGAAACTGGCTCTAGTGCTAGTTGTTTTATTACCGTTCTTGTTATTTTTCTTAAAATGGGTTCTCCAGACTGCGGGCAGTATGTTTAGGGATGTTCAAGACAAGCTAGATGGCGTGAATCGTGTGATGCGTGAAAATCTGATGGGAATGCGTCTGATCAAAGCTTTTTTACGAAGAGATTTCGAGAAAAATCGCTTTGAACAAGCGAGCGGAGAATTGAAGGAAAAGACAGTCTCATCTCTTCGCTTAATTGAGGTATCAATTCCTGTCTTATTGTTTGTCATGAATATTGGGATTTTGTTCATCCTTTGGTTCGGCAGCAGACAGGTTAGTATGGGGTCAATTGAGGTAGGAGAAGTGGTAGCGATCGTAAACTACTCATTCCGTATTTCCTCTGTACTGACGATTATATCGTTTATTATTATGGCTTTCTCCCGTGCAAAAGCATCTGCACAGCGAATAGGAGAAGTGCTTGATACAGAGATTGACTTAGTTGAATCTCAGGATACAGACCAATCTTTAGCGATAAGTGACGGATTAGTCGAATTTAAGAATGTTTCTTTCCACTATCCAGAAAGTGATATACCTGTTCTTCGAAATCTCACTTTTTCTGTAAATCCAGGACAGACGTTAGCGATTCTTGGTTCAACAGGTTCTGGTAAGACTTCACTCTTTCAACTCGTACCTAGGCTTTATGATGTAACAGAAGGTGAAGTACTTGTTGATGGGATAAATGTAAAGAACTATCCGATTGAAACGCTTCGAAAAGCAATCGGTGTTGTCCCTCAAGAAGCCGTTCTTTTTACTGGGTCTATCTCAGAGAATATTGGCTGGGGAAAAGAGGGAGCCACTTTTGATGAAGTTGTATCAGCGGCTGTCGATGCACAAATTCATGAGACTGTAGAAAAATTGCCGAATCAGTATGATACCCGAGTGGGTCAGCGTGGTGTCAACCTCTCTGGTGGACAGAAACAGCGTTTGTCTATCGCAAGAGCACTACTTCGCAAACCGAAGATACTCATGCTGGATGATAGTACGAGTGCATTGGATTTGAAAACGGAAGCAAAGCTGTTAAGAGCGCTAAAAACATACTCGTGCACTACATTTATTATTACGCAAAAAATCAGTACTGCGATGGAAGCGGATCATATTCTGCTCTTAGACGACGGAGCAGTTGAGGCATGGGGAACACATACAGAATTGATGAATACCTCACCATTGTATGTAAAAATCGTTCAATCACAGTTTGGGGAGGAGGACTTTCAGCATGTCAAAGGATTCAAACAGACCTCATCCACATAATCATTTATTTGGAAAAAAAGTAAAACCTAAAAATTGGGCAAGTACGATCAAACGGATCGGAAGTTATTTTTCTGATCAAAAATTCCTTCTGAGTCTAGTGTTGCTCATGGTCATCATAAGCTCGGCTTTAAGCTTACTCGGTCCTTTTTTGATCGGTATGGCTATAGATTCGTATATCGTAAAAGAAAATATAGATGGATTAAACAAACTTTTATTCGGTCTTATCTTTGTATTTGTAGGTCAATCTCTTTCGACTTGGCTGCAAAACTATTGGATGATCGGCATCGCACAAGATACCGTATTAAGAATGAGAAACGATCTGTTTAGCCAGTTTCATCGATTATCGATTTCCTTTTTTGATAAACGGCAACATGGTGAACTGATGAGCCGGGTGACGAATGATATAGAAAATGTCAGTTCCACGTTGAACAGTTCGTTTATTCAAGTATTCTCAAGCATACTCACCCTTGTTGGAACAGTCGGTGTCATGATCTATTTAAGTCCCATACTAACGCTGATCTCTTTATCTATCGTTCCACTCATGTTCTTTGGTTTAAAGTGGATTACAAAAAGAACAGGTGCGCGGTTTAAAGAGCAGCAAAGAAATCTGGGTGAGATCAATGGATATATCGAAGAGATCACTTCTGGTCAGCGTATCGTAAAATCGTTCTCACAGGAAAAAAGAGTAATGGAAGAATTTATGGCTAAGAATGAGCGGTTGAGAGAGTCTGGTTATTGGGCGCAGACCTTCTCCGGTTTTATACCGAAATTGATGAACGTGCTCAACAATGGAAGCTTTGCATTAATTGCTGGAATCGGTGGCATGCTTGCTCTAGAGGGAAAAGTTTCCATCGGTGTAATCGTTATATTTGTTGAGTATTCGAGACAATTTACGAGACCACTCAATGATTTAGCCAACCAATTTAATACGTTACTTTCTGCGGTTGCTGGAGCAGAGAGAGTCTTTGAAATCCTTGATGAATCACAAGAAGAGAAGGATGAAAACGGGGCTGCTGAACTGCCTTCTGTAAAAGGAAAAGTAGAATTTAAAGATGTTTCGTTCTCTTATGAAAAGGATGAAAAAACCGTGAGTGGATTGAGTTTTTCTGTGAAAGAGGGAGAGACGGTTGCCTTGGTGGGGCCGACTGGTGCAGGAAAAACTACCATCGTAAATCTGCTTTCTAGGTTTTATGAAAGCGATAGTGGTCAGATCTTAATCGATGGACATGACATTAAAAAAGTGAAAAGAAACTCGCTCCGTAGTCATATGGGGTTTGTTCTTCAAGATTCTTTTTTGTTTGAGGGAACAATCCTTGAGAATATTCGGTATGGACGGTTGAATGCGACGGATGAAGAAGTAGTGAATGCTGCAAAACTAGCGAATGCTCATTCTTTCGTTCAGAAGCTGCCTAAAGGTTATCGAACGATACTGAACCAAGAAGGCAGCGGCATTAGTCAGGGACAAAAACAGCTTTTATCTATCGCAAGAGCGATATTGGCAGATCCGTCTTTACTGATTTTAGATGAAGCGACTAGCTCCATTGATACGATTACTGAGATGAAGATACAAGAAGCCCTGCAGCGTCTTATGCAGGGTAGAACGAGCTTTGTGATCGCACATCGATTGAACACGATTCAACAGGCTGATCAAATTTTAGTCCTTTACGATGGTGGTATCCTAGAAAAAGGGACACACGGAGAGCTGCTAAAAAACAAGAAATTCTATTATTCTCTCTATCACAGTCAATTAAAACAAGATGCATGATAAGTGAATATGATTGGTGAATGAGACTTTAGTCATAACAAAAGGGCGATTCTTGAAGGAATTGCCCTTTTTTTGTCGTATTGATAGAACATAAGACACTCGGACTAAGGAGTATAGAATGATTGTTGAGAAGCTGCTTTTACATGTTTTAATTGTTCTTGCGCCCGTATTGAGCTATAGCTTTTTGTTCGAACATCGGAAAATAGGCAGGTCACCATATTTCTTAGGCTTATTATATGGTTCGGCCGCATCGCTTTGTATGTATTTTGCCTATTATGATTCTTCACTGTACTGGGATCTAAGGTATGTTCCAGTCGTCCTGTCTATTTTTTATGGTGGTCCGATGTCTGGAATCATAACGATAGCTGCTCTTATGCTGACTAGAACAGCTATGGGTGGCGAAACCCTGTTCTTAGCGTATATCGTAGCAGTAATTTCTTGTTCAGTCCCTTTTTTCATCTATAAATACTTCTGGAAATCCACCCCGAAGAAGAGGGTTCATCTTTCAATTATAATAGGGTCATGGCCAGCGCTTGTTCAGTTGATCATCCTGTTGATCTATCTGTCTTTTAATCAGGATTTTTTAGTGTTTGATCAAAAATTATTACTATACATAGGTGTGTTTGGTACGATTCAGATCTTAGCAGTTGTTTTCGCAGCTGTTCTTAATGAATCTGTCATTGAAAGAAACTTGATGAAAGATGAGATCCGACGTTCTGAGAAGCAGCATACGCTTGGAGAGCTCGCAGCATCCATCGCACATGAAGTCCGTAATCCGCTAACTGTTGTAAAAGGGTTTCTTCAGTTGATGGAAGGGGAAGACGAGAGGCATAAGCATTACTATCCACTCATCCTAAGTGAACTAGGAAGAGCAGAAAATATTATTAGCGATTACTTGAATTTTGCAAAACCTGAATTTAAAAAGATTGAGACATTCCCTCTTCCCTTATTAGTAATGGAATTAAGCATTCTATTAAACCCTTATGCGTTAAAGGAGGGAATTTCGCTCACACACACTATTGAATCAGACGCTGTCATAACTACGGACCGCAATCAGTTAAAACAAGCACTTATAAATATTTTGAAAAATGCTGTAGAGGCAACACCGAAAGAAGGGCGCGTCACTATAAAATTAATAGAAGAGGATGACAGCGTAAAGATTATTGTGAGGGATACTGGTAAAGGAATGACGAAAGAACAGCTTGCACGTGTGGGTTCACTTTTCTTTTCCACGAAAGAGCAAGGAACCGGTTTAGGAACGATGGTATCTACGCGAATCATAGAATCAATGGGTGGAAAAGTAGATTATACGAGTAAGTTAGGTAAAGGTACGAAAGTCAGTATAACACTGCCTCTTACTCACCTTCTTAGTAGAGAAACGGTTTAAAAACCGTAAAAAGGGGGAAAATGCTGAGAAGAGGTGAAGCAGCATGGATAACTTTATGTCTGAACTCTTTAAGTTTTTTGGAGGCTTCTTGAATGTCAGCTTATTATTAGTTGTCATTATTGTCATATTAATCGTGCGTCAAGCTAGAAAGAAAAAGCCAAAAAATGAAGAAGAAGACTATCTTAATCATAAAGAAAAACATTCAAAAGAATGATGTTCAGAAAGCCTGTAGAATCTACAGGCTTTTTTGGTAATTTGTTATATTTTATGTTTTATGTTTAAAGTTTATTTTATTTAAACTTTTGGGAAGGTTTTCTATTTCTTACGTCGAAGTTACATACACATCATATGTGAAGAAGCACACATCAACGAAACTATTTTGAGTGTGCTTTTTTATATCTTTTAAATTTGCCAATCATAGAACACGCATCGTATAATTTTTGTATAATATTTTGTATAAAGTTTGTAAAAGTAGAAGGTAGGTATGTATGTATGAAATCTGTAGCTGTAATTGGTGCGGGTCCTGGTGGTCTAACAGCGGGCATGCTATTAGCCAGTAAGGGATATCAAGTGACAGTATACGAAAAACAACCGTTTATCGGCGGGCGTACTTCTGCTTTTCATCAAGATGGTTATACGTTTGATCGGGGTCCGACCTTTTTAAATATGCCTCACATCTTGGAAGAAATGTTTCAGCTTGCGGATCGACGCTTAGAAGATTATATCGAGTTAAAAAAACTTGAACCAATGTATCAACTGAAATTTAAAGATGCAACGATTGATTCAACAACAGACCAATCCGAGATGTATAAGAATATTGAGACAGTCTTTCCTGGAAACGGCGAAGGCTATAGACGTTTTATGAAGAAAGAAAAAGAAAAATTTGAAGCGCTCATGCCCATTCTACAAAATAAGCATGACTCTCTGTTGGATTATTTGCAGTTTAAGTTTATTAAAGCACTGCCAAAGTTAACGATAACCGATTCATTGCACGATCAACTCTCAACGTATTTTTCTGATGAAAGGCTGCGACTCGCGTTTACGTTCCAAGCAAAATACTTAGGGATGTCTCCATGGGAATGCCCTGGTGCGTTTACGATTCTTTCTTATATGGAACATGCTTACGGGGTGTACCATCCTGTAGGTGGTGTTAACAAAATTACAGAAGCAATGGTTAAAGTGATTAAAGAATATGGTGGTGAAGTAGCAACCTCATCAGGAGTAAAGGAACTTATTATCGAAAAAGGAAAAGTGAAGGGCCTTCAACTGGATTCAGGCGAACAGGTATTTGCGGATGAAGTAGTGATTAATGCGGACTTCGCTCATGCGATGGAAAAGTTGATGCCTAAAGGATCTACTAAAAAGTATACGAGCGATAAATTGCTGAAGAAGAGCTATTCTTGTTCTGCTTTTATGCTATACGTGGGTGTGGATAAGAAATACGACCTTCCGCATCATACGATCGTTTTTTCTGAAGATTATCGTAAGAATGTTGAAGAGATTACGAAGAAGAAGATTTTGTCTCAAGACCCTTCTATCTATATTCATAATCCTTCTGTAACTGATCCGACTCTTGCACCTGAAGGAAAGTCTGCTCTTTACATCTTAGCTCCTGTTCCTAACAATTTTAGTTTGATCGATTGGGAACATCATAAGCATGCTTTTAAAAAGCTTGTTCTAGAGCAGCTTCAAGAACGGACGGATTTTAAAGACTTGGAACAGCATATTGAAACAGAATATATGTTTACACCGCTTGATTGGGAAAACGAACTCTCTGTATACAAAGGTGCAACATTTAACCTTGGGCATCAATTAACCCAGATGATGTACTTTAGACCACATAATAAGCAAAAAGAGATCGAAGGGTTGTGGCTCGTAGGCGGAGGTACCCATCCGGGCAGCGGTCTTCCTACGATTATGGAATCTGCCCGTATCACAACTACGATGATGGCAGAGAAACATAGCTCAATGGAGGTTCGATCCGTATGAATGCTGGAATTGTTGGCGGAGGTATAGGTGGCTTAATTACAGCACTCTACTTAAGAAAACAAGGTAAAGAGGTTACAATCTACGAGAAAAGTTCCAGACTTGGCGGCAGGTTGAACTTTTTTGAAAAAGAAGGATACAAAATTGATAGCGGACCTACAATCGTGCTGCTTCCTGAAATGATCTATGAAATTTTAAGTGAGGTTGGCATTGAGCGCGATGAGCTAGAGCTGATCTTATGCAGTCCAATGTATAAGCTGAATTATCCAGACGGATCTCATTTTTATAAAACGAGTGACCTGCCTGGACAGTTGAACGAGATCACGAGAATGTTTCCAGGTGAAGAGCAAGGATTCTTACGGTACGTTACGGATATGTACGAGCGTTTTCACCAGGGGAAGACAGCATTCTTAGATCGTTCTTTCGTAAACCGAAGGGATTTCTGGACACCGAAAAACCTGCACACACTAACAAAACTAAAAGCTTATCAATCTGTAAAAAGATTAGCAGAAGCATATTTCAGCCATCCTAGAATGCAGGAAGCTTTTTCGTTTCAAACCTTATATATCGGAGGATCACCCGAAAACTCCCCAGCCATGTATTCGCTAGTGCCATTTAGTGAACATGCTCACGGGATCTGGTATGTAAAAGGCGGGTATGGAAGTGTTGTAGACTTGCTGCAAAGAAAGTTAGTCGAGCAAGGGGTAGAGATTCGATTGAGTACCCCAGTAGAAGCATTATCGTTACAAGGCAATTTCTGTAACGGGGTGGTGACAGAAGAAGGCACTCACCTGCATGACATGGTCATTTATAATGGTGACTTTCCTGGTATTCACCATCTCATTCCAGGACCAAAGCCGGTCAAGAAAAACTACGAATCTTCTTCTGGCTGTTTCCTTTTATATCTTGGTCTAGACAGAATATTTGATGAGGCGGATGTTCATCAGTTCTTTATGACTGATCACTTCGATGAACATATGCGAGAAGTGTTTTTACAAAAGAAGTTGCCTCAGGATCCAGCTATTTATACGTTCTATCCTTCAAAAATAGATCAGACACTCGCACCAGAAGGGAAAAGTGTTTTGTACGTACTCGTTCCAGTTCCATCAGGAGACACAGTGGATTGGGAGTCTGAAAAACAAGCATATGCTGATTTTATTATTGATTCTTTGGAAAAAAGAGGATATCCAGGTCTGAAGCAGTCTATCGTTTGGAGCGAAATCCGCACACCTAATGATGCACTCACTGATGGGTTGTACCAAGGTGGCAGTTTTGGTATCGCGCCGACTCTTAAACAATCTGGCGTCTTCCGGCCTCAGATCAAACCTCTTCCATACGAAAATCTGTACGCGGTCGGTGCATCTATCCATCCAGGTGGAGGAGTGCCCATCGTTATGCAGAGTGCAAAACATCTAGCCAAATATCTTGAAAGGGCGTGAAACAGTTGGTAACGGTTCAGGAATCTTATTCTTATTGTGAAAGTATCATTAAAGTTCATTCTAAAACCTTTTATAAAGCATTTTCATTTTTACCGGAAGACAAGCGACGTGCCGTTTGGGCCGTGTACTCATTTTGCAGAACGGTAGATGACATTGTAGATGAGGGAGATAGCCCAAAGGAAGAGCTAGCAGTATTTAAGGCAGAGTTCAATCAGTTTCTTAACGGCGTGATTCCTGCAGCCGAGCCAATGTGGATCGCACTGCAGGATGTTTTTCAAAACTTTGAGATGGATCATCAAGCCTTTTTAGATATGATTAAAGGTCAGGAAATGGATCTATATAAGACCCATTATGATACGGTGGAAGAGCTAGAGTACTACTCGTATCATGTTGCTAGTACAGTTGGCCTGATGTTGCTGCCGATATTAGCCCCTGAACAAAAAGATCTGCTTCGCGAAGGAGCGATCTCACTAGGCATCGGTATGCAGTTTACGAATGTACTGCGGGATATCGCAGAAGACTTAGATCGTGACAGAGTTTATGTTCCAGCGAAAGTGATGGCTGAACACAGCTATACAGAAGAAGATCTGAAAAAGGAAATCGTTGATGATCGCTTTATTGCGGCATGGGAGAGTATAGCGATTCGTGCGGAAGTCTTTTATGCAAAATTTAATGAAACACTAGAACACTATCCGATCGAATCAAGAATGCCTGTGCAGCTAGCAGCGATCTATTATCGCGAGATTCTAAACAAGGTTCGTAAGCAGAATTATAAAGTGTTTAGCGGAAGAGTGTTTGTATCAAGTGCTGAAAAAGGGGATCTGTTGAAGCAGATTGCTGTGAAATAACCTTATACTTGTAAAAGAGCTGATAAACAGGTCGTTGCCTGTTGTCAGCTCTTTTTAAATTTTATTTTGATCTTAGCTTCTGTTTCAGTTACTTCAGGTTTCTCAGCAAAGGGGTATAGAGCTATGTGTAGGAGTCGAATAATGTCGACTCGCTGATATATGTGCAAAACTCGCCGTATTCTGGCCGAAATCTCCCCGTATTCATTCAGTAATTTCATGAATTATAGCTGAAATTTACTGAATTAAAAAGTGGTATACCCCTAATGGTATAACTTCAAAGGATATGCGAGTGCAAAACAGTACACATTTCATGAATCAAAGTGACGAAGACAGATTAATTCTTAAACATACTCTTAAAACTTATAAAATCACTATAAAAACAACACCATGTGTTCTTCGTCGTGAAACTGACCATCTACTTTAAGTGCTTTTTCTTCATATCCGTATGATTTGAAACCAAGTGATGTATAAAGGTTTTTTGCTTTTTCATTTTTTGCTTCTACCGTTAAGTTCAGTTTCTCAAGCACTGGTATGGTTTTTGCGTGTCCGATAACTGCGTTCATGAGGGAGCGGCCAACGCCAGCTTTTCTGTTCTCAGCGCTCACATACATGGCATAAATGTTGCCGCGGTGCTGCATCTTTAACACTTTTTCTTGTACTAAAGTAACGTTGCCGATCAGGTTCCCTTCATTAAACATACCGAACGTATAACTGCCTTCTTCTTGTAATCTGCTTGCTACTTCTTTGATAGGCTCTTTTCTTTGGATTGCTTCTTCATAACTCGAAGCGAACGCTTCGGGGTTTGATTTCAATGCCTCTAGTCGAAGCTCCCAATATGCTTTTGCGTCATCAGGTTTTAAGAGTCGGACTTCCATATGATATCCCCCAATATTTTTAAAAATTAGTGTACCACAAAATGGAAGTAATATGAAAGATGAATTTAAAAACGAGCAAACGCCTAGGGTGTTTGCTCGTTTTTATTGATTTATGATAATTGTTTGGGGACAGACCCCTTTAGTCCCTTCAGCAATTCGCGGGCGACGTTGCGCCCGCTCATGATGACCATTGGGGAGCCGCCACCAGGATGGGTTGTACCTCCAGCGAAATACAAATTGCTGATGTCTTTAGAGCGGTTAGAAGGGCGTAAGAACGTGTTCTTACGTTCATTCGCTGAAATACCATATAATGCCCCTTTAAAAGCTCCAAATTTAGCTTGTATGTCGTGAGGGGTTATCATCTTCTCGTGAATGATATGAGGTCGTATTTGTAGACCGAACGATTCTAAACGGTTGTAAACAAGGTTTTTATACCGCTCATAATGAACCGTGTTTTTTGATTCAGCCCGAGCTTGTATGGGTGGTGCATTTACCAATATAAACAGGTTATCTCCATCAGGGGAGACGGATGGATCGGTTACAGATGAATTTGAAATATAGATGGTTGGGTCATCGGAATATTCTCCGTTGAATAACGTGTCGAATTCTCGTTTGTAATCGCTCGAGAAATACACTTGATGATGCAACAGATTATCTAAACGTTTGTTTAGTCCTACTAAAAGAACAAACGCAGAAATCGAAGGAGAATAACTTTCCACTTTTTTATTCTTCATAGAAGGTCTGTAGCGTTCTTCTACGAGTTTAGGATACGCTTCGAGCAGATCTCCGTTCATTACGACAGCATCGAACGTAACTTCTTCTCCGTTTGAAAGGATCAGTGATTTTACTTCAGCATCCATAACGCTTATTTTTGTAACTTCTACCCCTGCATGTAAATGAACCCCAAGCTTTTCTGCTAGGCGCACCATACTTTCTGCGATTTTTACGTTGCCACCTTTTACGTAGTAAACCCCTTGAATCATCTCTAGATAAGCGATCAAAGAGAATGTAGCAGGTGCTTGAAAGGGGGATGAACCTATGTAAGTGGCATAGCGGTTAAAGGTTTGCAGCAATAGCGGATGATTAAAATATTTACGATGAAAGCTGTCCATAGATTGCAGTGGCCGCACTTTTGTAAAAGCATTGAACAGTGAGGGAGAAAGATAGTCTTTCATACTCGTAAAGGTCCTAGGGAAAAATTCTTTCTCTGCTAGATGATATAAACGAGTCACTTCTGCAAGGTAATCTGAATATCGTTGTGCCGCATAGGGATCAAGTTCTTTTAATTGATTCATCACATGATCCACATCGGTCGACATCTCAAAAATTTCCCCATCGCTGCTAACATTTCGAGTATGCGTATCTAATTTGATCCACTCAAAATAGTTTCTAGGATCCTCATCAGCATCCAGAAACACTTCGTCAAATATTTGAGGCATCGTGATGGTGTTCGGTCCGAAATCAAACGTGTGCGTACCTAAACCTACCGGCATCAGCTTCCCGCCAAAATGCTCGTTTTTTTCATATACATGAACCTCACAACCGTTACTAGCAAGTGAGATACTTGCAGATAATCCGCCAAGGCCGCCGCCGACAATTGCGATTTTTCTCATTGATAAGAACGTCCTTTCCATTCGTAGCCTTGCTTTTTCAGTGCTTTCCACATAGAGGCATTCACAAGCACGACCAACCCTAATGCAGATAACGGCATGGTGAAGGCAAGGTAAGCTTTTTGTCCCGTGAAGAGGTCGACATAAGCTTT
The DNA here is from genome assembly GCA_016401345.1 of Fictibacillus nanhaiensis. Lineage (GTDB taxonomy): Bacteria > Bacillota > Bacilli > Bacillales > Fictibacillaceae > Fictibacillus > Fictibacillus phosphorivorans. Next base: position 118,275 of record JAEACG010000005.1, on the reverse strand, counting down.
TTGGATGACCGTGATCAAGTAAGGCAGCAGCCATAAAAATTGCTCAGTGAGTATGCCGTATATGAAGAAAAACAAAGGTGCTATGTAAAATACGGTGTAAAAAACAGATAAAAAAATTACAAGAAAGATGGAACGACCTAATCCAGGAAACAGGTTCTTTGTAAAGCCGTTCCACACTTCTTTATTACTGTGATACATGAAACACGATACATATTTCGTTACGTTCGCGAGTACAACTTCATGACGCCCTCGCTTCATAGCTTTAGCCAAATCCACATCATCAACTAAAGAGTTTTTTATGCTAGCATGACCACCAATCGCGTGGTAATCCTTACTCTTAAACAACATGAACGCACCATGTGCAGCTGTTGCGGGTGGCCATTTTGTAAAGTTCGCAAAAAGAAGCGGAAGATGAAAAAGGATAACAAAATGCTGTAGAGGAACAATCAGCTTCTCAAAAAACAAAGTTACAGGAAACTTTGGAAATCCAGACAATAGACTAGCTTTCCGCTTTTTTAATAGTGTTAGTGAAGTCTCGATCGTATGAGGATGGAGGCGAACATCCGCATCGATAAACAAAAGGTAATCACCTGTGGCACTTTGACTAAGCTGGTGACAGGCATGAACTTTACCAGCCCAACCGGCAGGAAGTTTCTTTCCTTGTAGAACGGTAAAACGGCTGTCGTTATCAATGTGCTCCAACAGCAAGTTATAGGTTTCATCATTTGAATGATCATCCAATATGGTAAAAGATATAGGACGATGAGTCAGTCCTTTTAAAGTGCTAACAAGACCAGCTACGTTATTCTCTTCATTACGCATCGGTACAAAAACAGCAACCCTCTCTGAATGAGAAGCCCGTAAAGAGGGCTTTTTTAGAGAGGGTAAAAAGAGACTATTTAATAGGGTTGCCGCTAAAAAGAGAATGGCAGCTGCAATAAATAAGAGAACCATCTTTATCACCTTTTCCCCGAGCTGTAATCTATACTGCGATTTAGAGAAAGTGGTTTATTGTTAATGCGATATAAACTCAACAAGACGATACTAGCGAGAGTCACACCAATTGAAGCTAGATACAGCTCTGATGTTAATCCTAGTACCACAAACATGCTCGTGACCATCAAAAACACAGCAATTGTGCGAGAATGCCAATAGGGGTGCGTTGTCGTATCCGTTTTTTTCGTTATATGCAATCCTGAAACTAAAACGATATGAAAGAAGCTAGCCAAAAGAAACCAGCCAACAAAATTTTGCAACGGTATTCCGTAATACATCCCTGAGCCATCCCAGAACCAGTAACCTTTAACAAGGTAAGCGACAGGATCGATAATCCCATCCATGACAACAGCGATCAGACCACCTGTAACGACATAGAGTGGAAGTTTTATCGCTGTTTGACCTTTATATGGATTAACGATTCCACCAGCGATCGCGTGTGAGACAGCGATAATCATCACCCACGCGAATCCGATGGCAACAGGAACACCCAACCATTGTAAACCGAGCTGATCGCTATAATTATAGTGACCGAAAATCAGGCCGGTCTTGACGCCAATACTCTCTGCTACGATACTTCCAAACAGAACAAATAATGTAAAAACAGCGCCAAAGTTACCGTAAGTTCGATAAAAGTAAAATCCTCCAAGAACACCGCATGCGATTAGAAACACGCTGTTTGCCCACTCCAGAGAAGGAGGAAGAATATCAAAAACAAGAAGTATTAATCCTACGCTGTACCAAAAGATAAAGAACCGAAAAAGTACTTTATCGATGGTGCCATGCTGCTGTGCGGTTTGCAATATTACCCGATCTCCTTTGAAACATTTTTTAAATCTTCCCCTATTAAATCAGCTGTCAGCTGTCCAGATAGTGTTACCATTGGAACGCCTCCGCCAGGGTGTGTAGAGCCGCCTACGAAATATAGATTTGTAAACTGATTGCTTCTGCTCGGAATCTTAAATCCGCCGTTCATCTTACGGTCTGTTCGAATGCCGTAGATAGATCCTCCGTTCGGTCCGTACAGTTCTTTTAATGTGTCAGGTGTAAACGTGTATTCCCACTCCACGTGCCGGCGTAGGTCTTTAGCTCCCATGCGCTCAAGTTTGTTCAAGACAATCTCACGATAGCTTTCAAGGTTGCTTTCCCACGTTTCGCCTTCTTTAAGAGGTGGTACATGCGTTAGGACGAACCAGTTATCTTTACCTTCAGGTGCTTGAGTTGGATCGGTTTTTGATGAAATCCCCACATAAACGGTTGGGTCGTCTGCAAGAATACCAGTGTTAAAGATTTGATCGAATTCCCTTTCCCCACTTTGAGAGAAGAAGAAATTGTGATGCGCAAACTCATCGTACTTCTTATCAACTCCAAGCAATAAGACAAGGCCTGAAACAGTAGGTTCGTATTTACTTAGATCTTCTGCTGCTTTTTTAGCTTGCGGATGATTTGAGAGAAGTGTCTTGTATGCTGGTATCGCTTCTAAGTTAGAAACAACGATATCTGCATACATCTCTTCGCCGTTCTCAAGCTTTACTCCTTTAGCCGTAGTGCCTTCTGTTAAGATACCTACTACTTTTTGATTCGTTCGAACATCAACGTTATATTCGTTTAAAACACTTATGATCGATTCAGCAATTTTGTACATTCCGCCTTCCACATAATAAATACCAAGGCCGAGCTGAACGTGTATCAACTGAGAAAGAACAGCTGGTGCCTGATAAGGGGAGGAACCAATATACATGATGAAGAAATTAAATAGTTGTTGAAGGTGTTTGTCTTTAATGAACTTTTTCGTTGCTTGGTCCATTGATTTTACAGGATCCATCGCAAGAAGCTCTTTAAAGCTGTGAAGAGTGCGCAGATCGTTTAATCCAGTTAAACTTTTCTTATAAAAACTCTTCATGCTAAGTTCGTACATTTGGCTGCAATAATCCAGATATTTAAAGAATGAAGCAGCATCTTGCGGATTTACTTTACTGATTTCTTTCAGCATCTCTGGCAGGTCGCTCGTCACATCAATTACCGTGCCATCTTCAAAGAACGTTCTCCACTGTGGCTCGATACGCTGGATGTTTATGTAATCGTGGATGTTCTTTCCAGCAGATTCAAATAGCTGTTCAAGCACCCATGGCATGGTTAAGATGGAAGGCCCTGTATCAAAGGTATAGCCTTTTCCGGAACGCTGATTCAATTTGCCGCCGATACGTTCATTCTTTTCGAGTACAGTTACTTCGTGTCCATCAGCTGCTAATCGAAGAGCTGCTGATAGTCCTCCAAGTCCGCCGCCTACAACTAACACTTTTTTCTTCATCAAAATCCTCCTCGGTATTGGGAATGAAAGGTTAAGATTGTTTCTTAGCTGTTACTGTACGACTGTTCCTCTGTATTGTATAGTTTATGTACAACCATTGTAAAATTATTGAACGCTTTTTCAACATATTCAGAAAGTCATTCTTTATTTTCAGTTCTTGACTGAATATAAAAACTCCTCTTTTTTTAAGAATTGTTTGAAAAAAGAATACAAAGCCCAAGCTGTAACTACAACTTATTTTCTAAAGGAGACAGTCGACATGCTTTCTACCATTTTGTATCTATCTATCATGTGGCTTTGTGGATGGTTCATGCTATGGAATATACGTACTCTAAGTGATAAAACTCCTCATGAACCACACTCTGTTTCAGTTATTATTCCCGCAAGGAATGAGGAAGCAAACTTAAAAAATTTATTGCCGACGTTGAGTAACCAAAGTATGAAACTTCATGAAGTAATTGTTGTTAACGATGATTCTGATGATCGAACAGAAGAAGTCGCTCGGGAATTCGGTGTTACTGTTGTGAAACCAGAGCGGCTTCCGATCGGTTGGCTTGGAAAACCATGGGCATGCTGGAATGGAGCAAAACATGCAACAGGTTCTCTATTGTTATTTTTAGATGCAGATTTAGAAATTGAGAGAGACGGAATTGAACGCTTATGTGGTGAATGGGAAAGAAACAGGGGATTAATCAGTGTCCAGCCTTTTCATCAGATGAAGAGTGCACGAGAAAAATTATCTTCTCTATTTAACATTATCGTAATGGCGGCCATGCAATGTTTTACACTATTTCGTAAAAAACCTGCTGGTGCGTTTGGTCCGTGCTTAATGATCGATAGAAAAACCTACACAGAGATCGGTGGCCATGAAGGGATTAAGCACCAAGTTCTTGAACATATGGAAATGGGAAGAGTGGCTATGAATCAAGATGTAAACGTTATTTGTTTCTCAGGATACAAGGCGGTTTATTTCAGAATGTATTCAGAAGGTCTAACAGCATTATTTTTCGGATGGTGTAAAAGTTTTGCACTTGGTTCAGCCAAAACGCCTCTCCTGCCCTTAGTGCTGACAGTAGCATGGATAACAGGCGGAATAAGTCTAGCCATTCAGCTTCCTTTCTTGTTGGTTCAAGAAATCAACGAAGTTTTGATGTGGGGAATCTTCTACCTGCTTTTTGCAATTCAGATTAAGACCTTAATGAAGAAAATAGGAACGAATTCAATACTTTCAGCTCTATCACACCCGTTTCACTTCTTGTTTTTTTCTTTAGTGTACATCTGGTCTTTTATTTTGAGTATGATCAAAAAAGAAGTAAAGTGGAAAGGTAGAGAAATCTCGGTTTCTGAAAAAGGAGATGCGTAAATGCTGATTGAACTTTCTCCGTTTTGGACGGTAACGATCAATATTCTTGCCTGGCTCATCTTTCATTTACTAGTAGCTTATATCATTCATCGAATTCCTTTTTCTTCCTTCACGAAAGAGAGTAGATGGGATACGGCTTTTGGCTGGGAAAACAGTGGAGGATGGTATGAAAAAATAGGAATACGCAAATGGAAAACGATACTGCCTGATGGTGGAGATTTTTATCGGGGAGGTTTCGCGAAGAAAACACTGGAGGGGGATTCCCTAGAGTATCTAGCCCGTTTTTTAGCAGAAACACGTCGTGCAGAACTTACGCATTGGCTTTCCATGCCACCAGCTTTGTTGTTTTTCTTATGGAACCCTGTTTGGATCGGCAACATCATGATTCTGTATGCCGTTCTGTTCAATCTTCCTTTTATATTTATCCAGAGATATAACAGGTTTAGGCTGATTCGAATCCTGAATTTTAAGAACAAAACGCTTGAACGAAAGAGGAGGAAAGTTGTTGGATATTTCGAAGGACCTTACGGAAAAGCGGAAAACTGAACATATTAGAATTAGTTTGAATGAAGATGTGGAAGGTAAGAACATCACGACAGGACTTGAAAGCTATCGGTTCGTACCCAACGCGCTGCCTGAATTATCATTTGATGAAATTATGCTTTCAACTACATTTTTAAATAAAACAATGCGGACGCCTTTTTTGATTTCTTCCATGACTGGTGGAACAGATACCGCCTATCAAATCAATCAACATTTAGCAATGGCTGCCGAAGAAAAGGGATGGGCGATCGGCCTCGGATCAATGAGAGCTGCGGTAGAGAACGAGGATCTTGCTTATACGTTTCAAATTCGGAAGTATGCTCCTAATATTCCGATTATCGCGAACATCGGAGCGGTTCAGCTGAATTATGACTTTGGGGCAGTTCAATGTAAAAAAGCGGTAGAGATGGCTGAAGCAGATATGCTTGTACTGCACTTAAACACGTTACAGGAAGTGTTCCAGCCAGAAGGAGATACGAATTTCTCGAAATTGCTTTCTAAGATTGAAGTAATCGCAAATTCTCTTCATGTGCCGGTCGGTGTAAAAGAAGTTGGAATGGGAATCGACGATAAAACGGCAGATCGCCTTACATCCGCTGGTATTCAGTTCATTGATGTAGCTGGAGCAGGTGGAACGTCATGGATACAAGTAGAAAGTTATCGTTCAAACGACAGCATTCGAAAAGAAGCTGCTGAAGCTTTTCTAGATTGGGGACTGCCGACTGCTGAAAGTATTCTTGCTGTGAGAAAGAACAATTTTGATATTCCCTTGATCGCAAGTGGAGGACTAAAAAACGGTGTTGATGCTGCAAAAACGATTGCTCTAGGTGCTAATCTTGCTGGTTTTGGAAGGCTGCTACTGCCATCAGCTGTAGAAAATGATGTTGAAGCGTTGCTCATACAGATGGAACGAATCGAATTTGAGATGCGTGCGGCTATGTTTGGTATAGGTGCTGGTCTTATAGAAGAACTTGCACATTCAGATCGACTCATAAAGAAAATTTAAAAAAGCGCTCCTGAGTAGTCAGGAACGCTTTTGTTTGTATTTATTTTAATTCATCAAGTGTTTCTTCCATGTCATCAAATTGGTTTTGAACCTTTTTAGATGGATTTTTCGTTAATAAGCTTACAATAATAATGGCGATTAAGCTTAAGAAGAATCCAGGAATCATTTCATACACTTGTTCTTTTAGATCAGGGAACTGAACCCAAGTAAGAACTGTTACAGCACCAACGATGATACCTGCTAGAGCTCCCCATTTAGTCATCTTCTTCCAGAACAGGCTTAATAGGACGAGTGGTCCAAATGCTGAACCAAATCCTGCCCATGCATAGCCTACAAGGCTAAGAATAGTATCACTAGGGTTCAAGGACAACAATACTGCAATTACAGCTACAATTAGTACCGCAATACGTCCGATCATAACAAGTTCTTTCTGAGAAGCATTCTTCTTTAAGAATTGCTTATAAAAGTCTTCGGTCACAGAAGACGAAGTTACTAACAGCTGAGATGAGATGGTACTCATGATTGCAGCTAGTATGGCAGCTAATAAGAAACCAGTAATCAGCGGATGGAATAACAGATTCGCAAATTCGATAAATACTGTTTCAGGATCAGCAAGTTCTCTTCCTTCTCTAGCAAACCAAGCTACACCAATCAATCCTGTAAGAGAAGCACCGATAAGAGAGATGATCATCCAGCTCATACCGATTCTTCTTGCTGTTTTAATGTCTTTAACAGATGTGATAGCCATAAAACGAACGATAATATGTGGTTGACCGAAGTAACCTAATCCCCAAGCTAGTAAAGAGATTAATCCAAGAGTGGTCAATCCTTTTGATACTTGAAGAAGGGATGGATCAACACCGCGAATTGTGTCAATTACTGTTTGTGAGTCACCAATGTCTGTAAATGCAACGATTGGCACTAAGATTAATGCGATGAACATGATACAGCCTTGAACGAAATCCGTCCAACTTACTGCAAGGAATCCACCAAATAGTGTATAAGCTACAACTACCCCAACCGTAATCAACATACCAGTTAGATAAGTTGTACCGAATGCACTTTCAAACAGCTTACCACCAGAAACAAGTCCAGCAGATGCATAAAGTGTGAAGAAGATAATGATAACGAGCCCTGAAACGATACGTAGAATTTTCTGTGTATCATTAAAGCGATTCTCAAGATAATCAGGAATTGTAATGGAATCATCCGCAACTTCTGTATACGTACGAAGGCGAGGTGCTACTAGAAGATAGTTTAAATATGCACCAATCGTGAGTCCAACAGCGATCCAAATACTGCTTATTCCGTCAGTGAACATCGCACCCGGAATACCCATCATCATCCAACCACTCATATCAGATGCGCCAGCTGAAAGTGCAGTAACAGCAGGACCTAGTCCTCGTCCACCTAACATGTAGTCATTTAAATCAGATGTTTTTTTGTAAGCCCAGTACCCGATATAAAGCATACCGGCCATGTAAATAACTAAAGAAATAATAACTCCTGTTTGCATGTAAAAATTTCTCTCCTTTTCTTTTTTCATGAAATGGGTCATGTTAGTTTGCTCAACGGATGACTTGTTTATGAAAAAGTTGGCAGGTTGTTTCTTAGAGCTTTTTATTTGCAAAAAGAGCTTGCGGGGAATAGCAGAAAAAACTTGAAGTCAAAAGCGCGGTCGAAAAACGCATTTAAAAAACTTGCTGGATTAAATAAACCCAGCATCAACTACAAGAAAAAAGCAAAGCCGATGTGTGAATTGAAAATAGGTGGCATCCGTTTTGAGCAAAAAACGTGCCCACTTCTTTTCAGAACATGTTTATCACTATAACAAAAATTCCGAAAAGAATGCAAATCATAACCGAGAGATGCTATTCTGACACGGTTAAGATACAATAGAAAACAAAGACATTAGCCTAAGGAATGATATGGTTTTGAGTATTTTATTAGTTGAAAATTTATATAAAACATATGGTGAAAAAACGCTGTTTGACAATATCACTTTTTCAATCAGCGACAAGCAACGAATTGGCCTCATCGGCCCGAACGGAACCGGTAAGTCTTCATTATTGAAAGCAATAGCAGGATTCGAACCAGCTGAGCGAGGCACGCTGTCACATGCGAATTCATTTCAGATCGAATATGTGGCCCAAGAGCCAGAACTTGATGAAGAATTAACCGTTTTAGACCAGATTTATTATGGAGATTCTCTCATCATGAAGACGATGCGTGAATATGAGAAAGCCTTACTCGATCTGGAATCGGATCCGTCCAACGAAAAGAAGTTAAAGCGTTTGATGAGCAGTCAGCAAAAGATGGATGAAAATGAGGCATGGGAAGCAAACACCATCGCGAAAACAGTGCTTACTAAGCTTGGTCTTCGTGATTTTTCTCGTCAATTGAAGCATTTAAGCGGTGGACAAAAGAAGCGAGTAGCGATTGCAAAAGCACTCATTCAACCTGCTGATTTGCTCATTTTGGACGAGCCAACAAATCATCTTGATAATGAAACAGTTGAATGGCTAGAAACGTTCTTAGGAAACTATAAAGGCGCCTTACTGATGGTTACCCATGACCGGTATTTTTTAAACCGCGTAACTAACAATATCTTCGAGCTCGATAATGGGAAGCTATATGTATATGAGGGAAATTACGAAACATACTTGGAGAAAAAGGCTGAACGAGAAGAAATCGCTCTGCAGAACGAAGATAAGCGGCAAAATACTCTACGCCGCGAGTTAGCCTGGTTACGACGTGGTGCAAAAGCACGAACGACGAAACAAAAAGCTAGAATTCAACGTGTAGAGAGTTTGCAGGAAGAAACTGGTCCAGCAGTTAAGGGCTCTGTTGAGTTTGCGATCGGGTCTCAACGACTTGGTAAAAAAGTGATTGAAGTTGAAGGGTTGAGTAAAAGTTTAGATGGAAAAGAGCTAGTTAAAAACCTCGACTATCTGATCGTTCCGGGTGAACGACTTGGAATCATCGGGCCAAACGGAAGCGGGAAAACTACTTTGTTAAATATGTTAGCAGGTAGAATGACTCCTGATTTTGGTTCTGTTGAAGTAGGGGAAACGGTTAAGATTGGCTATTACACACAAGATCACGAAGAGCTCGACGGAAACTTGCGGGTTGTCGATTATATCAAAGAAACGGCACAGGTCATCACAACGGTAGATGGTCAGACGATTACCGCTGAACAGATGCTCGAACGTTTCCTGTTTCCACGCTATATGCAATATACGTATATTCGGAAGTTATCAGGTGGAGAGAAACGCCGCTTATACATGCTCAAAGTGTTAATGGAAGAGCCGAACGTTCTGTTTTTGGATGAGCCCACAAACGACCTCGACATTCAAACGTTAGGGATTCTAGAAGAGTATTTAGAAAATTTTCCTGGTGTAGTGTTGACGGTTTCCCATGACCGCTACTTTTTAGACCGGGTTGTCGATCATCTTCTCGCATTCGAAGGGAACGCAGAGGTTGAAAGATTTCAAGGCAGCTATACGGACTATATGGATGAGAAAAAAGAACGTGATGAAATGGCTGCTGCGGTGAAGAAAGAAGCCTCTGAAAAACCGACGGAAACAGTTGGACAGCATCGTAAAGAAAAGAAGAAAAAGCTGTCGTACAAAGATCAACAAGATTGGGATACGATTGAAGAACGAATCATGAACTTAGAAGAGAAAAAAGAGCATTATGAAGCAGAAATTGTTGCTGCAGGAAGCGATTTTGGCAAGATCAGCGAGCTTATGGCAGAGCAGAAAAAAGTGGAGAGCGAGCTTGAAGCCGCAATGGAGCGATGGGAAGAGCTTTCTCTGTTAGTGGAAGAGTTGGATAGTTGATTGGGTGGGCACCTCTTGCTGTTAGCAGGAGGTGTTTTTTTACGCTGTAAAAGCGGAGAATTGGGGTGAAGACTTATAAAAATTTTTGAAGACTTATAAAATCCTTTGAGGACTTATAAATTTTTTTGAAGACTTATAAATCTTTATGAGGACTTATAAAAAAATTCTCCTTTTCATGAGAGGAAAATTAGTGACAATCGTTGAATTTTTATAAGGAAATTAAGTGTGAGGTGATGATTTGATAGTAAAAGAAAGAACAAAACCATTAATACTTTTCAAACTAGATTCATTATTAGAAAGAATGCCTCTTAATCTCCCCAAAAAACCAGATATTCTAAGTGATAGGGCGAAATTTAATGCTGGGTTTAATGGAGAGAAGTCTCTTGATTATCATTTAACTGATTTACCTCAAGAAAACTACTATATTTTCCACGATTTAAGGCTCTCCAGAGATAAAACGCAAAAACTATACTTCCAGCTTGATTCTCTCATCATAACTCCACACTATTGTTTAATAATTGAAGTGAAGAAGCTTTTCCTGATCCGATTATACAAGTTGAATTTCAAGCTTCATGTTTTAAGGAGTGGCTTTCCTCTCATAAGTTTGCTGATATCCCTATCTTTTATTTGGTTGTAATAACAAACATTCACTCAGTTATAAAAATTTCTCCTTCATATAAGAAAATTCATAATAAAATTGTTAGAGGCAAAGACTTGATTCGGACGGTTCAGGGTTTAACGGAAAATAATACACAACATTATTTATCTCAAAAAGATATAAAAAAATTGAGTAAACTTTTGATAAAGAATCATAAACAGATAAATATAGATGTTTTAAAACAATATGAGATAAAAAAAGAGGACATAGCTACAGGAGTTGTTTGCCCTAATTGTGATAACTTACCTATGAAAAGAGAAATGAGACACTGGCTTTGTTTAGCATGTTCCAACAAGAATGCTGATGCGCATATAAAAGCAATTTATGATTACGCACTCTTGATAAATCCTCAAGTTAAAAATGAAGAATTACGAAACTTCTTGCATCTTAATTCCTCTACTAGCATGTATAAAATTCTCCGTGCAATGGATTTAAAACCAAATGGCTCAAGAAAAGCAGCAACCTATACCATCCCTCTGCCCAAATAATCTACATAATAAAAACCCCCACCAATGTGAGGGTCTCAGATTTAAAACACTTTCGTCGTCCAGCTTTCACAGTTCCAGACGTCATTTGCTACTTCTTTATAAAATTCAGGTTCATGGGAGATTAACAGCACACTGCCTTTGAAAGCTCTCAGTGCACGCATCAATTCATCTTTCGCCTCTACGTCTAGATGATTTGTCGGCTCATCGAGAACAAGAACATTGTTTTCGTGGTTGATTAGCTTACATAGACGAACCTTCGCCTTTTCTCCACCACTTAGTACTTCAACTTTACTCTCGATGTGTTTAGTCGTTAGACCACACTTCGCGAGAGCAGCACGAACCTCATGATGTGAGAAACCAGGAAATTCACTCCAGATTTCATCGATACATGTATTATAGTTCGCTGACTTCACTTCTTGCTCGAAATAACCGATCTCTAGGTTTTCACCGCGCTCAACGGAACCCGAAACAGGCGTGATCTCACCAAGGATGCTTTTTAGCAATGTCGTTTTACCGATACCGTTAGCACCGACTAGAGCAATTTTTTGGCCGCGTTCCATACGCAGGTTCAGCGGTTTAGAAAGTGGCTCGTCATAACCGATAACAAGATCTTTCGTTTCAAAGATCAGTTTGCTTGGCGTGCGAGCTTCTTTAAAGTTGAACTCTGGCTTTGGCTTTTCTTTGGCTAGTTCAATAACATCCATTTTATCGAGTTTCTTCTGTCGAGACATTGCCATGTTTCGAGTGGAAACACGTGCTTTATTACGTGCAACAAAATCCTTCAATCCGGCAATCTCTTGCTGTTGACGCTTAAATGCTGCTTCCAACTGGGATTTTTTCATCTCATGAACGGATTTGAAGTGATCGTAATCTCCTACATAACGGTTTAATTCCTGATTTTCCATGTGATAGATCAAGTTGATAACGCTGTTTAAAAAAGGAATATCATGCGAGATTAAGATGAACGCATTTTCGTACTCCTGCAAATAACGCTTCAGCCACTCGATGTGCTGTTCATCCAGATAGTTTGTTGGCTCATCTAGCAATAGAATCTCTGGCTTTTCTAATAAAAGCTTTGCAAGCAAAACTTTCGTACGCTGTCCACCACTTAAATCATGTACGTCACGGTCTAGACCGATATCATCAAGTCCAAGTCCGCGCGCGATTTCTTCAACTTTAGCATCGATCACGTAAAAGTCGTTGTTTGTTAATGTATCTTGAATGACACCAACATCTTCAAGCATCTTTTCAAGCTCTTCAGGTGTTGCTTCACCCATTTTTTCGTACATGCTGTTCATTTCGTTTTCCATGTCGAGCAAGTATTGGAATGCACTTTTCAAGACATCGCGGATCGACATGCCTTTTTGTAGGACCGTGTGCTGATCAAGATAGCCTACACGTACCTTTTTTGCCCATTCTACTTTACCTTCATCAGGCTTTAGTTTGCCTGTAATAATATTCATAAATGTTGATTTACCTTCACCGTTTGCACCGATCAAACCGATGTGCTCACCTTTAAGCAGGCGGAAGGAAACATCATTAAATATGGCACGATCGCCGAAACCGTGGCTTAAGCCTTGCACCGTTAAAATACTCATCTATATAACACCTTTTCTGTCAGTAATTTGTACCCTCTTGATTATAGTATTGAATGGGGAAGGAACTCAATAGGTGCATACGTAATCTTAAAAAAGAAAAAGCACCCATGGAAGATTTTCCAAGTGTGCCATGATGCGATCTATTCTTGTTCACCAGTTCGGTTCTTGAATGCTTCTTTTGTTGCAAGGTTCACTGAATCCGTTTCATCAGACTTCTCAACCAGGCGATTTTGAAGGGTGTTATCAGGAAACTTTCCCGGATGACCTTGTTTTTTATGTTCGAACGATTTTCCGCGTGCCATATATTTCACTCCTCATCTCTTTAGAGAATATTTTGCCCATGAAGAGGTGTGATTATTAATGGAATAAAACACGTGAAAATATTATATCTAGTACCAAGTCATAAGAATTTGTTACAAAAACAAGCATATCTTAGTTTTAAGTTGAATATATCTGAATCACAACTAAATATTTCACCTGTGACTAAAGCATAAACACACTAATGACTCGCTACTTTTTCTTAAAGCTTGTCATTTTTTGTTTGAGGAGGTGGCTGCTAAAAAATATCCTGCTCGTAATCCCTACTTGACATATAGGATTTATTGTATTAATTTAATTTAGTTAACTAAAGGGGGGCTTGTAGGTGACTACTGGTTTAGTTTTATCGAATATTGCAATCATGCTTATACTATTGGGTGTTTTGTATTACATGCAAAAAAAGCACGTTTCTTTCTCTAAGCGTGTTTTTACGGGGCTCGGTCTAGGGATTTTGTTCGGACTCGGACTTCAGTACGGATATGGAGCAGACTCTGAGGTTGCTGCTAAATCGACTGACTGGTTCAATCTAGTCGGTGGCGGTTATGTAACGTTCTTAAAAATGATCGTTGTACCACTTGTATTTATTTCAATCCTTTCAGCGTTTACGCGTCTGAACTTAAAAGGAAACATCGGAAAACTTAGTGGATTGATCATAGGAATCTTGATAGGTACGACTGCAATTGCCGCAGTTGTCGGAATTGCAACTTCAACGGTTTTTGATCTTGAAGCTGTGCAGATCGAGCAAGGAGATGCAGAAACGGCTCGTGGTGAGCAGATGGAAGGTACGTTTGCAGAGGTAAAAGATCTGACGCTTCCACAACAGGTTCTTTCATTATTACCTGCTAACCCATTCTTAGATTTCACAGGAGCTCGTCCGACTTCGACAATCGCTGTAGTTATCTTTGCTGCATTCCTGGGCGTTGCTTATCTTGGAGTCAAACGTAAGCAAGAGGAGCATGCAGAGCTTTTTGCTAAGATTGTTGATGCGTTTTATGCGGTTATCATGAGAGTAGTAACGTTGATTCTGCGTCTAACTCCGTATGGGGTCCTCGCGCTCATGACAAAAACAGTTGCACTGAGTGATATGGATGCAATCGCAAAACTAGGTAAGTTCGTTATTGCTTCATATGTAGCTTTGTTGATCATGTTCGGCATTCACTTATTGCTTTTAACATTTGCAGGATTAAACCCGATTACTTATATGAAAAAATCTTTCCCGGTACTATCCTTTGCTTTCACTTCTCGTACGAGTGCAGGAGCACTTCCGTTAAATATTCGTACGCAAAAGAGCATGGGTGTGCCTGACGGAATCGCAAACTTCTCAGGTTCATTCGGTCTTTCGATCGGACAAAACGGATGTGCTGGAATTTATCCAGCGATGCTAGCCGTTATGATCGCTCCGACAGTTGGAATCGATCCGTTGTCTCCATCGTTCTTGTTGACGCTTGTAGTAGTCGTAGCACTAAGTTCGTTCGGTGTAGCAGGTGTTGGTGGTGGAGCGACGTTCGCGGCAATCCTTGTACTTTCCGCAATGGATCTTCCTATCGCTTTAGCAGGTCTATTGATCTCAGTTGAGCCATTAATCGACATGGGTCGTACCGCTGTTAACGTAAGTGGTTCGATGACATCAGGATTATTAACCAGTAAGGTGCAAAATCAGCTTGATACAAATGTCTACAATGACACCGAAAATCAAGTTGAAGTAAGTGCATAAGATATAAAAAAATGAGCGATCTTGTCTATATCGGCAAGGTCGTTTTTTATTTGAAAAATTTACATAGGCAGGTGTATGTTGGCTGGATTTAGGGTAAAAAGTAAAAACTGAACTTTTAAAAAGCTCATGAGTCTTTACCAATGAAAGAAGTCTCTTCCAAAATCGTGAACATTCTATGTCAAAACTGTGATAAAGTTGTGAGCTTTATTTGAAGTAATCGTGACATTTGTTGTGGATAGAGTCACTTTTATTAGGATTCTGGTACTATGAAAGCAAAGGTTTTTGTCATTTAAATTTTTGCCTATGTTTTACATTGTGATTTAATTCACAATGCTCTATAATCACTCTTGGTTCGTTTTTTATTAGGCAAAAGTAAATGCTTGTAAATAGAGAAAGGAAGGTGGACCTGGTGATGCGACGGTTGAAGCCGTTTTTTACATTCGGGTTATTGATGGCCGTATTTATGCTTAGCGGCTGCAGCGATATGATTGTTTTAGATCCAAAAGGACCTGTAGGAGCAGAACAGAGGGATCTGATCATGTATTCCATCTGGTTTATGTTATTTATCCTAATAGTTGTTTACGCACTTACTGCTTTTATTGTTTATAAATATCGTGATCGCAAAAACCATAAAGGCTATGATCCAGATAATGAAGGAAGTCATCTTCTTGAAACGATTTGGTGGATCATTCCTATCATCATCGTTATTGCATTAGCGATTCCAACGGTAAAGAGTATCTATTCTCTTGAAGGACCTCCCGAAGAATCGAAAGATCAAAAGCCGTTGGTGATTCATGCAACATCTGTAAACTGGAAATGGGTATTCTCTTATCCAGAGCAAGATATTGAAACAGTTAACTATCTTCATATTCCTGAAGATCGACCTGTTTTGTTCAAGCTGACTTCTGCCGATTCAATGGCATCATTCTGGGTACCTCAATTAGGTGGTCAGAAATATGCGATGGCTGGCATGGAGACAGAGCTTTATCTGCAAGCTGATGAGCAAGGGACGTATGAAGGACGTAACTCCAACTTTACAGGAGAAGGATTCACTAATCATACGTTTGATGTGATGGCTATGTCTGATGCAGAGTTTGAAAAATGGGCGAGTGAAACGAAGGCTGATGCTCCTGAACTTTCGAAGGGGCAGTATGACAAGCTGATGCTTCCTGGTCACGTGAAAGAAATGACTTTCTCTTCTACTCACTTAGATTGGGTAGACCATGCTACAAATGCTGAATACGCGCTAGATGCTCGCGAACGTTTAGGTTATGAAGAGAAGATTCCTCACTCAAGAGCAGCGAAGGAAGAAAAGAAAAAGCGTGAAGAAGAGATGAAGAAGCTAGAAGAATCAGAATCAGAATCAGAGTCTCATGGGGATTCTCATGCCCATTAACAGAGGAGGCATTTCAATATGAAATGGGATGAATTTTTCGTAACAGGCGACCCGATGATATATGGTGCTGACGTATCCATCGTATTAACGATGGTGGGTATCCTGTTCTATCTTACTAAATATAAAAAGTGGAAATGGTTGTGGGACGAATGGCTTACAACAGTTGACCATAAAAAACTTGGTATCATGTATATCGTTTCCGCTGTATTAATGCTGTTCCGCGGTGGGGTAGATGCCCTCTTAATGCGTACACAGCTTGCAGTTCCAGAGGCTAAGTTCCTCGACTCACAGCACTATAACGAAATCTTTACAACACACGGTACGATCATGATCATCTTCATGGCGATGCCGTTCTTGATTGGTTTGATTAACGTCGTTGTTCCATTGCAAATTGGAGCACGTGACGTAGCTTATCCTTATTTAAACGCAGTTAGTTTCTGGACGTTCTTTATCGGTGCGATGTTGTTCAACATCTCATTCGTTATTGGTGGATCTCCATCAGCAGGTTGGACGAGTTACATGCCGCTTGCGAGTAACGAGCTCAGTCCAGGACCTGGACAGAACTACTATCTGCTCGGTCTGCAGATCGCAGGTATTGGTACGCTCTTAACGGGGATTAACTTCTTAGTTACGATCCTTAAGATGCGTGCACCGGGAATGACATTGTTCCGTATGCCGATGTTCACTTGGTCATCACTTGTAACAATGGTAATTATTATTTTCGCTTTCCCAATCCTTACTGTAGCACTAGCACTTATGACATTTGACCGTTTATTCGGCAGCCATTTCTTCACTCTGCAAGGAGCGGGAATGGATATGCTTTGGGCGAACCTTTTCTGGCTATGGGGCCACCCAGAGGTATATATCGTAATTCTACCGGCGTTTGGTATGTTCTCAGAGATCATCTCTACGTTCTCTAGAAAAACGCTATTTGGTTACAAAGCCATGATCTGGTCTATGCTTTTAATCGCAGGATACAGTTTCTTGGTTTGGGTCCATCACTTCTTTACGATGGGTTCAGGAGCACTTGTTAACTCTGTATTCTCCATCACAACGATGGCGATCGGTATACCGACCGGGGTTAAGATCTTTAACTGGTTGTTTACGATGTACAGAGGTAAGATTCAATTTACGACGCCGATGCTTTGGTCACTCGGATTTATCGTGAACTTCGTAATCGGTGGGGTTACAGGTGTCATGCTAGCCATGGCAGCAGCTGACTATCAGTACCACAACACATACTTCCTAGTATCTCACTTCCACTATGTGTTGATCGCAGGTACAGTATTTGCTTGTTTCGCTGGTTTAATCTACTGGTATCCGAAGATGTTTGGTTACAAGCTGAACGAACGTATCGGTAAATGGGTATTCTGGGTATTTACAATCGGATTTAACGTATGTTTCTTCCCACAATACTTCCTTGGTCTAGACGGTATGCCTCGTCGTGTTTACACGTACAGCGAAGAGTCTGGCTGGGGTCCATTGAACATGGTATCTACGATCGGTGGATTCATGATGGGGATCGCGTTCTTAATCCTTGTTTACAATATGTACTACAGCTTCCGTTACGCGAAGCGTGAAACAACTGGAGATGCTTGGGATGGCCGTACTTTAGAATGGTCTACTCCAACAGCAATGCCTCCATTCTATAACTTTGCTAAAATTCCTGAAGTAACAGGTCTTGATCACTTCTGGAGACAGAAGCAAGCTGGAAAAGTTGAGAAGTTAAAAGCTGAAGATATTAAACCGATTCATATGCCAAGTAACTCTGGTGTTCCATTCATCATGGCATCCTTCTTCTTTGTTGCCGGCTTCGGAATGGTATTCGACTGGATGTGGATGGCGATCGCCGGTATGATTGGTGTATTTGCAACATTGATCTATCGTTCGTTTGAGTATAATGATGGTTATTATGTAAGTGTTGAAGAAGTTATCGAAACAGAAAAGATATCTAAATAAGGAGGCGTGAAAAAATGGCACATGCAGAAACACACGACCCCAACACGCCTTTAGAGTATCGTTCGGAGACTGGGCGTTTAAATATTCTCGGTTTCTGGATTTTCCTCGGGGCAGAAATTGCGTTGTTCGCAACATTATTTGCAACATATATGGTTTTAGAACATCGTATCGCTGATGGTCCATCACCAGGTGAACTTTTTGAAGTGAAGAGTTTGTTAATCCAAACTTTCTTGCTCTTAACAAGTAGTTTCACTTGTGGACTTGCGGTTCATGAGATGCGTCGTCAAAATGTAAAAGGTTTAATCACTTGGATGGCCATCACTTTAGGTCTTGGTCTTGGATTCCTTTACTTTGAGATTGAAGAGTTCTTACACTTCATTCATGAAGGTGCTAACATCGGTACAAGTGCAGCATGGTCAGGATTCTTCGTTCTTGTCGGTACTCACGGTGCCCACGTAACGTTCGGTATCTTCTGGGTAACGATGGTCTTGATTCAAGTAGCGAAGCGCGGTTTAACGCCAGCTACATCTGCAAAAGTTTTCATCACCAGTCTTTACTGGCACTTCTTAGACGTAGTGTGGATCTTTATCTTCACAGCCGTTTATCTGATGGGGATGGTGATGCATAATGGCTAGTAAAACTGCAGCTAATGAACACCACGGTTTTCCGTGGAAACATTTAATCGGTTTTGTGTTATCCATCGTGCTAACATTATTCGCATTATGGATTGCACTTGAAACAGATCTTTCGATGACTTGGATCTTAATTATCATTTTCGGTTTTGCGTTTCTACAAGCTGCTCTTCAGCTCTTGATGTTCATGCACGTAACAGAGAACTCGACGAAGAGTAACCTGACAAGCCGTGTACAGATCGGTAACATCCTCTTTGCAGCATTTGTTGCGATTGTTATCGTAATTGGTTCTGTATGGGTTATGACAGCAGGTCACGCGAAGCACGATAAAAACCAGCACGCACCGAAGACTGAAAACCATGAGAATCATGGTGGAGGTAGTGAGCATGATTCGGGTGAACATGGGAGTCATGAATAATAATTAAACATTTGAAAGCCTCTTGCTAGGGATTATTTCTTTAGCAAGAGGCTTTTTTGAGGTACTTAAGGAAGCAAAGAATGGAGTGGTAGGGGCGCGAGTATGAAATACGAGCGCCATATGAAAAATACGAGCGCCATATGAAAAATACGAGCGCCATATGAAAAATACGAGCGCCATATGAAAAATACGAGCGCCATATGAAAAATACGAGCGCCATATGAAAAATACGAGCGCCATATGAAAAATACGAGCGCCATATGAAAAATACGAGCGCCATATGAAAAATACGAGCGCCATATGAAAAATACGAGCGCCATACGAAAAATACGAGCGCCATATGAAAAATACGAACGCCATATGAAAATACGAGCGTCATATGAAAAATACGAACGCCATATGAAAAATACGAGCGCTATATAAAAAACACCGCGCTTAATAAAAACTCATTGTGTAAGCTTATAAAAAATTCATAAGAGATAAGGTAAAAGATATTTTCTATTTTTATAGGTTCCTGTGTAAGATAAATCTAATGTCCTTAATATTCTTTTGGCAACATGTCTAGAAGGTACCTGAAGAAAGTCACAAAATTGTTTGTTTGTAATTGTAGGGCCAAAAAGCAATGCGAAATCTTCTAATGTGGCGAGATGAAGATCTTCAGATTGAAAGTTACATCTTGAGCAGTGCCATTTTCCATATTGACGCACAACCGGCAAATAAAAACACTACGTACAATAAACGCCCTTGATGATATCTTTTTTATCGTCAGCTTCTCGTCCGTATACATCTTATCAATCATCTTAATTTTCTCCTGCAAATAGGGACTATGAGTAATATAATGAAGGACATCTTTATTTGAGGGAGGGGCTTTAATAATGGTTCTCGGATTGCTCATCACAACCAGTGAGCGAACAGGGATTGGAGGTATTCGGTTTTTTATCATCCATTCAATAAGGTGAGATTGTTGGCGCTTTACTTGGAAAATAGGATTCCGAAAAGCTTCTTCGGATCCATCATCTTTTACTCTGATGACTTGGTTGAGATGGTCAAAAACCAAGGTTCCAGTAATGTATTTCACTTCGAGGTTTAAGAGATAACGAGGGGAGAGAAGCAGGGTGTCGATCTGGAAATAACTTTCATGCGCTGTAAGCCTCAGGTCATGCATTACAGAAAAGTCCCGAAAAGGTTTTAAAAAGTAGTCATTCGACTGCTCACCAAAATGTCCGGCTAACCTTCCGCTTAATTCATCTTCCATGGTTAAATATTTGGGATGAAGCTTAATCACTCGTCGTTGCATAACTTCAAGCTTTCTTATCCTTATAGACTTTCCGCGATCTTTAACTAACATATACGACCTCCTTTTTAAAAACATTCTCTGACCATCCTAGCTTCACCTTCTTTATTACTACAAATAAACACAAAAAAACAGCCCCGTTAAGAGACTGTTTACAAAATAATTATCTAACCTGCCCGTCACCAGTCATACGATATTTAATCGTCGTTAGTGCTGGTAGACCCATTGGACCACGAGCATGTAATTTTTGCGTGGAAATACCGATCTCAGCACCGAACCCAAGCGCTGACCCATCAGTGAAGCGGGTAGACGCGTTATGGTAAACGGCAGCTGCGTCAACACTGTTTAAGAAAGCAACGGCATTCTCTGCATTTTCTGTCACGATCGCTTCTGAATGCTTTGTGCCATAACGTTCAATATGAGAGACAGCTTCTTCGACAGAACTAACTACTTTAACTGCTACAGCCAAACTTAAATACTCTTCAGCCCAATCCTTTTCATTGGCTGGTATCACATCCGGTAATAACTCTGCTGCTTTTTCATCGCCATGCACTTCAATACCGTACTTTTCAAAAAGAGCAGTTACTTTTTCCGCATCCTCATTCAACCATGCTTCATGAAAAATGAACGTCTCTGCAGCATTACAAACTGCTGGTCGATCTGTTTTAGCATTCTCCATGATTGCGAGAGCTTTATTAACATCAGCGAACTGATCAATATAAATGTGACAATTGCCGACACCTGTCTCTAAGACGGGCACCGTAGCATTCTCGACAACCGTTTTAATCAGATTACCGCCACCACGAGGAATTAACACATCGATATGCTCCTTCATCGTAAACAATTGACCCGCCGCTTCGCGATCTGTAGATGCGATAAATTGAACAGCATCTTCTGGAATTTTAGTTGCTGTTAGTGCTTTATGAATGACAGATACAATCGCTGTGTTTGAGTGTATAGCGTTTGAACCGCCTTTTAGTACGATGGCGTTTCCAGACTTTAATGCAAGTCCAGTCGCATCAACTGTTACATTTGGTCGTGCTTCATAAATCATACCAATTACACCTAAAGGTACACGAACTTGCTCTACGTTTAATCCGTTTTCTAGTGTCCAGTCAGACAAGATTTCACCTACAGGATCCTTTAACTTCACAACCTCGCGTAGTCCGTTTGCAAACTCTTTAACGCGATCTTCTGTTAAACGCAAGCGATCCATCAAGGCTTCTGAAAAACTATTTTCCTTCACGTTAACTAAATCTTTCTCATTCTCTTCTAAGATGTAATCTGTTTCTCTTTCTAACGTATCTGCAATCACAAATAATGCTTCGTTCTTTTCTTTTTCACTAAGCAGTGCGAGCTTTTTTGAAGCTTCCTGTGCTAACTTTGCTTGGTCTTTCACATCGATATTTTTGGTTGTACTTTTAAAAGTACTCATCCAACGCCTCCTTGTATTTTTAAATCTCACATTTTCGTAACGATATATTAGTGAATGGGAACTGCCAAACGAGTGTGGCAGACTAAATCGTTGTTATTGATGGCTTCTTCAGGTCCTACATCAGCTAGCTCGTCTCGAGAGATACCTTTAATCTTGATTAACTGTTTAGAAGAATAATTTGAAACACCAAGACCAACTTCATTTCCATCTAAATCCTTAATACGAACCACAGACCCTTTTTTAAAATGACCACTTACGTAGCGAATGCCTGTAGGATAAAGGCTTTTGAGCTCATCAATGCCTTGTTTAGCTTTATTTGAGACCACAATTTCACCTTCTGGACCAGAATGGAAAGCAATCCATTGACGCTTCGTATCCAGGTTGAATTCATTTTTACCAGGGACAAAGTACGTTCCTCTAGCTTTGCCGATGACTGCTTTGTGAATGATATCTGGTGATGTTGCATTCCCAAGGAAAGATGAAATGCCAGATGCCATCGCAATTTTAACTGCATCGATCTTTGAACGCATGCCGCCTGTACCCACTGCACTTCCGGGTTCTCCTGCAGATTCCTCAATTTCTGGTGTGATTTCACTAACTTTTGTTAGGAGTTTTGCATCAGGATTTTTTCGAGGATCATCCGTGTACAGGCCATCGATATCAGAGAGAATGATGAGCTGATCGGCATCCACAAGTCCTGCCACTTTAGCAGAAAGGGTGTCGTTGTCACCGAACTTAAGTCTTTCTACTGTAACTGTGTCATTTTCATTGACGATTGGTATGATTCCGCGATCTAAAAGAACGTTGATTGTATTTCGAGCGTTATGATACCGATCACGATCAGAAAAGTCGCTTCTCGTAATTAAGATCTGTGAAGCGGTATAACCGTGAGAAATAAAGCGTTCAGAGTAAGATTCCATTAATAAACCTTGTCCTATTGATGCAGCCGCTTGTTTTTCGGCTAGGGAAGTCGGACGGTTCAAACAACCTAAACGTCTATACCCTGCGGCAACTGCGCCTGAAGATACGAGCAACACCTCGTGTCCTTCATCTTTCAATTTCACGACCTCATCAACAAGTCGCTCTAATTTATGTCTACTAATATCACCAAGTCTACTCGTTAAAGAACTAGATCCAATTTTAATAACAATTCGTTTGTTTTTTGATTCATTTAATATCATATGTGTTAAAAATCACTCCTGTTTTGTAAGTTATGTCAACTCATTTTCCGATCAAAATTTCAACGGTAACGAGTATAACATGGTGAGATTTAAACACAACAGGTATTGATGAGATAGTGTAGAAAACAAGCAGAAAGTGAAGAAAATAGAAGAAAAACGGAATATATAGGTTATAGGAGATGAGGGGGTACTAGACAGTGATAGGGAAGAGTATATCAGGATATTTGAATGAGAAAAAATACCAATAAATGCAAAAACCCCTCTAAAAGAGGGGATTAAAATTTAAATTAATATTTAGCTTTTTCCATCTTGCGCTTCGCCAAATATGGACGGCCCCATACGATGTATGCTGCATAATGAGCAAAAACAACGTTTGCGATGAATACGGTGATGAAGAAACTGTGAACGAATAAGCTTAAGCTATCATTAGCCATGAATAACACAACGTAAGTCCATAAAAGGGCGATGAACGGCGTTTGCCATAAGGCTAACTTACGACTATCATTCCATAAGAATAATGGCGTGGCAGTCGCTACGAATAAGTAAACCATAAAAACATCCATTACTAATCAACCCCTTGAAGTATTGTTTGCGCTTACAATTTTGACGAATTAGCGTCTAAATTGTGAACGATTTGTTACAATTAGTATACCACAATATCAGGAAAATGCTACATGGATTTGTACATTTTTTGAAAATTCAAGTATTAATACTAAAAAAAGAACCCGTAGCCTATGTAGGACAGCGGGTTCTTAGTCTATGAATTTAAAAGGGATAACGCCAGAATCTTTCATTTTTTACCCAAGCCAACATGGCAGGATCTTTATCAACGCTATCAACAAGCCATTGTGTTTGAGATCGATGTGCTTTGATGCAATTCATTTTTTCTTCAAAAACATCAGAGATATCAGTCACTACATGTGGAGCTCCTAGGTCGGCCTCAGAGTTTTTTGCAAAAGCGACACATAATAGTTCCGGACGATCCATCTCAGGCATGCTTCCTACCGCACGCACAACAGCTCTTGCTGTCGCCTCATGGTCAGGGTGCACGCTATATCCTGGATAAAATGTGATGATACGCGTTGGTTTTACCTCGTCAATGACAGCTAAGAACTGATCAGCTAAAAACTTCTCATCTTCAAATTCTACTGTTTTGTCACGGAACCCGAATTGTCGCAGATCTTGAATGCCTACTGCGGCACATGCATCCTCAAGCTCTTTTTGGCGGATAAGAGAAAGCGATTCACGAGTAGCGAATGGTGGATTTCCCATATTTCTACCCATCTGACCGAGCGTTAAGCAGATATAAGTAACGGGTAAGCCTTTCTTTGTATGTTGTGCAATCGTCCCGGACACCCCGAATGCTTCATCATCTGGGTGGGGGAAGATCACGAGTAAATGATCATCCAATTATATAACCTCCTTATACGTCAAATGGGGAAGAACTAAGTTGAAGAGCTACTGCAAGTCGACCTTCAGCATCATGGCCTGCCATTAATAATCTTCCCTCTGAGTCGATTTCCCAATGTGTTAACCCTTCTGCATAAATCCAACCTAGCTCAATCTTCAAGCCAACACGGTATGGACCGCTCCCCATGATTTTTCCTGATAATGGTGTGACTTTACCGTTTCGAATATATGCGTTAACGGTTAGAACACTTTCGTTATTATGATTGGCATAAGCACCATTGGTTGTTTCTAAATGTAGATAAAGTTCTTTTCCAATAAGCTGATCCAGTGTTTCCTGGACTTCGTTGGTCTGTATGAGCTGCATATCTTCACACTCCAGTGCAGAATAGATGTACTTATTATAATTCAAATTCTTAAATAACGTGTATGATATGCCTATCATTTTGTAAACCTCGAAGATTTTTGGAAGGTTGTTGATTTCCGCTCCAGGTGCTTCGCTTTCCGCGGGGCGTGCGGTGAGCCCCCTTGCCGCTCTGCGCCCTAAGGGGTCTCACCTGTCTAGTTGCAGTGGCTAGCCCCTCGAGGTCAAAAGTTAAATGGTAATGAAGGCAAAAAGCGCCTTCCTAGCCCATTCACCTTTTGCTTGTCGGGGCTGAACGAGCCACTTCCACTTTTCGGTCTGACCGCTCGTCCCGCAGGAGTCTCGCTCCTTGCGCTCCAATCACTTTGGCATTGAAGCAAAAAACATAAATCATTAAGTTAGTTTGTTTTAAAGACTTGAACAACGTTAGTGGGTCCACACATGATGTCGAATCCGATTAGCAGTCCCAAAATATTTATAGAATAAAAAAAGACCAATCTAAAACGATCAGTCTTCACTAAAAATTATTTGTTTAATTTATCACGGTAAGCACCATGCCATGTTGGTCCTACATATTGGTTAATTTCGAACCCTGCTGCGATGGCTTCTGTAATGAAATCTTTTGCTGTTAAGATAGCTTCTCGGACTGGCTTTCCTTTAGCAAGTTCTGCTGTAATCGCTGCTGAGAATGTGCATCCTGCGCCATGCGTCCACGTTGTTTCAATTCTTTCAGATTCTAAAACTTCAAATTCTTGTCCATCATAAAGAACGTCAACGGCATTTTCGTGTTCTAATTTAGCGCCGCCTTTAACGATTACATACTTTGCGCCATTTGCTTGAATCTTATGAGCAGCTTCCATCATCTGTTCAACAGTTGTGATTGGTTCCATCCCAGCAAGTTGTGCAGCTTCAAATAGGTTTGGCGTTACAACCGTCGCTTTAGGTACCAAAACATTTTGAAGTGTGCTAGCGAGTTCAGGGTGAAGGGGTTCTGCACCTTTACAAACCATAACAGGGTCAACTACAACGTTTTGAAGATCGTGTTTTTCGATCAGATCCGCAGTTATCTCGATAGCTTCAATTGAAGCAAGCATGCCTGTTTTAAGTGCATCAACACCGATTCCGGAAACAACCGTTTCTAATTGTGCTTTAAAAAGATCGTTAGGAAGCAAGAAAACTTCATGAAACCATTCACGATGTGGGTCTTGTGCGACCACAACATTTAGAGCAGTCATTCCGTATACGCCTAACTCTTGAAATGTTTTTAAATCTGCTTGAATACCAGCTCCACCGCTTGTATCGGATCCTGCAATCGTAAGTGCTTTTTTAGGTGACATCATAAAATCTCCTTTATTCTCGTTTCTCTATATGTAACAGATTATAGCAAAAAATAAGGAGAAAAGAAAAAGTAGCTTACCTCGGTAAATTCCACCAAGTAATCGAAGTGATTGACATATTTGTATATACAGGTTAAATTATTTTGTATGATATGTATATACAAGTTTAGTTTTTATGAAAACGCTTAGACACATTAAAGAAGTGAACAAGTTTTCATTGAATGTTAATTAAGGGTATAGAGTTATATCACTTTTTTTATCAAATGAAATGGAAACGGTTTCTAGGAGGGAACAGAATGAGTAAAATACGCGAATCAGCTGAACAAATCGTCGAAGCTCTCGGCGGTAAAGAAAATATATCAGCAGCTACTCACTGCGTGACGCGCCTTCGTCTTGCTCTTAAGGATGAAGGAAAAGTAGACGAGAAAGCTCTGGAGAATATTGATCTCGTTAAAGGTTCTTTCTCAACAAACGGCCAATATCAAGTCGTCATTGGGCAAGGAACAGTAGACAAAGTGTACAACGAGTTCATTGATATTACGGGTACAGGGCGCGCGTCTAAAGAAGACATTAAGGATGAAGCGAGTAAGAAGCTTAATCCACTTCAACGCGCGATAAAAGCGTTAGCAGATATTTTTATCCCGATTCTTCCTGCAATCGTAACGGCAGGTCTATTGATGGGGATCAACAATATTCTGACTGGTCCAGGTATTTTTTATGATAAGAAATCATTCATTGATGTTCACCAGAACTGGGCTGATCTTGCTGGAATGATTAACTTGATCGCCAATACTGCTTTTGTGTTCTTACCTGGTCTGATCGGTTGGTCAGCAGTTAAAAAGTTTGGCGGTAGTCCATTACTCGGTATCGTTCTCGGACTTATGCTTGTCCATCCTGATCTTTTGAACGCATGGGATTATGGGAAGACAAAGGATATTCCAATATGGAACTTATTTGGTCTACCGATTGAAAAAGTAGGTTATCAAGGTCAAGTATTGCCGGTTCTAATCGCGTCTTACTTTTTAGCGAAAATCGAACTTTTCTTAAAAAAGCGTATACCTGATGCTTTGCAGCTATTATTGGTAGCTCCGATCACATTACTAGTAACAGGATTTTTAGCGTTTATCGTTATCGGACCGATCACGTTTACGATCGGTAATAGCATTACGGAATTTTTCGTATCAATCTTTGATAACTTTGCATGGCTAGGCGGGTTGATTTATGGTGGTTTCTACTCCCTTCTCGTTGTTACAGGAATGCACCATACGTTCTTAGCCGTCGACCTGCAGCTTATTTCAAATACAGGTGGTACTTTTCTGTGGCCGATGCTTGCACTATCAAACATTGCACAAGGTTCTGCAGCACTTGCGATGTTTATGGCAACACGTGATGAAAAGCTTAAAGGGCTCGCTGGAACGTCAGCATTATCAGCATATCTGGGGATCACTGAGCCAGCGATGTTCGGAGTGAACTTACGCTTCCGTTATCCGTTCATCTTCGCGATGATTGGTTCTGCAATTGCTGGAATCGTGATTACAGTTGCGGGCGTTCGTGCGTCATCTATTGGCGTTGGAGGTATACCTGGTTTCCTTTCAATCTTACCAGGAAGCTGGGGATCATTCTTTTTCGGTATGGGAATCGCACTTGTCGTACCGTTTGTATTAACGTACCTTTATGCAAAAGTAAAAAAATCTAAGTAAGACAATTAAACAAAAACGACCGGGATAGCAACATTTTATTTCCGGTTGTTTTCATTACTAAAACATATGGCGGTGAAAGTATGAAGAAGGAACCATGGTGGAAGCGATCTGTTGTGTATCAGATCTACCCAAAGAGCTTTAACGATACGACAGGAAACGGAACAGGAGATATCGACGGAATCATTGAGAAGTTAGATTATCTTAAAGACTTAGGAGTAGACGTATTATGGCTAACTCCGATCTATGACTCTCCTCAACGAGACAACGGCTATGACATTCGAGACTATTATAAAATCTTTGAAGATTATGGGACGATGGAAGACTTTGATCGTCTGCTTCAAGAGGCACATCAAAGAGATTTGAAGATCATTATGGATATCGTAGTGAACCATACAAGTACAGAGCATGAATGGTTTCAACAATCACGCTCATCAAAAGACAATCCTTACCGTGACTTTTATATTTGGAAAGATTCTGTTGAAGGTGGAGAACCATCTAATTGGATTTCAAAATTTGGTGGATCGGCTTGGAAGCTTGATGAGGAAACAGGTCAATACTATCTCCATTTATTCGATGTGACACAAGCGGATTTGAACTGGGAAAACAATGAAGTTCGTCAAAGAGTTTATGAGATGATGAACTATTGGTTTGAAAAAGGCGTGGATGGCTTCCGCTTAGATGTAATCAACCTTATTTCAAAAAACCAAGATTTCCCTAACGATGATGGCTCCATAGCACCAGGAGATGGACGGAAATTCTACACAGATGGCCCGCGCGTGCATGAATACATGCAAGAGATGAACAAGGAAGTGTTCTCAAAATATGATGTCCTCACAGTAGGTGAGATGTCATCCACAACGATAGATAACTGCATCAAGTATACGAATCCTGACCGAAACGAATTAAGCATGACATTCAACTTTCATCATTTAAAGGTCGATTATCCGAATGGTGAGAAATGGAGTATAGCTGATTTTGATTTTTTTAAATTAAAAGAAATTC
The DNA here is from genome assembly GCA_016401345.1 of Fictibacillus nanhaiensis. Classification (GTDB taxonomy): domain Bacteria; phylum Bacillota; class Bacilli; order Bacillales; family Fictibacillaceae; genus Fictibacillus; species Fictibacillus phosphorivorans. The sequence continues at coordinate 89,313 of JAEACG010000005.1, read as the reverse complement.
TTTCGACATGGCAAGTTGAGATGCATAAAGGCGGTGGGTGGAACGCGTTATTCTGGTGCAACCACGATCAGCCACGAATCGTTTCACGTTACGGTGATGATGGTGAATACCGTGTACAATCAGCCAAGATGCTTGCGACTGCGATTCATATGATGCAAGGAACGCCTTATATCTATCAAGGTGAAGAGTTCGGGATGACAAACCCTAAATTCACGAAAATCGATCTGTACCGTGATGTTGAGTCGTTAAACATGTTTAACCTATTAAAAGAAGAAGGCAAGAGTGAAGAAGAAGTACTAGAGATTCTTAAACATAAATCACGTGATAATTCTCGTACTCCTGTTCAATGGAATGATAGTGAAAATGCTGGGTTCACGACAGGAGAACCTTGGATACCGGTTGCGTCTAACTATAATGAAATCAATGCCGAAGCAGCTGTAAATGATGAGAACTCTATTTTCTATCATTATCAGAAGCTCAATCATTTAAGGAAAGAAAAAGATATAGTAACATACGGTGATTATGAGTTAATCCTAGAGAATCATCCTGATATTTTTGCGTATGTTCGTAACGCAGAGAATGGTGAAAAACTTCTTGTCGTGAATAACTTCTATCGTAAGAGCACAGATTTTGAATTGCCAAAATCCATTGATCTTACAGGTCTATCTGCGGAAGTATTGATCAGTAACTATGAGGAAACACCTACAGATCTTTCTTCATTTTTATTACGGCCGTATGAATCTATCGTTTTTCACTTGAAAAAATAATGCTACACTAATTATGGTGAATAATGATGAGAAAAAATAAATTTCAAGAAATCTATCAGGAAATATCTGATCAAATTCAAGAGGGTGTCTTAAAAGGCAATACTCAGCTTCCCTCCGAGCACGATCTAGCAGACCAATACGAAACATCGAGGGAAACTGTAAGAAAGGCACTAAACCTTTTATCACAAAATGGCTTTATACAAAAAATCCGTGGTAGGGGATCAATCGTTCTAGAAACAAATAAGTTTAGCTTTCCTGTTTCGGGATTGGTAAGTTTTCAAGAGTTGTCAGAGTCCATGGGGAAAAACAGTGTAACGACTGTTCATGAATTTGGCTTGATAGAGCCTGATGCGTTTCTTCAACAGCAGCTTCAAACAGAGCCTGAAGAGCTAACATGGAAAGTCATTCGATCACGACAGCTTGATGGAGAGCGCATCATTTTGGACAAGGATTACTTCTTGAAAAAATACGTACCCAAGCTCACGAAAGAAATTGCTGCACAGTCCATTTACGCTTATTTAGAGCATGAGTTGGGACTGAAAATCAGTTTTGCAAAAAAGGAAATTGTCGTGGTAGATTGTACAGAAGAAGATAAGAAGTTGTTGGATCTTGGTACTTTCGAGCATATTGTCGTTGTAAAAAACTATGTGTACCTGGAAGATGCGAGCCTCTTTCAATACACAGAATCTCGCCATCGCCTAGATCGCTTCCGATTTGTGGATTTTGCGAGGCGGGGAAGATGAATGATAGCAGGAGATTTACACAGAAAACCGCAGAGGAATTAAAATCCTCTGCGGTTTTTTGTGACTAAAATCCATTAGGACCATCACCGCTATTCCAATGACTGCCAACTTCACCTTGTCGTACACGAGGATCAACGTTATTGGTATGTTTATCATTTCTTTTCTTTCTTCTATAATCTATGATAAATGCTAATGCTAAAATTCCGATGATGAATGGTAGCAACCACCACAAAGTAATACCCCCTTTTATTAAAGTGATTTCACCTTAGAATTAATTTATATCGCCAACATAAGTAGGTCCGTTGTATTTTGAAAAGCTCTTTTCCTGAATCAATGGAATGATTTCATGGGGATAATAATTATACTCTAAGAGCCGATCGATCGGCAGCCACTTGATGGCTAATTGAGTAGAATCTGGAGAAAGCGGCTGAAAACGTGATGGAACCTTTTCTAAGAAAGCTTCAAAGATATGCTCTACAATATGTATTCGGTCCTCCTCTTTTTGATTCACAACGTGATTTTTGCTGATGAATTCCCGAACCCACAACAATGGACCAACTTCTACTTTTACACCTAGTTCTTCTAGGCATTCTCGAATCACAGCGTCTGATAAAGATTCATTAAAATCCTGTCCACCACCTGGTATAACATATTTCGCTTCATATTCGTTTCCTTTTTTAATCGTTAAAACATGATGATCATGAATGATTAATGCTTTCACTGAACTTCTAATTCTGTTCATATTGTCAGGCCTCCGTAAATATGTCTTCTTTAATTTACCATGTCTGTAATGTTGACAGCTTCTGTAAAGTTCGTTAGTATTATAACAGTTACCAACACGCTTCAACGCGTAAAAGCGTTTAAGTAAATAAGTGTAAGAAGATGAACGGAGAGATTTTCATGAAAAAACAAATGAAACTACCGGTGGCTCTTGGATTATTCACAATGATTTTTGCTGTGATGTTCACGAGTCTCGTGTATATAAAAGTTGAACCACATATACCATTGTTAGCCTGCTTGATCTTATTGGGAGCAGTAGGCGTTGTCTTTGGCGCACCATGGAAGACGATAGAAAAAGGAATATTGAACGGAATCATAGCCGGATTGCAGCCGATCATGATTTTATTAACAGTAGGACTTGTTATAGCAAGTTGGATGTTAAGTGGAACAGTGCCGACGTTACTGTTTTATGGGATGGATATCATTCAGCCTGAATGGTTTGCAGTAAGTGCGCTCATCATTACTGTTATTGTTTCGTCTTTTACAGGAAGTTCGTTTACAACCGTTGGTACGGTTGGTGTAGCCTTAATGGGTATCAGTCACGTGCTTGGAGTGAACCCAGCATTAGCTGCAGGAGCTATTGTCTCTGGAGCATGTTTCGGAGACAAGATGTCACCACTGTCTGACTCAACAAACTTTGCACCAGGAGTCGTTGGGGTAAATATGTTTGAGCACATTCGACACATGATGTGGACAACGGTTCCGGCATTCATTCTGACTGCTATTGCCTTTTTCATACTTGGTGGAAGTGGAGGCAACGCGAATCTTCAAGAAATCAAAGAAATACAATCTGTACTTTCGAGCGAATTCCCAATCCATCTTTTTACTTTGATATCACCAGTCGTTGTACTCGTTTTGGCATTTCGTAAATTGCCTATCATACCTATTCTTTTAGCTGGGGTAACAGTGTCGATCATCGTTGGATTTTTCTTAGTACCAGACCTGACGCTACAAAAAGTGATCAATGTTATGCAGAATGGTTTACAAACACAGACTGGTAATGAAACAGTAGATACCATCGTAAACAAAGGTGGATTAATGTCTATGATGTGGTCGATCTCGCTTGTACTAATTGCATTAGGTTTAGGTGGAGTGATCCAAGCGTTAGGAATGTTTGATCTATTGTTTGGAGCTGTGAAAAACACGACTCAAAAAGCAAGCAAGTTAATCGCGACAACCCTAGCTTCTTCAGTAGGAATCAATTTACTTGCAGGAGAGATGTACCTTTCCATCCTGTTACCGGGACAGGCATTAAAGGATGCATACATTAAGTCGGGCGTCCCGTTAAAAAACTTATCTAGAACGGTAGAAGATGGAGGTACACTAGTAAATCCGCTCGTTCCTTGGAGTGTGAGTGGTGCATTCTTTGCATCAACATTAGGTGTATCAGTTATAGAATACATTCCATATGCATTATTCTTATGGCTGTCTCCAATGTTTACATTATTACTCGCCTATACAGGTTGGAGTATCGGGCAAAAAAAAACTAATCAAATAGATAATGATCATACAGCAGCATAACGAATAATGAGAAGCATCTTGAGGGATGCTTCTTTTTCATTGACAACAAAGAGGTTTACTATTATCATTATCGATAACAATAATAAAAAAAGGATGATTCTGTATCATGCAAAGCAAATCAGATTTTATCTTACATCCTGTTCGAATGAAAATTATACAGCAGCTTTCTAAAGGTCCTGCTACCGTAATGGAATTAAAAGAATGGGTGTCTGGAGTTCCTCAAGCGACGTTATACAGACATTTAAATCTACTTAGTAAAAATGAGATCATATATGTTGTTGAAGAAAGAAAAGTACGAGGTGCGGTCGAGCGTACATATGCTCTGGACCAGAATTCAGCATATATATCTGCTGAAGAAGCTGCTAACTTATCAAAAGAAGATCATATGAAAATGTTTATGACGTTTGTATCCAATGTTACAGGCGAGGTGGAGGCTTATTTAAACGGCAATACAAATCTTAAAACAGACATTTTTGGATATAACCAGTTGGATCTTTATTTAAATGATGAAGAGTGGGAAGAACTTAGTCAGGGAATGCAGGAACTAATCGGCAAATATGTGCCAAACAGACCTTCGAAGCATAATAAAAAGGTTAAGCTCGTTCAGATGTTGGTACCTGAGCCTAAAAAGAGTATGTAAGAAGATGAAACGCTGATATATTTAGCAGTATGCATTATACTGTATTCATATCAAAAAATACCAACCAAATGAATACCGTTATTAATAATGATAACATTCCATAAAATTAAAAGTTAGGTGATAGAGCATGAATATGACTAGATTTTACAGAAATTTATTTGAACTGAATGGCCACCCAGTCGTGGCACGTTCACTAAAAAAATTCGCACAATCTAAAGCGAGTAAACCTTTCATTCCTTCATTCGTGAAACTATATAAAATAAACATTAACGAAGCCACTCGTGAGCTAAAAGAGTATCATTCTCTTCATGATGTTTTTATCCGTGATTTAAAATCTGATGCTCGTCCAGTTCCAACGGATGCTCATGCATTTGTAAGTCCTTGTGATGCTGTGTTATCAGTAGTAGATCATCTTACTGAAGAGAGCCGTTTTACTGTAAAAGGACAGGAATATACGGTGGCTGAGTTATTAGGTTCTGAATCAGAAGCAAAGAAATACAGTGGAGGACAAGTATTTGTTTTCTATTTAAGTCCTACGGATTACCATCAAGTCCATGTACCTGTGGATGCTGAAGTTGAGTCCGTATACACACTAGGAAGAGAAGCTGCCCCGGTCAACGAGCTTGGATTACGTCATGGACTACGACCGTTAACACGGAATTACAGATTAGTTACTAGAATGAATGCAGGTGGTCAACCTCTTGCACATGTTATGGTCGGTGCTTTGAATGTAAATACGATTGAACGTACGAATTATGAGCCTGTTGTAAAAAGAGGAGATTCATTTGGGTACTTTTCGTTCGGCTCTACCGTAGTATTGTGTATTCCACAAGGTGCTTTGAAGTTCACAGGAAAAAAAGGAAAAGTTAAGATGGGTGAGCTTCTTGGTGAATGGATTCCGAGAGAAGTTTAATTATCAAACTAAAAAGCTGTTTCAATTTACTTAGTAGCTCTCATTAGTAGTTGATCTCCGCTCCAGGTTGCTCGCTTTCCATGGGGCGACCGGTGAGCCCCTTGCCTAGTTGCAGTGACTAGCCCCTCGAGGTCAAAAGTTAAACGGTCAAGAAGGCAAAGTGCGCCTTCATAGCCATGAAGGCAAAAAGCGCCTTCCTAGCCCATTCACCTTTTGCTTATCGGGGCTGAACGAGCCACTTCCACTTTTCGGTCTGACCGCTCGTCCCATAGGAGTCTCGCACCTTGCGCTCCAATCAACTTGCATAGGAAGAGAAAAACATCTTTTGCTAAAAATCTAATTGATAACAACAATTTCAAGATGATCAAACATAAAGTGATTTAGTAAATAAAACATCACATAAGAAAAAGGATAAAACTTCTCGTCATGGCGAGTTCGTTTTATCCTTTTTCTGTTTCAATTTTTCCGCTCACATCACGCTGCGAGTTCTTTTCTGTCTTCTTGAACTTCTTTTTTTAGAATACCCGCGATAAAAGCGGTAACGATTGAACCGATCAGAATCGCTAATACATATAACAACGGATTTCCGTTTACGATTGGGATAACGAACGCGCCTCCATGTGGTGCTGGAAGTCCGATGCCGAATACCATAGATAATGCACCAGCTACAGCGGATCCTATAACGGCGGCCGGGATTACACGACCAGGGTCGGCAGCAGCGAATGGTATAGCACCTTCTGTAATAAAAGAAGCTCCCATAATGTAGTTAGTCTTACCCGCTTCTCGTTCTGCTTTTGTATATTTCTTTTTAAACAATGTTGTTGATAGTGCGAGACCAAGTGGTGGCACCATACCACCAGCCATAATGGCTGCATGTGGTGCAAAGTTACCTGCATCGATCATCGCGATACCGAATGTGAAAGCGGCTTTATTGATAGGTCCACCCATATCGACAGCCATCATTCCGCCTAGAATTAAACCTAAGAATACAAGATTTCCGGTTCCCATTCCTTTTAACCACAACGTTAATGCGTCGTTCAATGCTTTCACGGGTTCAATCACAATGAACATCATGATTAGACCGGTGAGAAGGATACCGAATAAAGGATAAAGAAGAACAGGTTTGATTCCTTCTAGTGATTGAGGCAAGCTGCTAAACAACTTTTTTAATCCAAGAACTAAATATCCTGCTAAGAAACCAGCGATCAGTCCACCAAGGAAACCTGCACCGCCTGTTGCGGCCATGAATCCTCCGACCATACCTGGCGCAAATCCTGGACGATCTGCGATACTCATCGCAATAAAACCTGCTAATACAGGGATCATTAGAGCAAACGCGTTACCGCCACCTATCGTGCTCAGTGCTTCAGCGATCGGATGATAAGAAGGATCTTTCGGATCAGCTGCATTAATACCGAAAATAAATGAGATGGCAATTAGAATTCCTCCACCAACAACGAATGGAAGCATGTTGGAGACACCGCTCATCAAGTGTTTATAAAAACCAGATCTTCCTCCTGGTGAAGCAGCTTTCTTATTATCAACATCCTTGGTTTCTCCGTTACTTTTATAAACGGGAGCATCTTGATCTAACGCTTGCTGAATGAGCTGTTGAGGCTTTCGAATACCTTGAGCAACTGGGACTTGAATTACGTGCTTGCCGTTGAAACGCTCCATCTCAACTTGTTTGTCTGCAGCGACAATAATCGCATGAGCTTCATCAATATCTTCTTTCGTAAGTGCGTTTTTAATTCCGCTCGAACCATTTGTTTCTACTTTTAAGTTGACGTCCATTTCCTTCGCTTTTGCTTTTAGCGCATCAGCGGCCATATACGTATGAGCAATTCCTGTAGGACAGGCTGTAACGGCTAGTATTTTTTGTTTTGATGAAGAAGAGGTCGGAGCATCTTCTTTCTCCATCTCTTTTTCTTTAGCATCAATCGCATCTAAGATCTCTTTTTCTGTTGTAGCAGATTGAAGTTTCGATCTGAAATTAGGGTCCATCAAAAAGCTTGAGAGTCTAGAGAGTGTTGCTAAATGGTCATTGTTAGCGCCTTCATATGCAGCGATCATAAAAAACAGATGCGCGTTTTGACCATCCAAAGATTCATAATCGATGCCGTCTGTTGAACGGCCGAAAGCGATAGCAGGCTCGCTTACAGCATTTGTTTTTGCATGAGGTATGGCGATTCCTTCACCAATACCTGTTGTACTTTGGCTTTCTCTGGCTAAGATTGCTTCTTTATATTCTTTTTTATCACTTAGTTTTCCAGCTGTATGCAGTTTCTCAATTAATTCATCGATTACTGCTTCTTTGGATTGAGACTGTAAGTTTAATAAGATTGTATCTTTTGTTAATAAATCCGTGATTTTCATCATCATTCCTCCTCGTTATCTTGTTAATTCTTCTATAACGATCTGTTTGCGTAACGATTCTACCTGTTCTAGCGTGCACAAGTCTTCTGAAAAAGCAGTGGCACTTCCTGCAGCAACTCCGTATTGAAACGCGGTAGAGAGGTCACGCTCTTGGATGATCTGAGATAGGAATCCTGCTACAACCGAATCGCCAGCACCTACTGAATTTTTAACGGTTCCAACAGGTACGTTTGATATTAGGACAGTATCTTTGTTAAGAAAGATTGCGCCATCTCCAGCCATAGAAACGATGACATTCTGTACACCAGCTTCTAACAGCTTTTTGCCGTAAAAAATAGCATCTTCTTTATTGTTAACGTTTGTTTGGAAAAGTTCTCCCAGTTCATGGTGGTTTGGTTTGATTAAAAAGGGCTGAAACGATAACGTCTTCCGCAGTGCTTCTCCAGCCGTATCAATGACCGCGTGAATGCCTTGGTCTTTACACTTTTTTGCGATCTCTGCATAAAAATCCTCTGAGATCGATGGTGGAATGCTTCCTGCGAGAAGGAGGAAATCACCTTCGCTCATGTGGTCGATCTTTTGAAGTAAATCATGTTGTTTTTCTATAGAGATAGAAGGTCCAAGACCATTAATCTCTGTTTCCTTATGAGATTTGAGCTTCACATTAATTCTCGTAACTTCTGAAACATTTATAAAATCATGAAGAATTTGCTCTTCTGTTAAAAAGTCTTTTAAAAAAGCACCGGTAAAGCCACCGGTGTAGCCAAGCGCAGTACTGTCTATCCCAAGATGCTTTAGGACGCGTGAAACGTTGATGCCTTTTCCACCGGGGTATACAAATGTATCTGATGTGCGGTTTAAATGTCCTTCTTTAAAATCCTCCACTCGAGCTATATAATCGATGGATGGATTGAGTGTGCAAGTATAAATCATGGTGTCACAACCCTTATCTCTGTCTTGTCTTGAAAGTCATAGATGACGTCATCATCAATTTCGTTCGTAATAATAATAGCCTCACTTAAGTCTGCTACTTTTGAGAACGAAGTCTCATGAAACTTCGTATGATCAGCTAATATGAATGCTTTTTGTGAAAGAGAGATCGCTAAACTTTTTACTGCTGCTTCTTCCGGATCTGGCGTAGTGAAGCCTGCCTCCATATGAATGCCGTTCATCCCAAGAAACACCTTATCAAATCGGTAGGAACTCAAACTCTTAATCGCACTGCTGCCAACAAGTGCTTTCGTTTTAGACTTAACAAGTCCGCCTATCAAGTACGTTTTAATTTCGTGCTCACTTAACGCATCGAGGTGCGAGATGGCATTCGTTACTACCGTAATCTCTCTATCCTTTAGATGAGGAATCATCTTTAGTGTTGTCGTACCTGCATCAAGATAGATACAATCTCCATTCTCAACTAAGTCGCAAGCATATTGTGCAATTCTTTGTTTTTCTACAGCGTTTCTATCTGATTTTTCAAATAAGCTCAATTCCTCGCTTTTTTGGTGAGTAAGGGAAGCTCCCCCATGTACGCGTTTTAATTTCTTTTCTTTCTGCAACTGACTTAAATCTCTGCGTATCGTAGACTCAGAGGACGCTGTTGCTTCTACGAGTTCTTGTATGGTTACTACTGACTTTTCGCCTAAAACTTCAATAATCTTACGATGTCTTTCAGGTGTAAGCATCCTGACACCTCCAAATGTTCTCTATCTTTGACATCATTGTAACGTAAGCCCTTACAATTTTCAATCATAAACAACCAAAAATAATCAAAATCAGTCATAACCAAAGTATTCCATTTCTTTTTGGTATAATGGGAGTACATAAAAAGCTGAAGGTTGTGAGAAGTGTGAGTAGTATAGAATTACATACAGATTATCCAAAAACGAGGGTCACTTTAGCAGAAGATCTTAGATCATTAGGATTAAAAAAAGGAATGACCGTTATCGTTCACTCTAGCTTGAAGTCACTAGGTTGGGTTGTAGGAGGACCTGTGGCAGTTGTACAAGCGTTAATGGACGTTATAACGGAAGAAGGAACATTGATTATGCCTACACACACGGCTCATTATTCTGATCCGGCAGGGTGGCTGAATCCACCAGTTCCAAAGGATTGGTGGCCAACAATCATAGAAGAGATGCCTGCGTTTGATCCAGCTGTAACACCGACCTATTTTATGGGAGCGATTGTAGAAGCATTTCGCACGTTTCCGGGTGTCTTAAGAAGCAATCATCCAACAGAATCTTTTGCTGCATGGGGCAAAAATAAAGAAACCATCATAAACGATCATTCGGTTGATTTCGGTTTAGGCGAACAGTCACCTCTTGGAAGAGTTTACGAACTTCAAGGTCATGTTCTTTTATTAGGTGTAGACTATGATTCGAATACCTCCATGCACTTAGCAGAACATCGCGTACCGTCACCCAAAACAGAACAAAATGCAGGCCCGTTTTTTAGCGATGGAAAAAGAGTTTGGAAGTCGTTCACTCAGATCTCTTATCGAGAAGAATTGTTTGAAGAGATTGGAGAGGTTTACGAGCAAAATAGTTATCCAGTCAGAAAAGGAAAAGTTGGGATGGCTGATTGTCGACTGATTCCACAGAAAGAACTCGTAGACTTTACGGAGAATTGGCTAAGTCAGTATGACCAAAGTAATAAACCGATTGAGCATGCTTAATGTTGTGAAAAGAAGGGTATGTTTAGTAGCAAATCCAATGAAATGAGGGAATTGCGATGAGGCGTTCCGTTCCAGCCACAATTATTTCATTCATAGTCGGTATCATTCAGCTTATCTTAATTTTACGTTTTATTTTCCAGCTGTTTAATGCAAATGAAGGAGCAGCTTTTGCACAGCTCATATACGGTCTGAGCCAACCGCTTCTATTACCATTTGCAGCGATTTTTCCAAACGTCGAACTAGCCAATGGATTTCTGATCGAATTGTCTACGATTGTTGCAATCATTGTGTACGGTGTAGTCGGCATGCTGCTGAAAAGGCTATTCTCAGTGAGAAAAGCAGATCACGTTCATCGTGAAACGGTGATTAGAGAAGAACCCGTTGTCCGAGACGAGGCAACGACTAGAGAAAAGAGAATTATCCGAGAAGAAAGAAGATAAAACCAGAAAACGTACACCAGCAAGTTAGGTGTACGTTTTTTTGTTATTAAAATTAATTTCTCAAGAAGTGTTGCTATTGGATCTTGTTTTCCTTACTTCTTCATTGCAAGTTGATTGAAGCGTAAGGTTGCCGACTCCTGCGGGACTGGCGGTCAGGTGAGACCCTTAAGGGCGCAAAGCGGCAAGGGGCTCACCGCCTGCCCCGCGGAAAGCGAGCAACCTGGAGCGGAAATTAACCACATTCAAAACCCACGATAAACACTAAAAGGAAGTTTGAAAACTTATAAATTATGCAATCGTAATAACTTCATATGTAGCAGACAGCTCTACAAAGTGTGCCATTCCTGAAATTTCCCCAGCCGCAAGCTCATTTTCAACGTTATAGTGGTCAACACATGTCTTGCAGGCGAATACTTTAACACCTTTTTCTTCAATTTCCTTAAGATGCAGCGAACATAGAGACTGTTCTGTGAGACAATATACGCCGCGATTCATGAAAAAGATAGCAACTGGAAGATCAGATTGCTGTTTTAAAACAGTAAAATACGTTTCCATTACATTTTCTCCAAGAGCAGGATCATTGCCAGTACCAAATGAGTCAGTTGTTACAAGAATGATTTTGTTTTGCACGTCTAATCACGCCTCTCTCTTATTCTTTTAGCAATAGTCATTATCTTTGTGTGAATTATACCACGCTTTGTTTAAACAAAGTCAGAGTTTGTTATGCTAGGAAGAGGAGGATGATGGTTATGAATGAATCTCTTTTTACCGTTATTGAAAAAGAAGAAGGACGTCGAGCGACATTTGAAGTCCTTGAATATAAGCAGTTGCCTGTAACAAGCGCAGGTTCAAGTTCCTCGTATTATGCCAAAGAAACCGGGATATCGTTAAAACAAGTTCGTATCACATTGCGCCAAGGAGCTGTTCAAGCTGAGGCGGGAGCATTGCAGTTTATGAAAGGTGATCTAGGACTGAAAAGTAATGCCGGTGGAGTTGGAGGATTCATGAAGAAGATGGCTTCCAATATTTTAACGGAAGAATCTTTGTTTAAACCATTGTATGAAGGAACGGGAGAAATCTATTTAGAGCCGTCGTATGGTCACTATTTGTTGTTGAACTTAAATGACGAAGAAGTAGTTGCTGATCGCGGAATGTTTTATGCGGCAGAACCATCCGTGCAATTAGGTGTAGCCAGACAAAAACTAACTTCTTCTATAAAAGGAGAAGACGGGCTGTTTCAAACGAGATTAAGAGGCTCTGGCTTTTGCGTGCTTCAAAGTCCTGTTCCGCTTCAACAGATTATGAAGGTAGAGCTTCATGATGAAAAGCTTCAAGTGGATGGTAACTTTGCACTTTTAAGAAAAGGGGATATCGATTTTTCTGTTAAACGAGCTTCCTCTTCTATCATCGGTTCGGCGACAAGTGGAGAGGGTTACCTGCACGTTTTTGAAGGGACCGGCGAGGTGTGGATAGCACCGACACTAGGAAGATAAAAGAAAAAGCTGACATGAAAGGTTGAACGCCTCATCCTTTCGTGTCAGCATTTTTTTTGTTGGAATCTAAAGCCTCAACACACATCAAGTCACAAGAAGTACATCTTGAAATGAGATCTAAAAGCTGCACCTACTCATCAAACTGCCCGTTGTCAGTTGTTTGTTTCGTTGTGTTATTAGCGTTCATGCTGTTCTCAGCAATTGTACCGCTGGTTTCGTTTGAATTTACTTGTATGGGTACGGTCGGATTCATCACTTCTCCGCCATTTTTGTTAACGGAAATGGTTAAGATCCCATTCGTATATTGAGCGTTAACATCTTCATTTCTAAACATAAAAGGCAATTGTACGAACCGCTCCGTTCGTTTCATGGACTTTCTTTGTTGAAAATGTCCTGTTCTTTTATTTTTTGTGGATCGGATTTCTTCTCGTTGTGCCTTTATTTGAAGTCCTTGATTGAGGATTTCAATCTGAAGATCCTCTGGGTTATAGTCTTTTAGATTTGCACGAATCTTGTAGTCGTCCGCTGTTTCTTCTGTATCCACTTCAAAAGACATCTGGTCTGCAAATTTCTCAAACTGAGTGAGTCCTTTGTTGACATATTGGTCAAAAGATTTTAGCCAGTCATCCATAGAACGGTTATTAAAAAAAGGCATCAATGGACCTTTGCCTAACATCCTTATACCCCCTAAGCATTGCCGGCATTATTTGAATCAAAGATATCAGGATCTAATGTGTTTGTTGCGTTAACCACATTGGTTGTTTGTATAAAATTCCCTGTGTTTCCTCCGCCAGAGCCGTTGTATCCTTTGCCTGTTGATTTGGGATTGATGACGAGGGTATCGCCAAAATTCACAACCCCTTCTGCCGCATTAATATTGATAGGAGCTACAATTAAACAGGGCACTTTTAGCACCTCCCTTTGTCTAAGAAATAACGATTGTGACGTCGTCCTTTACAGATAAGTTATGTAGGTAGAAGCCTAATGGTGAATGGGAAGGTTTAGGCACAAAAGATTGGGCGGATGCATATTATGTGAGAAGTACTTGAAAGTGGGGATGAACGTATATGCCAGCAATTGTGGGATCTGTATCAGTAAACTCCATATCGAGCGGCAGCGTTTTTCATGTAGGAGACGTCCAGACCATATGCCCAGTAAGTTATGCGAAAACGTATGCCGGGGCAGGATCGTTCAATACAGGGGATAATCTTCGTCTAGAGAACGGATATAATGTTACGTTTACGCAAGACCCTGATGTAAATGATAGTAACGCAGCAGCAAATTTTTAAACAACAAGCAAATTCCTTAGGTAGAAGGCATACATCTAACTAAGGAGCTGATTGTATGAATGAAGAGAGCAACTATTACTTGAGCAAGCTTCAACAGATGATTCTCGATCAGAATGATAAGATAAGAGACTTAGAAGACCAGATAAAAGCATTAAAGAAACAAGTGAGCGATCTATCGTCCCAACCTCAAAATGTAGAATATAAGTTTGATCAGTTAAAGATAGAAAAACTCGAAGGCACCCTGCACATAGGACTTGGGCATTCAGATGATAGCAAAGACTTGATCGAACAGTTCAATATTGGTCAGAATACCCTTCAGATGCCAGGAAAGATGGAACGAAGTACGATTGAAAATCCGAACTACCGTGAGATGATTCAAGTGATGGATGGTTTTTTTGAGAAAGAAGCTCCTGTCTATTTAAAATCACTTGAAAGTAAAATGAATATTCCTTTAGATGAACCTTATCGAATCTTCATATTAGAAGATGTTCAGCGACAAGTTCCAGGAAGAATCAAGCACTATCTGACTAAATATGAGCCTAAGGATGAGCGGGGCAGAAGAGATATCATTCAAAAAACAAAAGAGGACATCTATCGTGGAATCGAAACTTTTATCGTGCATTTGAGAGATTCTAAGTCTACTGGAGGGGATGAAAGTGAAATTTTGCGTAACCAATCATGAGTTGTTTGTGGGAGAGATTAACATCATCGGCGTGGGGCTGTCATCGGTCGTATTAATCGGAGATACAGATTGTATCAGCTTAGGTTCTGCCTTTGACACACCTCCTGAATCATTGGTTTTAGGTACATCACTCGTTCCCCTATAAGAGGTGCACTATGTATCGAACATCTGTCGTCGACTGTGTCATCCTAAATTCACTTGCGAACTCAGGTGTCCTGCAAACAGGAGATACTGACAAGATCAATAGTTTTTCTGCAGCTCTTGCTATCCAGAGAGAAAGTACAAAGTTTGGAACCTTCAATGTTCCATACAGCAAATACAAAGTTTTTTCACAGCCTGTTTTAGTTCCTGTATGTCCGGTGTTTAGGGTGAAACATACGTATCATGCGAACCCTTATATTAGAGTTGGAAAAATAGATATTCTTGGGGTGTCCAGTTCATCGATCCTTCATATCGGATCAGTCCATGATATAAAGCTACAATCTCGTGTTAAGCATGTTCGTAATTTCTTAACTAATCCTAATCCGGAAAGTGAGGAGGAGGAATCATGAACCTTTTTGTTAGTCAGACGATCGTTATTCAGCAGATAAGAGTGGATGGCATACAAAACTCATCTGTGCTCCAAATAGGAAGCGCCGGGGTTATACAGCCGATATCGCAATTATTTAACACAGGCGGTTTTACAGGTCCTGCCCCTCAGATTCCGGATCCAGATACTCCTTCTGTTCCTTTAGGGCCGCCTTCATAAGAGGTGATTGAATTGGACACTTGGAAACAAATGATGGACTGGAAAAGGATGGCCGAAGAATACTTTGGTGATCAGTTTTTTACGCCGAATCAGAATCAAAGGTCAAATGCTAATCAAAATAATGAAAGTCCGCTTTGTAACATCTATGACACACCACAGGAAATATGCTGTGTGTTGGCACTTCCCGGTTTGAATCGCACAGAGGATGTTGAAGTAATGGTTGACCCGTTTAAGCTGACTGTACAAGGAAAGTTATCATTAACGTTAGATTCCTATCATTTAAGTTCAGAGGAATTCCAGCTCGGGGCATTTAATCGAGAGATTCATTTACCTGAAAAAGTCCTCCAGGAACCTGTTCAAGCTTTTTATCGAAAAGGGTTGTTGTTTATTCGGTTATTAAAAGATACACGACCTGGAGCAAACCAGCGAAAGGTAAATCTGAATTGGGTGCAGGAGTAGCGAGTGTAAGCTTGACGAACAGCTATGAGCTCGCTTACAATTTAGGAAAACAACGGAAGGAACAGGTGTATACGTCCAATGCGCAATTAATTTGATTTTAGCCATTTACTTAAATAAAAGTAGAACGCTAGATAGGATTTCTCTGCCCATTTTTAGGACTTCATTACAGGCCTGTTTTTTTGTTGCAAAAAAACGTGTTATTGCGTGTTTTTTTTGTGATATCTATTTTGGCTTGGGCAGACCTCTCTAGTTAATAGGGGAGGTTTTTTTATGCTTTTATTAGAAGCGAAGCATCTAGAAAAATCGTATGATGGAAAATTAATTTTAAAGCAAACAGAACTGCTACAACTTTTTGCTAACGACCGAGTGGGTTTAGTTGGTTTGAACGGTACTGGAAAGTCAACGTTTCTCAAATTGCTGGCAGAAACAGAGGAAAGAGATGCTGGAACCGTCCAGCATTACGGAACCCTAGCGATTGTGAGTCAATTTGAACAAGGAGAGCAAAGTATTACTTCAAAAAGTGAGGCAGCATGGAATCTGCAGGGCAAAAGTTATGACACGATGAGTGGTGGTGAAAGAACGCGTACTCAAATTGCTGCTGCCCTAGAACAAAATCCAGATATCCTCATCTTAGATGAACCTACTTCTCATCTCGATGTTGAAGGAATGGATCAGCTCGCAGAAGTTCTTCAACTTTTTAAAGGAGCGCTATTACTCGTCTCTCATGACCGGGTATTTTTAGATATGGTATGTACAAAGATAATTGATTTGGATCAACAAACATTCACAACGTACCCTGGCAACTATTCAGATTATCTGATTCAAAAAGATCAGCAACTCAAGCGAAAACATTTTGAATACGAACAATATGTAAAAGAAAAAACAAGGCTAGAGAAAACGGCTATTGAAAAAGCGGTTAAAGCGAAAGACATGAAGAACAAACCATCACGCATGTCTTATAGTGAAGCAAAGTTAGGAAAAGGAAAACTTCAAAATGCAAAGCGTTCACTTGAGAAAAAATCAAAAGTAATCGGAAAAAGAATTGAAATGCTCGATAAAAAAGAAAAGCCAAAGAAACAGCGAAATGTTGAATTCGATATACAGCGATTCTCTAGAGTTCATGGTAAGCAAGTGTTAGCAGTTAAAGATCTCACTCTAGGATTTAATGGGAAGCAGCTGATTAAAAATCTTACGTTCTCTGTAAAACCGGGGATGAAGATCGTTTTGACAGGCAAGAACGGAACCGGGAAATCCACCTTGCTTCAAGAAATCTATAACGGAAATGAAACGATCGTAAAGTCCAATCAGCTCAAAGTAGGCTACTTCCACCAGCATCTAAATATTTTAGATCCACTAAAAAGTATTCTTGAGAACGTGATGGAACATAGTCTTTACGATGAAACATGGGTGAGAACAGTCTTAGCTAGAATGTTGTTTAAACGTGAGGATGTTTTTAAACGAGTAGAAGTATTAAGTGGCGGCGAAAAGATGAAGACAGCTTTAGCAAAACTTTTCTTGAGTGACTACAATGTATTGTTGTTAGATGAACCTTCCAATTACTTGGATTTGTTTACAAGAGAAGCGTTAGAAGAAGTCTTGGTAGCCTATCCCGGTACGTTCATCTTGGCCACACACGATAGACGTCTAATGGAAAAGACAGCTACACACATTTTAGAGCTAGAGCCACCAAAAGCATTTTGGTTCGAAGGAAATTATGCAGAGTATAATAAACGAAACGAAAATCAGAACGACGGTGATCAGGAGGATGCCGATAAGTTGCTCAAGCTGCAGTTTGAGATGACGGAACTGATCAGTCAGCTTTCCACATGTTTAGACGTAAGGGAAAAAGCAAATCTCGATCAGAGGTACAAAGAGGTTTTAAGCTTGATTAACAAGTTAAGGTCATAAAGAAAAGAGCCGTTCACATGAGCGGCTCTACTTGTTTTTATCTATTTTTACTGGTGGTTCTTCTTGCTCAGTTATTCCAGAATCATAGCCGATCTGATTCAAATCTTTTTTGTCAGCCACCGTACCACCGGCCATTCCTTCATTCATCATCCGGTCAACGTCTAGATATAAATCTTTTTTTCCTTCATTTTCTTTATCTTTTTTAGCCATGTTGATCAGCCTTTCTTTTTTGGACTAGTATTAGATTGTCCTATTTCGAAACTTATTTTCGGCAAACTCGTATAAAATAATTAGTGAAAAATCGAATACAAGAGATTCAAATATAGTAAACCCAAACGAAATGAGGAGATCATATGAAAAAAACACTATTGGCAGTTCTTTTATCATTCAGTGTTCTTACAGGTTGTTCAGCGGTGGAAGACGTAACGAACGGTATTAATTATGTACCAGAAGCAACTGAATACATTAACGATGTTCAACAATTTTCTAAAGAAATTCCTTCATTAGCTGAGAAAGCTGTCTCAGATCAGAATGCACGTGTTGAGTTAGAGAAGGCACTACAAGACATGAATACGACGATTGAAGAATTTAATGAACTATCCCCACCGTCTGTATTTGAAGATATTCATAATCAGGTGATGGAACAGAATCAAACGTTCCAAGATGGAATAGATAAATATTTAACTGCGGTAGAGAATGGAGAAATAACCCCTGATTTCTTGGAGAAGAGTGGTTTGCTAGAAGATGTGAAAGTGTACACTGACTTATTGAACGATATTAAGCAATTAGGCGAGTAATCCTTTTTCCTTACTTTTTCTCATTTATTTAAAATTTCATGTTACATTTCGACTAAATTCGGGAATATGACAATGAGATAATTGGTGAGGGTGGGTAAAAGAATGGATGACTATCATATCAAGATTGAAGATTATATGCAGCTATTGAAGAAAAGATACAAA
Organism: Fictibacillus nanhaiensis; assembly: GCA_016401345.1. Lineage (GTDB taxonomy): Bacteria > Bacillota > Bacilli > Bacillales > Fictibacillaceae > Fictibacillus > Fictibacillus phosphorivorans. The sequence continues at coordinate 70,921 of JAEACG010000005.1, read as the reverse complement.
AAAGGAAGGCTTCAGGCGAAACAATATCGAAAACGATTAGAGCTCATTCATCTCTGGCACATTCGAGGCGTGGTTAAAGTGCCAAAGGACTAACTTGAAAAATAACCAGTCTTTGACGATAAATGTATAAACACGACTAGTCTTGGCAGGTGCAACATGATTTTAATAAATAATACGTTCGAAAAAGCTAGGCATACAAAATATGATTACTTCTATCATATTGCGTTTGCCGTTCTTTTCTGTTTATACAGTTTCCTGATGCTTTTTTCCAGCAAACTGCTGGGTTTTTTGTTTTTTATTTATGGCTTACTCTTATTAGGTCATACAGTTTGGAAGGGGATTCGCACGCTTTATTCCATTCCTTATACGTTGTTCGGATTATCGATTCTGTTTTTTAGTAGATTGTTTTGGATGGAGGCCTTTTCTGTACTGCCAGTTTTCTTTTTTGACATCTTTCAGATCGTTTTTTTTCTCGGGGTAGTGATTGGGATTAGTTTGCTTTATGGTGTAATGATTAAGGGAGCACCTCTAGCTAACAAACTTCAAACACACGGTGTTCATAGCATGTACTTTATTACAGGAAGCCTCTTACTTCCGTATACATGGATCTTTAGCTATGGAGCAGTCATGCAAGGAAATGATCGCAGCCTCATATGGGCATTGCTTATTCTCATCCTATGGGGGACATTATATTTCGTGCAGCTCGTTACTCATCGTAACAAAGTCATGCTAGCGGCATTATATGCAGTAAATCTAGGCATAGGATGCTGGACGATCTACAGATGGATAAACATACTGACGTAAGAAAAGAGAAGCCTTTTTGTCGGCTTCTCTTTTTTAGTTTCTTCTTAATTTAGCAAGCAGATGTAAAATTTCAAAGTACAGCCAGATTAACGTAACCATAAGTCCGAAGGCACCGTACCATTCCATGTATTTAGGCGCCCCACGATCTGCTCCATATTCAATAAAATCAAAATCCAAAACTAAATTAAGTGCAGCAATCACTACGATAAATAGGGAAATTCCAATCCCAATCGGACCTGTGCTGTGTAGATAAGGTACGCTTATTCCGAAAAAACCTAAGATAAAGCTTGTAAGATAAACAAGCATGATTCCCATAGTCGCTGAGAAAACAATCAATCGGAAATTGTGAGTCACTTTTATGATCCTAAACATATATGCGAGCAGTAAGGCGAACAACGTTCCAAATGTTAAAGCAACAGCTTGCAATGTAATGCCATTGAATTGAGCCTCGAAGTTTGCTGATATTCCCCCAACTGCTAGACCTTCCAGTGCAGCATATACCGGTGCAAGTAATGGTGCTGTTTTAGGAACAAATGCAACGATTAATGCCGTGACTAAGCCTCCGACCAAACCAATCACGATAAAATGACCGACGGGGTTACCTAAGTTGTATTGATACCAAGTAAATATTGCAGATGCCATTAAGATAAGCAGAAGAATAAACGTTTTGTTTACTGTACCTGATAAAGTCATTTTCTTGCTAAAAGACGTCCCCCTGAACTTATCAAAAGTGGAGCCTTTTAAAGCAGGATTCGCACTTCTCAAGTAAAATCCCTCCTTCTTTCCATACTTAAAAGTACGTGCAAGCAACATCAAAGTTTCATGCATTATAATAATTGGTTACATTATCAATCATTATAAGGGTATTTCCTAATGAATAAAAAAGAATTAGGGAATATTGACTATTTTAGACAAAGACCGACAAAAATTTAACGATATGGAAGTATTATATAGTTGAAAGAAGGGAGGTGAATGTATGCGTATATCAAACCTCATTATGCAGGGGTTTATCGCGGGTGCCGTCCTTTTTATTCCTGCAGAGGTTTTTGCAGAGAAAGAAGATGTGGAGAAACGGAATCAAAATGCTGAGCGAAACAATCAGCAAATCGTACAGCAAGCCAAAGTGACAGATCGTGTTCCTTTGCAAGCAACTAAACCTGTAGGAACAGCGTTGAAAACAAATCCGACTGAAAGTAAGGATAAAGCGGAGTTGAATAAACCTCAATCCAAGGATTCTGTAAAACGATCTGAAAAAAAGCTGCCCAAGCAAGTTCCGATTTCTAAACAGAAAAGTTCTCAACATGCAAACTACCGAAGCGGGGTAAAAAAATCAGATCCTAAACGACAAACTAAAGAACTTGTCCCGATGAAGCAGACTGAAAAACTGAATCAGGCAGAGGGTTCTGATTTAAAAAAGCCTGAATCATCAAGTGCTATACATAGAAAAACATTGGTAAACAAATCCGCTTCAATAAAAGAATCGGTAAAGGTACTTAAAAAGAACTCTGCTCCATTAAAAGAGAATGTTAGTCAACCACCGATGGAAGAGAATTTTTCTCCTTTATCAAATAAGGAGTCTTCAAAAGTACCAACACACCTTGTTTCAAAGGTAATTCCTGCAACAACAGGACAAGGATCTTCCTCATCAACAAACCATACGGATGGTGGGGCCGGAACCTCATTTGCTAACTTTAAAGCTAGCTTAATGTTGCCGATTATCTTTGGAGATGGGGAAAAGGTTTCTGTGTATTTTGGCAGAATGGACCTCTTAAGAAGTCAATGGGTGAATGCACCGCCAGGAAGACCACCGGAAAGCGCTCTTTAATTTTTCAAGAAGATTGTGATGAAACCAACTATCTGAAAATTTAAGGAGCGAAATTAAAATGAAAAAAGTCAACCGTACATTTGTAAAATCTATCGTATTTGCTGGAACATTAACTCTTGCAGCTGTTGTAGGTACAGGTGCTGCTGAAGCAGCTGGGCACCAATCAGAAAAGGCTATCGCAGCTCAAAGTGCAAAAGGATCTCAAGGTAACGTACAAGCTAAGGATGAAAAGTTTGAAAAACCAGCTAAAGTTACTGTAAAGATTCAAAAGCCAGTAAAGGTTGAAAAGCCAGCCAAACCTGAGAAAGCCACTATTAAGCCAGAAAAAGCTGAAAAACCTGCAAAAGATAAGAGTCATTCTCAAGCTACTGAACATGCAAGTGAAAATGCAAAGAAACACGCTGCTCCAAACTCAGCGGTTCATGCTGTACCGACTAAAACAGAAGAGCCAGTTGTAACAGAGCCTGTAACTGAAAAGCCAGCAGAAGTAGTGGTGCCTGTTGAGGAAGAAGTAATTGAAGTTGAAATCCCTGAAACAGATACTGAAGAAGGCAAAACAGAAGATACAGTGACTGAAGATGAGGATGCTACTCGCAAAGAGGATCTTGAAGTTGATACTGACGAAAATGCAGTGAAAGAAGACGACGAAGACTCTGAAGATCAAGCAGTTCAAGAGGAAATGAAGATAACCCAGTCAAAGAAGAAGAGAAAACAGATGTTATTGCTGACGATGATGCAGTAAAAGAGGACGAAGATTCTAACGACGAAGATTCTGAAGATGAAGAAGAAGTAAAAGAAAACAAATCTCTTCAAAATAAAATCAACTCTAATGCATTTGAGCGTTCAAGTGAAAATGCGAAATTACATGCTGCACCAAGTGCTGCTGTACATGCTGATGCTGAAGTAACTGAAGAAGCGCCAGCAACTGAAGAGACTACGACTGAAGAGGAAGTAAAGGAAGAAACTCCTGCAACTGAAGAAGTTGTTGAAGAAGAAACAGAAGTAAAAGAAAACAAATCTCTTCAAAATAAAATCAACTCTAATGCATTCCAGCATTCAAATGAAAACGCAAAATTGCATGCTGCACCAAACGCTGCTGTACATGCTGAAGCAACAGAAGAAGTAACGGAAGAAGCACCGGCAAAGGAGGAAACAACGACTGAAGAAGAAGTAACAGAAGAAGCTCCGGCAACTGAAGAAACAACGACTGAAGAAGAAGTTTCTGCTCTTTTGAACAAAATTCGTTCATTTGCAGCTGAGCAAGCTTCTGAAAATGCAAAGTTACATGCAGCAATTAACGCGGCAATTTTAGCAGTTGAAGATGTTTTAGAAGAAGATGCTTCAGAAGTTGTTGAAGTTACTGCAACTGAAGAAGAAACAATTGAAATCATAGTAGAAACTGAAACAAAATAGTAAAAATGAAGTCAGGGGTACGCGGTCCCTGGCTTTTTTGTACTGAAATATTCTTTTATAAGTCTTCGGAAAAATTTATAAGTCTCCAAACTTTTTTATACGTCCTCAAAAAAATTTATAAGTCTTGGTTAGGTATTTATAAGTCTTCAGCTTTTAGACATCACATCACCTTACAATGACTATATATTCCAACGTTTTCTTTTATATGTTCGGGGAAGTATATTCTTAAAGACGCAAGGAGGTGGGATAGTTGCTACAAAAAGGTGATGTTGCACCTGATTTTACGTTACCATCCACATTAAAAAAAGATATTTCGTTATCTGATTATAAAGGGAAGAAAAATGTCCTTGTGGCTTTTTATCCACTAGATTTCACACCTGGTTGAATTAAGGAAATTACCTCTTGGAAAGAGGATTATAAACGCTTTGAAGATGCAAATACAGAAGTGCTCGCTATCAGTGTTGATCACATATACTCACACAATGTCTTTGCGGCAGCTTTAGGAACCTTGCCTTACCCACTTTTAGCCGATTGGCATAAAAAAGTAACACAGAAGTTCGGCGTTCTTAACGAAGAGAATGGAACTGCCATTCGATCATGTTTTGTTATCGATCAAGAAGGCATTGTTCAATTCAGCAACCATACGTTTGATGCGAATGAAAAACTTCAGTATGAAGAAGTATTTAAAGCTTGTGAATCATGCGGAAAAGGAGAGTAACTGTGGACAAGGAACTCAAGAATCATAAACCCATTGAAGATCCTACTGCTCATGCAGAACAAGAGATCAACGCTTATTTTTATGACGAGAAAAAACAAACTGATGGCCATCCCACTGATTATATGAATAGTGAGATGCCCGCTGTTAATATTGCTAAACCTGATGATGAAAAATAAAGCTGCTTTTTAGCAGCTTTTATTTTTGGGCTTTATTTAGCATATCTCTTGAAACCGGCAACATACAAGTAATGTTGTGGTACTATATAAGCAGAAGTATGCTGATATAGGAATAGGAAGGAACAGCTGAATGAATATATTTTTAACCGGAGCAACTGGTTTTTTAGGTGGTCGCTTAATTCAAAACTTGGCGCGTGAAGGTCATACACTTTATGTGTTAGCGCGAAACTTACAAAAAGCTGAACAGCTTCTTCACAAGACAGCTGATTTGAACGGCGTTATTCATATCATTCAAGGTGATATCACCGCTCCTCACTTGGGAATGACGAAGGAAGCGGAGCAAGAACTTTCAGATAAAATTGATGTGTTTTATCATATGGCAGCTCTTGTGAAATTTGACTTGGACCTTAAAGATGAACTTTTTCAAATAAATTATACAGGTACACAACATGCACTACTTGCTGCAAAGAAAATGGGTGTTGCGCATTTTTATTATGTGAGCACAGCATATACTCTTGGCAAAGACGAATCTGCTAAAGAAGATTTGCACAGTTTGAACAATACATTCAACAATCCATATGAAGAAAGTAAGTGTAAAGCTGAACATCTATGTATGGAGTTTGCAGATCGTTTTAACGTAAGTATCTTAAGACCGGCGATTATTATTGGTGACTCTAAAACAGGAGAAGCAGATTCTAAGTTTACCCTGTACGGATTACTCCGTAGCCTTGAAGTCTTTAAGAAGAGATTTCAAAGAAAAGGTTTGGGTGATCGTGTATTCCACTTATTGTGTGAAGAGGGAAGTACGCAGAATCTTGTTCCTGTTGATTATGTAGCAGATATTTTATCGGGTGTTCTCAAAAAGGGAAGAGAAAATAAGATCTACCATATTACAAATAGCAATCCTCCGCTTAGTGCAGATGTTTTTCAGATTATGAGGGAAAAAGCAGGACTCGAACTCTTTAAGCTTGCTCCTTATGATTACGAGCCTTCTTTAAATGAAGAAGAAAAGCTTCTCAACAGCGTGATTGACGTTTATAAAAACTACTTGAACAGAAACATTACGTTTGATGACAGCAACACTCAACAAATGCTAGAAGAAATAGAAGCTGCACCCCTTCATATGGATATGCCTATGATCAAACGAATCATTGAAGGGTATCAGAATGCTTCTGTTCAAAAATAAAAATATGCATCTATTTACAATTTATGCATATCCTGCTATAGTGTATATGTAAAGTAACTAATTCTTAATGAAACCCAAGGAGGTATGTATCATGAGACAACTTAATGGAATGACTTCAGAGAGTGTAATTTATGTACAGCCTATTGGGACAATGAAGAACCGCTAGTAGTTTATTTGCGTGTAATTTCTTCGCTTAAATTTGTCATTTAACCATGGGCTGTACAACAGTGCCATGGTTTTTTATATGAAGAGGGGTATTTGTGTACCTTTCTTTCCGTAAAGAACCTAAGTATGTATATTTAGGTTCTTTTTATTTTGCAAGAAAGACTTTTAACTAAAATCATTGTTTCTAAGAAGTAATTTTTGTTCCTTTTTCTCCTTTGAAAAGGTGATTGGAGTGTAAGGTGGGAGACTCCTGGGGGATCAGCGGGACAGGTGAGACACCTAAGGGCGCATAGCGTCGAGGTGGCTCACCGCACGCCCCCCGGAAAGCGAGCACCTGGAACGGAAATCAACCACATACTAGGACAACATTGTATTAGGAAAAGTTTTATAAAAAATGACAACATTTATTCGGAGGGTATTACATTGAATTTAAAATCACTAGGTTGGAATCAAACATTTGAAGAATCGTTTAAAACATATGAAAATCAAGATCTTGTTCCAGGAAGAATTAGTGTAGAACATAAAGGGCTATATAGTGTTCTAACGGAGCATGGTGAATTACTAGGTGAGATCACAGGGAAGATTCGCTTTAATGCAGCAGGGCGTCATGATTTTCCGGCTGTTGGAGATTGGGTCGCTGTTCAGGCTATTCCGCATGAAGGAAAAGCTTACGTTCACGGCATACTGCCCCGCAAGAGTAAGTTTTCTCGAAAAGCAGCAGGCTTAACAACAGATGAACAGATTGTCGCGACAAACGTAGATACAGTCTTTTTAGTGAATGCTCTAAATCAGGACTTCAACCTTCGTAGACTTGAACGCTATTTGTTAATGGCTTGGGAAAGCGGTGCGACTCCTGTTATCGTTTTAAGCAAGGCGGATCTTTGTGATGAAGTTCAAAAGTTCTTAGATGAAGTGGAAACCATTGCGTTTGGTGTTCCTACATTTGCAGTTAGTGCAGAAACTGGTTCGGGTCTTGATGAGCTTGCAGCATATATTACAGAGGGTGAAACCGTTGCTCTATTAGGTTCATCCGGTGTTGGGAAATCGACGCTTGCAAACAAACTTTTCGGCTCAGAGGTATTGAAAACAAACGTTATTCGTGAAGAAGATGGAAAAGGAAAACATACGACCACACATCGTGAACTGCTTGTTCTTGAAAGTGGTGGAATCTTAATCGATACTCCGGGAATGAGAGAGCTTCAATTGTGGGAAGGCGACAACAGTTTAAGCCAAAGCTTTCAGGATGTTGAAGGATATGCGGAGCAATGCCGTTTTCGTGATTGTACCCATCAAAATGAACCAGGGTGCAAAGTGCAAGAAGCGATTGAAACAGGTGAGTTAAAAGAAGACCGCTATAACAGTTATGTAAAACTTCAACGTGAATTAGCTTACTTCGCTCGCAAAGAAGATCAGAAGTTAGCGAATGCCGAAAGAGCAAAGTGGAAAAAACTCGCTGGTGACCGTACGCGCGTTCATCGTAAATAATTGAAATGCAAGAGGAATGGTTTTATGGCCACTCCTCTCTTTTTTTGCCTATTGATACTGATAGATTAACTTTTAAAAAGGATTTTCATAGGGAAACATCAAAATAAGAAGATTGAGGAGGGATAAGATGGCACATGTATTTACGATACAAACGCATCAAAGAGATGAGATGTATGAGATTACGAGTACATTGGAGGCTTATCTAGAAGAGCAGCGTGTAAACGATGGTGTGATGTACATATATTGTCCGCATACGACAGCAGGAATAACAATTAACGAGAATGCAGATCCGGATGTTGTTCATGATATGCTTATGCGACTGGATGAGATATATCCGTGGGAACACCCGAAGTATCGCCATGCTGAAGGCAACTCCGCTTCACATCTTAAAGCAAGTACTGTTGGTTCTTCGCAAGTTGTGTTTATTCAAAACGGCAAGCTTCTCTTAGGGACTTGGCAAGGAATTTACTTTTGTGAGTTTGATGGTCCACGGACACGAAAGTATCATGTGAAGATTTTGAACAAATAAATATATCCATAAAAGAAGGTTCACTGATATAACTAAGTAGTTCAGTTAATGTGAAGAAAATTAAAATGAACAGTCCTATTTCAATTACAAAAAGCAATAGAGATAGCGATACAATTTACAGTTAATGTAGCACAAAAAAACGCTTGAAGATTTCTTCAAGCGTTTTTCATCTTGTTTTATTTCTGTCATTCAAGTAAAGCCCTTGTTAGTGAAAAGTTCTATTCATCGGCATCTTGTCTTTTTTTCCTTAGACTATAGATATAGACTATTGGAATAAAGCCGCAAATAAATAAAATTCCACCCATAATTACTCCATCAATTATATCAAAACCATCAGTAAGAGATACAAAAAATCCGATAACAGTTGAAATGAAAACAATCACAACCAATGAAATACTTAGACTCTTTTTGGGGTTAATTTTATTGCTTTCGTGGTCTGCACTAATACTCATTGATAAATAAGCGGAAATAGCTGTGGTTAATATAAATACAAGCCATAGGGGATTTTCTCTCATTCCATCTAACCCTTTTGTAACAAAGTCATATCCTAAAATTCCAAGAATACCAACTGTTTGAACAATATACGCAATGCGGATGTTTTTTAAATTCTGTAATACTAAACGTTCATCTGTTATTTTGTTCATTTTTAATCACTCTTCCTTTCTATCCAAAATACTTCATCTAATGTTTTATTAACTGCATAGCAAATATCTAGACACAACTTTAATGTTGGATTATATTTTCCTTTTTCTATCAAGCTAATTGTTTGCCGAGTAACACCTATTCTTTCAGCTAACTGTTGTTGCGTTAAATCAACCTGTATACGAGCTATCTTAACTTTGTTTTCCAAATGATATAATCCCTCCTTACAAATAAATCGTAACATATATATTGCATTATTCAATATATATATTACATGTACACCGTGAAAGTCCTTTTTTAATTATTCTGCCTCGTCAGTTTTTGTGAAGAAACAGTAGAAATGGCAAAGTCTTTAATTTAAAGGATATAACAGTGAACCTTTTTTATTTCCTACTAAAGTTCTAGGCATCGAATGAAAAAGAAATATGTTGAATAATAGGGAAAACTTTTAAATTTAACATAAAAATTCTATTTTTCCAAAAATTTAGTTGTCTAATCCCTTTTCTTCATGTACTATTTTTTTAAATAGTGGAAATTATCATAATATTCAAATAAGGGGGATTTTAGGTGGGGATTAAGAGAGGGTTAAAAGTATTAGCGGTTTCCGCATTATCACTAGGACTTTTGGCAGGTTGTAATTCTTCTGGTGGCTCAGAAGGAAGCAATGGAGGGGGAGGAAGCGGAAAAGTAATCAAGATTGCAACGCAAACTCCTTTGTCTGGCGGTAGTGCAACACTTGGGGAATCTATTAAGCTTGGTGCGCAACTGGCGTTGGAAGAAAACAAGAAGAAGTTTGAAGACTTAGGGTACAAGCTCCAGCTTCAGCCGTATGATGATCAAGCAGATCCTAAAAAAGGTGTAGCAAATGCACAGCTGATTGGGTCAGATAAATCGATCCTTGGGGTAGTAGGTCACTTGAATTCAGGCGTATCCATCCCTTCATCTGAAGTTTATGAAAAATATAAAGTCCCGATGGTATCTCCAGCAAATACTGCGACAGAGGTAACGGACCGAGGACTTAAAACAGTGAACCGTATCGTAGCACGTGATGATTTCCAAGGTCCTGCAGGTGCAGACTTTGCGATCAATAAATTAGGAGCAAAAAAGATCTTCGTTATCCAAGACAAAACAGCTTACGGAACAGGGCTTGCCGATGCATTTAAGGAGGCAGCTGAAGAAGCTGGAGCAGAAATTCTTGGTTACGAAGGAATTACCGTTGGTGAGAAAGACTTTAACGGTGTACTCACACAAGTATTATCAAAGAAACCTGATTTAGTTTTCTTTGGTGGATTATACACAGAAGGCGGTCAGTTGATCAGACAAGCTCGTGACAAAGGAATTAAGATTCCATTCATGGGCGGAGATGGTATGGATTCCTCTACTCTAGTTGAGATCGCAGGAGATTCTGTAAAAGACGTTTATTATACTTCTGTAGCAGCTGATGCGAGCAAATCAACAGAAGGCAAAGATTTCTCTTCTAAATACAAAGAGAAGTTCAACAAAAACGTAGAGTCTTATTCAGCTTATGGCTATGATTCTATGAGCGTACTATTAAAAGGATTAGAGGCAGCGATCGAAGGAAGTGACGGAGACGTTCCGGCACGTGAGAAAGTAGCAGAAGAAATTCGTAAGATTCAAGATTTCCAAGGTGTTGTTACGAAGGTTGGTTTCGATGATATCGGAGACAACAAGTTTGCAAAAGTATACATCTACAAGTTCAGTGAAGCTAAATATCCAGGCGTTCAAGAAGGCGAAATCAGTAAGTAAACTTATGTTTACAAGAGAGGGAATGACCCTAACGGCCATGTCCCTCTTCTTTTTTACATACACTCCCCAGACGTGAAAGAGAGGAATATTTATGTTAGCTGAAATTTTACAAAGTCTGCCTCAAGTACTTGTAGATGGTATTGCTCTTGGTGCGATATACGCAGTTATTGCACTTGGTTATACGATGGTTTATGGGATTTTAGAGCTCATCAATTTCGCCCACGGTGAAATTTTTATGACAGGTGCTTTTATCGGAGTTGCGATGCTGATTCTCATGACAGGCATGGGCTGGCTAGCGGCAATGCCTGCCATTCTTGCTTTAATTCTTGTGTTGGTCGTTACGTCGATCCTGACCGGTTTCATGGGTGTTGGGATAGAGCGGATGGCGTACAGACCACTCAGGAATTCGCCTAAACTGATCACGTTGATCTCGGCGATCGGTGTATCTTTCCTGCTGCAAGATCTCGTACGTTTTATTACGGAATACAAAAGAGGAAATTATATCTTAACAGGTCCATCTATGTTTAATGAGCAATTTTCCATAAAATTTTCTAGCATCTCATCTTCGTTTAGTGATGCTTTCTTTAAAACATCTACATTGATCTTAATCATTGCAGTAGTGATCATGATGATCGGCCTGGACTTTTTCGTTAATAAAACGAAGTGGGGCATGGCGATGAGAGCAGTAGCTCAAGATCGTGAAACAGCTTCCCTTATGTCTATCAATGTGAACAAAGTAATCTCGTTGACCTTTTTTATCGGATCAGCTCTAGGTGGAGCAACAGGTGTTCTATTTGCTGTGCAATATGGAACGATTGATCCGTACATTGGCTTTATTCTAGGATTAAAAGCATTTACAGCTGCAGTTCTTGGAGGCATCGGAAATATACGCGGTGCTATGGCTGGAGGATTAATGTTAGGGATTTTAGAGATGTTCGCAGCTGCCAATCTGCAGCTCTTAACGGGTGGGATCTTCGGCGCAGAGTATAAAGATGTATTCGCGTTCGCCATTCTAATTGTCGTATTAATTTTCAAACCAGAAGGACTGTTCGGCAAAGCAGTTACTGAGAAAGTGTAGGTGAAGAGCGATGAATAAGCTGACAAGTAAACTAAAAGGCAACAAGCTGGCACAAATTATTCTGCTCGTCCTTTATGTACTGATTACCTCGTTGAGCCTATATCTTGCTCAAGCATCTGTAACAGCTTTTCTCTTGCTGTTGTTCTCATTGTTGCTTCTGTACTATACAGAGTTGCCAGACCGGCTAAAATGGTTGATAGCAGGCGTCGTCCTTATCGGTGTAATACCTTTTGTATCGAGCACCGGACCGGGTTATCAGTCGTATATGGAAGTCGCTACAGTTGTCGGTATCTATGTAGCGATGGCATTAGGACTTAATATTGTAGTTGGTTTAGCAGGTTTACTAGACCTCGGGTTCGTAGCCTTCTTTGCGATCGGGGCATATACGTATGGAATCTTTGCAACAGGACAAGCTGCTAACTTTATGCCATTCGGAACGTTCCCGTTATCGGGGGAGAGCTTTTGGATCTTTATTTTAATAGGCTGCTTTGTAGCTGCGCTTTTCGGTGTCTTATTAGGTATCCCTGTACTTCGTGTAAAAGGAGACTACTTAGCGATCGTTACGCTTGGTTTCGGTGAGATCATTAGAATTGTATTTAATAATCTAGATAAACCTGTGAATATCACGAATGGAGCAATGGGATTAGCATCTGTTAAACCTCCAGAGATCTTTGGTTATCAGTTTGTATATCCAAACCAATTCTACTATATCGTTCTTGGTATCTTGTTTCTTGTCATTCTAGCTGTTAGAAGATTCGAGTTCTCAAAAATTGGCCGCTCATGGAAAGCGGTTAGAGAGAACGAGATCGCTGCACAATCAATGGGTATCCACCTTGTGCGTACAAAGCTTTTAGCATTTGCAATCGGGGCTTCTTTTTCAGGAATGATGGGAGTTGTATTTGCAGCGAAACAAACATTCGTTGACCCTACAAGTTTTACACTACTAGAATCTATCACCATCCTAGTAATGGTTATCTTAGGAGGCATGGGAAGTGTACCAGGTGTAATCCTTGGTGCAGCGGTGATTACCATACTAAATCTACAGGTGCTAACAGAGGTTACAAATTACTTAAATCAATTGAGTCTTGACGGTGTGATCAGCTTTCCAGAAGCACTTGCTCCAGCAAAAATGCAACGATTTATCTTTGGAGCGATTTTAATCATATTTGCCATCTATCGCCCTCAAGGGTTGATACCATCTAAAAATCCTGTGTTTGATGAAGAGTCTCTTAAAGAGGGGTCTAAAAAGCACAGAAAAGAACAGATTACGGTTGAACCTGACAAAGGGTTTCAGGCATAGGAGGCGGTATAAAGATGTCGATTCTAACAGTTAGTAATCTTACGAAACAGTTTGGCGGACTGGTTGCTGTAAATTCAGTTGATATGACAGTGGAAAAAGGTTCGATAACAGCTGTGATCGGACCGAACGGAGCAGGGAAGACTACCTTTTTTAACCTAATCACAGGGGTATACCAGCCGGATAACGGGAATGTGCAACTCGGACCGACTTCTTTAGTTGGGTTGAAGCCACACGAGATTTCCCGGCACGGAATTGCTCGTACGTTCCAAAACATTCGTCTTTTTTCAAACATTACCGTTCTCGAGAATGTAATGGTAGGGTTGCATAAACAGTTGAAAGCGGGAATCGTTGGTACTCTGTTTCAAACAAAAAAGGTAAGAGAAGAAGAACAGCTGGCAAAAGAAGAGGCTTACCATTGGCTTGAATATGTCGGCCTTGCCAAGCATCTGAACGAAGATGCTCAGAATCTATCTTATGGAGCTCAGCGCAGGCTAGAGATTGCGCGTGCACTGGCTACGAAACCTAAACTCTTGCTGCTAGATGAACCTGCAGCAGGGATGAACCCGAGAGAAACGCGTGAGTTAACGGAGTTTATCCATCGTATGAGAGAGGACCTAGACGTAACAATCGTTTTGATCGAACATGATATGAAGCTAGTAATGGAGATATCTGAACAGATCTTTGTATTGGATCATGGTGAAAAGATCGCTGAAGGTAAGCCTGCTGAAATCCGTAATGATGTAAAAGTGATTGAAGCTTATCTTGGAAAAAGTGCCGTAACACCAGCGTAAGGAGGAGAACGATGAGTATTCTGCAATTAAAAGAAATTAACACATATTACGGTGGTATTCATGCGCTAAAAGGTATCAGCATTTCTGTAGAAAAAGGGGAAATCGTTACATTAATCGGATCGAACGGTGCAGGGAAATCCACAACATTAAAGACGATCAGCGGACAGGTTCTGCCGAAAACAGGTTCTGTTATCTATGAAGGAAAGGATATCTCTAAACAACCTGCGCACATTACTGCTCAAACGGGTATTGCCCACGTTCCTGAAGGAAGAAGGATATTTCCAAGACTTTCGGTAAAAGAGAATTTAGAGATGGGTGCTTTTATCGTAAAAGACAAAAAAGTCATCAAGGAACGAATGGAACAGGTCTTCGACTATTTTCCAAGGTTGAGAGAACGTTTAACCCAAAAAGGAGGTACGATGAGTGGCGGTGAGCAGCAGATGCTCGCCATGGGTCGTGCCCTTATGTCAAAGCCGCGTCTATTGTTGCTTGATGAACCTTCAATGGGATTAGCCCCTGTTATTGTAGAACAAATTTTTGATATTATAAGTGATCTCAATAAAGAAGGAATGACGATTCTTCTCGTTGAACAAAACGCATTTCAGGCTCTGCAAATCGCCAATCGAGGGTATGTGCTTCAGACTGGAGAGATCGTGATGGCTGGTCAAGGGAATGAGCTCATTACAAATGAGTCTGTTCGAGAGGCTTATCTGGCTTAACTAGACGGTTATAGCAAACGATGCTTTGTAAGCAGTTGATTTGCGTTCCAGATGCTCGCTTTCCACGGGGCGTGCGGTGAGCCTCCTGCCGCTTTGCGCCATTAGGAGTCTCCCACCTGTCTAGTTCCAGTGACTAGCCCCTCTAGGTCAAAAGTTGAATGGTCAAGAATGCAAAGTGCGCCTTCCTAGCCCATTCAACTTTTGCTTGTCGGGGCTGAACGAGTCACTTCCACTTTTCGGACTGACCGCTCGTCCCGTAGGAGTCTCCCATCTTGCACTCCAATCAACTAGTCAGTGAAGTGAAAGAAAAGACAGTTAAGAAGAACTTCACAAAAAGACCAGTTCATACCAAAGTACTTAGTGATTTCGATCCGTCACAGGATGCTCGTGTTCCGAGGGCAAGCAGCTTTTCGAAACAATCTATTGTAAATTCAACAGCATAGTTTACAGAACAAATGAAACCGGGTCGGTAGAAGCTCGGTTTTCTTTTTATGTATATTTCCTCTTTATTATTGGATGAAATTGTTATACCTTTAAAAGGAAGACGAAAGGGGTATGATTCATGATTAAAGTACTCTTTGTATGCTTGGGAAACATATGTCGATCTCCTATGGCGGAGGCAATTTTTCGAGATCTTGTAAAACGAGAAGGATTATCTGAAATCATTTCGATTGATTCTGCTGGAACAGGAAACTGGCATGCAGGTGAACCGCCGCATGAGGGAACAAGGAACATCTTGAAAGAAAACCAAATATCCTATGATGGCCAAAAAGCACGGCAAGTGAAGACAAAAGATTTAACAGATTACGATTATATCATCGGGATGGACGCTGAGAATATCGGTAACATGCATAGGATGGCGGGACAAACTCAAACAGGTATGATCGCAAGACTAATGGACTTTGTACCTGAAGTTGAAAAAGAGGATGTTCCTGATCCGTACTTTACTGGTAATTTTCAAGAAGTATATGATCTTGTGACAATCGGCTGTGAGAGACTTCTAATAGAAATAAAAAATAGAGAATCGTTATAATCAGGAGGATATCGGATGGGTGAAATTCGTCAATTATCATCAGAACAAGAAGTACGTGATGCTTTTCCGGTTATGAATCAGCTTCGTACACATCTTTCAGAAGACCTTTTCTATGAATTATTTTTGCAGATGGAGAAAGAAGGTTATACGTTATTCGCCAATGTTCATGAAGGAAAAATTGTTGCTGTGGCTGGTTTTGCGATGCTGACAAACCTTTACGACGGCAAGCATATTTATTTATACGATCTAATCACTGATTCAAACGAAAGATCAAAAGGATATGGTGAGGAACTTCTTGCATTTTTGGAGTCCTTTGCACTTCAAAATAACTGTAATTGTGTTGCACTGAGTTCAAATGTGGACCGTAAAGACGCTCACCGTTTTTATACAGAAAAGATGAATTATGAGATGCCGAGCTATGTGTTTAAAAAGAGATTTTAAAGTAGCTGAGCATCGATTATAAATATTGACGGAAGAGCATTAATCAGTGCTATAATCTCGACTAAACGAACGGGAAACCTTATGCAACCTAAATGCATTGCATAACTATTGTAGCAAAGTAAAAAGCTGGCCAAGGAAGATCATGTTATGATCGAACCTTAGCCAGCTTTTCTCTTGTAAATGGGTTATGTTTTAGTAAATCTTATTAAGCACGGCTACGCATACTGCGCATGATCCAGCTTACGATAAGTACTACTACAACTGCACCGATAATAGCTGGAACGATTGCAAATCCTGCTACCATTGGTCCCCAATCACCTAACAATAATCCACCTAACCATGCACCAACAAAACCTGCGATGATGTTACCGATGATTCCGCCTGGTACGTCACGCCCTGTTAAAAGACCTGCTAACCAACCGATGATTCCTCCAATTATAAGTGCCCATAATAAACTCATGTAAAATTCCTCCTTTTTTTTTGTAGGTTGTAATATGGAATTATTCTTAAGTTACCCATTATAAAAAATTATAAACTTATCCTGAAAAAAGTTTTTATCACCCTAAGTAAGGGGAAAGATAAAGGGAAATGTATAAAAATAAGTAAGGGGTGAGAGAAACTTTGACGTTATGGCATATACTCAAACATATGAAAGCCAAAGCATTTGGAATCGAATTCATGCATGGTTTTCAAAGAGGAGATGTTACAGGACTTGCAGCACAGCTTGCTTATTATTTTCTGCTTTCCCTGTTCCCTTTTCTTATCTTCTTATTAACGCTCGGTGCCTTTTTTATAGAACCGAAAGAAGCGCTCGATCTGTTAGAGCATTTTGTACCAACAGAGGCGATGGATTCTGTTCGGGAGAATTTACTTGCTGTATTAGAAGGCAGAAGCGGTGGTCTCTTATCTATTGGAATTCTAGCTACGATATGGTCAGCTTCTAATGCGATCAATGCAGTAATTAAGACGTTAAATGAAGCATACGGAGTTAAAGAATGCCGTAGTTTCATTAAAACAAGGTTGTTGGCTATTTTCTTAACGTTTGGTGTTATTTTTGCTTTTGTAGTTGCACTTGTTTTTCCTGTATTCGGAAAGATGATTGGGAACGCAGCGTTTTCTTATTTAGGGTTGAGTGATGAGTTCCTGCAAATCTGGGGAGTGTTACGGTGGTTGATTAGTTTTCTTATCATCTCGACAGTTGTATCTGTTCTCTATTATTTAGCTCCATGCAAAAAGCTGAAATATAGTGAGATCTGGTACGGTTCACTTGTTGCTACATTCTTTTGGCAGATCGTTTCGTTCGGTTTCGCATTCTATGTGGATCATTTTGGGAATTATACAGCTACCTATGGAAGTATTGGAGCGATTATTGTTCTTATGCTTTGGTTTTATCTTACAGGTATCGTACTTTTATCAGGTGGAGTCCTTAATGCCACATTCCATAAGTTTAAGATTGATTTTGCCAAGAAAAGGGGCTTGTTAAAGGCTGAATCCTAGGAAAAACTATACATACCTTGTCGTTAAGGAGGTATTATTGATATGGGAAAAAGCAATAAACAGACCCACAACAATAAGAACAACAAAAATGATAGTCAGCATAAGACGAGTAAGTCTTCTAACAAAAAGAATGACTTTCATTAATCGAACACGAACAAGTATGAAGCTGTCCTCTTAGCAGGGCGGCTTTTTTATTTGTTTAGAATCGGCAATGAAAAAGTACATAAGAAGTACATGTTTTGAATGAACTATGCGAAATGTGTATAGGTAATGGGAGAAAGTTTGTGTCTTTTACCTGTATCTCCTTAAGAGCTTTGCGTGTTACACTAAAAAGGCACTTATGGGAATTTCTTTAAAAAAGGCAGGAGAAAAGGCAGTATGAAAAAAGTAAGATTCATCTTTAGCATTTTAGGTACACTTCTTTTTATCGTGTACATGGCAGTTTTGATTAAAGCCACTCTTTTCTCATTTAATGAGTACGTTTATGGAAGATCAGCTAATCTCGTTTTGTTTGACAGTATAAGGCTGATGTGGAGAAGCGATGATGATTGGCTCATTCTGAAGAACATAATAGGAAATGTTATTTTGTTTGTACCATTTGGTTTGTTGCTGCCTTTAATTTACCGAGTGTTTAACTCATGGCGTTTTATTTTCATTTTTGGTTTTGGTACAAGCTTTATTATAGAGGTTCTTCAATATGAGTATTTCAAACGAATATTCGATATCGATGATATATTTCTTAACGGTATCGGTGCGATGCTAGGACTGTTTTTATATAAGTTCTTAGCGGTGCTCTTTCGTTGGATTGAACGATTGCTAAAATAAATCTAAAGCAAGAATTTTATAAGATAAAAGAAACCGGACAGCGATTATAGCTGTCCGGTTTTAGTATACTTACTTTGTTTCTTTTCCTAGTACACGGTTAACACGCTTTGTTAGCATCTTCATACCGTCCCCACCAGCTTGGTAATGACGTAGCTTTCCTTCTGCATCAAAAACATAATAAGCAGGTACGTATTCATTTTCAAACGCGTCTGTTAGAGCGTGGTCGTTATCAACGAAGATGGGCTGTGTAATATCGTGTTCTGCTGCTACTTCTTTAATTTGATCGATATCCAAATCTTTTTCTGAACGAGGCATATGAACCGCTATAACGTTCAGTTCGTCTTTATAGTCATTGCGGAATTGATTAATGATAGGCATTGCATCCTTACATAATCCGCAGCTTACAGACCAAAAATGAATAAGCGTTGGTTTGTTTCCAATCAAGTCACTTTTAGAAACTTCTCCATTAATCCATTGTGTAGCACCACTGAGTTCTGGCATATCCGAACGTAATCTCATCATAAAAATATCTACTCCTTGTTTTGAAGATAGTTAAGTTATCTAATTTCTAGTTTAAAGATTGAACAACTAAAGTCAAAATTCCTGCTTTATTAATATGGTGTAAAAAGAAAAATATTATTTTTAAGCTGTTTTAGACTTAAGCGCGATCTCATGTTTATTTTTAATAAAAAGAATCGGTAAGCAGAGTACAAATAACATACCGCAGATGGCAAATACAAAAGCACCGCCATCGAACCAGCTTATGAAGCTTCCGCCGATCATAGGACCAGACATGCTGCCTATGCTAAAGCTGATGCCTGCTAAGATATTACCTGCTGGAAGGTGATATTTAGGAAGTAGATCACTCATATACGCGATCCCTAGAGAGAACATCGATCCGACAAACATTCCAGATAAAAAGAACAAACTGATAAGAAGCCAAAAGTTATTCATGCTCCAATATGTTGCCAAAAACGAGAAGAAGCCGGAGACGAAAGAAAAGATGAGAATTGGTTTTCGCCCCAATTTATCACTGAGAATTCCAAGTGGCAGCTGGAAAACAAGGCTGCCTAACACGAAGGCTGGCAGCAGAAGCGCTACCCAATCTAAGCTTATCCCGTTGCGAAGTGCAAATACGGGAAAAGAGCCGTGAAGAGTCGCTTCTAAAAAGCCGTAACCAAATGGCGGCAACAAAGATACCCATGCTAATTTCAGTACATCTTTATAGCGATCGATGGCAGTAATGCCAGAAGTACGAGCAGATTCTGTTTCAGGTCTTTCGTTGCGTATCGATGTCATAAGAAGAAAAGAAAGAAAACAAAGACCTGCAGCAAGCCAAAAAGGAAGGTTTTCGTTCACTTCTAACATCTTCGTCATAAGAGGTCCGATTCCAAATCCTGCTCCGAACGCAATCCCATATATAGAGATATTTCTGCCTCTCTTGTTTTCAGGGCTACTTGTCGTGATCCAAGTTTGCGTAGAGAAATGCAGCATATGATCTCCAATACCGATCAACAGTCTTAATACAAACCAAAACCAAAATACTTTCCAGACGGGAAACATTGCAAAACAGAGTACGACAGCTAACAGACCAGCTAATATGAGTGGTTTATACCCAAACCTTCTAAGAGGCTTCTCAATAAATGGAGAAGCGATCAAGATCCCTATATAAAGAGCTGTTGCATGAAAACCATTTAAGGAAGCGGATGTACCGTCCTGTTCAAAAATGACTGCAATTAAAGGAAGCAGCATGCCTTGAGCGAAACCTGAAATAAAAACAATGCTGACTAAAACTGAGAATTTATACGTAGAAAGCTGCATGAGCATCTCCTTTTCAAAACAAACTAAAACCATTGTACAATGGAAATCATAAAAAGTTGAGTGTAAAGTTCAAGATTAGAGGTGTGTAAATTTGGAATTTAAGATGACTGAAAATGGTTTTGAAACCGAGGTAGATTTCGGAACACTCGAAATAAGCGGGAACGCGGAGTATGGTTATCGACCGTTTCAACTGCTCGTTTCATCTATCGCCGTATGCAGTGGTGGAGTTCTACGTAAAGTACTAGAGCGGATGAGAATGCCTTATGAAGATATTACTGTTCAAGCTAAAGAGACGAGAGTGGAAAAAGAGGCTAACAGAGTATCTGAAATTCATCTTCATTTTTTAATAAAAGGTAAGAATTTGTCTGAGGAAAAGGTTGAAAAAGCATTACATGTAACGCGAAAAAATTGCTCCATGGTCCAGTCCGTTAAAGATAGTATAAAAATCACCGAAAGTTTCACCATTCAAGCTTGAATAATACCCTGGTTCTTTAGAGAATCAGGTTTTTTTATTTCCAACAATACCCGTACGAAACAAAGTAAGGAACGTGGATAAATTTTGTGGGTTAGAAAAAAATAGGGGAAAGGAGGATGTTATGAAAAAGAGAATTTTTATTATGTTATTTGTCATGCTTTTTGTGTTATCCAATACAGCGCTAGCAGCTGAAAAAACAAAACAACAGCCAGAACAAGAACAAAAACAAGCAGAAAAAATAGAAAAGGCTGCTCCAAAGGCAGATATAAAAGTACCGAGTTCTGTTCTTAGCATATCAAAAGAGAACACGTATCCTAACTCTGCACAAGATCTTCCGTACTTAGAACCGAGCAAGCTCGCAAAAGCAATGCTTAAAACGTCTGATGTTCCAATCACAAATCCGGATCTCATTCGATTATTGAATGAGTCGACGATCAATGGATCAAAAGTAGCTTTCTGGTACCGTGCAAAAATTTACTTAGGTCAATGGCCGCTGTCTTATCAATCAACAGAGACGACCGTGAACTGGGAACATCAACAGATTAACACGAACCGTTTAGACAATAGGGGTGCAAAAGCCGTTGCGAAATTGTCTTATAATCAAACGGCTCATAAAAAAGTGAGTGGTGGCCTGACAGCTTCTATTCCTAATAGTGAAGCCGTTCAAAAGATGATGCTCATCACAGCAGCAGAAAAATCGAAGCTGCCGTTATCGTTCCAAACTGCTGTTGGTGCGGGTACAAAGAAATCAAACGTATACCATGTGTCACCAAAACAGGTAGGATATTTAAATAGTTATGTCCCAGCCGTAAATGAAAGAGGAAGAGTAACTTACGGAGAAGTGTATATCGTTCTAAAAGGCGGTAAGAGAGAGATCGTCATTCAAAACGTTACACAGCAAGGAATTGGTGCTTGGATTCCGGTTCAAGACCACGTCTCATTCAGTTTTCATACAAGCAATATGTAAAAAAGGACAGCTCCTTAATCAGCTGTCCTTTCTTTTTGCTTCACCTTTGTTGTACTTTGAAAGTAGTTGATTTCCGCTACAGGTGCTCGCTTTCCACGGGGCGAACGGTGAGCCTCCTGCCGCTTTGCGCCATTAGGAGTCTCCACCTGACCGCTCGTCCCGTAGGAGTCTCGCACCTTTCACTTCAATCAACTGTCAATGAAGAGGACGGATTAAAAGTACCATCTCTCAGCATTAAAAAATTAACAATGGTCCACCCATTGTTCGCTCCAGTCTTGAATGGCATTGATAATTGTTTTTAAAGAATTACCTTTATCCGTCAGTGAATACTCAATTCGCACAGGCGTCTCTGGGTAAACGTTACGTTTCACAATTCCCACAGACTCTAATTCCTTCATCCGTTCTGTAAGCATACGATCGCTCATTTCGGGAATCTGGGACTTGATGTCTTTAAACCGTTTAGGGCCATCCATCAAAACGCGAATGATGAGTCCTGTCCATTTTTTGCCGATAATATCCATGGCTACTTCGTACTTCGGACACATCGTGCTATAATCCATTATCATTCACCTCAATCTATATGAAAAAACGATGCTTTTTCTACAGTCTATATTTGCCTCCTATTATACGGTTTAAACTTACTTTTGTAAAGTTTATAACTTTTTAACGCTTTAAAGCTTTGAGGTATTATTTTTAAAATCAACTTCTTGATAGTAAGAATGCTTTACAAGCACGTTCGGTCCTAAACATTGCACAGCTGGGCAATGACAGCCTAGTTCTTTAGCAAGTTCTGATTGGTTCCATGCTTCATAAGCATCAAGCAAGCTCGTGTCTTTAATGTTCCCGAGAGCAGGAGCATCCCCAAAGTCTGTAACAATAATATTGCCATCAAACAGGTTGATGTTTAACCTCGATCTTCCATCAGGGTCATTACGCACTGTAACATTTTCTTCTGTTTGAAGTCTTCTGATCAACCTTAAGTCCTCTTCGTCTTGGGAGCAAGCATAGAAGGGAAGAGTTCCGAATAGCATCCATGTGTTCTTATCACGAATATTGAGTAGATGATGAATACTTTCACGCATTTCATGTAGAGAGATTGTTTCCAAAGTACTCGCGAAATCGCTCGGGTACATAGGGTGAATCTCATGACGCTGACAGCCCATCTCAAGAACGTGTTTATGTATCTCTTCTAAGTAGGGCAACGTCTTCTTATTTAACATCGTTTCAGCAGATACCATCACACCAGCTTTTGTTAAAGCTTGTGCGTTTTCAACTAAGCGGGTGAAATACGCTTGGCGTTGTTCAACAGAAGGCTTCTTTTCCATCATCGCAAAACCAGTATCAGAAAATTCCTCCACCGTTCCCCAGTTATGGGAAATGTGAAGCACATCCAAATACGGAATAATTTTTTCGTAGCGTGCTAAATCTAAAGTTAAATTTGAGTTGATCTGAGTGCGTGCACCACGTTCTCTTGCGTATTTTAAAAGTGGCACAACGTAATTATTTACTGATTTTAAGGAAAGCATCGGCTCACCGCCAGTAATACTGAATGCTCTTAATTGAGGGATCTCATCGAGTCTTTTGATGACAAGGTCAAGTGGAAGAGGCTCAGGGTCTTTTGTTTGCAGCGTGTATCCGACAGCGCAGTGTGCACAACGCATGTTGCACAATGTGGTTGTCGTAATTTCTATATTGGATAGCTGAAGTTTTTTATGTTCACTCATATCTAAATAAGCTTCCCACGGATCGTTCTTTGGGGTTATCGCTTTTAATTCGGTTTTTAACACCATCATACATCTCCTTTGCGACCATAAATGGACAGTATCTATCTTAACCGAAGCCTCATTAAAGAAAAAGGATAATATTCTGTTGGCAAAATCGGTTGACCTTGTTAAAGTAGAAGGGATGGAAAGGAGAGAGCAACATGGGTAACTCTATTCAGGATAAATCCTCTCAAAAAGAATATATTAAAAATCGTATTGACTTATTAGTTGATGTTTTAGATTCTATAGATGCTGAAACAGCTGGAATTGAAGAGATCGACCGAATCATCGGAATGCTGGACGACTTAGAAGAAAAGTGCAAACAGTTCCGTCACGATTGGGAAGAAAAATAAGCTCGAAAACCGTTTCTTTATTAAAGAAGCGGTTTTTTTTGTTATAATGAACTCATTAATAATTTTGATTACGCTTACAATAGCAAGTCATAAAGGGGTAGTGAAGAGATGGAGAAATTTCAAGAAAGCATGTACAAGCTGATTGTAGAAACATCAACGAAATTGCCAAAAGACGTTCGCCGTGCCATTCTTGCAGCTAAGCTAAAAGAAAACGCCGGAACACGTGCTGCGATGTCTTTAGATACGATTACGGATAATATTTTAAAAGCTGATGAAAATGTTTCACCGATCTGTCAGGATACGGGACTTCCTACTTTTAAGATCAAAGTTCCTGTAGGAGCGAACCAGATTAAGATGAAAAAAGCGATTCGTCAAGCGATCGCGGATGCAACAAAAGATACGAAGCTTCGTCCGAACTCAGTTGATTCGATCACTGGAGACAACAGTGGAGACAACTTAGGAGACGGGACGCCTGTTATTAAATTTGAGCAGTGGGAAGAAGATTACATCGATGCGCGGCTGATTTTAAAAGGCGGCGGGTGTGAGAACAAAAACATTCAATATAGTCTTCCTGCTGAGTTAGAAGGCTTAGGACGTGCGGGACGTGATTTAGACGGGATTCGTAAATGTATTATGCACTCCGTTTACCAAGCTCAAGGCCAAGGCTGTAGTGCTGGCTTTATCGGTGTTGGGATCGGTGGTGACCGTACATCAGGTTATGAGCTTGCTAAAGAGATGCTATTCCGTTCGGTAGATGACGTTAATCCGAACGAAAATCTTCGTAAACTTGAAGAGTATGTGATGGAGAACGCGAATAAGCTCGGTATCGGTACGATGGGCTTTGGCGGTGAAACGACATTACTTGGCTGTAAAGTTGGTGTGATCAATCGTATTCCAGCGAGTTTCTTTGTATCAGTAGCTTATAACTGCTGGGCATACCGTCGTTTAGGTGTAAAACTGAACGCTGAAACGGGAGAAATTCTAGATTGGTTGTATACAGAAGGCGAAGAAGTGGACTTCACTAAAGCTGAAGAGGAAGCAGCTGCTGCTGTTGAACAGCAGGAAGAAAAGACGAGAAGCGTCACACTTGAAGCTCCTATTACCGAAGAGCAGATTCGAGAGCTAAAAGTCGGAGATGTTGTGACGATCAACGGAATGATGCATACAGGTCGAGATGCTATTCATAAACACTTAATGGATAATCCTGCTCCAATCGATCTGAACGGTCAGATCATCTATCACTGCGGACCAGTAATGGCAAAAGACGCTGAAGGAAACTGGGTTGTAAAAGCGGCAGGACCGACTACAAGTATTCGTGAGGAACCATACCAAGGTGATATTATGAAAAAGTTCGGAATCCGGGCAGTTATTGGTAAAGGTGGAATGGGTTCAAAAACATTAGCAGCTCTTAAAGAACATGGTGGTGTCTATTTGAACGCTATTGGTGGAGCTGCACAATATTACGCAGAGTGCATGGAGAAAGTAGAAGGTGTTGACCTGATGGAATTCGGTGTTCCAGAAGCGATGTGGCACATTCGCGTTAATGGATTTACAGCCGTTGTAACGATGGATTCACACGGAAACAGTCTTCATGAGCATGTGGAGAAGTCGTCCTTACAGAAGTTAGAGCAGTTTAAAGATCCCGTATTTAAATAAAATGAATGTGTGAGCCACAGTTCTGATATGGAACTGTGGTTTTTTTTTTGCGGTTCGGATGTCGAAATTTGTCTATACCTGTAGACTCGTGGATAAATCGCAAAAACTTTAGGATTGGGCATTAAAACTTGTGGATTGAAGCACAAAACTTTAGGATTGAGCATCAAAATTTGTGGATTGAAGCAGAAAAATTTAGGATTCACCATATAAACTATCGGATATAAAACGCCAGGATATTTGGTTTCAACAAATTACACTCGTTTCCTTTATATCCCTAGCATGGTTTTCTACAATTACACCAAAATAAAGGTATAGGTTGTCGCTTGAAGGAGGAAGTTTAATGAAAATCAATCGGCTCCTGTGCCTAATATTGGTTTCAATCATATTTTTTACACAAACGCATGTTATTTATGCTCAAAGAGGCGTATCCAATCAAAGACTGGAATGGTACTTTGAGAAAAAAGGGGAAGAGAAGCCTCCGATTACAGATGCAAGATACATGGAGCTCGTCCATAAATACGATAGCCTTTTTATTGGGGACCCGACCAAAAAAGATATCTATTTAACCTTTGATAATGGATACGAAAACGGTTATACCGATAACGTTTTGGATGTTTTGAAGAGAAAGAAAGTACCTGCAGCCTTTTTTGTAACCGGACAATTTATGAAGACTCACCCTCACCTAATTAAACGAATGGCTGAAGAAGGGCATATTGTTGGGAATCACTCTTATTACCATCCAGATCTTACCCAAGTGTCTGATGCACGTTTGAAGAACGAGCTTGAAAAAGTAAAGCACAGATACACGGAGATAACCGGAAAAACTGATATGAGCTATATTCGACCTCCAAGAGGAGTGTTTAGCGAAAGAACGATTATGCTTGCTAAACAAGAAGGCTATACACATGTGTTCTGGTCACTTGCCTTTTTAGATTGGGAAACCAATAAACAGCGTGGTTGGCAATATTCATACAATCAGATCATGAAGCAGATTCATCCAGGTAGCATCATGCTTTTGCATACAGTTTCTAAAGACAATGCAGATGCCCTCGAACGCACGATTGAAGCTCTTCAAAAAAGAGGCTACACATTCAAAAGCTTAGACGACTTACAGCTTAAGAAATCTGTGCCAACACCATTATTGTTTAAGTCTTAAAAAACACTTTTGCATACTTTGCGAAGGTGTTTCTTTTTGTACTAAAAGGATACAAAAAACGCTTAAACCTTTGCTTTTGAGAAAACAGTGGTTTAAGCGTTCAAGGATTATTTTAAAACAGATAGCTGCACGTCATCGAGATAGATCTCATGTTCGCCTAGTGGTGATCCTAGACTCTTTCCAAAAAGGAATTTTAAAGACAACGTATCTGTATCAGTAGGGGTTATTTTGTACGTATAGGTGGTTTTTTCAGTTCCAATTTCAATGCTCTCAGCAAAATAACGCTTGTACTGTGCGTTCTCTAAAGTTACCTCTATGTTGCGAGCGATCTGTGAGGAAACCGAAAAACGTAGTTCGTAATTCAATCCCTCAACTAATTTTAAATTGCCTTGTTCTAAAAGAACGCTCCATGGCTCATTTCCTTCAGAATTGATGTTAATCATGGCTTTGCCTTCCTCACTCACAATTTCAGCGTTAGCATCGTAATGAATGTAGGGGCTCCAAAATGAAAGGCCGGAAAGAAAATCTCCATTTTTTAATGGTTTCATGTCCACATCGTTGTAATCAGGAATGTTGGTTAATTTTTTCAAAACAATATCATCTAAGTAAACATCAGCAGGATTGCCGCCTAAGTAAAAGATTAACTGGCTATTATAATCTGACGTTTCTCCTTCATACGTAAACCTTACCTCGTGCGTATCACTCTTTTTGTTTAGAGTTACTTTAGCTGGTTTTACATAGAACTGTTTGCCGCTTTCATTTAACACACCAATTGCAATGGATCGAGCTCTATCGGCTTTTCCTTTAAAAGTTAAAAGGTAATCATTTCCTTTGATCAATTGGATTCCTTTTTGAACAAGGTATTTATCTGTTTTGTTAGTAGAGTGTCCCTTTAAATCAGCATGAAATTCACGAGATTTCTCGCTAACAACAGCTCTATCTTTTTTGTGTTTGGAAACAAAGTTCCAATACGTTAATCGATCCATTGCGCCTTGATCGAATGTTCCGTTATAAATGTGGTTACCATCGCGAAGTGGTGGCTTAGAGGCGGACTCATCAATGGGCTCATTTGTAACTTCTTCTACACGCACGTTACCGATCCAAACAGGAACGCTTCCGTTGTTCCCTAGATTGAATTCTAATCGAGCAGCAAGATCTGTATCGGCAAGCATATCAAAGGTAAAGGAATAACTTGAAAGTGCAGTGCCTAATTTGATATTTTCTTCATTGGAGTATTTACCCCAACCTCGCTCTGCGCCACCGCCAACTTTAACAGTCATTTGTCGGTCAGATGCTGCTTTTGCATCAAAACTAACTTTGTAACGTCCGCTTTTGCCGAGTGAAAGAAGTTGGATCGCTTGAACAGAATGTGAAAATGCTCCAGGAACTTGTGGAGTGATCACTGCAAAATTCTTATTATCGATCATTTCTTTATCAGCAGAAGCTTCACCACCAAAGTCAGGAAGGGTAACAAGGTTCCAGTAGGTTGGATCGAATGGTGTTTCATTTTGATCGATGCGAGTCAAAGGTCTTTCAAAGTTTCCGTCATAAATCAGGTTTCCATCATCAAGAGGTTGTTTAGCATCTTCAGGCAGTTCAACAGGCTTTGGAGTAGGTTCCACTGGATCTCGGTAATCGTGGTTTTTCATCTCATATACACGAACATAATCAATCTCCATCTGTTGAGGGAACGTAGTCGTTTCATCAGGATCTCCATCAAACCAACCACCAACAGCTAGGTTCATGATTAAATAAAAGTTTTGATCAAAAGGTGCTGGATAAGAAAACTTGATCGGATTATTTGGTCCTTTTGCATACCACTCATTTTGCGTTTGATACAGTTCACCGTCTACATACCATCTGATCTCACCAGGTTCCCATTCGATGGCATATGTGTGCCAAGTATTGATTCCTTCGTTAAAAGGGAATTCAAACTCTTTACCTGTATACCGATTGTTTGGCCAAGTCTCCCCATAATGGAGCGTGCCAGCTGCTTTATTAGGTTTACTTCCCCAAGCTTCCATGATGTCTATTTCCCCTGATGCAGCCCATCCGCCATATCGATCCTTTTCGGGTAACATCCAAACCGCTGGCCACAATCCCTTACCTGTAGGAGATTTAGCGCGAACCTCATACCGGCCATACGTTTGACTGAATAATCCCTTTGTTTTTAATTTGGCAGACGTATAATCATAAGTACCTGAGTCATCAGTTGTACTCTCTTTTTTAGCACGGATAATCAATTTACCATCTTTGATAAATGAGTTCTCATCTGAGTTCGTGTAATACTGTTTTTCATTGTTTCCCCAGCCTGGTGTAATGAGATTCCCATCTTCATCTTTTATCCAGTTACCGATATCATACGTCCACTTTTTTGGGTCAATTTGAGGTTTGTTAAATTCATCTGACCAAGTAAGAGACCATTTCGCTTTCCCTTTCTTTTTTTGTACTTCTTTATCCACATCGTCATCTGCAGAGGCAGTCCCCCCGCTAGGCATCATTAATAAAGCAGAGAGAGCAAAGGCATAGATTTTTTTCACTGAGCAATATCCTCCTTTATTATAAATATTGAAACGAAAGCGGTTTCGAAAATACAAAAAATGATAAGCGCTATTTACGAAAGCGCTTTCGTTAAAGCTATTATAGAGATTATAAAAATTCAAGACAATCTGACTTTAGTATTATTTTTATATAAACTCTTTTTTGATTGAGATTGAAGTTGGTAGAACAAGCAAGTTTCGTCTACAATAAGGAAAGCCACTTTTAGCTAAGAAACGAGTGAAGATATGATGAAGAATACTAAACAAAATAATCCCATTATGAAGATTGGTGAGACAATTCCTTTATCCATTAAACGATTAGGTATCAATGGAGAAGGGATCGGATTTCATGAACGACAAGTTGTATTTGTCCCTGGAGGGATTCCGGGTGAAGAAATGTCGGTTATTATTACAAAAGTCTTTCCAAATCGAGCAGAAGCAAAGATTAAAAAAGTATTTAAAAAGTCAAAGGATAGAGTAACACCACCTTGCCCGATCTATGAGACGTGCGGGGGATGTCAGATTCAGCATATGTCCTATCCGGCGCAACTAAAAGAAAAACGAGATATTGTTGTGCAGGCTTTTGAGCGATACACAAAGATTCATAGGGATAAATTGAATGTGAGAAAAACAATTGGAATGGATGAGCCTTGGGCCTATCGCAACAAGTCTCAGTTTCAGGTGGGTAAAATCGATGATACTATCATTGCTGGTCTTTACAGCAGTAACTCACACAAGCTGATTAACATTGATCATTGTCTCGTTCAACACGAAGATACAAATATTGTAACGAATAAAGTGAAACAGATTATAAGAGATCTGAACCTGCCTGTATATGACGAAAAAGAACAAACTGGTAGCATTCGTACGATTGTAGTTAGGACGGCTTTCCGTACAGATGAAATTCAGCTAGTCATCGTAACTGCAACCAATGAGCTGCCGAAAAAAGAACTTTTTATTGAAGAGATCAAGAAAAGACTGCCTCAAGTGACATCTCTTGTTCAAAATGTAAACGAAGAGAAAACTTCGCTTGTATTTGGTGATCAGACGGATGAGATTTACGGAAAAGATACGATTACTGAGCATCTTGGCGATCTTCGTTTTGAGCTATCAGCGCGTGCATTTTTTCAATTGAATCCTGAGCAAACCGTGAACTTATATAACGAGGTAAAAAGGCAGGCGAACCTTACTGGTAATGAAAAGGTCGTTGATGCATATTGTGGGTCAGGTACGATCGGCATGTGGCTTGCAAAAGATGCCCAAGAAGTGAGAGGGATGGATATTATTAAAGAATCCATCATGGATGCTAGAAAAAATGCTGACAAACATCACATCAAAAATGCTTTTTATGAAACGGGAAAAGCAGAAAAACTTCTCCCGAAATGGGTTAAAGAAGGCTGGCAACCCGACGTTGTAGTAGTGGATCCACCAAGAACGGGGTGTGATCCTGTTTTCTTAGATACAATCATAAAAACAAAACCTAAAAAAATGATTTACGTTTCATGTAATCCGTCAACATTAGCAAAAGATGTCCACATGTTAATAAGTAATGGTTATAAAGTAGAACAAATTACTCCTGTGGATATGTTTCCGCAAACATCACAAGTTGAAGCTGTTTGTACGTTAGTACTGAAATAAGTCAAGACACGAAGGGAATGCTGCTGTGTGAAAACGGAAAAAGAGAAAATGATAGATGGCGAGATGTATCGTCCCGATGATGAGCAGCTTGTAAACGAACGAATTCAAGCAAGAAGACTGACTCGAGAGTACAATGCAACAACGGAAGAGGAAATGGATAAGCGTACATCTTTAATAAAAAAATTATTCGGATCAACCGGTCAGAATGTTGGAATAGAACCGAACTTTAAATGTGATTATGGCTATAACATTCATGTTGGGGAAAACTTTTATGCCAACTTTGACTGTACCATTTTAGATGTGTGTGAAGTTCGGTTTGGAGATAATTGTATGCTGGCACCAGGTGTTCATGTCTATGCGGCTACACATCCATTAGATCCTAGTGAAAGAAATTCGGGTGTAGAGTATGGAAAACCTGTTGAAATTGGAAATAACGTTTGGCTCGGTGGGGGAGTCATTATTAATCCAGGTGTAACAATTGGAGATAATGTGGTTGTAGCTTCTGGAGCTGTAGTCACCAAAAATGTACCGGCTAACGTAGTAGTTGGGGGTAACCCAGCAAGAATCATTAAAACGATTGAAATGAAATAATATATTTAAAGCTTAAAAAATTCAGAAATATACACACTATCCACATGTTTTTCCACAGAAAATGTGCATAACTATTGTGATTTGCACAAATTTGCACACAATAACTATTATGTTAATTTGAAATATCAACATTATCAACAGTGTTGTGGATAACTTTGTCCACAATATATTAAAACCATAAGGATTTCTATACTAAAAAAAGACCTGCTATCCCAGCAGGTCTTTTTGCACTTAGCGACGACTTTTTTTCTGGCGTCGGTCAGCGGCTTGTGCACGTGCTTGTGCTTCAAGATCGTTTTGATCTGCCAATTCACTTGAGTACTCGACATCAAGTCCTTTGGCTTGAGAAGCTTTAGCATTATTGTGCAATGAGGACTTTCGGTTACGTTTTTCCACACAAATACCTCCTTAAAGATATCACGATGTTTGAAACGTAAAACAAAAGCAATTGAGGAACTTGTCCTCAACTATAGAATGTGCATTTTTCAGCTAAATATTATAGGAAGAATCATCCTTTTAGAAAATCCGTTACAGATGCTCGCTTTCCACGGGACGTGCCTATGAAAAAAACTTAGGAATTATCTTCGTTTGTCATCTCTTGTGTCTCTGCCGTTGATTCTGCAGACTTTAATTCCTCTTTATATAGAA
Source organism: Fictibacillus nanhaiensis (assembly GCA_016401345.1). Taxonomy (GTDB): domain Bacteria; phylum Bacillota; class Bacilli; order Bacillales; family Fictibacillaceae; genus Fictibacillus; species Fictibacillus phosphorivorans. The sequence continues at coordinate 38,919 of JAEACG010000005.1, read as the reverse complement.
TTTCTTGTGTTTTTGTTAGATCGTTGTTTCTTTCTTTTGCTTGTTGTTTACGGCTTTCCATAACTTTACCTCCTTAGAAAAAAATAAACACCACTCAATAGGAGTGATGTTCATTAGTATGCGCAGAGTAAGTGTACACATTACCTGTATTAAGCTTCCTTTAACTGTTCTTCCACAATTTCAAGAGGCTGTGATTGCGTACGAAGCATGTGCATGAGATAGTTATCTTTTTCAATCTGATATAGGTTATAGATATCCTGACCTTGGTTTAACTGATTATAAACATCTTTTCTTGTTTCGTTGGCTAACGTCACATAAGGAATTTTTTCAGCTGCTTTTTGTGAACGAATATTTACTTTACGAATACGCATAAAGATTGTGTGGATATCTTTTTCATAAAACAATTCAGAAAAGAAAGCATCTTTTGCTAAAGAATTGTACCCTTTTCCGAAGTAAGGCTGACCAATCCAGGTGCCAAGAAAGCCATAGCCATCTTGGACATCAAATAAATTAATGGTGCCGATTGGATTATGCCACTCATCCAAAATCGTTCTGGAAATAATGTTTCCTTGGTCCTCTTCCTCGATCGTTTGCTTCGTTAGAAATAGAAATTCTTCGAATGAAGCCGCTTTTTGACGCACAAAAGGGAAGACGTCTGGGTGCACCATTAAATTGTAAAGAACATGACTCTCTGATAAATCACGCTTTTTCAACAATTTAATCCCTCCTAGAGGGCAGAAGTATCCCCCACCCTCGAATTAAGAATAAAAATTAATTCGGGGTGGGAATCGAACCCACTAGGACCAGTCATAGCTGGTGGCGCACCAATTGCCTTCCCTTGCTTCAATATTTAATTTATGAAAATAATGTTGTATTTGACTCTTGAGCGACTTTTAAAATGTTCCGGATTCGCTTAATCCGCATGTTGCTCTATTTGTATCATAAGACATTTTTTCAAAAAAGAAAATAGTTATTTTGTAGATTTTTTGTAAATTATTTCACCGTCAATCATGGTCATAACAGGGGTAGCAGAAAAGTGGAACGGATGCTCGGTCCAAAGGGATAAATCTGCATCTTTTCCTGGCTCGATACTGCCTACTTGATCATCTATTCCAAGATTTCTGGCAGGAGCGATGGTGATCCCTTCAAGCGCCTTTTTTTCACTCAAACCTTCCCTTACAGCAATTGCCGCACAAACGTTTAAATACTGTATAGGGATGTAAGGATGATCGGTCGTAATGGAAACATCAACATTATTTTCAGATAGTATACGGTACGTTTCCCATGATTTGTTCTTCAGTTCGATTTTGGACTTTCGTGTCAGAGTAGGACCAACGCTTACTTTCAAGTTCAAGTCTTTAAATGAGTCTGCAATAAGGTGGCCTTCTGTACAGTGTTCAATACGAAAATCTAAGTTGAATTCCTCCGCAAAACGGATAGCCGAAAGTATATCATCTGCACGGTGAGCATGAATGCGAACAGGAATCTCACGGTTTAAAGCAGCTGCGATCGGTGCAACACGCAAATTATCTTGATACGCTGAATCTTTTGCTTGATAGAAGGCTTCACGAAGCATGCCCATAATTCCCATACGGGTGATGGAATCATTATGACGTCCACTATGAATACGTTTTGGATTTTCACCCAACGCGATTTTAAGTCCTGCTGTTTCCTTAATAATCATCTTTCTGATGTCATGACCATGCGTTTTGATAACAGAGGTTGTTCCACCAATAACATTTGCACTTCCGGGCATGATGTGAGCAGTAGTTACTCCAAAACGAACAGCATCTTTAAAGGCGATGTCTAGAGGGTGGCAGCCGTCGATCGCACGGATGTGAGGTGTGAGCACCTCGTGCGTCTCGTTAGCATCATTGCCAGCCCAGCCTGTTCCTTCATCATACAAACCTAAATGAGTATGAACATCAATGAATCCTGGAAGAAGATGCAGGTTTTCAGCTTGGATGATCTCCATGTCAGCTGACGGTTCTATGTGTGCTTCGACAGCTGAGATTTTGCCGTTTTCTACTAGAACATCTCCTTGCTGAAGTTCGCTGCTCGTAATCGGATATACTTTTGCTTTTTGGATTAATGTTTTCATAATGTGTCACCTGATAAATTATTTTTATTATCATTGTAACAAATCATGTAAAGCCCCCTTTAAGTGAGGATATGTAAACGTATAGCCTAAGTTTCCCGCTTTTTCAGGAAGGACGTGCTGTCCCTTGAGAATCAACATACTCATCTCTCCAAACATGATTTTAAAAGCTATAGATGGTGCCGGGAGCCAGTGTGGGCGATGCATAACGTCAGCTGTTACTTGACCAAATTCTTTCATCTTAACAGGATGTGGGGAAGTAACGTTTACAGGTCCTGAATATTGTTCATTCTCTATCGCTTCTGTAATGAGTTTTGCTACATCTTCCACGTGCACCCATGAAACCCACTGCTCACCTGAACCAACCGTACCCCCTGCAAAGAATCGATAGGGAAGGCTTAGCTGGGGAAGTACTCCACCGTCTTTACCTAGTACGAGGCCGAACCGTGTGAAAACCGTTCTGATACCAAGGGATTCTGCTGCTGATGCTTTTGTTTCCCAGGCTTTTACGACTTCAGCTAAAAAGTCAGAGCCATGCTTTGAGGATCTCTCTGTGAACACTTCGGTTTCAGAAGTACCATAATAGCCTATGGCAGAAGCGTTAACCCAAACAGAAGGCTTTTGAGGCATCTTCTTAACAAGCTTTAATAATTCTTCTGTCACCTTTAAGCGGCTGTTTAAAATCGATTTTTTCTTTTCATCGGTCCATCTGCCATTTATAGATTCTCCAGCAAGGTTAACAACGGCATCGATCGGAGGCAGGTCAGGTTCATTGCTTCCCATCCATTGCACATATTGAACGCCTTTTTTCTCTGACTGTTTATCTTTTCTTGTCAGAATATAGACTTCATTTCCAAGCGCTGTAAGGTGCTTGGTTAGAAATCCCCCTACAAAGCCAGTGCCTCCGGTTACTAAGATTCTTTTCAAGGTAATCCACCTCTTTCCGATTTATTTATTTAAAAATTATGAATATTTGATATAATTCATCTTGTACATATTATATTACCCTATTAAGGAGGAAAGAAGGCTTATGGAGCTCCAAAGAAATGTGCAAGCAAAAAAGAAGAACCCCTTTTTGAAAGCGCTCTTATGGATTGGGATTGCTTTAGCTGGTGGAATCGCCTTGTCAATCATCGCGCTTCAAAGAGATGAGAAGATCAACGCGATCTGGTTTGTTGTTGCTTCATTGTGTACGTATGCTATTGCGTACCGCTTTTATGCACGATTTATTGCTACAAAAATCTTCAGCCTTAATAAAAACAATGCAACACCTGCAGAAAGGTATGCAGATGGGAAGGATTATGTACCAACAAACAAATGGGTTCTATATGGACACCATTTTGCAGCGATCGCAGGTGCAGGTCCCCTTGTAGGTCCAACATTAGCGGCACAGATGGGATATCTTCCAGGAACCATCTGGATTATTGTCGGAGCTGTTCTTGCTGGTGCTGTACAAGACTTTGTTATTTTAATTATTTCCATGAGACGTAGAGGTAAATCAATCGGTCAGATTGCAAAGGAAGAAATAGGGCCAGTTGGTGGAATGCTAGCGCTAATCGGTGTTTTTGCTATTATGGTTATTTTAATTGCCGTGCTTGCACTAGTAGTTGTTAACGCACTTAAGTCCAGCCCATGGGGTACATATACGATTGCCATGACCATTCCAATCGCTCTTTTCATGGGTGTTTATATGCGATATTTACGCCCGGGAAGAGTAGGGGAAGCGTCTATAATTGGTTTTGTATTGTTAATATTTGCTTTGGTCAGCGGCCAATGGGTAGCGGACTCACCAACACTAGCACCTCTTTTTACTTTCGATGGTGAGACTTTAGCTTGGATGCTGATTGTTTATGGCTTCCTTGCATCCGTTCTACCTGTTTGGATGCTTCTTGCACCAAGAGACTATTTAAGTACGTTTCTAAAAGTAGGGGTAATCGGAATGATGGCACTCGGTATTCTTATCGTAATGCCTGAGATTCAGATGCCTGCACTTACTAAATTTATTGATGGAACAGGGCCTGTATTCGCAGGGAACCTCTTTCCGTTCTTGTTCATTACGATTGCGTGCGGAGCCATCTCTGGTTTCCATGCTCTGATCTCTTCAGGAACATCTCCTAAACTGATTGCGAACGAGCAGCATGCTCCTATGATCGGTTACGCCGGAATGTTAACTGAATCATTTGTTGCGATTATGGCGATGGTAGCGGCAACGCTATTAACTCCAGGGATTTACTTTGCGATCAACTCACCAGGTGCTGCGATCGGAACGGATGTCGCGACCGCTGCTACCACGATATCCTCTTGGGGTTTCACAGTATCAGCAGATGAGATCAATGATCTCGCTAAAAATGTCGATGAAGAATCTATTCTTTCTCGTACAGGCGGTGCTCCTTCGTTAGCAGTAGGTATCGCCCAAATTTTCTCGCAAGTGATTGGTGGGCCACAATTGATGGCGTTCTGGTACCATTTTGCGATACTATTTGAAGCCGTGTTCATACTAACCACCATAGACGCAGGTACACGGGTAGGCAGGTTTATGTTGCAGGATCTTCTCGGACAAATATATAAGCCGCTTCGAAAAACAGACTCTATGCCGGCTGTATATTTCACGAGTGCGTTAGTCGTTGCAGGCTGGGGTTATTTCTTAGTTGTTGGTGTAACTGATCCGTTAGGCGGAATCAATACACTGTGGCCATTGTTCGGTATCGTTAACCAAATGTTAGCGGCCATCGCACTTATCGTGGCAACAACTGTTATCTTGAAGATGGGCAAGAAGAAGTTCGTATGGGTTACATTAGTTCCCCTTGCTTGGCTGATGATCGTAACGTTCTCAGCTGCTTGGCAAAAGATTTTTTCTGATGTTCCGAAAATTGGTTTCTTGAAGCAAGCAGAAGTGATGAAGGAAGCAATAGCGAGCGGCAATTTGCCTGCAACTGTACCTTCCATGGAAGCTGCTAAACAGCTGGTCTTTAACAATACGTTAAACGCTTATTTAACCGCGATTTTTATGTTACTTATTTTAGGAGTGCTGATTGATGCGATGCGCATCTGGTACAAGGCGGTCAAGAGCGAGAAGCCTTTAGAAACATCAGAAGAGCCGTTTGTACAAACAAAGCTTGGTGATGTATCGTGACATTTCATGCCGCTTGGCAATGGGTGAAAAACATTTTCCAGATCCTTTTATATATCGGAAAGGGCATCTCAAATCTGCCTGATTATCAAGCATATGTGAAGCACCTAAAAGAAAATCATCCAGAGCGCACACCGCCTACTGAAAAAGAGTTTTTTGCAGAGTTGCTCGAGAATAAATATGGCGCAAATGCAAAACGTTGTTGATAAGCCTTCATAAGTGCAGGTTGCACTTTCACGAAAAAGCATTCTCTCCTAAACCGAGAGGATGCTTTTTTATTTGATGAGTAGATGAGCCTCTGGTGTGGAATCTGCTTTTTACGGTACGTGTTCTTTTATTTATTACGCGTTCGCCGGTAAAGTGAGGTTAATGACCTGTAATGTACGGAATTCCACCTGAGAATGCTGCGTAAGCACCTGTAACTGAACTTTCTACACTTGAAAATCAACTCTAACCACCGATGCTGCTTATATCCTCTACTTCATCCAACGATAAAGTGCTTGTTTCGTTAACATTCTCTTATAGTTACAAATCAATGGTTCGCAGACTGTTCAAACAGTACGAAATTCATTAAATATGGTACACTAATTGGTGAAAGAAGGTGGGTAGATGGCTGTTATAACAAGGATTTCTGCTCAGCAAAAAAACGACGAACGATTCAATATTTTTATACAAAAAGGCTCAAAAGAAGAATTTGCGTTTAGCGTAGACGCAGATGTTTTAATAAAGTTTTCACTTCAAAAAGGTATGGAGATCGATGAAGAAGAATGGGTATCCATCATTGAAGAAAATCAATATCGAAAAGCTTTTAATAAAGCTCTTCACTATTTATCTTTTCGAATGCGAACGGCTCATGAGATCGAGGTATATCTAGAAAAGAAGGAAGTTCCTGAAGCCACGATCAAACGCGTTCTGCAAAAACTTTCGGAGTATGATTTTGTGAATGACCAAACATTCGCAAAATCACTCGTAAGAAGCCGTATGAACACATCCTTTAAAGGACCTGGAATGATTCGGCAGGAGCTGAAGAAAAAAGGAATCAGTGATCGTCACACGGAAGAAGCACTTGATCAGTTCAGTTATGACGAGCAACTAGAAGCTAGCATTGCGTTTATTCAAAAACAATTTTCAAGCGGAAAGAAACGTTCTGAGAAAGAACAAAAGCAAAGGATTGCTCAGCAGCTTCAGCAAAAAGGCTATATGTGGGATGTTATTGAGATGGCATTTCAAGAAGCGAAGATCAGTCAATCTGCTGAAGATGAAAAAGAAGCCTTGCTGGCACATGCTCGCAAAGCTCACCATAAATACAAAAAGTACAGTGGGTTTGAATACGAGTCACGCATGAAGAAATTTCTGTACAGCAAAGGCTTCAATTCCGAAGTGATTTCAGAACTGCTTAACGGGGATGAAATTAACGATCTATAAAGATTTCAGGTCGGTTGTCGTCCTGTTCTACGATTAGTGACGCAACTTGCTCTGGAGACTTTAAACGTGAGCGATCTGCAATATGAGTGGATTCATCCCAGAATGGCGTATCCATTCCGCCCATATAGACGGCTGTGGGATTGATATTCGATCCGTCCCATTCCTTTACGATGCTCTCTGTAAATCCTCTAACGGCAAACTTAGAAGCACAATAGACGGATTCATTTACCTTTCCGCGTAAGCCTGCAGTGGAAATGATGTTCATGACCTTGCCAAAGCCCTGTTTTTTAAATAACGGGAAAGCAATCTTCGTTGGGAAAATCGTGCCATAAACATTCGTTTCAAGCATTCCTGTAATATTTGTTTTAGATAACTTTTCAAGAGGCTCGAAAACTCCCATACCTGCATTATTGATCAACAAGTGAACGTTCTCACTTTGAAAGATGGATTGCAATATGGATTCGGTTTGTTCGTAATTGGTTACATCACAAACTTTATACGATACCTTGTTTTCGCTGTGAGTGAATGATTGAACAGCTTGTTCTAATTTTTTCTCATTACGACCAACGAGATATACGTTGTACGTTTTATTATATTCGCGGGCTAGTGCGAGTCCTAAGCCTGAACCGCCGCCCGTAATAATGACAGTCTTACTCAAAATTATCACTCCTATGTAGTTAGTTCTTAAGCATATATAGGGTACAGAAAAGAAAGGAAGTAATCAAATGGAAAAAAGATTCAGCGAGATGACAGAAGTTGAAATTAAAGGCGAAATTGCTTCCCTTCGAGCAAAAGCACAAAAAGCAGAACAAATGGGTATGGTAAGTGAGTACGCTGTTTATGAACGCAAGATCGCGATGGGTAAATGCTATCTGATGGACCCGTCAACGATCGAAAGCGGAAAAGAGTACGGAATTCAAGGGGACCCGGGTTCGACTTTTTCTGTGCTGTACCTAAATGGTATTTTTGCCTGGGGTTACAAAAATAAACAAAGTGCACTCGAAGCGTTGCCGATTTCAGTTCTTGAATAATTTTGAAGGCTCTTTTCTTTGTTTTTTGTTTAAAGCTTCTTTGCTGTTGAATGGAGTGTAAGGTGCGAGACTCCTGGGGGATCAGCGGGACAGGAGAGACACCTAAGGTCGCAAGGCGACGAGGTGGCTCACCGCACGCCCCCCGGAAAGCGAGCACCTGTAACGGAGATCAACCACTTAAAACACCGTGAACAAAATAAAGAAGCGGTGCAGGACCGCTCCTTTATTCGTCACTATGAACGCTTACGTGTTTGAATTTCAAGCACATAGTTATTCAATGCTTGCTGGGTCTCCCCGTTCACTTGGTTGTACGCATGCTTCGAATTGGCACGCGGTGAGTGAAAGGGGTCAGAATATTTACCGTTAAATCGCGTTGATGAGAAGTAGTCTTTCTTGTTCAACTGATTCACCCCCCAGAATGAAATTCATAACCGCAAGAGTTACTGATCATCTCGGTGTTGATTGGATAAAAACATTCGTTCCTGCGGATGGTCACGAATGGATCCATCTGGCCGTTTAGAAGAGAATTCTTCTTTTGATCTCGGCTCACCTGAGAAGGAGATCCGATTAGGGAAGTTTTTCGATTTATTGCGCATGTGATTACCTCCTTATTATCGGTTCTCAACTAGTATGAAACGTGAGAGAACCCTTTATGTGACGGGGGTTTCTTTAAAAATTGGTTAAGGAGGGAGAATAATGGAAGAGCGTTTTGACAGATTGGCGAAACTACTGCAAAAAAAGAACCCAGCCCTTACAAATCAAGAAGCAAGGGAATGGGTGGAAGGATTATGGGAAGATTTTGAGTCTACTCGAGCGAAAGCGGGATGGGAGTATGAAGGACAAGAGGTTACTGAGAAGATGGTAACCCAATTGATTACTTCATATGGCCATAAGCTTCATGAGTATTTTTCAAACAATCCTAAATTTCAGCGATTTGTAAAAAAAGACGGGCCTATTCAATAAGCCCGTCTTCTTCCTATTCATTATTGTTGATGAGGTCGAGTGGAGAGAATTCCATCTTCTTTTTTAAGCGGTCTTCAGAATAAACCCAGCCTGTAAAAGAAGTAATGATGTTCAAGTTCTCATCTAACTGTACCATCGCGACAAAAGGATAGTGTCCTTTACTTCTATATCGAAGATCAATAAATTGAACGAGGTGCCCGTGATCGTTTTTCTCGACTTCCCACCTGTGTACAGGAGAAAAGGAAAGAAAGGCAGATATATTTTTATCTTTTTTCGCTGCATCGATCAATTTCGTTTTTGGAACAGCTAGGCGATCAAACGTATCCCAAACCGTAACTTTTCCATTTTTCAAACCGGCTACAAAGAATTCATGCTTCGATTTAATGGCAAGATGGTATTGTCCCCAACGAATCGTAGGGCTAGCATAAATCTCTTCAGCTTCTGGAATCTTTTTGAGCACAATCTTATTTACTCGCTGCCTGGACATGATTCGAATGATGTAATAAACGACGAGTATGATATATACCGTTAGGAACGTGTATCCTGGATCAACACCAACATACCAGAGCAACAAACCTCCTATATGCAAGAAAAAGATAAAGGGATCAAAGATACTGATGACACCTAGTGCGATCCATTTCTTTGAAACAGGGTACAGTGCCTGTGTGCCGTAAGCATTAAAGATATCAACGAATACATGAAGGAAAACTGCGATCGCTGTCCATAACAATAGTTTTCCGTTATCAGCTTCAGGAACAAATAACGAGATAGCCCCAAATAAAAGCAGCGGCCAGATCACAAGAGCAGGCAATGAATGTGTAAGCCCTCTATGATTGCGGATGTATACCGCATTATTTTTAAGTTTAAGTACTGTGTCAAAGTCTGGTGCTTGGGAACCGATTAGTGTCCCAGCAAGAATGGCTTGGGAGGTCACTGGATCATTTGCAATTGCAGGGTCCAGCATCGCTAATCCACCTAACCCGAGCCCCATTACAATATGTGTGCCTGTATCCAAGGCGATCACCTCCTATGTAGGAATGGAGTGAAATAATATGTTAACGGTTTTTATGGAGTATAAAGTAAGTCCGGATTCCATTCAATATTATGAGTCTCAAATGGTTTCTGTGATTCAAGAACTTAAAGCTTTTGGAGCTTCTGATATTCAATGGTATAGGGCAGCAGATCAGCCTTCACTATATGTTGAATGTTTCCAAGTTAATGATCAAGAATCATATGATACGATTAAAAAAAATCGAACTACACTTCAGCATCCTGTTTTTTCATTACTTAATGAATGTGTAACAGGAGGACTTGAAAAAGTCCATTGCTGGGCGTTTGAAAAGCTTAATACAAAGGAAGATCTGTAAATTGAACACAACAAGTAATAGTATATTTTCCCTCAATGATTCATATGTGAAACAATTTCAAGACCATTTGTTAACTTGGTATAACGAGAACAAACGAACATTGCCTTGGAGAGAAAATCAAGACCCCTATCGTGTTTGGGTCTCTGAGATTATGCTTCAGCAAACAAGAGTAGATACGGTTATTCCTTATTTCGAACGTTTTACTCAACTGTTCCCAACGCTTCAGGACCTCGCTTATGCGGATGAAGAAAAAGTCTTAAAAGCATGGGAGGGTCTAGGTTATTATTCCCGAGTTCGAAACTTACAAACCGCAGTAAGAGAAGTATGCGAATCTTATGGGGGAAAAGTGCCAAATACGCCAAAAGAGATCGCTGGATTAAAGGGAGTTGGCCCATATACAGCAGGCGCGGTGCTAAGTATTGCGTACGGTATTCCAGAACCTGCCGTTGATGGTAATGTTATGCGTGTTTTATCACGAATTCTATTGATTGAAGAAGACATCAGTAAACCAAAAACGCGTATACTCTTTGAAAAAGCAGTGAGGGAACTGATCTCACATGAAGATCCGTCTTCTTTTAATCAAGCATTAATGGAGCTAGGAGCATTGATTTGTACACCCAAATCACCAGCTTGCTTATTATGTCCGATGCGAGAATTATGCAAAGGGTTTGAGAGTGGAAGACAAGCTGAACTTCCTGTAAAGTTAGGAAAAACAAAAGTAAGAACAGCTAAGATGACTGCAGGTGTGCTAGTGAATAGTAATAGAAAAATTCTTATTCACAAAAGACCATCAGAAGGCTTGCTTGCTAACATGTGGGAATTTCCGAACACCGAGTATGTTGGGGAGCACAAAGATGCAGAGGTAGACGCATTGGCTGGATATGTGCAAGAACAGACAAATTTGGAAGCAATTGTAGACAATAAAGCAGGATACATTGAGCATGTTTTTTCTCACTTGAAATGGGAAATTCAAATATGGCAGGGGAAAATCGAAAATGAAGATAATCTAGAACAGCTGCCGGCGGATTGGAAATGGGTCAGTGTAAACGAGCTTGACACATATCCATTTCCTGTCTCTCATCAAAAAATCATTCGGCTTGTAAAGGAGGCATTAATTGTATGAACTTAGATCTTGAAGGAAAAGTTGTGCTTGTTACAGGTGGATCTAAAGGGATCGGTCAAGGTATTGCCCATGCCTTTTTAGAAGAAGGTGCAAAAGTAGGAATCGTCGGTCGTAACTTGGCTGATCTGGAAGCTGCTCAAACAGATGGGATCGAAATTTTTCAAGGTGATGTAACGAAGGCCGATGATCGTGAAGAAGTGATGAATGAGTTCGTTACAAAGTTTGGAACGATAGATGTTTTGGTTAACAATGCAGGTGGAAGCAATGGATCTTCTGTTATGGAGACAAGCATCGAGCAGTTTGAAGAAGCCATGCATCTGAATTTTCTTTCAGCAGTTGATCTGAGTAAAAGAGCGGCAGCGATAATGAGCGGGAAATCAGACGGTGGAGCTATTATTAATATTTCATCTATTTTTGGCCGGGAATCTGGTGGTAAGCCTACGTACAATGCAAGTAAGGCAGCCATGATTTCTTTCACAAAGTCATTTGGTGATGAGATGATCAAGAAGGGGATTCGAGTAAATGGTGTCGCCCCTGGATCGATCTTGCATGAAACAGGAAATTGGAAAAAAAGATTGGAACAAGATCCAGACAAAATCAATTCGTTTGTAGAGGAACATATTTCTGCTGGCCGATTTGGGACGGTAGCAGAAGTAGCCAACGTTGTAGTGTTTTTAGCTTCCAAAAAGTCATCATGGGTCGTTGGAAGTACGCTGAACGTGGATGGCGGACAGTCTTATAGTAATTTTTAAAGGATATGAAGGAAAAACAAGCCCCTGCAGTGTGCAGGGGCTTGTTTGTTTGTGCTCGTCCAGCAGCTGGTAGGCTTGCTGGACGAGCGATTCCCAGGGTTTATGAGCGATTTTAAGTCAATCAGGATATCAATCGTATTTAACCTCAGTCCCATGCGTCCAATCGGCTTCATCTCGTTTCATTCCGCCTCTTGCTTCAATCTCTTTAATGATCTCGCGGTGCATGCTAGTTCCTTCTTCGTTTAAATAAGGAGCCACCTGCTGCAAAGAGTGGTGAAAATATGCGAGTTCCGCATCCTTCCAATCGGTCTTACTCGTCATACTCAATTCCGTCATATCTCTTCCTACATACATGAGTTGTCCCTCCTTTTTTCAAGAATTGTTTATTCATTCATTTATCCCCTATATCTCAATGTTTTAATACTGGAAAAATCTAATAAAAAAAGTGCTTATAAAAAAGGACTACCCCGGGTAAATTATATTTCGTGGAGGTGAAAAACATGGACAAACAACAAAAACAACAACAACAAGCTCGTCAAAAGCAACAAAACGCTCAACAACAACAAGCTGGTCAATCTTACGGGACTGAATTTGCTAGCGAAACTAACGCTCAAGAAGTTCGCCAACAAAACCAACAGTCTCAACAAGGTAAAAACCAACAACAAAAATAACCTCTATCCAGGAATGCTCCCTAATCACTAGGGAGCATTTTTTGGTTCCTCTTCATTTTTTATCTGACATTCACAAGAATTACATACGTTTTCTAAACATGACCGATGGGAATACTAGTGACGAGTGGAATTATTTGAAAAAAGGCGCTTTTATGAAAAAAACAGGGACAAGTACATTTCCAAACTATTCTTAAAACGATATAATAAAGAAGAGAAAAAAAGCGTGTGTTATGAAAGAAAGTAATGATCGGGAATAAAAACATCGAAAAAAATGAAGAACGAGGTTTATTAATGGAGCTGGTGAATTACCGACAATTGGTTAAAGAGGAAGGAGAATTAACAATTCAATAGGTAACATTAGCTTCCGGAACTCGGGCAGAAAGGAGAGAGAGATGAGTTTTCCTGCAACCGGAAGTATAATCAATATCCAAAGCTATAAGCATAACGGTTATCTTCATAGAAACTGGGAAGATACGGTTATTTTGAAAGGGACTCCTAGTCAGGTGATTTGTGGTAACGACCGGATTCTTGTTACTGAATCTGACGGGCGTCAATGGCGCACGAGGGAACCGGCCATATGCTACTTTAACGCGAAGCAATGGTTTAACGTGATCGGAATGATACGAGAAGACGGGATTTATTACTACTGCAACCTAGGCTCACCATTCATGTGGGACAAGGAAGCATTGAAGTATATTGATTATGATCTTGATATAAAAGTATTTCCAGATGGCACTTATATCTTATTGGATGAAGATGAATATGAGCTGCATAAAAGAATGATGAGGTATCCGAGTCAGCTCGATACGATCATTAAGAAGAACCTTCAAGAATTAATCTTGATGGTCACACAAAAAAAGGGACCGTTTGAACCTGGATTTGTGGAACAATGGTACGAAAGATATTTAGAATTCCGATAAAAAGGAAAACCTGTTGAAGAGTCAACAGGTTATCCTTTTTTTATCTTATCTTTGGTTAACTTGGCGCTTTGCCAAGTTTTCTTTTTATGAAAGAAAGAATGGTGAAATGAAATGGATAGTATTAAACGTTATTTGAAATTTGTAAAACCATACAAGTGGCAAATCTTTTGGACGATTTTAATCGGGTTAGCCAAGTTTGGTATCCCGTTGCTAACACCACTGATTTTAAAATATGTAGTGGATGATATCATTCAAGTCTCATTGCCGGTAGATGAAAAGTTAAACAAACTTTACTGGCTCATGGGTGGAGCTGCACTCATATTTGTTGTGCTTCGACCACCAATCGAATACTGGAGACAATATTATGCACAATGGGTAGGAACAAAGGTTTTATATGACATTCGTGATAAGATGTTTGATCATATCCAACGCTTGAGTTTGCGTTTTTATTCGAACAATAAATCAGGCGAAATTATTTCAAGAGTCATCCATGACGTTGAGCAAACAAAAACGTTTGTCATTACCGGTCTTATGAATGTATGGCTAGATATGGCGACGATTATAATTGCTGCGGCCATCATGTTCTCTATGGATTTTTGGCTAACGATCGTAGCCTTATCCATGCTTCCGGTTTACGGGTTTTCGGTAAAATTTTTCTATGCCCGACTTCGTCAATTAACGAAAGATCGTTCGCAGGCTCTGGCTGAAGTGCAAGGCCATCTGCATGAACGCGTTCAAGGTATGTCAGTCATCCGCAGTTTTGCACTCGAAGATCACGAGCAGGTTCAGTTTGATAAACGAAACCGCAACTTCTTAGACCGTGCAATGGATCACACAAAATGGAACGCAAAGACATTCTCGGTCGTAAATACTGTAACAGATATCGCGCCGCTTCTTGTTATTGGGTTTGCAGCGTATCAAGGCATTCAAGGAAACATTACAATTGGGGCTTTAGTTGCTTTTGTAGCGTATATGGATAGACTATATAATCCACTTAGACGACTAGTGAATTCATCTACAACATTGACACAATCGATTGCGTCTATGGACCGAATGTTTGAGTTTTTAGATGAGTCCTATGATATTGAAGACTCTCCTCAGGCGAAACCCTTAACATCGGTAAAAGGAAAGCTTGATTTTGAAAATGTATCATTCACTTACAACGAGGAAGAAGCGGATGTGTTACATAATGTTTCCTTATCGGTTGAAGCAGGTGAAACGATTGCTCTTGTGGGAATGAGTGGCGGAGGTAAATCTTCGTTGATCAGCTTGATTCCACGCTTTTATGACGTATCAGAAGGAAGCATCAAGCTCGATGGAACGGATATCCGAGATTTTAAAGTGCGAACGCTAAGAGATAATATCGGTATGGTTCTTCAAGATAATATTCTTTTTAGTGAATCTGTTCGCGCGAATATTCTTATGGGTAATCCAGAGGCTTCAGATGAAGAGATGATTGCGGCTGCTAAAGCGGCTAATGCACATGAGTTCATAATGAGCCTTCCGGAGGGTTATGACACGAAGATCGGGGAACGTGGAGTTAAATTATCTGGCGGTCAGAAGCAGCGAGTGGCTATATCTCGTGTCTTTTTAAAAAATCCACCGCTCCTTATTCTTGATGAAGCAACTTCTGCACTCGACCTTGAGAGTGAACATTTAATTCAGGAAGCTTTAGAAAAACTTGCAAAAGATCGAACAACGTTCATTGTGGCCCACCGACTTTCCACTATAACGCATGCTGATCGAATCATCGTGATTGATCACGGCAGGATCGTAGAAATCGGCAACCATAAGAAATTGATGGAAAAACAAGGCGCTTATTATGACCTATTCATGGTTCAACAACTAAGTTAATTTTAGACGAGACCAGCAGAGATGCTGGTCTTTTTTATAGCTTTTAAACTGGATTGTAGTTTCAAAGGAACATGAAAATCATACGAAAGAACTACAACATAAGACATATTTGTCGACTATTCTGAAAATTAAATATTGTCAAATTGTCAGAGTAGTGTCATAATTCTCAACAGAGAAGTAATATTCTAGGAAATTTGGCAGCTTAGAGAAAGGAGTGAGATCTCATGGGAAATCCAGTTCTAGAAGTGAAGAACTTAAGAACTTCTTTCCTTACAGACGATGGCGCAATCCCTGCTGTGGACGGAGTTGATTTCCACGTTAATCCTGGTGAAGTGCTTGGTATCGTAGGAGAATCGGGCTGCGGTAAAAGTGTGACGTCACTATCCGTAATGGGACTAGTACCTACACCGCCTGGGAAAATTGAAGGAGAGATTCTCTTTAAAGGTGAAAATATTGCTTCAGCACCAGAAAGAAGGATGCGGCAAATTAGAGGCAATGAAATCGGAATGATTTTTCAGGAGCCGATGACAAGCTTGAACCCGGTTATAACAATCGGTGAGCAGCTTATTGAATCACTACGCATACATAGAAAATGGTCCAAAAAAGAAGCGATGGGCAAAGCCGTTGAGATGCTTAAGCTAGTGGGGCTTCCACGGGCAGAAGAGCTTGTAAAAGAATATCCTCATCAATTATCAGGAGGTATGCGTCAGCGTGTCATGATCGCCATGGCCATGATCTGTGACCCTAAACTTCTGATAGCGGACGAGCCTACTACCGCTTTGGATGTTACGATTCAAGCCCAGATTTTAGATCTGATGAAACGACTAAACAAAGAAACAGACACCGCCATCATGATGATTACGCATGATCTTGGTGTAGTTGCTGAGATGTGTGAGCGCGTTGTTGTAATGTACGCTGGAAAAGTGGTCGAAGAAGGTGAAGTGAAAACCATCTTCCAAGATCCGAAGCACCCTTATACGGTTGGGTTGATCAAGTCCGTACCAGATATGAGGGAAAAGGTTGGCCGTCTATACTCAATACCAGGAAACGTACCGAAACCTGGTTCGGTCAAAACGGGTTGTTCGTTTGCACCTCGTTGTGAGCATGCAGGAACAAGGTGTATAACTGAAACTCCTCATCTTAAAACTCAAGAAGGCAGTCATCAAGTCAGATGCTGGCTTTACGAGGACGGGAAAGGAGTGAATCTGCATGAGTCAGACACAGCCATTAGTTAAAGTTGAAAATTTAAAGATGCACTTTCCGATTAAAGGCGGACTCTTGAGCAAGACCGTTGGCGAAGTAAAGGCAGTAGACGGAATCTCTTTTTACATAAAAAAAGGGGAGACACTCGGCCTTGTAGGAGAGAGCGGGTGCGGTAAGTCCACGACAGGACGCATGCTCTTAAGACTTTTAGAACCTACTGAAGGAAAGATCTACTTTGAAGGCGAGGATATAACGAAATTATCCTCGAGTGAGATGAGGAAGAAACGCCGCGAGATGCAGATGGTGTTTCAAGATCCTTTTGCTTCCCTGAACCCGCGTCATACGGTTGAGAAAATTTTAGAAGAGCCACTAATCGTTCATGGTGTAAAAGATAAAGCGGAACGAAAAAGACGAGTAAAAGAACTGCTTGAAGTGGTAGGACTCTCAAGCTGGCACGCAAAGCGATATCCTCACCAATTTTCAGGAGGACAAAGACAGCGTATCGGAATCGCACGAGCACTTGCCGTGAATCCGAAGCTCATTATCGCGGACGAGCCGGTATCTGCACTGGATGTTTCCATTCAATCTCAAGTATTAAACCTTTTACAAGATCTACAAAAAGAGTTCGATCTTACGTATTTGTTTATCGCGCATGACCTTGGCGTAGTCCGCCATATCAGTGACCGAGTGGGAGTTATGTATTTGGGTCATATCGTAGAGCTTGCTGATAGTGAAAAGCTTTATGATGATCCAAAACATCCATATACACAAGCTCTTTTATCAGCTGTTCCTATACCAGATGTAGAGCATCGAAAGGACCGTGTCATCCTGCAAGGAGATGTTCCGAGTCCATCGAATCCGCCTGCTGGTTGTCCGTTCCATACACGTTGCCCTGCAGCGATGGATCATTGTGGAACCGTAAAGCCTGTTTTAAAAGAAGTTGCTGAAGGCCACTACGCTGCCTGCCACCTTTACGAATAACGGCAGACACGTACATATAAACAAAGGCATAACTAAAATGAGAACTGGGGGAAAGAAGATGAAGAAAAGTTTATTAACTTTATTTGCTTTAATGCTCGCTTTATCTCTTGCGTTGGCAGGGTGTTCATCAGGAGGAGATAGCAGCAGTGGAGGAGACGACGAAAAAGTCGATCCGAACAATGTCATGATCTACGGTCGTGGCGGAGATTCTGTAGCACTTGATCCAGCTGTTGTTACTGACGGTGAATCATTCATCGTAACCGAGCAAATCTACGAGCCGCTTGTAAATTATGGAAAAGATAACACAGATATCGTTCCTGGTCTTGCAAAGAAATGGGAGATCTCTGAAGATGGCTTGACGTATACGTTCGAGCTTGAAGAAGGTGTTAAGTTCCACGATGGCGAGAAGTTCAACGCTGATGCAGTAGTAAAGAACTTCGATCGTTGGGCACAAAGTAAAGATGGCGAGAAATTCGCATACTACGGATCTATGTTTGGTGGATTTGAAGGTGACGAAGGCCATGTAATTAAAGATGTAAAAGCAGATGGCGAGAACAAAGTAGTTATTACGTTGAACAAGCCACAAGCTCCATTCTTGAAGAACGTTGCCATGAGCCCGTTCGCAATCGCGAGTCCTAAATCCTTAGACGGCGACAAGCTAAGCAAAGAGCCAGTTGGTACTGGTCCTTTCAAATTCAAGAGCTGGAAGCCAAACGATACGATCGTTCTTGAAAAGAATGCTGACTATTGGGTAAAAGATATGCCGAAACTTGATGGCGTAACGTTTAAAGTAATCAAAGATAACTCTTCTCGTTTGAATGCACTAACAAAAGGCGAAATCGACTTAATGGATGCTCTTAATCCATCTGATATGAAAAAAGTTTCAGACAATGGAAAACTTCAGTTGTTCGAACGTCCATCTATGAATGTTGGTTACCTAGGATTTAACGTTGAAAAAGCACCATTTGATAAAAAAGAAGTACGTCAGGCGATCAGCCACTTGATCGACAAGCAAGCGATCATCGACAACTTCTATGAAGGAACAGCTGAGCCGGCTAAAAACCCAATGCCTCCTTCAATCGCTGGATACAACGATGAGATTCAAGATCGTGAGTATGACGAAGCAAAAGCAAAAGAACTTTTAGCAAAAGCAGGTATGGAAAAAGGATTCGAAATGGATCTTTGGGCAATGCCTGTAGCACGCCCATATATGCCAAATGGTCAAAAAGTAGCTGAAGCGATTCAAGCAAAACTTGCAAAAGTGAATATTAAAGCGAACATCGTAACATTTGAGTGGGGTACTTACCTTGAGAAAGTTCAAAAAGGTGAAGCACCAATGTTCATGTTAGGTTGGACAGGTGACAATGGAGATGCGGATAACTTCCTTTATACGCTTCTTGACAAAGACACAATCGACTCTAACAACTACTCTCGTTATGCGAACGAAGACGTTCATAAGCTTTTAGTTGAAGCTCAAACAACGGCTGACGAAGCGAAGCGTGAAGAGCTTTACAAACAAGCACAAGTAATCATCCATGAAGATGCTCCATGGGTACCACTTGTTCACTCTAAGCCTCAGTTAGCTGGAGCAAGCAAGATTAAAGGATTCGTTCCACATCCAACAGGTTCTCAATCTTTCGCGGACGTATCTTTCGAATAATGTATGGCGGGGAGTATGGCCTAAAATAGCCTGCTCCTCTTTTTTTGGAAAACGATTCTCTAGAAGGTAGTCTTTCTTAACCCCTTTGATACGTTGATTGGAAAGTTAGGTGCGAGACTCCTGGGGGATCAGCGGGACAGGTGAGACTCTTAATAGCGCCTAGCGCTAAGAGGCTCACCGCACGCCCCCCGGAAAGCGAGCATCCTGGAGTGGAAAGCAACGCCTTTCAAGAATAACAACTCTTAACCTAACATACTTGTAATTCTTCTTAAGAAAGAGGTGACCCTATGTTTGCCTATACGATCAGACGGTTAGCAACGCTCGTTCCTGTACTTTTAGGGATGACATTTATCGTGTTCATGATGATTCGCGCTATCCCGGGTAATCCAGCACAATTAATTTTAGGGCAACAGGCCACAAAGGAAGCTGTTGCTGCATTAACTCAGCGACTTGGATTAGACCAACCGTGGTACACGCAATTTATTGATTATTTGACAGGTCTTTTTACAGGGGACCTAGGTGTTTCACTAAAAACGAACGTTCCGATCGCAGAAGAGGTTTGGCCGTATCTAGCAGCTACTATTGAACTTGCTTTCGTTGCGATGGTTATCGCGATCGTGATCGGGGTTAACGCAGGTATCATTTCTGCGTGGTTCCAAAACTCTTGGTTCGATTATACGGCTATGGTTCTTGCGCTCGTTGGAGTTTCTATGCCAATCTTCTGGCTTGGCCTTATGGAGCAATATGTATTTTCCATTCACCTTGATCTTTTGCCGACTACGGGGCGTGACAACATTCGTGTTCCGGTTGATCCGATCACCCATCTGTATTTGATCGACACATTGATTCAAGGAAGGATGGATCAGTTTGCAGAGGTCGTAAAACATCTTATCTTGCCAGGAGCGGCTCTAGCTACGATTCCGATGGCAATCATCGCGCGTATGACTCGCTCAAGCATGCTTGAGGTAATGCGCTCAGACTACATTCGAACGGCTCGCGCTAAGGGCATGAAAATGTTCTGGGTCGTGTATAAGCACTCATTGAAAAACGCGTTAATCCCAGTAGTAACTGTTATCGGTCTTCAGACGGGACTGCTATTGGGCGGTGCGATTCTGACTGAAACGATCTTTGGATGGCCAGGCATTGGTACATACATTTATGATGCGATCTCGTACCGTGATTATCCGGTTATCCAATCTGGTATTTTAGTAGTCGCAACGATTTTCGTATTAATCAATCTACTCGTTGATTTGCTGTACGCAGCAATTGACCCGAGAATCAAATTCAAGTAGGAGGGATTAGAATGTCAGAACTCACAAGATCAACACCTCCCGTAGTTCCGCAGCCACAGCATATGCCAGTGGAACCTGTGGAAGACAAAGTAATCTCTCCTTGGAAAGATGCTTGGAGAAGTTTCAAAAAGAATAAGATCGCTCTTGTCGGTCTATCGATCGTATCGCTATTTATCTTGATTGCGATATTCGCGGACTTGATTGCACCTTACAGCTATAGTGAAGTTGAGCTGAAAGATAAACACATCGCTCCATCTGCTGAACATTGGTTTGGAACGGATGAATTCGGCCGTGATATCTTAAGCCGTGTCATTCATGGTGCTCGCATCTCGCTTTGGGTAGGATTTTTCTCGGTAGCTGGCTCCGTTATCGTAGGTTCCTTGCTTGGCATTATTGCAGGATATTATGGAAGATGGGTCGATGGCATCATTTCCCGTATTTTTGATATTTTGCTGGCGTTTCCAAGTATCTTACTTGCCATTGCGGTAGTATCTGTACTCGGACCATCACTAAAGAACGCGTTGATTGCAATCGCGATTATCAACATTCCAACGTTCGGACGCTTATTGCGCTCGAGAGTGCTTAGTGTAAAAGAAGAGGAATACATTACAGCAGCTCGAGCGGTCGGAATGAGCGACTTCAGGATACTGATTCATCATATCCTCCCGAACAGTCTCGCTCCAATTATCGTTCAAGGAACACTTGCCATCGCAACGGCGATCATTGAAGCAGCAGCTCTTGGATTCCTAGGAATGGGTGCACAGCCGCCAACACCTGAGTGGGGTAAGATGCTCGCGGATTCAAAAGACTTTATCATTCAAGCGCCATGGACCGTATTGTTTCCAGGCTTAGCGATCATGCTAACGGTACTCGGATTCAACCTGATGGGTGACGGCCTGCGTGATGCACTAGATCCACGGATGAAAAGTTAGCGATTAGTTGAATGTGAGGAAGCTTGGCTTAGGCTGAGCTTCTTTTTTATGTGGTTTTTTCTAGGAGGGGGGTTAGGATGTATTTGCGGGATTTTCTATTCCCTGTAAAAGGAAGGTCTAATAATCGTAAAAGATTATATGCTTGTTTTTTTGATGATAAGTTTAAATAATCACTACATTCACTTGTAGTGATGGTATGAGAAATTAATAGAGCATAATCTTGTAGTGCCGTGATATGAGCTGTTTTAGATGAAGATGAGCAAGTAGGGCAATACCAATTCCCCCAAACATAGCTCATTGAAGAATGATCACAATTTGAGCAGAACACACCTCGGATTAGCTCATTTTTATTTATTTTATATAATTTACAAACATCGGGATCGTAAGAAGAACTTACTTTGGAAAGTATTTTACTTAACTTCTTTATATCCTTATGTGTATACAATATATTGGGATGCTTTCGAGATAGGTTTGCGTATTTATGTTGTAGGCTAGAGCTTCTAATTACTTTTTCGGAAGCTTCTAGATAAGTTGGAGAAGCTTCAATAATTGATGAAGGGTTAGTAATGACTACAAGGGTTTCAATGGGAAGTGACGTGAATTTATATTGATTTAGTATTTTATATAAATGTAACTTTTGGCGTTCAACTTGTTCTATGGGATTTGAGAACGCTTCTTTTTTACCTTCATAAGTCCGAATAAGTTGGGAAAAACGATCATCAAAGTATAGATGTCCAACTAAATTTTTTATTTCTAGTATTGTAATGAAGCTAGGAGAAAGAATTACGGTGTCCATTTGAAAATAATAATCATTCTGAAGAATACGTATGTTATGTAGGAAATAAACATCTTTAGGTAGATATCGATAGAAAAATTCAAGTGATTTTTCACCTTTATAACCAGTGATGTGGTTTTTCAATTTCTGTTGAAGTTCAAGCAACTTATTATGTGTTTGGGGCATACGTTTAATTAGTTTTGATAATTTGGTTATATAAATAGGAATTTTCCTATGTTTTTTAATAATTACTCCTCCAATATCCCGTTTTTTTGTGTACATTTTCATTTTGAATTTTTTATATGTCGTAATCAAAAGGTAAGATTACTATTTTGAGTGTGGAAATTTACTAATTTGAAATATTTAATACTTAATTTAGAAGAAAACAACTATAATTTGAGCAATTAAATGCGTAATTTGACCAAATCTAAGCATATATTGACGAGATTACAATTATAAACATATTTCGACACGGCGCTTTAAGCAAGTGTCCACACAAACAAAAAACCAACCCTCAAAAATGGGCTGGCTTCCAATACATATTATTAGTCCTCAAACCGCTGGTCCAACTGCACTTCACTGTCTTCCTGGTGGTAGTTCTTAAAGCTTTCTACCAGTGTGTTCAAGTGTTCCAATTGGTCCGCGTAATCTATGATTAGAGCGAAAACAGGGAATAGTTCGATCCAATCTTCGTTCTCAGGATTTTTGTAATAGCTCATGATGCATTTCATGAGTGCTTTTTTATTGATAGCATCATCCATATCAAGCGTATGCTGTGCACGGATCTTGTCTGTGTATTTCAACAGCATCTGTTCGTGGAAGTTGGTCAAGCCATCGAGTTTTAATTGGATCAGCTCTTGAAGAGGTTCAGGCATGTTGTTCAATTCGTTTTCATGGCGGTGAAGACTCTTCAACAGTTCTAGTGCTTTGTTTGTCGTTTGTATCATCTGGCGGTAAAGAACCAGTTTTCGTGTTTTGGTGTACTTATTGCTTCTAAAATACGTTCGTTCTTCTTTATACAATAAGTAATATTGATCCATCTTAAAGCGGTTTTCTTTGAGATGAGTCAGATCTTCTTTAATGGCACTATGTTCTGTAGCATGACGGGTAATCATGCGAATCCATTTTATGATTTCGTCCGTGTGATCGGAAATTTTATAGTACAGTTTCGTTTCGTATTTAGGCGGCATGAATACCAGGTTAACTAAGAACGCTGATAATACGCCGAGCATGATCAATAAGAAACGGTCGATCGCAAAACCGATAAAGTTTTCCGTATGGCTCTCCATGATCACGATCACGGTAACGATGGATAACGGAATCGTTTTCTCAATCTTCATTTTTAAGTTTGCTGCAATGACAAGTACGACAACGAATCCGATAACAAATGGGTTGTTTCCTAGTAAAATTACAAAGATAATAGCAAAAATGGCACCCACCAAGTTACCTTGAACTTGTTCTAAAATGGTTTGATACGATCTATAGATGGATGGCTGGATCGCAAATGTAGCGGCAATCGCGGCATAGACCGGCTGATCCAATTGAAACAACATCGCTAAGTAGATCGATAAAGAAATGGCTAAACCCGTTTTAATCATTCGGGCTCCTAGTTTCATAACTGCAATAATTCCTTTCTCATAAAAAATGTTAATAATCTCAAACACTATAAACTGTTTCGACCTTTTAATCAAGTAAATATCTGTTAACAAATTGTGAAAAGTAACAGACCTATATACCTTATGAAAAACAAATACGCTCTATTACAGGTTTTCCCTTAAATCAAAAAAAGAATCCGTACCATGACGGATTCTTTCATATTTCTATAAAACTTATAGGGAGCTGAATGCTCTCCCAGCTGCTTCGATCGTTGCGCGAACGTCTTCTTCGGTGTGCGCTGTTGTTAAGAACATCGCTTCATATTTGGATGGAGCAAGGTTGATCCCTTCATGTAGCATGTGTTTGAAGTATCTTCCGAAAATCTCACCATCTGTTGCTTCTGCTTGTACATAGTTCTCGATCTTTTCATCTGAAAAATAAAGTGTTAAAGCACCTTTCAAGCGGTTGATCGTTACGGAAACACCATGTTTCTCAGCTTGTTCAAGCAAACCTTTTTCAAGAATAGCACCCAAGCGGTCCATTTCCTCGTAAACGCCTTCTTCTTTTAAAACTTCTAAACAAGCGATACCCGCTGAAATCGATGCTGGGTTTCCTGCCATTGTTCCAGCTTGATATGCAGGTCCGAGTGGTGCTACTTTTTCCATGATCTCTTGTTTACCGCCATATGCGCCGATCGGCAGTCCGCCGCCGATAATCTTTCCGAGCGCGGTCATGTCTGGTTTAACACCAAGAAGATCTTGTGCGCCACCATACATGAAACGGAAAGCTGTAATCACTTCATCATAGATTACAAGTGCGCCATGCTCATGGGTGATATCGTTAACTGCTTGCAAAAAGCCTTCTTTCGGTTCGACGATCCCGAAGTTTCCAACGATCGGTTCCACTAAAACTGCAGCGATCTGATCTCCCCATTTATCCATCGCCTCACGATAAGCGTCAACATCATTAAATGGAACGGTAATCACTTCTTGCGCGATAGATTTTGGAACACCAGCTGAATCGGGAGTACCTAGAGTCGAAGGACCAGAGCCAGCTGCAACTAAAACTAAATCGGAATGGCCGTGATAGCAGCCAGCGAACTTGATGATCTTATCGCAGCCGGTATAAGCACGAGCGACGCGGATTGTTGTCATGACCGCTTCTGTTCCAGAGTTTACGAAACGAACTTTATCCATGGCAGGCATCGCTTCTTTTAACATCTTCGCGAATTTTACTTCAAGAGAAGTAGGCGTTCCATAGAGAACACCATTTTCTGCGGCTGTCACGATCGCCTTTGTGATATGAGGATGAGCATGTCCGGTAATAATAGGACCATATGCAGCTAGATAATCGATGTAACGATTACCGTCTTCATCCCAAAAATATGCGCCTTGTGCACGTTCCATAAATACAGGTGCACCACCGCCAACTGCTTTAAATGATCGGGACGGACTGTTAACACCGCCAACAATATGTAGAAGCGCTTCATCATATAGAGCTTCAGATTTCGTGTGTTTCATCTATAAATACCTCCTGTAAACGATACGTCAGTTAAGTTCAATTCATATTGTAGCATGAATAAGCGCGAGGAACAGGTATGGAAAACTATGACAAAGCAGTCTCAACTATTTGAGTTTATGAATGTGATTGGAGTAAACTTATCGAGTGCCTTGAGTTTCTCTATTTAGGAAACTTTAAATTTCACATTGCAAAATTGGGACCTTACAATGCTAAGAATTGGATTCTCTAAGAAAGGTTACTTTCTATTTTGATATTTTCTTGATTGACTAGTTGATTGGAGCGGAAGGTGCGTGCCTACTGCATGAGAGGCAGCTTGCAAGGCATGCGACGAGGAATCTTACTGCAGCAGCATTTACTAGTAGACGCAGGAGCAAGATACTTCCTTGAAGCGGTCAGTGAGACACTTTAGGGCGCAAAGCGGCAAGTGGCTCACCGCCTGCCCCACGGAAAGCGAAGCACCTGAAGCGCAGATCAACCACTTTAAAGAACAACATTTATAGCGAAAAAAAATACGGAGGCATTTCTATGCAGAACATTATAGATGTACAAGGTTTAAAAAAAGAATTTAAATCCTTCTCCAGCCGATCAGGTCTGAAGGGGGCGTTTCGTGATCTTTTCACACGAAACTACACGATCAAGACAGCTGTTGATGATATCTCTTTTACGATAAAAAAAGGGGAGATGGTCGGTTATATCGGGGAGAACGGTGCAGGTAAGTCGACTTCCATTAAAATGCTGACAGGGATCCTCACGCCGACTGACGGAAAAATTGTTGTTAACGGTATGAATCCGCATAAAGAGCGGGAGAAGTTTGTAAAAACGATTGGCGTCGTCTTTGGCCAAAGATCGCAGTTATGGTGGGATATTGCTGTTCAAGAGTCTTTCAGATTATTAAAGAAAATCTACAATGTGCCGGATCAACAGTATGAAGAGCATATGAAAGATGTGATAGAGACGCTTGATATCGGACCGTTGCTCGACAAGCCTGTCCGCAAACTTTCACTCGGACAACGCATGCGCTGTGAACTTGCTGCAGCTCTTATTCATAATCCGCCGCTATTGTTTCTGGACGAGCCGACAATCGGACTTGATGTGCTCGTAAAGTTAAAAATTCGTGAGTTTCTAAAGAGAATTAACGAGAAATACGGTACGACGATTCTTTTAACAACGCATGACCTTTCAGATATTGAAGCGCTGTGTGAACGAGTGGTTATGCTTGATGAAGGAAAAATAATCTATGATGGACCACTAAAAGAGCTTCGTGAAAATTGGGCAGAAGGAAAACAGATTCAGTTTCAGTTTAGTGAAAAAGCAACGTTGGAAGAGTTGCAGCATCTTACACAAGAACATCTTGTAGTTTGGGAAAAAGGGGAGAGTGACCTAGTATGGGTTGCTTCGGTTGATGCTGACGAGACCGTGATTTCAGGTGTGATCGGAAAAGTGACAGCAGCTAAAAAGATTGCTGATTTGAAGATCCTTGAGATCTCGACAGAAGAGATCATCCGAAATATTTATGTTGAAGGTGCTGTTCGTCATGGGTAAGTATATCGAGATGATTCGCATCCGTTTTTTAATGATGCTTGCATACCGGACGAACTATTACAGTGGAATACTCATTTATAGCATTAATATAGGAGCTTATTACTTTCTATGGAGTGCCATCTATGGAGGAAAAGAAAACATACAAGGTCTTTCTATCACTCAGATGACAACGTATATAGCTGTGGCGTGGATGGCAAGAGCCTTTTATTTTAACAACATCGACCGAGAGATTGCGATGGAGATTAAAGAAGGAAAAGTGGCCGTTGAGATGGTCCGTCCTTATCCGTATTTAAACATGAAGATGATGCAAGGCTTAGGAGAAGGAATCTTCAGGCTTTTATTTTTCTCTGTTCCTGGAATGATCATTGTAGCGCTCGTGTTTCCGATTGAATTATCCACGAACGCAAGTACATGGTTGTTATTTTTCCTATCGATCACGTTCAGCTTTATCATTAACACACAGATCAATCTGTTAGCTGGAATCGCAACTTTCTTCTTATTTAATAATGATGGCTTGATTCGGGCAAAACGTGTAGTGATCGATTTGTTTTCTGGACTTATCTTACCGCTCAGTTTCTATCCGATGTGGGCTCAGAACGTGATGAGCTACTTGCCGTTTCAAGGGATCAGCTATATCCCGAGTATGATTTTTACTGAAGGGTTTAAAGGTTCACAGATCTATGAAGCCCTTCTTAACCAAGCAATATGGTCGCTACTCCTTATCATTCCGGTGTATGGGCTATGGATTTTGGCGAAGCGTCAGCTTGTGGTTCAAGGGGGTTAGAAGCAGATGGAGTATATTTCAATCTTTTTTCAATACGTCGGACAATATTTAAAAACTAGGCTTACGTATCGTGCTGATATGATCGTCGAAATCTTTTCAGATCTATTATTTCAAGCGGTAAATTTAGTTTTTATCCTGGTCGTATTCGGCCATACGAATCTTCTTGCCGGATGGAGTAAGGATGAGATGATCTTTATTTACGGATTCTTCTTAGTTCCATTCTCGATCTTTGCTTCTTTCTTTAATATTTGGGATTTTACAGACAGATATATTGTAAAAGGCGAGATGGATCGTATCTTAACAAGACCCGTTCACAGTCTTTTTCAAATTGTACTTGAACGAATGGAGCTAGAATCACTTTTCGGTGTAGTTACAGGATTAGTGGTCATGTTCTATGCAGGTGATAAGCTGGGTCTAGAGATCAGCTGGTACGATCCGTTCATCTTCATTCTGTTAGTAATAGGCGGAGCACTCGTGTATGCAGGTATTTTTATTGCTCTTGCAACGATCGGGTTCTGGTCTGATTCGAGAACAGATATAATGCCGATGATGTACAACATCGGAAACTACGGAAGATATCCAGTTGATATCTACAACAAAGTGATCAAGTATGTGTTAACGTGGATCCTTCCGTTCGCGTTTGTCGGTGTATATCCATCTTCCTATTTTTTAGAACGTGAAGAGTGGTATACGTATGCGTTCTTAACACCGGTTGTTGGAATCGTGTTTTTCTTGATCGCTGTAACGTTATGGAACGTTGGAGTGACAAAGTATAGAGGCGCTGGTAACTAAAGAAAAACCGTTCTCCTTAATTGAGAGAGCGGTTTTTGTTGTTTAATTTTCCATACTAGACTTATTTTGCCGAAATCGTTCTAGGACAGCTGGGCAGGTATAACACTTGAAAGTGAAACGTACCAATGTGGCACACCGCCTGCCCCGCGAAAAGTGACCAATTTAAAACGGAGATCAACTACTCTCAAAAGCAACAACGAATACAAAAACAGCCATTTCATTTAGACAAAAATCGGTTCTTAAAATGCTGTTCTAAATCTTTCGTCATGATGTTAATACAAAGCACCAAAAGGGCAAAAGCGGTTACAGGAACCATAACGATAAATGGCTCTAGCATTAGTTCCTTGTGATAAGCAGAGATTAAGCCAGTCCATTCATTAGAAACCGAAGCATAATGGTTGAATTGGTCATGCTCTTGACCGGAAGTGATTTGCACACCGCCAATAAAAAGATGATAGATTGCTAAGTGAAGCATTAACGTTAGAACTTGTGCAAATTGGCGGCCGACTAAAACAAACAGTCTCGGCCATAAATGGGGAAAAATATGTTTTGCTGTGATTTGAAAGGAAGAAGCACCCATGAGTTTGGCACAGATAACATAATCCGTCCTCGATAACAGTTCAGTCGTTTCAGCGATGATTTTTCCGAGCGGCAGAACACCAACTGCAATAAGAACAAGCAACTGAAGAAATAATGTTTCTGAAGTTGAGAGCACAGATTCATTTCTTAATTCGTAAAAAAGAAAAGGCGACAAAGTCAGCAGTACAATAAGGGATGGTGGAACGTATTGGAAGCTTTGGATCAGATCGCTGAACCAGCTGCTATTAAACAAGCGTTTAAAAAACAATCCCAAAATAACAGAAATTAAGATTCTTGCTAACGTAATGATACAGGCAAAAAGAATCGTATATTTGGCACCGTCAACTAAGATATAAAATAAATCCTTTCCAATACGATCTGTACCAAGCCAATTCTCTTTAGAAGGACTATAAGGCGGAATGTCCAACTTTTTTAAGGAATCAGAGTATCGAAATTGGTTTACTTCAGGTTCAGAAAATGCGAGCGGAACGACAATACTAGCAGCCAAAATGAACAACAGCAAAAAGAAACCTGTAAAGAAAAGAGGAATTTTACTCAACATGAATATTCCTCCTCTTGAAGATCACTTTTTGTAAACCTTTAACTGCTGCAAATAACGGTGTGACGATCAGCAGTAAAAGCATAGCCTTCGTTTCATAAGGCTGTTCACTTAATAGAATTTGAATAACACCATTCATATTAAACAGGTATTCCAATACGACCATCTGGCTGAATAAAAGAAGCATGATGATGGGGAAGTGTGTACTGAGTTCAGAGATGGTGTTACTTAAACGATGTTTCAAAATTATAGCGGATTTACTGATCCCTTTTGAACGAGCAAAGGTGATATAATCCTTATCCACCTCTGTCTCTGAAAGTAATAGCATCATTCTAAACAAATAGATACCAGGTACAATACTGAGTGTTGCAAGCGGAATCAAAAGAGCAGGTTCTTTGCTGGATGTAAAAGGATTTGCAGCAAGCCACCCAGTTTGCTTATAAATCCAAACAACGAATAGCTGTATGCAAAAAACAAAGAACAAATCTGGCATCGATTCTAGCAGACTGCAGCATTTTAGAAGTACTTTCTTAAAGATGGAAGGAAGCAGTTCTGTCATCCATCCAAGTACTATAGCCATAATGATAGCGATAGTAAAACTAGCTATGATGAGTCCTGCAGTATAGATGACAATACCCCAAACCTCTGGAAATAATGGTCTTTCAGTGATCTGATCAAGGAACTCTACTGAGCGGTTTTCGGGCATTGTAGGAAAGGCGAGTGTTTGTGTTTGTGTGTAAAGAGTTAACGAATGTGGTTTGGTTAGTTGGACAATTGTCTCAATAACAGTCTGTCCGTAACGAAACAGGCTGAATTTCAAATTGTTCTCTCCAGCAAATAAAGACGGAGTTGCAGAAAGTAAAACAACTCCTATGGACAGCAATAAATAAGGTCTCATTAATACGAATAACTTCTTCATGACTTTAGCTTCCTTTCACGTTAAGTCTGCCGTGAAAATATATTCGTCCAAAACAGGCTGCTGCATAAATTGAGCGACATCTGTACGAAGTGATTCCAGTCTTTCTCGCTTACCGGTGTAAAAAACGTAATAGCCTTTTCTTTGTGTTTCGGCTAAACCACATAAAAGCAACTGCTTTAAATGATTCGATACGGTAGCTTCAGTGAGATGGTATTTATAAGCAAGTTGTTTCGTGCTGTAAGGATGGTGAAGCAAGTCTTGCAGGATCTTAAGTCTTGTTGGCTCACTCAGTACTTTTAATAAGGTAATTAAATCTTCAGGTGGTTCATGGTTTTTTTCTGAATCCGGAACAGCAACATGGAGTGCGATGCTAACTCGGTCTTGGTTGCAGCAAAGCATGACGTGTGGCGTAGCGAATGTGGATGGCTGAATCACGAGTCTAGGAAACTCTTCAAACGGAAACGTGTAAACATCATTCTTCTTAATTTTTATCGAATCAGAAGTTACTGTAACATCAGGATGTATGCTGTTTAAACTTTCAATTTTCGAGTCACTCAGTTCTTTCTTGAAATTGTCAGATGCTCTTGCAATCCAAGGCGTAATTCTGAAAAGCTCTTCTGCAAACAAGTGACGGTTGTAATCATAAAAGAAATCACAAACCTTCCTTTTCCAGGGTGCAGCATGTAAAAGAATGTCTCGTTCAATAGAGTGAAGAGGTGCTGATGCAGGGCTGTTTTTCCACTTGAGCAAAGAGTCACTTCCATATTTCTCACCTAGCAAGAGATAGGAAAACGTTAAGTCTGGAATGAGCGCTATACGTTCAATGGCCTCTTCGACGGTAGATTCATTAAATTGAAATTCGTTTCGAATGTTAACGAAATACATCCAGTCATAAAAATGCGGTCCCCATTTGTTGATTAATAGTAAAAGATCTTGCGGTAATTTATTTTTTGCTTTTTCAGCCCATGCAAGTCGATATGGGTGGTGAGCAGGATTTTGAATAACGTGGAGGCTCATTATCATTTCGTTAAAAGGGGAAAAGTCAACTGAAACAAGTGCCATTTTCATCGTCCTTCCATTATGTATGATATATTATTTGATTAGCTGAAGATCGAATTAGTTTTTGAGAATTTCAAAATTACAAATAATTTACATTCTAATAGGAGATAAGTCAATGTTTATTTTCTGGACTTAAGACCTGATTTTTCACATGTGAAAGCTTATTGTTATAAATAAGCATTCATTATCCTGTAAGATATAAACAAAATTACATTGCATAGCAGAAATGAGGAAATACATATGAAAATTATGGTGATTGCAGGAAGTCCGACAGCAGAATCAAGAACAAGAGGAATTGCACAGTTCGCTGCAGAAACGTTGAAACAGATGAACGTTGAAGTCTCGTATTTTGATGTTGGAATCGATAAGTTACCTTTATTTACTGGAGATGCTACGACAGCTCAGAATGAGACAGTAAAAAAATTAGCTGAGTATGCTGAACAAGCTGATGGCTTTTTTGTAACGAGCCCAGAGTATCACAGCGGAATAAGCGGAGCATTGAAAAATGCGCTTGATTTCTTAGGAGGAAAGCATTTTAAGAACAAACCGTCAGCAATTGCTGTTGCTGCAGGAGGCGGAAAGGGCGGAATGAACGCATTGACTAATCTTCGCACTGTGCTCCGCGGTGTATACAGCTTAGTACTGCCAGATCAATTTGTTGCAGATCCAGTTAATTTTGATGAAGGCAACGTACTCGTTGATGAATTGGCACAAACGCGCGTGCGTGAGTTAACACTTCAGTTAAAAGAGTTAACAGAAGCGATTTCAGTAAACCAAGCTAAATAAAAAGTAAGAAGACAGCCTGTGAAAATCAGGCTGTCTTTTTTGATCATAAGGCTGTCCTATTCAATCTTTCTTTTTCATAGGATAAAGAGAGGTGGACAGAATGGAAAATGTCGTATTAGTAATCTTGATCATAACAACTGCTAGTCTCATTATCAGAAGTATATGGATGCTCTTTAAACATCCTGGAATCAAAGAACATCTGATGCCAGCGAGTCATCTGCTGATCTTGTTCATCGTGTATGGAACGATCATTTCAGGATTTGGGCTCATTTATGCCCTTATCTCTCTGATGGGCTATCCCGTCATAAAACTAGAATTGAATCAGAGTGACTTTTTCTCTTTTATAGAAGCATGCATCTATTTCAGCAGCACGACGATTTTGTCAGTAGGTTATGGAGACATCGTACCTGTTGGAGCAGGAAGGTGGATAGCCGCTCTTCAAGCGCTGATCGGGTACTTGCTGCCGATTGCTTTCGTGTTATCTTCGGTTGTTCACCATAACAAGATGGCAAAATAGTTGTTTGAAAACGGACATATAGGCTACCCTTAAAGAAGATGAAACTTTAAGGAGGTCTAAAATACAATGACGATAAAAACAGGAAGTAAAGCACCTGACTTTGCATTACCGGCAAGTAATGGAGAAGAAGTTAAATTAATAGATTTCAAAGGCAAAAATGTGGTTCTCTACTTTTATCCAAAAGATATGACGCCAGGATGTACAACGCAAGCATGTGATTTCAGAGATCGTCACGAAAACTTTAAGAAACAGAATACCGTTATTCTCGGAGTTAGTCCTGACCCGCTAGCGCGACATGACAAATTTATCGAGAAGCATGGTCTTCCGTTCATCCTTTTAGCTGATGAGGAACATAAAGTTGCAGAGCTGTACGATGTTTGGAAACTGAAAAAGAACTTTGGCAAGGAATACATGGGAATCGAACGCTCCACGTTTATTATTGATGGAGAAGGAAACATCGCGAAAGAATATCGAAAAGTTAAAGTGAAGGATCATGTTGAAGAAGCATTGAAATTTATAGAAGAAAATCTGTCATAGAAAAAAGCCCTGAGAAATCGGGGCTTTTTAACTTTCCTGAAGTTCGTTAACCGGTATGTCCATTTCGTGATCCGGCTGTTCTCTTGTGTAAGCTCTAGCGGTTTGATTGTTTTCATCAACAGATTGAAGCCATACAGGAGTTCCGTTGTGAAGCACTTGGATCTCTTTTTCTGATTCAATGATCTGCTGAGCGCGTGATACGTTCATGAATTCATTCACCTCCACGCCAAATAGTATGCAGCAGAGACTGATAGACTATGCTTTTCGTTCCTAATAAATAGGCATGATGGATTATGCGTGATAAAATGAAATAGTGTGAATTTTATAACATATAAATTCGGGGGTTATACATAATGAGAGATGAACGTTTAACGACGTTGGCTAGAACATTGCTGACGCATTCACTAAAGGTTGAAAAAGGGCAAAAAGTACTTATTACTTCATTCTTAGCTGGGAAGCCACTTGTAAAAGAACTCGTTCAAGAAACATATAAACTAGGAGCTTTTCCTTACGTACAACTAGCAGACGAAGAAATTTCACGTGCATTAATGATGGGCTCAACGAAAGAGCATTCTGAGGCACAAGTGAAATGGGATCTTACACGCATAGAAGATATTGATGCGTATATCTCTATTCAATGTAAAAACAATGATGCAGAGTTCTCAGAAGTTCCAAGTGAGATTTTCCAGATGAAAGCGGAGATCAATAAACCTGTTCAAAACATGATCATCAATGACCGACAATGGGTATTATTAAACTACCCAACTACAGGTCTTGCACAAATGGCAAAAATGAGCTTAGAAAAGTTCACTGATTTTGTACTTGATGTGTGTAACGTGGATTATAAGGCGATGGCTGAAGCACAAAAACCACTTCATGCATTAATGGAAAGTACAGATAAAGTACGCATCACAGCTCCTGGAACTGATCTAACGTTCTCGATCAAAGGAATTCCAGCTGTTATGTGTGCAGGTGAAAATAACATTCCTGACGGAGAAGTATTTACGGCACCCGTAAAAGACAGTGTGAATGGAACCATTACTTATAACACACCTTGTCCTTATCACGGAACAACGTTTAACAACGTAAAACTTACATTCAAAGATGGAAAGATTGTTGAAGCCACTTCAGACAACACCGAAAAATTAAACGAGATCTTTAATACAGATGAAGGTGCTCGTTATGTTGGGGAATTTGCGATCGGGGTAAATCCACTGATCCAGCACCCGATGGGAGATATCTTATTTGATGAAAAGATAGGCGGTAGCATTCACTTCACACCTGGAAGAGCGTATCAAGATGCTTACAACGGAAACGAATCAGGCATCCACTGGGATATGGTGTTGATTCAACGTCCAGAGTACGGTGGTGGAGAGATCTACTTTGATGATGTATTAATCAGAAAAGACGGTTTGTTCGTACTGCCGGAACTTCAAGGACTTAATCCGGAGAACCTAAAATAAACGTTCTTCTCTAAGTATTATTGCTTTTGGAGATATCTTCATTGCTTGTTGATTGTAGTAGAAGGTGTGAGACTCCTGCGGGACAAGCGGTCAGGTGAGACCCTTAAGGGCGCAAAGCGGCAAGGGGCTCACCGCCTGCCCCGCGGAAAGCGAAGCACCTGGAGCGGAAATCAACTCCCTCAAGCTACAAAGCTTTTCAAAAACAAACAGCCAAAACAAAACAGCAACAACTTAAAAAAGCGGGGAGCACGTTCCCGCTTTTTCTATTACTCGAAAAGAGGTGTTCCTTATGATTCTTTCCAGCGCGCGATTAAGAGATGATATAAAAGATGGATTAAAGAACACGTTCCCGAATGAAGAATTTCATTTTTATAAGAACATGAAAGAAGCTAAGGCGTATCTTAATCAAGCTGAAATCTTATTATCTTATGGGGAAGATCTAACTGATGAATTAGTAGCTGAATCAAAAGAACTACAATGGATCATGGTTATTTCAGCTGGTCTTGATAAAATGCCGTTTAAAGCTCTAGAAAAACAAGATATTCTGATTACGAATGCAAGAGGCATCCACAAAACGCCTATGGCAGAATATACGATTTCCATGATGCTGCAAGTTTCACGCAAAGCAAGTCTGCTTTTAGAAAATCAAAAACAGCACACGTGGGATCGGAAAGTGCCGATGACTGAGATCTCAGGAAAGACGCTTGGTATATTAGGAACAGGAGCAATCGGATGCGAGATAGCAAGACTTGCTAAAGCTTTTAATATGAAAACCATCGGATTTAATAGAAGCGGGCATCCGGCTGAAAACTGTGATGTAATCGTGGATAAAGAAGGAATCTCCACTCTTTATGAAGAAAGTGATTTTATCGTGAATGTTCTCCCATCAACGCCACATACTTTTCATTTCGTTGAAAAGAGCGCCTTTTCTCTAATGAAGCGAAACACAGTATTCATTAATATTGGAAGAGGGAAAACGGTAGACGAAGAAGAGCTGATCCAAGCATTGCAAGCCGAGAAGATTGGCCACGCCGTTCTCGATGTGTTTGAAAAAGAGCCATTAGTAGAAGAAAGTCCATTATGGGATATGAAGAACGTAACGGTTACGCCGCACCTTTCAGGGATTTCACCTCAATATCAAGAAAGAGCGATCGAGATCTTTTGTGATAATCTAACTCTATATAGAAATGATAAGCGTAAAGAGATGATCAATATCATTCCATATGACCGGGGGTATTAGTATGAAAATTTACACAAAAACTGGAGATAAAGGAACAACATCATTAATCTTTGGTGAACGGGTTTCTAAAAACGATGTGCGCGTAGACGCGTATGGCACATGTGATGAAGCGAATAGCATGATCGGATTTGGCGTAAGCTTGCTGCCGAGAGAAGAATGGGCAGAAAAAGCGACAACTGTTATGCAAAAAGTACAGACTGTTTTGTTTCATGTTGGAGCTGAGCTAGCAACTCCAGCGGGTAAGGAAGTAGCGTGGAAATTAAAAGAAGAAGATATCTCATTTCTTGAAGAGACGATTGATCATTGGCAGGCGGGACTGAAACCTTTAAAGCAGTTCATTCTTCCTGGTGGTTCCCCGTCAGCAAGTGCTCTTCATACCGCACGAACAATTGCGAGGCGAGCAGAACGTATTGCTGTAGAAATTGAAGGTGTAAATCCACTTGTGTTGTCTTATCTTAACAGACTTTCTGATTTCCTCTTCGTTGCTGCACGTTACGTTAACGAACAAATGAAAGTGAAAGAGCCAGTTCTACACGAAAATCAGTCCTAATACAATACTGCATACATACACTTCAATTGACAAAACCTGTAGAAAAGCAGTAGACTAATTATAACGATTATAAAGTAAGAATTCTTAAAGAAATGGGGTGCATGACGATGTCAAGCGCTAAGATAAACGCGGCAATCGACAACTTAAAATCAGTAGGTGTAAGGATTACACCTCAGCGTCATGCTATCTTAGAGCATCTTATCCAATCAATGTCCCATCCGACTGCTGATGAGATTTACAAAGCGCTGGAGGGGAAATTTCCAAATATGAGTGTAGCAACAGTCTACAATAACCTTAGAGTTTTTAAAGAAGCGGGTCTTGTAAAAGAACTGACTTATGGGGATTCATCAAGCCGATTTGATTGTGTGACGACTGATCACTACCATATCATCTGTGATTCATGCGGCAAGATAGTGGATTTCCATTATCCCGGTTTAGATGAGGTTGAGAGTCTAGCAGAATCTGTAACAGGGTTTGATGTAGGCCGACACCGTATGGAAATTTACGGAGTATGCCCGGATTGCAAAAGAAAACATTAAAAAAAAGCTGACTTTCCACTACGGTAAGTCAGCTTTATCTATTCTCTTTGCGCATCTGGCGTTTTGAGTTGTATTTCTCATCAAATTCTTCGCCCTCAAGACCTTTATCCATCGTAAGTGGCTGGTTACATGACATACATGCATCTACACGTCCTAGTACTTTCGTTACTTTTCCGCAGTTTGGGCAGACAACCTGCACAGCCTGAGTAGAGATCATACCAATCCAGAAGTAAACACCAGCACTAGCGATCGTTGCGATAAACCCAATCACCATAAAAATAGACATAACGACAAAACTTGTCTTGAAAAACAGGCCTGCATACATGATGATAATACCTATAAAAACAAGGCTTAACGCGAACGTACGTATTTTATTGATTTTGCTCGTATACTTTATCATACCTGTCCCTCCTCCGTTCATTAGTATAACATATGAACTCTTAGGAAAAGAAAAAGGATTTCTTTATTTGATGTTGAAAGTAACAAACAGGATTTTGTTAAAATGGGAGATGACCTTCATGGAAGATATTTTACGCCCGCTGTATCAGGAGAGAGCAAGCAACGAAAACACATTAGGAGTGCTTTTTGTTGAAAAGAATAAACCATTCAGCCCTGGCACGGATCATTTTGATTCAATACTTCTTATTATAGTAAAAGAATCCGATCAGCCTTTGATGATCAAACACTACGAGTTTGAGTCAACTTCAGCTGCGCTTCACATTGTGACAGAACAACTGCTTAATTCTTGGTTGATGCTCGGTACGAATAAAAGAGCGGTTGATTGGGTGATGAACGGGAAAGTTCTATTTAACCGTAATGAGTACATAACAAGATTAAGAGACCGACTTCACGAGTTTCCTGCTGAAGAAAGAACACATAAGATTGGTCTTGAGTTTGCAAAACTACTTCGCCGATATAACGATGGAAAAGAACTCTTCCACTCGGGCCATTATTTAGATGCATTTAACAACATCATGCATGCTCTTCATCATTTAGCTCGTCTATCTGTTATTGAACATGGATATTATCCAGAAGTTACTGTTTGGAACCAGGTGAAGATGATCCAACCTGAAATCTTTAAGTTGTATGAAGAGCTTGTAACAGGAGAAGAGACGATTGATAAAAGAATCGAACTTCTATTACTAGCATCAGAGTTTTCACTTTCTTCTAAAACAAAATTAGGTGCGCATCATCTGTTGGGTATTATTAAAGAGAAGGATGAATGGGCATATCATGAATTGATGGAACATGATGAGGTTCAAGACTATGCGATCGATCTTCCTATGATTCTTACGCACTTAAAAGACAAGGGTTATATAAAGGCAATCAAGCGGGAAACAAAGAGCAAAAACCTGTATCATCGTTACTACTCAATAAAAGAATAAACTTTTTTCTAAAAAGGTGTTGACCTGTTTATCTATATCGTGCTATATTATTTCTTGTCGCTGCGACACACAGAAACAATGTTGCAGTCGGGAAACACGATAAAAAAACAGGTTGACATCTTGTTTTTAAGATGATATCCTAATAAAGTCGCCAAAACGAGCGACGCACGAAACAAGCAGTTCTTTGAAAACTGAACAAAAGAAATAGGTAAGGAATTAAGAATTAATTCCGTCAGTTTTAAAACTAGAGCAAGACAAACACTTTTATGGAGAGTTTGATCCTGGCTCAGGATGAACGCTGGCGGCGTGCCTAATACATGCAAGTCGAGCGAATGATGAGGAGCTTGCTCCTCTGATTTAGCGGCGGACGGGTG
>JAEACG010000004.1 GCA_016401345.1 Fictibacillus nanhaiensis | reverse complement strand
AATATAAAGTGCTACTAGAAGATAAGTAATTATTACTAAAGGACTACGTTTAACCTCTTTACCATCTTCATTTTTTTTCGTTTTTTTTAACTCTTTAGTTAAAGAATACTCTAATAATACCTTCTCATTTTGGTCTTTAATAACTAATAAGCCATCCATGTTAACTTCTGAAATGATCGGAATGTTAACTCCTGCTGTAAAAAACAGATCTTTATCAATATTATATCCTTCTGCACCTTGAATTGTTGTAAGATCTACTTCAGAAAATTTCTGCGTTAGAAAATGAGTAAAACCAAAATCTAATAAACTAGTGGTGTCCGCATATGCAACTTCAGAAGAGTTCGCTTTTAAAGTGACCGCTATTAATTCAGTTTCTCCACGTTTCGCCGTTGTGACCAATGTAGTCCCAGATTGATCAACATAACCATTTTTGCCGCCATTAACACCCTCATATCTCCATAACATTTTATGATGATTATAAAGCGTTGTATCCCAGCCTTCTCCAACCCAACGTAGTTCTTTTGTTCGGAAGATTTCTCTAAACTCCTTATTTTTCATTGCATACTTAGTAATCATTGCCATATCATAAGCAGTTGTTTGGTGATTAATATCAAACAAACCATGAGGATTTTTAAAAGTACTGTTAGTAATTCCGATTTTTTCTTTTGTGAACCGATTCATTTCATTACTGAACGATTCCACACTACCTGCCATATGTTCGGCAATCGCCACTCCCGCATCGTTTCCTGAATTGATTAATAACCCCTGCACGAGTTTTTTTAAAGATACTTGTTCCCCTGGTTCAAGGTATACTCTCGTTCCTTCTGTATCTCGAGCGTTTTGACTAATTAGAACTTTATCTGACAGGTTACCTTCTTCAATAGCAATTATTGCTGTTAAAATTTTTGTGATACTGGCAGGATACATACTTTGATAACTATTCTTCTCATAAAGAATTTCTCCTGTAGTTCCTTCAATTAAAATCACAGATTCACTGGATATATTACCTGGAGAGTTACTTGAAGCTGCAGTAGAAAATGGGCTTAAGAACATGAGTAAGATTATGAAAAATAAAATACTAATGACTAAGACGATTCTTTTGCTGAATTTCATTTTTCGTTCCTCTTTTGATTAATTTCTCAGGAGTATAACATTTAAATATGAATTTTTTATGCAGTGACGGTTTGTCCATTTAGATAAATAATGAAAGAATTATGCAGTTTTTATGGATTTTCGCAAAATACGTTTATATGACCACTCAATGGGTACACTTTTTATGTAATTAAATCCCTAATAACGAAAGGATGATGATGTATGCATGACACGTACCAACAATGTATTGATGAATGTCTGGCCTGTATGAAAGAATGTAATCATTGTTTTGACGCATGTTTAAATGAAGAAGACGTAAAAATGATGGCGGAATGTATCAGGTTGGATAGAGCCTGTGCAGATATTTGTTCCTTTGCTGCTACAGCGATGAGCAGTAACAGTCCGTTCATAAATGAAATCTGTTCCCTTTGTGCTCAAATTTGCGAAGCATGTGGAAATGAGTGTAAAAAACATGATCATGAACACTGTCAGCGATGTGCAGAAGCTTGTTTTAAATGTGCGGAAGCTTGCCGTAGGATGGTAAGTTAATAAAAAGAATCACTAACGAATCGGAGTGGAAAATTCTTTTTACGTGCAATCTCAACTGAAGAAAAGCAAAATATTTAAAGATAGAAAAAGAAGCTGACATTTGTCGGCTTCTAATTTTTTAAGGGAATATGCATTTGTTATTATTTGTCCTGTTTTTTAGATACGTTATAGTTTCCTTATCGGATGAACATGGCAATTCGAAAACTTGCTCATACCTCTCAGAACCTTTTCCTGTAATAAACACCCAATCTTTTGATCCATTAACTTTTCTCCAAGCAAAACTAATCGCTTGGGTTCGGTCTGGAATTACAACAATAGGAAGATCAAGGAACCGTTCTTTTAATTCATTTAAGGAACTAATCATGGACTCTTCTTTTTCTCCGTTTAAATCATCTAGTGTTAGTATGATTAAATGACTAAATTCTTTAGAAGAATCTATCATAACCTCTCTCTTTGTTACGTCTCTTTTACCTCTAAAACCAAGAACATGTATGATTTGTTCTGCTTGTTCGCGCTCTGCAATTTCTAAACAGTAGTGAATTGCATCAGCAGTATGTGCATAATCAATGACAAATGAAGCCCCATTATGATGCGTATATGTTTCAAATCTACCCGGGACACCAGAGAATGACTGTAATGAATGATGAATGGATTCGATGTTATGACCCATTATATTACTTGTCAATATCGCAGTCATCATGTTCCATCCGTTATGGATACCTGGAATGGTACACTTTATTAGATAAGGATTGCCATCCATATAATATTTGAACTCAGAAAAGTACGAGGGTATTATCTCTTTGACTGTTAAACTATTCTCACCTACCCCCATTGTGAAATGAGGAATTTTAGATGTAGTCAACATATCTGCTAGCTTGTTTCCCCAATCGGTGTAAGTAGCTATAATGGCTTGTCCTGTTGGTTTTAACTGAGCAAAAAGCCTCGCTTTAACCTGAAAATACTCCCACATATTTTTATGATAATCCATATGATCATGACTTAAATTGGTGAATATAGCAAAATCAAAGTATATGCCTTCTATACGATTCTGTTCGATGCCGTGTGAAGAAACCTCCATGATTACAACATCATCATTACTTTTCGCAATCAGTTGGTTTAATTCAATCGAATCAGGGGTCGTATTTTTAGATTGAATTACCTCGTTGTTAATAATCGTATTTACAGTGCCAATTAGTGAGCAGGTTTTTCCTTGCATTTCTAAAATATGCTTAAGCATATAAGCAGTGGTAGTCTTGCCATTCGTTCCTGTAATACCTATCATTATATGTTTTTTATAAGGGTAGCCATAAAAGCAGCTTACTAGTTTTGCTAGTGCCTTTCTGCTGTCTGTTACTCTAATATAAGGAATTTCAGTTGATTGATAATCTGATTCTCCTATGATAGCAACTGCTCCGGAATCGACTGCATGTTTAATAAAATCATGACCATCTACTTCATATCCATTTATAGCGACAAACAAATCTCCTTGTTCAACAAACTTTGAATTTGACTTGATCCCTTTTATGCCTATCCTGCACGCTTGTGGATAATCCTCTATTGATATATTTAATTCTTGAAGTAATGTTATTAATTCCATGGATTCTGCTCCTTATTTGTTTAACCAAAAATGAAGTATACCTGATAAAAGATAATTTATTAATTAACTGCTTTTCCTTGATTAACAAGTTTGATCCATCTTTCACCATTGTAAAAATACACATCTTTTTTAAAGGTAGTAAAAACGATGTTTTTATCCACTGGATTCTTAGCTAAATAAGATATGGCATCTTCCTGGAGTGTCGGAATACTTATCTCCTTTTCCGAACTATCATTTATATTGATTTCTGTAAGGAACGCTTTATTCTCAAACCCACCTACTAAGAGTGAATTTTTATTAGTAAACGTAAGTGATGTAACTTGTTTCATGTTCGTCAGTTCTTCAAATGTTTTACCCTTATTTCTTGATAGATGAACCTTATTTTGAGAACTTATTGCAACGACATTCGTATCAGTAGGATGGACCGCAATACCTGTGATCTCCCCCTCTACATTTGTTAAGTCACTTTCATTCCATGATTTAGCATCGTCATTGGAATAATAAAGACCATCTGATGGCATTCTTGAATTAGCCATAGAAGTATAGGCATACAAGACATGGTTTTCGTAGCCTGCAGCGAGAAAATGGAAATCCGTTTCGCCTTCTAAGCCAAGCAGTTCGATTTCCCCACCTATCTCTTTACTTCTTACGATTCCTAACGGGTCTGGTTTGTCTGAATCATTTCCTGGATGGCCGCTGCTATAAAAACCATCATCCACCATTGAAAAACCCATATAATCATTTTTCTCACCAGGTGTTGCTTGCCATTGTTTGTTCATCGTATCGTACTGCTTGATTCCATCATGTGCAGGTATAAAGATCTTTTTTCCGTCATTTGAATATCCTACCCCATGGATATCCGTGAACGTTACACTTGATTGTTTATCATTGAATGTAAATAAAAGTATTAAAACCAAAACTAAGCTAATCGCTGCAAGAATTAAAATACCCTTAAGTTTAAATGGCTTTTTTGTTGTTTTTTTCTTTTTAGCCATAATTTACCTCTCCTTCATAAACAAAGAGAAAAACCTCTTGAGCGAGGTTTTTCATTCTGAAATATTATTTACTTTACCTTCATCCTTGTAAAAAGGTTTGAAGTTATTATATTTCACCATGGTCATCATACCAGCTGAGGCATGATGTAAATCATGGCAGTGGAACATCCAGTTACCTGGGTTATCAGCTACGAATGCAACCTCATATGTTTCTCCAGGCTTTACATTTAGTGTATCTTTCATTAATGGTGCTCCTTCTACAGGTTTTCCATTCTTACTTAATACTTGAAAGAAATGGCCATGTAGATGCATTGGGTGATCAGATTTATCCATACTTTTGTTTGTTAAAGTGACTTTGACTTTATCACCCTTATCCACCTTTATATTTTCAGTCTTAGGATAAGTATTCCCGTTTATGGTGTACTTCATCTCACCGGAATCCATATCAGTAGCAAGGTCCATTTTGTATTCTAAATCGAAAGAATCGTTTAATGAGAAATTCCCTTTAATCTCTTTACCAAACTCATCTGGTTTCACCATGCCCGCATCTTTTTTGTGAGCAACAGGCTGCACCGCCTCTTCTTCGGCTTGGATATTTATCCTCATGTCTTTAGATGCATCCATCTCACCATGGCAATCGATTGTTACGGTTTCACCTGTTGCAATGAACTCTATATCATACCTTTCACCAGGTGCAACTTCAAGTACCTTATTTTCCTGTTCGATTGGTTGATTCACGGGCTGACCATCAACGTTGGTTACTTTAAAATTCAATGGAATATGAATTTTATGAGACATATATCCGGCATTTACAAATCGGAGTTTTACTTTTTCTCCTTTTTTCGCTATAAGGGGTTTACTTTTATCATATGACTTACCGTTTATTGTATATATATCATAAGAAGACATATCATGGTCCATACCATTCATTGAACCGTTATCGGAAGATTTGCTGTCTTTATTTTTCTTATCCCCCATGTCCATATTGGAATGATCCATA
Source organism: Fictibacillus nanhaiensis (assembly GCA_016401345.1). GTDB lineage: Bacteria > Bacillota > Bacilli > Bacillales > Fictibacillaceae > Fictibacillus > Fictibacillus phosphorivorans. The sequence continues at coordinate 373,958 of JAEACG010000004.1, read as the reverse complement.
CCTTCCATATCTTCTGTATCTGACTCATTCATATCCATGTTTGAGTGATCCATTCCATCCATTTCTTCGGATTCTTGCTTTGGATTGGACTCCCATTCATCTAAAACAAGTGAATAATCTCGATCATACTGTTCATCATCTTTAGATTCAACGATAAAGACTCCATAAAGCCCCTTATCAACCTGATTTACGCTGTCTTGATGGCTATGATACCAATACGTTCCAGGGGTATCTGCGACAAACTGATACGTATACTCCTTGCCTGTTTCAATAGCATCTTGTGTGACTCCGGGAATACCATCTTGTGTATTCGATAAAGGGACACCGTGCCAATGTATACTTACAGGCTTCGGAAGTTCATTCTTGATTGTAACCTTTACCCCTTCACCTTCTTTTACTCTAATCTCTTGCCCAGGGACGCTTCCATTATAAGTCCAAGCTTCAATGGTCTTACCGGACTTCAATTCCCAATTCTCTTTTTTTGCAGTAATGGAGAACTCTTTAATTGTTTTACCTTCTAAAATTTCTTCTTTTGCTTGTACCTTATTTTCATTAGATTGATCTTTTGAACCCTCTTGGCTACAACCTGTTATAACCAAAATGAGTACCAGTAACATTAAAGAAATCAACCATTGCTTTTTCATTGGTTTTCCCTCCTCAAATTAACCGTACTAAAAAAATATGCAATTTTTATGGAGCAACCTAATAAGTTCATAACTCTTCAAATCACGAAATAAATAAAAAAAGTACCGAACAATAAATCGGTACTTTTCATAAAGAGTAACCTACTCTTTAATAGAAATCCTTCATCCACCTTTGATGCAGGTCATCTTAGAACTATTTACTCTTCTATTTAACTCATCTAATAAAATAGTTAGAGTTCTTTCATTCACTACTGAACATAGTTTTTCGCCATTATTAATGGATATATTAAACCTTTCAAAAACTTCACTAGTATCTTGCCATACCTTAACGATATCCACTACAGACATGTTCGGCTGGATAACCATCAACTGCTCCTCCTATGAATAAAGTATTTTATTTATTATCCTGAAATCTCGCAAATGACTTAACGTCATACGTATAAGCTAGAGCTTCATCTAACTTTTCGTCAGACTTAATCTTATCGATCAGTTGTTTTCCCTTTTCAGGAGTCATCTCTTTATACCAGTCTCCATCCGGGTAGACTACGACTGTCGGTCCCTCTTTACATCTTCCGTTGCAAAAGGTTTTAGTAGTATGAATTTTGTTTAATAACCCTTGATCTTTAATTTCTTGTCGAACGGTATTCGTAACTTCCTCAGCCCCTTTTTTGATGCAGCTAGCTCCGTTACACAATAACACGTGTTTTGAAACGCCAGAAAGTTCCATAAAGTGCTTCACCTCGTTCCCGAGAGATAGAACGTAAAATTTACTTAACTTCTACTACAAATGGATAAACATTCACTTTTCCATTTATCTTAAATTCACCCCAAATTTTATATATACCTGGCTGGTCAAATTTTGTGGCAAACTTTGTATCTGTTTCCGATGCTGGGTGGACGTGAACATACTCATCTCCACCTTCGTCTAATATGACTACATGACCAAGCGCTCCTAGATAGGGCTCGGGTTTGTTTTCTTTTAGATCAAAATCCAACACAATTTCTTCACCTGATGTAAAGGTTTCAGGACTCATGGTTAACTTGTAGCCATTGACTGTTTTAGTGAACTCAGTTTCTGGCTTTAACGAATCATGTTCACCGTGGGCATCACCAGCGCCAACCTCGATTGGAAGTGGCTGCACCTCATAGTTTTTATCTTTTGGTTTAATGTCTATGAACGCTTTATAGCTTCCTTCTTCCAGTTTGTGCTGTATGGTAAACACACCATTCCCTTTTTTCTCGGGATGAATGTGGTAATACTGCTGCAGTTCATCATTTACGATGATCAAATGCATCAGTTTCTCATGATCGATCTCTAATTCCTCTACTGGGTTTCCCTCTTTATCTTTCAACTCAATATGGATTAAATTGTTTTCGTAATGCAGAGTTGGTGTAATATCACTATTTTTTGATACATTGCCTTGGCTCTCCCCATGATCACCATGTCCAGCCTCCTGCTTTTCCTTATCTTTTGTATCAGATGAATCAGATGTATTCTGTTCTCCAACATGACCAGCATGTTCACTAGTCGATGGTTCTGCGTACTTTGCAAATACGGAATAGCTCCCGATCACTATAACGAGTATCAATACAGCCGACAATGTCCACCTTAAAACGATATTGTCCTTCATAGAATTCCCTCCTTACAGTTTTACTTTTTGTAAACGAAGTGCATTAAGAACAACTGACACCGAGCTGAATGCCATCGCAGCTCCTGCAAGCCATGGGGCAAGAAAACCTAGTGCAGCAACAGGGATGCCTAACACGTTATAAGCAAAAGCCCAGAAAAGATTTTGTTTGATGTTTCGTATTGTCTTTTTACTCATGTAGATGGCATCTGCAATGCTGTTCAGATCGCCACGAATCAGCGTTACATCAGCTGCCTCCATCGCAACGTCTGTACCTGTGCCAATCGCCATCCCAATATCCGCTACAGCTAGTGCTGGAGCGTCATTGATTCCGTCTCCGACCATGGCCACTTTATTACCTTGCTCCTGTAGCTTTTTCACCTCATCTGCTTTTCCTTCAGGAAGAACTTCAGATATGACATGATCAATCCCCACTTGTTTAGCAATGTATTTAGCTGTTTGCTGATTATCTCCTGTGATCATGATAACTTTAAGACCCATTTCTTTTAATCGAGAAATCGCATCTTTTGATGTTTCTTTGATCGTATCGGCTACAGCGATAATTCCTGCATATACTCCGTCTATCGCCACGAGCATCGCGGTTTTACCGGCTTTTTCAAGTTCCTCCATCTGATTATTAGAATCATAGATGGTAACGTTGTTTTCTTTCATTAATTTTCGTGTACCGATGAAAAGTGTTTTACCTGCAACTACAGCTTTGATACCAAACCCAGGAATAGCATCAAAATCCTCCGAACTCGATAACTGGATTCCCTTATTGGTGATTCCTTCTACAATAGCTTGCGCCAATGGGTGTTCAGAATTTTTCTCTGCTGAACCTACTAGTCTTAACACTTCTTCTTCACTGAATGATGGTTCCACAATAATATCTGTAAGTTCTGGAGTACCGTTTGTAACCGTACCCGTTTTATCTAAGATCACAGTATCGATTCGATGAGTGGTTTCTAAGTGTTCTCCACCCTTAAATAAAATACCAAATTCAGCTGAGCGGCCAGAGCCTGCCATGATTGAAGTAGGAGTCGCTAATCCTAATGCACAAGGACACGCGATAACAAGGACAGCAATCAATTTTTCAAGCGCAACAGCAAATTCTCCGGGACTTACCCAAACAAACCAGATAATGAAGGTAAGAACAGCGATGCCTACAACTATAGGCACGAATACACCAGAGATTTGGTCAGCTAGACGCTGGATCGGTGCTTTTGAACCTTGTGCTTCCTCAACGACTTTTATGATTTGAGCCAGGGCCGTATCTTTCCCTACTTTTGTTGCCTTTATTTTTAGGAACCCGTTTTTATTAATGGTTGCACCGATTACCGTATCCCCTATTGTCTTATCGACAGGTACACTCTCACCTGTCAGCATCGATTCATCTAATGCTGAACGCCCTTCGATGATTTCACCATCGACCGGTACTTTATCACCTGGTTTTACATATACGATATCACCGGCTTCCACTTCTTCTATCGCTATTTCGATTTCTTTACCATCACGAACCACGATAGCTGTCTTAGCTTGCAGTCCCATCAGTTTCTTAATCGCTTCAGAGGAACGCCCCTTTGCTTTTGCTTCGAAAAGTTTTCCCAACACAATAAGTGTAATTAATATTGCCGATGTTTCAAAGTACATTTCCACCATCCCTTGATTGGTACCGATGGAAAGGATAGATAGGTACAGGCTATAGAAATAAGCTGCAGAAGTTCCTAATGCTACGAGTACATCCATGTTCGCACTTTTATTCCGGAGCGCTTTATAAGCTCCTACATAAAACTGTTTCCCTACAACAAACTGTACAGGTGTCGCGAGCGCCAATTGAACCCAAGGATTCATGAACATCTCAGGCAAATAGATAAAAGATGTAAACTCAAAATGACTAACCATTGCCCACAATAAAGGGAATGAGAGGATGACAGAAAAGATGAATTTTCCTTTCTGTTTCTCAATCTCCATTGCTCTATGATCAACCGATTCTTTGTAGTCTTCCTTTAGGGTTGCACCATATCCCAATTGGTCAACTTTTTTAATCATATCTCCAATAGAAACTTCAGATGGATTATATTGTACTGACCCGGTTTCTAATGCTAGATTAACGTTAGCTTTAATCACTCCGGGAAGTTTGTTTAACCCCTTTTCAATCCTTGTTGCACATGCTGCACACGTCATGCCAGTCAAATTGAATTCAGCTTTTTCAGTGACGACTCCATATCCGAGATCTTCTATTTTTTTCTCGAGATCGGCCACCTTTAAAATTTGAGGGTCATAAGAAACGGTTGATTTTTCAAGAGCAAGGTTTACGTTCGCTTTCTCGACTCCCTCTAACTTGTTCAAACCTTTTTCAATTCGGATCGCACAGGCTGCACAGGTCATACCTGATATTTGTAATGTCGTTTCTTTTGTACTCATGGTTTTCATCATCCCTTCGATATACCTATATGGGGTATATTTCAACTGAAAAGAAAGCGTGCTATGATAAGCACGCGATTTATTTTACATCGTAACCCTGATCATCGATCGTCTCTTTGATCTCATCCAGGTTTACTTTTGAAGAATCATATTCTACCTCAACGATACCTTCTTTAAGGTTTACTTTAGTGTGTGAGACACCGTCTAACTTTCCAACGCTTCCTTCAATAGCAATTATACAGTGGTTACAAGACATACCTTCTACTTTTAATGTGGTTTTTTCCATTGATATCTCTCCCTTTTATTTCATCAGTTTTTTAACAGTAACTAGAAGTTCATCCAATACTTCTTGATCGCCTTCTTGAATTCTCTCTACAACACAACTTTTCAAGTGGCCCTCAAGAAGAATTTTTCCAACACTATTTAATGCTGATTGAATCGCTGAAATTTGAGTGATAACGTCGTCACAGTAAGTGTCACGGTCAATCAACCCTTTAACACCTCTAATTTGCCCTTCGATCCGATTTAATCGTGTGATCAGATTGTTCTTTATTTTATCGGAATGATGACTCTTCCGTTCGTTCGTATCACAACATTGATCATTATTTAGATCATCTGGTTTTACTATTTCCATCAGATAACCTCCTTTATTTACTTTAATTTTACTATACCCCCCTACCCTATGTAAAGCCCGATTTTAATTTTTTTTTTACTCATATAAAATGTGCATTTTTTTTCGAGTTTATAATGAACTTGCATAAATCGATATCTTCCTCTCATAACTTAGAATGAAGGAATGGACAAGGAGGGCTTAAATGTCAATTTACATTTTAGGGGTTTTAGTGATTTGTACAGCTTTAGTTTTTCTATCATCTTTTTTTTATAAGTCTAAAGATTCCTTAATGAACAATATGGTTTACGTAATGGCTTACACTATGAGTATGGGTCTGACCGCTGGATTTTATTTAGGCGTGTACTTTAAAGATAATTTGCTGTATGCCACACTTTTCTCAATATTATTAAGTGGTCTAGCAGGTTTATTAATTGGGTCTAAACTTCATTTCCATCTAATGATTGAAGGACTTTTTTCAGGTATAATGGCCGGGATGATGGGTGCCATGTTAACAGTAATGTTAAGTTTTAAACAAGCACAGATATTGGTAATGATAGGAATCTTACTTACTGTAGGAATAACAATTTTATGTATTCTACAATTCTTATCAGAAACACTTAAACATCAAATTGAAAGATACTTTAATGTCATCATGCTTTTTGGCTGCGGACTGCTGCTTATGGTTTTTTTAAAATTTCCTGATGATATTATTAAACCACATGAAAAAGCTCAAACGCAGCACGAACAACATTCTTCTACATCAGCTAATAAGAATGAGGATAAAAAACTTGAACAGGAAGAAGTTTTCAATTGGGAGGTAGGAATAAAAGATTATAGATACCTTTCATCAAATGCTAGTTTAAAAAAAGATCAAAAAGTACTCTTAACATTATTAAATGATGATTCAGTTGAACATGATATTGAAATTTCTTCTTTTTCGTATGAGAATGTAGAAACATCAAACACTCAATCGGAACATGATCATGCTATGTCAAATGAAGATGATTCTGTCTTTCATCTACACGTTGAACCAAATCGATCCAATCAGGTATCGTTCATTCCTAAAGAAGCGGGTGTCTATACGTACTATTGTACAATCCCGGGACACAAAGAATCTGGCATGATAGGAAAAATAAAAATTTCGTGAAAAAACCCTCCGGAATGGGGGGGTTAAATCTGTTTATGATTTTGTAAATTGATGGATTACTTTCATTAACTCACTTACAGCTTCAGTTCCTTGGTTTGAAGAAATAGCATCCTTAACACAATGGTGTGTGTGGGTTTCTAATAAGTTAAAGCCCACTTTTTTTACCGCTGCGTTGATTGCACTCAATTGTACGATAATGTCAATACAATAGCGTTCATCGTGAATCATGTTCTGAATGCCGCGTACCTGACCTTCAATTCGTTTCAATCTATTCAACATTTCTTCTTTTTCTTTTTGTGATCTAGTTGTGTGTTTTTCTTCTGCAGCAGTTGAATCACAGCAACCGTGTTGTTCTTCCATAATGTTTTCTAGTGCCATCTTCTCACCTCTGAGTGTTTTTACATAATCTTTTTCTCTTTATTTTTAATAGTTAAAGGACTTTCCACCATGGGAGCTCTTTCGTCATTCAGCCAGCATGAGGCATGATGACCTTTATCGATCATAAAAGAAGTCGGTTTTTCTTCTTCACAAACATCTAGTACATATGGACATCTAGCTGCAAAGGAACACCCCTTTGAAATTTGTGACAGATCTGGGGGGGAGCCATCAATTCCTTTTAACGGCTTTTTACTGTCAACATCCGGGATTGATTGTAAAAGTCCCCATGTATAGGGGTGTCTTGCTTTATAGAAGATCTCATTTACTGTTCCGCTCTCTACTATTTCACCAGCATACATGACTAAGATTCTATCTGCCATGTTTGCCACGATGCCTAAATCATGAGTGATCAGTATGATGGACATATTTAACTTCGGTTTTAACTCTTTTAACAGTTCTATTATTTGAGCTTGGATGGATACATCTAATGCTGTTGTAGGCTCATCTGCTATGAGGATGGAAGGTTCACAGATGAGGGCCATGGCAATGCCTACCCTTTGGCGCATACCTCCGCTTAGTTCGTGAGGATACTTTCTACTATTGTATTCTGGTTCTGGAATTCCAACAAGTTTGAGCATCCTGTGAACTTTTTCCCACACTTCTTTTTTCGGTAACTTATCGTGAACGATTAATCCTTCTGCGATCTGCTCACCAATTCTCATGGTCGGGTTTAATGAAGTCATTGGGTCCTGGAATACCATTGCAATTTTTCTGCCGCGGTATTTGACCATTTCTTTCTTTGAAAGCTGGGTTAGTTCTGTTTCTTTATAAAGAATGGATCCATCAACTATTTTAGCGTTTTGTGGCGGTAATAGTTTAAGTATACTTTTGGCAGTCACGGACTTCCCGCTGCCAGACTCGCCGACGATCGCTAGCACTTCTTCTGTTCCTAGACTAAAAGATACTCCTCTCAAGGCATTTATCGTTTTCTTTTTTGCGTAAAACTCGACATAAAGGTTGCTCACCTCTAAAAGATTCGTCATCTACTCACCTACGTTCTCATTTTAGGATCTAACGCATCTCTTAATCCATCTCCGACCACATTGAAGGCAAACATCGTTAACGAAATGAAGAATGCAGGAAAAAATAATATCCATAGGTGACCCGTCAATAGTGTCACAAGTGCCTCGGATGTCATCGTTCCCCAACTGGCCAAGGGTACTGGTACTCCTAAGCCTAAAAAGCTTAAAGTCGCCTCAGCAAAGATAGCTCCGGGAACAGATAGAGTCATAGCAACAATGATAGGACCTAAAGTATTGGGAAGAAGATGTTTAAACAAAATCTTATAAAAACCAGCTCCCAGTACTCGAGACGCCATAACGTATTCACATTCTTTGAGCTGGAGAATCTGTCCCCTTACAAGCCTGGCGATTCCAATCCACCCTGTTGCTGCCATCGCTAGTATGATGGTCGTAAGTCCGGGCTTGAGAACAACCATCAATAGAATGGTTACCAGTAGATGAGGCAACCCGTATAGGATATCTACTAGTCGCATAAGAATCTCATCCGTTTTACCACCTTTTAACCCTGCTATTCCACCGATGATTATTCCTACAATAAGATCGATTAAAACAGCCATTATTCCTATGAATAAACTAATCCTTGCTCCCGTCCATGTTCGGGCAAAAATATCTCTTCCTAATTGGTCTGTTCCAAACCAATGCTCTTTTGATGGTGGTTGATTGGATTCTAGTAAGGATTGATCAGAATATGAATAAGTCACTAACTTAGGACCGATAACAGCCATAATGATTAACAATAAGATGATGATTAGCCCAACGACAGCGAGTTTGTTCTTGGTTAGATAATATAACGTTTCTTTAAACTGTGAAAAAGGTTGGACGTTGATTTCTTCAACTATTCGAATGTTTTTTTCTTTGAAATGAAATTTTCTCTTCTCGTTTAGCGCTTCCATATTATCTCCTCCTCGCTAGTTTGATTCGAGGATCTAAGAATCCGTAAGTCAGATCGATTATTAAGATGAAGAGTATCAATATTGCACTGTAAAATATGGTTGTGCCTAAGATGACCGGATAGTCCCGATCAGAAATTGATTGAACAAAGTATTTTCCGATCCCAGGAATACCAAATATTTGTTCGATCACAAAACTCCCTGTTAATATTCCAGCTGATATAGGACCTAGTACAGTAACAACCGGTATCAATGCATTTCTTAATATATGACGAAAGATTAACCGTGAACCCGTTACACCCTTCGCAATAGCCGTTTGAACATAATCTGAGGTAAGAACTTCTAATATGCTCGACCTTGTTAATCTAGCTATGTAAGCTAACGGACCAACTGCCAACGCTAAGCTTGGAAGAACAGTATGTCTCCACGTACCCCAAGTAGCGACTGGGAGCCATTCAAGCTTTATCGCGAAGTAATTAATAAGAACAGTTGATAGTACAAAGCTCGGTACTGATAAGCCTAAGATGGCTATAACCATTGATAGATAATCTAACCAGCCGTTATGTTTGATCGCGGCTATGATACCTAGAGTCATCCCGAAGACGACTGCAATAACCAGTGCCTGTATGCCGAGTACCGCCGAAACAGGAAACCCACTTAATATTAATTCATTGACTGTACGTGTATCCGATGTAATCGAAGGTCCAAAATCTAAAGTAATAATTCCTGCCATGTATTTGAAATACTGGATGATAAGCGGCTGATCAAGGCCATAGTGAGCCCTCAGATTTTTCAGTACTTGTTCAGGTATGCTCTTTTCATTCGTGAATGGGTCACCTGGTATCAGATTCATTAACACAAAAGTTAGAGTGGCGATGACAAACAACGCAAGGAGTGCAGTCATCATTCGTTTAATGATATAGAAAATCATAGCTTACCTCCTTGAAAGAAAGAGGAAAACCAAAACGATTTCCCTCTATCAAATCATATTTCTTTACTCCACAAAAGCTTCCCTATAATCAACCGCTTGTATAATGTAACGGTGAACATTTTTTACATTATCTTGTTGCAGGTAGACTTTGTTGTTAAAGTAAAGTGGAGCGATCGCCATGTCTTCTAGTAATACTTTCTCGGCTTCTTGCATGTATTCAGCCCGCTTGTTTAGATCGAGTTCGGTATCTACTTTCTTAACCAAGTCATCATATGCCGGAATTGAGATTTTACTATAGTTATAGACATCTCCCGTTGTAAACTGACCGAGCAGGTTCTGAGCATCATTGTAGTCTGCCCCTGTGCTATAGATGGCTATCTCGTAATCTCCTTTTTGAACATTTTGAACAAACACTTTTCTCTCCATCGTTTTAAGCTCGACTTCTAAACCTAGATTCTTCTTCCACATTTCTTGCATCGCTTGAGTTAATTGGTTGTATAAATCGCTTGTATAGAACAATAGGCTCACCTTTGGCAGACTACTTAACCCTAACTCAGCCTTTCCTTCTTCTAATAGCTGTTTTGCCTCTTCAACCGATTTGTCCTTATAGAGTGAATCTCCTGCCTGCTCCCTGAACTCTCCCACACCATTTCCTAAACCGTTTGGTATGAATGAGAACGCAGGTGTTTCTCCTCCTTGAGTTACTTTATCTACAATCAATTGTCTATCCAGTGCCATACTCAGTGCTTTTCTTATCTTAGGATTACTGAACACCTTGTTCTCATGATTAAATCGCAAGTAGGCTACGCTTGCACTTGGTAGTTTTTCCGCGTCTCCGCTCTGAATGAGCTGGCTCTTGATAGAGTTTGGTATCTGTTCAGCAACAGCGATCTCCCCTGATTTGTACATACCATATTCGGTGTTTTGATCGTTTACCATCACCCATTTCAGTTCGTCTAGCTTTACGACCTCTTTTGCCCAGTAATTCTCATTCGGGACCATCACTAGCTCTTGATCGTGTTTCCATTCTTTAAGTTGAAATGGGCCGTTTGAAACAAATGTTTTTGCATCTGTCGCCCATTTAGCATTTGCTTCTGCTACCTTTTTGTTCACAGGCAATAATGTAAAAAACGATGTCAGTTCTAAAAAGAAGGATGTCGGTCTTTCGAGTGTGATTTCTAAAGTTTGTTGATCGGGGGCTTTTATACCAACTTCATTAAAATCTTTTACTGTCCCTTCATTATATGCAGCGCCGTTTTTGATGAAGAACAGATTACTTCCAAGAGGAGCAGCTACTTCTGGATTCAATACTCGTTCCCACGAAAAGATGAAGTCTTCCGCTGTTACTGGATCTCCGTTCGACCATTTAGCGTTCTTATTTAGATGAAAAGTATAAACTGTTTTATCATCAGAGATATCCCATGATTCGGCAACTCCGGCTACGACATTTCCTTTTTCATCCAACCTGACTAATCCTTCGAATAATTGGTTACTGATGTCTCCCGCGATCTGATTATCAATTAACGCCGGGTCTAGACTAGGAGGTTCTGATATGGCATTGATGGTTAGTTTTTGTTCCTTTTTTGTTTCACTATCGCTTGCAGCCGGTTCTTCTTCAATCCCCTTACTGCTGCAACCACTTAAAATAAGACTTACAAGTAAAATAAATGAAAAGAAAACACTTAACCTTTTTTTCATCCCCATGCCTCCCATAATCATATTTAACAACTAATCAATAACGTTGTACCCCTCCTCTTCTATTATTTCTTTGATTAGTGCTGTGTTAGTCTTATTAGACAAATAGGTTACTTGAACGCTGTTATTTGAGGCACTTGCTTTTACAGATTCAACTCCTGGTGATTCCATAAGTGCATCTTGAATGGCTTTCTCACAATGGCCGCAGCTCATTCCGTTTACTTTAAATTCGAATTTTTCCATGTTAGCCTCCTACAATGCCCCTCAAAATTTTTAAGTTTTTTTTTATATATTAAGTTGTTGTTTTATTTGATCGATACCAAACCGATTAAGAAACTTTGAAAATTTTTCTCTCCTTTTACCGTTTTTAGCATAAATATCAATAATTTGTTCGACTAGTTTAAATAATTCGTTTGGTTGTAGATTATTTTTGAAAAGTTGACCTGTTCGTGCATCAAGACCATTTGCTTTGCCACCTAAATAGAGATCAAAGGTGTCTCTTTGTTTTATAACTCCAATATCGTTTACTAATGGTTCACCACATGCGGTAGGACAACCAGTATATGCGGGCCGTAGTGTAAAAGGCACTTCCTTACCTGCGATACGATTGTTCAACTCGATGGCAACTGGCATACCCTCTTCTTCTGCCCCTTTACAAAAACCGCAAGTTCTTAAGCTCTTTACATAGTTTCCTACTGAATAACATGAAAGACCTATAAGCTCCAACTCATTCCTTATTTGTTCCAGGTTATCTTCTGGTACTTGAATAATAAGCTGTTGGAATGTTGTTAATTCAATTTCTGAATCCTCAGGTAAGTACTTGCTCAATAGAAGTAATTGTTTAGGTGATAGTTGTGCACCAAAACCAATTCCTCCGTTGACAGCTAGCCTAACTAACTTTCCCTCCAATGAAAAACCCCCTCTTATACCATACCCTCCCAACGTATAATATGTAGTATAAAAAAAACCTAGTACCAGCTAGGAAGAAATAGTATATAAATTTTCTAAAAATTCAAAATAATTGTAATTGATTCCATTTTAGTATTCCAATTTTTATAAGTCAATGGTTTTTTTATTTTAGTTTTAAAAATAATTATCTCTTATTTTGGTATATTTTTTTCAGTAGATATTTTAAAATAAGTTATCCATCTAACATATAAGTATATAGCTCTTATAAGTAAATCTAGAGCAATTGAAATCCATATCCCTGCTATTCCATAGCCGAGTACGATTCCAAAAAGGTAAACACCTAGGACTCGTATCACCCACATACCGACTGCTGTGCTATACATGGGACTTTTTGTATCGCCAGCTCCCTGAAGAGCCCCTGCCAAGATCAATCCTACAGCAAGTGCGGGTTGGGCAAATGCATCGATTCTTAGAGCAGTTACCACCATTTCAATGGCATTTTTATCTGTCGTGAACCAGGATGCAAAATATGGAGAAAAAACAAATAAGATGATCCCTATTATTGACATGAAGAAGATTCCGACCCCGGTTGTTAAAATGCCATATTGGTAGGCATCTTTTAATTTTCCCGCTCCTATACTTTGGCCTACTAGAGTAGTAGCGGCGATAGCTAATCCATATCCAGGCATGTAAGAAAAGGTTTCGATGTTTCCTGCAATGGTATGAGCTGCGAATGTTTCTGTTCCTATATGCACAATCAATCCGAAGTATAGAACTTGGCCAACTCTCATTATTAACCTTTCGATCGCAGCAGGTATGGATAATTTTATGACGGATAGCATGACGCCCCTTATCATGTTCAGTGTACCTTTACGCAGGGAAAAAGAAACGATTGATTTCTTAATATAATGATAGAGCATCCATGTTCCCATTATTCTTACTAATACTGTAGCCCAAGCGGCCCCAGCAACTCCTAATCCTTCCCAATCGCCTACTCCAAAAATCAGAACATAATCAAGACCAAGATGGATTATATTTATCCACCAGCTTACCTTCAATGGTGTTTTCGTATCACCAGAAGCTCGCAGGATGCTTCCGAAGATGAACATGAGAGAAATGAATATGGAGGGTATAGCGACGATTCGGAAATAGACAACTCCATCCACTAAAACTTTTTCATCAGCACCCATTAATAAAAGGAAAGGTTCCGCCAAAAATATACTTACGGCTCCAAAGAATAGACCTATAAACGCTGTTAAGAGAGTCGATTGTTTAGCGATTGATTTCGCCTGATCAATATCTCCGGCTCCTAAACTCCGTGCGATCAGTGATGAAGTCCCGACGCCAACCGCCATAAAGACGGCTATATAAACGGCTATTACCGTATTAGCTACACCTACTGCAGTTACCTCCTCTAGTCCTATCTTTGCTACGAAGAGAGTATCTACGAATCCTACAATCGTTTGTAAGATGTTCTCTAACATGGCTGGAATTGCTAAAGAGAGAATAATAGAGATTTTTCCCCATTTTGTCTGTTCCTTTAATGAACCATCCGATTTCAGTGACATTTATTCACTTCCTTGGTTTTTATGTTTTCAGCAATGCATTAAACCTCCTTTTTCACATGATTGTTCTAAAATTTCCACATATACTAGTTTTCACCTTCTTTCTTTTATCTAAATTTTATTTTATGTTCATTCAAGAAATATAAAAACCAAGTACTCGAGCATGAGAACTTGGCACTTGGAAATCCTTTACACTTTTAATAACTTAGCATCATTATCGTTCAAAATTTTATCTTTCGAGAAATTATATTTCTTCTCAATATAAATTTTATGCCAAATCATAAACGTTAAAATCGTCCACAACTTTCTGCTATAATCTTTCTTTCCTTTTTGATGGTCATCTAAAAGATTCAGCAAATACACTTTATTAAACAAACAATCCGTTTCACTTTCGACAATCAAAGAATATGCCCAATCAGACAGTTCATTTTGAAGCCAATGGCGTATGGGGACCGGAAATCCTAACTTCTTTCTAGTTAGAACAGAGTCTGGTACGATTCCTTCCATTGCTTTTCTTAGTATATATTTTGTCGTTTGATTTGTTATGGTCTTAGACGAAGAAAGCTGTGAAGCAACTTTAAAGACTTCCTTGTCCAAAAATGGGACACGCAACTCTAATGAGTTCGCCATCGTCATCTTATCGGCTTTCACTAGAATATCTCCCCGCAGCCATGTGTGCATATCGATATACTGCATCTTATGAACATCGTCTAGGTGTTGAATGTTACGATATAGCTCTTTTGTAACGTTTTTATAATCCCATTTCGTTTGATAGTTCTTAAGGAGCTCCTTTTTTTCAGCTTCTAAAAATATCTTTGCATTTCCGATATAGCGGTCCTCGATGCTGGTTGTACCTCTCTCAAGAAAGCTTTTTCCACGTGTACCATCAGGTAGCATTTTTGAAAATGAGTTTAGTCCCTCTTTTACTCCTGTTGGAAGTTTTTTGAAATGTCTTAATGAATATGGTTCACGATAGATATTGTATCCACCGAACAGTTCGTCTGCCCCTTCACCGGAAAGGACTACGGTAACGTGCTTTTTGGCTTCTCTTGCGACAAAAAACAGTGGGACTAATGCAGGATCCGCGACGGGCTCGTCCAAATGCCAAATGATTTTAGGCAGTTGTTCAATAAACTCTTCTGGTTTTACAATATAATGAATATTCTCTACCCCAAGATCTGAAGCCGTTTCTTTGGCTAAATCTATTTCACTGTAACCTTCTCGTTCAAATCCTACAGTAAAAGTTTTAATTTTAGGATTAAACTCTTTAGCTAACGCTACAATACTTGAAGAATCTATACCTCCAGACAAGAATGAACCAACAGGAACATCACTTCTCATGTGCACCTTTACAGATTCTCTCATTACATCCCTAATCGTATTGATTTCCTCATCAAAAGGTTTGAAAATAGGAGTAAAGCGAGGTTTAAAGTAATTCTTAATATTCATCTTTTGACCGATTTTTTTTACAAAGTAATGACCTGGCTCTAACTTTTTTATTGAACTGGAAAAAGTGTATGGTTCTGGAACGAATTGATATGTGAGATAATAATGTAGAGCTTCCTCATTAAAGCTCCCTCCATTCGTTGCAAGCAGGATGCTTTTTTTCTCAGATGCACATAATAATTCATCCTCAGATTCATAATAAAAAAATGGCTTAATACCAAAATGATCTCTAGCACCAAACAATTCTTTTTTTTCTTTATCCCATATTAAAAAACTAAACATACCTCGCAACTCATTAAGAGCCTTTTCACGCTTGATACTATATAAAGCCAGGATAACCTCCGTATCAGAATCAGTCTTAAAAGATAGCCCTCTCTTTTCTAAGCCCTCTCTTAATTCAAGATAGTTATAAATCTCACCATTAAAGGTTATCCAATACCGATCATCTTCATATCCTAATGGCTGTTTCCCGCTATCTAAATCAATAATACTCAATCTACGGAATCCTAGACGAATATGTTCATCAAAATAATATCCAACATCATCTGGTCCCCGATGAGAGATAATATTAGTCATGTTCATAAAATCATTAACTTCTGTATTCGTTCCTTGTATCTCGTTATTACTCAAATAACCGATAAAACCACACATTACTAAATCCCCCATTAAATATAATGAAAGTTACCCATTTACTAAATTTGATGTTATTTATTATTTCAAAATATCAATTCTCGAATAATGGAAACTTAATCAATAAATATTAATAACTTAAGTAAATTTGTTATAACAAAAAAATATGCATAAATTATGAAGTAGTACCACATTCTAGTTCAAATCAAAAAAGAACTACCTTTTGATATGATAGTTCCTTCAATAAAATATAGATTAAATTTTTAACAATTGTGCATTGATGGCTACGATAATTGTACTTAATGACATTAATACTGCTCCCACTGCTGGATCTAATAAAATTCCATAGGGATAAAGAATTCCGGCTGCGAGAGGTAAGGCAAAAATATTATAACCAGCGGCCCACCATAAATTTTGTAACATCTTTTTATATGTAGCTCTTGAAAGATCAATTATTGAAACGACATCTTCTGGATTACTTCTTGCTAAAATAATATCAGCTGTCTCCATAGCAACATCTGTCCCAGCCCCTATCGCTATGCCTAAGTCTGCACTAGCAAGGGCTGGGGCATCATTTACACCATCACCGGTCATTGCAACTTTTTGACCGCTCGATTTAATCTTCTTAATTTGATCGGCCTTTTGATGAGGAAGTACTTCTGAAAATATCTCGTCTAATTTCAACTTTTTTCCGACCCAATTCGCAACTTGTTGATTGTCTCCAGTTAACATTATAGTTCGAATATTTTTTTCTTTAAGTTTCTCAATCGCCCTATAGGCAGTATCTTTAACTTGATCAGCTAGCGCAATCATTCCGTATAATTCGTCATTAATCAAAATAAAAGAAACTGTTTTGCCCTCGTTCGATAGTTTTTTATAAGTTGTTGAGTCAAAAGCTATGCTCTCTTCGATTACATACCTCGGACTCATAACTTTCACGGCCTTGCTTTTTATTATTCCTTGTAAGCCTTTTCCTGTTATTGATTTAAATTCTTCTACTTCCAACAGTTTGATATTCCTTTTATTCGCCTCTTCTACAATACCCTTCGCAATAGGATGTTCTGATTGAGATTCTATTGATGCTGCTAGTTGCAATAAATCATTTTCATCTTTATTAGCCTCAGTTATTATATCTGTAACTCCAAATTCCCCTTTTGTTAAAGTTCCTGTTTTATCAAACACAATAGAATCTAAGTTTCGAGCGTCTTCAAAACTTGTACGGTTTCTAATTAGAAGACCATTTTTAGCAGATAAGGTTGTAGACCTTGCAATTACTAATGGAACCGCTAACCCTAAAGCATGCGGACATGAAATAACTAAAACAGTAACCATACGTTCAAGTGCTATGTAGAAATCATAACCTAAGAGCAACCATATTATTAAAGTCGTTAAGCTTGCACACAGAGCTATATAAAACAACCATTTTGCTGCCCGATCAGATAATGCTTGAGTTTTCGATTTTGTTGCTTGGGCATCTTGAACCAGTTTAATGACTTGGGATAAATAGGTTTCTTCACCAATATTCTTTATTAATATCGTTAAAGACCCTTCACCATTAATGGAACCAGCAATTATGTTGTGATCCTTCTCTTTTTCCACAGGTACTGATTCGCCGGTTAACATGGATTCATTAACATTTGAAACGCCTTTAATGACTACACCATCGGCAGGCACCTTTTCTCCAGGTTTAATAAGGATTTTGTCATGTTTCTTTAATTCTGAAACAGATACATCCATTACATCACCGTTTTCTTGTATTAGATGGGCTTCTTGAGGCATTAACTTAATTAGTGCTTCCAGTGAGTTGGATGCCTTCATAATTGATTTCATTTCTATCCAGTGACCTAGAAGCATAATATCCACTAATGTCGCTAATTCCCAAAAAAAGTTTTCCCCTTCATATCCAAAAACGGTAAGAGTGCTGTAGATATAGGCTGATATGATAGCAAGCCCAATCAATGTCATCATACCTGGATTCTTTTGTTTTATTTCATCAATCAATCCTGATATAAATGGCCATCCACCATAAAAAAATACTACTGTTGACAATGTAAACAGGACTAACATCGAACTTGGAAAAGTTATGTTAAAACCAAAAAACATCTGAATCATCGGTGAAAGAATTAAAATGGGTATAGTTAATAATAATGAAATATAGAACCTTTTCTTAAAATCATCAATCATATGGTCATGGTGTCCGTTATGATCCTCTTGATTAGTATGATTTCCTAACGAATGATTATGTTGTTGCTTATTTTCTTCAGTATGATGTTCATTCATGTGATGGTGATTCATTTTTTACATCCCTTCATTTATAAATTTAAACCCAATGCAATAAACACATTGGGCTTAAAACTATAATTTAGCTTTTACAATTACTATTTTTCCGATTTTTATATTAATTATTATCTTTATTGTCATTTTTGTTCTACACATCATGAATCATATCATCCATCACATTCACTACATTTTCAGATTGTTGTTCTAATTATTTTCCCATTTGTATCCTAAACCCCATACTGTTTTAAAATAGTTGTCAATTGGAAATCCTGCTTTTCTGAACTTTTCTCTAATATTTCTAACATGAGAGTCTATAGTTCTACCTTCAGTTTCAGATTCCATACCCCATATAATCTCTATCAACTGCTCCCTATTAAAGACACGCCGAGGAAATTTGATTAATAAGTAAATCATTTCGAACTCCTTTGGAGTAAGAATTATCGATTGATTATTATAAGAAATATAGTGCCTTTTCTTTTCAATAATCAATCCTTCAATTCCATAATCCTCTTCATTTTCTTGCTGCGACCTTCTTAAGACTGCTTCAATCCTAGCTAATAATACCTCTTCATCAAATGGTTTCGTAATATAATCATCCGCTCCAAGTCTTAACCCCTTTACAATGTCCATCTTTTCGTTCCTTGCAGTCAACATGATAATAGGTACTTGCAGCCATTCTCGAATCAGCTTAATTGTTTCCCAGCCATCTATATCTGGCATCATAACATCTAATAGAACTAAATGAATTTTCTCTTTTTTTATAATTTCAATCGCTTGATTTCCTGAATAAGATTTTACTATTTCAAAATTATATGGTTTTAAATATAATGAGATCAAATCTACCATTCTTTGTTCATCGTCTACTATTAATATTTTTTTCATTTTTAACTCCTTTTTAAAAATACTGAGATGGTTGTTCCTTTCCCGATTTGACTCGTGGCAGTAATCTTTCCATCATGCTGTTCTATAATCTCTTTCACAATAGCTAATCCTAAACCGGAACCTCCTTTTTCTCTAGACCGGGACTTTTCGACTCTGTATAAACGATCCCAAATCAATGGCAATTCATTTTCCGGAATCCCTTCACCCTCATCTTTAATCTGAATTTCGATAAACTCCTTGTGTCCTGTGACACTGATATTGACCGTCGTATTTTCTGATGAGTATTTCATTGCATTATCCAAGAGGTTGATTAGAACCTGATATATCCTTTTCTCATCAATCTCTAAAATATAATCCCCGTCCGAGAAATAAACCAATTCGATCTTTTTTGAAGAAAAAACTGGTTTTATATTATTAAGAACTTTTTGAACCAGTTGGGAGACCGACACTTTTTCCTTATGAATCACAAACCTAGTTTGGTCCATCTTTGCAAGTTCGAACAAATCCTCAATAAGTTTGGTCAGATTATTTGATTCTTCATTTATGATGGTTAAATATTTTGCCTTCTCTTCTACTTGGATATTTGGACGCTGCAGGATTTTAGTATAACCAGTGATGTAGGTAAGGGGTGTACGTAGTTCATGTGATATATTAGCTAAGAATTCAATTCGATCTCTTTGTAATCGATTCAAGTCCTCCGATAAAGTAGTAATCTGCAGGGCAAGTTCACCGAGTTCATCTTTTCTGTTTATATCTAAGGTGACTTTGTGATAACCATCACTTAATTTTTTTGTTGCTTCTTTCATTTTAAGTAAGGGTTTAGTAATCGTTTTAGATAAAAAGCTTACTGCAATAATCAGTATTATTAGTGAAATGATACTGATTTTAACAAACTCATCTATAAGATGGTTATTCATCTGTTGAATAAATTTTGTATCTAAAAACATATATACGAATGCCACGTGCTTGCCATCAATTACAATAGGTGAAACCGATGCAAAATAAGCTTTCTTCTTCCAGTCATTCTGTACTAAAAACCCATGATGGCTTGGTGTGATATTTTTATTCAGTATCTCTTTCATCTTAGTGTCGATATCACTTGACCTAACTAAAATGTTATCATCCGAATCCATTACTACAACTTTTGTTTTCGCTTTGGACTCCATTAGACCAACATGATGGAGTGTAACATCATCAAACTTTCTTTCTAAAACATCTCTATGATTATTTCCACGCGCGACAAGATCTCGTGTTTCCTCTTGAATACGACTTGTCAAAATGCCTTGATATAAGATTAAAAAAAGTAAAAACTCTATGATTAACATGATAACCAATAGAATTAACCCAAGTTTTATTGAAATCTTCATAGTCCCTCCTATTAGAGCCAGTAGACAAAGATATCTAGAATACCTAGAACAGTAAACAAACATCCAAAAGTCACCTGGATTACATTGCCTATTTTCTTGCTTTTCTTCAAAAGTACTCCATATAAATTAAAGTATAAGATTAAAAAGATTAATAGCAGAAATGGAAAGACTGTTCCTAAAGCGAAAATCCCCGGCAGTATGATTCCATAGGAAGTAGAAAGTACTAATGGCATTAAAAGTCCAAAAAAGAGTAGAAACATTGTTGGACAAAAACCGAGTGTCAGTACAACTCCTAATAAAAATGAATTAATAATGCCTCTTTTTGAAAAAAAGGAGTGGAAATTGAATATAATACTCAAGTTCAATTTTATGATACCAATCAGGTAAAATCCGATGATTATGAGTAACGGGCCAATCAATTTTCTGACAATAGGGAATATTGTAGTTAAGCTATTTTCTAAAGTACGACCAAATATCCATATCAGTAGTCCTAACATAATATAAACAAAAATTTTTCCGAATATGTAAGCGGAGATCTCTGGCCAAATTTTTGAATCCCTTAGAGACTTATTGCCATAATACATCATGGTACTTATATTTCCAGTTAATTGACAAGGAGCTACTGCCCCCAAAATCCCTAAAAAGAAAGCACTCAAAAGTGGTATGCCTTGGTTATTATAAAAGAGAGTAGTTAAGGGTTCATTTAAAAAACTACTTAACAAATTAAAAATATCATACATAATTCTCCCCCTCTCCCTATTAACATTACCTTAAAATTATCAAGAATTTATGCATTAAATTCAGAGCTCAATATCATCCATCTACCTAATCATACTCCCTATTTATTAATAGAAGATAAGCAATACTAAAGTTAGGCATAATTTTCTAAGTTAAGAGCTTTCGTTTAATGTGAAAAGAAGCTTCCATTGTTCACCTCTAAATAGAGGTAAAAAAAGAGTACCTACTATCGTAGATACTCCTCCCACTATTAAAATCTTACTCAGGTGATAACTCGCTTTCAGTTAACCATTGATGGTTTGTTACTTTGTCCCCACCGGTCGTAGGGGTAAAATCGACCATATAAATTGTGGTTTTCACTACAGAGTCTATAGTAGCTTCAGCATCTTTCATGCCCTCCATGTGGTCTGCATTAAGCACGACTTTTGCACCTGGTTTTAAAGGTTTCTCATTTGCATCCTGAAGCTCTTCTTGAATAACCCATTTATGATCTGTTACTTTTTCCCCACCTGTAGTTGGCGTGTATGTTACTTTATAAACATATGTATCATAAGCACCTACAATTGTTGCCTCTGCCCCTTTCATCCCTTCCATATGATTTGCATTTATAATCGCTTTACTTCCTACTTCATATTTAGGATTTTTTGCTTCTTTTAAACCTTTTGGTACTTCTCCCGATCCGGAATGGTCCATATTCCCATGGTCCTTTCCTTCTTCCATTTTCTCATCATTTTGATTTGTATCTTGGTCATTATTACCACACGCAGCGAGAGTAAGTGTGAAAACCAGTAGTAAACTTCCAAGAAAGTAATTTTTAAATTTCATTAAAAACTCTCCTTCCTTTTTTATTTAAACACTATATTACCCTTTAAATTGCAACAGTATGCATGACGATTTTTTCATTCAAACTTCATTCACACTTTTAAGTATAAGGTATCTATTTTGATAAGAAGTGTACTAATAAAATAAGAACTTTTTGTGTATTCTCTTTGCAACAAACATTAAATATTAAGTTTTTAATAGATTGTGAGATTAGAGTATCCTTTGAGGAGTATTTAAAGAAATAATCAAAGAAACAAAGCGAAGAGATAATTTAGTCTCGCATGCTGGTTTTGGTTATCTTTTAATAACTATGATCTAAACCAAGTTCATTTCAGGACTTTCCGCTAAATAATGCAGCTGAAGATGATTCCGATATATGGACTTATCTTTTATATATAAAGATAATTATTGATTAAATGAGTATAAGTCAATTAAGTCATAATTACGGTTCATCTTCAAAAAAACTCCTTATTTTTCTCTTATAATCTAATCAAAGTGGTTTTAATAGAAAATTAGAGGAGTGTTTAACTTGATTGAATCTTCAATGCAACCCATAGATCGGGTGGCTCTTGATTTTGGAGTAATTCAGATTTATTGGTATGGGTTAATCATAGCTTCAGGAGCATTTTTAGGATTTCTCCTTGCAAATAGAGAAAGCAAGAAACGTGGCCTCCCAAAAGACACGTTTGTTGATTTGGTCATGATAGCCGTACCAGTCTCAATACTTACAGCCCGATTATACTACGTTATTTTTGAATGGCAGAAGTATAAAGATAGTATTGCCGATGTATTTGCTATCTGGAATGGGGGAATCGCAATCCATGGAGCACTCATAGGTGCCTTTTTAACAGCATACATTTTTACAAAAAGAAGAGAACTATCCTTTTGGACTATTGCAGACATCGCAGCTCCAAGTATCATCTTAGGACAAGCGATTGGACGATGGGGGAACTTTATTAACCAAGAAGCCCATGGAGGACCGGTATCAAGGTCGTTCCTGGAAAATCTATGGCTTCCGGATTTTATCATTAATCAGATGTATATTGACGGTGTTTATTACCAGCCCACTTTTCTTTATGAGTCGGTATGGAACATGATTGGTTTTTTTGTCTTAATAACCCTTAAAAAGTTCAATCTTAAGAATGGCGAAGTGTTTCTAAGCTATATAATCTGGTATTCCATAGGAAGGTTTGCCATTGAAGGGATGAGGACTGACAGCCTTATGTTAACTTCCTCATTAAAGATGGCACAGATCATATCGATCGTTTTGATCGTTCTTTCCTTCTTCTTAATTGTTTATAGAAGAACGAAGAAAAATTCTCCAGTATCTTAAAAATTAGCAGGCCTCAAATATATGGCCTGCTTTTTTATATTCACGAATCCCCAGTAATAATCGGATTCCCAATGGTGATAATTGTACGTTTCCTTTCTGTATGATAATAACTTGAGATTTGAAAATTAATCTTGTTCTTATTTATTTTAATGGTCCGGTTAAGTTTTGGAGAGAACCCGTTGGAACTGATGAAGTACTTGTCTATGTACTTATCGGTTATTTTTCCTTTCAGTCTCTTTGTCATCTTATTAATGAGACTGATTTGTTCATCCTGGACTAATTTTCGCTCGATGGCTCCTTGAACTGTAGTATTGATGTTAGGATTTAACTTTAACGTGATTAACTTGTTGCGTAAGTTATCGTAAAGTTTTTTCATGTTCTTTGTTCCTAAGTCCTGACTCGTAATATTAACCAATAAATAGGTTTTGTACAAATTCGGACTTGTTTGAACTTTCTGTCCCAGCCATTTTATTGACAGTGTTGTCTTTTTACTTTTTTTATGAGTTCCTATAAATTCTATGATTCCATGATCATCGTGATCTGTGTAAACTTTTAATTGGACTGAGAATATCTGGTTTAGTTTATTTACCATTCTTTGAAAATCATTCAACGTTTGCTTTTCAGAAATGGTTGTTCCATATGTGAGAAATAATTTTTCTTGTTGTATAGATTCATTGTCCATTAAATTTTTTACGACTATTGAGTCCGTTGGCTGTTTATCACTAAAACCAATCGGACTATCTATAAGTATGAGAAAGATTGTAAGTATAATAACAAATGCCTTTTTCATTAATGTATCCCTCCCTACTAAACTAGCATCCCCATTTATGCTAGTTTTATACCGTCCATACTTATTTAGAGCATTAGAATTTCCCCATAAATAAATCCGTTTCCCAAATGGAAAACGGATTGTGTGTATATTTTATTTCAAATAAACCTCTACTCTTTTTGCAAAGGTAAGATTAAAAATTCGACCCTTCTGTTCTTAGCTCTCCCTTCAGAGGTTGAGTTAGATTCCAAAGGTTTATGTTCCCCATAAGCTTTTATACTAAAACGAGCAGGATCTAGATCTTTGTTAGAGAGCACAACATCTAGAACATGAAGAGACCGCTGCATGCTTAATTCCCAATTGGAACGAAAATCGTTATTATGTATCGGTACATTATCGGTATGACCGCCGATGATTATATCTCTTGCCGGGTGGGTTATTAATAAAGGGGTTAATTGGTAGATTATTTTTTTTGCCTCCATTTTGAGTTGACCTCTCCCAGAATCAAAAAGGATATCATTAACAATAACAATATAAAGGCCATCATCACTTAACTTCGTTTGAACAATCTTCTGAAATCCGTTTTCGTTTATATAATTCTCTATTTTTATATGTAATTTTTCAAGTTCATTTTTCTCGTATTCTATTATCGATTTTTGCTCTTCGGTTAGCATACTTGTAGTCTGGTAACTTTTAGTCTCATTTAGTACCCCTTTATTACCAAAACTTGTACTTAAGGATATCATCATGGCATTAAATTTTTTTGCATCAATACTACTAGAGGCAAAAAGTACAATAAATAATGCCAATAACAAAGTTAACATGTCCGCATACGGTATGAGCCAAGACTCATCTACTTTTTCTTCATTCTCTTGTTTTCTTTGTCTCATAACCCTCCCCCTCTTTAAGTACATTTTACATATTAGATATGGATTTTTTTTGCATAAAAAAAAGCCGTGAAAACGACTTATGACTTATTTTGAATTGGTGTTTTTGAACAATAAGTATCCCAAATAGATAGCAGTTAAAACCAACAGGATCTTTCCTATCCAGGTAAATTGCGTGATTTGATAGACGGAGAATGCTTCGAGTAATAGGGCTGGGACTTTCCCAACAATGGTAGCTGCAGAAAATACTAGAAAAGAAGAGTTAGTAAATGCTGCAGCTAATGTTACAATACCTGACGGAATAAAGGGCATCAATCGTAAAGAAAAGATTAAATAAAAGGCGTCTAACCCTTTCGCTTTTCTTAATGTATTTACCCATGAATACATGGAAATTTTGGTGAGCTTAAATTTATTTAATCCCTTTTTATATAACCAAAAAGAAATCAGGGCACCAAGTATCTCGCCTAAAAACGAGATAAACGTTCCTCCCCAAAAACCAAAGAAGATGATGTTCGCTCCGGTTAAAAACACGCTAGGAACGATCCCTAAAACAGCAATAATAATATTTAATGAAAGACTGATAGCTACTGTCAGTATTGGATTACTGCTATATAAGTCGAGAATAAAACCTTGGATATCCATATATTTTCACCCGAATTAAAATTCTTACTATCTGCTAAGAAGCGGCATAGGATTAATAGCGTTTGTCTTGCCTGAGTTCCAAGGACCTTTGTGAAGCTCAAAATGTAGATGCTGACCAAATGAATTACCAGTATTTCCTTGATACCCGACCAATTGACCTCTGCTTACTGTTTGACCATCCTGTACACTTCTACTATTCATATGAGCATATACGGTTGTATATAACTGCCCATTTATATAATGCGATATAAAAACAACATTACCGTAACTGCTTGAATAATACGACCGAAGAACTGTACCAGATTCAGCAGCTACAATAGGTACTGTACCGGCTTTTGCAATATCAATGCCTGCGTGCTCTTTCCCCCATCTTGGACCCATCGTAGATGTTAGAGTCCCTTCTGTAGGAAAAAGAAACATGCCTGTCTTGCCCTCTCTTTCATCTGATGTTTCTGCTTGAACTGGTGATGATGATGCACTTTGAACTCTTTTGCTTTTCTCCATTTCTTTTTTCTTACGTTCTAATTCTGCTTTTCTAGCGCGTTCCATTTCAGCTTTAATTGCTGATTCTTGGTTTGCTAAAAGTTTATTCTTTTCATCAAGCTCTATTAGATAATTATTAATTTTCCCCTCCTCAATTTTCAATTCCGCTAGGATTCTATTTTTTTCATCTCGCTGGGCACTTAATTGCTCTTCTAACGTTTTCATTTCAGTTAGCGTTACTTCGAGTTGTGAAAGTTTTGAATCAACTTTTTGTTTTTCCAACTTAAGGTTCCTTTGATCAAGTTTATGTTCTTCAATAATTTCACGATCTTGTTCTGCAATTAAATTTAAAGCTATTATCCGATCTAGAAAATCACCGAAATCCTTAGAACCTAACAGTACATCAAGATATTGGATGACTCCACCATCCTCATACATTGCACTTACTCTATTTTTTAAAAGCTTGTCTCTAGTCTCGATACGTTTTTCAATGATAGCTATTGATTTTTTCAGACTATCAATAGAAAGAATAATATCTTCTTTTTCAGTGCTTTTTTCCTTAATATTTTGTTCTAGTTCATATATTTTGTTGTCTATCTCTTGAATTCCATCTTGGACCTTATTTTGTTCATTTTTGACTGAATTCAGCTCTGATTTTTTTTTCTTTTCTTTTTCACCATTCTGTTCTCTCTTCTTTTTTATTTCTTCCAGTGATTCTCCATGTACAGTACTTACATTACTTGAAATACTGACAAAAGTTATATTTACAGCTAGAACTGCAGCTAACGAAACAAATTTCCTTTTCAAATTATATTCTCCTTACCCTCAGATGCAATATTTCGATTTACTTTGACAAGAAATACTATAAAAAAGAAAATTGCAGGAAATATGCATTTTAAGCTTTGTTTACATTTCAGTTCTATTACAAAATCTATAATCAAATAAGATTTCTTCTATAAATTAATGAAACAAGTATATTTATAGGATTATTATCCAAGAGGCTTTGTTTATCCATTTCATAAGAAAAAGCCCAGGGAGCACCTGAACTTTTTATTATAAACCATTATTATTTTCCAAAAATCGTAAGAGATCTCCATAAATGATTTTATCAGATAGATTAGTTCTTGTTTTGCAGTATCTGAATAATTTCAAGCGCTTAATGAACTCACAACAGTTATTCCTTGTCCATATTTCCGTGGTCCATCCCATCCATATTTTCTTTATCCATCTTCTCTTCATTTTCTTTATCATTAGAACATGCAGATATAATTCCGACACTGCTCATTAATAGAACAACAATTGATAAAGACTTAAGCCATTTTTTCATACATTCGCCTCCCTAATAACGAGTTAGACCTTTTTAAATATGATTGAAAAAGGTTAGTGGTTATTTCGATAATTAACCCTTTCTAAAAAAACTTACAACAAATATATGAAGAATTTATGCATAGTCAACTACTTGAACAAGAATTTCTTTAACAAACTTTTCTCCCAAAAATCTCCATATATGTTTTTATAATTAAAAGAAGTTGCAATATCATAAGTAACGGAGGAATGTAAAAATGAAGAAAACTATTTTTGTCACTATTCTCCTTGCTGGAATGATCGCTTGGACATTGTTTAACAATGGTATTCTTAACGCCAAGGAGGAAGTTCAAAACAATAATAATACAAGTGAAGTAAAAAAAAGAATGGAACGTAACAAAGGTGAAGAAGAGCTTAAAACCCGAATTTCAAAAGGAAATATCGCTCCTGAATTTGAATTGATGTCTTTAAATGGCTCGAAAACAAAATTGTCAGATTTCCGCGGGAAGAAGGTTCTCCTAAATTTTTAGGCGACTCGGTGTCCCCTGTCGAGAGGAAATCCCTGAAATGGAACGATTTCACAAAGACAGTAAAAATAAGGAAATTGTTATCATTGGAATTAATCTTATAACAAGTGAAAGTAGTGTATCTAATGTACAAAACTATATTAATAATGAAGGGATAACATTTAACATACTGTTAGACCAAGAAGGACAAGTAGGAAGTATCTATCGACCTATCAGTATACCAACCACTTACTTTATTGACTCTAATGGTGTGATTACGAATACGTTTATAGGACCCCTGTCATACAAAATGATGCAAGATTTTATGAATGACATGGATTAAAGCCTTCATAAACCGTAGATTTTAAAACGTTCATAGAATCCTTAAAATGTACAGAAATACTAGGTGCAAAGAATAGTGGATTTTAAATTAAATTCTTAAATAGATCGTTTGCCTTTTCTATATATGCATATATAATAGGTGAGCAAAATAGATCCAATGCTTAGCCAAAAAGTAAAATAACCTATTTGAGGCGTATATTGATTAAGTAAACTGTATCTTGGCATCATAAAAAACACATAATCGATTACATCGTTGTGCAACGTCCAAATTGCTACAATTGTTAAATGAAGTGGTTTAATCTTATAGAATGGGGCATACAACAATCCTTGTATTGCCATACCCAGATGAGAAAGGATTAACATCATACCAACAATATTAAGAGATTCATTAACAATAAACACAAGTATGTTCATAAAAACAGCCCAAATTCCGTACTTAAACAAAGTAACGATTGCTAGTCCTTCAAAGATTGGCAGATTTTTATTTACTAGAAATGCAAATAATACGATAACAAAGAATAAACTAGCAGTGGGACTGTCAGGTACAAAAAGTAAAAACTTGGATGGTGTTTCAGTTAACTGGACCCCGTACCAAATATAACCATAAATTGTACCTAAAATATTAATTGTTAGCAATAAACTAAGAAACGTTTTACTTTTTAAAATATAAAACACTTGATTCAAAATAGTCCCTCACTTCATATAGAGTCATGTTGATGTACCGGTAAACCTCTTAGTCTATAATAAGCTACAAATGTGAAGAAGCTATGCACTCTAAAATCATCTGAAATAAAACACTTTTTTGTAAGAGTGATTTTGATGCTCATACTCGCTATCAGCGTAAGCTATTACTTTGATTAGATTTTTTCCATATCAAACAAAGTTAAAGAGGGCTGTAACTCCTCGGTTTCAGCCCTCTTTAACTTTGTTTATATAATTTATATGTTGATTAACATTTCAGTTTTCCAATAAAACTCACTAAAAACTTCCCCAAAAGCTTCAGGAGTTTTATCAATACACCCCCATTAATATTGATTTCGCATTGTTTGTCAAATCTAAATTATTAATCCCATTACCTTCCTTTTTTCTTTTAATACCTATCCACTCTATTTAAAATTTAGAGGTTTAAATATTTCTCTTACCCTGGATGATCCTCCCCGCCCACAAAAACAGATGTTTTATTCAATAAGTAATTATTCACCAGTAGCTCGTAAACTAAAATTGGAAATAATGTCGAATATCCTCAAATTCTGCACAAATTTGTAATTATTAATTAACCTAACCATAATACCTTTGATATAAAAGATTGCTAGAATAATGAGAGCAAAAGAGACAACAGGAGGAATTAAGAAGTGAAAAGATTAGTTATAGGAGCAACAATTGCAGGATTCTTAACATTAAACCCATCAATCGGTAAAGCAGCTTTAGGTGATCAGACACTTAAACCAGGAATGACACATTCTGAGGTCAAGGATTTGCAAACTCATCTAAAGAGTAAAGGTTATTTTACATATTCAGGACAAACTACCAATTATTTTGGTTCATATACTAAAAGTGCAGTCATCAGTTTTCAAAAAGCTAAGGGACTGAAAGCGGATGGTATTGTGGGGTCCGATACATTTAAAGCATTAGGTATTAAATCGCCGGTATATGCCCCAACTTATAGTAAAGCAAAGTTGGTTAATACAGCTAAGAAATATATGGGAGTTCCTTATGTATGGGGAGGTACCTCCTCAAAGGGTTTTGACTGTAGCGGATATCTGAATTATGTATATCAGGAAGCTACCGGAATTAACCTTCCACGCACCGTATCGGAAATTTTCTTAAAAGGGACAAAAGTGAACACGCCACAGGTAGGGGATATGGTATTTTTTGAAACTTATAAACCAGGCGCATCTCATGCGGGAATTTATATTGGAAATAATGAATTCATCCATAGTTCTTCATCAAAGGGTGTGAGTATAAGTTCCATGAAAAACTCATATTGGTCAACAAGGTATCTTGGAGCCAAAAAATATTAACAAATTCAAAATTAATTAAAAATGGCGCAGACTCAAAGTGTAAAAACTTTTGAGTCTGCCTCTTTTTTCTATATTATTCATAACAAATTGTCTCTAAATGTTCTTGACCTCAAACTGCCACAGATAGCTACGGTCATCGTATTAAATGACAGAAGCACCCACCTATCGTTTGAACTAATATTTCTACCAATCAATCATATTAATTATCTTTCTTACTCCACTGTAATATATTTACATGCAATAAATATATTCTAGACTCTAAATCCTCTATTATTATAAGAATACTTTTCGGTTTCTAGTATATAATCTACTAACTAGACGCTGAGGTGAATGTTATGAAAAAATTACATCGATGGTTAGTTTTTATCTTTTTTTCTTCTATTATTAGTTTTTTTTTATTCCCATGGGTATTTACAATAGGAGTATTCATAGCTGGAATTACATTGTTCTGCTTTCACATTGTTCAATGTTCACTAGAGGAAAGTGAAAACTCTTATGAAAAAAAATAGATATCTACAAGCCACTGTTTTGTTGGTAAGCCTAACTTTTCTATTTGTAATTATGTTTTCAACGGTAAAAAGTAAATGGTTTGATTCTACGCTTCTTACTAATGGCTTAGAGACTTTAGTAGTGAAGCACTCGTATATGCGATAGGTTCACAAAACGGTTACTTTACAAAAGCTTTACCAGCAGAAAGTGAACCTCCTAAGTTATCCTCTATCTTCGTTCAACTCGCTACCAATATTCGGCCTGGGGATATACGTAGTTTATTTGGAAATGAGTTACCTGGCTTAGCAATATATGATTCAGAAATCTATTTAGCGAGTAAAGGAACCAATTTTTCAACATTACCTATTGAATCAACACCTCCTATCGAAGAAATCATGAAAATGACTGAGCCGACAGATGAAAATAAACAAATTTTAAAAGAGAATGAAGAAAAACATAAAGCGCCAAACACTAATGGCAAACCCGTGGTTCATATTTATCACTCGCATAGTTATGAAGCGTTTAAGTCTTTGTCAAAAGATGGAACATATAATAGTTCCAACCCTGAAACTAACATCATAGCAATTGGTGACCTTTTAAAAAGAGATCTTGAAGAACGAGGAATTGGTGTATCCCATGATACGTCTAACATTGGTGAAAAACTTAAATCTAAGAACTGGGGTACTGGAAAAGCATATATTGCAGCGAGAGAAAATGTTATTGACGCAATTTCTAATAATAAAAGCATTCAATACTTGATTGATATGCATAGAGATTCACAACCTAAAAAAGTAACAACAATCGAAATTAACGGTAAGCAATATGGCCGGTTGTTCTTAGTGGTTGGAAAGGAACATCCAGGTTACGAAAAAAACCTTGTTCTAGCTGAATCAATGCACAATAAGATTAACGAAAAATACCCTGATCTTTGTCGTGGAGTAATTATTAAAGATAAAAATGAAGGAAACGGTGTATACAATCAAGACCTTTCAAACAAATCATTGTTGATTGAAATGGGTGGAATTGATAACAATCTTCAGGAACTCATTAATACTTCGGAGGCATTTGCTGAGGTATTCAGTGAAATGTATTGGGAGAATGAAAAAGTAAATACTGTTAATTAAATTTATGAGGCATTTTACGAATTACTCCTGTTTTAGATAAAGGCCAACAAGATTGTAGAGGAGGTGTATATTGGGGCTTTAAACATTCACTCAAAAAAATTACTGTTTCTAAAAGGTCACATTCCCCCTAGCTTTCTCTAACATATCTATGTCCAGATAAGCTAGCTCAATTATTGATCTCCACTAGATTTATATTTTAATAGTGACAAAAAGCCAGCAAAATTGTTAAATGAGAGAGGGAACTTATCTCCTCTTTAATAATGGAACTGAACCATTACTGCAGGAGGGATACTAATCTCCCTCCCATAATTCATCCACCTTTACCTATTCTTGATTCTTTTCATTTACATAAACAGATGCGAACAACATATTTTTCAAGCCAAAAATATGAGGTATACTAAGTGGAATTGTTATGTAATAGGGGACCGTGAATAGAAGGTAGAAAAACAGGCAGCTAGTATCCCTTAGAAAATGATTTTTGGTATACAGCTTACTGCTAAAACGGCCCTATTTAAAACCGATAATAAAATGAATTTTGTTTTTTAGAGATTGGTTGAATTATTACTATCATTTTTATCATTATCAACTGTAACCGTGTAACTTGGTCCATTGAAGATCATTTTATTATTTCCAACATTCAAACTTCCAGAGCCTCCGTGGAATTTAGAACTATGGTTTGGTGAAATTGAGAATGCATCTCCAAACGAAGCTACTGAATTAGGTGCTATACGATTAATACTAATTCCTTTTGTAATGAGTGAAGACATATTTTTTCCCCTTTCTTACTGATGAATAACAGTATTGTTTAAAAACATGAACATCCATCTAAGTACCTAAAATAATATTTATTATTTTTACTAATGAGCCTATCAAAATTTTTTAAGCTTTATTCATTTTTTCTCTTAAAAAATTCTTTCGGCTTATTGATTTTCTATATAATCTCTCTTGATTGATTTCAAAAAAATAAAGGGAGTTTTGATATCTTCTCAACCCTTTTACATTGTAACCCATAATTAAAATTAAACATAAAGTAAAACTAAAACAAAAAGTAAAGAACTACACGCGCCAAAACAGACAGAAACCACTGCGTCAACCTTCAGTAATGAAATAAAAACAACTGTCATCGATGACCAATTAAACGATTAATTGATTTTATTTAATGATCTCTGATGGCGTCACGAATCTGTAATCTAAAGAAATGTTCAAAAGAACAATGCTCGAACAGAACCATGCGGTATGGTTTCTATATATGATGACATCAAGTATAGGGGGACATATATGGAATACAAAGAATATGGCCAACTGTTAAAGGAAATCGGAAAATATATAACTGATGATTGCGAAGAGATTACATTAACAAGTGATATTCATACAATCGAACGATTTTTATTCTTAATTTTAAAAAAGTTCAACAAAATCATCTCCTTGCTTCAAAGTATAACTCCCCCTGAAATCGTAAAACGAGAAAACGAAGAGCTCTTGCTGTTATTTGAACATCTAGCCGATGTTACGAAAAAGGGATTTAGTCAAAAGAGGCGAGAGGAGGTATCAATAGAGACGGGACGGATAACCGAGGAAATCCAACTCGTGTGTCTCTCAATCATGACCAAGGTGCTTGAGTTATGCGACACCCCCAAAAATGAGATATAAGAGTAACATATTTATCTGCTCAGGTGTCAGCAATTTCTTTCCCTCTCGTACAACACTTTCTTGTTGGCAACCTTCTACATGCTCTTACATACCTAGATTCCCACATAATCACCGCTATTATTGTGCAACATCTACGGTATTGAAAATTCATTTATACGTATATAAATGGATTAGCGTAAGAAATGTGATAATGATTTAGAGGTACCATGAAAAAGGCTGATGTTCATTTGAGATTAAACTCTTGCATAAGATAATTAATAGCCTATTCAGATTGATAAATTCATGATTTTCTTATGACTGGGGGTATTTCAATGTCTATAAGGCATTATGTTTTATTTGCAACGGACGGATTTGTTTATCTGCCTATTGATAAAACTCTGTGTCCCTCTCCAAAATCAAGAAAAAAGGTTTATATTCTTGGATTTATTGGAGGTCTTTTTAAAGTAAATGACAAAATTATTAATCCTAAACTTGATTGGTCCAATCGTAAAAATTGGAAAAATATCCTTGATATGAAGGGTAATGCAACAATTCCTTCTCCTCTAATTTTTGGAGAAGTTGGTGATCGCATCTACATTACACTCATAAATTTAGGAATGAAAGAACGTCCTAATTTAATGGACTATCATACTATTCATATGCACGGGGCTCACGTCCCTACTCAGTTGGATGGGTTTCCTGAAACATCTTTTGGTGTGCCTGTCTGGACTAATTATAAAAATCCTCCACCAAATATGACTTATTTTTTTCAACCAGAAATTCCAGGAACATTAATGTATCACTGCCATGTAGAGGCATCTGAACACATTCAGATGGGTATGTATGGAGGCTTAATCGTTTATCCATCAAAAGAAAGCTTATTTAAAGCAGGTATTAAACAAAATAGTAATGGAGTATGGTTTTTTAAAGGGATACCACAACCTCAAATTCCCAAGTCAGCTTCAAATAGAAATTTTGCTTATAACAACATTCATACATACTTTGATAAAGAGTATGTTATGTTATTATCTGATGTAGATTCGGTATGGCACGATAATGTAAATAAGGGTATATTCTTTGATGCTGCCAATTACAAACCGGACTTTTGGCTAATTAATGGACGTTCATTCCCCGATACTTTACTACCTCATCCTTTATCTCTATTATATAATGAATCAGAATCTGATTTTGTACAAATCAATTATGAATCATTTGTCCGCGTGGAAACTGATCAAAAATTTTTGCTCAGGATGATTAATATGGGATACCAGGTTGTACCCTGGCATATTCACGGATGGCATTTCACAATTATAGGAAAGGATAGCCATCTTGATCCATTTATAAAGCTTTCATCACTCTTCCAACTCGATGAATCATTCCATAATGAAATCAAAAATAAAGGTTTCACTGTAAGCATAGGTTCGGGAGAAACTTATGATTTACTACTAAATGCAGATGATAAACGATTTGAATATTTAAATTATATTACTAGAGGGCAAGATGGCTTTCCCTCATTTTGTTCTCAATTAAAAAAATTGTATAAAGCCGATTCTAAGTCAGTTTTTAATATTCCTACAGAACCTGTTAAATGCAAGTCACCAGAGTTAATTAATTATCTTCAAATTTGTCAGCAACCAATTATTGATTTAAATGATAAATTTTTTCCGCAATTTTATCCTATGCATAACCATGATGATTATAAAATCACAAATAAAGGGATTTATCCTGGCGGTCAGTTAACATATATACAAACTGATACACCTGACTATTATGTCGATGATGACATAAATTAAGACAATAAAGGTTATTTTTGTTAAAAATAATTCGATGGACTTAGAATAGTTTTTGCACGTTACATTATTACCCGATATTTGTATTACAGGATTTAGTTATTGGAAATGGAGAATTATGCTGATTAGTTCTGATATTATTCTTGAAGAAATAGTCCCGTAAGTATACCTGAAGTTTCTTTATGGTTGGTATTACGAACTAAAAATCCAAATGAAACCCCGTATCGAAACGCAGCATCAATACCTCCACGCTGCCGTTTCCAAATTCTTTCCGGTTCTTCTTGTGCCACCCGGGATAGTATTTGTAAAATTAAATCAGCAATAAAAAACTCCAAGACTATCTTTATATTTAGTCGTATCTAACATGGGTATATCGAGAACCACTATTTCGGCTTATATGTTTATTGTGATGTCATTCCTTCCATTCATTTGAGATTTCACTTTATTCCTTCCGAAACGATTCAAATAATAAATGTACATAACTCTCAGTATTCGTTTTTGAAGGTGATATTGTTCACGAGGAAAATCCCAACCACTTTGTTTATCGATAAATATATCACGTTCGTTAATGTCAATAGCTTAAAGAAAGCAATTTCAAATTTTCATTTTGGTCTTTACTACTCACTCAAATATATCCAAACATTCAAATTTTAACAGAACCACCGTCCTGTTACATTTTTCCTTAATTAAATGAAAGTCCATATTTTATTAACGTAGTTTTATGAATACTTTAATTTACTAAAACACTACAGTTCTACAGTTCATAAATGTGTGTATATTTGAATCGTATTATTCCGTTTCCACTCTACAAATTTCTTTAAAATATAATGGAACATGTTTAATCAAAATAGATTAGGGAAAATTATTTTTGATAAAGTAAAAAAAGAAAGGAAGTAAATAAAAAATGCAACAGACACAAGACTTGCACAAAACTAATGAAGAAGTTTTAGAAACAGGGAAATATATCTGTGCAGAAGGCGAAACAAAAGAATTGCAAAAAGGAGATCATTTTCCTCCTTGCCCTAAAACAAATGAATCGACTTCTTGGAGACATGCCGATCACACCCATAAAACTGGTGATGAGGTCACAGAATCCGGACATTACATTGATAAGGACGGAGAACATGTTGATTTAACGCATGGAGACACTTTTCCTAGTTGTCCTAACACAGGAGAACCTACTTCGTGGAAACATACTGGTAACAACCACTAAATTAAATTAGTTATAAGAAAATTTTTTAGTAACTCTTAAAATAAAAGAAAATAAAAAGAGGAGCCGTTACACTAAAACGGCTCCTCTTTTTGCATGTGAAAATAATGAAAGTTACTGTAACCCGTAAATCAAATAGGTTTATTAATCATGGTTCATTGATCCAGAATCCATTTTCATCTCGTGTTCTCCATTAGTCGGTTTCTTTTCTGCATGACCAGAGGATAGAACCCATACCGATCCTACTACAATAACAATCGCAACAAAAAATCCAAATAATATATTCCCGATTTGAATTCGTCCCGAAAAACCTTGTGTTCTAGAATTCTCCGTTAAGTGCATGAACATTAAGAGTTGTAATGCTGCTTGTATAATTGCAAGCCCAAAAATAACAAGCAATTTTATATTCGTTGATAAATCGGTTTCTAGGGCGAACCATATAGCAAACAGTGTTAACACAATAGACAATACAAAACCAACCACATGCTTCCAAGGAATACCTTTATGTTGAGCAGCTGCATGATTAGCCATGTTGCATCACCATCCCCATGAGATAAACGGCTGTGAAGAGAAAGATCCAAACAACATCAAGAAAGTGCCAATATAGACTTGAAATAAATACTTTAGCGGTTGTTTGAGGTGTTAAGCCCCTTTTTGCAACCTGTATCAGAATCAATATAATCCAGCCAATACCAAGGGTTACATGCAGTCCGTGTGTACCGACCAATACGAAGAATGCTGACCATGCTGCACTTGTGCCTATATTCGCTCCTTCATGAATGTAGACAAAGAATTCATAAATCTCGAAACCAAGGAATCCAAGACCAAGCAAGATGGTTGTAATCATCCAAAAGAATAAGCCTTTTACATTGTAGCGACGCATTTCATGGATTGCTAGTCCACATGTGAAACTACTGGTTAATAACAAGAAAGTCTGTATCAACAATCCTTTTACTTCAAACAATTCTCCTAATGCAGGACCATCTGCTGTCCTGTCCATCAAAACCATATATGTCGCAAACAGTGTTGAGAACAAGGCTATTTCGGCCCCAAGGAACAACCAAAACCCTAAAATATTCAATCTTCCAGTCTCTGATTGATATTCCATCGGCGTGTTGAGGTCTCTTACTTTTGATTGTGCCATGTCCACGCCTCCCTTTATTTAGTTATGTTTTCGGTTTCTTTTATTTCTTCAACCGAAACATAGTAACCATTATTGTAATCGAAAGAACGAATAACTAGCGTTGCCAATACACCGATCAACCCTATGATCGCCATCCAATACCATTCAAAGACAAGTCCAAAACCTGAGACAAAGAAGAAGCTGGCCATAACGAATGGTACACCGGAATTATTAGGCATATGGATCTTTTGAAGATCTTGTGTCGTCAATGGTTTGATCTCTTTGTTCTGTTTTTCATTCCAGAAATGATCTAATCCTTTGACCACTGGAATTTTAGCGAAATTATAGAATGGCGGCATCGCTGAAGGTGTCGACCACTCCAATGTACGCCCGTTCCATGCATCTCCTGTTTTTTCACGTGGTTCATAGCGGAAACTATAGTAAATGTTATAAACAAGAACTAAGAACGCAATCCCCATCATGAACCCGCCTACTGTTGAAATCATGTTTAGTGGCCCCCAACCTGATTCTTCGCTGTACGTATATATACGTCTAGGCATTCCGTCTAATCCAAGGAAGTATTGCGGGAAGAAACAAATATTGAATCCTATGGTAAATAACCAAAATACCCATTTACCGATACGTTCGTTTAGTTTATGACCGAACATTTTTGGATACCAATATACAAGTCCTGCAAAACAAGCGAAGACCGTACCTGCTATTAGTACATAATGGAAGTGAGCGACTAAGAAATACGTATTATGGTATTGGTAGTTTGCTGCTGCCATGGCGAGCATGACCCCAGTTACCCCACCGATTACAAAATTAACGATGAACCCGAGTGACCAGAGCATTGGCGTTGAAAATTCTATCTGACCTTTACGCATCGTAAAGAGCCAGTTGAATATCTTCACACCAGTCGGTACCCCAATAAGCATCGTGGTAACTGAAAAGAAAGAATTAACCAACGCACCAGAACCCATCGTAAAGAAGTGATGGACCCAAACTAAGAAGCTATATGCCGCGATTAGAACCATCGACCAGACCATTGCTTTATAGCCAAAGAGTGTTTTTTTAGAGAACGTAGCTATTATTTCTGAAAATATACCGAAAGCTGGTAGTATAACGATATAAACCTCAGGATGACCCCAGAGCCAGAAAAGATTAGCCCAAAGCATATCCATTCCTTCTCCTTGAAGTGTAAAGAAATGACTTCCGAATAGGCGGTCAAAAGTCATTAAAGCTAAAGCAACCGTTAAGATCGGAAAAGCAAAAATGATGATAGCCATCGTAACGAGTGCTGACCAAGTGAACATTGGCATACGGAACAATGTCATTCCTGGTGCACGCATCTTAAATATAGTGACCATAAAATTGATACCTGTTAACAAAGTACCGATTCCAGAAATTTGTAACCCCAAGAGGTAATAATTCTGACCAGGCCCAGGACTTAGTTCATTACTCGCAAGCGGCATATAGCTCGTCCACCCAGCAGATGGAGATCCGCCTATAACAAACGAGATATTAAACAGCATCGCTCCAATAAAGAATGTCCAGAAACTAACAGCATTCAGATAAGGATATGCTACATCCCGTGCACCTATTTGTAATGGAACAACCACGTTGATTAGTCCAATTAAAAACGGCATCGCCATAAATATAATCATAATCGTGCCATGTGTTGTAAATATCTCGTTGTATTTCTGTGAATCGAGAAACTCCATTTCAGGGACTGCGAGTTGCGTTCTCATTAAAAGAGCATCAACTCCCCCTCTGAATAGCATCAGGATAGCAGAGATGATATACATGATACCTATCTTTTTATGATCGACGGTAGTTAGCCATTCGGTCCATAACCACTTCCATTTTTTAAAGTATGTCAGAAAAAAAACAATTCCTAACATCGTGATAGCAATCGAGACATCCGCCCCATAAATGAGCGGATCACCTGTTACAAAAAATTCATCCCATTTCATTGATAGTGCCTCCTCTTCTAATGGGGCAGTTTCACCCCATTAGACTTTGCCTTACTATATTACTTGCTTAAGCGTTCACGCACTTTAATAGCGTAATCTGCATCATTTTCATGTTTAACCCACTTTAGATGGGTAGATGAGAAAGTCATTTCTTTCGTATGACCTTGAAGCATAAGTTGATCGTACTGCTTCTTAGTCAATTTTGGTGCTTCTTGCTGGGTTTCTTTCGCCCATTTATCAAAAGACTCTGATGTTAAAGCAGCTACTTTAAATGTTTGGTCTGTGAAACCTTCACCATTAAAGTTTGAATTTCGGCCATCAAAAACCCCTGGATCATCGGCTTGAAGATAGAGCTCAGTCTGCATACCAGCCATAGCATACTTTTGTCCACCTAATGAAGGCACCCAGAACGAGTTCATTGAATCAGCTGATGTAAGTTTGAATAGTATAGGACGGTCTTCTGGAATATTGATATAGTTTACTGTCTCTATATTTTGCTCTGGATACGTGAAAATCCACTTCCAATCCACCGAGGTTGCTTGAATAACCAACGGCTTTTTATTCTCACTTCCCTTTGGAGCTTCCTCTAAAGAATAAATAGTTTTTACCGTTGGAATAGATAACGCAACAACGATAATCAACGGGATAATCAAACAAATGGCTTCAATTAAGTGACTTCCTTTATTTTCAGGATCGTACCCCTTATGACCCTTATGATCACGATACTTATATACGATAAATCCAAACAACACATAAACGACCATTATAATTCCTATCATAAATATGATTGAATACATGATCAGGTCTTTCTGCTGTTGAGCTACCGGTCCTTTAGGATCAAGTACGAGCAAATCACTGCATCCACTCAATAAGAAAACAGTCAATAACATACCCAAGAAAACAAACGGTTTATACCGCTTATACACTAAGGCCACCTTCTTTCTGCTGTAATTCGAAATATGTTTTATAACACTATCAATTTAGCAGAACAAATACCTTTTGTATTAAAATTTACGTATGTGTCATAGGAATTTCACCACATTCACTAAAACCACATACTCTGTGCAAACATTGTTCACAAACTTGGGTTTTTCTTCCGATTTCCCAACAAGTACTTGACCTTCAAAAAGAAAAAAACCTATCCGTTTTTTTGGATAGGTTTTATTTTAATACACCATTATTTATTTTTCGTTAACAGTAAAAGCAAAGTTATTAAACTAAACGCGGTTAATGCCAAGAATGGAATAGTTACAAAGCCGAACCAATTAATATATTCCGTACTACAAGGAACTCCGTTTTTGCATGGTTTGATCGCAGCAAAACCCGGCACTTTCTGTTCTAAATAATGGAAAAGAGAAATGCATCCCCCTAAAATCGATAACGGCAGAACGTAGTGCTTTATAGATTTATTATTTTGATATGCTGCAATTCCTAAAATAATGGTCAAAGGATACATCATGATCCTTTGATACCAACACAAATCGCATGGAACGAATTCCCTAACTTCACTAAAATAGAGACTTCCAAACGTGGCGAATATGGATATTACCCATGATAGATACAGCGTTGATTCACGTAGCTTCATATTATTTTCCTTCTAATTCTTGTTCGATTAATTTGGTTAGCTCTTCATAGTTAAAAGGATCAGTAAGCATTGTTCCATTAACCATAATACTTGGAGTTTGTTCTACTTTGTATTCTTTTACCAGTTCAATATCTTTACTTACTTCTTCTAAAGTGGCTTTACTCTCCATATCTTGTTTAACTTTCTCTCTATCTATTTCAGGCGTGTTTTTACTTAAAACCTCTAAGATCTTGTCTGTTGTAATCCATGCCCCATCATGGTTTTCTGCTGGTTGTTCTTCAAACATCTTTTTGTTAAAAATCCAGAAGGCTTCTTCATCTTGTGCAAATACCGATTCGCCAGCGATGGAAGCTAATTCGGACTCTTCTCCATGAAATAATACATTGATAAACGAGAATTTAACTTTACCAGTATCAATAAAATCTTTTTGTAATTTAGGGAAGATCTGAGCACTCCATGCTTTACAAGCCGGACATTTGTAATCTCCAAACTCAACAACTTGCACGTCCGCTTTAGCATCACCTATAGTCGGCTGTCCTTTAATGGATGGAGAGGATTTGTAGCTGGATTGTGTGTTCAAATCACTATCTTGATTAGCATTGGAAATTAGAAAGAGACCTAATATTATGCCGAATAGAACAAGCGTACCTAATACAATCTTCTTAAAGGGGTTACTTTTTTGTTTCATATAAACACCTCTATGATTTTTTAATTATGTCTATTGTATCAAATTCCTTATGCATATGAATGTAATCCTGCGATTACTAAATTTACTGCTATTAAATTGAACATGATGATTAAAAAGCCAACAACACTTAGCCATGCAGATTTTTCCCCATGCCAGCCTCTTGATAGACGCAAGTGTAAATAGGCTGCATAAAATAAAAATGTGATTAAAGCCCATACTTCCTTAGGGTCCCATCCCCAAAACCTGCTCCATGCTTCTTGTGCCCATATCATAGCAAATACAAGTGCACCTAATGTAAAGACAGGAAATCCAATTGCAACGCCTCTGTACGATATTTCATCCAATAACTCAGGGTCTATATGCTTTAACTTTGGTTGAATATATGCAGCTATTCGTTTACGGCAGAGCATCGTTATCAAAATGTACAATAAAGAGCCGGCAACAAACGACCACAATAAACTATTTAAATTTTTTGCTGCGTTTTTCCCATCCATCCAAGAAGGGGTTTCAAAAAGTGAGCTCGGATTATTACTGTTGACTTCTGAATCATCTGGACTTACAATAGCTGGAAGTTCGTATGTGACAGTAATCATACGTTCATTTTTATCATTCCAAATAAATGTAGTACTATAATCCATAAGATTAAACGAAAAACTGATTAAAATAAATCCAACAACAGATAGCAATGAATAAAGGATAAACTCTAACCAAAATGTCATTTTATTGAATTTTGATTGATCCACATTACGTATTAAATATATAAGTCCAGCAACAAAACTAATAGACAAAAGTCCCTCACCAAGAGCTGCT
Source organism: Fictibacillus nanhaiensis (assembly GCA_016401345.1). Taxonomy (GTDB): domain Bacteria; phylum Bacillota; class Bacilli; order Bacillales; family Fictibacillaceae; genus Fictibacillus; species Fictibacillus phosphorivorans. Next base: position 331,175 of record JAEACG010000004.1, on the reverse strand, counting down.
GTAGTGACATGGATTTTTAACCAGTCACTTTGAAGCGCTGGTATTAATGGTGAAATTTCTTTAGGAAACATACTTGCATATGCGATGATCAATAGTGCAATCGGCATTGTGAATATGGCTAAAATATTTGTTTTATATATTCGATAGATGATTAAAAATGCAAAAACGAGCATCATACCAAAGAAAGTGATGAATTCAAAAAGGTTGCTGACAGGTGCATGACCACTCGCAAACCATCGAGTTACAAAATATCCAGCTTGGAATAAAAATCCTAAAATAGAAACAAAATATCCGATTTGCCCCCATTTATTAGATTGTTGTTTCTTTTTTTCACTTGGCATAGCCATCGAAAAAGGAATTATTGCAATTAAATAGACAAAAAATGCACAATATAATAAGATACCGCTTACTTCTGCCAAAATTTTCTCCCCCATCTTTGCAAATTCATAGGAATTAAAATTCCAATTTTAAAAGCCAGTAAATCCCCCGAATATATTATTTGTAAGAAACGAAATGATTTTAGTCATCCAATCAAAATACAAAAAGATTCCCATTATAATCATTAGATAACCGCCAATATTCATAAAAATACCGCTGTGCACTTTGAACCATTGAATTTTTTCAACAAAGAAAGTGAGTGCAAAAAAAGGAATAGCAAATCCTAAGATATAAAAAGACATGTAAATTAACCCCGACCCAGGATTCGTAATTCCTAGAGCCATGACAGCAGCGAGTATCGGCCCTGTACATGGCGTCCACCCAGCCGCAAAACCTAATCCAATCAGGACAGACCCAAAATATCCTGAAGGACGTTTAGTAAAACGAACTCTTTTATCCTTCATTAAAAACTTAATACTTAAGTTCCCGGTTACAAGTAGCCCGAAAAATACGATGACCACGGCTCCAACTTGACGAAAAAGATCTTTATATTGCATAAACAGTTGGCTGAATAACGAAGAGGATAATCCTAATACAAGGAAGATAATTGAGAATCCAGCAAGAAAGAACAAGGTATGAAGAACCGCATGCTTTGATATCCTGTTTGATTCTTTCAAGTCCTGTAAAGATACACCAGTTATATAAGACACAAAGGCTGGGTAAAGCGGCAAGGAACAAGGCGAAAGAAACGATAAGAGTCCAGCAGTAAACGAAAAAATCAGATTTATATCATTCATAAAAGTCACCCTATACTTATCCTATATTAACAGGTAAAAACACCCGTTGAGATTCGGGTGTTTATTACCTGCAGGTTCAAATTTTATATAAACAATACCAAAGAGGGAGGTATTGGGAATGGAAATGGATTATTCTTTTTGTTATCTGCTTAGTAATGGTAAAGCATCAATTGCATTTGATTTACTTGAATTCCATTCCCCTTGATGAAGCTCAAAATGGAGATGTTGACCTGTTGATCTGCCCGTATTGCCTTGATAACCAAGCTGTTGCCCTTTTGTTACCGTTTCTCCTGAATCTACAAGGCGGCTTTTCATGTGAGCATAGACAGTAGTATACAACTGACCATTGATATAATGTGTTAGATATACTACATTACCATAGCTCGATGAATAATAAGAACGCAGCACTGTCCCATTAGCTGCAGCAACAACTGGTACGGTTCCTGCTTTAGCAATATCAAGACCCGCATGCTCTTTTCCCCATCTAGGACCAGTCTTTGAAGTAATTATACCTTCAGTTGGAAATAAAAATGAACCGCTCCCACTATTTGATTTTGGCTGAGAATTGTTGTTTTGGCTCATTGCAGATTCTCGTTTTGCACGAGCGATTTCTGCTTTCTTCGCTTTTTCTTGGTCGTCTAGAAGTTTATTTTTCTCCTCAAGATCTAAGATATAGGAGTTAATCTCACCTTCTTTATTCTTCAAATCTGATAATATTATATTTTTTTTATTCCGCTGATCGTCAAGAACTTTCATTAGCTTTTCAAGTTCAACTTTGGTTTCTTCCAGTGTTAATAGCTGATTTTCGATTTTAGCCTTTTTAATGTCCAATACATTTAGATCTGCTTTATGTTCTTCGATGATAGATCGGTCTTGGTCAGCAATCGTATTTAAAGCTATGACTCGATCTAAGAAATCGCCAAAGCTTTTTGAACCCAATACAACTTCTAAATAGCTGGTTGCACCTCCATCCTCATACATGGCAGACACTCTTTCTTTTAGAAGTTTGTCTCTCTTTTCAATTCGTTTTTCTATAATAGCAATCTCTTTCTTTAAAGTTTCTATATTTTTGGTTATCTCTTCGATTTCTTCCTTCTTCGATTCTAATTCTCGCGTTTTATCCATGATCGATAAATCGAGTCGTTTAATCTCAGAAGAAATGGTTTCTTTTTTAGTGACTATTTCATTCTTTTCTGCTAATTTCCCTTGCCGTTTTTTATCATTCTCCTCTTTTTTTTCCTTTATCTCATCCAAGGTTGTTGCGTTTACAGTTGTTAATTCATTTGCAATACCTAACTGCAAGGTAAAGAATGCAGTCATTAAAACTAGTTCTTTCTTCAAATTCCGAGCCTCCTGACACCAAAATCTGACACTATAATTGTTTATTCGAGTTTCTAGGACACACTCACTATAATTGAAAAATGTGTGGAAACTGTGAAGAAATGCACCCTTTTATTTTTCATTTTTATTACAAAAAAAAGAGAGGATACATATACCTCTCTCCAATTCTAATTTTTTTGTGTTTAGTGTACTTTTTGATTAATAGGGATACTTACTATAAATTCTGATCCCTTACCTGGATCACTTTTAACTTCTATTGTTCCATCGTGAAGTTCAACTAACTTTTTTACGATAGATAAGCCTAATCCAGAGCCACCGTGTTGCCTTGATCTTGATCGCTCCACTCGATAAAAACGGTCAAAAATAAAAGGAAGTTCTTTTTCTGGAATTCCTTTTCCAGTATCTTTGACACGAATTCCAATAAATTTTTTTGATTTGTTTATTTCCAATATAACACTTCCGTGATCTGTATAACGAATGGCATTTTCTAAGAGATTTAATAATATTTGCTCGATTCGCAAGGCATCTGCGTAAAGATAAGCTTCTTCTGTATTTTTAATAAACTCAATTCCTATATCTTTATCTCCTGCCCGCAGTTTTACTTTAACAAGGATAGATTCGGCAAGTTCAATAATATCAATTTGTTGTTTTGTTAGCTGAAATTGGTCGATATCCATTTTTGATAAATCAAAGAGGTCGTTAATCAAGCCTTTTAATTGCAAAGAAGCCCGATTAATGGTATCTAAGTATAAAACTTTTTCATTATCATCTTTATAAAGTTTATTTTTAAGTGCCTTTGAATACCCTTCAATATAGGTGATAGGTGTACGTAATTCATGCGAAATGGAAGCTAAAAAATCTTGCCTCGAATCACGGTACTGTTTTAGTTCCACTTTCAATAAATTTATTGCCTTCCCGAGTTGACCCACTTCATCATTGGAAGAATATTCAACCGGTACACCGAGATTACCTTTCGCGATTTCTTTCGTTGCTTTTTCCATTTGTAATAATGGAGCAGCCAGTTTTCGTGAAAGAAAATAAGTGAAGCCAAGCATAAGAAAGAAAGCACCGATTCCTACAAGTGTAAGTAATAGGCGAACCTTTTTTATCGATTCATGAATCTCTTCAATCGATGAAAGTACAAAAACACTGCCTTTAAAAGTGTGGTTATTCTTTATTGGTTTTCCTGCCATTAGATGATGAGCCTTCGAAATAGGTTCTTCATATTCTTTATTTATTGTCTGCCCTCTAGATAACAAATTGTTGTTTTTTGTTGAAATCTTTTTGCCTTCTTCCAAGCCCTCCACGCCAGTACTAGCAATTATATTCCCCTTAGAATCTGTGATGAATATATCAGTCCTTGTTAGTCTGGACAGAGATTCAAACATACTAATAAACTCTTTATCATTTGTGTTGTTGATTGAATGGGCATACTGCTCAGATAGTTTATTTATATTTTGTCTTACTTCATTATAATAAAAACCCGAAAATCCTTGGTAGATTACAATACCTGTAGGGAATAGCACAACTAAGAAAAGTAAAATAAAACTTCCACTTATCTTAAAGATGATACTATTCTTCATTACACTTGTTCTCCTGGTTGAGAGAATTTGTAACCTACGCCCCAAACCGTTTTTATTGGATCAAAAGAAAGTCCCTTTTCTCTTAGCTTTACTCTAATATTTTTAACATGTGTGTCTACGACCCTGCCATCATATGAGTAATATTCACCCCAAATTTTGTTTAAGAGAACTTCTCTCGTCATAACCTGTCTAGGATTATTAGCTAAAAATATGAGCAACTCTGTCTCTTTTGGCGTAAAGTTGACACTCTTCTCGTTTGCGAATACTTCTCGAGCTCTAATATTAATCGTTAAATCCTCAATTATTATTTCATTTTCTTTCTTTTCCATTGTATTTAAGTAAGACACTCTTCGCAGCAATGCCTGAACTCTAGCCAACAACTCATCAGGTTCAAATGGCTTTGTTATATAATCATCCGCCCCAATATTCAAGCCCATAATCTTATCCTGTACATCGGATAAAGCAGTAAGCATTAGGACAGGTGTTGTACTTTTCTCACGTATTCTCATACAGATTTCCCATCCGTCTATTTCTGGCATCATAATATCCAATATAACAAGATCTACTTTATTTCTTGTCAATACATCTAGAGCGCGCTGCCCATTATCTAATTCAAGAAGGTGATAATAATCACGAAGATAGATACGCAATAAGTTTCTCATGTCCCAATCGTCATCAATGATCAATATGGTTTTCTTGTACATTCTTTTTCACCTCAATTAATATGATTTCAAAATCGCTAAGATCCAATACGCACTTGCAGTAACAAATCCAAAGGCCGTCAGGAAAAGAAAAAGTTGTAAATTAGTAAGTTTCATATCGCCCACCTCCAGTACATTAAACTCAATTTTTCAATATACATGTGCATATATTCATATATTCATTCTATATGAATTCTAGTAAATTTAAATATTTGCATTGGAACAATAACGTGACAGTTCAATTTAGAATATTGTGATTAAATACATTGTCTTTAATAGAATGTGGGTTTTCATTTTATCCAGCCCTAAATTAATGATCAACATAATAAGATATACTATGGCTACTTAAAAATAACTTACCTCGATAGTATAATAATATTTTTAATGCTATTATATGAACATATGCACATAAATACCATGAAGGGAGTGATCATATTGTTTAATATTTCAAAAGAGACGATGGAGTTTGTAGGACCTACACTTTTGATAGTTATAGGAATTGTATTCTCATTTATCTTTGTCGTTTTCATAAAGAAAGTGTCCAAGAAGCAAGAGGAGCATGCAAATCGATTTGAGCAAGAAGTCTTAGCCTCTAAGTGGCTCATGGAGGAAAAGAAAAAATCAAGTTAGATTATAAAAAAACAGTGCGCTGTATGCACTGTTTTTATTGTAAGCTGTTCATATGATTCATTAGATACTCTGCATCATTTCCGACTCCATAGAGCAGCCCTGATCCTCTTCGATACTGCCAGGGCAAACCTAAAAAGTATAGCCCTTTAACTTTAGTAACGCCTCTTTGATGAATAGGTTTTCTATCGTAATCGAATAAACCCTCAATTTGTATCCAGCTAAAATCGGATTTAAAACCTGTCGCCCAAACAACATTATCAACCATTACCCTGCTCACATCTTCAAACATGATCTTGTCATTTTCTACACTAACAGATCGTGATTTTAAAATTACCTTCTTTTCTATTATCGCTTTTTTCAGTTCAAGACCAAAAATTGGATCAGGCTGACGGCTCAAAAATCGCCCTATTGTGGTATTTACGTGTGATTGTAGAAGTCCTAACTTTTGAAACCACCAAAAGATGCTCTTATTTCCGATTACTTGCGGAAAGAACTTCATTTTATGTCCTACAGACAAGTACACTTCTTTGGTCTTGGACAACTCAACGGCGATCTGAGCACCAGAATTCCCACCACCAACGATCAACACTGATCCACTTTTGAGCTGTTCTGGAGATCGATAACCTGAAGAATGTACTTGAAAAACCTCATTGGAGAACTGATGTGAAAACTCAGGTATAAATGGGACCTGAAACGGCCCCGTAGCCACAACTACATTATCTGAAAGAAAATCGCCTTGGTTCGTTTTAACTACAAATCGGTTATCCTCTTTATGCAAACTATAAACGTTAGTGTTTAATTGAAGGGGTAATGAAAATTTTTCAGCATATGACGCAAGGTAGTCTGCTACTTCATATTTTGTCGGATAAACGTCTTGATCCCCTTCAAAATAGCATCCTGGAAGTGTACTATATGACCGCGGCGTGAACAGAACGAGAGAATCATAACGCTTTCTCCAAACATCCCCAACATTCTCTTCTTTACCGATTATTAAAAATGAATGTTTTGCCTTCTTTAAGTAATAGCCCATCGCTAATCCTGCTTGACCAGCGCCAATCACAATCACATCATAATTCATGCTTATTCCCCCCAATTAGAACAGAAATGGCTATCCCTTTGGGACCCGATAATCCTCAGCTGGTAATTCATCAATGCTATATAACTTATCTTTTTTGAACCAACCGATAAAGATCCTCAACAATACCGTTCCATATATAATCTCTTGTCCGATTTTCATGATTACTCCTCCAAGTTGCTGATCATACAGAGGTGTATAGGAGAGGTAAGTGATCGACGATCTGTGTTGATACATCTGATACAATATGTCTTTTGCAAAAATGATTAACGCACATGCTGGTGTGAGCAGTACGCCCATGGCAAAGATGTATCCTGTCTTTTGAAGGCTTGATAATTCTTTTCCGGTTTGAACATTTGATATTATAGGAAACCACATCATAATTGATGTAATAAATAAAACAATATGATAAAAATCCATCGCCCAAGGGTTAGCCATCAGCGTGTCAAAAACATTTGGAAAATGATAAATCGAAAACAAGGAATTGAATACTAGTATCGCTAACAAGGGTCTTGTTGCAAAGTGGACCATTTTCTTGATGGATGATACCTGAAAGAGATAGGTAAACACCCATTCCGGGAGCCCTGCAATTAATAATGGTGGTACCATCAGATAGGTAATTGTCATCTGTACCATATGTACACTGAAGAGATAATGATGTCCGATCAGACTTAACGGACTGCCCTCTGCAATAGCCCAAAGAATCAACCCACTACAAAAAAGTGCCCTCTTCTTAATGCTTACACCATCCAAATGTGGATTTAAAATTAAAACTCTCTTAGTTACTAAAGAAAATATAAAGCCTAGAAAAACAATTAAAAGTAAAATGTCAATCTTCCAAAGCTCAAAGAATGGATAAGTTGTTAAAACGTTATTCACAAGTACCTCCTTGGTCTAAATCGTTGTTCATTAGGAAAGATTCTCTTATAATAGATTCATGTATTAATAAAGAAGGGGTTGCACATGGGAGAACAGGAACAACATAATAAAAAGCTGTTTATTGATTTAGATGAAGAAACACTTTTTATGGTCGGTCAATGTTTTAAAGCATTATCCGATCCAACAAGGTTACGCATCTTAAATTTGTTACTACATGGTGAGCAGTCTGTAAATGAGATTGCCGACAAACTCTCTCTTTTACAATCTACAGTTTCCCACCAATTACGATTTTTGAAAAATGTTAGATTAGTGAAATCAAGAAGAGAAGGCACAACAATTTATTATACTACAGATGATGAACATGTCATTGACTTGTTAAAACAAAGCATTGACCATGCAAAACATACGTAAAAACGAGCCCTGAAAAGGGTTCGTTTTTTAATTGCAATGCCCTTGGTGCTGATGCCCTTCTCTTTCTTCATCCACTTCAATCGTCGTATGATGAATATGGAATTCATCGTGCAACACTTTTTTCACTTGATTCAAAACTTCCTTGTAATCAGCTGATGTTTCTTTTACTACATGGCAGCTGAGTGCAGGAAAATCAGATGTGATCGACCATACGTGGAGGTCGTTAACTCCCTTCACCTCGGGAAGTGATAGTATAACTTCTTTTACTTTTTCTACGTCTAAATTTAATGGTGTTCCTTCCATTAAGATATGGAAGGAATCTTTTGTTACTCTCCAGCCACTTATGATGATTAATACCGCAACAATGATACTCGCAATCGGGTCAGCGATACTCCATCCCAAGAACATGATGAGTAATGCTGCAACGATTGCTCCGACTGATCCTAACATGTCGCCAAGCACATGTAAAAATGCACTACGCACATTTAAGTTCTCGTCTTTATCGCCTTTCATCAAAATATAGGCAGCTGCTATGTTTACAAGCAATCCAATGAAAGAGATGATTAACATTCCTGAGCTCACCACTTCTGGAGGATCTACTATACGGTGATAAGCTTCCCAGAAGATATAAAGTGAGATTAAGATTAAGGTAATACCGTTTAAAAACGCCGCTAGAATCTCAAAACGTTTGTATCCAAACGTCTTTGAATGGGTGGCTTTTCGTTGCCCCATCGTAAGAGCTAAAAAGCTAAGTCCAAGTGCCGCAGCATCACTCAACATATGCCCTGCATCGGAAAGGAGAGCCAAACTGTTAGTCCAAAGGCCACCAATGACCTCAACAATCATAAAGCTCGCAATTAGAAAAAATGACCATTTTAATGCGTTTTTGTTATTACTTCCATGATGGTGATGTCCATGATCGTGAGAGTGTCCCATAATTTCCACCTTCTTAAATATGAATATGTGCTCATGTATATTATGCACAATATCCGCTCAGCGTGCAATCATACAAAGAGAAAAAGTTAATACATAATTAGAATAAACAATTGTAAATAAACTTAATCCTTTGTGTCTATCGATCATTTTTTCACATTAAAAAAAGCCCAATAAAGGGCTTTTGAATTAACGAAGAAAATAAACTGTTTGAGCAATGGTGAATGTAACCGTAATTGCAATAACAGTTGGTATCAGAAAAGCTAAAAACGTCCATTTTTTACTCTTGGTTTCTTTGTATATGTTCACGAGTGTTGTCCCGCATGGAAAATGCAACAATGAAAATAGCATCATATTCAATGCAGTAAGCCACGTCCATCCGTGCTCTACAAAGATTTGCTTCAAATCTACCAGGTTATCGACTTCTGTTAATGACCCGGTGGAAAGATAGCCCATTAATAAGATTGGCAAAACGATCTCGTTGGCGGGCAATCCAATCAGAAAAGCCATGAGTATGAAGCCGTCTAACCCTAGCATCTTACCGAAAGGATCTAAGAAGTTTACGATATACATCAAGATACTTGTATCCCCAACATAAATGTTAGCAATGACCCATGTTAAAATTGCAGCTGGCGCAGCAACTTTAATTGCACGGCTAAGAACTGATAAAGATTTTGTCAATGATGATCTTATGACTGTGTCAAAGAATTTCGGTCTTCTATATGGCGGCAATTCTAGAGTATAATGCGTAGGCACTCCTTTTAGAGCTGTTTTGGAAAGAACCCAAGAAACAATAAAGGTTACAATTACACCAACCATTACAATTCCAACGATAACAGAAGTCGTCACGAGTGATTTAAGACCACCTGTATATCCTGCTGCCATAAAAAGTGATGCAAGAACAATCAGGGTACCCCAACGACCGTTGCAAGGAACGAAGTTGTTCGTAAGGATGGCAAGCATCCTTTCTCTTGGAGATTCAATGATTCGAGACGATAACATCGCTGCAGCATTACAACCGAACCCCATCGCCATTGTTAAAGACTGTTTTCCATGTGCCCCTACACTCTTGAAAATTCGATCCATATTGAAGGCAACACGTGGTAGATAACCATAGTTTTCAAGCAAGGCAAAAGTAGGAAAGAAAATAGCCATAGGAGGAAGCATTACACTTATCACCCATGTAGTCCCCCGGTATAACCCAAGTACCAATATACCATGAAGCCAATCAGGAGAATTCATATACATAAAAAAGGCAGTTAGATGATTTTCTAGCCAGCCAAAGAAAGTAGCAAGCATCGATGACGGTATGTTAGCCCCTGCGATAGTTAGATAAAACACGATTCCAAGCATTATAATCATAATCGGGAATCCAAATATCGGGGAAGTAAAGATGGCATCTAGTTTTTCTGTTCTTTTATCATTCTTCTTATTTTTATGAATGACACTAGATTCGCATAATTGTTGACTCTTTTTATACAGATTTTGAACGATCTTATCCCGCATATGATCATCAGAGATTTCTTGAGCATACGCATATAAGTTTCCCAAACTTACTGAAGTTTTCTGTTGGAATCCATTTTGCATGATTATCCCCCCTTGACCAATAAGCGTTTTTCCATCTGCTGAAATAATGAATCATCTCCGTCAAGCAAGCGTAAAGCTACCCATCTTGACGAAATACTATCTTCAAGATACTCCCGTACGAGCGGTTCGATCTGGCGAATCTTTCTTTCGATCTCTTCATCATAAAAAATAATTTCAGGAGTACACACGATCTTTCCCGTATGGATTCTATCAATCGTATCTAATAAAAGGGTAAAACCTGTTTTATTTCTCGCAGATATTTTTATAACAGGTACACCGAGTTTCCTTGTTAACGCTTTTTCATTTATAGATATGCCTTGTTTATCTGCTTCATCAATTAAATTGATACAAATGATCACATTCGTTGTCATCTCTAAAACTTGTAAGGCTAAATTAAAGTTGCGCTCTAATGATGTAGCATCTAAAACGACCAGTGTTACATCTGGCTTTTCAAAAACGATATAATTCCTTGCGACTTCTTCATCGGTTGAATTTGAGAATAAGGAATACGTACCTGGCAGATCAATTATTCTTACCGTTTTGCCTTTATGTTCAACTTTACCTTCTGCGAGTGAAACAGTCTTACCAGCCCAATTACCGGTATGTTGTTTTAAACCTGTTAACGCATTGAACAGCGTGCTTTTTCCTGTGTTTGGGTTGCCTGCTAACGCAACAGTATAAGAGTTTTTCATGTTAGACCAACTCCCCTTCTATCCTCTGGCTTTCTTCTTTTCGTAAAGCAATGGTAGTTTGGCTTACACGGAATGCCATCGGATCCCCTAAAGGACTTCTTCTTATCACTTCAACAACTGCCCCTCGAACAAAACCTAGATCCAGTAAACGTCTTCTCATCACACCTTCTAAATCAATTGAAGTGATCCGGATGAAGCTTCCGATCTTGGCATCGTATAATTTTATTACTTTAGCTTCGTCCATCCGTGTTTCCCCCTGTCCCAATTGTTTCCCATAGGCAACTTTTAGTATCATAATAAGAATGTATTCATACTTTGTCAATTGATTGCTATTAAATCACCAAATCCAAAATTATCCATAAAAAGGACTGCCTTTTATGGCAGCCGGAGAGTTCAGCATTTGTGGTTTTAGTGAATAAAAAGCAACGAGTATGGAATTAAAAAACCAAAGCTAGTGTATAAAAGCCATTCAAAAATCGTAACATCTTTACTTTTCCTTAAAAACTCATGGAGGGTTACAAAACTAAGTGTTCCTATCGATGTACCCATTAAAAGCGTATTTACTTTTATATTTTGAAGATATAAAAACGCATTGCCAATTAATGCGCTAATACCGAAGAAAAACGCAAGAATCAAACAAGTTAATGTAAAGAGATAGAAAGAAACATTTCCATATAAAGCAGATGACATAAGTGCTAGTCCTTCCGGTATGTGATGAAAAAACATGGCAAGTAAAAATGGTGAAGAAAATATGGAGTTTGAACTCTCGTTTATTAACAACCCTACACCTACGCCAGTGGGAAGGTTATGGAGGATTAAAGCAACTACTAAGAACATAAAGGATTTTTTGTTCCCCTTATGGAAAAATTGATCAGTAATTTTCATTAAAAGTGCACCAGCTATAAATCCAAGAATAATTCCCTTTGTCTCAAATAATTCAATGGCTTCTGGGATGATTTCATTTAGTAATAAACTTAGGATGATTCCTCCTGAAAACAATAAGACTAATTTCCTCCTTTTGAATACCACATCTTTTAGAAGTTGGAGACTACCACCACCAAGGAACGTGCCTAAAAACACAAAAACAAAAACCCCTAACCCAATAATGATTGAATTCATCTCGTTGTCTCCTCTTTTTTTGTCCCACCCACTTTCACCATATTCTATTGGCTTTTTGTTCATTCCAAATAAGAATTTTATAAATAGGATGTACAATAAATAACCTTACAAAAAAAAAACAATTGACAGGATACTTGTATTAGGCATAAAGTGTAGTTATTAATCATAAAAGTTGCATAAGGGAAACTTTTTAAGAGGAGGTCAAGTATGGATAAGGAACTGGAAGAAAAGGAACAAGTCTCTCGTCGTGATATTTTGAAAATGGGATCTGTCGGAGCCATTGGACTTGCAGGAAGTTATTTTTTGAACAAGGTTGCTCCATTTACAGGAACGGTTAACGCCTCATCTCACAACAATCACAAGAAAAAGAATAGTCATGCTAATCACGCGAACATGTCGGATAAATCCAAAACAAACGGCTATAAGATGGCTGAGAGATTGCTTACTGAATTTGATTATGGAAAAGTCAGCACCCTGCCGAATGGGCAAACACTAAGAACGTACGAAGTCGTTGCGGTTGATAAAGAGATCGAGATCGCTAAGGGAATCAAGTTTCCAGGCTGGACGTACAACGGAACCATCCCTGGACCAACATTCCGTTGTACAGAAGGTGACATGCTGCGTTTCAACTTTGTTAACAAAGGCAGTCACCCGCACTCGATTCATTTCCATGGCATCCATCCTCCCGAGATGGATGGGTTAGATCCGATCTATCCAGGTCAATCTTTCACGTATGAATTTGAAGCGAAGCCTTATGGATTACAGATCTATCATTGCCATGTACTCCCTTTGGCACGACATATTCATAAAGGACTTTATGGAAACTTTATCATCGATCCTAAGAAACCGAGAAAACCTGCAATAGAACTGAACATGGTGATGAACGGTTTTGACTTGGATTTAGACGGAGAGAACGAATTTTACACCGTGAACGGTTATGCGTTCGCGTTTATGAATCATCCGATAAAGATAAAAAAGGATGAGCTTGTCCGTATTTATTTGAGCAATCTAACGGAATTTGATTTGTTGAACTCGTTTCATCTTCATGCCAATTACTTTACGTATTATCCGACTGGAAGAGACGACAACCCTTCCCAGTTCACTGATACGATCATGCAATGTCAAGGTGAACGCGGGATTGTTGAAGTCCGTTTCCCATACAAAGGAAAATATATGTTCCATGCTCATGTCAGTGAATTCGCTGAACTAGGTTGGATGGGATTCTTTGAGGTCGAGTAAAAGGAGGGGTGAAGATGAAAGCAAAATGGTGGATTGCAGGACTTATTCCGTTGATTTTATTAGTTGGCGTATTAGCTTGGGTGTTAAAAAACGGGGCTGGTGTTGAACAAGATCCAGCCGCACCGATTGAAGTCTTAAACATCGAAAGAATACAAGTAACGGTTTCTGGATTCGAAGTGGATGTGAGCAACACAGGACCAGAAACCCTAAAGATTTCACAGGTAATGGTGGATGATTCGGTATGGGATTTTACGGTCTCTCCTAGTCAGACACTAAAGCGATTTGACGAAGGTACCGTCATGATCAATTATCCTTGGGTCGAAGGTGATCCTCATGCTATAAAACTGATTACGGAGAACGGCATCATCACGGAAGGTGAGATTCCAGCTGCAACGTTAACACCCAAGCCGACTTTGGAAAATTTTTTGAAATATGGCTTTATCGGATTTTATGTCGGGATCGTCCCCATCACACTAGGCTTGTTGTGGTATCCGTTCATGAAGCGTTTTAAACGTAAATGGATCAATGCAATATTAGCATTAACGGTTGGTTTATTGCTGTTCCTTTTCGTCGGAACATTAGCAGATGGATTCGAGATTGGAGCTGAAGCACCATCTGTCTTCCAAGGAAACATGGTGGTCATCATCGGAGCTGCTCTTACCTTCCTCCTTCTGATCGGCTTTGACCAGTATCAGCATAAGAAACAGGAATCTAAAGGGTATTCTCCTTATGCTTTAGCTTTACTCATGGCAACAGGGATAGGACTTCATAACTTCGGTGAAGGTCTTGCCATCGGCTCTTCTTTCGCCTTAGGTGAAGCCGCACTCGGAACCTTTTTAATCATCGGGTTCACATTGCATAACATCACAGAAGGCATCGGGATCGCTGCACCATTGTTAAAGACCAAACCACGGTTTAGGGACTTCGTACTCCTAGGATTGATCGCAGGGGCACCCGCCATCTTGGGCACTTGGTTCGGAGGCTTTGTCTTCTCTCCGATCTGGGGAGCATTATTCTTAGGAATTGGAGCAGGTGCGATCCTGCAAGTTATCTTTGTTATCACTAAGTTGCTCATCGAAGACCATAAAAAGTTCAGAGAACCATCTGTCTCTTGGTTAAACCTAGCTGCATTCTCAGTTGGGATGCTCATCATGTACTTTACGGCGTTTTTCGTAAAATATTAAGGAGGGATAGCGATGTTAGGACCAGGAAGTTTGGTATTAGTAGGAGCTGCTGCTCTCATCGTCTTCGGGCCGAAAAAACTACCCGAACTAGGTAAAGCAGTAGGAGCGACACTGAGAGAGTTTAAAAAATCTACCAATGAACTTATGGATGAGGATGAAAGAAAAACGCAAAACAATAAAGATTAATACCACTAAAAAAATAATCAAAACATTAGAGGCTGCTAAGAATTTAGCAGTCTTTTATTACAAATATAGTATAATTTTACAATCACCTAAAAGGCTAAACTTATAAAGGATTAAATAAATTCCCTAAAGAAACGGAGGATCTAATAATGTTTCGGGATTTTGGCCAGAGAATGAGGGTTTATAGAAATCAAAGTAATGTGACTTTAATGGAACTTGCATATAAGTTAGGGGTTTCTAAATCGTATTTAAGTAAACTTGAAAATGGTAAGACGACTACTATTAAACTTACTAATCTTCAATTATTACATGATGAACTTAATCTGTTTCCAAATATTCCAAACGAATGGAGGCACGATAACATTTCTTTACGATTGTTACGGGCAAACCAACAATTACATTCCATTTACAAACAGCAACCCCATCTAGTTGAATCCATTTTAACCAATCTAGAGCAAAACATTCAATTGCAGCTGGACAACGAATAATGGCTCAATATAAATAGTAAAAAAACGCTTGGAAAACCTACTCCAAGCGTTTTGTAATTTAATTCTTGTCTTTTATACTTAAAAGTCTCAAACTATTTAATGTCACGATTAGGGTCGCACCCATATCTGCAAAAATCGCAATCCAGAGAGTAAGCCAGCCTGGAACGACTAAAAGCAACGCTAACAGCTTGATGCCAAGTGAAAATGTGATGTTTTGTTTAATAATCGTTAATGTTTTTTGGGAGAGTTTCATGGCGAATGGAAGTTTTCTTAAATCGTCTGCCATAAGAGCAATATCCGCAGTTTCTAATGCCGTGTCGGTCCCTGCTCCACCCATTGCTATCCCCACATTTGCTGCTGCAAGGGCGGGAGCATCGTTCACACCATCTCCTACCATCGCTACTTTTTCATAGGATTTACGAAGTTCTTTAATAGTTCCAAGTTTCTCATGTGGTAGTAGTTCAGACTGAATATCTGTAACACCTACTAGTTTCCCGATAGCTTCTGCAGTACCTTTATTATCCCCGGTCAACATGATTGTTTTTTGGATTCCTTGAGAATGCAACTGTTTTATGACTCCAAGACTGGATTCTCTTATTTCATCTGCAACGGCGATTAGTGCTAAGATTTCATTTTCGTTTCCAAATAATATTACAGTTTTCCCTTGGTTTTGCAATTCACTGATTTGAGCAGTGAATGATTCTATTCCTGATAAGATGCGCTCTTTGCTCCAAGTTGGACTTCCAGCGAAGTATGTTATACCGTTAATGGTTCCTTGGATACCCTTACCCGTTATAGATTGAAAGTTTTCAATATCAATCTGTTGGTAAGAGCAATCTAAATCATCCGCTTTCTTTACAATTGCCGATGCTAGGGGATGTTGAGACGCTCTTTCTAGGGCGGCTACTAGAGAGAATATCTCTTTAGTGTCACTTTCAATTTTAAGATCTGTTACAACAGGTATCCCCTTCGTTAACGTACCCGTTTTATCAAATGCTATTGCTTTAATCGCCCCAAGTTCCTCTAAATGGATACCGCCTTTTATTAATACACCGTTCCGAGCAGCGTTTCCGATTGCCGTTACGATAGAAACTGGTGTCGATATGACTAACGCACAAGGGCAACCAACTACGAGAACAGCTAATCCCTGGTAGATCCACTTCTGCCAGTCACCATCAAATAGGGGAGGGAGAACAGCGACAAGAAAGGCAACAAGGATGATTGCTGGTGTATAGTATTTTGCAAACCGATCCACGAAAGCCTGAGAAGGTGCTCTTTCTGCTTGAGCTTCTTCAACCAGATGAATAATTTTTGAGATTGTCGTGTCATCGACATGTTTGGTGACCTCAACCTCTAACAACCCTTCCTCGTTTAGTGTGCCTGCAAAGACTTCATCATCCTTTTCTTTTGTAACTGGAATGGATTCTCCTGTAATTGCCGCTTGATTGACAGAAGAGATTCCCTTTATTACACGTCCATCCATGGCAATTTTTTGTCCTGGTTTTACGATCATGACATCCCCTACCTCAATGTCATCAACCTTTACCATTTGTTCTTGGTTACCACGCTTGATCAGCGCTTCTTTAGGTGCTATATCCATCAAGGATCGGATCGATTGTCTTGCTTTATCCATCGAATAGGATTCTAAGGCTTCTGAGATAGCGAATAGGATGACAACCATCGCCCCTTCTCCCCATTCACCAATAAATGAAGCACCGATAATCGCGATTGTCATCAGAGTCCTCATATCAAAGTCAAGATGGAGAAGATTCTTAAATCCTGTGATAAACAGTCGATAGCCACCGATTACAATTGATAGGACATAGGGAATTATGGAAGTGATCGATTTCTCCCCATACATCTCAGCTGCAAGCCAACCCATGATCAGAAAAATGCTAGAAGCGATTAGGGAAGCATGCCGTTTATAAATTGCTTCATTATTTTTTTCAAACTCCTCGTTCTCTGGAACAACTTTGATATTCTCAAATGCTCCTGCTTTTTCGATTGATTTAATAGTGGTTTCTCCATATACAGTCAGTTTTAATGCTCCAAAATTAACACTTGCATCTGAAACACCATCCAGGTGTTTTACGTTCGTTTCGAACTTTTTCGCACAGCCCGCTCAAGTGAATCCAGACACACGGTATACAGTTTTGTTACCTTGCTTCGTTAAAGCTTCTTCCACGATGTTCCACCTCCTCCTGGTGTGTAAAAGTAATTTTAATCAGTTGTACTACATGCTCATCATCTAAAGAATAAAAAACCAGTTTTCCTTCTTTTCGGTATTTCATTAAGCCCATACTCCTAAGATGTCTTAGATGATGGGATGCTGTTGCAGTTGTACTTCCTACGATGTTAGCAACATCACAAACACATAGCTCCTTTTCAAGTGTAAGTGCATAAGCTATTTTAAGTCTTGTTTCATCTGAGAGAGCTTTGAAAATACTTGCTACGTTTAGCGAATTTCTTTTATTGATTTCATCTTTAACTCGAACAACTTTTTTCTCGTCAAAACAAGTTACTTCGCATACGTCTTGACTTTTCAACTTTTATCCACCTCATCCCAAACATTCAAACATCCATTTGAATGTATTATATGTAAATTGAAGAGGACGTGTCAACATTCAAGAGTAACTCCAGCATTTTGAAACCCTTTAATCTCAATTTGATGTAGTTTGTCGTGGTTGCACCATCTTTTGTTTGAGTAGTTCAGATATAATTCACCATAAACATTTTCATTTTGTTGTTTGTAATAAGTATGGTTAAGGTTTTTTTTATTAATTGGACACACATAAATGGTTTAGAACGGATTGATTCCCACATAAGAAAGCCCGTTTTTAACTTATTAGCAAAAACAGGCATTATCCAATAAATTAATTAGGTTACATTAAAACCCCATTCAAGAGTCAGTAGTCAGCTTTGGTTTAACAT
Source organism: Fictibacillus nanhaiensis (assembly GCA_016401345.1). Lineage (GTDB taxonomy): Bacteria > Bacillota > Bacilli > Bacillales > Fictibacillaceae > Fictibacillus > Fictibacillus phosphorivorans. The sequence continues at coordinate 313,024 of JAEACG010000004.1, read as the reverse complement.
TTTTTATTACTACTTTGCTTTTTGGAATACTCGGCATGCTCACCAAGCTGTAACTTAAATCCTGATCTGGAACTTCATATTTCATTTGATTAACCAGATAATCAAGACTTACTTTCATAACTTCAATTGTGACCCATTCTCCAGCACAGCGATGACCCATAAATTGATCACCACCACCTTGTGGAATGAAGCTAAAAGGGCTTCCTTCCCATCTGGCAAAGCGCATCGGATTGAATAAATCAGGGCTTTCCCATACTTCTGGATCATGATTGGTACCATAAAGATCAAGTAATGTTAAGGTATCTTTTTTAAACTCATAGCCCTTCCAGACAAAATCTGTTTTCACCAGTGCCGCAACACAAGGAAAAAATGGAAAGAATCGGCGCACTTCCTGTATAAACATATGAAAATATTTTTTATAGCAGGATTGAAGTTTTTTCCTTTCTTCCGGATAATGATGCAATGCGAGCGCTATGAAATTGATAAATATAGCGTTCGCGACAATTGGTCTCAAGATATTGATTACTTCAACAGCAGCGGTGTTGATATCCAGAAGCTTTCCTTCTAGATCTTTATGCCAGGTAAATACATGTAAAGCAGTATCTTCTGGAGGATTTATTTTCCCATTACGCACCTTATTAATTAACTCGACAATCCACTTCTCCACGTTATTACGTGCATGTCTACCAAGCCAATGATTAAGGCCAATTGCGGCTGGAGTCTCGAACATCGCTGCTAAGTCTTTTGTCATTTTTTTAACATCAGCATCTTCTATAGGAACTCCCGCCCATTGACACGCCGTTCTGCACATAATTTCCTTCACTTCTTCATAGAGGGTAATTTTGTCTTTCCGTTCCCATTTATTTAGAGCTGTCATCCATTGAATTTTTGTAATGTTTGTTAGTTTTCGGATTCCTTGGGTAGTCATAATGGACATAAACATTTCTTTCCAATGTTTGTGATCTTGTCCATCCAATGCCTGAACACCATTTTTCCCAAACAATGTTTGAACTGCTCGATTTGGTGCTGCACTTTTCCTTTTGAATTTCTCAGGGTCATAAAAAATTTCAGTAGCTTCCATCCCGACCATGCATATTGCTTTTTTTCCAAGTAATCGTGTCTCAAAAACATTAGAATTAAAGCCTTGACGTCTATTTAAAATGTATCTATAACCCTCTCTAATGAAACTTAATGAATGATCTATTCCTTCCTCTCGAGGCATTTTACGTATTTCTGACATATCATTTACCTCCACTTCAATTAGTAATGGTTTATTTATTAACTATTCCTTATTAACTTTTAATAAACTTACACATTCTATACGGTGCTCAAATTGATATAATTTAACCTTATTAATGATAAGGATAAGGTCTTCAAACATGAAACTTTTGCATCCAAACTTGCAGCAACGGAAAGTCTTCACAAAATAAACATTGAACCGCCACACTTTATTAACGTTTTTAAAAAGAATTACATCTTTCTATTAAAGATGGAAGATGAATGTTATCTTATAGCCATCCCTAGAACAACTTATGCAAAAGAAGCCTCCCACGAAAATTTAGTGGGAGGCTTTTTTTAATTTCTTCTCTTATTCATTTAGCTAGTAAAATGCACTTATTTCTTCTCTTTAGGTACGATTTGATTCATAAAGGAAATGATGTCTTTTTCACTTAAGCTAGCGGTAGTCTTTTTTACAATTTTTCCGTTCTTATCAATCAAAACCGTTGTGGGTATCGGTCCAATCCCAAAAGCTTTAGTTACTTCTCTATCTTTATCCATAGGAATTGGGAAAGACAAGTGGTATCTATCTACGAAGTTCTTGACTGACACGTTAGACTCAGCTATGTTAACGGCTAGAATCTCAACCCCCTGATCTTTATATTTTTGATATTGTCGTTCCATATAAGGCATCTCCCGCTCACAAGGTTTACACCAAGTACCCCAAAAATTCAAGAAAACTCCTTTGCCACGATAATCAGATAATTTCACAGATTTTCCGTTCAAGTCTTTCAATACAAAATTAGGCGCTTGATCTCCAACCTGAACGAGAGAATTTTTTTCCTTAAAAAGGTTTATATAGAGCGTGTATCCAATTACTAGTACAAAAACACCTAGAATCAGACTCCTGTAAATAAATCGATTTTTTTTCATTTTTAACCCTTCGTTATCATATTTTTTTTCTTTAAAACTAATGTGGCCAAACTTCGATCACTCCTAAATAAAATATTACCTTATACATATTGCTCATTTATTTCAAACCCTTATTGAAAATATAGCAGTTAAATTTGTATAAAGTGTGAAGAAATAAAAATTAATACACATAAATAAAAACATCCTCCGGCTTTTCAGCCGAAGGAAAACACTACAAAGTTATATTAAACATAAAACCAAAATATAAAGTCACGATAAAAGCTAGACCAAAGGACAAGGCTAAAACTGGTTTCGCATTTTTTCTAAAGCTGATTAATATCAATAGCAAGAACAATACAGAAAGTAAACCTAAAATAACACCTAACATGGTTGGTTCTAATTGAATTTGGAAAGAAGACGGTATTTTACTTCCAAGGAAGTGCAGCATCCATGGAGCGGTCTCCACCGATTCATGAGGCGGTGACAAGGTTCCTAGTCTACTTGTAAAGAAAAATACGATCAATAATATAAGGCTTTCGATCCTCATCCAAGAAAGGGGTTGAAAGGACCAATCAGCCTTTGTTTTTTTAGCCAGTATCCCGTTGATGACAGCAAACACGAGAACGGGGATTATGCTGATATGTTTAAGCAGTAACATCTGACCATATGGAATAGCCCAGGAGTTAAGATATTCGCTTGGTTCCACGACTTTAAACATGATAAAGATGCCACTCATAAAAAGGATAACCACACATCCTATGGCTACCGGATTAAACCATCTTAAGAACTTCGCCCAGTTTTTTGCTTCCTTTGAAAACCAAGCTACTTGAAGTAGAATCCCTACCCAAACGCATACACTTAAGAAATGTACCGTATGAAGGAAAAAGCCTGACCAAAAAGATAGTGAGGCAACATGGCTCGCATATCCTACAGAACCTATCAATAGGAGCAGCCAAAATGCTTGCAAGTGTTTGGAACCTTTTAAGAATAAGGTCACCCATAGCATTACAGAAACAATCGCTGTGATAATCCAGCCTTTTCCAACGTTGAATTGTGTGAGAACCAAGTAAGTGGTATGTCTAAAACCAAAATCCTCTGCAAAATAATTGATGACATAAAGTACCGGGCCGAAGGAAAAGAGTAAAACCCCTAGTGGCATGATTAGCAATAGTGTTCTAGAAGTTATGATCTTCGGCTGTTTGGATTCTGGAACGTACTGTAAAATCACATGTCCAACGAGTAACGAAAAGAAAACATAGTTTAAGAATTCAGCGAACGGAATGAAACCGGTCATGACTTCATCTTCTTGATTCTGAAGAAAAAGACGATAGTGCCAATCACAAAGCCGATGATGATAAAGAATATCGGACTAAGACCCTCATCCTTTTTTGTATTCTCTTTGGTTAACCCTTTTTCTTCATCTTTTTGTTTATCAGAATCCGTTTCTGTTTCGTTTTCCACTGGTGAATCTACTTTTTCTTTTTGTTCGACTTGAACGTTGAACGGGATTTCTCCGTCAATAGGATGACCGTCCGTTCCGATTATCTTCCACTGGATCTTGTATGAGCCATTTTCTAATGAACGAGGCAACATGCCACTCATTGACTTTTCTTTGATCTTAACGGAATCAAGTTCAATCTCTTCCCCATCATCCTTAACGACCTTCATCGTACTTAAGTTCTCAACCTTTGTTTCGAATTGAAGGGTTATCTCTTTTAGTTCCTCTTTCACTATATCGCCATCTGCAGGACTTGATGATTTTAGTCCTGTATGAGCACTTGTGAGAGTTGGTACCATAAACGTAAGTAAGCAAAGCATTAACACAAATTTTTTCATATAAAATCACCTGTTTCTTTAAATTTCTGGAGTGGGTGTTGGTTTTGCATATCCCTTTTCATACGTTGAGTCAATTTTTTCTCGAATTTCTTTTATGGATTTGCCTTTGCTGTAATCAAGTACGGATTTTGCGGCAATTTCTAAACATACTCCGCACTTTGTCCCATGATCATCCCATACCAGAGAACCATCTGATTTATTTTCATTTATAAAACAATCGTAGTTATTCTTATGACCCGCTTCTTCACCACAGCCACAATAACAGGGCATCTTCTCTAATAACTCTTTATGCATAGCAGCAGCTTTATAGATAATCTGCATGTTTTCTGGTTTTTCAGATAAAAAAGAGGGAAGCGTCTCCATGTTCTTTGTTTCTTCTCTAATATCTGAGACCCCATGATCTGACTTTTGACTGCTTGATTCAGATTTATGATTGCTATGTTCAGCATTGCTCTTCTTAGGCTCATCTTTTGAACATGCCGTAGCTAATAAAAGGCATAAAACGAGCAGATAAGGTACTATTCTATTTATGTTCACAGTTTCTCACTCCTAAACAGTTAGCGGTTTAGCTTCAACGTTATTGTAATAAAAGAAAAGCCCCTCGTATAGACGGTTCACAATATATACATATATAAACAAATAAAAAAAGCAGTGAGTTGTCTCGCCACTTTTCACAAAGTAGTAAATAAAATTCACTTATTATTTTGTTTATAATTTCAGCAATCTATAAGATCATTCCTGCACACTTTTAAATAAACATATATAATCATTGTTTTTTACTTCGATTTTCTTCTTCTCGTTTATGACCTTCTAATAACAAATGGAAGAAGAAGTCGATCCCTTTGTTAAATCCTAAATATTTCGCACAAAAATATGGAATGATTTTAATGTTAGTGAATCTAGTAAACTTGTATAATTTCATCTCTAGCTGGTAATCCTTTAATTATGGGGTGAATACGATGTTAAACAAGAAGAGAAGGAATTTATTTTTAATTGTATTTTTATTTGGTATTTTTTTATTGAATGAGAAAAATGCTTTTAGTTTCTTTAAGGAAAATCAATTGTTGGATATAATAGAAGGGGTAAAAAAACAGGAAATAGAAATAAAAAATTGGTCTATGTTAATAAAGAAACCTATTGTTCAAACGAAAAGCAAAATTGAAATTAATAAAAAAATAGAGCAAATTAAAACTGAACAAAAAGGATTTACATGGTCGATCGAACCTTCACAAGGAAAGCACTATAAAATGATAGGGATGAGGAAAAATTTTACAGGGAATGTCAGTGAGAGAATATTGATTATCTTTTATCCTGTAGAAAATAATAGATATAATTTGAGTGTCACATACGCTGTACTTGGTAAAGGCTGGAACAGAAATGAATGGAATCGCATTTCAAAGGAATACGAGTCGGAAATGAATCGCTTTTCTGTATTTTACGCCGTTGAAGGTGTTAAAAAGCTTAAGGAACCACTAAAAACGGAAGCAACAAAGTTATTAAATCGGTTCTCTGCAAATACAGTAGAGGGTTTGTATGAAAAAAACTTCATATCAGTATCTGCTTATAATAAGATTTGGAAATCAAAAATTCCATTAGGAAATCAAAAATTTATGAATCTACACATTTCTTATCGAACTTCAAACGGTAATAATAATGATACAACCGTAACGATCGGCACCCCTATTATTACATCGGAGTATTAAAGCTGTTTTTCGGTTTGCTTCATAAATTTTTAACGTGTTAAAAAACTTTTACATGTTTGATATCATTATTATAAGAACATATGATAAATAGAACTTATCCCAACCCCATTTTTGTGTAGATATAGAAAGGTCATGCCTACTTAGAGGCATGACCTTGTTGTTTACGCCGTATATAAAAAGTTTAAGATTTGAACACTATTTTAATAACATCTTCATCATCACTCTTTAATCCTTCGTTAAAAATTAATTTTGTTTTAAAGTAATAAGACTCTTCTTGTCGAGACGCTACAAGTGATGAAGGCAGTTCGAAGGTAAATGGAATCCTAGTTTCTTCGTCTGCGTTTATGATTGTAGAAGTATGAATAGTGAAAGACTTAATTACTTGCTCCGTCTGCTTATTTATATTTTGATAAATAAGATCGCAATCTACTCTTCTAATTCCTTGTTCGATAATCCCTCCGTTTATATTGAAGTGCCCGACTACAATCTCACCAGGATAATAAGTGTCCTTCTCTAACAATAAGTCAATTTTCGCTGAACCAATTCCAATTAATGCTGTGTACTTTCTAATTAACATATAGGTCCCTCCATATTAAAAGATAAATTTCCAGTTTCAATAGTGACAAAACATTAGCAACAGCCTAGTGAAAGAAAAAAGACCTATGCTATTTTGCGGCATAGGTCTTAGAATTCAAAAAAGACCTCTACCAACAGGTAAAGGTCTTGCTAACAACAGCGTGTTGCCAATACAGCCGAGAGTAAACTCCGAATTGACGACTATACTGTAAAAGCTACTCCCCTTTAGGAGAAATATATTTTTTTCTGAAATCTCTTTAGATAGATATCGGTCATTAAGCTGTTTTACTGACCGTGTTAGAATAAATTTTTTCCAGAATGAAAGTGCATAAAGCACTGCAAACATTAACTGAATACACTACATCTCTCATGTAATCGCTCTCCAATTCATACTCTGCTAACAATTCTTTCAGAAAAAAAGATACGCTTTCTTTAGAGTAATCCTTTACCGCAGGCAAGGTCAGTCGATTTACCAAATTCAAAGTCTTTACCTTATTATCTAATGTTGCTTCATACTTCACGTGAGGTATCATGTAATCTTTAAATTCCCACCTTTGATTATGTGGAACGCAAAAAAAGTCAGTAACAAAATGGCAAATGACACCCATTTCAATTTCAATTCTTTTTTGTTTTTGTTTATCTAATAAATGGATTGCTGGTGTATTAATAAGAGCAACAACTTTATCTACGACAAAATCAAAACTCTCTTCTATATAATGTTTTCGTTTGGCAAGTTCAGGAACAAAATCTGGTTTCATATTAGCCCAATAGAATGTTGATTTGTTTAAGTCATACTGAACATTTTCTTTAACATGTGTCTTTATATGAAAAGCCATCACTTTATGTGAATATGCAAACAGAATAAACAGTCCTTTCTAATAGAAACATTATTTTCATAAACATAGTACATTCGTGAAATTTAGTCAACTTGTGTAATGTTTTTATATGTTATTAATTAATCGATTACCGATAAATGTCCCGGTCTAATAAGCTATGTTAAGGAAACATGAAATGGATAACCTAAATTCGAATAAATGATAAAGTACTGTATACACCGTATTTTGGTTAATACTCATTGTAAGCTCTGGCTTCTCTATGTGTGCGTATATTGCCTTTTTGATTGAATAAGATAATTTAAAACCCTCTTTAAAAACTTTGTAATTTCTCTCATATTCCCAGTTTAGAATCCCAAAATGATTATGGTATATCTACAAACACTAAGAAAAAATGACCTTGGAGGGTTTATAATTGAAAAGATGGATGCTTTCGTTAGGATTAATGACAGGACTCCTTGCATTGTCAGCTTGTAGTTCTGGAGAAGCTTCAGATTCAGAAGCTATTGTAGAGTCGAACGTGGGAGAAATCACGAATGAAGATCTTTACGCTAAATTAAAAGCTCGATACGGAGAACAAGTTCTTAGCCAAATGGTTGACCAGATGGTACTTGAAAAAAAGTATAAGGTAACTGACAAAGAAATAAAAAAAGAAATAGAAAAGATCAAGAAAGAATCTGGCGGGGAAGATGCGTTCAAAAAGCTTCTTGAACAGAACGGAATTACTGATGAAAAAGCACTTGAAGATCGTATAAAAACTATGCTCGTCAGCCAAAAAGCCACAACAGATGGCGTGAAAGTTTCAGCAGAAGAAATGAAGAAAGCATTTGAAGAAAAATTCAAAACTGAGGTTAAGGCTAGTCACATCCTTGTTGACGATGAAAAAACAGCACAAGAAGTAAAAGAAAAACTCAATAATGGTGGAGATTTCGCAAAGCTAGCAGAAGAGTATTCAAAAGATCCTGGATCAAAAATGAAAGGTGGGGATCTTGGCTTTTTTGGTAAAGGAGCCATGGTACCTGAATTTGATAAAGTTGCTTTTACAATAGAAAAAAATAAAGTAAGCGATCCGATTAAATCTAATTATGGCTATCACATCATTAAAGTGACTGATAAACGAGAGAATACTTTTAATGATAAAGAAAAAGAAATAGAAGAACAAATAAAACAAGAAAAAGCAAAACCAATTACTGAAATCGTAGAGAAGCTTCGCAAAGATGCAAATGTAAAGGTTAATGACAAAGAGCTAAAAGGGATCTTAGAGAAGAAGCAAGAACAAACTCCTCAAATGCCTCAATAATTTTTTTTTCAAAACTCGTTTTCGTAAATAAATAGCAAAGAATTCAAAAGAGCATCTAATACGATGCTCTTTTTTGATGGGATCGTAAAGGTAAAGACCACCATTTAGTAAACATCATACGTATAAAATAAAACTTAAATTGTGCTGGTATTGCTTTTATTGTGTCAGCACATTATTGTGCGCTTCAAAGCATTTCCGATTGTGAATCACAGTAAAGATAAGGGGAGCGTTTTCTCTCCTTTAAGGTACTTGGACATTCCATTTCTGAGAAAATAAGAAATAAAGGAAGAGATTTTCATCTCCTCCTTCTATGCTTTACATGCAGCCTTTTTCTTTTAAGCTTGTATAGTCTGCATCGGCATTTACTATCAGATGATCTAATACATCAATGCCAAGCATCTTGCCGGCTTCTGCTAATCGCTTCGATACTGCAATGTCTTCTCCGGATGGTGTGATATCTCCACTTGGATGCTGGTGCGAGACGATAATCGAAGCTGAGTTGTTTAAGATCGCCGCCTTGAATACCTCTCTTGGGTGAACAATACTTGAATTAAGAGCTCCTACATGACATCGGTGGACGGCTACAACTCTATTTTTCGTATTGAGACACATCACGAGAAATACTTCCCTGTCTTCATCTCCTATGAATGCAGCTGCAATCTTTGCTCCATCGATTGGTGAACGAATCATGTGACTCTCTCCTTCTCTCACCTCTGCGATAACTTGCTTGATTTGAAGAATTTCATACAGTTTTTCCATGCTTCAACAGCTCCCTTCTTTGTTTGAAGGCCAACTAATCTTTGCGATAAGAGCTGTCAAGGGACTTGAAGTTTGTGCAAGTTTTTTGGAGTGTTATCAAAAAAGTTCACAAAGTTTGCGGAGAGATAGCGAAGCATCCCTTTACTGATCTCATGAGCGAACGATTACACTTAAGAGAACAAAGAGGAAAGAGAAAATACTTTTTATTTTTCGGTTAAAAAGTACATCTAATAATTTAATTCTTGCTATTGACCTTCAACAATCGCACCAGTTAGTTGAAAAGAAGATCTTTGATAAGGAGTAACCTACCCCATTTTAATTGGTATTTGTCAGCCACCCTCTATACAAGTTGCAGTAGAGCTCCCAACAGCAGTATTTAATTTTTCAAGAAGTATAGATAGATGTTGTTCTTCCACTAATGTTTCTAAGGATTGATTTATAATTGGGATACGATATTTATTGAAAATTTCTGCCGTCATTTCCCAAACTTCAACTATTGCTCGGGGGGACATATTTGATTGTATAACCACTCTATTCTCCTTTTGCTTAATTTTATTTTAGATCTGATTCAATAAACCTCGCCTTTTGTTCAATAAAATAGTATACTTCTCCTTTTTGAAGAATTCACAAAGTTAGTGCAATCTAATTTAAAACGTTGTTTTTTACTAAAGCTTTATAGTAAAAATACAATAAAAAATAAGGTGCAAGATATGAAAGAAAAGTCCAACCTATATTCCAATTGTTACTGTATTCAACCCTTCCAATTATTAGATAAATGAACTCTAGTCCTGTTGTTACTAAAGAAAAAACTAATATAGTGAATAAAGCTTTTTTGTATTTTCGTATTAATAATATAAGTAAGAATGCCAAGATACTGTATAAACCTAAATTGAATGGCAGCTCAGCAATGGTATCATCATCAAATGGTTTTACGTTCCAAAAACCAAAATAAAAACCGAGTTCATCAACAAAAAAGGCTAATACACTTCCGAATGGAGCTATCGTTAATAGAAGTGCTTTATTCATTTTTTTGTGAAACATTAATATTATAGACCAGGGAACTAGGAAGGCAACAAAAATGTTAAAGAACATAATTAAATAATCACCCCTATCATTTTTCCTCTTATCCTTTCTAAATTTGACTGTTTCTATTGGTAATTAACACAAACTATCCCATAAAAGAGTTATTCTTGAGTGGAGGACTAAAAAATGTAAAAATATTATTTACTCCCTGCCATAAAAGGAACTTTATTCATCCCTTATGCTTTAGGTGAACATTCTACATTATTCATTTAACATCCTGCTTTTCAACTAACCCTTATTCTAATATCTGGCCCATTGAATAAATATAAGAAAAAAGATGTCCTTTTTAGCAAGACATCTTTCATTTTTATAATGGTTCAGCATCTAATTGTTCAAATCCATTGACTAACCACTTCTCTCCTTCCTTTTGTAAAAAGACTTCCAAAGTAATACGAGAGTTTTCTTTTTGATTATTAGCTAAAGATGTTATAGTCTCCTCAAATGTAACGACAGCACTACTGTTCTCACCTTCATTTTTGATGTAAACCCTTGAATCATTGACTTCATGTTCATAGAGAAGCTTTTCCCCTTCTTCAGTAGAAAAGTACTTGTTGAACAGTTCTTGTGTTAATACTGTTTTTGCTTTTTCACATCTTTGTTCAAGTTGATCATCTTTCACATGAAACATGGACTGTATAAAAACATTAATGCTCTCTTCAATCTTTGCATTTTCAGTTTCGTTGACTTCTTTTTCGTTCATTCTAGTATTGGTTTTTAAAAATTGTATTTGATCTTCTTTTCGTTCAACTTCTTTTGTAAGTCTATTAATTTGGACAGCTTGCTGATCGATTGTTCGAAAGCCGAACCAGATAAGTAGAATTAATATAATCGTGAAACCTAATAAACCTGTCTTTACTATGAATTCCTGTTTCAAATTTTCCTCCTCCCTATAAACCCAGTAGAGTATGTGGATTTAGGTGATTACTCCATTTGGATTCTTTAATTTCAAAATGGAGATGGGGACCTGTTGAATTTCCTGTGCTACCGCAAACTCCAATATTCTGACCGCTTTTGATCGATTCACCTTTTCTAACATTCGCCTCCGATAAGTGAGCATAACCGGAATATAAGTTATCTCCATGTTTCAATATAACTAAATTCCCATAACCTGCAGCTCCGTTTTTATTTTTATGAAAACCAGAATAAACGACTTTTCCTTCACTTGCTGCATGAATAGGTGTTACATGATTGATACAACCAAAGTCGATACCTTTATGATTCTCTTTGCTACCATCAGACCAAGTTCTCCATCCGAATCCACTGGTTACGTTCTTCAAACCTTTTATAGGAGACGACCAATCCCCCTTTCCTGAAGCAGGAAGAGTGTAATCATAGTACTGCAAAACGGCATCCACATAGCCAATATCTCCATAGCAAGCTTGCTCCGCTAAAGATTCAGGGCGTACGCAGCTATAAAGTCCAGTGTGTGCTAACTTTTGATATTGTTGTTGTGAAAATGCAATCGCTAGCTCTTTTGTATACTGCCCTCCATTTTGGTTCACATAGTCGATGAAGCCACTACCAAAATTATAGCTTTGAATGGTCGTTTTCAAATCACCCTCTGCTTCCTTAAGCATTGCAGAAAAGTACTTTACACCTTGCTCAATAGATTTTTCAGTATCTTTAATACACCCAACACTTCCACATAAGCTTTCACTCGCTTGCATTGGATCGTCACCTTTTCCTCCCGACTCTTGCATCATAATAGCAAGTAGAACACTGACATATTCGCTCACTTCGTATTCTTTTGCGTATTTCTCTACCGTTGCTTTATGTTTAAGGACATTTTGACTGACATTAGCCGTTCCTTCTTCTAACGTATTGTTTTTACCACCAAATAATTGATCAGCCATCATTAATACCATAAAGGCACTTCCGAAAAGCAGTCCAATAAATAGAATGATAGGTAGCAGATATTTCAGTACCAATACCCATATGGCTGTCTTCACTTTTACTTCTACAGCTTGTCTTATCAACTGGCATCCCTCCTAATCCTTGCTAGACGAACGAAGTCGGGGTGTTCGATTTAACTTTCCATGGGTCTGCTCCAATTGATTTTCGAAAGTCTTATCTTTTATTTGGTACGGGTTTCTTGCTGAAGATTGAGTCCGTTTAGGAGAGGTCATCGATTCTATTTTTTGTTTACGTGCATTTAATTGCTCGTTCTTGTCAGGGTTAGTGATTTGATTGGATGGTGAAGTTTTCTTATTTTTCATTAAGAAATTCTGTTCATCCTTATTGAATGATTGATGTTTTAATTTCTTCGGTTTCCGGTATTGGGATGGTAAGAATGAAGAATGGGAAGATGATTGTTCCATGGCAACAGCGGTGTCTTGTTTGGGTTGGTTGGGATATTTAAAGCTTCTTGAATGGGAACTACTAGTCTTTCCATTGGGACGAATAGGATGAACGTTTCCTGAATGTCTGCTTGAAGAGCTGTCTTGATCATTGGTATTTGTATTTTTTATTGCTGAGAATCTTCTTATAGGTTGACGAAGTTGTGAAACAGCACCTTGCATACCTCGTTTTGCTTTACTAATAGATTTACGATTTAAAGTAGATGCCCCCATTTGATGAAGATTTGGTGTAGCACCCTCTAACATACTAAGAGCAAACTGACGCTTGGAGTACATGAAGACGATTGCCACACAAAACATGATTTGAATAAAGATTCTGTAATAAATGTCATCCGACATGTTTGTCATCTCATACCCCAATGAAATAAAACTAGTCGCCACTAGTACAAAGAACATCGTCACTGACTTAAAAAGAATGAGAATGGTTGTCCCTTTCAGGTATCTGCCAACCAGTGCTTCAAAACTTGGAAACAGACTGATAAAAATCATGATGGGTGCTAAAAGCAGCATCATGATAAAAGCGAACTGCAGCATCACACGAATTAATGCGATAAAGAAAAACACGACACCTTGTATAACCGTTGAAAGTATCATAACGAGAATGTAACCGGCTTGCTTCCATCCATTACCCGCAAAGATATTTTTGTTATCGTATTGATCATATTCTTTCTGAGCAATTTCTTCTCGTTGTTTTACCCCTTCCTCAATTCTTGGGTCTGCTTTTAAGTAGTCACTGATTCGATTAGTATCTTCGGCCAGTATCTTCTTTTCCTGTGTAGTCCCATACTGTAGTAGTAGGTAAGGTTTATAGATTAACGCATCAAATACTTTATTCTCAATGCCAATAGAAACATTTTTTGCTGTGTTCTTATCAAAGCTATTAAACTGAAAAGCATCATCATCATTAAGAGTTGGATTGACACTCATTACAGCATTTTCTAGTGATGTAGAAAGACCATGTGCAAGGTCGATATAATTGAACTTCTTAGATTGAATGGAAAATAGGAGAGTAAGGCTTAGTAGAATTAGAGTTAATAGTTTAAAGAACGCCTGCCAGTTTTGTTGAATATAGGATCTTACAACGATTCCAATGGAAGCTACAGACAGTGCAAACAAGCCAAAATTAAATGTAAGGGTGCCGGCAGTTCCAGCTGTTATTTCATGGACGGCATCCTTTGTCATGTCCACTACATCGAGCGAAAAGAGTTGATAAACGACCATCATCGTGATTTGTGAAAGTACAATATTGATCATCCAAAAAAAGTTTTTCACCGCAGTTGCAGTCGCCGAACCTGTTTTCGCTGCGACATCCCACCAGCCATCATCCGCGTATGACATTAACTCATACGCAGATTCATCTCGTTCTTTCGCCTTTCTTTCCGTTTCTTCTGCAAAAACCACACTCGATTGAAATATGAGCAGAAGTAAGAAAAAGAAGGAAAGGAAAAATGGATGTTTCACATCCTTCACCTCCTCTAGTAATTAACACATTGATCGGAGTTAGATTTATAATTATTTGTTCCATAGGAGATTTTATAATCTTTCATAATAAAATCTCTATTATATTTATCATCCTTCGTTTTCCAGGAAACAATATAATCGCCCTTAAATTCTGATTTTCCATTTTCGATAGCTTCACAAGCTTTTACTAGCTGAATATCTTCTGCAGAATAATTCCCATCCTTAATTACTTTTTGTTCCAGTGCTTTCTTTGAAACGGCTTCATGAGTCTTTTTTCCATCAAGTCCAAGTTCGTTTGTCCCACATCCTCCTAAAAGGAAAACCCCTAATCCTATTAAAATCATTTTTTTCATAAGACTCTCTCCTCTCATGTTCAGCGAAAAGCTTCTTCCATTTGTACGGCTTGTGATTCTTTTTCAGTCGTTTTGAATGCTTCAAACCATTCGTCAAACAGGATATCAATTGCGATGGCTTGATTGCGGCCAAGATGGTCTTGGAATAGACACATACCCGACTTCAGAGAACTGACTACTTCGATATTTGCTTGGTTTTCCTCCATATCATAAAAACGTAAGATAGGTCTGATCGAATCATCTGACTTAGGACGGAACGAAAACTTGATTCCGATCTGTTCTTTAGTGGTGTCTACATTGAAGTCATCGAATGCTTGTGTAACAAGAACAATGTCTGTTCTCAGTGATCTGCCTGTTCGTAACATTTCATCGATAAGGTTCTGTCCATCTGCTGATCGTTTGAGTGTCCATGCTTCATCAAAAATGATCATGGCTTCTTCCTCTTGATTGGTAGAAAAAGTATGAACATATTTAGAGATTGACATCATCAGGCAAAGACCGATACGTTCTTCCTCGTTCATGTTTTCAGATGCAGGCAAACGCAGCCCCTGTAGTCCTAGTACATTAATCTGCTTTTGAAAATCAAGTCCTTTAGAATCTTCCTTTCCAAATAACATTCTCCCTAGTCCGTGCCGATATTTTTCAATGAATTTCCCAAGCGTATGATCTTTCTTCTGAATTCTTTGAAGTACTCCTGTTAGAGTAGGATTACTTTCTTGGTTAACTTCGTCAATGATGGCGTCATAGATTGTTACACTTTCATCACGAGATCCTCTAACTTCTGCTAACGTATTTAAAATCATCATTGCTGTTTGAATCGCTTGGTCGCCTTTTAAAAAGACGAGTGGATCTAGAGCACCGTGATACACACTATCTTCAGAAAGATGAATAAAGTTGATACGTTCGTATAGCGAGCGAAATTCTGGAATTTCACCAAATTTCTTGAGTGCCCTTTGATAATACCGTTGAAATTCATTCTTCGGATCAATATAGAGCACTTTTGAACCAAAAAAGGTACTCCAAGTAAAGAAATTCTTAACAAGCATCGACTTTCCGCTGCCTGGGGGACCAGTTATCAGGATGTTCCCATTCGTATGATCAGCTCCTGAGATTGCCTTTTTGGTCAAAAGGGGATTAAAGATGACTACGTTATTATTGATCTCTCTCGCTTGTTCCACATGAGATAATTTCTTTCCAGTTACCACTTTCCCTAGAACCATGCCAAACCGATTTCCTACACGATTGTTCAAGTTCATCCCAGTTTGTGCCAGATAAGATTCATCGACAACTTGTTCGAAGTACTGATAATCCACATATGAAGCTGGTAGGCTTTGTGAAAAAAGAGTAAGTTGGTCTACCAGAGGTTTTGTGACTTGAAACCCCGTATTTTTAAATAATGTTTGAAGAGCTCCTATCTTTTCATCCAATCCATTTTTACTAACGTCTGAGACAACAAGCGTAAATGTCATGAACAATAGCTGCCGTTTATTGGACTTTACATCATCAAGTAAGGTTGTTAGTCTGTCAGATGCCATCTCGACAATTCGGTCATCGTCTGCGGTATGAGTGGATTGAATTTCACGATCAAAGTTTGTGAATCGACGTTTTAATTTTCTCACTTGCCGAGCATTAGATCCGTTTTCCTTAAAATGATATCGAATCTGTATTTCAACAGGAAACGAAACACTCTCTAATATATCTTGAATGAAACGATAACCTTCAATAAAAGCCGGCATTTCAATGAAAGGCAGAAACGTTAAAAATTCTTTATGATTTTCGTGTGTAACGGTTAAGTAGCCGTACTCGTTCTTAATGACACCCTCTGTTAGATTATAAGAACCTTCAGGTATCGAAAAAAGATCACTGGTCCGATGAAACATATAATAGATCAGTTTATCCATCTCATCTTCACTTAGCTTTTGGAGGTGTTTAAGATTGGAAGCTTTAGAACTAAAGGTACGTTCCAACTCTTCGTAATAGCTAAAATCATCTTCTGCCTGCGTCTGAAAAAACATCATTTTAGAAACATCTTCTCTTACTCTCTTAAAAAAGAGGGAGATTAGTTCACCTGCGTTTGCGGATACTGCATCATCTGTTTTGTTCAAATGAACGCCTACATATACATCGTATTCATGTAAGAACACTTCTTCCTGTAATACCCTTGAAGCACGGTTGAAGTACTTATGTCCGATATCTGAAAACTCACCTTGAACAATATGCTCATTTACCACTTTCGTAAATGTGTCAAAGTCAAATCTCTTTGGAAGAATCATAATGTGATAATCATATTCTTCTTGTGTTAAGAATGCAGCCGTGTTTTCCATATAGCGTTTAAAGTCGTTATCGCTGTTTAATCTGACATACTCTTCATCGAGCCGATAAAAAGCCCAAACCTGCTTGCGTTTGTTAAACGCCATATTCATATGACGGTGTGCGATTGGAAATTCCAATACGTCTTTCAATGGCTCTCACCTTCTTTTTTTAGAAGAAATGGTTCAAACGTTATTTCTTTCTCCAATTGGTCACTTGCTACTTCGATAAAATGTTCATAAGACATGTTCTTTGTTCTGTAAAAAGTAATACGGTCTCTAACAAAAGGAATAACCCCTTTATGGTCATACTTCAGATTGAAAACAATGAATGTAATCACACCTGGGATAACGGTCAAAAGTATCAGCCAGTTCTTTACGAAAAAACGAAACAGATTGGTGTCATTTTTAATCCCAACAAGTACAAAAGATAATAAAAGAACGGCTGCAAGAACGATAGCAAAGATCATCTTTCTGACTTCAAGTCCGTTGGCGAATTCAATCGACCAGATTCGGTAGATTTTGATGGGGTACTTGTATTCCTGCGTATAATTTTCTCCCTTCATCCCACTCTCCTCCATCCATTTTACGAACCAAAATGTTTATTGAAACAACGCATTTCCGAGACCTTTTGCTAGCTCTTGTAGTTGCGGACCGAAAAAGACAACGACCAAGCAGCATAAACCAAGCGTTAGACCTGACCAGAACTGACCCCAATCTTCTCTTGTATAAGCGACTAATGCCCGAATGACCATGATTAAAAGGACTAAGAAGCCAATCTGCGAGATCAGGTTTTGAGTCACTTCCTGAAGACTAAAATTTATCATCGTTTTTCCCTCCCTATTCGATTCGAGTAATAAAGAACTTATTGTTTTCTTTTTCAAGCTTTAACTCATAAGAATAAAGATCACTCATTGATGTCTCACTGTTCTGGTAATGAACATCAGCATTTACCGTGTATCCAGAATCCATTTTCACGGCTTCACGCACATTCACGTCTTGAAGTGTCTGGTCTTCTAACCCCCCAGTAACGTCAGCCATGAATGGCAACTTCTCATCGCTCACTCCATATGAAGTGAAAAAATCGTTTAAGAAAGACTCCAGGAGTTTTGTTTCAGTAGAAGTGACCGGTTCTCCTTCCGGCATTTTCCCTTCATAAGACATGGTAGTCTTTAAATCTTCTTGAATCATATTGGGGTTCTGATAGACCGCAAAACCCTCTCCGTTACTTGTTACTGGAACTATGATATCTGTTTCGTATTTAGTAGTATTCGGAATTGATCTACCGTCTTTTTCTTGAACCTCAGTAATTTCATAGACAGTCTGAAATTTGACCTTCGCTTCACGGTTACTGAGGTGTTTTGTATCAATGTATTGCAGATCAGTGACTCGTCGCTCTCCTTTAAAATCTTTCAAATCTGCGACACGTTTTAAATCAAATCCTGATACAAAGTACTCTGAGAGCTCACCTTTACGGTCTTGGCGTTCTTTTTCGTCTTTAGGTACAGTTAGATAACTTTTTAGAAAATCTTCGGTAAACACTTCGATAGAATCAGAATACAAAAGATTAGTTTTCTCTACTTCTTTTAGCTGGTCATGAACATTTTCTTCAGAGGCTTTGACGGAATTTCGGATGGCTTGATATTTCGTAAAGAAAACCACATTGAATAACAGTGATAGAAACATAACAGAAAAAAAGAGGATAGACGCTGTTTTTGCAGCGTTTTTTCTTGAATAGGATAAACGGCGTTTGTTTTTTGAAGTGGATTGTTTTTGTTTAGAAAAAAGCATAGACTGATTCACTCCCTTCAACCTTCTGCCAACGGATGGCGGACATAAATGATTTCTGGGTGAACTGATTCTCTTGATGCCTTTCTAGCAAAAATAAATTGTCCTTGACGTAAATCTCTTATTTCGTCGGGGGATATCTTAAATTTTTGAACATGCCGCAGTGTACCTTTGTCGGCTTTTAAATCAACTCGTTTTAAACGACCTTCTTGTTTTTCAGTTGTGATCGTCAGATCGATATCTTTGAATGTGCCAAGTGTGTTTGCCCAGGAATCAACTTCATCTGGATTGTTGGTCTGGCCGATGGCATACGTATTCGTATTCCCTACAACTTGCTTGGCAAGGTACGGATCATTCTTTTCAAGATCGGCTAGCGTTTGAGTCGCGATGATGCAATGAAAACCGGCAGAACGTGATTTGTTTACGGTATCTACAATTTTATCATTTGCATAGACTGAAAACTCATCATAGATTGCGAGGATGGGTTGATCTTTTAATTGATTACGGTTCCGATATGAAACCAGATAGTTAATATCTAGTATTAAAAAACGTGCGATGACTTTGATAAACTTGTCATAGATCAATCCATCAAAACTGACAAATAATGCTTCCTTCTCTTCACTGATTCGGATTAGATCCAGACTATTATCGGTCTCTTCAAAAAGATGCCCTAACTCGCTGTCTAACAAGAGATAGATCTGCGTACGAACGGATGAAGCATTTTTGAATAAATGATTCTCTCCTGCCTCTTCATGACGGTACCGTTTAAACAAACGTTCATAATTTTTTTCAGCCCGTTTGCTTCTTACTGGTTTTACTTTTTGTTTTGGAGCTTTCCCCTCTGGCTTCTTCGTATCTTTAGTTGGCAAAAATGAAGAATAGGAAGTGCTTACCACTGCCATTTCTGCTTGTTCTTCTTCTTCCACTTCGATAACATCTTGATTTAATACTTCAAGAATTTCATTTGGATCTAAATATTTTGCAAACGTCCATAAGTCCCGGGTAAATTCATAATCATCGATAAACTGAATAAGAGCCTGAACGAGAGACGTTGAAATGGAAGAATAATAATCACTCTCTGTTTCAATTAACTGCTCCAGTTTATCTTTAATAACGGTTGGTCCTCCATACTTCAAAGGATTGTATGTTAATTTCCCTTTATCAGAAAACACTTTCAAATTTCTGTCGTATCGTTTACATAAAGTTTCCACTTCTTCAATACTTTCAGATGATCCCTTCCCATCGATAAAGATAAAGGGCAGGTTCTTTATCAGTGCGTACTCTACAAAATTTAAAAGTAAAATTGTCTTCCCACCTCCTGTTGTGGCAGGAATAAACATATGTTGATTGATCTCTTTAAAATCCATGTAGTATGGCTTCCCATTTTCGGTTATTCCAAGAAGCAGCTGATCTTGTTCCTTCTGGTTCCTCCATTTCTTTTGCGCTTTTAGTGTCAGTTGGAACCGGTTCTTTTTCACTTTTTGATAGTGTGAAGACGATTTAAATGTATCCCGTTTTTCCTCTGTTGATTTTACTCGTTTTGAACGGTGGTAATCCGTCATCAGTGACCAGCCATATGAAACGAATAATCCCCCTGACATATACAAAAACAAAGAAGTATTTGTAAACTCCATCTTCTGTTTTACGATTCGCTCTAACCATGTAACATCAAAAGGCAGAACGCCATACAAACCTAAATAACTATAAGGATTAGTGTAGACGATAAAACAAAAACTGATCAATCCTAACACAGCGCATGAAAGGTGAATCCTGTTTTGTTTTACGATACGAAATAAGATAAAGAAAGGTAGAGAAAAAACTAATAAAGGAAAAAAAGCAAAAACACCTATCAACATCGCAATGCCTAATCCGAATTCTTTTCCTAAGTCTTCATTGCTTTTCGGCAAAGTGCAATAACCTCCTTATCAACTCCAGCTGCAACATATCGCTGACTATTCCTGTCTGTTGCGCATAAGAGATGACGGTATCACGGATACACTCATTCTCACACAGATACCTGACTTGGTTATACTGACCGTTAAGAATCTCATTTCGGTAACGATTCATTTTTTCGATGTAGCGCTTTGAAGATTTTCGGGTGAGTTCTACTTCACATGCGATCCTTTCACCATTCTCCAGAAGTACAAAATCCGGAATGCGATCCGCGATTCTCTTTAACAATGTTGTGTTTCTTCGGTCTGCTTTAGTAAAGTTCTGCTCGATATACTCACTCCTAAGTTCACGCTCTGTGATGAACTCAAATGGCTGGCCTGTTTTCTCAGCAATATTTTTAAGTGCTAGGATACAATCGATCATGACGAGTTGATGATTAAGGGTAGAGTAGTTAAATTTTGTAAACCGCGTTAATGAACTTCCGAGATATTCGACACCGCTTGGGCGCATGGCTAAGATCAATTGATAACCGATCTTCTCTTCAGTCAAAAAACCTAATGATAGCAATTTGCGCTTCGTTTGATAGACCGTGACATGTGAAATATTACCCTTTAGAAAAGCTGAGAGCTGAGTTGTCGTAATGACTCCAAAGCGATTGATAACTTGCAGTACTTCTTCTTGTTTTTCGGCTAACAGATTCATAGGCATCATTTCCTCTCCAAAGAAATCCTCCCTTCAATCTTTAACCAAATCGACAATTGATCAACAACTAAAAATCATTAGCTTCTTTTAAATCTCTTGACCTTGAACTTACCCACCTCCTCTACTCAAAAATCACTTCTCTTTAAAATCTATTAAATCCCTAAATTATACTGGAATAATATCACAGTCAAATATATACAACAATAGGACGTCCGCTCTATTTATACATCTGTCTTTCCACCTTGTGCTCCCGTGACCTCACAACACATGATGTTGGTGGTGTGAGGTCACGGGATTTCCACGGCGATAGCCTGGAAAAACAAGGTGGATTTTCCTTACTAGTCAATGGATACGGACGTCCTTCACCTTTAAAATGAAAATCAGGCTGATTTCGCACATTTTAAACACATTTTTAATGACCTTTGGAGAGGAATTTTAGCACAAACCTGTAATGTATTAAAAAACAAGTAAACATTTTTATAAATTATTTAATTATAAAAATAAATGAAATACACACATTTGTTTCCTAGCTTAGTCTCCGGTTCAAAATCTTCTTATCCCCTTTGATGATGACCATATAGTTCCTGCACATCTCATAGAGTCGCGATCCTAACGCTTCGTCCACTGCTTCTATTTCATCCACTGTTAATTCGGATGAAATTAATACTGGCAGATGGTTTAAGTAGCGGTAGTTGATAAGAGCATACATTTTTTCAATCTGCCATTCCGTTGCTCTTGGTCGTCTTAGTTGCCCTACTGGTTTGAATAGATCATCAATGAAGAGTACGTCTACCTTTTTCATCCGAACCATCTTTTCTTCTAGCTTTTCAAAATCGTCTTTTAGATCATCAAAGCCTTCAACATATGGAAAATATAGAACAGATATTTGCATCTTCTTGATTAAATGATTAGCTATAGCAGTCAGAAGATGCGTTTTACCCGCACCTGGTTGTCCGAGCAAGGCAATACTGTTTGTTCTCATTCTCCGGATATCACTAAAGTCTAAGATATATTCCTGGGTACATTGATAAGCATCTTTTATCAATTGATCCTTTCCTTCTGTGATAAAGTTGCTAAAGCTGTTATTACTGAATTCATCTGTGATTTCTGATGACCGAAGAAGTTTTTCAACATTTTTTTGTTTGATGCAGCTGCACCTTTCAGAATAGCTATCATGCCATTCCCATGCATTATCAGGACCACAGACTTTACCAAGATAATAATCAGACTCAGGTACTTTACTGGCAGGAACACAAGATTGTGTACCTGAGTTCCAATGCCATTCTGTATCTTTGTGTACACGATAAAAGATGATCTCTTTGTCTTTACATTTTGTACAATGATAATCATCTAGCCTTTCGGATGCGACCAACCTTTCCGCCGGTAATTGAAAATGCTTTTGACATAGAGATTCGATTATATGGTTCAGACGACTTTCCATTATTAATCTCCTTTCGATGACTTGCAAATTGAATATCCAGGGATTTCACATCATCTAAACTTTGAACATAGCTTTTAACCCATTTTGAAAGTATGCCTCTTGTATATGTCCACGAAGCTTTATCACAAGCAACAGACCTTTTTATTGCCTCTATCACTAGCTCTTCATTCAATACTTTTGTCCAAACATTTATCTCATTTATAATTTTTTGAGATGCCTTTCCTATATGCTTTTGGAAGTATTCATGCACTTTTGTAGTTTTGTTCTCATTCTTTTCTTCTTTCGTGTTCTTAAATGCATTTTCTATATTTATATCTTTATCTATTTCTATATCTAATTCTTTATCTATATCTGTTGCGTTACTATGCGTTACTGTAACGTTACATGTATCGTTACCTGCTTCAAGCTGCTTTTTTTCTCTATGTTTAGCCACACGATTTCGTGTCTGCTGCCTAATCTTATCAAGCCCTTCGACATTTTGATGCTTCTCCCAGTTACTGATAGCGATAAAGTTTTCATGACTGATTTCAATCATCCCAAAGTCTTCAAATGTCTTTAGTGCAAGTCTGACAATATTCAGCGGACGATTAAAAATGGTAGCCAGCATTTCATCTGTATAGGGAATGTTTTCGTTCAAGTAGATGTAACCATTGGCGTTTGTTTTTCCGGCTTGAGACAAAAGCTTTATCCAGATGATCAGAAGCATATCAGATTCAGGCATGTTCTCAATCAACCGGATCTTTTCATCCTCAAACATGTTCGTACTAAGTTTGATCCACTTCACTTCAGCCATTTTGAATCACTCCTTATTCAAATGATTTATCTTAATTGTAATAACCACTTGTTCAGGAATTTTTTCGTTTCCGCTGCTGGAAAATACCACTTCCCACCAACTTTGATTTTTGGAAATTCATTCTCATAAAAGAAATTATTAAGAATGGTATTCCAGCTCATACATGTTCGCCTTTTTAGTTCTTTTGTATCCCAATACACCAACTCAGTATCAAGCTTCTCCATTCTTTTTTCGATTGCATCGTAATACATTTCTTTGATTGCTTCCTCATCAACTTGTACTTCTAACAACTTAGGGGATCTTTCTAACTGCATAATACGATTTGACATTTAGAATCCTCCTCTTTTCAAAAGTCAGCTCCTGTTGAGGTAATCAAATGGAACGTTTATAATAATGACAATACGATTCTTTAACAAACCTTTTAACATTAACGTCAGCTAAATCCGGAAATAAATACTCAGGAGTTGTATTTAAGTAATTCGATAACTTAAATAATAGTTTTGCGTCAGGATTACCTCTGCCACTTTCAATATTTCTAATATGGCTTTCGCTAACATTAAGATCTATAGATAATTGGCGTTGGGAAATATTAAGCTTTTGGCGTAGTGATCGAAAACGTAATCGGCGCACATTAGCGTTCTCCAAAATATCACCTCATTTCATTTTGTGTTTTTAAATGACACTTAAAGCTTAACACGTCATTTAAAAGCGTGTCAATATATAAAACGTCATTTAAATAAACTTTTTTTAGTTGGGGGTATACTTATGAATGAAGAAAGAAAAAAAGTGATTGGATTACGAATTAAAAAGTGTAGGCAGGATAATAAGTTGTCACAGGAAGAGCTTGCACAGAAATTGGATATGAAGAGATCAAACGTAGCAAATTATGAAGCCGGAAGAGTAGTACCTCCTGGTAGTGCGTTGCTGGAGATGTCCGAAATCTTTAATGTAACAACGGACTATTTGCTGGGAAGTACAAATGATCCTTATTCAAAATTCTCATTAGAAGACAATGATTTAAAACAGATTCAAAGACAACGAAACAAACTTACCGGTAAGGACAGAGAAAGATTTGAAAATATGATAAAAATGTTAAAGCTTTCATTTCTAGACACTGAAAATGAAGAAGGTGATGAATTTGACGAAGAAGACGACCTATAAAGCCGACTTCGTTAAAGCACAGAAATCTGCAGATAATGTCTTAAAGAATAGTACTATAAAAGAGTTGCCTGTTCGGGTGAAACAAATCGTGAACAGTTTCCCAAATCTCAAAATAAGAACTTATTCTTGGTTTGCAAAAAAGAGAGGATTTTCACATAAAGAAGTTTGTAATCTCGTAAACAGTCATGAAGGATGCTGTTTATATTATGAATCCTTAGATGAGTATTTGATTTTATACAACGATAAGATACCTAGTAAGGGCAGAAAAAGATGGACTCTTGCCCATGAACTTGGACATTATGTCATGAATCATAACAAAATCAGCAATAATTCTTCCTTGGCTAGAAGTTCACTTACAGAAGATGAATACAACGAATTTGAAAGTGAAGCAAACTGCTTCGCAAGAGAACTATTAGCCCCTCCTCCAGTCTTAAACGAACTAAAGATCAATGACCCAAATGACATTTCTAATTTATGCGACATATCAAGTGAGGCTTCTATAAATGTATATAAGTTTATAAAGCAAGGTGCTCAATTTGGTATCAAGTATTCTCCAAGCCATCCTGTTATCCAATTATTTCAAGAATTCATTTTTAAGATTAAGAATACTCAACGATGCATGAGCTGTAATTATCTCTTTTCAAATGCTCAAGCAGTCTTTTGTCCAAGCTGCAACAGCAATAATCTAAGAAAGGAAGAAAATATTTACCGTAGTGATTTGAAGAATACGGCAATTATAACAAGTCAAAATTTGAACAAGACTCATAATGTGTGCCCTAATTGCGAAAATGGAGATTTACCTTCAGGTTCAAATTACTGCAATAAATGCGGTGTTTATTTAGTAAACAAGTGTTCTGGGTATGCTTATGAAGATTCACACATGAATATTAAATGGCATGATTTCCATGGAGGTTGTGGTGAATTACTTCATAAGACATCTCGTTATTGTCACAGATGCGGTTCATCCTCTACATACTTTGCAGATGGGTTATTAAAAATAGAGAATTAATCATAAAAATTAATTGCTTATTAAAAGCAAATTTTATTATTAATCAGGTCTTGTTCAGAGCAAAAATAGAATAAAGGAGATACATGAATGGCTAATTTCCGAAAATTAAGCAGCGGCATGTGGCAAGCACGTGTTTTTAAAGATGGAAAAGTAATGAGTATTGGGACTTTTCGTACCAAAAAAGAAGCCCAAATAGAGGCAAATGCTGTAGAAGAAAAAATTTATTATGGTCACACACTAAATGACAGGGATTTAATGTTTGATGACGTTGTACATGAATGGTTATATAATCATAAAAAATCCTCTGTTAAAGATTCTACTTTTCGACAATTAGAAATCATCGTAAGAATACACATACTCCCTTACTTCGGGAATAAAAAGTTAATTCGAATTAAAAGACCTGAGATTAAGAGATGGATGAATCATTATGCTGAGCTCAAAGATGAAAGCGGACATGAGGTTTACTCCTATGGATCTCGATTAAAATATTTATCAGTACTCAAAAGCATATTCCATTATTCGGTTCACGATATGGAGATATTAGATAAAAATCCAACGAACAAATTGAAAATACCAGTTAAAGATAAAATACAAATTCATAAAGATATTAAATATTATTCTTTAGGTGAGTTACATCGATTACTTGACTTTATGGAAACTTATCAGCATCAAAGGTATCAGGAGTATCGTCTGTACTTTATGCTAATTTATTTACTAAGCCAAACCGGATTAAGAATAAGCGAAGCACTCGCCTTACAATGGACTGACCTTAAGGGTGATAAATTAACGATTGAAAGACAAACTAGCCGTGATGATAACAATAACGCAATGATAACTTCTCTTAAGAATTCATCCTCATATAGAACAATTAAACTTGATGAAAGTTTAGTAGCTGAACTTAAAAAGTTCAAGCTGTTACAAAACCAGATGATTTTACAACACACTCAATTCAAACGCAATAACGACGGAATTATATTCCAAAATTTTCTTGGAAGGTATCTTACACCCTCTATAATACGTGAGACATTTCAGGGGTATTGCACAAAAGCAAATGTCAGTTACAAAGGTACACATGTTTTCAGGCATACACATGCTGTTTTATTACTTGAAGCTGGAGCAAGTATTAAATATGTTTCGCAGCGCCTCGGACATCAAACGATAAAGACGACAGCTGATATTTATTTAGATGTTACGGACAAAATTGAAGCAGATGAACTAAATAAATTCTCAGTTTATACAAAGAGAAATAAAACCACACAAAAAAGAAACGATCCATTCTCTACGTAAAAGACCTTGGTATAAATAAAATAATCCAGGTCTTTTTTAAAACTTAAAAAGCAAAAAAAATTTCGAGTTGGCACAAAGTTGGCACGACATTAATTTACACATAAAAAAGCCTTGGTATATTGCTTATATACCAAGGCTTTTCATCATTTATCCGATTGAACCTTCCATCTCGAACTTGATCAGACGGTTCATCTCTACTGCATATTCCATTGGAAGTTCTTTCGTAAATGGCTCGATGAAGCCCATTACGATCATTTCCGTTGCTTCCTGCTCAGAAACACCACGGCTCATGAGGTAGAACAACTGATCTTCAGAAACTTTAGATACAGTCGCTTCATGCTCTAATGTGATGTTATTGTTCAGAATTTCATTGTACGGAATCGTATCTGAAGTGGATTGGTTATCCATGATCAGCGTATCACACTTGATATTGGATTTAGATCCGTCAGATTTACGTCCGAAGTGAGCAATACCACGGTATGTTACTTTACCGCCATGCTTTGAGATCGACTTCGAAACGATTGTAGAAGAACAGTCTGGTGCTAAGTGCAATACTTTAGCTCCAGCATCCTGGTGCTGTCCTTTACCAGCGATCGCGATAGAAAGAATCGTCCCTTTCGCCCCGCGGCCTTTCATGATAACAGCCGGATATTTCATCGTTAGACGAGATCCGATGTTTCCATCTACCCATTCCATCGTTGCGTTCTCTTCAGCAACTGCACGCTTTGTAACCAAGTTATAAATATTGTTTGCCCAGTTTTGAATCGTTGTATAACGGCAGTAAGCGTTCTTCTTAACGATGATCTCTACAACCGCACTATGAAGTGAGTTTGTAGAATAAACCGGTGCTGTACATCCTTCTACGTAGTGTACAGAGCTATCTTCATCTGCAATGATTAGCGTACGTTCGAACT
This sequence comes from Fictibacillus nanhaiensis, assembly GCA_016401345.1. Classification (GTDB taxonomy): domain Bacteria; phylum Bacillota; class Bacilli; order Bacillales; family Fictibacillaceae; genus Fictibacillus; species Fictibacillus phosphorivorans. Next base: position 285,336 of record JAEACG010000004.1, on the reverse strand, counting down.
GACCCATGTTTTCAGAGTTAATTCGGAAGTATGCTTGAAGTGGCGTATCACATTTAACGCCTTTTGGTACGTAAATGAAAGATCCACCAGACCATACTGCAGAGTTAAGTGCTGAGAACTTATTATCAGTTGGCGGAATGATCGTTCCAAAATGCTCACGGAAGATCTCTTCGTGCTCTTTTAAAGCTGTATCCGTATCTGTGAAAAGAATTCCTAAGTCAGAAAGGTCTTCTTTCATGTTGTGGTATACAACCTCTGATTCGTACTGAGCAGATACTCCTGCAAGGTACTTCTGCTCAGCTTCGGGAATTCCTAGCTTGTCAAAAGTCGCTTTAATTTCAGCAGGCACTTCGTCCCAAGACTTCTCAGATTTCTCAGATGGCTTAACATAGTACGTAATATCATCAAAGTTTAAGTCCTTCATGTCTCCGCCCCATTGTGGCATTGGCATTTTATAGAACTGCTCTAATGACTTCAAACGGAATTCAAGCATCCATTCAGGCTCGTTCTTCATGCGGGAGATCTCTTCTACGATCTCTTTTGTTAACCCACGCTTCGATCTGAAAATGGAAACGTCTTTATCTCTAAAACCATATTTATATTCGCCGATATCCGGCATTTTCTTAGCCATTACAGAATCCCTCCTTACTGGATTGGCACTCTTTAACTCATTATCAAAAGGAACTTATTCTTCCTCTTCCTCATCTTTTCCTACCCCTTGCTCCATCGCCTTCCACGCAAGTGTGGCACATTTGATGCGAGCTGGAAACTTGGAAACGCCAGAAAGAGCTTCGATGTCACCTAGATCATAGGATTCATCATCATAGTCGTTCCCTAACATCATATCATAAAAAATGTTTGCAAGCTTTACAGCATCTTCGACAGGAAGACCTTTAACAGCCTGTGTCATCATAGAAGCTGATGCTAAACTGATCGAACACCCTTCACCGTCGAACTTAGCCGATTCGATCTTTCCATCTTCTACTTTTAAAGTGAGCTGGATGCGATCGCCGCATGTTGGGTTATTCATATTGATCGTCAGGGCATTATCTTCAATAACCCCTTTATTGCGTGGGTTTTTGTAATGATCCATGATGACCTGACGATATAGCTGATCTAAATTAGAAGACATGACCGAAATACTCCTTTGCTGTTGTTAAGCCTTTAAGAAAAGCATCGATGTCATCTTCAGTGTTATACAGGTAAAAGCTAGCACGTGCTGTTGCTGTAACATCTAACCATTTCATAAGAGGCTGTGCACAGTGATGGCCTGCACGAACAGCAATACCCTCAGAATCTAAAACGGTTGCTACATCATGCGGATGAACATCATCTAAGTTGAACGTTACAAGTCCTGCTCGTTCTTTTGGACCAAATATCGTAACACCCTCTAACTCCGAAAGGCGCTCCATCGCATATTCAGCAAGTACATGTTCATGTTTTAACACATTATCAAGACCTACTTCTTCTAAGAAATCAATCGCAGCACCTAGACCGATCGCACCTGCGATGATCGGTGTCCCACCCTCAAATTTCCAAGGCAGCTCTTTCCACGTAGATTCTTGAAGTCCTACAAAATCAATCATCTCTCCACCGAACTCAACAGGATCCATCTTGTTTAGGAGGGCTTTTTTTCCATAAAGCACGCCAATGCCTGTAGGTCCACACATTTTATGTGCTGAAAAGGCAAAGAAATCACAATCGAGATCTTGAACGTCTACTTTCATGTGAGGGGCGCTCTGAGCGCCGTCCACTACCATTACAGCTCCGTTCTTATGTGCGATCGCTGCGATCTCTTTGATCGGGTTGATCGTTCCTAATACGTTCGATACCTGCATAACTGAGACGATCTTAGTATGCTCTGTAACTGTATTTTCAACATCCACAAGATCAATCGTGCCATCCGGCTGTAAAGGAATGTACTTAAGCGTTGCACCAGTGGTTTTCGCAACTTGCTGCCATGGAATGATGTTGCTGTGATGCTCCATTGGAGTGATCACAATCTCATCACCTTCTGACAGGTTTGCCATACCATAGCTTCTTGCTACCGTATTGATCGCTGTTGTTGTACCACGTGTAAAGATAATCTCCTGAGTGGATTTAGCACCGATAAAACGGCGTACCTTTTCACGCGCTCCTTCATAACCATCTGTAGCACGAGTTCCAAGTGTATGAACACCACGGTGAACATTCGAGTTGTACTCTTTGTAATATTTATCTAAAGCTTCAATTACTTGTATCGGTTTTTGTGAAGTAGCTGCACTGTCAAGGTAAACGAGAGGTTTGCCGTTAACTTCCTGATCCAGGATAGGAAACAGCTTTCTCCATTCGTTTGCACTCATTAGCGCACTTTCCTTTCAATAACCTCGACTAAACGATTTTTAACAGATTCTAAAGGCATCTGACTAACGACTGGTGCTAAGAATCCGTGAATGATCAAACGTTCAGCTTCAGCTTTTGAAATACCGCGGCTCATCAAATAGAACATTTGAAGAGGATCGATTCTTCCAACTGAAGCAGCATGACCTGCTGTAACATCATCTTCATCGATCAAAAGGATCGGGTTCGCATCCCCACGCGCTTTTTCACTTAACATAAGCACGCGTTCAGTTTGCTCACCATGAGACTTTGTAGCACCGTGCTCGATTTTTGTAATACCGTTAAAAATTGAGCTCGCACTATCTTTCATTACCCCATGAGTAAGGATATAACCTTCAGAATGTTTTCCGTGGTTAAAGATTTGCGCTACGAAGTTTTGCTTTTGATCACCGCGTCCGATTGTAACAGTCTTCGTATCTGTAAAAGATCCATCACCGATCAAATGAGTTGTGTTGTCAGAAACCGTATTTCCATCGTTAAACTGACCAAGCGCCCACTCGATGCGAGCATCTTTCTCAGCACGGCCTCTACGGTTCACGTATGTTGTCATTCCTTTTGCAAGGTTATCTACGGCACCATAAACGACTTTTGCACCGCTGCCTGCATATACTTCAGACACGATGTTTGCTACTGAATCTGTAGCATCGTTCGTTGATAAGTAGTTTTCTACATACGTTACTGAACTGTTATCCTCTGCTGCAACGATAACGTGGTTGAAGATCGCTGCTTCATCGTCTTGATAATAAACGGCTTGAATTGGAGCAGAAAGTTCCACGTTCTTAGGAACATAAAGAAATGCTCCATTAACGAATAGTGCTGCATGAAGGGCTGGCAAACGGTTCTCATCAACCGCAACAGCTTTCATAAAGTACTTTTTCACTAGATCTTCATGCTCTTTTGCAGCTGTTAGAAGATCTGTGTAAATAACACCTTGATCTTTTACCGACTCTTCAAGTGCAAAATAAACTGGTGTTCCATTATGGATAACAAGAACATTCTTCGCTTCTTCTTCAGAACCAATCAATGCCTTAACATCTTCAGGAAGTTCATTGAACGCAACAGGAGTGCCAGTTGCTTCATGTTTGAATTCTGTAAAGTTCCATTTATCGATTTTAGTTTTGTCCGGTTTAGGCATTGGAAGCTCTTGAGCTAATTCCAATGCTTGCAAACGAAGTTCCTGCAGCCAAGCGGGTTCCTGTCTGCTGCTTGAAAAACCGGTTACGTAGTCCTTATCAAATCTTAGGCTCGTATCAACTGACATGTATAGTCCCCCTTAATGCTTACGCTTCTTGACCAACAGTTTCGTCTTTAATTCCTAGCTCTTCTTTAATCCAGTCGTACCCTTCAGCTTCTAGACGTTGAGCTAATTCAGGTCCACCGGATTTTACAATACGCCCTTGCATCATCACGTGTACTTTATCAGGAGTGATGTAATTCAATAGACGTTGGTAGTGAGTGATGATCAAGCAACCGAAATCCGGGTTACGCATTTCGTTAACACCTTTAGCTACTACTTTAAGAGCATCGATATCAAGTCCTGAATCGATCTCATCAAGGATTGCTAATTTTGGCTCAAGCATCATCATTTGAAGAATCTCATTACGCTTCTTTTCTCCACCAGAGAATCCTTCGTTTAAGTAACGGTGAGCGAACGCATTGTCCATCTCAAGATGATCCATCTTTTTATCTAACTCACGGATAAATTTCATTAGAGAAATTTCGTCGCCTTCTTCACGCTTTGCATTGATTGCAGAGCGAAGGAAATCAGCGTTTGTAATACCGCTTACTTCTGAAGGGTATTGCATAGCTAAGAACAGACCAGCTTGTGCACGCTCATCAACTTCCATCTCTAAAAGATCTTCACCGTTGAACGTAACTTTACCAGAAGTTACTTCATATTTAGGGTGTCCCATTAACGCTGCAGAAAGAGTAGACTTTCCTGTTCCGTTTGGTCCCATGATCGCATGGATCTCGCCACCATTTATTTCGAGATCTAAACCTTTAATAATCTCTTTATCTTCAATAGATACACGAAGATCTTCAATCTTTAAATTAGGTGCTGACATAATACAACCTCCATTAAGAAATCATTCTTAAGATTTTGATAAAAGGCACAAAATAGCCATTCTCAATTTATTCTCATTCTAATCTTATAACAAATGAAATGTATGTTCAAGGGAACGAGCTGTTTACTTTTCCATTGTTGTCATTTTAATTGTACATCAGTCACAAGATTTGAAAAAAGGCTGACTCATGAGGCGGTAGACCACCTTATGAATCAGCCTTTTGTAATTTTAAGTTCATATGTTACGGCGTATGATTTCTGTTCGCATTTGCCGCTATTTCTAACCCTTTTTTGTATTCCATATCTCGGACCTTCTCAACATCTAGGCGTTTTTCCAAATCCCTCTCATACTCTGCAAAACCACAGCCATGTGACTGGTGCATTGCTTTTTCCATCTCGGACGTATGTTTTACTTTAATGGGGTGGATAATGAATCAATCCTTTCAAAGTTAAAGTTAGTTAACAATAATAGCGTATCAGCATCACTCATTTTGCTCAATCCGTTATCCAAGTGAAATCACCTTGCATACCAGTGCATGATGATTCCTATTGAAAACAGATGTGACTTCCTATGTTATCCTGCTAAATGCGCTACATTACTTCCATTACCTTCTTAGGATGATTTCAAAACATGAAAGTGTAGAATTTTAGACTTTCTTTTAATGACGCGGGTTATTTAATTCTTTAATGCATTCTTGAACGAGGGTCACACCTTGGCTCATAGCCGCTCCTCCGCCAAATGCAGCAGAAACACCCACAGCTTCAAGAATTTCATTTTCCGAGCACCCTTGATCTAAACAACCTTTTGTATGGTAGATGATGCAATATTCATCTTGAGAATAGATGCTGATTCCTAAAGCGATCAACTGCTTAAACTTCTCAGAGATCTCACCTTCTTTAAAACAATGGCGTGTAAATTCATTATAGGCATGTGTAAGTTCAGGCATATTCTCATTGTATTTCCCTAAGCCTTCTTTATAGCGGATCAGGTGATATTGCGTTGAATTCGAGCCGGGTAGCGGCTGTTCTTCTTGTTTCATTTCATTCACTCCTGTCAAAATAGTAAACAGGTTTAGTATGGGTCATTCGCAAGCTGGTTATGTAATAAATGTTCGTAAGTTTTTGTCGAAAAGCCTATAAATGACTTTGAAGGACTATAAAAAATTTTGTCGGCCTATAAATTAAGTTCAAGTGCCTATAAGTGTAATCGCAGGGTCTAAAAGTTAGTTTGAAGGACTATAAAGTGTTGTTGATCGATCTTTACTCAAAAAAAGAACTGACTTTAATATCTCAAAGTCAGTTCTTTTTATAAAATTATTCCGTAACTGGCACTACTGCACCTTCATATTTCTTCTTAATGAAATCTTGAATCTCTTTAGAACGTAAAGCTTCTACTAAAGCTTTAACAGATTTCTTATCTTTATCTCCTTCACGCACCGCAATGATGTTTACGAATGGAGAATCAGATCCTTCTAATGCGATCGCATCCTTTTGAGGATTTAATCCAGCATCGATCGCGTAGTTTGTGTTGATTAGTACGGCATCGCCTTCACCGTTCTTGTAGGCTTTTGGAAGCATACCCGCATCAACATCTGCTTTAAATTTAAGCTTCTTAGGATTTTCTACAACATCCTTAATTTGTGCTTCTGCTCCAGCACCTTCTTTAACTTTGATCAATCCTTCTTTTTCAAGTAACCCAAGCATACGGCCATGATCTGCTACTGAGTTAGACATGATAATTGTTGCGCCCTCAGGCAGCTCATCTAATGACTTATACTTTTTAGAATAGATTCCGATCGGCTCAAGGTGGATGCCACCTGCGTTTTCGAATTTGTATCCGTGATCTTTCATTTGAGACTCTAGATAAGGAACGTGCTGAAAGTAGTTCGCACCGATTTCTTTTTCATCTAAAGACTTGTTTGGCAGTACATAATCTTGGAACGTTTTAATCTCAAGTTCTACACCTTTTTCTTTCAAAAGAGGTTTTGCTTCTTCCAAGATTTCAGCATGTGGTACGTTTGAAGCACCTACAATGATCTTCTCGTCGCTGATTCCGCCTTCTGTTTTGTTCCCACAAGCAGCAAGTGCTGCAACAAGAACGGTTAATATAAGAACAGATAATACTTTTTTCATATGAACTTCCTCCTTGTTGTCTTAAAACGTTATCTCTTATCTAATGCTGTTGTAATGCGGTCACCGATCCATTGGATGACGAAAACGATGACTAAGATAAGTGCAGTTGAAATTAATGTTACATCCGCGTTGTCTCTTTGGTAACCTTCCATATAAGCCAAGTTTCCTAAACCACCAGCACCAACAACTCCAGCCATCGCTGTATAACTTACGAGTGCAATCGCGGTTACAGTGATACCAGAAACAAGAGCCGGCGTACTTTCGGGAATAAGAACTTTAAAGATAATCTGAGCGTTTGTAGCACCCATTGATTTCGCTGCTTCGATTACCCCTTTATTAATCTCTCTCAAAGCGATCTCTACCATACGTGCATAAAATGGCGCAGCTCCTACGATTAATGCAGGGAGTGCAGCTTCAGCTCCAAGCATCGTTCCTACGATTAAACGTGTAAAAGGAATCAATAAGATGATTAAGATAATAAACGGAATCGATCGAAACACGTTAACGATTATAGCAATTACGCTGTTTAAAAACTTATTTCCCCACAAGTTTCCAGGAGAAGTTAGAAATAACGCCAATCCTAGAGCCAGTCCTAGGAAAAATGTAATCACTACAGAGATGGCTGACATATATAAAGTTTCATTTGTCGCTTCTAATAGAACATCCCATTGGACATTCGTGAACCATGTACTAAGCATTATGAATCACCTCTACTTCAACCTGCACACTGTTTAAAAACTCCATTGCACGAGCTAGTGCAGATTCTGTACCTTTAATCTGAATGAACAACGTCCCATAAGGTCCATTCTGAGTTTGCGTAATCTTTCCTTGTAGAATATTTACATCTACCTCATACTTACGAATCAGTTCCGTAATTAATGGCTGTCCTGCTCGTCCACCAATAAAAGTAAGTTGGACAATTCGGCCTTCCGGAAACTCAGAAATAAACTGTTTGATCGTGTCCACTGTTTCTTCAGGTTCTGTTACTTGTTTCACAAAATCCTTCGTGATTGGTTCTGTCGGGTTTTTGAAGACATTTAGGACATCGCCTTCTTCCACTACTCTCCCCTGTTCCATAACGGCTACACGGTGACAGATCTTTCTGATTACATGCATCTCATGTGTGATAAGAACAATGGTCAGATCTAATTTTTGATTGATCTCTACAAGCAGATCAAGAATGCTGTCAGTTGTTTTAGGGTCAAGTGCAGAAGTTGCTTCGTCACATAAGAGAACTTTCGGCTCATTCGCAAGAGCGCGCGCGATACCTACACGTTGCTTCTGCCCTCCACTTAGTTGCGAAGGATAAGAACCACCACGACCTTCCAATCCAACTAGGTCGATCAGCTCATCAACACGCTGTTTGATCTTTGCTTTTGGATAACCCGCAATTTCAAGAGGAAAAGCAATGTTTTCTCTTACCGTGCGAGACCATAATAAGTTAAAGTGCTGAAAGATCATTGAAATTTCTTGTCGTGCTTCTCTTAACTTTTTTGATGACAGCTCAGACATGTTTTTGCCGCCAATCGTAACCGTACCGCTAGTCGGTCGCTCTAGCATGTTAAGGATGCGGATCAGTGTACTCTTACCTGCACCACTGTATCCGATGATTCCGTAAATCTCTCCTTGTTTTATGTTTAAATCTACCGTATCAACAGCCTTTACTTCACCATCTTTGGTTTGAAAGACTTTACGGACTGCCTGTAAATTAATCAAGATTCTTACCTCATTTCTTATCTAAATATTGGCTCATATAGAAAACGTTGCATTGGTTTGCTTAAGTGTTCCCTTCATCGATAAGTTGATTGTAGTGGAAGGTGCGAGACTCCTACGGGATCAGCGGGACAGGTGAGACTCTTAACAGCGCATAGCGCTAAGAGGCTCACCGCACGCCCCGTGGAAAGCGAGCATCCTGTAACGGAAATCAACTACTCCCAAGAGCTTCAATGTAAAACGAAAACATTAAACAAAAAAATGCCTCTCTGCTTCAATATGAGCAGAAAGGCATATTATATTCTATGCACGTTCTCCTCATCTCCCAAGACTACTTAAAGCCTTGCAGGAATTGGCACCTTTCTAGTTCATCATTCATAAGAATGCAATGATCTAGCGGTTGCCGGGTTTCATAGGGCCAGTCCCTCCACCTCTCGTGATAAGTAAAAAAGTGTTACTTTATTAAATTAAAGCGATGCATATTTGAATCACTGTGAAGAATATTATCATCCATGTCGATTCGTGTCAAATATTTTTAGCAGTTCGAACGAGTACACCAGCGGATATCTCTTCCCAATGAGAGCTTAAGTAAAAAATCGCTTCCCATTTTAAGCGTTGCCTGAGTGTTCCCTGAAACTCAATCATCTCTTGTCTCAATAAAGTACTCAGCTTCATTTTCCCCTCAAGCAGCATACATAGATATTTCGGATTCCCAGTAAACGTGACTGTTCTGTTCCGCTCTCCTTCTCTGTATTCAATTTTCAGCGTCGTTTCGTCCTTACATTTAAAGCTAGGCTTTACCGGAATATTATAAAGAGAAAGATATGGACTTTTTGCTATTTGACTTTCAAAGTAACGGATATCCAACATTAAAAATCCCCCCGAATTGGTTGTTACATCACCGATTCTAGAGGAATATTCATATACCTTTATAAACCCTTCGACAGCAGCAAGGAATCGTAATTGCTATTACGACATGTTATCTCATAATTAGTGTTTATGTTTCTTTTCTTGCTTTCGATGTTCACCTTTGGAACGCTTATGATCATCATTAGAATGCCCGTCTCCATTCCATTGCTGTCTCTGCTCATGTTTATTACGGTCATTTTCTTTTTGTCGCTTGTTATGATTCTTATCCTGATATCTGTTTTCTTTTCTATGCTCTTTATTCTGATTAGAATTCCTATCATGGTTTTGTGTTCTGACAGGTTCCTTCATCTTTTTAGGTTCTACTCTCTGCTCTTTTTGCTGAATATGATTTCTATTGTTATTTTGATCATTCCTTTTGCCACGCTCTTTGCTATTACGTTTTTCATTCGTATTCTTTTGAGGCTTCACAAGATTTTTCTCGGTCGGTTTAACTGAGCTTTGGTGATCCGATTTTTTTTCTTTATTATTTACTGGCTTTACCTTGACCTCATGAGGTGCAGCCTTTATTTTACGAGGATGTGGTACAGATTTAATATTTTTAGAAGAAGTAGTATTCACTTTAAGCTCTTGAAACTTCACTTCTTTAATCTTTTCTTCTTTAAGATGCTTATCGTTCTTCGTTGCTTCTTGGAATGCTGTATATTTACCTGAAGATACGCCTAATTGTTTCGCCTTATCGCGAACTTCTTCGTTTGTTTCAGAAACAGTAATCGCTACAGGGTATTGAACGACAGCTTTTTTTACAATTGAATCCAATGCATGATCCAATTCCTGCTTCGTTTTCTTATCACTGGATTTATCGGATACTGTAGTGATAAGCATGGACTGATTCTCTTCCATATAGCCTTCTCGCTGATAAGCTTTGATCAGTTGATCCGCGAATACTTCAAACGGCATACGATCATCTGTAGAAAAATTGTATTTCTTAATGATTTTTTTTGCTTCGTCATTAAAAGCATCCATTTCAACCACTCGCATATTATCATCTACGCCAACCTCAAGGCTTGGATTGATATCAAAGCTAACATAAGCAGCAGCGGCAGAATGGCTGCTGTTGGGTAAAAGACCTGAAATAAAAAGAAATGCAATTAATGCTGCCACTGAAAATGAAATAGATGGCAGCACAAAAAGACTTCTTTTTTTGTGTGAAAAATAAGAAGCCTGATACTCATTACCTATAAGAGGTCTTTTACCTGCTGGTACTCTTACTGTGACAAAGGTTCCGTCCTTCATGAGAAGAGTTGCTTTTTTATTCTGAACTTCAATAACGATGCCGCTGCCGTTCTTCAATGATATCCCTCCCGCATGTAGCAGGATCAGTATAAATTACAGGCAAGAGAACATTACATTCCCTTGCCTAGTAACCTTATTTACTTCACCTTATGGCTGAATGTATGATTTCAGCGCTTGAAAATCGCCTAAATATATAAGTGATACTGCTATTATATACTTTCGATTTCTCTCTATGGTTTTACGACTACAGGATACCATATTTAATAAATCTTTTATTGGTAATTGCTTTTTTTCTTTTAGAAACGCGGCAAGTTCTTCGTTCTCAGCTAAAAGACGAGCAATTTCTTTTGCATTTTCGCGAGCATCCACATGCTTCGGACAATGCTTACTTAATACTTTAAAGTTCAATCCGAACGTTTTTAATAACTTTTGATACTCTTCGATCTCATAAACGCGATTCTCAACTTGAATCTGATCTTCAAAATGATCCATCGCAGCTTTTTGCTCTGCATAACTTTCTTCTAAGCGACCTTCTTCATCTTCTTCATCTGGCTGTAAGAAGATTAATCTGTTCTGACGGACTTCTTTACGAATGTAATCAATAACTCTTCGTCTAATAACCATATCGGCGAAGGACAAGAAACGGCTACCTTGACCTTCTTGGTATTGATCAATCGCTTCGTTGAAGGCAAAAAGACCTACACTAAACTCGTCCATCGTACGATCTATATATTGACTGCAAACTTTCGATGTTACTTTTTTAATGAATGGTTGGTAATCACCGATCAGTTCGTTTCTTAGTTTCTCATCGTCTCTTTCTTGGATCGTTAGAACTTTATCTTCTATACTTGTTAATTTATTGTTCGATAATTTATTTTTTCCAATAGGAAATACTGCATTTAGATTTAAAGATGCCATGTTTATCAATCACCTCTGTTAAAGAATTGCTTTGCATTTTGTTTCGTTTATTAGTGAATCGTATATTTTTATCTCAAAAATAAAATCATTCTTATTTACCACAATAAGCTAGGGAGCAAACATGCAAACAAGCTCTCCTATTCATTTATACCATGACTTTTGACATTTGTAGGATACAGTTCTATAACAATATTACAGCGTCCGTAACATTTGTGACGTTATCGTTAAAGTACTGAATTTGCAAAACAAACTGATAATTGTTCAAATACCTTGATAAACCCCTCTACTAAGGTCATCAGCGTTATTTCAAAATAAAAAAAAACACCCTTTATTGTTACAAAAGGGCGAGTGAACGACATTAAATTCCCATATTTTTCTTGAGATTTAACCCCCGAAAAATAAGTTTTTTTGTAGAATTAGACGATGAAATGAAAAATGTGGGGTATATCCCACATTTTTTCACCCTTTATATTCCTTTTCCACTAGTTTTAACATGGATATATATATATTTCCCGCAGATTGAAGCGCATAAATACGATCGATTGCAATTCCTCTAGAAAGAATGAGTAAACATGGCACGCTTGTTACCCCATACTTGGATGCAAGCTCGGGCATCTCATTAATATTACTAACACCTACAGCTATATTTTCGTCTTTTTGAACACGTATCGTTTCAACTGCTACCTCAAACATTCTTTTTCCCATTTTACAAGTTCCACAAAGCGGAGTCTCTAGGTATAGAAAGTACGGATTCTGCAGTGATTGTTCAATAACGGTGTTCCAATTTTTTCGAGTGATTTCTTTCATGGTATTACTCCATTACATTTTTTAGTGAAACTTTTAGCAGCACATCATCATCGCTCGACGGCTGTCCTCTACCATCTTTGTTATTCGTAACAACATACATGTGATTATCTTCAATAAGGATATCACGAATGCGTCCTTTATTGGAAACAATAGTGGTTATCTTCTTAGAAGATGTGTTAACCTTTATGACACTTTCGCCTCTCAATGCTGCAACAAACAGATAACCGTTTTTATAATCGATGCCTGAAGGTGCCCACGTTTCACGACCAGAGTGAACCCACGGTGATTCTAACCCTTCCTTTTTTTCGTCACCACGAATGATCGGCCATCCGTAATTTTTACCCGGATCAATTTTATTAATCTCATCATAGTTAGATGAGCCATGTTCAGCAGCAAACATCTTACCTTCATCATCCCATGTCATTCCTTGTGGATTCCGATGACCATATGTATAGACCGGTGAAGGATAGAACGGGTTGTCCTCTGGAACAGAACCATCATTATTCATTCTTAAAATTTTCCCAGCCAGACTTTTTAGATTTTGGGACAGCTCTTCTTCGCCACTATCACCCGTTGTGATATATAGTTTTCGATCTGGTCCCCACTCCATTCTTCCTCCATTGTGTGTGTAGCCTCCTGGAATATCATCTAGCAGGATTCTGCTTTCTTTCCATTCATTATTTTCAAAACGCATCTCGACAATCCGATTAACTAAACGATTCGATTTTTCATATGTATAATATCCATAAGCTTTTTTATTACTGTCGTAATTTGGGTCTAATAGAAAGCCAAGAAAACCTCCTTCCCCGTCATCAGCTATAGCTTCTGAGAATTTTGGGGAATAAGAGGTCTTTTTTTGTTTTGGCCCTAGTAAAACAAGCCCCCCAGTTCGTTCACTGATCCACATTTGTTTTGGGGTGCTGTTTATTTGCCACGGAATATTTAAATTTTTGCTCACGACATCTTTAGAAGTCGTTTTTACTTCATCTTTATTTGAAGGACTGCAACCACTCACTAAGCAAAAGGTAGTTAGAAGACTCAACCAATTCTTTTTCATGGCTTATCCTAAACAATTCTTTTGAATATTAAAGTGTGCACCTACCAATACCTTTGCGAGGTACATTAGAGGTGTTTTTGCAACTTCTCTGTACATCTTATTAATATATAAATGCTCTGCATTAGGCAATTCACGTTGCAGTTGTTTTCTTAGTTTATGGCCAGCATCATCAGCATCGACCAAGATATATACATCTCGATCCTCAATGGCTAATGCAAGCTCTTCTAATTTATCCAAACCTAAAGTTCCATTCGTACAAATAATTTCAACCGGTTCATCCAAGATTGCAGCTAACTTATCCTTATCAGATTTACCTTCGACAATGATTACTTTGTTTTTGATTTCATTCATTACTCATCTCTCCTATACTTTGAAGACTATAAAATGAATGCATCGCTTAGATTATATATTTGCTTTATTTTATTAAAATCCTGCAAGAGATGTTCTTTATTACTATACCCCTTTTTCCTATTTTCCTACCTATTTCTGTTCGGTGTATGCGTTTTGTACTAATTCGCCTCAAACGTGTTTGACATCCTGTTATAAAAGGGAATTTAGGAGTCATAAAACGAATATTGGAGGAGTCATCACATGGCAAAAACAGAACCTAAAATGAGCCGAGCTGATGCAGGCAGATTAGGCGGCGAGAAAACATCCAAATCACGAGGAAAAGAATTCTATCAACAGATCGGAAAAAAAGGCGGTACCTCCACATCAAAAAAACATAGCACAACTTTCTTTCAAGAAATCGGGAGAAAAGGCGGGAGCTCTACCTCTAGTACACATAATAAAACGTTTTATCAAGAAATCGGAAAGAAAGGCGGTACGGCCACATCCCAAAACCAGGATAAAAGTTTTTATCAAAAGATCGGCTCAAAAGGTGGGAGTGCCGAACGAAACAAACAGATTTAAAATCAAAAAGAGGATGACTGCCAAGATAGATCACATTGACATCATCCTCTATTGATGCTGAAATCAGCACCAACCCTTATCACATTCATCCACATACTTTGATGGATTTGGTAATTCTACAGGTTTTTCACGTTTATAAATCTTGTCTGCATCAAATTCAAACCCCTCAGCCATCTCGTACATGTTCCCTTGATTCGTAAAGCGGATCTGGCCAATTTCATCCTTATCCAAATAAAGGGACATTGATCCACCCTTCATTTTACCAAAAACTCTTGATGTAACATCTCGTCTATCTTGGTTCATAAAAAAATCCCTCCAAAAAAGAATAGCAATATGTCTATTCTTTCCTGAAGAGATTAATTTCATTAATCTTCTTTGATTAATTCTTCGTACTGTTCAGCAGTCATTAACTTTTCAACCTCAGATGCATCTGAAAGTTCTACTACAACCATCCAAGCTTTTTCATATGGAGACTCGTTAACAAGTTCAGGGCTATCATCAAGGTCTGCATTTACTTCTACAACTTTTCCAGATACAGGCGCATATAACTCAGAAACAGTCTTAACAGATTCTACGCTTCCGAAAGGCTCGTCCGCAGTAAGCTCATCTCCAACTTCAGGAAGTTCAACGAATACGATATCTCCTAGTTCGTCTTGCGCAAATGCTGTAATACCGATACGAACTTTATTGCCTTCTTCTGTTTTAGTCCACTCGTGCTCTTCTGAATAGCGTAATTCTTTTGGAAATTCCATGTGTAATCCCTCCAGCTTTTCTTGGTTTTATAATAACTACAATAAATGAATTATCGCAGTCAGTAACATTTTTATTTTTTCCACGTGTTATCGTAATGATCTTCTTTAAATCCTACTGTGACTTGCTTCCCATCAGTTGCGATCGGTCTTTTAATAAGCATGCCATCACTTGCTAAGATTTTGAGCAGTTCTTCTTCTGTAGCTGTTTTCATCTTTTCTTTCATACCCAACTCACGATACTTCATTCCGCTCGTATTAAAGAACTTCTTGATCTCTAGACCACTAAGATCGATCAATTTCTTAAGTTCCTCAGCAGAAGGCGGGTTCTCCACAATATGTATAGGCTCAAAGGCTACATCATTTTCTTTTAGCCATTTTTTTGCTTTTTGGCAAGTTGAGCATTTTGGATATTCATACACTTTCAGTAGCATTATATCACCCCTTCTCATAGTACCACAAACTAGTGTTACCAATAAAACAAGAAATTCTGCACGTTGGGTAATTTGTTATATCAGGATGTAATGCGATGTAAAATGAAGGATATGAGAGGGAGATTTCCATGATATAAAGAGGATGAGGGTATATTCATGTGTGGCAATTGTCGAAGATTGTAGACTCGCGGATAAACTGCCGAAACTTTTGGATTGGGAGCTAAAATTCATGGATAAACTGCATACATTTGTGGATTGAAGCCGTTATTTTGTGGATTCAGTTTCAGAATACGCCTACATACCCTATTAGGTATCCTCTAAAATCCAGTTCGGCACCTAAAAACTGCAGCTTATCTGGGCATTTTTCAATATCAAAATCAAAACTTACTTTGTTAAGCTTCTCCTTAAGGATAATCGCTTTCCAATCTCATTTTTATTATCAACTGTAACAGTGGATTGAAGTGCAAGGCATGATACTCCTACCGTACACGCTGAAAGCGAGCGCTCGGAACCGAAACCATCCGCTTCCACTACAACATAAGCCTGTTTAAAACAAAAAAAGCCCTCCTACAAATGCAGGAGGGAAAGATAAGATATTTTGAAGGTTAGCGTAAATAAATACAGATCAATTAAACGATATAGCGTTCTTCTTCAAGAAGCTGAACCGCGAGTTCTCGCTTCTTCTTAATCACATTAATTGGTGTATGGCGCGTTAGTTTCTTTAACGCGGACAGCATCATGCGGAGCATATCGCCTTCTTCAACGGCAATGATGGATTCTTTAGCATGTGCTTCAATGCGGTTGAATGCTTCTTGGCAATACACTTCTGTGTATAACAGTTTTTGTTTTGCCTTTTCAGCTCCAGATCTTTCGATTGCTTTTTCAGTACGCAAGAGAACAGATTCCATGTTGTACACTTCACTAATGATATCTGCTAAGTTCGACAATACTTCTTGCTCTTGCTCTAACTTAGGTCCGAATTTCTGAACCGTTAATCCAGCTGTCATCAAGAAAATTTTCTTAGCCATAGAAACAAGATATTTTTCCTGATCCAAGCTTTCCGTACCTACTTCAACAGGCATTAACATCATAAGCTCTTGTTGAAGCTGAGTTGCTTTTTGAATAAGCGGAAGTTCGTTCTTCATCGCTTTTTTCACAAGCGTTCCTGGTACTAATAAACGGTTGATCTCGTTCGTTCCTTCAAAGATTCGGTTGATACGAGAATCGCGGTATGCACCTTCAATCTCATATTCAGACATAAAGCCGTACCCACCATGAATCTGAACGCCTTCATCTACTACATAATCCAGCACTTCTGAAGCTGATACTTTGTTCAGTGAACATTCGATCGCATACTCTGCGATTGCTTTCGCTAACTCACGTCCGTCTTTTTGCTTTTCTTCAGATAAAGCGCCTAGACGGTTTTCAAATAGACCTACCGTTCGGTACACAGAACTTTCAGCTGCATACGTTTGGACAGCCATGTTCGCAAGCTTTTCTTGAATTAAGCTAAAAGAACTGATTTTACGCTTGAACTGTTGACGCTCGTTCGCGTATTTAACAGATACTTCGAATGCTCGTTTTGCAGCTCCTACACATCCTAATGCAAGCTTGTAACGGCCGATGTTTAGAATGTTAAACGCGATCAGATGTCCTTTTCCTGCTTCCCATAACAGATTTTCCTTTGGTACTTCTACATCTTCTAGGATAAGTGTACGCGTTGAAGAACTCTTGATTCCCATCTTCTTTTCTTCTGGTCCTGTGGAAACGCCTTTATAATCTCTTTCAACGATGAATGCTGTGAACTGCTCACCATCAATCTTAGCGTATACGACGAAAACGTCAGCAAACGCAGAGTTTGTGATCCACTGCTTTTCACCGTTCAATACATAATGAGTGCCTTCAGCGTTAAGCTTTGCTGTCGTTCTTGCGCCAAGTGCATCAGATCCAGAACCTGGCTCAGTTAATGCATAAGCTGCGATCTTCTCACCAGTTGCTAGTTCAGGTAAGTATTTTTTCTTTTGTTCTTCGTTACCAAAAAGAACGATTGGTAGTGATCCAATTCCTACGTGTGCTCCATAACTAATTGAAAAGCCGCGTCCGCGTGCGAACTTTTCAGTGATGAGTGAAGAAGAAATCTTATCTAGACCTAAGCCGCCATATTCTTCAGGTACATCTGCTCCTAGTAGACCTAGCTCTCCCGCTTTAGTTAATAATTTTCGAGAAACAGTAAAATCGTGATCTTCCATCTTTTCAAGTTGAGGAACAACCTCTTTCACAACGAAATCTTCAGTTGTTTTCGCGATCATCAAATGTTCTTCTGAAAAATCCTCAGGTGTATAAATATCTGCTGCGGAAACATCTTCGATTAAAAAGCTTCCACCAATGATTTGTTTTTCTGCTGTATTCGACATGTTTTCTCCTCCTTGTTATCCTACTAGTTCAAATACGCCTGCTGCTCCCATGCCACCACCGATACACATCGTAACAACTCCGAATTGTTCGTTGCGACGCTTCATCTCATGTAAGAGTGTTAATGTGAGTTTAGTTCCTGAGCAACCTAGCGGATGGCCAAGTGCGATCGCACCACCATTCACGTTTACTTTATTTTCTGGAAGGTTCAGTTCACGAATGACTTGAACGCTCTGAGAAGCAAATGCCTCATTCAACTCGAACAAGCCGATGTCCGAAATTTCTAATCCTGCCATTTTTAATGCTTTCGGAATGGCCGCAACAGGACCTACTCCCATGATGTCTGGAGCTACCCCAGCTACTGCAAAAGAACGGAATTTCAATAATGGCGTTAAACCTTCTGCTTCTGCTTTTTCTCTGTTCATCACAAGAACCGTTGCAGCGCCATCACTTGTTTGTGAAGAGTTCCCTGCTGTTACAGAACCAGTTGGTGTAAATGCCGGACGAAGCTTACTAAGTACATCAACGGTTGTTCCAGCACGGACACCTTCATCTACTGACACAGCAACCTCTTTTTCAACTAACTTTGATTGCTCATCTAACCAGCGTTTCATAACATGTACAGGAACGATCTCGTCGTTAAACTTACCGTCTTTAATCGCTGCCGCTGCTTTTTGATGACTTCTTACGGCGAATTCATCTTGATCTTGTCTTGAGATGCCAAAACGTCTAGCTACTTCTTCCGCTGTATGACCCATGCCCATATAATATTGCGGCACCGTCTCAACTAAGTAAGGGTTAGGCTTTACGACATGACCTACTACAGGAACAAGGCTCATGGATTCAGCTCCGCCTGCAAGAATCGCTTCGGCTGCACCTAGCATGATTTTTTCTGCTCCGTACGCAATACTTTGCAGACCCGATGAACAAAAACGATTGATTGTAATCGCTGGTACAGTTTCAGGTAATCCTGCTCGAGCACCGATCAGACGAGCCATGTTCATCCCTTGTTCTGCTTCAGGTACAGCACATCCAATAATCAGATCATCAATCTCTCCGTTATAATCGCCTGCACGCTTCAACGTTTCTTTGATGGTTACCGCTGCTAGTTCATCTGGTCTCATATGTGCAAAAGAACCTTTTTTCGCTTTACCAACCGCTGTCCTAGCACCTGCTACTATTACTGCCTCTTTTAACATTGAGTTCTTCCCCCCTTAGTTTCTTAGCGGCTTGCCTTTAACAAGCATGTGCTGCATTCTTGCCTGGCTTTTTGGTTCTCCAGCTAGACTTAGGAATGCTTCTCTCTCCAAATCTAGTAAGTATTGTTCGTCTACCAATGTTCCTTCTGGCACTCTTCCTCCAGCGAGAACAAAGGCTAGTTTCTTTGCAATTTTTAAATCGTGCTCTGAAATATATTGGCTGAAGTGCATCGTCTGTGCTCCTAGTGCCAACGTTGCATAACCGGCTTCACCAACTACAGGAATCTTCTTTCTTACAGGCGGTGTATAGCCAATCCCTTCTAATGCAAGTACTTGTGTTTTTGCATCATGTAAGAGATGGTCACCGTTTACGGAGATGCTGTCTTCTTTTCGTAAGAACCCTAGCTTGCGTGCTTCTTGAGCTGAAGTTGAAACTTTAGCCATCGCAATCGTTTCAAAAGCTTGGTTCGCAACTTTTTGCAGATCTCCCTTAGCACCTTCTGGCAGCTGCTCTAATAAACGAAGATAAAGCTCTTTGTTTCCGCCTCCGCCCGGAATCAAGCCGACTCCTGTTTCAACAAGCCCCATGTACGTTTCAGATGACATTTGAAGTCTTGCTGCAGGAAGAGATACTTCAACTCCGCCGCCTAGCGTCATTCCGAAGTTAGCCGCAACAACAGGTTTTGCACTGTAGCGAACTCTTGCCATCGCTTGTTGGAATTGACGAACCATCATATCCAGTTCAAAGAAATTGTCATCTTGAGCTTCCATAAGGATAAGCATCAAGTTAGCACCAACACAGAAGTTCTTACCTTGGTTACCAATCACTAACCCTTTGTAATTCTTTTCAACTTCATCGATCGCCTGATGAAGCATCATGATGATTTCAGGTCCGATTGCATTGTTTGGAGAATTGAACTCAAGGCCTGCAACATCATCACCAAGATCGATTAACGTAGCCCCGCCATTCTTTGTGATCACATTGCCTTTTTCTTTTAAACGGCTTAAATGAACGACTTTTTTGTTCTCTTCCACAGGAAGATATCTGCCGTGGTGGTAATAAGAGCGATCACCGTCTGATTTTGTGTAGAAAGAATTCTTTTCTGATTGAAGAAGCTCTTCTACCCAAACAGGAATTGTCTCTCCTTCAGATTTCATTCGTTCTACAGATTGGGGTACACCGATCGCATCCCAAATCTCAAATGGACCATGCTCCCATCCGAATCCCCATTTCATCGCTTGGTCAATCGCAACAAGATCATCGGCGATTTCATAACACTTTTCCGCAGAATATAATAGAACCGGTTTAATGATGTCCCACAGCAGTTTACCTGCACGATCATCACTGTATAAAAGCGCTTTCACTTTTTGGTTTGTTGTCTTCATTTGTTTAGCTGCTTCGAGTGTAGCTGTTTTCATTTTGGAACGCGGTTTATATTCCAACGTAGCAGGATCGAGCTCTAAGATTTCACTGCCTGCTTTACTTTTTTGTTTAAGATAGAAGCCTTGACCTGTCTTGCTTCCAGTCCAGCCTTTGTCTACCATTTCGTTTAAGAAATCAGGGATTTCGAACACTTCTTTTTCTTTTCCGTCAACTTGCTCATAAACATTTCTCGCAACATGAAGGAACGTATCCAATCCAACAACATCAAGCGTTCTAAACGTTGCAGATTTAGGACGGCCGATCAAAGGACCTGTAACCGAATCAACTTCACCGACACTATAACCTTGCTTCATCATCTCTTGCATCGTGATCATCAATCCATACGTTCCGATGCGGTTCGCGATAAAGTTAGGCGTATCCTTCGCTTCAACTACTCCTTTTCCTAGTACGTTCTCACCAAAGCTGCGCATGAATTGAACAACTTCTGGTTTTGTATCTTCGGTTGGGATGATCTCAAGAAGCTTTAAGTATCTTGGTGGATTAAAAAAGTGCGTCCCTAAGAAGTTTGCTTTAAAATCTTCAGAACGTCCTTCAGCCATCGCAGAAATCGAGATGCCCGATGTGTTTGAGGTGATAATACTTCCCGGTTTTCTATATTGATCTACTTTTTCAAAAAGCTTTTGTTTCACATCAAGGCGTTCAACAACTACCTCAATAATCCAGTCTACATCTTTTAATTTTTCAAGATCATCGGTAAGGTTACCGATCGAGATTAATTCGAGATTCTCTTTAACAGCAAGTGGAGCTGGTTTTTGCTTTAATAGTTTTTGTGTGGCAGATAGAGTAAATTTGTTGCGGAATGCAGGATGATCTTCCGTTATCCCTTTTGCTTTTTCCTCTTCACTTAAAGAAGGCGGTACAATATCCAATAGTAATGTTGGTATTCCGACGTTTGCTAGATGAGCGGCTATGCCTGATCCCATTACACCAGAACCCAGTACGGCAGCTTTACGGATTTCACGAGACAAGATGGTCTTCCTCCTTTATTGAATGAATACTCATTCATTTTTTCTCCATAAAAAAATTTGTTACCCTATATCCAATATAAAATATATTCTGAATTTTAGCAATAGTAGAGGTTTTTTTCTTTTCTAAACTTTCATTTATATCTTATGCAGGAAGGTTGCCTATAGTTTTTCTAGTGTATTTGATGTCTTTTAATAAGGCTGTTTTCGTATTCATTGTTGCTTTTGAAAGAAGTTGATTTTCCGTTCTAAGATGCTCGCTTTCCGCGGGGCGAGCGGTAAGCCACTTCGCGCTTCGCGCGGGTAAGTGTCTCACCTGCTCACTCGTTCTAGCCGAGAGTCTCGCATCTTCCACTCCAATCAACAGACAAAGAAGAAAAAGATTAGAAGCAACAATCCTTAGAAAACAGCATGAATAAAATAAGAGGAGCCTGTGTTTAAGACAGACTCCTCTTGATTACTACTATTTATTTTCCAAACACACCTTTTAATACGAACACAACGTTTGCCGGACGTTCAGCAAGACGTCTCATAAAGTAACCGTACCAGTCGTTTCCGTATGGTACATAGATTCGCATCTTGTAGCCTTCTTGCATCAGTTGGTCTTGTCGCTCTACACGAATTCCGTACAACATTTGAAACTCAAATTGATCATATGGGATGTTGTGTTTTTCAACCAAGTCTTTTGTATATTGGATGATCTCATCATCATGTGTTGCAATCGCGGTATAGTTTCCGTTTAAAAGATGAGTTTCGATCAGCTTTTTAAAGTTATTATCAACATCGCTCTTTTCAGGGTATGCGACAGTTTGCGGTTCTTTGTAAGCGCCTTTTACTAATCGCAAGTTTGGATGGTATTCGTCTAACGTTTGAACATCCTCAAGTGAGCGATACAAATAAGCTTGGATAACTGTTGAAATGTTATCATATTCACTTTTTAGCATCTTGAAGATTTCAAGCGTTTTTTCGCAACGAGAATAGTCTTCCATATCAATCGTAATGAAAACGTTATGTTTTGTTGCTGCATCCATTATCTTTCTCATGTTGCTCAACACTAGTTCGTCACTAATATCTAGCCCCATGGAAGTCATTTTTAAAGAAAGCTGGGAATCCAGCTTTTCCTTACTGATAGCTTTTATTGCATCTATACAATGCTGTGTCATTTCGGCTGCTTCGCGTTCGTTATCAACAAACTCACCAAGATGATCGATCGTAACAGGCATTCCCTTTTCGTTCAAACGCTTGATAGCAGAAATAGAACTATCAAGTGTTGCACCTGCCACAAAGCGACCTGCTCCGAAACGTAGACCGTATCTTTTAGCAAGGTTGGTTAACGATTTATTTTTAGCAAGAAATAAGAAAAAATTGCGCATAAGTTGTTCCAATCCAATTACCCCCTAGTACCCTTAAAATATTAAATAAGATTGGTTAAATTCTTTCTATGTTGTAACCGCTTTAAATATATCATTTTTTTTGCGAATATTGTCGATTTTGCAATATTAAAAATATTTTTGTGAAAAGAAGTTTTAAGCATGTATTACTGATGCGGTTAAACTTATGTTTACGGTACGTGTTTTTATATTTCTTACACGTTCGCCGGTAAATGAATGAGTTTCACCTCCAACATCTTTCGTTTCACCTGTAAACGTACTCTCACCACCCGAAACTACCTTCATATCACTGATAGTATCAGAAAAAGAATGGCATGCAAAAGAAAAGACAGTCTATATGACTGCCTCTGTGTTATATCTTATTTATTTCTGTTCATTTCGGTGCTTTTCGTTCAATTCTTTAATCTCATGAACCAGATTTTTCATTGCTTCCTTGGCATCTGGATATTCTTCATTCCAATGCTTTACTAATGGAGGCATACTTTTTGCGATGAATGAATATAAAGCATACGATTTCACCATCTCTATATGTTTTGGATCTGAACTTCCTATGAGAAGCTCAGCATATTTCTCCATTAGACCATCCAACTGTTGTTGTAATTTATCATCCATGGCTAACTACCCCCTAGAATCATCAAAACATTTCTTATAGTGATACAGAAGACATGATGGCTAAATAAATCGCCATCGCTGCCAACACTGAAGCGACTACTGCAAGTATCATACTTTTGTTTCGCTTTATCGTGGCAAGTATAGATAATACAAGTACTATAGCAAATGCTAGCCAGACGAGACTCATCATCGAGAAGCTGAATGACAGCATCGGATTATCTCCTGGAATTAAACCAGTAGAAAAAGTAAACAGCTTAGATGGATCCTCCATCTTTAACGTATCTGCTACATCATGAGGTGGTGTTTGCTGAGTCATTAACGCTGTTGCTACAAATGCAGAAAACAATAAAATTCCTTCTGCTTTAATCCATTTGTTAAGTGATAATCCACTTTTTCCATGATCTAATCTCTTTTTTAACCATATTCCGTTCATGAGACTATAAATAACGATGATAAACAATAGAATGTGTTTGATCAACAGTGCTTGGCCGTAGTCCAACAAGTAGCTGTTCACATATTCAGGAACAATATAGTTCATCAACCACAATCCAGCACCGATCACGGTTGCTAAACAGGCAACAGCCAATGGCGTGAACCATTTATAAAAGGACAGGCTGGGTCCTTCTCCTTTGCTGAAATATCCGGTTACGAGTAGAACCCCCGACCATGTGATCACAGCTATAAAATGTAAAGAGTGAGCCAAGAAACCTAACGATTCTAAACTTGCTGCATGACTCGCATATCCAACGGAAACTCCCATCCCCGCTATCAAAAAGACGGCTAATCCGGCAAAGAATCGATCTTCTTTAATATCATTAAATAAAACCATAAAAAACAATAACACGGAAATACCGGTTAAGAAAAGCCAACCCTTTCCTACTTCAAAACTAAAAACGATGTTCTGAAACGTCAACCAATATCCGAAATCCTCTCCAAGATGCATCGTAAGCCTAATAAGCTCTCCAATTCCAAACAAAGGGGTTAAAGCAATTAAAAGTAGGATAAGCTTTTTTGAAATATAGATTTCCGGACGATTTCCTCGAGGAACTGAATATAGAATAAACGCGCCTATTAATAAGGCAAAACAAACATATAACATGGCTTTAGCGACAATAAACATAAAATTGAACTCCTTCACAACAATCTATGCTTATTGTATCAGGGAATCGGAAAGGAACAAAAATTAAGAATGACAATAAAATGAAATCTCCTATTAAATAAAAAAAGCTAACAGGTGAGCGCTTTCCGCGCCTCTATTAGCTTTTTAATGAAGTTATCGATTTCCTCGCTGCACGACTTTGGATAAGAATTTGACTCCATCACCATAGCTGAACTTTCTTGCAGCACGTCTAAACTCTTTCAACCCTTTACGCGTGACGTTGAAATATGGATCAATGAGTCCTTCTTCTTTTAATTGATTGGCCGTTTCAATCGTGATGGAGTGTTGTATCTCTCTCATCTTGTGATTGAACTGCTCTAAACTTGCATTTAATACAAACTCTTTTCCTAATAACTGCACAATATCTTTGGCGTTTCCAGTCTGAGTAGCTTCTTCATCTAAGTATTCTTCTTCAACATATTCTTGTTCGAAGTCTTCTTCATCTGCAGATTCTTCTAGAGGTTCTAATAATGAAGTAATTCGGATAATCTCTTGTTTTGCTAACATGATTTCTTTTTCTTTTTGCAGCAAATAGTCTATGTAATCTTTTTTATCTTCTTCATGAAGGTCTTCTGTTACTAAGCGGTTCTTAACTTCATTCTGAACTTGCTTCATTCGCTTAATCTGCTCTTCTTGAGATAATAATTCGCGCACAAGTTCTTCTTCCTCAGATTCCGTTAATATGACCTGATCAGCTTCTATGTATTCTTCCTCTATGCTCTCTTCATGCGTTTCTGGCTCAATCTTATTTTTGTTAGCTATCGGTATCACTGACTTCCCGGCAGATACAAAAGCCATGAGTGCTTCATTTACTTTTACATAAAACATACTGCAGATCCCTATCGCAAAAACTGCTACAAGGAATGCAAGCAAGTCAGAAAAATGAAACGTAAATTCAGTGATCACTAACTTGTACATAAACACTAATGATAGTAGACTGATTAAAATAATTTTAAACCAATGGTTCCTAATTTTAATTTTCTCATCTGTTGTACTCAAATCAATTGCCCCCTTTAACTCGTTATCCTATAAAGGAATAACCATATAAATATTCGCGATTGATTTATTTTTTTGTCCGCAGAAAGAAGAATACAAAGAAACAGCTTTCCATAACGAATGAAAAGCTGCTAAGATACACTATTCGATAACCCCAGACTCTACAATCTCTACTTCAGTTGATACATTGATTTTCATAGAAGGATATTGCTTCTGAAATACTTTATAATCCCAACCTTTTTCACGCCTTCTCACTTGATCCCCTAGACCAAGAGGATCTACTTTTAATTTTTGAAACTTTTTAACGACTCCCTGCGCTTCTCGTTGTAATTGTTTCGTCAATGTCTTTTCAACGAGAGCGATGTTCGCTGGCTCCTCAAGGTTCAACCAATGTGGATACTCATGAATCTCACCAAGAATCTTCATCTTTATATTAAATTGAGGGATACCATTCACTTTTTTTAGTGTATAGGTTGTCGTTCCTTTAATGTTACGGATAACAGCATGGCCCTTCCTTTTTTCTTTTTCAATCTCCACCTCATAGTTACCTGACTTTGAGCCATCCAGAAGAACTTTAAATGCAAAAGATTGCATGTGATTTAGTTTTCCTACGTATTTATCTCCTTTAAATAGAGCTACACCTTCAAGCTGAATTGATTTTTTGTGCGTTTTTACGATCGGTAAGAAAGGGTCCATTCCTTCACCGTAATAGCTATAAAGAAACACATGCAAATTCGTTTTGGGTAAATTCTCACTCTTAATATTCTGATCGAGCAAATCTGCTAAATACATAGACGGAAGAGCAGAAGCGGTATACTTCGTTGTTAAAAGTTCATTCGTGTTACCATTTACAACAGTCAGAAAAAGGCGATTCCCTACATTAGGGTCTCGATAAAGTGAATTCACGATCTCCAATATTCCTTTTTCGGCAAAACGATCATTGAAAAGAACAACACGCAATTGTCCTGTTGTGAGTGTTTTAGGTGATTGTGTATTGAGTTTAGATCGAATAAATCGACTCGTATGAGAGACTGCTGTTAATGTTTCAACTCGAACATTTCCATCCATATTAAACACAGGATAAGTGATCGTTCCTTGAATACTTTCATCTGGTTTCTTATCAAAACCAATGGCATGTATAAGCTGCACTTCATCAATGATCTCTTTAGGCACACATCCTGCCAATATAAAAATAAGAGAAAGGAGGAACAGTCTGTAATATTTTTTCATTCGTCGATATCCTTTTTCTTTCTCATTTCTTTAACCTTATCTTTGGATGGCAGATTAGTGCCTAATGAGATGGGGCGTTTTAACAGTCGGTTGTATGGAAGTCTGAAAATCGTATCCGTCATATCTAATAAACGCGGAGGATAGATCGGTTGTAGATAAGGTCTGCCTAATGACTCAAGTCGCAAAAGATGGACTAAAATAAAAGACATAGCAAGTACGATACCCACCCCGCCCCAAAGTGCCGCAAAAAAGATAAAAGGAAAACGAAGGATTCGAATCGTATTTGCCATTTTATAGATCGGTGTTGTAAACGAAGCTAGTGCTGATAGTGATACGATGATCAAGAGAATATTACTCGTTAATCCCGCTTCTACAGACGCCTGTCCGATTACGATACCTCCAACGATCCCGAGTGTTTGACCAACTTTCGTAGGAAGACGAGCTCCCGCTTCCCTCAACAGTTCAATCGTCAACTCTAAAAACAATACTTCTAATATAGGCGGAAACGGAATGTTCACTCGTGACGAAATTAATGGTGCTAGTAGATCTTTAGGAATCATCTGATAGTGATAAGTTAGAACGGCCACATAAAGCGGTGTTGCAAAGGTGGAAAAAATAACAGAAATAAATCGTATAAAACGGAACAGTGATCCTAAGAGCCAAGTCAAATAATAATCTTCTGGTGATGCAAAATATTCCGAGATGCCCGTTGGTCCGAGAAGGGCTTGAGGTGAACCTTCAGAGAGAATCGCAATTTGTCCATAATTTAACATGGACACAACCCTGTCAGGTCGTTCCGTTGTTATAAGCTGCGGAAACACTGATTTCGTATTATCTGAAATGATTTGCTCTAAGTAGGAGCTATCCGGAATAACTTCTAGTTCAATATCCTTTATTCGCTGCATGACGGTGTTCAGGTTTTCTTTATCAGCAACGCCTTCTAAATATGCGATGATAACACGTGTCTTAGAAAACTTTCCGAGTACGACTTCCTTAAATCGAAGTTCTGGAACAGGCAATCTTCTTCTGATCAAATAAAGATTGCTATCTAAGTTCTCGATAAAAGCTTCTTTCGGTCCAATAACAGAGAACTCAATTTCTGAAACAGATACTGGACGATTTGTCGAAAAGTTCTCTGCACGGATGACGGCACATTCTTCGTCATATTCACCGAGTTGAACAACTATAAAGCCACGTAACAGCTTGTTTTGAATCTCTTTTACATCAACTGTGATCGTAACGCTCTCGATCGGCAGGATATCTTTTAAGTCTTTGATGTTCCTAAAATCTTTGCTGTGTATTAAGTAAGGCAGTAGGTCTCGATGAAGCAATTCTCCATCAATCATCGCTTTATAATAAGAAATATAAATATTGTGATGAACCGTCTTTTGAGGATAATGGATAAAATCAGCAGACTCCTTGGCATTATCCACTAGTTCTTTAATGTCACTATAAGTATTATCAGAAAGATCAATCGTGTGGCTCTGCTCTTTCGGCTTCTTTTTTAACCATTTCATCATAACGTCTCACACCTCTTTTCTACTTCTTAATATGAGATGAGGTGAGTCGAAATATACAAAAAAGCATTCCAGCCAGTGACAGGAATGCTTTGTGAAAGTCGCATTTATTAACTAATAAAGCATCATTTGCTTTTATTATTCACTTCATTCGTAAGTTGGTTGAATTTGAAGATGTGTAACCTATAACATGATAAGCTTCTCGCATGGATACGACGAGAAAGCTCACTGTGACCACCGAACGTTCGTGGAAAGCGAGCATCTGCAACGGAAATCAACTACTTTCAAAAGCAACAGTGAATACTAAAAACAGCACTTAAAAACGTATTTATACGAGAGCTGTTTCTATGTTGTGACTGATGAATGTACCTACATCTTCACCGTTACAGATTTTAAGAAATGATCCTTCTTGGTTAAAATCAAAGAGGTGGATCGGCAATCCATGATCACGAGCAAGAATTAGCGCCGATTGATCCATCACTTTTAAATTATTCCTTATGGCTTCGTCATAATGCAAAGTAGCATATTTCCTTGCTTGTTTGAACCGGTTAGGATCGCTGTCATAAACACCATCAACTCCCTGCTTTGCACAGAGTATGGCATCACAGTTCATCTCTAGCGCTCTTTGAACAGCGGGATAGTCGGTCGTAACGTATGGTTGACCGTTGCCTCCAGCAAAAATGACGACATATCCTTTGTTCAAGTGATGTACCGCTCTTAAGCGAATATATGGTTCCGCTACAGCACTAATCGGAACAGAACTCATGACTCTTACTTCTTGGTCTATCTTACTTTTCAGGACTCCTCGAAGCATCAAGCTATTGATGACTGTACCTAGCGTTCCGATCTGATCAGCTTCTACTCTTTCAATTCCCCAATACTCTGCTAAATTCCCTCTAAAAATATTACCTCCACCTACAACGATAGCTACTTCAATACCTTTTTCAAGAACAGATAACACTTCTTTTGCAATATGGTTTAAAGAAAGATGATCAAAACCTGATCCTTGTTGGCCAGCCAAAGCTCCACCACTTAATTTAATCAGTACTCGTTTATAGCGCATCTGCTTTTTCCTCCTTCTTCATACACATAAAGAAAAATGAGTACAAAAAAAGAACAAATGACAATAAATATGTCATCTGTTCTTTCGATTAATAAGATGGATTGTAAAGAAATGAGTATTGTTGAATCGTGTCTCGTTCATTACAACCCCTCCTCTTTTCTTCTTTTCACCCATTATATACAAAAAATGGGTCGAGGTGAAATCTTAATTTATTTTTAGCTAAAACATCCATCAAATAAATAAAAACAAAAAAATACGCTCTAATTATTAAAATTATAGACAAGTGTCACATGCACTTTCAAATCTTGTTACATATAATGCATGGACAAGAAATAGTCAATACCATTACCAGGAGGCAATATTTTGAATTGTAAAAACAAACTCTCACCTCGAGAGCTTGCTAATTTATTATGTAAGCATGTTACAGTCAGAGCAGGGGAAGATGTAGAAGAGTCTGGCAAACTAGTCTGTGTTGGAAGAGATTTTATCGCGATCAAAACAGATGACAGAGAGGTTCTTTATTTTCCTTTAAATAATGTAAGATCCGTTTCAGTAGCAACTGACAGAAACTGTTGCAACACGGACCGTAAGAAAGTTTGTAATGATACGTTCCAAAGCATCTTACGAAAATTAATCAACTGCAAAGTAAGAGTAAATGATGGAAGTGACGATGATGGCCAAGTTGAAGGCGTTCTAACTCGTGTCAACCGTACATCCATCCAAGTGGTTGAAGACGACGAACTCGTAATCATCGCGATCGGCTCTATCAACTTTATTACACAAGCAGGCGAAATCGGCGACGACGAAAGCAGCAACTGCAGAATCTTATGCTGTAAAAAGGAAAAGCCTTGTTGCAAGAAGAAAGAAGAATGTAAAGTAGAGTGTAAGAAAGAATCTTCTTCAAGTTCACCTATCATATGGTGTAAGCCTGAATCTTCATCTTCTTCCTCGTCTTCCTCAAGTTCATCTGTACTGTGGTGCAAAAAAGAATCTTCATCATCTTCATCTTCATCATCTTCTAGCTGGTGCAAGGAGTCTTCCTCAACGCATGATCATTGGAAGAAAAAGAAGCGCAAGAAGAGAAACTCAGAGGATTTAGAATCTAGAGGCTGGTTCAAGCTTTAATTATCATAAAGCTGTTCAAAAGTAAGGATACTTACTTTTGGCAGCTTTTTTTTATCGATTCCTAGGCTCATTTATGATAGATGAGTCAGAAGCAACGAACATAGAAGTCCCAAGGAAGTAATAAAACCAACAGCTACTCCCGCCTCTTCATGAGCTTCAGGTAACATGGTAGACGCTACCATCGCCATGATAGCACCTCCTGCAAATGCGCCGATCAACGAAAGTGAAGCTACAGATGCATTTTCCAATAAGACATATCCAAGAAACGCAGCGAATGCAGAAATAGCGAAAACAGAAAGCCACATACCAATAATTTTACGGCGTGAAAAACCTTCTCTTAACAACCCAATCGAGCTTGACAGACCTTCAGGAAAGTTACTTAAGAAGATGGCAACGACAAGAAGCCAGCTTACTTTACTATGATCGATTAAGCTCGCACCAATTAAAACAGATTCTGGTATGGCATCTAACAAAGTTCCAAGAAAGATCGCCATGCCTACACCTTTTGTTTTCTTATCGCCTGATTTCTTTCTCTCATGGCCACCCTTTTTAGCTAGAAAGCTATTTATACCAGTAAAGAGAGCTGCGCCAAAAATAAAGCCAGCAGAAGTAACCATCAAATCACTCTGCTCCACTGCCTCAATTAATAGTTCAAAAGAAACGGCACCTATTAATATCCCTGTTCCAAAAGCCATGATCCATGCTGTCCATTTTTTAGGAATTCGAAAAGCGAGGGCTGTAAAACATCCTAATAGTACAGCTGAACCTGCTATTCCTCCCCAAAAGGCGGCAAGTAGCATTCTCTTTACCTCCTTTTCCTCATTTATTATCGACATCACTATTAAAAACGACTCATAAAGGGATAGTTTCACCTCTATGAGCCGATTTCATTCTATTGTTTTCTTTAGTCATTTCGTTTTGGATTATTGTTGATGCCAAATTCATCACTAGGTGTGTTTAGATGATCAAACTGACGATCTTTTGCAGTTGTATGTGGTTTATTTATATCTACATCAATAAGATTGCTTTCCGGTTTAGAAGAGTCTGTACGGAAATCTTTTAAACTCGTCTTGTCTTTCCATTCTGCTGGGTCTGGACTTTGAATCGTTGTCTCTTCCATCTTGCGGCTCCATTTATTAAGAGTTCGTCCAGCCGCTTCACGACCACCGAGTCCGAATGCAAGACCAAACGCAATCGTAAATCCACCTAATATGAGGATGAATGCAGCATTTACGATTGTTTTCGCTACTCCTAGCTGATCAAGAGCCATAAAGAAAGCAAGTGTAATAATCGTATATTTTGCAATGTTGCCTAGCAGCTTTCCTTCTGTTTGCTGTTTGAACATACTCTGAACAACACGTTTCACAAGGTCTCCGGCGTAAAAGCCGATTCCTAGTATCAACACAGCCGTTAACACCATCGGAATATACGCAAGTATAACGATTAGTATGTTAACTAAGCTCTCTAGCTTAACAAGCTGAAGTGCTTCAATCGTAAACAACAGCACAACCACCACTTGAGCTGCATATCCAACGATCTCAGAGATCGTGAACGTCTGATTCGTCTTATGAAGTGATCCAAGACCCATCTTATAAAAGATGCCGTTGAATCCCATTCGTTCTAATACAGTGGTAACAGCTTGTTTTACCCATCTACCAAGCCATAATCCAACTGCTGCTAAAAGGATAGCAACAATGATATTTGGAATCATGTCCATGATCTGACCTAACATACCGATGGCAGGACCTGAAATTCCATTAATATCAAGCGTTTCTAGAGCTGAAATCACAACTGGAATTAAGATTAAGACATACACGATTGTTCCAACGATTTGAGAAAGAGAAGTTTTTTCAAGCGCACGTTCAGCACCAAGTTTTGAAGCTAAACGATCTGTACCAATGCTCGCTAAAAAGTTAACTAAGATCTCTTTAACGATCTTAGCAACTAACCACCCTACAAAAAGAATGATTGCTGCTCCGAGCAGTTTCGGTAAGAATGCGAAGAGACCTGTCAGCATACCTTCCAATGGTTCAGAAATGGCATCAATGCCTAAAGCAGATAACACAGCTGGCAGGAACAGTAACAATGTGAGGTAAAATACAGCTTTTGATGCAGAGAAAACCGCCATGTCGGATTGTCGTGGATCACGAGTCAGCTTCCAACGATGTAATACCCTTTCAAATCTCGTGTTCTGACCAAGTTTTTTCACCAGAATGGATAATCCTGATGCAATCAACCATGCAACTGCTGCGATAAGGGCTGCTTTTAGTAGGTTAGGAATCGCTGCCGCAATTACACCTAATGCATTTGAGATCGGTTGTGCGACATACGGAAGACTGAGCATGTTCAAGAACATGACTACGGCTACTGCCATCAGTATCCAAAATACAACTTTACTAATCACTTCTTCAGAAGAATACTTTCTAGTGCGCGTTTGTTCCACTTGATCTTCATGGATATCAGGTTTCATCCACCTCGTGACTTTATTATCAAAATCTGTTTTGTGTAATGCTTTTTTTACAGCTTTTGCAACCAATGAGGCGATCAGCCAACCAATTAATAAAACTAAAATAGCAAGAAGCAAATCTGGCAATCTTCCCAAATAGGCCATCCAAGAATCTGTAACTCCATTGTAATCGTACATGTTCGTCCTCCTTTTTCTCATTTAATAAGGCTGTTTTTCTATTCATGTTGCTCTCTGTAGTAATTGATCTCCGTTTCAGATGCTCGCTTTCCGCGGGGCAGGCGGTGAGCCACATTCGTACGTTTCACTTTTAAGTGTCTCACCTGCCCACCTATCCTAGCCGAGAGTCTCGCATCTTACACTTCAATCAATATTCAAAGAAGGAAAAGACAAAAAATAGATACAACAATTTTCTAGAAAACATAGCCTTTCATAAAAACGTCTACATTAGCTCTACTTTCCCAAAGCTTGATTTCGTTAAACTAGCGCTTTATATTCGAAAACAAGGATATATTTTACATTTGTTATAGTTTTCGGTATACTTAGTGCAACCGTTTTCAAAAAGGAGAAGGATAACATGTGGATTTCTATCATACAATCAAACTAACTTCATATCCCTTCATAACCTGACGCGTTTTTTGGTGAGCAAAAAATTACATATGCACACATATCCGCAGGTATTTGTCTGTGGTTTTTTTGTGTTCATTTTTAAGGAGATCTAACATGATTGTTGTAAAAAATCTTGAAAAACATTATAAGATTGCCAAACGAGACCCTGGCTTAAGAGGAGCCATAAAATCGTTGTTTCATAGGAAATTCGAAACGAAAAAAGCGGTTAAGAAGATCAACATGCATATTAAAGCTGGGGAGATGGTTGGGTATATTGGGGCGAACGGTGCTGGGAAATCTACAACGATTAAGATGTTAACAGGCATACTCACTCCAACATCAGGTGAGGTAAAAGTAAACGGCATCATCCCTTACGAAAACAGACAATAAAACGCAAGTCATATTGGTGCTGTATTCGGTCAGCGTACACAATTATTCTGGGATATTCCGGTCAGAGAAAGCTATGAACTTCTCAAACACATTTACGAGATTCCTCAAGCTCAGTACGAAGAAACTTTAAAAGAGTTCGTTGATGTACTTCATTTAGAGCCGCTGCTCGGCATCCCTGTAAGACAGCTTTCATTAGGACAAAAAATGCGTTGTGAACTTGCTGCCGCTTTTTTGCACCGCCCAAAAGTTGTTTATTTGGATGAACCTACTATCGGATTGGATGTTGCTGTAAAGGTTCGAATTCGCGCTTTCATCAAACAAATGAACGCTAGATACGGTACAACCGTGCTTCTTACCACCCATGACATGCAAGACATCGAAGAGATCTGTCAGCGAATCATCATTATTGATGATGGTAGTGTGATCTATGATGGTTCTATCCAAGATATCAAATCGCAGTTTGGTGATAAGCGTGTTATTCATTTTGAACTTGTAGATGCTGCTGATTCATTTGTTTTGCCGGAAGCCATTAGTGCGGTAACAGAGGTTCTCCCAATCAGTGGTGAAAACCCGCATCTTGTATCCCTCTCCTTCAGCAACAAACATATCTCTGGTGCAGAAGTCATTAACACGATGATGAACCATTATTCTGTTGCTGATTTAACCATTGCCGATGCAAAGATAGAAACGATCGTTGAAGAAATTTATGGAAGAGGTATGAAAAAGGAGGTTCAGCATGAGGAAATACTTTGAGTTTGCTAGAGTTCAGATGCAAGTACATGCTGCCTATTCAGCATGGTTTTGGGCTAATACCTTTTCCATTCTGCTTCGGATGCTCGTCATCTACTTCTTTTGGAAAGCCGTTTATAGCAGCCGTACGGAAATTGAGGGACTGCCTTTTGATGGCATGATTACGTATATCATCATTGCGATGTTTTTACAGATGTTTGTTTCAGGCGTTGGTCAGGAACTGGCGCATACGATCAAGGACGGAAATGTGGCAATTGAACTGATGAGACCTTACAACTTAATTACCCGCTTGGTCGCTATGGATCTAGGCGATAAAGTTATTCACTTTGTACGTGGTGCTCTGCCCCTTAGCATTCTTGCATTTATTTTTATGGATATTACATTGCCAACCACTTGGCAAGGCGGTCTCTTGTTCTTATTCAGTGCATTAATGGGTATTTGGATTGGTACTTTTTTTGATCTATTGATTGCGATTCTAGCATTTTGGACTATAAATCTTTGGGGTCTTCAAGTCATGAAAGAAGCGGTTATCTCCTTTTTTTCTGGCGCGCTTGTCCCGCTTATTCTCTTTCCAGAATGGTTTCAAACGATAAGTCTTTTTCTTCCGTTCCAAGCGATGGTGTATGTACCAGTTGCGATCTACACTGGCATCCTATCAGGAACAGAAGCATGGCTGGCGCTCGGATCACAAGTATTTTGGGCGGTCTCCCTTCTTGTTCTATTAAGAGTATTATGGTCAATTGCAATAAAAAAGGTAACTATTTTTGGAGGTTAGGAGGTGACGCTTATGCTATCACGGTACATAAAATTATATTATTTATTCTGCAAACAAAACTTAAAAGTTATGTTGGAGTACAGGATGGATTTTTTACTTGGCGTCCTTTCTGTTATGCTTCAGCAATTTGCAGGTATCTTCTTCGTCAAAATTGTTTTTGATCATATCCATGCTTTAAACGGTTGGACCTTTTATGAGATTTTATTTATTTACGGAATAGCTGCTACCGGCCGCTCCATTCACCACATTTTCTTTGATAATCTATGGACACTTGGCTGGCAGTATATAAGACCCGGAAAATTTGATCGACTTTTGATCAGACCGATCAATCCTCTGTTTCATTTTATTGCAGATCGATTGCAGCAAGATGGTTTTGGACAGCTGTTCATTGGCATTATCGTCATTGGTACAGCGATGCCACATTTAAGTATCTCATGGGGTGTTCTAGAGTTTTTCATACTTGTTGTCATGATCATCGCATCAGGTTTTATCTTCGTTGCGATCAACCTCTTTTTTGCAACTCTGTCGTTTTGGATGGTCGATAGTCTGCCGATCGTTTGGACGATCTTTAATTTAAGTGACTTCGCTCGTTATCCTTTAACGATCTATCATAAAGGAATTCGTCATTTTCTAACGTGGATTGTTCCTTATGGATTTACTGCTTTCTATCCTGCAGCATATTTTATCGAAGGTACAGGATTCGAGAGGTTGGCTCTCTTAACGCCAGTTGTCGCCATCATCTCTTGCCTCATTGCGTACTGGTTTTGGAATAGAGGGCTCAAGGCATTTACGAGTACAGGTAGTTAAATTGAAAGCTGGCACCTTATCTTTAGTAGAAGATGAGGTGCCAGCTTTGTTTTTAAATATAGATATGTTCTTACTTTTTAATAACCCCACACAACACACGATCTCCTGAATTACCTGAAGGATCTGTTTTATAGTCATCTGCCTTGTCGTGGATAACAAGGGATGTACCACCATTGGCAAAAAGTGAGTTTTTACTTTCTTCAGAAAGCGTCACGAGGTTGGATAGAACTTCGTCTTTTACGACTCCGCTTTTATCAGCCTTCACATTTTGAATATCTCCTACGTGTGGTCCTTTCGGATTCAGAAATCCATGCTTCTTTTCGGTAGGATTAAAGTGTGCTCCTGCAGACTTGAAATCCGGTGGTGTACACTTTGCTGTTTCATGAAAATGAATGCCATGTTCACCTGGCTTTACCCCAGTTGCATTCACTTCGACCTTTACCCCATCTCCGGTTTGGGTTAACGTTGCTTCTCCTGCTTTATCTCCTTTTGCATTAACAAGGTTTACGATATATGAACCGCCTTTCACCTTACTAGATGCAGCTTGAGATTGCGCTTTGGACTCTTCCATATCATGATTTTTATGCTCGTTTTCTTTATCTTTGTTACCACATGATGCGAGTAAGAGCACGAGCATCATATAGAACAAAACTGTTCCTATTTTTTTCAAAGCGATTTACCTCCTGATGATTAACGAATAGTACATTTTCCGCCCAATCATCAGAACTTTAAACCTTTATTTTAAAAAAAGTGTCTCAATCTCCTGCTCGCGCACGTTCTCTCCATCAAACTTTACCAAATAGGCTTTCGCGTTTTCCCTTGAACTGACAACGGTTTGCAGTTCGCCATTAATAAAGTGCAGTCCCGCTCCATCATCTGCAGCATATCCCGCTTTCAGTCCATTCGCTACGAGTTTATGATAAGCAGGTCTTCGGTTTGCTTCACCATCATAGTGAGGACAATGACTTCCTGCTATGAAGCCTAAACAATCCAGCTTAGCTAATGGCCCGAACGAATCTGTTACACCTTCTTCAAACCAGCATAGAGATCCAGCGCTTAGTCCTGCTAATATTTTTCCTTCTTCATAAGCTTTCTTTAAAAGAACATCTAGACCCCATTCTCTCCATAAAGCTAGAAGATTTTTTGTATTGCCTCCCCCTACATAAAAAATATCTTGCTGCTCTACAAAACTCTCCAAATGTTGGGGTGGTGAAAAGAGTGAAAGATGTGCAGGCTCACAGTCTTCTGATTGAAAAGCTTTATAAAATCGCTCAATATATCCATCCGCATCGCCACTTGCTGTAGGAATAAAACAAACCCGTGGTCGACCAGCACTACTTTGCTTCAGAATATACCTATCTAATCTTTTGTTTTCAGGTTCCATGGAAAAGCCTCCGCCACCCATGGCAATAATTTGTTTCATGATGTTTTGTTTCATACTCTCCTTCACTCCTCTGTTATACCTCTTTCGATTTTGATCCAGAGTTATCCTTTCAAAGAAAAAATAAAACACCAGCCGATTTCTTAACATCGGCTGATGCTTCTTTATACATCTCTTCTTAATGCTTTTAATACATCAACTGTGGTAGCTTTGGCTGCTGGCCGCCAACCAGAAAGTAATGTTACGCTCATACAGATCGTAACAGCGATTACAGTCAGACTCCAAGGGATATAAGATAAAATAAAATCTTCAGGTGGCTTTTCGTTCATAAACTGTTCAACGATGATAGGAAGAGCGAAATTGACTCCATAGCTGATAACATACGCTAAAATGGTTCCTAAGCCCACTCCCCATAATCCGATGTATCCACTCTCTAAAAGGAAGATGCGCTTGATCGTTTTTGGTGTAGCGCCGATCGCTTTCATGATTCCAATATCTTGGGAGCGTTCCGTAACAGCCATCGTCATCGTATTAAAAATGCCAATAGAAGCAATGAGCACGGCAATACCACCAATGAAAATCAAGCCCGCTTTAAACAATGTAAAATAGATGTTCAGTTCTTTTAGTTCGCTGACAACTGAATAAGTAAGATATCCTTTACCTTTAATCTTTTCGGACACTGCTTTAACATCTTCGGCTGAAGACGTATATACTTTGACAGAACTATAAGAATCGTCACTGTTCTTAAGTTCAGGATCTATCTCACTTAATAGAGTCATAACTTCATTATGAAGATCGTCTGTAATCATTACCGAACTGTCTGTCATCCACTCCTTCTTTGGTTTTTCTTTAATTCCTACAACTTTTACTTGTACCGTATTTATCTGTGTTTTTGTTTTGATTTCCGGATTATCTACCTTCATATGATAGGTTAATGTTTTATTTAACAAATCTCCATCATAAGCTAATTTCTTCATCTTCTTTTGTGCCTCTTCTTCACTCATTCCTTCTGTAAAGTTTTCAGGCATCTCTTTTCTTAATTCTTGAGCAAAATGGTACCCGATGATGATCTCATTTTTACTCTTAGGCATTCTTCCTTTTTCAAGTTGCAATCCCGCTTTTCTCTCAGAAGGGATGTTTGCGCTGCTTACGTCAGCATACCCTGTGTATTCTCCAAGTGACAGTTCGTTCGCAGGTACATATTTCTTTCGACTAACCGCTTTAACATTCTTAATATCTTGGAGTTTTTTCACGTCTTCCTCAATCAAAGGACCGTTTTCACTCTGTATTTCAATCTCATTCATCAATCGATAACTCATCACATCATCAACTGCAGTCTTATGAATCGCAAATCCTACTGAGGCGAGCATGATCAAAAAGGCACACCCTATCGTAGATGCTAGGATTGTCATCCATACACTGGTCTTGTTTCTTTTCATATTGCTTCTTACAAATCGATGTTTATCTTTGAACTTCATGAAGCTTGCTCCCTTCTCTTAAGTAACCGTCTCTGATCTCTACTTTTCTATGAGCAATAGAAGCTACTTCATGATCATGTGTAATGATTAAAAACGTAATACCATCTTTTTCATTCAATTCTTGAATAAAGTTTAATAGCTCTTTCTCATTCTCAGAATCAAGGCTTCCTGTTGGTTCATCTGCCAAGATAAGAGGCGGATTCAGGATTAGTGCACGGGCTATACTGACGCGCTGTTGCTGACCTCCCGAAAGCTCTCCTGGATAATGGCTTTGATACTGTTCTAGACCGACTCTCTTTAACATCTTTATTGTTTGTTCTCCTCTATCTTTCTCGCTAACTCCCTTGAGTACTAATGGTAGCTCTACATTTTCATAAGCTGTCATACTAGGAATCAGCTGAAAGCTTTGGAATATAAATCCTAGATGCTCTAACCGAAATTCAGCCCACTTCGATTCAGAAAATCCGCTAACCTTTTTTCCATCGATAATAATCTCTCCTGTTTGCGGCCGAATAAAACCAGAAATCAAGTTTAATAGCGTCGACTTTCCTGATCCGCTTCTTCCCACGATCGCTACGATTTCACCTTCTGCTACATGTAGATCGACATGATGAAGAACAGGTACAATATTCTCTTTTTCTTTTTTTCCAATTTTATAAGCATAGGATAAATCACTTACAGTAATCATGCTGACACCCCTTTTGTCCTAAGTGTACTACTTGTTATAATACACATATACCATTTTCTTTTATTATCTGTCAATACATTCCAAGAAACTTTTTAAAGAAGGATTTAAAGGGAAAGAAGAGTATAGGTAACAAAGGCATACATCTAGGAGGTACACATATGTTAAAGTGGCAAACAAAAGAGGGATACAAGAAATTGTTGAAAGATCTCGTTTCTATTCCGAGCATTACTCATCATGATGGAGAATTATTTATGGCCGAGCATCTTCACCATACGCTTTCATCATTAGATTATTTTACGAAGCATCCTGATTACGTTCGCCATCATCCTCTTCCAGATGGTCGAAAACTGATCACTGCATTTGTACAGAATGATCCTTCGATCAAAGAAACCATTATTTTGCTCAGTCATTTTGATGTTGTTTCGGTTGAGGATTTTGGTGAATGGAAGCATCTCGCTTTCCGGCCAGAAGAACTGACTGAAAAGATCATTGAAAATAAGGACCTGCTCCATTCTTTTGTTCAGGATGATCTGAATAGTGGAGAATGGCTCTTCGGCCGCGGCATCATGGATATGAAAGCCGGCGTCGCTCTTCATATGTCCATGATCGAAAAAGCGACAACAGGCCATTTTAAAGGAAACGTACTCATGATTTCTGTTCCTGATGAAGAAGTGCACTCACAAGGCATGCTTACGGGTGTCAGTGTCTTACGGCAGCTTCAAGAAGAATATGATATAAAGTACATCACATGTTTGAACGGAGAACCGAGTTTCACAAAATATCCAGGAGACACAACTTCCTATATGTATACAGGATCAACGGGGAAGATTCTACCTGGTTTTCTCTGTTATGGTAAGGAGACTCATGTAGGTGAGCCACTTGCAGGTATGAACGGAAATGTGATGGCTGCTGAAATTACGAGGGAATTAGAATGGAACGTCGATTATGTAGAGAAGTTTCGAGAAGAGGCTACTCCTGTCCCAACGAACTTGATTCAAAAAGATTTAAAAGATCACTACTCTGTCCAGATTCCTCATGCAGCTGTAACCATGTTTAATCTCATGCTCTTTAATCGATCACTCTCAGATATTACGGATATGTTAATAAAAAGCGCACAAAACGCTGCGATTAAATTAGAAGAACGGCTCTTTGAAAGAAGCAAAAATGTCGCTGAGATCGTACCGTTCACTCCCAAAAAAGAGAGTATTAAAGTACTTACCTTCAATGAACTATATGAACACG
Organism: Fictibacillus nanhaiensis; assembly: GCA_016401345.1. GTDB lineage: Bacteria > Bacillota > Bacilli > Bacillales > Fictibacillaceae > Fictibacillus > Fictibacillus phosphorivorans. The sequence continues at coordinate 244,309 of JAEACG010000004.1, read as the reverse complement.
CCGTAACTAAATATGGACAAGAAGAACTTGATCGCAGAGAAAACATGCTTCAGACGAACAACCCGAACGCGGATGAAAGAGAACTGACGATCCAATATGTTTTTGAGCTAGCGAGTCTTTGCAGAGACATCTCTCCGATGATCGTTTTGTTCTACACACCGCCTTTTTATCCCGCTGTATGTTCAAGCGACCACCCGCTCATTAAAGCTACATCAGATGAGGTAGTCAATCATGCGAATAACACATTCAACAGCGAGCTTGTTAATGTCCACTATTTTAGCGGCTTATCGGACTTGAGCTATATTGGGTTTCACGGAGATTCTCGTGATCTTTCATCCTTCACAAGTAACTTTCCATTACTAGGATCTCGTTATCATATTCCGTTTGATGATATGAGAGAGCTTGATATTCCCGTTATTAACATTGGTCCTCTTGGGAAGGATGCACATCAGTGGACAGAACGGCTCGAGATTAACAAAGTCATGGATGAAACTCATCCTTTAATCAGTTTTGCGATGGAAACATTATTTAATCAAGCAAAAAACCAGATCTGAGAAAGATCTGGTTTTCTTAAGCTTTAAAGTAGATATCTTTAATGCTTTGGGCAATTCCTTCTATATTATTCGCCACTTGCTGTACACCATACCCCATATAAAGTGGTGACGTTACAAAACGAGGCATGATCTTGCAATATGTCTTTTCGTTATGTTTATAAAAGAAAAGGTTGTAACTTGTACAGCTTCTATGAAAATGATTCAGCAAAAAATGAGCACCTGCTTGAATACAGTCCGCGAATAAAGAAAGTTCAGCGTCTTTTTCCCAAATGACATTCAGTTCATAAAAACCAACTCTCGGTTCAGTTGATACGGTAAACCTTACTCCATCTTTTTCTAGGATAGGCAATCCTTTAAACTGGTTTTCGGAAAAATCATGAAGACAATCTACCTCGTTTAATCCTATGATCTGCATATGAGGATGGCGAATTGTTCCACCTGATAATGGACCATGGTTCTTAAAGAACATCACCGACTTGTACTTGCCGCTGTTTAACATGTGATCCCAATGTTCAAGCCCAAAACGAAGGACTTTGTATAGATGATCCTTAGAATAGTTGGAGAGCTCTCCTTCACATTCATCTGTTTCAATCAAGACAGTTTGAAAGGCACCATCGAGAACGGTATATTTATTTTTAACAAGAATGATCGAATCTTGCTTATCCAAAACTTCCTCTAACTCATCAATACGACAAAACGGACAAGGTGTTTCTTTATTTCTAATACTATTAGGCTTTTGAGCTCCTACTTCTGTAAAAAAATTAATGTGTGTTTTTTTCATTCTTTTCACCGCTTTTGCTTGTTTCCTATCTATTTTCTAGTTGTTTTAATGAAAACCTTTTTAAGTGTGGATTAATTATTAGATACAGGTATGCGTTCCCATTTCAATATACCATCATGCTTATTGATGGAACCCTTCCACTCAAAGTTTTGGTCAACGTGCATCAGTTGTCTTAACATGTCGTCTTCAGATTCTGTTGTTGTATAGATCTTTACATTAACATAGTTCCATAGCTCTCCCAAATTCTTTTGCCCTTCGTAAGGTTCATTTAGTGTGAGATGTGATACCTCTTTTAGGTACGATTCGGTAAGAAAAATTTGTTTTTCTTGTGATAGATTTTTCGGAAACGTAATAAAAACGGTAAGGTTATCTTTCTTTTGATTAGCCATCACATCTGAGATCTTGTGATGGTTTCGCATATCATGCCTAGCTTTTGTTAAGATCGCTTGATTGGCATATGGTATTTTCGCTATAGATTGAGCTTCTTTTTTCTCATGAAGCTGTAAAGGAACACTCTCAGCAAATTGAACAAAAATAAAGATGAAAGCTACACCAAGAGCAAGACTTAAACTTTGATGAAACCAGTGATACCACATGCTTTTAGGAGCAGGAGGCTTGTGGAGATCCCTTGTTCTCTGAAGGACTTTCTGTCTATGTTCCTCTTTAAACGTTATTGTTCTCATACGGCCGTTGTTCAATATTTCAGGCAGCTGCTTGAAAGGATCTTCCATGATCTCACCTACTCTTCTCCAGTTTTCGACGCAACAGTTCTCTTCCGCGCTGAAGTAATGTTCTGATTGTCGTTTCTTTTTTATTTAAGATTTGACTAATCTCGCAAACGGTTAGCTCTTTATAATAGAAAAGAAGGATTACTTCTCGATATTTAAGAGGAAGATTTAGGATATGTTCGGCTAACGCCTCATGTTCACTTTTTTGGACGATCGATAGTTCTGGTGTTAAAACTGAAGATGGTCTCGACTTTCCGAACCGGTCCATCACATGAATGTATTTCTTCCAACCGCTTCTTAAATAATCTTTACACAAGTTAACAGTGATGGCATATACCCAAGTTTTAACAGAGGAATCATTTCTAAAGTTGTCTTTATGTATATAACATTTCACAAATACTTCTTGTGCTAAGTCCTCTGCCAATTTCCGATCCTTAACATATGTATAAGCTAGCCTTATCACTTTGTCTTGGTATATATCCATTATCTGTATAATCCACTCTTCTTGGCTGAGTGAATGAGAATCAATGCCTTCGTTATTAAATCTCCGATTGATCGTCAAGAACTTCCCCCCTTTAACAACACCCTAACTATATGACGACTGACCATGATATTTTTATTCGTTTTTTAACTTTTTTTAAATTTAGCCGATTATATAATGAATGAGATTCTATTAAACTTACTTTGTTTTCAACTTTGTAATGAAACTCCATTCTATTTACCTACTCTTTTATTCGATTACCACGCTGTTTTTACCTTTTAATTTCCTAATACAGACAAATCTCTACAGAGTTACCGTCGAAATATGTTTCAATGTGTAATATTTTGAAATATAAATGTAATATTATTTCGCAATAACTGATGATTAATCAATGGTATAATCACTTCAGTAAAGAAATTGGCAACATTTGCACTTACAAGGAGGAGTACCCATCTTGAAACGTAAGCTAGTTATGGCTACACTGTCTCTCAGTCTAGTATTCAGTACATATACGGTATCGGCAGAAACTCTGTCTTCTATAAAAGAGAAAAAAGAAAAGAATCGCTCTGAGCAAACGGAAAAGCAGGGTGAATTAAAGAAAAATCAAAATCAGCAAGATCATACGTTAGATCAAATTCAAAAATTAGAGAGTTCTATCGACAAAACTCTTAAAGATATTGGAAACAAAAAAGAATCAATCCAAGAAACGAAAGCTTCTATTGAAAAACTAAAAAAAGAAATCGATGTTCTTAAAAAGAGAATCAAAGAACGTGATGCACTTCTAAAAGAACGCGTAACTTCCATGTACGAAAGCGGCGGTGCGGTAAATTATTTAGATGTGGTATTAGGTTCTAAAGATTTCGGCGACTTCCTTGATCGCGTGTTTGCATTAAACGTGATTGCTGAACAAGATAAAGCCATCTTAGAAGAGCATAAACAAGATAAAGAGTCTGTTGAAAAGAAAAAAGGACAGGTTGAGAGTGAACTTTTGTCTCTAAATTCAGATTTAACCGAACTTGAAGGATTGAACCAAAAACTAACGGATCAGAAAAAACAAAAGAATGCGCTTCTCGCTCAATTAGAGACGGAAGAAGACCATCTACATGATCATATTATGCAGCTGGATGAGACGAACGAACTTCTTTCCGCACAAGAAGCAGCGATTAAAGCTGAAATTGAACGTGCGAAACGTGAAGAAGCTGAACGCAAGAAAAGAGAAGCTGAAGCAAGAGCTGCGGCTGCAGCTGCGGCAGAAAAAGCTCGTGAAGAAGCAGCGACTAGAGAGAAAAACAAATCTAACTCAGGTTCAGGTTCAGGCTCAGGTTCTTCACCTGCACCAACTCCACCGCCAGCACCAACACCTGCTCCAGCACCAGTGAGTCGTGACTTTATCATGCCTTCACAAGGATTCATCACTTCAGGCTTTGGTAACAGAAGCGCGGGCATGCACTACGGAATGGATATCGCTCAAGGCGGAAGTACTGTTCCAATCGTAGCAGCAGCATCTGGAACGGTTACGAGAGCTTACTATTCAAGCTCTTATGGTAACGTTGTGTATATTACGCACTATATTAACGGACAACTGTACACAACGCTATATGCACACATGAGATCTACACCTGCTGTTAGCCAAGGTCAGTCTGTCTCTCAAGGGACATTCTTAGGCTATCAAGGTAACACAGGCGCTTCTAGAGGACAGCATTTGCACTTTGAATTGCACAAAGGCCCATGGAACGGCTCAAAATCAAATGCAGTTGATCCAAGACCATACCTTCAATAATTAATAAAAAATATATAAAAGACGCAGAGATCAAAGTTCTCTGCGTCTTTTTGTCTAGGCATTTTATATGACTCCACCAAGCAATCTTCGGATTGGATGACGTGTGTATTCCGACATGAGTCGATAGTTTGGCCTTATGATCTCCGCTGTTAGAAAAGCCGAAACCGTTGCACCAGGCATTCTTTTTTGATTAAGCACATCAATAACCTCTCCAATTGTTCCTGTTCCGATGCCGTGACCGAAAAATTGTCCGTTTCCAAGGTCGATCAGGTTTTCACCTTGCCACTGAGGCGTATTAGGATGATGTTCTGGATTTTTAACATATCTCACATCACCTGGCAACGAATCCCCAGATGGCACTGCAATAATCTGTAGATCCTCATCATGTTCCGTGCTGTAGAGAAGCAACCCGTTAAACAATTGATCAAACATACCCGCTCCAATTGTTTCAAGAATCGCTTTGTACATCATGATCATGATAGCTGTTGTACATTCGAACCCGTACCGTTTTCCATTGATAAAAATATCTGAAATGGCGTCAGAAGGACGGGCATCGGATCGAAGCAAAAAACCGCCATAAGCTGTTCTTCTCCAATATTGCGGATTGCAGCGTGAATTCACGAACGTCGCAAATCCTGCTCCGCTATCACGCATAGCGTTTGCTGCTGCTACAATATTTGTACGCATGACCACTTCAAATAAAAACTGATGTGGACTTGTGTAATAAAATGATTCTCTGGATTTTTCAAGCTTTTCGCCTACCAGTTTCTGTGTTTGTGTAAGCGAATTAAAACCCGAGATTTGAGCCGTTTTTACCGGATACCCATTAACAAAAATCATTTCTCTCCCCCCTGTCTGCACAGGATATTACATAGTATGGTGAGAAGAGAAAAGTGGTGTATTTTTAAGCGCCTCTCTTGTGAACGAAATCAAAAGATGATTTCGTTTTACTCCCGAGAATTTGTTTTTCAAGCACGCGATTACGGTTCGTCCTTTTATAATGCCTCGTTTGCAGGTGATGCTGAAAGCCTTCACCTATTAGCTGAAAGGCGTAGATAGCGATTCCGAACATGATGATCGGACCGAGTGCGATAGAAGGATTTACAGTAATTAGATTATAATAATCTCCTATAAGTCCTGACCATTCATTTGACAAAGACACTGGCGGATCAGGTATTAACGGGTTATAATCTACATCAGTTCCCCCAAAGAAGAGTTTAAAATAACCTAGATGCATGAATATAATCAATAATTGAACACATTGTTGACACCACACGATCACCAACTTGGGCAGCAAATGTGGGATTACATGCTTTATGAAAATTCTCCACTTGCTAGCTCCTAAGATATGAGCGCCTACAATAAAATCTTCTTTCAGAATAAGTGCAAGAATATTTCCAATGGTTGAACCTAACAGTGGTATCACGAGGATTGTTAAGATAAAAACCTCAAGCCAAATTCGCTGATTGAAAGTGTAAATAAAATATTCTTCCCAGCCCGGCATCCTTAATTGTTCCCATAATACAGGTGTTAAGAGAAAAACAGCAATTATGGTTAAAGGAATAAAGTAGAATGAACTTAATAATTGGTCAAGTATCCTCCTTATTCGATCTGGTACGAAAAAAGCTAAAGGAATAGCGAGAACAAAACTAAATAAGATCCTGAGAAAGGCGATCACAAGAACACTAAGCAATGTGAACTTCGCTCCTTCAAGTATTTTCATACCTGTGTCATAGCCTAATGCATCCGTCCCAAACGGAAACATCAAAGATGGTTCATAAGGAGCTGCATTGATTGGATACCCATTCTCATCATATATAGCCTGTACTTGACGAATCTTACTATCAAAACTCAGTTCAAAGACAATGCTTGATAGGATAAGTCCAAAAATGATAATAAATCCTATCCAAAATTTATAACTTTTTATGATTGGTATATCCTCCTTTAATTAAATTAAGCTCCTCTTTTCTCTATAAAATCAAAAGATGATTTTTGTTCAATTTTCATTTCTCGCTCCTTATTCAAACGAACGTCTTTCTTCTTTTTAACATGCCTTGTTTGAATGTGCTGCTGAAAACCTTCACCAATCAGCTGAAAAGCATAGATGGCGATTCCGAACATGATGATCGGACCGAGTGCGATGTAAGGATTGGCATGAATCTGGGTGTAATAATCACCAACAAGACCTGACCACTCATTTGACATTGATTTTGGCGGATCCGCCATCATCGGATTAAAATCAATATCCGTCCCTCCAAAAAACAACTTTAAATATCCAAGATGCGTAAAAATTATCAACACTTGCACACACTGCTGACACCAAACAATTACAAGCTTTGGTAACATGTGAGGAATAACATGTTTCTTAAAAACACGCCACTTAGATGCACCTAACAGTTGCGCACTTTCAATAAAGTCTTCTTTCAATATTGAGGCCATCATATTTCCGATCATCGAGCCTAGCAGAGGTACTACGAGCACCGTCAAAATAATAACCTCAAGGCTTACCCTTGCAAAAAATGAATAAAGGAAGAATTCTTCTCCTTGAGCATTCAGCTGTTCCCTTAAAATTGGCCCTAGTATAAAAACTGCTACGATCGTAAGTGGAATAAAGTAGAACGAACTAAGTAGCTGATCTAAACCTTTTCGGATGTTATCTGGTAGATAGAATGCAAAAGGAATAGCCACGATAAAACTGAAAAGAACACGAAATACACCGATTGCTATAACGGCAATTAAGGTGAATTTTGCACCTTGGAGCACTTTATGGCTGATGTCATATCCAAGTGGATCTGTACCAAGAGGAAACATGAGCGAAGGGTCAAAAGGTGCACCTCCTATCAGGTTTTTCTGATCATCATAAAGCAGCTGAACTTGACGAACTTTGCTATCATAAAACAATTCGAAACCTAAGCTAGAGATGATAAACACGACTAGAATGAAAAAACCTATCCAAAACTTCACGCTCCGAATCATACCCATTCTCCTCTCTTCGTAAAATGAACAATGACCCATTCGAAAAGAGCATACAAAAGAAAAAATGGAATGACGAGAAGTATGAGACAAGCAGCAAGCATTTCTGGTCTAAAATCGCTATACATGTAATGAGTGATTCCATGGATATTAAAGATTATCTCAACAAGAAGCAAGTTTGAGATCATAAACCATAAGACTGATTTTGAAAAATGGAAGATACCTTCACTTGTATTTCTCGTGACATGTACGACAAGTACGTATATCCGTCTCATACCTTTTGCTAAACTCATCTCAACATACTGTTTGCTAAGCTCTTCTTCAGCAAGAAGTATCATCATCTTATAAAAGTAAACAAAGGGCAGAATCATCAAGCAAACAATAGGTACGATATAGATCCTCTCTTCCGCTCCCATCGAAGCCACATTCGATACAAGTACTCCTGTCTTCTTATAAATAAGAACAATCCCCATCTGTACGAGGGCAAAAACAAGCAGATCTGGCAAGGACTCTAAAAAGGTAAGTAGATTTTTAATAGCTCCCCTTATGAACATTGGCAGCATTAACGTAACCCACGTGAGCAGTTGCGCCATACAAAAAGCAATCAACAATGCCCCAAAAAGAATGGAAAGTGAATAAATATATGGCGACCATATATCATCTAAAAATAACCTCGGCTTGCCTTGGTTGAAGTAAGTCATCTGATTCATTTGAAAGATATCTCTACAAACATCCTTGATCTTATTGAAATACATACTTACATTCTTGTTCATGATTAATTCTGGTAGTCCACTGATTAAAATAATGGAAACGATCGTTAAAATCAGTTGCATCAACAGTTTCTTAATAATCTTCATAACGCTCCCCCTTCTTCTACCTTTTAGACGTTTGAAGCCAATATTTTCATTCACTCTTTTACTTTTGGAGGATAAAAAGGACAAAACAATCCATATTAAGGAAGAGAAAATCATACGGAATTGAGGACTGACTATGTGGAATAAGATCTTGACTGGAGTTCTATTAACTGCTTGTTTAAGCTTCTTCTCTCCCCTCACCTCTGAAGCAAAAGAACCCCTAACTTATTTCCCAATCGTAAAAAAGGGGGAGGTTGTAGAATGGGAGAAAGTAAACAAACTCCTTCCTAAAGGTGCTACATTTAAAGTCGTAGATCTAGAGACCGGCTTTTATTTTCAAGTACAAAGAAGGGCTGGCAATAAGCATGCCGATGTACAGCCGTTGACCCGCGATGATACAGCTGTTTTAAAGCATCTATATAACGATAAATGGAGCTGGAATCGACGAGCTATACTTATTCCCGTAAAAGGCAGGATGCTCGCAGGCAGCATGCATGGAATGCCTCATGGAGCAGGCGCATTAGAAAACGGATTTCCTGGCCATTTTTGTATACATTTTTTAGGTAGTTCAACACACCGATCACGCAATATTGATCCTTCTCATCAATTTATGATCTTAAAAGCTGGCGGACAACTATCTAAATACGCTGCTGGAGCAAGTGCGAAACAAGCCGTTTCTATGTTTTTAGTCGGAATGAAACAGCAAGACATAAAAATTGCAACGCCTGTCCTCAACAAGACCTTGTTAGAAGATGCAACTGTTACAGAGCTGTTCAAAGGAATCACAAGTATGCAATATGAGATCAGATCTCCAAGTACTAGGTATCCTCCTGTTGTTCGAACTGAAATAAGAGCTAGAGTAAAAAAGTACGATGATAACGGATTACAAACGGATACTTTTACGTTTTTAATGGAAAGAAAATCAATGACAGACGGCTGGAAGATCATGAAGATCAGATTCTAAAACCTGAAGAAGCTTTTTCTTTAGGTTTTTTTGGGCTGTTTTCGTAAACTTTGTTGCTTTTGGGAGTTTTGATTTCCATTCCAGGCTGCTCGCTTTCCGCGGGGCAGGCGGTGAGCCACCACATTTGGACGTTTCACTTTTAAGTGTCTCACAAGCCAGCCTTAAGAAGTTACTTGCTCCTGCGTCTACAAGTGATGCTTCGTAGTAAGCTTCCTCGTCGCATGCCTTGCAAGAAGTATCTCATGTAGTAGGCACGCACCTTCCACTCCAATCAACAGTTAAAGAGGTAGACAAAAGATATTAAAGCAACAATCTTTTAGAAAATTACTCTTACTTGTTTTACATTGTAATCTTATTTCCTGATTTACTGTCAATCCTAATATCAATCATCTTCTCAATCTAAAACACGAATAAAAATATATTTTTTTATTAAATTGTTCGTATTTTAGTTGAAATTCGCCTTAATAATTGTTATATTTACCAAGGGAAAAAACAATTCTAGAAAAACTACCAAGTATTTCAAGGGGGATTATTATGAATACCCATTATGATGTAATCGTTGTTGGCGCAGGTCCTGCAGGAATTTTTACGAGCTACGAACTAACAAGACAGCTTCCAGATGCAAAGATTTTGTTAATAGATAAGGGACATGACATCTATGCACGTTCGTGCCCGATTTTAGAGAAGAAAATTCAAAAATGTCCGCCTGCTGCAGGCAGAAAAGAATTTGCCGGTTGTTTACCAGCTTGTTCGATCACAAATGGTTTTGGCGGAGCAGGAGCTTATTCGGATGGAAAGTTCAATATTACGAGCGAATTCGGAGGATGGATGACAGATTACCTATCGGAAGAACAAGTGGTTGAACTTATTAAATATGTAGATGAGATCAACTTAGAGCACGGAGCCACTGATTCAATCACAGACCCTCTTACACCAGAAGTTAAGGATATTGAAAAACGCGGTTATGCAGCTGGTTTGAAGCTTCTAAGAGCTCAAGTTCGTCATCTTGGTACAGAACAAAACCTTGAAATACTGAGAAGCATCTATGAATACTTAAAAACACGCATTGAGATGAAATATAAAGCTGAGGTTGAAGATCTCATTACCGAACGAACGGCTGAAGGATATGTAGCAAAAGGAATCCTTCTAAAAGACGGAACATCTCTTACATCAGAAAAAGTTGTTATTGTTCCCGGTCGCGATGGTTCAACATGGCTAACGAAAATTCTTAAAAAAAGACGTATAAAAATGACAGCTAACCAAGTCGACATTGGCGTTCGTGTTGAAACTTCTAACTTAGTGATGGAAGAGATCAACAAGCATCTTTATGAAGGTAAATTTGTTTTTAATACATCTGTCGGCACAAAAGTAAGAACGTTTTGTTCCAATCCTTCTGGACATGTTGTCGTAGAGAACCATTCTGGTATCATGCTTGCGAACGGACACGCCTATAAAGATCCTAAGCTAGGCAGTGAGAACACAAACTTTGCACTCCTTGTATCACATCAATTCGCTGAACCGTTCGATCAGCCTACAGAATACGCTCATGAGGTTTCAAGACTTGCCAATCAGCTTTCTATGGGTGGCCTTGTCGTTCAGAAGTATGGTGATATCTTAAAAGGACGTCGATCTACGGATAAACGAATAAAAGAAGGTTTCCTTTCTCCAACATTAAAAGAAGCTGTACCTGGCGACCTAGGGCTTGTGCTTCCTTATAACACGATGAAAAGTTTGATTGAAATGACTGAGGCATTAGATAAAGTAACACCTGGTATCGCATCAGAACACACATTGTTTTATGGTGTAGAAGCTAAGTTCTATTCTGCACGTCCAAAGCTTGATGATAAATTCGAGTCAGAGATCAGCGGCCTCTATGTTGGTGGAGATGGTGCTGGAATCACGCGTGGTCTCGCCCAAGCAAGTGCATGTGGCGTATGGATCGCTCAAAACGTTGCAGCTAAGATAAAAGAAAAAACACCAGCGTTGGTTTAAATAACATAAAAAAAATGCCTTAGGATCTGATCCTAAGGCATTCGCTTTTTCTTAATTTGTAGAGAAGATGACAATTCTACCTCTTATTACGGCAATGATAAAACCTACAACTGATCCTATGATAGCAGGGAGCAGCCACCCGATTCCATCTGCATAAAGAGGGATATGCAAATAAATTTGTTCGATCGCACCCAGTTTAAGTCCAAAAGCTTTTAATCCATCTGCTATTGAGACAAGTGCAGTTGCTATGATTCCACCGATATATACTTCTTTTCTCCCAGAGAATAAATCATGTAGGAAAGAAAGCAGGATCAAAACAATCGCAATTGGATAGATCGCTGTTAAAACAGGTACAGAAACTGAGATTAACTGTGTTAATCCTAGGTTTGCAATACCAGCACTGAAAACACTCATAAGAAGTACAACTGTTTTATAGGAAACATTCGGGAACATTTTTTTTGCAAATTCTCCACAAGCAGTTACAAGACCTACTGAAGTTGTAAGACAAGCTAGTGCTACAGCTAGACCAAGGAGTACGTTTCCAAACGGTCCAAAAAGTTCTGCTACAACATTTGTAAGGATCTGACCGCCATTATCCGTTTGGCCTAGTGACTGACTTGTTGCCCCTAAATAAGCTAAAATACCATAAACCGCGGCCAAACAAGTAGCTGCGATCAGTCCTGCCTTGATAACCATCTTGGTTACTTGTTCTTTTTTCATCTCTGGTCGCTTCACTGCTGTGATGACTACGATACCAAACGCAAGTGCTCCTAGTGTATCCATCGTCAAATATCCATCCATAAACCCTTTAACTAAAGGATTACTTGCATAATTAGGAGATGCAGTACCTAGTTTTCCAACCGGTGTAATGATCGCCTTAACTAAAAGAGATACGATAATGAGCAATAATACTGGCGTTAAGATATTACCGATTCGGTCTACAAGTTTTGATGGATTTAACGAAAGCCAATACGTTACGGCAAAGAATACAACTGTAAACAAGAAAAGCGTCAGACCATTGTTCATACTTTCTGGTAAGAAAGGAACGACTGCCATCTCATAAGAAACAGTTCCAGTTCTAGGGATTCCAAAGAAAGGCCCTATGGCTAAATAGAGTATGATTGCGAAAACAGAACCGAATAACGGATTAACTCGTTCCGTTAAGGTTTGTAGGCCACCACCCGTACGTGCTAGTGCGATTACACCCAATAAAGGTAATCCAACTCCTGTTATGAAAAAGCCAACCATGGACTGCCAGACCATTTCCCCTGCTGACTGACCCAATGCTGGCGGAAAAATTAAATTTCCTGCTCCAAAAAATAAAGCAAATAACATTAAGCCCACCGAGAGCGTCCGCTTCTGCATATTAAATTCCTCCTCCGTGGTCATCTATATGATTTCGTTTTTATTGTAATTATCGAATTTTGTCGAAATATTTTTTTATCCATATGTATTTGTAACACGATATGAGATTGGAGTCAATATTCAGATATAATGAATTTTCTAACAAATGTTTTCGTAAGTAAAGGACTGAGACATACTCAGCCCTTTTACTCATTTAACGATTGGTTGGGAACACACGCTTGATCGTATCGTTAAACTCTTTTACAAAACCTGAAACAGGGTTTCCTTTGTTGATCTCGTCTGCATATCCGTTCATACGATCGATGAAGTCAGGGTTCGTTGAAACAAAGACATCATTTATATCAGGATCTGTTTTACGAACGGTATCGCCGATTTTCTTTTCTGTCTCTCTCGAAAGCTTCATGCTCTCGCCGCCTTTAAGCTTTGCAGCTACATAAGCATTGTTCTCTGTAACGATAACGGTCGCATCGTCTACTTCTTTAAGATCTGTTACTTTGTTCGCTGCTTTATCTGCTACATCCATACGCGTGTTTTCGTCGTACTGATTATCCATACCCATATCCATGTTGTTGTTCATGTTATCCATATTTCGGTCAGCACGGTTGTCGTAGTTCACTTCAGTCATGTTGTTACGCGCTTCTTTTCCCATGTCCTTGTCGTTGTTGTTCATTCCACAAGCCCCTAGAAACGATGATAGCATCACGGCCATTGAAGTAACGAGAATAGTCTTTTTCATTAAATGACACTCCTTTAAAAATTTTTGACTGTCATCTAATAAAATTTGTTTGTTGAAGAGAAAATATACATAGCAATGATTTTTGTTAAAAGACATAAAAAAGCCTTCCAGTATTGGAAGACATTATTATTTAAACCATCCATTTGAATAGGAACCTTTGTTTTTCGGCTTAAAGATGAACCAAGCAACAACACTAAGGATTACTATTGTAAAAGCAAACAGACCTACTTTATGGATTACTTCCATGACTAGAGCCCATCGACCTGCCAATTGATAGCCGATCACGATAAAGAAGGAACACCAGAACAAAGCACCACTATAAGCGTAAAGTGCGAATTGTCTCCAATTTAAAGAATACATTCCAGCGAAGTAAGCAGTCAGATGTCTGATTCCTGGCATAAAGTAACCGAAAAACAAAGCTGATTTTCCGTACTTCAAAAAGAAATTTTGTGTCTTATCTATCTTTTCTTCAGATACCCCAAATTTTGGGCCTAACTTTTTTAACAGAGGTTTACCACAGATGTTTCCAAAATAATAGCTACCCGTAATACCTGCTATCGCTCCTAAAAACGCACTCATTACAGCAGGTAAAGCAGGAAGATCTCCTGCAAAAATGAAGTATCCTACAGTGGCCAAAAGGATTTCATCCGGAATAGGTAAGCCGATAATACCTAATGCCAATAGTAGAAAAATACCAAAATAGCTATATTGATGTATGATATTTATTAAGTCAAATTCCATGACGTCACCAACTTCTTTTTTTACACCTTCTACCATTGTAACGATAAATTGGGTAATTTGGAAAGAGGAAAATGCATTTCAGTAAAACGCAGTGTTATTTTTTCTATGTATTTAAGTCGTTTGTTCGGTACTAGTAGTCAGTATATACGTTATGTCATCCCATGCAAAGCATTCTTCAAACAAGTGCTGCTTTCCTATTGTTATCTGTTCTTCATCTATCTTTTTCCCACCTGTTGAAATATATGCTTGTTTGGATGGATTTTCTTTCAATACCCACACGATCATACTTTTTTTCCCTATAGATGTTAGTTCTTTACAGAACGCTTTAAGCATTCTTGTTCCATGTCCTTTTTGTTGCACTGTTTTTTCTAAGTAAAAAGCATATATCTCACTTTCATATTGATGTTGTGACCTGATCAATCCTCCAGAAATAAAGCCACATAAATGATGATTCTCATCTTCTAAAACAAGAACAATGTGCGATTTCTGGACCAACCATTCACTCCATCTTTGTTCTCTTTCCGTAACCGACATCTGTGATAGATAATCGTCATCTACTAGATCTTTATACGATTGCTGCCAGCTTTTCACGTGTACTTTCGCAATTTCTGCTGCATCTGTTATTTTCGCTCGCCGAATGTTCATGTCTTCTTTCCACCTCTTTTTTGTTTTGATCATACCCACCATTTACTTTGAGGTAATAGCGTTACAGGCAATTGAAACTGCTCTTCAAACCAAGATTTCAACTGTGTAGCATGAACTAAATATTCGGAAGCAGCATGCGATACGCCGATTAAGCTCATTGTACTTTGAGCAATATAGCTTTTCATCTGTTCATACTTCTTTTTACCGTACTCGTTATCGATGTGGCAATGCACCTCACCTGTCAAATAGGCTTCTGCGCCCATCTTTTCCGCCTCGATCATTGCTTCTACTTTATCACCGCATCCTGCAACAATCGCGATCTTCGTTATGTTTTTATGAATAGGACCATGCACATCAGCATAAGGAATTCCGAACAATTCGGTTGAATGATGAATCAAGTCCTCTGTAGAAGTAGGAGCTATTTCACAAAGAATACCACAAGCTCCATTATCATCCTTCAATAGTTCTCCAATCACTTTTGCGTTTAATGCTTCTCCCCACGCATCACTCGTACTGATTACCCTTGAATAATCGAGTGGTACATGAAGCGTAAATACCGATAAACGTCTTTTCTTCATCTGCTGGATAAAATGAGGAGGTATTGGCATAAAGCCTCTTCCCCATTTCCCTTTTGGATCTCCGCATTCCATCACAATGGGATGATGCATAAATAACAGATCTCCTGGATGACTTTCAGCAATGAATCTTTCTAAAATTTCTTCTGTAGGGAAAACAGCCAAAAATACTCGATTTACCTTTTCGTCTCCTCTAAGCATGAGTCCGTTGAACAGTTCTGTAAATTCAGGTTGGAACTCATTGCGCCAATCAAAATCGATCGGATCGTAAACCATCGGAATAAACCTACTGAACGCTGGATCAGTTCCAATATTTCTATATGTAAAAAGTTCATCGATCGCCTCATCTATTCTTTTTAGTTCCACCATCTTGTTTCTTCCTTTCTTTTATAGGGATGCTTGTTGAAAGCGGCCCAAACTTTTAGTAACAATTTCTATAATAAATAATCTCTGGATCTCCTTCATCTAAGTTATCGATATATCCGCTTTTCTTAAAATTGTTCTTGATAAATACCTTTTTCATAGATTCATTTGATTCATTTGTGGATGAGAATAGCTTATTTGTAGGTGAGATCCTACTCATGTGTGTTAACAAACTACTCGCCAATCCTTTTCTTTGATGAGCCGGATCAACCATGATAAGCGATATAAAACAGCAGTCAAAGAAGTGAGTATGATAGATTAAAAAAGCAGCGATTTCATCCTCCTGATAGAGGATGAGACATCTTTCCTCTTTTATCGCATGTTCGAGCTCTTCTTTCCTATGATCACTTCCGATCATTTTTTTATCTAATGCTATTATTTTTTGAAGATGGTGTTTCTTCGCATACTGAATTTCCATAGTTATCGTCCTTTTGTTTGTCATTATGTTTGGTTTTGCTACAATAAAGTAAAAAGTTGAGGTGTTTTATTTATGGCAATTGTAGATATTACGATCATTCCAATCGGTACTGAAACTCCTAGTGTTAGTGAATATGTAGCTGAAATACAAAAAGTTCTTCAGCAAAATAAAGATAAAGTAAATTACCAGCTTACTCCGATGAGTACATTGATTGAAGGCGAGCTTCCAGATCTCTTTCATGTGATACAGCAGCTTCATGAGGTACCCTTTTCAAATGGCATTCAGCGAGTAGCCACAAATATTCGCATCGATGACCGCCGCGATAAAAAGTCTACGATGGCAGGAAAGCTTGAGGCTGTCGAGGCTCAGATGAATAAGGAGTAATCGTTGAATCTGGCTGGTATGTGGAATCTCCGCGAACGAGCATAAATTTCGCTCAACGTCTCCTTAGCAAATATATTTACAAAAAGCTTACTCTTACAGGGGCTATTTCGCCCCATCCAGAGTAAGCTTTTTCTTTATTTATTCGCCCTTTGATGCTTTTACTTCTGCTTTTTCCTTTGTTGCTACTGCATTCGGCTCTTTTTTAGCAAATTCGATGCGAAGATCGTCGATGCTATTGCGAACGTTCCCTTTTCCAGAGAAATTTTCTAGCAGTTCTTTTACATCAATGCCTGAAGATGCTTTTAAAGATTCTTGAAGTGATGACATTAAATTCGTCGCGTAACCCGTAATACGGTTTGCTCCACCATTTTCACCGCCGCCTGTATCCACGACCGTAATTTTATCGATGTTAGAAAGTGGTGCTGCCACTTGCTTCGCGTATTCTGGAAGCATCTTAATCATCATATCCATCATCGCTGCCTGACCATATAACTCGAACGCTTCTGCGATCTTCTGTTTCGCTTCTGCTTCAGCAAGACCTTTCAGACGGATAACATCTGCTTCGGACTCCCCTTTTGCACGTTCCGCTTCTGCTCTTGAAAGTCCGTCAAGGCGTACTTTCTCAGCTTCGGCTTTTGCCATGGCTTCAACACGATACTTATGAGCATCTGCCTCAGCAACCTGTTTGCGTTTGTCAGCTTCTGCGTTTTGTTCAACTGCATAACGGTCTGCATCAGCTTTCTTCTTAACTTCTGAGTCGTATTGCTTTTCACGACGAAGAATCTCTTTTTCTTCAAGTTCGATCTGCTTTTGACGCTCGATGATCTTAATCTGCATCTGTTGTTCTGTTACTTGCTGTTTTGCGATCGCTTCTTCTAGGTGATATGCCTGGTCAGCACGGGCTTTAGCCACATCTTGTTCACGACGGAACTCAGCCACTTTCAACTGATTCATCTTTTCAGCTTCCGCTACTTCTGTCGCGCGGCCTAACTCAGACTGCTTTGCTTCTTTATCTGCTTCAGCACGTTTGATACGCGTTTCTTTTTCAGCTTCTGCCATCGCCATGTCAGCGTCGCGCTTAATCTGTGCAATACGAGGCTTACCAAGAGAATCTAGGTATCCATTCTTATCACGAAGATCTTTGATCGTAAACGATACGATGATCAATCCCATTTTAGCTAGATCTTGAGAAGCTACACGTTGAACTTCCTGCGAGAATTTTTCACGATTCTTATAGATCTCTTCAACCGTCATCGATCCTAAGATAGAACGTAAATGACCTTCAAGGACTTCACGTGCTTCATTTTCACGATCTTCCTTCAACTTTCCTAAGAACTGCTCAGCAGCAGTCGCGATCTCACCGATTGAGCTTCCTACTTTAATGATCGCTGTTCCGTCAGCCATAACGGGAACACCTTGCTCTGTATATACTTCTGGTGTTTGTACATCTAACTTACTCGTTAACAAACTAAGCGGCTTTGCTTGTTGGAAAACAGGAAGTACGAACGTACCGCCTCCACGAACGATCTTAATACGATTGCCTGCTTCATCGATATTCACGTTCTTGCTTCCTAAGAAGCTTCCCGTTACGATCAATGCTTCATCTGGGCTCGCCGTTCTATACTTTGTAATAAAAACACTAATAAGAGCAACGACTAAGAATACGGCAACCCCGATAACGATAAACAACGGTGAAAAACTCATAATAACCCCTCCAGTTTAATGAATATATGTTTGTTCCACTTGCTCATAACGCATGACGGATACTACACCTTTTTGGATGTCGATGATCAACACTTTTTCTCCTTGAGAAATTGGTTTGTTATCCATGCTTATTGCGGATTTAGAGATCCTCCCGCTTATACCTTCGATTAGAATTTCGCCAAATCCATCTGTCGGAACCGAAGTTAATACGGTGCCCACTCTTCCCTTAAGGTCTTCATCTCGATAAGCTAATGATTCTTCTGATGAACGGATCGGCATCAAGACGAAAACGTTTAAAAGAGTCACGAGTAACAGCGAAAGTAATCCACTGAAAACCATTATGAACCAGCTGTTAATTTCAGTCATGATTTCTAATAAGTAGCCCGTAGCCGTCCCGATTGTAAAAAAGGATAAGATGAGCGATGGGTGCAAAAAGTCCATTGCTGCATCAAGCATGTCACCAAAAAGGATGTATACAAAAGTGATGCACCCAAAAACGATAAAGCTTCCTAAATAGATCGTAGACAACGGATATCCGAATAGCTCCACGGTCATCTCTCCTGTCTTCATATACTTTTTATTGCAAAGCTATAAATGACCACGCCCTTTTGTCGAATTTGATATAACCTTAACAAAGTGAAACAAAAAAGATTGTAAAATTTTGTCGACAATAATTAATTTCCAATATTGGTTTTATATAGATATTTACGAGAGTTACAGAAAAAAGTTTCAGTTAGTTAACAATATTTTGTATAATTTTGTTAAAAGGAGTGAAATCCCATGTATGAAGAAAAATTGTGGCAATATTTAAACAGACAAGCGAATAAAGAAGATGCAGAACCAATGAAAAAATATATGCGTGATCAGTTCGAATTTTTCGGAATTCGTTCTCCCATTTTGAAACAAAGTATGAAGGAATTTTTAAAAGAGTATGGATTACCTTCAAAAGAAGAACTACCATCATTGATTAAAGAAGCTTGGTCTCGGCCAGAACGCGAAATGCAGTATGCCACGTTTACAATAATAGAAAAATTAAAGAAGCAGATGACAAAAGAGGATATAGATTGGATCGAATATACCATCGTGAATAAAAGCTGGTGGGATACGGTTGATCATATTGCTAAACATATCGCAGGCTATTATTTGATGAAGTTTCCTGAAGAGATTGAACTCGTTACGAAACGTTGGGTTCAATCCAAGAACATCTGGCTAATGCGATCGGCCATACTATTTCAACTCGGGTACAAAGATAAGACGGATAAAGAGCTTCTAGCACAAATTATTAAGGATACAAAGTACGATCAAGATTTCTTTATCCGAAAAGGCATCGGATGGGCGTTGAGAGAATATGCCTACACAGACGCCGATTGGGTATGGGAGTTCGTTCATACAGAGGAGTTAAGTCCACTTTCCTATAAAGAGGCGATTAAAAATATTAAAAAGACAAAGCAGCCGCACTAAACGGCTGCTTCTTTATTTTTGAAGTTCTGAAACAACATAACGAATAGCATTTCGAAATGATACAAATGAACGTTGATTCGTATGTACACCAAGAGAAACCATATTTTTAACCATTTCTTTTGGAAAACCGCAGTACAATACATCTGCTCCCATCAACTTAATCGCATCTGTAAGCTTTTGAATCTCATGCCCCAGCTCAGGATCTGTGATGGTTGTTACACCTGAAAAGTCTAAGATGACATAATCCGCTCCATTGTTTAAGCATTCTTTTAATAGTTTCGTAGTCAACGTCTCGAGTCTCTCGAGTGTTAGCTCTCCAATCAGCGGCACTAACAGCGTATGGTCTGCGATTGTTTGAAGAATAGGCGTCGCTAGTTCATTAATAAGTTCTTTTGTTTTTTCCTTTTCTTGTTCGCGCTCTGTTATATCTTTCCACGTTAACAGATATCCCCTTTTCTGATTCTGCAAGATTAGTTCTTTCACGATCAATCTTGCAACAAACCTATTAAAGAGAACAATCTGCATATCGATCGGAAACTCACCTTTCTTCAACAGCTCTTCTTGAAAAGAGCTTTTATGAAAACTTCTAATAGGTAAACCAAGAATGTCTTCGGCAGATTCTATTTTAAGGTAAGTCTTCATCATTTCTATTAAATTCTTGCTGCTATTGTTCATCCAAGAAATGTGAAAGTCTTGATCTATATAAAAGATATTCTCATCTAAACAATTCAGTGTGTCCTTAACCGTTTCTTCTAACTCATAAGCCATAAGAAGCGCTCCCCTTTTTTTACAGTCCTGTTCCTATCATATCCGAGATTATCCTATTACTCTATAAAAAAGACTAAAGAGGAACGGTTAATGTAAGCGCTATCTAAATCTTTACAAAGAATCCTGTTGTATGATGTTCCAACACCATGTAAAATGTCCATATCAAACATACATGTGTACTTTCCATAAAAACAAAGGGGCGGATAAAATGGTTACTCACGTATCAGTAGGACTTTTAGGATTAGGAACTGTCGGCAGTGGTGTTGTTAGAATGATCGAAGGGAATCGCGAAGAATTGCAGCACCGAGTTGGATGCCCTGTTTTTATTGAAAAGATACTCGTTCAGAATGTAGATAAAGAACGTCTTGTCTCCATAAATAATGAATGGTTAACACAGCATCCTGAGGACGTCATTCAAAATCCAAATATACAGGTTGTTATTGAAGTGATGGGCGGTATTGAACTAGCCCGGGAATATATCACACTTGCTCTTCAAAATAAAAAGCATGTGATCACGGCAAACAAAGATTTGATGGCCTTATACGGTGCAGAGCTTTTACAAGTAGCTCATGAGAATGAATGCGATCTATTCTATGAAGCAAGTGTTGCAGGAGGAATCCCCATTATTCGTTCACTCGTCGATGGGTTGGCTTCAGACAAAATTACAAAAATGATGGGAATCGTCAACGGAACAACGAACTACATTCTTACAAAAATGGATAAACAACAGCGCAACTATGAAGAAGTATTAAAAGAAGCTCAAGATCTTGGATACGCAGAAGCCGACCCCACATCAGATGTAGAAGGCATCGATGCAGCGAGAAAAATGGCGATTCTCTCAACACTCGGCTTCTCCATGCACATCCACTTGGATGATGTATCCGTGTCAGGTATTTCAAAAGTTACACAAGAAGATCTCGAATATGCACGCCAGTTCGGTTATACGCTGAAACTGATCGGAAACGCAAAAAAGGATAACGGAAAAGTGGAAATCAGTGTTGAGCCCACTCTTCTGCCTGACTCGCATCCGCTAGCAAGTGTTCAAAATGAATACAATGCGGTCTATGTTTACGGTGAGTCTGTAGGAGAAACCATGTTCTTCGGACCAGGTGCCGGGCAGCTACCAACCGCTACTTCAGTTGTTTCTGATTTAGTTGCTGTGGTGAAAAACATGCGACTTGGTGTTAATGGTAAAAGCGTTGTTGCTCCACAGTTTGATAAACAGTTAAAACAGCCGAACGAGATCGACGGAAAATTCTTTTACCGGTTGTACGTGAAAGATGAGGCAGGTGCTTTCTCTTCGATCACTTCTCTGTTTGCACTGCATGACATCTCACTTGAAAAATTAATTCAAAGCCCTGTAGATCATAAAGGGGTAGCAGAAGTTGTAATCGTGACACACGGAACGAACAAGCAGCAAGATAGCCACGTCTATAACCTGCTTCGCGACTCTGAAATGGTACAAGAAATCAAAAGTCACTATCGAGTGGAGGGAGCTTAATATGCATTGGAAAGGACTACTACATCAATATAGAGAATATTTGCCGATTAATGAGTCTACTCCCCTTCTATCGTTGAACGAAGGGCAAACTCCACTTATTCCACTGACACATCTATCTAAGGAATGGGGCATCAACCTTTATGCGAAGTACGAAGGAGCGAATCCTACAGGCTCTTTTAAAGACAGAGGCATGGTGATGGCTGTTGCAAAAGCGAAAGAAGAAGGCAGCAGAGCGATTATTTGTGCATCTACAGGAAATACGTCTGCTGCAGCTGCGGCTTATGGTGCAAGAGCTGGCCTCAGATGTATCGTTGTTATTCCTGATGGTAAGATCGCTCAAGGAAAGCTTGCTCAAGCTAAAATGTATGGAGCAGAGATCTTTGCGATAGAAGGAAATTTTGATGAAGCTCTTCAGATGGTACAAAAAATGAGTGAAGAAGAAGACTTCACCCTTGTTAACTCTGTAAATCCATATCGTCTGGAAGGACAAAAAACAGCTGCTTTCGAATTAGTTGATGCGCTAGACGGAGCTCCTGACATCCTAGCAATACCCGTTGGAAACGCTGGTAACATTAGTGCTTATTGGAAAGGGTTCAAAGAGTATGATGCAGTGAGATCCTCTGGACTCCCCCGTATTCATGGATTCCAAGCAGCCGGTGCAGCTCCTATCGTAAACGGATCTGTGGTAAAGAATCCTGAAACGATTGCAACTGCCATCCGAATCGGGAATCCTGCGAGCTGGAAGTTAGCTTCATCTGCATTAGAAGAATCAGGTGGGGTCATTGATGCTGTTACAGATGAAGAAATCTTAGAAGCTTATCAGATGCTTGCATCCAAAGAAGGTGTTTTCGCTGAACCTGCTTCTTGCAGTACGATTGCTGGATTGTATAAACAACACAAACAAGGTTTGCTTCCAAAAGGCGCTTCGGTTGTGGCCATCCTAACGGGCAATGGTCTTAAAGATCCTGACATTGCGCTAAAAACAGTGCAACAAGAACCAATCGTGATTCCGAATGATTTTGATCTACTACGCCAACAGCTAAAAGGATGTGTTGTATAAATGAAAGCAGAACCTTTTTCTATTCATGTTCCAGCAAGTACTGCCAATCTTGGTCCCGGCTTTGATTCTGTCGGGCTTGCACTAAATAGATACTTAACGGTTCACGTTCAGCCGTTCGCTCCGCGAAAAACAACATTTCACGGCGAAGAACTTCAAGCATTCAATAAAGATGAAAACAACTTAATCATGCAGGCTGCACATTTCACAGCAGATTCTTTTAGAAAAAAATTGCCTCCGTGTCAGCTAGATGTGGTTAGTACTTTTCCAACATCAAAAGGAATGGGAAGTTCTGCATCAGCGATCGTGGCAGGCATCGAACTCGCAAACATCCTTTTAAACCTTGAACTTTCTAAAGAATCAAAATCACTACTTGCAAGTTCACTAGAAGAACATCCTGATAATGTGATACCAGCCATATTTGGAGGACTTACGATCAGCTTTTACAATGGACAAGTGGTAGAAACAGTCCATGTTCCAGATGTTGCAGTTGAGATGATCGTTGCCATTCCAGATGGAGTTCTTCATACGAAACAGTCTAGAGGCTCTCTGCCAAACCTTCTTCCCTTCAACAAGGCGGTTGAAGGAAGCGCGATCAGCAATGTTCTTGTTGCAGCATTGATGAAGAACGACTGGAAGAAAGCAGCCGATATGATGAACCGCGATCTGTTTCATGAACCGTTTCGTTCAAAATGGGTTCCCCTCTATGCTGAACTAAAAGAAAAAGCGATTGAACTCGGTGCTTATGGTGCAGCTATAAGTGGATCGGGACCATCCATCGTCTGTTTTACGCCTCATCAAAAAGCAGCAGGTATCACAGAACAAATATCAGCACTGTTTCCTCAGTACCACTTTGAAACAGTTTTTCCAGATCGCAGAGGTGTAGTCGTCGAAAAATGTTTGTCCGCTGCTCTATAACTCAAACTTAAACAGGAAAAAGGATTAAGCACTGAAATGCTTAATCCTTTTTGTTTTATTTATGAGCAATCTCAAATTGATCTCTTAGTAGCGTCCAGTTTTCAGGGAATGGTTCTCCTAATACCCAATAACCAAGCCCTCTTAATTTATATTTCTTCACGAGTTGATTCTTTGCTTCAGCACTTTGTTCGTTCTCAAACCATACAACGTGCTCTTTGCCGCTATCATCTTTGTAATTAAAAAACGGCGCTTGAGACTCGTTATCGTATTTTACAGTCGCATCTTCTTTTAATGCCAAATCATGTGCTTCTGCTGGCGCGACGCGTTTTGCAAACTTATTTCCTTTTTTATAAGGAAGTGTCCAGTCATATCCGTATAACGGTGCACCCATCACGATTTTTTCTGGAGGGATGACAGATGTTGCATACTTCACTACTTTCTCTACTTGCTTTACAGGCGCAACAGCCATTGGAGGTCCGCCAGACCAGCCCCACTCATAGGTCATAAGAACAACAAAGTCAGCTAGCTCTCCATGACGTTTATAGTCATGTGCTCCATGCCACGGTCCTTTTTGTTCATCACTTGTTTTTGGTGCCAATGCAGTAGAAACTTTAAATCCTTCTTTTTGAACTTGTGGGATGATCGTTTCTAGAAAACCGTTATATAGCTCTCGATCTTTTTCTTTAATATGTTCGAAATCAATATTCAGTGCTTTATACCCTTTTTGCTTCATCGTGCTGATAACGCTGCCGATCAGTGTTTTTGAAGCGGTTTTATCTGTGAAGATGTTATGTGCGATCTCAGGTGAAAAGTTTCCGTCTATAAAGTTTGTTAACACCATCATCGGCATGGCTTTAGATTTCTTCACTTCTTGAAGCGCCGCATAATCCTTAATCGGCTTAAGTGATCCATCTTTATTTACTTGATAACTAAAAAACGCTACGTAAGTTAGATCGTTTACCGATTCTTGTACATCTTTTATTGATTGTTTCGCTTCAATCGGCTCTAAGAATCCTAAAGTCTCAATCTTCGTTTTACCATGATTCGTTTCAGCTTTAGAGATATCCACTTGTTTTTTCTGTGGCGAATTAATCTGTTCTAATCTTGGGCTATTTCGCGTTTCGTTACTCATGTTCTTTGGAGCGGCTTCGCTTTCCTTCATATTATTAGAGTTGCCGCAGCCGCTAAGTACAATCGTAAACGCCGCTAAAAGCGCGACTATCTTTTTCATAAACAAACCTCCTTCATTTTCGTTATTTTTCCATGAAGAGGTTTGTCCTATTCTTTTTTTTAAAAATAGCTCTCACCATCTAATCCTCTTATCTTTCATAAGTCCCAAACTAATTGCTATTTGGATTTATCTTCTTAAGCATCATTGCCAAGTTGATTGTAGTGTAAGGTGTAAGACTCCTGGGGGATCAGTGTGACAGGTGAGACACCTAGGGGTGCAAAGCACCGAGGTGGCTCACCGCACACCCCCCGGAAAGCGAAGCACCTGAAACGGAAATCAACTACTTTCATAGGCTGCCAAAGATTCCATGAACAAAAAAAAGACCCCAACAGCGTGGAGTCTTTTAATCTTTATATCGCCCAGTTCCCTTTTGTAAATAACGGAATACGTTTACCATCCTCATATTCAGCCTCAATTTCAAGATCTGCAGAACCGATCATAAAATCAGTGTGGCCGCGGCTGAAGTTGATCTCTTTTTCTTCCATCTGTTCTGGTGAAAGGTTTCCTGCATCCTTAACTGACATCGTGATTGATGTTCCGATCGCTAGATGGCATGAAGCATTTTCATCATACAATGTGTTATTAAATGTGATACCTGAGTTTGAGATCGGTGAATCGTGAGGAACTAATGCAACCTCACCTAAGTACCCCATTCCATCATCGATGCTAAGCAGCTGTTTCAATGTGTCATACCCTTCCTCTGCCGTGAAATCAATCACTTTTCCATCTTTAAACGTTAAGCTGAAGTTATCAATGATGTTCCCCATCGCCGAAAGTGGTTTTGAGCTTGATACTTTACCGTTTACACCATATTTTCTCGGTGTCGTGAACACTTCTTCCGTTGGCAAGTTCGGGATATAATACGTTCCGAACGTTGAATGGTGACCTCCACCGATCCACGTGTGATCTGGATGAAGATCGATGCTTAAATCCGTACCTTCTGATTTATAATGAAGCGTTTTGAACTGCTGTTCGTTTAAGTAATTCACTTTCTCTGTCAATGTTTTCACATGTTCGTCCCATGCTGCTACAGGATCATCCTGATCGACTCGGACGGTCTTAAAGATTGCTTCCCAGAGTGTCTCTACTGCTTCTTCGTCACTTTTGTCTGGGAATACGCTCTTTGCCCAACCAACCGTAGGTGCACCAGCGATCGCCCAGTGCATATCTCCTCTTAATTGACCCGCTGAGAAAGCTTGAAGTTTCTCACCGCGATTTTTTTGAACGAACATCATTCGCTCAGAAGGAACGCCTTTATAAGCATTCGGATCATTCCCCGTGATCATCAAAAAACAATCATGATTTTCCACAAGGCTATTATATTTATCAATTTCCCATGAAGGCAGATCATTTTGAAGAACCTCTTCTGATGCAAGAGTGAGATGAATGCGGCTTGTTTGTGTATCTGTCCAATCCACCATCACTCGTTTACAACCATTCTCGTATGCATGCTTCGTTACCTTACGCGTAAATTCTGCCGTCTCAATTGGCGAACTAATGAGCAACCTTTGTCCCTCTTTTAAACCTAATCCAACCTTTATCACTAATTCAGCGTATTGATCCAATTTTTCTTCAAATGACTTCATACTTTCCCCTCCGATTGGTGAATACATAAAAACGACTGATAAGTTTATATTATTTTAATTATATAAAAAAATGAATATTATGACTACTGTTTTCTTTAATGACTTCTAAGTTGACTGTAGTGTGAGAAACTTCTTAGCTACCCCATACTTAGGGTAAGCTCACCTCACCTCCGGAAAAGTAAGGATCTGAAACGGACAATGAAGATAAAGAAACATTTACTTAAAAGAAAAGATCACATAACAGACTGTGATCTTAAATGATTACTTTCAGTTTTATTTAGGCTAAATCCGATCTGCGAGAGTGCACTCTCTAAATTGTTCGTGATCATAATTCCTTTAAAATCTACATCAACATGTAAAGTTGTCATTGCAAGATCAGGTCTGAATCCCGTTAGAATTGGAGTAACACCAATTAACCTTAACAACTTCACAATATTTAACAAATATTCACTAACCGAATTATTGATTCTGCTCACTCCTGAAAGATCAACGATCATATACTCCAGTTCTAAGCTCATGCTGCTTTCTAGTGTGCTTTGAATGATGATTTCTGCTCGATATTCATTGATATGACCAATGATTGGAAGGATTGCAACACCTTTTGTTAAAGGAACGATCGGCACTGAAAGTTCTTTTATCTCTTTATTTGCCTTGTCCAGTTCTAACACGTACGTCAATAAGGATGACATCGTCTGGAAAAGCTCGATGTGCTGATCTGTAAACTCAAAGGTTTCAGTATCTAAACCACAGATGGTTCCGTAATTTTCACCATCTTCATAATAGATCGGTATTGCAATAAAGCTTCCACCACCTAGATCTGCCGTCACATTCAGATGCTTCGTCCGTTCATTTTCCGTAATATCTTGGATTAAAAGAATATCATTGCCTTGATCTACACTCACTTTACAAAACGTTTCTTGAAAGGGCATTGATGTACCTTCTTGAATCAATACTGTGTTTTTATTAATCGCTTTTTTTATTTCATTTACTTCTTTGTCGTTCTTAGCAATAAACAACGTATTAATGTTGATAAGTTTACTCATAAAATGAAGAATATTCTCTGTTGCTTCTTCAAAGTTTTTAACCGATTTATTTTTAAGTGTTGCATTTAGATGAATAGACAAAGTAAATGACCAACCTTTCATTTCCAAAAATCTTTTTGAGTTTATACTTTGATGGTCCACCCATTTATTTACCCTTCGCTAAATGAAATAAACATTTATGTAAAAAAATATCTCTTTCAACCGTAATTCCAGTCTTCTTATACCAAATTATGGTACTTGTGATTTGAATTATGCGATACTTTTTTTGGAGGTGATGTTATTTGGAAATTAAGATTGATATTGATCCAAAGTATGAACAAACTGCCATTACGATTCAAACAAATGAAATGACTTCTGAGTTAGAGAAGATCCTCCTTTGCCTTAAGAACACCAAAACAAGCCACATAAAAATTTTTGGGACGAAAGAAGATCAAACGTTTATTTTACAACCATCAGAAATTGATTATTTTTATTCTGAAGACAGAAGAACTTATGCAAGAACGAAACAATCACACTATGAAGTAAGCATGAATCTCACTATGATCCAAAGTCATTTGAGGAATCACTATTTTGCACGCTTCTCTAAATCAGTAGTAGGAAACGTAAATCAGATTAAACGTTTTGAGTTATCGTTTAACGGAAATTTGTGTGTGTACTTCCATTCTGGACACCGAGAATATGTAAGTAAAAAATATGTTAAAGCACTAAAAGAAAAACTATTAAACGGAGGTACTAATGAATGATTGTGAATAATTGTTTTTTAAACAAGCTTTTAATCGGATTGAGTTTTGGTGCGGTGATATTTTTTGTTGCTTTAACTAGTTACATGCTATTCGAAATTGAGATAACGATAAAAGAACTTTGGCTGAATTTCACAGGTTCACTACTGGTCGGAATCTACTTTTCAACTGCATCGGTGATTTTTGATATTGAAAAATGGAGTACCCTTAAACAAACTAGTATTCACTTTATAACTTCAGTCGCATTCTTCTTCCCCATCGTCATACTTGCAAAGTGGGTGCCTGTTGAAACTTCTCCACTCCTAATATGCTTCCTGTGCTTTCTTATCATCTACAGCTTCATCTATTTAATCTTTTATTTCCATTTCAAAAGAATGGAACGGCAGTTAAACGATTTACTCTAAACGTTTATAAAAGCTAAAAAAAAACAGCTCTTTGAACGAGAGTTGTTTTTTATGTCTAAAGAACTATATGAAAACTCCTAAAATAAAACATTCTTCACCATTTTTTCAAATTAAAAGTGTTTGAAAATAGTTCTTTAAATAGTAAATACTCCCTATTCTATATAAAAAACACGGGAGTTATCTCCTATTCTAGTAGTTGCGTTATCGTGGTAACATTTTGAATACACGGAATTATCCGACAATATATGTCGGTTTTCGGTAACTACTACGATTTTAGGGGGAATCTTGGTGAAAAAAGGGAAATGGGTATCTGCTGCACTTGCTACTATGTTAAGCTGCTCTGCTTTTTCAGGTGTTAGTGCTGCACCAGCGAATGTATCAACCGATTTACAAGCAACACATCAACACGATGATCACAAAGGACATAAGCATGGAGGCGGTCCTTTTGATTTAGGCGTCGCCAACGATGAAAAATTGATCGAAATGCTGAAGAAACAAGGCGAGATCAGTAAAAATGCATCTGAAGCAGATGCACAGAAAAAATTACAGCAATTTTTACACAAAAAACAAGAGAACGCTTCTAAATTCTCTGAAGGTGCACTAGAAGACGAACATAGTGAAAAACGTAAAGAAATTAGAAGTAAGCATAAAAAAGATGGCCTTAAAAAAGACCGTAGAAAAGAAGATAAGATCAAAAATGTAAAAGAAGAAAAGTGGAAAGGACAAAAGCGTGTAGATAACGTTCTTGTTCTTATGATAGAGTTTCCAGACTACCCTGCTACGAACATTAAAGCAGACGAAACAGATATGTTTTATGAAGAATACCCTAAGAAACACTATGAAGACTTAGTCTTTGGAAATAAAGGATATAAAGGGCCGAATGGGGAAAAATTAATCTCCATGAAGCAATATTATGAACAACAATCTGGTGGAAGTTACTCTGTAACAGGTAGTGTTGGAGGTTGGTATAAAGCTAAGCATCCAGCTGCTTATTATGGAGGTAACGTACCTACTCCAGACGGTAACGACAAAGACGCTCGTTCTCTAGTAAAAGAAGCGCTAGAAGCGGCTGCAAAAGATCCTAACATTAACCTAGGAGACTATGACCAAGAAGATCGCTACGACCTAGATGGAGATGGTAATACGCGTGAAGCTGATGGTTTAGTAGACCACCTTATGATCGTTCACTCAAGCGTTGGTGAAGAAGCTGGCGGAGGTGCACTTGCAGGTGATGCAATCTGGAGCCACCGTTGGAACCTTGGCTCACCTTTCCCAATCGCAGGCTCAGAGTCTGAAGTTGATTATTGGAATGGTATGATGGGAGCTTACGATTATACGGTTCAACCTGCTGATGGTGCAGCTGGCGTATTCGCTCATGAATATGGTCATGATCTTGAGCTTCCGGATGAGTACGATACACAATACACTGGCCAAGGTGAGCCTGTTGCTTACTGGTCGATCATGTCTAGCGGAAGTTGGGCTGGTAAAGTTCCTGGTACTGAGCCAACTGGTTTCAGTGCTTGGTCTAAAGAGTTCTTACAAGCGTATATCGGTGGTAACTGGTTAAGTGGAGAAACGTTCGTTTACGAAGAGATCAATCGTAAAGGGATTGAAGTTCTTCTCGATCAGGCAAACACGAAAGGTACGAACAATGATGCCGTTCGCGTTGATCTTCCACAAAAAGAAACCGTGGTTAACAAGCCGTATAGCGGTGCGAACCAATATTTCAGTGGTAGTGGAGATGACCTAGATAACTCATTAGTTACCTCTCTTGATCTTACAAAAGCTTCAACAGCTTCACTAAACTTTAAAACTTGGTATGACATTGAAACAGATTGGGATTATGCTTCTATTCAAGTAAAAGAAGAAGGAGCAACGGATTGGGTAACTGTTAAAGGAAACCTGACAACAGATACGAATCCAAATGAACAAAACCCTGGCCACGGTATTACAGGAAGCACGAATGGCGAATGGGTAAACGGAGCGTTCAATCTATCAGCTTATGCTGGCAAGAAGATCGACCTGAAATTCAACTATTGGACAGATGTAGCTGCAACAATGCCTGGATTCTTTGTAGATGACATTTCTGTAAACGTTGATGGAACCGAAGTATTGTTTGATAATGCTGAAGGAACGTCTACATTTAAGCAAGAAGGCTTCACGAAGAACCAAGGAAAATTCTTTTCTGATCATTACTACTTATTAGAATGGAGAAATCACCAAGGTGTTGATAAAGGGCTTGGGCACATCGCTCGCGGTAAAAGCTTGATGTCTTATGATGGCGGACTTGTTGTTTGGTACGTGGATAACAGCTATTCTGACAACTGGACAGGCATCCACCCTGGAGATGGTTTCTTAGGCGTAGTTGATGCGAACCAAGAAACGCTTAAATGGAGTGATGGTAAAGTAGCTTCAACTCGCTACCTGATCCATGACGCTGCGTTCAACACAGATAAAGGTAAACCGATGTTCTTAGATTACAAATCAATCAATGGAACATCGCTTACAGATAACGCGATCCATCCAAACTCCGTATTCAATGATAAAGATGACTACTCTAACCCTGGACTTCTAGACGCAGGACGTAACGTTCCACAATACGGACTAAAGTTCTCAGTTGAAGGAAAGAGTAAAGATAATTCTGTAGCGAAGATTAAGATCTCTCGCAAGAAATAAACATTATTCATAAACCCAACTGTGTACATGCAGTTGGGTTTTATTTTCCTAGGGTAAACTGTTAATAAGGAGGGTATAAAAATGAAAAAGTTTGTACGCGTATTCTTAACGGTTTTTACTCTGATCTGGCTTATGAGTTGCAGTTCCCAAGAAAATAATAATCTTCTTGGGAAAAACACAAAGGAATCAGAAGAAAAAAAGGCAGAAACTGATCCAAAAGATTCCTCTGATTCTAAATCTGCAGAACAAAACGAGGTGACTGCCATGATCGCGAATGACGAAAGAATCATTCAGATGCTCAAAGATAAGGGAGAGATTCCTGAGAATGCCACAACAGAAGAGATCAACAACGCTCTCCAAAAATATCTGCAACAGAAGAAGCCTGGCAATCTAGAGGATGAAAAAGCTAAAAAGAAATACATCGAGGAATTGAAACAAAGTATTCAAAAAGATAGTAAGACAGCTGAATAGTTGTAGATTCAGTAATAGCATATAAGAGCTGTTTATGTATTCGTTGTTGCTTTTGAAAGTAGTTGATTTCCGTTGCAGATGCTCGCTTTCCGCGGGGCAGGCGGTGAGCCACATTTCACTACAATCAAAAAGTCAAAGAAGGAAATGAAATAGACTTAAAAACAACAAGCTTTTAGAATGCATTCAATATAAAAAATTTAAATCAGCTACATTCTAATAAAAAATCTTCAAAAAAAGATGGTTTAAAGTGTCTAGTCTTAGAGCACTTTAAAACCATCTTTTTTATTGCTTAGCTTCGTTTATACGGCCACCAGTTTGCTTCGCCAAAGTTCTTAACTAAAACTGGGATGAGTAACGGCAACACGACAAATGCATATAGAAGCAATCCTACTAAGATGATGGACGCGATCTGCAATAATGAAAGCATTCCAGAAGGCATCATCGCAGCAAACGTTCCACCTAATATGATAACGGCGGAAATGATAACCGTTCCCATCTTTTTCATTGCGAGAAGCATCGCATCTGCAACCGTAAGATCTTTATATTCATTAAATCGATCCATTAAGAAGATGCTATAATCAACGCCGAGCGGCACAAGGATTACGAATCCAAAGAACGGAACAGCCCAGCTGATTCCTGTATATCCTAATAAGTTTACATAGATGAATTCATTGATCCCCATTGACGTGTAATACGTTAAAATGAGTGAACCAATCAAGTAGACAGGCATGATTAAAGAACGGAACAAAAATACGAGAATGATCGAGATTCCTACTAACATGAGCAGAACGGTTCTTGAGAAATCATTGCTAGAAACAGTCTGCAAGTCAGCGTTTGAACTCGTGATTCCCCCCACTGCCACTTTTGCGTTTTCTAGCTCCGTTCCTTTTGTCACTCGATTGATTGCTTCTTTTATCTCGCCTACTTCATCAATTGACTCGTTAGAATAAGGATTGATTCCAAACACTACATCCATCGTCATCGTTTTGCGATCTTCTGATAGATAAGCATCAAGTGCCTGTTCAAAATCCTCGCTTTCAAGGACCTCTTCTGGCATATAAAAAGCACTCTTATCCTTTGTTTCGGCTAGATTGTTCAAATAATCCTGCGCAGAACCAAGACCATCTGAAACTTGATTCAATCCGTCAGCACTCTGATCTAAACCAGTCGTTAACTGACTAAACTGACCACCAAGGTCTTCAAATCCTTTTAACAGCTCTTGTTGGCCCTTATTAATACCGTTTAAGCCGTTTGTTAGCTTAGGTACATTATCAACGATCTGACCTTGACCGTTAGCTAACTGCCCGAGACCGGACTGAAGTTGATCTGTACCATCGATCACTTGCTGAAGTCCACCAATAATGCCTTGTTGATAGCCGTTTATCTCTTTAAATTTACCATTAGCTTGTTGAACACCTGATGAAACCTGACTCAATCCACCGTTTAATTGGTCTAGTTGACCTTTGATAACAGGCAGTTGGTTTTGAGTTGCTTTCACTGTGTTCTTTATTTTCTGATACTCTGCATCGTTTTCTGGAATTTCATAACGATCTTCCAAAGCTTGAAAATCTTGTTCTGTAATCGAGGCTAAGGCAGTATTTAAGCTTCCTAAACCTTGCCCTAGTTTTACGTAGTTTGATTGAATCGTTGATAGATTTGATCCCGCTTGTTCATAACCCTGCTGAATCTTTTGATAACCAGCCAACAGCTCTTGTTGTTTAGATTTTATCTGTTGTAATCCCTTTTTTGCGTCAGCTGCTCCTATCGTTCCTTTTCGAATTCCATCTTCTATCTTCACCAGATTCTTTTGAATCTCGTTTAAACCCGATTGAGTAGCACTCGTGCCGTCGATAAGCTGCTGAATGCCGTCAGTCGCACCAGTCAGCTGCGGCTCAGATTTTGATAACTCTCCGCTCGCTTCCATAAGTCCGCTGCTGATTTTATTGATTCCTTCTTTTCCATCACCAAGGCCATCGCCTAAGTTTTCTGCCTGCTTGTAGACGAAGAACTCTTCAACCGGTTCGCCAGTAGGTCTGGAAACAGACCTTACTGCATCAACATGGTTAACCTTTTCAAGTTCCTGACTAATCTTTTCAGCAAGCTCCATGTATGAAGTCGAGTCCATACTTTCATCATTTTTAATAACGATGTTTGTTGGCATCGATTCTCCCGCTCCAAAGCTTTCTTCAATTACATTAAACGCTTGGATCGATGAAACATCCCCTGAAATTTCTTCTAATGAGTTAAACGATAGCTTTCCATCATACGTTACAAGAAACGGTACGCATATCACCGCAACGAGGATGAGCGATAACAATGGACGTTTTAATGAAAAGTTCCCTGCAACTGCCCAGAGTTTGCTTTCGCCATGCTCCGCTTTTTTCTTAGATGGCCAAAAGATTTTCTGACCTAAGACCATCATGAAGAAAGGTACGATCGTGAATAAAGCAATTAAAAGAATACCTACACCAACCGCGACTGCTGCTGCTGATTGATAGAGAATGAACTGAGAAAAACCGATCGCAGCAAATCCAATCATGACCGCCAATCCACTAAAGAAAACAGTACGTCCCGCCTGACGATACGTTGCGATGATCGCTTCTGTTTTACTTTCTGTGAGTGTTAGTTCTTCTTTATATCGACTTAGCAAAAGAATGCAATAATCTGTCCCGATTCCAAACAGTACAGCGACTAAAAAGATCTGCGTATAATTGGAAATTGGAAAGTCGAACGAATCGACTAACATCGCCACGATTGATTGTGAAGCGAGATACGTCACACCAACGGTTAACAATGGAATAAGTGGTGCAACAACCGATCTGAATACTAAAAGCAACACGCCTAGTATGAAAACAACCGTAATTCCCTCTGTTTTCTTAAGACCTTCTTCAGAACTCTTTACAAGATCTTCGTTGATCATCCAGTTACTTGTGTAATAGTGATCAACTTTGTTGTCTTGGATCGTTTTGTATAGAGCATCATTTACTTCACTTGGCTCTCGGTCATTCCAAGCTACTTTTATAGACGTTAAGATAGAGTTTCCATCTTTTGAGACTAACTGTTTCTCCAGACTTTTTTCATTAAAGTGAGTCAGAATCTCCGTGATTCCTAGTTCTTCTTTATTTTTTTCAAGTTGACGAATCGCAAGCTCAACTTCTTTTTTATCTGCTGCGCTAAGTCCCTTTTCATCTGTAAAGACAAGGGCTATGGTAGACTCATCTCCACCGCCTTCTTGTTCCTGGACTTCGCTCATAATGTCTGAGGCCAATGATGACGAATAGCCATCCGGTACATCGACTTGTCCTTTTTCTCGTACCAGCTCTGCCATATTAGGTGCCGATAACATAAGAACGGCAACGACAGCGATCCATGCAACAAGCACAAGCCATTTTTGTCTTAAAATAAACCGCACGATTTTTCCCCCTGCCTATTGTTTTTCCTGAAGTGTTGTTAAGATGTTGTTGATCTTTTCGTACGTGTCAATAAACTGTTTGATCTCCTGCTCTTCAAACTGAGTAATGATAGATTCTACCAAGTTATAGATTCTTTCTTCAGTTTTTTTGTAAAGCTCGAGTCCCGCTTCCGTTAATGTGAGGTAAACGACGCGGCGATCATTTTGATCTCTCGTTCTCTCGATCAAGTCTTGATCCCACAATTTTGTGATCACAGCTGTAATGGCACTTTTTTTAACATCAAATACTTTCGCTAGCTCTGTTGACGTGCAGTTCTCTGTCTTGTAGATATATTTCAATGTATAAAATTGATCATTTGAAAGTTCACTCTGTAGCTGTTCTTTTACGAGGGACTCCCCTTTTTTATGAACGGCAAATGTGAGATCGATATAACGATCAACAAGTTCTTTAATGGATAGTTGTGACATGGTAACCTCCTAGTGGTTCATTTTTTTAACTGTTCAATCATTGAACTATCTATTTCCAAACTTAGATTACATGGTGGACAAGCAGCTTGTCAATCACTCTGCTGTAACTTTTAAAGAGATCTATTTAAACGTAACAAAAAAGACATATCTCTTTAGATATGCCTTCTTTATCTTTCTTATGAAGTTTGCTTGTTTTCTTGTAGTGAATAAAGATAAAAAATATAATCGATCGATGCTCCTTTATAGCCGAGCTGATTGACGATCGCCGATAGATGACCGCGATGATACGTGCCGTGATTCACGATGTGTTGATTAAGATCTGCATAGGTTGAATGTAGTGTTCCGAAATGTGGATGATGAACGGTAATATCAGCGGATAAATCTCCTATTCCTTTGATGAAATTCTCGTAGTCTTCAGATATGGATTCAAACTTTTTCTGCATATTATCTATATCCGCCGCATTTATTTCTTCGTGTAGCTGTTTTACGGAGTTAAAAATATCTTCGAATGCTATCCCTTTTAGTACCTGTAGCCATACATAATCAACTTGATACATGTGTACGAGAACATCGGCAATCGTAGGAAAAACACTTTCTACCTCTTTTCTATACAATTCGGTTGGAAGTTCTTTAAGTTTCTCAAATAACTTCTCATTAGCCCAAGAGTTGAATTGTTGAAGCTGTAGCGATTTATCCATCTTTAATACCTCCAAGTTTGTTATTCAAGGTACTAATTTCGATATTGAGATGGAAAACTCCTTTAAAAATGCAAACAAACGTTCTTTTTTTGTTAGACAGGAATTCGTGCGGCTTTTGGAAGTGACTGTTCGCTTTCTGCGGGGCAGTATGTGAGACACATTGTATACCCTCCGAGGCATTTGATGGGTTCAATCCAGAAGTTTTCCGGATTTATCCCGAAGTTTTGCGGTTTTATGCACGAGTTTTGCTGCTCAATCCAAAAGTTATCTGCGAGTCTACAAACTTCGACAAGCTCTGAAGCTCAAATACCCAAAAAAAGCGCACTCCCCTTAGGAGTACGCTGATCATCACATATCTTATTTTACGATCTCTGATAACAACTCAAAAGAACGCAATCTTGCAGCATGGTCGTAGATCTGACCATTTACGATAATTTCATCTGCCTGTGTTTCGTCCAAGAACCCTTGCAGCTTAGCTTTAACCGTTTCAGGACTACCGATAAAGGATGTGCGTAATTGTTGGTCGAGTGCCGCTTTTTCATACGGACTCCAGATGCCATCCATGCTCTCGACAGGAGGCTTCAGCTTCGTTGGATTTCCACGCACTAAGTTGACGAACTGCTGCTGAAGAGAAGTAGCGATTCGTGCTGCTTCCTCGTCTGTATCTGCGATTACCACGTTTGCTCCAACCATCGCATACGGTTTCTCAAGTACTTCTGATGGTGTGAACGTATTACGGTATAACTCTAGAGCAGGAATCGTGTTGTCTGGGGAGAAATGACTCGCAAATGCAAACGGCAGTCCTTCTCTACCCGCCAATCGTGCACTAAATCCACTTGAACCTAAAAGCCAGATCGGAATATCTTGTCCTTCTCCAGGAACCGCTCTAACTTTCATCGGCGATTCTGCTCGTTCTGGATCGAGATACGTTCGCAGTTCATCTAACTGATATGGAAAATCATCACCCATGTTGCCTAGATCACGGCGAAGGGCTTGTGCGGTTACCTGATCAGTTCCCGGAGCTCGGCCTAGTCCGAGGTCGATTCTTCCGGGATAAAGTGCATCAAGTGTGCCGAATTGTTCAGCAATCACGAGTGGGGCATGGTTAGGAAGCATGATCCCGCCAGAACCGACACGAATTTTTGAAGTACCACCCGCCACATGTCCGATCACGACCGAAGTAGCAGAGCTCGCGATTCCAGGCATGTTATGATGTTCAGCTAGCCAATAACGGTTGTATCCCCATTTCTCAGCATGCTGAGCGAGATCTAACGTATTTTGAAACGATTCCGTTACCGTTCCGCCTTCAACGACCGGTGCAAGGTCAAGAACTGACCATTTCACATCACTTAAACTTTTTTTATTGGACATCGTAACGTCCTCCTTATTTAAAGCAACAAAAAATTAGCTACTATATTTTAATAATTCGCTACTAGTATAACAAGTTTGCTTTCTTAAATAAAAAATACTGCTTATCCTTTATGTAGCACGTGCTTAGCGAGCAACTCATATGACTTTTTGCGGTCTTCATAAGAGTGAGTAATCGTCACAATCATTATTTCATCTGTATGATAGATTTCTTGAAGTCTCTGCAGTTCTTTCTTTACCTCTTGTGGTGTGCCTATCATTATTTTTCTTTTTGCCTCAAGTATTAATTGTTTCTGTTCTTCTATAGAGAAAGAGCTCTGAACTTCTTCTAGTGTTGGAACGCCACGTCCCTCGCCAGCAGCATTCTGTTTTCTCCATAGAATTCCTGGTAATGCGAGTTCCTCAGCACGTTCCGTTGTTTCTGCGCAGATCACAGAAACCGCAACAATGGTTTTGGCTGTTTTCAATAATGATTTTGGCTGAAACGACTTTTGGTAGGATGCTACAATTTCTTGTCCTGGCTTATCACTCATAAAATGGCCGAACGCATAAGCTGTTCCAAGTTCTGCAGCTAAATCAGCACTTTTTTGGCTAGTTCCAAGAATCCATGGAACGGGCGGAATCTCAGGGACTGGCGCGGCCTGAATCTTAGAGAACATATCGTCGCTTGGAAAATCGTTATGCAGAAAATGCAGCAGTTGTTTAGTGTAGTCAGGAACTTTTCGAACATTCTCCAGATAATTGTCCGAAAGAGCGATCGACGCTTCTGCTGAACCCCCAGGTGCACGGCCGATACCTAGATCGATTCTATCTGGAAAAAGGGTAGCAAGCATGTTAAAGGTTTCCGCAACTCTGTAAGGTTTATAATGCGGTAAAAGCACAGCTCCTGCGCCGAGTCGTATCTTTTCTGTGTTTGCCCCTATGTAGCTCAACATCACTTCTGGCGCTGAACAAGATAAGCCGCTAAAGTTATGATGTTCCGCGATCCAATAACGAATATATCCGAGCTTCTCTCCCTCTTTTGCCAGATCCATTGAAGCTTGAAGAGCATCTTGAGCACTTTTACCAGAGGAGATTGGTGATTGATCGAGTATGCTTAATTTCATCAGGTGCATCCTCCCTTGTATTCTTGTATTTTACTCCAATCTGACTCTCTTTACTTTTTTTGAGGATTATCAAATAAAAAAAGAACCCCACTTGAGGTTCGATAACGCTAGACTTTTATTTCAGTATCCGCCTTTACAAACTGATCAGCAGATAATGTACTTGCTCGGTAATGCGTAAAGAGTTCCGCTTCTGTCAAATTTAACGTGCGGCAAATCGACTGAATTTCCAGCCATGAACCTCTCTCCAAACCTTGTACGATTTTTAATGCAAGGTTATAGGAATCCCTATTCCATAAAAGAGCTTCAGCCAGCTCATTCGTTATCGGAAGGTCTGCGATCACATCTTTCATGTTCTTACTTAGCAGTGTGTCGATAAGAGAAAACATACCAAACATGTAGAGATGGTTTTTAGATACACCTACAGATTTTGCGATGCGTTCAAAAAAGAAGGCCCGAGTAAGACTCATCTTTACAATTTCTAATCCATTATCGACTCTGTTCAAACTCGACATCATCAAAATCATAACGAGCTTTTTGATCTCATATAGACCGACTAGAACGACTGCCTGTTTAATCGTTGTAATCTTACTTTTAAAAAAGTAGGTACCAGAATTCATCACTTTCAAAAGCTTATAAGAAAGCGAGAGGTCACGTTGGATTAAGCTGCTGATCTCATCAATGTCTGGATCTGAACCATTCAGCTTTTCTAATAACAAAAGATAGTTCGTTGGAATAGGTGCGATGTCTTTTCCTTGCAATATGACTGGTCTGCTAAAGAAGTAGCCTTGAAAATACTCAAATC
The DNA here is from genome assembly GCA_016401345.1 of Fictibacillus nanhaiensis. Classification (GTDB taxonomy): domain Bacteria; phylum Bacillota; class Bacilli; order Bacillales; family Fictibacillaceae; genus Fictibacillus; species Fictibacillus phosphorivorans. Next base: position 204,501 of record JAEACG010000004.1, on the reverse strand, counting down.
CTAGCTCTTTGGCTTCTTCAAACTGCTCCCGTGTTTCGATCTTTTCAGCTAGAAATGTAATCTGCTCGCGGTACGTTTCAATCATAATCTTCATCTCTTCGACGTCCATGATTAAATAATCTACTTTAATAATATCGATATAAGGCAGAACTCTATCTAAGTTGCGGTTTACTGAAACATCATCCAGCGCAATAATATATCCTTTATTCTTCAACTCTTTACAGACTTCAAGTACTTCGTCCGTTAGACGAACATCTTCTAAGATCTCAACAACGATATATTGAGGAGAAATATAAGTAGGAATTCGATTTAACAACAGATTTTCCGTAAAGTTTATAAAACATTTCTTGCGTTCTCCAACTTCTTTGATCCCGATTCCAGCAAAGCTGTTCACCATCACATCTATCGTAGCACTGTCATGATCCAAGCCATCATATCTATTGTTCTCACTGTTTCTATATAAAAGTTCATAAGCCACAACGTTCTCATCTTTATCTAAGATCGGTTGTCTGCCGATAAAAATATCCATTTCAATCCCCATTCACAATCAATAATCTTTTTTCCTTTATATAGACATCAAACCATAAATTGTAAACAAGTACAATATGCGTTTTGTTGTTAAATGCTTCCAAATGGTTTGTTGCGATTTCTCCTTATACTTTTTGACCAACCTGCAGTATCATGTTTCATCTTAACCGGCAGTGGGAACACAAACTACGTACTAATCTTCTACAAAAGGAGGAAATCGATGAATACTCATGGTAAAGTGGTTGGCGTTTTCCGTTCAGAAGATGATGCGATTGATGCAATTAAAGAGCTGAGAGAGCAAGGTTATAGTGACAACGAAATCTCAGTGATCGCAAAAGATAAAAAAGAAGTAAAACACATTCATGAAGAAACCGGCTCAAAAGCTCCAGAAGGTGCTGCGACAGGGATGGCTACTGGTGGCATTCTTGGTGGACTTGGTGGTCTATTACTAGGTGCTGGTGCACTAGCTATTCCAGGAATTGGTCCGATCGTAGCAGCCGGCCCTATTGCAGCAGCACTCGGTGGAGCGGCAGTTGGTGCTGGTGCTGGAGGAATTGTAGGCGCACTAGTAGGATTAGGATTTCCTGAAGAGGAAGCAAAAGAATATGAAGAATCTGTTGAAGAGGGAGACATCCTTGTTCTCGTTGATGCAGATGATATCAATCGACATAGACAAGTAAATGACACGTTCCACACGTATCGCTCGAGTAACTCACATCGATACGAAGATACGTATTCTACGAAATAAACGGATGGAGGCAGATCAATCATGAAAAACGATACAATGGAAGGTAAATGGAAACAGCTTAAAGGTGAGGCACAAAAACAATGGGGCAACCTAACGGACGATGATTATGATCAAGCACAAGGTGACCGTGAAAAAATGATTGGAAAGATTCAAGAAAGGCACGGAAGAAAAAGAGAAGAAGCAGAGCGTGAATACGACGATTGGTATAGCAGAATGGAACAATATTAAAAAATAGTGAAACCCCACTTGTTTAAACCAAGTGGGGTTTCTTTTTCATTACATGATAACAAAAAAGATAACAGCTACAAGCACAAGACGATAGATCGCAAATGGTGTTAGCTTAACTTTTTCGATAATGTTTAAGAAGAAGCGGATCGATAACATAGCGAATACAAACGCACTGATAAATCCAACAATAAAGAACGGCATAGCATCCATACTAAAATACTCCAAGTTCTTTAATAGGGAGATACCACTCGCACCTGCCATGATAGGAACAGCCATGATAAATGTAAAGTCTGCTGCCGCACGGTGACTAAGCCCTAGAAGGACACCACCTGAAATCGTAGCACCCGAGCGTGAAAATCCTGGCCACAGGGATAAACACTGAATCAATCCAATAGAGAAAGCTTGTTTGTACGTAATCTTATCTACTGTGTCAATAACAGGATTTTGATTTTTAGCAGCAAATCGATCAGCAAAAATCATGAGAAACGCACCAATCGCGAGTCCAATAAGTACAGTGTTCGTCGTGAAAAGGTACTCATCAATATAATCTTCAAACAACAAGCCAAGAACACCTGCAGGTAAGAGACCCACGATGACTTGCGTTAATTTTAAACGACTCCCCGTAATTTCATTTGTTGCTTTGTTTCGGCTAAGTCCCAGCATATCGATGAATCGTTGTCTGAAAACGACGACTACCGCTAAAATCGAACCAAGCTGAATCACAACTTTAAATGTATTCGCTGGGTATTTACCTAAAAAGTCTTGTGATTTTAACCACATGTCATCCACAAGAATCATATGTCCCGTAGATGAAACAGGAGCGAACTCCGTCAAACCTTCAACTAACCCTAGAATAAGGGCTTTTAACAACAATAGGATGTCCATAAAAATAACTGATCTCCTTTAACAACTTATACTCTCATCTCTATATAATAGACGTTTTTCGATGATTAGCAAAGAATGATGTAAAACTTTTTATAACACTGTAACATATTGCGATAAAGTGAGAAACCCCGTCGGAATAAAATCCAACGAGGTTTTTTTGAGTAGTGTTTAGTAATCCAAAAGCGAATGAAGTTTTTCTTTATCCATAACCTTTACTAGCTCTACTAAAAGCTTTGTGCTATTTTCTAAGTCGCTTTTACTGATCATGGATGTATGACTGTGAATGTAGCGAGCCGCCACTCCCACTACAAGACTTGGGATACCCTTTTTGAAAAGATGGAACTTACCCGCATCAGTTCCCCCGCCGAGCATCACATCTACTTGGTATGGTATGTTATGTTTCTCTGCAACCTCGATAATTAAATCACGAAAACCGGTGTGCGGAATCATCGACGAGTCGAGAAACGTAATGAGGGGTCCTTTTCCGAGCTTCGCCTTGTTCGCGTTACCGCCAGGACCATCTTCTGCAACGCCCACATCAAGAGCAATCGCGACATCTGGCTCCATAATGGCTGGTGCAGTGATTGCTCCTCTAAGCCCTACTTCCTCTTGAACGGTTGCACCACAATAGACGGTGTTTGGATGCTTGACGTTTTGAAGTTGTTCTAAAACCTGAAGCGCTGTATAACAGCCTGCTCGATTATCGAGTGCTTTAGCAAGAATGGTGTCTCCGTCAGGCATCAGTTCAAAGGGGCATATCGGAAGGATCGGATCACCTACTCTAATTCCCCACTCCTTCACCTGATCTTTATCTTTAGCACCGATATCAATAAACATCTCTTTCATCGGATAAACCCGGTTTCGTTCATCCGCCGTTAAGATATGAGGTGCTTTTGATCCAACGACGCCTGTGAACGTTTTACTTTTCGTCTGAACATGGACACGCTGCGCGAGGAGAACTTGTGACCACCAGCCTCCTAAAGGAACAAAGCGCAAATACCCCTGTTCTGTGATCTCACTGACCATGAAACCGACTTCGTCCATGTGGCCTGCAAGAAGTATTTTAGGACCGTCATTCGTAGATCCGTGTTTTTCACCGAATACACTACCGATATGGTCGTTCATTAATGTGGCACCTGTTTTGCTGATCTCACGTTTCATGATCTCTCGAATCGCTTTTTCAAAACCAGGAGCACCATTCGTTTCGGTTAACTCTTTTAATAAGTCCATCATTTTTCACCTTCCTATTTTATAGGATGGGGAAAAGATACGGTTTGAATACGTTCTTTTTCAGAAGGAGAATGAAATTATTCAAAATTGAAGGTTAGTTCATATTTTCTGCCTTTATTCGTTCCGATTGTTTTAGAACATAGTGAGTTTAAAAGGTGTTTCGTTATATGAGGTGAGTTGATATGGAGGAAATCATTCATTTGCCGGTTATTTATAGTGTTTCCTATTAGCAAATAATAATCATGTAGGGCTAGTATATGAGCGTCTTTAGAAGTGGTCATACATCTAGAACAAGCCCATGTACCAAACGTTCTGTGCATACTATATAATTTACAATTCGTACACTGAATTCCTTTTATCAGATCACTTTCTGAGATTTGGAAATGCTGAAGAATATTGAATTTTAGTGGATGGTGTTGTAATTGAAGTTGTACGGAAAGATTATGATGAGATTCCTTAGTAAGGAGATGATTGGTGTGTCTGACCTCAAGTTCTTTTATTTTTTCAGGCAAAACATAGAAAGGTAATACGAATTGGGAGAGGGTGTGAGATTTTTCTTTTTCAGTGGATTTGATTACTGATTTATCATTTCCGATAATTACAAGCGGTTCGATTGGAATGGAAGGATATTTATAAAAGGCAAGCCACTTTTGAAGTTGCTCTACATGTCTATTTACTTGAATGATTGGACTGCTGAACGCTCTTTCATCCTTATTATCATTGATCCTGATCAACTGATTAAATGTTGAGTCAAAAATAAGAGTTCCAGTTATGTTTTTCACTTCGATGATAATCATGAAATTTGAGGATAACAGGAGGCAATCAATCTGGAAGTAATGTGACCCATCATATAGACGAAGGTCATGAAAGATATGGTACTTCTGTTCGGGTAAAAAACTTAGCGGAAAATCTAATGAACGCTCACCTCGATATCCAGCGATATTTTTTGCATATGTTTCAGAAGCAATTTGTCTTTTTGGATGATCAAGATCAAGTCGTCTAAATAGTGCCTCAAACTTAAATAATTTAATCGGCTTTGTTCGTTTTTTGATGATCAAGGTCTAACTCCTTTCTTGTTTATCTTAAGTATAATTCTTGAGTTTACATGCAAACTCCTTTGAGGAAATAAGATATCGGCAACTTTTTTGTTATATCGGCGAGAATGAGTATTTTATCAGCAACTTTCGAATTATATCGGCAAGAATTAAAATATATCGGCGAAAATCAAATTATATCGACATTTACCCAAATTTAGCATACAAAAAAGGACTCACCCTAATGGGCAAGTCCTGTTATCCACCTATGTATGGTGGAGACGGTGGGAATCGAACCCACGTCCAAAGATATTGGCACTTAAGCTTCTACGAGTGTAGTCGGTTTATTCGCGTTTCGCGGATCCGTCTGCCAGCCGACAGGCGCCTGGACCGCTAGCCTGATTATTCTCTTCCATCGTCCTCAGGCGGAGGACAACCGGCGTAGCCCACTAAGAGTGAGTCCCTTACCCTACCACATGGGCGATGGAGGGAGGAACAGCTAAAGTGCTATTACGCAGCTAAAGCTAAGTTGTTGTTTTGTTTGCCAGTTATTGGCTGTGGCGTTTTAACGAGGCCGACCCCCTCGACTCGCAACTTAAGCTCAAACTACCCCTGTCGAATCCGTAACGTCCCCATTATAAAATGGTAAGCAGAAACTTAATTCTGCCGAACCTCGGAAAGAGATAAAAGCTCAATCGCTTCTATTCACTTGTGTACTCAGTATAACATTTTTGCTTCATCGTCTCAATTGTAACATCCTGTAAAAGGAACCAATTAATCTTTTTGTCGATCTCGGAATGCACGTTCAATTTCTCGCTTCGCATCCTTCTTCTTCAGATCGTCACGCTTATCGTAATGCTTCTTCCCTTTTGCAAGTCCGATCAAAAGCTTCGCAAAACCATTCTTCAGATACATTTTCAGTGGAACAATCGAATATCCTTGTTCTTTTGTAGCACCTAACAGCTTATTGATCTCTTTGCGGTGTAAAAGCAACTTACGCGTACGAAGTGGATCATGGTTGTACCGATTTCCTTGCTCGTATGTGCTAATGTGCATGTTGTGTAGAAACAACTCGCCGTTTTGCACACGTGCGAAAGAATCTTTTAGATTAGCCCTGCCTGCGCGAATGGATTTAATCTCCGTGCCCTGAAGGACAATTCCTGCTTCAAATGTTTCTTCGACGTGGTAATCGTGCCGCGCTTTCTTATTCTGTGCGACTACTTTCCCTTCTCCTTTTGGCATGTAAAACTCAATCCTCCCCACAGCAAGTGAAGTTTAATTATAGCAATATGGTCAAATAACGTCAAGGTTCACCACTATAGATGAACCTTGACTGAACATGCTTATTATTTCTTCTTTTTCTTGCCTTTTTTCTTAGCTACTGGTTTATAGAAAGGCTTTTTCTTCCCTTTCTTTGAATCTTGAGGGCCGCTTGAACGCTCAGATTCACTCGTGCGGTTCTTGCTTCTTCTTCCTCTTCCACGTTTTGGTGTATCCCCAATATCGATCACTTTCTGGCGATCTTTAAAGCGTTTACGAGGTGTTCCTTTCATTCCGACGATTTCAAAATCAATCGCGCGTTCATCTACATTTACGTTCGCAACTCGGATGGAAATCTCATCACCGATTCGGAACACGTTACCTGTACGCTCACCGATCATCGCCATAAACTTCTCGTCAAATCGGTAGTAGTCGTCTGTTAAGTAGCTAACATGTACGAGTCCTTCGATCGTGTTCGGAAGTTCAACGAACAATCCAAAGTTCGTCACAGAGCTAATCACACCATCAAACTCTTCCCCGATCTTATCAAGCATAAACTGTGATTTTTTCAGCTCATCTGTTTCGCGTTCCGCATCAACGGCACGGCGTTCCATCGCGGATGAATGTTTGGCGATCCCAGGAAGTTCCGCTTTCCAATAACTGACTGTTTTTGGTCCTGTGTCTTTTTTAAACAGATACGTACGTATGAGGCGATGTACGATCAAGTCTGGATAACGACGGATGGGTGAAGTGAAATGCGTATAGAACTCTGTCGCTAATCCGTAGTGACCAAGTGACATATGATCATATTTCGCTTGCTTCATGGAACGAAGCATGATCTTTGAGATCACCATTTCTTCCGGTTCACCTTTTACGGTTTCTAGTAACTGTTGAAGGCTTCGCGGGTGAATATCGCTCGCGGTGCCTTTTAACGCATAACCAAACATACCGATGAACTCTAAGAAACGCTCTAATTTGCCCTCATCAGGATCTTCATGGATACGGTACATGAACGGAAGCTCGAGCTCGTGAAAATGCTGAGCTACAGTTTCATTCGCACAAAGCATGAATTCTTCGATCAGTTTTTCTGCGACTGATCTCTCGCGAAGAACAACATCTTGTGGATCGCTGTTTTCGTCTACGAGTACTTTTGCTTCAGAGAAATCGAAGTCAATCGCACCGCGTGCAAAACGTTTTTTGCGAAGAACTTCAGCAAGTTCTCCCATCAGCTTAAAGAAAGGGATGAGTGACTCGTATTTCTTGTTAACTGCTTCGTTTTCATCCTGCAAAATTTTACGAACATCTGTATACGTCATTCGTTCTGTTGTTTTAATCACACTCGGGAAGATTTCATGTTTAATAACTTCACCATCGTGGTTGATCTCCATCTCACATGAGATCGTTAAGCGATCTACTTTCGGATTCAATGAACAGATACCGTTCGATAGACGATGTGGGATCATCGGGATAACACGATCGACTAAGTACACACTCGTCCCTCGTTCTTGCGCTTCTTTATCGATCGGAGAATCTTCGGTTACATAGTGCGTAACATCTGCGATATGTACGCCAAGCTTATAATGACCGTTAGGCAGCTTGATCACATGAACCGCATCATCCAAGTCTTTCGCGTCTGCTCCATCGATGGTTACGATGGTTTCGTTACGAAGATCGCGACGTCCTTCAATATCTTTCGGATCAATCTCATCTGGTGTGTTATGAGCTTGCTCGAGTGCTTCAACTGGAAACTCTCTTGGCAGTCCATGTTTGAAGATAACAGAGATAATATCTACACCTGGATCGTTCTTATGTCCGATGATGTGGATGATCTCTCCTTCGGCACTGTTTTTGCCTTCAGGATATTTTGTAATCTTCACAAGCACCTTATGTCCTTCTACAGCTCCGTTAACGCCGTCTGCCGGAATAAAGATGTCATTTGGTATCCGTTTATCATCAGCCACAACAAAACCGAATTTACGGCTTTCCTGGAACGTTCCGACAACCTCTGTAACCCCTCGCTCTAAAATACGAATAATCGAACCTTCCGGGCGTGATCCCGAAGATGTTTGGTTTAAGCGCACGAGAACCGTATCTCCACTCATCGCACCATTCATATCTGATTGTGAGATATACACATCTTTTTGTTCGGAGTCTTCAGGGATAAGAAACGCAAAGCCTTTCGCGTGACCTTGAACGCGGCCTTTAATTAGACTCATTTTTTCAGGCAATCCATATCGGTTCGTACGTGTTCGAACGACAGAACCTTCATCTTCTAGTTCGTTCAGTGTTAAAACCAGTTTCTTGAAAGCTTCAGCGTCAGGAAGTTGAAGAGCTTCTTCAATCTCTGTTACTGTCATCGGTTTTTCCGACTCTTTCATGAGCTGGAGTATTTGCAGTTTATCCAAAAACTGACCTCCTTTTAAGGAAAAAAGGTTCTATTCTGACCAATCAAGGTCTTCTAAGAAAGCATAAACATCTTCATGCAGCTGTTCTTTTTCCTTATCTAATGTAATAACGTGTGATGAGTTTTCATACCACTTTAAATCTTTCGTTTCACTTTCTACTTCATCATAGATAATATTTGCAGAATCCGTGTTTATCATTTCATCATTTCTAGCCTGCACAACAAACGTAGGTGCGTATACGAGATCTACTGAATTTCTTACACTTTGAATAAGATCTTGAAGAGCTTTTAACGTGTTCATCGGTGTTTTTTTGAATTCTTCCATCTCTTCTTGAATCTGTTCTGCTGTTTTCTGTTCTCGCTTTTTATATTCTTCAGCGTACGCACAAACCCCTTTATACATCACTTCTTCACTCTTGATAGACATCGGTGCGCACATCGGAATAACTGCTTTCACAGGATGTTCAGTAGCAAGTTTTAAAGAGAATACGCCACCTAACGAAAGACCGCAAACAGCAATCTCGTCGTAGCCTTTTTCTTTTAGATGATTATAGCCGCCAATCACATCTTCCCACCAGTCTTCGGGTCCTGTGTGTACTAATTCTTCAGGAGGAACGGCATGTCCTTTATACTGAGGAGCGTGACATGTATAGCCCTTCTTCTGCAGAAACCTCCCCATCATTCGTACATCGGCTGAACTACCTGTGAACCCATGAAGCATTAAGACTGCCCGCTTTCCACCTTCAAAGAAAAACGGTTTTGGTGCTGCGATTTTCATGTTGTACCTCTCCTATCATTCATTAAAAATTGATATACTTCTTGAATTAATTCTTCTTTCTCTACATCATGACAGATCATGTGCTTTGATTCTTTAAAATAACAAAGACGCTTGTTAGATGCTGCTATCGCTTTATACAGATATTCTGCACTTCTTCTCGGAACAAGGCCGTCACATTCTCCTTGAACGATTAGAGTCGGTGCCGAGACTTGTGAGAATTCAGGTTTGATCAACCTTACAAGCTTTTGAAACTCTCTCGTTGCACTGAAAGGTGTATCAAGAAATTTTTTTCGATACCTTTTATATAATTCATGATCTCTTAGTTGACCGTTCAGCCCAGAGACCATCATATTGGCAATATCTTTAATCATCTGTGCGGGGTTAAGATAGTAGGCGCTTGCGTTCAACAGAATTAATTTGTCGCATCCGTATTTTGAAGCCAGATATCCCGCGATCATGCCACCCATCGAAAAGCCGACAATATAGATCTGTTCGACTTTTTCTCGTAGCTTCAAATAGGCACTTTCCGCTTCTTGAAGCCATTCTGTATGTGTTCTACCTCTTAATGAGAGTTCGGTTCCGTGTCCAGGATAAGTGGGCACAGATAATAACCAGTCTGTATGCTTTTCAAGATATTCAGTAATTGGCTCGATCTCATAAGGTCCACCCGTGAACCCATGCAAACAAAGACACCCGATCATGCTACCACCTTTTTTGTCTATAGGTTACCCTTTTATCCTCGTAACAAATCATATCACAACCACTCTTATAAAGGTTATGCGGCGTTTCTATAGACTAAAAAAACAACAAGCGGCATTCACCGCTTGTTGTTTTTGACAGTTCTTTAGTTCATCGGAATAAAGTATGCTACTGAAATCGTTAGAATGAAGAACAACACTGCAAGAATGATCGTTAACTTACTTAGCAATGCGTCGATTCCACGTGCTTTTTGTTTACCAAAAAGCTGTTCAGCTCCACCTGTAATCGCACCTGATAATCCTGCCGAACGACCTGATTGAAGAACAACGACAACGATTAATGCGACTGATACTAAAATAAGAAGGATTTTTGCTGCTGTTAGCATGTATGTTACACCTCCACCGTTCCACGTTACATTACCCTAAATGTACCATAACTTGAAGGGACGAGGCAAAGTTTTTTTCAGAACCTTCATTAATTTGTTCCTGAATAGTTAATATCAAATTCTTTATGAAAAATATAGAGACGAACCGCTTTAATTACATTCAGTCTTTTGTTCAACATCCCAACTACTTGGACGGTAGCTCCTGGCTGCACGGCTTCGTCTGGCGCGATATCTAGCGTCTTGTCTCCATCGAGCAGCTCTGTCTTAGCGTCCAGTTTTACTTTCATCAACGTTTTTTTATGAGAGATGGTAAATACTTGGCCATTGGTTTCTTTCACTTTTCCAATAAAGCTGATCGGATTCAATTTTTCCAGTTTGTTCTCTGCACCATCCGAAGATTCTTGTTTAAGTGGTTGCATCATAAACATCCCCTCTTCGCATTAATGGGGACATCCCCCATTTTCATTTTACTGTTACTTGTTATGTTTTATGTCTGTTTCTAGTGGTGTGTCTTTTTTTGACGAGTAGTAGTTATCATTGAAAATGGATTTTTTGATTACAACATCTTCATAGCTCTCAGATTTCAAACGAGCTCTTTCACCATTTGTTATCTGTAAGTCATAGGTTCGTATATACAAAATCGTAAATAGTAGAATGATAAATACTCTGATTAATCGAAACCGATATGATCTTCCTCTTCGATCCCGTCTAGTTTCCTCTACCCTCATTACTTCCTCACCACACCTATTTAAAAGAAACATCTTTTTTAAAAAGGAGTTTTTTCCTTTTATTTAATTTACTCTCTTTTTGTCTACTCTAAAATGGATTTATCATGACTCTTTCCTCATACGAAAATGATAAGTTTCTGATAATTAGATTGTGTTTTTTTAGGCTGTTTTCTAAAAGATTGTTGCTTTTAAATCTTTTTAGTTACTTCTTTGACAGTTGATTGTAGTGGAAGGTGCGAGACTCCTACGGGACAGGCGGGCAGGTGAGACACTTAAAAGTGAAACGTACGAATGTGGCTCACCGCCTGCCCCGTGGAAAGCGAGCATCCTGGAACGGAAATCAACACTTCCAAAAGCAACAAAGTACGAAAACAGCCTTTTACTATAATAAAAAAGCCTATTAGAACGATTGGGTTCTAACAGACTCTTGGGGGTGTTTCTATTTAATTAATCTGCAACATGTATCCATAACGTGGGACAGTAACGATAGCATCTCCGTACGGACCAAGCTTCTTTCTGAGTCGGTAAACAAGAGCATTGATCTCATCGTTTCCAACGTCAGGGATATCGTTCGAACCGGCAACCATTCGCTCCGGCCATATTTGAATCTTTATTTCGTCACTGCTGACTGCCTGATTCTTTTTTCGATACAAAAATACAAGAAGGTCAGTGTGTTTTCCTGACAGAAATAAAGGCTCACCATCAATCGAAATCTGGCGGCGTTCAGGAATGATATGCAACCCACTCGTGATCTGTGATTCTGCTGGTTGAATAGGTGAAGTAAACTCCATCGTAAGATCAGATTGATCTTCTTGAGTGTTCAGATAGGTTAAAAGAATAACTCCCTTTGCCAAGCTGATCACATCTCCAGATTGCAGCTGTTTTGGCATATGTGGCTCGAGCAGTTGATTATTGAGCGCCGTTCCGTGCTTTGAATCTAAATCTCGAATAAAAGATACCCCATCTTGCATGTGAATCTCAGCATGCTTTCGAGATACATAAGGGCTGATAAATGACACATCTGTTTCGTTCGTTTGAGAAGAGCGTCCAAAGACTAATGCTTCTCCTTCAGGTTTTAATGGCATGAGGCTCCCCGTGTCATAAGGATCCCCAGCTTCTATGCGTATGTATAAACTATCATTCATCAAAAATTCCCCCGTACATCAAGCAAGTACTTGTTATATGCATTTTAAATGATTTTCGTTAAAAATAGAAGGATTATGAGGTTTTGTGAGAAATTCGGCAAGAGCTGTGGTAAGTATTTGGTGATTTAAGAAACTTGGAACGCTTCTGAATGATTGCAGTGATATAGAGATTCTGAGAAGGTTTGTGAAGTTCTAGAATCGCTCACAACGTCTTGGAATCGCTCATAAATCTTTCGAATCGCTCACAACTTCCTAGAATCGCTCATAAAACTCTCGAATCGCTCACAAAGTCTTAGAATCGCTCATAAAACTCTCGAATCGCTCACAAAATCATCTTAGAATCGCTCATAAAACTCTCGAATCGCTCACAACTCCATAAATCACTTTAAGTAATTAATTCTGAAATCGTTTAAGCCAGAAAGACAAGCCTTATTACCTATCTTTCTCTTTTTAGGTATAGGACAACCCTGCTTTTACGAATCTTAAGGGTAACACGATTGGAGGGATCAAAAATGACTGTTTTTGAAACGATGTCGCTCATGATCAGTTTCTCAATGCTCATTGTTACTATCCTTCACTCTAACAATCGCTCTCGATAAGCAGCAGTGTTGGCTTAACCCCTTTTAAATGAAGACAGCCCCCGGATTAGCGCTTATAGTGCTTAATCCGGGGGCTTGTCTTTTTCACAAAGACAAAATGGCGAGTTTGTCTTTGTGTGGGGTCAGACCCCAATTATTTTTTAAGGTTGTAGAATGCGTTCATTCCTGGGTATACAGCAAGGTTTCCTAGCTCGTCTTCGATGCGAAGAAGTTGGTTGTACTTCGCAACACGGTCTGTACGAGAAGGAGCACCTGTTTTGATTTGTCCAGCGTTTGTCGCTACAGCGATGTCAGCGATCGTGCTGTCTTCTGATTCACCTGAACGGTGAGAGATAACTGCTGTGTAACCAGCACGTTTAGCCATTTCGATTGCGTCGAACGTTTCAGTCAACGTACCGATTTGGTTAACTTTGATAAGGATTGAGTTACCAATTCCTTTTTCGATACCTTCAGAAAGCTTAGTTGTGTTTGTTACGAACAAGTCGTCACCAACAAGCTGTACGCGGTCACCGATACGCTCTGTTAATAGTTTGAAACCATCCCAGTCGTTCTCGTCAAGACCGTCTTCGATTGAAACGATCGGATATTTGTTAGCAAGATCTTCGTAGAATGCAACCATCTCTTCAGAAGTCTTAACAACACCTTCACCTGAAAGGTGGTATTTTCCGTCTTCTTTGTTGAACAATTCAGAAGCAGCAACGTCCATTGCAAGGCGAACTTCTTCACCTGGCTTGTAACCCGCTTTTTCGATCGCTTCCATGATTGTTTGAAGAGCTTCTTCGTTGGAACCAAGGTTTGGAGCGAATCCACCTTCGTCACCTACAGCTGTGTTCAATCCTTTTTCTTTAAGAACTGCTTTTAAGCTGTGGAAGATTTCAGTACCCATGCGAAGTGCTTCAGGGAAGCTTTCAGCACCAACAGGCATAACCATGAATTCTTGAATGTCTACGTTGTTATCCGCATGCTCTCCACCGTTTAAGATGTTCATCATTGGAACTGGAAGAGTTTTAGAGTTGAATCCTCCAAGGTACATGTAAAGAGGTACGTTTAGGAAATCAGCAGCAGCGTGTGCAACAGCCATAGAAACACCAAGGATTGCGTTAGCGCCTAGTTTACCTTTGTTTTCAGTACCATCAAGTTCGATCAACGTTTGGTCGATTCCAACTTGGTCAAGTACATCAAAACCGATAAGTTCTGGAGCGATGTTTTCGTTTACGTTGTTTACAGCGTTCATAACACCTTTTCCAAGGTAACGCTCTTTGTCGCCATCACGAAGCTCAACTGCTTCGTATTCACCTGTAGAAGCACCAGATGGAACGATTGCGCGTCCGAATGCACCTGATTCTGTGTAAACTTCTACTTCAACTGTTGGGTTACCGCGAGAGTCTAGAACTTCGCGAGCATAAATTTCAATAATAGCTGACATAATTGTCTCTCCTTTTTAAAAGAAAATGTAATTTGAGAATAAGTCATTTCTGGCATGATGTACAAGAGTCTCTGTACATATTCCGTAAAAGAAACTTATTTGATTAACGATTTACCTGTCATTTCTTTTGGTTGTTCTCCACCTAAAAGGGTTAAAACAGTTGGTGCAAGATCGGCCAAGATTCCGTCTTGACGCAGTTTCAATCCTTCTTGTGTCACAATTACAGGAACAGGATTTGTTGTATGAGCTGTCATCGGATTGCCTTCCATCGTAATCACTTCATCAGCATTACCATGGTCAGCTGTAATGATCGCCGCTCCACCTTTTGCAAGGATTGCATCGACCACTCTTCCTAAACACTCATCCACTGTTTCAACCGCTTTTATCGTAGGCTCAAGCATGCCTGAGTGCCCTACCATGTCAGGGTTGGCAAAGTTTAAGATGATCGCATCGTGCTTGTCTGCTTCAATCTCACCAACAAGCGCATCGGTAACTTCATAAGCACTCATTTCAGGCTTTAAGTCATACGTTGCCACTTTAGGCGAGTCGATTAAGATACGCGTCTCACCAGGAAACTCTGCTTCACGTCCTCCACTGAAGAAGAACGTTACGTGTGGATACTTTTCAGTTTCAGCAATACGAAGCTGTTTAAAGTTTTGTTGTGATAAAACTTCACCCAATGTGTTGTCTAGGTTTGTAGGCTTAAACGCTACATCCCCATCAACTGTTTCACTGAAGTGTGTTAAACATACGAAGTGAAGGTTTTTCGGGAACGCTTCTCCTCGATCGAACCCACGGAAATCTTCGTTCGTAAACACTTGTGAGATTTGGATCGCACGGTCAGGACGGAAGTTACAGAAGATAACTGCATCTCCATCTTGAACAGTAGCAACAGGCTCTCCATTCTCTTGTTTTAAAACAGAAGGAAGAACGAATTCATCATGAACGCCATTGCTGTATGAATCTTCAACAACTTCAAATGGATCTTTGTAATCTGGTCCTTCACCATAAACCATAGCCCGGTATGATTTTTCAACTCGGTCCCAACGCTTATCACGGTCCATGGAATAGTAGCGGCCAGAAAGTGTTGCAATCTCACCAACACCGAGTTCATTCATCTTGTCCACTGTTCTTTGAATATAACCTTTAGCCGATTGCGGTGGTACATCACGCCCGTCCAAGAATCCGTGCAGATATACCTTTTCCACGTTCTGCTTTTTAGCTAGCTCTAATAGTGAAAGAATGTGTTCGATATGGCTGTGAATACCACCATCAGAAAGCAATCCAAAGATATGAAGTGCTTTGCCAGTCTTTTTCACATGATCCATAGCATCAATGAACGTTTGATTTTCGTAAAAATCTCCTTCTTTGATCGAAAGATTCACGCGAGTCAAACTTTGGTAGACGGTACGTCCTGCACCAATGTTTAAGTGACCTACTTCTGAGTTACCCATTTGACCTTCAGGAAGACCAACGGCTTCCCCACTAGCTGTTAGTTGAGCGTGCGGATACGTTTCCCAGTAGCGGTCAAAGTTGGGCTTTTTCGCTTGTGCAACAGCATTACCTTTGTCTTCATTACGGCAAGCAAAACCGTCTAAGATGATTAAAGCTACTGGTTTTTTACTCATCGGCTAACGCCCTCCAGAAGCTGAAGGTAAGATTTTGGCTCAAGGCTAGCTCCGCCAACCAAAGCGCCATCAATATCAGACATACCCATTAATTCTTTAATGTTGTCAGGCTTAACACTGCCACCGTATTGAATACGAACAGCATCTGCAACATCTTGAGAGAATTGATCGGCTACAACACTGCGGATATAAGCACATACTTCGTTCGCATCTTCAGAAGAAGCAGTTTTGCCTGTTCCGATCGCCCAAACTGGCTCGTATGCGATAACCGTTTGTTTCATTTGCTCATCTGTTAGACCAGATAAACCTTTTTCAGTCTGCTCTTTAACAACATCCTTCGTCTTATCTGCTTCACGCTGTTCAAGCGTTTCACCCACACAAACGATTGGAGTCAGACCATGTTTGAATGCTGCATGTGTCTTTTGGTTAACAAGCTCATCTGTTTCACTAAAAAGTTCACGACGCTCAGAATGTCCAAGAATAACATATTGAACGTTAAGATCTTTTAGCATAACAGGGCTGATTTCACCTGTGAACGCACCGCTCTCTTCAAAGTGCATGTTTTGTGCACCGATCGCAAGCGGTGTACCTTCTGACTCGTCTGCTAAGCTGTCAAGGAACAGAGCAGGAGCACAGATTACAGAGTCAACAGTTTCAGCTGAAGGCACAAGACCTTTCACTTCTTCTACAAAACTGCGTGCTTCTGTTAATGTTTTATTCATTTTCCAGTTACCTGCAATAATAGGTTTACGCATTCTTTTCACCTCTTAAAAGTGTTTCTTTTAGAGTAGTACTAAAAGTTGAAGCAGTCAGTTATACAGTAGCTTCATTGATAAGTCGATTGGAGTGTAAGGTGCGAGACTCCTGCGGGACAAGCGGTCAGGTGAGACACTTAGTGGCGCAAAGCGGCAAGTGGCTCACCGCCTGCCCCGCGGAAAGCGAAGCACCTGAAGCGGAAATCGACCGCGCACAAAATCTTACTTGTCGTTTAAAGCTACTACGCCTGGAAGTTCTTTACCTTCCATGAACTCAAGGGAAGCGCCGCCGCCTGTTGAGATGTGGCTCATTTTATCAGCAAGACCAAACTTCTCAACCGCTGCAGCTGAATCTCCGCCACCGATAACGCTGTACGTGTCAGTTGCTTCTGCTAGTGCGTTTGCTACTGAACGTGTACCGTTTGCGAATGCGTCGATCTCAAATACACCCATCGGTCCGTTCCATATTACAAGCTTCGATTCTTTAATAACCTTTACGTACTTTTCGATCGTTTTTGTTCCGATATCAAGCCCTTCCCAATCAGATGGGATAGAATCGATCGCTACTACTTTCGTGTTAGCATCGTTCGAAAAATCGTCAGCTACTAAAACATCCTCAGCAATCAGGAAGTTCACGCCTTTTTCTTTAGCTTTTTCCATGAAACCGCGAGCTGTTTCAATCTTATCTTCTTCTAAAAGAGACTTCCCTACATCATGGCCAAGCGCCTTAATGAATGTATACCCTAAACCACCGCCGATGATCAGGTTGTCTACTTTGTCTAATAGATTATCGATTACGTCAATCTTATCCTTAACTTTTGCACCACCGATGATGGCAGTGAAAGGACGGTCAGGATTCGATAGAGCTTTTCCTAATACTTCAAGTTCTTTTTCCATCAACAAACCGGAAACAGCAGGAAGATGTTTCGCGATCCCTTCTGTTGAAGCGTGCGCTCTGTGAGCTGCTCCAAATGCATCGTTTACGTACACATCAGCGTGTGCAGCAAATTTTTGTGCTAATTCAGGATCGTTCTTCTCTTCTCCTGGATAAAAACGAACGTTCTCAAGTAAGATCACGCCGCCTTCTTCTAGGTTAGCAACTGCCTTTTCAACTTCCTCGCCGTAAGCTTCATCCGTTTTTACAACTTCTTTACCAAGAAGCTCGCTTAAACGTTCTGCTACAGGAGTTAGACGAAGCTCTTCAACAACTTGTCCTTTTGGACGTCCTAAATGACTTGCTAAAAGAACTTTAGCGCCTTGCTCTGTTAAGTATTTGATGGTTGAAAGAGCAGCGTTGATACGCGTTTCATCCGTAATGTTTCCATCTTTCATTGGTACGTTAAAATCAACACGGCAAAATACGACTTTGCCTTTTAAATCGATGTCACGAACACTTTTTTTGTTCATAAGTACATGCAGCCTCCTGACTAGTAAAAAGATTAAAGAAACGACAATCCCAGGTTTTACATGGGAAAGAGGAGTAGAAGCCTGTTTGAAACGACTTCTCCCCCTCCTTATTGTTCTTCTCTATCTATTAAAGTCCTTTTTTAGCGATATAGTCAATTAAATCTACAACGCGGCTTGAGTATCCAGTTTCGTTATCGTACCAAGATACAACTTTAACCATGTTTCCTTCCATAACCATCGTGGAAAGAGCATCGATTGTAGAAGAGTGAGTGTCGCCATTATAGTCAGTAGATACAAGCGGCTCTTCAGAGTAGCCAAGGATTCCTTTAAGGTTGCCTTCAGCTTCAGCTTTAAGTGCTGCGTTTACTTCGTCAACAGTAACTTCTTTGTCAAGTTCAACAACTAAGTCAACTAGAGATACGTTTGGAGTTGGAACACGCATTGCCATACCGTTTAGCTTACCTTTAAGTTCAGGAAGCACTAGAGAAACTGCTTTAGCAGCACCAGTTGAAGTTGGAATGATGTTCTCAGCTGCCGCACGAGCACGACGAAGATCTTTATGTGGAAGATCTAGAATTTGCTGATCGTTTGTGTATGAGTGAACAGTTGTCATCATACCGCGCTTCACGCCGAATTTCTCGTGAAGAACTTTTGCGAATGGTGCAAGACAGTTCGTTGTACAAGATGCGTTAGAGATAACATCGTGGCTAGCTGCATCGTACTTGTCTTCGTTAACACCAAGAACTACAGTGATATCCTCATCAGAAGCAGGAGCAGAAATGATTACTTTTTTAGCGCCAGCTTCTAAGTGTTTAGCAGCGTCTGCACGCTTAGTGAAACGTCCAGTTGATTCAACAACTACTTCTACACCAAGGTCTCCCCAGCCAAGTTGTGCTGGATCGCGCTCAGCTAAAACTTTGATTTCTTTGCCATCTACAATAAGTGCGTTTTCCTTAACTTCAACAGAACCAGCGAATTTGCCGTGTACTGTGTCATGCTTTAATAGGAAAGCAAGAGTGTCAGCATCTGTTAAGTCGTTTACAGCTACAACTTCTACCTCAGGGTTGTTGAATGCTGCGCGGAATACATTACGGCCAATACGACCGAAACCGTTAATACCAATTTTTGTTGCCATGTAAAATGACCTCCTTGATTTAAGAGAGAATTTATTTTTTATATAAAGGGAAATCCCCTTAATAACGAATTGAAAATGAACTTACGAGCGTCCCAATAATTGTCGGGCAGCTCCTTCGTCCGTGATTAAAACCTTTTTCGGACCGTGTTTCATGAATGCTGCAATCGCATCGGATTTAGATGATCCGCCTGCTACAGCCATGATGAAATCACTATTCTGCAGCTCATCTAGCTGCAAGCCAATCGTGCGCACGCGGTGAACCACTTCACCCTGCTGATCAAAGTAATAGCCGAATGCTTCTGCAACAGCTTTTTCTTCTTCTAGCTTTAGTAGAACCGATGGGTTAGAGTTTCGACGTACTGCCATTGTTTTAGCATCGCCAATCCCGTGAAGCACTATACCAGCGGAGTGTATGAGCTCCATGACTTCTTTAACTCCAGGCTCAGCCATCAAAGAAAGATACGTTTCTTTGCTCAACTGATCTGGCAGATGAAGCAGCCTGTATTCCCCGTTCACTTTTTGAGCCATCGTGGAACAAATGGTATTCGCTTGGTTTTCAACTTTTTCACCAAGACCGCCTCGGGCAGGAACGAACAATAACTGTTGTCCCTTTTGTATAGGTGTCATCATTTCTGCGACTGAAGCGAGTGTTGTTCCACCCGTTACAGCAATGATGTTCTTTGCTGACAGCTGACGCTTCAATCGGTCCGCTGCTGCTTTACCCATATCATTTTTTACCCAAACATCTTGATCACTGTCACCCGGTACTACGATGACTTCTGACAGATTTAACATATCCTTAAGTTTCGATTCTAAAACATGCAAACCAGACAATTCTTTCATCATCTCAGATAGCTCTACTAAAATATCATGCCCCTCTGATGTTAGTGACATGCCAGCCGTCTGGATGTTTAAAAGTCCTTGCTCTTTCAAAAAGGAAACTTCCGAGCGCAGTACGCGTTCTGTCAGGTTCAAGGTTGATGCTAAACTTCTTCTTCCAATAGGTTCATGGATTCTTACAACATTTAAAACGTTGTATCGCTTTCGCATCGTTTCTAGAAGATCTGGCAGCAACTTCTTCTGTATCTCTATAAGTTTTTTCATTGCACATTCTCCTGATTCAATGAGATGAACGATTAAGCTTTAAAGCAAATTTGATGATAAACCAGTTGGACCATTTATGTCCCAGTTAGTCATTTTTTGTCCCATTAGCTTAAGAAAATAACTTGGTTTAACCCAAGTCCCAATATTACCTATTGTAGATTACCCTGAAAGTGATCTTTTAAAACGTGCCAGCCTTCACTTTTTGTCATAAAAGTGTCGAATTTCTCTCTGGCAAGTTTATATTATCAAATAGTCTCCCTACATTTCAACAACTTTTACTTATTAAAAATTAGTAAGCGCTTTCTTTACTTTACTTTCTGACAATATTCCATAGTCGACTTCTTTTCCGTCAACTTCAATAACCGGAATCATCAGACCATATTTTTCAAGAAGGAGATCGTCTTGATAGATGTCGATCGACTCTATGATAAACGGAATCTCCTGCTGCAGCTTCTGTAATAGTCTATGTGCCTCATCACAAAGTGGACAATGTATTTTCGTGTAAAGTATGACTTTTTTTTCACCCATTTTTAGTGCTCCTTCATTTTTTATTAGGCTGTTTTGTATTCATCGTTGATTTTAAAAAGCAATTGATTTCCGTTGCAGATGCCCGCATTCCACGGGTAGGCAGTGAGCCACACCCATACGTTATGTATCAGTGCCTTACCTTTCTAGTGGCATTGGCTAGCCAGACAAAAAGGACTTCTCCGTGAGGAAAAGACCTTAGTTTAAGAGGTATACCGTTTCCGTTTTGAAGAAGATGGTATGTTTAATTCTTCCCGATATTTCGCAACCGTTCTTCGGGATATCGAGAGACCGCTGTTCTTTTCTAAGAGAGATGCAAGTATCTGGTCTGATAAAGGTTTGGTTTTATCTTCGTTCTCTACCAATTTCTTAATTTCCGATTTGGCGGAAGTTGCAGAAACGCTGCCCCCATCTTGTGTAAAGATTTTAGCTGTAAAAAAGGATTTAAGCTCCACTGCACCTTTTGATGTTTGAATTACTTTATTTTTGACAGCTCGACTTACCGTGGATTCGTGTACCCCGATTTCGTCTGCCACTTCTTTTAAAGTGAGTGGTACCATATCCGATCGATCGAATGTTAAAAAATACTTCTCTTGTACTCTGACGATCTCATTTGTTATGTTAAGGAGCGTTTCTTTTCTTTGTTCTAGAGCCTTTTTCAACCAATTAAACTTCTGGAAAGAATCATCTAAAAATTTCGATGTTGCGTTTTTTCCGTTTAAGAGTGTGCCATAGCTTTCGTTCAACTTGAGCATTGGTGAGTATTGCTCGTTAACAGCAATGTGAAATTTTCCGTTCTCTTCTGTTACAGAGACATCTGGATATAAATACGCTTGATCGTTGGCAGGAGCGTACGCAGCGCCTGGTCGAGGATCAAGTGTTTGAAGAAAATCCGCCGCTGCTTCTACTTCTTGTGGTGTTACGTTTAGATGAGTTGATAGCCATTTCATCTTACGCTCTGCTAGCTGGTCTAAATACTGATCTACGATTATGTAGCTTATTGTATGTTCTTGATGTTGTTCTTGAAGTTGCAGCAACAGACACTCTCTTAGATCTCGTGCACCGATTCCAACAGGCTCTAACTTTTGAAGGAGTGAGATAAGCTCCTCACATTTTTCAACTGTTGTTTGAAACCGATGTGCCGTATCCTCAGCAGAGACGGTGAGATACCCGCTCTCGTCTACACTTAGCAGTAAGTATTGAAATATTCTTCGATCCTGTTCTTGGATCGGCAGAAGGATCGATTGTTTATAAAGGTAGTCGTACAAGGTTTCTTTCTCTATGATCAGATGCTCGAGTGGTTGCTGTGCATCTGAGCGGCCATTAATCCCATTTTTCCGCACGCTTTTCTTCAATGTCGTGAACATACCCTTTGGTTCTGCAATTTCAATAAGCGGATTCTCTAATGCCTGCTCTTGAAGATATGATGTCAGTTCATAACTGGGAACTTGTAAGATGGCAATGGCCTGGCGCAATTCAGTTGTCATGACAAGGTTCATGCTCTGTTGTTGAAACAAACCCATTTCCATTCTAAATCCCCCCTATTCCTTCATCATACTACAGATGTAAGCGCTATACATCCTACAAAATTTGGGGTCTGACCCCACACAAATACAAATCCTAGAAATTTGTATTTGTGAGGAAGACAGCTAGCTCTGCATACATACTAGATTACAAAGACTTCTTAAGATCTTCAGCCAACAAAAAAATGCCAGCACCGCCCGAAGGCAGTCTGGCATTTTAAACTTTACTATTAAAGTTTTGTTACGTTAGCAGCTTGCGGTCCACGCTCGCCATCAACGATTTCGAAAGATACTTCTTGTCCTTCTTCAAGAGACTTGAAGCCTTCTGATTGAATCGCAGAAAAGTGAACGAATACGTCGTTTCCGCCTTCAACTTCGATGAAGCCGAAACCTTTCTCAGCGTTGAACCATTTTACTTTACCATTTTGCATGGGTGTTTCCTCCTTACAAACGCTATGTAAGCGTTTTAACTCTTTTAACCGACTTACTATGTAAATAAAAAGGCATAAAAAAATGCGCACTCATCTGAATAATTCTGAAGTGGATTTTAAGTGTTCCACTTCTTATTCAAAAAGTACGACCGCTTTAAATCCAAAAGATATTCACAACGTAAATGGTTGAATTTACTATAACATGCTAAAACTCAATTGTCAAAACAAGGGATACAATTTTTATTATCCTTTTGCACAAACATTAAGATAGGCTATGATAGATAAAGAACATGCACCTTTTAGAATGGGTTTTACGAATGAAGGAGGAACAACGAGTGAGCGAAGCATTTTCAGTTCATTATTTTAAAGAGAATTTCCAGCAATACATAGAGCGCAATAAAGATGTTTTTACGAAGACTCATGCGATGAATGCCTACTACCGTTCGATCGTCGGCACTCTTATTAATGATAATCTTAACAAAAACAGTGAGATCGTACGTCGCATCCGCAACTTAGAAACCGCCTATATCGAGATTAAAAACGAAAACTAAAGCTTATTTTTCTCATTTAAGGGTATTGTTTTCACATGTAGAGGTTTAAAATCCTGCATATAGCGGGCATTATGATGATAGCCCATACATAAGGTGTAAGAAGGATATTGAGCATTGCTGGCGAAATGAGTTACATACAGCATATCGTTTGACCTTGTTTGACCTTTTTTGTATGATGACAGTACAGTTTAACTTGAAAAAGGAGAAGGAGGATTTCCATGAACTTAATTCCAACAGTAATTGAACAAACGAACCGTGGGGAGCGCGCTTACGATATCTACTCCCGTCTATTAAAAGACCGTATTATTATGCTTGGCAGTGCGATCGACGATAATGTTTCAAACTCAATCGTAGCACAACTTCTATTCTTAGCTGCTGAAGATCCTGATAAAGACATCTCGTTATACATAAACAGCCCAGGTGGTTCGATCACAGCTGGTATGGCGATCTATGACACGATGAACTTCATCAAGCCCCACGTTTCCACGATCTGTATCGGTATGGCTGCATCTATGGGTGCCTTCTTGCTTGCTGCAGGGGAAAAAGGAAAGCGTTATGTGCTACCTAACTCTGAAGTTATGATTCACCAACCTCTTGGAGGAACACGTGGTCAAGCAAGTGATATCGAAATTCACGCTCGTCGTATCATCCAGATGCGCGAACAGCTGAACAAGATCCTTTCTGAAAAAACAGGTCAGCCGCTTGAAGTCATCGAGCGCGACACAGACCGTGATAACTTCTTGCTTGCAGAAGATGCGGTTAAATACGGATTGGTTGATAAACTAATCACATCTGTAGACAGCACAGATATTAAAAAATAATTAAAGTAATATAAAAACTGGACTGCAGGATCTGCAGTCCAGTTTTTTTGTGGTTTATAAAACAGCTACGATTTTTCCTTTTACATGTCTTTCTGAAAGTTTGATAAGCCCTGCCGGTACTTCTTCCAACGAGATTTTTTCAGAGATCATCGCGGAAATTTTCCCTTCGACGACAAGTTGTGCTAATTCTTCGTTCATGGTCGCTAAATCTTTTAAAGCTTTTATTGAATTTGAGAAATGAGCAGCTCCTAACGCGATTTCATGAAAAGAAAGAGCCTGACTGAAAGGCTTTACAGCCGAATAATCTGGGTTTCCTGCAATGAAAGCAATGCGTCCGTTAAAGGCGATGCTTTTTAATGATTCCGTGGCATTCTCCCGGCTAACCGTGTCAAGGACCGCATCGACTCCAACTTCGCTCGTAAGTTCCATCACACGTGCATGAACGTCTTCTGTTTTATAAAAAATCACGTGATCGGCTCCAAGACTTTTTACATATTCCTCATTTTCAGGCGAACACGTTGTGATGATGGTAGCTCCGATTTGTTTTGCCAACTGGATTGCAAATCCACCGACACCACCAGCTCCACCGTGAATCAAGATGGTCTCCCCTTGTTGAAGGTTCATCTTTCTAAAAAGTGCTTGATACGCTGTCATCCCTGCACAAGGAAGAGCCGCTGCCTCTTCAAATGAAAGCTCATCAGGAATTCTAGCCAAAGAATGAGCCGTTGTCACCGCATACTCAGCAAAACCGCCTCTTTTCATAAAGTTGCCGTGGAAAAAAACACGATCTCCCTGCTTGAATTCAGAAACGCCTTCACCAGCTTCTTCAACAATTCCCGCTGCGTCAACACCAAGGATGTGAGGGTAGTTCCATGCTGGGTTTCCGTGAGTTGCTGTTTTATAGTCAACAGGATTAAGTCCAGCAGCCTTGATACGAATCAAGACTTCACCTGGTCCAGGAGTAGGTTTTTCCGTTTCCTGAACCTTCATCTCACGCCACATGTTTTTGTCTTCTAGCATTAAAGCTTTCATCTATACTCGCCCCTTTGAGTTTGGAAATATGAAAAGAATATAAGGGACAGTATATCCATTTTCGGCATTTGGTAATAGCAATCTGCTCAGAGAATGATTGTTTAACGGCTTAAGTAATCAATGGTTCAATGAGTTGATTATTAATGTCGTGAGTGTCTTCACCGAATAGACAAAACGGGGGTTTGTATTTGTCTGGGGTCTGTCCCCCCCTCTATTGCTTTCAGCATAGCTTTTGCTTTATTGACCGTTTCTTCGTACTCTCGCTCAGGAACTGAATCGGCAACCACGCCTGCACCTGCTTGGACGTAGGCTTTGCCATCCTGAAATACGATTGTCCGTATGGCAATACAAGAGTCCATCTGGCCGTTAAATCCTAAGTATCCGATGGCTCCTCCGTAAACACCGCGTGACTGTTGCTCTAGTTCAGAAATAATCTGCATGGCTCTGACCTTTGGTGCACCTGAAACAGTTCCCGCCGGCATACAAGACCTGAGAGCATCGAAGAAGTCTTTATCTTTTTGCAATTTACCTTTCACGTGTGACACCATGTGCATCACATGTGAATATCGCTCTATCTCCATATATGAATCTAGTTCTACAGTTCCGTATTCGCTCACTCTTCCTACATCGTTTCTTCCTAAATCAACAAGCATGACATGCTCTGCTCGTTCTTTTTCATCAGCAAGCAAGTCCTGCTCAAAAGCCAAATCCTCCTGAAGCGTCTTGCCTCTTGGACGTGTTCCTGCGATCGGTCTGTTCTCCACACATCCATCATCCACTTTTACAAGAAGCTCTGGGGAAGCCCCCACGATATACGCGTCCTTCGATTTGTAATAATACATATATGGCGAAGGATTCATCGAACGCAGAAGTCGATACACATCGAACGGGTCCGCTTCGGTTTCCTGTTCGAATCTCTGTGATAATACGACCTGAAAAACATCTCCCGTTTTGATATATTCCTTCGCTTGCTTCACCATGTAACAAAATTCTTCTTTTGTATGTGAAGAACGAACCTCGTTTTTTTTCATTTCCGATAAAGGAAATTCAGTCTGAACAGCTTTCTTTTTTGCGGGTTGCTGCAGCTCTTCATACGTTCTACGAATTCTATCGCACACTTGTTCATATTTTTCGTGTAAGTTGTTTTCACTATCATCAGGAGAAACGTGCAGATTGCATACAATCGTTGTTTTTTGTTTCAGATGGTCGAATACGATGACTTCATCTGTAAACAAAAATTCCATTTCATGTTCTTGCTCAGATGGAGATTTTGGTCTTGAGACATTTTCAAACGTATGAATCAGATCATAGCCGAAAAAGCCAACAGCGCCTCCTGTGAACGGAGGCAGAGAAGAGTGTTTAGGAGATTTGTATCGTGATACGTAGTCTTTCACGATATCTAACGGAGAACCGTGCTTTTGTATACTTTTCTTATCATTTATAAACGTGATATCTACTGTCTTTCCTGATGATGACACCACCAAGAACGGCTTTCGGCCAATATACGAATATCTCGCCCAACGCTCTCCGCCTTCAACACTTTCTAGCAGAAAAGCATGTTCTTCATGACGAACTCTCTCAAACTGAGAGATGCACGTTTCATGGTCAGATAGGTAAGTAAAACCGATTGGAATCACATTAAAATTTTCTTTTGATAGAGAAACGACTTCCTCTATATTTGGTATAAACATGTTATTTTCACCTCTTTCAAAAAATAAAAACCTCTCGCTTGTTACAGCGGAGGCTGATGTTTGCATCATAAAAAAACTAAGAAAGAGGTTTAATCGGAGGATTAAAATACTCTCAACTCAGCTCAAACTATGCTCTCTTTTCTCCACTCATCTCAACTCTAACTATTCTCCTGATTAGTGATTAATATATAGCGTTACCCCTTTTCTGTCAACTCTCAAATGAGTAGACATCTCTTTTTGAAATGAGATGTCTTTGAAATAGAAAATCGAATAATATTGAATGCTTTTTCCTAAGGTTCATTTATCGATAAAAAGAATGCCGAATCACCCACACCCAGCAGACACTAAAAAATAAAATAAGACTAAATATAATCGTAATCATAAAAGCGAGGCCAAGAAACAGTCCTGAACTTGCTGGATATTGCAACGAAAATCCTGCCAATGCTAAAGGATAAAGAAAGATAAAAATCAACATTAAAACCCAGAAAATCAAACGTACAGAACTTCTTCGAGGTTTAATCAGATAAAGTGTCAGAAGGATATTTAGAATCGTTAATCCTGCGGCAAACGACCAGTCATGCATAAAACTTGTGTGATGCAAAGTAATCGCCTCCCTTTTTCCTCTTTAACAGTATATAGAGTGAACGGTGTGGGCCAACCCTGCAAAATCGAAAAAACCGGTGATTTGTCCTTATAGAAAGGACAAATCACCGGTTTTGTAATTGTATGGGGTCAGACCCCCGTTATTCTGCTTTGGAAACAAAAGCAGTTAGGGCTTCGATTGCTTCGTTCTCATCAGGGCCATCAACAGCGAGTACAAGTTCACTGCCAGATCCTACAGCTAAGCTCATGATTCCCATAATGCTCTTTGCATTTACTTTCTTGCCTTCCTTCTCAACAAATACATCAGATGTGTAACGGTTTGCTTCTTGGACGAACAATGCCGCTGGGCGTGCTTGCAGTCCACTCTTCAACTGCACGGTTACTTTCTTTTCAACCATTCTACCTTACCTCCTCTAACCTTATCTCTCTATGAAAAACATCAATGGATGGGTTGACCGTTTCTAATCTTCGTAGCGATTTCATCAATCTTACGTAATCGGTGGTTAACACCTGATTTACTAACAGGGCCTGATGATACCATCTCGCCAAGCTCTTTGAGGGTAATTTCTTGATGCGTGACTCTCAGTTGCGCAATCTCGCGCAGCTTATCTGGAAGTGTCTCAAGTCCTACCTGTTCGTCAATAAACTTAATGTTCTCGACCTGTCTCATAGCAGCCCCTACTGTTTTGTTGAGGTTCGCTGTCTCACAGTTTACGAGTCGGTTCACTGAGTTACGCATATCTTTTAAGATTCTAATATCTTCAAAAAATAATACTGCGTGATGAGCGCCGATCAGTGTCAGGAACTCTGAAATCTTTTCGCCATCTTTTAAATAGATAATATAACCTTTTTTGCGTTCTAGAACTTTTGCTTTAAGTTCAAATTTGTTCATCAGTTCAGCTAATGCAACCGTATGCTCTTCATACATAGAGAATATCTCTAGGTGATAGCTTGTCTCTGGGTGGTTTACAGACCCACCTGCTAAGAACGCACCTCTCATGTATGCACGGCGGCAACAGCTCTTCTTATTAAATTCCTCTGCAATGTTGCGGGTAAACGTAAAAGCTCCGTCAATAATCTTCAAATCTTCCAACAATGCTCTTGATTCTTCTGAAACACGTACAATGTAGACATTATTCTTTTTCAAGCGCATCTTTTTTCGTACTAATAGCTCTACGTGATAAGGATATACACGTTTGATCAACGTATAGATTCTTCTTGCAATAGCAGCATTTTCAGTCGGGATATCCAGAATCAATTTTCTGTTGCTGAAAGAGATGGAACCATTCATTCGAATTAAGGCAGCTAACTCTGCTTTTTTACAGCAATCTTTCAGTTCGAGCTGCGTTAATTCCTTTTTTGTATCTGCAGCAAAAGACACCTGCATCACCACCTCTCTTCCATCCGTTTCAATCCGTATTCTATTTTTCAATAAGTCCTAACAATAAGTCAGAAACACGCTGTGCATCGTGTCTGACAAGCGTTCCGTACTGAATGATGTTGTCACATAACAAACCGATTCCGAACGACTTTAACCGTTCCTCATCATAAGTAACTTGCGATGCGCCTTCTTCCAAATATAGATCCAGGTATTCTGAAGGAATCTTTTCATTGTTCGCGATCACAACATCGATAAAGTTGTGGCCCACATGATCGATCAATGCCTGAATGTGATCACCAGCCGTGTAACCTGTAGTCTCTCCAGGCTGTGTCATGACATTACATACATAAACTCTAGGAGCCGTTGCCTCACGGATGCTCGTGGAAATTCCGTTCACAAGAAGGTTCGGCAAGATGCTCGTGTACAAACTTCCTGGTCCGATCACGATCAAATCGGCTTCTTGAATCGCTTTCACACTTTCACGAAGAGGCTCGATCTTTTCATCAGATAAAAAGACGCGTTTGATTTTCTTATTCGACAGCGGGATCTTAGATTCCCCCTGAACAATCGTCCCATCTTCTAACTCCGCACATAGAATAATACTGTTTTTCGCTGCAGGCAGTACTTGTCCTCTTACGTTTAAAACGCGGCTAAGTTCCCGAATTCCTGTTAAAAAATCTCCCGTAATATCGTGCATGGCAGCAAGAAGCAAGTTTCCAAGCGAATGACCCGTAATTCCGTCTCCCACTTTAAACCTATGCTGAAACATTTTTTCTACAAGCGGTTCCACTTCAGAAAGTGCGGCGATCACGTTTCTCACATCACCGGGAGGAGGCATATCGTAATCTCTCCTCAACCTTCCTGAGCTGCCGCCGTCATCTGCAACCGTAACGATAGCAGTGATATCAACTGGATAGCGCTTTAAACCGCGGAGAAGAACAGAAAGACCTGTTCCTCCGCCAAGCACTACCACTTTCGGCTGCTTATTCATTTAAACTTTATCCTTTCCCATATCTCTGTGAGAGCTGAATGTCACATATTCTCTGGAAAGTGCATTTCCGATATATTCAGCTAGAGCTACAGAACGATGTTTTCCGCCTGTACATCCGATCCCGATAATCAGCTGGCTCTTGCCTTCTCTCTTATATTGCGGAATCATAAACTGAAGCAGATCAAGCAGCTTTTCTAAAAACATGTTCGTTTCCGGCCACTTCAATACATACTCTGAAATATCTGCTTCAAGCCCTGTTCGCGGTCTCATATGCTCAATATAATGAGGATTTGGTAGGAAACGCACGTCGAACACTAAGTCAGCGTCGATCGGCATCCCGTACTTAAATCCGAATGACATTACGTTGATCGTGAACGGATGAGCGGCATTTGCAGAAAAACGCTGAATGATACGTTCACGTAATTGAAGTGGTTTTAAGTCAGATGTATCTAAGACTTGCTGTGCTCTTCCTTTTAGTTCTTCAAGCATCTCACGCTCTTGAGTAATCCCTTGAAGCGGGTTTCCACTCTTCGCCAAAGGATGAGAACGTCGGGTTTCTTTGTATCTGCGTACAAGTGTTGCATCCTTACAATCCAAATATAAAATCTGCGGCTGAACATCCGATGAGAGGGCAAGTTGATCGAGCGTTGAAAACAACTGATCAAAAAACTCGCGACCACGAAGGTCCATAACAAGTGCCACCTTGTTCAACTTGCCAGCAGATTCTTGCATTAATTCTACAAATTTAGGGAGTAGTGCAGGTGGTAGATTATCAACACAGAAAAAGCCTAAATCTTCAAAGCTCTGCATGGCTACCGTCTTCCCGGCCCCTGACATTCCTGTAATAATCACCATTTGTACATCATGTCTTTCCATGCCATTTCCCCCCAGTTTACTATGTTCCATTTTTATGCGACCCGTCTTAACTTATGCTGGGTCTAAACGATAAGAAAGCAGTTCAAAATCAGGTGTATACGTAAATGTGCCAAATATCATGTTGCTGCCACTCGTCATATAGTCAAGAATGTGATGATCTCCTGGCGCCATCGGAAGTTCACGTACTTCTTCAACCGGCTTCCATGACAAAATCCCTTCTTCACATTCATCTAATGCAACACCTTCTGAGTCTGTTGCAAAAAAGGTAAACATCATCCACTCAGAGACGATCTTGTCGCCTTCTTTAATAATAAAATTAAACACACCTTTAAGCTGCGGATTCTTCAGATAGATTCCCGTTTCTTCACGGTACTCGCGTATAACAGAATCACGGATAGACTCGGTAGACTCCATCTTTCCGCCTGGTGCTACCCACCAGCCCCGTCTAGGCTTTTGAAGTAAAAGCACTTGATTATCTCTTATTAACACACAGTTTGTTACTCTTTGCACTTGTTTTCACCTCAGGGCTATGTCCTACTTTTTAGTATACTAAATTATGTAACCCCTCACAATACAGAGGCCTCAAGGGTTTGACGTATTTTAGCATTCTAATTTATGGTATTTTGCTTTTCTTATTATGTGAAAAAAGAACCTATTAAATTAAAGGAATTATTTCAATACAGGTAATACCTTTGCGACATTTAACTGAGAAGCTTCTGAGCAAATACTCCCTTCACTATGATCGCTTGTTTAAAACGAGATCCTTAAACTAAAAGCTAGCTTTCAGGCATTACCTCTTCTTTGGCAAAGTTGATTGGAGCGCAAGGTGTGAGACTCCTGCGGGACAGGCGGGCAGGTGAGACACTTAAGAGTGAAACGAACAAATGTGGCTCACCGCCTGCCCCGCAGAAAGCGAAACACCTGGAGCGGAAATCAACCACTTCTTCGCATAAATTAACTCATAAAAAAAGGACACGAAGCATAGCTCCGTGTCAAAGTCTTGCCTTTATAAAAAGGGGGTCAATTTCTTATTTTTATAATACCCCACAATTATTTCATCACTGTTACAATCACATTAATTGGAAGTTACGTTTTTTAGTTTCTCCGTTAAACTCTCCACGTAATGCTGAGCAGCTTGTGCCGCAATACTTCCATCACCTGTAGCCGTAACGATTTGACGAAGTGTTTTTTCACGGATATCGCCTGCTGCAAAGATTCCCGGAATTCTTGTTTCCATCTGTTCGTTCGTTTCTACATAACCATTTTCGTTCGTGATGCCAAGATCTTTAAAGGCAGCGTTCAATGGAAGCATTCCGATATAGATGAACACACCATCTGCTGAGAAGTCTTGTTCTTCTCCTGTTTCAGAATGAACGAGAGTTACTTTGTTCACTTTGTTGTTCTCACCGTGAATCTCTTTAACAGAGTGATTCCAGATAAAATCAATCTTATCGTTATCAAACGCACGTTGTTGAAGGATCTTTTGTGCACGAAGTTTGTCACGTCTATGAACGATCGTTACTTTAGAAGCGAATCGAGTCAGGTAAACACCTTCTTCAACAGCGGAATCACCGCCGCCGACAACGACTAATTCACGGTTCTTAAAGAATGCACCATCACACACAGCACAGTAAGAGACACCGCGTCCAGAGAATTCTTTTTCTCCCGGAATACCTAGTTTCTTATATTCAGCACCTGTTGAGATGATGATCGAACGCGCTTTATACGTTTTGCTTCCTGCATGAATCGTTTTGTACTCTTCGCCATCGATGATTTCTTTTACATCGCCATAAGCGTATTCAGCACCGAATTTTTTTGCGTGCTCAAACATCTTGTTTGAAAGTTCTGGTCCAAGAATGTGATCAAAACCAGGATAGTTTTCTACATCTTCCGTATTAGCCATCTGTCCGCCAGGGATACCTCGTTCGATCATAATCGTATCCAAGTTCGCGCGTGATGTATAAACCGCTGCAGTCATACCAGCTGGTCCTGCACCAAGAATAGCTACATCATAAATTCTTTCTTCAGTCATTAATGCCCACTCCTTATATAAGGAAATTCTTATTTACTATATCTATATCCTATTCGCACATAGGAGTAAAGTCCATCATTCTGCTCAAACGTTGCGATTTACCCAACCTATCAGTTTTTTTATGCGTAATGACAATACAGAAACTGTGATTCCATACTGCTCTGCAACACTCTTTTGGGTAGAACGCCCTTTTTGCTTACGAGCTAAGTGATCGATTGCCGCAGCAATTGCTTTTTGATTATCAAAGATTCGTTCGCCTGTCGTCTCCGCAAATTTAATCGCTTCTGCCCAATAAAACAGTACATGCTCATCAAGCGCTGAACCCATTTCTTTAACAGGAAGAAGTACATCTAATGCCATACTAATAACCTCAGAAGGTGCGTTCACTTCAACACGTGCATCATCATGTTGGAGTTCTACAGCTTTTTCAGGCTGATGTTCCAGCATGATTGTTGCAGCGATCTCTTTTACGAATAACGACTCTTCTTTTCTAAGGCAAAAGTCACGAAGCGTCTCATAAGCCTCTTCATTTTTATTCCCTCTTAAAAGAATTAAATGCGTAATTTTGTTTTTTTCCAGTCCTTTACGAACCTGCTGAATATGCTCCATCGCTTTCACTTGACGATCTTTTTTCGGTTTGTTCTGATTGTTAGTTGGAATGCGATATTGATAGTCCCCGCCTGTTATCGTCAACTCATCACTTTGTGCTTTTTCCAAATAAAAAGGAGCAACGTGACTTTCAGGATCTAGATCGATTACCTTTTTCCATGTTTTTACAGAAAGGTCTTTTTGTCCAAGTGCATAGTACGACACAGCAAGCATATGTGTGGTTACAGGATCATATACAAATGACGACTTTCTAAGTGATTGCAGCCACTTATTCGCGTATAGATGCTCCTCTAATAACCCGAATGTATTCCCCAATTTGTAACGATGCTCAGGGTGCATCGGATGCACCGTTTTTAGCCGCTCAACTAGCTTGCCACCAGGTTCGTCCATCCCTAAATGGAACAGAAAAATAGCAAGGTTGCATAGTGCGTTTAAGTTACCTGGATTCTTATCCAACACATCTTGAAGAACATCCATCGCTTCATCAAACTCGCTCTTATAAAAGTGAGTGAGTGCTAAGTTATTATACGCCGCCCAAAACTTAGGATGATTCGTGATGATCTCTTTTAACTGTTGTTGCGCTAATGGAAGATCTCCTCGTTCAATCGATTGCCTTGCTTCATCATGAAGCTTGATCAGCTCTTCTTCAGTAGAAAGAGGCAGATTAGAAGACTTGCTTCCTGTTTCGAGTGAGATAAGATCTAATAGTTCTTGTGTATCATCAACAAATTCACCATCTGGATCAATCGCGATATATAAACGAGCATGTTCTTCAGCATCACTGTACATGCCTAGATGCGCAAAGTTATTCGCAAGGAAAAAATGACATTCTGAAAGATCAGAACCAGACTGCTCTAATGCGTTCAGCAAATACTTATTAGATTCTTCATATTCTCCAATCTCAGCAAGCGTTGAAGCAAGCTGACATAAAAAAGAGGGCTCTTCCGGCTGGAAGGTAACGGCCCGCTCAAACATTTTTTTTGCTGTATATAGATCACGCCTATTATAGGCTTTTATTCCTTTTTCAAAAAAGTAATCCCCATCCTGGATAAAGGGAAGAACACGGCCGCTAGCTGCACTGGCCCGTTTTTGTTTATGCATATTTGGTTCCTCCATCTACTTATGTAAACATATATACTTCTATATCGTTCTGTTTACAAAGTTTTCAACCAAAAAATTATAACACAGGCGATAGTGAGTAACACCCCTTAGACTGTAAATAATGTGCAGGAAACTTTCGACAAAAAATGATGGATGCGTGTCAATCTGTATGAGACAAGGAGTCCGAGGTTTGTAAGTTATTGCGAAAAGTTTGGAACACTTTGGTGGGGCTAATATAAATCCCTGGAATCGCTCATAAAACCCTGCAATCGATCATAAATACTTTCAGACACAAAAAAACAACCGAGCTAAAAAGCCTCAGTTGTCCTTTTTCGTATGTCTTTCTTTTAATGTAGCTAAAATCTCGTCTAAAGGTACCTTTTGCTCCTGCAACAGTACCAAAACATGATAAAAAAGATCAGAAACTTCCCATTTCAATTCTTCGGTATCACGATTTTTAGCGGCGATAATCACTTCCCCTGCTTCTTCTCCAACTTTCTTCAGAATCTTATCGACTCCATGTTCAAAAAGATAGGTTGTGTAAGCACCTTCTGGCATCTCATGCTCTCGTTTTGCGATAATCTCTTGCAGTTCTGTCAGAATTCTATATCGATCAGGGTTTGGCGCGTCTACTCTCTCATCCACCTCATAAATTGTTTCTGAAAAACAACTATATGAACCCGTGTGACAAGCAGGCCCTTTAGGTTCTACAAGCACAACCACAGCGTCTTGATCGCAATCATAGCGGATGTTTCTGACTCTTTGTGTATTTCCGGAAGTTTCGCCTTTGTGCCATAATTCTTGTCGTGATCTTGAAAAGAACACCGTTTCGCCAATTTCGATTGTTTTCTGGAGCGATTCTCGGTTCATATACGCGACCGTTAGTACCTCTTTTGATTGAATATCCTGGACTACGGCAGGAATCAGTCCTTTTTCATCAAATTTCAGTTTTTCTAAATTCATCGAACAGACACCCCTAACTTTCGCAAATCTGCTTTTACCTCTTTGATCGATGTTTCTTTATAATGAAAAATACTAGCAGCAAGGCCAGCATCAGCTTTTCCAATCGTAAACGCATCATTAAAATGCTCGGAAGATCCAGCTCCGCCTGACGCAATAACTGGAACGGTTACCGCTTCACTCACTGCTTTCGTCAGCTCTAGATTAAAACCAGACTTTTCTCCATCTTTATCCATGCTCGTCAGCAGAATTTCTCCAGCACCCCGGTTTACTGCTTCTCGCGCCCACTCTGTGACTTCCCATTGAGTGGGTTTGCGACCTCCATGCGTATACACGCGCCATGATTTTAACTCTTCGTCATACTTTGCATCGATCGCCACTACGATACATTGGGCACCAAAATAATCCGATCCTTCTGTAATCAGTTCTGGTCGCAAAACCGCTGCTGTATTTACAGAAACTTTGTCAGCTCCGGCACGTAACACACGTTTCATGTCTTGGAGTTTATTGATACCGCCACCGACAGTGAATGGAATCGCAAGTTCTGCTGCAACTCGTTCAACGACTTCGACCATCGTGTCCCGTCCTTCATGACTAGCAGAAATATCAAGAAAAACGAGCTCGTCTGCTCCTTCTTCATCATAAAATCTCGCTAGTTCAACAGGATCACCAGCGTCGACTAAGTTAAGGAACTGAATCCCTTTAACAACTCTTCCTTCCTTAACGTCTAGACATGGAATAATTCTTTTCGTAAGCATTATTTCACACTTCCTAACGCTTCTGGCAGAGTAAATCGATTTGTGTAAAGTGCTTTTCCAATAATTGCACCAGCGATGTTACGTTCATCTGCTTTTAAAGAAACGAGATCAGCGATTGAGCTTACACCACCTGAGGCAATCACTTCTTTTCCAGTGATGCTTGCTAATTCTCCGATCGCTTCTACGTTCGGTCCCTGTAGCATACCGTCTTTTGAGATGTCTGTGAATATAAACGTCTCTGCCCCTTCTTCTACTAATCTTTTCGCGAGATCAACAGCTTTGATGTGAGACGTTTCAAGCCATCCTTCTGTAGCTACAAATCCATCACGAGCATCAAGTCCGATCGCTACCTTTGAACCACCGTATTGCTGTAACGCTTCTCTTACAAACTCTGGATTCGAAACCGCAGCACTGCCTAAGATCACTCGGTCAACTCCACCGTCTAAGTAATACGAAACGTCATCCATCGAACGAATTCCTCCACCTATCTGAACTTTTGCAGACAGTTCCTTCGCAACACGCAATACATGCTCATGGTTGATTTTCTTTCCGTCTTTCGCGCCGTCAAGATCCACCATATGAATCCACTCTGCACCTTGATCTGCAAACTGTTTTGCCATATCAAAAGGGGAATCTCCGTAGATCGTTTCTTGTTCATAGTCTCCTTGCATCAACCTTACGCACTTCCCATTACGCATGTCGATCGCGGGGTATAATACAAATTCACTCATTCTTGTTTTCCCTCCTCAACAAAATCGCAAAAGTTTTTCAGCATGCTCATGCCTGTCTCAGAACTTTTTTCAGGGTGAAACTGCGTACCCATGACCCTGCCGCTTCCGACTACAGCTGGAACTTCCACGTCTTCGTATTGAGCGACTGCAGCAAGTACCTCTCTATTTTCCGTCTGTACAACAAAAGAATGGACGAAATAAACATATCCTTCGTCTATACCTTTTACTAACGGCTGATCACTCTGCAAAAAGTGTAGATCGTTCCATCCCATGTGAGGCACTTTATATGAATGTCCTTCGTTCGTTTTGCCTGTAAAACGTTCAACTCTTCCTGGAAGTAATCCCAGTCCTTTCGTTAAACCATTCTCGCTGCTGCCATCAAAAAGGAGCTGCATGCCTAGACAGATGCCCATCAGAGGCTTACCGCTTTCCGCCTCTTTTTTTATAAAACTAGCGAGACCTGTCTTCTCTAACTCCGTCATCGCATCTTTAAAAGAACCAACTCCCGGCAACAACAGTCCATCTGTTTTTTGAAGTTCCTCTGGATTTCCGGAGAGGATGTAAGGTTGATTGATTCTCTTTAGAGCAGAACAGACAGAATGCAGGTTGCCCATTCCATAGTCAATGATTCCGATCATCTATAACATTCCTTTCGTAGAAGGCACTCCTTTTACCCTAGGGTCGATCTGTGTGGCTTCATCTAACGCTTTTGTAAAAGCTTTAAAAATAGCTTCTATAATATGGTGTGTGTTCGAGCCATAGTGAACGATCACATGCAGGTTCATTCTCGCCTCTAACGCGAGCTTCCAAAAGAATTCATGCACGAGCTCGGTATCGAACGTTCCTACTTTTTGACTTGGAAACTCTGCACGAAATTCAAGGTGCGGACGATTGGATAGATCGATCACCACTTGAGCGAGCGTTTCATCCATCGGTACAAACGCATTACCGTATCGTTTGATTCCTCGCTTATCCCCTAGTGCTCCTTGAATTGCTTGACCAAGACAGATGCCAACGTCTTCTGTTGTATGATGGTCATCGATCTCCACATCTCCCGCAGCGTTTACCGTAAGATCAAAATGTCCGTGACGTGCGATCGCGTCTAACATGTGGTTTAAAAAAGGGACAGGTGTTTGAATATCGGCTTGTCCTTCTCCGTCAATGTTTAGAGATAAGCTGATCTGTGTCTCTTTCGTATTTCTTTCAATCGTATGTTGTCGCGCTTGATTTTCCATCTACTTGTCCTCCAGTCGAACATCTATCGCTCTCGCATGTGCTTCAAGTCCCTCTATGCGAGCAAAAGCTGATATTTTCTCTCCATTTTCTTTTAGTGCCTGTTCACTATATCGAATCACGCTTGATTTTTTCGTAAAATCATCTACGTTAAGCGGACTTGAAAAACGCGCTGTCCCACTTGTCGGAAGAACATGATTGCTTCCTGCAAAATAATCCCCAACAGGCTCTGAGCTGTATTCTCCAAGAAAAATCGCACCTGCGTGTTTTATTTTTCCGAGAAGACTCATCGGATCTTTCGTCATGATCTCAAGGTGTTCAGGTGCGATCTGGTTGATCACATCTGCACCTTCTTCAAGCGAATTCACGATATAAATGCTTCCATGATCTCGAATCGCTTCTGTCGCGATATCTTTTCTTGGGAGTTCAGATAGTTGTGACTCTACTTCCGTTGCAACTTCTTCTGCTAACACTTTTGAAGTTGTAACCAATACCGCTGCTGATCGGGGATCATGTTCGGCTTGTGATAAAAGGTCTGCCGCAATGTAACGAGCGTTTGCTGTTTCATCCGCAAGAACGGCGATTTCGCTCGGACCTGCGATCATATCAATGTCACATACACCAAAAACTTCGCGTTTTGCTAGCGCAACGAATATGTTACCTGGACCAACGATTTTGTCCGTTTTGGGAACCGATTCAGTGCCATATGCCAGAGCTCCGATCGCTTGTGCACCACCTATTTTAAACATTCGTTTAACTCCTGCAATAGAAGCTGCAGCCAGTACAGCAGACGGAAGTTTTCCGTCTTTCCCTGGTGGTGAGACGAGTACGATCTCCTCTACGCCAGCAACAACGGCTGGTATGACGCCCATCAACACAGATGACGGATAAGCAGCTGTTCCACCTGGAACGTACACACCGACTGAATCAAGCGGCGTTACTTTTTGACCCAAAAGCGTTCCATCTTCACGTGTGAAGAACCATGACTGTCGTCGTTGTTTTTCGTGATATTCACGAATATTGCTTGCTGCTTCTGAAATAATTTCTATCATACTTGGATCAAGTGAAGAGATGGCTTCATCTATTTCGTTCTTTGTTACTTCAAGAGATGAAAGAGATACACCATCAAATGTTTCAGTATATTCAAAAAGGACTTTATCTCCCTTCGATTTCACGTTGTGTAAAATATCAAGAACCGATTTTCTTTGCTTCTCCGTGTTTTGTTCAACACTTCTCTCTAAGTTTTTCAGTTCAGTGACAGGTTGTATCTTCATTGAACTTCCTCCTTGCTCTCAACAAGTGTTCGAAGTCGCTCAACCAAATCGTTGATTCGTGCAGCATGCAATCTGTAGCTAGCAGGATTCACGATCAACCTTGATGTAATTTCAGCTATTTTCTCAAGTTCGACCAGACCGTTTTCTTTTAACGTCCGCCCCGTCGAAACGATATCAACGATTCGATCTGCTAACCCTATTAATGGTGCAAGCTCGATCGATCCGTTTAATTTGATCACTTCAACTTGCTGGCCCTGCTCTCTAAAATAATGAGACGCAACATTCGGATACTTCGAAGCGATCTTTGGTGCAACTCTTTGATCATGTCCATTCGGTAGCCCCGCAACCGCCAGATAGCATTCTGAAATTTTCAGGTCGAGCACCTCATAAACATCACGTTCTTCTTCAAGCATCACATCTTTTCCGGCGATTCCGATATCAGCTACACCATGTTCCACATAGGTAGGGACATCCATCGGTTTTGCCAGAATAAAACGAAGACCTGCTTCAGGTGCATCGATAATTAACTTTCTAGATTCATCAAACTCGGGAGGAAGCGGATATCCAGCTTGTCTGAGAAGATCGACTGCTTCTTCAAATATTCGCCCTTTTGGCATTGCCATCGTTAATACCGTACTCATGAAAAGTCCTCTCCTTGCTGTGTTCCGATTAAATATTGCACATCATCAAAACGTTTGCTGAATTCATCTACATTTTTGACTCCAGAAAGATTCTGCATCACAACATGCGTCCCTTTATTACGCTTTTCTTTTGCTAACTTCAGTGCTTCTTTTCTGCGTTCAAATGTGTAAAGAATGCAATGTCTCTTTGTATCATCACTTTTGTTTCCGAGCGCTTCTACAAAATAGTCCATCCGAATCGCAAAACCAATAGCGGGTGCTTTTCGATCAAAACGACTGAGCAGGTCATCATAACGTCCTCCGCTCGCGATTGGTGCGCCGATTCCAGCAGCGTATCCTTCAAACACGATTCCCGTGTAATAACTCATGTGACTGAACAACGTAAAATCGAATACAATGTTTTGTGCCGCATCATAATCTTCTAAGAGATTGTACAAGTCCTTTAGTTCTTGTAAGGTCTGCTGTCCTACTCTGTTCGGATTTAATGAAGATGCTTCATCAAGTACTTCGATACCACCTCTTAAATCCAACAGTTTTAATAAGCGCTGTGTATCGATTGAAGATAGAGGAAGCTTCTTCACATGTGAAGTGTAGCCTACATAATTTTTTTCATTTAAATAACGTAACAAATCCGCTGCTCGATCATCATTTCCTAGAATATCGGAAAGAAGCTCTTGCACAAATCCTATATGTCCAACGGCTACAGTAAATGCAGCAATTCCGCTCTTTTTAAACACTTCGGACATGAGAGCGAGTGCTTCTGCTTCCGCACTAGCCGTTCCTTCACCAATCAATTCGATACCAACCTGTTCAAATTCTGCTGGCCTTCCCCCTTCTCGCTGTTGCGCTCTAAAAACGGGAGAACTGTATGCGAGGCGAAGTGGGTAAGCTACATGCTTCATGCTTGATGACACGACCCTCGCGATCGGAGCTGTCATATCTGGTCGGAGCACCAATGTTTTTCCTTCCATATCAAGCAGCTTGAACAATTGTTGATCTAAAATTGCGGAGGCTTCTCCGACTGTATCGTGATATTCCAAAGTAGGAGTCTGAATGAATTGATAACCCCAAGACTCCATCTCTTGTTTGATTTTATTTTTAATGTCTTCATTTTTTTGATAAAAAGCAGGAAGTGTATCCCGCATACCTGCTGGTTTTTCAAACACAAACGGTTTTGACATGATCCTTCATCCTTTATTTATAAAATGAATAGATTAAGTAATGTTTTACGAAAATATGAGCTGGCTTTTACATAAATATGATCAATGGGAACTACCAAATTACACAAAACACTTTAGTTCGCTAATATACTACCATGATAAAGATTTAGTTGTTAGTCTACACGTACTTGTCGAAACTGTCAACCAATTCAAACAAAATCTTGTATCCTTATTCTGAGTTAAGAAAACAGATTTCAGGGAATAGTATGTAAAAATAAATACATAGGAAGGGATGGAATGCGTCTTGTTTAATCGCATCTTTTTTATTGCCATCATGATTGGCGTACCGCTATCCGTTATCGGCAGCATCCTACATTGGCCTGCTGTCTTACTCTTTGTGATCTATTGTGCAACGATTATCGCACTAGCTGGTTATATGGGACGCGCAACTGAAAGCTTAGCCATCATAGCCGGGCCGAGAATCGGCGGGTTACTCAACGCCACTTTCGGTAATGCGGTCGAACTCATCATTTCAATCTTTGCTTTAAAAGCCGGACTTATAAGTGTAGTATTAGCGTCTTTAACTGGTTCTGTACTCGGAAATCTTTTACTAGTCGGAGGTTTGTCATTTTTCATCGGTGGATTAAAGTATAAACAACAAAAGTTCAACGTTTATGATGCACGCCATAACGCTGGTCTATTGATTTTTGCTGTGGTAGTCGCTTTTGTTTTCCCTGAGGTCTTTTCTTATAAACTGAACGACGCCGATTCACTCACCTTAAGTGTTTGGGTCTCTGTCATCATGATCGTTCTTTATATTGCCGCACTTCTGTTCAAGCTTGTTACTCACCGCGGTGTCTATCAGTCAGAACACGATGTTGCGCATGGAGATGAAAAAGCAGAATGGAGTAAGTGGAAAGCTCTTATCGTCCTCGCTCTTGCTACTCTTGCCGTTGCTTATGTTTCTGAAAAACTCGTGCATACGTTTGAAGAAGTAGGCAGAACGCTCGGCTGGAGTGAAGTGTTCATCGGAATCATCATCGTTGCGATTGTTGGTAACGCAGCTGAACATGCTTCAGCGATCATAATGGCTTACAAGAACAAGATGAATGTTGCCGTAGAAATCGCAATTGGTTCAACACTTCAGATCGCCATGTTTGTTGCTCCCTTGCTCGTATTGGTTTCTTTATTTTTTGAAAAGTCGATGGCTCTTGTCTTTACGCTTCCTGAACTCGTAGCGATGGTTCTCGCCGTATTCTTAACGATCTCGTTAACAAGTGATGGCGATACGAATTGGTTTGAAGGGCTTACGCTTCTAGCTGCCTACCTGATCATGGGAGTTGGTTTTTATCTTTTATAAGTGCCTGTTTCGTATTCAGTATTGCTTATGAAAGTAGTTGATTTCAATTCCAGGTTGCTCGCTTTCCGCGGGGCAAGCGGTGAGCCACATTCTTACGTTTCACTTTTAAGTGTCTCACCTGCCCGCCTGTCCCGCAGGAGGCACACACCTTCCATTCAAATCAACAGTCAAAGAAGGAAAAAAATTAAATGCCACTGAAACAGCATTAAAAAAAGAGATGTAATATATAGCATAAGACCAGTGCAGGGAGAGACCCTTCACTGGTTTTTTTAATGAAACAAGCAAATTAGGAATAAAAATAGCAAAACTTTGATAAAGTTTAGAATAGAGGACAAGTTTAAGGTGGGTGTTAAAATGGCGGAATATTTAACGATCGGATCTTTTCCAATAAAGATGGTTTGGCTTGCGATTGTAGGATCAGCGTTGATCGCGTATGGCATCTTGTATGTAAAAGTAAGAGAAGAACCTGATAAAAAACAGCTGTTAGACGTATTGAGTAATGCGGTAGGAATTTTTCTATTGGTTTGGAAGTTCAGTTATTCTGTTCTGCATCCCCTACTGATCGTTGAACATCCGTTAAGCATCTTGTACTTTAATGGAGGAGAAACAGGAATCGTACTCGGGATCATCTTTTCAATCCTTTACATGCTAAGGGCTTCAGGAAAACGTGAGCTTGATAGAACTCGGGTGTTTTATATCGGAATATTAGGTCTAACTGTTTTTTTCGCCGCTTATTATGGTGCACATTTTGCGTCAACCACCCTCTTCGCAGACGGGTTGATCTCATTGTTCTTTTCCATCCTGTCAATCTACTTATATACGAAGGGTTCATTTGAAATAAGAAAAACCGTTCTATCTATGCTAGTCACCGCACTCTTCTTTTCCGTTCTAACGAATTCCCCGCTCGGGGGACAGGACATGAACGGTGAAGCAGTAGAGGCGGCATCTTATGGAATCAAAACAGGTGACCGTGCACCGGATTTTGAATTAAAAACGATTGAAGGCGAAACCGTAAAGCTATCAGATCTCAAAGGAAAGATCGTATTCGTAAACCTATGGGCAACATGGTGTCCGCCTTGTCGTGCAGAAATGCCCGAGATGGTCCGTTTCTATAGAGACCACTCCTCTAAGAAAGTAGAAATCTTAGCTGTGAACTTAACAGACAGTGACTCTGAAAAAGAAGTGAAAAAGTTTGCTCAATCGTACAAGTTAAATTTTCCGGTTTTATTAGATCCAGACGGTAAAGTCGGAAATACGTACAAAACGGTAACGATTCCGACTACTTTTATTATTAATAAAAAAGGAATCATCGTGCAAAAACATATCGGCCCGATGAGTTACGATATGTTGGAAGAATTTTATAAGAACGCTCAATAAATGAAGGTTTTACGAAAGAAAACTGGCTACATTCCCTTTTCGTGTGGGGTATCAGCCAGTTTTCTTTCGATATATAGATGTACAAGTGCACAATTTCACGGTAATCTCTTTTTTATTCACGGTAATGACCAATATAATCACGGATAGCATACATAATTTCACTGATAAAATTATTTATCCGTTTTTCGACACACCTCGACAGCCCCACCTAGATCTTCTCAAACAAATAGAGCTTCGCGTTTTCGGGTCTGCCTAATCTTGGTCCCTTAAATCCTCTACGGATCAGTTCTTTTCTCATAAACATCATGAGTCCACCATGACTTACAATTAGTGCATTTTCTTCGTTTTCTTCTAGTATGCGGTCAACGATCTTTGAAACACGCATTTCTACATCCGTTCTACGCTCAAGCTGAGATTTGTGGTTAAAGAACCATGCTGTTCGAATGCAAAGAGGATATAGAATCATTGGAATCTTAATATCTCTTTTAAAAAACGGATAGACTGGGATTTCACGAAGATCGTCTGTTCTAATCAGCTCTCCTCTATAAATCTTCCCTGCTGTATATTCTGCACGACGAATTGTACTCGAATAGCATGTATTCCAGTTGATTCCGCCTAAGTCAACGTCTGTTTCTTCTACATCAGACGCTTCGTATTCTTTCAACCACTGATCAAATTCAGAGGGCGTGATCCATTTTTCAGTCGGATAGCCTCTTTTGACTTTGAAATGACGTACCATTCCTATCTTCATCACTGATCACCACTTTCTACTTTTATGTGTGTTGCGTATTTTCTGCGATCTCTTTTAGCGCTCTTGCCCGTCCTACTAGAAAATTAGTCATGTACTTCTCTAGGAACAACCAATCAGCTAATCTTCCAATCACGCCAAACGGAGACTTGTAATGAAAATGATCCACCATAACGGTCCCGTTCCCCTTCGGTTCAAAGGTGTGAGTATGCACGAATGAATGGAAAGCCCCCTTTACCATCACATCTATGAACATATGAGGTCTTTCCATCTCAATAATTTTTGCAGTCAATCTTTGTCTCA
This sequence comes from Fictibacillus nanhaiensis, assembly GCA_016401345.1. Lineage (GTDB taxonomy): Bacteria > Bacillota > Bacilli > Bacillales > Fictibacillaceae > Fictibacillus > Fictibacillus phosphorivorans. The sequence continues at coordinate 159,683 of JAEACG010000004.1, read as the reverse complement.
CGCCAAGATGAACAGCTTCCCACGTCACATGATCTCCTTTTTCCATATAACCTGACGTTACTCCGGCGACCGCTCTTTCTCCTGTATGAGAAGTCGTTTCAGTATGTATATCTACGTTTCGTGCGAGATCAAAACAGGTTTCTGCAGAAGCATGTACAAATTCTCGGTGTATAATGATAGGCATGATTATGACTCACTTTCTTATGAATATGTAAAAAACAACACCTCATTAAATGAGGTGTCTAACAGAATATGATTCTTTAACTATTCTCTGTATAGAATGAAATTCCTTCACTGACATGCTCACTGTAGAACGAGATCAGCTCAGGCATAGAATAATAACTTCTATAATCTTCCGTTATCCCGAACACATCTTTTGTATACAGTGTTCCGAGTTGCTCATTTTTATCAAATAAAATTAATCCGTAAACATCTCTTAACGTAAAGATTACCGGACAGCCCTTGTTTAAGTCGCTCTTAAACTGTTCTTTGCTCTCGATTGGTCGTAATGATTTCTCTGGATAAAGCGATCCTAAGAACCAAAGCTTCACTCTATCTTTTATCCTCATGTCCGTCACCCCGCTTATACCATCATATGCGTAGGCTGCTATTAAGAGTGAATTCTTTTAAACAATTGTTTAATCACACAGCTTTTTTTCGAGTACAATTTTATGTAACCCATTTTTATTCGTATACGTTTCCTTCACATCAAATCCATTTTTTATATTTAACAGCAGCATGTGGCGCCACTTATTCATCGTTTTGGTTCGAACAACAGAATACCCTTTCATTTTTAGATACTCATGCTGTTGTTTCATTAACTTCGAAGCTACTCCTTGCCCCCTATAAACGGGGTCGACTCCACCTAGCCAGCTATAATAAGTGTTATGATCGATTTCATAGCCCATTTTATAGCCAACTACCTTTGAATGATGAATAGCTGTAACGATCATTAGTTTGTCCTTCCCTTTCATTTTACAAAAGAGACCGTCATTTGATGCACCAAAGATTACTTCGTGTAGCTGAAGGATTCGCTTCAATAGATCCTCCTCTGGCATTCCTTCAAGAATCATGAATTCCATTCTGCGTCCTCCTCTATCAGTAACTTTATTCTAAGAAAAAAACTGACCAAATCAGCTATTAAATCCGCTATTTGGTCAGTCCATACCTCACTATTAACTTACTAATCTTTTCGTCTCTTCAAACTCTTCCTGAATACTTGCACTTGGTTCTTTTGTCATCAAGCTAACGACTACGATCGTTAGTGTACATGCGATGAATCCTGGAATGATCTCATATACATCAGCCATAGCCGGGATGAGTTCCCAAACGATAACAGTTACAGCCCCTACAACGATACCAGCAAAAGCAGACCATTTCGTCATTCTCTTCCAATATAGACTCAGCAAGACGACCGGACCGAATGCAGCACCAAACCCTGCCCATGCATAACCTACAAGATTCAGAATCGTTTCACTCGGATTAAGAGCCATAACAAATGCAATAACGGCAACAGCAAAAACCGCCAAACGCCCTACTAACACGAGTTCCTTGTCAGATGCAGAACGTTTTACGAATGCTTTGTAAAAATCTTCCGTCAAAGCACTCGATGTTACGAGCAACTGAGATGAGATCGTACTCATAACTGCCGCTAAGATCGCAGCAAGCAAGAAGCCCGTAATAATCGGATGGAACAATACTTCAGATAATAAGATAAATACCGTTTCAGCTTTTGCTTCTCCAAGAGGTGCTCCCGCTTGGTTGAAGTAAGCAATCCCTACTAGACCTGTGAACATCGCTCCAACGATGGAGAAAACCATCCAACCCATTCCGATTCGTCTAGCGCTCTTCATCTCTTTTACAGACGTGATCGCCATAAAACGAACGATAATATGCGGCTGACCAAAGTAACCCAATCCCCATGCTAATAAGGAGATGATACCGATCAAGCTAGTCCCCGTAAAGGCATCAAGTAAAGTCGGACTGATGCTTTCGATCTCGTTAAAAGAAGCATCCCATCCGCCAACTTTTAAAATGGCTACGAATGGTACAAGGATTAACGCTACAAACATGATCGCTCCTTGTACGAAATCTGTATAACTTACCGCTAAAAAACCACCGAATAAAGTATAAATAATAACTACTCCAGCTGTAAGCAAGATTCCCCACATGTAATTCAGACCAAAAGCTGTCTCAAACAATTGTCCGCCCGCAACCATTCCTGATGACGAGTAGAACGTAAAGAAAATCACGATAACTAACGCAGACGTAATACGCAGTATGCGTGAAGTATCTTTGAATCGGTTCTCAAAATAATCTGGAATCGTAATTGAGTTGTTCGCTACTTCCGTATACGTTCTGAGTCGAGGTGCAACGAATAGCCAGTTTAAATAGGCACCTGCACACAAGCCGATCACAATCCATCCAGCACTCAAACCAGATACGTACATTGCACCTGGAAGACCCATCAACAGCCATCCACTCATATCTGATGCACCTGCACTAAGAGCAGTAACAGCTGGTCCAAGATTTCTTCCACCAAGCATGTAATCGGTAAGGTTATCGGTCTTTCGGTACGCATAAAGCCCGATCAGCACCATCCCGATCATGTACACACTAATTGAAAAAATAACTCCATAATCCATATTCAGTTTTCCTCCTGCCTTTTCTTGTTGTAAAAACGCTTTCAATATTTTAAAAATTATAAAAAGGAACATTTTTATTATAAAGACATTTTTCGACAAAAGGAATAGATTTTTTTGGAAGACATTTAATATTGAGCTTGTTAGCTGCCAAAACAAGGTGGCGTGGCACATAAGGACTAATCAATCCAGTAGTTTTGGTGCTGAATCCAAAATTTTTGGTGTCGAATCCAGAAGTTTCTGCATTCAATCCGGAAGTTTTAGTGCTCAATCCAGAAGTTTTGGCAGTTTATCCACGAGTTTAGGCTGTTTATCCGCGAGTCTGCAATCCTCGACAAATTTCGCTGTTTGTCACTAGCCCCCAAGTCTCATACTCGCTATTCCCCACTCCCTTTACACATCAAAAAAACTGGTACCCATTCATGAGACGTTTGGGCGCCAGTTTTTAATCACTTTATAATTTTTTTCGTCTTAATCGTTTGACCTTTACAAATTGATTCGTAAATAGATCCAGCTCTTCGTCTCGGTAGATGTAGAAGAACCTATGGTGATGACCATCTTTCATTTCGGCCAGATCACACTTCATGTAATCATCCAGTTCCTGTCGCGTCAGTTCGACCGTATACATCTTGCCATGACTCGGAATATCCAGTTGGATCTCTTCTAAAAAATGGAGTTCTTTAAATAAATAAATAGAAGTATCTAGGAGAAATTCACAGATTAAATCTTCTGTTCCAAAGTAGTGTTGAAAATGTTCGCGTGTAAACGCAATATGAGGTACGTTACGTTTGTAAGTAGAATAGTCGCCGTAAAAAACCAGCTTTGCACGTTTGCTTTGAAGTTCGTAATGCTTAACAAGACCATGACCTTTCATTTTTGACACAGCAGTCCGGAAACGATAGGTATCGCGGGCAGCAAGTTGTTCGGCCTTGTTTTGTGGATGAGATGCTTTCGGTGCATGCTGAGACTGACAGTTGTCTTCAACGAGGTGTCCAATTTTAAACGTGTTCTTCATAAATACGATCGAGAATGATTTCCTTCTCATAGTATGCGCCTCCAGCTTTCGCTTTTTTGCCTGTTTTAAGTATACGACGAAAATCAAGAAAACCCAAGAGGGGAACTTACGACAAATTTCTATCTTTCCATTTCCCTCTTAAGAAGTTCTTCTTTCGTGTAGATGACCTGCATCGGATTACCACCGACGAAAGATCCCTCTGGAACATTTTTGTGGACGAGTGTTCCAGCTGATACGATCGCACTGTCACCGATCGTAACGCCTGGGAGGATCGTAGAGTTCGCACCGATCATCACTTCATCGCCCACGATCACATCACCCAAACGGTATTCTTTTATCAAATATTCGTGAGCTAATATCGTTGTATTATAGCCGATCACACAGTTCTTCCCGACTGAAATGCGTTCCGGATACATGATGTCTGGCATGACCATCAAGGCGAACGCTGTCCCCTCACCGACCTTCATCTTCAAAAAAGTACGGTATAGCCAATTTTTCATAGGTAGAAATGGCGTGTATCGAGCCACTTGTATCGCGATAAAATTCTTTACCACTTTCCAGAACGGGACAGTGTCATACACCTGGTACAACGAGTTTCTTCCTTTTACCGGATAACGCTCAGTATTCCGCAATTATCTCTCTCCTAAAACATCCAGCAAATCCGTCATTTCATTCAGCATGAAGTCTGGATTAAACTGCTGCAAATAATCGTTGCCGCGAATGGTCCATGCTACACCAGCCGTTTGTGTGCCAGCATTCTGACCCGCAAGAATATCGTACTTACTGTCGCCTACCATGATTGCTTCTTCTGGTGTTGAACCGAGCAAGGTTAACGCTTTTTGAACAGGCTCTGGATCTGGCTTCGCGTTTTTCACGTCATCTAGCGTAACAACCGTTTGAAAGAACTTATCCAGACCAACAAGGCGCAAGCCCATCTCGACTGTATTTCTCATTTTTGTAGTTACGATGCCCAGTTTATAGCCCTTTTTATACAATTCTTCTACCGTTTCAAAAACTCCTTCAAACTCTGTAACCAATTCATCGTGATGTGAGATGTTATGTTCACGGTATGTTTGAACTAAGTCTGATACTTTTTCTTTATCGAACTGCTCCATCGTCTCAACGAGCGGCATCCCCATAAACGGCAAGACACTCTCACGATTGTATTGCTCAGGGAAATGCTTATCTAGCGTGTAAAGGAAAGAAGCGATGATCAGTTCGTTCGTATTGATTAATGTTCCGTCTAGATCAAATAGTATGGTGTTGCGTTTCATGTTGTCGTTCCTTTCTTGTTAAACGATTTTTCCGTTCAAGCTTGTTCCATACGTAAGCAACTAATACCGTAAGAACGATCGCCGTCACTACTCGGATGATCAACAACGGCAGAACGGGAATTCCTAATGGTACAAAAACAAGTGTATCCTCAACAACAGCATGGCAGCTTACGAGAAAGATAAAAGCTAGATACAGATCTTTCTTTGAGACGCCATCCTCTTTTGCAGCCTGCATCATCACACCTGCACCATATGCGAGACCGATCGTAAGCCCAGCTGCCATCGTCATGGACGTGTTCTCTTTCATACCTAGCAGCTTCATAGCTGGTGCCATCCATTTCGAAAACTTGTTCAGCCAGCCTTTGTCCTTCATATACTGCATGATGATCATGAGGGGGATGACGATAAGTGCTAGTTGCAGAATACCGAATGAAGCTTTTTCTATAGCAGCCAGAGTGATTTCTCCCCAGCCGTTCGGAGCCGCTTCAGGCTTTGAGATAAAACCGTACTGTGCTTTTTCTGTTCCGCCATCCCATAAGTGGTTTATCATAAAAGCAGAGAAAAGCGCCAAGCCGATTCGCACGAGTAGAATCACCCACAATTTGATACCTACACTCGCTGCAACACCAGACTCAATAAATAGGTTGTGCGAAAACGAAAGCATGACAGCTAGAATAAATACATCTTGTACCGATAAAGAATCTAGAGTCAGAATCCCCCCGATCCCTGCATATAGATTCAGAAAATTACCGAGAACGAGCGGGATCGCCGCTTCACCCGGAAGTCCGATCCATTTCATGGCTGGAGCTAAAACAGCGATCAGCCAATCTAACACTGGTGTGTGACTCAACAACGTGATGAGTAAAGTGACAGGAAAAATAATTTTCCCTAGCGTCCAAGTGGTTTTCAAGCCTGCAAGTGTGCCTTTTTTTAACGTTTCCACTTTTCATTCGCCTCCCTTAGCTTTCTAGATATCGTTGTTTAGCCAATCCTGTTTTTCTTCTATAGATCCAGATGATCACCGCCGCTGCAATCCAGACCAAACTCACCACTTGTGCGATGCGAAGGGAAGTTCCCCAAACGATCAAGCTATCCGTACGAAGTCCTTCTACAAAGAAACGTCCGATCGAATACCAGATGATATACGTTAAGAACAATTCACCTCGGTGAAGGTTCACTCTGCGTAAATAAAGCAAGACAATAACACCTATGAAACTCCAAAGCGATTCATAGAGAAAGGTTGGATGATAATAAGTCCCATCAATATACATCTGATTGATGATAAAGTCTGGCAACATGAGTGATTCTAAAAAGTTTCGCGTTACTTCCCCACCATGAGCTTCCTGGTTCATGAAGTTGCCCCAGCGTCCGATCGCCTGACCGAGCAAGATGCTAGGAGCTGCGATATCAACCAGCTTCCAAAAAGAGATTTTCTTTACTCTTGAAAAAACGAGTGCTGTTAAGAAAGAACCGATCAGTGCACCATGAATCGCGATACCGCCTTCCCAAACAGCGAGAATCTTACTTGGATTGTCTTTATAAAAGTCCCATTCAAACGCTACATAATACAGCCTTGCACATAAAATAGCCACAGGTACTGCAATCATCACTACATCAACGAACGTATCCTTAGCAAGCCCGCGTCTCTCTGATTCTCTTACCGCAAGCCAAAGGCCAAGCATCGCACCAAACCCAATAATAAGTCCGTACCAATAGATCGTGAGTGGTCCTAATTCGAGTGCTACACGATTTAATGGCTGAATCGTTTCTTCCACAGTCTACACTTCCTTCTCATTCTTATAGGTCTTCTTCATCTCCAGCTTCAATCACATCTGTCAAACGGTCTGAGAATTGCTGTGCGGCATTCATGCCCATTCTCTTCAGTCGGAAGTTCATCGCTGCTACTTCAATAATTACTGCTAAGTTTCGTCCAGGACGAACAGGGATCGTTAAGATCGGAATCTCAGTATCAATGATCTTCGTTGTCTCTTCTTCCAATCCTAAGCGGTCATATACTTTTTTAGAATCCCAAGCTTCCAGATTCATAACGATTGAGATTTTTTTATAGTTACGAATCGCTCCAGCACCGAACAACGTCATCACGTTGATGATGCCGAGACCTCGAATCTCAAGCAGATGCTGAATGAGTTCAGGTGCACTCCCGATGAGCGTATCTTCGTCTTCCTGTCTGATCTCTACTGAGTCATCAGCTACTAACCGGTGCCCTCGTTTTACGAGTTCGAGCGCGGTCTCACTTTTCCCAACACCTGAGTTACCTGTGATCAAAACGCCGATTCCATATATATCTACTAAAACACCATGTTTAGCTGTCGTTGGTGCTAAGCGACTTTCTAAATAATTGGTGATACGGCTTGATAAACGCGTTGTCGTAACTGGTGAACGCATGATCGGCACTCCGCTTTTATGAGAAGCTTTAAGCAGTTCTTTCGGGACTTCTATATCTCTAGAAACGATAATTCCCGGTGTCTCATCCGTACAAAGCGCTGTTAAACGCTCCATTCGTGTTTCAGGATCGAGCTCAGAAATAAACGACAGCTCTGTTTTCCCAAGAAGCTGTAATCGCTCCCCTGGATAAAATGTAAAGTAACCAGCCATCTCTAGACCTGGCCGGGAGATGTCGCTCGTTCGAATCGTGCGGTGGATGCCTTCTTCACCACTAACAAGCTCTAGATGAAATTTTTTTATGAGTTCATGAATATGTACCTTAGCCATTGGGTCCTCCTCGACATTTTTCAATGATTCTATTGTATCACTTCAACCATAGATTAACCAAAGAGTACTATAGGGTTATTTCTGACTTTCTGCCCAGCTGTAAACGTCTACAGGTATCGTATTAAACGTTGATTCATTTTGAAGGGTCATCCCTAATCTCGATGCGACCGAGACAGACTTTTTATTATTTCGCTGAATCAGACAGATCAGTCGTGTGATTCCTAGTTCGTGAATGGCGTAATTTTTGAAGTGAATCGCTGCCTCCGTTGCGTAGCCGTTTCCCCAAAATTCCTTAGCCAACCAATAGCCAATCTCATACTCTTTTTTCCCATCGATCATTTGCTGCACGATACCTGCGTGACCGATTGGAACTAGACTTTCCTTAAGCACGATTAGATACAAACCTCTGCCATCACGATATCCCGGAATCAGCCATTCATCAAAGCTTTTTAGAGCTTCTTCTTCTGAACGAGTTACCCCTTTCCCGATGAATTGAACAACATCAGGATCTGCCCATAATGATGCAAAAAATGCAAAATCCTCAGTCTTATACGGTCGGAATTTCAGCCTTTCTGATTGCAAGATCACCAACTCCTTTTGAAAGAGAAATGCCGTTTGATCGAATTCGAAGCAAACGGCTGGAATGAATATTATTATTTTACATCTATAAAAATCTTATCATGAACAGAGAGCTTTTGACTTGGTTTCGTTAAACAATTGTTTAACAGAATCTTACCTGCTTTAATGTTTTGTGCAATTTCTGTTCTGCTCCACCCTTCTAGGTGATCCGCAAGCGTGCGGTCGAGCCGAAAGATTCCGTTGACAGATGTTATCTGTATTTCGCAAGCAGAATCCCCTCTTTTCATGGAAGTAATCTTTTTCCCTGGTTCTATCTCTATAAAAGATGTCGGAATGATCGACAGGGGATCGACATGCTCTGTGAACGATTTATAGATGTTGAGTTTTTTGTTCCAAGAATGATTTTTCGGACATTTGTAAATCGCAAACTGATAGATGTTCTTTCCGTTTGCGTTGTGTCTGCGAATGGTAGTATCCGTGAAAGTGGTAACTTTACCGCACATTTTGCACTGTTTTTTTACTGTGTCCGCTTTCATTTGTTGGTGTAGTGCTAAAGCATATTGTTGTATTTGCATTGTTTCTTCACCTCTGTAATTAGTAGGGAAGAAATACAACCTCTATTTGATTATTTGCAGAACGAAAAAAAAGCTCCCCTCATACAAGGAGAGCTTTGAACGCAATGTTACCCGTAATAACGGACTGCAGTTCGCTGTATTTCCTCTGTAATGGGTTGTAGACAGACTTCTCCCGCGGTCAGAAACACGGTGTTTCTTAACGGTTGAGAAGCGATCTAAATTGTTTTCCATTACAGGTTAAATGTTGGCATACAGGTCACTTGAGGTCCTTTCTTCAAACAGAATACCTTAATATTACTATAAAGTATAAAATATGGAAACGAATTAAATCTTTTTTGGAGAGATTTCCACTTCAGGATTCATGCTTTCCGCAGGGCGGGCGATGTTCATTATATCCAATGAAGAGATCGAAAAAGAATTAGTAGAGATAAATAATAATAAGCAAAACTTTTAGCTTTATTATCAGTAATCGGGTGTATTTCTGTAATAAGAAATGTGCCCTTTCTTTTTGAATTGGGCTTATGAAAAGGACACTTGTCCAAGCATGAATTTTTGTCCACCATACATTATAAAAAAATAAGAGAAAGAGGCAAAAAAAATATATGCGATATAATTACCCTCTGTGGACAAAATTGCCTTATGAAGGACAAGAGCACCCGCCAAAAAATCCTGTAAATCCCTATGCTGGTTCATGGCCTTTGAACTACTTAAAACAGGAAAAGCATGGATTTACTACTTTGGATGGCGAGCCGATAAAATTAAAGTTAAAAGATCCCCGGACGATTGATTGGAAGAAAGAATTAAAACAGGTTCAAAGAATTGTAAGACATTTAACTCAAGAACAGATTAGGATCGCAAAGTTTTGGGCAGAAGGTCCTCCAAGTAAGCAATGGACTCCCATTGCCGATATCTTAATTGACACTTATAATGTGACACCGCCATATGCAGCTCGTATCCTTGCAGCTTTAAGTGCCGGAATGAATGATGCACTTGTTGTCACCTGGTATTTAAAATATCTAGCGCTTGTTCCTCGTCCCAATCAGTTTGACCCTAAGCTCGCGACAATCGTCTGCACCCCTAACTTCCCTGCTTATCCTTCAGGCCACTCCGTATTATCCGGTACAGCGGAAGTTATCTTAAGCTATTTCTTCCCTACAGAAAGAGAAGGTCTGCATCAACTAGCTGAAGAAGATGCATTATCACGTCTATACGCAGGGGTTCATTTTAACGTGGATAATGAAGAAGGACTGCGCCTCGGAAGACAGATTGGTAAGATTGTAATTAATCAATTAAGCAAAGAACGGGATGCAAAAGGAAAATATATTGATAATCCTTATACGGAACATCGGAATGCAAAATTGTTCCCCCCTCCATATATACAAGCCATTCCTTTTGATTTTGATACAAAATGTTCATCACTTGTTATTGATGAAATCTCTGAAAAAAAACGCTAAACGTTATAAGAATAAAAAGTTGCATTTTAGGGTGCATTTCTAATATAAGAAATGCACCCTCCTTTTTGAGATGAAAGAGACTTAATTTAAGTAATTTAAATCAGTTTTAGGATTTTTCCTGTAATGAGTGATTCCACGAACGGCGATTACTGAATATGGCGAAAAAGTAAACGACCAGAAAATGATGAACTGCACCCCAATTGTTAGTGGTGTCTAACAATTGGGGTGCAGTTCAAAAAAGATCTGGTCGTTATTTATGTCATTTACATATCCATTTATAGTGCTATTCCACCTGTTAAATGGCTTGGGGATTACGATTTTCTCCTCAATGAGAACTCGCTATGAAAATCCACCGCTTTTTTCAAACTTTGTATGAATGATCGAACTGCCACTAGTTTCTTTTTCGCTTCTTTCTTAAAGGCTCCAATACAAAATTCGTCAGGAACATATTGAGAAGTGAAATGATGACTGCAGCGAGTAATGCCATTCCGAATCCATCAATATTAAACGAGCTACCCATCAACTCCGCCGTTAATGATAAAAGTGCTGCGTTTATGACGATTAAGAATAATCCTAAAGAGAAAATGGTCACAGGCAATGTCAACAGGACCAGGATCGGCTTTAGAAAAACGTTAAACAATGATAATAAAACGCTGGCTAGTAATGCAGCACTGATGTTTTCAATATGAAAACCATCAAAATACCCTGCCACAACCATTAGCGCAACGGTGTTGATCAGTAAAGAAGCAAACCAGCTCATCATTTTATACGCCATCCTCTGGCATAACAGCTAGCGCGATGATATAGGCTAAACCAACTGGGATAACCGCTGTAAACAGTGCAAGTGCTACTGTTCCTAATCGTACAACCGTGGGATCCACATTCATATACTCCGCAATTCCACCGCAAACTCCTGATATTTTAGCGTCGTTCGATCTTTTTAGTTTTTTCATGATGTATGTCACCTCTATTTCGCTTTTAGCACCACAACAGAGCCTGTTTTCGCTTCCGCCTCCAATTTAAAAGAAGGCCAGCTCTTACCTCCATTCGCGATAAACGAAAGAAACTTACGAGTAACTTCTTTCTTTTCTTCTCGCACCTCAACGGACTCAAAATCACAAACAAATCCACCAACGATTGTTTTGAGAACGGCATCAAGCTCAAGTGTTTCTGGAAATTCAGTTTCTATTTTTCCCGTCACCGTCTTAAAAGATGCATACCCTTCTACTGCTGAAGCAAAACGGCAGTAAATCGAACCATTTATCGTTTCTGAGCGTACTTGGGATGCATCTACAGTAAGACGAACAGGTCCGTTCATCGTTTCTGCTTCTACGTCCTTAAACTGACAATCGTTAAGTGTTAATGAGCCGTTAGCAGCCGAAGCTTTCACGTTGTCCCCTGTACAATGGTTCATCGCAATTGCTCCTACAGTTGTTTTGACCGTAAGCGTTTTTGCATGCGAATCACTTATTTTCACAGGACCATTAAACGTTGTAATCTTGATCTCGTCATAAGCTTCTCTTGGAATTGAAATAACGGCGTTCACCTTTTGATGCTTGTTTCTTGAGTAGAATCTCATCTTAGTCGCATCACAATCATAGAACGTTTCATTTCTGAATTTCGTTTTCGCTGAAGATCCTTCTGGCACTTTATAAACATGAGCATCGCATTCGACTTGGACGTCTTTTCGATCCCATGGTACGACCGTAACTGAACCGTTGTATACTTCGACATCCATTGCCTGAAACATGACATGGCTATCTTGAAAGACATAATGAACAGGTTCAGAAGGTCCGAAATTCAGATCAAAATCAACCGTCTTGATGCGTTTTACAACACGATCAAAAAACTTTGCCACTTTATAACCGGAAGTGGGAAGTTTGACAGCAGTCGCACCGTTAACGGCTTTATTTTTGAGATTGAGAGGACTGATCGAGCTCAGCTGCAGCTTCTTCTTATCGTTAAGGGCATACAAAAGTTTCTCCGCCTCTTCAACAGAGATCTTTCCTTCGTTCAGCATGTTTAAAATCATTTTGCGTTCTTCCATACATTGACGCCTCCTTTTTGGGGTTCCGTCACCGGCGTCGGCTGATTCTAAGATGTCTAAGACTTTCCGGTATTACTTGTACAAAAATAGATTATGAGACGATTACCTTTATCCCTTTAACAATATTCCAGATCATCACAATTAATGTCAGTGTTCCAAAAATGAGTGCACTTATAATAATAGCGATAAGATGATATTGCGTTTCAAAAATGATAATAATACCTAATGGAACAGCGATAACGGGAAATAGATGGGACAAAAATGATCTCTTAGCGTGCTCCATCACTTCAGGCTCATCTGCGATTAGATATACAGCGATCGGAAATAAAAATGGCGCGAAAAACAGACTAAAATAACATAGTGCAGAAATAGCTTTTTTTGAGCCTTCCTTCATGAAACAAGACCTCCTGCTTTAATAAATCCATAACGAAACGGGACTACGAGCAAAAGAGGCATGTGCCTTTTTTACTTCGACCCCTTTAAACAATCTTCCTTTATCTCTATAGCCATTCGACATAACTTCTAAAATTCCGTATCATAATGACAAAAACACCCAAGGGAGCTACCACCATTGAAACAGATTCGAACATTAAAAATACTTTTTATAGTATTAGCTATACTGATGATCACTAGCATTATATTCGGTGTTATGACTGAAGATGCTATGGAACTCACAGTTAGTGACCGAATTCTAGCTGGGATGTTCGGCACTTTCATCGTAATGTTGATAAACTATGTAATCTACAAACTTCTTTCTAAGATATGGAAATAAAAACACCTATCTATTTTATACGAAAATTGTCGTTTTGAGGAGGTTTTGTTTAGGAAAACCACGAAAAAGGAATGGTTAAACAAATACGACAGGAGTGATTTATTATGGCTGAAGAGAAAAAGAAGCAAAAAGGCAAAATGGACAATCCTGAACAATACAAAACAAATCAACAAAGTTTGTTTGATAAATTTGAAAGTGAACAAAATGTAGATTCAATTCCGATGGAAGATCTTAAACAAGAAAAACGCGAAGAAAAGGACAAGAAAGGTACGAAAGATTCTTCGTCCTCAGAAGAGAAATATAAATAATTTCTGAGGTTCACATACACTTTCTCATATTTTGAGAAGGTGTTTTTTTTGTAGTTTTATTTAACCAATCGCATAGCAAAAAAGTCCTATTTCAATTAGTTAAATCCTACTTTTCCAATATATTTGTTACATAAATGTTTTAATAAGACGATATTTAAACTGTAGTATAAAAGTCTTACGAGTTTATATAACTTCATCTACAAATTTCTTATAGAAGGGTGATGGATTTGAAAGATGCTTTCGATACGTTTAAAGCTGTTGTGTTTAAAATCGGCAGTGAGGAATTCGCGTTTCATGTTGAACAAGTATTATCGATTGAAAAAACACAGCGCGTTACCGTCGTACCAGCCATGCCAAAGCACGTTCTAGGTGTTATAAACCTACGAGGCACAATAACTCCGGTCATTAATCTAAGCACCCTCTTATTTTCAGATTTAGATTTAAATCCTCATGATTATCAGCTGGATAAGTACATTGTTGTCAAATATGATAAAAAGCCCTTTGCATTAGTAGTGGATGAAGCAACTGATGTATTAGATATCCCCCATGATTCTATTCAAACAAACACTCTCACAGATAAAAAAGGTCCTTCCTACCTTTCTGGTATTTCCAAGTTAGAGAACAGATTAACAACCTTAATTGATGCAAATCAGCTATTACTTTCAATGGCTTCCATCTTAGAACATGAATCAGATGACCATTATGTAGGGAGTGAAGAAAATGAAATTCAGCATTCGCGCTAAATTGATCAGCAGCTTCTTAATCATATTAAGTCTATTGATTGCAATCAGTGTTGTAGCATTCATTAAAATGGACGGCATGGGGAAAAAAGCGGAAGAAATAAACGAAGTTTGGACACCAAGTCTCGTCTATCTTGGAGGGATGAACGGAAATATTTCAGATATTCAACGAATTCTACTTAAACTGATCCTTACAGATGAAAAAGCAGAAATCGAACGTTTAACTGGAAGAATAGATGAAACAGTTACAGAAATGAATGAAAGAAGTGGAAAGTATGCACCACTTATTGATAGTGAAAAGGAACAAAACGTTTATGACTCCTTCGTAGCAGATATCAATGCATACATAGATGGAATTCCTTCTGTTTTGGGAGCAAAGCAACAAAACAATTTAAAACTTGCAAATGAACTTCAATTGGAAATATTTCCATTATGGACTCAAGCAGACGACAACCTGCGCTCTTTAATAGAAATCAACGAAAAAGGAGCGACATCTGCAGCCAATTCTTCCGTTGAATTGTTTAAAGCCGGTGCTAAATTCGTCACTGTGTTTTCAGTAATTGCGGTACTGCTTGGTTTTGCAGTTGCACTGTATATATCTCATTTAATATCCAGACCACTTCTTCTACTTTCTCAACAAGCCGGTCTTATTTCAAAAGGCGATTTAACCGGTAAAACCATCTCTGTGAAAAATAGAGATGAAATCGGTGAACTAAGTCGTTCATTCGAACAGATGAAGAATAACTTAGTCCTTCTCATCACTCAGATTAAAGGCAGTTCACAGATGGTCGCTGCTAGTTCAGAGCAACTATTGGCAAGTGCTGAGCAAAATAGCGAAGCTACACAACAAATCGCAGGAAGCATTCAAGAGATGGCTAGCGGTTCAGATCATCAAGTGAAAAATGTTGGGGA
Source organism: Fictibacillus nanhaiensis (assembly GCA_016401345.1). Classification (GTDB taxonomy): domain Bacteria; phylum Bacillota; class Bacilli; order Bacillales; family Fictibacillaceae; genus Fictibacillus; species Fictibacillus phosphorivorans. The sequence goes on along the minus strand of JAEACG010000004.1, from coordinate 144,632 downwards.
GAGTTCACTCGTCATAAGTGAGATGAGTGCAGGTATCCAGCAAATCGCATCAAGTGCTCAGACGGTATCTACGACTTCACAAGATTCTCTTCAAATGGCATATGAAGGTAATCAGTCGATGGACAATATGGTTAAACAAATGGAAACCATCGATCAATCCCTACAACAAACCGGAAGAGCCATACAAAGTTTAGGAGCTAGGTCTTTAGAAATTGATCAAATCGTAGAAGTCATCACAAACATCTCTTCTCAGACCAACCTCCTTGCCCTAAATGCGGCCATAGAAGCTGCAAGAGCAGGAGAACATGGTAGAGGATTTGCGGTAGTTGCAGATGAGGTTCGAAAGCTAGCTGAACAGTCAGCAACCTCAGCTAATCAAATCAGTAAGTTAATTCATTCCATTCAAGTAGATACGAATGATGCTGTACAATCCATGGAACTTGGAAATAAAGAGTTGGTACTTGGAATCTCGTTAGCTCAGTCTTCGGGGGAGTCATTCCGCAGGATTCTGTCTTCCATCGAAAAAGTCTCTCAGCAAGTTAGTGAAATTTCAGCTGCATCCGAACAAGTAGCAGTGGGAACAGAGCAAGTTGTAAAATCGATTGATTTTGTTTCTGAGCTAGCCGTATCATCAGCATCAGGCGCACAGAATGTATCTGCTGCAACGGAGGAACAGCTAGCTTCCATGGAAGAAATCGCTTCGTCTGCAAATTCCTTATCTACCATGGCAGAAGAATTACAAGAGGCGACTAGTCAGTTTAAGGTATAGCATCAAACAGCATAGTTATAGAATGGGGACTATCGAGCTCATCACATCTTTTTAATAAACGTTTCACTCTATTAATAGAAATATATTTACTTAGTGAGGTGCCCATATCCTATGATTCACATTTTAGTGATCGATGATGATATGATCTTTAAAGATTCTTTGCAGCATATGCTTCTAAATGAAATGGATGAAATTTCAATCACATCCATTGAAAGTCATAAACATAATCCACTATACAAATTGGCCAAAAACATAGATATTGTTTTTATCGATTTAGGAATCAAGCATTTCAATGTGATGGAGGTGATTCAGCATTTTATAAAGCAAGAAATTAGAATTGTTCTTTTTGTTCCAAGCTTAGATCAACAGGGTCCTTTGCTTCTTGAATGCTTAACCTTCAAAATTCACGGTGTCCTCCTAAAAAATATGGATCCTAGTCTCATGATGCACGCTATTACACTGTTATTTTGTGGACAGAATTATATGCCACAAGCAGTGTCCTTCATGATATGGGAAGAATACATTCTTCTAAAAAAGCCATTATCTCGTTCAAGGCCATATGATCTATTAACTGAACGAGAATGGGAAGTTCTTGAATTGCTTTCAATTGGGATGAGTAACAGAGAAATTTCCCAGTCCATTTTCCTTAGTGAGAACACGATTAAAAATCATGTCGCCTCTCTATTAAAAAAACTAACTGTAAAGGACCGGACTTCAGCTGTAATAAAAGCGTATCAAAATGGCTGGATCAAAGGAATAGCCCCCTTCCTTTCAACCCCTATCTTTTAATAGAAAAAGGACGGTGAAATCATTTCACCGTCCTTTTACTAGCTTCTATTTAATCGTTTCTTTTTCTTTGATCTTTCCAGTCATCCGTTTCTTATCACGTTTTAAGATCGGAGCAAGATAACGACCGGTGTGAGAAGCTTCAATTTCAGCTAACTCCTCTGGGGTTCCTGCACCAACGATCATACCGCCCTTGTCCCCACCTTCTGGTCCAAGATCAATTAAATGATCACACTGCTTGATAACATCAAGGTTATGCTCTATAACAAGTACAGAGTCTCCGTTATCAACAAGTCTTTGAAGTACGACAAGTAAGCGTGAGATATCATCAACGTGAAGACCCGTTGTCGGCTCGTCTAGAATGTAGATCGTTTTTCCAGTAGAACGCTTATGAAGCTGAGACGCGAGTTTTACACGCTGTGCTTCTCCTCCTGAAAGAGTTGTAGCGGATTGACCGAGCTTAATATAACCAAGACCAACATCAAGAATGGTCTTTAGCTTACGATTGATCTTAGGGATGTTGGCAAAGAACTCAACAGAATCTTCTACCGTCATGTCTAAGATATCTGCGATGTTTTTCCCTTTATACTTCACTTCTAATGTTTCTCTGTTATAACGTTTACCATGACAAACTTCACATGGTACGTATACATCTGGCAAGAAATGCATTTCAATTTTAATGATTCCATCTCCGCGGCATGCTTCACAACGTCCACCTTTTACATTGAAAGAAAAACGTCCCTTTTTATAACCACGTACCTTTGCTTCATTCGTTGATGCAAACACATCACGAATATCATCAAATACTCCCGTATATGTCGCTGGATTTGATCGTGGCGTTCGGCCGATTGGGGACTGGTCGATATCAATTACTTTATCAACATGCTCTAGACCCTTGATGGACTTATGTGCACCAGGCTTGTCCTTTGCACGGTGCAGCTTTTGTGCAAGAGCTTTATGCAGGATTTCATTCACAAGCGTACTTTTCCCGGACCCTGAAACACCTGTAACTCCCGTAAATAAACCTAATGGAATTTTTGCGGATACGTTTTTCAGATTGTTTTCTGTTGCACCTTTAACCTCAATATATCTTCCATCTGGCTTACGTCTTTCTTTTGGAAGAGGGATAAACTTTTTACCAGACAAGTACTGTCCTGTAAGCGAAGCCGGATCTTCCATAATCTCTTGTGGAGTACCTTGTGATGTAATCACGCCACCGTGAGCCCCTGCACCAGGACCAATATCAATGACATAGTCTGCCGCAAGCATCGTATCTTCATCATGCTCTACGACGATCAACGTATTCCCAAGAGAACGCATTTCTTCGAGTGTACGAATCAGTCGGTCATTATCTCTCTGATGAAGCCCGATAGATGGCTCATCTAGAATATAAAGAACACCCATCAATCGTGACCCGACTTGAGTCGCAAGTCGAATACGCTGTGCTTCACCACCAGATAGAGTACCAGCTGCTCGGCTTAGCGTCAGATAGTCTAGTCCTACATTGATCAAGAAACCTGAGCGATCCACGATCTCGCGTAGAATGAGCTTCGCGATCGCACGTTCTTTATTCGTCAGATCAAGGTTATCGAAGAATTCTTTTGCTTCAGTAATGGAAAGAGAAGTCGTTTCACCGATATGCCTCCCATTGATCAGAACAGAAAGAGCTTCTTTTTTCAGACGATGCCCTTTGCATGTTGGACATGGCTTTTGCGCCATATATCCTTCCATCTGCTCACGGATATAATCTGAACTCGTTTCACGGTATCTGCGCTGAATGTTGCCTAATACACCTTCAAATTGAATCTCGTTCTTGCGTACCTGACCGAAATCATTTTTGTACGTGAAAGTCAGATACTCTTTACTTCCGTTCAGAATTTTATCCATCTGATCTTTTGGAAGATTTTCAACCGGTACGTCCATATCAATACCAAAATGGTTACAGATGCTCTCTAAAAGCTGCGGATAATATTGAGAGCTGATGGGCTCCCAAGGTGCGATGGCGTTATCACGTAAAGAACGACTCCAGTCAGGGATAACGAGCTCCGGATCCACTTCAAGCTTTACTCCTAAACCATCACATGACGAGCACGCCCCGAACGGACTGTTAAATGAAAACAGGCGTGGTTCTAGTTCACCAATCGAAAATCCACAATGAGGACAGGCGTGATTTTGAGAGAATAAAAGTTCCTCTTCTTCCATGACATCAACAACAACACTACCTCCACCAAGGTTGAGTGCTGCTTCAAGAGAATCAGCTAGACGAGTAGCGACTCCTTCTTTTACAACGATACGGTCGATCACGATTTCAATGGTATGCTTTTTATTTTTTTCAAGCTTAATCTCTTCAGATATCTCACGCATCTCACCGTCGATGCGGACACGAACATACCCTTGCTTCTTAATATCTTCAAGCGCTTTAACATGTTCCCCTTTTCTACCGGAAACAACAGGTGCTAAAATTTGAAGCTTCGTACGCTCAGGATATTCTAAAATCCGGTCAACCATTTGTTCAATTGTTTGGGAAGTGATCTCCACGTTATGAACAGGACATACCGGTCGTCCGATACGAGCAAATAGAAGTCGAAGATAATCATAGATTTCCGTAACCGTTCCAACTGTTGAACGAGGATTACGGCTTGTTGTTTTTTGATCGATCGAAATCGCAGGTGACAGTCCTTCAATCGAATCCACATCTGGCTTATCCATCTGTCCGAGGAACTGACGGGCATAAGCAGATAGTGATTCAACGTAACGACGCTGCCCTTCTGCGTAGATGGTATCAAAAGCCAGTGAAGACTTACCCGAACCAGATAAGCCGGTCAAAACAACCAGCTTATCACGTGGGATCGTAATATCTATATTCTTTAAATTATGGGCTCTAGCACCCTTTACAACTATGTTTTGGTTGGTAGCCAACTGCAATCATCCTTCCGCTTTTAACTCAAGTATGAGGTCACGAAGCTCAGCTGCACGCTCGAATTGAAGGTTCTTTGCAGCATCCTTCATCTCTTTTTCCATACGCTCGATAAACGCTTCGCGATCTTTCTTGCTCATCTTTTGCTTAGGAGCTTTTGAACTTGTATACGTTTCTGTATCTTCGGCAGCTTGTGTTGCACGAATCACATCACGCACTTCTTTTTTAATCGTAGTAGGTGTGATTCCATGCTTTTCATTGTGCTCCATCTGCTTCTGACGTCTGCGTTGCGTTTCATCGATCGCAATCTGCATGGATTTCGTAATTTTGTCTCCATACATGATAACGTGACCGTTTGAGTTACGCGCGGCACGTCCGATCGTTTGGATCAACGAACGCTCTGAACGTAAGAAGCCTTCTTTATCTGCATCTAAAATCGCTACGAGAGACACTTCAGGTATATCCAGTCCTTCTCGCAACAAGTTTATTCCGACGAGTACATCAAACACACCGAGACGAAGGTCACGGATGATCTGAATCCGTTCTAACGTCTTAATTTCTGAATGCAAGTAACGAACTTTTATACCAAGCTCTACAAAATAATCGGTAAGATCCTCAGACATCTTTTTCGTTAGAGTAGTAACAAGAACTCGTTCTTTGTTTGCGATTCTTTCGTTGATCTCACCGAGCAAGTCATCGATCTGACCTTTGATCGGACGAACTTCTAGTGTAGGATCAAGGAGTCCTGTTGGACGAATGATCTGCTCAACCGGATCAGGTGCGTGTTCGAGCTCATACGGCCCTGGTGTTGCTGATACGTAAATATGCTGAAACTTTGTATACCGCTCAAATTCATCAAACGTTAACGGTCGGTTATCTTTTGCAGAAGGCAGTCGGAACCCGTGATCGACAAGAACCCCTTTTCTCGCTTGGTCTCCATTAAACATTCCACGAATCTGTGGAAGAGTAACATGGGACTCATCGATAACAATCAGTGAATCATCAGGAAAATAATCTAGAAGTGTGTATGGCGTCGATCCTAATGGTCTAAGCGTCAGATGAACCGAGTAGTTCTCGATCCCTGAGCAAAAGCCCATTTCCGCCATCATCTCTAGGTCATATCTTGTACGCTGTTCGAGACGCTGTGCTTCTAACAGTTTTCCAGCTTCATTCAATTCTTTTAGGCGATCTTCAAGCTCAGCTTCGATGCGCTTGATCGCTACCTTCATTTTCTCCTCACGTGTTACGAAGTGGGAAGCCGGGAAAATGGCAACGTGTTTACGTTCACCTAGAATTTCGCCTGTTAGTGCGTCCACTTCTGTAATTCGGTCGATCTCATCACCAAAAAACTCCACACGAAGACAATGTTCGTCACGTGAGGCTGGAAAGATTTCCACGACATCTCCTCTAACTCGGAACGTGCCTCGAGTAAAGTTAATATCATTTCGGTTGTATTGAACATCTACAAGATCACGTAAAAGCTGATCACGGTCTTTCTCCATTCCTTCTCTCAAGGAGATCACCATGTCTTTATATTCTTCAGGTGAACCTAGACCATAAATACACGATACGCTGGCCACAATAATAACGTCTTTGCGTTCAAAAAGTGATGAAGTAGCCGAGTGGCGAAGTTTATCGATCTCATCATTAATGCTTGCATCTTTTTCGATATACGTATCAGAATGTGCGATGTATGCTTCTGGCTGATAATAATCGTAATACGATACAAAATACTCAACTGCGTTGTTCGGAAAAAATTCTTTCAACTCACTGTAAAGCTGTCCGGCTAATGTTTTGTTATGAGCAATAACAAGAGTCGGTTTGTTTACTTCCTGAATAACGTTGGATACCGTAAACGTCTTTCCTGTTCCGGTCGCACCAAGCAGGGTCATACTCTTCTTTCCTGCGTTTATATTGTTCACAAGATGTTGGATCGCTGCGGGCTGATCCCCTTGTGGCTGATAGTTTGATTTGATTTCGAACAATTGACTTTGACTCACAAAACCGAACCTCCGTTCCTAAATTCTGGTTACTCAAATTATAGCACAGCCCATATCCAAAAACCTAATAATTACGAACAAATATTCGCAGAAGTTTCTGGAAGGAAAGTAAAGTGTTATACTTAAAGGTAGGCACTTGTTGGGAAATAAATTGTGTGGGGTCTGACCCCATTTCCCGCTAGCATTACCAAGGCTTTCGGAAAAAATTGTAAAAGGCGTGTCCCCTTTAAAGGAGTTTTAAAATGGAGTTTTTTTATATACTGCTAGGTTTATGCATCGGCATCTTTTCAGGCATTTTCGGAATAGGTGGTGGCTTTATTCTGACACCTGTTCTAATCTTGTTCGGTCTCCCGCCTCTTTCAGCGATCGGGACGAGTCTTATGTACTCAATCGGGACAAGTGTTTCAGGCGTTGCTGCTCATCTTAGATTTAAGAATATTATATGGAAAACTGCTGCTGTTTTAGGAATTGTAGGAATCGTTGCCACACAGGTCGCTCATCCACTTGTAGTATGGTTAGAGAAGATGGGTTACGACGATACGATCATCCCAATATTTTATATTGTTCTTCTTGCCTACTTTGCTCTTTCCCTGCTTTATAAGCAAACAAAACGCAAGAATATAGCGCAAAGCACTACTGAGATTTATTTCTCTTGGCCAAAAGCAGTCTTTATTGGATTTACAGGAGGATTCATTTCTACGACATTAGGAGTCGGCGGAGGATTTGTAATGGTTCCAATGCTCATTTCTTTAATGAAGTTCCCTTCTAGAAAAGCGGTTGGGACGAGCTTAGTCAGTGTGTTTTTCATCGTAAGTGCTGGTTTCTTAACGTACGCATCAAGTGTACAGATTGATTATAAACTTGGCCTCCTGCTTATTTTAGGGGCGTTGGTCGGGACTCAACTAGGTGCAAAGCTCACAACCATCTATTCCAGCGAACAGATTCAAAAATATCTAGGTGCTCTATACATCACGATCTTAAGCTCAGTAGTACTGAAACTCGTTCATTTTGATAAGGCTGGTCTAGGTATCATCACACTATATGTGCTATCCATGCTCGTACTTTTCTTAAAAGAAACGATCACTCATACAAAAAGAAAGACGTCTACCTCGTAAAGGTGACGTCTTTTTTTATCTTACTTTTCTTTTTTGTTTGTTATAAATTTTAAGTCCCAGTAAGAAGCCTATAATCGTAGAAATTACGGCAACGATTTGGAGAGGCAACGGTTGATTCAAGCCATCAAAACCAAAAATTAAGATAACAACAGTAATCGCCAAAGGTAAGTACTTAGTAAACAACACTCTATTAAATAGCAGCTGTAGACCAAACGGCAATAAAGCTGCGACAATATACTCCAACATGAAACGAAGAACCCCTCTCCTTGAACACCAAAAAACATAACTTTTGTAAACGTTCTATTATACCTCTCTAAATTTAACAAAACTCACTAGACAAAAACAAGGAAATTGTTGCGGGAAATAAATTGTTTGGGGTCAGACCCCTTCTCTTTGAAACTTTTTGTTTAAAAGTACGTACATTAGGATAATGCTTGAAAAGGACGAATATGATTAACAAGGATCTTCAAAGGAGATGATTTTTCATGTTAAAGAAACTATTAAAATCACTATTAGGTCAAAGCAGCCATAAAAGGTACAGCAGCTCAGGCTACAAATATAAGAAAAGCTACAAGAAATACAGCAGCAGTGATTTTGGCAAGAAGCATTATGGTGGATATGGACACAAGCATTATAAAAAGAAAAAGAGAAGCAGCTTCTTTAGCTCCTGATCTGAGTAGCATTCAAACAACATGATAGCTGAACTATGGAAAGGTATGCAAAGAACGTTTTGGGACAGACCTATTAAAGCTAGAAACCTTGTTCATAATCAATATCTTATTCAAGAAGTTCTAGGAATGGGTAGTTACGGTATTACGTACCTAGCACTTGATACGCATACAGATGAGATTATCGTACTAAAACAGCTTCGGAACACTAAAGCAAAGACCACAACAGGTCTTCTTTCTTTCCAAAGAGAGTCTCAAATTTTAGAAGCGCTGCAGAAACACCCTGTACCGAAGCTAATGAATACCTTTCAAAATGAACAAGGTCACTTTATCGCTATGGAATGGATCAAGGGAGACACATTCGAAGATCTAATTTTTCGTGATAATCAAACATTCAACGAAAAAGAAACGATTACGATATTGCTAGAGCTTTTAACTATTACTGAACGCTTTCACCAGAAAGGGATCATACATCGAGACCTTCGTATTCCAAATATCATACAACGTAATAAAACACTGATCGTGATTGATTTTGGACTTGCTTGTTATTTATCAGACATGGACCATGAGATTGAAGAGCCCCATGATCATCCGGAGAAACTTCGGATGCGGGCTGTTAAAGTGGAAAGCGACCTGTTTGCTCTCGGTCATTTTGCCTTGTTTCTTCTTTACTCAACTTACGTGCCCCAAACGAAGAAAGAGGCGAGCTGGGAAGAAGAGTTAGAAATTTCATCCTCACTTAAATATGTTCTTCGAAAAATGCTTCAACTTGACGAGCCGTTTCATTCGGCATCGGACGTTCAAAAAGCATTGCGCTCCATATAAAAAAGCTCGGTACTTAAACCGGGCTTTTTCATATTCTATAGCTGCATCTACGGTTGTTTACTTTTAAATAAGAAATCCTCATACTCTTTTTCATGATTTGTCGTCACGGAAAGATTCTGCAGCGCTCGATGAAATTGTTGATAATCTAAAGCAAATAAGAATTGATTTTCTAACCCGCTTGCGGTTAAAATCCCGAATTCCCAGACTGCATTATAATCACGCTTATTTAGAGATTTTGCCATCAGATCAAGAACCTTCAGTATTTCCGTACATACTATCACATTATCTTTTGCATAGTGGCGAATATATCCAAAAGCATTATATAAATAATGGCTAAAATCTCGTTCTTGTAAAACGACGCGCAGATTATTTTGTTTATCTACCAAATACTTTGAAAAAATGGATCCACGTGAAATCGTAGTAAGAACTTCACCTAGTTGATAGATGGAGTTAATCGCTGTTTTTGGATCATTATTTCCAAGCGATCTAATCGCAACTTCCACAAGTTTATTAATACTAAATTCGATATCTTGAACTTCTGTTTGCCTTCTTCCAATACTGATGAGCGCTAAATATTTTTGTTCATCCACTTCATTCTCACCTTTTTTCCAATAGGTGATAAATGGCGTTGTAGCATACACATAGCTTCCGATCGCATACTCCAATCGTATGACAATATCATCTCGTTCAGCTTCTTTCATAATAGAAATGAAATCCACCAGTTGGATAAATCCCGATTTGCGCGCTGAGATCGTATTGCCGCTTTCATCACATATCTCACTGTTTACCGTAGTTAAATCATCCACTTTATAAGGATCGACTTCGTCCTCTAATGTACTCTTTACGATGTACAACGCTTCATTCTTCATGTCATAGGTCATCTGATTCACTTGAAGCCAAGCAACAGCATGATTGATAAAAAAGATAAATGTTCCCATTGAAAATGCAGCAATAATAGCTGCCGCTAAAGGAACAGCAAAATAATATTCGGCCATTCTTTTGTTCAAAAATAAAAAACTCAACAACATATAAATAAAACTTGAGGTAAATATACCTAAAACACGCTGAGTTGATTTACTAGCTATAAAGTTTTTCAACATACGAGGAGAAAACTGTCCAGAAAACGTCGTAAACACAACTAAGATCAAGTTAAACGTGAAAGTGGTCAAAGTTAGAGTTGCAGCGGTAAGCGTTCCTACTAGATTTCTTGTAAGATCATAATCGACTGCAAAAAACGGACGCATTTGATCTCCTAAATCGTACTTTAGATCAGTTGTTAATGTGGCCGTCACTAATAGTGCAGAAAATATCATGTAGAGCACGGGAGTAAACCACATATTTGATTGCACCGTATGTGATAGTTCCCTCTCCGACATTTTTGTATATTTCTTTAAATAATTATCTAACAGGTTCAATCTAAACATGTGTACATCCCCTCAGAAGTAAAAACAACAGTTATTTGGGAACACTCCAGATACAAGTAGCTCCTACCCTATTTTGCCCTATTAAAAAAAAGTCAAACTTTCTATCGGTTTATCACAATAAAAAAAGCAATTCTATTGAATAGAATCGCACGTCACTTCTTGATTATTTTATTGCAGAACGATTGGATGACTCGTCTCTCTTCATTACGCTCTTTATACTGCTCACTCGTGTATTCACCGATCACTTTTCTCCAAAATGTTTGTGCATGTTTGTTCGCTTCTATTTGAGAAACTTGCCAATCTCCTTTATGTTTTTCAAATACCTGATAAGCAGCAAGTTTGCCCAAACCACTAAGCCTGAATTTTTTCATGATAAAAAATTCTGAGATCGACCAGTGTTGATTGTTCTCCTCTTGTACTTCACTTACTAATACAAATCCTGCTACCTTTCCTTCCCATTCGATCAGATAAGGGAAGCGACGACTTTCTTGCCAATAGTTATCTAAATAAGCATACTGACCAAAAACTCCATTGTCATTGACGTAAATGTCGATAAACTCTGAGAAATCATAAAAATAAAACTGCATAAGATTATGGATCGTTTCTTTATCCCTTAACTCTGCTACTTTTATTACCGGATGCTGTTTGATCTGCATACTCATTTCTCCCTGTAAATGCTAATTAAATATAATCCTCGCAATCTGGCGAATACCTGTATGCTTCGATGTTCATTCTGTTTTTCCCTTTAAATTGCACGCCTTCACTCTCTAGAAGTGACTTTTGCGTAAAAAACAATTCCTCATCTTGAATGCCGATCTCTCCTTTTGCATTAATTACCCGGTGCCAAGGCAGATCATGCTTCTTACTCAAAGAGTGAAGGATACGCACGACCTGTCTAGCACTTCGCGGATTTCCAGCTACACCGGCAATCTGTCCGTAAGTCATGACTTGTCCCTTCGGTATGCTTTTGATGACTTTAATGACCTTCTCAGTAAATGGTTCCATCATTTCTCCTCACTTTTTTTAAACAAATAGCCAAACAAAAAAAGAGTGCTAAATCTACGATCAGACTTAACACTCCTTCGTTGTTTTATTGATACATCAATTGGCGCTGCTTCTTCAATTCATCATTCGCCAAGTACTCATCATAAGACATTTGCTTATCAAGAATTCCTTTAGGCGTGATTTCAATGATACGGTTCGCGATCGTTTCAACGAACTGATGGTCATGTGATGTGAACATCAATGCACCTTTGTAGCCGATTAATCCGTTGTTCAATGCTGTGATTGATTCTAGATCCAAGTGGTTCGTAGGATCATCCATGATCAATACATTTGATCCGCTTAGCATCATCTTAGAAAGCATACAACGTACTTTCTCTCCTCCAGATAATACAGACGGCTTTTTCATTACTTCTTCACCTGAGAAGAGCATACGTCCTAAGAATCCGCGAAGGAAGCTTTCCGTTTGATCTTCAGGAGAATATTGACGAAGCCAGTCAACAAGAGTCTGCTCGCTGCCAGCAAAGTACTTCGAGTTATCACGCGGGAAATACGCTTGAGACGTTGTTACACCCCATTTGTATGTTCCGCTGTCCGCTTCCATCTCACCCATTAAAATTTTAAATAGAGTTGTGATGGCGATCTCTTCTTTACCTACAAAAGCAATCTTGTCGTCTTTGTTCATGATAAAGCTCACGTTATCAAGTACTTTTACGCCGTCGATCGTTTTTGTTAAACCTTCAACACGAAGAAGATCATTTCCGATCTCACGGTTGATGCCAAAGTTCACATACGGATATTTACGAGAAGAAGGTCGGATATCATCTAAAGAGATTTTATCTAATAACTTCTTACGTGAAGTCGCTTGTTTTGATTTAGATGCGTTCGCACTAAATCGCGCAACGAAAGCTTGAAGTTCTTTGATTTTTTCTTCTTTTTTCTTGTTTTGATCTTGTGCCATACGAAGCGCTAATTGAGAAGACTCATACCAGAAATCATAGTTACCCACATAGATCTGGATCTTTCCAAAATCAAGGTCAGCCATGTGCGTACATACTTTGTTTAAGAAGTGACGGTCATGGGATACAACGATGACTGTGTTTTCAAAATTGATCAAGAAATCTTCTAGCCATTGGATTGCTTGAAGGTCTAAGTTGTTCGTCGGCTCATCCAGAAGTAGAACATCCGGCTTACCGAAAAGAGCTTGTGCAAGCAATACTTTTACTTTTTCAGAACCTGTTAGTTCAGCTAGTTTCTTTGTGTGAAGATCTTCTTTAATACCAAGACCTTTTAGAAGGATCGCTGCTTCTGATTCAGCTTCCCAACCGTTCAGTTCGGCAAACTCACCTTCAAGTTCAGCTGCACGAATTCCATCTTCGTCTGAGAAGTCAGCTTTCATATAGATCGCGTCTTTCTCTTGCATCACTTCATAAAGACGTGCGTGACCCATAATTACCGTTTGCATAACCTCTTGATCTTCATACTCAAAATGGTTCTGCTTCAATACAGCGAGACGTTCGCCTGGCGTCATGTGAACGTCACCTGTTTGTGCTTCGATCTCACCAGAAAGAATTTTTAAGAATGTAGATTTACCCGCACCGTTCGCACCAATTAAACCGTAGCAGTTTCCTGGTGTAAACTTTATATTAACGTCTTCAAACAGCTTGCGGTCGCCGTAGCGAAGACCAACGTTAGTTACCGTAATCATTTGGATATCTCTCCTTTTTATATATAACTGACCAACTATCTCTATCAGCCTACATACATATATTCAAATCCGTATCCTACAAAAATGCATACTTACTGATTGTATCATAAATACGAGAGGTATAACCTTACAATCTTTTACCCACATTGAAAATTTTAAACTTTGCACACATAAAAAAGCTCAGAAGCACAATTGCCTCTGAGCAAATCATCTTTTAAACCGCTGGTGAAGATGGTGCTTGTGTGTTGTCTTTTTTCAAAAGCCAATACTGACTTCCAAGCATAAGAGCGAACGCTGCAAGACCGATCGCACTGAACATGCCTTCTGGATAGATCAGCAAGAAGCCGATCGCAACGGCTGCGATTCTTTCTAGCCAAGAAAGAGGTCTCATCCAATAGCCGATCATTCCTGCCCCAATCGCGATCATTCCTACAAATGCCGTTGAGATCACCCAAATCGCTTCAGTCCATGTTGTATCAATCAACATGAGCTGTGGTGAGATAACGAAAATATAGGGAATGATAAACGCTGCAATGGCAAGTTTTGATGATAGAATACCGGTTCGTATCGGTTCACCGCCCGAAACCCCTGCTGCGGCAAAGGCTGCCAGTGCTACCGGAGGCGTGATATCTGCGATGATTCCAAAATAAAAGACAAACATATGAGCTGACAGATCAGGAACCCCAAATAATAAAATAGCTGGAGCCGCAATCGTTGATGTAATGACATAGTTCGCCGTTGTTGGTGATCCCATACCAAGTACGAGCGATGCGATCATCGTTAAGATCAAGGTCGGAATGAGATACCCACCTGATAACTCTAGCAAACCGTTCGCCATCTTAAGACCAACACCTGTTACCGTAACCACTCCAACGATCATACCTGCCGCTGCTGTAGCAGCTGCAACGCCAAGAGCCGTTCTCGCTCCATCAGCTAACGCTTCAAGAAAGAGCTTCGGCCCCATGCGTGTTTTCTTATTGAACATACCTACCGCGATCGCACTCACGATGGACCACAGCGCAGCTTTTGTTACACTCATACCACTCATAAGCAAGAGAATAACCACAACGATCGGAATCAACAGATACACTTGTTTCATAACTCTTTTCGTTTCAGGCATCTCTTCACGAGATAACCCTCTAAGGCCGATGCGTTTTGCTTCGAAATGTGTCATGATCCATATTCCCGCAAAGTATAATACCGCAGGAATGGCAGCGGCTTTGGCGATATCCCAATAGGTAATACCGCCTCCGATAAATTCAACCATCAAAAACGCCGCCGCGCCCATGACAGGAGGCATGATCTGACCACCAGTAGAGGAAGCTGCCTCAACTGCTCCTGCAAAGTTTTTATCATAACCTAAACGTTTCATCATCGGAATCGTAAAAGCCCCTGAAGTTACAACGTTAGCAACCGAGCTTCCACTGATCGTTCCTTGAAGAGCACTCGAGAAAATCGCTACCTTAGCAGGTCCGCCGACTCGTCTTCCTGCAATGACGATGGATAGATCATTGAAATATTCGCCCACTCCTGTCTTTACGAGAAAGGCTCCAAATAATAGAAACAGAAAGATATACGTTGATGAAACCGCGAGTGGTGTTCCTAAAATACCTTCTGTTGTAAAGAACATCGTCCTTACGATCCGTTCGATCGTCAAACCTTTATGCTCTAAGAAGCCCGGCATATAAGGTCCCATATATGCGTAAAGCAGGAATAGACCTGCAATAATCGTGATCGGCAGCCCAACGACCCTTCTCGTTGCTTCTAAAACAAGTAAGATTGCGAGTACCCCTATTAGAAAATCTTGAGTCGTTAATCTACCTACCCTCATCACGAGATCATCCATAAATATGTACCAATACGACCCTACCGCTATAGACAAGACAGCCAAGATCATGTCATACCAAGCGACTTGAAAAAGTGGCTTACCTTCTTTTTTCTTTTTAGAAGCTGGAAATAGCAAAAAGATTAATGTTAGTGCAAAGCCTAGATGAATCGTTCTTTGCAGCTGTGCCGGCAACACTCCGAAAATAGCTGTATAGAGTTGAAATAGTGAAAAGGTAATAAGACCGATGAGTGTAATCCAATAAAGAACACCTTTTAATTTCCGAAACCCTGCTTCAGGATCATACTTTTCCATCAGCTCTTGTACAGCTTGATCTGATATTTGTTCACGCTCGTTATGCTTGTTGTTATCCAAGTTTTTTCCCTCCTATCAACCTTTGCCATATATTCAAGTTGTCTACTTTTATTGAAACCCAAGATCCTTTTTCACTGAATGAAGAAAAGGGATATTCATGACCTTTAAGAAGAAGTGTATGATTGGCTATAATTTGTCCGATTCGAATATCTAATGAAGGAAACGTTCTTTTCATGTTGGATAAAATATAGTTCTCACCCTTTTGTGCAAACACTTCACCTTCTTCTGCACCTGATGGCATGCCAACACCAAATTCCTGAAACCTCATTTCAGTTTGAAGAATTTCTTCGTTATGAACTTGATAGATTTCACGAACCGGTGTTTTATGAATCGAGTGTATGTATTCAATACTGAACTCACTACCTTGCTTTGCATCAAAGAAAGCTAACGATTTACCTGTCTTGCCATCTTCAATTACTACTGATTTAAAAAACGGCACAAATGAAGCAATCGCTAAAGACAATAAAATCAGTATGCTAATAAAAATTTTCTTCATAAGAATACATGGACTAAAGAATACACTCTTAGTCCATGCTCAACACCTCTTATTTTAAGATTCCTTTTTCTTCAAAATACTTTTTAGCTCCAGGATGGAAGTCGATTCCCATACCGTTTACTGCATTCTCAGCAGAGATAAGCTCTCCTTTTGCATGACTGATCTTATCTGTGTTCTCAAAGATTGCCTTTGTGATCGCATACACCGCATCATCTTCCATATCTTTGCGAACAGTTAGCATGGAAAGTACGGCTACCGTTTTAACGTCTGCTTCGATCTTGTATGTTCCGCTTTTAACGGTATCTTCAATATAATACGGATGCGCTTCGATCAGCTCTTTAATCTTGTCATCTGAAATCGGTACGATCGTTACAGGTTTTGTTGCAGATAATGCATCCACAGCTCCTGTTGGCGTGCCTGCTGTGATAAAAGCCGCTTGGATGTTCTTATCTTGAATACCTTCCGTAGACTCATCGAACGATAGATGCTGGGCATCAATGTCTTCCATTGTCATACCATGAATTTTTAGAATTTGTTCAGCATTAGCAAAAGTTCCACTACCTGGCGCTCCAACTGAAACCTTTTTGCCTTTTAAGTCTTCAACACTCTTAATCCCGCTATCTTTTAACGTAACGATCTGGATTGTTTCAGGATAAAGTGTCCCGATTCCCGATACTTGGTCAACTTTTTCTTTAAACATTTCCTTGCCTTCTACTGCATAGCTAGCAATATCTGTTTGTGTGAACGCTACATCAGCATCACCATCTTGAAGCAGCTGCATGTTCTCTACAGATGCACCTGATGCCTGAGAATTTGCTTCAACATCTAACTCATCCTTCACAATCTTCGCCATCTCTCCACCTAGTGGATAATATGTACCACCTGTACCGCCTGTCACAATACTAATCTGATCAAGATTTAATGAAGCGCTTTTTTCACCAGAGTCTTTCTTTTCAGATGGAGTCTCAATTTTTTGACCACAAGCTGCTAGTGAAAATGCAAGAATCATTACGAAAAATAATGCGATCCCCTTTTTCATGTTCTTCCTCCTTTTGGAATAATTTGGTCCATTCTTAAAGTTTAGCATATGCTACGTTAAAATTGCAGAATAATTATAATTTTTAGAAATATAATCAGTACACAAAAAAAGAGCGACCGAAGTCACTCCTTTTTAGATTAGCTTACGAACGCACGAAGCATCCAATTATGTTTTGCTAAGCTTTCACGAACGGATAATAACATGTCGTGCGTTACCTCATCACCTTCACGCTCGGTTACTTCCATTCCTTCTTTAATCTCAGCGATCAGTAGTTCAAAATCGTTAATAACGTTTTGAACCATAACTTCTGCAGATTCGTTTGTATTCGCTTCTTCTACCGTTGCCAACTCTAAATATTCTTTCATCGTTGCAACGGGTGTTCCTTTTAGTACGAGTAGTCGCTCAGCTAATTCGTCAATGTTCGTTGCCGCTTCATTATAGAGCTCTTCAAACTTTTCATGAAGTGTGAAAAAGTGAGGTCCTTTTACATACCAGTGATAGTTGTGTAGTTTTACAAACAACACATTCCAGTTAGCTACTTGACGATTCAATACTTCTTGAATGGTATTCATCTTATCATCTCCTTATTTTGTTTCTTCGTTTAACACACGGTTCAATCTCTTGCGAAGCATGTCCATTCCGCTTCCACCAGCTTGGAAGTGACGAAGCTTACCTTCTTTATCAAACACATAGTACGCAGGTACATATTTGTTTTCAAAAGCATCCGTTAATTTATGTTCACTGTCTACATAGATCGGCTGTGTGATGTCATGTCCGATTGCCATCTGTTCGATAACGCTCATGTCTAGATCATTTTCTGATCGCGGCATGTGAACAGCCACTACGTTTAGATCGTCTTCATACTCATCGCGAAGTTCGTTAACATCGGGCATCGCTTCTTTACACAATCCGCAGCTTACGGACCAGAAGTGAATTAGTGTTGCTTTTTCTCCAACCAATTCTTCTTTCGTCACTTCTTCATTCAACCATGTTGTAGCACCATCAAGTTCAGGCATTTGTTCACGTAATTTCATCTAATATTCCCTCCAAAAATTGTTCGTTAGCTTTATTCTTAAGTAATTGCAAGATGTAGTTGATTTCCGTTCCAAGTTGCTCGCTTTCCGCGGGGCAGGCGGTGAGCCACTTGCCGCTTTGCGCCTTTAAGTGTCTCACCTGACCGCTTGTCCCGCAGGAGTCTCGCACCTTCCACTCCAATCAACGTTCAACGAGGAAATTCATTTAATAACCTCGAAGCATTAATATTTTTAAAGTGTCTTTTGCCCTGGCTTCCAGTTTGCTGGACAGAGTCCACCGGTTTGTAACGCTTGAAGAACACGTAGTGTTTCATCAGCATCACGGCCGATATTATTGTGGAAGACCACTTGATACATCATCTCGCCCTCAGGATTGATGATGAACATGCCTCGAAGTGCAACACCTTCTTCTTCGATCAAAACTCCATAATCACGTGATACACGGTGGTTCGTATCAGCAGCGAGAGGATAGTTCAACTCACCAAGCCCGTTATCTTCACGACTCGTGTTGATCCACGCCAAATGCGTATGAACGGTGTCCGTTGATACCCCAATTACTTCCGCATCTAAGTCTTCGAATTCACTATATCTATCTGATAAAGCTGTGATTTCAGTTGGACATACGAAAGTAAAATCCATTGGATAGAAGAAAAGAACGGTCCATTTTCCATCTTCCATGTTCTTTTCTAAGCTTACTTTTTTCGTTTCTTTATTAGGCATGATCGCTTCCATCTCAAAGCGAGGTGCTTGTTTTCCTACCATACGTTCTACCATTTTAAATTCCACTCCTTTTATTTAAATGATAATGAATATCATTATCATGTGTTGTTCACAATCTTTATTATACTCACTTCTATTTTGAAGTCAATACTAATTTATAATAATTATTAACAAGGAACAACTATTGTGCTCACATCTTCCATAAAACATAAAAAAAGCCTTACTCAAATGTGTTGAGTAAGGCTAAGCATTATCTTCTTTATGTTGGTGGATTTGACTTGTAATCATCTGTTTGTTTTTCAGTAGAAAAGGGATACAAGCAACGAATAGTGCTAAACCAATTGCCACTGCAATGATTGTTCCATTTCCTTTAATAAAACTGTCACCTAAGAGGTTGTATGCTAGTGTTCCAGGCAGGACCCCAAGCATAGTTGCTAATATATATGATCGGAGTTTCAGTCTAGAGATACCTGCAACGTAACTCACGACATCAAAGTTCAACACAGGAATGATTCTTAAAAGCAAAATATAAACAAATCCTTTTTCCTTCAATTGATTCTGCCATTTTTCAATTCTCGAAGGAGAATCAGTTTTTTGTTTAAGCCATCTCGTCCCAAGGTGTTTAGCGATGTAAAACGATAAGATGGCACCAATCGTCGCTGAAAAAACTGTATATACAGTCCCCCATACTACACCAAATGCTAATCCACCTGCTAGTGAAAGAACAGAGATCGGAAATAAAGTAAAAGGCCGAATTACATTTATGAGGATATAGATGATCGGTGCAACCATTCCAAAGGATAACACCCAATCACGCAAAGATATCGGGGTAACTTTAAAAACAAAATGGTTCAGAGCAAACAGAAACATGACGATAAATAAGATTACTGTGATCTTAACCAATGTGTTTCTTTTCATATAACCCCCCTCTTTGCAGTTTTTTTACTTTTAATATTCCTGAAATTGAGAGTTTGTAAACGTTAGCGCTAGCGTGTTCTAATCACGACTCCGTTTCCTGCAGGGTCTTTGACTCGTATGTTTTCCGATTCTATATCATATGGAATGTGCTCCCGTTCTAGAGCACTTAAAACTTTTTCAACTTCCACGCTCGTTGGAACGATGATTTCGTAATGGAGAAGCCCTGTAACATCCTCTCGATTAGATGCTGCATCAGATCCATTCCAAATATTGACGGCGATATGATGATGATATCCTCCTGCAGAAATGAATAAGGCGTGGTTGCCCATCCTCGTTTGTTCTTCAAAACCTAATACGTTTCTGTAAAAATTTTCAGCTTCAGCTATATTCACTACATTCAGATGTACATGACCCATTACCGTATTTTCAGGGAGGCGACTCCAAGGGTTTAGATCTCGTTCTGCTAAAAGACTTTGTACATCTAAAGGTTCGCTGACGGCTGGTAATTTTCCTCTTTCATCCCGTACCCAATCTTTCCGATCTACATCTCTGTATATTTCAATTCCATTATTCTCGGGATCTTGCAGGTAGATGGCTTCACTAAATTTATGGTTGGATGCTCCTATTAGAGGTGCACTTGTCTCAATTAAGTGATGGAGAGTATTCGCAAGATCTTTTCTAGTAGGAACAAGCAAAGCCAAGTGATATAAACCTGCACTTTTTATTGGTCTCGCACGAAGCTCAGGATTACCTTCTAAAATGATAAGTGGCGTTTTGCCGTCTGCTGTTAATTCCACGATAGATTTCCGTTTTGTTAACACTTGTAGACCAATCGTTTCTGTATAGAAGGTAACAAGCTTCTCCAAATTTCTAACTTTTAAAGTCACACTTCCGATATGAGTTTTTTCATGAATAGGCGTCATCTTTCTTCCTTCTTTCCTATTTAATAGTGGAATTATTTATGTTATACGTAATTTAATTACTTTATGTAAGTAATTATAAAATAGTTATTAACAAACTTCAACCAGAAAAAAGAAAATGAGAAAAAGAGGCTGATTTACTCAGCCTCCTATATAGGACATTTCTATTTTTTTTCTTTCGCTCATTCCCTGTTCTTTTCTTTCATCAGAATAGCGGTCAGATCGATTTCCCCATATTTCAACAATGCGATCGAAAATTTCCTTGTCAGAAGCACCCGCTCGTACAAATTCTTTTAAATCAGTTCCTCGTCCAGTAAAAAGGCACGTGTATACTTTTCCGTCTGCAGACAATCTTGCTCTTGTACAAGTCGAACAAAACGTATCACTGATTGAGGATATAATACCGATCTCTCCCTGACCATCGGCATACTGATACCGTTTGGCTACTTCTCCATAATACTTACGATCAATGGGCTTTAAAGGCATCTCTGAATCAATCATCGTTAAGATCTCATTCTTTGCAACTACATCATCCCAATTCCAACCGTTTGAAGTCCCCACATCCATATATTCAATAAAACGCAAAACATATGGCGTATCTTTAAAATAACGAGCCATTGGGAGAATCTCTTTGTCGTTAATTCCCTTTTTGACCATCATATTTATTTTGACAGCAAGACCCGCTTCATGTGCAGCTTCTATTCCTTTTAAAACAGGTGATACGCCTACACCTCTTCCATTAATAATGCCAAACAGATTGTCAACAAGCGTATCCAAACTCACTGTTACTCTGTCCATTCCTGCCTTCTTTAAAGAAACAGCCATCTTAGGAAGAAGCACGCCATTGGTCGTTAACGCAATATCTCGAATTCCCTCTATTGCCCGAAGACGCTTTAACAGATCTGGCAGGTTTTTTCGAAGTAAAGGTTCACCGCCAGTAATTCGAATTTTTTCCACACCTGCCTTTGCAAACTGGGAAGCAATACGTATGATCTCATCGAAAGATAATAACTCAGTTCGTGTTAAGAATGGATAATCTGGTCCGAAAATTTCTTTAGGCATACAATAGGTACACCGAAAATTACATTGATCGGTTACCGAGATCCGCAAGTCCTGAAGCGGACGATGCAATCGATCAGTGATTCCATTACTTTCATTCATATCATCACATCATTTGTTTTAGTATTTTTATCAATGTACCACGAATAAAAGGAAGTTAAAACCAGAATTACTTACAAAACTCAGCTTCTTTAAAGAGAACGAGAATAGTTCATAATCACTATTTAAAATTTTAAATAGACCATTATTACCAAATTTTCTCTACTTGCACTTCACTATTCCTTGTTATAACAGCTTTCTAAGAGCATACCGAATATTTAATCATTTCCTTTTTCTTGTTCTACTTGTTTATTGGTTAGTAAAATGTTACGATAAATAAGAATTATTTTTGTTCGATTGTACAGGTAGACCTATTATCTTGATATTTTTGAGCAGAGATAGTATTATTGTGCGGTTTGGCACGACAGGAGGCAACAAAAATGGAACAAGGTAAAGTTAAATGGTTTAACGCAGAAAAAGGTTTCGGATTCATCGAGCGCGAAGGTGGAGACGATGTATTCGTACACTTCTCAGCTATCCAAGCTGACGGTTTCAAATCTTTAGACGAAGGTCAAGACGTAACGTTCGAAGTTGAACAAGGACAACGCGGACCTCAAGCTACTAACGTACGTAAAGCTTAATAAACCAATAGATAAACAGGACTCTTGAAAAAGAGGCCTGTTTTTTTTATCCCCAAAAGTCATAATCATCTTCCACAAAATTTTTTTCAGTAAATTCAAACATGTGTTAATTGTTTTTGTTAAAATATATTTAACGTCTAAAATAATTAGGAGTTCAAAATGGATCTTCAAATGAAGCAGAAACAAGATCAAATTGAAATCGGTACACGAATTTCTGAAAATGCACCTCAAATTGCAGAGAAGATCATGAATAACATAAAAGATAGCAACGCATATGTTTCCCTTCAACAAAATGCTCCATTGAATAATTACGAGGAACTTCAACAGTCCATTGCATTCATTCGTCTATTGGGGGATGCAGTTTCTGGAAAGGTCTCAGACTCCAAAAAAACGATTTATGAGTGGGGAGAAAATATTGGCATGCTTGCTGTACATTCTGGACAGCCGCTAGATGTCACACTTGAAAGCACGTCTTACTATCGCGATGTAATCTGGGATTTTATAAAAGAAGAAGGTTCGTTGCAAGAAATGTCTCCACACTCGGTATTGCATATTTCTACGACGATTAATCCTATGATTGATTACGCTGTACAAGCGTTCAGCAAATCTTATGTAAATAATTACAGAGAAATGACGAAACAGTTCCATCTATCTCTTCAAGAACTATCTGTTCCTGTTGTGCCTCTTTTTCCTGGAGTTGCCGTTCTGCCCGTCGTCGGCGATATTGACACGAACCGTGCAAAGCTCTTACTCGAAGCTACGCTTCAACAGTGTTTAGATTATGAAATCACTTCTTTAGTTATCGACCTATCCGGTGTGAGTTATATTGATACGATGGTCGCTCACCGACTTTTCCAACTTGTCTCAACGCTAAAACTTTTAGGAGTCAAAACAACTTTAACCGGTTTAAGCCCTGAGATCGCACAAACATCAGTAAGCTTGAATTTAGATTTTGATGAGATCACGTTAAAAGGGAACCTACTTCAAGCATTGGCTGACTTTGGGTATGGTAAATTGGATAAAACAAATAAAAAAACAAAAAGAACAGACTCTAATTAAGGGTCTGTTTTAATTATCTTTATGATTTTCCACTTTTTAATTCTTCGAGCTCATTTAGAAGTGACTCAACCATCTCATCACATTTTTTCAGCTCATTATTAAGCATACTGATGGTCTCTTCTTCCCAAGAAAAAGGATCACCGTTTTCAGGTGTAACTGGAATGCCTTGATAGATATCTCCTTGTTCTCGTTCATCAGGCTGAAAGTAAATGGCTACTTCACAGATAGGATTTCCTAAGGCTATCCTTTGACGCAGCGAGACTTTTCCATAACCAAATTTTCGTGCTGCTATTCCACCAAGTACACTGGATGTCATTTTGCATAAGTGCGGTGCATCCTTAACAAACTCCCCGAAAGGACACTCTTTTGCACGAACTATTACATGGTCAGGCTTTACACTGACAATCTCAAAATGCCCGCCGATGGAATTTTTTAAATCCACAATGACATGAACGTATTGATCAACTGTCCAATCCAATGGATCATCATAAAATCTTTCTATCCATTCACCGGTACGTAGACCCAGCTGCTCAATATATCTTTCCGCAGCAGGACCAATTGCTTTTTTATGAATATGGGCATATTGAGTAATGAGTTTTGCTAAAAAAGTGTGTCCATTCAATTCACCTTTTGAAAGGTTCATACTGCATCTACCCTTTCTTTTGATTACATGCTGTTTCACTTATTTTGGCAAGATATGGACAACACTCTTTGGATACCCGAATGAGATGGTTTAAAACATTATTTTAATTATCCAAGTAAATTATTTTTGTGACTTTTCCCAATAAATCATATCGTCTACCTCTCTTATGATCATAAACCCTGATTTTTTCAGTACTTTTACAGATGCAGTATTGCTTTTTAGACACTCTGCAGAAATTTTTTCAACTTCTGGATGTGAAGAAAGCCACTCCGTGAATCCAATTACCATTTCAGTGGCATACCCTTTGTTTAGTGCTTCACCTACCATGCCATATCCAATCTCAACTCTCCCCTTCTCATCTGGTGGAGCTTTACATCCTATTTCTCCAAATAGTGTACGTGTTTCCTTGTCAATGGCTATTCTGCCCCATGCACTACTATCAGGCGTTTGTTGCAGCTTGTCTTTTTGAATCTTGATCAACTTCATATATTGCGGACTCGGCCACTCGTTGGATACATTGTAGTTTAGTAAATTGATCAGATCTTCTTTACTCTTAAGTGTGGCCTCCGCAAGTTCATAAGTAAAAGGTAGTAATAGAAGACGGTGCGTTTCAATCATTTTTCTTTTCCTCCTCTGCCAGGGGCTAATCGTTTTAACTATACTTAATAAATGTGGGGTATATGGTACCTTCTCTTAAAAAGTATTACTTTATAAACAATAATTCCCTTGTACTTAACCCTTCCGTATTCATTCAAGAGCTTTGACACATGTAACTACTTAATCAATTAGAAGCGTCAATTGATCTTTTTCATAAATTTCTTTCCTAAATTACTTTAAATGCAACAACTTTCTCGTTATTTAAGATAAAATGAAATAAAATTAACTTAGTTAAACATAGCTTAAATAAAGGAGATAACGATGAACTTAGAACAAATGAAATATATTGTAGAAGTGGCCAAAGAAAGTTCGATCACGAAGGCGGCAGACAAGCTTCACCTATCTCCTTCAGCGATATCACAATCGATCACGCAACTCGAAAGAGAGTTTGGCGTTACTATTTTTACTCGGTCTAGACAAGGTACGATTCCTACTACTGATGGGAAATTTATTGTTTCCAAAGCTTACGAGATACTAAAAAAAATGCAAGAGCTTCATGAAGAGTTAGCCGATAAACAACATGCCAAAACACATGTGTTGAGAGTGGGATGTGCTCCAGCCTTGATGTACATTGTGTACGATGCATTTTTGTTATTTCATAAGCAATTTCCTGAAACGAACGTTATGATTCGAGAGATCGATCAAGATCATATATTAGAGGAAATGAAGAATGGACATATTGATATTGGACTAAGTCCATTTACCGATTATGAAGTATCCAACCTTCAGCATGAAAAAGGAGTGGATTATGAACTGTTGTATACGGGACATGTTTGCGTTTGTGCAGGCAAGAAATCTTCGTTGTATTACAAAGATTTTCTTACTCCAGATGAGTTAAGCGATGAGAAACTGGTAATTTACAATTCAAAAGGCGGTATAACATTCAATGACAAATACGTAAAGAACGAACAGATTCTATTCTCATCCAATAATATTGAAGTCATGCGTTCTGCAATCTTGGATGGACATGCTTTTTCTTTTGTTTTTAATTTCACTTTCAAAAACAACGCAGATGTAAGAAACGGCAATTTAGCAATTATTCCGTTTATGCAGCCTGATCTGATCTACCAAGACTTCTGGACATTATTTCCTTTAACAAAAGGGCTCTCGACAGAAGCGAAAGAATTTAAAGAGAAGGTTAAATTTCTTTTAGACCAGTAATCTCAATATCTTATTTTACAGATGGATTCTCCATGATTGCTTTTTGATAAAGGTAGATTAGTTTGTCCAGCTTTTGACTCTGTTTGACGAGATCAGCATCTGAAAAATCATTGGAGCTTGGTTTAAGATCATACATTTCTTGACGGCAGATTTTAATTTCTTGCAATAGTATATTCAGATCAACATCCATGAATGATTTCCTTTCTATCTACACAATACTTCCAAATAAATGGATATGCATTTATGATAGTTGTTCTTTGTTTTTATGTAAATTTAGAAATAGTTAAAGACCACTAATCTATCCTTAATGCATCTTAGTCAATGTTGTTCTTGAAAGTGGTTGATTTCCATTTCGGGTGCTCGCTTTCCGGGGGGCGTGCGGTGAGCCCCCTTGACGCTTTGCGCCATAAGGTGTCCCACCTGGCACACTATTCCCCCAGGAGTCTCCCACCCTACACTCCAATCAACTTTTCAATGATGCCTTATAAAATAACAAAAAGCTAAAAAAGAGAAGCTCCATTCAAGCTTATGGGCTTCTCTTTTCTTTTGCATGTCCTTTATATTTTCTCTTCTACCCTATTAATGGAATAAACACCTCATTCAATGGACATACCTAGTAAAAAACGAGGGAGGTCTGTTGCATTGAAAAAAGAAGTAAATTCACAAATTGACCACTCCCCATTATTAAGTAACAGTCTTTCTAGCAATCTGGAAGGGATTCAAACTACGCTCGGTCCAACACCTGATTTAAAAATGCTACAGTACGAGATTAGAAACACATCTTTAACTATTCTGTATATGGCAGACTTAGTTGATTCAGATAAGCTGCAGAACATCTTAAAGTCCATCAAATATATAAGATACGCACCACCCGTGGAATCATCGTTATTTGAGCAAATGTATTCCGATATCTATCTAACCGCTCAAACCGCTAAAGTTACTAAAATGAATGATGTGATCAATCATCTTTTGAACGGCAAGACCATCATCTTAATGGATTCCATAAACGAAGGCTTTAGTGTGGATACGTATGGCGGCAAAGTTCGGGCTATTGAGGAACCACAAACAGAATCTCTTATTCGTGGGCCTAAAGTAAGTTTTACAGAAGAAATCGGTGTCAATATCGCGATGATTCGTAAACAGATCACAGACGAGAACCTGAAGATAGAGACTTTTGTGATTGGTGAACGAGGGAAGAAAAAAGTAGCTTTATTGTATATAGGTGATGTGATTAATCCTGCAATCGTAGAAGAAGCAAGACATCGTTTACAGCATATAAGCATTGATGCACCTATCGACTCAGGCATTATTGAACAATCGATTGAAGACAACTTTCTGTCTCCCTTTCCGCAGTTTATTAGCACGGAGCGTCCTGATAAAGTTGCACTCTCACTCTTGCAAGGAAGATTAGCGATTATTCCTGATCAGACAGCAAACGCACTGATCGCACCCATTTCGATCCTGGATACGGTTCAGGCCCCTGAAGATTATTATGAAAGATGGCACATCGGATCACTGCTGCGCATGCTGCGTGCATTCGCTGTTTTCATCTCACTATTTCTTCCATCCTTTTATATAGCACTTGTTTCTTTTCATCAAGGCTTGATTCCGTCACGTCTCGCATTTTCAATTGCTGCTTCGCGTGAAGGGGTTCCTTTTCCAGCATTTGTTGAGGCTCTGATGATGGCGATCACGATGGAACTTTTACGGGAAGCAGGACTGCGTCTTCCGAAACCCATCGGACAAACGATTGGGATCGTAGGAGGAATCGTTATTGGAGAAGCTGCTGTTCAAGCTGGAATCGTTAGTACCGTAATGGTCATCGTAATTGCAATCACTGCAATCGCTTCTTTTACATTACCGGTCTATAGCATGGGTGTAACCTATAGAATCCTCTTGTTCAGCTTTATTTTTGCTGCAGGCATGATGGGGCTATATGGGATATCACTCGCTTTTATCGTACTTGTCGTACACATCGTCAACCTGACCAGTCTAGGAATTCCATATGCAGCACCTCTTGCACCTATCTTTATCAACGACTGGAAAGAGCTATTCCTACGCTTGCCCATATCATTTATTAAAAAAAGACCTGTTTTCTTAGATACAGTAGATGAAGTCCGTTCAGAGAAAGAGGAATAACTGTGAGCAAAGTCAAATACACCGATCGTTCCATTAGTGCTAAAGAATTAATGTACGCAGTAGCTTCCATGGTCATTGGTGTTGGTATCTTTAATCTGCCTCGCTATATCACGACCGTAACAAACGGCATCGATGGTGTGATCAGCATTCTTGTAATGGGAGGAATAGTGCTAGGTATCGTATGGATCATGGGTCAATTCGTTCGTATGTTTCCGGGTAAAGGCATCTATGAAATTTTGCTAGGAATCATCCCAAAGCCACTCGCCCTGCCTTTAATCATAATTTATGGTGCATTTTTTGCTTTATTAGCAGCCTATGAAATACGAGCAATCGCAGAGATAACGAAGAAATATCTGTTGCCAAACACGAGCTCTGATAGTTTAAGTCTGCTTTTTCTGCTTGTTACGCTATATGCGCTTTTTGGTTCTCGTACAGCACTCATACGTATAAACTCGATGTTTTTACCTGTCGTATTAATCGTGTCATTATTATTAGTTGTTTTAAACATTCGAATCATGCATTTCGATAATTTTTATCCGCTGCTTACAACAGATTTGCAAGGCTATGGATCAGGCATGATCAATATATTCTTTTCGTTCACCGGCATCTCTATAATCTTAAGCTATTCTTACCTTGTTAATGAACCTGATAAAGCATCCTCAGCTGCGGTGAAAGGTGTATTTATTTCCATTATCATCTACACGCTGGTCTTTGTTTCGTGTGTGGCTGTCTTTTCTAATCTCGGAACTGATTTTTTAGAGAATCCAACGATCGAGCTAGGTAAGGAGATTGAACTTCCTGGAGGTTTTTTTGAGAGATTCGAATCTGTCTATTTCACCATCTGGATCATGACGATCTTTAATACAACATCGATGTCTATTGATTCTTCACTCGTCGTCTTAGAATCTCTATTTAAAAAAGTAAAGAAAGAGACACTGATTGTCATCCTGTCTCCTATCATTTTCTTCGTCTCGATGGTTCCGATTGGCATGGAAGGTTTGGAAGCGATGGGAACGTTTATCGGACGACTCAGCTTAGCATTAATTGCAATCGTGCCTGTCCCTCTTTATATTATCGCTAAAATTAGAGGAGTGAAATCATGAAGAAGCTTTGTTATTTGCTATCAACCCTCCTCCTTATTAACTTGTTACAAGGTTGCGGAGCACGAGAGATCGAGAAAAAGGCTTTTGTGATTGGTGTCGGAATCGATCAGGAAACTATGGGTGATGATTCGAATCAACCAATGATGAACGGAACCTTTCAAGTGGCTGTCCCAAGGTCCCTAAAACCTGAAGTAACGAACGAAAAAGCGTATCAAAACTTTCAGGAAAAAGGACATGATATATCTGAACAAATATCAAAAATTGCTCAATTCTCGAATAAAGAGTTATATTTTGCCCACAACCAGATCATATTGGTTTCAGATAAGGTTGCAAGACAACCGGAAAGAATGGAGCGTCTGCTAGATTTTTTTGTCAGACATGAAGATATTAGGCGGAGTGTTCGTGTCTTTATTACAAAAGGAGACACGAAGCAGTATCTTGACGTTGAGAATAACGAAAAACTGCCATCACTCTATATCGACACACTGTCCGCTAATGTACAAAATCATTCGCGTACTGCGAGCATTAAGAGGTTAGGAGATCTACAGGAAGACCTGTTAGCTCACCGTTCATTCGTCCTGCCAATGCTGCATTATAAGAATACAGAAGAGATCAAGCTTGGTGGTGCCGCTATCATAAAAGGGGAATCAAGCAGATTAACGCATACACTTAATGAAAAAGATACAGAAGCTATGAACATTTTGAACGGTGAATTTCAAAAAGGTATGCTTTTTTTCGAATTAGATGAGGACCTCTACATCTACAAAACCGATAAATCGAAAAGTAAGATCAAACTCGTTCCAACTAAAAACGGTCAGCTTACGTTCACGATCAAAATCAGCCTAGAAGGAGAAATTCAAGAAGTCAATAAACAGATGGATTCACGTACCGTTTCAGCAGATCATGTGAAAAAAGAAGTAGAAAAACAGGTCGCTAAAAAAATAGAGTCATTTATTAAGAAACTTCAGAACCAATATAAAACCGATATTCTAGGTCTCGGTGTCTACATGGAAAAGCATCATCATAAAGAGTGGCTAAAACTAAAAAATGACTGGGAAACAGGTGAAAACCACTTTAGCCAAGTGAAGATAAACACACAGATCCATACGACGATTAGCTCAGCAGGAGGTCTAAGATAAGCGATGTTTGAAATGAATGAATTCTTAACCCGCATTCTTACTTGGCGGTTTATCTTTTTCACCCTGCTATCCTTCATATTTCCATTCACCTATATCACACTATATAAGTTGCTGCAGAAAAGAGGTATGCCACTATGGAAAAAGCAAGCCCGTACCACTTCGAAAAAATGAACAATATGTGAAGTTCGTTGATGATGTTCCTCATTTTTAGACTATGATGTACTCATAACGTTTTGCCTTGTATGGATAAGGTAATTCTTATGAGTATAAACTTTGGGGGGAATTTCATGGATACAGTCTTCTATTTTATTTATACAGCGGCTTACCTCGTTTTGCTTTTCATGTGCATAAACTTCGCTAACAGATGGGATGCTTCTTCCCTACTCTTTTTGGTAGTGTTCGGACTTGTTTATGATAACGGATTGATCGCTATAGGAAAATTCTTAGGTGAAGGACCACTTTTAGAGAATTTGAGCTATTTACGATTTTGGTTTCATGCGTTCTTCACACCTACCCTCGTTCTATTTTCATGGAGTGTTTTAAACAGAGCTGGAATTGAGTTCGCCAAACGGAAAATTGTATACATAGTAGCTCTTTTTTACACGATCGCCCTTGTCATAATGGAAATTATCACTGAAACATATGGGGTAAAAATCGTTCCTGAAAGAGAACACGGTTTACTTCGATATGTTTCTGCAGAACCTTCATCAGGTCCTCCTCTCATGGTCCTGTTCGTGTCTATTGCTTTGATCACGGCAGGAGCGATCCTTTGGAAAAAAACAGGCTGGAAGTGGATGTTGATTGGTTCAGTTGTGATGACAGTTGGAAGCGCGGTTCCTATATCTGTGGAAAGTGCCGCTGTCACGAACGGCTTTGAGTTGTTTTTGATGATCACGCTTGTTGCAACAAAGATTCATCAAGACCGCCAATTGAAAGGTGCTTAACTTAATATGAAAAGGATAATCAAAAGAGCAATTCTTGTAATCGCAGTACTATTGGTATGCTGCTTGATCGGATTTTTTGTGTGGACTCAACAGACATATGAACCTACTAAAGAACTGTTGAAAAGTGTTGGAGACATCGAGCATGAAGACGATTGGGTGACGTTCAACCCTAGTGTTACGAATAAAGAAGTTGGGGTTATCCTTTATCCGGGTGCAAAAGTTGAACCAGAAGCATATGGTTATCTCGGTAAAGTATTGTCAGACGCTGGGTACACCGTCGGAATTCCGAAATTTAATCTAAATCTTGCGATGCTTGAAGCAAATAAAGCAGAAGAATGGATTAACCGTAATCCATCGATTAAGAAATGGTTTATTGGAGGGCACTCCTTAGGAGGGGTAAGCGCTGCTACATTTGCACATAAAAATCCCAATGTAGTAGATGGTGTTATCCTGCTTGCCTCTTATCCTGCTAGTGGAGATGACTTTTCTAACAAAGACACACCGATCTTATCTATTTACGCAGAAAAAGATGGGCTAACGACTAGGGATAAGATTAAGGAAACGAAAAGCTTGCTGTCACGTGAGACTGTTCTATTTGAGATTCAAGGCGGAAATCATGCTGGATTCGGCATGTATGGAAAACAAAAAGGGGATAATGCAGCTGACATTTCAACTACAACACAGCAGGATATTGTTGCAGAAGAGATGATTAAGTGGTTAGAAAAGCATTAACACATAAGCAAAAAAACTCACTATTTTTGTGAGTTTTTTATTTATTAAGTCTTTAGTCGTATTCATTGTAGCTTTTGAAAGTAGTTGATTTCCGTTGCAGATGCTCGCTTTCCGCGGGGCAGGCGGTGAGCCACATTCGTACGGTTCCGTATAAGTGTCTCACCTGTCTAGTTGCAGTGGCTAGCCCCTCGAGGTCAAAAGTTTAACGGTCTGTGATGAGCAAAGTGCGCCTTCATAGCCCATTCAACTTTTGCTTGTCGGGGCTGAACGAGCCACTTCCACTTTTCAAACTGCCCGCCTGTCCCGCAGGAGTCTCGCATCTTCCACTACAATCAAAAGTCAAAGAAGGAAAATAAAAAAGGCTTAAAACCAACAATCTTTTAGAAATAGCCTTTATTAGACGAGTCAAAACTTTGTCTGCAAAATAAGAACCCAAAAAGGCTTACTTCTTTTTGAAATCTTCATCCTTAAACTAAAATTGCGAGCAAGATGGGCAGCGTGATCAGTGAAAAAAGTGTACTTACTAAGGTTGCACTCGATACGAAATCAGGCTCTGTTCCAAACTGTAACGCATACATCGTCGTATTTGCTGCTGAAGGCATCGCAGCCATCAGAACCATAATCGCTGCGAGCATATCATCTACTGGAAGTATCAACGTGATACAAAATGCGATCAGAGGTGACACCACTAATTTTAGTAGCAACGAATACGTTAACTTCTCCACCTGTACATGGCGTAATGATATTTTCGCGAGCTGCATACCGAGTATGATCATGATAGTCGGTATCGCAGAGTTCGCCACAAGATCAAGAGCTTCTGACACAGAACCTTTTATCGGTATGTGTAACTGTTGAAAGACAACACCCGCTATCGCTCCATATACGATTGGCATACGCCTTACTGCTCTTAATGCTGAAGAGATACCGTCGTTTTCTGGGCTGCCTTTTGCTGCATAATACACACCTACTGTACACATGACTAACTGCTGGATAACCATAAGAACAACCGCATAATCTAACCCTGCGGCCCCAAACGCGAACAGCGCGACTGGCGTACCATAGTTCCCATTATTCATAAAAGCAGAAGCTAAAATGACACCGCATGTTTCCCGCATATTGTATCTTTTAATATAACTGATCACGTACACGAGACCGATTAAAGTGAAACACAGAATGAGCGTATAGATGAGCATATATCCATACGTCTTCGTAAAAGTAGTTTCATAAAACGTCCGAAATACGAGAAAAGGAGACATCAGATAAAGTGCCATCTTGGAAAGGGTATGCGTTTCAAAACCTATCGTTTTTTGGCCGATAAACCCGATACCAAAGATCGCAAATACCGGAAGAATAATGCTCAACAGCTCTATCATGTCTTACCCCTTCTTTCTGTTAACTACAACGGAAAAAGGCTGACCAAGTGAGATCAGCACTTTTTTCTTGCTACAAATTCAAAACAATGATTCGTTCTTCAGTCATCTCTTCAATCGCATAGCGCGGGCCTTCTTTTCCTGTCCCGCTCTTCTTTACGCCACCGTATGGCATGTGATCCACTCGATATGCTGAGGCATCGTTTACGATAAGTCCGCCCACTTCAACCTCTTTCGCCGCTTTCATAGCGAAAGCAAGATCGTTTGTGAAGAGACCTGCCTGTAATCCATAATCCGAGTCATTCACTTGTTCGATCACTTCGTCTATCGTAGCATATGTGTCTATCCCAACAACAGGACCAAACACTTCTTGTTTGCAAACTTTCATATCTCTTTTAACATCTGATAGTATCGTAGGCTCGTAAAATGCTCCATTCCGTCTACCACCCGTTACAAGAGTTGCTCCGTCAGCCACTGCTTCGTTCACCCACTCTTCAACACGCTCTGCTTCAGCCTGTCGGATCATCGGGCCGATATCTGTTGTTTCGTCCAGTGGATCACCAGTTTGAAGCTGTTCTGTTTTATCTTTTAATAATTGAATAAAAGGAGTTTTCACATCTTGATGAACATATACACGCTGAACAGAAATACATACTTGACCTGCATTATTAAAACTTTTGTTCGCAATGAGTGCTGCAGCCTTATCAAGATCGGCATCTTTATGAACGATCGTTGCTGAGTTATTTCCTAACTCAAGTGATACTTTGCGAAGTCCTGCCTTTTGCCTGATGATTTCACCGACTCTTGGACTTCCGGTAAAAGTAAACATCTTAACATCTTGATTTTCTAGCAGCCAACCGCCTACTTCTGCACCATCACCTGTAATGACTTGGAGCCTGCCATCAGGCAAGCCAGCTTCCTTAAATACCTCTGCTAACATAAGGGCACACAATGGGGTAACTTCAGCGGGCTTTAGAACGACCGCATTCCCTGCAGCGAGAGCTGGACCAATCTTATGACAAACAAGGTTCAACGGCACATTAAATGGTGTAATTGCCGCAATAACACCAACTGAAACTCGTAGTGTAAAAGCCATTCGATTTTCAGAACCTGGTGCTGATTCTACAGGAACCCCTTCACCGTGGATACGCTTCGCTTCTTCAGCTGAGATTTCAAGTGTTTGTGCAGCTCGTTCTACTTCGACTCTTGAATCACGAATCGGCTTACCTACTTCAGCGACTAACACTCTAGCAAACTCTTCTTTTTTCTCCAATAATAATCGTGCAGCATTTGTAAGCACAAGATAGCGGTCGTATGCCGAGAAGGTTTCTTTATATGCTTCTTTGGCTCCTTCTACCGCTTCATCTACATCCTTTTTTTCAGAGCGCGCAATCGCAGCTTCTACATTCTGCG
This sequence comes from Fictibacillus nanhaiensis, assembly GCA_016401345.1. Taxonomy (GTDB): domain Bacteria; phylum Bacillota; class Bacilli; order Bacillales; family Fictibacillaceae; genus Fictibacillus; species Fictibacillus phosphorivorans. Next base: position 109,992 of record JAEACG010000004.1, on the reverse strand, counting down.
TATATTTATTGAGTACTTCCAACACCTCTGTTTTTTCTTTCCACACACCGTTAATCCATAGTCCGTACGTTTGATACGTTGTATTTATCGCCACAAATCATCACTCCCTATTTTATAACGTCACGACCTTTTCGCGCGTTGTGAATTCACTCGCTTTTCCTGCACTTCCGAATAGACGTATTTTCTCCTGAACTTTTTTCTGCATTACTTCACGGCCTTTGCCAAGAGAAACAGCTAGATGAAATTCTTCAGGATTTTCTTCAAGAACTTGCTGCATGCCTTTTGTGAATGATTGTCTAAGCTCTGTATCCACATTGATTTTTGCAATACCTAACGAAACTGCTTTTGTAATCTGCTCATCCGGCACATCAGAACCACCATGAAGAACGATCGGACGGTTAACCGCTGCTGAGATTTCTTTTAATCGTTCAAATGCCAGTTTTGGAGGATTCTTATAGATACCATGTGCTGTACCTATTGAGACGGCAAGATAATCTACATCCGTTGCTTCAACAAACGCCACAGCCTCTTCAGTTGCTGTAATCATTGCATCTTCTTCAGCAACTGTTATGTCATCTTCCGTTCCGCCAATCTTACCGATCTCACCTTCAGAACCAATTCCAAGCGCACGTGAAGCGTCTACAACTTTTCTTGTTATTGAAGTATTCTCTTCGAACGAAAGAGCAGAGCCATCAAACATAACGGATTGAAAACCGAGCTGGATGGCTTTCATTGTTTGTTCATATTCCCTGCTGTGATCCAGATGGATACAGACTGGAACAGATATGTTTTTCATGAATACATCAATCATTGCCTTCATCGGTTCAAGTCCGATCGTGTTGATCACTTTCTGACCAACTTGAATCATGATTGGTGCTTGTTCTTGTTCAGCAGCTTCCAAGATAGCAAGAATGGTTTCTGCGTTATGTGCACTGAATGCCCCAACAGCATATTGGTTCTCGTAAGCATGAGCTAGCAGTTCTTTTCCTGAAATATATCCCATTGTAATACCTCCGAATGTTTTTAATTAACGTCTTAATTCAATGTCATAGTGGTATTGGTCACTTCTATACCTTGTTTTTGTATACTCTATCGGCTTGTCGTTTAGTCCATAACTCAACCTAGTCATCTCTAAAAGAGCTTCTCCTGCACGAATTCCAAGAAGATCTGCTTCAGAAATCGTAGAATTTATAGCCGAAATTTTTTCATCCGCACGTTTTAACAAAATATTGTCTTCTTCCAGGATGGAATAAAATTTAGCCGTATCTAGATCGTGCTTCATCAGTAACTTTCCGATCGCTTCTGGCCAGCATGATCTCTCTAATGCGATCGGGACATCATCTGCAAATCGGATGCGTTCAATGATTAGGACTTTTTCATCTTCATTTAATCCAAGCTTTGTTTTTTCAAAGAAAAGCGTATCAATAAATTCTGCACGCAGAACTTTAGAGTGAGGAACTTGTCCTTTCTCCATTACTTCTTCTGCAAATCCTTTTAATCTTTTTAATGAGCCAACAAGCTGTTGCGGCTTCACGACCGTTCCTTTTCCTTGTTGTTTCTCTAAAAGACCGTCAGCCACAAGCATATTGATCGCTTGGCGAATCGTCGTGCGGCTCACACCGAATTGCTTCATAAGCTCTTGTTCAGTTGGAATAAGTTGGTTAGGACGCCAGATTTGCTGCTGTATTTTCTCGATCAAATGATCTTTTACTTGCAGATATAGTGCTGTATTATTGCTTTTCATATAATATTCTCCTCTTTCTCACAGTGGGATAAGCTTGTAGATCTTCCCCTGCGAGAGGTCGGAGCCATTTGTAATAGGCTTCCGGGTCATCAATAAATGCATCAGGTAGGAAACGTTCCCCACCCTGCGCAACAACTTGCAGAGGACAGCTATTCATACTAAAAGTATAATCTATATTCGCCGATCGTTGTATGGTAACCATTCTCTCCGTCTCACCAAGTAATACAAGTCTTGCAGCTTTTCGTCCCACTTCAAAGGCTTCCACTTGATCTTGCTTAGAAATAACTGCTGATGAGCTGCGCTGATTCATACCAAGGATCTCAGCTCTAGCCATCACACCAAGTTCTGTTTTAATTATTTTCTCAAGCACGCCAGAAATGCCGCCAAGAATCGTCCTGCCTTGAACATTCGCTTTCTCGACCTGTTCTGAAGTGGCATTCATTTTACACCCTTCAGCAACAACAATCGTTGCATACCCAAAAGATCGAACAGCTTCTCTAACATTTGCTAAAAAAAGTTCAGGTTCAATGATTCGTTCCGGAACATAAACGATGTGTGGCCCATCATCTTCCCCATTTCTCAAAAGACCGCTTGCAGCAGCGAGCCATCCTGAGTTACGCCCCATCGTTTCTAGTATTCTTACTTGCTCAAAATTCTGCATGGCACATAGATCTCTACTAATATCTCTGACAGCAGTTGCCACATAACGTGCAGCACTTCCAAAGCCAGGCGCATGGTCCGTTTCAGATAGATCATTATCAACCGTCTTCGGTATGCCGATGACTTGAAGATCATAGTGAATGTGGCGAGCTTCCTCAGCTAGCTTATGAAGAGCAGCCATCGTACCGTTGCCGCCAATAAAAACAAGAGTATCAATTCCATGTTTTTTTAGATGCAGAAGTGATTTTTGGATTTTTTCAGTTGTGAATTCATAACGTCCTGAACCAAGGCATGCACCGTTTACAAATCGATGTGCTTTGATCCATCCTAAAAGGTCATCATCAAGCTTTTCGATGTCGTTTTCATATAAACCTTGATAACCGTTATAAACACCGAATAACTCTACTTCTTGTTGGAGCGATTCTACAAAACCTACTAAACTGGCATTGATGACGGCTGTTGGACCCCCAGCCTGCCCAATTGCTACTCTCTTTGCCATCTAAGTTCGCTCCCTTCCTATACGTACACCTCAGTAGGAATGTTAAGCTGCTTGCCTAGCTGCAATAGATCATCAGCAACATCCGCATACACAACAGCAAAGTGAGGTTCATAACCGCTTTCCATAAGAGCATTTACCGTTTCAGAGACATCTCCGTTTAATCTTACTTCAACAGAGGTTCCTGAAAACGGCTGCGGAACATCTAGCGCTTCCCCCTTCATCACGAGAAGGCGAAATCCATCTGGCGTATACCCTAGTCTGAAGATCGTTACTTCTCCAGCTTTTAATCCAAAGTCCATCGTAAAGCCCATTTTACGGTTAGGATGCACGCCTGATTGTGCACCTGTTGACGGACTTGCGAGCGAATAAGCACCTGCTCCGCAATGCCAGAAAACAACCGAATTATTAGGTTCGTTCACATGAACGAGATCCCCGAGATACGGAGCGTTTCCTCCACTTAGTTCTTGAAGGATGAACATCGAAACCGCACCGTGAATATCTGACTCACAGGAAGATACAACACCATCTTCGGTAAACTGAGATAGTGTCGAACATGCAGCTGCTCCTAATTCATTAAAGAATTCTGGCCAGCATCTAACAGCGAGTGCTGCAATATCTTCTTGTTCAATATACTTTTTCACATACGTGGAAAACTGTGCAAACTTCTTTACCGTTTCATCAGATCGATTTAACCCTATGACTTGCTGCTCAGCACGATCGATGGCACCTGCCCATTCTTCCTCGGGCAGCTCGACACATTCTTGAAATGCTTTTAGAAGATCCATTTTTTGAACTGTGACACCTAATTTTTGATGCAGAAGTTCTTCGTCTGTATCTGAGAAGAAGAAGCCAGGCGGATGTTCTCCGATCACTCCAATTTTCAGCTGCTTCAGCTTGTTAACCAAAACATTCACTCTGATCTGACGAGAAAGCTGCTTTTGAAGCTGTTCTTCGTCGGGATTACCTAGTACGAATGTAAAAGGGTGACGATGATGCATGAGGACATTACTCGTGCTGTTTCCTCCAGTTAATGAATTAAGTCGCAGCCTACCTCCTACACTTGGTTCTCTTACAGACCATACAACAACAGGTTCTTTTCGATACTGAAGTACTTTAGCAATAAACTCACCATCTGCAAACGTAACACTTTGGTAGATGATAGAATCAATATTTTTATTTGTTAACGTTTCAAGAAATTGCTGTAGATCTTCTACAGATGTAAGAATTTCTTCTGGTTCATACACTGTGTGGTAAGTCTTGTTGAGCCATTCAGAGCTTTGCTTACGGTATTGCTCACCAGCTTCTAGATCAAATGTTTTTCTGCCAATTGGGATATATACGATTGTTGGCGTTTGCATAGTTGTCCACATCCTTCATATTGTTCTATCTTTAAAGCTGTTTTTGCATATCTTGTTGCTATCTGAAAGTAGTTAATTTCCGCTCCAGGTATCTCGCTTTCCACGGGGCGTGCGGTGAGCCTCCTGCCGCTTTGCGCCCTTAGGAGTCTCGCACCTTGCGCTCCAATCAACTTGCAAATGATGAGAATAGATAAAGCCAAAAGCAACAATCTTTATAAAAGAGCTTTCTAAATATAAGTATAACAAAAGGTTACTACCTTTTAAAATATATTACTACCTTTATATTTATAAAAGTTCTTAAAAGCTTAAAAGAATCAGGGGACAAACCTATTCCTGTCCCCTCTGTAATTCTAGTTCGTTAATGATTCAAACAATTCCTTGTATGAGGAATTCTTTCTGTAAAATACAGGCGGTTTACCGATCGGTGCTTCAACTTCTGCATAACCGCCACGATATTCTTCTCCAGTCCATACGTGCACCCATTCATCTTCCGGTAAGTAGACGTTCCAATGGGTTGCGGCTTCTTCATACACCGGTGCCACAAGAAGATCTCTGCCGTATAAATATTGATATTGAATGTCATAAGCTGTTTCGTCTTCCTCATAGTGCATGAACAAAGGACGCTGTACTGGAATTCCTTTTTTAGCATTCTCCTTAACGATGTCTTTCGTATAAGGCGCTAACTTTACATAGATATCTGTCATACGAGCAATATGCTGCAGCGTCTCTTCATCACCATCAAATTGAAAACAATCATCAGGACGATTTCCTTCATGTGTTCGCATGACGGGTGTAAAAGTTGCCATATCTGTCCAGCGAAGAAGAAGCTCTTTGCTTCGCTTGTTTCCATGAAGACTTGTATAGCCGCCAATATCACTATGGTGTAAACCACAGCCAGTCATACCAGCTGATAGTGCAGCCGGGATAACAGAAGCTAATCCATCATCTAGTGACCAGTTCACACTTTGATCTCCACCCCATAATAGCGGACAATATTTTTGTATTCCCGTATAACCGGCTCTCATGAAGTATGTAACTTCACCTAATTTTCCAGCTTCACTCACTGCTTCATAATTTATTTTTGCCCAAAGTGCGGGCCATGCATTATGCATGATTTTAGCCGATTCCCCGTTATAGAGTTGAACATCTGTTGGCAAGTATTCACCAAAATCAGCCATCCAGCCGTCAAGACCAAAATCAATCATGTTTTCTTTAATGACTGATTTGTACCACGTACAAGCTCCAGGATTTGTAAAATCTACGACTCCACAGTTGAACTCTCCAAAGTCAACAAGGTAGATGTCCCCTGTTTTATTTAGAGCAAGGTATCCTTTCTCTGCCGCGGTTTTGTAGAGATCACCTTCAACAGCAACGTAAGGATTAATATAGCCCAAGAAGCGGATACCTTTTGCTTTCCATTCCTCAATCTTTTGATCAAGATTTGGATACTCTTCACTGTTCCAACGCCAGTTCCACATCAATCTCTTTCCGAATGAAGTGACGCGTTTTCCTTGCCAGTCCTGACACCAAACGCCTCCGACTTTAATTCCTTTTTCAAGTGCTACGTCCAGCTTTTTTTGAACAATGGCGGTTCCGCCTTGTAAACCGAGCCAGATTCCTTTATACGTCCAATCTGGTAATTCAGGCTGACGCCCAAACACATCAGTTAACTTCTCGACAAGCTCAACATAGCTTTCCGCTGTTTCAAATAGCACATATTTCGGGATGTCCCATATTTGAAGTTCATGATATTCATCATTTCGAAAATCAAAGTCAGCATAAGCCGTTGTTTCAACATGGCAATAATATTTTTTAGTAGAAATAAAGGTTGGTTGCGGATAGTTTGTGTTGTAGTAGTCGCCGCCTGCTTTATCTTTTACATCCGCCTGCCATGTTGTGTACGTGTTCTTATTTCTTCCAACACCAGGTTCCGAAGTCCAAAGCGGAAAATTTTTGCCTCGCAGATTAAAATGTGACAGCTGCTCACCGCAACCGTAGACTTTCTCGTTGCTATCTGCTTGTACACGTAACCATAACCGGTTTATTTCTGATGAACGTTTTGTAAACTGAAGTTTTACTTTTCCGTCCTCTTCGGTGAGAAGTATTTCGAGATCAGTTGGTCCACCGTCAAATTTTGAAAAAGAGAGTTGAAAACCATTCTCCTCTTGAACAACATCAACATAACGAAGTCCGATTCTTTCTACTACATAATCGTGAATGTCAAAATTTCCTCGATACATGTTGATTGTTTCTTCCCCATACCCTACATATAGCATGGGCTGCTGATGCGAGTGATGAAAGAGAAGTCTGCCATCAGCAACAATTTGAAATCCATTATTTATTTCCTTCAACACGAATGTTGTTTCATTAGTTTTAAGAGCCATAAGAACCTCCTTATTATGCTAGCTTTCTTGCTTCTTTTACTTCTTTTTTGTGCTGTTCACTTAAGAAGTCTGCATACTTACGATTCCAAACCTTTAGCGAAAGGTAGATAAGAACTCCAGTAACAATTGCCAATGCTGCAATCGCTGGCCAGAAATACCCCGAAACGATTGAGTCCTGATAAGCTAAACCAATCGGAGAGAATACAATGTACATACTCGCAAGCAAACTTAACAAGATAAACGTTACGGGAAGTGCGTATTTCCAAGGTACCATGTCGACTTGTGCATTCGCTTTATACACATACGGTTTTTGCAAAGGCTTCCATTTTCCTATAGCGATCATAATTCCAACCTCTACGAAGAACAGAATCGCGTAAATATGGATAAAGTTAATGGTGGTTTGAATACCAAACAACTGATCCAAGCCCCAAACGAGTAAGTAGTAAGTAATAACATGGAAAATGATTACTACCTTTGCAGCAAGTGCAGGAATTCGTTTAGAGAAGATACCAACAAGAACAATCGTGATGATCGGAATATTGAAGAACCCTGTAAAGCGTCTGATCAGATCCCAAAGACCATCAGGTGCGTTCATCAATAATGGTGAGATAAAGAATGATACAAGTGCTATAACTGTACCAAACCATTTACTCATCCGGATCAACTGATCGTCAGTCGCTTTCGGATTGAACTGCGGTTTATAGATATCAAGAGCAAACATGGTTGCTGCTGAGTTAAGCAACGAGTTAAATGTACTAAATACCGCTCCTAATAGAACAGCTAGGAAAAAACCTGATAAATATTTTGGCAATACATCTGCTACTAATGTTGGATAAGCAAGGTCAACCGGATTCAATCCTCCTCCATATAGATGGAAAGCGATAATACCAGGAATCATCATAAATAGTGGAATCGCAAGCTTATAGAAACCAGAATATAGCACACCTTTTTGACCTTCTTTCAAGTTCTGTGCTCCAAGCGTACGTTGAATAACGTACTGGTTTGTTCCCCAATAGAACAAGTTTGCAAAAATCATACCCGTAAAGATGGTCCCAAACGGAACCGAGTCCGTACTCGATCCGATCGCATTTAGTTTTTCCGGACTGTTTGTTGCAATGGTCTTCATGCCCTCAAACATGTTCCCATCTCCGAGTGCTAAGAAACCTAGAGCAGGCACTAAAAGTCCTACTATCAAAAGTCCGATTCCATTAATCGTATCCGATACAGCAACGGCTTTTAAACCGCCAAATATTGCGTATACTGCACCGATGATTCCGATCACCCAAATTAAGAGCCAAACCGATTGCGTGTAGGAAATGCCTAAAAGACCTGGCACATCAAAGAGTTTAAGAATAGTCAGTGCACCTGAGTAAAGGGTTGATGGAATCGTAACTAAAATATAGCCGAGCATAAATAGCAAAACCGTATAGCGACGAACCCCCTCATCAAATCGCGTGCTGAGAAACTCTGGCAATGTTGTAAAAGCTCCTCCTAAATATTTCGGTAATAGATAGAGAGCCATGATAACAATCGCAAAGCCAGCCGTTACTTCCCAAGCCATGTTGGACATGTTCGTTCGATACCCTTGTCCATTCAAACCGATCAAGTGCTCAGCAGAAAGATTGGTAAGAAGCAGTGACCCGGCGATAAATGTCCCATTCAACCCGCGTCCTGCTAAGAAATAGCCCGTAGAATCTTCTGTCTCCCCTTTTGTTTTTAAGTAAGAGATCCATGCGACCAGTCCCATAAAAAATGTACATGATAAAAGCGTAAATCCAATGCCTGAAAACATATCGAACACCCCTGTCCTTTTAAATAATGATAGTTAAAACAAGACTTCTATGTTGTTACCGATAATTCCAGGATAAGCTCCCTTTTCTATCAGCTGTTTTCTATCCGGATGTGCGATCAGCCATTTATTCTTCATAAAAAGCAAGTGATCTTCATCAGTACTTTTTTCACGCTCTGCTGGCGCAACGTCTAACGGTTCATTCGTTCCAATTGGTAAAACAACAATACATTTGAATCCTGATTCTTGAACTTTACAAGGTGCAAAGTGCAGTGTCGTCTCGTATATTTCAATTGCCGTTCCTTCAGGAATAAAGAAAGCCCTTACATTATTCGAATGGAATGTATTATTTTCGATATCCTGTACTTTTCCAAGAAGGAGAACTAGATCAGTTACTGCTATATTGATCTCACTTCCTTTGTGATATTCAAGGCCATTTAACGTTGAATTACGACCGTTGCAATACCCAATCTGGGCAGGCATCTCACCATAGAAGTAAGTCTCAATTTGTTTTTTTACGAGATCGTCTTCCAGAATCGGTTCTGAAGCCACATAAACATTTTCATGCTCTGGAATTTTCGTAGATTGCTTCATCGTGTTCATTAAACGTGTAAAATCATAGCCTGTAATCACTTTTCCATAACTCTTAAATGAATCATCACTAACATGCTCAATAATCATGCTGTTTTCTTTCATGTTTACGTGTGACAACTTATTACCTCCTCTTTTTCAAAAACGAATAACATAGGTACCTTTAACAAAACATCACTACCTTTTGTTTTAAAAAAATTCAGTCAATATAGATGTTGCTTTTTATTCTATGAAAACGCATTCAAAATTGCAAGGAGTTTTTTACATACAATTGTTTACAAATGCTCTTTTTACTTGGTAGACAAGGATTTTTCATTTAAAAAAACTTGCAGACAAGGTCTACAAGTTTTCTTTTTAGGAGGTTTCTAACTGTTAAAACGTATGTGCGGAATCTTTAGCACGAGCAATGGCATTTTCTTTAATTTCATTCGCTTTATCTGGCATGGCCGCATGTCCTTCAACAAACAATCCTTGGAACGATGGAACGCCAAAAAATTGCATGATCACGCTTAAATAACGGTGCCCCATCTCCATTGCTGCTGCAGGTCCTTCAGAATAGACCCCGCCGCTAGCTTGTATATGCAGTGCTTTCTTGTTCGTTAATAGTCCTACAGGTCCTTGCTCTGTATACTTGAACGCTTTTCCTGCTACCGCCACTGAATCGATATATGCTTTCATAACAGGTGGAAATGAGAAATTCCACATTGGTGTTACAAATACATATTTATCAGCTGCTACAAACTGCTCACAAAGCTCTGAAAGTCTTCCCACTTTAGCTTTTTCTTCTGCAGAAAGCTCTTCAAATCCTTTACCAGATTGCAGTTTACCCCATCCGCTAAAGACATCAAGGTCGATGTGAGGAATGTCCTCTTTATACAAATCCACATGAATCAATTCATGATCCGGGTTAACTTTTTTGTATTCATCAATAAATGCTTTACCAACAGCCATGCTGTAAGAGACTTGATCATCATGAGGATGCGCTGTAATATATAATACCTTTGTCATGTAATTGACACTGCCTTTCAGTTTTTTCTCTTCTAAATTACCGTTGCTTTGAATGTTCTTTTCACTTCTATGCAAGTTGATTGGAGCGTAAGGTTGCCGACTCCTATGGGACGAGCGGTCACTCTGAAATGTGGAAGTGGCTCGTTCAGCCCCGACCAGCAAAAGTTGAATGGGCGAGGAAGGTGCCTTTTACCTTCTTGACCGTTAAACTTTTGACCTCGAGGGGCTAGCCACTGCAACTAGATAGGTGAGACCCTTAAGGGCGCAAAGCGGCAAGGGGCTCACCGGTCGCCCCATGGAAAGCGAGCAACCTGGAGCGGAAATCAACGACTTTCAATGAACTGCAATCACGATTTATCATAAGGATTCCCAGCAATGTTCCCCCTCACTTCATCTGTTAAAAGAAAAGGCTCTTGCAAAAGGTTATCGTTGAAAACTTCATGGTTTAAAAGACTCCCATCATAGTGCGTCGGTCTATCTTCATTCATCTATCCATTCACCTCCAACAGAGATAGTTTAAACGGTTGTTTAACTTTTAATTCATACAAAAAAGCTATCTGCATAAAACAGATAGCCATAGCAAAAGGTTTGAAAATTAGTAGCGTTGTCCGCCTAAAGCTTGTGCTACAAGACGCTTAGTGATTTCTCCACCTACAGATCCGTTTGCACGTGAAGTAGTGTCTGGTCCAAGGTTTACACCGAACTCAGAAGCGATCTCATACTTCATTTGATCAAGAGCTCCTTGAGCTCCAGGTACTGATAATTGGTTGCTGTTGTTTTTAGCCATTCTATTCACCTCCCTTTCATTTCTACTCTTATAATCCCACTAACTTTCAATCTTATTCATAACCTTTAAAAATTTTTTTCAATGTTTCATTAGGTGTGTGTGTATTTTATTATTTGCTTAAGTATGGATACAGTTTGTCCAAACATTTTAAACAAGTCTGCATAAGATATGGAGAAGAGAGGATACACCGAATATTCTCTTTTCGGAAGTTCTATATGGGGGGAATTCATTGTGAGTTTCATTAGTATCTTAAACGGGGTTCTATCTTCTAAAAAACGTGCAAAAAGCAAGAAAAACAAGAAGAGAATTGGCTAACCCAATCAATTAAAGCCACAAAAAAGCTAGCCTTTTGGTTAGCTTTTTTGCTGTGGCTGAGTGGCAGAAGCAAAGCTGAAATTTGTGAATATCAACCATTTCGGATAGACTAATGTTGCTTATACTGCAACCTATTTGATTCTCATTAGGAGGATTACATCGTGACCCATATTTTAATTGTAGATGATGATAAAAATATACTTGAGCTGCTGCACTATCATCTAAGTGAAGCAGGGTATCAAGTCTCTCAAGCTAAAGACGGCATTGAAGCTTTAGATATCTTACGGCTAAAGAGGTTTGACCTCGCTGTAGTTGATGTGATGATGCCCTTTATGGACGGTTATTCCTTAACAAAAGAAATACGAGAAAATTACGATATTCCTGTGATTCTATTAACATCCAAAAATCAGATTGAAGATAAAGAACAGGGCTACTTATCCGGAACAGATGATTATCTCGTAAAACCATTTGAAGCGAGAGAATTACTTTTTCGAATCAAGGCACTTTTAAGAAGATACGATAAACACCAAGATAATTCCATCATCAGCTTAGGACGCACAACGGTAAACAAAAAAACCTATGAAGTTTATATTAACGATGTAACGATTCTATTACCTTTGAAAGAATTTGAATTGCTATATTTTTTCATCTCGAATCCTATGCAGGCTTTTACACGAGATCAGCTCATTCAACACATCTGGGGTATCGATTATGAAGGGGACGAACGCACGGTAGATGTACATGTAAAAAGGTTAAGAGAACGGTTTTCCAAACTGACAGATGACTTTCAGATCAAAACGGTACGTGGAGTTGGTTATTTATTGGAGGGTAAAAAATGAAGTCGCTGTATACCAAATTTGTCGTCATAACGATCGGCATCATGCTTTTAAGCGGTGTGTTAGCCTTTGTTGCCTCGAATACATACTATCAACTAAAATTAAAACCGGCTAATGATCAAAAAAATACAGGGATTGCGCTTGAGATGGCTTCTTTTGTGGAAAAACACCCTACTATCAACCTGAACGATTACTTGAGAAACCTATCTACGATTGGGTATCAGATCTACCTTGTTGAGAGTTCCGGAAACGAAACGTACTTTGGGGCAAAATTTCGCAACACCTCCCTTTCATCTTCTACGAAAGAATCTGTACTTAATGGTAAGATCTATCATGGAATTCTTCATTTTCCAAAACAAACATTTGTAACGGGATTTTTTGCAAACGAACTAAGTAATTCGATCGGGGTTCCTCTAACATATCAGGAAAAAAAGTATGCTCTGTTTATTCGACCTGATATCAAACTCCTTTTTAATGAAATGCATGTACTTTTCGGATGGCTTTTTGGATTGATGATTGTTCTTAGTATCTTAATGGTAGTTGTTAGTACAAAATATTTAGTGAGACCTATCTCAAAATTGAACACCGCTACAAAATCACTCTCAAAGGGAATCTTCTCTTTTGAGCTCGATACGAGGCGTAGCGATGAACTTGGCGTGCTCTCTCAAAGTTTTCAGCACATGGCTCGAAAACTAGAACAGTCAGATGAGATGCGAAAAGAATTCATCTCAAATATCTCTCATGATATTCAGTCACCGTTGTCGAATATAAAAGGATATACCAACCTGTTAGAAAAAGAAGAAATGAGTTCAATTGACCGCGCAAAGTACATCTCTGTAATAAATGATGAAATCAGTAGACTCTCGAACTTAACGAAGCAATTATTGCTTCTTGCTTCACTGGATCGAAACGAAGATATTTTACAAAGAAAACATCTCAATGTTTCACAACAGATTAAAGAACTGATTCGTAATTATCAATGGCTGATCAATGAGAAAGGAATTATGCTTAGTTATTCCTTACCAGATATCGATTTTTTCGGAGATCCTTCTCTATTAAGCACTGTTTGGGACAACCTTCTTACCAATGCCATTAAGTATAATAACCGTGAAGGAAGCATCGAGGTATCTGTTGAAAAAAGAGAAAAATCCATCATGATCACCTTTAAAGATACGGGTATTGGCATGAATAAAGAGGAAGTTGAAAGAATTTTTGACCGCTTTTATCGAGCAGATGTTGCTCGTTCGAAAACAATAGATGGTACTGGACTCGGACTATCGATCGTCGCTACCATTGTAAAACTGCACGATGGAAAAACGGTTGTGAAAAGTAAGGAGAACGAAGGAACGACAATTGCCGTTGAACTCCCTATTGATTAAATACATCTTAAAATACTCAGGCACTCTCAATGAAAATACATTGGTGGTGCCTTTTTTACGCACCACTTCCCTTCTCTCCAACGATTTGTAACGTGTTGTTCATTGTCCGTTCATATAACGATTCTAAACTAAGGATGTAAAAAGATTGGAGGAGAGATGTTATGAGCATCGCATGGAAAGAAATCAAAAAAAATAAAATGAGGTTTTTCATATTAGGTTCCATCATCTTTCTCGTAAGTTTGTTAACGTTTATTATTTCTGGTTTGGCCAATGGGTTATCACAAGATAACGCTGCCTTGATCAAAGATTTACCGAGTGGGCAGTTTTATATCAATAATGACGCTGAAGATAATTACAACCTCTCTAGAATTGATCATAGCGTTCAAGAGCAAGTGTTAAACGAACATAAAAATGCTGCTGCACTCTCTATACAAATGGGATTTCTAAACGATGAGAGTGACAAACAACGAAGCGTTGCTTTTGTTGCTTCAACCGATTCTAAATTATTTGAATCAGTGGCACCCGGGGAAATCGTTCTAGACCGTTCATTAGAGAAAGATGGCGTTAAAGTTGGTGACACCTTAACACTTAAACCATTCAACGAACCGCTTGTTGTTAAGGATTTTGTTGACCAAAAAAAGTTCAGTCATGCTCCAGTTGCTTTTCTGAAAATGGAAGATTACAAGCAGATGTATCGAACTGAAGAAATGCAGCTACTTTTCATACCAGGTGCATATGAAACACTAAATTTCAAAGAGCTTCAATCTTTTTCAAATAAAGAGTTTCTTAACACCATTCCAAGCTACAGTGCAGAACAGATGTCTTTAAATATGATCGTTTGGTTTCTCATCGTGATTAGTGGAATGCTGTTCGGCATCTTCTTTTATATGATGAACGTTCAAAAGATTGGGCTATATGGCATATTGAAAGCCATCGGCGTAAAAACGGGCGATCTGTTTAAAATGATGTGGACACAAATGCTATGCATCACAATCATATCCCTTACTCTCTCTGTTGGTTTTAGCCAATTATTCAAGGAAATTGCACCTAAGGATATGCCTTATCATTTAACGAACGAAACCACTCTGCAATTATCAATCGTCTTCCTCGTGATTGGATTTATCGGAGCTACACTTTCTGGATTACAAATCAAAAAAGTTGAACCTTTACAAGCCATACAACAAGGAGAGGTTTAATATGGAAATTTTTAAGATTGCTGAATTAAGAAAAACATTTAAAAATGGTGATGTGAAAGAAGAGGTACTAAAAGGAGTGAACCTTACGCTTAAGGAGGGTGAAATTACAGCGTTGGTCGGTCCATCGGGGTCTGGTAAGAGTACCCTGCTAACCATTGCTGCAGGACTGCAACCCGCATCAGACGGGAATATTTTATTTAATGGACATAACTTAACTTCCATGACTTCAGAGGAAATGCGCAGCATAAGAGCCAAGAAATTCGGTTTTGTTTTCCAATTTGCACATCTTGTCCCTTTTTTAACCGTTCGGGAGCAATTAAGCCTCATGTTAGATGTATCTGAAGTGAGAATGAAAAATGAAAAACGTGAACAAGAAATTGATTATATTTTAGACTGTGTTGGTTTATCCCATCGAAAACATGCTTATCCATCTTCTTTATCCGGTGGAGAGAAACAGCGCGTCGCTATCGCTCGAGCGGTTATCCATAAGCCGAAAGTTCTCTTTGCAGATGAACCGACTGCAAGTCTGGATACAAAGAAATCTAAAGAGATCATGTCACTCATCCAAGATCTAACGAAAACGTTAAACATTACGACTCTTATGGTCACCCATGACGAGGATATGCTTTCTTTTGTTGATCATGTTGTGAAAATGAGCGATGGTTTGGTTGTGTAAATTAAAATATACCGTTCAATGCCTATTAAGCTTGAACGGTATATTAGGGTTAAAAAGGCTTTATTGCGTCCACTATTAAAGATACAAAACCAAGTTTCCCGTTTTGATTTCTATGATCAAAGCGCATAGAACGATAAATATATCCTTCACTTTCATCCCAATCCTGTGTATGAAAATTTCCTTTCTCATCACAATATTCTAATAGAGTAACAGAAAAACCCGCTTTTCTAAACATAGATGTAATTGTTCTATAATTATGTACAATCTTATGACTTGCAGCAGGATGATCTTTCGGCCCAGGACCTCCTATTTGTACACCCATTTGATAATCTTTATCAGGAAAAAAGCCATCTGGTACTGCACAACGAATGTGGCCACCTGGCTTTAAAAAATCAAAGCAAATCTTTGCCGCCTCGACTCCCTCTGCAAAAGTCAAATGCTCCCATACGTGTTCAGCTAAGATTGCTTGTAACGATTCACCTGAAAATCGCCTCTCCCAATCAAGCCGCTTTAATAAATTTAGTTCTGACTCCTGCGTCTGCAGCCAATTGGGATTATTATTATACTCACCTGCACCGATTACAACTTTCATATCAGCTTGTTTATTCACTCTAGAAAACACGCCCTATCATTCGGAATTTGAATTATAAAATTAATTCCCGTGCAAAATTGTTTTTCATAAACGAACTCAAAACAGGAGTATCATTATAATCTAAATAATTAACACCTCACGTATTTCCGCTTAAAACCAACCTGGCCTTTATCTATCGCTTTTTGAATATTTTCAGAAGCAAGTAGATACTTCGCTTTTTTCTTGTCCTGTTTCATTTCTACCGGTCCTATAGCGTTTGCTGTCTCAACCGCTTTTTCATGTAATGGCACGTAGGATATCCCTACTGTATAGACAAAATTATTCATTGAAGATTTTGTTCGTTCAGGTGCATCATGAATGGTATTTTTTACGACCTCAAGCATTTTTTCTAACTTCGTTCTTGAGAATTCGCTGTCTGGCCGATTACCTAATAGCCAGCAGTAACAACTCCAACCTGCTGACATTCTGAGCTCTTCACCACTTGCAATCCATTTATCAGCAACCTCTTGTGCCATTTCAGTTTCAGAAAGAGTGACCGCTACCACAAAATCCGATAACATATAAAAATAAGCTCCATCGATCCAACGCTCAAAATCATTTTCGGTCATGATGGCTGGATCAGCTATGATTCCTGCAAAGTACATCGCATCGTAATTTCCTGTCGCGTAAAGTTCCTCAGCTAATGGCTGATTTCCTTTAATCTTTTTAGCGATAGGCTTCATCGCACCAGTAGCTACACCAAACACCGGTTCTTTGGCACCATTGGATATATACATCTTCTTGGTCCGTTCCTTGCCAAGCGCTTCAAGTTCCTGCATTACATCTTCTGCATTCATTTATTACACTTCCTTTTTTGTTTTTAATTATTACGTTGGAAAAAGGGCTCTACTAACTTTGTTTGGGCTAAAATTATATGATCTCTTCGTTCACTATCCCAATCTTTTCTTCGCGATTGCTTAATTAGATTCCTCTTTCATCGACAATCTAGATTGGCCATAAAAAAGAGTGCTCTTTCCATGACAGAAATGCACTCCTTTGTTTAACTACTCATTTGTAACATTATTGTTATGAATGCTTTGTGGACACAGAAATCTTCAGTGAGAATCAATAATTTTATAATCTTACAATCACTTCAGTTCCATCTTGTGCTTTCACATTAACGAGCTCTAATCCTTTGTGCTTTTTTAGCTCTTTAATAATAGGTTTCAGTTCTGATTGATCTATGGAAGGAATGGTGAAGGCTATGTTTTTCTTATCTAGATGAGGTTTCGACCATTTGTTTACTTGTCGAATTAATAACTTAGAAGTGATAATGGATACCCCTATATTTAATAGGACATAAGGAACAGGAATTGAGAACTTTGCCTCTTTTGTTTTCACATTTACATGTAACATGTTAGCAGCCTCTACTCAATCGTAATTGAAACGGTATCCCCGTTCGCTGATTTCACATCAACAATCTGTCCATCCAGCTCGTTTTCAATGGCTTCAAGTATTAGGTCGATATCAATATCTTTTACATATTGTTCAGATTGAGGAATCTTTAGAGCAATGTTGTGACCTGCTGCTAGTACAACCTTTACTAGTTTGATGGGTAGGTTCACGTTCACATTGTCACTCTCAGATACAACACGGATCTTCAAGGTTTTGTCGCTATAGTTAGAAGATACCCGAGATGAATGGTCTAATGGTTTAAGTGTTGTACCCTGTTCTTTTTCTTGTAGGACCTGAATTAACTCTGAACCTTTATCCGTATCGATTTTACCTTCTTGAACCATCGTTAAGACTTTCTCGATCTCACTTTTCATTCTCTACTCCCCCTATTCTTCCTTTAGCATTTTAATTGCTTCATCTGGAGAAATCTCTCCACGTTCAAGCATCCCAACAATCTTTTTCTCGTCTACCTCATTCTTCTTTTTAGATTCGTATCCTAATGAAGAGGCAATGTCGTTCAGCTTCCCTCGAACCGTTGGATACGAGATCCCTAGCTCTTTTTCGACCTCTTTAATATTGCCTCTGCATACAAGAAAGACTTCCACAAAATGAAGCTGTTCTTTCGTTAGTGACGCAAATTTTGACAATTCGAATTCGTTCTCAATTGTCGTGTGACAATGCGAACAGTGAAGTTTTGTAATTTTTAACGTTTGTGAACAAACCGGACAATTTGTAAGTAATGGGTGAGCCATCTCATTCTCCTTTCTTATCAATTAATTAGATTATATACCTTTGAATTGATTTTGTGAATAATTTTTATCGAAATATTAATATTTAAAGTTAAATAAATTAATTTTATTGATAATAATTGTTTAATATTTAATTTAAAACTTAACATTATTAAAGCTCCTATAAGAAAAGAGACTTCCCTTATTAGAAAGTCTCCGTTAGTTTAGAAGTTAATGTCTGATCCAAAAGTTTGTGTTCTTGTAGTAGATCAATATTTCGCTTCTTGCTCGCATACTCATTAATTTGTTTTTCAATGTTCGCATAAAGCTCTAAATGTTCAAGCTCTGATAGCGGAACCCACTTAACAGCTGTCTGATTAGGATCAGGCTTATCCGGCAATCTAGGTTTGGACTCACTTTTCAATGTACAATCAAACAACATGACTAGTGTGTGTGTATGGCCATACTTATTTTCGTTCAGATGAGGAGCATACTCATAGACAAAAGCTAATGGACCTACCTCTACATCAATATTCGCTTCTTCTCTCGCTTCCCTCTTTACAGCTTCGATCAGAGATTCATGAGGTTCCGCTCCACCAGCTGGAAAATCATAAAAAATTCCCCGATATGGATCATCAAACTTTGTTAATAATATTTCATTATTTTCAATAATGAGTGCACCCACTCTTACTCGTATATGATAGGTCATGTCATTAGTCCCCCGCTATTTATATTTGCTACATATTTTATAACGAAAATATTACTTCTCTTTCAATAAAGTAGATTTTTCAACTTACTCGGGTTTTAATAATTTTTCCTTTTTGAGATATAGGTTGTATTAGTAATACTGCTTTAACGACATAGTATACTGGATATTTAAAAATGGCATCCCAAAGATCTTCATTTTGTGTGTTGCTGTTAACATATTATTTTTTGAATCCTTTATTAAAAAGGATTCTGATAGAGGTAATTTAAATACATATTTACCTACCGCTAAGTATATCCCTGAATCAGAATCTCCCTCGCTTGATAGGAGAAGTGCACCATCCATTTCATCAAGCTGAAGAATTCCTATCATGGCTGAAAACGGGAGTGGAAGTGCTATGTTCATAAAAGTTCTACCTTTAGTCCGATGGTGAGAATAAATTGCTTTAAATATAGAATTATTTCCTATATATCGATTCCATACACGGGGATTATTTCTTCCATCGATTATTGGACTCACTGCCTGTATACTTCCTGTCATCTCCACTTTTTCACCTGAAATAGGCAAGTTTAATTGCTGCATATGGTTACTTATGTATTTATAGCAGACAGCTAATGGCTTAAACCAAATAGCCCATTTTGTTGAAGCAAATAATTGATATTTCTCAGTTTGTTCGTAAAAATGAACAATAGTAGAAGGAATTCCTTTTATATCTAAATATTCGCTGAGATCGTCAACCAAACCTACTACTGGCTTACCTTCTCCTTTAACGCGACCTCTGATCTGGCTGACTGGAAAATCCCATTTAGCTTGTTTAGTTTTAGGAGGGCTCATTACCCAACCTAATACACCAATAAATCCGAATAAGACACTGTTAACTAAACCATGAAAAGTGAGCATAAAATCAATGCTGACACCCCATTTTCCAAATGCACTATTTAGCGCATACAACAGTGAAAATAGGATAGTTAACCCCAAAGAACTGAATGATAAACGAATAAAAGCGCCTTGTAATTTGTTAATAAATACGGTTTGAAAAGCTAAAGTAATTAACGTATATATAGCAAAAATATAAAGTAACACAGAAATAACTTCTAAAAACGGCCAAAAAGAAATTCCAATTGCAACAATGATAGGTCCTATCAGAACGATCGGAACACAAATTCTATACCACTTAGACTGATGTAATCGTCCAAAAAAACCTAAAGAAACAGGGAGCAAAAAGGCTGAGTAGTGAAAATGTATAGCAGTTAACCAAGTGATTAATGGACTAATACCAGTATTTATTTCCGCAATAAATGCAAAGAACCAAAGTCCCCCAATAAATAAATACATCATTCCAACATCTATAGAAATTTCCGCCCAGTTCGTAAAACCCCTACGGAAGAACCGTTTAGCTCCATAAATAGCTACAATAAAAGTAAAAACCAAATAAATAATGGCTAATGAAATCTGTAGAATACTGTTTGAAACAAAGTGTAAAAGGAAAATTGAAAGCATGGTAATCCACATTAAACCCACATTTGTCCTTTTTATTCCAATAATAAGCTGCAGCATAATTGGAACGAAAACCAGTTGTGCTGCTGTCAGCATTAAATAATAAGGTTCCTTTATCGAAAGGACACTACTGGCGATAAAGAGCATGATCCCTGGAACAGTTATTGAATTAAGTAGATATTTCTTTAAATTCGCCTTCATAGGCCATCAGTCTCCCCACGATCTGATTTTGGATATGAACTCGAATGGTAAATACTTCTCGCGCATCATCATACCCTTCCTCTACCTTAACCACTCCTCGTAAAAAGCTCGGGATATAAATTTCTAGCTTACCAAAAACTAGACGCTGTACCCCTGATCGAATAACGAGGTGACCTTCTGATGTAACATCAAAATATAAATCCGAATAGAACAAACTTGGTTCTCCTAAGTAATCTTTTACGACCTTTCTTTCTGAATCGATTGTCATAAATGCGTTGAAAAACCTGGTAACTCGGTCAAAGAAAAAAGTACGTTCCCAATAAACTTCATCTAATTCAGAAGATAAAGAACGACATGTATTTTTTATTGTAAAAGGGATATCCTTACCGCTTTCAGGAAAAAGAAATTTCCATCTAGTTGCTAGTTTTAAAAATGGATAAAGCCATCGTGCACCTGTTTGAATAGAATTCATTTTTCCAGAAGCATAGAAAGGTTTATTCTTAGGCAGTGCATATCTTATTTGTAATTTAGGGTGTAGTCTTTTGAAATCTTCACCTAAGAGATTTTGATAGATTGTCACTTTAATCACTCTTTCTTCGAACGCTTGCAGCTAGTTGCAGTTGGAACATCTTTAGCTAAAACAAATCCTAGAATTGATAGTATCCAAAGACTGCTATTAAAGGTAACAGGGTTAAACGGATGCGAAGAGATCGCTGGATCAGCTATTAACGCACTTAATGTTAATGCAGGGAACACTATTATCTGCAAAAGATAAAGATGTCTTTTATTACGGTATAACAACCAAGTAAGCCCGAATAAAACTTCAAGAATCCCAACCACACCAACAGCCTTTACCGCCATATCCATCTCCATAGAACTAAGAGATGCTAACATAGCAACCTCCTCAGGATGTTTTGCGATGATTTTAGGAACGAGACCTTGATAAAACCATATAAAGAAAAAGAGTAGCGTAATAAGTACATTACTAAAAAAGCGAAGATACTGTACTTTTGGTATTTCATCTTTTTCAACCCAGCGTTTCAACACATCAAAACTAAGCGCCGTTGCCCATCCTATGAGGGGGCGGAAAAAAGAGTCTACTAGTCTTCCCATAAAGCTGTAACGAACTTCATAATCGTATTGTGTTAAAAAAGTTGTACCACTTTCATTTGGTATGTACTTCCAATATCCCTTTCCTTCAGAAATCGGCGAAAGTTTTTGTGGAGTACCGAAATGAAGCGAAGATACCTTTGATCCATCCTCTTTATTATGAGTTCCGATACTTTTGCCCCATCCCGAAACCTTAAGCCCCAACCCTATCTTAGTTTCATACTGAAAGGACTGAGGATCATTCTCAGATTTTTTTGGAAGATATGTAATTGAAGAAAAGCGGAGATCCCATTGTTGATGAAGATTAGGATTTTGGGATTTTTCCCATACCTCATCAACACAGCCATTAATAGGTATTTCTACATAAATTGGTTTATTTTGCATAATAACACCCCTTATGTATAAAGTACCATAGGTATTGTAATAAAGCTTTGAATATATGAAATTTGAAATATGTAGAGTAGAAGAGACGAATAATTAAGTTTCTCCTTATTTCTTTAAACCTAACACAACTCGAATTACATTAAATATGAACCGTGCGGAAAACTCATTTTGTGCATCGAAATCAGTAAACTAATCTTAAAATTATAGAGATGCTATAAAATAACATCTCTCCTTAACCTTTAATATTAGATTTTCCACAATACTGATCGTTTGTTTAATAAGGAATCCTAGAAATATCTACTATACAAATCCTGTCGTTGCTTCCCACTAAATTGAGCATATATTTTTGTTGTTTCGCTTTTCTCATGCCCCAATAAACTCTGTATTACTTCAAGAGGTGCTCCATTGTTAATCATATTCGTAGCGTAGCTATGACGTAATTGATGGGGATGAATACTGCTCTTCCTAATTGTAGCACGACTAGAGATACGTTTTATAATGTACCTTATGAGATCAATACTCATCCTTCTTTTAGGTTTCCTATTTGTGATGAACAAACATGGGTCTGTATCTTCCCTTGAATTCAGATACCTTTTTAACCATAAAGAGCACCGAGTATTAAAGTAAACTTCACGTTCTTTGTCACCTTTTCCGTGAACGATAACAGAGTTTGTTATAAAGTTAATATCATTACGGTTTAATTTCACTACTTCACCAATACGACAACCTGTGGAGTAAAAGAATTCAAACAAAGCATTCTCCATTGTGTTTTGACAAGATTCCCTTAGATGTTCAATTTCAAGTTCAGTTAGGAATTTAGGAATTCTCTTTCCTAGCTTTGGTTCTTTTAATTTTGCTGCAGGGTTCTGATTAATAAAACTTTCATCATGAGTCCATTTGAAAAAAGAGCGAATAAACCTAACTCTATGTCCTAAGCTTGCTGGTTTTAAATGCTCTCCTTTTTCGATTAAATAAGCTTTTAACTGAACGGTAGCTACTTCATTCATATCAATGTCTCCAAAATACCGTAGTAACAAATTATACTGATACGAATACGTTTTTAATGTAATTAATGAATACCCTTCTATCTTTTTATCAAGTTGATACTTCTCCCACGCGTTCGAAAGTAACATTAGACCTCACACTCCATGAACCAATTAAAATTCTATTCTAGTATTGGCATGGAAAGGAAAAGTCAAACACTGTTTATTCAACAATCTAAAAACTAGTCAAAAATAAAATAAAGAATGCTTTTGAATAAAAGCACCCGATAGCAAAATAATTCATTTAACTTTCTTACTCATGTAATCATAAAGTCTTTGATATTCATTCATGGGGAAATCATGGTTCACCCAATTTTCACGGTATCCTTCTATACCATGCTTCTTTAATAATTTGCTAATTGAATTTACAACAGCCTTTATAAAATCACTTAATAAACATTGTTCTTTAAATACAATACTTCTTTCAATCCCACTTACTTTTATTATTGTTATTAATACATCTCGGTCATTTTGCTTCTCGAATTTCCAAACTAATCTTTCAGGTTCTTCCTCCATATTAAAGGTACTTTCATTTATAGGGTAAGGTACACAGCCAGGAGTAATTGTTATTAATGACTTTAGAAGATCACTTAGTGAATCTGTAAGATAACTTGCTATAAAATTGAATTCTATATTATTGATTTTAATACTACCGCTTGCCCAACCTCTTCCCGACAACTGATACTTAAATTCCAAACTCACCCAGACCATAATTTATTTAGAAACTAATACACTAGTTCTCCTTTTATTCAATAAAATAGAGCATTCTCCTTCTTGTAGAAACACACCCGTTTGTGGAATAACTCATTACAGGAATGTGCCCATTAGCACATAAAGAAAAGGACTAGCAAATCATGTGTTAAGATTAACCTATCCGTAAAATAGTATTAAACATTCTAGGATTATGTTTTTTAAACGATTGGATAAGTTCCTCACCAAATATAGTTATGGTCTGTTCCCAGGGATGACCTAATAATCCCCAGTTGAATTCCTTTTGTATAAAGAAGTAATAATCCCCATCAGGAAAAACGGGTATTATCCACTCATCAAATTCTTCGTCTTTTCGAAACTCTAAAAAGGGATTGACCCAGTATGAATGGTGTTGCCAATCTAATGCATAAAAATATTCATCATTATTCGATAATTCTTTAAATGCAAACAATGATTTCTCTTCAAGGTCTTTATAAATCTCATCAAATTCTTTAAAATCACCTGACCAATTATTATAAACTGAAATATCGTATGTAATGAATGGGCTTGGTACTTTAAATGATGGAAATTTAGTAATACTAGGTTTGAATTTAAAATCTTTATAAACCTTTTTCCATACAGCTTGATCTTCTGATTCTTTAAGCTCAATCCAATTATTAATGTTTGATCCCCCCAAAACACTGCTTATCAATAAGGTTAACATTACCATTTATACCCTTAAATTCAATAAAAAGAGCACTTCTCCTTCTTGAAGAAATGCACCCGATTGTTAAATAACTTTCGAGATTGGTTCCCCTACTCTATTTCAATATATCCCAACATATCTAAAATAAAAAATAAAGAAGATAGAGTTAGTAAGCCACCTAGTAGAATTACTATTGATATTCTACTAAACGGATCTGCAAGTATTCCGTTAATAATTGAAACTAAACCCTCTAATTTCCTATGTAGTCCTTCCTCTTCATTAACCTTTTTGTAAATAAGGTAAATTCCATTTCCTAATAAACAAACTCCTATAATAAATATTAGAACTATTGTAATCGGAAACAATATTATAAATACATCATCAGCTACCCTCATCTCCGCCTCCATTTCCCATTCCAGTTAAATATAAAGAAATGCATGCTCACAAACAATTGTATTTTCCTTATCAATTATGTCTTACATGTTTAACAAAATTAAAGGCACATTTCTATTTAAAGAAATGCACCCGATTGTTGCTTAATATTAAAGAGCACTTATATATTAATCTACTTTAAAATACCTTCTTTACTATATATCACTCGTGATTCTGAAGCCTCTTGAACCCATTTATCTAATGACTTCTTAGAAAAAATATACTGACCATTTATTTCTGTATAAGGAAACATCATACCCGAAAAGGTACCAGACTCACTTAGTACCTTATCTTCTTGTCTAATTATTTGTTCGATAATCTGCTCCCTGATTTTCAAATAATCTGATGCCTCTGAAAGCGATAAGACTTCTAAAGATTTATTGCTTACTTGAGATGTATTTTTAAGTGCATTGCCAATCCAAACTCCACTAAATGCGATGCTAGTAGCTAATAAAACTACTGTAAATTTCTTTTTCACTTTCCAGTCTCCATTCATTTTATATATAACTATATATTACATTAAATGGAATGTATTTCCTTCTTACTAAAAATTCCTTTTCCTAATAAAAAAACATTTCTCTTTCTTGAGAAATGCACCTGATTGTGGAATAAGTTATTCAAAATAGGAAATCATTAAATCTGTTTTCTGAATTAATATCTCTCAACTAAACGTTTTGGTTTTTTATTACTTTTGAAAACTCATCAAATGCTATTAATGTCTCTAATCGGAATGGGTTTCCGAAATTCTCAAAGTCTTCTTCTTCATCACTCAAACCAATTTTTTTTCCTTCTTTTCTGAGTTTATTAATATGTATTTGAAAAGCATTCTGAAATGCTTGGCAAAAGCCAAATATATTAAAACTATATTTATCACGATTCTTCGAGATTACAATTTGATCTCCGTATTTTTTAAATACATAGAAGAACATTGAATCAAAACCGTCGATGCTAAATTCTTTACTCTCACCCTTATATAATATTGATAATTGTTTAATAAGTTTGGGTAATACAATATAGCCTAACCCCGTATCAAAAATAAACTCTTGTGTTTTACTTTTAATAAGAACTTTTATATCACCAGCATCATTATCAGTGAGATGACTTTCATATTTTTGCATACTACTCTCCTTTGGTATAATTGGTACTTCTATATATTGACTTTCTTCACCTTAGCACCCGATTGTGGAATAATTCATCAAAATGGAAGTATGAAATTAGATTGTTATATTTTTAAGTCTATTTAAACAATATTCTATATATTCGGTATTAGGAAATTTGTACTTTATAAGTGAAGAATAAAAGCTTATTCCTCCATCAATTATGGTTTTTAATAAAAGGTTCTTATCATGTAACTTTACTTTAAAATAAATATCATTTACTTCTAATTCATCATGAACAATCCAATTCACCTCTCCTTGTAATGACTCTTCAACAGATAACATTACAGTCTGGACACCAAGCCTAACTTTACAAGATTTCTCTTTTGAAAGAACTTCTGCTGCCTCGATCAAATCCTCCCATAAGTTTAACTCAAAGAGTTTTGTATCAAGTAATTTTTCATCATTCCATTTCAAAACTATACTTAGATCAAGATATAAAGAATCCAGGTTTTCTCTTTGTGAAATTCTCCTAATCTCTTGTTCTTCAGACGTCTTTACATAAATAAACATAGGGAATCTTGTTTCAATGCTTACATAATCAGGATAGATTGATTTAAAATTCTCCTTATTTACAACTAGAAAAGTCTCTAACTGAAGTATATTTTCACTCTTTCCGTTATTATTCATGTCTTCCCATACTCCCTTTTGCCTCACTATCATTATCAACCAGTACCTTATTTATAAAGTATTTAAAAAATAGACAAATATAGAAATACAAAGTAACTAGAAAAAATAATTCAAAGCATAATATCGATAATCCAATATAACTGTATACATTTTTAAATAACATATAAAAACTAGAGCCGGCTAAACTAATAGTAATTAAAATAGCTACTGCGAACGTGCCCTTCGAATTTATATTGTCATACATTATAAATAAAACGGCACCTATCATTAGAGAAAAACTTGGAACTAAAATTAAAATATTTTGCACGTCCATAAATAGAGGGAAATCTGTTCCAACCTCTACTCCCTGATAAGTAAGAAAGACACCCAGACATCCTATAAAAAAACTTAACAAATTTCCAATCTTTAATGCTAAAGTCATTGAGTAATAATCTCCATCCGAAATTAAAATTTATAGTACTAAATATATATCGTAGTTTTTATACCAATATAAAACCGTAAAAAGTACACTTCTCGATCTTGAAGAAATGCACCCGTTTATGGAGTAAGATTCACAGTAATAATCAATGTTTGTACAATATAAATCTCCATATAAAGAAGCCTTGGTATATGCCTACACCAAAGGTTTTCGTTTTAACCGATTGAACCTTTAACTAAGCGAGAAAGTCGAGAACTCGCTTGATTACAAGTTTCGTCGCTTCAGCATCGTAAGACGGTATACTGCTGTCGGTAAAGAGATGTTCCTTGCCTTCGTACAGAAAAAGTTCAGCAAGATTGGCTGAAGCCACAAGTTCACGGGCAGCGTCGATATCGCCGTCTTCAACGAAAAAAGGATCTGAACTCATGGCGTGAATTTGCACAGGCAAGTCGGCCGGCCACTGAGATTCAAACGCCGAGCTTGGGAGGCAGGCATGAAAAAACAGTGCGCCTCTGGCGCCTTCACGAGTTTGAGCGAGCTGCTGTGCTGCCGGGACACCTAGTGAAAAACCAGCATAGACAACATCGCGTGAAAGCTCGCTCGCTGCCCGAACTCCGCGCGCCGTCACTTCATTAAATCCAATTCCCTTAACAAATGCCAAGCCTTCCTCCAGCGTAGAAAACATGCGACCGTCGAATAAATCTGGCACGTACACAGTATGCCCCGCATCTCTCAGTTGCTCAGCGATTTCTTCAATCCCCTTCGTTTTGCCTAAAACATGGTGTAACAACAAAACTTCTGCCATCGTTTTTTCCTCCAATTTAATGAATTTCATATGTGTAAAATTCGACAAAAAACCCTGTTTGACCTACCAGAATTTTACGATTTAAAAAAGTCTACCTTAAAAACCTACCGCTTGCTTATTCAACAATTCTGCTACGTTTGTTTAATAAATTCAAAAAGTGCGCTAATCCTTCTTGAATCAACGCACCATATTGCTGAATTTAATCAAACTGGACAAAACCCAACATATATAGAATTAGAATAGTGGAGCCAATTAGTAGTATTCCTCCAAAAAGAAATCCAATTGATATTTTACTAAATGGATCTCCCCATAAACCAAAAATTACTGACAAAACAGCTTCAAATTTATTTAAAAGACCTTTTTCGTCTTTAATCTTTTGATTTAATAGATAGATAGCAAATCCAATTAAGCTAACACTTACTAAAAAAACTAAAACAACTACAATTGGAAACATGACGATTCTCCTTAAGTGCTTTTTACATCTACTACTTCTCCATCTTTTAACTCTTTTCATTTTTCCTTTGAATAACTCAGGCTTTTCCAAAGGCAAATTCAGTAACTACTTTGTTTGCTGCTCTTATTCAAAAATTGCACCCTTTAGTTGAATAAGCCCCATACAGTAAATGTATCTTGGTATTCCAGTATTTCAATACAAATACCATATTCTAATTTAGGTTCGACAATAATAAAATCAAAATCTTCTTTTAAATAACCACTAAAACTGATCATCCAGTTAATTTCCTTAAAAATATTCTCAATATCTAAGATAATAGCACCTGTTTCAAGATAGTTTTGGTGAAACAAAATAACATTTTTATCTTTTAACGGCATTCTCGATTCAAGAATACTAATTTGCTTTATGGCTGCTTCATGGCTGTGTTCAAATTTAATTTCAAATTTATCTTCTTTTAGTTTATCAATTTTAACAAATAGTGACTCAAGTAAATTCTTAGAAGACTGAATACCTAAAAAGGAATCAAGTGATAAGCTAATATTTTTAGTTTTCATTTTCTTAATAATATTTTCTCTTCCGTTTTTTATTTGAAGTGATCTAATCCGTTCTTTACGGTCGTTTACTTCCACTTATAAATCACCCCTATTTAGTTGCGGTCAACTCCCTGAATCTTAAATTAACGCACCCGATTGTGGAATATCATATCAAAAGGTTAAATTAGTTTGCACCCTTTAATTACCAATTCTTTCAAAGCCGTTGATATGTAGGTTCCGCTTTGTTTATCTATAGAAGCTGCTTGTTTAATCCTCTTAGAGAGCAACTTAAACCAATCATTTAACTCTAATGGCTTTTGTATTCATCTTTGAAGTTCCAAAATTAAGTTTGAATGTATAGCCTGCCTGCACCAATCTCTTTATTCCTGCCTATATTATGAACAAATGTTCTAACTATGCACATACCACAGATTTCAGACAGGCAAAATGAAAAAGCTGCTGAAGCAGCTTGGAGTTGAACTATCGTATCCGTTAGCTCAATTTCAAACAGTATAAGGGTTCATCATGGATGCCTCTTTCAATTTCACCTGCTCATTTTGTTCGCTCTACAAAATACAGAAAAAATTCCATATCTATATTCCTAAAATTCTTAGTATCTTTATCAATAATATTCATACCGTTTCGAACAGCAACTTTTTGAGCGGCTACATTTGCGTCCCTAATAATAGAATAAACCCTATTTGCATTAAGAACTGAGAAAGCGTATTCCTTGCAAGCAGTTGCCGCTTCTGTTGCGTAACCTTTGTGCCAATACGCTTTTTGAAACAAAAATCCTATTTCCAAAATTTTTTCTTCTCTCCAGCCTTGCATTGTCAAGCCACATTGACCAATCATTTCGTTTGTTTCTTTTAATACAACAGCCCAAAGTCCAAAACCATACTCTTCATATCTTTTAAGATGCCTGTTAAGCCAATTTTGTGCTTCTTCTAAGTTGAATGCACTTTCATAAGCAGCACGCATTACTTCCTCATCACACAATATTCCGCATAATGCATCATAATCGGATTGCACCATTTCTCTAATTATGAGACGTTTTGTTTCTATCAAAAATCCCCCCACCTTTCTATTATATTAATAACCTTTCAAAAACTTTCTTATAGGATCCTTAATTATGGCATAATCTGTAATAATTGAACATAGAATAATTAATTTTTATAGAACTATCCTGCACGTTTGCTTAATAAGTTCCATGAAAAAGAGCACATCTCCTTCTTGAAGAAATGCACCCGATAGTTTAATACCGTGATATATGTTTCAATCAAAATTTATGTCACCATGTTTTCGTCTTTGATTCGTTTAGGAAATGGGAATTTTAAGGAGAGTATTGCTGTAAAGATAGTTCTATTCGTAAAGGTTGTAGTAGTGTACGAAAATTAAAACACTATAAAAAACCCTGAGTACGCAAATACGTACTCAGAGTTTTAATGTTTATTGAATAATGAAAGAGCTACCTATTAACGATTCAGGTGTTTTCCCTAGAGTAAGCTGGCTGAGTCTGGAGTATCCAGTATGTTTATACTCTGTGAATACTTTTCTTACTTCATCAATATCCTTGTCACTAGTTAATCGGTGGATTTCTTTTTTATACAAACGAATAACAGATCCGATAACAAATTGAGGCTTGGCATTTTCCGGGTCCTCATTCATGATTAAACATCCCATGTACTGGTATTTTAACTGCATGGTACGGGTCAAGTGAATGACATGTATCAGCTTTTCAAAAAGCTCAGGATAGGATTGCTCTAATTTATTTAGTGCAGATTGAGCTGATTTCAGTTCGTTCTGGCTGCATAATGTGATCATGCATATACCTCCTCTTTTACATCCCACGGTTTATCAAGAGAGATAACAGCTGCTAATTCTTTACTTTTCAATCGTCTCAGCTTTCGGACTTCTGCCCTTTCTTTTGCTGTTTCATATAAGAATTTCTCTTCCTCTGTTTCAGGAATAACTTGTGGAACATCGACAGGTTTTTTATCTTCACCTAAAGCAACGAAAGTTAAGAAAGCAGTCGCAGCAATTCTTCTCTCGCCTGTTAGCATGTCTTCTGCAATCACTTTACAAAAGATCTCCATTGAGCTTTTGCCGGTATATGAGACAAAGGATTCTATGCAGACAGAGTCTGTTTGATGGATAGGATATAAAAAGTCGATTGAATCGGTTGAAGCTGTTACACATTCTTTTACTCTGGCATGTCTGCGTGCAGATAATGTTGCATTATTATCCAGCTTTCTCATCAAAACACCGCCGAATAAAGTATTATAATTATTTAGATCCAGGGACATAACCTGATCAGTATTAATAATTCTGCTTTCTCGCGCGCTCTCTTTTTGTTCATATGAATCATTCCTTCCAGAATGTGAGTTTCCATTTACAAGGCAAGTGTACGCTTGAAATAACATGAAGTAAAATGGTTATTTTTCATTTACAACATAGACACTCTCTATGTAAATGCTTACATCTATGCCCTATTGGCATAAAAAAAGACAATTCGTGTGGAATCGTCTCTTGCATTATTTTTTAAAGTTGTTCTTTGGCATAACGCAGCCACTCTTTTGCGGCAAAAGATAAATATTGATCCTTTCTCCAAATAAGAGCGAGTTCCCAATTTATTGAGGGATTCACCACATTCATTGTCTTTACTTTTGTGGTAAGGTGCTTGCAAATACTTTCAGGTAATAAAGAAACACCCAGTTTACAAGCGACCATCTCTTCTATAAAGGACCATTGTGAGCTTTCGGAGATCACATGAGGATGAAATCCAGCATGATTACAAGAAGAGATGATCCGGTCATGCAGAACAAAATCCTTATTGAACAGTATAAAAGATTCACTGCAGAGATCCGATAGATCAACTACTTCACATTGGGCAAGTGGATGATCCGGGTGAATAATGAGCTTCAGATCTTCCTTCATAAACGAAAAGTACTGAAAGATATCGTTGTTTGTGGGGAGTACAACAACTCCGATATCCAAGAGATGACTAGCTACTTCTTCTTCGATTTTCTTCGATCCATCCTCCATCAATTCGAATGTAATGGCTGGATACTTCTCATGAAAACTTCCCACCAGTTTCGGAAAGAGACGAGAATTAAAAATAGGAGGTAATCCAATTCGAACATGTCCTTTTTGAAGTCCCAGCAAATTATCCATTTCTGATTCTAAATTGTTAAAAGCTTTATCGACGAGTTTAGCCTGTTCATAGATGACTCTGCCAGCATCGGTTAATATGAGCTTCTTTCTGCTGGAACGGTCAAACAGAACCAATCCTAGTTCATCTTCTAAATTTTTGATCATCTTACTTATGGTTGGCTGAGTGATGAACAATTCTTTAGCTGCACGGGTAAAACTGTTATATTTTGCAACCTCGATGAAATATTGTAATTGTTTAATATCCATTCCGACACCTGCATTCATATTGAAAAATGTTTTGAGTTTAGTATGTAGCTTATCAAAATAAATTACAAACACTACAAAAAAGTCCCGATCCCAGTAGTCGCCAGGTGGGGTCTGTTTGCACAGATCTTACTTCCATAAAAACTCCTTTAGAATAGATTAGTATATAGGAAAAAAGGAAAACAGGTGCCCCTTATTCTAACGGGTTTTTTCATAATCCTTATTCTCCTAAAATCGTATTTAAAAGCTGAACGTCTGCTGTGTGTTGAATAAGTTCCATGTAAATTCCAATCCAATTACTTTTTCTCCCAACCCAAATGGAAAATATCAAGCCAGTAGTTTTCTACCCGCCATCTTTTTTGGAATTCTTTTTCTCTAATTTTTAAATAACTTATTATGATTCATATATTCTTCCTTTCTTCAGAATGAATTAGTTAACTTTATACTGAGAGGTCAGTTTTCCCTAATAAATATAATTAATATAGTTAGTACCTCTTTTACCAAACTTCCATAAAAAAATGCATTTCTCCTCCTTGAAGAAATGCCATAAAAACTTGTTCATACTTTTAATCTATTATGAGTGGGGTCCAGATTTTTCGGGAGTCTTTACCTGTTC
Organism: Fictibacillus nanhaiensis; assembly: GCA_016401345.1. Taxonomy (GTDB): domain Bacteria; phylum Bacillota; class Bacilli; order Bacillales; family Fictibacillaceae; genus Fictibacillus; species Fictibacillus phosphorivorans. The sequence continues at coordinate 77,217 of JAEACG010000004.1, read as the reverse complement.
TTTTATTCTGGGACTTCCCGCAGACAAAGTAAAAATAGAGCTTTCTTAAGAGATGGATTGATTAGTTTTTGATATCTGTAAGCGGTTGGATTTTAAGATCATAATCGACCTTCAACTTCATTAGCTCCCATCTGTTTAACCATTCTTTTTCATCGAGAGGTTTTGAGAAAGGTTTTAAGGTATACTTTCTGAATTGTAAAGGGTCAACTTTATTCTCTTGGAGCTTTTTTATGAACTGTGTAGTCTGTTTTTCCAAATACGATTCAATTTCTGATTCGAATCTTGAAAGCTCATCACTGGTAAGTATATTATGTTTCCGTGCAATTTCATCAAGTCGTCCGTTTAATTGGACGTTGAGATTCAGTTCAGAATATGATTTATCTATATTCAATTGGCTATTGGCTTTCACATGGCCAAGAACAATGGATAAATCACGAATCGCAAAATACTTTAAAAAGTGATCGTTGCCGATAAGCTGGTATATTTGCTCTTCCATGTTGTTCGTGGTTTCAATCAATTTGTCATTACTAAATATGCCAGTACCTAGGTATTGGAAATTTTCATCACTTGCTTCAAATACAGGCACTACGGGAGAATGCGCTGGTGAATGAAGTGTCTTCATGAATTGATGCAAATTTATAATTGTCAACTTCCCCTGATTTTCGTAATGCTTGAACATCCGATAGAGATAATAATCTAGGTCTTCTTGCATTTTCAGTTGATTATTGATGTACTCATCGAAATTCCCTCTGACAACGGCTAGATATAAACGTTTAGAAATATCAGGATCTGTCAAAATCGTATCAATCAATGGATTGATCCCTTCTTTTGCAATTTCTTCACTAATCAACAGCATCCGGAGTTGGCCAACTTTCAATTCTCTATAATACTTTAAATTGAAACCCTTCATACCTTCTTTTAACAAGTCGACTTGAACAGTCAAAAGGCGTTTATGTTCTTTTACAAGGGGAGGTATCAAAGTGCTCATTCGGTATTTCTCATCCTCCCCTTTTTGAATCGACCAAAAAGTCACAGGAGCAATTTCTTCAATCAGATTTTTTTCTGCAATAGGCGAACAACCTGATAAAAGGATCAAATTAACAAAAATGACGAAAAGTATTTTGGTATGTTTATGTTTCATACTAGGAACGGCCCTTTCGCTTTAAAGAGATGAAAAGAAGTAATGGTACGAATAAGTAAGTGAGTGCTCCTGCCCATATCTCTAGCTCTAACAAAATATTTTGATTAGTTGCCTTTTTCCACAACAATTCATTACTCATCATTATACAAATGAAAAATATAGCACAACTTAGTGCAAACCCTAATCGAGTCGTTTGATCTTTTGATTTCTTCAAAGTAATACGAGTTGCACCATAAAAAAGTAAGAGAAAGATTGATATTGCGAATACAAAGTGAAATAAATATACAGAGATTAAAATCATATCGATTCGCTCAAACACTGGAGACTGCAAGTAACGTATCATTTCCATCACCGGTAATTTGTTTTCTCCAAGATAATGTGATCCGAAAAAAAGCAAAGATGCAATAAATATAAACAGATATTCAAAAATGGTAAATGCATTTCCGATTGTCATGTATTTCAGGATTTTTTCTCTCTTATTGAACCAAGGCGCTAGTAGAACCAAATATTCCGGGCCAGAAAAGGCTGACCAGATGAATAACACACCTTTCCATGATTTCATCGTCCATTCATATGGTATTAACGGAAATAGATCATGTATAGAAGCAAAGGAATGAAAAGGGAGTTTTAATAATAATAATAGCATCCAAGCTGTACATAAAAAGGCAATGACGATGAAACGGATCGTAATGGCCATCCCTAGTGAAGCAACATACCAGCAAATAAGCAAAATGAACAAAAGCATCCAATTCGTATTCACTGAAGGGAAGATGAAATGTCGTACTACTTCTATATATCCGAGTATAATTACGATCACTTTTAAAAATATGAAACCGATTCCGATGATGGCTAGTAACCGTACCATACGTTCACCGAAAATTTCTACGAAACCTTCGTAACCTTTAGATGCATACATGGAATTAAACCATTTCGATAACATGAATATACTGATTTGCGATAATATTCCTACAATGATAATCATCCAAATCATATAGGGATATATAAGAAATACGGGCATGATGATCGCAAAATATAACATTTGTATCCTATTGACCATTAAAGTCATATAAATACCCTGATACGAAGAGGTTTTCTCGAACAATGAAAAATCAGTCAAGGTATCATCTCCTTCGGCTATAACGCCATTTCTGTAAAGGATGAAGAGCCTCTGGCCTTGTTTTCATCCAATGCAATGGTCCACGGATAAATAGATCAAGCCAATCTTTCCCATAAAAAGGCGAAACAGGGGTAAAATATGGTTGTTTCAAGGAAGTAAGTGAATTCAAATGGACAAAAAGTAAAATGATGCCCATAAAGATGCCCATTACTCCAAGATATGAAGCAAGGATCAATAGCATAAACTGTATCAATGTGGTCGCTTTGGTCATCAAGTAATTCGGCACAAGAAACGAAGCGATAGCAGAAATACCAACCAAAACAATCAGAACTTGACTAGCGAATCCTGCTTCTACAGCAGCTTGTCCAACGACAATACCACCGATTACGCCTAACGTTTGACCAGATTTTGTAGGCATTCTTAGACTTGCTTCTTTAATGACCTCAAGTGTTACCAACATAATGAACGATTCCCAAAACGGAGTTAGTGGCAATTTACTTCTCGTTTCTACAAGGACGAATAGAATTTGCAAGGGAATCATCTGATAATGATGTGTCGTTAAAGCAACATATAATGGAATCATCAGCAAGGAGAGCATGAAACTTAAATATCTTATGATCCGCAAGAAGCTTGCAACGATCCAGCGATTAATATAATCTTCGGGTGATTGGAATAAATGGAAAAAGTTAATTGGAGCATTCAGGGCAAACGGTGTATTATCCACTAGAATGGTAAGTTTGCCTACGCCTAGTGCGTATGCACACACATCGGGACGGTCAGTATGTTGAAATTGTGGAAATACACTATGATAATGATCTTCCATAAACGCTGCTAATTGGGAGGAGTCAAGAATCTGATCAAAGTCGATACTCTTGATTTTTTCCCTAGCAATTGAAATGAAATCAGGATTCGTTAAACCCTCAATATACATTAAAACAATCTTTGTTTCAGTTAGTGATCCTACCGTGAATTTCTCTGATTTTAAGGCTGTTAGTGGTAGCCTTCTACGGATCAATGTAATATTTTGTTCTAAGTTTTCACTGAAACTGTCTTTGGCGCCATAAAGGATTGTTTCTGTTTCAGAAGTTTCTATGCCACGTCCCGTTGGATCTTTAAGATCAACGGAACACCATTGATTTTCAATGGTGTCAAAAAGAAGGATGGCTCCCAGCATCAATTTCTTTTCAGCCTCTTCCAACGTTGTAATATCAGTAATTTTAGAGACAGAAATGCAAGCTGAAATATTTTCATAATTGCAGAGCCGTAAAGGTTCAATTACAGCTTCATTTAACCTTGCTTTATCAATCAATGTTCCTATAAATATCAATACAAATATCTTATTGTTTTGGGTTTGATATTCGATTACTTCAGCGTCTTCCATGTTGTCTATACGTTCACGGAGCGCCTCTAATGCAATAGGAGTATTTGGGGCTTTCCCTGTGCTATTTTCCATTCGTTTTCTTACCCCTATACACTTCCTCTTCCTAAACATAAACATCAATCTCCTAATAAGATAATGTATATAAATCTTTGTTATTATGTTCAGATTTAGACAATTTACACATCAGAAAATGACATAAGAACCAAAAAAACCGCCAAGTGATTTTAGCGGTTTGTCGTCACATATTCTTTTTTAACCTAAACCTTTATCTTTAGATCGGATGTATCCGCTGCTAAACTTGGTCAGTCCTGAATCCTCACTCCAAACAATTAGGCGTTTATTTTTTGAAATCCCCATACCATAGCATATAGCCTTTTAATATGGATTCAACGTTTTGCAAGGAAAGAAGATAAACTTTTTAAGTCTTAAAGTAATGCTTCCGCCAGTAAGGAGTAAGATTGAATCTTGTCTTGAAAATCATAGACATTAGTCAGGATCATGAATTCGTCTGTTTGATAGAATTCACTTAATCCAAGGAGTTCCTTTCTTACCTTCTCAGGAGTTCCGATTACCATTCGATTCCGATTTTCGATTACTTTTGCCTGGTCTTCTTTTGATAATGATGTACTCTTTGACTCACGCTTAGAGGGAATATGGGTATCCCTCCCCTTCTCAACTGCTAACAGCCACAGGTCCTGGCTCAGCGCCATTTCTTCTGCTTGTTCTTGTGTTGGAGCACATACCACAAATATACACACGATTGTTTTTGGTTTAGCTAAAGATCTAGACGGTTGGAAGTTATTCCTATATGTTTCCATCGATTTTTTCCCATTAATTGGATTTATAAAATGACCATAGGTAAAAGCTGTTCCCTTCTCAGCAGCAAATCTTGCCCCTCGATGTGTGACACCTAAAAGCCATAATTGCGGTTTTGTTTCAACAGAAGGATAAGCAATCACATCATGATAAGGGTGTGAATCGGGTAATTGGTCATAAATAAAGCCTTGTAGGTCAGTGACTTGTCTTGGGAATTCATTCATACTTTTTCTCAATCCGTCTGTGAGGGCTAACCGAGTCGATGAAGAACCTCCAGGTGAACGCCCGATTCCCAAGTCAATTCTATTTGGATACAATGCATCTAGAACCTTGAAATTTTCTGCTACTTTAAAAGGACTATATTGTGGAAGCAAAACCCCACCTGAACCTACACGGATCTTATTTGTATGTGAAGCAATACTTGAGATCAGCACCTCTGGTGATGTACCCGCGATTCCATTTGAATTATGATGCTCAGCTACCCAAAATCGAGTGTATCCCAATTCCTCTGTAATTTTTGCCAATCGTACTGTATTTTGTAGGGCAATATTTGCATTTTGTGCATTACTTATGACAGATTGATCGAGTACACTCAGTTTCATTAAAATGACCTTCTTTCATGACAATTCTCTTAAATAAAATTTTGCCGGCTTTAGAGACTATTTCCGCATTCCTTGAGATTGAGTGTTCATTTACAAAAAGGCTTAACACCCTATAATTATGAGCGGTTTTGCTTAAAGAATCAGGGGATTGATCTAAAATCCTCAATCTCATATGGGATCTCTCTTTCGATACCAGTCTTTATTACAACATATCTTATTAAACATAACCATATTAAAGCAAAATATAAGTAAAAACAGATCACTTGAATGGACCTGAATCCAACTGTGATCTGTTTTTTTGTAAAAATCATCAATCTTGTAGAGCTTGTATTACAACCTCTTCTAGTGAAGTTGGTGTACCGATCAGTTTTTGCAAATCTCCAGAAGTTCTGGAGGTTTCTCCTTCAGAAACTGCTTGATAAATACCGGCCGACATTTCAACTACTGGTTTTGGCAAACCTACAATGATAAGATAATCTTTCATTTCATCATAGGAAACAGGGCGGTGAACAACCTTTTTACCTGAGACTTCAGTAAGAACTTGTGCAAGCTCATCGAAGCTCCAAGGCTCTGGGCTTACTAGATTATAGGTTTTATTTACATGGCCACCCTCCGTCAGAGCTGTTGCAGCTGCCAAAGCAAGGTCATTCCGAGACACAGCATTAAGGACTCCTGTTCCAGCATTTGTTACGAGTTCTCCACGCTCTATGGCACCACCAAGTCCTGGGTTGACGAATACCTCTGTGTAGAGAGCATTACGCAGGAAAGTAAAGGGTATGCCTGTTGTACGGATGGCATATTCTGTAGCCATATGGACAAGTGCTAGAGGTATCTTAGACTCTTCACCAAAAGCATATCCCGTGTAAGCTATATGTTTGACACCTGCATCTCTTGCTGCTTGGACAACATTGGCATGCTGTCGTACACGAAGAGTATCATCCATGTCTGGGCTAGAGATGAATAATAACTTCGATGCTCCGTCAAAGGATTTTTTCATCGATTCAAAATCCATATAATCTCCATGACGAACTTCAACTCCAAGCTTTTCTAATTCGGAAGCTTTTTCTACATTTCGAACACTTGCTACTATCTGATTGGCAGGCACTTTTTTTAGTAAGTGTTGAATAACAAGATTTCCTAATAATCCAGTTGCACCAGTTACAACGATTGACATTCGTAAATCCTTCCCTTCTTTGTAAAAAATGGTTTCAAGAGATGGTAGTATAATCAAAATGGTTACAACGAACTCAAATGATTTCATTATAACCAAAGTGGTTACAACACATATGAAAAAATTAGCTCTCTAATGAGCTAGTTTTTTTCGCTTATTTCCGTTACCATTTGACCAAGAGTAACGTTAGCTAGTTCCCTTTCTAAGACCATTTGGGCTTGAAGCATCTTGGATCGAAATACAGATTCGATATTAGCACCTACTGGACATTTAGGATTGGGATTCTCATGATGATGAAAGAGTTCATCCTCCTCGACCACTTCGACTGCCCGATACACATCAAGCAACGTTATTTCATCCTTCTCTTTCGTTAAGTATGCCCCTCCAGCTCCAGGTCGTACATTGACTAATCCAGCTTTTTTCAGCTTCCCAATAATCCTACGAATGATAACTGGATTTGTCTTGACGCTTTCTGCAATAAACTCGGATGTACATGGAGATGGGCTTAATGCGAGAAGAGATAGAATGTGAACAGCGACGGAAAAACGACTGCTAATTTTTTTCATATCTTTCACCCTCTCGATGTAACCATTTTAGTTTCACCAAAAACGGATGTCAAGGTATTGAGCTTCTAGGATGAGCGTAAAGTGTTTGAAAAAATTAAAAAAGCATAGTTATTAAGTATACAGATGCCTATAGTGAACTTAGAAAAAATATAAACCGTAGAGCAAAAGCTTTACGGTTAAAGTATTAAGTCTGTTGGGGCCAGGAAGCCTTAGGGGTACGACCGATATAGATGTAAAAAGGGTCATAGTATGGAATTAATCCCCACCTATAACCCTTTTTACTTTTTACTGTCTTAATACTATACAGGAATATCTCCCTCATTTGGTTGTGGACATTTCTAAATCAGAGTTTACACTTTTTCGAACCCCTAAGAGAAACTCTTTTTTATTACTGGATAGACGATTATTTTTCTGTTTCTTTTTCCAATACATTCTCAATATAATCTTTACCCCAGTCATACATAGCAGCCAGAATAGGCATCAGACTTCTTCCATACTCAGTGAGTGAATATTCAACTTTTGGCGGAACGACAGGATAGACTTCACGATGAACAATCAAATGGTCTTCAAGTTCACGCAATTGATTAACAAGCATTCTTTGAGTGATACCAGGCATGAGGGCCTTTAGTTCACCAAAACGTTTGGTTCCTTCTTTTCCTAGATGCCACAATACCAACATTTTCCATTTTCCGCCAATAATCGAAAGAGTCAATTCTTTTTCACAATTAAACACTTTTTCTCCAAGATTCGGCATTTATTTCACCTCCAATTCTTATTATGTCCCATAGTATACTTTTTGTTACTATATGATAAAAAAGTGCATACTTTTAATTCAGCAACATACCCAGTATACTGAGTATCGTACCGTTAGTAAATAGCTATCAATTGGATACAATAACACCGTGCAAAAATAAAACTATACGGCACAATTCTAATATTTATAAGGAGCGAGTAATATATGAAATTACAATTAGCATTAGATCTTGTAGACATTCCAGGAGCCATTGAATTGGTGAAAGAAGTGGAAAATCATATAGATGTTGTAGAAATAGGCACGCCGGTTGTGATTAATGAAGGCCTTAAAGCAGTAAAGGAAATGAAAGCTGCCTTCCCTAACTTAACTGTATTAGCTGATCTTAAAATCATGGATGCAGCTGGATATGAAGTTAGCCAAGCATCTGCAGCAGGCGCTGACATCATCACCATTCTTGGTACAGCTGAAGACGAGTCCATTAAAGGTGCTGTAGAAGAAGCAAAAAAACAAGGTAAACAAATCCTTGCTGATATGATCGCAGTTAAAGACATTGAAGGTCGTGCGAAAAAACTGGATGAACTTGGAGTAGATTATATCTGCGTTCACACAGGTTATGACCTTCAAGCTGTAGGGAAAAATTCTTTCGAAGACCTTGCAACCATTAAGAGCGTTGTAAAAAATGCGAAAACGGCTATTGCAGGCGGAATCAAATTAGAAACACTTCCAGATGTGATTAAAGTACAACCAGATCTTATCATCGTAGGTGGCGGTATCACAAGCAAAGACGATAAAAAAGCAGTTGCAGCAAAAATGCAAGAATTGATTAAAAAAGGTTAATTATATCTATGAAAACTACTCAATATTTAGCTGAAGTCGTTCAAGAATTAAATCGGACAGTCGACTTAATCTCTGACGAAGAAGCAGAGAAGTTGGTAAATAAGATTCTGGAATCTAAAAAAATCTTTGTTGCGGGTGCGGGCAGATCTGGATTTATGGGCAAATCTTTCGTGATGAGAATGATGCACATGGGGATCGATGCTTATGTAGTCGGTGAAACTGTAACAGCAAATTTAGAAAAAGATGATTTGTTGATCATCGGTTCAGGTTCAGGGGAAACGAAAACCTTAATTTCAATCGCTGAAAAAGCAAAAAGTTTAGGTGGGACGGTTGCAGCTGTAACGATTTCCCCTGACTCCACAATTGGAAAATTAGCTGATATTATCATTAAATTGCCTGGATCACCGAAAGATCAATCTGAAAGTGAATATAAGACCATCCAACCAATGGGGTCACTTTTTGAGCAAACGATGTTATTATTTTATGATGCATTGATCTTGCGTTTTATGGAAAAAAAAGGCTTAGACTCTACTAAAATGTACGGCAAACATGCCAATCTAGAATAGAGTACACTTTTAAATATATGGAAAAATCGTAAAGACCGCATTTATTTCTTTTATGAATTGCGGTCTTTACTACATATTACAAAAAACATAGTCCATAAAGGAAAGAAAAAATAGCCTCTGATTTAGTCCCTTAGGACATTTGCGGGAATATCAGACAAATAAGGCAGCTCCCTAATGAGGGATAGCTACCTTTGTTTAAGATTTTTATGAAAAGGTAGGAGCAGGGAATTCATCAATTCTCATACGAAGTAAAATATATGGTTTTTCCCGGAGGTCTCTTCCATAATGAAATCTCGCCTGCCGATGTAATTGATTCACAATGACATATAAGTATTGATCTGGGCCAATCGAAAAGGTATCCGGCCATAAAATTCTCGGGTCATGTGCGATGGTTTCCATTGCACCATTCGGCAATATCTTCCGGATACTGTTGTTTTCATAGTCTCCTGCATAAACGGTTCCGTTTGCGCCGGTGATCATTCCATCAGACGCACCTTTTTCCCCCCAATACTGCACATACTGGGATAAATTCATGTCCAGTATCATTCTGTCTCTTAGGGCTTCTGTTGAGATCGAGAACAGCTGACGGCTGGTTAGCGGAGCATAAAATAATACCTTTCCATCAGGAGAAATCGCTAAACTATCTGAAGCCAATCTAAATGGGAAAGTCGAGCCGTCCGGGTTTCGATTCATCAAAATTTCACCTTCTACTTTCGGTAAAAAGTTGGGATCAGGTGAAGTTGATCTTGCCCCATTTAACCGTCTAAAAGCGTTCCCATTTTCTAAATCTACGACGATAATAGCCCCTGGCCCTATGGAAGAAGAATCCGTTATATATGCATAGCCTGCTCTTCCAACCCGAAAATCCAAACGGACATCATTCAGATAAGTTGTTGGCAAGACAACATCTTCTGTAAAGGTATATACTCTCCTTATTGTATTCGTGCTTAAATCAACAGCAACTAATTTTGCTCCCCCTTGAATAGGTTCAGAAAAATTTGGTGCCCCTGTATCTAGTACCCAAAGTGTTCCTCTTCCATCAGCAACGATACTTTGGACACTGACGAAAGACATTTTAATATTACTAGTATTAACAAAATTGGTTTCTAAACTGGGATAAGGCTGCAATTCACCCTTAATAATTTCCGCAACAGTAAATTGAATGTCGTCTCCCCATTTTGGAAAGCAAACAAAAATACGATCGGACTCGGAAACGCTAACACCTGTAGGCATTGCCCCATAAAAAGCATGCACCAGTTCAAACTGCCCAAAATATTTTTCCATAGGTAACATAGGTCTCATGATATCCTCCTCATCAAATCCGAACGGATATCATCTATATATGATGAAAATTTTTTGTAGTGCCTAGTTCTTGATAAATTTTTCTATCGTGATGGATGCTGTGGGTTTATTAGTCCAGGAGAAACATGGGAGTTTCTTATAAAGTGATTCAAACTTCCACTAGCTCTCCAAAGATGGAGAATGAGAGCATCTGAATTAACGTTTGCAATCAATTTTAAAACTAGTATACAAACTATTATGATTTGCTCCCGTCCAGCAGCTTGGTAGTAAATAAAAATCTGTTTCCTTTAATGGGAGTATTTTTGAGCTTAGTGTAACTTTTTTCATCCTGAGCATAAGTAAGAAATTCTGGACCGTGCCCAAAACTATATTGCTTGCCGATCGGTTGGTTAAATCTGTGTACTTCATTCTCACGGAACCATTTCATCCATGTTTTGATTTGTGACACATTTTTGGTCCCATACTTTTCCATTATTTCCTGTTTGGTAAACTGACCACTGATTTTATTTTTAACAACTATACATTTTTGCCTACGCAAAAACACCTCCAATATACACTTTAATTAAGTGTATATTTGGAGGTGCTTTATAGTTTCTTATTTATCTAGGTTAGTCTAGAACCAGTACCAGGTCCGACAACCATTTACATTAATATTATTATTAAATGTTTTCCTGGCAAGATAAATTTATGATCTTTTTTCTTACTCATGTTTATTAGGGAATCTTATATGATTGGAAAAGTTAAACATATTTTCTTGATAGAAGATGCATTACAGAAATAGAAGCAGAAGTTAAATAGGGAATTCATACCGTTTGTGATTCCCTACTTAACTTTTCTAAAAAAACATACTCCAAATAAATTTACTATCATTTTAATGGTTATTTCGGAAACTAATGAGAACTCTCAACATGAGCACTTAAAATGTCTTCTGTTGTGATTTCAAGTAATTTCTCCAGGAACCTTATTGTTCCTATTATATCTTCCTCCGTTTTAACGTTTTCCATTTTCTTATCAGCTATCAAATCATTGAGAACTTTTCTGAAAGCATTGCTTTTTATTAGCCACTCTCCAATCAGTTCCATTGTTGCAGATCTTTCAAATTCATTTTTCACAGCAAATAAACTCTCTCTTTTTGTTTCGATTATAGTAATAGCATTTAAATCAGAATTCATACGTATTTTAAAATATCTCTTTTCACTATTATAATAATTTTCATTTCTTAATCGAAAATACTCTACACCTATAGTGATTTCGTAAAAAGAAGCTGTCTCTGTAACATGTTGAATGTCTTTCACTTCAACATTTTTCAATAGATCAAGATAAGTTTCTATACCATACTGAGTATTTATCATTTTTGCATCCAATACACTCATGAATTTCACATCCTTTTCTACCATCATAATTCATTGTTTCATTACCATTTCACAAATAATGAGCTATTTTTCTTCACCTATTTTTATTGACTCTTTTTCTATTAAATGTGACAGATGTAATTCTGTTAGTTTTTTTCGACAACATGTCCACCAAATTCGTTTCTTAATGCAGCTACCACTTTACCTGTAAAAGTATCGCTGTCTAATGAACGGTAACGCATCAAAAGAGACATTGCGATAACAGGAGTGGCTGCTTGTAAATCTAAAGCTGTTTCAACTGTCCATTTCCCTTCACCAGAAGAGTGCATAATCCCTTTAAGTTCATCTAGCTTCGCATCTTTTGAAAATGCACGTTCAGTCAACTCCATGAGCCATGAACGAATAACTGAGCCGTTATTCCACACTCTAGCCACTTTTTCGTAATCAAAATCGAAATTACTTTTTTCTAATACCTCGAATCCTTCACCAATCGCTGCCATCATACCGTATTCAATTCCATTGTGAACCATTTTTAAGAAATGACCGCTCCCTGCTTTACCAGCATAGATAAATCCGTTTTCGACAGCTGTATCCTTAAAAATAGGTTCCACGATATTCCAGGCTTCAGGGTCTCCACCAATCATATAACATGCACCATTACGAGCACCTTCCATTCCACCAGAAGTACCGGCATCCATAAAGTGAATGTCTACTTCCCTTAGCTGGTTATATCGGCGAATGGATTCCTTATAGTGAGAATTTCCAGCTTCAATTACGATATCTCCAGTGCCTAATAATGGTGTAATTTTATCAATTACTGAATCTACCACAACATGCGGAACCATAATCCATACAACTCTTGGTTTTTCTAATGATTCAACAAGTTCTTTTATATTAGATGTACCTAGAGCACCGTATTTCTTCATTTCATCAACGGCACTTCCATTTACATCGAAAGCTACTACTTCGTGCTTGTTATCAATTAAATTTTGACCTAAGTTTAATCCCATTTTTCCTAAACCAATTAATCCAACTTTCATGTTCATTTCCTCCTTAATAATCTAAAAATGTTCTTCATCTTTTTTATTACTACAACCATTTATATCCATCCTCTGCCAATAATTGATGGGAAGCATCTGGTCCCATTGACCCGGATGGATATAATTGAAGGGGAATTGTATTTTCATCAAAAGCCTCTAAGATAGGCTGTACCCATTTCCAAGACGACTCCACTTCTTTCCAATGGGCAAAGAATGTTGAGTCGCCACGCATTGCATCGTAAATTAAAAGCTCATACGCTTCAGGAACATCTGCTTGCTTAGGAGAAAAATCAACATTGACTGGTTCAATTTTTCCATTGTTTAATGGGTTTTTACTATTTAATTGTAAAGAAACACTTTCGATTGGATTGATTTCAATCACTAAAAGATTTGGCGCAGTTTCTTCTTCTTGAGTCCAATACAAATCCTTTAAAGTATTTTTGAATTCAATCACAATTCGGGTGGATTTCTCTGTCATTCTTTTTCCTGTACGGATATAGAAAGGAACCCCTCTCCAAAAATCATCGTCCACACATAGACGGACAGCCACAAATGTGTTATTTAAAGAAGAAGGAGCAACTTCAGGTTCTCCTGTATACCCAACAACTGGTTTACCTTGGATTTCACCGGGGCCATATTGACCTCGAATCACATGATTCACCACATCTTCTTTCTTTAATGGACGAAGTGATTCTATTACTTTTCTCTTTTCATTGCGAATCTCTTCTGCACTAATTTGTTTTGGCAGCTGCATTGCTGTCATCATCAACATTTGCAGCATATGATTTTGAAACATGTCGCGAATAGCCCCAGCTTGATCATAATAACCAGCTCTCTCTTCAACCCCAACAGTTTCGCTTGCAGTAATTTGCACATTTGCAATGTATTGGTTGTTCCATAATGCTTGAAGCACTGGATTTGCAAACCCTAATGCTTCCAGGTTTTGTACCATCGGCTTTCCAAGATAGTGGTCGATGCGAAAAATTTCTTCTTCATCAAAAGCTTTTCTTAGTTTTTCGTTTAATTCTTGAGCTGATTTTAAGTTATGTCCAAACGGTTTTTCGATAATTAGACGATTCCAACCTTTAGTAGAACCCAGACCACTCTCTTTAATGTTGAAAGCAATTACATTAAAAAACTCTGGAGCTACAGATAGGTAGAACATACGATTTTCTGGAATATTCAATTCTTCTTCACGTTGTTTAACGAGTTCAAGTAATCCTTTATATCCTTCAGCCTTGCTAGCATCTACATTCCTATACCGAAAGGCACGGATAAACACTTCAAAATTTGAATCGTCATTTAGAGATCGTCTAGAAAATGTTTTTAAGGAATCTTCCACATGGTTTTGGAAATCTGTATCTGATAAATCTCCTCTGCCCACCCCAATAATTGAGATGGGTAGAGGTAATTTTTGATCCAAAAATAAATTATAAAGAGCCGGGAAGATTTTTCTTTTTGCTAAGTCCCCTGTCGCCCCAAATAAGACAAAGGTCATTGCCTCCATTTTACATACCTCCAAAATTAAAAATTTAACATATGATTGTCTAAAAAAACTACTATATCTCTTGATAGCCAATCCCTGGCTTAGCCATATTTTTATTTGAACCAGTTTGGACCGTAATTATGATGTCCCTAAAATGCGAATGACCACATTTTGGACAATAACCACTATTCGATGTGAAGGTTAGGCATCTTGAACAAACTTTGTGATGCTTTGCATATAACCCGAACATACTATTCACCCTTTCCATGTAATAAACTGAATGCGGAAAATCAGATGACTGATCAATAACCACAGTATTTAGTGAATCCAATGTTGCAACAGGATGTAAGTATATTACCTACATTGTTTAAATGGAAGTACGCACTTTTTATTTAAATAGTGATAAAAAAATAACATAATAACAAAATGTATACTGTAGGAAATAAACTCATCTATTTCTGTTTTGAATAACTAAAAAGCCAGGGTGAGCATCATCTCCCTGGCGACAAAAATATATGTGATACAAATTTGTTGAGAACAGTTTAAAAGAATATAATTAAAAAATTTATTCATTCATTCTATATTAATAAGAGATTTTTACAAACAACATCAACAATGACAATTTGGGCAATGATCAAGCAACTTATACAGAAAATAGGCCATGCGGAATGGTGCATTGTTTCTTTTACAGTTAATAATAAGACAACTATATTAAGCTTTTTGTTTTATAGTATACTTTTTAACACTATGTAAAATAAAAGTGCGTACTTTTAATGTTCAACCATACGTTGTATACTTGCAATTGTTCAGCGAGAGGACATGATTTTCTTTATTGCTCGCAGGTACAGATAAAGCACGATAAGGATTATATTACTGTAAAAAGTATTATTACACTTTAGAGCTTTTATCACTGTACAACAATAAAAAAATTATAGGAGTGAATATAGATGGAATTACAATTAGCATTAGATTTAGTAAATATCCCAGAAGCAATTGAGTTAGTTAAAGAAGTGGAGGACCACATTGATATCGTTGAAATCGGTACACCGGTTGTAATCAATGAAGGTCTTCATGCGGTAAATGCAGTTAAAAAAGCTTTCCCTAACTTAAAGGTATTAGCAGACCTAAAAATCATGGATGCAGCTGGTTATGAAGTAATGAAAGCTTCTGAAGCAGGTGCCGATATCGTCACAATTCTTGGAACTGCTGAAGATATGTCAATCAAAGGTGCTGTTGAAGAAGCGAAAAAACAAGGTAAAAAAATCCTTGTTGATATGATTGCTGTAAAAGACCTTGCTGGACGTGCAAAAGAAGTGGATGCTATGGGCGTTGATTATATTTGTGTTCATACTGGCTACGATCTTCAAGCAGTTGGAAAGAACTCTTTTGAAGATTTACAAACCATCAAAGGTGTTGTAAAAAATGCTAAAACTGCAATCGCAGGTGGTATTAAGTTAGACACACTTCCAGAAGTCATCAAAGTACAACCAGACCTTGTTATTGTAGGTGGCGGGATTACTGGACAAGCTGATAAAAAAGCTGTTGCTGCTAAAATGCAACAAATGATTAATCAAGGGTAATTCGGTTCTTGAAGGTAGATCTCCATTCGCTATGCGAATAATGCACATGGGGCTGAATTCAGGGAGAAAAAAGGTTTGGAATCCAATAAAATGTAAGGTAGACACACCAACTTAGAATAAATATATTATTCCTCGAGTTCTAAATAGGAAAGACCACAAGCTGTTTCCATGCACGATTGTGGTCTTTCTGTTAGAATGAACTGCTTCAATTTGTAATAATTTTAGGAGTGATAAAATGATTTCTTTAAATGGAAAAACTGCAATAGTTACTGGCGCAGGAAGAGGCATTGGACGTGCTACTGCTATCGCTTTAGCAAAAGAAGGCGTTCATTTAGGCCTAATCGGCTTAAATATGTCTAATCTAGAAATGGTAACTGCTGAACTAGCACAATTTGATGTAAAGGTTTCTGCAGCAACAGCAGATGTGACCGACCTTGAATCTGTTACCCATGCTGTTGAACATATCAAATCAGACCTAGGCCCAATTGATATCCTAATCAACAATGCTGGTGTTGCTAAATTTGGTGGGTTCCTTGATCTAACACCAGAAGAATGGGAAAAAATCATCCAAGTCAATTTAATGGGTGTGTATAATGTAACAAGAGCAGTATTACCAGAAATGATTGAAAGAAAATCAGGAGATATTATCAATATCTCTTCATCTGCTGGCCAAAAAGGTGCTCCTGTTACAAGTGCATACAGTGCTTCTAAATTCGCTGTTTTAGGGCTAACAGAATCACTTATGCTAGAAGTAAGAAAACATAATGTCCGTGTTACTGCATTAACACCAAGTACGGTCGTTACAGATTTAGCCATTGATACAAATCTTGTTAAAGGCAATGAAGAAAACGTGATGCACCCAGAAGACCTTGCAGAATTAGTCGTGGCTAGTTTGAAATTCAATCCAAGAGTATTCATTAAAACAGCTGGATTATGGTCAACAAATCCATCATAAAAAAACGAAGCAGATCCAGTGGGGTCTGCTTCTTTAGTTTGTACAAAATACTCTTATACGCATCAGTGATATAAGGACATTACTTTCTCTAAATCAACAATTAACTGGTTAACTTCATTCTGTGCTAAGCGTACAAGCATTTGATCGTATAAAGTAATAATTTGACCATCCTCTTCATGCTGATGTTTTATTAAATAATGATAAATATTATTTAACTGGTCTTCATTAAGGACGGACTCTGTTTCGAAATTCTTAACTTTCTGTAAGGAAAATTCATTGATAGTCGAATCAAATTCACCTGCAATAATGTTCCCTTTTACAAACATCCTCTCACTCCTTACAGTTATAGAATATGAGGGCTTTTCAAATGTTTAATTTATACCTTAACATCAAAGATTATTCAGATAATATCCAATGGCATTTTCCTTGTAGGTTTTGGAAATACTTGATTAATTCTACTGAGATCTTCTTCAGTAAACTCAATTGTTGCTGCTTCAGCATTTGCTAAAACATGTTCATATTGAACTGCTTTTGGAATAGCGATGACGTTATTCGAACGGATAGTCCAAGCAAGAGCGATTTGTAATGGTTGGACATTGTATTTATCAGCAATATCATTAATAGTTGGATCGTTTAAAAGCTGTCTTCTTAAAGAGCCTCCTTGAGCAAGGGGACTGTAGGCCATGATTGGCATGTTATGTTCACGCTGCCATGGTAAGAGATCGAAGTCGATTCCTCTTGAACCTAAATGGTATAGCACTTGGTTCGTTACACAATTTTTCCCATTCGTAGTGTTCCATAGCTCTTCCATATCAACCGTGTCAAAGTTAGAGACGCCCCATCTTAAAATTTTCCCTTCTTCACGTAGTTTTTCCATTCCTTCAATTGTTTCTTCTAAAGGAACACGTCCTCTCCAGTGGAGAAGATATAAGTCCAAGTGGTCTGTTCCGAGTCGTTTTAAGCTATTTTCACATGCTTTTGAAATCTTATCTAAACCTGCATGATGGGGATACACTTTTGAGACTAAAAAGACTTCATTTCTGCGTCCTTTAATGGCTTCGCCAACTAAACGTTCAGAGTCGCCATTTCCGTACATTTCAGCAGTGTCAATAAGTTTCTTACCCAATTCTAAGCCGAGCTGCAAAGCTTTTATTTCTTTGTCTCTCACTTCGGGATTTTCCCCCATGTACCATGTTCCTTGTCCTAAACTAGGTAAAGAAGTGCCATCAGGCAGGGTTACCACGTGTTTGGCAAATGCATTTTTAATTTCTGCTCTTTTCTTTTCATCCATTAGGCTCGAACCTTTCTTTTATGTATTTGGGTATCTTAGAAGTAGAAGGTTAACGTCTCTTCGTATAAACTACGCATATATTTAGAATTTCCGCAACCAACAAAATCCTTCTATGTTTCATTATTTGGCCATTTCTGCTTACGTCTGTGCTAAAAAACAAAGAAGTGAGGATGGCCAATAAGTCTGACACTTTCAGTCATCCTAATGTAGGCAATATTACGATTTATTGTTAGAAGGGTGGGCTTTCGGTAATATAAGCGACCTATCTATACCAGATGTTTCACAAACATAGGATGCCTCCAAAATAGCTGATGGATCTGCTGCTAAAACGACACTTTGTAATTTGGAAAAAATAAACCTGTTCGTTATACAATAAATAACCTTCTTTCTTTCCCCTAAAAAACCGCCTTCTCCATATAAAAATGTGATGCTGATATTTAAATGATTAATAATACTATCTCCAACTTCATCCGGTTTTTCTGAAATGATCATGACAGATTTCCCACGATTTAATCCATCTAAAACATAATTAATCATTTTCGTCACTATATAAAAAACCGCCAGAGAAAGCATGGCCTGTTCCAATGAATAGACAAGCGCTGCAATCGTAAATATGAAAGCATTCACGACTAATAAAAATGAGGCAATCGGAAATCGATAGTGTTGGTTAAACCAAATCGCCAGCATTTCAGTGCCATCTATTGCACCGCCAAACTTTACAACGATTCCTATCCCAACTCCTAAGATTACCCCACCGTATAAAACAATTAATACTTCAGATTGAGTAATAGGAGGAATCGATTTAAATAATACTAAACCAACGGTAGTAATGATATTTGCATATAGAGTTCTAATGACAAAGGTTTTACCCACTTCTTTAGCTGTAAAAATTAAGATAGGAATATTCAAGCCCAAAAATACAACATAAATTGGGATTCCCCATAAAGCATTGGCCATAATTGATAACGCAGTTACACCACCATCTACTAGCCCGTTTGGTGCTAACATCGTTTCTAATCCCATAGCAACGATTGACGCCCCCAAAGTTAAAAAAACATACTCAAGAAATTTTTTCATCATCTCACCTTTAAATATGTATTATTCTTGATTCCTTACTATAAAACAGTTCAGCTAAAATCCTTTACAACACAGGAATATTATTCACCTTTTTCCAGATTGTACTCCTTAATTTCCTCTATGCACTGGATCATTGCAAATAACAAGACCACAGCTTGTGGTTTTTAATCCCCTCTTTTAAGAACAATTCGGTCAATGAATATTCCACTTTTTGGCGGAACAACAGGATAGACTTTTCGTTCATCTATTGCCCATTCCCATATAGGGTTTTCATTAAAATCCGTAATGGAAAATTCGTTAATTTGTTTGCTTTTAGTCATCAATCTATCCTCCAATAATTCGCATACAATCCTGCTCGTTTGTTGAATAAGAACATAATATTTTATCCTTAAATTGTATTCTAGAAGGATACCGCACAATCCTTAAGAGCAAGTAACATTAACAAGTAAGTTTACATCAAAAAAACCTCGTCATTTATAAACGAAGTTTTGTACTTTATTGTGCTATTTCGCTATTTTCAATACAAAATTGAATATCATTTAAAATGCTTTTAAAAATATTTACTATATAGATCATGTCTTAACTTGCCACTAAGTTGTGCATACACCTTTGTTGTTTCATCTTTTCTATATCATGCTGCTGATAATACGATCTAATTGAGCATTTAACTTGGCTTTTAATTTTTCTTCCTCGTTAGTCATGTATATCCCTCCAATATATTCATTTTAAATATCAAAGCCTAATCTCATTCAATTCAAAGGTAACACAATAACACAATTTTACAATAATTAGATTGTGTCTTATGACCATAAAACTGAGTCACTCCATGTGTAAGTTCATGCCTAATCACATCTAGTGAGTTTGTAAAACCCTACAAAAATAGTTCCCTTATTAATACATAATGATCACTGGTCATGACTCATACCTCACATAAAATGGATCTCCGTGAACTGATATTCTGCCTTTTGATCATAATATCCCTTTGCAGGGACACTCTATTATCAAAATCAAACTTCTATAGGTTGGAGGGTGTTGAAATGAAGGTTTTATCAATGATCCAGCCATGGGCAAGCCTTTTTGTCCTTAGAGAGGCAACATATGAAACAAGGTCATGGAGAACGAATTATCGGGGGCCACTTGCCATTCACACAAGTAAAAAAAATGATAAAGACGTCGCTAATCATATAGCCATAAAGTCTTTGCTTGGTAAGCATGGATACACACCAGAGAATCTTCCAACTGGCCAGATCATTGCTGTATGCAAACTTGTAGATTGTTTGAAGGTAAATGAAAACAATGAGACATGGGCCATTCTGGAGGATGGTCGAATCGTATCAGGGAATGACTATTTTATGGGTGACTTTATAGTGGGAGGTTATGCTTGGGTAGTTAAAGACATGCAGATGTTGGATGAGTTTATTCCAGCTAAGGGAAAGCTAGGATTATGGGAGCATGATTTAATTTTATAGGAGCTGATACATTGGTCTCGATCGCAGAATCAGCCCCTATTTATTTCTCATGCCCTAATAAACTCTGTATAAATATAAGAGATGCTCCATTATTGATCATATTAGTAGCGTAGCTATGACGTAATTGGTGGTTCAGGGTTAGGCTGCTTTGAAAGCAGCTTTCTTTCTTCTATGTAGAGCCCTTAAAGGTCTAAAGAGCAACACTGATTACAGTGGTTACTCTTTTATACCTGCATCGGTCGCATCACGAAACCGTTAAAATAGTTACTCCACAATCGGGTGCATTTCTTAAATAATTATTAAACCTATCAGTTGAAAATGTAAAAACAGTATATATTAACTTTTCATCTATAAGATTCTATTAAGAAGGACTATATATTCTATCGGTATCTGTATCAATAACAAAATCGACTTCTAAATTTTTATCATAAGGGAGTCGATCAAAGTTATGCATACGACAGAAGAGGTCTGGAAGATCTGTAATGTTGTAACATAACTCCTTTGTAGCTAAATACTTTTGTTTTAGTTCATATAGAGTACATTTTCTACCTGTTAAATGGACTTGATGGAAGAACCCTTCAATCTCGATGATCAATATTCTCACAACTGGTTGCTAACCAATTCATATAGCTTAGGATGTTTTAATAATTCAACCTGGAAATTTTAAAATCCTCCTCCATGATTCCACAAGTTAGTTTAAAAGAAAAAAGAGCTATACCAGCTCCTTGGATCTTCAAGTAACGCACACTTTAATGGAATAACTATGTTAGCAGAAGTCCTATTCTTGTATCAATTAATTTATTGCTGCCTTTTTAATAAAAATCTTGGTGAAGGAAGAACTTCTTGTTCAGCTTCAAAATAAGCGAGTTTATCTGGTATACAGGATATGATTGATGGCATCCCCATCCCAACAGCATTTTCTAAGGCTACTAATAATGGTGGTAGCTCCTTGCCATCAATTCCTTCATCCCAGGATATGACATAACAGGAGTCTCCAGCACCATTTTGTTTCAACAACATAGCTATTTCTTCGGGGTCTGAATTTGGCTTTGGAATATCAAATAGATACTTTTCACGAAGAGTTGTCCTATAAGAATGACAAAGACGGTCTAGAGCATCTTTGCGTTTCTTAGTTGAAGACAATTCGAAGAGAACCCTGTCTTGGAGCCTTTTGGTGAAAAATGATTTTACAATTATTTTCTCTTTCTCCTTATCCAATCTAATCCCCCCTATATCAACATAAACATTTAACAAAACACTCTTTTTATATTCATCTTATTCCACAATCCTGCTCGTTTGTTCAATAAGTTCCATAATAAAGGCGTTAATCCTTCTTGGATCAACGCATCGGATTGTTGAATACAAAAAAACAAATAAAAATTTTGTTAATACAATAAAAATAAGGCTGCAGAAATAACTTTAAAAAGGAAGATTTAATTTCATGTAATTCTTTTTAAATGTAAAGTACCGTGATTTTTGTTATTGGATGGATTATTAAAATATTGACCTTCAAAAGATTGTTCTTCTTTATTCAATATTAGAGAAGTATATCCTTTATGATCAGAGTAGCTTGCATTTGATTTCTCAGGCTTTTTATCGTTTCTATAGGAATAAAAAATCTTTATTCCCCCGCCATCCCTAACTTTAATAGCAGTGGTATAACTAGATGAAGTTGAATTGTTAAATTTCCCACTAATACAAATTTCAGTCCATGTTTGTTCAATTTCAAGTTCTGCAGGATATTTTCCTTTCCAATTATAAAAAGATGAAACAAATTCTCCCTTCCAAGTACCATTTAAATCAGGTGTTTGTACGATCCCTATTTTTCTAAACCATTTCCATTTCCAGAAAAACTTATCAAAGAGTTTGTAAAGTAAACCGAAGATAGAGATAGCTGTGAGTGAAATAGTGAATTCCATATCTGGAAGTGTATTAAAGAAAAATGTAAGGAGTTTAGTTATAACTGTTGATAACCCTACTGATAAAACTGCTAGGTAAAAAATTATTTTACTATGATCCACATCTATACTATATTCATGCATTATACCCACTCATTCCAAAGGTTGATTACTTGATCGATAAAATTTTTAGCATCCGTTTCATTCCATTGTTCTTGACTAGGACCAAACAAGTAAATTTGTTCATTCTGACAGACAAATTCAGATAAAGAATTTCTGTTGTCACCAAGCCACTTAAGAATATTATAAACTCGATTAGCAACATCACTGTTATTAAAATAATTGTCTGGTACGTTATATAGTAAATTTTCTAAGAAATATGACGGTGCTTCTTCTTTTGTTAACATATTCTTATCAACTAATTTCTTTTTCATATTCTTAAATATTCTTATAGTTGGTTTGAAACGAGTATTTACCTTCTGATTCTTATTCGCTCCGTTTGCATAGTGTTCTTTTGGATAATTAACAACTGATCTACGTTCGTTTGTTGTAAAAAATTTTATTCCCCTAATATACTGTCTTTCATATTCAGATGTTCCAAAAGAAGTATATTTTCTATACTCAAAACAAGGTACTACATCTGCCTCGTAACTTCCATCATCAATTCTTATAGATTTATTTCCTATCTCAACATTACCTTTACCAAAAGCATCCTCTAGAGTTTTAATAACGTCCCTTTTAAACTCATCCCATCGATATGTGGCATCAGCAAAAGCGCTCTCATAAATATTTTTTTCATACGTATCTAATGCAGACAAGTCACTAAAAAAAGTGGCATCATGTTGTACCACGATATCTACATCACTATTTCCATAAATGTTAGTATTGTTTCGATAAGAACCTTGTATATATATATCAAGCTCATTTTTACGTTGAATTTTTGAGTTCTCTCCTAATAATTTTTTTTCAATTTTTTCTCTCAACAATTTTGGAGTAGTTGTTGCACCCTGATTAGACCAAGATTCTAGTACAGATGAAGGTATTGTCATATTATCACTCCAACCTAAGATTTTATTTTACATTTAATGGTATAATTCTCGCTTTTATGACAAAATCCTTCACTAAATTAAGCACCTTAATTAATTTTTAGTTTCGAAAAGGAATTTCAATTACATTTGTAGAAATAATTAATGTTCACATACAAAAGTTAAAAGGAGATTATTATATGAGCAATGTCTATGATAATAATTCAAATCCACCGCAGCACGAAGAAAGATCGATAGAAGGTATTAAAATCTCTCCTCCTCCTCCACCAAGTCCTCGTAAATAAAAATAAATACATAACTAAAAGAACGGAGTGTTGTATGTGTCAAAGAAACAACCAAAATCACATAAAACTCATGGCTTACCTACATCTAAGGCTCCTGGTGGTAAAGTAAATGGGTCAGTTGATAGTATAAAGGTTTCTCCACCACCAAAAAAAGGGTAACCCCTACCCTTTTTTATTTATTTTTTATTAAGTTTATCTTTAGGATTTTCATAATTTAGCTCTTTAACAACCATTCCTGATTTAATATCAACATATACTCTTTTAACATCATAATCATAATCATTATTTATAGAATCTACCCATTCTTGAGTGTCTTCTAATACTAAGCTTTTATCTAATTCAAAAGGCCTTGAAGCCTTTGTCATAGATCCTGCAACAAATTCCTCAGGTTTATCTATCTTATAAACTATTAGGACTGCTTTCTTACTCTGAACATTTTCGCATTCCTTCTCTTCTTTAGCATTATCATTATTTATTTTTATA
The DNA here is from genome assembly GCA_016401345.1 of Fictibacillus nanhaiensis. GTDB lineage: Bacteria > Bacillota > Bacilli > Bacillales > Fictibacillaceae > Fictibacillus > Fictibacillus phosphorivorans. Next base: position 53,003 of record JAEACG010000004.1, on the reverse strand, counting down.
AAAAACTCTTCCCACACTGAAGCACTAGAAGAAAGCAAGGCAATACCTCTTGATTTTCTGACATTATTAATTCTACTTCTTAAAAATTCATTACCCCATAAACACCAAAACCAACAAATATAGTAACTTACCACTAGGCTTACTAGTAAAAATAGCGCAATATACCTTATATCTGAAGTGGCTTTGTTCAGATCAGTAATTGTCTTTACATTATCCACTATAAAGTAATCAATTTTATTAATATTACTCCATAAATTTAATAATAGAAGAGTACTAAAACTTACAGGTAACCATAGTAATGCTGAAATTCCAGAAAGTTCTGGTGCAGTGTGTTTAATCGTTGGGTTTAGCCCAAAAACTTGTAACCAAAAATAGGCCATAATTCCAGGTAAAATAAATACAAAAGTACTTAAAAATCCTTCCAAGTTGTTCACCTCATTTTAAAATTGTCCTAGCATTCCTTAATAAATATACATAATTAAGGAATGTAAAAATTAAAATAGATTATGCAGACGAGTTGAAAAGGTTGTCCATTTATTAAACAGTTACCGAATTATGATAATGAAACTATCATGTAGTCTATTACTATTATTTTACCAGCGGTTAATTCCAGTAACTAGCATTAATCAAAAAACTTTTAATTTATCTACAACTTACAATAACTTATTCCACAATCTGGCCCGTTTGTGGAATAACAAAAATTTAAAAGGACTCACGTTAAATGAGCCCTCTATATAACAATTATGAAATTCCGATAAATTATGAAATCATTCCGGCGAATTTTGAACAGATTCCGGTTAATTATGAAAAATCACATCAATCCCCAACAGCAGCATTCCGATCTACTACATCATGGACGAGGAGTACACCTAGTTGGTGGTGTTCATTTTGATAGAGTGATCCTTGAACGAAACGAATCTCACCATTCAGATTAAGAACTTCCAGTTTGCAGTAAGCAGCGTTAATTTGCAGGGCTCGGTACAAACTTGATTCGTGTGAAAGTGTGACTCCATTTACTTTTACAATGACTTCGCCAATCTTTAATCCCATCTTTGCAGCGGGTGTCCCTGGTACGACTGAAAGAATCATAACTCCCTGATCTCTTGGAACAAAATGAGATGGTCTCGTATCATCACGTTGGCTCGTCACGAGTGTGATGAGCTCGCGCCCAGCAAGACCGGCTGCGATTGCTATAGCAATTAGAAGCGGTAAATTATAAAAATGACCTACTGCTGCAATGCCTGTTACGATAAATCCTAAAATCAAAACTTGTCTGCCTAGATGTTTAATTGCTTCTTCCGGCAGTGTATGTGTAACCAGCTGGCGATACCCAATGGCAAACGGTACGAGGAAAAATGAGAATCCTACCGCACCCATCGGAAACAACGGCCACCAATCTAAAACAGGAATTGAGCCTACAGGTAAAACTAAAAACTGAGGAACAATCCAAAATCTCGTAGCTTCATGTGCACCGATGTAATGTCCTCGTTTTCCTTTGAACAGCCGGGGAGAAGTGCGATCTGCACCTTTCCAGATGACCAGTATCCCTTCTTGAATCAAAAGAACACCAATAATGACCGCTAATGAATCAAGCGGGGTTTTTTGAACATCAACAATCCAACGATCTAGAAAAGAAATTCCGAGTTGAAATTTTGGAAGCAACAAACCAACAACTGCCGCCAAACTCACAGCGTATGCAGGATTCATAAACCTTGTTTTAAACGTTAAGCCTAAAGCCACATATACAACACCGATTAAAGCAATCATTCCAAGCGGCAATGTGATACCAGCTGCCACAAAGATTACTGAACCGATGAGTCCAATCAAAATGCCTGGTAGCAATGAAAATATTAAATTATCAATAACGGGATGCACGCGCACTTTAAATTCTTTTCTCTCTCGTTTCACACGTTTTAATCCAATTAAGAAAGCAACAAGAATAAAACCATAAAAAAGCGGGTGTAAAAAAAGCAGCAGCATGCCCTGAAGTAATTCTTTCACAAAGGTGTCTGTCATGTGCGGTCTCTTCCTTTCTCAACTTTTAATTCATCCACTTTTTCTTCAATACGTTTCAATCTTCTATCCGTACTCACAGCTCGCTTCACTAATAAACCAACTCCAACGATGATGGCAATCAGAATTAAAAACATTACCAGCTGATAAAGAACATCTCCAACATTCAATGACTGCATATTGTCTACCCCTTTAAGCATGACAAAGGATTTTATCTTTTAGATCCATTGATTTTGTTTTATTTAATACCCACCATAGAAATTACTCAAGGATTTTACTTATTTTTCGTTAATACTTCTATGAATAGTTGATTGGAGCGCAAGGTGCGAGACTCCTGCGGGACAGGCCGGCAGGTGAGACACTTATACGTGAAACGTACGAATGTGGCTCACCGCCTGCCCCGCGGAAAGCGAGCAACCTGGAGCGGAAATCAACCTCTCCCATATGTAATTTACTCTATCTAAACATGCTTACAAAAAAAACCGTAGAGAATAATTTCCTCTACGGATAGTATTCGTGTTTCAGTTGTTTTTTCCTGCCATAATCCCTTATTTTGCAAGCAATTCAATCGCCGTTTTACGCTGAACATCGTTCTTGTCATCACGGATTGAATCGATCACTTTTGACTCCATCTTACCAGCTGTCTTCGTATCTACTTTCCCTGTTGCTGGCAAGTTGTTCGCACGCTGGAACGCGGTTACCGCAGCTTGCGTCTTTTCATCAAAGTATCCATCTTCTCTACCCGTTTGGAACCCTAAACCGTTCAGCATTACTTGAGCGTTCTTCACTTGCTCGTTGTTCATATCAAACTCTAACGCTTTTTTCTCAACCGTAATTGGGTTTGTGTAGAAGTAGTCTGGCTGCTTCACTTCAAAAGTAGGCTTTACCCCTTTTTTGTGAATCCAGTTTCCATCCGGCGTCAGCCACTTAAACAGTGTCAGCTTGATGTTCGATCCATCACCAAGATCGATCGATTGTTGAACGGTACCTTTACCGAATGACTTCTCACCAACTAAGTCATAGTTTCCTGCTTCTTTTAGAGCAGCAGCTAAAATTTCAGATGCTGACGCACTACCTTTGTCAATCAAACCAATGATCGGGTAATCTTTCTTTTCTTTTAACGTCGAAACATAACGTTCTTTGTTTCCTTTGCGGTCTTCGATCTGAACGAATGGCTTTTTCTCAGGAATGATCTGACGAAGAATGCTGTCAACCGCTTCTAGATAGCCTCCTGGATTACCACGAACGTCAATAACTAGACCATCAATCTTTTCTTTTTCTAATTCTGTTAGCTGTTTCTTGAAATCAGCTCCCGTTTTTTCCGAGAAAGAGGTGATTTCAAGTACACCGATCTTCTTACCTTTTACTTCTTCAATATCAGAGTAAACCGTCTCGATCGGAATCTCATCCCGTGTAACTTTGACTGGCATTACATCGTTAACGCCTGTACGTTTTACACCAAGTGTTACGACAGATCCTTTTTCACCGCGGATTTTTAATACGGCTTTATAGAGATCGAGTCCTTCAACGCTTTTACCGTCGATCGTAATGATTTGATCGTTTGGCTTGAGTCCTGCTTTTTCAGCAGGTGAATCTTTGAACGGTGCGACGATCGTAACTTTACCGTCTACCATGCTCACTTCTGCCCCAATTCCTTCAAAAGAAGAATCGAGTGACTGTGAAAACTGACTTGCTGTTTCTTCATCCATATAAACCGAATATGGATCTTTTAACGTTTTGACCATTCCTTGAATGGCACCTTCAAGGAGTTTGTCACGATCAACATCTTCTACATAACGAGAAGAGATGATCTCATACGTCTTCTGAAGCTTCGCAAACTCTTCGTCGTTGTCGACTTTCGTTGCGGTCTTCGGAAGATCGTTTACTTCACCGTTCTGAACATACTTCGAATCGTTTCCAAACAGTGCCATCGAACCATACATGCCACCGGCACCAACAAGCAAGGAAAGAACAATCAGCAGGGCCAACATTTTTTTATTTACGTTCATTCTGCTCACCTCGTTTTTGCAGGAAAAGGCATCACACCCTGCAAAGTGCGATGCCTTCCATTGTAAGAGTCTTTAGGCAACAGCCTGTCTCCTACTTCACTATATGAATAGCTTGTTTACTTTATGTGTTTATTTTACCAGTAAGCCGCAGGATTTACAGCATTTGTTTTTCCTGCATTCCAAGGTCCTTTGTGAAGCTCAAAGTGTAAATGCTGACCAAATGAATGTCCAGTGTTCCCCATGTTACCTAGGAACTGCCCTTTTGAAACAGATCCGCCTGATACAGCGCGGCTACTCATGTGAGCGTAGACCGTTGTCCATTGCTGCCCACCGATCGAGTGAGAGATATATACAACGTTTCCATATGATGATGAATACTCAGAACGGATAACTGTTCCATCTGCAGCTGCATAGATCGGAACGGTTCCACCTTGAGCGATGTCGATTCCTTCATGCATACCGCTGCTTCTGTTACCAAATCCAGAAGAAATTCTTCCAGCAGCAGGTTTGATGATCATACCGTTACCTGAAACAGGTCCCATTGAAGGAGCTGATCCACCTGAAGACGATGATTCACGAGCAGCTTTTTCACGTGCAGCTGCACGAGCTTGTTCAGCACGGAACGCATCTTCTTGAGATTTTAGAAGTGCACCTTCGTTTTCAATCTTGTGTGCTTCAGCATGCAATGAGTCTTCTTCTTTCTTAAGAGAAGCCATAAGACGAGTTTTTTCATCCATTTGAGCTTTTAATTGCTTTTGCAATACTTGTAACTCTTTCATTGCGTTTTGTAGGTTAACTAGTTTTTTCTCAACAGCTGCCATCTTTTTCTCTAGAAGCTCTTTATCTTTCTTTTGTTCTTCTAAAAGCTGACGATCTTGTTCTGCGATCATGTTCAATGCAAGAACACGGTCAAGAAAATCACCAAAATCTTTTGAACCAAGAACAACTTCTAAGTAAGAAACAGCTCCGCCAGATTCATACATAGAGTTAACTCGTTCTTTTAGTAGAGCATCGCGCTTATCGATTCGCTTTTGAACAACAGCGATCTCACCTTTTAACACGTCGATCTCTTCTTTTGTTTCTTTAATATCTGTTTGTTTGGCTTGTACTTTCAGATCTGTTTCAGAAGAAAGCTTATCGATTCTTGCTACTTCTGCTTCAATCGCTGCTTGGCTGCTTTTGTTCTTGTCCAGCTTTGATTTTGCAGCCTCCGCTTTCTTTGCATTTTCTTGTTGTTTTTTCTTGATGCTTGATAAAGATTCCGCGTGAACGACGGATTCAGAGTGATACACAGTAAAGGCGCCCAGTGCTAAACTTAATGAAAGCACTGTACCAACCACTTTCCTTTTCATTCGTTTTCCTCCCTAACCCCAATTAATTGTTTCGTTTTTCTTGGATCTCTTTATTTCTGCTATCTTTACTAAATCTTCAAGAACTTACGAACAGACGTTAAGCTTCCCCAAACGCCGATCACTCCACCGATCAGAATCATCAACAGCGCTAGCTGCGGGATAAGTGGTGTTACTGGCAATAGCTCAATGAACACTGTTCCTAATTTTTGATTAACGATATCAAAAATTGCTTGATAACCAACTGAGATGACAACGATTGGTAGTATAGCACCCGCTACACCTAATGCAAAACCTTCAATGAAGAACGGCCAGCGGATAAATCCATTCGTCGCACCAACGAGTTTCATAATTTCAATCTCGCGTCGTCGTGTTACGATCGTTAATTTTATAGTATTTGAGATAAGGAACATCGCTGTGAATACAAGTCCTAATACGAGGACGATCCCAACGTTGCGGGCAACATCAGTCACTTTAAAGAGTTTCTCGACGGTCCCTTGTCCGTACTCAACTTTGTTTACAAATTTAAATTTCTCAACTTCTTTTGCTACAGCAGCCGTATCTTGCGGCTTTTCTGTGTAGATGATGAACGCATCTCGTAATGGATTTTCATTCTTAAGGGATGAGAACGCTTCTCCTTCATCTCCTAGACTTTCAATCAGTTCATCAAGACCTTCTTCTTTAGATTGATACTCTACCGTTTTTACCTTACCAAGCTTTTCAAGCTCTTGTTTGTAAGCATCGTATCTTTCCGGCTTTTCCGTTCGTTCGATATACGCTCTGATCTGTACATCGTCTTCGATCTGACTTGCAATAAAGTTAATGTTCAAGAGAATTGCTAAGAACACACTTACTAATAGCAATGTTACCGTTACCGCAGAGATGGAAGCAAAGGACATCCAGCCGTTTCTTCCCATGCTCTTGAATGCTTCAACGAAATGACGCTTTAATGTTCTAATCTTCATAGCCGTAATCCCCCTTCGCCTCATCACGTACAATTCGGCCGCCTTCTATGGCAATTACGCGCTTTGTGATTGTATTTACGATTTCTTTATTATGAGTTGCCATAACAACTGTCGTTCCACGAGCGTTGATCTCTTTGAAGATCTCCATGATCTCCCACGCTGTTTCTGGATCAAGGTTACCTGTCGGCTCATCCGCGATAACAACTGGAGGATGGTTCACAATCGAACGTGCGATAGATACACGCTGCTGCTCTCCACCTGATAGCTCGTCTGGGAACATGCGCGCTTTGTTTTTTAGTTTTACAAGATCAAGAACTTCCATAACACGTTCTCTGATCACTTTTGGCGACTCTTCAATAACTTCAAGTGCAAAAGCTACGTTTTCGTATACCGTTAAACGCGGCAACAGTTTAAAGTCTTGGAAGATAACCCCAATCTTTCTTCGTACTTTAGGAATCTGTCTTTCTTTTACTTTTGCAAGGTTTGTTCCATTAATGATAATTGAACCTTGTGTGGGTTTCTCTTCACGATACATACATTTTATAAACGTGGATTTACCTGCTCCACTTGGTCCGACTACATAAACAAATTCACCTTTTTCTATGTAGACGTCAATCCCGTTAAGTGCCATAACACCGTTCGGGTATGTTTTCCATACATCAACCATTTCTATCAAGCAAAATCACTTCCTTACTACCCCAAAAAATATTTCCCTGATCAATCAACAAGTTCTATATAAAGGTCTTTCGACAAATACGCGATATATGTCAGTTTTTTTCCGCAATAACTATTATAACATCTTGCACTGACAATTTTATTACAGTTGTGTTTCATCTTCCCTCAGACAAGGGACCATGGTCATGTTTTCGAGATTCCGTAGTACTTAAAATACGACACAATTCGCTGAAATCCTTCATATCTCATAAAAACCTGCAGGGAGACTTTTCGACACAGGTGCGATAAAACCGACCATTGCCGTGGGATTTCGGGTCTTTTGACCTGGTATTGCTAGAGTTTTTTCAATGTATAATTGCTAATTCTAGTAAAAAGGGCTCCTCTATGCGAAAAGTACTAGTGAACAAAAGAAAACCAGTCGGGATGAGTCCCAACTGGCTACATTTCTGATCGTTTATCCTCGTTTAAAGCCTTCTCCTAATACTTCGTTTGCATTAACTACGATTACGAAAGCATCTGGATCGACACCTTTTACGTATTGTTTCAATTTTGTTACTTCATATTGAGCAACAACGACCATCAACATAGGCCGTTCATCTTGCGTATAACCGCCGAAGGCATTGATTTTCGTAACGCCACGATAAATGTGAGTCAGTATGCCTTGGCGAAGCTCATCTTCTTTATCTGAGATGATCAGCGCCATCTTCGTCGTCCCTAGCCCGATCTGTACGACATCGATCGTTTTTGCCGTAATGAACATAGCAATAAGTGCATATAGAGCTTGTTCGATCCCGAAAAATAGAGCGGACGACGTAACGATCGTTCCGTCTATGAGAAGGATGATTGATCCGAGTGAAGCACCCGTATACTTATGGACGATCTGTGCGAGCAGATCTACTCCACCCGTAGAGGCTTTTCCGCGGAACACGATCCCAAGACCAGCTCCGATTCCTAGTCCACCGAAAATCGCGCCAAGTAAAGGATCTTCTGTAGCAGCTCCCCAACCTTCAAAAATAAAGACAAAGAACGGAAGCACGACTGTACCTACAAGTGTTTTCGCGCCGAAACGTCGGCCGAGGAAGAACAATCCCGCAAAGAAGAGCGGAATGTTTAAACTCCACTGTACAATAGAAGGTTTCCATTGAAAGAGTCCATATAAAATCGTCGATATCCCGCTCACTCCGCCAGAGGCGATCTGGTTCGGCAGCAGGAATACCGAGAATGCAAGTGCTACTAGTCCTGATCCAATCACAACATATACATATTCTAAAATGAGTTCGACGGTCGGGTGCAAGATCCCCCGTCGTTTGCGCATAGCCATCATCATTGCTGTCTTTAACCCTCAAACTTTCATAAGGAATTTCTTTAAACCGAGAAAAAGTATACCAATCACAGTATACCCTTGTAAATGAGACCTTAGTGCCGCGGTGATGAGGTGAAGTGTGGTTGAAAGCAGTTGTTTTGGTGAGATTCTGTGTGTGGGAGCTAGATGTGGTTAGTATGGACATATGAAAGAGATAGTATTTTGGTTTGTGCATTTGTCAGAATATGTTGTAGTTTGTCGAACTTCGGATAAAAAATTTTATCCGTGAAATTATTGTTTTTATACGTGAATATAATTGTATTTACCGTGAATATATGGAGGATTACCGTGAAATTAATGACGCATATTTTCATTTTTCTTCATTTAGTACTTTGCATTACTCTGCAAAAGCCATCATTATATAGAAAATGTGTATGAGGTGGTCACTTTTGATTAAAAAACATCGAACACGGCCAATTATCATTGATAAGTTACAATCCCTTTTGAAAAGAGCACTACTAAATGATGCGAAACAAGATGAAATACATCGTGTTTTAAGAAAACATATATCTGGATATCGTGGTGAACAGTCACTGGACTATTTTTATCGTTATCTCCCTCAAACTAACCTTATTTTACTTCATGGTCTTAGAATTTCACATGAAGACTACTACTTTCAAATTGACACCCTTATGATCACACCGCACTTCTTACTTATTATTGAAAGTAAGAACATTGCAGGACATCTCTTTTTTGAAAGTGCATACGATCCAATGATCCGTACATTAAATAATCAACAAGAAGCTTTTGACAATCCCGTTGAACAAGTAAAAAGACAATTCTATCACTTAGTGGCCATTTTAAATAACTTCAAAGTCCCCCACTTACCAATCGAATGTCTTGTAGTAATGACTAATCCAAAGGCAATAACAGAATTTTCTCCTGCTTACAAAGAAGCTCGCATGAAAGTAGTCAAGAGTTCTGGTTTAGTAGCCAAGTTTGAAGAGTTGAGCAATAAGCATCGAAAAGAAATAATCTTACCTAAAGATAGTAAAAAAATTAGTAAAAACCTGATAAAAATACACACTCCAGATAATCCAGACGTTTGCAGCAAGTATCAAATCAATCCAAATCATTTACTAAGTGGTGTGTTTTGTCCTAGTTGCGAGGCAGAATTTTTACAACGCCGTAGGAGAACATGGTATTGTGCGTCTTGTAAAAACAACTATAACAAGGCTCATGAAGCTGCATTAGTAGATTACGCTCTGCTAATCTCCAACACCAATTCCAATAAGTCCTGTAAACAATTTTTGAACCTTACATCAACAAGCCAATCATATCACCTGCTCCAGTCGCTAAACCTCCCCTTCACAGGCAATCGAAAATCCCGCGTCTACCATCTCGAGGATCTAGTTAAAAAAACAACCTCTAAGGAAGATGCTTCTCCTTAAAGGTTGTTCAGATGTAATCACCGTTATTGCTGAATGCCTAGTTCTACTAAGATCGTTTCTAGTGTTTTTCCTTTGTATTTCTTTCTTGGTGATGGTGTATCGTCAACATGCTGGTTTTGTAGGAGATAGTTTCTTTGTACGAATTTCATATCTTTTGCATCTACCTTTCCGTCAAAGTTAATATCCGCGGCACGTTTTCCTGTTCCCCACGCATTTTGAATCTCGATCGCATCAAGAATATCGATCACGTTGTCTTGGTTCACGTCTCCCGCCTTCACATCAAGCGCAGTAATGAAACGGCTTTGTGCATATAATTCACCATTGTGCTCAAAACCAATGAATAGTTCGTCTTTTGTTAGGAAATGTCCTGGCACTCTCATTTCAACAGTGAACGCTTCTTTTTGCAATGGAAGCTTGTCGTACTTGTACTGACCGTTATCAGCGATGCGTGTTGATGGTGCATGTGCATTACCTTCTCTATCGATAATTTCTACAGAGCCTCCTACCTTCGTCCAATCGCGTCTCTCTGTCACTGTTCCCTCCTCGTTCTGAAAGCCTTCAGGCGTTACATAACCGTTTGCAGTAGAGAACTGCGGTTTTACTTTCCAACTTAACTGAGCTTGCAGGACTGTTGATGTTTTAGCATTGTTATCTGTTACTTTTACAATTGGTGCTACTGCAGCTCGTGTTGCATAATAATCATCACTTACTTTTAACGTCACTTCTACTAGCTCGGCGTGATCTAGCGTTTCGTTACTATTATTGAACCCAACAGTTACGAGACCATCTTTTACTTCGATAGTTGCTTTGTCTTTAAAAGCGTCTGTTAGTTTAGCATCAACAAGAGACACCGCGCCAAAGCTACTATTGTTAAAGTTCCATTCCGCTTTGGTCAGATCATTTAAGTTATCCAATACAAGTGTGGCTTTTACCGTTTCTCCAGTTTTCAAAGGAGCTTTTTTACTCTTCGTATAGGAAACAGGTGTGCCCTCTTTTACAAAATAGTAATTCTTCTGCACAGCCGGGTTACCTGCCAGATCGAAACCATCCATGCGGAAGTTAAGTGTCGTTACGTTTTCGTTCATCGCGATCTCTTCAACAAATCTGCCTTCTTTATCCATCTTGATCGGAGTAGATGGGAAAGGCGTGTTCCAATAGTAGATCATCGAGTTTGATGATTGATCGACGTTCAAGCCGACTTTCTTCATCTCATCTACTAAAGGATCGTTGATTTTGATGTCAAATGGATACGTCTCTTGACCTGGTTTGTATTCTAAGAAAGGTGAATCACCGTCAAGTGAGCTTTCAAACGTTGGTTCATCAATATCGATGAATATATGTCGGTAATCTATTAGTTGTTTGCCAGTGGCTGTTGTTGAAATAAATTTCAGTTTATAGTAACCAGCTGGTGCAAAGGAAATCTCGGAATCAACAGGTTCTGTTTTATCCCCCGTAAATTTGTTGTACATGCCATTAAATGCGTTTAACACGTAATAGCTTTGGTTTTCGTTACGACCTTTTAAATTCATAGTCCCGATTAAGCCCAGATCTTTCCCTGACTTTCCGTCTTGAAGGACGACTTCCATCTTCTCCATCGGAGACTTAAAGTTGAATTCCATCGGTGTATAAATCGCACGGTAATTGAAGAATCCTCCCGTATTTAAATAGTTCGGAGCGATGGCTGGTGTTGAAAGCTCTAGTTTGTTGTAGCCTTCCTCCGTAATGCGAATACTGAATGGAATTCTGTAGTGTTCAGCTGCTTTCGATTGATTCGTCAGCGTGATGTACCCTTCGTAAATGCCCTCTTTTGCCTTTTTCGGAACTTCTATACCCGCTGATACCTTTTTAAAATCGTCTCCGGCAATCTTGATTTCTTCTGGAATAGAGATCTCGATTCCGTTCTTCTTCAAGCTTGGTGAACCTTTTGTTTCTTCTACTTCTACCTTGAACGTCTTCTTCACTTTTTCGTTGTTCTCAACCGTAATGGACTTCTTTAGTGCCAGCTTTTTGCCGGCATAATGACTTCCATATGCGATTCCACCAGTACGTTCTTTAATTTTAACCAGATTCGTAGAACTAGGAATCAACGTTTCATCGTTTACTTGAAAACTCGTACCACTGTACACAGCTTGATAAGGATCAACACGCCCTGCTCCTACTTCAAATACTGAATAATCTCCGTTGAGCGGATCAGCTGTGTTCATTAAGATGGTTTTAACATCTTCAGGTTCTAAGTTAGGGTTAGCATCGAGCATCAGAGCTGCGATTCCTGTTGTGTGCGGAGCAGCCATTGATGTTCCGGAATATCTGGAATATGCGTAATCATAGTTTGTTTGGTTCGCTGGATTTACCATGTATGATGGAACCGTTGAAAGAACAGCAACACCAGGTGCTGTAACTTCTGGTTTCATGTCGTACGTCTGTCTCGCTGGACCTCTCGAACTGAAAGCGGCTAAGCGATCGCCTTCTGTTTGAACTTCATCATACTTTCCAAACGTAAAACTGGATTTACCTGCAGCGATCTGAGTTTTAATCTTTTCACCCGCTGCTTTTGTTAAGGAGAATGATGGAATAAATGTTGTCGACTCACCAAGATTCGCCTCGATAACTCCATCTACGTTGTTATATAGAAGAACTGCAACCGCACCGTTTTGTTTAGCGAGTATCACTTTTTCGTTCAGTGTCGTTTCACCGCGAGCGATGAGAGCAATCTTTCCATTTACATCTTTACCCGTGTAATCAGTAGCCTTACCTAGACCCACATCAACAAGATCATATGATTTGCCTTGTAGTTCGTTTAAATGATCAGCATAATGACGAGCGAGTCCAGTGAGTTGAAGTCCACTCTCACTCCCCACTGATCCTGTATAAGAAGCGACCGTCATCGGTACGTCACTCGCTCCGATCGTAAGTGCTAATGCAGCAGCACCAGGAGAACCTAGTGTGTATGCGTTCGGACCTGAATTTCCAGCTGATACGACAGCTGTCACGTCATTAAGAACCGCATAGTTGATCGCAGTACTAGTCGGATAATACGGGTCGTTAATACCAGCACCTAACGAAAGGTTGATCACGTCCATCCCGTCTTTAACTGCTTTCTCGATCCCCGCGATAATGCCTTCAGAAGAACCAGTCCCGTAAGGTCCTAACACACGATACGCATAGATATCAGCATCTGGCGCTACACCTTGAACGGATACATTCGGGTTCTTGCCTTGACCAGCGATCGTTCCGGCAACATGTGTCCCATGCGACGTGTAATAGGCGTTGCCGTTAAACTCTGGCTTTTTAGAGTCTTGCCAGTTTTTATACGTCGTTTCCATCGGATCGCTGTCATTATCAACAAAATCATATCCGCCTTTATACACTTCTTTTAAATCTGGATGATTGTAGTCGATCCCTGTGTCTAAGATTCCCACCTTAACACCTTCACCAGTGATGCCCTCATTATGTAGCTGATCAATCTTCAAGTAAGGAATGCTCTCAACTGATGTTCCTGCACTGTTGCTATTCACAGCTTTTTCTTCGCCCATCGCGATTGGATCCACTTTAAACGTTACATCCTTATAAATCGCCTTTACAGATTCTGATTGTAGAAGCGCTTCTACCTGATTGGCAGGCAGTTTGATCGCCACACCGTTATATACGGTTTTGTATGTGGATGTAATTCTGTGCGTTGATTTTTTTGTCATGGGTGCAACAAATGGAATGAGTTTCTCAACATCTCTCTTAAATTGAGCATGCTCTTGATCTACTTTGCTGTCAGCTTGTTGACGTGAGATCTTTTTCCCTTTTAATTGAGCTTCTAACACTGCAGCTTGTCCAGGCTTTGATTGAAATTGAACGATAACGGAGATCTCTTTTTCACTCTGCAGTTCTTCTTTTTTAAAGCCTTGAAGACCTTCAACATCTGTTAGTTCGAGCTGTTTTAATGCTTCTCTTTGTTTAGCGGTAAGTGATGCTAGAATATCCTCGGCTTTAAAAGGAGCCGCACTTGTTTTTTGTGTATACATCGATGTGTTTGGAGATAGCAGTAATCCAGCGGCTAAGGTAAGGGCAGTAGACTTTTTAATAAAAGATATCTTTTTCATCGTTTCCCTGCTTTCTTTGGTATTAATGATTTTTCAAGCGGTTATTTATATATGAAACTCTTAGATGTTAAAATTTTCCTAGAAAAACAATAAAAGTTGTATCCTCCTTTCTATTTTTTGAATTTTTTGTAGATTTAAATGTAATTGTAAGTGCAAGAACGCCTTGCCGCTATCGGGGTTTTCCACATGACTCCATACCTATTTCAAATTAGAACTTAATAGATTTTCGTTTGAAAACGAGGTGAGAAATAGGGATATGGACTTAAAAAACGTCTAACTGATTTGGGGTTTTCTTTAGTAGAATAGAAAAAGTAGAGAATTTCTTAAAAGAGATAGGGGGTCAGCTCATGCTTGAAGGAAAAATCATAAAATTCTATCGTGAACTTAGAAATATGACACAAAAAGAGCTCGGAGACGGTATTTGTTCAGGTACACATGTGAGTAAGATCGAACGAGGACTGACTGAGGTTTCCAGCGAAACGATCCAGTTTTTAGCCGACCGACTACAGATCGATATTCAAAATGAGATGAATTTGTACAGAAACGTGGAACTTCTCTTAAGAAAGTGGGAAGAAGCAATCATCATGAAGCTGGATGTCAAAACAGAAACCATCAAAAAGCAACTCGAACAGATTCCTTTGTTGCAGATTCCAGATTTTTATCGCACTCACACCCTTTTGTTAACACGTTATTACATACTTACCGAACAAAGAAAAAAGACAGAAACCCTTCTACAAGAGATGGAAAAGTGGACTGAACTCTCACATCGTGAACTAAGCATGCTTCTGCATATTAAAGGAATCTACGGACTTCAAATGAAACATGATTACTACGAAGCGATCGATCTCTTGAAACAGGTAGACCCTACCTACTACAACAACCCGGAATATTATTATCATATGGCTGTCGCGTATCACTCTACCAATTCACGCGTTCTGTCATACTATTACGCTAGCAAAGCACTTAACTATTTTGAAAAATCCCATTGCTATGTAAGAGTGATTGAAACTGAGATGCTGATGCTGATTCAAATCGAACAAGAGCAAACAAGCGGACCTCAAAGCGAAAAATATCAAGAACTTATCGAAATGTGTGAGAACTTTGGCTTGGAGAAACAAAAGGCGCTTCTTCTTCACAACTTTGGCTATCATTCGATTCTTCATGGACATTTTGAAGATGCGTGCCGGCACTACAAAGAATCGATGCAGCTAAAAGATCCTAGCACTTCAAATTACTTAGGGTCTCTTGAAGGATACGTAAACGCAGCTACTCTTCTTGGAAAAGAACCTGTTACAACCATTGTTCAACTTGCACAAAAAGGATTGAAAACAGCGCAAGAAACTGGCAGCACGACATTTGTTCACTTCTTCCACATGCATATCTATCGATTGAAAAAGCAAGACGATCTTTATTTTCACTATCTTGAAACAGAATTGTACCCACATTTAAAAAAGCAGGGCTATGTATTACCCGCTGAACACTATGAGATCAAGCTGTTTGATTTTTATAATCGAAACGTAAATTTAGAAAAAGCAAATATGTACGCACAATATATAGCGGACAAAAACCGCCGTTCGAATCAGTTTGTTTGATAAAGAAAGGAAGCCGAAATTGGCTTCCTTTTCAAATTATTTATGAAGGACGTTTCATCTCCACGACCTTATTTTCTTCTTCCATGGCGAGCTGTTCTTTCGCGAGCTTCTTCTTATAGACCACGCGTGACAGCATGATGCTAATCTCATAAAGGACGAGAAGTGGGATGACGACTAGAAAATCTGATACTAAATCTGGCGGTGTGATCAATACGGCAACGACAACAAGTCCGAAATACGAGACTTTTCTTGCTTTCGTTAAGACGTGCGGATTTAAGATACCAAGCGACGTTAGGAACATCACCACTAACGGAATCTCAAACAAAAAGCCGAACGGAAGCGTTAGATTCATCATGAACTTAAAGTATTTTTCTGAGGTGAAGAATGTTTGGAAATGCCCTTCCGATAAACCTAGCAGGAAATTTAGAACCATTGGGTACACGATAAAATAACCGAACGCTAAACCAAGTACGAATAAGAAGAATAGTGCTGGAATATAAGACAGCGTTACCTTCTGCTCTCTGTTACTTAATGCCGGTTTGATGAACATCCACGTCTGATGCGCGGCAACTGGAATGGTGAACGCAATCGCGATGACACCGGATATCATAAAATACACCCATAATATCTCGCTTGGTCCAAGAACGGCAAGCTGCTGATCAAGATCTCGAATCAGCCAGTCGTAAATCGGCTGAACGTAGAAAAAGGAAACAGAAAGAACGGTTATGAATACCGCGAGCGTGATAATAATGCGTTTTCTAAGCTCACCAAGGTGTTCAACGAAAAACATTTCTTCAGCTTTCATCCTATACAGCCTCCTTTCTTTAAATAGCGGTTCATTTTTAATTTGTTGTGCCGTGTTTGGACTCTAGATTCATGTGTATTGGAGTTCAATCCAGAAGTTTAGGCTTTCAATCCACGAGTTTAAAATTGCAACAGCTATAAAGAAAAAAGATGCGGACTTTAACCGCGCCCGCATCTTACACTTTTCTTTATTTTGACTGCGGCTTTTCTTCTTTTTCATCCGAAGACATGAGGTCTTTTGCTGAGTGCTTGAATTCGCGAAGCGTGCTTCCGAATGCTCGTCCGATCTCTGGCAGCTTAGAAGGTCCGAAAATGATAAGAGCAATGATTAAGATCAAGATCAATCCTGGTACTCCGATGTTTGTGAAACCCATGTAGATCGCCTCCTCAAATTTTGGTGATCAATTGTTATATGACGTGCTGCGAAATATTAGAATCTGAAACCAGTAATGGCTACAACAGATGGACGCGGTGTGTTGCCACCTCGTACTTGCGGCCACGTGCTGGTAGGATTAGCTTTATCTTCCGTTTCCTCACCAGGGTGCTGAATACTTAAGAACAACGTTTTTTCGTTCGGTGTAAAAGATGGTCCTGTTAACTCTGCTTCTTTTGGAGCAGATGCAAACTGGAACGCCTCTCCTTTTTCACGACCGATCGTAGGAATCATGAACATGCCGTTGTTACCAAAGCTTGTCCACGCACCAGAATTCAGCTTACTTGATGAAATATCTGTCACCGTCCATAGGTTTGCATTTGAATCGAACGTTAGGTTGTCAGGCGCACTGAATCCACTTTGACGACCGCCTGCTGCAAAGATCTCAAACTCAAAGCTTTCTGCACCATGATCTTCGTCTTTTTCAAAAAAGCGTGTGATATGGCCATGAATGTTACCGTGCTTGTCGTTGTTCGTGTGTGCGATGAATACTGTCCCATCCAGTGGTGAAATCTCCACATCTTCCGGGCGATCTGTCGGTGTCGCGCCTAGAAGGATGGCCGCATCATGTGCGTTAACCACTACATCACCTTGTGTTTGGAACTTTTCTAAAAGGTCCGCTTTGCCAGCTGCTTTTTCACGAACAGCTTCAATCGTTAATGGAAGCCATTTTCCGTTTGCAAGATCTGCTGCATAAAGTGTTCCTTCTTCTAAAAGTTTGCTGTTGTCTTTCCCTTTTGCAGCGGCATATTTGCCTTTACTCACAAACTTGTACACACATGCATCCTTTTTGTCATCTCCCATATAAACAACGACTCGTCCATCGTTCGAAATTCCAACGCTAGCATTTTCATGGTTAAAGCGTCCAAGAGCTGTGTGCTTTCTAACTTTGAAGTTCGGATTAAAAGGATCGACTTCAATCACCCAGCCATAATGGGTTTGATCCAGATTAGCCGCTTTTGATGTATCTTCAAAGTTTTCTTCACAAGATAAAACCGTGTTCCATGGTGTACGTCCGCCAGAACAGTTCGCAAACGTTCCTTGTGCCTTTGTTGCACCATTTACAGCTGCCGTTCCTTTCGCTGGTCCAGTCAGTGCGAATGGTGTGAGTCCTGTTACTCGTCGAGCGTATATCGAATTTTTATCCATTACCCATTTGCCGTTCTTCACTTTCACTTCAATAATAGAACCGCCTTGATTGTAGAGCATCTTTTCAATCTGAGCAGAAGTATATTTATCGTTTACTTTTTCACCTTCCACATATAATGGGTTCGTGTATTCATGGTTCACCCAAAGCAAGCCATGTTCACTTGATTTGTCGATCGGAAAGTACATCGTAAAATCATTATTGAATCCAAACGTGTCACCATTTTTATTAATCACATCACCATAAGATGCAATCACTTCATATTTATATCCTTTTGGCAAAACAAGATCATCTTTGTCCGTTGGTGCGATCGGGTGAAACTTAAACCCTTTTTTACGAGGTTTCATGCGCATCAAGCTGTCTGATTGAGCGTTAGCTGTGTCTGATAAAGCGCCTAATCCTGTCGTAGCTGCAGCAAGTGCCGTTGCGCCTGTACCCAAATATGTTAAAAAGGTTCTTCTATCCAATGGCTTCTTTTCCATGTCATTTCCCCCTAGACCTATAAAATTGATGTTGCATCTATAAGAATACGGTCGAAATGTTAAGCCACTATGTAGAGGATTTAAACAAACGTTTAAGAATTTTTTGTTTTTTATAAAGTTACGATGTTTGCCGACATAAAATGAACATGGCTAACGATAGAGTCAAAAGGAATTGATAATTACCTCATCAAACCTTTTAACAGGTGAAGATTTCTGCTATAGAAAATATAAGTTGGGAAAATAGGGCAATTTCCTTTATACTAAAGAAGACAGATGTCCATGTTTTTTCCCAATATACATTCCATCTTAGATAGGTATAATTAACTAGAGAGCTTTATTAGGAGTGAAGCCATGCAGATAGAAGTGGGGAGTTTCGTCATTTATAACGGCCAGGAGTATCAAGTCGTTTGGATTTATGACAATGGAAACGTTGAGATTGTAACAGACGGACAACATAGAAAGATCGAACTCGTACAAGAGGGAGATCTCACACACATACGATAAAAAAACTTCCGGAAGCAATTAGCCCGGAAGTTTTGTTTTTGTTTCGGTTCATTTTTGTTGTTTGTGTTTCATGGTTTGTAATGGAAGCTTACTTGCAATCTCTAAGTACTAGAAAGTTTTTGGTTTTTAACACCCTCGAAAAGTTGATTGGAGCGGAAGGTGCGCAGACTCTCGGCTAGGACTAGCGGTCAGGTGAGACACTTAAAGGCGCGAAGCGGCAAGTGGCTCACCGCCTGCCCCGCGGAAAGCGAAGCACCTGAAGCGCAGATCAAACTCTCTCAAATACCTCGAAGCAAAAACAAAATGAGGTTTTTTTACAACTTAGACCGCAAATAAGAATCAATAAACGGCGTGATCTCGCCATCCATAACAGACTGCACATTACCAACCTCTGTATTCGTCCGGTGATCCTTCACAAGACTATACGGATGGAAAACATAAGAGCGAATCTGACTTCCCCACCCGATCTCCTTCTGCTCACCACGAATTTCATTCAACTGCGCCTGCTGCTCTTCCAAACGACGCTGCACCAATTTCGCCATCATCATCTTCATCGCACGCTCACGGTTCTTGATCTGTGAACGCTCCGTTTGACACGAAACGACCGTGTTCGTTGGGATATGTGTCATACGAACAGCAGAGTCAGTCGTGTTAACGTGCTGACCACCTGCTCCAGACGCACGGTACGTATCAATCTTAAGATCTTCTGTACGAATCTCGATCTCAGTATCATCTGTGATCTCGGGCATCACTTCACACGAAACGAATGACGTGTGACGGCGGCCTGAAGAATCAAACGGTGAAATACGAACAAGGCGGTGAACCCCTTTTTCAGCCTTCAAATAGCCATAAGCATTATGTCCTTTAATGCTAAGTGTTACGGATTTAACTCCAGCTTCATCACCAGGTAAATAATCAAGCGTTTCTACTTTATAGCCTTGGCGCTCCGCATAACGCGTGTACATACGAAGCAGCATCGACGCCCAGTCTTGAGACTCTGTACCACCCGCACCTGGGTGAAGTTCTAAGATCGCGTTGTTTTTATCATACGGTTCGTTCAATAAAAGCTGAAGCTCAAAATCATTCAGCTTCGTGATTAAGGTTTTTAAATCTTTTACAAGTTCTTTCTGAAGATCTTCATCCGCTTCTTCCTTTACAAGCTCGTGCGCGATCTCTAGATCTTCATAAGCAGAAGCAAGTTCTTCAAACTCGTTCACTTGTTCTTTTAATCCGTTCGCTTCATTAATCACGACTTGTGCTGCGTTCTGATCATCCCAAAACGTTGGTGCACTCATCTCTTCATCTAGTTCTGCGATACGCGCTTTCTTTGTATCGAGGTCAAAGAGACCCCCTAAAGTCGTTGATACGTTTTTCAATCACGTTTAATTCCTGTTTTACTTCTACTAAATCCATAGTTTGCACCTCATCTTATAGTTGTTCCATCTTTAAAATATGCGAACGCTGTTCAAAATAATCCTTTTTCACATCTGATTACAAGCGCAAAGAGAGCCTATTAAAAGACTCTCTTCACTCACGCAACTTTCTATTCTTGTTCAGCTCCGTGACATTGCTTGTATTTCTTTCCGCTTCCGCATGGACAAGGATCATTACGCTTGATGTCTTGTGCTTTACGAACCGGTTTCTTCTTTTTCGATGTATCTTCTTTATCGCTCGGGACAACGGCTTTACCTTCAGCCACTTGTTCACGCTGCATGTTTTGCTCGATCTGCGATTTTAAGATATAAGTTGTAACTTCTTCCTCGATCGCCGCAACCATCGCTTCAAACATCTCGAAGCCTTCAAACTGGTATTCACGCAACGGATCGTTCTGACCGTAAGCACGAAGATGGATACCTTGACGAAGCTGTTCCATCTGGTCGATATGATCCATCCATTTGCTATCAACAGAACGTAGGATTACTGCTTTTTCGAACTCAGCAATCTGTTCAGCAGGAAGCTGTGTTTCTTTTTCAGCAAACGCCGCGTGTACTTTCGCTTGAATCTTCTCTATGATTTCTTCACGGTCTAGACCGAATAGATCTTTTTCTGTGAACGTCGGCTCTGTGAACATAACCGCATTTACATAATCCGCGATTTCTTTCGTGTTCCACTCTTCTTGAACTTCCGCTTCTGGTGTATGAACCGTAACGATTCGCTCAAGTGTAGAATCGATCATGCGAAGAACGATATCACTTAAGTTCTCCGCATCTAGAACTTCTTGACGCTGTGCATAGATGATCTCACGCTGTTGACGCATTACATCGTCATATTGTAGAAGCTGTTTACGAGCATCAAAGTTTGATCCCTCTACACGTTTTTGTGCAGATTCAACAGCTTTCGTAACCATTTTAGACTCGATCGGCGTCTCTTCATCCATGCCAAGACGCTCCATCATCGTCATCAAGTTGTCAGAACCGAATCGACGCATCAATTCATCTTCCATCGAGATGTAGAAACGGGACGAACCTGGATCTCCTTGACGACCCGCACGACCACGCAACTGATTATCGATACGGCGTGATTCGTGACGCTCTGTACCAAGGATGTGCAGTCCGCCAACATCAAGAACTCCTTCACCAAGCTTGATATCCGTACCACGACCGGCCATGTTCGTTGCGATCGTTACCATACCAAGCTGACCGGCATTTTCGATGATCTCCGCTTCACGCTCATGGTTTTTCGCGTTCAACACATTATGCTTGATCTTACGCTTCGTTAAAAGCTGTGAAAGTAGTTCAGATGTTTCAACAGCAACCGTACCAACAAGGATCGGCTGTCCTGTTTTATGACGCTCTTCGATTTCAGCCGCAATCGCTTTGAACTTGCCTTGCATCGTTTTATAAATAAGATCTGCTCTGTCATCACGCGCGATCGGACGGTTCGTCGGAATACAGATAACATCCATGTTGTAGATGTTGCGGAATTCCTCTTCTTCCGTTTTCGCTGTACCGGTCATACCAGCAAGCTTATTGTACATACGGAAGTAGTTCTGGAACGTAATCGTCGCGAGTGTCATGCTCTCACGCTGAATCTCCAAACCTTCCTTCGCTTCGATCGCTTGGTGAAGACCATCGCTGTAACGACGACCAGCCATCAGACGTCCCGTAAATGGGTCAACAATAACGATCTCGCCGTCTTGAACGACATAATCCACATCACGCTGCATGATGATGTTCGCTTTTAACGCTTGGTTAATATGGTGATTCAATGTTACGTGCTGATAATCATATAAGTTATCGATCGAGAACATCTGCTCCGCTCGGTTGATACCTTCTTCAGAAAGCTGAACGTTCTTCGTCTTTTCATCTACTGTATAATCTGTTTCTTTTTTCAGCTGACGCACGAACATGTTCGCCATCTGATAAAGTTGTGTTGATTTTTGAGCAGAACCTGAAATGATCAACGGTGTACGCGCTTCGTCAATTAAAATCGAGTCAACCTCATCGACGATCGCATAGTTACGGCGCTGAACCATCTGTTCTTTATAAACCACCATGTTGTCACGCAGATAATCGAAGCCGAACTCATTGTTCGTACCGTAAGTGATGTCAGCTGCGTATGCATCACGCTTCTCTTCTTTCGAAAGGTCAGATACGTTCAATCCAACACTTAAACCTAAGAAATTGTATAGTGGTGCCATGATCTCAGAGTCACGACGAGCCAAATATTCATTGACTGTAACAACGTGAGTACCTTTTCCATCTAGTGCATTCAAATAAATAGGCATTGTCGCAACTAGTGTTTTACCTTCACCGGTTTTCATTTCTGCAATGTTACCTTCATGAAGCGCAACCGCACCCATAATCTGTACAGGATAGTGACGCATGTTCAATACACGAGCTGATGCTTCACGCACAGTCGCAAACGCTTCAGGGAGAAGGTCATCCAGAGATTCCCCTTTTTCGATACGGCTCTTGAACTCAGCCGTTTTGTTCGCCAAAGCTTCATCATTTAAAGCCTTAAACTCTTCAGCTAACGTTTCCACTTTTTCCGCAACTCTTTCGTATCTATTCAACGTTCGGTCATTGGAACTTGGAAAAATCTTTTTCAAAATGCTAATCATCCGAATAACGCTCCCTGTTCTCGAAAATTATATACCACTTCTATTCTACCAGTTTGTGAAACGAGCCACAAGAAATCCCAAATCTTTTCATCGGAATTGTAGCATTCATCGTAAAGAAACTTCCTATATATGTGAAAAATTTGATACTTTCATAGAGACTGCAGACCTAAATTTTGGTAAAATAATATAAAGATAGATGGGGGAGGTTCTGAATGGAAAACACAGATCTAGACAGGACACATAACGCTGGGCAAGTACAAAAAGCGCAGCTGCAGCAAAAGAAACAGCGAAGTGAAAAAAGCAAAACGATCATTCTCACCCTCGTTCTCAGCTTCTTCATCATCGGAGGCCTTGGCACTTGGGGATATTATTCACTGTTCGGACCAAATTCTGCAGCGAGTGTAGATGCACCGTCTGATGAGGAATTAACGGAGGCTGAAAAATCGAGCGGCACTGCTCTTTTCAAGCCAACCATGGAAGTTCCAAAGACCGAGATCCAAAGACGAATCAATGTGATTCACGAATTTTGGAACGGTGAGCTCGGCTATGATAAATGGTCGAAATATAACATAGACACACATACACCGGTATTAAAAGAAATAGAGATTGATATACGAAATAAGATTCTGCCTTATGTAGCGGGTCCATTAAAGGCAGACATCGAGAATGCGCTTAGCAAGATTGAGAAAAGTATGACTTCTGAGAGTGTAGAGCCGTTAAAAGGTGTTCACCGCATCTTTCATGATCTTGATATGTCGTTGAACAACTACAAAGCAAGTGATTATTGGGACGTGACGGAAACGGGTAAATGGATTGAGAAAGAAATAGAAGAGTAGGTAGATTGGGCACTGTTCTCGTGGTTTGCAGAGGGTGGTGTTTTTTTGTTTGTTAAATCGAGTCATTTGAGTGTTGATTCGACTGAAGGATCCAGGAGATAGATAGTGAGCTTTGTCGAACTTTCGATAAATAATTTTATCCGTGAAATTATTGCTGTTATACGTGAATATATTGCAAATTACCGTGAATAAAAAGCAGTTATCCGTGAATATATTTCATGGTGTATTTTTGAGGGAGACATAATGACTTTGTGTCCATCAGATACGTACTTTTTCCTATAGCTCACAAATTTATAGTGAATTATTCTCTTCCCTCTGCGCATAAAAAAGAACTTCTCAATTTTTGAGAAGTTCTCTGCAAACATTTTTACGATTTTGCAGTCGTCATATAATGATCTTTCAACTGATCGCGCAATGTCCGCTTTAGGAACTTACCAACCGACGTTTTCGGGATCTCATCCATGAACACGATATCGTCTGGAATCCACCACTTCGCAAACTGCGGCCTCAAAAACTCTACAATATCTTCTTTTGGCACTTTTCCTTTTGCCTCAGGCTTCAACACGACACATGCGAGTGGTCGCTCCTGCCATTCTGGATGAGGGACGGCGATAACAGACGCTTCGAAAACATCTGGAAACGCCATGATTGCATTCTCTAAATCAACGGACGATATCCACTCACCCCCGCTCTTGATGAGGTCCTTCGTCCGGTCGACGATCTTCACGAATCCTTCTTCATCCACCGTAACGACATCCCCGGTATGAAGCCAGCCATCGTTGAACGTCCCTTCCGTCCGGTCATCGTTATAATATTCGTCCGCGATCCAGTTTGAACGCAGCAACAGCTCACCCATCTCGTGACTGTCCCACTTCACTTCTCCGTTCGCACCGATCACTTTCATCTCAACACCTTGCACGACATAACCTTGTTTTGCTTTGTAATCAAATTTCGTTTCTTCGTCCAGACCCTCTTGATACGTTTTCAGTCGCGTTGCGATTACAAGTGGACTCGTTTCCGTCATACCATAAGCATGCATAAACGGAATGTTATGTTTTTCTTCGAACGTTTTTATCATCCCTTTAGGTGCAGCAGATCCTCCGCAAATAACCGCTCGAAGACTAGAAGTATCATAACTATTCTGTTCGAGTTCTTGAAGGAGCCCCATCCAGATCGTTGGTACACCAGCAGCAAAGGTTACTTTTTCCATCTCAATCAGTTCCGCTAAAAGCTGTGGCGTGAATCGCGGTCCAGGCATCACTTGCTTCGAACCGAACCAGGTTGCCGCATAGGGAAGTCCCCAAGCATTTACGTGGAACATCGGCACAACTGGCATAAGAACATCACTTTCTGATACAGAACCGCCATCAGCAAGTCCTAGTGACATTGAGTGAAGCACGGTCGAACGGTGCGTGTACGTTACGCCTTTTGGGTTTCCTGTCGTAGCTGACGTATAGCACATGCCAACAGGGTCGTTTTCATCGATATCCTGTGGAAATTCGTAAGCTGGATCACCCGTTTCTAATAGTTTTTCATAATGATAGAGAGGTTGAAGCGGCGATTGCGGCAGCTCGTCTTCATCCGTCATCAATATATACGCTTTTACATTTGGAATATGGTCTTTAAGAGCTTCAACAAGAGGTAGAATGTCCTGATCTACGAATAAAATCTGGTCATCGGCGTGATTGATAATGTATGCAATATGCTGAGGGGAAAGTCGGATATTGATCGTGTGAAGTACAGCTTCAACACCAGGAATGGCGAAATAAGCTTCTAGATGACGATGGTGGTTCCATGCAAGTGTTCCAACCCGCTCACCTTTTTGAACACCAAGGTGTTTTAGCGCGCTCGAAAGCCTGCGTGTTCGCTCACCAATCTCCCGGTAACTGAACTTCCTGATCCCGGACATCGTGCGGCTCGTTACTTCTTTTTTAGCAAAATACCGCTCCGCATGTTCTAGCATACTTGTAACTCGAAAAGGCACATTCATCATCATAACTACTTCTCCTCCTTAAATAGTAAACATAGTCATTAGTGTAAGCGTTTTCTTGTTACTCACTAGTTCCCCTTACCTACTTCAAAATCCTGCTGTTAAAACAGATTAGAGTTGAACAAAACGCAGAAAAACACGAAAAATATTTCAAAGCTGAAAAAAGTTTGAAAGATCATCGTGAATTTGCGTTACATTTACAATAATAGAAGTAGTAACGAGCAAAAAAATGAGAGATGTATCTGTATGGAAAGCAGAAAAAGTGTAGACGTGGAGTCTGCACTTTTTTTATTTTGCTTGTGTTTGTTTTTGTAGGTGAATCGCTTTTTTTATAGCAAGGATCGTACCTAAATGAAGACCTTCATGATAAAACGTTCGTGGCAGCACTTCCGCAAAAGTATTCATTCCAAGTTCAGTTGGTTCATCTAGTTCCTGGTGAAGTCGATGACCAAATTGCTCCTGAATCACTTGAACCTGCTCCATCAAACGGTGACGAAGTTCTTGAAGCGTTGGAGGCGTCTGCAGCCAATTCTCTGGTTTCGTTCCAAACCCGAATAACTCTCGATAATGAATCGGTGCCGGATTATCTTCACGGATTTTATGATACAGCCAATCGTACTGATCCAAAAAAATATGCCCCAAGTTCCAGCGAATGTTGTTGTTGAAACCCTCAGGAATAAAATCCGCTTCCTCCTCAGTCAGTCCTTCCACAGCACTCAAAGTGTTGTGACGAAAAGCTGTGAGTTGTTTTAAAAGGATATCGTTTTTCATGGTTAGTGGCTCCTTTATTGAGAAAATATCAGCAAGAATTACCTTTTATCGGCGAGATTTAGAATATATCGGCAAGAATCCACTTATATCGGCGAGTTTTCAATTATATCGACGAGTTCTAGATTATATCGGCAACCTTTCTTCCTAAAACATAAAACACACCCCAGAAGGATCATGGGGTGTGTAGTCTAGTTTGGTATATGTTAGTTCGTTCCTGCAATCAGGCCATATTTGCCGTCTTTACGTCTGTACACGACGTTCATCTCACCAGATTCAGCGTTGTTGTAAACGAAGAAGTTATGGCCGAGTAATCCCATTTGGAGAATGGCTTCCTCCGTGTCCATCGGTTTCAGATCGAATCGTTTTTCACGTACGATCTCGAAATCGTCCTCTTCCTCTAACAGTGCCGTTGATACGCCTTCTGTACCGTTAGCAAACATGTGCTTTGTGCCTTCAGCATTTCTAAATTTACGGTTTACTTTTGTTTTGTGTTTTCGAATTTGACGCTCTAATTTTTCTACCACCAAATCAATCGCAGCGTATAAATCCAAATGACGTTCCTCTGCACGAAGCAGTAGGCCCTTCATCGGTATCGTAACCTCAATGGATTGTTCATTATTGTACACCTTTAGATTGACGTGTACTTCAGAGTTTGGAGTTTCGTTAAAGTATTTTGTGAGTTTCGTCACCTTTTTCTCAACGTAAGCCCTAATGGCTTCTGTCACCTCGATGTTTTCTCCACGAATGTTAAAATGCATAACTTAACTCCTCCTTTCGGTGATGTATATATATTTCGATATACCCCAAAAGAATTCCTCCGTAACATTTAAAATATTTTGACAATATTTTTACACTATCGACAAATTCTTTACAATGGCTACAAACCTTATGAGACCGGGAAAAGATCCAATCAGCCACGATTCAAAAAAATATTTTTATGAAACAAAATTTCCGTTTCTATATTTACCAATTCAGTTTTGATGCAAAAAATAAATTTGACATACATTCTGTAAGTTTCAAACTATGTGGTATACTAGGAATTAACCTTTAAAGCTTAAAACATTTTACAAAACCTGTTCCATCACCCCACTCGATCCTTGAGTGGGGGTTTTTTTATGTAAACTTTTTTAAACACAACAAAAAAACAGGCTCTAAAGAGAACCTGTTTTCATATAACGAAGCTTATGCTTTTTGAACGTTAGCAGCTTGAGCGCCACGAGCACCTTGCTCAACTTCGAAAGTTACTTTTTGACCTTCGTCTAAAGATTTGAAACCATCAGTTTGGATAGCTGAGAAATGTACGAATACATCGTCTCCGTTTTCGCGCTCGATGAATCCGAAACCTTTTTCTGCGTTAAACCATTTTACTGTACCTTGTTCCATGTTTGTTGCCTCCTAGTGCGTTACCACACGATATATTGCTACTCTTGCCCAAAGTATTGCTAAAGAAGAAAAGTCGAAACTCATACAATCTTTTACGCCGAACAAAAATAATCTATCACCATCATAACAGTGATTGCCTTATGATGCAAACTAATCATTCATATTATGAAATATTTTCTAGAATTAAAAACCCGCCTGCCTGAACAGACGGGATTAAAAGTATGGTCATATTGCCTGGAATTATAGTTTAGTTACGTTAGCCGCTTGAGGCCCACGAGCTCCATCTACAATATCAAACTCGACTTGCTGACCTTCATCTAGGCTCTTGAATCCGTCCGTGTTGATTGCAGAGAAATGTACGAACACATCGTCTCCGTCTTCGCGCTCGATAAATCCAAAACCTTTTTCTGCGTTAAACCATTTTACTTTTCCTAACATGTTTCACAATCCCTTCATCATGCGAATCTTTGTATAGATCTTCTATACACTTTATAGTATGACATATACCCAAAAAAGTTGTCAAAGGCTTAAGATTGGCGAAAAATAAGAAGTTTTGTCGAAAAATATCAATTGTCAAAAACGCATAAAAATACATATAAAACTTAATTTATGCAATCTTTTCACAAAAAAGAACCGATCAAATCGACCGGTTCTTAAAGAGTCTACATCTGTGAAACCATCTGTGCGAGCTTTGCACAAACAATTGCGCCATACGTTCCAACGATGTTACCGAGTAACCCCATTAAAAGGCCGACTGGTGCAAGCGCTGGTTGGAAAACAGAAGCTACAACAGGTGCAGAGCTTGTCCCACCGATGTTTCCTTGTGAGCCAACCGCAACGAAAAACATAGGAGAACGCAATAACTTAGCTGCCGCGAACAAGAAAAGAATATGAATGGCAAGCCATACGATTCCCATTAAGATATATTGAGGTGCTTCTACGACATAGATCAGATTCGCTTTTGCCCCGATTGTAGCAAGCAATAGATAGATTCCTGCGTACCCTACTTTACTCGCTCCGTAATTTTCAAGTTCACGAACTTTTGTAAAGGATAGAACGATTCCAATCGCAGAGATGATCATGATTGTCCAAGTAGCAGTGTTTAGAATATCTCCTTGTGGCAGCTTCTCGGAAAACTTCCCGACGATAAACGCTAGACCAAAACCAAGACCAAGAATTGCAAGCAATTGAGGTACGGCGATCGGACGAGCATTCTTTTTCTCAAGCTCACCAACCTGCTTGTTCACTTCTCCAATGATGCGGTTGTCAGCTTTATTCCACTTGTCAAAACGAGCTTGGTAACCCGCAAGTGCAATCATGATTCCCATCCAGCTGTATCCAACAACCGTATCAACAACGATGATCGGTGATAGAATGTGTTCTGGTGTGTCCACCGCTTCAACGAGCGCAGCCATATTCGCAGAGCCCCCGATCCAGCTTCCAGCTAATGCAGCTACACCTGTCCAAGCGTCCTCTGGTAAGTACGGCTGGAAGATCGCGAGCGCTATTGGTCCACCAACGATTACACCTACCGTTCCCGCTAAGAACATGAGGATCGCTTTCGGTCCAAGCTTGAGTGTCGCTTTTACATTGATAGATAAAAGCAGTAACAGCAATCCAACCGGCAGTATGTAAGCGGAAACAAAACTGTATAAATCAGAACTTGAAGGTATGATGCCAAGAGTCGTTGAAATCATCGGCAAAAAATACGTCCAGATCAGTGGCGGCGCATAATGGAAAAACTTCCGTAGAACGTGGTTTTTGGATTCGCCCAAGATGAATACGAAGCCAACTAGTGCTACTAGATAAGCAAAAATCGCCATCGGCTCCTGAATGAGCGGTCCGTTTGATGTTGCAAACATATCCCTATTCCCCCTTAAAAAGACTTAAGTGACCAGTATACACTAAAAAACCATCATTACCTGTATAGTCCTTCAATTGCAAAGAGTGGGAATAGTGGCAACTTTTTTTACACTTCTAATCGGAGCTTGGCCACATATAATGCACTATACAGCACAGGAACATTAAACAGTTGTTTAAAAGGAGGCAATGGACGTTGCTGCAAATGATTGAAAAAGTCGTACTAGCTATGGCGGCCATTCGTATTTTATCCGGTACCCTTGAAATTACAGCAGCCCTATTCATGCTGCACTATAATACGGTAGAACGAGCACTCGTCATCAATTCCCTTCTTTCCATCATCGGGCCGATCATCTTTTTCTCGACGATGACGCTTGGGATCTATGGATTATCAACGAAACTGTCGTTCGGCAGTTTGATCTGGATCATGTTAGGTGTCGTTTGTATTGTTTATGGGATCAAGAGATAAATAAAGAATAAGATAATTAAAACCGATACCCAGACAAATACGTCAGAAACTCTTTTTGTTTACCATGTTTGTACTTCGTTAACGCATAGGTATGAGCATCCGGAATGTCCACTGAGTCACAGTCCACCTCTAGCAATCGTCCTTCTAACAGCTCTCTTCTTACGGTTGATAACGGTAAGAACGAGATTCCTAATCCTTCCGCAATAAATCGTTTTGTTATATGAATCTGAGACACCTTCATCATCCGAACGCCGGGATAACGGGATTTCACACGTCTGCAAAGATCATCCCAATATCCTGGATGGTTATGGGTCAATAGGTAGTTTGAGAGCAGCACTTCTTTTTCATCTAGCGGAGGAGCTGCTTCAAAATCCAACCCATCATGCGGTGCCACTAATATGATCTTGTCTTGATAAAGCATCTGACTCGTAATCTCAGCATGCGAACTTCCTAGACAAGAAAGCCCAAGGTCTACATCCTCGTTTAAAACCGCTCTCTCAATATCTTCTGAATCAATGATTTTTATCGAAATCTCCACATCGGGATTGGCTTTTACATATCGTTTCAAAACAGAAGGCAGAATCGTATCTGCAATGAGCGGTGAGATTCCGATACAAAGCTTCGTATCATAGCCTTGCTGGAACGCATTTAGATCTTCAAGTCCACTTTCATACACTTCCATCAGTTTTCTCGCATGCTGCAGGTACCTTCTCCCTTCAGCCGTCAGCTTCACTCTTCTACCATCTCGTAAAAATAGTGACATCCCTAATTCAGATTCCAACATTTTAATATGTACAGAAACAGAGGGCTGAGAAACATGAAGAATTTCAGACGTTCTTCTAAAATTTTCGCATTCTGCCGCAGTAATAAAAGTTTGTAGCCAAGAGAACTCCATCCTTCTTCAATCCCTTCTGATTAACTTTTCTTATTAAATTAATTAAAAACAATTAATATCTTAAATCAATATTATTCTATACAATGATACTAAATAATGGAAGGAGTGAAAACCATGATACAAAAAGGACTTAAAGGAGTCGTTGCAGCGGAGACAGCGATCAGCCATATTGATGGTACAGAGGGCATGCTTATTTATAGAGGTTATGAGATTGGTGACCTTACTTCACGTTTTTCGTTTGAAGAAGTGGCACATCTTCTTTGGTTCAGTAAACTTCCTAACGATGAACAATTACAAAATCTCACAAGCGAACTTATAAGAAATCGTGAGCTTCCTCTTCATATCAAACGCATCTTAGACCACCTGCCTGAAGACATGGATTTGATGAGTGTAATCCGAACGGCTATTTCGTCTGAAGGTGTATCTAGTTATGGTTGGAAGCCAACCGTTTCACAAGCCATTCGGTTAACGAGTCTTGTTCCGATCGTCATTTGCTATTGGACACGTCTTTTAAATGGTAAGCCTTTTGTTGAGCCATCTACCGAGTTAAGTCATGTTGAAAACTACCTATATATGCTTACAGGTGACATACCGAGTAAAGCCCATACACTAGCACTTGAAACCTACATGATCTTAACGCTCGAGCACGGAATGAACGCTTCCACTTTTTCAGCTCGGGTTACAGCATCGACCGAATCGGATATGGTTTCAGCCGCAACATCTGCGATTGGAACGATGAAAGGACCTCTTCATGGCGGAGCACCTTCAGCGGTCATTGACTTGCTAGACGAAATTAGAATAGTTGGAAGTGCTGAACAAGTGATACGAGGGAAGTTGGAGAATAGTGAGAAGCTGATGGGATTCGGACACCGTGTTTATAAAACACACGATCCACGAGCAGTTGCACTAAAAGCAAAACTTTTAGAGTTAGTCGGTGAAGATGAGTGGTTAGATCTCGCGCTGGAAGTAGAAAAAACAGCGATAACTTTGCTACAGGAATACAAACCAGGTAGAGCGTTGTATACGAACGTTGAATTTTACGCCGCAGCGATTATGAAGGCAATCGAACTAGATCCTGCTTTATTCACCCCTACCTTTACAGCAAGCAGAATGGTCGGATGGACCGCTCACATTTTAGAACAAGCAGAAGACAACACGATTTACCGTCCACAGTCCGTGTATACTGGGAAGTTTCACGATAAAGTTACAGTTAACGAATAGCCATTCCATATAGAAGCATCTCTAAACTCAGTGGTAGAATTGAAAGTAAGAACTCTTTGAGAAAGAGGTGCTTTTTCGTGATTCTAAAATCAATTGTTTATAGAAAAGAGAAGAAACAAGAAGGATATCCTTTTCAACTACCGCTTCTTCAATCGTTTGATTCTCTTCACTTTCAAAAACCTGTCACCATCTTAGTAGGTGAAAATGGTACGGGGAAATCAACTTTGCTCGAGGCAATCGCAGATCAAGCCGGTTCTGTTCAGATCAATCGTACAGAAAAAGAGAACACCGCCATCAAAAAATTGGCCAAACAGTTAAAGTTGACGTGGAGTGTGAAAACAAAAAAAGGATTCTTTCTTAACGCAGAAGACTTTGTTAGCTTTGTGAGGCGTGCAGCGGAAATGAAGGAAACCGCACTACAAGAATTAGCAAACATCGAAGTGGAGTACAAAGACAAGTCTGCTTATGCGAAAAGCCTTGCATCCCTTCCTCACAATCGAACGCTCTCTGAACTTAAAGAACTTTATAATGATGGTCTCGAGTTTCGTTCGCATGGAGAACGCTTTCTAGATTTCTTTCAATCACGCTTTCGCCCGAACGGCTTATATATTCTCGACGAGCCTGAAGTTCCGCTTTCCCCTATGAAACAGTTAAGTTTTATTTCAATGTTAAAAGAGATGGAGCAACAGAACGCACAGTTCATTATTGCGACTCATTCACCAATCTTAATGGCCTATCCCGGTGCAGAAATCATCAGTCTTGATTCCCTGCCACCCGCTCCAACTCCATACGAAGAATTAGAGCATGTGCAGATTACGAAAAACTTTTTGGAAAGTCCGGAGAGGTATTTGAGGCATCTGTGAAAGAATTAATTTTAGTGGATTTTGTTCATTTTCTGCTTGATAAGTTGATTGGAGCGTAAGGTGTGAGACTCCTGCGGGACGAGCGGTCAGGTGAGACCACTTAGGGTGCAAAGCAGCAAGTGGGCTCACCGCACGCCCCGTGGAAAGCGAAACACCTGGAGCGGAGGGCAACAACTTACAAATCAACAATAAATAACCACAAGGAGAAGAGCCCTCGTGGTCTAACAACCTTAATTCTTTTTATCAAAATACATCCCATCCACTGAAACCGACTGATACGGATTCGCATAATGGGTGTTTTTTTCTTTCTTTTTCTTCATTGTTGAAAGATTATGCTTAATCTCTTCAAACTGCCGCGCTAACAGTGGATCAATTGTTTCATTCATCTTTACGATCAAACGCCCCATCCGCTGTTCATCTTCGGAATAAGTGGCAGGTAAGTTTCCAATGGTCGCTTGTCGCTGATCGAGCAATTCATTTAACCGCTCGATATATATTTCGCGCTCTTCTTTCGGCAAACCTGCGCTCACATGATCATACAGGTTCTTCGTAATCTCGAGCAAAATTTTTACGACAGGCATTACACGCGCCCTGTTTCGCCATGCTGCATGCGGCGGTTGATCTGGATCACTTCTTTCCACGTATTGCGGAAATCTAGCACATAGTCTTCCACTTCATCTAAAATCTTCACGTCATTTTGAATGTTTGCTTCAATCAGACGACGATTGATGTAATCGTACATCGTCATCAATGACTTCGATACTTCAAGGTCCATGTTCAGCGTAACCATTAACTCTTGAATAATCTTTTGCGCTTTTAATAAATTCGTATTCTTTTGTTCTGTATTCTTAAGCTCGATCCCCGTTCGTGCGAGACCGATAAATTTTAAACATCCGTTATAGAGCATGAGCGTCAACTCGCCGGGAGACGCCGTTTGGACTGAGTTATTTTGATACGCCTTGTTTGCGTTAAGTATGGACATGTAAAGGTAACACTCCTTTTTGGTTTAAAATTACTGTCCGCCGCCAAACTGCTGCATTAAGTACATGGATTGTTGGTTGGAACGTTGTATCGCTGACTCCATGGCTGAGAACTGACGCCAATAGCGGTCCTCCACCTGCTTCAATCGATCTTCAAAAGCTGAGATACGCTTGTCTACGTCAGTTAACTCTTTCCCTAGAGTGAACTGAGCATTTGTACGAAGCGCGTTTCCTGCTTTTAATTCGATTTTATCGACAGTCTGATCGATCGAGGCACGTAATTTTTTTGCA
This sequence comes from Fictibacillus nanhaiensis, assembly GCA_016401345.1. Taxonomy (GTDB): domain Bacteria; phylum Bacillota; class Bacilli; order Bacillales; family Fictibacillaceae; genus Fictibacillus; species Fictibacillus phosphorivorans. The sequence continues at coordinate 18,563 of JAEACG010000004.1, read as the reverse complement.
ATGCCTTCCACGTTATTTGTGCTATCGCCAGTGAACATTTTCATCACAGCTTCCGGATTCGCCGCTAATGCTTCTCTTAACTTCTTGTCATCAATCTCCAGTTTCCCTTTATCGAGATAGTTACGAGAAGTTGTGATTCCGATCTCAGAAAGCTGATCATATTTCGTGTCCCCTGTGTTAACGGAAGCATATAAAACCGAGCGCATTGTGTTCAAGCCACTTGAGAGGATAGAATCTCCACGCAGCATCCCGCTCTTCGCCTTCTCATCCCACAGTTCCGCTTCTTTTTCAGATAAGTCTTTGCGCTGTGCATCCGTTAGAGGAGGAAAATCACGGTACTTTGTTTCAGCAGTCTTTTTATTGATTGCTTCAATCGTTTCGTTGTATTTTTTCACAAAATCTTTAATAGAAGTGATTACACCTTCAGTATCAGTAGTTGAGCTGATGGTAGATTCTCCTACTGCTTTTAATGAATAGGAAACTCCACTGATTGTGAAGTTGTTGGATGTACGTTCTATACCAGTAATCCCATTAAGATCAAACTTAGCATTTGTTCCGTTATCAGAACCTAACGCCCCAAGTTTTGTTCCATCAACTGAAAAACCAAGATTAGAAAAGAATGTTACTGTATCAGCACTTTCAAGAGAAAGATTCGAACCTTCACCTGTTAAGTTATTTGAAATCGCAAATTTCCCCGTAGATTCATCATAAAATGCAGACATTTCAAGCCCTGCTTCTGAAAATTTCTTAGCAACAGATTCTAATGTATCTTTTGTGGGGTCGATTGATATTGTTTTCTCAACTTCTAATGTTGCATTCCCTGGTTTCTGAACTCTAAGTTTCAGTTCAATGGGTGTTGTTCCAAATGATGCACTCACATCTTTTAATAAATCGGAACCCTTTGCATTAACGCCAGCATCTAAAATTGGCGCAGATACCCAAGTTCTTGCAGATGCTAGGTCTGTAACCTTAATCTTAGACGTAATATTAGAGGCACTTCCCGCCGCAGTCGCAGTTACCGCATTTGGATTCGTGCTTGTTACGGTCTTCTTATTGAACGTTCCTTGGAGAGCGATTCCATCTAGAACGAAACGATCGAGATCTGTTAATAGCTTATTCATCGAACGATAATCATCACGTTGCCACTCTAGCGTTGTCTTTTTCTGTGCCAGTTTATCGAGCGGGATGCGCTCTGCCTTCATTAAGTCGCCAACAATCGTATCGATGTCCATTCCGCTGGCTAATCCGCCAATTCTCATACTCACGGTTCATCACCGTCCCTAAATTTTTTTATCTACAAAAATACCCATAAAATCAATCATATCCGCATACATATCAAGGAACTTTTTGTTTGGAATCTCCTTAAGCACTTCTTGTGTTACTTCATCCACGACTTGAACGTAATAATCGTTCAACTTTTCGTGAAGCACAAATTTTGAAGAAGTGTGTGTTGGTTTTAACATATCGTTCATCGCATGAATCACTTTTTCTAGTGATTCTTTCGTTGGTTTCCCTTGTACTGAAGCTTCGGCTTGAGTCGTTTGTTCTGGTTGGTTTTGGCTTTTAAGCACAGGCTCAGACTTTTGAAATACAGGAGAACTAATTGATTGCAGTTCCACCTTCATCGCCCCTTTTATTTTCTCTAAAATTTATATCGGATTAATAAAAAAATTGTTGAGGAAGAGTAAAGAAAGAAGCTTAGAAAAAAAATTTATTACAATTCTATGAAACTACTCAATCTTCTAATTATTTATTGTAAAATAGTTGCTTAGGAACATAAAAAATGTAGAAAAATGACCAATAATGTCTGCGGCATTTACATGTAGCAATACATACTCTAAAAAATGAAAAATTGAAAACGAGAGGATTCTGGCAGTAATGAAACACCGACACTCAAAGCAACAACGAAAACGCAGCCAACAGCCTAACTCAACCGTTAAGCAAACGAAAGCCATGGAACAACCTCTACACAGAAACAGATACATAACTGGCCTCGATGGACTAAGGGCCATCGCCGTACTTGCAGTTATCGCCTATCATCTTAATTTTGAATGGGCGGCAGGCGGTCTACTAGGGGTTACTGTCTTTTTTGTTTTATCAGGATATTTAATAACCGATCTATTAATCTCGGAATATGTAACAACAAATTCGATCAACTTTAAAACCTTCTGGATCCGCCGAGCCCGAAGGTTATTGCCAGCCATGTTTACGATGCTTCTCGTCGTCGTCACATACGTAACCTTGTTCGAACCATCCATGCTTGAAAAACTTGAAGAAGATACCGTTGCAGCGATTTTTTATGTGAGCAACTGGTGGTATATATTCCAAGATCTTTCGTATTTCGAAAGCTTTGGACCCCCTTCCCTACTCACTCACTTTTGGAGTTTAGCGGTGGAAGAACAATTTTATATCCTATGGCCATTGGTCATTATCGTCCTATTAAAAATGAAAGTGCGTGAAGGTTCCCTATTTTCTATGATGCTAGTAGGTGCACTCCTTTCAGCAGCACTCATGGCAATTCTGTACGAACCAGGTGCAGATCCGAGCCGTGTCTATTACGGAACAGATACACGCGTGTTCTCCCTTTTACTAGGAGCAAGCCTTGCCGTCATCTGGCCGAGCCGCAAACTGTCTAGCACGCTACCACCTGAGATTCGTTGGAAACTAGACTTTGTCGGACTATCTGCACTCGCATTTATCTTTTACATGTTTGCAAGCACGGACCAATATCAAGACTTCCTCTACCAAGGTGGAATGGTCGCTATATCTGTTGCAGCTCTGTTAGTAGTAGCCGTAATGGTTCACCCATCAAGCAGACTCAACACATGGTTGAGCTTTAAACCGTTACGTTGGGTCGGCGTTCGTTCTTACGGAATCTATTTATGGCACTTCCCGGTGATTGTTCTGACGAGCCCTCAATGGGGAGCGGATGCACCAAGCTTTTTTAGAACGACATTTCAAATTGTACTGATCTTCGTGCTTGCTAACCTGTCTTGGAAATACATCGAGAACCCAATCCGTAAAGGTGCGTTATCGAGATTCTGTAGAGTGGTGAAACGCGGTGAATGGAAACGTGAGCGGTCGTTTATTGGGCGGTTTGTGTTAACAGCTTGTATCTTAGGTCTTTTCATGTGCGTATCTGCGATCGGCTTCACGACAACTTCAGTAGCGTTAAGTAAAGGTAAAGTAATCTCTGCTATTCAAGACAAAGTTGGCAATGAAGAGCCACCTCCAGAGAATACGGTGAGACCAGAGCCGAAGCCTGATGGTGCTGAAGTCGAAAAGCCGGCAGAAAAACCTGAAGAAAAGCCTTCTGAAGAATCACCATCTAATGATGAAAAAACAGATGAAGAGAAACAACCTGCTAAAGATACACGCTCACTCTCAGTCATTGGCGATTCCGTCATGATTGACGTGACGCCTCACATAGAGGAAGTATTTCCGAATGCGAAAGTGGACGCGAAGATCGGGCGTCAGTTTAGAGAAGCAGAAGATCTCGTTCAGCAGAAGAAAAGTTCCGGCAGCTTAGGAGAAATTGTTGTCATTGAGCTTGGAGCGAACGGACCACTATCAGAAAAGAGAATGCATCACTTAATTGAATTAATCGGTGATCGAGATATTTATATGATTACAGCACGTGTTCCTAAGCCTTGGCAGCAGGAAGTGAATGAGACGATTACTACTGTTTCTAAAGAGTACAAACACGTTAAAGTTGTGGACTGGTTTGAGATGAGTGAGTCACATCCTGAATATATCGGTAGCGATGGCGTGCATTTAACGCTCACTGGTGCGAAAGAGTATGCAGAATTCTTAATTAAACATATTGATTAAAAAAGGAAGCCAATCATCCGAAAACATAGGGTGATTGGCTTTTCTATATCTACTCTTCGTCATTATTAATTAAAGGATTGTCTTTTCCGTTCGGAGCTGGAAATTCTCCTTTAGGAAGATCTTTTAAGTAATCCGTAAGTTCTGGTAAATAATAGGCTGAAATGGTGATTTCGTATTTTAATTGATCAGTCACAGCATCAGCAGAGGCTACCTCTAGTTCATCAGTTCCTGCAAATGAAATTGCTTCAATTATCGTGATTCGCTTTTGTTCTTGAATGGTTTTCAAGAATTTAATTAAACCTGCGTAGTCTTTAGAAACAACTGATATCTCAGCTGTAATTTTCTTTACGCCTTCTGGAAGAACTTCTGGTGCCGGTGGTGTGTCATTTTCTTCAGGTGTAACTGGTTCTTCTTCAGGACTCTGACTATCATCAGTCATCTCCGAAGTATCAGGTGAGTCATTATTAGCATCATCTGTCGATTGTGCCTTAGGAGCAGAAGCCTCTTCTGGACTTTCACCTTCTAAAGTTCTGTCGTCCTCAGTTGCTTCACCATCTGTAAAATTCATTGTCAAAATTAAGCTATCAGAAAGTACTTCGGCTTTTTCAAATTGCAGTAAAAGCTGATCAACAAGTGATTTTACTGGGACTTCTTCTTGCAGAGAGTGTGTATTCTCAAGCAATGTAGAACCTGAATTCTGAGGTTTACCATCCAAGCTTTTCAAAAGTGTTGCTTGTTGTGTAATCTGTGAATCTACAGTTTCAACTTTTTGATGGAGTGGTGAAAGGATGCCAAAATACCCGTATCCCCCGAAAATAATGAGAAGAAAAAGCGTTCCAATACCTATAAATGAAACGAGTTTTTCTTTGTTCATTGGTCTTCACCTTTTAATTCTTTAATCAACTCATGATTAAATTTTAATTTATATTGAGCATGATATCTTGGTAGGAATCCTTCAAACTGGGTCATATCCTCTCCAGCTGCAAGCTCCTCAAAATTAGTAGTTTCCATACTTTCAATGGAGGCTTGTGTTAGATATTTCGAATTTGTTAGTTCATATAAATAATGAGAAGTTTCTTCGAGAGTATCAAAACGTGCTTCTATCGATATAGTTGAACGATCTTTGTATTCATATTTTAGAAAGTAACCCCGTTCTGGGAGTAAAGCTACAATATGCTGAAGTAAAGCCACCGCTTCAATATCTTTTGCGCGAACATAATCAATTTTCTCCATTAAAGGAACTATCGTTGTTTGATTTTTGTTCTGTCCTTGAAGTTGCTGTTGTTGTACTTCAACTAATTTTTTTTCTTGTTCTAAAGCAGTCTCCTTTTGTGCGAGTTCTGAAGAAGTTAAATAATAGTCAATTCCAATCCAAGAAGTTGCACCTACAAAAAGAATAAATAAAATGATAATTAGAACCTGTGATTGAAGCGATTTTTTCTCTTTTTGAGGTAACAGATTTATATCTACTAACATAACTGCACCTCTTTTAAACTCAAGCCAAGCATAACATTAAACTGAGCGGGTAAAGAATGATCGGAAGAATCTACTCGTATAACAGGAACATCTAGTTTTCCTTCTAATCTTTCTTGTATATATGTAAGCTCAGGAAGTTCACCAGTTAAGACAATTTTCGTAACTCCCTGCTGACCTTGATTGATCGTAAATTTGTAATAGTTGATAATGCGTTCAATCTCTACAAGTTTATCCTCAATGAGTCCGTGAACAAAACCTAATTCACCTTGCCATTTAATCAGTTGTATATCATGCGTGCTATGATTGAAGTTCCAACCCGTCATATCGTTTTCCATCTTGATATGATTAAAAAAGAGAGGCTTATGATTGTGAAAAACACTAAGTTGAACTGCCGGTATATCAAATTGTAAACAAAGCGTATGATCTTCTGGTTTCACTAGTTGTTTAAGAAATAAAAGACGATATAAAGCTACAGAGGACGCATCAGCTACAACCGGTTTTAATTTAACGTCCTCTAGTAGTGATGTATACTCAGCAACCAATTGTTCCGAGGCAGCAAATAGCAAAATATCTCTATCAGCCTCATCTTTATCTATCAGAACATAATCAAATAGAGGATCTTCAAAAGGTAGATGGATAGAGCTACCTAATTCCATATAAAGATAGCCTTTAATTTCCTCTTCTAATAGCTCAGAGGGTATATGTTGTTTACGAATAACAAGCTTGCTATCAGGAATTAAAAACTGTACTTCTCTTCCTTTTATTTCCCAATCATCCACACATTCTTCTAAAATGAGAAACAAAGATTCTCGGTCGACAATGGTCCCGTCCTGAATAACACCATCAGGAATATAGCGTTCACCAGAGCTTTTAACATCAAGGAGTTCTGGATTCTTCATCTCTACGAAGCGTATGACATGATCTTGAATGATTAAGTTAATCCTTCTTTTGTTAAAAAGCCCAAGTCGACCGAAATTCATTTTTGTAACTCCTTATTTAATATCAGTTATTTAATTTGCAGCAGCAGGAACTTTAACATCATCTCTTACTGGTTTGGTCTTTCCATTGATATAAAATAGCGTACTTGATTTAGCTAGTGTAACTGTGTACGTTAAATTCCCATTATTTGTACCTTTTGTAACAACCACTTTACTTGCATCTTTATCATAAGCTGTACCACTAGGGTCCTTTGGCTCAGATTCAAGATGTCCTAATGTAATTAGCTGCGTCATTGTGTAACTTCCGCCACTAGTATTATTATCCGCTACAACAGCCATTCTTGCAGCGTTAATTAACTGTTCAGCATTCGCAATATGAGCATCTTTCTTTGAGTTATCTAATAGACCTCCAATACTCACCACAGCAATTGCAGCAATAATACCTAAAATTACGATAACAACCAATAGCTCAATCAACGTTAAGCCTTTTTCATTTTTTAATTGTTTTTTTAATAGATTTAACATAATATTTTTCCTCTCTTATAATTGGTATTATCCAATTGTTTTATAGACTTCAAACATCGGTACAATAATGGCAATAACAATTGTTCCAACAACAGATGCCAATACAACAATCATGATTGGTTCGATCAATGACTTTAACCGATCTGTCGCCGTTTCAACTTCCTTTTCATAAAACTCCGCTACTTTTGCTAACATCTCATCGAGTGATCCTGTTTCCTCGCCTATAGATATCATTTGGGTAACAAGTGGTGGAAAAATCCAATGCTTTTTCATCGGCTCTGTTAACCGCTGTCCTTTTTCTAAAGCGTCTCTTGAATCACGGATTACTTTTGCAACTACCTCATTTTCTACAACCTTCTCAACGATGGATAAGGCTTGAAGAATGGGTACAGAACTTGAGAACAAAGAGCTGAGAGTCCTTGTCATTCTGGCTAAAACGGATTTTTGCAGAATTTTACCGAACACCGGGATCTTCAACAATGTATAATCCAAGTAAAATTTGCTAGAGGGATTTCTCCTTACAAAAATAATAGCTATGTAAAAAAGCACTCCCAAAACAATAAAAAGCCACCAAAAAACTTGTACAAAATCACTGGCACTGAGAACAACCTTTGTAATCAAAGGAAGCTCTCCACCTGCATCCTCGAGCATCGCGGCAAAGCTAGGAACAACTTTTGCGAGCAAGAAAATAACAACGAAGACAGCAACTACACCCACAATCATCGGATACATCATCGCTGATACAATCTTTTGCTTCGTGTAATGCTGTTTCTCAAAATACGTTGCCAGCTGATCAAGAGTATCATCAAGACTACCACTGACTTCTCCTGCTGAAATCATGTTGATGACGATCGAAGGGAAGATCGCTCGGTGCTTCCCCATCGCTACTGACAATAGATTCCCTTGTCGCAGCTCCTCTTCAATGTCCCTCAAGACTTTTTGAAGAGCTTTACTTTCGGTCTGAGCGGACAGGATGCTAGTTGCATCTACCACGGTTACTCCTGCTCGAAGAAGCGTTGCGAACTGTCTAAGAAAAATGACAAATTGCTGTGACTTTACTTGCTTTCCAATGGAAATCTCTTTGTTCAAGAATGTTTGCTTCATTTCTTGAACATCCGTTACAGCAATCCCCTTTTCTTTCAACTTCAGCACTGCTTCTCTTTTGGAAAGGCCAAGGACTTGCCCTGTACGCCTCTTCCCGCTCCTGTCACGACCTACGTAACTAAACTGTGCCATATTCTATCCCCCCGTTTCCTGGAGGTAGGGCTCTACATATTCTTTTGAGATCTCATTTTTCTCATATGCTTCTCGTACTGACATCTCAAAAGTATGCATGCCCGCGCTTCTGCTTGTCTGCATCACACTTTGCAACTGATGGTTCTTTTCGTTACGTATTAAGTTAGCGACAGCTGGTGTATTCACTAAAATTTCTGTAATGGCTTTTCTCCCTTTACCATTAATGGTCGGAAGCAGCCGCTGTGACATAACACCTACTAATACGGAAGCTAGCTGAATACGTACCTGTCCTTGCTGTTCTGGAGGAAACACGTCTACGATCCTATCAACTGTAGAAGGAGCGTTCGATGTATGAAGTGTTCCTAATACAAGGTGACCCGTTTCTGCTGCTGTGATGGCGGTTGCGATTGTCTCCAAATCTCTCATCTCACCTAAAAGAATGACATCAGGATCTTGACGAAGAGCCGATCGGAGACCGTTTGCAAAATTATTGGTGTCAAAACCAATTTCACGCTGATCGATTACACACGTATGGTGCCGGTGCAAATATTCGATCGGGTCCTCTAACGTAATAATGTGCCGGCTCATTGTCCGGTTCATATAATCGATCATCGAGGCTAGGGTAGTCGACTTTCCACTTCCCGTAGGACCTGTGACAAGCACGAGTCCCTGATGTTTGGTAGCCATCTTACGAACAATCTCTGGTAAAGAAAGCTCCTCTAGACTAGGAATGGAAGTCGGTATAATTCTAATCGCTAAGCTAACACATGAGCGTTGTCTGTATGCATTCACTCGGAATCGTGACAGTCCTTGAATGCCATAAGAAATATCGATCTCACCCGTCTCTTCAAACGCTGAGTAATATTTCGGATCAATCACCGTTTGAGCGATACCTAATGTATCATCTGGTCTTAACGACTCACTGCCATACCGCTTAAGAGCACCATTTATGCGAAAAACAGGCGGCATTCCAACAGAGAGATGTACATCCGAAGCCTTCAATTGAAATGCTGCTCGTAGCCACTGCTCTAGCTTTTCTTTCATGTCTGCCACCTACTCACTTATTGCTACTCTTAGAACTTCTTCAGTAGTGGTTAAACCTTGTTTTACTTTTAACAGACCATCATCAATGAGGAAGATCGTTCCGTTTTTCATGGCATACTCTCGGATCTCAAGAATTGGTTTGTTGTTCATAATCATCTGTCGGATATGCTCGTCCACTACCAATATTTCGTGAATCGCAATCCTTCCTTTATAACCGGTCATGTTACACATCCCGCACCCTTTACCACGAGAAATAGCTTCAATTTTAATGCCACGCTTTAAAAAGATTTCTTTCTCGCGTTCCGTCACTTTAAACGTCTGTTTACAATCTCTACAGACTTTTCGAACAAGACGTTGTGCCACTATACCTGATAGAGAAGCTGCAACAAGGAACGGTTCAACACCCATGTCTGTTAAACGAGCGATTGTGCCGATGGAATCATTCGTGTGAAGTGTGCTAAGAACGAGATGGCCCGTTAACGAGGCTCTAACCGCAATTTCAGCGGTTTCTGTATCTCGAATCTCACCTACCATCACGACATCTGGGTCTTGCCGCAGAATGGATCGCAGACCACTAGCAAACGTTAATCCAACTGCTGCATTTACCTGAATCTGGTTGATGCCTTCAAGCTGATATTCAACTGGGTCTTCAACCGTTACTAAGTTTACTTCCTCACTGTTCAAACGATTTAATGCTGCATAAAGCGTAGAAGATTTACCAGAACCAGTAGGTCCAGTTATTAAAATAATTCCGTTAGGCTGTTTAATAAGAGTCGTGAATCGTTTGTAATTCAGCTTATTAAATCCTAAATTATCTAAGTTGTTTAACGTGCTTCCAAGATCCAGAATCCGCAGCACAATCTTCTCACCAAAAATGGCGGGTAAGGTCGATACACGCAGATCTACTGGGTGCATCTCTAAGTTAATTTTAATCCGTCCATCTTGGGGTAAACGATTCTCCGTGATGTTCAGGTTTGCCATGATTTTGATGCGAGCTGTCAGCATGTTCTGCATATGCTTTGGCAAACTTCGCTCCGTCTTCAATAGTCCGTCTATCCTAAACCTGACGAGCAGCTTTGTCTCGTGTGGATCAAAGTGAATATCACTCGCTTTTTGCTGAATCGCTTGTTGGATAATTTGATTGACGAGCTTAACAATAGGAGAATCATCCTCAGTGATCCGACTCTCATCTGTTAGAGCTGTACCTTGAGGCAACAGCTCTAACAGTTCGTTCATAGAATCATCCACATCATAATATTTATTTTGTGCACGGATAATATCGTCCTTTGCTGAAATGACCCTCTCAATCTGGAAGCCTGTCGTTAAACGAAGATCATCAATTACCATGAAATCCATTGGATCTGCCATCGCCACAAAAAGCTTTTCTCCCTCTTTCTTGATAGGGATCAAAAAGTTTCTTCTAGCAAACTCTCGTGGAACGATGGCAATCGCTTGCTCTTCAATCGGATATCGATACAAACTGATATGTGGAATACCGAGCTGGAACTCCAGAACCTCAATTAACTGCTGCTCGGATAGATAACCTTTTTCAATGAGTGCATCTCCAAGCTTCTGATTCTTTCTCTTGTCCTGTAACGTTTGGTTAAGAAGTTCCTCAGTAATTAATCCCGATTCAACTAACAAATCGCCAAGACGTTTTTTTACAATCATTACTTAGAAACACTCCCTTGTGGCTGCCCCTCAGATGTCTCGCCCTCTTTTCCGTTAGGCACCTTGTCCGTCGGGGTCGGAATACTAGGAAGAACCGGCGCGAACGGATCTGGATTAGCCGGATTTTGAGGATACGGATAATACGGATACATAGGTGGCATCGTACCATCATTCGGAATGCCCTCTACTGGCATCCCATCTTCAATTTCTTCCCCTTCCGTAGGTTCCACTGGATAACCACGTTCTTCTATACGGTGTTTAGGAGGATAAAAGTCTTCAAACAGTTTCACTCTTGCAGACTCTTTCCCTGCTTCGTCATATGAGACGCGATACACTTTTCCTAAGTAACCTTTTCTCCCCGCTTCTACTAAAACTGAGCTTGAAAAGTAAGAAAGGTTCTCGTTAAAGTGAATGATGGTTTTCGGTTCAAACTCCTCTTTCTTAACCACTATTCTGTAAGGTTGAGGAAGCTGTATCCCTACAACTGAAACCAATAGCTTCCCATCCTGAATAAAAAGCTCTAACGCATAAGGAGTTGGATTAGGATTTTGAAATGCTAGATCCGTTTCAATGGGATTCACATACGCCTCATAACCAAGCTCTACATATTCAGGTAGCTGTCTAGAAATGTGACGTTCTGTAAATTCAAAATTTGTTTTTAACACAGCTGAATAGATAACACTTCCAAGGACATTAATATCAATTGAATCTTGTGCAGTCATTCCTTTTTCCTCAATAGCCTCTAATAAAGAAAAGGAACCACCAGATTTAATTTCATAGCCATTTAAAGCCTCAACCCATTCATCCAACAATGGCAGTTCACCTGATAGCTCAATTGAACTTTCGCTCACGATTTCGTCTGGTTGTCCTGCAGTTGTTAGAAATTCATTAACCTCGACTTCTGTAGTACCTGTTTTTAGGGATTGTCCGATCTGCTTTAACTGGAGAAACAGCAAATCTTTATCTAGAACTTCTAAAAGTCCAGAATCCTTCCATTCATTTAAACCTTCGTTTACTAGATCTCCATTTAAAGAAGCGATCAAAGTTCCGTTATTCTGGTTCGCTTGTTTCACACTATCCTCTGGCTGAAACACCCAAGATTCAGGACTAATCGTCACCTTTTGCTTTTGATAAAGAAGGACGACTTGGCTTTCTTCCTTCCACTTGTTAGTTCTATCTTTTACTCTTTGAACCGCTTCTTCGTAGGTGAGTCCTTCCAGTGAAACTGAGGCTACTTGAACCCCCTTATCAAATGTTTCTTCAGCGAATAAATTAGAGTATAGATTCGTAGACAAAAGGCTTGTGGAAAATATAAAAAAAGACATTAGGCTAATCATTCCAAATAATAATAGAAATCGTCTTGGATTGAATTCTGTTTTAGCCATAGCCTATCCTTTAGCCGACAACATTCATAGAAAGTTCAGCTAGTACTGCAGGTCCGTGTTCTTGTGCAGCTTCAACGTCTTCTTTTTTTAACTGAGTGCCATTTGGGAAAAGAAGTACACCATTTCTAGAGAAAATGTCTTTTGTTGTAGTTCTGCCCGTTAATAATTGATATTGCTTTTCTTTAATCCTATCAGGCTCATTTGATACAGCATCTTCTTGTTTCATAAGGAGCAATTCTGCTCGATCCAAAAATTTCAATTCGGATTCTTCTTTAACAACTAATAAATCACGACCATAGGTAATTACGTATTCTGCAGCAAGAACCAATTCTTTGGATTGAACCGATACGGCAATACCTAGAATAGATCCATTATCTTCATCAATAAAGAATTCTGTCGCTTCCCCAATTAACTGGCCTTTCCGATCAATGATCTTTGCTCCTGCAATTCCAATCTTCTTCTGAACTAGTTCGTTTGCAATAGGAATCTCTGTTAAATCAAAGATTGAATTTCGATCTTCAATCATTACAGCAAATTCTCCAACCCCTGCTATCTTCTTAAATGGAATCGCTCTTACACTAATCTGCCAATCTTCATGTTCAACCGTTAAAAAATCCACTGTACGCTGTTGAGAATTTACTACAAGTGATTTTACACTTCCTACTTCTGTTCCATCTTGAATGCTAATTATCGGCAATCCGATAAACTGGTTGCTTTTTTTCATTCTTGATTCACCTTTTCCTTTATGTGTAATTTAATCTAATGAAGATAAATAATGTTTAATTTCTTCTTGAATGATAGGATAATCTGACAATCTCTCACCCATGCTTTGTAGAATAGCTTTTGCTCCTTTAGCATAATTTGTTGCCAAAAAGGATTCTACTAATAATTTTGCAAAAAGATAATAATCTTTGTTTGATAGAGGCTCTTCTAAAATAGCCAATAACATAGAGTGATAAGAGTCAAAATCCTGTTTCTCTTGATAATGACTAAGCGTATGTAAAAGCATATCCTGAACCGCAAAATCCATATCTAAAGGACTAACAACGTTCAGCTCTTCACTGATGATTTCGGACTCAATTATTATCTCTATATCATTTATCGGCTCAACTTTAGAAATTACTAGTTCTTTCTCTATAGAATTTTCGACAACCTCTAGTGTAATATCAGATATATCTAAGTGCTCAATCTCTTCTAATTCCATAACACTATCTTCTTCTCGCTCTATTTCATCTACTGCTGCTTCTCCAAGCTCTATTTCACGTTCCGTTTCTAACTCTGTTTCAAGCTCTGTTTCATCAAGCTCCTCAAATAACTCTGCTCGTTCCAGAATCATTTCATCGATCGTCTCAAATTCAGAATTCTCCTCCGAGTTCAAATCTATTAGTTCAGATCTATTAATCTCTAGAAACTCAAATTCATCCTCTTGCTTCTGCAGTTCTTCAAGCGACAATAACAGGTCATCTTCAACAACGACCTCTTCCTCTGAAACATCTTCGAGTACTAAATCAACGGAAGTTACCTCTAAGTCATCTACCCATACATCCTCTAATGAAAAGGAATCTTCTAACTGAATAGGTATTTCATCGTTTAGCTCTTCTTTATCTTGAACAGTTTCTTCAAGAGTTGGAGCTAACACTTCTTCGACCTCTAGCTGCTCCATACGATTATCGTCCCTAGAGAATAGAGGTTGAATTGTATGTAGAGCACTAGCAAATTCTTCTCTAGCATTTGTAGAAAGATTAGGAACCCATTTTTCCGAAACATATGCAGCTGTAAACGCTAGACATAATATGATGGCGATTGATATCCAATACGACAAATAATCAATCGTAAACATACCACCTATTGCTAAAACAAAAGAAATACCAATTAGAATGAACTTCTCTCTTTTTGATAGATTTATAGGTAGATAAAGGATTATAGGCGTCACAACCAACGAACATATTACAGCCATTATTAAATAGGACACACTATCCCTCCATTCAGTAATTTGTATCTTTTTTACTATAATACTACAAAACTATACAAAATCATCCAATAAATTCAAAATTTAATGAGAATTATTGTATACTACTTATATACTACAAATAAATGATAAACGTTTGCGTATTACACTATAAATTTAGGATGATGTTTTATGTTTTCAGAGAAAGGATTTTCATTAATTGAAGTACTTGTATCCCTTAGTATTCTATCGGTTTCTGTCATAGCATTTTCCAATCTTTTTATACAGGCAGACGGAATATCTTCTAACAACAATCAAAAACTAGTCGCTACAAACCTTGCTCGGATGACACTAGACCGTATTCAGCAAAAGCCACTCGATTATGGAATTAAAGTACCTATTCAGGAAACTGTTTATAGCAGTGAGCAATGCCATGCTCTGACAGTAGAAGAATGCAGTAATTTCTATACAACAATAATCAATAATACGAAGTACTCCATCAATGTAAATACAAAGCTAGGTAATTCAAAGGAAGTAAACGCTAAACTATTTCCTATAACAGTGACAGTGTCTTATCGAGTAAATGAAAGAACGAAAGGTTCATCTGTCGAGGGGTATGTATCTTATGATCAATAACCAAAAAGGCTTAACCCTTATTGAGATGCTCGTCACCATTGTACTGTTTTCCATAATAGGAACTGTAGCTTACTCTTTCCTCTTAAACGGACTTAACACCGAAAAACGTGTACATACAGAAGCCTTAATAAGAGATGAAGCAGATTTAATCATGTCACAAATCATAAATGACCTTTATACGGTTCCCTCTTCTAAAATTAAGGACGTATCCAATGAAACACAAAATATTCTTTCCTATGAGAAGGAAGGAATAATAAAAACCGTGGGTTTTATCGGGTCAGAAGCGAAAATGAATAACTCTGCTCTTCATACCAATGCCTATGACTTAACCGGTTCTAAAATTTCTATTGAAGGAAACAGTATTAGAATTTACTTGAAAGTAAGAAGTACTAAAAATGAAAAAGCCAAACCGCTGTCACTTAATAGCCAGTTTGGTTTATTAGGAGGGGGAAAATGAAAAAGCTGCGTAATGAAAATGGTAATACATTAATTATTGTGTTAATAATGATCGTAATCTTTTCTGTAGCGGGGCTTTCCCTTCTATCCACGACCATGAACGGAGTCAAAAGAACCTCTGTTCGTGAATCAGATATTCAAGTGACAGAGCTTGCCGAAAAAGGTATTGATTTTTTAACGGCTTACCTTGAAACCGAAACAAAACCACTAGTTGGTCTGCCGGTAGGAGATTTTGAAAATCGTATGGCTAGTATCGTTCAAACGTATTATGTTAGCAATGAAAACACTATACACCAGAATGCTGGGAAGCTTATTGATGAAAACAATAAAAAATTAAACGTAAAGATATATAACCGCTCCTACCTTACTCCGGGCACAGAGGATCTTACTCAAGCGATGACATTACATAGTGAAGCTACGGTTAAAGGAAAAACAAAAACGATTATTTCCACTATACACCTTGGTGCAAAGAAAGTACCTGACGCCTTAAAATATGCTGTCGGTGCTTATAACCCTTGTAAAGACGAAGCAAAATGTGTTTCAAAAAAAGATGATGGCAATATGTTTCTTCATGGAGGAGTTGCGATAAAGGGAGATTTATATGTAGAGAGAAACCTCGTAACAAAGAATACCGGTGTAGTTACTTACCAGAATAATGGTTTTACGTGGATTCCATCCGATCTACCCAGCATTGAGGGTGAAAACGGCTCGAAAGCCCGCTTAATCGTAGGTGAGAAACTGTATAAATTAAACACAGACAAACTCTCATATAATCAAAATATTAATCAAAACACATTTAATCGTAGTGATGCATATGAAGAAATTGTTCCTTCAAAAGTAACCGAAGCCTTTACGAAATATAATTCCGATCCAAACAAACAGTTCACACCAATATTAGAAAGCAGAGTCACTAACTTTGCTCCTATTGATATTGATGCTCAGAAGGACGATTATTACTTCGATTCAGCGAACACCACCCCACTTTCTGAACTAATAGGCGTAAAGGACACAAAGAATGCATTTGTGAATGGTTCCCTTATCGGTAACGGCAATTCTACTATTGTGCTTAGCAACAGTGTTACACTAAATCGGCTCAGTGTATTATTGAAGGAAAATCAAACCCTTTCGTTACGAAACACAATACCAAAGCCTGATATGGTGTTCTCACTTAAAAATGGCGGTTACATCGGTGGTGACCTGACAATAGGAGAAACACCTAGATCACCACTGGATCCTAATAATCCTAATAACTATGAAAAGTTTCAAATTGACGGACCTCTTTTTGTGAATGGAGATTTAACGATAAATGGGGCAAATGTAAAGTTTAATTCTTCAATCTTTGTAACAGGTGAAACCAACATCAACTACTCAAAAATTCAAGGAATTGACCAAGGTCAGACTGAGAGCTCCTTGGTTATTTTCGGAAAAGGTGCCATTCAGATTTCTAATAATAATCTGTATAAAGATGAACCTAATGTTATTCGAGGATTTTTCTATTCAGAAGAACTCATGGAAATTTACGGAGTCGCCTCTCACTTGGAGATCCAGGGAGGAATCTTTGGGAGAAAGATTGTCTTAAATGCAACGAAAGGTGTAGTAAGAAGAGATCCTATATATTTCTTAGGCTACATCATTGGTTATCGAGATGATATATATGCAGCAAACCAACCAAGCCTCTCACCCTCACAATCTAGATTAAAAATAACGTATAACCCTGACCTGATTGAAAATCCACCAGAAGGTTTACCAAAGATCAAGGATCTAGCGGTTTCAACGGTCGAACGAAAAATAAAATAAACCTAATCAAAGCTTTTCCACATAAGGAAAGGCTTTTTAAATGGAGAAAAGCAGAAAAATCTGCCAAGTCACCACACAAGAATAGATGATAAAGGCAAAGACGGTCAGTATTCTAATTCTCTTATGAACAATGAATGTTCCACACCAAAGTACAAGAAAAGAAAGTATAATTTTAATGGTTAGAAACACTGTTGGATGGTAAGCATAGGCTTTATTCATTAAAGGATTTAATTCACTTGCACCATTTTGTAACAGGATATGAGTGATAAAAGCATCTAATAGGTTAAGAACCGCAAGACCAAAGCATATCAAAAATTGAGGTTGCAGCCACATAAATTCCTTCATACAAACACCTCCATAGTAGGAGTATACCCACATTGGCGATAGTTTGTGCTCACAAATGGATGACAGATTGCGACAGTTTACAAAAAAAAGACCCACAATGGGTCGTTGCTACAACTTAATATCTACAGAACTGCCTAAGTGTGGCTGAACAGATTGTTCAAGCATCTTAATAAAATCAGAACTATTTTGTTGAGCTGTGTTCATGGCCATTTTCATGACGGTGATGCTTGCTTGGTGCTGAATTTGGGTTTGATTTATAGCTATTGATAGCGCTGGGATATCCATACATTCACCTCTATCTTTAATTAATTACTTTTAATATGGCTATGTAATTAATGATTAATTGTATGAATTTACTTTTTAATAACTGTATTGTAATACTGAAATTGGAGTATAAAAAATTCTCCCCTTGAATATACTAATTATCTTGTAAAAATAAAACTGTCAGTTTAATAAGTAAGGTATATTTAAACAACAAAAACAATAACAATTTATTAAGAATTTAAATCCAAAATGAGTAAACAGTGGTACTACGTAATTTTACAGAGTTAGAACCTTATATTTACAACATAATTAATATTTGGCAGTCTATTTAAGTGATGACTAATGTGGTTAGATCTAAAACTCACAAAAAAATAACAGGTTAATCGATTTCTTTTCTCAGCTGTTATCTTTAACCTTTACTCTAATTTGATCAGTTCTATTAATAGCTTACTAGTAATCACTTTTTCACAACCATTGTTGCTTCATCATCTTTTTCATATTGCATAACACGATATTTACACATGAAACTTTCGT
The DNA here is from genome assembly GCA_016401345.1 of Fictibacillus nanhaiensis. Taxonomy (GTDB): domain Bacteria; phylum Bacillota; class Bacilli; order Bacillales; family Fictibacillaceae; genus Fictibacillus; species Fictibacillus phosphorivorans. Next base: position 477 of record JAEACG010000004.1, on the reverse strand, counting down.
CTCCGCTTTTTGTTACTTTGTAATGACCATTTGAATCTAATTTACACCGATTCCTTCATTGAATTCTTTATTCCAGTTTTCTAACATCTCAGCAATTTCATATTCCAAAATGTCACTTACAGCTACGAAATCTTGAATAGCCATAGCTTGTTCAATCTCTTTCAAATAATTGGTTATACTCTCCAGTTCCAATAGCTGTAAATAACCTAGTTTTTGTACTCCACTTGCGGCATCTATAATCCATGAGTAAGCATCAATTAACTGGACCAATTTTGCTAAAGCCATATTCTCCCGGTCAGAATGAAATAATTCCGCTGTGTTATTTGTTTCCTTTATAACATTAGGTAAAAATTCTTTAAGTGAAATCAATGTTTCATTTACTAATTGTTCATTACTCAAACTACTTCCCTCATTCCTGCTTTTATCTCGAAAGAATGTAAGCATAAATATTATAATTATTTTCCCATTATTCTTTTT
>JAEACG010000003.1 GCA_016401345.1 Fictibacillus nanhaiensis | reverse complement strand
CACCCGTCCGCCGCTAAATCAGAGGAGCAAGCTCCTCATCATTCGCTCGACTTGCATGTATTAGGCACGCCGCCAGCGTTCATCCTGAGCCAGGATCAAACTCTCCATAAAAGTGTTTGTCTTGCTCGATTTTAAAACTGACGGAATTAATTCTTAATTCCTTACCTATTTCTTTTGTTCAGTTTTCAAAGAACTGTTTGTTTCGTGCGCCGTTTTGTTTTGGCGACTTTAATAATATATCACGCTGAAGCACTAGAGTCAATAGCTTTCTTTAACTTTTTTTTAAAACATTTCATTGTGAAACATTTCATCGTGCTAACAGTTTATATTGTGCTGTTTCTGAGACAGCTTGATTAGTTTACCACGGTTACCAACCCATGGCAATACCTAAATTAAAAAAGCTTCTATCCTAAGATAAAAGCTCTTCTATAAAGAGATCGTTGCGGTTTTTAAGTGCGATGATATCACCGTTTGTTTCTAACTTGATCATCGGTCGTGTCGGTTGGCTTTCTTCTATAAAGACGATCTCACCGATATCATAGTTTGTAAGTCTAACACGGCTGCCCACTGATAAGGTGGAAAGACCCGCTATCATAGCTTGCATAACTTGATGATCAAATTTCCCAAACTGATCTTTCATCATCATCTCAAGCACTTTAAAAGGAGACTGCTTGCTTCGATATGGTCGTTCGGCAGTCATGGCTAAGTAAACATCAGCAACTGCTAGAACTTTACTAAATGGATGAAGCTTGTTTCCTTGTACTTTTAGGGGATAACCTGACCCATCTGTTCGTTCGTGATGTTGAAGGACACCGAGAAGAACACCTTCTTTAATAGAGGGAATCTTTTTCAGCATGTTGTAGCCTTGAATCGTGTGTTTCTTCACTTCATCAAATTCAGCTGTCGTTAATGACCCGCTCTTTTTTAATAACGTAGGCTGAACTTTTGCCATGCCGCAATCGGACAACACGCCTGCTAGGCCGATCTGTATGCAATCTCCGCTAGAGAAGTTTAACTTTTTAGCCAGGAACGTGCTAAGGATGCCTACTGCAATTGAATGGTGATACATATAATCAGCACTCGTAGCGTAGTGGTGTAGCAAGAGGATCTCTTTCGGTACACTCGATCCTTTCTCTAATACAGGCAGAACACTCTGACGTACTTCGAGCATATCGACCCCACTGCCAGATTGCCAGTTTGTAAACAATTGCTTATAGCGTTTTACCGTTTGCATGTATAGCGCTGGAAAAGAAAGCTCTTCTTTTTGAGGCACTTGGGTATGTATTTGTTCTTCAGATATCGTCGCATCACTTCTATGATTCAGTGAATCTTTTACTCGACGTGTTGTGTTCACACCGGAAGTTGATTCATTCAACACATCTATCTCTTCGATCTGAAAACGAGTAAGTACGCGCAGATGCTCAGTATTCAATCTCGTGTTTTTATTGACGATCGGCTGATTAGTCATCGAGAAGACATCCTGAACCAGCATCTGCCCGGCCTTAGCTTGACTCGTTTTTATCTTCATACAAAAAAGCTCCTTTTATTTGGAAGGTCATAATTTTATTTTACATATAAAAAAGAGGAAAATGTAGATACATTTTCCTCTTTTTAGAAATTATTCGTTATTCTCTTCGTTTGTATCTGTTTCTGGAGCTGTTGTTTCTTCAGCAGGCGCTATACCTTCTTCGCCTTCTGTAATGATTGGGTTACCTTCTTCATCCAGCAACTCATCGGTTTCTTCTTCACGTTCTACAACAGCTACTGTTGCTACGTGATTCGTATCATTCATAGTCATCAATCTAACACCTTGAGTGTTTCGTCCCATTTGGGAGATGCCTGAGATGTTCATTCGAATGATGATTCCTTTTGCTGTAATGATCATAAGGTCTTCTTCGTCCGTTACAGTTTTAAGCGTAACAACCGGACCGTTCTTTTCAGTGATGTTTACCGTTTTGATCCCTTTACCACCACGTGACTGAAGACGGTATTCACTCATAGGTGTACGTTTTCCGTAACCTCTATCTGTAACGATCAAGATATCTTGCGTCTCATCTAAGACTTCCATACCTACAACAGCATCGTCATCGCCAAGAGTGATCGCTTTAACACCCGTTGCTGTTCTACCCATTGATCGAACATCTGTCTCTTGATAACGGATCGACATCCCTTGTTTCGTTCCGACGATGATATCTTTTGTTCCATCTGTTAAACGAACGCCCATCAGCTCATCTTCTTCACGAAGGTTGATCGCAAAAAGACCACCTTTACGGATGTTGCTATAAGCTGATAACGGAGATCGTTTCGTGATTCCTTGCTTCGTCATGAAGTTAAGGTAGATCTCATCACTTTCCATGTCTTCTACAGGAATGACAGCAGAGATCGTTTCACCTTGCTCGATCTGCAACAAGTTGATGATCGGAATTCCTTTTGCTGTTCTGCCGTATTCAGGAATCTCGTAGCCTTTTAGCCTATAAGCCTTCCCTTTATTCGTGAAGAACAGGATGTAGTTGTGCGTATTTGTCGTAAACAACTGTTCAACAAAGTCATCCTCACTCGTGCCCATTCCTTGGATCCCTTTACCACCACGACGCTGTGAGCGGTAAGTAGAGATAGGAAGGCGCTTGATGTAGCCTTTGTTCGTTAATGTAATTACGATATTTGAACGAGGAATCAGATCTTCGTCTTCAATACTATTAAATCCTACAGAGATGATCGTACGTCTAGGGTTGTCGTACTTCTCTTTGATCTCGATAAGCTCTGTACGAATGATCTCAAGAATTCTTTGTTCATCTGCAAGAATCGCTCTCAATTCCGTGATTAAAGCAACAAGATCATTGTATTCGTTCTCGATCTTATCTCGCTCTAAACCTGTCAAACGCTGCAATCGCATATCTAAGATAGCTTGAGACTGCTCGTAGCTTAATTCAAACTTCTCCATTAAGCCTTCACGTGCAAGGTCCGTTGTTCTTGAAGCACGGATAAGTGCAATTACTTCATCTAGATGATCCAGTGCGATACGAAGACCTTCTAGGATATGAGCTCTTGCTTCTGCTTTTTTAAGATCAAATTCCGTACGGCGACGGATGATGACTTGCTGATGCTTCAGATAATGGTACAAACATTCTTTGATGTTAAGAACTTTTGGATGTCCATCAACAAGTGCAAGCATATTGATACCAAAGCTTGTCTGTAGTGCTGTCTGTTTATATAAATTATTTAAAATTACATTAGCATTCGCATCACGGCGTATCTCCATCACGATGCGCATACCGTTACGGTCAGACTCATCACGAAGATCCGTGATCCCTTCGATCTTTTTATCACGAACGAGCTCAGCGATCTTTTCGATCAAACGAGCTTTGTTTACTTGATAAGGAAGTTCCGTTACGATAATCGCTTGTTTTCCGCTAGGCATCTCTTCGATCTCAGCTTTTGCGCGGATAATGATAGAACCTCTTCCAGTTGTGTAAGCTTTGCGAATTCCTTCACGCCCTAGGATTTCACCTGCCGTTGGAAAGTCTGGGCCTGGAATAATTTCCATCAGTTCAGGAATCGTGATATCCGGATTTTCACTTACTGCTAAAATACCATCGATGACTTCACCTAATTGATGCGGCGGAATGTTCGTCGCCATACCAACCGCGATCCCCGCAGCACCGTTAACGAGCAAGTTCGGAAAACGAGCAGGTAAGACAACCGGTTCTTGTTCAGATCCATCATAGTTGTCTTTGTAGCCGATCGTATCTTTGTTGATGTCTCGTACCATTTCCATGGCGATCTTAGACATACGTGCTTCTGTATAACGCATCGCTGCCGCTGCATCGCCGTCGACTGAACCAAAGTTACCGTGACCATCGATCAGCATGTGGCGGAAGTTGAAATCCTGTGCCATACGAACCATCGTGTCGTATACAGCAGAGTCACCGTGAGGGTGGTACTTACCGATTACTTCACCGACGATACGAGCAGACTTTTTGTACGCTTTATCAGCCGTCATGCCAAGATCGTTCATCGCATAAAGGATACGTCTGTGAACAGGCTTTAATCCGTCACGCACATCTGGCAAAGCTCGGCTGACAATAACACTCATGGCATAATCCATGAACGATGCTTTCATTTCCGTACTAATATTAATTTCTTTAATCCGGGAACGTTCCATTTCAGACATTCATTTTACCTCCATAACCTCTTTAGAACAGGTTTTTAAAGCCTCCTAATTCGGCTCTTAAACGCACCGAAACTGGACCTTGTCCAGCTTCAGTATCTCTTATGTTCAGCTTTTGCAATGTTTACCGCTAAGCATTTTATATGATTATTTACTTTAAAGTAACTGCTTACCGCAAGCGTGCCTCACTTATATATCTAAGTTCGTCACATATTGTGCGTTTTCTTGGATAAAGTCACGGCGCGGTTCAACTTTGTCACCCATTAAGATATCGAACGTTTCATCAGCTGCCATCGCATCTTTCATTTCCACTTGCAGCAATGTACGTGTCTCTGGGTCCATTGTCGTTTCCCATAACTGAGATGGGTTCATCTCACCTAGACCTTTATAACGCTGAAGCTGAGGCTTAGGCACTTGCGGAAGTTCAGCTAGCAACTTTTCAAGTTCTTTATCGTTGTATGCATACTCTATACGTTTACCTTGCTGTATCTTATAAAGCGGAGGCTGTGCGATATAGATATAGCCGTGTTCAATAATCGGACGCATATATCTGAAAAAGAACGTTAGAAGTAACGTACGGATATGTGCACCATCGACATCGGCATCTGTCATGATGATGATCTTGTGATAACGTGCTTTTGTTATATCAAACTCATCGCCGATTCCTGTTCCTAAAGCCGTGATGATCGCACGTACCTCGTTATTGGAAAGGATCTTATCTAGTCGTGCTTTTTCAACATTGATAATCTTACCGCGAAGTGGCAAGATCGCTTGGAAATGACGGTCACGTCCTTGCTTTGCCGATCCACCGGCAGAGTCACCCTCAACCACATAGATCTCAGAGATGCTTGCATCTTTAGAAGAACAGTCTGCCAGTTTACCAGGCAGTGACGATACTTCTAACGCACTCTTACGTCGTGTTAGTTCACGTGCTTTTTTAGCAGCAACACGCGCACGTAGTGCCATCATCCCTTTTTCAACGATTGATTTCGCAACGACCGGATTCTCGAGCATGAAAGATGAAAACGTCTCTGAGAAGATAGATTCTGTAATCTGTCTTGCTTCAGAATTTCCGAGCTTCGTTTTCGTTTGCCCTTCGAACTGAGGATCAGGGTGTTTGATCGAGATGATCGCTGTTAGTCCTTCACGAACGTCTTCACCTGTTAAGTTCGTATCATTGTCTTTGAACAGATTGTTCTTGCGGCCATAATCATTGATCACACGTGTTAGTGCTGTCTTAAACCCTGACTCGTGCGTACCGCCTTCATGTGTATTGATGTTGTTCGCGAACGAATAGATGTTGCTTGCGTAGCTGTCGTTGTATTGGAATGCGATCTCAACCGAGATGCCGTCCTTTTCCCCTTCAACGAAGATTGGTTCTTCATGCAGCACTTCACGCGTACGGTTGATGTGCTCTACATAAGATTTAATCCCGCCTTCATAGTGGTATTCCTTTACAACTGGCTCTTCACCACGCTTGTCTTCAGCAATGATACGAAGACCACGGTTTAAGTAAGCCAGTTCACGAATACGGTTTGAAAGGGTTGGGAAATCATATTCTAATGATTCAGTAAAAATTTCAGGGTCTGGTTTGAAGTGAGTACGAGTACCAGTTTTGTCAGTTTCGCCGATAACTTTAAGATCTGCAGTCGGCACGCCGCGCTCATAAGACTGATAATGCAGTTTCCCGTCACGAGATACGGTAACTTCAAGCATCGTAGACAAGGCATTAACAACTGAGGCACCAACACCATGCAGTCCGCCTGATACTTTATAACCTCCACCGCCAAACTTTCCTCCGGCATGGAGAACCGTCATGATAACTTCTAGAGCAGGTCTTCCCATTTTTTCATGCATACCTACTGGGATACCACGTCCGTTATCTACTACCGTGATGCTGTTGTCTTCTTCAATCGTAATTCGAATCGTGTCACAATGACCCGCTAAGGCTTCATCGATCGAGTTATCGACGATTTCCCATACAAGATGGTGAAGACCGCGTACGTTCGTAGCACCGATATACATCCCTGGACGTTTACGGACGGCTTCAAGACCTTCAAGTACCTGGATATTACTTTCATCATAATTTTGCTGTTGTTCTAACTGTTGTTCAGTCGTCAATTCGTTCACCTTCATTCCGGTTTAAAAACGCTTTATTTATAAAACCTTTATTTTATATTCCAGCCATTTTCAAGTTCGAGGCGATCAGAGGCTCTCTTTTTTAACGTAGAGGCAGAAAGAGGAGATAGATAGATCGTTTTATCTGTAATGATTACAGATTTTGCAGCATTTCCGCTTAAATCGGTCAGTGTCTGATTGTTCTCATGCTTTTTAAGAAACTCTAAAGCTAACTCAGAAGCCTTTAACGCATTGATATCCAATATCGCCAGCACATCTTTTGAATGAATAACTTCTTCATCACCTAAATGCAGAAGCAATGTCCTCACCTCATTTCAAACGTTCTATAGAGCCTGCGTGAACTTTGTAAGTTGCGGCTTTCTCAAGTGTTTCGTGGTGTATCCCTTCCACACTAGTCGTTGTAACAAAGGTTTGTACTTTACCTTGAATCGTATTTAAAAGATGCGATTGTCTGAAATCGTCTAGTTCAGATAACACATCGTCCAACAATAGTATCGGGTATTCTCCGACTTCTGAATGAATCAGATCAATTTCAGCGAGCTTTAAGGAAAGAGCAGTCGTTCTTTGCTGTCCTTGAGATCCGAATGTCTGCACGTCTTTTCCGTTCACTGAAAAAAGCAGATCGTCCCGATGAGGACCAAATAAAGAAGTTCCTCGGTCAATCTCTTTTTCTTTTATTTTACCAAACTTCAGATGAAACGCTTCTATCATTTTCGACAAGTCGAGCTCATCGCATACCTCTATAGTCGGTTTGTAATGAATTTTTAGAGTTTCCAATCCTCTCGATATCCCGTGGTGGATCGGTTCTGCCCAACTTTGAAGCTTTTCCATGTATTTCAGACGTTTCAACGTCACTCTGGCTGCTTTATCGATAAGCTGTTCGGTTAAGATCTCGAGCATCGTCATGTTTTGCTGACTTTTGTTGCGATACATCTCTCTTAATAAAGAGTTTCGCTGAGATAAAATCTTTTGGTACACAGAAAGGTCATTTAAATAAACCGCGTTAACCTGTCCGATTTCCATGTCAATAAAACGACGACGCACCTGTGGACTGCCTTTTACAAGATTAAGATCCTCAGGTGCAAACATAACCACATTTAGATGTCCAACGTAATCGGTTAACCGTCGTTGTTCAATGCGGCTGATTTTCGCTTTTTTTCCTTTTTGTGAGATGACGAGACTTAAATCAAAAGAACTGTTTCTCTTTTTGATGCTACCCTCTATTTTAGCATATTCTTCGTCCCAAGATATCAACTCTTTATCTTTTGCTGTTCGATATGATCTTGCCATGGCCAAAACATAGATGGATTCCATGACATTTGTTTTTCCTTGTGCATTCTCACCTAGAAAAACATTGACCTTATTCTCGAATTCCAGAGATTGTTCTTTATAGTTTCTGTAATTCCTAAGCTGAAGCTTTTCAATATGCAAAGGGATACCCCCTATTCCGTTGTTACCTTGAACTCTCCTACTTCTGGAATGGACACGACATCACCCGCATATAGTTTCTTACCTCGGCGTGTTTCATGTTCTCCGTTCACAAGAACTTCATGTTCTGCTAAATACCATTTTACCATTCCTCCCGATTGGATGACATCGGTAGTTTTCAACAGTTGTTGAAGGGTGATGAATTCGGTGTTGATCTTTACGTTTTCCATTTTTAAAAAACCTCCTGGTTGTTTCTCTGGTGTGTTTGAAAGGTTGATCTGCGTTCCAGGTTGCTCGCTTTCCGCGGGGCAGGCGGTGAGCCACTTGCCGCTATGCGCCATTAAGTGTCTCACCTGACCGCTTGTCCCGCAGGAGTCTCGCACCTTCCACTCCGATCAATATTCGATGATGTGAAATAATCAAAAATTCAAAATTAAAATCCAAAAATCTGTTAGTGAAAATATTAGTAAAAACATGTCGCTCTTACTAGTTTCTCCAAAAAACGTTGGACTTAGAAAGAAAAGAAAGCCACCGGTGATTCCGGCAGCTTTATATTTTAGTACGTTCTTACAGGCAAGATTAATTGGCGGATCGAATCGTCTGATACGGGTTGGATAAGAAACGGTCTCATCGCACCTGTGAACAGGATGCTGATCTCCGTGCAATCCATCACTTTTAGAGCTTCCATCACATATTTTGCGTTGAATGAGATCTTTAGTTCTTCTCCTTCAATCTCCTCTGCGATCATGTGTTCAAATACTTTACCGATTTCTGGAGAATTTGAAGAAAGTTCGATTGTTTGGTTATCGAGTGTTGCTAGTTTCACGACGTTGTTTCTTCCTTCTCTAGCTAATAAAGAAGCACGGTCGATCGCTTGTAAGAATTCCTTCGTCTTCAACACGAATGTAGTCTTGCTCTCTGAAGGAATCAGTTTTGAAGTATCCGGATAGTTACCGTCTAATAATCTTGAGAACAATAAAATGTTCTTAGCTTTGAACAAGATCTGATTGTTCGTTACAACGATTTGAACCTTTTCAGCATTCTCATCAAGAATCTTTGAAAGTTCGTTCAAGCTCTTTCCAGGAATCACGACGTTCTGGAAGGAAAGCTCTTCACTTTGAGAATCGATCGGCATTTTTCGTTCAGCCAAGCGATGACTATCTGTTGCAATACAGTTTAGAACACCGTCAGTTAACGTCCAGTTAACACCTGTTAGGATAGGGCGTGTTTCTGAGGTGGACACCGCAAAGACAGTTTGGCGAATCATTGCTTTCAACAAATCACTTTGGATCTCAAAGACTAAGTTCTCTTCGATCTGCGGTAATCTAGGGTATTCTTCAGGATCTAATCCTAAAAGGCTAAATTCAGAAGCGCCTGAACGAAGAGTCGTTTCAAATCGCTCACCTACTTCAATCTCAACAGAATCATTCGGAAGTTTTTTAACGATCTCTGAAAAATAACGAGCCGGAAGTACAACACTTCCTTCTTGCTTCACTTCGATATGTACAAGATCCCCTTCTTCAACAGGTATCAGTCGTTCAATTGAAATATCAGAATCACTACCAGTCAGATGAACACCGTCATATGTTACTTCCATTTTGATTCCCGTAAGAATTGGAATTGTCGTTCTAGAAGATACAGCTTTCATTACATCTTGAACAGCTTCAATCAACTGGTTTAACTGAATCTTAACTTTCATTATTTTGCCCCCCTGATATTTATTAAAATCTTTTAAAAAAATAGTAGTAATAGTACTAGGCGCTGTGAATGTGTGGATAACCCTAGAAAACAAAGATAGAACAGCCTATCCACATGTGGACAGACTGTGTATAAAGTAACTGCAGTTATTCACAGTATTCAGTGCGCTTATTTAATTCGATTTAAGCTGATCGTGAATTTCTTGCACTTTTCTTTGCAAAACATGATCCGTAATCAGCATTGTAGAGATCTTTTCATGAGCATGAAGAACCGTTGTATGGTCTCGACCACCAAATTCTTCACCAATCTTAGGTAAAGAATTATCTGTTAGTTCACGAGAAAGATACATCGCGATCTGTCTAGGAAAAGCTACAGACTTTGTTCGTTTCTTCGCTGTAAAATCTTCTAACTTTACATTGTAATGCTTGCCAACTACTTCTTGTATATGATGAATGGTTAATGTTCTTGGCTTTGCAGAAGGAATAATGTCGCGAAGTGCTTCTGCTGCAAGATCTGCATTCATATCTTGGTTAATGAGAGATGAATAAGCGACAACGCGAATGAGTGCTCCTTCTAACTCTCTAATGTTCGTATCGATCTGATTCGCTATATAAAGCATCACTTCGTTTGGAATATCAAGGCCTTCTGCTTTTGCTTTTTTACGCAAGATTGCGATACGCGTTTCTAAGTCAGGAGGTGTGATATCCGTAATAAGTCCCCATTCAAAGCGGGAACGAAGTCTGTCTTCTAATGTCGGAATCTCTTTTGGAGGTCGATCACTAGAGATGACAATCTGCTTGCTTTCTTCATGAAGTGCATTAAACGTATGGAAAAATTCCTCTTGCGTTTGTTCTTTTCCTGCAAGGAACTGAATATCATCTATTAAAAGCACGTCCACACTGCGAAATTTGTTGCGGAACTCAACCGTTTTATTGTCACGAATCGAGTTGATGAACTCGTTCGTAAATTTTTCGGAGGATAGGTATACGACCTTCGCCCCAGGATTATGTTCCAATACATAATGGCCGATCGCATGCATTAAATGCGTTTTTCCTAATCCAACGCCCCCATAAATAAATAGCGGGTTATAAGCTTTTGCTGGTGCTTCAGCAACAGCTAATGATGCGGCATGAGCAAAACGGTTTCCAGAACCGATAACGAATCGGTCAAATGTATATTTTGGATTCAACATACTTTGAGAAACTTCTTCGTGAGGCTCATTTGCTGCTTTTGGGGCTTTTTTCATGGAAAGTTCCAGATCTAAGTCTAGTTCTGTCTGATTTTGTGGAATGATGAACTTTACGTCAAGTGCTGCTCCTGTTACGTCCAGCAGCGTCTCAGAAATGATACCTGCATATCTGGATTCTAGCCAGTCACGGGCAAACTCATTTGGCGCAGTAATGACGAGCGTATCATTTTGTAAAGCATGTGCCGTTGTTGATTTTAACCAAGTCTCAAAGCTAGGCTTACTGACTTTTGTTTCGATCGCAGCAAGTGCTTTGGACCATAGGTCGTTTATGTTTTCCAACCAATTTACCCCCCTTATCTCTTTCGAATCATCCTATTTCAGCAGTCATTTCCCTGTTGTATAAGAATTGTACACCCAGTGAATACCTATGAATAAAAATAAAAAGTCCACACCTTATGTGAATGATAATTAATATAGTAGATAATAGGATTATGAACAGTAAAACCATGTCTGTGGACAACCTTTATAACAGCTTTTAATAACTGTCCACAAGTTTATCCACAGGTTGTGAATAACTTTATTAGCAGTGCAGGTTGTTAACGAGTTAAAACACAACAAGCATATCAAAAATAATCAGGCTTGGCAACGAGTTATTGTTACTTATCCACAACGCCCATACCTTGTGTAGAAAAGTTGTCCACAACACTAGATTTTGTGTAAAACGTGTCGATAATTGGTGTGGATAATGAAAAGTATGTCGAAAAAGATGTCCACAGGTTAGGTCATGAAGATTTTGGTGAAGCTTGTAGAAGGATCTTCTTGAAGTAGTATTGTGTTTGATAAATTGGCGAGCTCTGATAAATCGTCAGCTCTACAAACTTTAATTTGAGCTTAAAAGAGTGTTTAGCTTTTATTTACTTCTTTAGTTGGTTGATTGGATTGGAAGGTGCGAGACTCCTGCGGGACAAGCGGTCAGGTGAGACACTTAAGGGCGCAAAGCGGCAAGTGGCTCACCGCCTGCCCCGCGGAAAGCGAGCAGCCTGGAGAGGAAATCAACTTACTTTCAAGAAATACATAGTATTCTAAAAACTGAGATCATCACTTTCAAAGGCAAAAAACTTGCAAAAAAACACAAACTTAAAATCCAGCTTGACAAATTTACGGGTCAGTCATTATACTTTATTAGACTGTCTTTTATAAGAGATATCCTCAGGGAGGTGTAATATACATGAAACCTACATTTCAACCAAACAACCGTAAGCGTAAGAAGGTACATGGTTTCCGTGCACGTATGGCTACTAAGAACGGTCGTAAAGTTCTAGCTCGCCGTCGTCAAAAGGGAAGAAAAGTGTTATCCGCATAGGCCACTGACATCAGTGGTCTTTTTTTACTTTTATAGAGAGAATTTGCTCACTCCGAGTCCGTATTTTCTGTTCGATGTCGTTTTTTCGAAGTAAAAGGTTTTATATGAACGAAACAGGCCGATACTGGGTGATGATCAAAACAAAAAGACTTTGGAATGAGATTGCATAATTGATGGAGTGTTAAATGAATGAAGAAAGAACAACGCATCAAAAAAAATGAGGAATTTCAAGAAGTCTTCAAAAAAGGAAAATCAACGGCTAATCGCCAATTTGTAATATACAGTTTAAGAAAAGAAGATCAGCCTGTTTTTCGCATCGGTCTTTCTGTCAGCAAAAAAGTTGGAAAAGCTGTTACGAGAAACAGAATTAAACGATCGGTTAAAGAAATCTTCCATAAATATAGTGAACAGCTACTTTCAGGCAGGGATTACGTGGTTATCGCGAGAATACCTACTGCTAATATGGACTTTCACGAGATGGAAAAAAGTCTGCTTCATGTTTTGAACAGAGCGAACGTTTTAAAAAAGAGGGTGTAAAAAAATGAGATCCTTATTTATAGGGATTATTCGTTTTTACCAGCTATGGATTTCCCCGCTAACACCGCCTTCATGCCGCTTTTATCCGACCTGCTCGCATTACGGTATAGAAGCTTTCAGGCGTCACGGTGTATTTAAAGGAATGTGGCTAACTTTTGTCAGAATTTCAAAGTGCCATCCTTTTCATCCCGGAGGCGTTGACCTCGTGCCTGAAAAAAGGGACAATAAATAATTGAGATAAGATTTATGATTTTAAGGAGGATAAGAGTGTGCGTAAGAAAATAGGTTTACTGATTGCCCTTTTCGCACTCATGGCTGTCCTATCTGGATGTGGATCGATGAATGATCCCATTACTAGTGACAGCACTGGAATTTGGGACACATATTTTGTATATCCGTTATCATGGTTGATCACATACTTTGCGACCTTAACTGGTGAAAACTACGGATTAGCGATCATTATCGTTACATTGATCATCCGTACTGCGCTTCTTCCATTAATGATTAAGCAAACACGCAGTTCAAAAGCGATGCAAGAGATCCAGCCTGAAATTCAAAAGCTTCGTGAAAAGTACAAGTCGAAAGATGCGAACACACAACAGAAATTACAGCAAGAAACAATGGCGTTATTCCAGAAGAACGGAGTTAACCCGCTTGCTGGATGTTTACCTTTATTGATTCAAATGCCGATTCTTTTAGGTTTTTATCATGCGATCATGCGTACGGGTGAAATCGCAAACCATAATTTCCTTTGGTTTGACTTAGGAGATCCGGATCCATTTTATATCTTACCGTTAGTAGCCGGTATAACGACATTCTTACAACAGAAGATCATGATGGGCGGAATGGACAACCCAAATCCGCAGATGAAGATGCTTTTATACATCATGCCAGTTATGATCGTTGTATTTGCGATTAATTTCCCAGCTGCACTATCTCTATATTGGGTGATCGGTAACATATTCATGATCGGACAGACATATTTCATTACGACCCCAATGAAAAAGAAAGAAAACCAAGTTGATGGGGGAGCTAAAAAGTGAAAAAGGTACAGGTAACAGGGAAAACGGTTGAAGAAGCAGTAGCAGCAGCACTAGAACAACTTCAGACTTCAAAAGATCAAGTAGAGATATCCGTTCTTGAAGATTCCAAAAAAGGTTTCTTTGGACTTGGCGGGAAGCCAGCAGTTGTTGAAGTAACAGTGAAAGCTGATCCTGTTAAATCCGCGATCGACTACCTCGAGGATGTTACATCCAAAATGGGAGTGCCCGTTACCATCACACAGCGACAGGAAAATGATCATCTTGTGCTGGATTTATCCGGTGACAAAATTGCGATTTTAATTGGAAAACGTGGACAAACGCTTAATGCGCTTCAGCTTTTAACGAATATGGTTGCAAATTCTGATCCTGCAAGCAAGCATGTGAAAATTGTGCTTGATGCTGAAAACTATCGTACCAGAAGACAGGAATCACTCGAGCGATTAGCTGAGCATTCTGCACAAAAGGTATTTTTTACGAAGAAAAGCTTTGCTTTTGAGCCGATGCCTGCTAATGAACGAAAAGTGATTCATTTAGCACTCAAAGAAAACAGAGATGTTGAGACTACGTCTGAAGGGGTAGAACCTTTTCGTAAAGTCGTTATCCGCCCAACATCCTCAAGCAAAAGATAAAAAAGCTTCAGAGGTTTATCCTCTGGAGCTTTTTGTTTGCGTCATCTAACAGCTACTAATCTTAAGTTGATGGAACGAGCACATTTAAATCGTTTTAAGGCTTGATTTCAGCCACGTTTTCTTTACTGTGAGCACATTATGCGATACACTATTTTTTATTGTGGATATTTATGTCCATTTTTACTAAAACCTTATCACAGTAAGTATTTAAGGCCATACTAAAGGTAATTTATATAGAGCGAAGTAAAGAGGAAAGTCGAGGTGAAACAACAATGGAATTTGATACGATCACAGCGATCTCTACCCCGATGGGAGAAGGTGCGATTGCGATCGTTCGTTTGAGCGGACCTGACGCAGTAGCCATTGCAGATAAAGTGTACAGCGGGACAAAACGTCTCTCTGAAGTTGATACACATACAATTCATTACGGAAAATTAATCGATCCGAAACTCGATCAAGCGGTAGAAGAAGTGATGATCAGCGTCATGCGTGCACCACGAACGTTTACGCGGGAAGATGTTGTTGAGATCAACTGTCATGGAGGGTTAGTTTCTGTGAACAGAGTTCTTCAATTGATTCTTCAGCAGGGAGCGCGCTTAGCTGAACCAGGAGAATTCACGAAGCGAGCATTCTTAAACGGCAGGATTGATTTATCTCAAGCGGAAGCGGTCATGGATTTGATCCGTGCGAAGACAGACCGTGCGATGAACGTAGCCCTCAACCAGATGGAAGGCCGTTTATCTTCACTCGTTATGCGTCTTAGACAAACGTTATTAGAAACAATCGCCCATGTAGAAGTGAACATCGATTATCCAGAGTATGATGCAGAAGAGATGACTCATTCTTTATTGAACAACAACCTTTTGACTGTAAAAAAAGAAGTGGAATCGATACTACAGACGGCAAGTCAAGGGAAGATCCTTCGTGAAGGGTTGTCTACGGCGATCATCGGAAGACCGAACGTAGGTAAGTCTTCACTCATGAATGCACTCGTTCATGAGAATAAAGCGATCGTAACCGATATTGCGGGAACTACACGTGACGTTATTGAAGAGTACGTGAACGTAAGAGGTGTTCCTTTAAGACTCGTTGATACAGCAGGGATTCGTGAGACGGAAGACATCGTTGAAAAGATCGGTGTTGAAAAATCACGTAAAGTATTAAAAGAAGCAGATCTCATTCTGCTAGTTATCAATGGGAATGAAGTGCTCTCACTTGAAGATGAAAACTTGTTCCGTGCAGCTGCAGGACTCGATAAGATCGTCATTATCAATAAAACAGATCTTGAACTGAAAGCAGATATGAATCGAATAAAGGAACTGTCAGAGAATTCACCCGTTATCTCAACATCTTTAGTAAAAGAAGAGGGAATAGATGAATTAGAGCAAGCGATCGCAAACCTGTTCTTTGCAGGCGGAATTGAAGCTAATGACTTAACATACGTATCCAACTCTAGGCATATCGCACTTCTGCAGCAGACGATTCATCATATTGATGAGGCGCTCGGTGGTATTGAAGCGGATCTACCTATTGATATGGTACAGATCGATATAACAAGAGCTTGGGAGATACTCGGAGAAATCATAGGAGACACGGTTTCAGAGAGTCTGATCGACCAATTGTTCTCTCAATTCTGTTTAGGAAAATAAAAAAAGGAGGAAAAAACGATGGGATATAAAGCAGATACGTTTGATGTGATCGTAGTCGGTGCTGGACATGCCGGTGTTGAAGCTGCACTAGCTTCTGCTCGTATGGGCGCAAAAACATTATGTCTAACACTGAATCTAGATACAGTCGCCTATATGCCGTGTAATCCGTCAGTAGGCGGACCGGCTAAAGGGATCGTCGTTCGTGAAGTTGACGCACTTGGCGGAGAGATGGCACGCAACATCGACAAAACACACATTCAAATGCGTATGCTGAACACAGGTAAAGGGCCAGCGGTGCGTGCACTGCGCGCGCAAGCAGATAAATATCTGTATCAGCATGAAATGAAAAAAACGATGGAAAACACAGAGAACCTTACATTGCGTCAAGGGATGGTAGAGCGTCTGATCATCGAAGACGGCGTATGTAGAGGGGTTATCACAAAAACCGGAGCAGAGTATGCGGCAAGAGCGGTCGTACTAACAACCGGAACGTACTTAAGAGGGAAGATCATCATCGGAGAGCTCGCCTATGAGAGCGGACCGAACAATATGGCTCCTTCAATCAACTTGTCTTATCATCTGCAAGAGTTAGGCTTTGATATGGTGCGATTCAAAACAGGAACACCGCCGCGCGTTAACAGCAAAACGATTGATTATTCAAAAACAGAAATTCAGCCTGGTGACGATGTACCGCGTGCTTTTTCTTATGAAACAACCGAGTACATCACAGATCAGCTTCCTTGCTGGTTAACGTATACAGGTGACGAAACGCATCAGTTGATCAACGGAAACCTTCATCGTTCACCGATGTATTCAGGAATGATCGAAGGTACTGGACCGAGGTATTGTCCATCGATCGAGGATAAAATCGTACGATTCAATGATAAGCCAAGACATCAGATCTTCTTAGAGCCTGAAGGACGCAACACAGAAGAGGTATACGTTCAAGGTCTTTCTACGAGTCTTCCGGAAGATGTACAGAAACGAATTTTAGCAACGATTCCTGGTCTTGAAAAAGCAGAATTGATGCGTGCAGGATATGCGATTGAGTATGATGCGATCGTGCCTACACAACTTTGGCCATCTCTTGAGACGAAGCGTGTTAACGGTCTATTTACAGCAGGACAGCTGAACGGAACGAGCGGATATGAAGAAGCAGCGGGGCAAGGACTCATGGCGGGAATCAACGCAGCGTTAAAAGTTCAAGATAAAGAGCCTCTTGTGCTTGATCGTTCAGAAGCGTACATCGGAGTTTTGATCGACGACTTGATCACAAAAGGAACGAACGAACCGTATCGCCTTCTAACATCGCGTGCAGAGTACCGTTTATTGTTAAGACATGATAACGCAGATCTGCGCTTAACGAAAAAAGGTCATGAAATCGGACTGATACCAGAAGATCGTTACGAACGCTTTGAAGAGAAGAAAGCATTAATTGCGCAGGAAATAGATCGACTTGAGCATGTTTCGATCAAACCGAGTGAAATCGTCCAGCAAATTCTTGCAGAGTCACAATCGACTCCTTTAAAAGAACCAATGTCAGCAGCTAGCTTGTTAAAGCGTCCTGAGATCACTTATCCGGTCATTCATAAACTCGTACCAGCTGAAACAGCATTGCCAGAGACAGTGATGGAGCAGGTTGAGATTCAGGTAAAATATGCGGGATATATCGATAAACAGCTCGCACAAGTTGAAAAGATGCGTAAGATGGAAAACAAAAAGCTTCCCGTAGATCTTGATTACATGGCAATCAATGGACTAGCGACAGAAGCAAAACAAAAACTTCACGAAGTTCGGCCTCTTTCTGTCGGGCAGGCATCACGTGTATCAGGGGTAAACCCAGCAGATATCTCGATTCTGTTGATCTATCTCGAACAAGGTAAACTGG
This sequence comes from Fictibacillus nanhaiensis, assembly GCA_016401345.1. GTDB lineage: Bacteria > Bacillota > Bacilli > Bacillales > Fictibacillaceae > Fictibacillus > Fictibacillus phosphorivorans. The sequence continues at coordinate 440,945 of JAEACG010000003.1, read as the reverse complement.
CGAAGATCGCCCGTTGAGGGGGAACGTGAAAATTATGAATATCGAATTGTTTCAAACTTCCTTAGAAGAAAAGGGAGTCGAATTATCTGAAAAGCAGCTTTCACAGTTTGAAACGTATTATAACCTGCTCGTTGAGTGGAACGAAAAAATGAATCTTACAGCGATCACAGAAAAAGAAGAAGTGTATTTGAAACACTTTTATGATTCTGTGACAGCAGGTTTTTATTTTGATTTTAATCAAGACATCACGGTGTGCGATGTTGGAGCTGGAGCGGGATTTCCAGCTATACCACTGAAGATCGCGTTTCCAGAAATCAAACTAACGGTGGTTGATTCCCTGAATAAACGCATTGGATTTTTGCAGCACGTAGTAGATGAACTTGGTTTAGAAGAAGTATCTCTTTATCATGATCGTGCAGAAACATTTGCTCACCGTCCGGAGTTTAGACAGACGTTCGACCTTGTGACGGCTCGTGCGGTTGCTAGACTATCTGTACTATCTGAACTCTGCTTACCACTCGTAAAAATTGGTGGACACTTCTTAGGAATGAAAGGTGCTAACCTTCCTGAGGAAGTGAGAGACGGAGAAAAAGCAGTCAAACTTTTAGGTGGTAAAGTAAAAGATATTCATTCGTTCGTATTACCGATCGAAGAGAGTGAACGTAATATCATTGTTATTGATAAAGTAAAAGAAACACCAAAGAAATTCCCGCGTAAACCAGGAACGCCAAACAAATCTCCTATTTCATAATCTGATGCTGTGTTTCTATGTGAAACACAGCTGTTACATAAAAGAAAGATTTTTACAGACTTGCAGGATTATTGAACTAGAGAGAAGAATTAGTTAACAGGCAGATTACAAAAGGTGGTGTATTCGCATGAAGCATCCTTTTTCACGTTTATTCGGCATCGGCGAAAAGAGCCAGCAAACCTTAGATCCAGAACCAGCTGAAAAAAACGACAACGAAGAAGTACTTCAACTTCCGGTTCAAAGAATCATACCCAACCGGTTTCAGCCTCGTACGGTTTTTATAGATGAACGAATTGAAGAGTTATCACAGACGATCGAAGCTCACGGAATCATTCAGCCCATCGTCGTTCGAGGTATCGGCGACGACAAATACGAGCTGATCGCAGGCGAACGTAGGTGGCGTGCTGTCCAAAAGCTCGGGTGGGAAAAGATTCCTGCGATTATTAAAGAGATGGACGACTCGCAAACGGCTTCTGTAGCACTTATCGAGAACCTTCAGCGAGAAGAGTTAACCGCTATTGAAGAAGCGATGGCATATGCTAAGCTTCTAGAATTACACGGACTTACACAAGAAGGCCTTGCTCAAAAGTTAGGGAAGGGTCAGTCTACCATTGCAAATAAGCTGCGTCTGTTAAAGCTTCCGCAGTCTATTCAAGATGCACTTTTGCAGAAAAAAGTGACAGAACGTCATGCTCGGGCATTGATCGTTTTGAAATCTCCTGAAAAGATGGATGCCGTTCTTCAAGAAATCATCGAAAAGCAATTGAACGTGAAGCAAACAGAAGAACGTGTGAAACGAATGATCGAATCTGAGACAGCAGAAAAGAAGCCTCAGTCGCGCCGTAAATCCTATAGCAAAGATATGCGACTAGCGATCAATACGGTCAGACAATCGGTAGACATGGTCGTGCAAAGCGGGCTATCGATCGATACTGAAGAAGAAGAGCATGAGGAGTTCTATCAGTTCACGATTCGTATTCCAAAAAAATAAAAAGAGAAGGCCATCAGCTTGAATGGGAGCTGGTGGTTTTTTGTTGGCTTTTTGAGTGCTGAGGGGCGGACCAAGTAATGCTCAAATGGGATGGGTGTGGGGTATCCGGCATTCTGTGATTGTCGATTGATGTAGACTCGTGGATAAACAGGAAAAATTCGCGGAATTATCGCCAAAACTCGCGGAATTAAGTCGGAAATTTCTTGAATTGATGCTAAAATTTGAGGGATTCTTAGGTGGAATACCCCTCTCCGTATAGGCGGTAATCAGCTTCTGAAGCCTAAAAAGCCATTTTTCAATTCTTTCTAACTTAAATTCCTGAAGTGGCCGGATTTTAGAAGTAATAAGTTGAGAACCGGACAAAAAAATCCTTCTTTTTCTAGAATTCCGTACGTCATTTTATTTTCTTCATGATAGAATAATAGATAATGAATGTTTTTAAGTGAGGTAGGTGACAACGTGGCCAAGACCATTGCAGTAGCCAACCAGAAAGGCGGAGTCGGAAAAACGACTACGTCGGTCAACCTTGGTGCATGCTTAGCATATTTCGGTAAAAAAGTATTGCTCGTAGACATAGATCCTCAAGGGAACGCAACAAGTGGTGTAGGTGTAGATAAAGGGGATATTGACCAATGTATCTACAACGTTCTTGTTGAGGATGTGGAAGTTAAAGATGTAATCGTCGAGACCATCTGTGAAGGTTTACATATCCTCCCGTCGACGATACAGCTTGCTGGAGCCGAGATCGAACTCGTACCCACGATCTCTCGTGAAGTTCGGTTAAAAAGAGCGTTAGAAAAGGTAAGTTCCAATTATGATTTTATTATTATAGATTGCCCGCCATCATTAGGGCTGCTTACCATTAATTCATTAACGGCTTCTGACTCAGTCATCATACCTGTACAGTGTGAATATTACGCACTAGAAGGATTAAGCCAGCTTTTAAACACAGTACGACTTGTACAAAAACACTTAAATACCGACTTGATGATTGATGGCGTGCTGCTTACTATGCTCGATGCACGTACAAACTTAGGTATTCAAGTTATTGAAGAAGTAAAAAAATATTTTCAAGATAAAGTGTATGAAACAATCATACCAAGAAACGTCAGACTATCAGAAGCGCCGAGTCACGGGAAACCGATTATTATTTATGATCCAAAATCCCGAGGTGCTGATGTTTATTTAGATTTTGCGAAGGAAGTGATCGGCATTGGTGAAAGGGTTAGGTAAAGGGCTGCATGCCTTCTTTCCTCCAACAGAGGCAGGAGAAGAAGAGCAGATAAAAGAAGTCAGTATATCAGAGCTAAGGCCAAATCCGTATCAGCCCCGAAAAGTTTTTGACCAAAAAGCCATTGAAGAATTAAAAGAATCTATTATCGAACATGGCATTCTTCAACCAATTGTTGTACGGAAAAGTATTAAAGGATTTGAAATCGTTCTAGGGGAAAGACGATTCCGCGCAGCTTCAGAAGCCGGATTAAAAGAGATCCCTGTAATCGTAAAAGATTATGACGAACAAAAAATGATGGAAGTTGCTCTTATTGAGAACTTGCAACGGGAAGATTTGAATCCTGTTGAAGAGGCTCAAGCGTATCAGAAGCTGATGGAACACTTAAAACTCACGCAAGAAGAGTTAGCTTCCCGCGTTGGGAAGAGCCGTCCTCATATCGCAAACCATATTCGTTTGCTTCAGCTTCCAAAACCTGTTCTTGAACTTTTATCCAACGGACAACTATCAATGGGGCATGGACGAGCACTGCTCGGTCTTAAGAAAAAGACGAAGATGCAGCCAGTCGTTGAACGGGTAATGAATGAAAACTTAAACGTGAGACAGCTTGAAAAATTAATCTCTGATATTAATATGAATGTTTCACGTGGAACAAAGAAAAAAACAGTACCAGCGAACGTTTTCTTCCAAGAAAAAGAATCTTCATTACGAGATCGTTTTGGTACTTCTGTTTCGATTAAGAAATCAAAACGAAAAGGTAAGATCGAGATCGAGTTCTTTTCACAAGATGATCTAGAACGCATTTTAGAACTGTTAGAAAAGTAAGCAGAAAACCATCGCTGAGGTGGTTTTCTTTTTTGGTATTTCTAAAAGAGTTTTGATTAACAGCTTAGCACTATTGATTCAATTGAAAGTATGCACTTTGATTCTTTCGTTATAGTAATCAAAGAGGAACTGCTTAGATAGGAGAGCATAAAAAAATGTCACTGTTAGGAACGATAGTAAACGGTATTGCCATTATTGCAGGAAGCTTTTTAGGATTATTTTGGACAAATATTTCTGATCGTTATAAAGATACGATCTTACAAGCGATGGCTTTGGCTGTTACGATTTTGGGAATCGGAATGGGGCTGAAGAGTGAACAGTTCTTAATCGTGATCGCAAGTTTAGCGGTCGGCGGCGCTCTCGGTGAGTGGTGGAATCTTGAAGAGCGATTGAACGCGATCGGAAAGTGGCTCGAGACGAAGATAGGGAAGCAAGACAAGGGATCGGTTGCTACCGGTTTTGTGACAGCGACACTTGTTTTTGTTGTTGGAGCGATGTCGATCGTAGGTGCTCTCGATAGCGGGCTAAGACAACAGCATGATGTTCTATATACAAAGGCATTGATCGACGGATTCTGTGCGATTCTATTTACTTCAACGCTTGGCATCGGAGTCATGTTCTCTGCCATACCCGTCGTTTTATACCAAGGAATAATCGCCTTGATGGCTACACAGATTGATCGCTTCGTTTCTCAAGAATTGATGGACGCCTTGATTGTAGAGATAACGGGAACGGGTGGAATCATGATCGTCGCGATCGGACTGAATTTGCTTGGCATCACTAAGATTCGTGTCGCGAACCTTCTCCCGGGTCTACTCATCGCAACGATTTTAGTTTTTATCGTTGAAAAATGGGAAAGTATTTTAGCGTTCTCGCAAGGATTGATGTAAAAAAAGCCGCTTCTATTTGATCGTAGAAGCGGCTTTTGTTATTGAATTTTATAAATGTCTTGTGAACGAGATTCGGTGCTTGCTATCATGTTTTTTTGTTGAATCTTTTTGCGTAAACAAGCCATATGAAGAGAATCAGCGATCAGATCAGCCATCTTCATCACAATGCTGAGTCGTGTGTTTTGAAGGACAAAATACTCCATAAACCCACTTACATTTACGATACCTGTAATGTGCATATCACCCACTGGAGGCAGCTGTTTGTTAACGCCAGCTCCTGGTTTAACAGGACCATCGTTGATCGAGACCATGCCTACGTGGTTTAATCGACCCAAGCAAGCATCAATTCCTATAACAAAAGCACCTGGATGCTCAATCGCAATCATCTTTAGCTTTTCTTCTAAATTAACCGCGTGAACGGGGTCATCTAGTGTGCCGTAAACAAAGAACGGGAAAGTATCTTTATTATGCAATTTTGTACCAACAAGCGGGCCTAATGCATCGCCTGTCGATCTGTCTGTTCCTATACAGACAACGACAACTGGCTGATGAGTTGATTCCGGAAGCATAGGTAATATTTGTTCGGTGATTCTGAGCATCGCTTCCTTGTCTTCGTGGTGCAATTTATATTGAATGGGTTTCCCTAATCCCAGCTTCCGTTTGAGGAACATGACATCCTCTCCTTTATAATGGTTCTACTAGTATACGGAAGAAATCCTTTTCTTATACATGGTAGAATACAATAATCACAGACTTTTGTTTAAAGTCTATACCCGTTTCCTATGCACTCGTAACTCTAGAAGTTTTTCTTAAAAGTAAATCACATATTTACATTTGATATTCTCAGCAAAAGCTGATTAAATAATTTCATAATCAAAGAGAGGAAGATGACCCATTGGCAGGTGCTAACTTACCGGAAACAGCAGAAAAAGCTGTCACGATTTTTTCCGATAAAGAATGGTGGACAGGCATTGCTACGACGAGCTTAAAGATCGTAGGAATCATATTACTCGCTATTATTTTCAAATACATCGTAAAAGCAGCGATTGCTAATGTTTTTAAAGTCCGGCTGAAATCTCCTCTGCGTTTAAGTGAGAGAAGAGAGAACACCCTATTTAGACTGTTAGATAACGTTGCTTCTTATGTTATTTATTTTGTGGCGATCTTAACCATATTAACGGAGTTCGGTGTAGATATTAAAGCGATTCTTGCTGGTGCTGGAGTGGTTGGTCTAGCGATCGGTTTTGGTGCCCAAAGTCTTGTAAAAGATATCATTACAGGATTTTTCATCATTTTCGAGAACCAGTTCTCTGTTGGAGATACGGTACGGATCACGAACTTTGAAGGAACCGTTGAAGAAATTGGATTAAGGACGACAAAAATTAAAAGCTGGACAGGAGAATTACATATCCTGCCGAATTCGTCTATCACAGAAGTTACGAATTTTTCTGTTCATAACAGTATTGCGGTCGTTGACTTGAGTATTGCTTATGAAGAGGATATCGATAAAGCGCAAAACATTATCCAGGATGTCGTGAAGAACGCTAAACCAAACTATCCTGAGATGGTTAAAGAACCAGAAGTATTAGGTGTTCAGATGCTTGGTGCATCAGAAGTTGTAATCCGTGTTACAGCAGAGGTACTTCCGATGACACACTTCAAGATCGCACGTGAACTCCGTAAAACGTTAAAACACGAGCTTGAAAGAGCAGGGATTGAGATTCCTTATCCTAAAATGGTCACGTATCAAAAAGAACCAGTGCCAAAAGAAAATAAATAAGGGAGAGCTGAAGTATGCAGCAAAAAGAATTTCAACTTCACGATGAAGTAGAAATGAAGAAGCAGCATCCATGTGGAACGAATCGTTGGAAAGTGATTCGTATGGGTGCGGATATAAGGATTAAATGCATGGGATGTCAGCATAGCGTGATGCTGCCAAGAGCGGAGTTCGCTAAGAAAATTAAGAAAGTCTTATCCTCTCCAGGCGAGTAACAATTCCTGTTTCACGTGAAACAAAAAACACGCGATATAATTTTAAAAAATGATTAAACGTTCGAACCGGGTTACACGACCCGGTTCTTCTTGTTTTTTAAGATGATAAAACCTATAATTGGGAAGGATATTTTTTTATTACGATGAAAAGTCTTAGGATTTCTAAGCTTTATATAAAACAGAGGAGTGAATGAACAGTGGCTCTTACAACTGGAATCGTTGGTTTACCGAACGTTGGTAAATCTACATTGTTTAATGCTATTACACAAGCAGGTGCTGAATCTGCTAACTATCCGTTCTGTACGATCGATCCAAACGTTGGAATCGTTGAAGTACCTGACCACCGTCTTCAAAAATTAACAGAGATGGTACAGCCGAAAAAAGTAGTACCTACAACTTTTGAGTTTACAGACATCGCTGGAATCGTAAAAGGTGCGAGTAAAGGAGAAGGGTTAGGAAACAAATTCTTATCTCACATCCGTCAAACAGATGCGATCCTTCAAGTTGTTCGTTGTTTTGATGATGAAAACATCACGCACGTTCACGGAAAAGTTAATCCGATCGATGATATTGAAGTTATCAACCTAGAGCTTATCTTTGCAGACCTTGAGTCTATTGATAAGCGTGTTGCACGTGTTGAAAAGCTTGCAAAGTCTAAAGACAAAGAAGCTGTAGCTGAGTTTGCTGTTCTTTCAAAGATCAAAGAAGCTCTTATGCAAGAACTTCCTGCACGAAGTGTTGATCTAACACCTGAAGAGAAGAAGATTGTTCACACGATGCACCTTCTTACAATGAAGCCGATCCTTTACGTTGCTAACGTAAGTGAAGATGAGCTTTTAGAAGGAACGAACGAGCATGTTGAAGCGGTTAAAGAATATGCGGCTCGTGAAAATGCAGAAGTTATCGTAATCTGTGCAAAAGTAGAAGAAGAAATCGCTGAGCTTGATGGCGACGAAAAGATGGCATTCTTAGGTGAACTAGGCATTGAAGAAGCAGGTCTTGATAAGCTGATCCGTGCTTCATATTCTCTTCTTGGTCTAGCTACTTACTTTACAGCGGGAGTTCAAGAAGTACGCGCATGGACGTTCCGTAAAGGGATGAAGGCTCCTGCATGTGCAGGAATCATTCACACGGACTTTGAAAGAGGATTTATTCGTGCAGAGATTGTGGCTTATGATGATCTGATGGCTGCTGGCAACATGGCAGCTGCTAAAGAAAAAGGTAAGGTGCGTCTTGAAGGTAAGGAATATGAGATGAAAGATGGAGATGTTGTTCATTTCCGTTTTAATGTTTAAAAAAACGACAGGAAGAGGTTGATTTACGTTGCAGGTGCTTCGCTTTCCGGGGGGCGTGCGGTGAGCCACCTAGCGCTTTGCGCTGTTAGGTGGCTCACCTGTCCCGCTGATCCCCCAGGAGTCTCGCACCTTCCACTTCAATCAACTTGTCAGTGAAGTTTTTTACAACACTAATCTCAGAGCAATTTAAAGAATACAGCCCGAGTAATCTAGAAAAACGAAGGAAAAGCAATCGCTTTTCCTCTTTTTTATGCTTTCTTTTAAGAGGTGCTTGTTTTATGGAAGATGTTTTGATATAATTCTTTATTGTGAGTTAATTGTCAACAAATACTGTTATGATGATTTTCTCCTTGCCCTTAAATATTTGTTTTTGGGCCGCTTAGACCAAAAGGAGGTGAACGGAATGAAAAAGTACGAAATTATGTACATCGTCCGTCCGAATATCGAAGAGGAAGCTCTTAAGGCAACGAAAGAGCGTGCGAAAAGCATCCTAACTGACAACGGTGCGGAGATCGCGAACGAAAAGGAAATGGGTAAAAAGCGTTTAGCTTACGAAATCAATGACTTCCGCGATGGATATTACACGCTATTGGAAGTTAACGCTCCAAACGAAGCGATTAATGAATTCGACCGTCTTATGAAGATCAACGAAGATGTTCTTCGTTTCATGACAATCGTAGACGAAAGAAATTAATCCTTTAAGGAGTGGTTCTGAATGCTAAATCGAGTAGTACTGGTGGGACGTTTAACAAAAGACCCAGAATTAAAGTACACTCCAAACGGTGTGGCAGTTGCTAACTTCACACTTGCTGTCAATCGACCTTTTTCGAATCAGCAAGGTGAGCGCGAAGCAGATTTCATTAACTGTGTCGTATGGCGTAAGCCCGCTGAAAATGTAGCGAACTTCTTGAAAAAGGGATCGCTTGCAGGAGTGGATGGACGTTTGCAAACTCGTTCTTACGAGAACCAGCAGGGTCAAAGAGTGTATGTTACTGAAGTAATGGCAGAAAGTGTTCAATTCCTTGAACCTAAAAACGCTAATGCTGGAGGCCAGCAATATCAAGGCAACAGCAACAACTTTGGTGGACCATCAAATGACCGCGGATTTGGGCAGCAAAATCAGAACCGCAGCTATGGAAGTGACAACGGCTTTGGAGGACAGCAACAACAGCAGAATCCAAAACGTAATAACTTCAACGATGACCCGTTTGCAAATGATGGCACCCCGATCGACATCTCTGATGACGATTTGCCATTTTAAACTAACGTAAACTATGAATCGGAATATATAAAATAAAACTAAAGGAGGGGACCAACTATGGCTGGACGTCGTGGTGGACGCCAAAAGCGTCGTAAGGTTTGTTTCTTCACTGTAAACAAAATCACTTACATCGACTACAAGGACACTGATCTTTTAAAGCGTTTCGTTTCTGAGCGCGGTAAGATTCTTCCTCGTCGTGTAACTGGTACATCTGCTAAATATCAACGTCAATTGACTCGTGCGATCAAACGCTCTCGTCACATGGCATTGTTACCATATGTATCTGAATAAGAACGTTTAAAGAACGCAGCTGGGTTTCCTGGCTGCGTTTTTTTGTGATTAAAAGGTAGCAGTAGGGCGTCGACTTTTGTCGAGGATTGTAGACTCGTGGATAAAAGCCTAAAACTCGTGGATAAACCGCTAAAACTTTAGGATTCCTCATCTTCACATATGAAAAAACGGCAGTGAAATGGCCGAATCAGCCTCTATTGAACCATCGTAGTAGATTCCCACACCATCTCATAACATTTTCACACATCATTTCCATGAAAACACGTGAATATCACCTATTTCTGACCCAGCTCAAGCAAACCTTCCATAATTTGTTTACTTCTCTTCAAGTACGTCTATGCTAGAATTATCGTTTAAGTTGAATTACAGCGGTTATGTCACTACAATTAGAACATATGAAGAATTTTATGAGGTGAATCATGCGCAATACTAAAGTATTGGTGGAAGGTGCCGTTGTTTCAGGCATTTATACGCTTCTTTTTTTGATCAGTATGTACATACCGTTATTTAGCTTGGTCTCGTTATTTATTTTGCCGCTCCCGTTTATCATTTATCTGTACCGGCAAGATCTTAAAGCGGGATTACTCCTATGGGCGGTCACATTTGGTGTGTCTCTGGCATTTGCGGGGCTTAACGGTATCATCGTTACCCTATTTGCTGGTTTGACAGGAATCGTGATGGGGGAACTTTATAGAAGAAAAAAACCTGCGTTTGCGGTTCTCCTTGGGGCGAGTCTGTCAAACATCGTGAACATGTTAGGAACGCTCGCTATCGCTCAAGTTTTCATGGGTATCAATTTTGTAAAAGAATTAGAGACTCAGTTTCAAAGTGCGATAGGCACAGCCCAAGATTTATATAAATCGGGTGGACAAGATCCTACACAGATTGAGAAATTAAAAGAGCAAGCGGAGTTAATTCCGATGATGCTTCCGACATATATTATTGGAGGAGCTGTCATCCTTGCCTTTTTAACGCATATCGCAGCAAGAATGCTGATGAAAAGAATGCGTTATGATGTTCCGTCGTTCCCTCCGTTTCGTGAGTGGAACCTGCCAAAATCGTTTTTGTGGTATTATATTATAGCGATTGTTTTAACATTCAGTATGCCTGAAAAGGGTACGTCTTTATATATTGTAACGATAAATTTGTATATGATATTATCGTTTGTACTTATAATACAAGGTTTCACAGTTATTTTTTATTATGCCTGGATAAAGAATTGGAAGAGAAAAAGAATCATATTGTTGATTATACTCTTGTTTTTGCTAAACTCTTTCCTGCCGATTCCTCTGGAAGTCGTTAAATTCTTAGGTATAATTGATTTAGGGTTTATGATCAAAAAACGGTTGAAACCAAAACAGTAGGAGCTGAAAGTATGCCAAAGTTTTTACTAAAACGGTGGCATGGTTATCCCGTCATCGCCTTATTTGTAACTTCTGTTGTTCTGGTAAGCATCATCACGTATTTTCATTGGATGATCGGAATGGCAGGCTTCGTGCTGCTCGGTGGATTGTTTTATTATGCCATGAAAGCCGAAGCTAGTTTTCAGGAGGAGCTGGGCGATTATATTTCGACGCTTTCTCACCGCTTGAAGAAGGTGGGAGAAGAAGCGTTGATGGAAATGCCGATCGGGATTATTTTGTATGATGAGGATTTTAAGATCGAATGGGCGAATCCATACATGGGAGCCCTTATTGAAGAAGAGTCCTTTATCGGCCATTCTCTAAACCATGTTTCAGAAGAACTGATTCCTCATATCAAGAGTGATGCGAAGGAAGAAGTTATAAAGATTAATACACATAGATTTCAAGTTAACTTCAAAAAAGAAGATAGACTGCTTTACTTTTTTGATGTGACCGAGCAGTTAGATCTTGAACGTTTGTATGATGAAGAACAAACGGTCATGGCGATTATCTATCTCGATAACTATGAAGAAGTAACGCAAGGACTAGATGACCAGTTTCGATCAACGATCAATTCAAAAGTTACGTCTGTGTTGAATGAATGGGCGAACGTACACGGCATCTTCTTAAAACGAACGTCTTCTGAGCGATTTTTAGCTGTATTCAACCAACGAATCCTTTATGAGTTGGAGAAAAATAAATTCAGCGTTCTTGATGAGGTTAGAGAATCTACAGCTAAGCAGAATATCTCCCTTACGCTCAGTATCGGGGTTGCAGCTGGGACTTCGTCACTGCCTGAGCTCGGACAGCTATCTCAATCGAGTCTAGATCTTGCTCTTGGACGCGGAGGCGACCAGGTTGCGATCAAGCAAACGAACGGAAAAGTACGTTTCTATGGAGGAAAAACAAATCCTGTTGAAAAACGTACGCGCGTACGTGCCCGCGTCATCTCACATGCTCTGAGTGAATTGGTAGCAGATAGTGACAAGGTGATTATCATGGGGCATAAGAATCCGGATATGGACTCAATCGGTTCTGCAATCGGGATTTTGAAGGTCGCGCAAGTAAATGGAAAAGACGGATATATCGTACTCGATCAAACGAATATCGACATCGGGGTTCAGCGCTTGATGGATGAGCTGAAAGAAACAGAATCGATTTGGAAGTTTTTCATCTCGCCTGAAGAAGCACTCGAGCTCGCATCGAGAGACACGCTTCTAGTCGTAGTTGATACACATAAACCGACGATGGTTATTGAAGAGAAACTGTTATCCAAGCTTGATCATGTCGTGGTCATCGATCACCATCGCCGTGGTGAGGAGTTTATTAAAGATCCGGTGCTTGTCTACATGGAACCGTATGCTTCATCTACAGCAGAACTCGTAACGGAACTTCTCGAATACCAGCCGAAGAGACTGAAGATGCGTATGCTTGAAGCAACAGCCCTTCTTGCAGGTATTATCGTTGATACGAAGAGTTTCACCCTCAGAACAGGATCTCGTACGTTTGATGCTGCATCTTATTTAAGAGCGCATGGTGCGGACACGATTCTTGTTCAAAAGTTTTTAAAAGAAGATTTAAACACGTATACAAGACGTTCCAAGCTCATTGAGAGTGCGGATGTTTATAAAAAAGGCATCGTTATTGCCAAGAGCTCTCCTGAGGATGCGTACAATCAAGTCGTGATCGCTCAGGCGGCAGATATACTATTAACCATGAACGGCATTCAAGCATCCTTTGTTATTGCAAATCGCATTGACGGCAAAGTAAGCATCAGTGCTCGTTCGCTTGGGGACATCAACGTGCAGATGATCATGGAGAGACTGGAAGGCGGAGGACATCTTACGAACGCTGCCTGCCAGATTGAGAACAGCTCGATTGATGAAGCAGAGATACATTTAAAACGTATTATTGATGAGTATATTGAAGGGGGAGAAGAGGAATGAAAGTAATTTTTCTTCAAGATGTAAAGGGTAAAGGCAAAAAAGGCGAAGTGAAAAACGTTTCTGAAGGCTATGCACGAAACTTCTTATTTCCGAAGAACTTAGCTTCAGAAGCTACATCAGGCGCTATGGCAACACTTCAAGGCCAACAGAAGAGCGAAGAGAAGAAACAACAAGCTCAATTAGAAGAGGCTGAAGCGTTAAAAGCAAAGCTTGCTGAGATGACGGTTACGATCAAAACGAAAACAGGTGAAGGTGGCCGCGTTTTCGGTTCTGTTACAAGCAAACAGATCGCTGATGGCTTGAAAGAGCAAGGGATCAAGATTGATAAGCGTAAGATCGAGCTTGCTGAGCCGATTAAAGCACTTGGGTACACGAATGTTTCGATTAAAGTGCATCAACAAGTTACGGCGACTGTAAAAGTACACGTAACAGAAGAATAAAAGAGCCGGGTTTTCCCGGTTTTTTTGCGGGCCAAGAAAGCGTTGATCTCCGTTTCAGATGCTCGCTTTCCGGGGGGCGTGCGGTGAGTCTCTTAGCGCATAGCGCTGTTAAGAGTCTCACCTGCCCCGCTGATCCCCCAGGAGTCTCGCATCTTACACTCCGATCAATCTATTCATGGAGCCAAAACCAAACTAATTAAAACTCTTAAACCATATACGAACGATTACTAGTAAGGAAAGGAGGAACTAACATGAGTGATTTATTTGCTGACCGTATACCGCCGCAGAATATTGAAGCGGAGCAGGCTGTTCTTGGTGCGATCTTTTTAGAGCCCGAAGCTCTTATTACGGCATCTGAGATTCTGCTTCCGGAAGATTTTTACCGTGCTACTCATCAAAGAATCTATCGCGTGATGCTCGATCTTAACGCAAAAGGCGAGCCGGTCGATCTGATCACGGTTACGTCAGAGCTTCAGGATAAGAACCAGCTGGATGAAGTCGGCGGCTTGTCCTTCTTAACGGAGTTAGCTGATAGTTCTCCGACGGCTGCGAACATTGAGTATTACAGCAAGATCGTTGAAGAAAAATCTCTTCTTCGCCGGTTGATTCGTACAGCGACTGATATTACAGCGAACAGCTATGCGCGTGAAGAAGAAGTAGAAGCGATCTTAAACGAAGCGGAAAAGTCGATCTTAGAAGTAGCGAACCGGAAGAACACGAGTGCTTTTACAGCGATTAAGGATGTCTTGGTTCACGCTTACGATAACATTGAAGCTCTTCATAACCGTAAAGGTGATATTACGGGGATACCGACCGGGTTTAATGACTTGGACCGAATGACGGCTGGCTTTCAGCGAAACGATCTAATCATCGTTGCCGCTCGTCCATCCGTAGGTAAAACCGCGTTTGCTCTGAACATCGCGCAGAACGTTGCAACAAAGACAGAGGAGAATGTGGCTATATTCAGCCTAGAGATGGGTGCTGAACAGCTTGTCATGCGTATGCTTTGTGCAGAGGGTAATCTAGATGCACAGCGACTTCGTACAGGGTCTTTGTTACCCGAAGACTGGCAAAAGCTTACGATGGCTATGGGAAGCCTGTCAGCAGCTGGTATCTACATCGATGATACGCCGGGTATTCGTATTAATGATATTCGTGCTAAATGCCGTCGCCTGAAGCAGGAGAAGGGTCTTGGTATGATTTTGATCGATTACTTGCAGCTTATTATGGGTAGCGGGAAATCAGGCGAAAACCGCCAACAGGAGGTTTCTGAGATCTCTCGTTCACTAAAAGCACTTGCTCGTGAGCTGGAAGTGCCGGTTATCGCCCTTTCTCAGCTATCTCGTGGTGTTGAATCCCGTCAGGACAAGCGGCCGATGATGTCCGATATCCGTGAATCAGGTTCCATCGAGCAGGATGCCGATATCGTTGCCTTTCTATATCGTGACGATTATTACGATAAAGAATCAGAAGCGAAGAACATCATTGAGATCATCATCGCTAAGCAGCGTAACGGTCCAACAGGAACGGTAGAGCTCGCTTTCGTAAAAGAATATAATAAGTTCGTTAACCTGGATAGGCGGCACGATGAGAGTGCCATACCGCCGGGCGCATAAAAAAAGCAGCTGGAATTTATTCCGGCTGCTTTTGCATTTCTATTACTTTATTTTCTATTAACCACATTTCTATTCTGTTTTTCACTTTATCTTTTTGAAACGTCTGCCATTTTTCATGTAAACCGAGCTCAATCACTTTATCGGTAAAACGTTTGAAAGGCTCATCCTCATTTAAAGCGTGAAGCAGTTCGCTGTCTTGATGAAAGCTCTCAAATTCAACCATCCAGCTGAAGGATTCAATGTTCATCACCTTTGGAATCTCAATAAATCGGTCTGGTTCTTCGGTATCTAGAAATTCTAGGTTGGGAAGGCCACCGGTTTCGATCGCATCAAGCAGTATCGTTTGTTCATTTTTGTCTAAATAATAGATGTGGTTTGCTTTTGTATCCATATAAGCCACCATTAATTTTTCGATAAGCAAGTAATCGTACCTCCTAAAAAAGGTGAATACTACAGGATACGATAAGGTTTTCGATCTTTTGGCTATAGAAATGTAAAATTATTACGAACGAAAATATTAATTTATCTTTTAATGTTCGTGTTTTTGATTGACTTCTATCAGATATATTGCTAAACTAAGCTTGGTTTTCAAGATTAGATGATAAATTCGTCAATCGTTAATTTCATGGAGGTGCAACCATGTCATCAGTAGTAGTAGTAGGAACACAATGGGGAGATGAAGGAAAAGGTAAGATTACCGATTATCTCTCAGAAAAAGCAGAAGTAGTAGCTAGATACCAAGGCGGTAACAACGCTGGTCATACAATCGTATTTGAAGGTAAGAAGTATAAGCTTCACCTTATTCCATCTGGAATCTTTTATAAAGATAAAATCTGCGTGATCGGAAATGGAATGGTTGTCGATCCGAAAGCAGTTCTTGAAGAGCTTGCTTATCTTCACGGCCACGGAGTAAGTACGGACAACCTTCGTATTTCTAACCGTGCGCACGTGATTCTTCCTTATCACCTTCGTCAAGATATCTTAGAGGAAGAGAGCAAGGGTGCTAACAAAATCGGCACAACGAAAAAAGGAATCGGTCCTGCATACATGGATAAAGCAGCTCGTATCGGAATCCGTATCGCCGACCTTTTAGATCGTGAAGAATTTGAAGAAAAGTTAGAGCGCAACTTAGCGGAAAAGAATCGTTTATTCGAGCGCATCTATGAATCAGAAGGCTTCACGAAAGAGCAGATCTTAGATGAGTATTATGAATACGGTCAACAAATTAAAAAATATGTAGTCGATACATCAGTTGTTCTTAACGATGCATTGGACGATGGACGTCGTGTTCTTTTTGAAGGCGCACAAGGTGTTATGCTTGATATCGACCAAGGAACATATCCATTCGTTACGTCTTCAAACCCTATCGCAGGGGGAGTAACAATTGGTTCTGGTGTTGGTCCTTCTAAGATTAACCATGTTGTAGGTGTTTCAAAAGCGTATACAACACGTGTTGGAGATGGTCCGTTCCCAACTGAGCTTCATGATGAGATCGGTAACCAAATTCGTGAAGTTGGCCGTGAGTACGGTACAACGACAGGACGTCCGCGTCGTGTAGGTTGGTTTGACGCAGTAGTTGTTCGTCATGCTCGCCGTGTTTCAGGTATCACGGATCTTTCTTTGAACTCAATCGATGTTCTAACAGGTATTGAAACGTTGAAAATCTGTGTAGCGTACAAATACAAAGGTGAACTAACGTATGAATTCCCAGCGAGCCTTAAAGAGCTTGCTCAATGTGAGCCTGTATTCGAAGAAATGCCAGGCTGGACAGAAGATATTACAGGTGTGAAAGATCTTGGAGAGCTTCCAGAGAACGCGCGTCATTATGTAGAGCGTATCTCGCAAGTAACTGGTATTCCACTTTCTATCTTCTCAGTTGGACCAGACCGTAACCAAACAAACATGGTACGAGGCGTATTCGCTTAAAAAATTAGTAGCCCCTTGGTGAAACGAGGGGCTTTATTTTTGATGAATTAGAAATGCTTTCGTGAGTATTTTTAAGGATTCCAAAGTTTTTTTGAAAAATCTACAGAAAACATATTGCCAAAGCTTCAATATCGTGATAAAGTAACACTTGTCGTGAAAAAACGACAAACGTTTTAAAACAAAGCACGAGCCATTAGCTCAGTTGGTAGAGCATCTGACTTTTAATCAGAGGGTCGAAGGTTCGAATCCTTCATGGCTCACCACTTTTTTTAAAAAAAGTGGCCCGTTGGTCAAGCGGTTAAGACACCGCCCTTTCACGGCGGTAACACGGGTTCGAATCCCGTACGGGTCACCATTTTTTCTTTAAGTAAAGTAAATAAAAGCATTTAAAAGTGGACTCGTGGTGTAGTGGTTAACATGCCTGCCTGTCACGCAGGAGATCGCCGGTTCGACCCCGGTCGGGTCCGCCACTTTTATGGCTCGATAGCTCAGATGGTAGAGCAGAGGACTGAAAATCCTCGTGTCGGCGGTTCGATTCCGTCTCGAGCCACCATTTTACTTTAAATCCTAAAACATGTTGCATGTTCCTTGAAAAGGGAGCATGCTTTTTTTTTGCGTACGGTCGGTCGCCGTTAGTGGAGGGTATATAGCAAGGACGTCTTTGTCGAGAATGATCGAATGGCCTTTATTTTGTCTCTAAGACTTAATTGCCATCGAATTAGACTTAATTTTTTTTATTTCGACTTAATTGCATCAAGATTAGACTTAATTAATAGCTCAAGTACCCCTCGGGGTATCAACGCTGACCCGTTCCGGCAGCAGAAACAACACCGATTCACCTCCAAAAAAGCATACAAAGAGACATGCACAGCACAAATCAGCTTATCTACACTAATATTCATAACATTTTCACACCAACCATATACTTTTAATGCTGATAAAGAGGGATAAGTACTCAATCGTTCGAATATAGTGTATCAATTGGGATGAGGAAGGTAGTGATCATACAGATGGAATTTGAATGGGCGCTGTATTTGATCGCGAGTTACCTTGTTGGCTGCATCATGACAGGGTTTCTTGTAGCAAAGCTTATAAAAGGCGTTGATTTAAGATTGTTAGGCAGCGGAAATATAGGAGCACGGAATGCTGGAAGAGTATTAGGGCCATCAGGATTCGTACTCACGTTAGCTGGCGACATCTTAAAAGCGGCTGCGGTCGTTTGGGCAGGCATACAATTTCAATATCCCCCATATATACAGCTTCTCGGTTTTCTAGCGGTGATTCTCGGACATCTCTATCCCGTCTTTCTTCGTTTTCATGGTGGGAAGGGAGTGGCTTCTTTTATCGGAGGGATGATTATTTTTCACCCCATATCTGCTGTTCTTGTAGCAGCTGCATTTCTGCTCTTTTATGGAATTAAAAGAAGTCTAACCGTAGCGGGACTCTTTGCTTTTGCACTCACTCCTTTCTTCTACTGGCTGTTTGAAAAGCAGTGGCTAGAGACGTTGCTCTTGATTCCGATCAGCTTCCTTGTTGTGTATGTTCAAAAAGAAGATATAAAAGAGCGCATCAAATTAACGGAATAGGTGTTAAATAAGGGTATAAATCGGTGAATTTATACTCTTTTTTATGTCGTTTTTTTACAGTTGCATTACAAAATCCCTGAAATTCTGACAAAGCGAAATTCCTTGTGATAGGATACTAGAGGTGCTAAAGGCATAAAGAGTAGTAGGTCTTTAGGCATATTTTAGAGATCATAGAGAGAATCTTTAGGGGGAAATAGAAAAAGTGAACAGTCGAAAAACCACTGAAAGATTTATTAAATATATCGCACTGTCGTTTGTCGCAGTGATTTTAATAGTGTCAGCATTCACGATGAATCCATCAAGTACATCTGCGAGTAGCGACGATAACCAGTTGATCAAGACGGTTTATCACGTTTATGTAGATGGAAGGAAGGTTGGAACGGTTCGTGAAGAGAGTATTGTTGACGAGACAGTTGACCAAATTCTCCAACAGGCAAAAGGTAGAAAGAATAACTTTGCTTTTGCGGTGAGAGAGTCTATCGAGCTTAAGCCTGAAAAGATGTTCAGACCAGAGTTTGATAACGAAGAAGTAAGAGAGAACTTGAAGAAGCAGCTAACGGTTGAAGTTGAGGCTTATCGTTTAGTCGTTGGCGGACAAACTGTTGCGTATGTTTCTAGCAAAAAAGAAGCAAAAGATACGTTGCTGAAGCTAAAGCTCGAACATGTTTCAAAAGCCGAGCTAGATGACATCGAAAAAAAGAAAGCTGAGAACGAAAAGCTTGAAGTACCGGACTTAGAACCGGGAGAACGTAAAGTGGTTGATATCGACTTTTCAGCGCCAGTTCTTATTCAAAAAGCGCAAACATCTATTAGTAAGCTCGTTACGGTAGATGATGCCATTTCTTCTTTGAAAGAAGGCAGTCTGAACAAAAAAGAGCATATGGTACAAAAAGGAGAAACGGTTCAATCTATCCTAGAAAAATATCACTTAACGATGGAACAGTTATTCACGTTAAACCCAAGGCTTATGTTAGTACCCGTTGTTCGTACAGGACAGGCAGTAACCGTTACTGAAAAAGAGCCTTATACCGAGGTCCTTGTGTACGAAGCAACACGTGTTCAGAATGAACTTCCTTTCCAGGTTGAGAAGCAAGAAGATAGTACGTTGGAAAAAGGACAGGTTAAAACCGTTCAAAAAGGACAAGTTGGCTTAGAAGATATTACGTATACAACAAGAAAAGCTGATAACAAAGTGCTACAAAAAGAAATTTTAGAGAAAAAGCAAGTGAAGACTCCGGTTACAGAAATTCAAAAGATTGGTACGAAAGTGATTCCTTCTAAAGGGACAGGCACTCTTTCATGGCCAGCTGTAGGTGGATATATTTCTAGCCATAAAGGCACGCGCTGGGGTAAAGAGCATAAAGGAATGGATATTGCTCGACCTTCAGAACGTTCGATCTTAGCTGCAGACAACGGTAAAGTTGTTTCTGCTGGGTGGGATGGAGATTATGGAAACAAGATTATTATTGATCACAACAATGGCATGAGAACCATTTATGCGCATCTTGATTCGATGTCTGTTACAACAGGTGATGTTGTGCAGAAAGGATCAAAGATTGGTGTGATGGGTACAACAGGTCAATCGACTGGTGTTCATTTGCATTTTGAAGTCTATGAGAACGGTGTTCTGAAGGATCCAGCACATTATATAAGTAAAAATTAAAGTTATGAAAGATGGTTGATTTCCGTTACAGGTTGCTCGCTTTCCGCGGGGCAGGCGGTGAGCCCCTTGCCGCTTCGCGCCCTTAAGGGTCTCACCTGTCAAGTTGCAGTGGCTAGACCCTCGAGGTCAAAAGTTAAATGGCTCAGAAGGCAAAGTGCGCCTTCTAATCCATTCATCTTTTGCTTGTCGGATCTGAACGAGCCACTTCACTCTTCGGACTGCCCGCTTGTCCCGCAGGAGTCTCGCACCTTTCACTCCAATCAACTATTCATTGATGAAAAGTAATAAACAAAATGTCAAAAACCTCTTAGGAGTAACAGCTTCCTGGGAGGTTTTTCATGCTCAAAACGAAATGAATTACTTTCCGGATGTATTTCACACAGCGAACTTTCGAGGGCGATTTTATGTGATACCAACTTTTCTTTGTCAAAAATTAGAAGGTTTTGCTAGTAGTATGGAGAAAGTTTCAACTGTGATAAAATAGTAGAGATACCATATAATCGATACTACAAAATATTCTGCTATATATAAAATAGAGTTTCCGAAGAAGGAGCGTTCTCATGGATAAGAAAATTCTCGTTGTGGATGATGAAAAACCCATTGCAGATATTCTGCAGTTTAATCTTGAAAAAGAAGGTTTTACTGTAAGTTGCGCATATGATGGCATTAATGCGTTAGAAAAGGTAGAAAAAGAGAAGCCGGATATGATTTTACTAGATATCATGCTTCCACTAAAAGACGGTATGGAAGTATGCCGTGAGATCCGTAAAAAGTACGATATGCCGATCATCATGCTTACAGCAAAAGACTCTGAAATTGATAAAGTATTAGGTTTAGAGCTTGGGGCCGATGATTACGTGACGAAGCCGTTCAGCACGCGTGAATTAATTGCACGTGTTAAGGCTAACCTGCGCCGTCATCAGCAGGAATCAGAGCGTGAAGTAGACGAGAACAATGAGATCACGATCGGTTCTCTCACGATTCATCCTGATGCTTATATCGTGACCAAACGTGGCGAAACGATCGAGTTAACACATCGTGAATTTGAACTGCTGCATTATTTAGCAAAACATATCGGACAAGTGATGACGCGTGAACACTTACTCCAAACCGTATGGGGATACGACTACTTTGGTGATGTAAGAACGGTCGATGTAACGGTTCGTCGTCTGCGCGAAAAAGTTGAAGATAACCCAAGTCACCCATTATGGATCATTACAAGACGCGGAGTGGGGTATTACTTAAGAAATCCTGATCAGGAGTAGTCATGATGGATAAAGTCAATTTTTTTAAATCAATACACGTTAAGTTTGTATTGATTTATGTATTGCTCATTTTAATAGCCATGCAAGTGATCAGCGTTTATTTTATCAACAACTTAGAATCTGATCTTCGGCAGAGCTTCTCTAAATCACTTTACGATAGGGTGAATTTATTAGAGTTTAACGTTGAGCAAAAGATGAAAGACAAAGATCGGTACAAAGATAAAAAGACTGACGATGGTGAAGATCCGATAACGCTTGAAGATGATATTCAAGCGTTAATTGACGAGGAATTTGAAGAGAAAGAGATTCAAGTACTTAATGAAGATGGCATGGTACTTGCGAGCAATAAACGGCAGTTAGTGGGGCAGATCAGCTTCAACCCGAAGATCAAGCTTGCTCTTGAAGGAACGGTCGATGATGAGATCATGCTTCATGAAGGCGAGCGGGTCATGGTGCTCGCAAAACCGATCAAAATTGATGCTACCGGTGAGAACATTGGTGCTATCTATTTAGTCGCTTCTATTGAAGGTATCTTTAAACAAATCTCTCGTATCAATAGCATTCTAGTGACCGGAACCGTAATCGCTCTTATTATTACAGGGCTTCTAGGTGTCTTTTTGGCGCGTACGATCACACGGCCTATGGCAGATATGAGAAAGCAAGCTCTTGTTATGGCGAGAGGAGACTTTTCTCGTAAAGTTCAGCTGTATGGAGATGATGAGATCGGTCAGCTCGCTATGACCTTTAACAACTTAACAACAAAGCTGCAAGAAGCAACAGCTATTACAGAGAGTGAGCGTAGAAAGCTGCGTTCCGTTCTGACGTATATGACAGATGGTGTGATCGCAACAGATCGTGACGGAGCAATCATCCTCATGAACGACCGTTCTGAAGAGATGCTGAACATCTCCAGGCAGAACGCGCTAGGCACGCCTCTTATGGAGCTATTGCGCTTAAATACGGAATACACGTGGGAAGAGCTTTATAACGAATATGAATCCATGCTGCTCGATTTTAGTACGGACGATATGCATTATGTGGTGCGAGCAAACTTCTCGACGATACAAAAAGATGACGGGCCAATCAATGGTCTTATTTGTGTTCTTCATGATGTTACAGAGCAAGAACAGATCGATAACGAACGAAGAGAGTTTGTATTCAACGTTTCACATGAGCTTAGAACACCACTGACGACGATGAGAAGTTATCTAGAGGCGTTGGCTGAAGGGGCGTGGCAGGACGAGAACATCGCTCCGCGTTTCTTAGAGGTTACTCAGAATGAGACAGAACGAATGATAAGGCTCGTAACGGATCTCCTTCAATTATCCAAGATGGACAGCAAAGATTATCGATTTAACTTTTTTGAGATTGATCTTGTCGAGTTCTTAAACGGCATCATCGATCGCTTTGAGATGCTTGAAAAAGAAAACATTGAATTATCTCGCTCGTTGCCAACGCATAAGATCAATGTTCAGCTGGATACCGATAAGATGACACAAGTGCTTGATAACATCATCTCGAACGCGATGAAGTATTCTCCTGAAGGTGGAACGATTACCTTTACAGCGGCTGTTATCGGACGCAAAGTGAAGGTAAGTATCTCAGATCAAGGCGTTGGAATTCCGAAGAACAACGTTTCTAAGATCTTTGATCGTTTCTTTAGGGTAGACCGTGCTCGTTCTCGAGATATCGGAGGCACTGGCCTAGGTCTTGCGATTGCAAAAGAGATCGTACTTGCGCATGGCGGAGACATCTGGGCAGAAAGTGAATGGGGCCAAGGAACGACCATCCACTTTACTCTTCCTTTAAAAAAGGTTAAGGAGGGGCTGCAATGAACTGGTTAAAGTGGATTACACATGCAAAAGAAGTGATCACCTTTTTCAAGAAGAATTACGAACATATTAAGTCTATCGCGCTCACTGTCTTGATCGGCATGAGCCTTGTCCTTACATGGAGCTTGTGGACATTCAAGCCAAGCTATCCATCACTTGAAGGAGCTCGTATCGTTAAGAAGCAAGAAGTAGATATTGAAGCCGGCGTGAAACAACTCGTCTATCCTACACAAGTGATCTATCACAGTGGAGATGATTTATACGGACTTGAAGCGAACAACTTATTGAAAGAGTTTCATATGGGCTTGAACGAAACGAAATTTACGTTTGATACAGGTTCAAAAAATAATCGAGCTTTCGATCCAGATGAAAAATTCCTACGAGACAACAAGTACGTGGAGATTATTTTTCCAGTAGGTATGAGTCAGGATATATACAAAGAGATCTTCTCGTTTGAATCCGAGATACAAGCTACTAAACCACAAAATGTTGATCGAATCTTCTTATACCAAGATAAAATGACAGATAGTATTGAAGGCTATCTTGTATCTTATCAAAATAAAAAGATGCAAAAGATTAGGGCAACAAATAACCAGCTAAATCCATTAATAAGAGATATGGATAAGTGGGTCGATACGGGGAATTTAATTCCTTATATCCAGCATGATATTGAGGATGACGGGAAAGAAGGACAAGCAGAGATCCTTAGAAGATTCTATTTTCCTAAAGACTCGCTAGCCTTAACTCGCTATACGTACCTTTCAAAAGCAACAGGTGAGGATACGTATGAAATGTATAAAAAAGCGCTGTTCAAAGATCCGTTAGCCGTAAAAAGTGCTTCTGATAAAAATCAGATCACGTATGCTGATGGAACAGCTGCAATGGTTGTAAATGAGGTGCAAAATCGTTTCGCGTTTACAAACTTTGCGGGAAATCGGAATCCAAATACAACACCAAACATTTCACCACTCTATCAATCCTTAGACTATATCAATACGCACGCAGGGTGGGGAAACCCGTATATCCTTTCCGCTCTATCAACGTACTCAGCAAACTTCTGGCTATTTGTTGAGAATTTGCCTGTGTTGGATCCGGAGATGCAGATGAGCCTAGTGTGGTATGAAAATGAGCTTAAGGAATATCAGCGCTCACTCGTTCAGTTACAACTCGACCAAAAGTCTTATCTCTCACAGAAAGTCAACATTCAGTCAGGATTAGAAGTTAAGAAAGAGCTCGAAGAAAAAGATTACAACAAGAACTATGTTCAAGATGTTCGTATTGGATTTACGATGAAAAAACAAAAAGAACCTCACGTATATAAGCTAGAGCCGCAATGGTTTATTAACTATGATGCTAAAGGATGGCAGCCATTATTTACAGAGACGGGAAAGGAAGGATATTAATTGAATTGGCAAAGAACAAAAAGCATTTTTATCCTTACCTTTCTTATCTTAAATCTATTTTTGGGGTATCAGCTCTATCAAAAGAACGACATTAACAACATCTCAAGACTTACTGATCAGCCTCTAGAAGAGCGTTTGGCGAATAACGAAATTTCACTTTCAGAAAAGTTGCCGAGATATAAAGAAAAACAAACCTTGATCAGTGCTCAGCGTTACAAGTTTTCTGAAGATGAGAAGAAATCCCCTGCAAAAAATGTATCGCTGGATAAGGAAGCTAGCACAGACATCACCCTTCACTATGATCTTAGTAAACCGATGGATCTTCCGAAAAAGGATTCAAAAGATTTGATCTCAGAGCTTAATCAATTTGCAGAAGAAAACATCTCACGCGGTAAAGAATACGCTTTTTACGAATGGGATAAAGAGAGTAACATCGTCTGGTTTACGCAGGTCTACCAAGAGAAAAAGGTCTTCTATAACCCTACTAATTTTGGTATTGTTGCGGATGCAAAAGATTACGATGTTCCGAACGGAATGATCAAGTTCACGCTTGATGATAAAGGAAACCTTACAAGTTTTACGCAAACTTATCTTTTTATTACGAGACAAGGAGCTTTTCAACAAATCATCTCACCTAGCAAAGCACTTGAGAAACTATTAGAAACAAACCTTCAAAAAGGTGATCATATACAAAAAGTGGAGCTTGGCCACTATAGCCTTGTAGGTGAAGGGGAAGTTCAGGTTTATACACCTACATGGTTCATAGAAACCAAGGACGGACAGTATTTAGTTAATGCAACTGACAGTTCCATTCAAGTTTTGACGGAAAAGGCAGAGTAGAGAGGAACATGCGGTTATGAGTTTAAAATTTAGCGTTCTTGCAAGCGGCAGTTCGGGAAACGCTGTTTACGTTGAAACCGAACAAACACGCTTGCTCGTGGATGCGGGCTTAAGTGCCAAACAGATTCAAATATTATTCGAAAAAGCAGCATGCGGTGAGGTGGCTGACATTGATGGAATCCTCGTCACTCATGAACATAGCGATCACATAAAGGGACTCGGTGTGCTGGCTCGAAAATTTAAGCTGCCGATCTATGCGAACAAAAATACGTGGAATGCCATGAACGGTTTGATTGGTGAAGTGGCGACCGAGCAAAAGTTTGAGTTTGAGATGGAAAGTGTGAAAACGTTCAACGATTTAGAAGTTGAATCCTTTGGCGTGTCACATGATGCGGCAGAGCCAATGTTTTACGTGTTTCATCACAACGGAAGAAAGCTTGCGCTCATGACGGATACGGGCTATGTGAGCGATCGTATGAAAGGTATCATTCGTGACAGCCACTCGCTCGTGATCGAATCGAACCATGACATCAACATGCTCATGATGGGACGTTATCCGTGGAACATTAAACGCCGTATTTTAGGGGACCATGGTCACATTTCGAACGAAGATTGTGGACATGCTCTCGCTGATGTAATCGGTGACGGTACAAAACATATCTACCTTGCTCACTTAAGTAAAGACAACAACATGAAGGATATTGCTCGTTTAGCCGTGGAGCAGACGTTAAAAACGTATGATATTTCAGCGGGTGAACAAGTGATCCTTCACGATACAGATGCGAGTCAGCCAACAAAATTGGCTTTAGTCTAAAATACTTACTTGTTTAAAGTAAGCCGTTTCCGGAAATAACAATAAGTGTGGGAAATTATGAAAAATAACCCAAAATGTCCATAATTTCAGGACTAATTGCTTATACTAGGTTATGAATTCATCCATTTTATTGTTGAAAGGAACGGTGAGGAGCATATGGGCTATTACGATGATGATTATGAATCACCATCTCGACAAAAAGGAAACCGCGGAGGAAAGTTTCTACCAGCGTTGCTAGGAGCTATTCTAGGCGGCTTGCTTGTCTTATTTACAGTACCTGCACTAGGAGGAGCTGGTCTTTTACCAGATAATCTGTATCCTCCGAACGAAGAGGAAAATGGGTTAGGTACTGACGAAAATGTGGAACAGCGAAAAGTGGATGTCGATTTCACTACGAATGTAACGGATGCGGTTGATAAAGCATCTGGAGCGGTAGTGGAAGTTATCAACATTCAGCAGACTGATTTTTGGAGCCAGCAGCCAGCGGGCACAGGATCAGGTGTTATTTATAAGAAAGAAGGTAATAAGGCGTATGTGGTAACGAATGATCACGTTGTTGCGGACGCAAACCAGATTGAAATCACGCTTAGCAACGGCACGAAGCTTAAAGGTACTTTACGTGGAACAGATCCTCTCATGGACTTAGCTGTTGTTGAAATCGATGGCAGCAAAGTGGACAGTGTAGCGGAATTTGGCGTGTCAGGTGACTTAAAACGTGGTGAACCGGCAATCGCAATCGGTAACCCGCTAGGAAACTTTCCTGGATCTGTTACACAAGGTATCGTATCAAGTGCGGACCGTTCGATTCCCGTTGATCTGGATCAAGACGGAAACCCAGATTGGCAAGCTGAAGTTATTCAAACGGATGCAGCGATCAATCCCGGTAACAGCGGAGGTGCTTTAATTAATATCTCCGGTCAGGTGATAGGGATCAACTCTTCTAAAATCGCGCAGAACGAAGTAGAAGGAATCGGATTCGCTATTCCATCTGATGTAGCAAAACCGATCATCGAAGACCTTGAGAAATATGGTGAGACACGCAGACCGTTCTTAGGCGTTAACATCATTCCGCTTTCTCAAGTGAACACGTATCAACGTGAGCAGACACTGAAGATTCCAAACAGCGTGCAAGAAGGTGTCGTTGTTATGGAGATCACGTCAGCTTCACCAGCAGCGCGTGCAGGTATTAAGGAAATGGACGTTATTGTCGAGATGGGTGGAGAGAAGATCAAAGACCCAATCGCACTTCGTAAGTTCCTTTATACAAAAGCGAAGATTGGTGATGAGGTGGATGTGACGTTCTATCGTGATGGGAAGAAGAAGACCGTGAAAGTTGAATTGAGCGGTGGTAATCAATCTCAATAAAAGTGGGAACAGGGGGCTTTAGGGTCTCCTGTTTTTTTGTTTGTTGGTGCTAAGGTGTCTTTTGGGAGTGAGTTGATTTCTGTTTCAGGTTGCTCGCTTTCCGCGGGGCAGGCGGTGAGCCACATTCGTACGTTTCACGTATAAGTGTCTCACCTGCCCACCTGTCCCGCAGGAGTCTCGCACCTTACACTTCAATCAACTTGACGGTGAAGAATGAAAATAAAAGACAAAAGATAAGAAATACAAATACCCCTACCATTTAAGAAAAATCTAATGGTTGATTCCATATGTGGACAACTTTATTTTATTGGATTGTTTACACACAGCTGTAAATTCGTTAGTGTAATAAGAAGGATTGTGGATAAGTTAGGAGTGAAAAGATTTGGTTATTATTTGCTGCAAAGACCATGCTGAGCTTGCGATTGACATCATTGTGGATGAGTTCGAAACGCCTCCTGTAGTTGAGTTACTAACAGAGAATGATGAGTTATCAACAGGTTGTGAATACTGTGATAACAAAGGTGCATATAAAGTATCGAACATATGAACGCCTACAAGATATAGCACTAATTGTGCATATGTGGATAAGTTCTGGGGATAACTTATTTGAAAGGAAGTTTTCAACAAGTGAATATTTCAATCATTTCCGTAGGGAAATTAAAAGAAAAATACTTAAAACTAGGTATTGATGAATACTTAAAGCGACTAGGACCTTATGCAAAAGTAGAAATTATCGAGGTTCCTGATGAAAAAGCACCTGAAACCTTAAGTGATCAAGAGATGGTCATGGTCAAAAATGCTGAAGGTGAAAGAATTCTAGCAAAGATCGGTCAAGATGTGTATGTGATTGCAATGGCGATCGAGGGAAAAGCTGTTTCCTCTGAAGATTTGGCTAAGAACCTAGATCAGCTTGCAACGTATGGAAAAAGCAAAGTGGCATTTGTCATAGGAGGATCCCTAGGGTTAAGTGACGCTGTTATGAAGCGGGCGAATGAAAAGATTTCTTTTGGTAAGATTACTTATCCGCATCAGCTGATGAAACTCGTGCTTGTCGAGCAGATTTATCGAGCTTTTCGAATTAATCGTGGGGAACCGTACCATAAATAAAAGTTAATTCCAAGGTTGGATAGTTTTTAATGTACTTTTTAATAGTAAGCCCCTCATTTTTACTTTTCCGGTAGATTACCACTTACCGTTGGCACTTAAACCTTTTTGCTAATATTATTCTTCTCTACGGACACGATAAGACAAACGAATGAAACTTTATAGATGGGTGGCAGGCAGAATGAAGGTATTATCTATGATTCAGCCTTGGGCAAGTCTTTTTGTCCTCCGAGAGAATGAATTTGAAACAAGGTCATGGAAAACAAATTATCGCGGGCCGTTGGCCATTCATACAAGTAAAAAAATAGATAAGTCTGTCTGCAGGCATGTTGCCATCCGTTCACTGCTCGATAAGCATGGATATACAGAAGAAACTCTTCCAACGGGAATGATCATTGCTGTATGTCTGCTTGAAAATTGTCTGAAGATAACTGAGGAAAATCAGACATCAGCAGTCCTGGAAAATGGACAAATCGTATCAGGAAATGATTATTTTTTGGGTGACTTTAATGTGGGAGGATATGCTTGGGTGGTTCAAGACATGAAGATCTTGACTGAACGTATCCCAGCAAAAGGCCAGCTTGGGTTATGGGAAACTGATTTATTATGAAGGCGATGAGGGGTTATTTCATTTATACATAGGAATTACGGACAACAATCCATACCGATCTAACAGCACCTACTTAACTAAATACTATAGGTGCTGTTTCTTATTTTATTTTTGTATTTTTTTCGTATCTAACTATTTGAAACAGAATACTTCAACCCATTTTTCTTAATCTTATCTCTAATAATTGTCTCAACATCCAAATCCAATTCACTGCAGAGCATAAGTCCGTAGATGAAAACATCAGCGATTTCTTCTTTAATATTTTCAATGTTTTGTTCTACAGCCTCTTCACTGCTTTTCCACTGAAAATCTTCTAACAGTTCAGCTGCTTCAATGGAAAGAGAAATAGCAAGATCTTTAGGATTATGATGCGGTTTCCATCCTCTTTCATCTCGAAATTCATTAATAGCGTTTATTAGCTGCTTTATTTCATTCATGTTGTTCATCCTTTTGTAAAGTTCTTTTATTTAGAAACTAGCTTTAATACTTACTCCGATCTTCCGCAGCCACTTCTGCCTGACGAGGTGACAAATCCTGATAAACAACTGATTTCTTCAGTCGTTCTCTAAAATACTCATTTAATTCTGGATCAGTACAGAAGATGAAACATCCCTTTTGACCTCTAGTCATAAGTGTTCGGTATGTATTCCTAATAATTTGGTCTGCAAGAATTTGAGCTTTTTCTGGATTTTCTTTTGCTAGCGTCTTAATACCTTTAAGAGACTGATCAGTTTTTGCACGTTTTGTGTAGTCGGTCATTACCTGCACATTCTGAAAGGCAAGGTCTGGCCCAATAATAACACCTACATAATCAAATTCAAGTCCTTGAGATGTATGAATACAGCCTGCTTCAGAGACAGAATCCTGGTGTATTGCCCATATGCTGTCAGAAAGGTTCCAGCTGATATTAAAATTATGTTCTGGAATCACAATATCTTTATGAAGAGTGTTCGTCCGGCCATTTTTAGGCCACTCCCAGCAGTACCCGGCAAGCATACGTGATTTATTATTTTTCTTATTTAACTTCTCAATTTCTCTGAGCATTTCATTGGGATCATCGTATACTCTAAAGTCGTAATCCACACCTCTATCATTTGCATTAGCTGTTTTCCTGATTTGAAGCACATCATCTAACCACGCCATATAGGCATCAGAACCATCACATCGAAATTGTGAAGTGAGTTTTCCTTGTACTATTTCAGCATCTAACTCATCGGCATACTTTTTAATTAAGTCTATACTTCCAATATCTTTTAGTGTCACTTTTTGATTTTCATCTATAAAGAAAATTGTGAATTTAGATGAATGAATGATTTCTTTTATCTGGTTTTCGCCTAGGTTGCTGAAAAGTCCTGACTTTTCATTCAAACGATGAGCTTCATCTATTATGAGTACATCAAACTCATTTTTCTCTGATTCATAGAAACTACCTGAACCTTTAAATAGATTATCAATTTGTGTTTTCTTAATGGTCCCTTTCAACTTAGAAGCATAAACATTACGAGGAGCTGAATTTTTTGAGACATATAGTGCTGTTAAGTCTTCATTGATTAGATTCACAAGAAGATTTATAGCCATAACAGATTTCCCTGTTCCCGGTCCTCCTTCAATTACCATTACGGTCTTCTGATTGCTTTTAATACTCTCAATTGCTAAGTGATAGGCATCTTCATAAAATACTTTTTGTTCATCAATAAGCACAAATTCTTGATTACCTTTTAATAAGCTTGCGAGAGAATCTTGTAAGGATTTAGACGGCCGAATTTTACCTCGCTCAATCTGATAAATCAATTGGTTATGGTCACCGTAACGAACGTGTTTTTTTATAAAATCTCTTAATTTTTGTATCTCACCTTTTGCAAACACAGGTGCTTTAGCGAGATGATCTGAATAGTGAGGATCCATTAATGGGTCATTTTCTAACTTTCGATAGTTATGTAAATAGGCACACGGTTTCAATGCAATATGTTGATCTTGTACATTCTGATTAAAATCTTCAATTAAAGCAGCGTATGACCAAGCTTGATAAGATGGGTGCGTGACCGTTCTCATTTTTCCACCAAGATAGGTAGACACTAGCGCATCTTTAGACGTTACTTTTTCAACCTCCGACCATTGTTTTAACTCTACAATCACCACATGATCTTGGGCACCGTCATGGCCAGCTATTAAAAAGTCGACACGTTTAGATGTATTCGGAATCTTGAATTCTATCGCAACAGATGTATCATCCGGAATTTCGTTATCCTGCATCACATTTGACATGCGGTGGAGAGAATTCTCCCATGAGTTGATTTCACTTTTAGAAGTACGGCCGATTTTCTGTTGGTATGACTCGTAAAGACGTTCGACGAGAAGCTCGTTTGTAACATCGGATATAAATTCAGTCTTGGTTGCTTCGTAAATGATCAAGTTGGTATCACCTCTTTAATGAGTCTGATTATACATATTTTATCACTAATAGTAAGAGGTAGAAGTTAGTTTTCAAAATAATGTAAAAATCAACTTGAATAAACTGTATAAAGGATTAGAAATTTTCCTAAATCTGCTAAAATAAAGATTAGAATAACCATTGAGGGAGTGAATAAGATGATTCAGGCGGACAATCTCGTCACAATTATGAATATAGATGATACTACTGAACGAAATGAGAGAATTTTGAATGAGGTGCAGCCGGTCATTCGGAGAGTAATCAATGCTTTTTTAGAGAAATATGGGGATAGGGAGCCTTATCTTAGGCAGTTAAGAGTACATACACATGAACAGACATTGAGAACAACAATTGCTGATTCAAAAAATCCAAAGTATGCGGATAAGAAAAAGCATTATGGAAACAGAGGTTTCGTTGAACTAATAGATGATCAATACGAAGACACCATTCTTGTCGTTTTAAGAATGGAATTCCATCTGGAGAATGGCGAGATTCGCATAGGATCGACCTCTGATTTTTATCCATTTTGGGTATTTTATAAGAAAACATTGGTTCTTGAAATGGAAGAGATGATTAAAGAGCTTCATAAAAGTATTCGTATTTTTACCACACAAGGTTTGATTGAGCATGAAGACTTTATAACCACCGTAGGACAGTTTCTTAATGAAAAGCGTAAGCCTACTATCAATTTCGGAACTTCTATACCGCTACAAGGTTCACTAAATGAAGAAAGTTTAATAGACCATCTATGGGAGGTCTATCAGCACCTTTCACCAGTTCGGCGTCTTCTTGAAAAAGAGACGCAAATACACAGCAAATCAATTATCTTTATGAAATTACTGCAAAAGGATACCAATTCATTTCCTATAGAACTCTTTTCAAAGGTGTATCGGGTAGAAACTGAAGCAGAAGTAAAAAAGATAAGAGTAAATGTGTATAAACAAGAATTTAAAATTTATGATCAAGATCAGCTCATTACAGATGGACAAATGGAGTATTATTACCGTGATCCTCATGAATCCATTGGAGTCATCATTAATAATTATGGTCACCTTTTTAACCAGGTGAGGAAAGTGGCAACAAGCACTTCAAGTTTTGATTGGTATATTAAAAAGTCATTTTACCAGCGTGGTAAATACAACATAAATAATGAAAATCAGCTATACAGAGTAAAAATAATAGATTTGTTTAAGGAACATAACCTGAAACTGAATGAATCCAATGCTTTTTTTGTAGGAACGTATTTAGGAGATAGCCATACCTTTACAGAACCTATATCTAAAATTAAGGAGCGACTAATCACCGCTGCATGTTTAAGTGCAGACGTGAAAGATTTTTTTGTGTTTCCAAAGGGATCTTCACCAGTAGAAGCGCCGGGAGGTGAAGAAGATGAGGATATTGAGAATATAGTAACGTATGAAAGCTCCTTTGATTTTGAGCAGATTATTGATTTAGTGAATCAAAGCGGGCTTACTTTCTCAAGTGAAATTGTCCGTGATTTTTATTTAAATCTAACCAGTCTGGATGACAAACACTTTGTAATTTTAAATGGAATATCTGGAACAGGAAAAACACAGCTTTGTAAGGTGTTTGCAAATGCCGTATATGGATTGGATTATAAAGAAGACAATCCTTATATGAGAATCGTTCCTGTGCGGCCCGATTGGATGGATTCTACTTCTTTATTTGGTTACTATAGTTCCTTTGAGAAGGCATACATGCAGACGGAGTTTTTGAATCTGCTTCTTCAGGCGAATAAAGAAAAAGACAAGCCGTTTTTTGTAGTTCTAGACGAAATGAACCTGGCTCGTGTGGAATATTACTTAAGTGATTACTTAAGTGCAGTAGAATCCAGGAAGCCCATACAGCTTCATAATCAAAATAATCTAATTGATATACCGTCAAAAATTGAAATTCCTCATAATTTTTATGTGATTGGAACAATAAATGTAGATGAAACCACGCACAGTATATCAGACAAGGTTCTCGATCGGGCTTTTGTCATGACTCTTTCTGATGTGGATTTCTCCTCCTTCTGGGAAACACTTGATGAAAAGTGGAAAACATCGGTGCAAGGTGAATGGAGATTATTGCTACAGATTCACCAACTGCTTGCTGAATACGAATTGCACTTTGGGTATCGGACCATGACAGAGATGATTCGAAAACTTCACAAAAACAGAACGCTACCTGAGGATTTTCAAATGGATTCAAAAGTAGCGGTAGATCGTATCCTTACTGAAAAGGTCATTCCAAAAATTAAGGGGGATGAAAGAATCGCCCGGCTGCTTGAGGATCTGCAACAGATTCTCTTGATAGAGTTTGGAATTCAATCGGAAAGCTACAAGCATATCTCTAGAATGAGAAAGGAATTAGAGCGTTATGGAGCAACTCAATTCTGGAGATAAGTTGCTTATCTTTGATGAAGTTCAAATGGTTTGGGAATCTCTTTCTGAAGCCTATTTTAAAGAAGCAAGAATCTATCGCTGGAAGGTAGAGACTAAATCCGCCTTTCGCTTTTTCATGCAACAGGTTCCAGTTGCAATGACAAGTACAAACTCTGGATGGGAGGGAGTGCTTGAAACGCCCTTTCAAAGCGGGTTCATTCAGTTTAAGATGTTGTTTGATAACCACGAAACCATTTTCGAAACGTATTGCTATTCAGACAGCCGTAAAATGACGGAACAGCATTATACTCTTCTTTTAGAAGAACTCTTAGAAGAGTCGCAGATTTGTTTTCAAAAGTCAGGACTTGCTTCACATGTAAGTGGTTTGGGTTATACAAGAGACTATTCATTGTTGCATTGGAGCTATATTGAATCTTCTATTTACCAACTAAGGAATATATTTAGACATATTGATCATCAGCCGTTGCGCTCCCTGAAGAGGGAAGATTTACTGATGAGAAGAGAGAAGGTGACCCACGCCACACCTAGAAGTGTTTCTTGGGTGGAAAGGTATGGCCAAAGTTACGGAGCCACACCAACCAAACTTCCTTCACACATACAGTCAACAAAGGCAAATGAAAGCTTCGACCTATATGAAAATAGACTATTATTAAAAAACATTCTAGATCTTGAAGCATTACTGAACGTGTACAAAACGGTTAAAGATGATGAAATTCAAAAGAAAGCAGCAAAATACTTAAGTTGGATTACTCATTGGAAAAAGGCAGAGTTCTTATACGGTGTTACCTCTCATAAAGGTACGGTTGTCATTACCCAAGTTTTCCGGAAACATCCTCATTATCGTCTATGGTATCAATGGTTTCATGCTCTTTATCAATACAATAGTCTGTCATTCGATCTCGGACAAAAGCTGGCTTTAAAGGATACCTTTCTCTTATACGAGATGTGGTGTTATGTGCAAATTATTAAAGTGTTAAGAGAGTACGGCCTGCTAAATAATTCTACTGCGCTTTTTACTAAGAAAGACGGATTCTATATCCTAAACCTAGCTGAGAATAAAGAAAGCACGCTTCTTTTGGCCAATGGTGCGAAACTTACTTATCAAAAAATGATACAAATCAACACAAGTCCTTATTATTCTTTTACACAGCGTATGATTCCAGACATCGTAATTGAATACAAAGAGAAATTATATATTTTTGATCCCAAGTACCGTGTTGCAACTAACCTTCCAATGGCACTTGGTGAAATGCATAAATACCGGGATGGAATATTATCAAGAACAACAGATCAACAAGTTGTAAAAGAAGTGTATATCATAACTCCAGGAGATCATGAAGGCAGCGAGAAGAAAGATTTTTACCGTGAAGATTTTCAAAGTAGATATGACATGGGTGCTTTTTGCTTAAAATCGGGGGAGTCGAATTCAATCTTTAAGAAGAAAATTGCTGAGATTCTAGAAGTAAATTAATTACAGGGAAGCACGTTTTACATTCTATTGGAAAGGTGTCTTCCCTATGTTTTTTAATTAATTAGTTTCCCTTTAAATGACCTATTAAAAGTAAGCTACAAGAATTTTGAAATTTCTTTTAAGCTGTTCTCAACGGCAAACTGCGAGTGTATATGAGGTTTGGCTAACTTTGTGTTTTAAGTCGTAAAGTAAGAAGGAAGAGCCCGGTCTCTTAGCTTCCATGAATGGTGTGACTCCAGTACAGTTCCATTGACTGGTGCTGAAAATAAAGAAATACATCTAACCTGTGTTGTGACTGGGTATGTTAGTAACTCAATAAATTACGAACTAATCGCTTTTGTGCAACAAACTTATTGACTTACATAAATTTCTCATTGAATATTAAGGTGTTGGTAAAATTTTCATAGAAGAGTTTATTTATAATTCTTATATTAATTAAATGAGGTGGTTATATGGCAACACAAACCGGTTCTAACATTATTAATGATATTTTTAATAAGACTAAAGAAGAAATTAATAAGCTAATGCCTGTTAATATAATGATTATTGGAAAAACAGGAATAGGAAAAAGTACTTTAATTAATAATGTATTTAGAGAAAACCTAGCAGAAACTGGTATTGGACAACCAGTAACTCAACATCTAAGAAAAATTACCAAAATTGGTATTCCTCTTACTATCTATGATACCAAAGGGTTAGAGTTAAAAGAGGAAGTTCAAGATAAAATTATTAATGAGATTAATGGGAAAATAAAGGAACTTTATCTTAAGGGGGATGAAAAAGATTATATACATGCAATTTGGTATTGTATAAATTCCAATTCTAATAGAATTGAAGAATCTGAAATAGAACTAATAAATTCATTTGCTGAAAATGTCCCTGTAATCCTTGTGATGACACAAAGCTTTGGTGAAAGTTCTTTTGATTTCAAAAAGGTTATCGAAGAATTAAATTTAAATGTAAGAGCTATTCAGCCTGTACTGGCAGAAGAATTTAAAATATCTAAGGATATTTCTATTCCTTCTTATGGTTTAAAAGAGTTAGTAGGTAAAACATATGAAGTATTACCAGAAGCAGTAAAAAAGTCTTTTAATAATGCCCAAAAAGTAGATATAGAAAAAAAGGTAAAAGAAGCAAGAGTATGGTCAACAGGTTATATCGCTAGTAGTTTTGGAGCGGGATTTACACCAATACCATTCTCTGATGCTGCTGTGTTAGTTCCAATCCAAGTTGGTATGCTAGCTCATATTACTGCTATATTCGGGATTTCTATAGACAAGGCACTACTAAGTGGAATCGTGGGCTCAATAGGCGGCAGTGGTGGAGCAGCATTTTTAGGAAGGTATATTGTATCAAATTTACTTAAATTAATTCCGGGAGTTGGTACTCTTGCAGGAGGATTAATTAGTGGTGGTACAGCTTCAATATTAACAACAGCACTTGCAATATCTTACATTGAAGTTATGGGTAAAGTAGCTGAGGCAGAATATCAAGGTAAAAGTTATGATAATGAACAAATTGCTAAAATGATGAAAGAGATGTATGAAGAAAATTTGAAAAAATGAATACTTTATATGTAACAAATATTGTATAATGCCTAATTCATTTTGAATGAAGTTTGCAGATACTATTAACGTTCTTCTTCTTCACAAAAAATAAAATTCAAAAGGGATTGGTGTAACTCACCAACCCCTTTATGCCTCTTAAATAACCACGGTAAACCGTATCATAAGCAAATGATGTATGACTATTGTCTACACGGGATTAACAAGTTGACAAACCCCCAACTCCGTAATAATATTAAAAACTATATATAGAACTACAAAAAAAATTAATAGATAGCAAGCTATGATTGCTGTAGGTCGTACTACAGCAGGAGCAGCTTCTGGAGAGACCGCTATTATAGCGGCGCCGAAGGGTTCACAATCTCAGGCAAACGGACAGAAGAGTATCGAATTTTGACTTTGTTGTGCCTGTCAT
Organism: Fictibacillus nanhaiensis; assembly: GCA_016401345.1. Lineage (GTDB taxonomy): Bacteria > Bacillota > Bacilli > Bacillales > Fictibacillaceae > Fictibacillus > Fictibacillus phosphorivorans. The sequence goes on along the minus strand of JAEACG010000003.1, from coordinate 403,315 downwards.
ATCTAGCGCAATGAATGCTTTTTTCATATTCTAATGTACAAGAGATTGGAGATTCCTCCAGTCTCTTTTTTTCGTTTGATTTGCATCTTAGAAGGAGGATTCATACGTGTCACAGCAAGAGTTGAAGAGAGATTTAGCTAACCGTCATGTGCAGCTGATTGCCATTGGCGGAACGATTGGTACGGGATTATTTTTAGGTTCAGGAAAAGCGATTCAGCTTGCGGGACCGTCTGTTATTTTTGCTTATTTAATTGTGGGAATCGCTCTATTTTTCATGATGAGAGCGCTAGGGGAACTGCTGCTTTCGAACGCAGGTTATGAGTCGTTTACTGATATTGCGGAGGATTATCTTGGTCCGCGAGCTGCGTTTATCACAGGCTGGACTTATTGGTTTTGCTGGATTATGACAGCGATGGCCGATGTGATTGCGGTCGGTGTCTATGTTCAATATTGGTTTGATATACCGCAGTGGGTTCCGGCGATTGTTTGTTTGCTTCTTTTACTTGGGCTGAATTTATTAACGGTAAAGCTTTTCGGTGAATTGGAGTTTTGGTTCGCATTAATCAAGGTGATTACCATTCTAGCGTTAATTGTGATTGGCGTTGTCCTACTCGTTGTGGGTTACCAAACGGATGCGGGTACAGTCTCTATAAACAACCTATGGGATCATGGAGGTTTGTTTCCTAACGGGATGACTGGGTTCTTACTCTCGTTCCAGATGGTCGTTTTCGCGTTTGTCGGGGTTGAATTGGTCGGTGTAGCGGCAGCTGAAACGTCTAATCCGAGAAAGAATATCCCGTCTGCGATCAATAAAATTCCACTGCGAATTCTATTTTTCTATGTGGGCGCATTGATTGTGCTGCTCTGTATCAATCCTTGGACAGAGTTAAACGCGTCGGACAGTCCGTTTGTTAAAACGTTTAGCTTAATAGGGATTCCGCTTGCAGCGGGGATCATTAATTTTGTTGTACTGACTTCAGCGGCATCTGCCTGCAACAGCGGGTTGTTCTCAACGAGTCGCATTCTATTTACGTTAAGCAAGAGTGAGCAGGCTCCTCGATCGTTTAAAAAACTAACGAAAAATGCGGTGCCTGGAAACGCGCTTTGGGTTTCGACAATAGTTGTTTCAGTGGGAGCGCTGCTCAGTAAGCTACTTCCGGAGCAAGCTTTTGGCATCGTAACAACAATCAGTGCCATCTGTTTCATCTGGGTGTGGAGCGTAATCTTGATCAGCCATATTAAATACCGTAAAACACGATCTGACCTGCACAAGAAGTCAACGTTCAAAGCACCTTTTGCTCCATTCGTTAACTATGCGGTACTCGCACTGTTTGGGTTAATTTTGATCGTGCTGCTCGTGGCAGATGCCACACGGTCTGCTTTATTGCTGACACCCATTTGGTTTATTTTATTATTTTTCTTGTATGCTTTTAAAAAACCTATGCTGAAATAAAAGGATTGGTTATTTGGAATGCATCATTGATCTGGATCTTTAGAGACATCTTACATTTTATAAGTAGCATCTTTAAGCAGGTGATAAGCAGGAAGCGACGAATTTTCCTTTAGAGTTTATTACAAGGAGGTTTTTAAGTGAATTTGTCAAGAAATCGGAGAACAGATACTGCTTCAAAAGTGATCCCAGTTCCACCTCAAATCGTCTATCTAGCTATTATAAATCCGGATTCACTAATTCAATGGCTTCCCCCTGAAGGGATGTCGGGTCAAATTGATATCTATGATTGCCGTGTAGGAGGAGCTTATAAAATGACGCTTACGTATGAATTGGATGAGTTGATTCTTGGCAAAACGTCGGATAACACCGATGTGGCGGAAGGAACATTTTTGGAGCTGGTCCCAAACCAGCGAATTGTCCAATCTGTTAACTTCAATTCCGAAGATCCTGCTTTCTCGGGTGAGATGATACAGAAATGGATATTGGAAGATGTTCCAGGAGGCACTAATGTTACAATTCTTTGTGAAAACGTACCAGAAGGTATTCGTAGGGAAGATCACGACACTGGACTAAGGTCCACGCTAGAAAATCTTGCTGCTTTTACTGAGAAATTGTAAATAGATACATGGAATTTATCTGATGAACAAGCCAGAGATTTTTTAAAATCTCTGGCTTGTTTCAGTTATTTTATTGATTAGCGCGTATCTTTTAGTTTTTTAGTTTAGCGGCGCGGGGACGGTTCTCGTGCTTCTTATTGTATAATTAGATGGAAAGGTGAATCCTTTAGTGTTTAAGTTGTAAGTTAGGAAGCAGCAGAGCCGTCCCTTTGCTTTCCCTACCTCCTCGCACTCCATCGATTTATCAGTCCAACTAGATGACCATTTACGAAAATTACCCCAAGGATAATGATTGCTCCACCTAGAATACTGGTATAAATAACCTTTTCATGTAGAAGTAGCACGGCTGCTATCAGTGTAGAGACTGGTTCAAGGTATAAGAAAACAGATACTTGAGTGGCCTCCAACACCTCTAATGCTTTTGCCCAGTACCAGTAGGCAATACCGGATACAAAGACTCCAAGGAAGATAAGATGAGCCCATTCTACTCCATCTAGAAGAATAAGCTTTTCCCAGCTTTTGTTCTGAAAGATGAATGGTAGAGTAAGCAAAAGTCCCAAAGTACTCATGTAAAAAGTGAGGACCAATGCAGGCAATGGCACTTTTAGGCTTTTTAGTAAAACTGAATAAATGGCCCAATTTAAAGTACTGAGAACCATCAGTAGATACCCGATGTTGATCGAGAATCCTAATGACCTGTCTCCACCTGCTGTTGTGACCAGCAATACACCACTAATGGCCAAAATAATTCCAATAGCCTTTGGAAATGTCATCCTTTCATGCAGAAAGACCATGGAAAGAACGACGGTAAAAATCGGGGATAACGTAATGAGCCAGCCTGCAGAGGATGCATCAATGGATAAAAGCGCGCTTGCCTGAATAACTTGATGAAGAAAAACACCAAGAATCCCTAATACGATTAAATGAGGGATATATTGTATCGGCAGCTTCATGGAATGTTCCTTTTTTACAAGGATAAGCACTAATAAAAATAATGCACCTATACCAAAACGGATGACCAGAAGAGTAAAGGGATCAAGCTTGTCCAGTACTGCTTTAGTCGAGACAAAGGATATTCCCCAAAGGCTGATGGACATGGTGGCATACAATGAGGCTCCTAGCATTTTTCGAAATGAAATCATAGATAGGCTTTCCTTTCCCAGTCAATTGTTCTACCATCTTATGCTTGTCCTCGAAAAAACATGAGGATGAGAAGCTTAGCTAGGGTCATGAAAGTTCTTGTGAAACGAGGGGAAGGAAGCGGCAGAACGCGCCGATATCTAATAATCATACAAGTGCAAAGGTGATAGAAAAAGGCTGATGAAATAGTGACTGACGAAGAAGGGAAACGAGATGAGTTCTCTTCTTTTTTGCGTTTACGTTTAGATAGTTAATGAACAACCGAACGACCAACACTTCGTTTTCATCGTTAATTTCCTCATAACACGTTTATCTTTTTAATGAATTGTGCTCTAATAAGAAAGAGTTAAAAAAGCAGGTAGTTTATGTGCACTATGGCTTAAATGAGCATTAGTGTATGTATCAAGAGTTTGCGAAATGAGGAATACCCATGAAAAGATTTAAGAAGTTTTATATAGAGATTACGAGCATCTGTAATTTGGCGTGTCATTTTTGTCCTCCAACGGAACGAGCTAAACAGTTCATATCCATTGATGATTTTACGAAGCGTTTAGACCAGATCAAGCCGTATACCGATTTCATCTATTTGCATGTAAAAGGTGAGCCGCTGCTTCATCCTAAAATCGATCAGCTATTGGACATAGCCCATGAAAGAGGATTTAAAGTTAATATCACGACGAATGGGACACTCATCAAAAAGAACTGGGACAAGCTTATCAATAAGCCTGCGCTGAGACAGATGAATTTCTCCCTTCATAGCTTTGATGGCCACGTCGGGCAGAGTATGACGGATAAAGAAGAATACGTTAGAACGATTCTTTCTTTTGTACAAGAAGCAACGAAAGAGTCTTCGTTATTTGTTTCTTTAAGGCTTTGGAACCTGACGCAAGACAATGCAACGAACTTGGAGAAACAGCGTAATCGTCAGCTGCTTGAGATTATTGAAAACGAATTTAATCTCACATTTAAAATTGAAGAAAAGCTCACGCCGGGTAAAGGTATCAAACTAGCGGATCAAATTTTCATAAATCAGGATTACGAGTTTAAATGGCCAGCACTGCATGAAGAAGAGGACGATGGAAAAGGGTTCTGCTACGGCCTTCGCAATCAAGCGGGGATTTTGGCGAACGGTACAGTCATTCCATGCTGCCTAGATGGAGAAGGGGTCATTAACTTAGGAAATATTAATGAAACAGACTTCTCAACTATTATTGAAGGTGACCGAGCGAACAATCTTGTAGATGGTTTTTCGCGAAGAGAAGCGGTTGAGGAACTTTGCAGAAAATGTGGTTATCGTAAGCGGTTCGGTAAATAGTACAAAAAACATATGCTAGATATTTAAGACGGGGAGTTACCCTGTCTTTTTTTATGGGCAAAAAAACGCACCTAATCTCAAGAGCTCTGAAGCAGCAAATTCTGCATCAGAAATCGTGAGTAGGTGCGTTCATTATTTATTATTTTAATTTAACATCAAATCGATCAGCGTCCATTACTTTTACCCATGCTGCGACAAAGTCGCGTACGAATTTTTCTTGGTTGTCATTCTGCGCATACACTTCAGCGAGTGCACGAAGTTCTGAGTTGGATCCGAACACGAGATCAAAGCGGGAAGCCGTTCGCTTTACTTCTCCTGATTTACGGTCGCGACCTTCGTACTCGTTAAATCCTGTTGATTTCCACTCTACACCCATGTCGAGCAGGTTTACGAAAAAGTCGTTCGTTAACGTGCCAACGCGGTCTGTGAATACGCCGTGTTTCGTATTCTTATAGTTTGTTCCAAGAACACGAAGACCTCCGACAAGGACAGTCATTTCAGGAGCAGACAGACCTAGTAGCTGTGCTTTGTCTACGAACATCTCTTCAGGGCTTGTACTATATTCTTTCCTTTGATAGTTTCGGAACCCGTCTGATACCGGCTCTAAGACATCAAACGAAACATCGTCCGTTTGTTCAGGCGTTGCATCACCGCGTCCCGGTGTAAATGGAACCGTCACATCAAAGCCCGCATCTTTTGCTGCCTTTTCGACGGCTGCACTTCCGCCAAGAACGATTAAATCGGCTAGGCTCACCTTCGTGTCGAGCTTGTTTTGTAGATCTTGATAGATTCCTAGCACTTTCTCCAGCTGTTGGGGTTCGTTCGCTTCCCAACCTTTCTGAGGAGCTAGGCGGATGCGTGAACCGTTCGCACCTCCACGCATATCAGAAACGCGGTACGTACTAGCTGAAGCCCATGCCGTTTTGACGAGCTCACTCACCGATAATCCTGTATTAAGGATCTTTTCTTTTAACTGAGCGATGTCAGATGCTGATAGATCATAATCTACACTTGGAACAGGGTCTTGCCAGATGAGTTCTTCGTCTGGAACCTCTGGACCGAGATAACGAACTTTCGGCCCCATGTCACGGTGAAGAAGCTTGAACCACGCTCGTGCAAAAGCATCAGCGAATTCATCTGGATTCTCGTAATAACGACGAGAAATTTTTTCATACTCCGGATCCATACGCAATGCCATATCAGCAGTTGTCATCATCGTTTTCACTTTGATGGATGGATCTTCTGCATCTGGAGCCATGTGCTCTTCTGTCACATCTACTGGACTCCATTGGTAAGCGCCTGCTCTACTTTTCGTTAACTCCCACTCGTAACCGAACAGAAGATCAAAGTATCCGTTATCCCATTGTGTTGGGTTAGACGTCCATGCTCCATCAATACCACTCGAAATGGTGTCGCGGCCTTTTCCGCTGCCGTGACGGCTTAGCCAGCCTAGTCCTTGCGTTTCGATGTCTGCTGCTTCCGGATCGTCTCCTACAAGAGAAGGGTCCCCTGCGCCATGCGCTTTTCCGAACGTATGACCACCAGCGATAAGTGCAACGGTTTCTTCGTCATTCATCGCCATACGGCTGAACGTATCACGAATATCACGAGCACTTGCGAGTGGATCAGGCTTTCCGTTCGGCCCTTCAGGATTCACATAGATCAGACCCATCTGAACAGCAGCAAGCGGGTCTTCAAGCTCACGGTCACCCGAATAACGGTTGTCCGCTAACCATTCTTTTTCCGTTCCCCAATAAACATCTTCTTCTGCATGCCAAATATCTTCACGTCCACCAGCAAAACCAAACGTTTTTAACCCCATGGATTCAATGGCTACGTTACCCGTGAAAACAAGGAGATCTGCCCATGAGATCTTGTTGCCGTATTTTTGTTTGATCGGCCATAACAGACGGCGTGCTTTATCCAAGTTTACGTTATCTGGCCAGCTGTTTAGAGGTGCGAAGCGCTGAGAACCTGATCCGCCGCCACCGCGTCCATCAGCCGTACGGTATGTACCTGCAGCATGCCAAGACATACGGATGAAGAAAGGACCATAGTGACCATAATCCGCCGGCCACCAATCTTGACTGTCTGTCATCAATGCATGAAGATCTTTCTTCAGTGCGTCATAATCCAGTTTGGAGAACTCTTCACGATAATTAAAGTCTTCTCCCATCGGATTTGATTTTTTGTCATGCTGGCGAAGAACGTTCAGGTTGAGTTGATTCGGCCACCAATCCTTATTTGTCGTACCGTGCGGTGCTCTTGAAGTCGTAATCGCACTATCCTTGTGGTGTGTGACAGGACATTGACCCGCTGATGTGTGTTCTTTTTGATCGGGCTTGTTGTTGTTTTCCATTACAATTTCCCCTTCCTTTTTTGGAACTTAAAATTGCAAAACACGAAAAGCCATGATGTTAAATATTTGATTATTATGATAACTCAATTATAGAGGACAGGTATGTGTATTCAAAGCGTAATGCACTTTTGATGTTCACATTAAGGATTTGTATGAAACGACTGCTCTGAAAGCAATTTTGAGCCACAACTAAGTATGGTAAAATGAATAATAATTCTAAGAAATGAGGAACACCGGAATGTCTAACCTACCAAACTGCCCAAAATGTAGCTCTGCTTATGTTTATGAGGACGGAGCTTTTCTCGTATGCCCGGAATGTGCTCATGAATGGTCTCCGGAAATAGAGAGTGAATCTGACGAAAAGGTTGTAAAAGATTCCAACGGAAACATCCTTCAAGATGGTGACTCTGTATCTGTTATTAAAGACCTTAAAGTCAAAGGGACATCTTCTGTTATTAAGATCGGCACGAAAGTAAAAGGCATTCGTCTCGTTGAAGGCGATCATGATATTGATTGTAAGATCGACGGATTTGGCGCGATGAAATTGAAGTCCGAGTTTGTAAAAAAGATATAGAGATTCAGAATAACCACCATTCTCCGGTGGTTATTTTTTTCGTAAAATAATCCTACTCCTCAAGATCCTAATTGGTTAATCCCTGTCCTTCCAGTATTTAACGCTTATTTTCTCTCAAAAAAAGCTGAAGAAACATAAATAAAAAAAGGTTAACAATCGAATACTTAGGGTATTTAAAGAAAGTATATGTGCATAAAAATTTTAAATACAAACCTTTATATTCTACTATAGTAATTATTCATAGATTGATCGCAAAAGGAGAGGCAGAATGAATATACATTTTGAACAAAAAAAGCAGCAATTAGGTATTCGGGAAATTTGGGGAAGCAAACAGCAAACCATTTCTTCTGTCTGCTTTGATTCCAGAAACGTAACCAATAACTCTTCCTTTGTCTGTATAACTGGAGAACAATTTGACGGTCACACCTTTATTGAAAGTGCTATCCAGAACGGTGCAGTTGTGGTAGCCGGTGAAAATAAGAAGATTTTAAAAGAGGCGAGTGAAGTTTATAGAGATCGTACATTCTTACTCGTTGAGGATGCTCGCGTATTTATGGCTCAATTATCTATCCTTTTTAACGAACGTATACATGAACAATTAATAACAGTTGGTATTACTGGTACGAATGGTAAAACGACGGTCGCAGCTTATGTTAGATCGTTGATGAACCTTTGTAATGTAAAATCCGGTTCGATCGGAACTACCGGTATGATTTCCTCTACAGGAAATCTGGACATAAAACAGTCAACGCCAACAACGCCTGAAGCACCTGATCTTCATCACATCTTCAAACAGTTTGTAGAGAATGGTGATCAGCTCGCTGCGATGGAAGTTACTTCTGTTGGAATTGAACAAAAACGAACAGCAGGTATCCATTTTGATGTTGCCATTCACACAAACTTATCGCCAGAACATTTAGAGTTTCACCATACGTTTGAAAACTACAAACAAGCGAAGTTAAAGCTATTTAAACAAGCAAAAAAAGCAGTTGTAAACATTGATGACGAAGGTATGGGTAAAGAAATCGTTGAGTTATTTGCAGGTCCTTTGCTAACGTACAGCATGAATGAAGAAAGCGGTGCGGATGTGATCGCGACGGCTGTTAAGCAGGTAGCGAACGGTACTTCGTTTACCTTATCTGTTCACGGAAAACATTATTCTGTCATAACACCATTTTATGGATCTTATAATATAGCGAATCTGCTTTCTGCCATCTGTACAGGCTTGCATATTGGAATACCACTAGAAAAAATGCTTCAAGTTCTTCCTGAAATGACAGGACCAGAAGGAAGATTTGAAATCATCCATAAGCAAAAGCGAAAGATCATTTTGGATTACGCGCACACACCGGTTGCGTTACAAAACCTTGTAACAGAAGTGAAAAAGCTGCCATACAGTCGACTGATCGTGTTAGTCATGGGTATCGGAATAAGAGATAAAGAGAAGATGCCAAAAATGGCAGAAACGATTGAAAACCAAGCGGATGAAATCGTCGTGTCTGTTGATCATCCAGGATACAACGATCCGAGTGAGATCGTTGGTCACGTGATGAAAGGGTTCAAAAATCCTGACGCACCTAACATTCATTCAGAACTTACGCGACATGATGCAGTGATTAAGGCATTGTCTCTGAGTGAAGAGAATGACATTGTTCTCCTCACGAGCGGCTGCATCAATGGGGCTCAAATTGTAAAAGGTGAGAAGATCCCTCACTCTGACAAAGACATCATTGCTGACTTTTTTAGAAGTAAAAAAGTGGCGAAGAGTGGGAGAATGTTTGCTTCTTCTAAGATAAGATGGGTGCAGACACAAAAAAAGAATGTACTATAAAAGCTATAAAACGAACCCCTGCTGTAGATTAGCAGGGGTTTTCAACTGGATTTTTTCTTTTTCTCGATTAAGGTCCAGCTTTCGTACGTCGTCCAGAAAAAAAGCGCAGTAAGTAATGAAAATGGTTTTAAATCTTTTGGTAGATAGAGTAGCAGCAAAAATCCGATGATTACAAATGGAGGAAAGAGAATCAAAAATTTTCGTTTCTTCATCAAATAACCACCTCTCTAATGTAATCTTATCATAATAATATATTCGGATATGAGTAAGTAAGACTATTTATTGAATACTTATACGTGCAAAATGCAGTTTGAACGCATAACCCCTGAACAACCCGGGTATTGGTTAATACTTACAAAATGTTGAGGGAGCTGACAGCGTGAATACACTTTTCTTAGTTTCTTTTTTAGTGAGTTCGATTGTGACAGGAGCGAACTCGAGCGAAATGACCTTAAATCGGACGAGCAATGATGTAACCCAGACCGAAGAGGAATCACAGAGCTTTTCTGAGCCTATCAATACGGAAGAACAGCAAGAGGCTGTATTAAAATTCATCAATGTGGACGTGGCAGCAGTATCTACCTACGAAGTACAAGCCTTTGATTCTTTAGCTAGCGTTTCAGGTGCAAACTATACAGACGACGAAACGATGTATTTGGAGTTAGTGGAAACGACGATTCCTGCCTATGAAAAAGCAGTTTCCCAAGCAAAAACCATCGATGTTCAAGGAGAAGAATTAGTGGGTATGAAAAGGCAAATCGTAAAAGCTACCGAAACATTTTACGAAGGCTTAATTCTTCAAAGACAAGCGTTAGAACAACAAGATGAAAATCTGATGACACAGTCTAATCTGAAATTAAAAGAATACTTTCAGTTGGTAGACGCTTACCACGCAGAGATGGAGTTGTTGAGTAAAAAATACGACATCGAATATAAAGATGCTCCAAGTCAATCAGAGCAAATGGAGCAAACAGAAGAAGGCGATTTCTTGTAAATGCTACGTCGCTAACCTAATTATTTGGGTTAGTGCCAGAACATAGACTTACTAAGACATCATGGACAAGTGTTGATTGGAGTGGAAGGTGGGAGACTCCTGGGGGATCAGCGGGACAGTTCGAAAAGTGGAGGTGGCTTGTTCAGCCCCGACAAGCAAAAGATGAATGGGTTTGAAGGCGCACTTTGCCTTCTTAGCCATTTAACTTTTGACCTCGAGGGGCTAGCCACTGCAACTAGACAGATGAGACAGCTCAGGGCGCAAAGCGTCGAGATGGCTCATCGCACATCCCCCGGAAAGCGAGCACCTGAAACGGAAATCAACTCTCACCAAAACACCTGCAAATTTTACAAAAAAAAGTAGCTATCCTATAAAAAAGGATAGCTACTTTTTCTTAATGTGATTGTGATTCACCCGCTTCTTCATCACGCATTGAAAAAACTTTCTTCGCAACCGTTAACGCGTTCAACACACGAGGAAAACCTGTATATGGAATCAAGTGCGTGATGCTCTCCACAATCTCTTCTTTTGTCAGTCCCGCCGTCAGCCCAGTATTGATATGAAGCTCCAACTGAGGCTCCGTTCCTTGTGTCACTAGAGAAGAAATCGTTACAAGCGCTCTTTGTTTGTTCGTGAGTCCTGCTCGTGAATAAATCTCGCCGTACGCAAATTCAATAATGTATTTCCCTACATCTGGCGCGATATCTTGCAGGGCATCTGAGATTTTTAAGTGCGTTGAAATGTCTTTGTTATCCGTTAACGTATACTCCATTAACTTATCTAATCCATTTTGAAAACGATCTTTTTCCATGAGTAGTGCCTCCTAGAATCTGTATAGGAACTACTTTATCTCACTTCAAACTATTCGTAAAATACATATAATATATCTAAAGTATGCATTTTTGTTATAATTTTAAATCTTATTCGCTAAATGGTGAAAGCATATTAATAAATTCTCGAGTTGCATACGTAACGTATTTATCTTTCTTTTTAATAATACCTAGCTTATAAGGCAGTGAAGGATCAACGATCGGAATGGCTTTAACTAAAGTTTGATCTACCTTTTTTGCGATTGATTCTGGAAAGATGGAAACCCCTAAGTTCTCCCCGATCATACCGCTGATAAAGTCCCATTGTGAGCTTTCATAGGAAATCTTCGGATGGAATCCAGCAGTAATACACTCTTCGATTACACGATCATGTAAGGTAAAGCCTTCTTTAAAAATAATAAAAGATTCATTCTCCAATTCATTCATCATTACTTTTTCTCTACCTGCGAGCGGATGTGAATGATGAACAAACAACATGAGCTGCTCGGTTAAGAAAGAAACAATCTCAAGTTTATCTTCATTTAAGGGCATGACGACAACCCCGAGATCTAAGAGTCCGTCATTCACTTCTCGTTGAACACGGTTCGCGCCATGTTCGACGAGCTGAATCTGTATTTCCGGATAAGAAGCTTTGAATTTCTTGATGATTTTAGGGAAAAATAAAAAGCCGATAAGCGGGGGAATTCCAATTTTGATTTTCCCTTTTTTTAAGTTCATTAAGTCGTAAAGGTTTGATGATAGGTTGTCCAAAGACTCTAGAATCATCTTGCTCTGTTCAAACACGATCTCGCCGGCTTCTGTTAGTTCGATCTGCCTGGAAGAACGATCGATCAGTTCCATCTCAAGTTCGTCTTCTAAACTTTTTACCATTTTACTAAGACTAGGCTGAGATAAATGCAGTACGGTAGAAGCTTTCGTGAAGCTTTTGTGCTTGGCCACAGCATGAAAATAGGTCAATTGTCGAATATCCATAGAGAGAACTCCATTCTATAACTTTTGTGCATACTATCTATAGTTATAATTCATTTTACTTAATAAATACACAGGAGTAAAATGTCCTTCGTGCAAAGAAAACTTTTGAAAAGTAAGTGCTAATAGATGAAAGCGCACTCTTTCTATATAAAAAAGGAGGAAAGATTTTGATTAGTATCATAATAGGTCTGGCTCTACTCATGTTTTTTGCGTACCTCGGCTGGTCGATCATCTGGGTTGCTCCAATCGTAGCGGGTATTGTTGCTCTAATGAGTGGTTTAGACTTGATGGACGCGTATACCAATACGTATATGACCGGCTTTGTAGATTTCGCAAAAGCATGGTTTCCGATCTTCTTATTAGGAGCTGTACTCGGTAAGTTGATGGAAGATACGGGAGCTGCTAAATCGGTTGCGATTCAGTTCACGAAGTTTATTGGTGAAAAACGTGCGATTCTCGGAGTTTTGGTAGCATCAGCTGTCTTAACTTACGGTGGTGTAAGTCTGTTTGTCGTTGTGTTTGCTATCTATCCGATCGCATTGGCATTGTTTAAAAAAGCAGATATCTCTAGAAGATTGATCGCACCTACGATCGTTCTTGGGGCATTCACGTTTACGATGACTGCTGTACCAGGAACACCACAGATTCAAAACTTAATTCCGATGAACACGTTTAAGACAACCCCTATGGCGGGTACCATTATCGGTATTGTAGCTACGCTGATTATGGCAGTTGGCGGCTATTTCTGGCTGAAGTTCAGAGAGAACCGTTTAACAGCAGCTGGTGAAAAGTATACAGAACCAAATAAATCAAAAGAGAATGAAGATGAAAATGAGGAGAACCTTCCAAACTGGATTCTTTCATTAGTTCCTTTAATCGTTGTTGTTATTTTACTTAATTTCTTAAAAATCGCTCCAATTCCTTCGTTATTAGCGGGAATTCTAGCTATTCTTATTATCAATATCAAGCAATACAAAACGTTCATTCCTTCTATGAATGAAGGTGCTAAAGGTTCTGTTATGGCGATCATCAACACGAGTGCTGCCGTTGGATTCGGTGCTGTTGTAACAAGTGTGCCGGACTTTGACAAAATCACTGATATGCTTTTAGGAATCTCAAGCAATCCGCTCGTATCTGAATCCTTAGTCGTACAGCTTTTAGCGATGATCACAGGTTCAGCATCAGGTGGTATGGGAATCGCGTTACAAGCTCTTGGCGGAACATATTATGACTTGTCTCAGTCAACAGGCATGAGTCCTGAAGCGTTCCATAGAATGGCATCCATTGCATCTGGAGCATCGATCCTGCCTCATAACGGAGCATTGTTAACACTTCTTGCGGTAACACAGTTAACGCATAAGGAAACGTACAAAGATGTATTTGTAGTCGCTTTAATTATCCCTACCATTGCCGTAATCGTAGGAATCATTATGGCAAGCATGGGTATTATATAAAAACTTTTTAGGAGTGAGTAGTATGGTAGAAAATAAAGTAGTCGTTATTACAGGTTCTGCAAGTGGTATCGGATTTGAAATCGGAAAAACATTCGCTCAAAACGGAAGCAAAGTAGTCTTAACTGACCTTAATGAAGAAGGCGTTAAAAAGGCTGCAGAAGAATTAAAAGGTCTTGGACTTGAAGCAATCGGTCTTAAAGCTGACGTTACAAGTGAAGAAGACATCAAGAGCATGATCGAAACAGCACACAAAGAATATGGACGTGTTGACGTTCTGATCAATAACGCTGGTCTTCAGCACGTTTCACCGATCGAAGAGTTTCCAACAGCTAAATTCGAACTTATGATCAAAATCATGCTAACTGCACCATTCATCGCAACAAAGCATGTAATGCCGATCATGAAGCAACAAGGTTTCGGACGTATCATCAACATCTCATCCATCAATGGTTTGATCGGATTTGCTGGTAAAGCTGCCTACAATAGTGCAAAGCACGGTGTAATCGGTCTTACAAAGGTTGCTGCACTTGAATCAGCAGCAGAAGGTGTTACAGTTAACGCACTTTGCCCTGGATACGTGGACACACCACTTGTCCGTGGTCAAATGGAAGACTTAGCAAAAACAAGAAACGTTTCATTAGATAAAGTACTTGAAGAAGTTATCTATCCATTAGTTCCTCAAAAACGTCTGATGGAAGTTAGCGAGATCGCAGACTATGCGATGTTCCTATCAAGTGACAAAGCGAAAAGTGTTACAGGACAAGCAATCGTAATCGATGGCGGTTATACTGCTCAATAATCTTAGTTTTGATGAACCTCAGCCATTTTATTGGCTGGGGTTTTCTTTTTGGGTGTTGTAAGAGGCGGCCTTTGTTTATCAGGGTTGAGGGTATATGGATAGGGGATAGCAGTCGATTAATGTCGACTCGTCGATATATGAGCAAAACTTGTGAAATTATAGACGAAACTAGCGGAATTAATCCTAATATTTTTCAAATCAGGACCGGATTTTCCGGAATGATCTAGCCATATACCCCTTATGGTATCAATTAAAATCACTTATGAGACACAAAGTGAAGCTTAAGATTTGTATACCATAGAAAAAACCAACTAAAATCATCATGTTTTAGTCGATTTTGTTCTTTTTATTCAATTTATCGCCTTTATAGCAAAGCGAGCATCAAGCTAAAGTGCTTCTCTAACCACTTTCTTATAATAGAGAACTGACAACACGCCAAAGATCGAATAGAGGATCGTATACATGACCATGACGATGATCATCGGTGTCCAAAGTTCAGCTCCGAACAGGAACCACCCAGATTGTACGGCGAAATAACTGTGAAGCAAGCCGACCACTAATGGAATTCCAAAGTTAAAGAGCTGCTTATACTGAATACCTTTTAACAGGTCACTCTGCGTGTAACCTAGTTTTCGCAGAATCATATAGTTTGGCTTCTCACTTTCTCCTTCATCCATCTGTTTGAAGTAGAGGATACATCCAGAGGTGACGAGGAAAGTCAGTCCTAGGAAACCTACGATAAACATCATGAGTCCCATGTTTTTCTTTTGGTTCGTGCTGATCTCATGACGAGATTCATTGTATAGCTTTTTATACGTTTCGGTTGATTTAAACAGTTTATCTGCCTTTTCCAGTTGTTCTTTATTCTTAATATCGACCCCAATATAGAGGCTTGATTCTTTTTGTACCTTAGGATCGATATCTTTTTTCATCTTCTTAAAAATAGCATCATCAACGATTGCGGTTGGAACACCTCCAGCTGTGAAATACCAGGATACGGGATAAATATCTTCTAAGCCTACATAACGTTGAGTGAGCGTTTCGGTCTTTCCTTTTATTTTGATGGTTCCAGAATTCTTTAATGGCATAAACTTTTGAAGCAGATCGTCATAGCCAGTAAAGACCACTTCATCCCGTGAAACTTCCATGCCAGATACTGACTTTTCGCTGATTAAAGGAAGCGGCATCGCTTTCGGATTGATAGTGAGTTCATCTAAGCTTCGATCAATAAGCTGTGAAGCATTCACCGTCACCTGGACCACTTCAATCGATTTTTCCGAATACGGAATATTGTTCTTCTTTAAAGCAGATTGGAACGTATCAGCGGACTCTCTATCAATGATTGAAAAGTCATGCGGAACATTTTTTTCAGCCGTTTTCTCTGCAGAATAATACGAGATATAAGCAAGGCACAACAAAGCGATCGAGAGCGCTGAAACGGTGGTGATAATCATGAGCAGAAGGGCGTTCGACTTCATGCGGAACATGACAGATGCGAGCGACATCACTTCGTTGATCGATAGATAGCCACCTTTTCGTTTTCTTATCAGGTTAAGCAGAAAACTGACAGAGCCTTTGTAAAAGAAATACGTACCTAAAATGACGGCTGTCAAAATAAAGATCATTGCTCCAAATAATTGAGGCATCGTTGTAAAATCGCCGCCAAACAGTTTGGAAGATACGATATAACCTGTCGTGATTAGAACGAGACCCACGATTCCCATCACCATCTCAAAGCGAGAAAGTTTTTTCACAGTGATCTCAGTAGAAGAGGTGACACGGAATAGAGATAGTATGGTCTGCCTTTTAATGAACGTGTAGTTCATGATCATGATTAACAGATAGATTGCTGTAAAAACGAGAACGGTTTGTAGGAGTGCTTGTGGTGAAAACCGTAGAGATGCGATCGAATCTACACCAGTCGTTTTGAACAAAACGAGAATCATTAATTTTGAAAACGAAAAACCTGCAAAGATTCCGATCAAAAGAGAACCAAAGTAGAGGAATAAGTTTTCAATGGAAAGAATGCGAAAGATCTTACTTTTCGTCATCCCGATCAATTGGAACAGCCCGATTTCTTTGCTGCGTCGTTTGATAAAGATGTTGTTCGCGTAAAGCAGAAAGACGGATACGATTACAACAAGCAGGATAGAAGCGGCTCGAATCGCGGCTTCACCTTTTACTGAACCTTCAACAGCATCCATCGACGGATCATATTGAAGCGTTACAAATGCAAAGTAAAGAGCAGAACTGAATACTAAAGCAAAAACATATAAATAATAGTTTCTTAAGTTTTTCTTTAAGTTGCGAAAGATGAGCTGATTAATGTTCATGATGAACACCACCTAAAACACCTTGCGTTTTCATAATATCCTTAAAGAAACTTTGTCGATCTTGCTCTCCTTTCATAAGCTGCGTGTAGATCTGTCCGTCTTTTATAAACACCACACGGCTGCAATAGCTTGCTGCTACAGGATCATGCGTTACCATAAGAATGGTTGCTTGTCTGTTCTCGTTAAGACCGCTTAATTTGTTTAAAAGGTCAGACGCAGACTTGGAATCGAGAGCGCCGGTCGGTTCATCGGCGAAGATGATACTTGGCTCATGAATGAATGCACGAGCCGCAGATGTTCGTTGCTTTTGTCCACCTGAGATCTCGTTCGGATATTTATCTTTTATCTCGGAAATACCAAGCTCGGTTGCGACTTGCTCAAATTTCTTTTCAGCTTCCTTTTTCGGTGTTTTCGTTATCGAAAGCGGCAGCAGAATATTTTCTTTAACGGTTAATGTATCTAAAAGGTTGTAATCTTGGAAGATGAAACCAAGGTGGTTCTTTCTGAACTCTGCCAGCTGTTTTTCTTTCATGGCTGTCATCTCAAATGAGTTGATATGAATCGTACCTTCGCTTACTTGATCGATAGAGGATAGGACGTTCAACAATGTCGTTTTACCAGAGCCAGATGCTCCCATAATACTGATGAACTCACCTTTTTCAACAGAAAGATCGATGCCTTTAAGGACGTGCTGTTTATTATTTTTATTTCCATAGCTCTTATGAAGCTTAACGGCTTTCAATATACTCATGATTTTATTACCCCTCTCTGATAGTTTCATTATAGAAAGCATTTCCGCTCTTTTCCTTCTGTTCAACGAACAAAACAGAAAAGCATGTGACACTTTCGTCACATGCCCATCGTTTCATCAAATTCATTTCTTTTTGGGAAAGCGAGCGTGACCGTTGTTCCTTCATTCCGTTTTGACCCTACAGAGAGTTGAATATGTAGGGAGTCTGCCGCTTTTTTGGCTAAATATAAGCCCATGCCGGTGGAAGCTTGATCCTGATGGTCTGTTGTTGACGTGAACCCTTTATCAAAGATACGAGGCATATCCTTTGTATCAATTCCTCGACCAAAGTCTTGAATCGATAAATAGTTTCTGTCGTTCATGTTATAAGAGTTGATGATAATCTCTGATGAATGGCTGTATTTCACAGCATTCGTTAAGATCTGACGAATGATAAATGCTAGCCATTTGGCATCACTTAAGACATGGTTGACTTCAAGGTTAAAATCAAAGCCGATTCCTTTTTGAATGCACCACGACTGTAGCGTTTTAAGTTCGGAAAAAAGCAACGTCTCAAGATCAGTCACTTCCATATAAAGATCGTTCTTAATAAAAGGAATCCTTTTTTGATGAAGCTGTTGATCGAGCAGAAGGTGGATACGAAGCCATTCGTAGGTCAGATCTCCTTTTAGTGGCGTATCGTCCATTCGCTGTATCATAAGATGCATCGCTGTCAGCGGCGTTTTCACCTCATGAATCCAAGCAAGGAGATCGTCCTTTTCCTGTTCGATAAGTAAACGGTTCTCAGAAGCTGTTTGTTTTAAATGCTTTGTTTGTTCGGTAATGCTGTTTGTAACGATTTTTTCAAAAGGTGTAGAAGGTGATGACATATTAGAAAGATCAAAATCATTTTCTCTTTCCTCAAGTTGTTGGAAGAAGTCTGTTTCCTTCTGATACCGATAAAAAAGAAAGAGGACAAAGACAATAAGTGAAATAAAAACGATATAGCCAACAGCAGAAAGGGGAATTGCTGGATCTAGATAGGCGATCAAGAGAAGGATCAGCTGTTGTAATAAAAACAAAAATATCCAGCTGCTGCGTTCGATCAAATAGCATTTGATCATATAGAATCCTCTTCTATTGCACGATAGCCTTGTCCGACTTTCGTCTCGATGAATTGTCCGAGTTCGATTTCCTCTAGACGTTTTCTTAAACGATTCACATTTACGGTGAGGGTATTATCACTAATGAACTTTTTATCATCCCATAAGCTGTTGATGAGATTATCACGACTTACAATCTTATTCTTTTGCTCGATTAAGAGTTTCAGAATGAACACTTCATTCTTAGTTAGTTCGACGGAACCTTTTTCGTTCGTTACGATATTCTTTTCATAATCAATTTGAGCGCCACACCACGTTTTGAGACTAACGGTCTCTGTATTGTAATTATAAACACGCCGAAGAATCGCATGAATCTTTGCGATCAATACTTCAAAATGAAACGGTTTTTGGACAAAGTCGTCTGCTCCAAGCTGCATGGATAGGACCATATCGCTCGGATGATCACGCGAAGACAGAAAGATGATCGGTACATTTGAGTGCGATCGAATATTTCGGCACCAATGAAAGCCATCAAACTTCGGTAGCTGTATATCGATTACAACAAGGTCAGGTTTAACCTCTGTAAACTCCTGCATCACTCGTCCAAAGTCAGTAATGCCATACACTTCATACGACCATTGGGACAATCGCTCTTTTATCTCGCTGAACAGTGTCGAATCATCTTCAATGAGCAAAATCTTAAACATCATTTATCACCACATCATTACTTGATATGTTTTTCAGTCTATAGCAAAACTTGGATATTTTCTAGGATGTGCAATTTTTTAATTGGTTTTCATATGCTTCGGAGCTCTTGAAAGTGGTTGGTTTCCACTTCAGATCGCTCGCTTTCCGCGGGGTGTGCGTTGAGCCTCCTAGCGCTTTGCGCTGTTAGGAGTCTCAACTGTCCCACTGATCCCGCAGGAGTCTCGCATCTTACGCTCCAACCAACTTCACAATGATGAAAGGAAAAGTGATGCAAAGTTACAGCAGAAAAAAGATGCCTTCTGTATATAGGCATCTATTCTAGAAAACTTATGATGTTACAACCTCACTCATCAAAGCATGGGTATTTCCTTCTGAATCCTTATAAAATACCATCCATGTCTCCGTATGCTCCATCTTAGCAACAATATGAGGGGAGTCTAGGAATGTTACATCCTTCTGTTTAAGGGCTTCATAAGCTTCGGTGATGTTTCCTACTTGAAAGTATATTACGGAACTTGCTCCTGCAAATTCTTCTTTTTCAGGAAGGCTTAGTAGTATTCTTAGACCGTTACAATTGAAAAAAGCCATATTTTCTGTGCTGAAAAGAAGTTGTAAACCTAATACGTCCTTATAAAAGTGAATGGAGCGTTTGATATCTTGAACCGGTACAGCAACTTGTCCAACTCTTTGAATGACATTAGTCTGAATCGTCATATGAATCTCTCCTTTATCATTTTCTTCATCATAAATGAAGGTTAAAGTAATTTCTTATCCAAAATCACCTTTTTACGATATTGAAGGGGGGAGATGCCCATATGTTGTTTAAATAATCTGCTGAATGAAACGGGGTTATTCAATCCGATTTCATAAGTAATATCAGTCATGGAGTATTCAGAAGTCTGGAGCAACGTTATGGCTTTTGCGATCCTTAACTCAGCAATATGCTGAAAGGGTGTTCTGTTATAGATGGTTGAATAATTTCTCAACAGGTGATTAGGAGATAAGCATGAGATTTCTGCAATTTTATCTAATGTAAGCTGTTTATCATAAAAGGCTTTTATGTATTCATGTGCGATGCTGACTCGTTTATAAATTTCTTCGCGTGTTGATTTACGGGCTAAATCTAACCGATCGATTTCTTTAAAAGTTTTCATTTGTTCTCTGAATAGAGTGGTCATTATGGAATGAAATTGTTCATCTAACATGTTGGAGTCAAGTGGGTATTGATTTGTCATATGTTTTAAGAGGTTCATTTGCTGAGTCAGAACCTGGCTTTGTTCATACGTTTTTTCAAAAAATGAAGCAGATGTATGATTACTAAAAGGGTTATCTAAAAGTTGGCGAGATGTATCTGACAAATTGCGGAATACATCGTTCGCAAAATCTTCTTGGAAAAAGACACAGAACGATTCTACATCTTTGTGTTCTTCTATGGTTAAGGTGTAAGGACCTTGATTGAGTAGCAGATAACTTCCTTCTTCAACAGCAAAATATCCTCGGTTCGTTTTGTAATGAGCCCTTCCGTTCGAAAAGGTTTTAATAGAGAGAAGTCCCGTGCCATCCCAATGAAATTGCGCGCTCTTTGCATGTAGAATGTAATTGGATTTGCGTACGTTTTTTTCAGTCATATGATTACTCCTAAAAGAGTTAGTAATAGGGAAATTATACCTTATATAGCGTGGTCTACGAGAGGATTTAGTGGATTGTTCCACATGAAACATTTAAAAAAGAAGGTGAAATTGTTCACCTTCTAACGTTGCTTAACCTATCTTCGCACCCTCAAAACGAGTTGCGATTGGATTAACTTCTATTTCTATCGTTGCGCCTGATGGACTTGAGGCGACTACTTGAACTTCGTCGCCTCTTCTTAACTCGACGAGTGATGAAGTAGCTACAATCGCGTTTGGCGATGTAATCATTTCTTGATTTCCTGCAACAATCTCGCCGTTTACACGAATGCCAACGAATGCAGAATAGGGTGTTCCAGTATAAATCGGCAAAAAGATACTAGCTGTAAACGTATATATTCCGTTGCTCTTTGGAACAAACGTTGATGTATCTGGATTGTATTCATTGTTGCTATCAAAAACCTCTACCGGATATATCACTTGATTTGGTGTGGAGCCTAATATAAATTGAAACAAATCTTTAACCGCTTTAAAGGCAGAAACCTTTTGGCAAGGCTGAACCTTTCTATGCTTGCATTCACAATCTCTTTTCATATGTGCGTACGGATTCTGATCATAATGGTAGTACATACAAACTTTCCCTCCTATTTTCACTCTAATCTAGAAAATAGATCAGAGAATAATCTAATAGATTATTACTAGTAGATTATGCGGACAAGTTGTAAGTGGTGTATATGAATAGAGTAGGGGAAGGTGTTTTACTAGAAAGACTGAAAGAAAGCGATTAGAGAGTTCTAATCGCTGTTTAAAGGTGGCATCGCATATTCTTGCTAATCATATTTCACAACTGGCCATTTTTCTTTGCGAAGGGAATTCATGAGTTCAGGGCTAGCGTTTAAATTACTCTGCACGATTTCTTTAGGTGTTAAAGCCATCCATTGGTTCAATGAAACATCTGCAAAACGGTCACTTTTAAAAATCTCTAAAAACCATAAACTCTTATTTCCGGTATTCTGCACATAATGACCAAATGCGAACGGAACATATCCTACATCTCCCGCTCGTACGTCAAAAGTTCGTGCCGTTCCATTTCCAGCGAAAGCGGTCATCCGCCCTTGACCGGCTAAATAATATTGCCACTCATCATTATTCGGATGCCAATGCAACTCTCTCATTCCGCCGGGTTTTATTTCTACTAAAGCGGCAGCAATTCTCTGTGAGATCGGAAAATTAGTAGAGTCAACTATTCGTACGGTACCACCAGGGGTAACAAGAGGTTTCTGCGCCATTAAGCGGTGCGTGAAGCTCAATGGTACAGTTCCATATGGATCAGGTACGGCTTGTGTTTCAATCGGACCGGGAACCGTAGACTGATAAATATAACGTTGTTCAGTCGGAATGTTTGCGAATGCGCTTTCCGGTATACCGAAATTTGCTGAAAGAACCTCTTTCGGTGTATGCGCAAACCAATCTGAAATAGAGAATGTGCTCAGATCGGAGAAATTTCCATCATCGAATACGAGTAAAAACTCACAACCTTCTTCAAGTCCTTGAATCGAATGAGGAATGCCGGGAGGGAAGTACCAAAGATCACCTTCACCAACATCGGCGATGAAATTTCTTCCGTTTTGATCAACCGAGGTAATTCGAGCACGGCCTAATATCATATAAGCCCATTCCGCTTCTTGATGCCAATGAAGCTCCCTTACACCGCCTGGAGTCAGCCGCATGTTTACTCCGGCAAGTGTCTTGGCGACAGGAAGCTCACGAACCGTAATCTCTCTCGACCAGCCTCCAAAATTTAATTGCATATGTGTATCAGAATAGGAAAACCGTAAATTTGGGACAGTTCCCGCATCTGTTGCAGGTGAAACTAACATATCGGGATTTTGTATGTCACGCATAACGTCGCGAGGCCCTAAGTCGGTAGCACCCGCACCATCACTGCGAATCGGCTGAGGAATCTGCATTGGTCTTCGTTGCTGTTGATCTTTATTGTTCTTATCCATGTGATGAGCTCCTCTCTTATAGAAGGTTCAAACGTCATCTATGTATGCATATGGAGCGGACATCTTGAACATGCAGATTTCTTGAGAAGGAGCCACACAAAGAAAAAACACCTAAAAAGCCTACGGCAGCTTAAAGGTGTTTCGTATGCGTGAAAATCTCATCTTGGTGGCTTTTAATGCGTTTTAATTGTGCCACGATAATAATGCTGATGATCACGAGCAAGAACCAGGAGCTGATCTTACCAATATGCACGAGTGACCAAGAGGCTTCTTGATTGGGATACTGCCAGGCTCCGAGAAAAGTTGTAATGTTTTCAGCGATCCAGATAAAAAATCCGATCAACAAAAACGAAAGAAGGATCGGCATTCTATAGACGCGTTCGTTGATCGTATAATGAACAACCGTCTTATAAAAGATAGGGAATAAAAGCAGAATTAGAATCCATCTGGCATCAAACAAATAATGATGAGTAAAAAAGTTAAAATAAATCAGTACACATATTCCGAAAGAAAAAGCAGGATTCGGCCAGCCCTTAATCTGAAGGTCTAACCTCCGCCAGCTTTGGCAAATATAACTCGCAACACTTGCATACATAAAACCGCTGTAAAGAGGTACACCGTAGATCTTAGAATAAGCCTCTTCAGGATAGCTCCAAGACCCCATGTGAACTTTAAATAGCTCTAGAGCAAGTCCGATCAAGTGAAAGACACAGATGACTTTAAGTTCATCTATCGTTTCAAGTTTCGTTACGATCATGGCAACTTGTGTAAGGAGACAAAGAAGGAGTATGAAATCGTATCGAGGGATGAACGGGATGCTGACGAATTTTGAAAGAGCTAACGCACCAAAGATGATGACTGGAAAGATACAAGAAAGTGCTTGTAAATAAGTGAATGTAAGAAGCGCTCTCAAATTAAACCACCCTTTTATGAGTTGATATGGAAATATATTGTATCCATAATAACCTATGGTGATCTAAATCTCATCATATAAAAAAATGTTTAGTTTAACATGAATCTGTTAGTTGACTTCTTTTACTTAAGCGCTGCATCCGCTAACGAATAGACGATCGCATCATCTGTTGGTGGATTATGAAGGCCGGCTCTTACATCTCGGAAATGCCGCTGAAGCGGATTTTGTACAGAAAGACTACGAGCCCCAACGATTCTCATCGCGAGATCAACGACCCTGTTCGCACTATTTGTTACAGAATGTTTAACGGCAGCGAGTTCTGTACCTAGATTTTGACGTTGTTCAGGGTGGTTTACCCATTTTTCAGCAACGGCATGAAGGATCGTTCTTGCTTGGAATAGCTCAAGTTCTATCTTACCAATCTTTCTTCTCACCTCTGGTACGTCTGAGATCGGTCCTGATAAAGTGTTAGGGCTATACTCTGACGCAAATTCAATCGCGTAATTCCGCGCTGCTCTTGCGATACCTAGGTACACAGCAGGCACCTGAAGATACCAGCCTTTAGGTATGAGGTTCTTCCCATCCTCTACGACTAGAAGATTTTCCTCACGTACATAAACGTCTTTCAAAAGGAGGTCATCACTTTTTGTTCCTCTCATAGAGATGCTGTCCCATGTTTCTTTTACAAAAACCCCTTTTTCCCGATGGTCCACTAAGAAAAACCCTTTATGATTAGTTTCTGAGATGGTAGCCGTAATGACTGAGTAATCTAGAGCTTCTGCCATAGAAGTAAAAGCTTTGCTTCCGTTGATCAGCCATCCGTCTGCTTTCTTGACCGCTGTTGTTGTAGGAATACCGCCTCGAGACGGACTTCCCGTCGCACGCTCTGTTTGTGCCAAGTTAATGAGTGCTTTTTGTTCAACAATTTTCCGGCTAAGATCAGCGAACGAGTTACCATTCCAATGCCGATTTTCTGCCGCCTCTAAAAGAGTACCGAGATGCCACCCAAGAGAGAGGGCAGTAGGAGCATCTCCCTCGGCTAAATGCTCTTGAATGGTTAAGAACTCAAGTAGATTCAACCCTTTACCACCATATTCTTTTGGAATGGTAAGAGAAAGAAAGCCAGCATCCTTCAAATCTTGAAAGTTCTCATAAGGAAAAACGCCTTCTTGATCTACAAAATCTGCACGTTTCTTAAAAATTTCTTTTAGTCCTAGAGCGGTACTAACCGCTTCTTCAAAATGATCTATCTCAGTGGCTTTTCTCAAAGGTAAGCTCATAGTTCCCTCCTAAATTTTTTCAGTAAGGTTTTAGTAGATTGGTTTTGTTATTAGACATCTTTGATAGGTTGATTGGAGCGCAAGGTGCGAGACTCCTGTGGGACAAGCGGTCAGGTGAGACCCTTAAGGGCGCGAAGCGGCAAGGGGCTCACCGATTGCCCCACGGAAAGCGAGCACCTGCAGCGCAAATCATACGCTCACAAGTACAGCGAAGGACACCAAAAACAAAAAAGCCCTCTTTCAAAGACGAAAGAGGACGTAGATTCCATATGCTTACACGCTCTCTCATCTATCAGACATTCAAAAAAACATCTGCTGGAATTAGCACCTTTCTTTATAAAAAGCGGTTGCTGCAGGATCGTAGGACCAGTTCCTCCCCTGACTCTTGATAAGATACATTATTTAATTATTAGTCATCACTATAGAGGATAAAGCAAACCACTGTCAACTAAAAACTGATTGTTAAGAAAATTATTTTATTTCTCTAAATTCCATTGACAGTCTATTTTTATTCCTGTATATTTCGTAACTAAATTGAATAATATCGATTCCTTATCGAGAGAGGTGGAGGGACTGGCCCTTTGAAGCCTCGGCAACAACTATTTTTAGGACTGTGCCAATTCCAGCAGGCGAAAGCTTGAAAGATAAGAGGAAATTTATATACGTATGTTTATTTCACGTATTTTTTAACCTCTTCTCATCACTGAAGAGGTTTTTTTATTTTCTCTTGGAGCGGGTACAAAAAATCGGATGGAGGAAATTATTTTGGGTAAAGAAATTTTGTTAAACGCGTTTGAGATGACAAGTGCCATGCACAATTCACATGGCCTTTGGAAGCACCCGGAGAACAAGAGACATAGAAGCTATAAAGATCTGAATTACTGGATCGACTATGCGAAGCTCTTAGAAAGAGGAAAGTTTGACGCTGTATTTTTTGCGGATGTGTTAGGGATTTATGATGTTTATAAACAAAGTAAAGCTCCTTCTATTCGTGATGGGCTTCAAGTTCCATTAAACGATCCGGCACTTCTCGTGTCGGCCATGGCAAGCGTAACAGAGAACCTGTCTTTTGCTGTGACGGTGAGCACAACCTATGAGCAGCCATTTGGCAACGCGCGTCGTTTTTCTACTTTAGACCATCTAACGAATGGGCGAATCGCTTGGAACGTAGTCACTTCTTATCTGCCGAACGCGGCGAGGAATTTTGGATTGCAGAATATGATCAAGCACGATGAACGGTATAACATCGCGGATGAATATTTGGATGTTTCGTATAAGCTTTGGGAGAGCAGCTGGGAAGATGGAGCTGTTGTAGAAGATGTTGAAAACAATAAATTAGTGGATCCCGGTAAGGTACATGAGATCAATCATGAGGGGCAATACTTCAGCGTTGAAGGACCTCACTTGAGTGAGCCTTCTTTGCAGCGGACACCTGTGATCTACCAAGCGGGAACCTCTGAGCGTGGACGAGACTTTGCGGCCAAGCATGCTGAATGTATTTTTGTAGGTGGTCCAACGCCAGAAAGAATTCGATTTTATGCTGACGATATCCGTAAGCTCGCTACAAAACACGGCCGAAATCCAGAAAACATTAAAATCTTTTCTTTTTTAAACGTGGTGGTAGGAAGAACGACTGAGGAAGCCGAGGAAAAATTTAAAGAGTATGCAAGTGTTTGGAGTGCTGATGCTGCAAAAGCTCAATATGGAGCAAGTGGATATGATATCGCGGAATATGAAGATTTAGATCCGGAACTTCCATTCTCGTACAATAAATCAACAGAAGGCGGACATTACAAGGCTGCTACGCTCACTACGGATGCTCCTAAACCGTTAACAATAGGTGAGGTATTGAATCGCTTCGAGTCACCTGACAGAGGTAGTTTTATAGTCGGCAATCCAGAAGAGGTAGCGGATGGGATACAAAAGCAGTTTGAAGAGTCTGGGGTGGATGGTTTCAATCTTAATCACCTCGTAACACCAGGAGACTTAGAAGCTTTCGTAGAGCTTGTTGTACCTGTTCTTCAAGAAAGAGGACTCTATAAAAAAGAGTACAACAGTGGCACGCTTCGTGAAAAACTATTTTCACCCGGACAACCGCTACTGCCAAACGATCATCCTGCAGCTAGATTTAGACCGGTGCTAACGGAAAGTAAATAAATAGAGAGTGAGTGAGGAGAGAAAACATATGAAACGATCTAACATATTTCTTACAGCAGCTTTATTAATCGGCGTTTTAGCGGGATGTAGCGCTTCAGGTGAAAAAGAAAGTAAAGAGATCACGCTCGGCGCAACTGTGCCTTACAGCGACATGCTTGAAAAAGGTGTGAAGCCATACCTAGAGAAAAAAGGATACAGCGTTGAAGTGAAAGAGTTTAATGATTATGTACAACCGAACATCTCTTTAAAGAGCGGTTCGCTAGATGCAAACCTGTTTCAGCATAAAGTGTACATGGACGCTTTTTCAGAAGAGAATGATATGAAACTAGCTTCAGTTGTTACCGTACCCACTGCACCAATCGGTATTTATTCTAAAAAATTCAAGTCTATAGACGAGATCAAGCCTGGAAGTACGGTTTCACTAGCCAATGATCCTACGAATTTAGCAAGAGGGCTTACTGTTTTGAGAGACAATGGACTAATTGAGATCGATTCTTCAGCAAACCCGTTAAGAGTCTCAGAAAAAGATGTGACAAAAAATCCAAAGAACTTGAAGTTCCAGCCTGTTGAAGCTGCTCAAACTCCAAGAACGCTAGACTCGGTAGATCTAGCTGCAGTAAACGGAAACTTTGCAATTTCATCGGGTCTAGATCTAAAGGATGCACTCGTAAAAGATAAACTTCCAGAGAAGATTATCAATCGAATCGTTGTACTAGAGAAAGATAAGAATTCACAGCTAGTAAAAGATCTTAAAGATGCAGTAGAATCCGGCTCGTTCAAAAAGGTCATACAAAGTGATTTTGAAGAGTTTCATAAGCCAGATTGGATGAACAAGTAACTCCATAAAAAATCAGCTTATTATTTCGTGGAAAAGCTGTACGAAAGCCGTTACCAACTCTCTTAAATGCTCATAGAATACGTTATGTTGACTCAAGGGGGGATTAATATGAGTAACTGCCCACACTGTGGCCTTTTCCGATATGATCTAAGTGGCTGTATCTGTTCTGATAAAGAATTTAATAGTGATTGGAATCAAAGATACATTGAAGAAATCTTCAATCCAAACAACAATCAGGTGAATGGATCTAAAAAGACGAGACGCCCACAAAATCTCTTAGATCTGTAAGAACAATAAGACTTATTCATTCTTACTATAAACGTTAAAAAGCCGACTTAATGATTTGTTTTTCTGCAGATCTTGAGTTGGCTTTTTTAAAATAGCTTTTTTAAAGGATATCTGTGTAAACCTTGTTGTTTGTGAAAGTGTTGATTTCCGTTCCAGGCTGCTCGCTTTCCACGGTGCAGGCGGTGAGCCACATTCGTACGTTTTACTTTTAAATGTCTCACCTGTCTAGTTGCAGTGGCTAGCCCCTCGAGGTCAAAAGTTAAATAGACCATGAAGGCAAAGAGCACCTTCCTTGTCTATTCACCTTTTGCTTGTCGGGGCTGGACAAGCCACTTTCACTTTTCGGACTTCCTACCTGTCCCGTAGGAGTCTCGCATCTTACACTCCAATCAAAGATTCAAGAAGACAATGAAAGTACAATGTTTTAAAATAGCATTTCTATCGGACAGTAGATTTTTTATTTCACCTTCCATGCATGTTGATTGGAGAGGAAGGTTGCCTGCCTACTACATGAGAAGCTACTCGGCAAGGCATGCGACGAGGAAGCTAACTGCGGAGCATTAACTCTTAGACGCAGGAGCAAGGATGCAACCTAGAAGCGGTCAGGTGGAGACTCCTAATGCCGCGTAGCGGCAGGAGGCTCACCGTTCGCCCCATGGAAAGCGAGCAACCTGGAGCGGAAAGCAACTACTTTCAAAGAGCATCAATGAAAAAAATCAGCCTTTGAAATAAAAAAAGCAGACCTTACATAGAAGATCTGCTTAATTATTATCCATTACTTAGCGAAGCGATGGAGGAGTAGCGAGCTTTCTAACACTCGAATTAGAATAAACTCCATTTGTTTGGTTAGAAGTAGGCGTTGAAAGATCCTTTTGAATGACGATACTAGAACCAAGTTGACCTTGTACCTTAAAGCCCCAATGCTGGAAGGTTTTTAGTGCATCCGTGTTCTCTTCATCAACGGTACCAAAAACAGTACGAATCCCTTGTTTCATAAGGTGACTCTCAAATACGGGAAGAAATGAGGTAGCGATCCCTTTTCCTTGATGCTTCGTATCTAACACAACATAATCCACAAAAATCGTAGGGCCGATTCTGAATCGATAACATACAAAACCAATAATCGTGTCATTGCTATCACAGACAATCATGACCTCGTTGGCCATTTTTATAATCATTTCAATCACGTTTTTACGGACTTGAAAGTTACTTACTACCATATCAACTAAAAAAGGATCATCCTTACCAGGTACCCGTTTGCGAATATACAATTATATTCCCCCTTATATTACTTTACGAAGGGAAGATATAAAGAAATAAATAGAAGATGATTCACTTCAGAAACACATAGGTTACATTAGAACATAACTATTATTTATTAAAAATCCCCCTTGCTTGTACTATATGTGCTTGTCCTTGAAAGGGGTCTGGATACCGTCCTAATTCTGGTGAAAAAGGCTCTATGTAAAAGAATGGTTTAAAAACATATAAAAGCCGAGGAAGATCCCCGGCTTTCTACCTGCTTATGCTACTTCAGGTCTTTTTTTACCTTTTTTTCTTTTCTTAAATCCTAATAGGCTACCGATTAAGCTCACTATAGACACCCCCTTCTATAAGCGAACTGTTGAGAAAAAGAACAATCAGTCATGTTTTCTTCTCTACTCTATCTTACGCAAGCTTGTCTCAATGGTTTGGACGATTCTAAAAAATGGATGCTAAAAAAAATACATTTACAAATACATACAGAGATTCGTTTATAATTTAAGAACTAGCATGAAAAAGGAGTACAGTTTATGAATGTTGAGCGCGAGCAACGAAAACAGATATTCAGAGTTTTGGAATATATTGAAGAGCATGTAGAGGATTCTTTATCATTAGAAAAACTGGCTGGCATCTCTACTTATTCTCCTTTTCACTTTCAACGGATTTTTAAAAGTATCGTTGGTGAAACACCAGCTGCCTATGTGAAAAGATTTCGATTGGAGAACGCGGCACATCGATTGATCTATGAATCCTATATCCCCATCACGCAGATTGCGATGTTGTGTGGATTCTCTTCCTTATCGTATTTCACGTATTCTTTCCAATCTTATTTCAAAACGAGCCCGAAAAACTGGAGAGAAGGAGCTTATCTCCAGCAATTTCCTCGGGAATATGAAGATAGCAAGAAATCTAAACAAGTTCGCAACCCATCGAAAGAAAAAGAGGAGAATGCTCCTTATAATG
The DNA here is from genome assembly GCA_016401345.1 of Fictibacillus nanhaiensis. Classification (GTDB taxonomy): domain Bacteria; phylum Bacillota; class Bacilli; order Bacillales; family Fictibacillaceae; genus Fictibacillus; species Fictibacillus phosphorivorans. The sequence goes on along the minus strand of JAEACG010000003.1, from coordinate 372,764 downwards.
AGTTTAAATGGCTAGATTTATCTAAAATAAGAATTGAAACTTTTCCAAACAGCGCTACGATTAAAGGTCACCACTTTGGGATGTACACGAGTGGGGTTTCTGAAGCTTGGGAAGAAGTTCATAAATGGTGTGAATCAAGAAATTTGATTAATTCACATACGTTGTTTCTCGGCGTACCGCAAAACAATCCATACATCACGCCTCCTGACAAATGCCGTTATGATTGTCATATTACGATCAGTGAATCTATAGCTGATTCGATCGCGTCTGATGATACATCTAAGTTTGTTGGTGGAAAGCATGTAGTATATGAATTTGATGAACCTGTCGATTATTCAGAACGCAATCTGATAATTGACTGCTACTCTGAACTGTATAGCTATTGGCTGCCAAGAAGCGGGTTTAAATATTTAAGTAATCCAGTAGAAGTCATAGAGATCCAACAGGACGGAGACACGTTAAAAAGGGAAAGTAAGATTAAAGCGATTGCCCTAGCCATTGAACCAAAATAACGAGGGGGCCATTATGGAACTAAACGGAGTGTTATTAAACACGACAGCGATTATCGCTGGGGGACTTTTATATATGATCTACGGAGGCATCTACTATTCAACGATACTCGGAAAGAAAAAGGAAAATGGTGAGACAGGACCTTTTAAATATATTTTTTCCGTAATCGTTGCCTTTATCAGTTCATTTCTTATGTCTTATCTTATCGGATTATTTGGAGCTGATAGTGCAGCAGAAGGACTCATGGTTGGGTTCATCATAGGGATCTTGATTACGATGGTCTATTATAAAAACACACTTTTCGGTTTACTGACAAGGAAGTCTTTTATCATTGCAATCGGAGACCACTTGGTGATCTTCACCTTACTCGGATTGTTGCATGGATGGATGAATTAAGGATGAAGAAGCTTAGTTGATAAGCTTCTTTTTTATGTTTGTCCAAACTAAAGTTAAGTTAAGAAGGTAGATAATTTCCACTCCAGGATGCTCGCTTTCCGGGGGGCGTGCGGATTCATAGAAGTATTTTTGCTCCTGCGTCTACAAGCAATGCTACCGAAGTGAGCTTCCTCGTCGCATGCCTTGCGAGATGTTTATTCAAGCACAAGGCACGCTAATCCCCCAGGAGTCTCGCACCTTGCGTTCCAATCATCTTTTCAAGGATGCCTCTGAAAGTTTCTGCTTGCCACTATCTAAAAAGAGCCTTTTAAATAAAAAAAACCACTGACATAATGGAGGACCATCACATCAGTGGTTTCAAATTTTCAGATTAACGGATACCTTTCATCTTCTCTTGAATCTTAGGTGAGATGACGAATAGGATAAGTGATAACACAATCGCAGCTCCACCGATCGTACCGAAGTACATCATTTCTGTTTCTGCAGAATAGAACTTAACGATTTGTGCGTTGATCGCTTGTGCAGCTGCACTTGCTAAGAACCATAAGCTCATTGTTTGTGCAGAGAACGCTGCTGGAGCAAGCTTCGTTGTTGCAGAAAGTCCTACTGGAGACAATAGAAGCTCACCGATAACAACGATAAAGTAACTAAGCACTAACCATAATGGACTTACTAGTGAATCTTCTCCACCAAAGTAAGCAGGAAGAAGAATGACTAAGAAAGATAATCCAGCAAATAACAAGCTGAGTGCAAATTTCTTAGGTACTGACGGTTGACGTGTACCAAGCTTTACCCACATCCATGCGAAAAGTGGAGCAAGTGTAATGATGAATAAAGGATTTAGAGATTGGAACCAAGCTGGTGAAATCTCAAGTCCTGCAAATGTTAAATCTGTACGCTTGTCCGCATAAGCTGCAAGAATCGTTGAACCTTGTTCTTGGATCGCCCAGAACATAACAGCCGCGATAAATAGCGGAATGTACGCGATAATTCTTGAACGCTCGTCTGACGTTGTTTTTGGACTGCGATACATAACCACGAAATAGATAGTAGGGATTGCGATACCAAAAATACCCACTAACGTAATGAATACTTCAAGTGTAAAAATACCTGCTGGGATGGTTGTACCTAAAATAACAGCTAGTACAACTGCAGAAATACCAACGATAATTGATACTTTCTTCTTCTCAGCTGGAGTTAATGGGTTAGGCACATACGTACCTGCAAGCCCAAGATTCTTTTTCTTTGTTACAGCAAATACGATTAGTCCTAATAACATACCAACAGCTGCGATACCGAAACCTAAGTGGAAACTCTTTTTAGCAACTTCCCCAACGATTAACGGAGATATGAAGGCACCAAGGTTGATCCCCATGTAGAAGATACTGAAACCTGCATCGCGACGAGTATCGCCAGGAGCATAAATATCACCAACAACACTGGATACGTTAGGTTTAAGTAAACCTGTACCTAAAACGATGAAGACCATGGAAATAAACAGCATAGTCAGATCGCCTGGTAATACAGCTAGGACGATATGACCAATCATGATCAAAATACCACCATAGAATAACGCTCTAGAAGTACCAAAAACTCTGTCTGCTAACCAACCACCGATTACACCGGACATATATACAAGTGAACCATAAATGGACATGATTGCTAGTGCAGTGGACTCTTCAATCCCTAGACCACCTTTTGAAACTTCATAGTACATGTAGTAAATTAGGATTGCACGCATTCCGTAGTAAGAAAAGCGCTCCCAAAACTCTGTGAAGAAAAGAGTGAACAAACCTTTAGGGTGTCCAAAGAATCCTTTTTGCGGGACACTATCCACAATTTTCTGTCTATTGATGTCTGACATATGACAACCTCCTCTTAGTACATTAAATATAATACTTTGAAATATTTATTATTGTCAAAAGTTTTCGGCTTATCTATTATTACAGGTTCTTATGCATACGTAAATGGAAATTACACCCTATATGGGCATAATGGCTTATATCTATGCATAAATAGGGTATAAAAAGTGTATAAAAGTAGTGCGGAAATTTACTTACGTAGTATGCTCAAAAAAATAAAAAAATTGTAAGGTGTTGGGAAAGAGGTTCAAGCATTGTGTACATAGTGAAATTTTTAGTACTATAGAAGAATAAGTTTACAGGTAGTGAAAAGAGGTCTATTTACATGAACAAAAATTCGATTTATGGATTAACGATAGAACAACTAACTGAATGGCTCGGGCAACATGGATATAAACCATATCGCGCTTCACAAGTATGGAACTATTTATATAGAGAGCGTGTAACCACTTTTTCGGAAATGATCGATATTAAAGCTGACTGTATTGAATTATTAACCGAAAATTTTACCATTCAAACGCTTCAGGAGCATGTTAAGCAGGAAGCTTCAGATGGAACGGTGAAATTTCTCTTTAAATTAAATGATGGCAACCTGATCGAAACCGTACTGATGAGACACAAATACGGTTTATCGGTATGTGTAACGACTCAAGTCGGTTGCAACATCGGCTGCAGTTTTTGCGCAAGTGGTTTGTTAACCAAAACACGAGATCTATCAAGTGGGGAAATCGTTGAGCAAATCATGAACGTGCAGCATCATTTGGACGCTGCAGGTGAAGGAGAAAAGGTAAGTCATATCGTTGTAATGGGAATCGGTGAGCCTTTTGATAACTTCGAGAACATGATTGATTTTCTTAAAATTATGATCGACCAAAAAGGTCTAGCGATTGGATCGAGACATATTACAGTGTCTACGAGCGGTATCGTAAATAAAATGTACGAGTTTGCAGATGTGAACATTCCCGTAAATCTCGCATTATCCCTTCACGCACCGAACAATGAACTGCGTACGAAAATTATGAAGATCAACCGAGCCTTTCCTGTTGAAAAGCTGATGGATGCGATCAACTATTATATCGAGAAAACAAATCGCAGGATTACAATAGAATATATTTTATTAAAAGATGTAAATGATCATGTAGAAGAAGCCGTGGAACTCGCAGCACTTTTCCAAGATAAAAAGAAAAAAACGTATATCAATTTGATCCCTTATAACCCAGTTGATGAACACAGCCAGTATCAGCGAAGTGACCAAGAATCGGTTCTCGCGTTTTACGATACGCTCAAGAAGAACGGAATCAACTGTAAGATTCGTCAAGAGCACGGTACAGATATCGATGCAGCTTGCGGTCAGTTGAGAAGTAAACAGATCAAGAAGGATAAAGATCGATCGATTACGTCGTAATGGAAGACTGCTTACTCCTTAAAGTGCGTGGTGAATGGAAGTGGACAGTATTTTCTAAAAAGTCGACAGTAAGCACACTTTGAGGTGTTTGCGCGCTACCCACATGCCTGTCTACGGTTTAAAACTGCCCCTGTGTAGAGGTAGTTTTGTTGATGGTGACGGTAATCTGTCTGATTCGTAGATTAATCTGTCCGATTGGCCACATAATCTGTCCAATCTGCACCGTAATCTGTCCATTTCAGCCAATAATCTGTCCAATTATATTTTCATAAGCAGCATTGAATTCGAAAACAGCCTAATAAAAAGAGACCGGTTTTTTCAACCGGTCTCTTTTTATTTAGTTGACAACTGTAAAACAATTACATATGATATTGGTAATTCAATGGAAGGGATGGTGTGTTTGTGAGCGTTGTCGTTCTTAACTAAAACAATTTGGATATCGGTCTACAAAAGAAAAAATGAAACGGCTTGTCCGGTTTATTTGCTATGTCTTTTGTTTGCCACCAATAGTTAAGAACAGCGGTCAGATACAAGCCATCATACTCAACCCCTTGATGCTGCGGACTCTTCTTATGAGCCGATTTTTTTATGCATTTTTTAGGGTGAAGTCTATCTATGAGGCAGAAATGACATGTTCATTTCTGTCTTTTTTTATTGGCACGTTTCCTGGCCTCTGTTAAGAGGAGGGGATAACAAACAGACTTATAAAGTAACTTGTTTTTGCTATTAAAAATTTTGGAGGTAGATCCATTGAATACACAAACCATAAACATGCTCGAATATAACAAAATTAAAGAACAATTTGCGTCTTTTGCATTAAATAGAGCTACTAAAGAACAAATAGAAAAGCTCCAACCTTCTTCAAACCTGTCTGTGATTCAATCATGGATGCTCGATACGACAGAGGCAAAACGTATTTTAGAGAAGAGTGCCAGTGTTCCTATCGCTAATCTCAACGGTTTGGAGCAAGTTCTAGAGATACCAAAGAAAGGATTGAACCTAACCCCTGAACAGCTCACATTAATTTTTGGACTTTTAGAAAACGTGAGCCGAATGCAGCGATTCATGAGAGACAAAACTTCTGTAGGACCAAGCGTATCTTCTTATGCGTACTCGATGTTTGACCTAAGTGATTTAAAAGAGGAGATCTATCGCTGTATTCGTAACGGTGGAGTCGATGACCATGCTAGCAAAGCTTTATTAAAAGTTAGAAAAAAGATTGTTGTTGTCGAAGAAAGAATTAAGTCGAGGCTCGATAACATGATGAAGTCCTCTGCTTATCGTGATATGTTACAAGATCAGATCGTTTCCATGAGAGATGGTCGTTATGTCATTCCGGTTAAGAGTAAGTACAAGCGGAATATTGACGGCCAAGTGCTGGATAGTTCTTCTAGCGGGGCTACAGTATTTATAGAGCCTCATGATATCCGAAAACTTCAAACCGAAATCAGTATGCTTAGAGCAGAAGAAGAGATTGAGATGTCTATGATTCTAGGCGTGCTCACAGGTATGGTAGCGGGGTATGAGAGAGAATTGCACATTACGATTGAAGCGATGATTCATTACGATTTTATTTTTGCAAAAGCGAAGTACAGCAGGACATTAGATGCTAATGGAGTTCAGTTGAACCAAGAAAACGTGATAAGTATCATAAACGGCAAACATCCGTTAATCGGTGAAAAATGCGTTCCATTACATTTTAATTTAGGAAAAAGTTATCAATCACTGGTGATCACAGGTCCTAATACAGGAGGAAAAACGGTAGCCATTAAAACAGTAGGTTTATTAACCTTAATGGTTCAAACCGGGCTTCATGTACCTGTTGATGAAGATAGTGAATTTGCCGTATTCAGAGACGTTTTTGTTGATATTGGGGACGGGCAAAGTATTGAACAATCATTAAGTACATTTTCTTCCCATATGACGACGATCATCTCTATTTTAAAAGATGCAGGACCACAGGATCTAGTCATCTTAGATGAACTAGGTGCTGGAACGGATCCTTCTGAAGGAATGGGGCTTGCCGTTGCTATCCTTGAAAGATTGTACAGCAAAGGAAGTATGATCTTAGCCACCACTCATTATAGTGAAATAAAAGAATTTGCTGCCGTTACACCTGGATTTGAAAATGGATCGATGGAATTTAATCTTGAAACGCTTCAGCCTACGTATTCTTTAATTATAGGTAAAGCAGGGAAGAGTCAGGCCTTCTCGATCGCAAAGAAGTTGGGGATGGACGATGAAATTATCCACCGTGCACAACAGGTGACCCAAAATAATAGTTATCCACATGTGGACAAAGATAGAGATGTTAAGTTTTCCACAGCACAATATGGAGAGCTAGCTAGTTTGAGAGAAAAGGCAAAAGCAAATGTTAAAAAACAGCATGTAAATATACAAAAAAACACAGTGCATCCTGAGGACGTTTTTCATATCGGTGATCGCGTGTTTGTTTCAAGTCTTAAAGCTGCAGGAATTGTGTACAAATTAGAGAATGATCAAGGTGAACTAGGTGTTTTAGTCGGAGAAAGTAAACATATCATTCATAAAAAGCGCCTTAAACTCCATATTGAGAGCAAAATGCTGTATCCAGACAATTATGATATGGACATCGTTTTTGAGTCAAAGGAAAATAGAAAAAAGAATAACGCTATGAAAAAGCGTCATGTTGAAGGCCTTTCTATTAAAAGGGATGATCATTAAGTGAGGGAGCTAAATGAAGAATCTTGTAACGTGTAGAATAGTAAGCCTAATCGAACTAACCGAGGATTTCCTAAATGGATTCAATCGATATCAGGAAACAAAGCAGGTTTGGTATGTAGAGGGTAAAGCCTATAAAGTGAAGGATGATTATTTTATTGATGACTGGTCTCACGAAAGAAAGGTACAGATCATTCAGGAGTTAAGAAAATGTGTAAGCAGCGGGGGAGTAGTTGCAGCAGCATGGCTAGAGAAGCAGTTAGTGGGCTTTGCGAATGTTGAAAGTGAACGCTTTGGTTCAGATGCGCAATATGTAGAGCTTCCATACCTACATGTCTCAAAAGAAATACGGGGTACGGGGATAGGGAGAAAGCTTTTTGCTTTATGCTGTCATGAAGCAAAGAGGCTAGGTGGTAAGAAACTCTATATTGCAGCGCATCCGTCTATTGAATCACAATCGTTTTATCGCGCTGTAGGGTGTTCACCGGCAGAAGAAGTGAATGAGCGTATTTTCAAAAGAGAACCATTAGATATTCAACTTGAAAGAGTCCTATAACAAAGGGAAAGAGACATCTAAGTAGTGCTAGATGTCTCTTTTTCAATTACAATCTCTTCAGTTACAGCTTCCTCGATGTCTGAAGCAATATCTATCGCTTTTACAAAATGATGGTCGCAACGAATGCTTTTTAGTGTTATATCATTGGCACGATGCGGTCCTCCGTATACTTTTACTGCAGGTCCAGAGGTTGTAAAATCTTTTACGACAACATCGTTTAAGATTACGTTACGAGCGCGATATTGAATGGCGATTAGCGGGTGTCCATCATAGTTATATGTGAGATCACCGAGTACGGTTAAACCATTGATAACGACATGGTTATATCCTGATATCACTAGGCTGCGAGGTGTTGAATCTTCGTAGAGCTCTGTATATATAGGAGCGATGCTAAAGAGATTAGTAGCTGAGATATGATGAGCTGTTTTCGATTCTGGATCTATATCCTTATGATGGCCGATATGACGAAAATTGTAGGACCGGTTATCGTTCACCGATAGATGACCATAGATGTGTACATTTGTAGCAGCAGAAGCGTTATGATGTGCTTTAATCTCAACACCTCCAAAGCAACGCGCTGTTGAATTGTTCAAAAGCCAAACATTATGAGAACCGTCATCGATTTCAATGCCATTAGAGTTGGAGAATCCTTTTCTATGAGACCTGCCGCTCGGATCACTCATATGGGAATTGGAGATAAAGATATATTCGCTATGGTGTGTCGTAATCCCATCATCACCAAAACCATAACCGTTGAGATTGTCTAACCAGATGTATTTACTTCCTCCTCTTGAACGAGTCCCGTCCCCAAGGTAAGTATATAGGGAAGAGGACACATCAAACCCGTGTAGCCCTGGATTAACAGCTTCTATGTCAAACATCCAGCCATAAGTGACGTTTGCGAAGGTTAAACAGCTCGATCGATTGTTCCCTGCACTTGTTTTTTCTTCAGGATCAAGCCGTTCTAGGTTCCAATCCAGCGTCATCCCTTTTACCGCTATGTTTCGGTTACCTTTCAAATGATTCTTGTTCGTAATCAGCCATTCTGCTTTAGGGCAATCATCATGTAGTTTGAGGATCGTTTTTCCTTTTCCTTCCCCTATAAGAATCGTCCACGAAGGCAATTTAATGCCTTTTGTTACATATTTTCCTTCTGGGATACGTACGATGACTCTTCCTTTACCGATTGCTTTCTTAAAAGCCTCCGTATTATCTGTTATTCCGTCTCCAACTGCTCCATAGTCTGCTACGTTTACTTCCTCTTTTATATAACGATAAAGGATCTCGTACTGGCCATTTAACTTCGAGATCCACCTTGGATAAATACGATCTTGTTCATCTTTATCCCAATCGGTAGTTTCGACGTCTTTGTAGCGAACTTTCTTTATTACCATACTTTTTGTTGCATATTTGAACCATTCAAAAGAATTTCTATTACGCTTCTTATATTCTTTTAATGAGTCTTTGAATAGATTCTCTGAAGTATTTAAATCAATAGATTCTGTACGAGCATACTTTTTTCTCAATTGTGCGATCAAGTTTTTATTAGTGAGTGGATCATGATGTTTATCAAGTGAAATCATTTAAACGATCACCTCAGCCTTCAAATAATTAGATTATAATTCATGATTTCCCTATCTAAAATATAATAATCAGCATGTAAGAGGAGTAGGGAAGAGCCATTTTGACAACCTAATTTTGGATGCAAACAAAAATGTTTGCAAGTTTGCAAATGCGTTTGCAAATGTTTGCTTGTTTGTTTACAAGTTTACAAAACTGTTTACATGTTGGTGTGTAAGGGTTTGTTTCGTATAAGTGATTTGTTTGCAAAGATGTTTACAAGTTTACAGAAAATGTTTGCGTGTTTACAAATGTATTAAAAAGAAAAATAGGCATTGTTTAATTTCAAATAACCCTCTAATCTATTTATATAGAAACAAAATAATGATTTGAAAAAGAAAGGATGTACGCCCATGAGTAATTCTAGAATTGCTGCAGTTGATGTAGGTAACGATTCACTAAAAGGAATTTTCGGTACATTAGAACATGAATTAAACATCCCTAACGTAATTGCTAGAGATATTGAGGATCGTCCTGTAATCGGGATTGAGGAGTTAGACAGCAAAGATCCTTTAGAAGGCATACATATTCGAGTTCACTCCCCTGCCCTTAAAGAAAACAATGTGATTTATCGTGTTGGTCAGCTTGCTGCTAAGAGCGATAATTCTACTGAATTAGATCCAGGAAGCAGTAAATCAGAAGAAGATCAAACATTGATCATGCTTTTCGCTGCATTAGCTCTTGATGCTGTAAATGAAGATAATGCTAAAACATTCACGAAAAACAACAATGTGATTGATACAAGTTATATTTTAGGGACAGGCCTTCCTCTACGCGAAGTAAAAGAAGGTAAGGACGCGGGTTACCGTTCAAAACTATTAGGATCTGTTCACCAAGTAGAATTCCTAGTAACGCCTAAATACCAAGGAATTAAAGTAAACTTAAAGTTTGAAGAAGTTAAAGTGTATCCAGAAGGTTTCGCAGCTTTTATTAACCTTGTTATGGATAACGATTTAAACATTACGAATAAAGATTTGATCGATAAACCAATTCTTATTCAAGATATTGGCGGTCTATCTACAGATATCGCAGTTATCAAGAATAGAAACGTTGATGATGATAAAGCTCAAGGCTTTAACCTTGGTGTTTCTGAAGCGCTAGAACAAATTAGAGAAGAAATCCGCTCTAAGCATGGCGTGGAATTAGACAGCCGACGTGATGTAGTAGATATCATTACGAAAAAGACGAACCGCAACCACATCATGGTTCGTGGTAGCCGTACGAGTGTTCATGACATTACAGATCGTATTTTAGTAGACCTAGCGAAAAAGCAATACCGTCTTCTTCGCAACGTTTGGCAAAAGAATTCGCAAACTGAAATCTGCTATTTTGTAGGTGGAGGATCTGCCGTACTTAAAGATTATATTAAGACGCTAAACAATAACCTGGATGGCTACAACATCGACTTTTTTGAAGATGAAAAAGAAAGCATCTGGATGATGGCAAACGCTTATTATAAGCTGATCTCTGATCACTTAAAAAGAACTGCGCCAAAAGAGAAAAAGAGCGAGGATAAAGACAAAAAAGCCGTTAAAGCTTAAGCAAGGGTGATGAAATGGACAAGAAAGCATCCAATGAGATTACAAGAGGTAAAACGATTGCTTTTCGTATCCCCTCTGACACCCCAGATCACGTCATCAAGCAGCTTCAAAAGCTAAAAGAGACGGAGAGGCGCAATTTTTCGAGCAAGATCTCAGAGTATGTTCTTCAAGGTGTTGGACAAGACATCCAAAGAGATCGAGAGACGATTACGATACCGTTGCCGAAAAATTTAAGTAAGATGCAGCGTGATTGGTTGAAGCATGAACATTCAGAGGCCTTGTTAGGCAATATTTTGTATCAGCTCATTTCCAATCCTGTAAGAACAGCATCTTTACTTGCGGCTTTAAACAGCAATGCAACCGATATTGACCAAGCTCTATATCTTCAAGAAGATGTACCGCGCGATGTGAATTCATTGGATCAGTATGAAAACCCACTTGAAACCGAGCACTCAACTGATGATTTTGACGATGATGACCTTAGTCAATTCGATTGGAACAGTGCAAAGCGAGATGAGCCTGAAGAAAAGGAAGAAACACAAAGTCCCGAGCAGGAAATGGAAGATCTGCTTGGGGATTTCCTTGCACATATGAATAAGTAACTAGAGAGCGCAGCTGAATCCTCAGCTGCGTTTTTTTATGATTATGAGCTTTTATTAGTTATTCGGGGGTATGTGAGAGAAATAGGTAGGCGTAATTTGTCGAGGATTGTAAACTTGCGGATAAACGACTAAAACTTTTGGATTGAGCGACTAATCTCGTGGATAAACAGCCGAAATTTCTCGATTGGCTCCCTAAACTTCTGGATTAAAATGAAATAATACCCATCTAGGTATATGAAACGATCAGTTTCGGTACACGAAACAGTAACTATTTTGACTTTAAAGGAGTAGAACTTTTATAAAATATCAGTTTGCTTCCAACACAGGTAGGGAAAGGTCTCTTTGTGATGTGAAAATACATAAAGAGAGGATTAGTTATATGAGCGATCAGAATAAAGTGAACGGCAACAGCAAGAACGAACAGCTGGAACAGTATCGTGCAGATGACAAAGGCAAAAAATTAACGACCAATCAAGGGTTAAAAGTTGCTGAAGACGAGTTCTCGCTAAAAGCGGGAGAACGTGGTCCAACACTTATGGAAGATTTTCATTTTCGGGAAAAAATGACTCACTTTGACCATGAAAGAATTCCAGAGCGTATCGTACATGCTCGTGGGTTCGCGGCTCATGGTGAGTTTGAATTATATGAGTCTTTAGGAGAATTTACAAAAGCGGATTTCTTAAATGACACCTCTAAAAAAACACCAACGTTCGTACGTTTTTCGACCGTAGCTGGTTCACGTGGATCTGCTGAAACGGTGCGTGACGCGCGCGGTTTTGCAACAAAGTTTTATACAGAAGAAGGAAACTACGATCTTGTCGGAAACAATATTCCTGTATTCTTCATTCAAGATGCAATCAAGTTCCCTGATCTTGTTCATGCGTTAAAACCTGAACCTCATAACGAGATGCCGCAAGCAGCAAGCGCGCATGATACGTTTTGGGACTTTGTAGCCAACAACCAAGAATCAGCTCATATGGTGATGTGGGCAATGTCAGACCGAGCGATTCCACGAAGCTTTCGTATGATGGAAGGGTTCGGGGTTCATACGTTCAGACTTGTGAACGACGAAGGAAAAGCACATTTCGTGAAGTTTCACTGGAAGCCGGTCTTAGGCACACATTCTCTCGTGTGGGATGAGGCACAAAAGATCTCCGGGAAAGATCCGGATTTTCACCGGAGAGATCTATGGGAATCCATTGAAAATGGGGATTACCCTGAGTATGAACTAGGACTTCAAATTATTGCAGAAGAAGATGAATTTAACTTTGATTTTGATATCTTAGATCCTACTAAATTGTGGCCAGAAGAAGATGTGCCAGTAAAACTTGTCGGCAAGATGACGTTGAACCGGAACGTGGATAACGTGTTTGCCGAAACGGAGCAGGTCGCTTTTCATCCTGGTCATGTTGTACCGGGAATCGATTTTTCAAACGATCCTCTTCTACAAGGACGGTTGTTCTCTTATACGGATACACAGCTTTCTCGTCTAGGGGGACCGAACTTCCACGAGCTTCCGATCAATCGACCTGTTTGTCCGTTTCATAACAATCAGCGTGATGGAATATCACGACAGACGATCAACAGAGGGCAAGTGAGCTATCATAAGAATTCACTTGCAGCGAACACCCCTTCACCTACTCCAGAAGCAGAAGGCGGATATGTTCATTATCAAGAGAAAGTGGACGGAAGAAAGATCAGAGGCCGAAGCGAGAGCTTTAAAGATCACTTCTCTCAAGCCACACTTTTCTGGAACAGTATGAGCGAGCCGGAAAAACAGCATCTAAAGAATGCTTTTAGCTTTGAACTCGGTAAAGTGAAGAGTAAATCGGTTCAACAGCAAGTCGTTGATATGTTTGCAAACGTGAGCTTGGAGCTTGCGACTGCTTTTGCCGAAGCGATTGATGCTGTACCTCCTCAAGGAGAAGAATCTTCCGTAACGAAGTCTTCACCTGCTCTAAGTCAGCTGAATACGTTTAAAAGCCCAAAAACAAGAAAAGTAGGGGTCATTGTTGGGTCAACTGTGAGTGGTGAAGTAGCAGAAATCCTGCAATCTTTAAAGAGCAGTGGTATTCAAGGTGAATGTATCAGTGATAAGTTAGGAAAACGAACGGCGGATGATGGGTCTGAGCTAGAGGTCATGCATACGTTCTTAACGGCGACTTCCGTTATCTTTGATGCTATTTATGTGGTAGGTGGAAGTGATGGTGCTACGTTTAAGAAGAATGCCTTGCACTTCGTTAATGAAGCCTTCGCGCATTTTAAACCGATTGGTGGTACTCATGAAGGTCTTCAGTGGCTAAAAGAAGCAGAACTAGCTGGAGAACCGGGTGTTGTAAGTGGTGAAGGAAAAGATGAGTTTGTAAAATACTTTACTGAAGCTATTTCCGTACATCGTCATTGGAATCGCCAAGTATAAGGATTTAAAGAACAGTGGGCAAAGTGTTCACTGTTCTTTTTTAATGTTCTAAGAATGAAAAAATGGCAACGATACAAACTACATATGAATCGAACATGAAGGAGAGTTCATATGTATAAAAAAATGTTAAGTATGATTATGGTGCTTGCAATAACGTTACCTATTTTTACAACACCATTAACAGCAGAAGCCAAATCAAAGCAAAGAGTTCAAGGGCCGTGTTATAGCCAGAACGCTATTGATTTGTATTCTTTGCAAAGAAGGCTGTGGAAAGACCATGTTTATTGGACGAGATCCTACATTGTTAGCGCGACTGAAGGAGCTAAGGATCAAGACGCTGTATTAAAGAGACTGTTGCAGAATCAAACCGATATCGGTAACTCCATCAAGCCCTATTACGGAGATAAAGCCGGGAACGAACTCGGGAAATTATTAACAGAGCATATTGTCATCGCGGGGCAGTTAGTAGATGCAGTGAAAAAAGGCGATACGGTGAAAGCGGCGAAAATCAATAAAGATTGGTATCGAAACGCTGATGATATCGCTAAATTCATGAGTAAAGCGAATCCAAACTGGTCAGAACAACAAGTAAAAGAAATGCTATACACACATCTAAAATATGTGACAGACGAAGCTGCAGCAAGGCTTAAAAAAGATTATGCTGGAGAGATCGTGATCTTTGATAAGAACAAAAATCATATGGTGATGTTTGCCGATGAAATAACTTCCAGACTCATTTAGAACGTCATAAGAAAAAGCCTCTCGAGATTGAGAGGCTTTTCGCTATTTATCCGTCTTTTTGTCCTTTTTATTGATCTCTTTTTGATCAATGGTACCTTGATTGAACGTATCGTTTATCTGCTCGTGAACGGTTTCTAATTCCTTATCTGTTTTTGATTTGTTTTTCTTATGAAGTTCAAAGTTTTTCTCAGCGATGTCCTCGGATTGCTTTTGTTTATCTGTCTTGTCGCTCATGAATGAATACCTCCTATTTTAGAAAAAGGGTCTACTTATCCTTTTCCCTCTCAGTTTTCCCTGAAACATGCTGAATTAAAATAAGCCTTATCCAATGAGGGATAAGGCTTGTTTTTGACAAGGCTGCTTAAGCGTATATTTTAGTCCTTGAAAGTGGTTGATTTCCGCTCCAGGTTGCACGCTTTCCACGGGGCGAACGGTGAGCCTCCTGCCGGGTTGCGCCATTAGGAGTCTCCACCTGACCGCTCGTCCCGTAGGAGTCGGCAACCTTATGCTACAATCAACTTGCAAAAGATGAGAAAAAACATTTATAAGCTACTGACTTTTAGCAGTAACCTATTAAAAGAAATCAAGGAAAGCTGCGGGCTTGTTTGTAATGATTTTTTCAAAACGATCAACGTCTTCTTGTTTTCCTTTGATTTTGCCGCATGAAAATAAAAACGGGGGCTTTTGTGAGCCTAAAAGAGCTGCTGCTAACGTTTGTACATCCATAACTAATGCTTCTGCTCCCGTTTCTGAATCTCTTGTAACACCATCTTCATCGATAGTGAACGTACCGTTGTTCCATTCAGCTTTTTCATCCGTTATAGATAGAGTAAGTCCACCTTCCATGTTTTTAAAAGGATATTGCTTTAAAAAGTTTTCAACATCTACAATTCGTGCCATGAAGTATGGATAGTGCTCTTGGTGAATCCGTGGATTGTTCAGTAAAAACGGAAGCTGATCATCGGATGGCGCTACTATCTTTACCTTGTCTACCATCGAATCATGCTGACAGATAAAATTCCATAAAGCTCGACGCGCATCATCGTTTACATAGATAAACTCTTGAACATCAAGCAATTTATCTGCTACCTTGCAGCATAAATATCCCTTTGCTACTCCGTTTTCATCCTTATACAGGATACGGTTGTAGCCTTCTGTGAACACATGATTGTTCCACCAATAGTCTGAGCGCACAAGCAGATGATTGTATGAATGGAACCATCCTTCATAAACCATATTCAGTAAGTCGTTTCCGTCTTCTTCAGATAACCTGGAAATCGTTCCAGAAACATCTTCATAACGGACGAGATCGCTTTTGTTTAGTGTATATTTGTTCAATGAGGCAGTAAGCTCCCAGCCGAACCGACGATAGAATTGAATATTGAAAGGATGCAGAAAGCTGATACTTTGGCCATTTTCTTTCATCCTAATAAGCGCTTGTTGTAATAGGCGGGTGACTGACCCTTTTCTGCGATGCTCTGGCCATGTAGCTACACCTGCAATTCCACCCATTGAAAAGCGCTGGTTTTCAATAGAGATTTCTAGAGAATGAATGTGAAGTTTAGAAATAAGCTCGTCGTTTTCAAACTCTCCCCAAATTTCTTGTCTCTTCATCATTTCATAACGTTTTGGCAGATCCTCTTTCTTTACGATGTACTGAAAAGCATATTGAGAAAGCTGTATGGATTTTTCAAATTCTGTTTCTGACAATACTCTACGTTCCATTTTGATGACCTCCCTTTCCTCCTTCATAGTACAAGTTAGATAAGAGGGTTGAAAAGAATTTCGATGAAAAAATTTTTGGTCTTTGTTTTTAACACTAAGAGCATCAATAAATCGCAGTAAATAAAAATGTTAGTATGTATATAGAAGTGAAAAATAATGGATATTTATAAAAACTATCGAAATTATATTCATTTGGAGTTATAATTATAAACTGTTGTGCATAATCACAACGTTGAAGCGAGGATCAGCATGCGCATTCATAAATATATAAGTTTAACGGGTTATTGTTCTAGACGAGAGACGAATCGGCTATTGAAGAGTGGCCGGATTTCTATAAATGGTGAGATTGCTAATAAAGATAGTTTTGTACATGAGATGGATACTGTCCTTATTGATGGTAAAGTAATTCCTCAAAAAGTGTCAGCAATCTACCTCGCTTTTAACAAACCAGTTGGAGTCACGACCACATCAAATCCTGATATTGATGGAAACATTCTAGAATATATCGATATGTCGGAGCGTGTTTTTGCTGTTGGTAGGTTAGATAAAGCCTCCCAAGGTTTGATTCTATTAACGAATGATGGAGAGCTGGCAAATCGGATTTCACAATCTGATTATGGTCATGAGAAAGAATATGAAGTGACAGTCGATCAACCTGTTACCGAATTGTTTCTTCAAAAAATGGCTCAAGGTGTTCTCATCTTAAATGCTGTAACCAAACCTGCGAAAACAGAGCATGTAAGCAAGTTTGTTTTTAGAATCACGCTTACCCAAGGATTAAACAGACAGATTCGACGTATGTGTAAAACGCTAGGATACGAAGTAGAGAAATTAGAGCGTATACGCATTATGAATATACACCTTCATGCATTGGAAACTGGGAAGTGGCGGTACTTAAGGGATGACGAGCTTAGTGACCTAAAAAAAGGTTTAGAGATTTAGTGGAAAAGGAAAGAAACACTAGGATTTTATAAAAAAACTAGCATTTCTTACAATATTGCGAAAATTGTAGAATCAACATATACTTGGAAATGGAAAGTGTATGAAAGCGCTTTACATCGTAGGAAGAGAGGCATAAGATAATGGGTTTACCAAAACAACAGATTGATGATCAAATGAAACAAACAAGTTCTAGTCGATTAATGAAATTTATAGTACCATCACTGGTTGGAATATTTTTATTTATGATTCCTATCTCATATGATGGGGAAATTACCATTCCTGTAGCGATTTTAGCAGGGATGTTGCAGGATGGAATAGGTCCACATATTCCGAAGATCATGACGGCTATCATAGCGATTACGGTCATTGGATCTTTAGGAACATTCTTGTTTAAGCCTAAAGCAATCGTAAATAAACCGTTTTTAAATACATTGTTCAATGTGAATATCGTATGGCAATTGATTCGATTAGTAGGATTGATTTTTGCTGTGATGACGTTGTTCAAGCTTGGGCCGGAAGCGGTATGGTCCGAAAATACAGGGCAGCTTCTGCTTTATGATTTGATTCCTGTATTGTTTTCTGTGTTCTTATTTGCAGGACTGTTCTTACCTTTGTTATTCAACTTCGGCTTGTTAGAGCTTTGTGGAGCTATGCTCGTTAAAGTGATGCGTCCCGTTTTTAAACTGCCTGGGCGATCTTCTATCGATTGCTTAGCATCATGGCTTGGGGATGGAACCATCGGTGTTCTATTAACGAACAAACAGTATGAAGAGGGATATTATACGAAGCGTGAGGCAGCTGTAATCGGTACAACATTTTCTGTCGTATCTATTACATTTGCGATTGTTGTTCTTGCTCAAGTAGATTTGGCTCATATGATCGTTCCGTATTATTTAACGGTCGTTTTAGCAGGGTTAGTTTGTGCGATTATTATCCCACGCATCCCACCTTTGTCCAGAAAGCCTGATACGTATTATGAGGGCGCAAAAGAAAACGTGGCGGATGAAGTGATTCCTGAAGGTCAGACACCTTTTCGATTTGGTCTTAAAAAGGCGGTTGAACGCGCTGATCAAAATAAAAAAGCTGCACCGTTAGTGAAAGAAGGAATTCAAAACGTACTTGATATGTGGATGGGCGTTGTACCGATCGTAATGGCAATCGGAACATCTGCATTGATGGTCGCAGAGTTCACACCTTTCTTCACGTACCTTGGAGCACCTTTTGTACCGATCTTAGAGTTGCTACAAGTTCCTTATGCATCAGATGCAGCACAGACGATCGTAATCGGATTTGCGGATATGTTCCTTCCTTCTATCATTGGAGCAGGTATTGAAAGTGAGCTGACTCGATTCGTAATCGCGGCAATGTCAGTTATTCAATTGATCTATATGTCTGAAGTTGGCGGTCTGCTATTAGCTTCTAAGATTCCTGTTAACTTTAAAGAACTAGTTATCATCTTTTTCTTACGTACTTTCATCTCACTTCCGATTGTTGTGGGAATGGCACATCTTATGTTTTAAAAGAAAAGCTGCTCAGAGGAATGTTCCTCTAAGCAGCTATTTTTGTGTTATAGAAGCTCTTGTATATGTTTTTCAATCGTTTCAGGCTTGTCCGTTGGGGCAAAACGCTTAACAACTTGTCCATTTCGATCTACTAAAAATTTTGTGAAGTTCCATTTGATCGCTTTAGATCCTAAGATTCCTGGTGCTTCGGCGGCTAAGTATTTAAATAGGGGATGCGCTTCATCACCGTTTACGTCTACTTTTGCGAACATCGGAAAGTTAACGCCATAGTTCAACTCGCAGAACTCCATGATCTCATCACTGGATCCTGGTTCTTGAGCTCCGAATTGGTTACATGGAAATCCAAGCACGGATAATCCTTGTTCTTTATGGCTTTCGTAAATGGATTGAAGACCTTTGTACTGAGGGGTAAAACCGCATTTACTTGCCGTATTTACAATTAAGAGCACATCACCTTTGTATGAGTCTAGATCGGTTTTCTCGCCTTTGATCGTTTCAACTGAAAAATCGTATACAGACATTTTCTCAAGCTCCTTATTTTTTGTATTTTTTATTTAGTTTAACGGTAAATGGAACGGCTTTCACTGAAAATGCTCGAAGTGGTAAAATAAGGAGTTAACTTAAAAGGGGGAAGATAAAATGGACGCAGTGTTTCATGTGGAACATCAGGTTTTTAATTATCGTGTAGGTGCGGTAATGATTAAAGAAGGTCGAGTCCTCATGCATCGAGCAAAAACGGAGACAAACTGGTCATTGCCAGGTGGACGGGTGAAGCTCGGAGAAGATGCCAAGATGAGCTTAAAGCGAGAGATGAAAGAAGAACTGGATTTGAACGTGACGGTTGATGGTTTCTTATGGACAGTTGAAAACTTTTTTACATATGCAGAAAAAGAGATACACGAGGTTGGATTATATTTTAAGATCACAGATGAAAACCCGTTGCCACTTCATGATGGTGAAGAATTTACCGTGTTAGAAGCAGATCGGCTTGTTTTTAAATGGGTATCATTAGAGGATTTGAATGAGTATGTGCTGCATCCCCAAGTGGTGAAAGAAAAGCTGATAGAAGGTTCATTTGAGCCGGATTATTTCTTAGTAGACCAATCATAAAACGCATGTTCAACGGGGACGAAAATATGAAAAAGGTAAGTAGCGAGGTTAACGTGTGGTTAACTGTTTTGCTTCTTACCTTTCTTTTTTACGCTTGTTTAATCAGATTCTTCTTCACTGCTGTTATTGTTGTAAGCCAATCCACAAGAGCAACGACAATCACCGAATAAGAGATGATAAGCAGCTGGGAACTCTTGATTGACTACCTGTACGCCGCGTGCAAACTCTTTTACATCCGTTGGTACGCGGGAGAGCGCGTCAGCTTTCTTTTGAGAATCGATATAAGCTCCAGGTGGGACAAAACGATTTTTTCGAATGCGCACTCCGTTCGTCACTACGGCATTGTAGGAAATAAAGCTCCCTTTCTCCACAGTAGCGTTATAAACGATCGCCTTAAAGCCTACGAATACTTTTTCTCCGATAAAACAAGGCCCGTGAACGAGAGCGCCGTGTGCGACAGAGACTTCATTGTCGATGTAGATGGAATACTTTCTGCCATCAACTCTGACGAATTGATTCGTTAATCCATGAAGAATGACGCCATCCTGAAGGTTGGTATTAGAGCCGATATAAAATGGCGTTCCTTCATCTGCCCGAATACTCACGAGTGGTGCGACATATACGTTCTCTTGTATTCTTACATCACCGATTACGCTCGTAAATGGACTTAAAAATGAACTTTGATCAATGGTTGGTGCGATCTGAATTGGATTAAATGTCGTCTTAGGATTAGGGCTAACAAACGGTTGAAAGCCATCTCCACAATCATTATGTTTCAAAACTACCCACCCCTTACATTTTATCTTCTCAGCGTATGCAGAGAAGAAAGAAGTGGAAACCCGTCTAATCAACTGTACTCGTCTTATGTGATATTACCTTGCAAATGATCGTCTATGTCCACCCCACTTGTACAAAGTGGGGTGTTTGTATTTGTGTGGGGTCAGACCCCACTACGCCTTGAGGCTTATGTAAAGATACAGCTACGGCCAGTTTTGAGAAAATGCTGAGGGAGGTAAGCTAAAGATACGAAAGGAGGAAGCCAAAATGAAAAAATTAGGCTTACTTGTAGTTGGAGGAATTGCAGCAATCGTTTTGATCGCAAATCTTGGCCCGATGGTTGGTCTTGGGATCGGTCTGGCAGTCATGTATTACGCATTTAAGAAAGCGATGGCTGCAAACAGTGGAGGAAAGAAATTTTGGTGGGGTGCTCTATCGGTCGTAGGACTTTGTGTATCCGTTAGCAATCTGCCTGCCATATTAGGTGCTGTCGCGATCTATGTTCTCTACGTGGTTTATAAGAAATGGAATCAATCAGCATCGGTAGAAGAGAACGACAGTAATGACCCTTTTACCAATTTTGAAAGAGAATGGGCAAAACTTAAAAATAGCTAAAAACAAACGCTAAAAAGGAGCGAATTATTATGAATTTATTCGAACGCATCAAAAACTCAATCTCGGCAGATGTACATGAGCTTTTAGATCAAAAAGAGGAAAAAAATCCGTTATCTCTTCTGAACCAATATTTAAGACAATGTGAGTTAGAAGTCAATAAAGCACGTAAGTTAGTCGAGCGTCAGCAGCTGTTAAAAGACCAGTTCGTACGAGAGATGGAAGAAGCAGAGGCAAAAGCAGCGAAGCGTGCTCATCAGGCTGAAATCGCTCAACAAGCGAACGAACAAGAGTTGTATCAGTTCGCACTTCAAGAAAAAGAACAGCATGCGCTACGAGCAGCCCACTTAAAAGAATCTACGCTGCAAGCAGAAAAAGATCTTGTAGAGCTCGAGCAAAAATATGAGCAGATGAAACATAAGCTCAAAGATATGCAGATCAAACGTATGGAATTGATGGGTCGTGAAAATGTAGCACGCGCTCACCAAAAGATGGACCGTGTGATCGATCCGTCTCACTCCATAAAAAAATCGGCATTCCGTTTTGATGAGCTTGAAAGCTATATGGATCGTCTCGAGCAGAAAGTAAACGCTGATTATCATGCAAGCTCGATGGAAGCGAAGCTAGCGAAACTTGAAAAAGATTGGAAAAAGGAAGAATCATCTACTACCGTTTAAGGCAGTATGTGATACGATAAAATAAGAGACAAGGCGCAAATTGCTGCGCCTTTTACCTCGTTTATGACAGAAAGTGAGTGAGTGCAGATGCTGAATCGGAAAAGAAGTGATTTCATAAGTTGGGGGCTTTTACTAGCGGTTGTTTTGGTGTTATTAGAAGCTACCTTAAACGGAGGAGGAATCTTATTTTCTCTCTTGTTTAGTGCTGCACTCCTGTTTTTTGGACGAAAACGAATGCCGAGGCGCTCCGGTAAAATTATGTTCTGGCTCGGTGTTTTCATCGCTGTCATGAACGTATTAAGCATGTTCACCTTTAAGCTTTTACTAGTAGCATTCATTATTTATGTGATTTATGAATTTTATCAATCTAAACAAAATCCTGTTTTCGTTACGCCTCAGTTCGAACAGGTTCCGACTATGACACAAGATGATGTATACAAAAAAGAAACGCTATTAAAAAACATCCTTTTAGGCACGCAACAAACACCAGAGCATGTGTATGAATGGAACGATATTAACATCCAGTGTGGTCCTGGTGATACGATCATTGACTTGAATCAAACGATTTTACCTGATGGGGAATCGGTTATTCTGGTTCGCGGTACGATCGGAAATATAACGATCTATGTTCCTTATGAGATGGAGGCCGCTGTCAGCCATTCTATGATTATGGGGAATTCAAGGATTTTTGACCGAAGTGAATCTAAGCTTTTCAACCAGACGCTCTTTTATCGAACGAAAGGGTATGGAGAGGCGAATAAAAAAATTAAAATCGTGACAAGTATGTTTGCCGGAAGTCTGGAGGTGAAACGGGTATGAGTACTGTTTTACGCCATATGTTCTCCGGTATAGTAGCTGCATTTGCTGTAGCGATCGTGCTAGGGTCGATCGTTTACACGATATTTCCGATCGAAAACTGGGATTTTTTATTACAGAAACACTTGCTTGATATCCCTGTTGCTTTCGTCTTGCCTTTTTTAGTGTTCATCATGGGTGCGTTCTTTGGTCTGAATTCGGGCATCACGTCTCGTAAACAATTAAACTCCATCAATCGTACACTGAAATCAATTGAAGACGGTAGGCAAGTAGACATGAAAGAAGTCAGCAGTCTTGAGTTGCGAACGATAGCGAAGCGGATGGAAGGCATTCAAAAGCAGCTAGGGGAAAAGATTCGTCAGTCCCAAAAGATGGCTACCGAAAAAGCGGTCGATCAAGAGAAGCGAATACAGGAGATTATTTCCCAAGAAAGAAACCGTTTGGCGAGGGAACTTCATGACTCTGTTTCGCAGCAACTTTTTGCTGCTAGTATGATCATGTCTGCTGTAAATGAAACGCGCAGAGAAGAAGACACTCGTGAAACCAAACAGTTAAAACTTGTTGAAGAAACGATCCATCAGACACAGCTTGAGATGAGAGCACTTCTACTGCACCTTCGTCCTGCTGCATTAAACGGGAAATCCTTGCAGAAAGGGATGGAGGAGCTTTTACAAGAGCTTCTACAAAAAGTACCGATCGAACTGAAATGGAAGATTGAAACGATTCCTCTTGCTAAAGGAGTCGAAGATCACCTGTTTCGTATTCTTCAAGAATCGGTGTCTAACATCTTAAGGCACGCACAGGCCAATAAAGCTCAAATCTTACTGGTCCAAAGAGACGATCTGATTATCCTTCGCATTGAAGATGATGGTGTTGGCTTTAAGATGGATCAGGAAAAAACAGGTTCATACGGTCTGCAGAACATGCATGAGCGGGCAGCAGAAATTGGAGGAACACTTAAGATTGTGAGTTTGCCAGGTGAAGGAACACGGCTTGAAGTGAAAGTACCTATTTTAAAAGCGGGAGATGACAGCAATGATCAAAGTATTATTAGTGGATGATCATGAGATGGTGCGTATCGGAGTTTCAGCTTACCTTTCTGCGCAGCCTGATATCGAAGTAACGGATGAAGCAGAGAACGGAAAAGTAGCGATTGAGAAGGCATTAGCGCTGAAACCGGATATTATCTTAATGGATCTTGTTATGGATGAGATGGACGGAATTGAAGCAACGCGAGAGATAACAACGGCATGGCCAGAAGCAAAAATCATTGTCGTAACAAGTTTTCTTGATGACGAGAAAGTATATCCTGCACTAGAGGCGGGTGCGTCCAGTTATATGTTAAAAACGTCAAAAGCAAGTGACATCGCTCAAGCTGTTCGCGACACGTATCACGGAAAATCTGTCCTTGAACCGGAAGTAACAGGGAAGATGATGAGCAAGATGCGTAAAAAACAAACGCGCGAGCCACATGAAGAGCTGACTGCGCGCGAGATGGAGATTCTTTTATTGATGACGAAAGGAAAGACCAATCAAGAAATTGCAGATGATCTGTTCATCGCTTTAAAAACAGTCAAAGTACATGTGAGTAATATTTTAAGCAAGCTGGATGTACAAGACCGAACGCAAGCTGTTATCTATGCCTTCAACCATTCGCTTGTGTAACAGTTACTCTGCCTGTACAGAGATATGCTGAAAGGTTTTGAAATCAAAGAGACCAAGATCTGTAAGCTTTATCTCTGGAATAACCGGAAGAGTTAAGAAGGATAGGGTCAGGAACGGATCAAAACCTCCGTGAAATCCGATCTCCTTTAACTTTTCTTTAAGATTAACAATCTGTTGATTGACTTCTGTAAATGGTCTGTCTGACATCAACCCTGAGATAGGGAGTGGGACAGATGCGAGCACTGCTCCGTTTTTCACGATTACATAGCCGCCTTGCATCTCGCGTATCGCTTCTATAGCGACTTGCATATCCTCATCATTCGTTCCTGCAACGACTAAGTTGTGTGAATCATGCGCAACAGTTGAAGCAATCGCACCGTTTTGGATAAGAAGGCCTTTTACCACGCCTAGGCCTATGTTTTCAGTCTTATTGTGACGTTCGATCACAGCCATTTTTAATAAATCGTTCGTGACAGATGGTATGAATTCTCCGTTTTCTACCGTTGCCGCAAGAATTTTCTTCTTGGTAACAATCTGGTTCGGTATGATTTCAATCACATGGATGGGCTTACCATCCGTAATAGGAATCGCTAGATTTTCGGAATCTATCTTCGTTATATTTACTGACTGTGTTAAAGAGGCTGGAGGCTGTGAGCTTTGAGACCATGCCCTAACAAACTTTCCATCCTTAGCAACCAATTTTCCTCCTACAAAAACATCGGATATGGAAATGGATTGCAAATCATCAAGCAAAAGAAAGTCTGCTTTATAACCTGGAGCGATAGCACCTTTTTCTTTTAAACTGTAACATTCAGCTGCGTTCAAGGTTGCGAGTTGAATCGCTTGCAAAGCATCCATACCTTCTTGAATTGCGAGCCTTACGTTATGATCTACGCTTCCTTCTGCTACCAAATCATCCAGGTGCTTATCATCGGTACAAAATAAAAAGCGACGCGCGTTTTTCGGTGTTACAGCTTTTATGAGCGCTCTTAAATTTTTGGCTACAGATCCCTCACGTATTAACACGTACATCCCTCGAGAAATCCGATTCAGTGCTTCATCCTTTGTTGTACATTCGTGGTCCGTCGTGATCAGTGAGGAACGATAGACGTTGATGCCATTAGCGTCTAATCCTGCAGCGTGGCCATCGATCATTCCGTTTTGATCAGCTGTAGCAACGATTTTTTGAAGCATATCCTCATCCCCTCTAAAAACAGCAGGAAAATCCATCACTTCAGCTAAACCGAGGACACGTGGATGAGCTAAAAAAGGTTCAAGGTCAGATGCTTTTAAGACAGCACCTGCATTCTCAAAAGGAGTTGCAGGAACTGATGAAGGAAGCATCACTCGTACGTCCAGAGGAAGCCCTTCAGACTGATCCAGCATAAAAGAGATCCCTTCAGCTCCAGAAACGTTCCCAATCTCATGAGGATCCGTTATGACCGTTGTAACGCCATGGGCGAGCAACACTTTGCTGAACTCTGCTGGCGTTACCATAGAAGACTCGATGTGAACATGACCGTCGATGAAAGCAGGGGATATAAATTTCCCTGCTGCATCAATCGTCTCATGTCCCTCGTACTCACCAATTCCGGCAATAAAGCCATCAACGATCGCAACATCGCCTTCCATAATTTGAAGATTAAAC
Organism: Fictibacillus nanhaiensis; assembly: GCA_016401345.1. Classification (GTDB taxonomy): domain Bacteria; phylum Bacillota; class Bacilli; order Bacillales; family Fictibacillaceae; genus Fictibacillus; species Fictibacillus phosphorivorans. The sequence goes on along the minus strand of JAEACG010000003.1, from coordinate 346,917 downwards.
ACATCAATGATTTTTCCGTTTTTTATTACAACATCTGCTGGAATTCTTTTTGTACTAACATCAATTCGTTTTTTTAGAGCATCTATGTTCATGAAGTGATCTCCTTTAAAAAAATCTATCAACTAGTATACGGATATCCAATGTATTCCATGTACAGAAAAAACGGTCCCGAGGAGGTGACCGTTTTTGTGTTAGGCATTCAATATGTCAATAACTCGTCCAACTTGACCGTCTTCAAGGCGTACTTTAATGCCGTGTGGATGTGTAGGTGAGTTCGTTAAGATATCTTTTACAATACCTTTAGTTTTCTTGCCAGAACGCTGATCTGCTTTTAAGATTACGTTCACAGGAAGACCAGGGGTGATATTTGCTCGCTTACGATGCATTAAACACCTGTTCTCCGTGCCTGGTTGTTTGCTTTTTTGGTTTGCTGGTTTTTTAGCTGGTTCGCCACTTTCACAGGCCCCTTGCTGAATGATCCGCCTGATTGCTGTGCTTTCTTTTCAGCTAAGCGCTGCTTCGCGATTTCTTGAAAGCTTAATTTCTTTTTCTCCTCAGCCATCTTAGTCACCTCTATTTTTTCTTTTTAAAATCTGCTTCTTTTAAATAACCTTCTGCTTCTGCATATGTTTCAAATGCAGCTTCTAGTGCATCATCTTCATCAAAGATGAACCACATGCCATCTTCTCCTACGAGACGAATTTCCTCGTGGCTGTGGCTGTACCAGTGTTCTTCTTTACGCTCTTCTTCTTCATCAGAACGATCTTTCTTTGGCTGCTGCCAACCATGTTTTTTCGATAGAAACTCCATGGATTCTTGGATAAGAGCGATTAGTTCTTCTGCTTCGTAGTCACGGATGTTCACATAGCCTTTGTCGTTCTTTACGCTTTGTGGCAGGTGTCCGCCATAAACGAAGCCATTTCCGTTCGGGTGAAGGTGGTACACGACGATTTTCTTGTCTTGTACACTTTCTTCGAAGTGGAAGTTTAAGCGGCCAAGGGATACCTCGTGCATGTCGAGCTCTGGGAAGTTTTCTTCGATTAAAGCAATTTTATCTTCAAATGAAAGCATGTTTATACTCTCCGTTTCTTTGTTGTGATTGGTTGATTATATCATACTGAGAGGTGAAAACGAAAAGGTCTCAGGGGAAACTGTTAGGGGAAAAATGGTTATATGGATAAACAGGTTGTTTTGTAAGTAGTTGATCTCCGTTTCGGGTGCTTCGCTTTCCGCGGGGCAGGCGGTGAGCCCCTTGCCGCTTTGCGCCCTAAGGGTCTCACCTGACCGCTTGTCCCGCAGGAGTCTCGCACCCTACACTCCAATCAACTTGCTATGGTGTCAAAGGATTTCAGGGCTTTTTCAGAGACTAATCCATTCATACAACATAAAAAATATTAAAAGAAAAGCTGACAGTTGAGGTTACCTAAGTAACTTTCCTGTCAGCTTCTTCTGCTTTAGCGTGTTGTTGTTTCTTTTTGGATGGATTTTTCGAGTTCGAACCAATAGTCTGCTAGTGTTTCCATACCTTTGTCGAAGTTTTCGAGATGGAAGTGCTCGTTTGGTGCATGGAAGTTTTCTGTTGATAGTCCGAAGCCCATTAATACGACTGGGATGTTCAGCATTTGATCGAACGTTGCTACAATTGGGATCGATCCCCCGCCACGTGTGAACGCTGTTGGAACTCCGTACACTTTTTCATAAGAACGCGCAGCCGCTTGGATGGCAGGGTGATCGAACGGCGTTACGTATGGAGCTCCTTTATCAAAAAGAGTAACCTTCACATCAATGCCTGCTGGCTTATGCTTTTCAATATGCGCTTTCACTTTTTCGATGATCTCATCCGGCTCTTGGTTCGGTACGAGTCGGCAGCTGATCTTTGCGTGTGCTTTTGCAGGGATAACGGTCTTGATGCCTTCACCTTGGAAGCCTCCCCATACGCCGTTTAACTCTAATGTTGGGCGTGCCCATGTACGTTCAATGTGAGAGTATCCTTCTTCACCTGTAAGCTCTGTCACACCAAGCTGATCTTTAAGTGCTTCTTCTGTTAGAGGAAGAGCACGGAACGCTTCTCTTTCTTCTTCTGTTAGTTCTTGGACATTATCATAAAAGCCATCTACTAAAATACGGCCGTTTTCATCACGGAATGATTGAAGAAGCTCGGTAATCGCGTGCAGCGGATTCTGAACAGCTCCGCCATATAGACCGGAATGCAGATCACTATTTGGTCCCGTCACATCTACTTGCATTGCACACATGCCACGAAGTCCATAACAGATTGCTGGCTTTCCGCGGTCTAGCATGCCCGTATCTGAAATGACGATAACGTCTGCTGCTAGTAAGTCTTTATTTTCCTCAATGAACTTTGGAAGACTTGGACTGCCGATCTCTTCTTCACCTTCAATACAGAATTTAAAGTTAAGAGGCAGCGTACCTTCTGATTTTAGTATGGCCTGTAGTACTTTTACGTGCATGAACGTTTGACCTTTGTCGTCTGAAGCTCCGCGCGCGTACAGTTTGTTATCGCGGATGGTAGCTTCATAAGGAGGAGATTCCCATAGCTCGATCGGATCAACAGGTTGTACATCGTAATGGCCATAGACGAGTACGGTCGGTTTGCCTTCTGCTTTTAACCAGTCTCCATAAACAACAGGGTGTCCGTCTGTTTCATAGATTTTTACGTTATCCATTCCGGCATTCGTCAGGCTATCTGCAATCCATTCTGCCCCTTTTCGAACATCTTCTTTGTGCTCAGGCAGTGCACTTACACTTGGAACAGCAAGCCAGTCTGTTAATTCTTTTAAATGCGTATCACGGTTTTCTTTTAAATAGTTTACGATTTTTTCAGTCATATCAAAATCCTCCTTATGTACGTTATGCTCTACTTCTTAGTTTAATGGAGTTCAGCTCGGAAATGAAATATTCTTTATCTTCTTTTTTCAGTATCTGTTGACCAGCTCGCTGTGCAAGATCGTAATATTCTTGCATACTTCTTTCATCATTTTTTACTGAATAAGCACGAGCAACAGCCTCATAAGCGAAAGCAAGGTCAAAATCGGTTATGTTGTGTTCTAAACAGAGTTCAAGAGATTGTTTCCCGTGGAACATTGCTGACTCGCTCATGTTTAGAATGGCATACACTCTTGATAGCTGCCATTCTCCACGAGCGAAGTGAAGAGGCTCGCCGATTTGTCCCCAATGAAAGCGCGAGGCGTGGGCGGTATGTATCATTTCTATGGCATCTTCCTTCGTGCGGTCTTTCTTTTCGATCAAGTCCCACGTTTTGTTGAAAGTATCTACAGCCTGTTTCCGATGCCATTCTTTGAGAGTTAACTTCTCCATCCATTTCACACACCTTATGTATTTGTGGTTTACTAAAGGTAAAGCTATCGGTATGAGTATTCTGTATAAATGAACATTTCCCTTTATAAAAGATAGAAAGAAGTGCATAGAGTATGGAGAAAAAAATAGGTTTTATCGGGTTTGGAAAGATGGCGCAGGCGATGGCAGGAGGTATGATCAGTTCAGGTATGATCAGTCCTGATCAGATCATTGCGAGCATGCGAACGGAAAAGACAAGACTGTATGTCGAGAAACAATTTGGTATTCACACGTTTTCTTCTAATAGTGACGTTGCAAAAGCGGCTGACGTGCTGTTTCTTGCGGTAGCGCCATATTCTTATTTTGAAGTGATTAAAGAGGTAAAGGAATTCGTAAAATCTGATGCGATCATCGTAACAATTGCAGCTGGGATTACAACGGAAGACGTGGAGCACGCTTTCGGCAAACAAGTGAAAGTGGTACGAACGATGCCGAACACGCCATCACTTGTCGGAGCTGGTATGACGGCTGTTTCTGTTAATGATGAGATAACGGATGAGGAATTGCAGACGGTAGAGAAGTTATTGGGGAGCTTCGGTAAAGTAGAGGTGATCGTAGAATCTCAGATGGATGCGATTCCTGCGATCAGCGGCTCTTCACCGGCTTACGTGTACATGATGATTGAAGCGATGGCAGACGGAGGCGTGGTACAAGGCTTGTCACGCAATCAATCCTATCGTTTAGCGGCACAAGCGGTTTTAGGAGCGGCGCAGATGGTGCTTGAAACAGGAAAGCATCCTGGCGAGTTAAAAGATCAAGTAACGTCTCCAGGTGGAGCAACGATTGCGGCGGTCGCAACACTCGAGCAAGAACGCTTTCGTGGTGCAGTATTAGCCGCAATGGAAAGCTGCACAGAAAAAGTAAAGAAATTGGGGAAAAAATAGATGGGCTTTAAGGAATTAGGTATTCATGATGAATTTATAGATATTTTGCTTCAAAACGGAATCGGTGAACCTACGCCTATTCAAAAGGAAACGATTCCTATCATCTTAGAAGGTAAAGATGTTGTGGGACAAGCTCAAACGGGGACGGGGAAGACGCTTGCTTTCGTGCTTCCTCTTCTGCAAAAAGTTGATGCTGAACGGGATGCGGTTCAAGGGTTGATCGTTGCCCCGACGCGCGAGCTTGCCATTCAGATCACTGCAGAAGTTCGTAAACTTACAGAAGCTCTCGGTGAGATCAACGTGCTCGCTGTCTACGGTGGGCAGGATGTAATCGCGCAGATGCATAAGCTAGAGAGCAAGGTTCATGTGGTTGTCGCAACACCTGGAAGACTGCTCGATCATATTCGACGAGAGACGATCGACTTATCTCATGTTTCAACGTTCGTGCTAGATGAAGCGGATCAGATGCTTCATATCGGATTTTTAGATGACATTGAAGACATCATGCATGAGGTGCCTGAGGATCGTCAAACGTTACTTTTTTCCGCTACGATGCCTGAAGAAGTGAAAAAGCTAGCTGAAACGTATACAAACGATCCTCAAGATATCCATGTGAAAACGAAACAGATTACGTTAAAAGAAATCCGGCAGCGAATCGTGGAAACAACAGATCGAGGGAAGCAGAATGACCTCGTTCAAACAATCAGACTGTTGCGTCCTTATCTAGCGATCATTTTTTGCCGAACGAAAAGAAGAGCAAGCAAGTTGAACGAAGCTCTGCAAAATATGGGATACAATTCTGATGAACTGCATGGCGATCTCTCTCAAGCGAAGAGAGAAGACGTGATGCGACGTTTCCGTGAAGGGGAGATTCAATATCTTGTGGCAACGGATGTGGCGGCACGCGGACTTGATGTTGATGGAGTCACGCACGTTTTTAATTATGACATCGCGCTCGATACCGAAAGCTACATTCATCGAATTGGAAGAACGGGGCGTGCTGGTGGAAAAGGACTGGCGGTTACGTTCGTTGCGCAAAAAGACCGTCGTTTGCTGCAGATTATCGAGCGAGAGACAGATCAAAAGTTGAATGTTTTAAAACTTGAATACATGTAAGATTATATCTTTAGAAAGTGGGCTATCCTTTTGGATGGCTCCTTTTTTTGTGGGTATATAATACCAACTATTATTACCAGGTAACAAAAATAGTTGCTTCATAAAACAAACCTTGTTACGATTGTATTGTACGAGAATTCGAAAGAGTCAGATTAGAGGAGTTGAGCAAATGAAAGATTTACAATCGTTTGGCTGGTATGCAGCAAAGATCGCTCCAAAGCTGCCGAAAGAAGCCTTTAAGCCAGTACCATCCCGGTTATGGGGAGGACTAGTCTATCTATTGATCGTAATCGCCGGTATTTTAGTTATCGGGTTATTAAATAATTTACACCCTTGGTTAGGGATTGGAATCGCCGTTATATTAGGAACGTGTTTTGCGGGTATGGGCTTTTTAGGCCATGAGATCCTGCACGGCACAGTTATCCGAAAGCCGTGGCTTCGTGACTTTTTAGGAGCAGTTGCTTTCTGGCCATTAAGTGTTGGACCTAAGCTCTGGCGCAAGTGGCACAATACGACTCATCACGTTCATACACAGCATGACGGGAAAGACCCTGATGCGTGGCCAACGTTAGAGAACTTGTCTCACAAACCATTGCTACAAAAAGTGTACAAGCTACCGATGTGGATGCGTTCGATCGTAAGCTTTGCTTTCTTGTCTGTTTCGTTTACGCTACACGGACTTTTCATGTTCAAACGGTTTATTACAGAGTTCAAACCAAGTAAACGACCTTCTGTGTGGATTCAACTGCTATTGCCGTGGGCGATGTGGCTAGGATTGTTGGCGTGGCTAGGACCCGTTAAATGGTTCTTTGCGGTGTTGCTACCGTTATTGATCGCAAACGCAATTGTAATGAGCTATATTTCAACCAATCACCGCTTGAACCCAATGACAGACGTGAACGATCCGTTGGCAAACAGCTTAACGGTTACGGTTCCAAAATGGATCGATGTGATTCATTTTAACTTCTCTTACCATACGGAGCATCATCTGTTCCCTGGTATGAGTCCAAAATATTACCCGCTCGTGAAAAAACATATCAAAGAGATGTGGCCAGAGCGTTATCACGAGATGCCGCAATGGAAAGCACTTGTTGCACTATGGAAGACACCGCACGTCTACTTTAATCAGACTCAGTTTGTTGATCCAGCACCCGGTAACCTGTATCCTTCGCTTGGGCATGGGATGAATGAATCGGAAACTGTGGAAGAGAAGAAGCGGGAACGAAAACCAGTGAGCCGCACATCGAAAAGCATCCATTAATTTGGGTGTTTTTTTGTTTGGATAGGAGTGAGTTTCGAGATTGGACAGATTAATTGTTGAATTGGACAGATTATATTCAAGATTGGACAGATTATTGCTCGAATTGGACAGATTATATAAGCAATCGGACAGATTCCCATCTCAATCGGACAGATTTCTATTCCTGAATGTCATTTAGGGAGCTTAAATTATACATTCTCCCTCTTGTTGCACCTGTATAAGGCAATTTCATAGATACTAAGAGCTTGGATGCTACCGAAATAGAAGAAAGCTTCAGAAAATTACGTGCTTGCTGGTTGGTTATCGTAGTTTGGATGAAAAGGGAGTAATCTTTAAGCGCTCTTATGTGAGGATTCCTGCTAGAATGTGAACAATGCGGACAATTCCAGGTTCGATAGCCTTTTTTCATATCGAAACCCAAACACCCCTCACACTGCACCCCTTTAATAATCATCTCTTTGCTAATTTTATACCGCTCCATTACATCGACATCCCGTGGGGTGTGTTCCTTGATTAACCGCCGAGTAATCTTGTTCATTATATCTCCAGCAACAATCACATGCTGTTTATACTTTCGTTGAAGTTGACGGATCCGGTCTAGCAGTTGGACGCTATGAATCACTTTTTTCGATATACGGCTAGACTCATCGTTCGTTTTCAAGACAGATTGAGAATGAGTCATAACCACGAGAGCCTCGATCGGAACGGAGGGAAATTTATTTTTACTCAGCCAATGTTCAAGCTGGTATTTTTGGCGTTCAACTTGTGCGATAGGATCTTGAAAGGGTTCTTCTATACCATTTTTTGTGCGTATTAGTTGATTGAAGGTATGATCGAAGAAAAGGTTTCCGGAGATGTTCTTCACTTCAATAATAAGCATGTACGTTGGATTAAGAATGAGCGTGTCGATTTGGAAAAAAGTAGTTTCATGGGGAATTCGAAGGTCGTGCAGAATGTGGCATTCTTTTTGGTTCGGAAGCATGTTCAAAAAATAGTTGATAGAGTCTTCACCGCGAAAACCGGCAGTCAGCTTGCTCATTTCTAATTCAAGATTCTGTTTAACAAGATCATCCTCTAAACGGTTCATCAAGAGCTGAAGCTTGTTCATATAGATGGGCTGCAACCTTACCTTTTTTATCATAGCATCACTCCTCACTTTAAAATTCTTCTTATCACACAAAATATCCTTTAAAATGCTATAGGATTGATCGAAGGATTGGTAGAATAGAGGGTGAGAGATTTGCTGCTGAAGGAGAAGAAATGATGAAAAAAGAACTAAACTGTGATAGCTGTTTGATGCCGATCAAAGAGAGGGACGAGCTGCGTACGGTATGGGCCTTTTTTAAGTTGCGACCGTATCATAGATCGTGTTATGAAAATTCCTTAAGAGGGGCGGGGCTTGTAGGAACTCAGCCGATCAATGGATTTTCAGGAAATTTAACAGCACTTGTTGCGTTTGTTTTAGCGTGGTTACCGTTATTCACGAATTTATCGCCTGTTTTAACAATCGTGGGTACGTTGATTGTACTTCTGCGACTGTATTCCTTTATTCGGTTTGAAAAAAGGTTATCACATTAAAAAAGCGTGCTCTCCCTAATCGGATAGCACGCTTTTGTTTGTTAAGCTTTCACGCGATATACGCGCGCTTCATAAGGTTTTAATGTTACGCTTGATACATCCTCATGAGGTACAACTTCTTTGTTCGCTAACAACAGATCATTAGCGTTTAATTTCAATGCCGTTTCGAACTTCGCTTCAGTCTTAGAAAGGTTTGTGATCACAACGACCTTTTCCTCTCCAAGTGTGCGTGTGTACGCATAGATCTGTTCATCTTCTTCAAGGATCAGATCATACACACCGTACGTGAAGACTTCGTTCTTTTTCTTTAATGCGATCATTTTCTTATAAAAACTTAAGATCGAATGCTCGTCTTGTTCTTGTTTCTCGACGTTGATCTCTGCAAAATTTGGATTTACTTTCATCCAAGGTGTTCCAGTTGTGAATCCAGCGTTTTCATCACTGTTCCATTGCATCGGAGTACGGCTGTTGTCACGAGACGATGCCCAGATTACAGACATGATCTCTTCGTGTGAAACACCTTCTTCGCGCTTGATGCGGTAACGGTTTTTGTCAGCGACATCGTCATAGTCTTCGATCGAGTCAAACTGTACGTTCGTCATTCCAATCTCTTGTCCTTGGTAGATGAACGGCGTTCCTTGCATCAAGAAGTACATCGCACCGAAGCTCGTTGCACTTTCATACCAAAACTCATCATCATTACCCCAAGTGGAAACAACGCGAGGTTTGTCATGATTTTCGATGAACAGTGCGTTCCAGCCTTCTTTTTCAAGACCTTTTTGCCAGCGTGTTAACACTTTTTTCAGTTCAACGATATCCACTTCTGGATTTGTTTCTGCATCCCAAAGGCCTAGGTGTTCGAATTGGAAGATCATGTCCATCTTTCCGTTTTCTTTTCCTACCCAAAGGTCCGCTTCATTAATCTTAACGCCGTTCGCTTCACCAACCGTCATGACATCATAGTTCGCATATGTGCGGTCTTTGAACTCTTGAAGGAACGTGTGAATTCCTTTTTGGTTCATATGCATGTCAAAGGAAGACACGTACTTTTCGTTTTTCGGGTTCGGCATATCAGGGAAGCCATCACGCTTTTTAATGTGACTAATCGCATCGATACGGAAACCATCGATTCCTTTATCCAACCACCAGTTGACCGTGTCATAAAGAGCTTCACGAACTTCAGGGTTTTCCCAGTTCACATCTGGCTGTTTGGTTGAGAAAACATGGAGGTAGTATTGATCTGTTTTTTCATCATATTGCCAAGCTGATCCGGAGAAAATACTTTCCCAGTTGTTTGGCTCTTTCCCATCTTTACCGTCTCTCCAAATGTACCAATCGCGCTTCGGATTGTCTTTAGATGAACGAGACTCGATGAACCATTGGTGCTCGTCACTCGTATGGTTAAGAACAAGGTCGATGATTAGCTTCATATCACGCTTATGAACTTCCTTCATAAGGAGATCGAAGTCTTCCATCGTTCCAAAGTCATCCATGATATCTTGATAATCAGAAATGTCATATCCGTTATCATCATTTGGCGACTTGTACATCGGGCAGATCCAGATCACGTCGATGCCAAGGTCTTTAATATAATCTAAGCGTTGAATGATCCCTTTTAGATCGCCGATTCCGTCTCCATTAGAATCTTGGAAGCTGCGAGGGTAAATTTGATAGCCAACGGCTTCTTTCCACCAAACTTTTTCCATAATGTTACCTCCATGTTTTTCTCTTTAACAACACGCCAGGGGATACCGCAAAACGGCTCCCCATGGTTTGTTTGTTTTCTTTATTTTCTTTATAAAATAAGGCTGCTTACTGATCGGTTTATTGTTTATGCTTCACTGAAAAAGTTGATTGGAGTGCAAGGTGCGAGACTCCTGCGGGACAAGCGGTCAGGTGAGACCCTTAATGGCGCAAAGCGACAAGGGGCTCACCGCCTGCCCCGCGGAAAGCGAAGCACCTGAAACGGAAATCAACCACTTTCAAGAGCAACTAAGCTAAACCTTAACCGTAACTGCAACACCTGCATGATCGGAGACCACCGGTGTTTCTTTACCGTTAAAACGCACGGATGATTGAAGCACGTCAACAGGCTTGCTGCTTAAAATATAATCAATCCTGCGTCCAGCTTCGTTATCGTCCCAACCGGCAATAGATCCGATGATTGTGAGGCCGTCATCTTTTTCTGAAGCAAGTTCGTACGTGTCGTAAAGACCTTTTTCTTTTACATAATCAAAGCCTTCGCCACAAACGTTCGCATCGTTGTTTAAGTCACCCATGATAAAAGAAAGACCTTCTTCAGGAATGTACTGCATCAAACGATCGAACTGACCTTTGAATGGCTCGATGTCATCTTCCCACCAGCCGAAGTGCCCGGAGAAGAATTGAATATCTTGTCCTTCATAAGAGATCGTGGCTTTTACGATTTTGCGTGTTTTCCAGTTGTTCATATCTTGTAGATCCGAAACAAAAAAGCTTTCATGCGACGCAATCGGATGGCGGCTTATGATCGCCAAACCTTCTTCGTACGTTACATAGCCATAGTGGGCCATGTCCCATACAAAGTCATAATCTTCAACGCCAAGTTTTCTCACTAGCTCTAAAAGAACAAGGGCATAATTATCTTTTTTGATGTTGTCTTTTACGAGAGGAGCGTCGATCGACTGCATAACCTCTTGAAGCGCGATAACATCATAACGCTCACTCGCGATATCGCGAGCAAGCATCTCTAATTTTTCCATCTGGTTCTCTTCTTGCCAAGCATGAACGTTTAACGTTAATAGCTTCATGAATTACATCCCCAAACGATCTTGAATATCAGATTTTAATACGTCAGCTTTTGGTCCGTAAATCGCTTGAACACCTTTATCTTTAATGATCAGACCAAGTGCGCCGTTTTCTTTCCATTCTTTTTCCGTACCAACACCCGTTGTGTCTTTAACCGTTACACGAAGGCGAGTCATACAAGCGTCAACGTCTTCAATGTTGTCAGCTCCACCTAAAAGCGTGATGATCGCGGAAGCTTGAGAGTTGTCTGAGCCTGTTGCTGCTTCGTTTTTAGCTGGTGCAGCATCACTTTCTGTTGTTTCGATATAGTTACCCGCACGACCTGGAGTAGGCAGGTTGAACTTTTTGATCAATACATAGAAGATCGAGAAGTTTAATCCAAAGAATACGATACACGTTAGAGCAAAGTTGATTAAATCACGTGTTAATCCTGCTTTTACAAGCAATGGTGTACGAGTTAACAATTCGATAAAACCGAATGCGTGAACACGTACGTGGATAAGATCCGCTACCGCGAACGCAAGTCCAGTCGTGATCGCGTACACAACATAAAGAAGTGGAGCAGCAAACATGAACATGAATTCGATAGGCTCCGTTACACCTGTTAAGAATACAGCGAGTGCTGCAGATAAGAACATAGACTTGTACTTTTTGCGTTTGTCTTTATCAACGTTCATGTACATCGCAAGAGCGATCGCAACAAGAGATGCCGTTGAAAGAACAACTTGTCCCATTTTAAAGCGAGCTGGTACTACATCATTTAAAAGTGCTTGATACGCTTTTGTATCTCCAGCAGCTAAGAAGTTGTTAAGATCGTTGATCCAAGCCAACCATAGTGGATCTTGTCCAGCTACAGAAGATCCTGCTCCTGAACCAGTCATGATTTGATACGTTCCACCGAGCTCCGTATAGTTGATCGGCACCGTTAACATGTGGTGAAGACCAAATGGTAACAATAGTCGCTCTAGTGTACCGAAAACGAATGGCGCGATAACTGGAGCCGTGTTACGAGATGTTGCGATCCATTTTCCAAAGTCATTCAGAAGTGATTGGATAAACGGCCAAATTAATGCTAGTAGTAAAGCTGTAACCACAGACCATAAAATAACAGCGAATGGAACAAAACGTTTTCCGTTAAAGAATGCTAATGCATTTGGAAGCTTGTTGTAGTTGTAGTACTTGTTAAATAGAACAGCACCTAGGAAACCGGAAATGATTCCGACGAATACTCCCATGTTTAGTGCTGGAGCGCCAAGGATTGAAGTGAAATAATCACCAACAACGAGCTCGCTGCCAAATAGTGATTTTACTTTCGCACCTTCTTCAAGCATCATCGCGCTGTTCACGCCGAAGATTGCTCCTGTAATACGGTTGATCAAGATGAACGCAATTACGGCTGCGAATGCACCGCCAGCACGTTCCTTAGCCCAAGATCCACCGATAGCTACCGCAAATAAGATATGCAGATTTGTAATAATCGCCCATCCGATGTCTTCCATAACACGAGCAATCGTTTGCACTAATGTCATGTCGCCACCGAACATAGCAATAACTTTACCTAGTGATATCATCAAACCGGCAGCCGGCATAACCGCTACTACTACAAGAAGCGCTTTACCTAGCTTTTGCCAGAAATCAAATGAAATGAGTTTTCCACGTTGTTTCAAAACGATTTCCTCCTTAAAGTATATATCTTTCGTTGTCTTTTTGAAATCGCATTCAGTAGATTGCGAAAAAAAGTTGAATCGCTTACATATTTGTATATGCATGTTGGTGCAATCGTTTGCATTAGTGATTGTAAAATAAAACGGTTTCATTTACAAGTAATATTTCTTAAAAAGTAAGTAAAAAAGTTTTTCCAGGTGGTTTATAAGGCTTTTTCGTAAGATAGCATAGAGTAATTTATTCTTTATAAAATTGAGCAAAGTGGCAGGTTAATTCGAAAATTGGAAGAATGAGGTATATAGAAAAAACGAAGCAAGGAGAGAAGGATATGAGTAATTCGTTTATTGAACAAGTACATTATATTAGAATTCCTGTAAAAGATTTAGAACGATCAGCACAATGGTATAGAGATGTATTAGGGCTCCAGTTATTAAATAGTACAGAGGAACTGGCAATTATAAAAGTAAATGAAGGACCTTTCTTACTTATCTTAGTTCCTACCGAAGATGAAACATTTGCTCATTTTACAATTAATAATGAACAAGAATTTAGCATTGGCTTTACGAGTCCCGAATTATCAAAATTTCATCAACACTTAATTGATAATCAAGTTAAGGTCGAGGATATCAAAGAAGATAATGGTCATGCATTTTTTCACTTTTATGATCCAAATGGCAATAAGTTTCAAGTACACTGGTAGGATTACAATAAGATGACTGTGTTGCAATTTGTTTAACAGTTGTTACAGAAAAATCATATAAACAAAGTTGACTCGTTATTACGAGCCAACTTTGTTTAAGCATCTCAAATTCTTTTTTACCGTGTCTACCTTTCGCATACCGATCATCGTGGACAAGATACCCGGTGTATTTAAAACCATAGACATCAACTCATCTACATTCTTGTATTGATGATTAGCAAGTCTTCCACAATCTAAAGGGGCACTTGTTGTGACGTGAACGCGTAACTCTTCTGCAGCTTGAAATAGTGTTCTCCATTTACCGCTGATTTGCTGGTTCTCATCGTTTGCAGCTCTCTGATTCGATTGGTTGAACGGAGCTTGGATAAAGCCCAGATGGTGTGAGTTTCCTGCAACTGATTGGGCAACATTGATCACTTTCTCCAGAGAGATGTAACCAGATGTGCCAGGAGACTCTGTAAAAGCTGACCAAACCGCTAAACCGTAATAGCGAATCAAACCTTTCTCCACTTGCTGTTCATAAAACGAAAACAAGTTTTTAAGTTTTTGATAAAAGACTTCTTCCCCTAAAACCATCAAAGAGACTTCAGGATTATGAATGTAATGGACGTCTATGTAATCAATATGCATGTGTTTTAAACTTTGCAGGATAGCAAATTCATAAAAAGAAGGCTCCATAACGTGTTTGTGATGGTCAATGATCTGTAAATCAGAACGCTGTAAAATTCCTTTTTCCACTAAAACCTTCTGCAGGTAATTCTCTGGACGAAGTTGAGCGTCAATATCACCTGGTATGATACCGGCTTTCGTAGATAAGAAAATATCTTCTCTTTCGACCTGCTTTTCGATTTGAACGAGTTTCGCTATAACTCTCCCAACATCGCGCTCAGAGAGCATCCCTCGATAATTAAGTGCAGTATCAACAAAGTTAATTCCATTTAAAAGCGCAAATTCAATCGATGCCTGATAGAGAAGTGAGTCTTCTTCATTCATTTTCCCTAGATGTGTGCCGATGGCTATTCTTGAAACCTCACTAATTCCCATACGTTACAACCTCCTCTCTGAATATCCAAATTATAACATTATCTCTCGTTATTATTTACTGAAGTTTCCTTTATAAGAATAAAGAACCATGAATATTTACTCATTTATAACTCTTCGTATTTTTTATAGAGGTATCAACCAACGTCTATTGAATATTAATTCTGGTGATATAATCTTAAAAAATAGATTGAATAAATATTCATACATAGGTATAATTACTTTGTTTTTGGGATTGAGGAAGGGGAGAAACAACATGTTAAAAAAACATTGGGTAGCTGGTGTTATGAGTTTAAGTTTGCTGACATCGATGCCTTTTGCTGTAACAGCAGAATCACCGCAAAAAAAGTGGACAAATGTTAATAGTTTTGAAGAGGCTGATGGAAGTCCGTTTAACTCTGAGCATTATGATTTTGTGAAGTATTCAAAGATTGGCTCGATCTTAAAGAAGATTGATAGAGAAAGTAAACGAGTAACCCTTGAACAAACAGGGGTTTCATCTAAAGGGTATCCGATGTATGTGGTCACCATTTCTAATAACGGTGATAAAGGCAAGTATGGACATTATAAGAAACTACGAAAGGAAATGTTCAAAAATCCTCAAAAAGCTCAAGATTGGATCGCCGAAAATCCTGATTTTAAAGTACCAGTGATGATCAATGGGTCTATCCATGGTACTGAATACATAGGTTCTGATGCTGTCCTTCAGCTGATCGATCGTTTTGCCAAAGATAATGATGAAGAAACAAAAGAGATTCTAGACAGCAACATACTCATATTTAATGTGGTTGCAAACCCTGATGGTCGTGTTGACGGAACTCGCTTTAATGGAAACGGTATAGATCTGAACCGTGACTTTATCACTCTTTCGCAAGAGGAAACGAAACAAACCGTTGATCTGATCACAGAGTGGAATCCGATGGTCTTCTTAGATCTTCACGGCTATGTGAACAGTGACGACGGAAAACCAGGGTTGATTGAGCCATGTACGCCGCCTCATAACCCGAACTATGAATATGATCTGTTTTCTAAATGGGCTTTAGATCAAGCGAAAGCGATGGAAGCAGAGATCGTTGGAAATAAAGCAAACTATGAAACAGATCTCTATAAAAATATGACAGGTACATATATTCCGCAGCGTGATGACAGCGCAGGTTGGGACGATTATCCGCCGATCTTTACACCGATGTACGCGATGTATCATGGGGCATACGGCTATACACTTGAAGCACCGACAAACAATTGGGATGGTGTGAGATGGGCCAACGATGCTGTGATGGGAGCCTTGAAATTTGCTGTTCAGAACAAACAAGGAATGCTTTCAGATCAAATTGAGATCTTTGAACGTGGCATCAATTTTGATCACCCTTACCATGAAGAAGGATTTTTCCCGAATGCCTATGTATTACCTGTAAATGAAAAGGATCCGACGGTTACAGAAAAAGCGGTGAACCATCTTCTTGAAAATGATATTTCTGTAGAAAAAGCAGTCAAACCTTTTTCGGCTAACGGACAAGTTTATCCAGCGGGCACGTACATCGTTGATATGAGCCAAGCCAAAGCAGGTCTTGCAAACACGATGTTATGGGATGGCGAGGATATCACGAACGATACGCCAGCGATGTATGATATATCAGCCTGGAGTCTACCAGAATTGTGGGGCTTTGAAGCAATTGAAGTAGATGAAAAAGTGAATGCGAAAACAAAGCCTGTTAGAGAGGCCGAATATCACGGATCTATTCAAGGGAAAGGGCCATACGTAATTCCCAACAGTTCGGTCCAAGCTGTTAAACTAGTGAACGACCTTATGAAAAAAGGTGAGCGTGTATATAAAGACGATGGAGGTAGTTTCTATATCGAAAACCTTTCATCAAGAAATAAGAAGCTCGTGAAAGAATCAGGAATCAAGCTGCAAACTGCAAAACTGCCAGCTCAAAAAGAAAAGCTTTCAACTCTAAAAGTAGCTGTATTAAAAGATGGTGGCATGAATAAAGCACAAAGTCATGCAGGTACAAAGCTCGCATTGGAACGACTCGGCTTCTCGGTAAAAGAAGTGACACCAAAAGAAGTGGCAGAGAAGGGGCTATCTCAATACGATGCGTTCCTATATGCAGGAACTGACGCATTGCTGCAATACGAGAATGTGAGGGAAGCAAATAAGCCATTTGTAATCGGAAGTAAACAGGCTTATGACAGTTTCAAAAATAACGTACAAACATTTATTAATAACGGTGGAAAATACATTTCAGTTGGCGCTGGTGGTGCAAAAGCTTCAAGTCAGCTCGGCTTAACAACGATAAAAGTAAATACTGGCAGTTCCAACAGCAACGGAATCGTAAAAGTAAACTATGAAGAAGATGAAGTAACAGCTGGTTATAAAAAGGATGACCTCGGATTTGTTTATCGACCAGTCTGGTTTACAGAGTTAGGAAACTCAAAATCGGTCGCAACGTTAGGAGACGGTGACTTCTTTGTTGCAGGCCACTGGAAGAACAATCAACTAGCGGCTGGGCAGTCCGTCATTGTAGAAGAAGCGCAAAAAGATATAACGTTGATCGGACTCGAAGCAGGATTCCGTGATCATACTGATTATCTGTTCCGTTTATTGTCCAACTCACTATATCAATAAAAGAACCTTTCTCGTTGACAACCAGATAAGCACTGCATTACTTTTATAGGGAAAGTTTACCCTGTTTAATAGGACCTGAAGAGCATTGAACTTGTTTCTTGCTCTTTGGTCTTTCTTTGTATCAGTTAGTATGATCTAAAAGATTGTTTTTGGGTTATTTTTATGCCTCATTGATAAGTTGATTGGAGTGCAAGGTGCGAGACTCCTGCGGGACAGGCGGGCAGTCCGAAAAGTGTAAGTGGCTCGGTCAGCCCCGACAAGCAAAAGGTGAATGGGCCAGAAAGGCGCAGTTTGCCTTGTAGTCCATTTAACTTTTGACCTCGAGGGGCTTAGCCACTGCATCTAGACAGGTGAGACACTTAAAAGTAAAACGTACAAATGTGGCTCACCGTCTGCCCCGCGGAAAGCGAGCAACCTGGAACGGAAATCAACCACCTTCAAGTACATCAAGATAAATGCCCAAATAAAACTGTAATGTTTTAAAGCGCTCAGACAGGTGTAAATTATAAAAGTAAAGCAAACTGAAAGGTGAGTGAAAAATAATGTTCAATAAACTATTTGGAAAAAAAGAAGTTAAAAAAGAAGAAACACTAATCGCTCCATTAACAGGAAAAATCGTAAACATTGAAGAGGTACCAGATCCGACATTCGCTCAGAAGATGATGGGCGATGGGATTGCGATAGAACCAACAGAAGGTGTTGTTGTCTCTCCGGTTGATGGAGAAATCGTTCAGTTCTTCCACACGAAGCATGCGATCGGCATCCAATCAGAAGCTGGTGCAGAGATATTAATCCACGTTGGTCTTGAGACGGTTAGCATGAACGGTGAAGGTTTCGAGGGACATGTGAATGTAGGAGATAAAGTAAAAGCGGGAGACAAGCTTTTAAGCTTTGACCTGGAATTGATTAAAGAAAAAGCCGCTAGCACGGTAACGCCGATCGTAATCACAAATGGTGATGCGGTAGAATCTTTAGATAAGCGCGCTGCTTCTGAAGCAACAAAAGGTGAAACTTCATTATTGCAGGTTAAAATGAAATAAATCAGGAAATCAGGCTAACCATGCCTGATTTTTTTCCAATAAAAAGGGGGGGGCTACGATGAAAAAAGGCGTAATTTCTTTAGGAGAAGCACTTGTTGATTTTATTCCAACGGATGAAACGAACACGACTTACCAAAAAAGTCCTGGTGGAGCACCTGCCAATGTAGCTGTTGGGGTTGCGCGATTAGGGTCAGCATCTACTTTTTTAGGAAAAGTGGGAGATGATGTTCTAGGATCGTTCATGATTGATACATTAAAGAGTTATGGCGTGAACGCGTTTCATGTGTACAAGACGGAAGAAGTGAGAACAGGAGCCGTTTTTGTGACGCTCGATCCTAACGGTGAAAGATCGTTCGACTTTTATATTAATCCGAGCGCAGACCGATTCTTAGAAGAAAAAGATGTACAGCCTAGTCTCTTTAAAGAACATAAAATTCTTCATTTTGGTTCGATCTCGTTGATTGGTGAGCCATCTAAGAGTGCTACTGAAAAAGCGGTAAGACTCGCAAAAGAGAACGGCATGTGGGTCTCGTATGATCCAAACTTGCGGTTGTCGCTCTGGAAGACGCCGGCGCAGGCCCGCGAGACGATTCTCTCCATGCTGCAGTACGCTGACATCGTCAAGATCTCAGAAGAAGAGCTCGAATTCATCACAGGATTAAAAAAGGTCGAAGAAGGCATTAAAGTTCTTCAAGAATATGATATTCCCTTACTCTTCATCACGCTCGGTGATGACGGAAGCTATGTGGTGACGAAAGAGGGCGGTGAATATATTCCGGCAAAACGTGTCTCTTCGGTAGATACGACCGGAGCAGGTGACGCTTATGTTGCGGGTGTTCTTCATCAACTAAATGAATACGATGGCTCACTCCAAGATCTAACGCTTGATGAAGCGAGTGACATGGCGTTATTCGGTAGCGTTTCTGGAGCACTTGCTGTTTCTGTTAAAGGAGCAATGACTGCACTGCCTACTTTAAAACAAATTGAGGACGAACTGGCACAAAATAAACAATAACTGCATATAATAGGAAAATATTTTGACTAATGTTTTTGTTTTTTGGTAATATTATTTTATTATAAAAGATGATATGCAGCTGTGAAGGATGAATAGTAGCTAAATGGACACTCTTTTTAGCGAGCTGGGGATGGTGAGAGCCCGGTAAGAGACATTAGTGAAACGGCAGTCCGGAGTTGCTTTTTGAAAAGAGGATTCGTTTTTACATACGGATCAACTAGGGTGGAACCGCGGGAGATACAACTCTCGTCCCTGGGCATAGCGCCTTGGGACGGGAGTTTTTTATTTTTTAAAAAACGGCCGACCCATAAGGCAAAACCTAAATGGGAGGAATAAAAATGACAAAAAACATGGAAACCATCACAAATCATGCGAAACACCGCGGTTTTGTATTTCCAGGATCTGAAATTTATGGAGGTCTTGCGAACACGTGGGATTATGGTCCGCTAGGTGTTGAGCTTAAAAACAACGTAAAAAAAGCATGGTGGAAAAAATTCGTTCAAGAATCACCTTACAACGTAGGTCTTGATGCAGCCATCCTCATGAATCCTCGTACGTGGGAAGCATCTGGTCACATCGGTAACTTTAACGACCCGATGATGGACTGTAAGAACTGTAAAGCGCGCCACCGTGCTGATAAATTGATCGAAGATGCTGCTGATCAAGCTGGAAAAGAAATTATCGTAGACGGCCTTCCGTTTGAAAAGATGGAAGAGCTAGTGAAAGAATACAATATCGCTTGCCCGGAGTGTGGAAGCCATGACTTCACAAGCATCCGCCAGTTCAACTTGATGTTCAAAACACACCAAGGTGTAACGGAATCAAGTTCAAACGAAATTTACATGCGTCCTGAAACGGCACAAGGGATCTTCGTTAACTTTAAAAATGTTCAGCGCACGATGCGTAAAAAATTGCCGTTCGGTATCGCACAGATCGGTAAGAGTTTCCGTAACGAGATCACACCTGGTAACTTCACGTTCCGTACACGTGAGTTCGAACAGATGGAGCTTGAGTTCTTCTGTAAGCCAGGAAGCGAGATCGAGTGGTTCAACTATTGGAAAGACACAGCTGAAAACTGGCTAAAATCATTGGGTATGACTTCAGAAAATCTTCGTCTTCGCGACCATAACGAAGATGAGCTTTCTCACTACTCTAATGCGACAACTGACTTTGAATACAAGTTCCCGTTCGGCTGGGGCGAGCTTTGGGGTGTTGCCTCACGTACAGACTTCGATTTGAAGCGTCACATGGAATTCTCAGGTGAAGACTTCAACTATATCGACCAAGAAACAAACGAGCGTTATGTTCCTTATTGCATTGAACCATCTCTAGGTGCTGACCGCGTAACGTTAGCGTTCTTGATTGATGCGTATGAAGATGAGCAGCTTGAAGATGGTACATCAAGAACCGTTATGCACTTGCACCCTGCATTAGCTCCTTATAAAGCAGCGATCCTGCCACTATCTAAGAAGCTATCTGAAGAAGCCACAGAAGTGTTCAGCTCACTTGCAAAAGACTTCAATGTGGACTATGACGAGACAGGGTCAATCGGTAAACGTTACCGTCGTCAAGATGAAGTAGGAACTCCTTTCTGTATCACGTATGACTTTGATTCTAAAGAAGACGGCATGGTAACAGTACGTGATCGTGACACGATGGAACAAACGCGTGTGAAGATTGCAGATCTTAAGAGCTTTATTGAGTCTAAGGTTCAGTTTTAATTTATTGTAAGAAGCAATGTTGCTTTTGGTTAAAACTCACAAAAGGCATCATTGGCAAGTTGATTGGAGTGTAAGGTGGGAGACTCCTGGGGGATCAGCGGGACAGGTGAGCCACCTAACACCGCAGAACGCTAGGTGGCTCACCGCACGCCCCCCGGAAAGCGAGCACCTGAAACGGAAATCAACCTCTTTCAAGCTTTCAAGCTTTAAGCACACATTTGCCACTTGCGATGTGTGCTTCTGTTTTTTCTGTGGCGTTTATTCTACAATAGAGTATGAGAGATTAATTTATAGCCCTAGGGCTTTTATTGGAGGTATATACATGAACGAAGGACGTATTCAAAAGGTACAGAACTGGTTAAAGCAAGAAGGGCATACTTTCGCGTTCATTCACACGACAGCAAACGTGTTCTATCTATCAGGATTGTATTCGGATCCGCATGAACGTGTGTTAGGTGTGGCTGTACTTGCAGAAGGAGAGCCGTTCATGATCTGTCCAGGCATGGAGCGTTCGCAAGCGAAAGACGCAGGCTGGACGTATGAGATTGTTGGTTACAGCGATTCTGAAGATCCTTGGACGAAGGTACAGGATGCTTTGGCTAACCGTGGGGTGACTGCAGCGTCATCGATTGCAGTTGAAAAAGAAACTCTTCCATACGCACGTGGCGAGAAGCTACTTGGTATGTTTGATGGTGCGAGCTTGGTCGGAGCTGAAGAGTTGATGAACGAGCTTCGTCTCATAAAAGAAGAAAGCGAGTTAAAGACGTTGCGTGAAGCAGCTAGACTTGCAGACTATGGAGTCGAAGTAGGAGTTGCGGCACTTCGTGAGGGTGTAACAGAGATGGAAGTACTCGCGAAGATCGAATACGAACTGAAGCAAAAAGGCATCAGCGCGATGTCGTTTTCTACAATGGTATTATTCGGTGAAAAAGCTGGACAGCCTCACGGTAAGCCAGGATTAAGAAAGCTTCAGCATGGCGACTTTGTTTTATTCGATCTAGGTGTAGTCCTTGATGGGTATTGTTCTGACATCACGCGTACAGTAGCGTTTGGTGATCTAGATGAAAAGCGTCGCGAGATCTATGATACAGTGCTGCAAGCACAATTGAAGGCGTTAGAAGCTTCTAAGCCAGGAACGCGCATCGGTGACATTGACTTGATCGCACGCAATCACATTGCGGAAGCAGGATACGGAGATCACTTCCCGCACCGCATCGGACACGGCCTTGGGATCGATGTTCATGAATTCCCGTCCATGAGTGACAACAACGATGGTGTTCTTCGTGAAGGAATGACGTATACGATCGAACCAGGCATCTATATTGATGATGTCGGCGGAGTTCGTATTGAGGACGACGTCTATGTAACAGCAGATGGACACGAAACATTGACGAAATATCCAAAAGAGCTGCAGATTATTAAATAAAAGTAGTGAAATCATGAAGGATGGCCCCTGTGGGAGCCATCCTTTCCTTTTTATAGCCGAAGAGGTTAGCCAGATAGTCATTTTGATAGGTGCTCAGAGGTGCAATCCTAAAGTTTTGCCTTTGAATCCACAAAATTGGACGTTCAATCCACGAGTTTTGTTCTGCAATCCACATATTTGAGACATTTATCCACGAGTCTACAAACTTAGACAATTATCGACAAACGGATATCCGTTCATCTCTAAGTTTTTATAATGGTAAGTTCAATCTGCTTCTTTTTATGTTCATCCCAAACGCGTTGAATCTCAAATGTACCTTCCTCAAAGAACAACGGAAACCTTTCTTTAAACCAACCTTGCATGGGAAGATCTAATGCTTCATTTAGCGAGACCCAAACCAACTCGCCTTCTGGTGGATCTAACAAAAGTTCACCTGCAAAAGTATCCGTCCAATAGTTGAACACCATATATCTCACATTTTTTTGTGGATTTACATATTCATCGATTCCTTTGAACACTAAGTTCGAAACACGTAATCCTGTTTCTTCCTCAACTTCTCGACAAGCACCATCCACTAAGCTTTCAGGAAAATCAATTTTACCTCCAGGAGCTAAAAAGCCTGGGAAGCCACGGCTGTCTGGCCGCTTAATTAATAGAACATGATCTCCGTTTTGAACCATGCACATCGTATATAATCGGTGTTCAATCGATATAGTCACTCTTAGTCCTCCAAAAATAATATTTTACTTATTTTAACATACACTTTATAATAATGATTGATTAACCAATCATCCATAAAAAGGAGATTATTCAATTGCCTTTATCACATAAACAAATGATAGCGATGGAACAAAAGCGTGAAAAGATTTTAGAGCAGGCGATCCTGTTGTTTGCAGAGCAAGGGTATGAGAGCACGACTATTGCGAAGGTAGCAAAAGCTGCAGGAGTTAGTTTTGGGAGTGTATTTACATACTTTGAAAATAAGGATCAGTTATTTTATCATGCGGTTACAGAGCCTTTAGAAAAACAATATAGAGAAGCGATGTTAGATTTTAATCCGGAAGGTGAAGATCTTTTGACCGAGATTAAGAGCATGATAGACAAACATATTACTATATTTATCGAGATGCGTACCTATCTGCAGCTGGTCGTGCAAGTGATCGGACAGCATACGAAGTTTCCTGAACCGTTTAAAGTTCTGGACGAATTTAGTCTCCAGTTTATTTTAAAACTTCAAGAGATCATACGAAATGGTCAAAAAAGCGGAATCTTAGAAGAATCTGATGAAGACTTAACAGCAACAGCATATCTCGGCTTTCTATTAGGAATTCGATTAACGTTTACAGACTATGCGGTATCACGGGTTAGAGAAAAGTTTAAGATTCCAGCATTTCAACTGTTATATCCGAAACGCTAAAATGTGTTTCGGTTACTTTTTATCTTAATAATGATTGATTAATCAATCGTAAAAGGAGAGATAAACATGAATTTCTTTACCTTTCATCGCAACATTCAGCTAAGGCTTGTGCTCCAATTTATTACAACATTTGCTTCTTCAGCCGTAATCCCATTTCTAGCAATCTTTTTTTCTGATCAGGTAGGGGCGTTTTCAACGGGTTTGATGTATATCGGGGTTATTCTATCTGGAATAACAGGAGCATTGATTGGTGGGAGGCGTTCGGATCAATTCGGTAGAAAGAGAATTATTTTACTAAGTGAGAGCATGATCGGCCTTGGTTACTTGATTGCTGGAGCTCTCAATCTGTTCTTTCCTCTTTCTCCATATGTGAACTTCGTCCTGTTCATCGTTATTCTTTTTTTTACAGGTATGGCTGGCCCTGCGTATGGTGCGATCATTATTGATTCAAGTACGAAGGAAAACAGAAAAGCCATTTATACGATTTCCTATTGGCTTGGGAATTTAGCGGTTGCTGCAGGGGGAGTAACTGGAGCTATCCTATTTAAAACCTATCCATATGAGTTATTTTTAGGAATCGCGTTGGTTACCTTTTTCACGTGGGTGGTAACATGGTTATGGCTTGAAGATGTAAGGCTGCCTAGCGCTATGACTCAGGATACTAACGTAACAAAAAGCTTGCAGGGAAACTATAAAGAGATTTTTTTGAACCAAAAATTCATTCTTTTTACGGTAGCAGGGTTGTTTCTTATCTCGTTGGAAGAGAGCTTGACCACATATATCGGTATAAAACTTGTAAGCGATATGAAGGACCCGGTTGCTTTACTGCCTTTTACATCATTATTTGAAGTAGATGGATTTCAGTTGATCGGTTTACTAAAAGCAGAGAACACCATCTTAGTTGTTGTCTTGAGTTTAGTTATAGCTACTATGGTAAAGCGTTTTAAAGACCGCCACTTAATGCTCGGAGGGGGATTTGGTTACGCTTTAGGTTTTGTTGTGATCAGCTATAGCATGAGTCCTATTGTTTTAATCACAGCGATGTTTATTGCGTCTGTCGGTGAACTGATTCATATTCCAGCTAAGCAAGCGTATGTCGCATCGATCATACCGGATGATGCTCGCGGCTCTTACATGGCGATCTACGGCTTATCGTTTCATCTGTCTGGAATGATTGCCGCACTATTCGTTATGCTGAGCGGATTCCTTTCAGCCAATACGATCACCTTGCTGTTTAGTTTGATGGGTCTTACAAGTTTATGGATCTATCATGTTTTGTTTCAATCCGAAGCGCAAGAAGAAACGAAAGGTGTTAAAAGTACAGCATAAAAAAAAGAAGCAGAAAATTCCCTGCTTCTTTTAAAGAGATTATTCTTAGTTAGGCAACACATAAAACATCATGAGAAAATGCATCACACTGCCAGCTAGAACAAACAGGTGCCAGACCGCGTGGTGAAACGGAAAGCTGCGCCATACATAAAATATACTGCCTAGCGTATAGATGATTCCGCCTGCGACGAGGAGTTGAATTCCCGCTGGTGGCATGTTTGCTGAAATATCTTGAAAGGCAAAGGTGATCAGCCATCCCATCGCTACATAACCTAATGTTGATAACACAACGAATTTTTTCGTAAAAAAGACTTTGAACACGACACCAAAGATTGCGAGTCCCCAAACGACTCCAAATAATGTCCAACCCAGTGCTCCTCCTACGACGATCAGCACGATTGGGGTATACGTTCCTGCAATAAAGAGATAGATGGCAGCGTGATCCATGATCTCAAATAAATCCTTAACCCGTCCTTTAGGAAAAGCGTGTACGAGGGTCGAAGCTGAATAGAGCGTCAGCATCGTTCCTCCGAATACGGCGAAGCTAACAATATGAACCGCTGTTCCTTTCCATACGGCAAACACGAGCAGAATGGAAGTAACCGCTACACTAAGAAGGACACCGAGTCCGTGTGTGATGGCATTTGCTATCTCTTCGCGTTTTGAAAATACATGTGTACTCATTTCGTTCACCTTCCTTTACGTTATGGTCAGTATATCAGAAAATGGCATCCTTTAACCAATTAAAGAGCATAAAACAATTAAATTTGGTTTAGTATTCACAGGTGCTCTTGAGAGTGGTTGATTTCTGCTCCAGGTTGCACGCTTTCCATGGGGCGAACGGTGAGCCCCTTGCCACTACGCGCCCTTAAGGGTCTCACCTGATCGCTCGTCCCATAGGAGTCGGCAACCTTCCGCTACAATCAACTTGCATTGAAGGGAGGAATTAGAAAAAAATTCTTCAAGCGAAAGTGGACTTTTGTAAAAAGATTGTTGCTTGTCTCCTCTGCCAGTTGATTGGAGTGAAAGATGCGAGACTCCTGCGGGACAGGTAGGCAAGTGAGACACTTATACGGATACGTACGAATGTGGCTCACCGACTGCCCCGCGGAAAGCGAGTATCTGCAACGGAAAGCAACTACTTTCAAAAGCAACAATGAATACACAATGATTACGAAAACTACTCTAAGAATAAAACTCTAAAAAGAAGGAATCTTTCTCAACAGAGAGGAAATAGATAAGATTACAGACTTAATAGATAAAGAGAGGGTCACGATCATGGAGGTAACTCGTTATTCATCTATAGCAGCTTTTTATAGGGAAGTAGAAGAATTTCTGTTGTGTCAGGAAGATCGAGCAGGAATCATGCTTGGTAACTGCCTGCGTTTTCAAGACAAGGTATGGGAGGGTGAGCAGCCTTTTCTCGCTACTGTTAAACAGAATGGGAAAATCATGCTCTCAGCCATGCTCATTCCGCCTTACGCTTTATTACTTTTAGAAAAAGAGGAAACAGATGGTGTTGCGGCTGTCCCGCATTTGGTTCGTTATTTGCTCGAAGAAGACTATTATGTGCAAAAAGTAATGTCGCCGAAAGCTATTGGAAAGGCATTTGCTCAAGAGTGGACGACGGCTCATCATCTAGAAGAAAAATTGTTGATGGATCTGCGTCTTTACACGCTTCCTTCTGTTATCCAGCCTGCAGCCCGACCTGGACGTTTGAGGATGGCCACAAAAGCCGACTTATCCTTCTTACCTAGATGGATCGTAGAGATGACAGAAGAGACAAAACAGATTATGACGATGGCGGAAGCTGAAGAATATGCGAAAATACGTGTAAAGAGCAAGTTTCTTTTTATATGGGAAGAGGATGGCAAACCGGTATCGATGGCAGCTAAGACGCGGCCGAATATAAAAGGTGTCTCAATCAATTTGGTTTATACACCTAAGAATCTTAGAGGTAAGGGATATGCGAGCGCTTGTGTTGCTGCACTAAGCGATTACCTATTGAAAGAAGGATTTACGTTCTGCACCCTTTATACAGATCTCTCAAACCCTACTTCTAATAAAATCTATCAAAATATCGGTTATGAACCGGTATGTGATTATATTGAACTTAAATTTAACGAAAAAAGAACAGAGCGACCGGCGTAATTACCGGTAAGCTTTGTTCTGATTCTTCATTTCTATATAGTTTGTTATGTATTTTCGTGCACAGCCTAACGTGTCTTTCGGAAGCTGATCATGTTTAAAATATTGAAAATCATGTGATTCATTGAGATCGATTGTTAGTTCGCCACTTACAGAATGAGCCGTATATACAGCGGTTACGGCATACAGTTCATCACCGTTTGCATTTTTAATATAATGATCTTGGCCAGAATAGACATGAAGCTGGGTCAAGCCTTCAACATCAAGTCCTGTTTCTTCTTTTACTTCACGAATCGCCGTTTCTTCAAAACTTTCACCAAGTTCCATCAGACCACCGGGCAGTCCCCAACCGCCATCGGTACGATGTTGTAATAATATTTCATCCTTTTCATTCACAATAATAACAACAGAGCCAGGTAGGATGAGTGGTGTGGTTCCTACATATTTCCGAAGATCTTCATAGTAAGCCATCAAATTTCTCCTTCCTAACCAACATTTTACAGAAAACATGTTAATAATCCATCTAAAAGTGGAACACTGAATAAAAAGATCGAGGGGAGTTTTGGAATGGAAGCCTTCGCTAGACCCCGTGTGGTGGTAAGTAAGTGTCTTGAATTTGAAGCATGCCGATACAACGGTGATGTGATATATAACGATGTGATCAAAAAACTGATGGATTATGTAGATTTTGTTCCCGTATGTCCAGAAGTGGAGATTGGGTTAGGAACGCCACGAGAAACGATTCGTATCGTGAAAAAGGGTGAAGATCATTTTCTTCTGCAGCCATCAACGCAGCGTGATGTAACGACGGAGATGCGTACGTTTTCAGATGGTTATCTGGCTGGAATCATTGATACTGACGGGTTTATCCTGAAGACGCGTTCTCCTTCTTGTGGATTAAAAGAAGTGAAGGTATATGCCTCGACTGAAAAAGGACCTGCCATCGGGCATTCTAGTGGGCTATTTGGAGGAAGGGTCGCAGAGCTTTATTCACACTTAGCGATTGAAGAAGAAGGACGGTTAAATAATTTTACGATTCGTGATCGTTTTTATACGAAGCTTTTTACGCTTGCTGCCTTTCGAAACATTCTGCCGCAGGGACTTCAAGAGATTAAAAGCTTTCATCAGAAAAATCAGTTTCTGTTCATGGCTTATAGCAACCCAACGCTAAAAGTGATGAATCGTATCTTGAAAAAAGAGCAGGAAAATGGCGAAGAACGAACGATACAACTGTATGCTAAAGCTATGAACAAGCTGTTTAATCGTACGGCAAGGAGTGACTCTAACCGGAAAGTGGCATACGAGATCTTCAAACGATTTCAGCCGCATCTATCTCCAAAAGAAATCGCCTTTTTTGAAGAGCTTCTTCAGAAGTATGCGAACAAAAAAGAACCGTTTTCAAGCGTAGCTACTATTTTAAAGTCGCATGCGATACGCTTTGAAGACAGTGAGATTCTCGGTCAGACGTTCTTTGCACCGTACCCTGAAATTCTGCTAGAGATCTCAGATTCAGGTAAGGGACGAGATTATTAACACGAGTGCGTACAATAACGGGATGGTAAAACAGGAAAGAATCGTACTCAGCATGACACCTGCTGCCGCAAAAGAGGCATCCTCTCCATAACGCTCTGCATACATGGAGATGGTTGGAGCGGAGGGCATGCCGGCAGTTAGGACGGCAACTGCTATTAATGGAAGAGGCAACGAAAAGAAAACAAAAGGCAGTAATAGAAACGGAAAAAGCAGCAGCTTATAAAAACTCGCTAGCCATAAATGTGAACTTTTTAAAAAGCTCGTTAAATGCTGTAACGGTAAAGTTCCCAAAAGAACGCCGATCAACAACATCGAAAGTGGAACAGTAGGTTTTCCTAGCATTTCTAAAGTGTTGGATAAAGCACTAGGAAGGGTTCCTGGCAGGAGCATGAAGATTAAGCCAACGAGTGTTGAAATCACACCGGGATTTAAAAAGACGCTTCGCCAAGGCAGAGTCTCGGAATGACGAGCAAATAAATAGATGCCGTATGTCCAAATCCACAAGAGATAGACAAAGTTAAAGAATGTGGCAAACAGCACTCCTGTTTTTCCGAATAATATAAAACAGACGGCAATGCCTAGAAAACCTTGATTTCCAAAAATCATGATCCCTTCTAAGGCATTTTTCTGTGTGTCTATGATCTTCAATCTCCTAATCGTCCACCAAGAAAAGAGGGAGGAAATAAGTAATACGAATATAGACATTCCGGACAGCCAACCGAACTGTTTTAAATTTTCGATGGAAAAGGAAACATCCATTCCGAAGATGATCAATGCAGGTAACGTTACATTTAATAAAAGTGCTGAAATTGTGCGTTCACTGCCAGATGGCAAGATCTCTTTCTTTCGAAGGATATAACCGAGTAGAGCAATGCTGTACAATAGGGTTAATTCTTGCATAAAAGGAGCAAGTTTCATTTCTTTCAGCCTCCTTACTACAAGCATATGGAGGATGTGTAGATTAAGTGATACAAACGCAGTTAGGAGGATGATTCATGCTGATGGCAAAAGGCGAGATTCTTTTCAGGCAAGGAGAAGAAGGGCCATTGTTTCGGTTAGATAACGGTTTATTAAAAATTGTTCGTGTTCATGAGGATGGAAGCCAAGTCTTACTTAATTTGATTGTTTCAGGCGAAGTGATTCCACATCATTCATTAACGAGTCCCAATGAGTATAACGGAACAGCGATCGCCCTGTTACCTAGTGAGATCACGCGGATCGAACCCCAGCAATGGTATCGATCACTTGAAGAGGATCCTTACAAGTACAAAGAAGTGGCACTAATGCTAGAAACGAAACTAAGGATGATGCAGCAGCGCATCAATCAGATGTCTACTTTGACACCAGAAGGAAAGATTAGAAAGCTTCAAAACTGGTTTGCGAATTATTTTCCTGATATTCAGATTGAAAAAGTGCTGACTCAAGAAGAAATCGGACAGTTTGTTGGCTTAAGACGAGAGACGGTCAACCGGGCACTCAAGAAAATTTAATGAAATGTCAAAGATTTTACATACATATGAACGTAAGATTTTCGCTTCTTTAACAAATGATACCTGTATAAAAGTTAAAGGAGTGATTGTGTGATGAAAAAGTTTATCCCTCTTGCACTTGCGTTTTCCGTACTAACGAGTGGTGCAGTTACCGTGTCGGCTGCAAATCAAGAAAAGGTTCAAGTGGAGGCTCATAAAAGAGGTCAGCACTTTAAGCAGATGAAAAATTTTGAGAAGCAGGTCCATAAGGCAAACGCGCTTAAGATTGAACGGTTAGAGATTCAAAAAGATATCGTAAAAAAGAAAGACCAGCTTTTCGACCTGCATGTAAAAGCAGGGGAGCAGAAAGTAAAAGAAAAACGAAGCGCGAACAAAGCCAGCTGGCAGGAGATGAAACAAATTCATCAGGAGTTAAGGACTCTGCACAGTCAAGCACATGAAACGAAAAAAGCGATGCACGATGCTTTACGAGCAAATAACGAGAAGCTTGCGTTAGAGAAGATGAATCAGTGGTTGAGCCTTAATGAGGAAATTAATAATAAGCTAAGTGAAAAATCCGCGAAGTTGGATGAGGTTTTGGCTAAGCATAAATAAAACACAAACAGCATGGAAGTTTTGGACTTCTATGCTGTTTTGTTGTTAGATGGTAGTAAGAAAGGATAGACATGGGGGAATTAGATGAAAGAGTTTGACAGAATGTTATCTGGAGAGTTTTATAACACCCGAGATCCTGAACTTTTACAAATGTCGTTCGATGCCAAAAAGCTTGTGGAAACCTTTAATACGACAAGCTTTGAGGAAACCGAGAGCAAAGTACAGATCTTAAAGCAATTATTAGGCAGCGTAGGAGAAGGGGTTTGGATTGAGAAGCCCATTCAATGTGAATTCGGAAAAAATATATTGATAGGAAGCAATACTTTCATTAATTTCAACTGTGTGTTGTTAGATAATAACAAGATTACGATTGGGGAAAACGTATTGATCGCACCTAATGTCCAAATTTACACGGCTTCGCACCCTATTCAAGTGTCGGAAAGAATCAATAAGCATCCAGAAGAAAACGAAGCGCCATATCGAACGAACACAAAGCCTGTGACAATCGGAAACAATGTTTGGATCGGTGGAAATGCTGTTATCTTACCAGGTGTTTCAATAGGAGACAATACTGTAATCGGAGCAGGAAGTGTTGTCACCAAATCAATTCCTGATAACTGTGTAGCTGTAGGTAATCCTTGCAAGGTGATTAAACATAATGTTAATTAAACAAAAAATGTTGAGGCAACAAGTTAGTTGCCTCAACACTTTTTATAATTATTTATTTTGATTTATGCTTAGGCGTATAGTCTGGATAATCAGTAATGATACCATCAACACCTGCATCTAATAATGGTTGTACTTCTGGCTTGTTTCGAACCGTCCAAGCCATAATTCCCATATGACGCTCATGTACTTCATCTACAATTGAAGAATTAACAAGCGTTCTGCTAGGATTTACAAATTCAGCATATGTAGCAAACTCATCGAGCTTCGCTTCACTTAAATCAGCTGCATTGGAAGTAAGTACGCCAACAGGCACTCTAGGAAGCAGCTTGTCCATCTGTTGCATAGAACCAAACTCAAATGATTGAATGATAATCTTATCATGAGCTGGTAGATGCATGTTTCGTTCCTTTATGGCTGCAGCTACTTTTTCTTCAATCTCGGGATAGTAATAGGTTGCTTTTAATTCAATCAGAATGCCAGTTTTTCCGCGAAACTCATCGAGTACTTCTTCAAAAGTAGGAACTTTCTCTCCTATAAATTCTTCCCCAAAGTAGCTACCAGCATCAAGTTGACGAATCTCTTCTAGCGTATGATCTTTTACATAGCCCGTTCCGTTTGTTGTTCGATCTAACGTAACGTCATGAATAACAACGAGCTCACCGTCTTTAGTTTCTTGTACATCGATTTCAATATAATCGGACTTCATATCTACGCCCTTTTGGAACGCGGTCATCGTATTCTCTGGCGCATACCCCGATGCTCCGCGGTGTGCGACAGTTTGAACGCGATCAGACGGGTCGTAAGCGAGTGTGGAAGTACTGTAGATCGAACCAATAATCCCCATTGAAAGTAATGATGCAACTGCTGTCTTCTTCATGCTCATGTTATTCATCCCCTTATCATTGTATTGTATGGTCCGTGAACCGCTCGCCTCATGCAACAAGCAGGATCACATTCATTATGCTAACAAAGGAAAATGGGGAAAGAATGGTCAGAACCTCCTTAGTATTTTAAAGAAAATAAGGTCTATATGAGGGGATATCTTAACAAATGGCCGTTCTGTAAAGGTGGGGTGAAGGAGATGTCGTTATTGTAAAGGGGAAGAAAAAAACCAGGCATATTAGACGCCTGGTTTTTGAAGGTCTTCAGGATGGTTGAAGCTTCTTGCAATATAGATAAATGGCGTAGAAGCCGCTGACACAACAAACTTGATCACATACGTCGTAAAGAAGATCTGAATCCAAACATCCCATGAGAACACACCAGCAAACGCAATCGTACAAAAGATAAGCGTGTCGATCAGCTGACTTACCATCGTACTTCCGTTATTACGAATCCAAAGCTGATCAGGGCGTGAAAATCTTTCCTTCAACTTTGCAAAAAGTTTAACATCTAGATACTGACTGATTAAGTAAGCAGCCAGACTACCGATCACAAGTCGAGGCATAAATCCAAAGATGGCTTCAAGATGCGGCTGGAAGATGTCACTTTCGTGCGGTTGAAACACGAGCACCATCTGCATGATGATTGTTGTCATAATGAGCGTGAAGAAACCGAACCAAACTGCTTTCTTCGCTTCTTTTTCACCGTATTTCTCGTTGATTAGATCCGTTGCTAAATAGATGGTTCCATAGATTACATTGCCGAGAGTCATAACAAGACCGAACATCTCGATCGTTTTTACAACCTGAAGGTTTGCAAGAATCGTAGCGGCAGCGATCCAAGCATACAGTCCTGTTCGACCGAACCACTTATAGCACGTTAAAAACAATATAAAATTAACCAGTGCAAATGCTACACCAAAATAAAAATTAAACATAAAAATTCCTCCTAGTTTTGATAACGCGGGAGTTTTCGAACCGCGAAACACGTTTAACACAACAGTTCCCCATTATAAGTCAGTTTTTGTAATTAATCAATAAACCATATAAATATGTAGCGCATGAGTAGTTTACAATCTCTTTCTTTGTGCAATACATAGTGTAGATTGATTATTGTTTACAGAAAAAACGGAAATACTGCTTGTAATAGATAAAGCACACTAAGGAGCAGGTGTATGATAACTTTTGATAATGTTTCTAAAGAATACGGAGATGGAACGTCCGCGGTTCGCGATCTGAATTTAACGATACAGCCAGGAGAGTTTTTCGTTGTGATCGGTCCGAGCGGATGTGGAAAAACAACGATGCTTAAGATGATCAACAGACTGATCAGCCTGACTAAAGGCACGATTTCCATCGATAACAAGAGAATCAGTGATTACAAAATTGATGAACTACGTTGGAATATCGGGTATGTACTGCAGCAGATCGCTTTATTTCCTCACATGACAATTCTAGAGAATATTAGCATCGTTCCCGAGCTGAAAGGATGGGACAAAGAAAGAATTCGTAAAAGAGTGGATGAGCTTCTTGATATGGTCGGCTTAGATCCTGAAACGTATCGAGACCGCAAGCCTAATGAACTCTCTGGTGGACAACAACAGCGGGTAGGTGTCGTACGAGCGTTAGCTGCAGATCCTAACATTATTTTAATGGATGAGCCTTTTAGTGCTCTAGATCCGATCAGCAGAGAAAAGCTGCAAGAAGATCTATTTAATCTTCAAAGAAATATTAAGAAGACTATTGTTTTCGTGACTCATGACATGAAGGAAGCTTTGAAACTGGGAGACAGAATTTGTGTGATGAATGAAGGTTCTGTCGTGCAAGTAGGAACGCCAGAAGAGCTGCTCGAAAACCCTGCCGATGATTTTGTGAGAAATTTCGTAGGAACAGAGAGTATGAGTTCTGTTGAAAGTATGGATCTTCGAAAGCTTGTCATTCCATTGAAAGCAGATGAAATAGGATTAGATTATCAATTACCTTCTATTTCTGTGAAAACGAGTATTACAGAGGCGCTCGATATCTTAACCCGTGAGAATGAAGTGACGGTTGAAGATCATGGTGCAATCATAGGAACACTAAACAGACAAGCTGTTATTCAATATCTTGCAGATCGCTTGCAGGAAAGAGGTAGCAGAGATGAATAGTTTCTTGCAAGTATTTCAAGATCGAAAAGGTGAACTCGCAAGTGCATTGATCGAACATATTCAGATTTCGTTTATAGCACTTCTCTTTGCTGTAGTTATTTCAATCCCTCTAGGTATCTATCTAACAAAAAAACCAAGAGTGGCTGAACCGATTATCGGTGTAACTGCTGTGCTGCAGACGATTCCGTCACTTGCTTTACTGGGTCTGTTGATTCCGCTGTTTGGAATCGGTAAGGTGCCGGCCATTATTGCACTTGTTGTTTACGCACTGCTCCCGATTTTAAGAAACACGTATACAGGAATTAAAGAAGTCGATTCCTCATTAATTGAAGCGGCGAGAGCGATGGGGATGAACACGAGAAAGCGGTTGATGAAGGTTGAACTTCCTTTAGCGATGCCTGTTATTATGGCCGGAATCCGTACGTCCATGGTCTTAATCATAGGAACGGCAACACTGGCAGCTTTAATCGGAGCGGGTGGACTCGGTGATATCATCTTGCTAGGTATTGATCGCAATAACACGATGCTGATCGTGCTTGGTGCCGTACCAGCTGCATTGCTCGCGATTATATTTGATTTTCTGCTCAGAAGATTGGAGCTTCTTTCTTTTAAACGAGCGCTAACAACGGTCAGCGCATTTTTGATAGCCGCTCTTTTAGTTATACTTGTTCCTTTTGCGATGAAAGGCGGTCAAGAAGATATCGTGATCGGTGGTAAGCTAGGTTCTGAACCTGAAATCTTGATCAACATGTACAAACTTTTAATTGAAGAAGAAACTGATTTAAATGTGGAGCTGAAGCCGGGACTTGGTAAAACGTCCTTTGTGTTTAATGCGTTGAAATCTGGGAGTATTGATATCTATCCAGAATTTACAGGCACAGCGATTGCAGAGTTTTTAAAAGAGAACGCATCAAGTACAGATAGCGAAAAAGTATATGAACAAGCTCGAAGCGGGATGGAAAGTAAGTTTGATATGCAATTGTTAAGCCCGATGGCATATAACAATACGTATGCGCTTGCTGTTCCTGAACAATTGGCGAAAGAGTACAACTTAAAGACGATTTCGGATTTAAAGAGTGTAAGCCAAAGTCTGAACGCCGGATTTACGTTAGAATTTTCGGATCGCGAAGATGGCTATAAAGGCATCCAGAAGCTATACGATATTCGGTTTGCGAATGTGAGAACGATGGAACCGAAGCTAAGATATAACGCGGTGAAAAAAGGTGAAATCGATGTGGTTGATGCCTATTCTACAGACAGCGAACTGCGTCAATATAAGCTTACCGTGTTAGAAGATGACAAAAAGCTGTTTCCTCCTTATCAAGGTGCACCGATGCTTCGTAAAGAAACGGTAGAGAAGCACCCGGAGTTAAAGGATGCTTTGGAAAAGCTTGCAGGAAAAATTACAGATGATGAAATGCGTGAGATGAACTATAGAGTGAATGTTGGGGGAGAGTCACCTAAGAAAGTTGCGGAACATTTCTTGAAGAAGGAAGGACTTCTTTAAGCTTCTACCATCATTCATTAAGATTCGACAAAAATTTCCCGGAAAATAAAACATCCATGCAGTCTTGACTGCATGGATGTTTTTATCTTTTATAAATCAACAGTGAGAATTAGAGGATTCGAGATAGTTTTTTCCTGATCATCTACCACTTCACTAGATGTGATGGTTATTGTTTTTAGGTTTTCAATATTGGTTTTGTTTAGTATAAATCCTAAGCTGCCCATCTTTTCGTCTCCGGGTTTAATCTCTCCGTTTAGTTGCTCCAGATAAAAGTCTTCTTTCCACGTTACGGTTTCCCCTTGATCGGTTTCAATTTGAGCGATTGGATTGAAATGAACACTTTCCTTCCCTTTATTTACAATTTTTACGTTTACTCGTACATAAGGGAATTCATCTTGTTTAGTGTAGCCATGGAAGAAATCTATCAGATCTACAGATGGTGCATAGTGTAATACTTTCACTTCATCGATCGTAAGCGCAATAGAATCAGACTGCAGTTGTTTATTAACTTTTGCATATTTCTTTAACGTTATGGACCCATCTTGGTCTTCCACTTTTTTATTGATTTTCGTTAAGTTTGTATCGTCTGAAGCTTGAGAGCTATCGGTATAGGTTTGTTTTTCTGTCTGATTTTCTGATTCAGATCTATTTGATTCATTCTGTTGATGGTTTGTGTGGGTTTCCTTTTTCTTGTCCGCCTCTGACGCGCAGCCTGTTACGAGCGCAGCCGACAGAATCAGCATGATCCAACCTTTGAAAGGCATGGATGCACCTCCTAAAAGATAAGCACCCCGTAGAATAACGGGATGCTTTTTTGGTTAGATTGACCCAATTGTACAAAATTTATTTTCCGAAAGAAGATTTACTTTTTTCTAAGATCGAAAAAATCTCTTTAGCTGTGTCAGTATTGTCAATCTTCCCAGAGAATTTCTCCATTCCTGGTCCGTATGCATAGACGTTTACATCTTCACCGGTATGTCCGTCTGTTGTCCAACCAGTACCTGAGCGTAGATCAAAGATTTTTTCGATGGCGTTATCGATTTCTAATACATCTCCACTTTTTTGATGAGCGGCTTTAACGGACTCAATTTCTTCTGAAGTCAATTCAAGGTCGATGTACTTCTCTAAAGTCTCTTCTACAGGTGCTCCATTTGCGATTTGTTTTGCGATGAAGTCAGGCGTTTTCTTCGCTGCTTTAATAGCAGATGGATCCCATTTGTAATCTCCATCACGGCCCATTGTCATTCCACCTGTTGAGTGGTCAGCTGTTGTGATGACAAGAGTGTGCTTGTCCTTTTTAGCAAATTCAATGGCTGATTGGAAAGCTTGTTCAAAGTCTTCCATTTCGCTCATTCCGGCAACTACATCATTGTCGTGACCAGCCCAGTCGATCTGGCTTCCTTCTACCATTAAGAAGAAACCTTTGTCATTCTTATTCAAGCGGTCTAATGCAGAGTTCGTCATTTCTTTTAAAGAAGGTTGTTCTTGTGGACGATCGATTTTTTTATCAAGCTCTTTTGGAGCAAACAATCCAAGAACCTGTTCATTTTCATCTTTCAGCATCTGATCCTTGTTCGTTACATAAGAGTAGCCGTCTTTCTTAAATTCATCTGTGATGTTACGGTCTTTACGCTCAAAATAGCTGGTACCACCACCAAGGATAACGTCTACTTTATGCTTCCCATTCACCATATCATCATAATAATCATCAGCGATTTGGTTGTAATTTTCACGTGACTCATCATGTGCACCGAAAGCTGCTGGTGTTGCATGGTTGATTTGAGATGTAGCCACTAATCCGGTGGACTTTCCATTTTGTTTCGCTTGCTCTAGAACGGTTTTAACATCTTGTTTTTCCATATCAACGGCAATAGCACCGTTATAGGTTTTGATTCCTGCAGACATTGAAGTGGCAGCAGCGGCTGAATCTGTTACGCTTTCTTTCTTGTCATGTGAATATGTGGATTGCATGCCCACTAAATAGTTATCGAATTTTGTTTCTTCCATCATCGGTGTTTTTGGATTATCTTTAAAAGCACGATATGCGGTCGTGTAAGTGGGTCCCATACCATCACCGATTAAAAAGATCACGTTTCTTATCTCATTCTTCTTATGCTTTTCATCAGCAGATGCTTGATTTATAACGAAACCACTAATGGCAAGTGTTCCTGCCACTGCAACAGATAGTACTTTTTTTGAAATAGTCATAATTGCCTCCTGTTGTTTCGAGTTGTCTTACAGTGAGGAATTATACTCCGATAATATTTTGAAAAGATTATGAGAATGTTAAGATTGTGTAAACGTATGGGAAAAAGGTGCTATGTAGTCTGCAGATTGTGCGGGTAAAAAGTAGTGGGTATGATAAGATTTGTCGAAAATCGGATAAAAAAATTTATGTACGGATATAATTCTACTTAGTACGGAATTAATGCTGTTTAGCTCGTATAAAAATGAGATTACCTCGTAAAAAAATGGAGTGTCTGCCTTAAACGGGCAGATATAGAATATGTCCACTAGGAATATACAAAAAAGAAACTAGACTCAACATTCTGAGCCTAGCTTCTTTTCATTCGATCCATTATACCGTTTGAACTGTTTTTTCTAATGCTACTTCTGCTGAAACATAGTCATAACCAAGGTCAGTTGCAACTGCTTCGTATGTTACGAATCCACCAGCTGTGTTAAGACCCGCTTTTAAAGATGGGTTTTGAGCGATTGCAGCTTGTGCGCCTTTGTTAGCGATCTGTAGTGCATATGGAACCGTTACGTTTGTAAGTGCGATTGTTGACGTACGAGGAACCGCACCAGGCATGTTTGCTACTGCATAGTGAACAACTCCGTGCTTGTCGTATGTTGGGTTGTCATGAGTCGTGATGCGGTCAACCGTTTCAAAGATACCGCCTTGATCGATCGCTACGTCAACAACTACAGATCCTGGAGTCATGGACTTGATCATTTCTTCTGTTACCAATTTAGGTGCTTTTGCTCCTGGGATAAGTACAGCTCCGATCACTAGATCAGATTCAGCTACAGCTTGTGCAATGTTTAATGGGTTAGACATTAATGTTTGGATGCTGTTTCCGAAGATGTCATCAAGTTGACGAAGACGATCTGGGCTAAGGTCGATGATCGTAACGTCAGCGCCAAGTCCAATTGCAACTTTTGCTGCGTTCGTACCTACAACACCGCCACCGATGATTGTTACTTTACCACGACGTACTCCTGGTACACCTGCAAGAAGGATACCTTTTCCGCCTTTTGGCTTCTCAAGGAACTGAGCACCGATCTGTGCAGACATACGTCCTGCTACTTCACTCATTGGCGTTAATAGTGGAAGTGTACGGTTGAACTCTACAGTTTCGTAGGCGATCGCTGTAACGCCACTATCTGTTAATGCTTTTGCCAATGCTGGCTCAGCAGCTAAGTGTAAGTAAGTGAAAAGAATAAGGTCTGAACGGAAATATTTGTACTCAGAAGCTAAAGGTTCTTTAACCTTCATAACCATTTCAGCTGCCCATGCGTCTTGCGCTTCTGCTACGATTTCAGCTCCTGCTGCTGCATAATCTTCGTTCGTAAATCCGCTGCCAACACCTGCGTTATTTTCTACAAGTACTTTGTGGCCTGCTGCTGTTAGTGTAATAACACCCGATGGCGTAATCGCTACGCGGTTTTCATTATTTTTAATTTCTGCTGGAACTCCAATAATCATTTGTGAATCCTCCTATATAAGTAAACTCTTTGAGTGCGTTTTCAATTGTGATTTCAGTATAGTTCGAGGGATTGAGCTTTTCATTGTGTTGAAACTAGAAAATAAAAAAAAGCATTTGTGATAATTCACAAACGCTCTTGTTTAAATAACCGATTCATCTTGAAATCAAGATAGATCATAATCTTTTGATGAGGGCTCTTCATATCAATATTCGTAAGCTCGCTGATCCGTTTGAGACGATAAAGTAAAGTGTTCATATGGATATGAAGCACTTCTGATGCTTTATTCAGGTTCTCATCTAACGTTAGATACGTTTCTAATGTGTGATAAAGCTCAGTCTTGTGCTGCGCATCATATTCTTGTAGAGTCCTGATCATTTCATTGTGGTAGCTCTGTCTTTGTTGTTTTTCATAAATGGTATCTAAAAATTGGTAGATGCCTAATTCGTGATAACCGTTTAAGGTTAACGTTTCTCCCCCTAGTTTTTCTTGAACGGCTAATACACTTGAAGCTTCTTTATAACTTTTTTCCACGTTCGAAAAAGAGGATACGAGACTGCCGTAAGCTGCTTTTATATCAGATACTGAAAACCGTTCTTTCATATGTGTAAAAAAGGACTCTACAAAGGACTTGGCGAGCTCTAAAGGCGGTTCTTTGCCAACAGGTGAGGCGAGAAGGAGCATTTGATTTGCGTCAGCCGCTGATAAGAGAACATTAATTTTCTGGTTGACCGCCGCGAGATACAAAATATCTTTTTCGATCGCTGGTGTGATCTCCTCTTCTAGCTGCAGAATAAAAACGGCTGCAGGGAGAACCGGCAATATGTTAAGTTCGTGCAGCTTTTCTAAAATATGCTCTTCATGCGGGAGGTTGCCCGTGAGCATCTTCCAAAATAGC
Organism: Fictibacillus nanhaiensis; assembly: GCA_016401345.1. Taxonomy (GTDB): domain Bacteria; phylum Bacillota; class Bacilli; order Bacillales; family Fictibacillaceae; genus Fictibacillus; species Fictibacillus phosphorivorans. Next base: position 306,355 of record JAEACG010000003.1, on the reverse strand, counting down.
TCTTGTCGGTTTTCTTCTTTCTTTTTTGTACCGATCTGCATCTGAAGAAGCTGGCTTTTGGCTGATGCTGCAGCAAGCTTTAATAATTGCATATCTTCTGTTGATAGTTGTTTTTCCACTTCAAGGACCCAAATGTATCCGAGAACTTCGTTGTTCTTTCGAATTGATACCGCAACTCGATCACCAAGCCCGACGTTTTGTATCGTGCCGACACGAACAGGGTCATCGCTCTCTTGTAATCTAGGAATCACGCCGTCTTTCCATAGACTGTTCACTACTTTTTCAGGCACACGCCGTCCGATGATGGTGGCGATACGCGCAGGATCTGTTCCGTCTTCATGTGTACTGTAAGCAAGGAGTCGATGATTCTGATCTTCTATCGTTACAGGGCACGACAAAACGTCGCTGATCTTGTCTGCTAAATTTTCAAGACTGCCGAAAGTTCCTTTAAAAGGATCAGATTGATAGTTCTTCATAACATTTGTCTCCCGCCGTTAGTTTCTCTCTGCTTACATTCTACCGAAAAAGGGAATTGGATTACAGGAGAAAAGAGATAGATTGTAGAATTGGTAATACAGGAATGGAATGTAAATGAATGGGAGGCCTTTCTAATGAAGTTTAGTGAATTTACATATGAACGTCCTGATGTTACAAGTCTGAAAACAGAATTTGAAGAAGCGGTAAAGGTTTTTAAAGAAGCGAAATCAGCGGATGAGCAGAATGAAGCGATGAAGAAAGTCGTTGCTCTTCGTAATCGTTTTGAATCAAAAGCTAGACTGGCCAAGATCCGCCACACGATTAATACGGAAGATGTTTTTTATAAAGAAGAGCAAGCGTTCATGGATGAAAATCTGCCAGTCTATCAAGGAATGGTCACAGCGTTTCATGAAGCGCTTGTTCAATCACCTTTTAAAGATGAGCTCGAGCGTAAATGGGGCAGTCAGCTGTTTCGCTTGGCTGAATTAAAAGTGAAGACGTACTCTGAAGAGGTACTAGAGGACCTCAAGCAAGAAAACAAATTGAGCTCAGAATATGTGAAAGTGATGGCATCTGCAAAGATTGAGTTTGACGGAAAAGAATTGAACCTTGCACAACTCTCTCCATACGTTCAATCTGCAGATCGCGAAACGAGAAAAGCGGCGAGCATTGCCGCGAACGCTTTCTTGAGTTCGAACCAAGAAAAGTTTGATTCGATCTATGATGAGCTCGTAAAGCTACGAACTGGAATCGCGAAAAAGTTAGGGTACTCGACCTTCACAGAGTTGGCGTATGATCGTATGGGAAGAACGGATTACAACGCGGCAGATGTAAAAGTGTTTCGTGAGCAAGTAAAAGATATCATCGTTCCGCTTTGTACAAAGTTAAAGAAACGTCAGCAAAAGCGCATCGGTCTTAACGAGTTTAAGTTTTACGATGAACCCTTCAGCTTTACAACAGGCAATCCTAAGCCTCAAGGAGACGCGGAGTGGATCGTAAATCAATCGAAGCAGGTTTTTAGTGGTCTATCGCAAGAAACAGGAGCGTTCTTCAACTATATGGCAGAAGATGAGCTCATGGATCTTGAAAGTAAGAGCGGTAAAGCGCCAGGTGGGTACTGCACGTATCTGCAGGATTATACGGCGCCGTTCATTTTCACAAATTTTAACGGATCAGATAACGACGTTCGCGTGCTGCTGCATGAAATCGGTCATGCGTTTCAGATGTACACGAGCAGAGTGTTTGAAGTTCCTGAATATCAGTTCCCAACACTTGAAGCTTGTGAGATTCATTCGATGAGTATGGAGTTCTTAACGTACCCTTGGATGGATAAGCTGTTTGGTAAGGACACAGAAAAATATTTATACTCTCACTTAACAGGTGCGGTAGAGTTCATCCCGTACGGAGTTGCAGTTGATGAGTTTCAGCATTTTGTATACGACAATCCAGATGCATCAGCATCTGAACGCCGTTTGAAGTGGAGAGAGCTTGAGAAAACATATTTACCACATCGTGATTATGATGGGCTTGAGTACTTAGAAAACGGTGGTTTTTGGCATAGACAAGGCCACATTTTCCGCTCGCCTTTCTATTATATTGATTACACGCTTGCGCAAATCTGTGCACTTCAGTTCTGGAAACGTGCTGGCGAGAATTCTGATCGTGCTTGGGAAGACTATTTCGCACTTTGTCAAAAGGGAGGAAGTCTGCCTTTTACAAAGTTAGTTGAAGAAGCTGGCTTGATCTCTCCTTTTGAAAAAGGATGTGTAGCGTCTGTGGTCGGTGAAGTGGAGAAGTTTATTGCTACAGTCGATGAAGAGCAGTTTGCGAGAGCTTAATTGGGTTAAGGTGGTAGGATGAGGAGAACCGGCCGTGTGCCGGTTTTTTCTTTTGTGTGGACCGATGGGACATGGGCAGGGGGTATAACTGCCGCAGAAAATGTCGACAAATGACATCTCGTGGATAAATCGTCAAAACTTTTGGATTCAAGTACGAAACTCGTGGATTCAACACTAAAACTTGTGGATTGATGCCACAAACTTCTGGATTGAACTTCATCCATATCCGGAAATACCCCAGGGTGTATTCCTGCTAAGTTTCTCATTTTTTGAAGAATTATTGACACTTGTATGGGGAATGCTGTTTTCAGCTGCCTATATGTTTGTGAATAGGGTCTTGAGTGGTAAAATAATAAGGAATCTTAGAAATTTTAAAGACTTTTAGTGGAAAAGGAGTAATACAAAATGGCTGAAACTAAACAGCGTAACTATACACCGCTAATTATCGGGCTATCTATTGCGATTAACGTACTTGTGGCCGTGTTGTTCTTCCTGCCAGAGTATGAGGGAGAAATTGCTTTTGATGTAACGTTGCTGCCGCGATTGAACGCCATCTTTAACAGCTTCACATTCGTATTTTTGCTCGCTGCTCTTTATTTTGTTAAACAAAAAAACATCACATTGCATAAGCGATTTATCTTGGCGGCATTTACAAGTACAACATTCTTCTTGTTGTCGTATGTAACGTACCACTATCTTACAGAATCTACGTCATATGGCGGAGAAGGTCCGCTTAAGTATGTGTATTTCTTTATTTTGATCACTCACATCTTGCTTGCGATCGTTATCGTACCTCTAGCGTTAATCACTGTTACGAGAGGCTTTAACATGCAAGTAGAGAAACACCGTAAAATCGCTCGTTGGACGATGCCCCTATGGCTGTATGTTAGTTTGACAGGTGTTATTGTGTATTTGATGATCGCGCCTTATTATTCATAAAAAAAACAGAGGACTTTTGCTGAAGACGTGGAACAGCAAAAGTCTTTTCTGTAGCGAGAGGAAATGAGAGATGAGCTGGTTTTGGATCATACCTGTCGTTCTCTGCGGATTCGGAATCGCTGTTATTGTTTATGGAATCCGTTATCAAAAAGAAGAAATTGAGCATAAAAAGCAGTATGACGCGAATTACAAAGGTGGCGAAGTCTCGGAAACGTTTTTCGGTGCTATTGTAGAATTTATCTTTGTAACGGTTATTGATAAGCTGGTCGGCTTTTTTCCAAAATGGTTCATCAAGTTCTTCATCTTCATTATCGGAGCGGGTTTCTTAAGTCTTGGTGTCTATTTTTTTCAAGACATGCCTCGAAGGTTTTAATAAGCGATCCCCACACGTGACTGTAAAAAGTCATGCTTTTTTAAAAGTGAGAACGCAAAATGAGCGGTGTCTCCAGTACTGATCCGAGAGCCGTCGATAGGTAGAACGTCTTTCTCCGTTCTGTACGTGCCGGTAGGTTCCCTGTCTGGCAAATAAGTAGGACAAACAATCGTCCAGTTCAATCCGCTTTCTTGCAGTTGAGTATACGCCTTATGATGATCTTCAGCTGCTCTTGTTAATTTGCGCTTTGATTCAGATGATTGGTAACGAAGCAGATGAGGTTCTGCCCGGCTTTGTAAGATGCCTGCTGTACCGATCGTAATGATACGCGAGATGCCTTCCTTTTTCATTGCTTCTATAATAAAAGGCATACCCTCGGAGAGGACATTAGCTCCGTCTGTTGAAAGAGCGCTAAAAACGACATCACAGTCGACCATCGCTTCAGCTACGGATTCTTTACTAAGAACATCTCCTTTTGTAAAAGAGATCTGATTCAAAATAGAGTGCGAAAACTTCTCAGGGTTACGCAAAAGTGCAGAAACGCTGATTTCATCCTGGAGCGCCATTTTAGTAAAATATTGTCCGACTCTTCCTGTCGAACCTAGTACGCATAGTCTCATAACATACCTCCTGATCGTTCTTTTCTTATCATATCATTTAATGTTAACCATAAAAAAATCCCTTACCGAAAGCTCGGCAAGGGAATTTTTTTATTGAAGGGTGATAACATCCGTGTATCGACTGTCGAGCTTATCGCCTCTTTCAGCGAATGCGACAACACGATATTTACCAGGTGCTACAGCTTGTCCGGAGATTTTTCCGTCCCATTGAAAATCGTTATACTGTTTCGGAACATCTTCGTAGCTGCCGATCAGACCGATTTCTTTCGTCAGGTTGCTATCGTATAAGAAAAGATTAACTTTGTCGGCTTCAGCAGGAAAGTAAGCTGAAAACGTGAATGCATTATTTCCTAGTTCTGTAGCGCTGATGCTAGTGATCGAAGGGAAGTCAGGCTCTTGTACAAAGAGAATCGTCGGCACTACAACTTCGTTTCTTCCGTCTTTGATGGTAATCGTTCCTTCGTGATAGCCAGGTGCCATCTTAGAAGCATCCACTTGTACTTTAAATTTAACATCCTTCGAGCTTTTACCATTAATTTTCACTTTTTTGTTTGTTGTTACTTTTACACCTTCAAGATCTACGTCAAATTTGTATTCTTTTGATTTACGGCTTAAGTTCTTGATTGTAAAACGTTCTCCTCGTACTTCCTTGCCTTTCTTTTTGGAGAATACACCAAACGAATGGCTGCCAGGAGATACGAGTGTATCTGTTTCAATCGCTTCAACAACACGGATGCTTCCTGCTCCTTGCGTATTATGCGGGTAAAGCTTTCCTGTAGCATCGAAAAGATCTTCCGCTGTATTCATAAGAGCTGCTTTAATATCTTCAACATCCCACTTAGGGTGTGCTTCTAATAAAAGAGCGGCAGCACCTGCAACGTGTGGAGATGCCATGCTTGTCCCTTGCTTTGCACCGTAGCCATGCGGATTGGCAGGGTCATGAGTCGGTACAGTACTTACGATGTTTACGCCAGGTGCTGAAACATCTGGTTTGATCATCCACGTATCCATAACAGGACCACGAGAAGAGAAGTCAGCCATCAATTCACCGACTTGTTTATCAAACTTGGTGCCAAGTGTTACTGTTGTGTTTGGATTAGCGCTTAACAAGCTTTTAAGTTGAACACCCTCAGCGTTCGTAAGCTTGATTGTTGGAACTGCCATTCCAGGCACATCCACGATCTCACCAGCAACGTTGTTATAGATGACCATCCCGATGGCGCCAGCGTTCTTTGCATTCGTTGCTTTATCTACAAACGCATACGTGCCTCGTTCTACTAATACGAGCTTTCCTGCTACGTCTTTTCCTGCAAAATCAGTTGTTCCTGCTAAGCCAACATCAACGATTGGCAACGTTTTTCCGTTAAGTGCTAGAACAGATTCCTCAGACGGAAAGCCCATTACTTTTGCAGATGAAAAACTGGAATTCCCTGCTTTTAAAGTAGCAGCATACACGTTATACGGAAGCTGTGTAGCTCCGACAGAAATGGCTTCTCTTGAAGTACCTGGAGAGCCGACCGTCCAGTTGTTTGGTCCGCTGTTACCGTTAGACGTTACCGCCACGACGCCATCAGACATGGCTTGATCAAGCGCGATACTCGTTGCCCAGTCCGGGTTGTTTAAGGAGTTTCCAAGAGATAGATTCATAACATCAGCGCCGTCTTCTACTGCTTTTTCAATTCCGGCAATTACATTTTCAGTCGAACCGCTGCCTCCAGGGCCTAATACGCGGTACGCTAATAATGTTGCATCAGGTGCTACACCTTTAATGCCGCCATCTGCCGCAACTGTACCCGCCACGTGCGTGCCGTGCGTAGTTTCAGCTCCTCTTGGATCGCCTTTAGGCGTCTCTTGTGGATCGTTGTCATTATCAACAAAGTCATATCCTTTGTAGTTACCGAATGCTTGATCGAGATCAGGATGTGTATAATCAACGCCTGTATCAATAACTGCAACCGTCACACCATCTCCTGTGTATCCGGATTCCCATGCTTGATTAGCGCCAATAAAAGGCGCTGAATTCATCATCTGAGGCGTAACATCATCGAATGAATGGTCACCCATGTCATCCCCTGTTGTGTGGTATTCAACATCAGGATAAACCGCTTTTACACCAGGCATTGATAAAAGGTTCGGAATTTCATTTGCTGCAATCTCTAGTGAAAATCCAGAGAAAACATGATCGTACTCTTCTTTAACTTTATATGATATGGAGCGTGTGGAGATTTCTTTTACCACAGCTTCACGTTTTGATTTTAGATTTGCTTTCGTTTGTTTTTTGCCTTTCTTTTTTGCCTCTAGTACAGAAGGTTCTTTTAATTCAACCATTACTTTTGTAACATGAGAAGAGTTTAAATTGTACTTCCCGTAAAGCGGTGCTAGGTCTGGCTGTGAATCATTTGTAGATGGAGCAGCAGATACACCAGAAAAAGCAGAAAAAACAAACGTACATGCTAAAGTGAAACTAGATGTCTTGCGTAAAAAACTTTTCATTCAATCGTACACCCCTTATTTTTAATATCACGGTAATATTCTACTGCTGTGTTTAAATCCCTTGAGCACATGGTAAAAACAGATAATAGGTCCTTATATTGGAAGTTGAGGCGTTGGTCTTTTGTCCTTAAAACGTCATGAGCAAAACGTAACGCTAATTCTATAGACCCATGATAAGATGGGAATATTGTTTTTAGAGAAAGCTATTTTAGCGTAAGTGGTGGTTCTTGAAAGTAGTTGATTTCCGTTGCAGATGCTCCCTTTCCACGGGGCGAACGGTAAGCCTCCTGCCGCTACGCGCCATTAGGAGTCTCCACCTGTCTAGTTGCAGTGGCTAGCCCCTCGAGGTCAAAAGTTGAACGGTCAATAAGGCAAAGTGCGCCTTCATAGCCCATTCATCTTCTGCTGGTCGGGGCTGAACGAGCCACTTCCACTTTTCAGACTGACCGCTCGTCCCGTAGGAGTCTCGCATCTTCCACTTCAATCAACCTTCAATGAAGTGAATAATAAAAAAGCTTAATAGCAACCTTTCTATTAGAAAAGAGAATTAGAGAAGAGAATTAGAGAAGAGAAAGAAGGTGAACGAATGGCTAAAGAGGAAGGCTATGGAACGATTCAGGAGAACCGGATCATTCCATTATGGAGTCTAACAGTATGGCTTGTTGTCATGAACACGACGATGTTTAATGTAGCGTTACCGAGTGTTATCTCGGAATTTGATCTGAGTCCAACTGCAGGATCATGGATTGTTTCAGGCTATTCGATCGTGTTTGCCTTATCGACGATCACATTCAGTAGGTTGTCAGATTTTATACCGATTGGAAGATTATTATTTACAGGTGTCATCATCTTAGGGCTCGCGTCTATCATCGGGTACTTTTCAAATAGTTTTGAGTTTGTATTGATCAGTCGTATGGTTCAGGCGATGGGAGCGGGTGCGGTGCCAGGGCTAGGCATGGTGCTTGCCACGAGGTATATTCCGATTTCAAGACGAGGACGCGCCATGTCGTTGATCTCATCTGCCGCATCTCTTGGCTTCGGGTTAGGACCTGTTATCGGAGGCGGTATCACACAGTTGTTAGGATGGAACTTTCTTTTTATCGTAACAGGCCTTGTATTGCTGTTGCTGCCAGTATTTAAGGTCTATCTGCCTGTTGAACAAAAAAGGGAGGGCTCGTTCGACTTTGTTGGCGCACTGTTAACAGGTGGTGGCGTAACCTCATTATTACTCTATCTTTCTTCGTTTTCTTGGTACTTGTTGGGCTTGAGTGTACTTTTCTTTGGCACTCTCGTGTTCTATTCAAAGAAAAAGGAAGATCCGTTTATTCGTGTGAGTTTGTTTAAGAACACGCTTTATGTGTCGCTCTTAATCATCGGACTTATTGCGTTCATGACCCATTTTGCACTGTTGTTCGTGATGCCGGTCATGTTGTCGAATCTATTCGGAAAAGAACCAGCTACGATTGGGTTTGTTATTTTTCCAGGTGCCATGCTTTCCGCATTAGCCGCTATTTACGTGGGACGGTGGATTGATCGATTTGGAAACCTGCCTGTCATGCGAACGGGGCTTGTGGCACTGTTGGTGTCCGTCGTACTGTTTTCACTTTTTGCAACAAAAGCATTCTATCTGACAGCGATCTTTTACATGTTTACGAGCATCGGATTTTCTAGCTTAACGTCAAGCTTGGCTAATGAAAACTCTAGAATATTAAGCGAGGATGAAGTAGGTTCTGGAATGGGCATGCTTCAGCTTGTGCAATTTTTCGGAGGAGCGCTGGGTGTGGCCGTTGCAGGACTCTTAATTGAGGGCCAGCAAGGAATGGCGTTAGATGCCATCTATCGAAATGTGTTTATTGTGTATACGATTCTCGTCATTATCGCCATTGTTATTTATCGAGTGAAAATAAAAAGAAATGTGAGCCTGGAACTTGAATAAGTTCTAGACTCACATTTTTTTATTTCAGCATCTTAAAGTCATAGGAATAGATAGACTTGCCTTTGATTGATTTGAGGATGTCGTTTAAACCGTTGATATTCATATTCTCTATCTTCTTTCCCTCGGTTAAGGAATAGTGTTCGATGTAGTATTTTTCTTTAAGCTTTTCATCATGTCTTACGACGTAAAGGTGATCGTCTTTATAGAAAAGCTCTTCGTTATGCCTCACTCCATCTTTTCGAACGTTTTTCATAGAGAATTTTTTGCTTACTTTCTCGGTTTTTGTGTCAAAAGCAAATACCTCACCAAGACCGTTTGCGTAGTAAAAGACGTTGTTATATAGGTGAGCGGAGTTTTTTATATTGAATGGGTAGTGCGCTGTGATATTTTTTTCATTTCTATAAGAAGAAAGGATGAACTCATCTTGTGTCTGCGTTTTTTTATTGATCCGATACAGCACAACATCTGAATCGATTGTTTCTGTAACTTCTCCTAGCGTTTTCTGTCCCACAAAATAGTAAAACAAATCATCGCTTAGGATTGGAGACATGCTGCTAAAATCAGTTTCTTTGGAATGGTTAACTTTTAGAATATCTTGAGTATTCATCTCGTCCTTTGCCAACTTCACTTTTCTGATATGAAACTCTTCCTTTTGATTATCTTGAGTTAACACAACAATTTCACCTTGATCTAATCCTGAAGCGGCGATGTAATGGGGGATGTTTTCTTTATGAAAGCCTTCCTTGTTACCATAAAGAATATTCGAATCATACCCTCCGTTAGCACCTACACCTGTATTGAAAACAGTAAAGTACAATTTTTCTTTCTCCAAGTATCCTGTTCTTTCACCCGTATACTGGGATTTATCCATACCAAACTCTTTATATGTGTCTCCGACTAAACGGATTTTATTTTTATCGACTAACAAAACTTCATTTTGATTCGCAGCTACACTGCCGAGTTCTAAGCCTTTCATCTTAAATGCATTCGCTTCACCTTTGTCATTAATAAAGACGGCAAGGCTTACTCCTTTTCCATCCATGTCTTGATCCGCTGTTGTTGAAAAATAGAGTACTGCTTTCTTATCCGTTAAAAAATTTTCTTGCTTGATCGCTTCATTCTCAATAGAAAGCGAAGCGCTGAGATTCTGACTCCAGTACGTTTTATATAAAAATCCACCGATTAAAGTCATCAATAATGAAAAGAAGATTATTTTTTTCACTGTAATCACCTTCTTATAAAAACAAGGCAATAAGTTCGTAATTCTACGTCCTTATTGCCTTATTATTTTTATATATTCCGGACGAGCTGTGTGCCAGGCGCATCCCGGACATCCCGAGGATATACTCCTAACCCGCCATCTACGTCTAAATCTAAGTTTCCATTTAACTTAAAGGCCGACCATACCAGTTTGGAACAGTTCTTATCACCAATATGTGAAGTCGAACGGTTGGTCACGAAGTTATAAGAATATGCGTCAATGCCTACACGGCTAAATGCCCAGTTTGCAGCATTATTACGGTTCGTCGAGCTTGTTGTAACAGATTTTACTTGTGCATCACCTTGATCCACTTTTCGTAAAGTGGTTGAGATCGTCCTCACACCTGTTTCAGGGACAGATTCAACAATGACGTCGCTCGAATAATACATGCCCACGTGTCCATGGTTCATGTAGGCCGTTTGAGATGCGGTGTAATAGAAGTTTCCTTTTGAACTAGGTCCAACAGAAACGGTTCCACCGCTGCTACCCATTGTGCCAACCTTACCGCTTTGTTGCTTTTCTTCCTTGCTCATTGTTTGATCATGTTTCAATTCTTCGTAGATTTTTTTAAGAAGTGCATCCTCTGTATCTCCTGTGTTTTTTGCGATAGCCTGAACACTAGAAAGCAACTCAGCTGATGTTAAATCTGGCTGCATACTTAGGATTTCATCTTTATACGAAGTCTGATTTTGAGCAAAAGCACTTGGTACCGAAAAAGCTGTGAGACAGAATGCTAAAACACTAGTAACTAGATGTTTTTTCATATTCCAAACCTCCTGCTGTAATACGGGACCCCTTTGTCGACATGTTCAATTTACCATTTATATACAGATGCGTAAATACGAAAACGAATAAACAGTAGGGTGGACTTATGAGAAAAATGAAAGATACACCTAAAGGACTGTGCGTGCTGCACATAAAAAGAAGAGAAACAGGTCAAAAGGTATTGAGAAAGACTAGTAAGATTGGATGCATAGGAGGTTTGTGTGGATAACGAGATTTTGAAAAGATAAGAATGAATGATCATAAATGGAGTATCCTCTTAAGAGCTGTGTGGAGTAAATGCGTGTGGGAAATAAATTGTGTGGGGTCAGACCCCTCTAAACTTTCTATGAAACAGCCGATACTTACTATGAATTGCCTAAACTAGCGAAACTTTAACAATGTAAGACAAATTCGAAGAAAGATGAGGGACGAATTCGTGGAAAGAAACAAAGAACTGATTGATTCATTATTGAAGCTTCAGGAGCTATTAGACACAGTACCAGATACAGTAGAGGCCATACCCCCTTTCACACAATACATCCGCTCTTTTTTACGTATTAAACCAACAGGCAGAACGTTACCGACTATCGAGATTATGACGATGATCAAAAAACGAAAGCCTAACTTGTATCAACTTTTGAAACGACATTCTAACGATGACATGCTATCGATGTTAACAAACCTAGATATGGATTATGAGCTAGCTCAACTTAAGATCGAACGCATTCTTCAAGGAGAGGTCATCGCTTAATAAGCGGTGTCTTTTTTATTTTCGTTGTTCTTCGTTATAATGGGTGAAAGGAGTGAGGAAGTTTGCAAAGTGTTGGATTTATCGGAACAGGTGTAATGGGAAAAAGCATGGCCGGTCACTTGATGAATGCAGGTTATCCAGTCCATGTTTATACGAGAACGAAAGCAAAAGCAGAAGATCTTCTTGAAAAAGGAGCTAAGTGGGCAGACACACCAAAAGAAATTGCCCAAACCTGTGATGTGATCATCACGATGGTCGGATATCCGAAAGATGTGGAAGAAGTTTACTTAAATGCAGAAGGGTTAGTCGCTCACGCCAAAGAAGGATCTTATTTAATCGATATGACGACTTCTAGTCCACAGCTGGCACAAAAAATTGAACGCACGGCTGCTGAACGAAATATTGCAACGCTTGATGCACCCGTTTCTGGCGGTGATATCGGTGCGAGAGATGCCAAACTATCCATCATGGTAGGCGGTTCAGAATCAGCATTCCATGATATGGAGCCGATCTTTTCTAAAATGGGTACGAACGTTGTTTATCAAGGAAAAGCTGGATCTGGTCAGCATACGAAAATGTGTAATCAGATTGCGATCGCCTCAGGTATGATGGGTGTTTGCGAAGCAATTCTTTACGCAGAAAAAGCAGGATTAGACCCAGATAACGTGCTGAAAAGTATTGAATCTGGTGCTGCAGGAAGCTGGAACCTTAGCAATCTTGGACCAAGAATCTTAAAAGGAGATTTTGCTCCTGGCTTTTATGTGAAACATTTTATAAAAGATATGAACATCGCATTGAAATCAGCTGAAGAGATGGGATTATTGACACCAGGATTACAACTCGCAAAGAAGCTATATGACGAGCTTGCTGAGATGGGTGAAGAAGATAGCGGAACACATGCACTTTATAAACGTTTAGCGAACCAAGGGTAAGTCTACCTTGGTTTCTTTTTTTCTCTTTACAAAACGTAATAATTACGATTAAATATAGGGTGCATTACTATAAATTTTGAGCGAGAATACTAGATTTCATTCATAAAGAAACTAGTATATAAATAAATTAAACTGTTGGAGTAGAGGAGCGTTAGACGATGAAGGACCTCGCAACAAGAGATATTATAAGAAAAGAAATGATAGGGCTCTTATTGCTAGCTATCTTTATTATTTCTTTTCTATTTATGGAAGAAATCAAAAATGATTCTGTATTTGATAACTTTCCGAGTTCCATCATGCATGTGAACACGGTGTTTCTAAGTATTTTAATAGAAGCGGTTCCTTTTATCTTATTAGGAGTTTTCGTTTCAGCCCTAATTCAAACGTTTGTAACGGAACAGCATATCCAACGGTTGATCCCAAAGAATCCCTTCTTAGGAATAGGTGTTGTACTCTTTATGGGAGTGATTTTTCCAGTCTGCGAGTGTGCGATCATACCTGTCGTAAGACGCTTAATCAAAAAAGGACTTCCGCTGCACCTTGGAACGGTTTTTCTATTAACCGTCCCTATAGTGAACCCAGTCGTTATCCTATCCACTTTTTATGCGTTTCGTAACAATATGGCAGTCGTTTATGGAAGAATTGGACTCGCACTTCTTGTGGCAATCATCATTGGGTTGATCGTATATTGGGTATTTCGCAATAAAGACCAGCTCAGATCACACGTAGAGCATGGAGCTCATGATCATTCACATGGATTAACGATGAGTCGCTGGAAACAGACGGTGTATCACGCATCTGATGAGTTCTTTGATACTGGGAAGTTCCTTATTTTTGGTGCGTTTTTAGCGAGTATGTTCCAAGTATTCATTAATCGTAATGACCTTTTGGCGCTCGGAGGCAATGAGTGGTCATCAACAGGTCTGATGATGGGTCTCGCTTTCTTGCTATCCATTTGTTCAGAGGCGGATGCCTTTATCGCCGCATCATTCGGAAGCACATTTACAGTAGGTTCGATCATCGCGTTCTTAGTTTATGGACCGATGCTTGATGTGAAGAACATGCTTATGATGTTTGCTTATTTTAAGACGCGTTTTGTTTTTGTGTTAATGGGGTTAATAACGCTGACTGTATTTGCTGTAACGATGGTTTATCAGTTTGTGGCATAGAAAGGGAGGTAGGATACGATGAACAAAGAGAGTCGAGATTTTCACACGTACTTAAGAGGTATCATCTTAATCGGTTTCATGCTCCTGCTGATTGGATTAATCACAACAGGGAAGTTGAATTATTATGTTGCACCGAAAATGCATATCTTTGTCTATTTTGCGATCGGCATCTTAGGAATTTTAGGTGTGATGCAGTTCTTTAGACGATCTGATGAACAACATGATGATGCATGCGGATGTGGTGTGGATCACACACCAAAGGGAAGGCCGCTCAAGCATTTCTTTATCTATATGATATTTGTGATCCCTCTTCTTACAGGTTTCATGATTCCAGAAAAAGCGATGGACAGCTCAGTCGCGGAAAAGCGTGGCATTCGTTACGGAACGGGACTGTATGCTAAGCCAGCTCAGAAAACGGAAGAAGGTAAAGTAACCACTACACAGAATATTGATGTGGAAGCCTATTTAGATGATCCGGAAGGTTACATTAAAGAGATGGAAAAGAACGTTAAGGAAGAAAATCCGGTCGAAACGTATGATGTTACGGCGTACTATAAAAAGTTCGGAAAAGAACAGTTGGCGAAGGATAAAGTGAAAGTAACATTTGATCACTATCTGGACACGATGACTGTTTTGGATATCTACCTTGATAAGTTTAAAGGAAAAGAAATAGAGACTACTGGATTCGTGTATCGTGAAGACGGAATGAGTGAGAATCAAGCCGTTATTGCACGCTTTTCCATGAACTGCTGTAGTGCAGATGCCGTGGTATATGGAACCATCATTGAAGGCGATGGGGTATCCAAGCTTAAAGAAGATGAATGGTACACCGTAACAGGAACCATTGACGAAACAGAATTGAACAAAGTCCGTCTGCCCTTAGTAGAGGTTGAATCCTTAGAAAAAATCAAGCCACTCAAGGATCCATATGTGTATCCGAGTCCTGAGAGTTTGGGAGCTTATTAACATACAAGGACAACGTTAAAAGGACCCTTCAACAGGGTCCTTTTTTACTGTGCATGATGTGTAGATTTCTTAAATGTATATGTCTTATACTGTCCATTATCAGATGAATATTTTAAAAGATTTCTATCTTGTGGGATCCCTTGAAAATAAGCTCCAATGCATCCTGTTGTACATCTGTGTCCAGAAAGGAGAATATGCATATCTGGTTGATAACTAACTTCTATTTCGCGTAAGAAGCTAAAAATGCGTTCTACATAACTATTGATATTTTCTACTCCTTTGTATCGATTAGAATCAGGAATAAATCCATCAAATATGACTTCGCTTTTCTTCAAGTGATCGGCTTCTCCTAGGTCAAAAACGTCAAGTCTGCTGTCGATACTAACCTTTCTCCCAGTTGCTATCTCAGCTGTCTGAATGGCCCGTTCTTGTGGAGAAGAAAAGACATGATTAAATCTTATATCTTTAAGCTGTTCTCTTAAACGTTCAGCTTGTGTAATTCCAACTTGATTTAGAGGAAGTCCCATTCTACCTTGCAGCCTTTTTTCTTTATTTAAATCCGTTTCTCCGTGCCGAATAACATATATCATACATTCAGCTCCCTATCTCCTTAGTAAGCTTGGCAAACCACAGCAATATAAATCGGACAGATTATTACATGAAATAGACAGATTTACATTTAGATTGGACAGATTCTCCTGTCAATCCGCTAAATTACTAAGGGGCAAGCCCTTAGTAAACATACGTTCCAACAACAAAGAGTTCGAACAATACGGTAAGTCCGATAAAATAAGAGACTTGTGCAAATAATCCCCAATCCTTATCTCTAGCAACCTGCATCACCCACAGTGCTATAGCGGAAATGATCACAGGAATGATGAATGAGCTGCCGGTAAAGGTGAGGTACTTCGGCGCTAGCGTATAGAATGTGTTGTTAAACAAAGACTGGATGACATAAAGCTGTGTAATCACAAAAAGTGCGATCGCAGTCCACTTTGCCCAAGGTTTTTCGTCCTCAATGATATCAATTCGTACAAAATATAGAATACCTAAGAACAATACAGACGGTACTACCCAAATAAATGCGTTAGTCATGGCGATGAACGAAACTACAAAAGCCGTAAACGCGTCAAACGTAGCGTTGTAGACATCTTGCTTTTCTACTTTTGTACTGTCATTCTTTATCTCTGAATCTTGGCTTGCTAAATAAAGTCTATAATCACTGACAGATTCCGCTTTTAACCAAGCGATTGTCTTTTCATCGACCTGTAACGGATATACTGAGAAATCAGTCGTTGTACTGATTCGTGCTGCTTCCCAATTGTCGCCATTTAATGTTGCTTTGTAAATGTTGCCCGCTTCCTTTTTAGTAGAAATCGGTCCTTTCGCTGCAAAGAGAATGATAGGCTTGTCATTTTCTACGTTCAATTGTTGGTAGGAAGGATTCTCGATTTCATACCCAAGCTCTGAGCTATATAACTTTACATTGCTAAAATTGACTGTCGTAAGCTGATCCTTTGGTGCTGCACCGTAAAACGTTTTAAACGTCTTCGTTCCTTGTTTAGAAGAATAAAAGGTATACATAAAATGAACTTAATCAGCTGCTTCAGCAAAGCGGAAGTTATAGATTTTATCTGTCGGCGTTTTGTTGTATCGCGTAATAGATTGAGCGCTATATTTTCCGTCAGCTTCTTTTAAATAAAAAGCTTCCATTTCTACTTTTTCACCAACAGTCAGGATAAATGATTGAGATGCTGGGTGACCTGATAATTCTGATAGCTTTTCTTTAGCTGTAAAGATAGATTGACTTTTTCCATCTTCAGGATTGTATACAAAAACTTCATTACCTTTTGAATAAGCAAAGCGATCTTTAGCATCAGCCAGAAGATCTACATCTTTATCTACAACGGTTTGTTTTCCATCTTCATACAGAATAAGCTCACCACGAGAAATAAAGGCGATCTGTTTTCCGTTTGTCCAATAGTTCGCTCTTTCATCAAGCGGGAGTTTCTCTGTCTTTTCAGAGACTAGATTTAGATTTGCATCTAAAGTCGTCACTTGTAACCCATCTTTTTGATGTGTGTAAGCATAGTATTGGTCATCTTTTTTTATAACAGTTGGTTCAGCACTAATGGATTGTGCAGATGTCTCCACTGAACGGCTCCAATCAGGATTGGGAAGCTTTCTTTCTTGACTGACATTATTCCAGATCACTGCTCCGATCAGTATCAAAACGACTGCGAAAGGAAGCAGTAATGCTCTGTAATTGGATTGATTTCTTTTCTTGTTCTTTTTGGTTTTTACATTCGAATTCATGTTGATAGATCCCCCTATTTTGTATAAAACGACAAATTAATACTATTCGTTAAATTAGACGTATATCCCTGTAAAATATTTTCAATTTTTTTATAGAAAGAATGTGTAGGATGAGTTGATCCCATATTGTCTCTTTGTAAGTTTTTGTAGAATAACAATCATTCCCCCGGAAATATTGTCGAATATCATCAACGGATTTTTAAAGTGGTAGAACAGAACTGGTGGTATAATTTGGTTTATATACTATTTATAGAAAGTAGGGAGAAGGCGTGGAGCAATTCGTTCATATTTATGTGACTAGTGATATTCATGGCTATGTTCTCCCGTTAACGTACGGAAATAATGAAAAAGCGGAAATAGGATTGGCTAAAACCACAGGATTATTAAAGGAACATATGTTTAACCGCCCCAACACTTTCCTTATTGATAACGGAGACCTGATTCAGGGAACGCCACTTACTTACTATCACGCTAAAACAGATCAAGCTGATGTGAATCCGATGGTTCTTCTACTAAATGAACTGAATTACGATGCTGCGATAATAGGAAATCATGAGTTTAATTATGGTCTTCCTTATCTATATAAAACAATTGATGACTCAAAATTCCCTTGGCTTTCGGCTAATATTGTTCACCGAGGAACAGAGAAGCCTGTATTTGGACAACCTTTCGTAATAAAAACTTTTGATTGTGGGTTAAAAGTAGCACTCTTAGGATTAACAACACAATATGTACCGAACTGGGAGAATCCAGAACATATTAAGGGTCTTGACTTTCTAGATGCGGTGGAGACGGCAAAGAAATGGATTCCTTATCTACGATCGAAGTCGGATGTCATAATTGTTTCATATCATGGAGGGTTTGAGAGAGATCTCAGAACAGGGGAACCGACGGAATCGCTAACAAAAGAGAACCAAGCGTATCAACTTTGTATGGAGGTTGAAGGGATAGATGTGCTTGTAACCGGTCATCAGCATCGCTTGCTTACAGGTGAAGTGAACTTAGTCACGATCGTTCAGCCGGGGACACAAGGAACTGGGCTAGGGTATGTAGAAGTTAAGGTCAATGGTGAAGGTGATTCATGGGAAGTGAAGGATAAACGAGCGAGACTACTTTCTGTGAACGACCACGAACCTGATCAGCAGGTGTTGAATCTGATTCAGCCGTACGAAATGAAAACTCAGAAATGGCTAGATCAGCCTTTAGGACAAGTAGACGGAGACATGACGATTACTGATCCGATGTTAACGAGGCTAGCTGATCATCCGTTTATTGAATTCATTAATAAAGTGCAGATGGAAGCGGCAGGTGTAGATATTTCAAGTACTGCTCTATTCGATGATCATTCCAAAGGATTCTCAAAACATATAACGATGCGTGATATCGTTTCAAACTATGTGTACCCAAACACTTTAAAAGTGATCGAGATTACAGGGCGAGATATGAAGGATGCATTAGAACGGTCAGCTTCTTATTTTTCTGTGAACGAAGAGGGTGATCCGATAATCAATCCAGCGTTTTCAATTCCAAAGCCTCAGCACTATAACTACGACATGTGGGAAGGTATTGATTACACGATTGACCTGTCAAAGCCGCTCGGACACCGAATAGTAAACTTAATGCATAAGGGAAAACCAATTGAAAGCAACTCCTTATACGAAGTAGTTATGAACAATTATCGTGCAGGTGGAGGCGGTGATTATCCCATGCTGAAGGGGAAGCGTGTCGTGAAGGATATCCCGATCGATATGTCTGAACTAATGGCAAACTATATCTTGAATAGAGGTACGATACAAGCAACGTGTGATCACAACTGGCGCGTAATGGTTTCATCTTCCTTAAAAAATAAGAGAAGCAGGTGAAGCGGGTGAAAAAGTGGGGTTGGTTTGTATTTGTAGTCATAGTAGTTTTGCTTGCTGGATGTTCGAGTGAGGAAAAAAGGACGTTAAACGATAAAAACTTAACACTGCAAGATCATCCAAAAGGTGCTTATCCACGCTATTACGATCAAGTTTCTAAGAAAGAAACACTAAAAGCGGTTCCGTTCTCACTGGAGCTGCCTGATCAATTGCCGTTTAAAGTCGCTCTTTCAACTTATCAGATTTCCGATTGGGGTGAAAAACGAAATATTTTGGTAGACTCCGTTTTTTATCCGGAACAACAAGGGCAGAATGTTTATTTAGCTTATCGAGTATCTAACTTTCTCCCGAAAACCGAGAAATTAGAAACGAAAGATGAAGTTGAGCTTAGTGATGGTACGGATGCTTATTTTTCAGGAAGTAATGATCTTCCTATCCTTGCTTGGAAAAAGGATGGTTTATTTTATAAAATGGAGTACTTAATAAAGGAAGATACAGACAGAAAAACGGAGAAAAAGAAGCTGATTGAAGCGGCAAGTTCTGTTTTTGAATAATTTTATAAAATTTATGGCCGTGGGGGATTGTTCTCTTGCGGCTTATTGTTTGAAATTCAGTAGTTTACAGTAAAATATGATAATATGGTTCAAAGGAGGGGATATTCTTGCAAAAACTGGAGTTTGAATCTGCATGGGACAAGACTATAGCCCGCCAAGACAGAGAAGAGATAGAACAAGTCTTTTCTGAATTGCATTCAGAAGAACATATGAGACAGCAGGCTGTGATTTTGAAAACAGCTTATAACCATAAAAAAGAATTTTTAGTGACTGTGCTTGTAAATAATTATTCGACAGAGCCTTTCTCTTTAATCGGCAAAAAAGTGCTGTATGAAGAAGAGGAGCATACGATCGGTGTTATGGATTCCCGTTATACATTGGAAGTTCCTCCTGAAACAAGTATGCCATGGACGTTTATTTTTCCAGCAGCATCACTAAGTAGCCAGCCATCTCGAGAGTATGGAAAATTAATCATCATGTAAAGCGAGGGAAACGTGTGAGAACGATTATTTGGTTTATTTATTTTTGGGGAATTTTATTAAAGTTGATCCCCTCATTAAACCGTGTAAAAAAGTTTTATCAAGCTGGAAAGATTGAAGAGCGGGACCGGTTGGTTGATCAGAAAGTAAAAGAGTGGTCAACTTCGCTCGTTAAACTTAGTGGAACGCGTGTGTCAGTAAGCGGTGAGGAAAACATCCCGAACGATACAGCTGTGCTTTTTGTGAGCAATCATCAAGGTAACTTCGATATTCCGATTCTTTTAGGCTATATCCAGAAACCAAAAGCATTCATCTCGAAGATCGAGGTAAAGAAGATGCCTTTTATCGGGACATGGATGGAGCAATTGAACTGTTTATTCATGGATCGTAAGAATGTAAGGCAGTCTGTTCAAGCGATCAACGAGGGAGCCAAACTGTTGAAAAACGGGACTTCTCTTGTTATTTTTCCTGAAGGAACGAGAAGTAAAGGTGACGATATGTCAGAGTTTAAAGCGGGAAGCTTCAAACTAGCGACTAAATCTGGTGTTCCGATCATTCCTGTTACGATCAACGGCTCGTATAAAATAATGGAACAACAAGGATTTTGGATCAAACCAGCAGAAGTTCACCTTACCGTTCATCCGCCGATCTATCCAGAACAACATCAAGACGCTAAAGAATTGGCTAGATTGTCAGAAGAGATTATTAAAAACGGGGTAAAAAAAGCAGTTTCTTAAATGCAATATATCAAGTGAAGTGCGAATGTTGGCGAAAACAGCTTAACGAATAACCTGTACGAACAACACGTATATTTGTTATTATTGGGATAGAAGGTAATAATTTCTAGGAGGAATACCATGACAGGAACAATTACAGTCATTATGATATTCTCAATTCCCATTATTGCAATCGTACTAGGTCATTTTCAACAACAGACGAAACTTAAACATAAGATGCTACAAGATGAGATAGAACTGGAACGTTTAAAGCATGACAACTATGTGATCGAAACCCAAAAGATGAGGATTGAACTCGAACAGATGAAACTGCTCGATTCGCCGGATCAGAAGAAATCGGTATAAAAAGAGGATGCCTCAAAAGCTAATTGCTTTTGAGGCATCCTTTTTGTTAGAACCTTTTTTATCTGTAATTGATAAACTGTACGTCGATCGGCAGGTTTGCTTCTCTAACAAGCGCAATAATCTGCTGAAGGTCGTCTCGGCTCTTTGCCGTTACACGAACTTGATCATCTTGAACTTGGCTCTTCACTTTAAGTCCAGAATTCTTAATCAGCACATTGATTTTCTTTGCGTTGTCTTTATCGATTCCAGTTACAAGCTTTGCACGTTGGCGAACAGTTCCACCTGAAGCTTGCTCAATCTTGCTGTAATCTAAGTTTTTTGTTGGCACGCCGCGTTTGATCAGCTTTGTGATCAAAACATCTTTTAGCTGCTCTAGCTTGTACTCGTCGTCAGAAACTAAAACGAGCTCTTCACTGGATTTGTCGAGTGTGATCTCACTTTTACTACCCTTAAAATCATAACGAGTTGTAATTTCTTTTGTCGCGATATTGATCGCATTGTCTACTTCTGATAGATCTACCTGTGAAACGATATCAAATGAACTTTCTTTAGCCATTTTGTGAAACCTCCTGACGATTACTTCGTTTATATAGTTACAGTATAAATACATTGTGGTGATGTTTCCAGTTTGTACACATTCTTTTCCGTGGAAACGGGTACAAAGTATAAGTTTTTATGTTAAAATGAAGGCTGGAAAATTTACAGAATGTTTGAACCACTAGGAGGAGTACTTGTTGCTTCATTACAAAACGTACACACACGAAAAAAATCATCAATGGGTGATTTTTGTCCATGGAGCTGGGGGCAGTTCATCCATATGGTATAAACAGCTAAGAGAATTTAAACAACATTTTAATATTTTGCTTGTAGATCTAAGAGGTCACGGCAAATCACAATCCGATACATTTTTATTGAAAAAATATTCGTTTAAAGAGGTCAGCCTTGATGTGCTTGAGGTTATGGATCATCTAAAGATTCAAAAAGCCCACTTTGTAGGCATCTCTTTAGGTACGATTCTTATTCAAACGATCGCAGAGCTCTATCCTGACCGGGTGGCTTCTATGACGCTTGGCGGCGCGGTTACAAAAATGAATTTCCGCTCGCGGTTCTTGATTGCGATGGGTAACCTTTGTAAATCTTTTATCCCGTATATGTGGCTTTACAGCTTATTTGCTTGGGTGATTATGCCGAAAAAGAGACATGAAGCTTCGCGTTCTTTGTTTATTGGAGAAGCGAAGAAGCTTTGTCAAAAAGAGTTCAAGAGATGGTTTAAGCTCACACTGAAGATCAATCCATTTCTGCAAAGTTTGCGTAAAAAAGAGATTCCGATCCCTACGCTTTACATCATGGGTGAGGAAGATTATATGTTCTTACCGCCGATTCAGGCGTTCATCGATAAGAAGAAACATTCGAAGCTTTTAACTATTAAAGATTGCGGACATGTATGTAATGTTGACCAGCCGGAGCTTTTTAACAAAAGTTCGATTGAGTTTATTCGCAAGCAGATTGCTGCTGCACCGAATGCTTCTTAAAAAATACATTGAAAGTGTTGATTTCCGTTGCAGGATGCTCGCTTTCCGCGGGGCAGGCGGTGCGCCACATTTGTTCGTTTCACTCTTAAGTGTCTCACCTGGCTAGTTGCAGTGGCTAGCCCCTCGAGGTCAAAAGTTAAATGGTCCAGAAGGCATAGTGCGCCTTCATAGCCCATTTACTTTTGCTGGTCGGGGCTGAACGAGCCACTTCCACTTTTCGGACTGCCCGCCTGTCCCGCAGGAGTCTCGCACCTTCCACTCCAATCAACTATTCAATGATGTCTTTTTAAGAAGGTTTAGTTACAATCTCCTTTAGGGACTGAGATTAAAGAACAAGATAAAACAAAAGAAACGACCCTTTCAGCAGGGTCGTTTCTTTTGTTTCTTTAGTTTTGCCAATTATTGATCGTAGTTCCAGGTCCGGAAGATGGGGTAGTGAACGTATGATTTGTACCACTTTCCCAGATTACATTTCCTGCGGAATCTTTTTTGATGAACTTGAATTCTAGTGCTTTACCCGCTGGTACACTGATGTCGTAGTACCATGTTGGATACGCTGCGATGATTTGATTGTAAAATGGACCTACTGCTTTTGCGGCATTCCAATTTCCTAATTCTTCGGTGTTTCCTACAACATAAACGTTCTGTCCGGTGCTTGTGTAGGCATTGTTGATCAAGAATCGCACGGAGCTTTGGGATCCAGATAAGATATCAATCGGTCCGTAGCCAGTACTTACATTCCCAGAAGAATTTGTTACGGTTACTTGGTAGCTTCCCGCTGATACTGCAGGAACCGTAACTTTGATCTCGTCGTTGCTCCATGATTGAACGTTTGCATTCACGGTGCCTATCTTTACGGTACCCGCCGAGGTTCCGAACGCATCACCACTGATCGTGAGTGAATTGCTTGGTTTCGCCATAGCTGGACCAACTCCACCGATAACCGGAGTAGAACTGCTGCTATTATGTGCATATACGGCTGTTTCTCCTGGCGATAGATCAAACGCAGAAATCGTACCACCTGATACTGTAATATTACTCCCTGTTAAGAGACCCGTTAATTGATCAGTATAAGTTCCAGCTGGTAACGCTGTAGCAGCTCCACTCACGTTATAACTCGTTGAAGTACTTTTGTTTACTGCGACTAAGACAACATCGTTTCCAAACTGTCTTTCGTATACGTAAACATCATTGTTGATCCAGCGCTGTTTTGTTTTTCCGAAGCCAAGGGCTTGATTCGTTTTTCGAAGGGTAGAGAGCTTTTTAATGATCTGGTATGCCTTGGTCGTCTGACTAAAAGAAGTCATCTTTCCACGGTTGTTTGGGTCTCCGTTACCAGTCATATATTGTTCTGTTCCATAATAGATGTTAGGAACACCGCGTGATGTGAGCATAACGGCAAGTGCTAGATCTGTCTTTTTCGTATCCGCTCCGTTCGTATGAAAACGATCCATATCATGATTATCAAGGAATGTTACTTGATCGATCGGCTGTTCATATTTGGTTTGGGTTTCTGTGATCATGCTATCAAAGCCATACCAGCTATCTGAATTGTTGCGAAGCACTTGGCGGAGTTCTTGTCCGTAGCGGAAATCCAGCAGTGACATTCCGTATTTGTTCGCAAAATCATAATAGTTTTGGTCGACTTCATTTTCTCCTAAGAACCATTCTCCAAATGTAAACACAGGCTGATGAGAATTTATCGTTTCCATAAATGTTTTTTGCCAGCCGAACGGCATATGTTTGACTGCATCTACACGAATACCATCGATTCCCATGTTCAGCCATTGTTTGATCGCACTCTTGAAGTACGTATCTACGGTTGGATTTTGGTGGTTAAAATCAGCGAGGTCATATAGATTACGATAGATACCATCTTCTATCGAGGAGAAATTCGTTCCTTTGTTGTGATGAAACAGACCTTTCGTATCGTTTGTATACCCACCGACAAGTGTTCCGTTGTCATAAAGTTTACCGTTCTCCATATAGCTTGGCGTGTCCTCAGATGCTGGAGATGTGTGGTTCGGTGCAAAATCAATTATGACTTTGATGCCTTTGGCGTGAGCGGTATTGATCAAGTTTTGAAAGTCAGTCATGCTTCCGAAATAAGGGTTGGTCTTCTTAAAATCCCTTCCCCAATAGCCGTGATAAGCCGTGGTTCCAGCTGCGTCGTTCAATACGCTGTACACATTCTCAACAGGCTGAGAGATCCAAAGTGCCGTAACACCCATATTCGTCAAATAACCATCGTTGATCTTATTGATGATTCCTTGCCAGTCACCACCGCAATATTTTCGAAGGTTGGAACAGTCTCCACTGAACAGATTTCCAGTAGGGTTATTTGAAGTGTTACCATCTGAGAAACGGTCGGTCATAATCTGATAGATGACATCTTGACCATAGTTAACTTTGTTAAAACTAGCAGCTTCTACGGATTGTTGGCTGTCTTGAAAAGGAAGGTTTGAGAACGTTAATGACAAAGTAAGTGCAGCTGAAACGAATAAGCTTTTTTTCATGCGGTTATTCACTCCTTTTTTAAAAATAAAAAACCCCGTTATTCGCAAGGAATAACGGGGTTGTCTTGAAATAAACATTGCCCTCAAGTTTTTACATGTAATAGCGCGCTCTATTACTCTCATTATTCAAATTAATGTAAACGCTGTCAATTAAGTTATTCATGGGGTGAAGGACAAACATTGATACTTAAAGGAAAGACAGAATGAAAATGATTCAAAAGTAATTTTTGCTTGTGAGAAGAAGGTATTTAGACTTAGGTTTTCTTTAGAGATCATTGATTTTCTTCTTCACTTTTTTCATCAAACTATTATTTAGAGTGTTCACATGCTCCTCATTTTTGACCAAAATTCGATAAGCATCAATGATGGATAGAGTACGAACCAAAATGTAGACCCCGATGCCTATCAATGCAATAACAATCGGGTTGTACGGAGTTAATAAATCTACGTCCACCCATTCTTTTTTTATGATTAAAAAGAAGATAGCTCCTCCAACAATAGAGCAGATTCCAATCATCATTACTGAAGTATATTTACTTTTTATCTCTTCGTATCTAATTTTTAAATCTTTTAAAGTGTTTTGGTCAAAAATCAGCATCTCTTTCTTAAGTAGGCTGTATCGCTCCTCTTTTATGAGTCCTGCTGTAATCGTTCCGATTCCAAGAACGGCTATTAAAATCGTTAGTAGAGTAAAGGTGATTGGATCTTCCTTAAATAAGAAGTAAGGAATCGTTGAAAAGATTAACAGACTAAATCCAATGGCAAGGTATTTCGAGACTTTATTTTGAAATAAGAGGTATCCTTCCGCCATCTCTTTGCTAACATAATAACCATTTTCATTCTCACGACTCTCTTCAACGGTATCTTTCAGTAAGTAATCAATGGATACTTCAAAAATGTTACCGAGCATCAATAGTTTTTCCGTTTCAGGAAAGCCCTGACCATTTTCCCATTTGCTGATCGCTTGTCTGGTTGTGTTTAGTTGTTCTGCCAATGCCTCTTGTGAGAGGCCTTTTTGTTTTCTAAGCTTAAAAAGTTTTTCACTGAATGTCATAGGTGAGCTCCTTTCATTTACTCCTTCAATTGTAGTTAAACAATGTATGGTTTTCTATATTTTAGCAGATGCACTATGTCAACTTGAGGTTGCACCTATGTAATATTCACTAAAATAGGTTTGAAGGCATAAGAAAAACGACCAAGAAAATTGGTCGTATAAAGGGTGTTGGTAGCTTCTTATTCAGGTTGGTTAAAACAAGCATCCTTAAATGGAAATCAAACATTTTTAAGAACAACGAAGCTTATAAAAATAGTGTTTTTATAAACTTACAGCGCGTGCGATCGTGAACAAACGTGAAGCGGGGTGAAAACCTTTTGTGATCAAATCTTTGATGATGGTGGCACCTAACATGCTGTAGACTGTACCATTACCGCCAAACCCTAAACAATAGTACTCGCCAAGACGGTTAGGGTGTTCACCGATATATGGTAGTCCGTCATGCGATTCTCCAAACGTCGCACACCAAGAATGAGAGATTTTTGGGGATAGATCTGGAAAATGTTCTTTGATCTTTTGAAGAATTCGCTCACCACGTTCTTCGATAAGTCCTTCATTTAACGGTGCTTCAGCTTTATCTTCATCTAAACCGCCGGCAACGATTCTTCCATCTTTAGTCGTCCTCATATAAAGGTATGGACGCTTCGTTTCCCAGATCATCCATTCGTCGTACCATGTTTTCAGTGATGGTAGAGGTTCTGTTACGATCGCATATGAACGATTCAGGTCAGCTCCTAATTGCTGAGCTAAAAAGTCGTTCTCATAACCAGTCGCAAAGATAACATATCTCGCTGAAATGGTTCCTTTTTCAGATTCACAGGTAAAGCCGTGAACGGTTTTTGTTTTTCGAATAAGAGGTGTGTGTTCAAAGATTCTCACTCCTGAAGCAGCTGCATCTTTCAACAAGATTTGTACACACTTATACGGGTTCACATCTGCATCGCCACTCGTAACGAGAGCGGCTGGTTTTGAAAAAGGAAAACGTGAAGAAATCTCTTGAGGTTCTAAGTATTCTACTGGAAAACCGTATTTCTTTAATGCCTCGTATTCACGCTCAAGTTTTAACGTATCTTCAGGAGAGCTCGCATAGTACAAGCTCTTTTGTTCACGGAATTCAGGGTCTTCGGATAGTCCAGACGTCATCTTCTTTAGATCTTCTAACGCCTGTAAACAAAGTTGATAGAAATAGACAGCATCCTGTTCTCCTTGCTGTTCAATGAGTTCGTGCAGCATCTTATCGCTTGAGAATTGCAGAAGTCCTGTGTTTGCTGAGGAGCTTCCTGCACCGGGCTGTCTTCTATCGATCAATACAACATCTAGTTCTTTTTCTTGACCGAGTACATGGGCACAAAGGGCACCTGCCATGCCTCCACCAACAATTAGTACATCACACGATATATCTTCTTCAAGAACCGGGTACTGACCCGTGTTTGTATAAGTTTCAGGCCAATAGAGCTGACCATTGTGTAAATTCATAGTGACTCCTCCTCGTCTTCTCTTCATTCCCCCTATCTTCTGTAAAGAAACGCATGAGAAGAAACTTTTTCAAAAATATGGATTTTGTGTGAATGCTCCTGCTACAAGGTTCAATTTTTAAGGAGAAACTTTAAATTATGATGAGTGAGGAGAATTAAAATTACACAAAAAAAGAGCTGCATGCCCGATTGGACAAGCACCTCTCTTCTTCAACTTATGGCAATGTATTAACTTTATCTTCTTCTTTTACAAACAATAAAATTTTGCCCATATCGAGCTTCTTCTCATATTGATCTGCTTCTACATCAGATAAGCCTAGTTCTGTCATCTT
Organism: Fictibacillus nanhaiensis; assembly: GCA_016401345.1. GTDB lineage: Bacteria > Bacillota > Bacilli > Bacillales > Fictibacillaceae > Fictibacillus > Fictibacillus phosphorivorans. Next base: position 278,636 of record JAEACG010000003.1, on the reverse strand, counting down.
GTTGCGAAGCTCATCGCCTCTGGACTCAAATACATTGCTGAGAGCCGTGCCGAGTCCTTCTTCCTTTAAACCGATTGTATTTACATCTGCGTCATGTGCGAGATCTTTCGTGTCATCCTTTTCGTGGGATAATACATATAAGTTGTCCTCGTGAATTCCTCGAGCTTTCAGATCACTTGCAGCTGCAATCAATTCTTGTTGAGAGTTAAATTCATGTACGATAGGTTTTACCATTTACAATCCTCTCCTTTAAACGAAGTTATAGTGTGTATTCACGAATTTTTAAAGGACTAAACATACTTTTTTGAATGCGTACCGGGATAAAAGTACTAAAAGAGCCGCTTGAACTCAGGTGTGTAGGCATAAACTCCTTTTTTATTGGAATATAACGTTTTTACATCATTTTTACGAAAATCCTCTATCATTTTACATTTCAAAATATATACTTTTAATTGTTGAGTTTTTTACAAAATGAGTGATAGGGGAGTTTGTTTAATGAAAAAGACATTATCAGCTTTAGCACTTGCTTTAGGATTAACACCAATCGGCGCAGGCGTACATGCAGAGGATCACGCCACCCAAAAACACAAGGGCCGTTACTTAGATGTTCAACTGCTCGGAGTAAATGATTTTCATGGACAGATCGATATTACACGTAATGTGGCAGGGGAACCTGTTGGACGTGCAGACTATCTAGCAAGCTATTTAAAGATGAGAGAACGAGAGAACCCTAACACTCTTTTGGTGCATGCAGGCGATATGGTAGGAGCAAGCTCTCCGACATCTGCATTGTTGCAAGACGAGCCAACAGTAGAAATCATGAATAAGATGGGCTTTGATGTAGGAACATTAGGAAACCATGAGTTTGATGAAGGCGTAGATGAGATGATGCGTTTAATAAAAGGTGGAACTCATGAAAAAACAGGCTATTTTAGAGGTGCAGACTTTCCATATGTGGTTGCTAATGTCATAGATAAGAAGACGAAGAAAAATATTCTTCCTCCTTATGTAATTAAAAAGGTCAAAGGTGTAAACATCGGATTCATCGGAGTAGTTTTCTCAGACACGCCGGATATCGTCATTCCGAGTGGAACAGCTGGCGTTGAATTTATAGATGAAGCAGAAGCGATCAATAAGGCAACGAAATCTCTTAAGAAAAAAGGCGTAAAGTCTATCGTTGTTCTAGCACATAACCCTGTTGAGCAATCGGCGACCGGAGAAGTATCTGGTGAACTCGTGGATATGGCAAACAGAGTGGATGATGAAGTTGACGTAATGTTTGGCGCACACAATCATAGAAACGTGAACGCTGTAGTAGATAACAAGCTGCTTGTACAAGCATTCTCATACGGAACAGCTTTTGCTGATGTGGATCTTAAAATTGATCGCCGTACAAAGGATATCGTAAAAAGTAAAGCAGAAGTGGTTTCGGTTTTGCAAAAAGATGTAAAACCTGATTCGAGAGTTACAAAAATTATTAAGCAAGCCGAAGACCAAGTAGCCCCGATCATCAATGAAGTAGTAGGGAACACGAATCAACTGCTATCAGGGGCAGAAGCGTATAATGGTGAGTCTGAATTAGGAAATGTGATTGCAGATTCCATGACAGAAGAGACGGGTACGGATTTTGCGTTTATGAATCCAGGTGGTATTCGTGATGTGATCAATCCGGGTGAAGTGACATGGGGAGAACTTTTTAACGTTCAGCCGTTTGGCAACGACCTTGTTACGATGACGTTAACGGGAGCGCAGATCAAAGAACTTTTTGAATCTCAATGGGCCACAGAAAAAGAGAAAATGCTTCAGATTTCTGGTCTGAAAGCTACATTTGATCTTTCAAAACCAGTTGGTGACCGAACAGTTTCTATGGTTAAGAGTGATGGAACACCGATTGAAGCAGAACAAGAATATACCGTTACCGTAAATAATTTTATGGCCGGTGGCGGTGATGGTTATACCGTTTTACTAGAAGGGAAGAATCCGACGGTAAGCGTTACGGATCTAGAAGCGCTAGTGAACTATTTTAAAAATCGCGATACCGTATCTGGACAGATTGAAGGAAGAATTACGAAGATCAACCCATAATTAAAAAAGGCAAAGCGTGTAAAATGCGCTTTGCCTTTTTCTATTTATTCTCCACGTTCCACAAGATCAAGTCTTCCTGTAGCAGGGTCGATAACGAGACCATGTACTTTAATATCTTCAGGAAGCAGCGGGTGATTTTTAACAAGCTTTACACTGTTTCTCACAGAATCCTCAACACTTTCAAACCCTTGAACCCATTTCTTCAAATCGAGTCCAGAATATTTTAACGTGTCAAACGTCGACTCTTCAATGCCACGGTCTTTCATCTTGGCAAGTAGTCCATCTGCGTTTACATTGCTCATTCCGCAGTCATAGTGACCAATGACCATTACTTCTTCTGCTTTTAGTTCATAGATAGCCACAAGGATACTTCTCATAATAGAACCAAATGGATGCGAGATTACCGCTCCAGCCGATTTAATAACTTTTACATCACCATTCTTGATATTCATTGCACTAGGCAATAATTCAGTCAGGCGCGTGTCCATACAAGACACAATAACAAGTCCTTTATCAGGAAATTTAGTAGTTTGGAAAGGTTCATATTCTTTGTTTTCAACAAATTGGTGATTGAACGCTAAGATTTCGTTAAGTACGGACATGATTCTCCTCCTTGTTTCTACAGAAAATAATTAAAGTATAAAAAGATTTAGAAGTATACGTCTTTTTCTATCATATTCAGCTTAAACTCGCTAACATATTCACTTCTATATTCACTATTATACAAAAATGTGGGCCGAATCTGCTCTTTTTTGTATTTGAAGCGAATCTTTTGTTGATAGAAACTTTAAAACAAAAGCACATTGTGACAAACATTTTATTAAAAGGTACGTATAATCGCTATTAACACCACATACATTGGTAAGTCGAAGGGAGGGTGAAACAAAGAAAAAAACTTGCCAGTAAAGTAGGGTTTAAATAGATCGGTACAAATCAATGAAAATTTGAAAGGGGTAGGGAAGATGGAAGTTATGACGTATGTACTTTGGGTTCTGCTGTTAATGGGGTCGGTTATGAAGAACTACATGGTGTCAGTTTCTATGCCGAAAACGGGACAAGTTATCATGGCGAATGAATCTGGTGTTAATTTCTTTTCGTATGGCGAAGTGAGTAACAAGAATGCATCGGAAGTTATGTCTGCAATTGCCGGTCCTTTCAATAATCAGAATTTCAGTTGGGTGGATACGTCATAGATTACATAAATGGATGTTTGAATGGGTATAGTGAAATTTTTGATTTAATCACTTGAGAAGAAGGGGGTCTGCTGAAAAAAATAAATAGGGCTATTTTTCGCATTCACTATCATGCTCGCGGCAGGATCACCGTACGTGTGCTAGTGAATGAATATACTTGAGCGGAATTTGGAGCTAAAGGCAGCTTGTTTGAGCTGTCTTTTTTGGCATTTATTTTATTTATGTGAACGGGTTTGATAGAATAAGAAAAAAACAATTGTGGTGAAACCGATGAATATATCAGTAAGTCAGTTTGCAAAAAAAATAGAAAAACATGTTGCAGAAATGAAAGTATTAGATGAGAATTCTCCAAAACTGCGCGAACATGTCTCTGCCATTCAAACATTGTGCGAATTAATGCTAGAAGCGGATGAGGATGATTCAGCTGTTGACGTAAAAGGCTGGGTCCCTTCATATCCGGTTCAAAAACCAGCTAGCCTAGTGACCGCTCCTCCTCCAGCAAAAAAACACAAAAAGTCTATGATGGACTTTGATATGGACTATGAGGATGACGATCAAGACGAAAAAGACAGCAACGGAGACTCTATTTTTGATTTTTAAATGTTAGTTTGTGGGAAATCTGCTCTTTTTGAGTGGGTTTTCTTTTTTTGTTGGTTTGAATGGGGATGAGAGTACTTGTGGTGGGGTAGAAGGAGAGGGAATTTCGGGTGTTCTGGAGATAATCCCGCGAGAATCAAGGTTAATTCCGTTATTGTTAAATATTGAAACTCTATTAAAAAGGCATCATTGAAAAGTTGATTGTAGTGTATGGTGCGAAACTCCTGTGGGACAGGTGGGGAGGTGAGACACTAATACTGAAAACGTACGAATGTGGCTCACCGTCTGCCTCGCGAAAATCGAGCACCTGGAACGGAGATCAACGGTTTTCAACGCAAAAAAAAAACAGCACTACTATCAGCGCTGTTAGATTGAAACATAAGTATTCTGGTGTTCCATTCGTGCATCTCTACGTTTGGCAATTTCAATTCTTTCGTTGATCTTTTTATTAGAAAAATAAATGGCAGTCACTGTTGCGATTAGACTTAGAGCAGCTAAACCAAGAATTGTATAAATCATTGTTATAAGAAGTTCCATTTTATTGTTCCTCCTCGTATGTAATTTTTTTCTGTCTTACTTTTTTTATTCCACTGCCACATTTATTTAAACCTCTTTCTAATTTTCTTTCTATGGTTTTAGTTTTTAACTCATCATATGCCTGTTAATTGGAGCGCAAGATTGACGACTCCTAAAGGCGCAAAGCGGTAGGAGGCTCACCGCACGCCCCGTGGAAAGCGTGCAACCTAGAGCGGAAATTAACAAACTCTCAAGACCCATTTCAAATAGGTCCTTTGAATCAAAATAAAAATATGAGAAAGGAATGATGGTAAAAATTCTTCGTTCGCCTTATAATAAAATTACGAACATACGTTCTATTTTGTTCAATAAAAAATGAGGGGTGAATGGAAATGGTCGGAGCAAGTGAATGGTTAAACTTAGTCAATCTCCTCGGTAATGTGGGATTTCCTATCGTCATTGCGGGCTACTTGCTTTTTCAGTTTGAGAGGCGCATTCAGAGCTTAGAAGGAATCATCCGAGAACTTCACTCTGAATTAGTAGAGAAAGAAGAGCTTGAGCGAAAGATCGATCAGTACGTCCGATTGCTTGACAGCGAACGTCAGCCGAAAAAACGTTAACGTTCGCTTTTTTTATCATGGACAACCCGTCCGCCAAAATTTTTACAATCCTGTGGCAACCTTTGTATTGTCATTTTTCAATGGTAAGATAAAAGAAAAACAGGAGTGGAACAGGATGAAGCTTTTTCTTATATTAGGTGCGATTCACGCAATGCTTGCAGTCATGCTTGGAGCTTTCGGTGCACATGCACTTGAAGCTAAATTAAATGCTAAGAACATGCTAAATGTGTACCAAACTGGAGTTCAATATCACATGTATCATGCACTAGCTTTGTTAGTTGTCGGTGTTTTACTTGGAAAATTTCCATCTTCAACGCTATTAACAGGAGCAGGTTGGTCTTTCTTTATCGGTATATTGCTTTTCTCAGGAAGTCTATATGCTCTCTCGACCACAGGTATGAAATTCTTTGGTCCTATCACACCGCTTGGCGGCGTAGCGTTTATCGTTGGTTGGGTACTGCTGATTGTTGCTGTAGTAAAAGCATAATAAAAAGGCGCTCTCTTAAAATTAGAGGGCGCCTGTTCTATAATTGCCTGAACCAGACATAAATAATATCTATCAACGAGGGCTGTATTGGGACATCTGACCACCTTGTTGCTGTTGCTGCTGTGTGCCATACGGATAGCTATAATTAATCTCTTCATCAAACGTGACATAGTTTACATACACCATCAATAGCAGGTAACGTTTACCTGTTTGCGGATCGCTTAGGATGATGTGATCACGGCCGGCGGCTTCAATGATTCCTTTGAACACCTTGGCGTTCCATTTTTCATTGTTTTCGAAGGTCATATAAACGGTTGCGACTTTCCCTTTGTTCATCCTTAAAATATTTTCGATGTAGGACTGCTCGAGCGGAAGCTGCCCAGGTGCACCGATATCTTGCAGAGGGCCGCCGCCCATTCCTGGTGCCTGCTGACTTTGTGCCATGTCTTGAGGAACCCCCATGCCTGCCATTCCTCCCATGCCGCCACCCATCATACCCATTCCATTCTGAGCCCGATAATAATCTTGGCCGTACGGATTAAAGTTGTTCATCAACAAACCTCCCTAAAAGGTGTTAAACACATTTGGACAATCGCTTTGTTTCGGCTGATAAAAACAGTGAGCCTTGAAGCTTCCCGAATGAGGCTGATTGTACCAAGTCTTCGGACAAGCCCCTTTTGGATCGAAAAACCATAACGAATTTCTGGCAGGGTGGAAGCGCTGCCCGTTAATAACCCTTTTCGCTAACCTTCTTTCATTCTCTCTAGCACCTTGATAAAAATATCCTTTGATCGTCGCTTCAAATCCACCAGGTCTTTGAAAGACCATCTGCTGCATCGTACGAATATTTTTAAAATCAAGGCAGTTGGAGCGAATTCGATTGACGCCGGTATTACCAACAAGGAGCATCCCTTGGTCACCTTCACCCTCAGCTTCCGCACGTATGAGACGTGCCAGCAAGTCAATATCCTTATTTGTAGCTTTAATGACTGCCAATTGCCTTCCCCCTCTATGTTGTTAATCTTGGTGTACAAGCAGGGAAACAGAACATTCGATATATGTGTATGAGCTGTTTTGGGAAACTAGACCAACGTTTTGTGAAAGTTGTTTTAAGTATGGAAGTAGGCAGGGGGAGTGAAGAGAAATGTCTTTGTAGGGAGAACATTATTGATAGATGGCCGTCTGAGGCGATCACCTCATAATAATTACGAGGTAAATCTCATTTTATACGAGGTAATCTCTCATAATTCCGTACATAAACCACATAATTCCGTATATAAAAAAATTTATCCGATTTTCGATCATTTTCGACAATAAAAAAGATGACTCATCCTAATAAATGAGTCATCTTCATCATTAAACCTGCAAATAAGCAGGCACTGCTTCTTTTGTAAGGATGTTTCCAACGTAGAACGATCCGAACTCGCCGTAGCGCGCACTTACTTCGTCAAAGCGCATTTCGTATACGAGTTTTTTGAATTGAAGCATGTCGTTTGAGAACAGCGTTACGCCCCATTCCCAATCGTCTAGACCAACTGAACCTGTGATGATCTGCTTCACTTTTCCTGCATACCCGCGGCCGATCATGCCGTGAGAGTACATCATCTTCTTGCGTTCTTCCATCGGAAGCATGTACCAGTTATCCTCGCCATCACGACGCTTATCCATCGGATAGAAGCAAACATGCTTCCATTTTGGCAGTTCAGGGAACAAACGAGCTTTGATCATTGGATCCATCTCGCCGCTCTCGTTTTGCGGATTGTACGTACTTAGCTCGACAACAGAAACGTAAGAGTATTCTTTTACTGTATATTGCGCAAATGCTGTTTTGTTAAATGCATTTTCGATTTCGTTCAGCTCTTCCATCGTCGGACGAAGAAGCATCAGCATAAAGTCAGCTTTTTGACCCATTATGCTGTAAAGAGCGTGACTGCCCACTTTGTTTGCTTCTACGTTCTCCCATTTCTCAAGGAACGTCAAAAATTCATTGATCGCATATTCTCTCTGGTCACCCGAAAGCGTTTTCCAAGAGGCCCAGTCCATCGTACGGAAATCATGAAGGCAATACCAGCCTTCTAATGTAATCGCTGCTTCACTCATCAATTATTCACTCCTTGCTAGAAATAAACACGTCCCTACAAATATACCATAAGTAGGGACGAATCCAAAAAGGAGGAATTAGCTGTATTGGCGAAGCAACTGCTCGATCTTACTTTTAACACCAGCAGGATTTCGAAGCTCAGCGCGTGACAGAGTGAGGCGAACCTTCGTCTCATCCATATCCATTGCTTCAGATAGCATGCCGAACAATCCTTTTCCTTTTTTATCGATTTCTAAGAACAGCTCGATGCTGTCTGTTTGTGGAACTAAGATTACTTCAAGCTCATCTAGCTTACCAGCGTATGCCCCGGAAGTTGGCACATACTCAAATTCTTGTAAAAACGGAAGTCTGCGGCGCATATAACGCGGTGCAGAACCGCAGTATGCTTTTCTGAGGCGGAATCCAAGCTGCTCGATCGCATCAAAGATCGCAGACGTTTCACTATCTGGCAGTACGCGAATCTGATCGTTATCTGTTGGATCTACAGCCATCTGAATATCAAGTCCAGTTTTGATCCATACCGGCGTGTGGCCAAGTGTTAACGGAGCATCATATGGAAGTTTAAGAGAGAACGGAATCTCTTGCTGACTGCCTGCTTTAACAACAAGTGAGCTCGTTACATTCGTCTTTTCAATCGCTGCAGTATCTCTCACTTTTTTATCATCTACTTCACGATAGTATTCTGTCATGACATAAAGAGTGATGTGATCGATGTTTTGATCGACTTTCCCACCCTCGATTCTAATCTTTCCTGTAATGCTCTCACCAGGTGAGTACGTATCTTTATCTAAAATGGTGTCTACCTTTGCTGATCCAATACCTACAGAAGCTAACATACGGTTTACAAAAGACATGTATAATTCCTCCTCAACGTTTTTCAAACAATTTTACGATAGATGAATGAAAAAGATTCATTTTCCAATAAATAAATTTCATAGACGTAAAAAAATTCTAAATATAAGAACTTCTTTTATCAAGCGCTTACAACTGCATGGATAGGTTTAAAAGGTGTGAAAAAAGGAGTACCCTAATAGTGAGTGCAAAAAAGTACAGTTTATATAGAGAAACTAGGAGGCTAAATCATGAGTGATCTTTTTATAGATTTAAAGAGTAAAGTCCAGTCCGCTAACCCAACAATCGTTTTTCCAGAAGGTACGGATGAAAGAATTCTAGAGGCGGCGAGCCGTCTAGCATCTGAGAAAGTTCTACAACCGATTTTAATAGGAAATCCTGCTGACGTAACAGCAAAAGCACAAGCTGGCGGATTTTCACTTGATGGGGTAGAAGTATTAAACCCTGCTGAATATGATGAGTTCGACGCTTTGGTTGATGCGTTAGTTGAACGCCGTAAAGGAAAAACAACAGAAGAACAAGCACGCAAAATTCTTTTAGATGAGAACTATTTCGGAACGATGCTTGTTTACACAGGGAAAGCTCACGGACTTGTAAGTGGTGCAGCACATTCTACTGCTGATACCGTTCGTCCAGCTCTACAGATCATCAAAACAAAAGAAGGCGTTAAGAAGACTTCTGGCGCGTTCATCATGGTTCGTGGCGATGAAAAGTATGTGTTCGCAGATTGCGCGATCAACATCTCACCTAACAGCCAAGATCTAGCTGAATCTGCGATGGTTTCTGCTGAAACAGCACGTGTTTTCGGTATCGACCCGAAAGTAGCGCTTCTTTCTTTCTCTACAAAAGGATCAGCGGTTTCACCAGAGACAGAAAAAGTAGTAGAAGCGTTGGAAGTATTAAAGGGAATGAACCCAGACTTCCCATATGATGGAGAGCTTCAGTTCGATGCAGCATTCGTTCCATCTGTAGCAGCGAAAAAAGCTCCTGAATCACCGATCAAAGGGGAAGCGAACGTATTTATCTTCCCAAGTCTTGAAACAGGAAACATCGGATACAAGATGGTTCAACGTCTTGGCGGATTTGAAGCGATCGGGCCGATCCTACAAGGCTTGAACATGCCTGTAAACGATCTATCTCGCGGTTGTAATGCAGAAGATGTATACAAATTGGCGTTGATCACAGCGATGCAAGCTCTTTAAGTTCATAATGTAGTTGAAGCCAGCTCTTTGCAGCTGGCTTTTTTGTATGGAAAATGGAAGCCATGGTGGTGGAGCTGCCGCTAAAAATACACCATCACATAAAAATGGCGTCACATCACATAAAAAAGAGCAGGCATCACATAAAAATTACGGGTTATCATATAAAAATTGCCACTCATCATATAAAAATAAATTTCAACACATAACCTGTACACCTAAAAAAGACACCATCACCTAAAGTGACAGTGCCTTCTCATTTCGATCCCACATTCGCTTTATATTCCCGGGAAGCAATTCGCTTTCCTCTGCTGAAAGCTGACCGCTGTAAAAAAGTTCGCTGTTTTTGTGAAGCACTCCTAATAATGAAGCGTGTATATCTGCCACGGTTAACGGGTGCCCCAGCAGTTCTGCTAAACTGGCCATCACATCAGGCTCTATCTCTGGATATTGGAACTTTGTATCCTCACCAGCCAAACCACGCTTATAAAACTCTCCGATCACGGACGCGCGCTCTGAACCACTGCCGTCTACACATAAATAGATCTGTACCGCCACACCGCCGCGCATACGCCGCTGTGAAATTCCCGCAAACTTTTTACCGCCGATACTCAAGTCATAACTTCCCGGGCAATAAGAGCCGACGATCTCGTATGCTTCAAACTTTGCATCATACGGCGCAAGAACCTCTTCCACAAGTGCGGTCATCGTATCGTACCCTTGATTGATGTCAATCGTCCCTTCTTTTTCAGGAAGAATAAGTGAGATGTTCAACACACCGCTATCGAGCACAACAGCAAGTCCACCGGAATTCCTCACAATGGCGCGATAACCCCGAGACTCCAGAAAATCAATACCTTCCTTCAGGTGAGGAAGACGCGTATCTTGTATGCCGAGGACGATTGTGTCGTGATGCACCCATGTGCGTGCTGTTGCCGGAGAATTACCGCTGCCGATCGACGTACAAAGCGTATCATCTGTAGCGAAAGACTGCCGTGCATCGAAAGACGGACCGAGTGTAGACTGGTCGATCAACCGCCAGACAGGTTGAAAGAGTAGATGGTCGGTCATTACAATTTCTCCGCCACGATGATGAACGATTTTGGAATGCCGCGGTCGAGTTCATCTGGGTGTGGTTCTTCAACGAGCTGTTTAATCCAAAGGCCGGCAGATCCGATAGCAGTTATAATTTCACCAAGCGTCCATTGGCGGATCTGTACTTGGAACGGTGCGCGTTCTTCTGAAGTCGCATACTGAAGTTCAGGTAAAAATTTTGAATAAGCTACATCTGTTGTAACAAGCTCTTCACTAAAATAATCTCCCGAAACTTTATGCTTCCTTACCGCTTGGCTCTTTCCTTGAGATTCTATCAACTTTGTAGAAACAGGGTGGAAATCTTGCAGGATTAAAGTTCCTCCCTTTTTCAAAAGTCCTCTAACAACGCTGAAGTATTCGTTCAGATCAGCAAAATAGTGTAGAATGCCGTTTTCCATGAATGCCATATCATAATTCCCTGTCAATTCGGATTCTGGCAGATTTAAGATATCTTCTACCACATAGCGGACATTAACGTTAGCGGCAGCAGCCAGTTCACGCGCATATGCTGCGTTTGAATCAGAGATATCGATCACTGTCGTCTCTGCTCCAAGTAGAGAGAGTGCGACTGCTTTACTGCCGTGTGAACCTAAGAGATTCACGATCTTTTTGCCTGAGACTTCACCAATGTACTGATCTAATGGCTGAAGTCTGCGTTTCGGATCTTTTAGAATACGAGAAACTGCTTTCTCCGGCACGCCAAAGCGGTTGACCCAGGCTGTATAAGAGCTGTTGCTCCAAGCTTGTCCGTTTCTAATTCTTCGATCTTGATCCATGATTGGTTCCTCCTGAAATCTATATAAAATCTATCATTTCCGTTATAAGCCTTATCTAGTATAACCCAAATGTGAACGGTAAGAAAATGGTGTGAATACCGATAAAAAGGGAGTGCGGATAGAAAAAAATAGTGGTTGTTTTCAAAGTTAAGAACACGATACAATAGGGTATATTCTAGTAGTTACAACACGATACTTATACAGAAAATACCTTCTTATCTAGACAGACCAAGGAAGGGATTTTTCTTTTTTACGAGAATTCTTACCTATAAATGCAGGTGAAGGAGCAGGAAAAAAATCAATGGCTAAACTCTTAGGAAAGTTGCACGAAGAGAAAGTATTTAAAGACCCAGTGCATCGCTACATCCACGTGCGTGATGAGCTGATCTGGCGTCTGATCGGTACGCGCGAGTTTCAAAGACTGCGAAGAATTCGGCAGCTTGGGACGACATACCTAACATTTCATGGAGCAGAACATAGCCGTTTTAGCCATTCTCTTGGTGTTTATGAGATTACGAGGCGGATCATTGATATTTTTCAAGAAAAGAAAACATGGGACCCAGAAAAGCGTCTGCTCGTTCTTTCCGCGGCTCTTCTACATGATGTAGGACACGGTCCATTCTCACACTCTTTTGAAAAAGTGTTCGGTGTGGATCATGAGGAATTCAGTAGAGACATCATACTAGGCGATACAGAAGTTCATCGCGTGCTTTTGCAGATGGGAGAAGATTTTCCTGTACAGGTAGCAGAAGTGATCGCGAAAACACATAGAGATAAATTGATCGTCAGTCTGATCTCCAGTCAGATTGATGCAGACAGAATGGATTATCTTTTGCGAGACGCTTATTTTACAGGAGTGAGCTACGGCAATTTTGATATCGAGCGAATCCTTCGTGTGATGCGACCGACTGAAGAGGGCGTCGTCATTAAATCAAGCGGCATGCATGCGGTAGAAGACTATATCATGAGTCGTTACCAAATGTACTGGCAAGTGTATTTTCATCCTGTAACGCGAAGTGCGGAAGTCATCTTGAGTAAAATTTTGCACCGAGCGAAGGAACTTTATGAAACAGGGTATACATTCAAAAGAGAGCTGTCTCATTTTAAAACGCTGTTTGATGGTAATGTTTCGCTTCACGATTACATTTCGCTCGATGAAGGTGTGATCCATTATTATTTCCAAGGTTGGATGGAAGAAGAGGACACAATCTTAAGTGATCTATGTCATCGTTTCATCGATCGGAAATTATTTAAGTATACCGAAATGGTCTCATTTACGGACGGACACCTGCTGTCGAGTTACTTTACAGAAGCGGGCATCAATCCGAAATATTATTTAGTAGTAGATTCATCATCAGATCTGCCATACGACTTTTACCGCCCAGGCGAAAAAGAAGAGCGTCTGCCGATCAACTTATTAAAACCAAACGGCGATATACGCGAGCTGTCCAGAGAATCTGACGTCGTAGAAGCGATCTCAGGCAAACGCCGAACCGATCACAAACTCTATTATCCACTCGATTTGATCGAAGCGATTGAGGATACAACGCTTAAAAGTAAAATTAAAGAGATTTTGAATAGATAATGCATTTAAAAGTGGATTGAAATTTTTTTGCTGTTAAATTCACTTCAAGAGGTTTTTTATTGTTTGTTTCTAGAAGACATCACTGACAAGTTGATTGGAGTGTAAGGTGGAAGACTCCTGCGGGACAGGCTGGCAGGTGAGACACTTAGCGGCGCAAAGCGGCAAGTGGCTCACCGCCTGCCCCGCGGAAAGCGAGCACCTGAAACGGAAATCAACTACTTACAAACGCAACATTGAATAATCAAAGAAAAAATAGATAAAAACGAAAAAGGATGTTAGGGGGAACGTACTGTGTTTGAGGATCATTTAAAGGTAGTCACCTTGATTCAAGAAGCCGGAGAAGTCGTCGGTCGGAAAAAGCTTCAAAAGATGGTATACATCGCTAAAAAACTAAACTTTCCTTACCAAGAAAAGTATCAATTTCATTTTTACGGCCCATATTCAGAAGAATTAACATTGAAGATTGAAGAGCTTTGCAACATGGGTTACATACATGAAGTGAAAGAAAAGGTGAGCGGCTATTCGCAATACCGCTATGCAGTGAACGAAGAAGGTCAGAAGCTTCTTTCGACATACGGTGCACAGATCGAAAAGCTAGGGAGTTGCGTTCGTTCAATGAATGAACAGTCTTCCAGGTTCTTAGAGCTTGTTTCAACCGTGATGTATTTCGAAAAACTGGAAAAAGACGAGATTAAGGAAAAAGTACAAACGGTAAAAGCCAAACAGAAGTATACAGAAGAAGAGATGGATGAAGCTTTTCTGTATATTGATTCATTAAAAGGACAAGTTCAATAAAGATAAACCTGTTTAAAGAGCGTGAAATCGGCGCTTATGAACAGGTTTTTTTATTTACCATTTAAATTGTAAGGGATGGCCGTTGTTGTAAACGCCGTAAAAATAAATAAATGTGATAAAGATCGTAAATGGAACGATAATGCCGAGCAGCGTCATGAAAAAGCCTTTTGCCACACTTTTCTCATAAAGGCGCGTTGCGTAATAGCCGATTCCGAGTCCTATAAACAAGAGTGATAAAATTAAAGCAACAAGCCAAATCTTCATGCTAGCGCCTCCTCTATTATCAGCATATCCAGCACATTCTCCTTATAAACGACAGTTTCAGTGAAACTTTTTTATATGAGGTACGACTAACAGGGTAAAAGGAGGGCTTAGTGATGAAAAACATGAAGCTGATTGTAATGGCATGTCTGCTCGTTCTCCTCGCCGCTTGTGGCTCGAAAGCAATGCCAGAAGAGGATAAGAAGAACGGAGCACCTCAGGTTAAGAACGAGATACCGTCTGAAAAAGAGGGTGTACAAGCTGAACTCGCACTCCAAGAAAATAGTGAAGAAGCAAAATTAACGTTGAAAAACGCATCCGATAAAGAAGCTGGTACTGGAACCGCGTATGCACTAGAAAAGTGGACAGACGGTAAATGGACGAAAGTAAATCAGAATCAGATGTTTACCGAGCAGATGATCATGGTGAAAGCTGGATCAAACTATGATCAAGCGGTTGATCTTAAAGAACAAGATGCAGGAACCTATCGTGTATCGAAAGAGTTCTTTGTAGATGAAAAGAAGGAAAAAGTAGCCGTAGTGTTCGAGACAGAATAACAAAAGACCGGTCAGCCCTATAGTTTTAGGGTCGGCCGGTCTTTTTCTGTACTAGTAATTCTTATTGTCTTTATAAATACTTCATTGCAAAGTTGATTGTAGCGCAAGGTTGCCGACTCCTACGGGACGAGCGGTCAGGTGGAGACTCCTAAAGGCGCTTAGCGTGCCAGCCACTCTGCAAATTCTTCTCGTAAGGCATGCGACGAGGAAGCTCGCTTCGATAGGATTTTCTTGTAGACGCAGGAGCACACATACTTCTTCGAACACCGTATGCCCCTTTAAAAGCATGCAACCTGGAGCGGAAATCAACTGCTTTCTAAACTATTTTTAATGAGGTAAAAACGCTAGTTGATAGAAGAACAACACCGCAAATAAGTAAACCAAGAACGGAACTTCACGATATTTACCTTTTACAATTTTTAGGATCGGATACGAGATGAACCCTAAAGCGATACCTGTTGCAATTGAAGACGTTAATGGCATCGTTAAAATGATTAAGAACGCTGGGAATGCTTCATCAAGTTCGTTCCAATTAATTTTGCTAAGAGAACCAAGCATCAAGCTTCCAACGATGATTAGTGTCGGAGCTGTAATTGCGGATAATCCTGAGATCGCACCAACGAGTGGTGAAAAGAACGCAGCGGCTACAAATAGCATCGCGACCACTACAGACGTCAAACCAGAACGACCGCCTGCAGCTACGCCTGAAGATGATTCGATATAAGCGCTTGTCGGGCTCGTACCAAACGCAGCACCTACTGTCGTCGCAACGGAATCAGCTAACAGTGCTTGACGTGCACGAGGCATCTTATTGCCCTTCATTAGTCCAGCTTGTTCTGCTACTCCAACCATCGTACCGGTAGTATCAAAAATCGTTACAAGCAAGAAGGAGAACACAACAGCATATAATCCATATTGAAACACGTCAGAAAAGGCTGTGATCGGATCACCAAAAATGAAAAGTTCTGATGGTAAGTTTGGCGTTGATACAAATCCTTCTTTAAATTCTAAATGCCCTGTAAAGTAGGCGATTGCGCCCGTGATGATCATTCCGAAGAATAGGGCACCGTTCACGTTTAGTCCCATCAGGATCAATGTGATAGCAAGACCACCAAGAGCAAGGAGAACCGTTGGTGAATGCATATCACCTAAAGTTACTAAGTTATCAGGGTGAGCCACAATGATTTTAGTAAGACGCAAACCGATGAACGCGATAAACAGTCCGATACCAGCTGTAATACCATGCTTTAGGTTTGCTGGAATAGATTCGATCAATTTTTCACGAAACGGTGTTAAGGATAAGATGACAAAGATTATTCCTGCCACAAACACTGCCCCGAACGCGATACGATAATCAATATTAGGGTTGTTTCCTACAACAGAAAACGCAAAGTATGCGTTCAGCCCCATACCTGGAGCAATAGCAATCGGATAGTTGGCCATTAAAGCCATCCACAGTGTACCGACTACCGTGGCAATAATTGTTGCAATAAACACAGTGTCAAAAGGAACACCAGCGGAATGCAGGATAATCGGGTTGACTATAACAATGTACACCATCGTCAGGAATGTTGTGATTCCTGCTAATATTTCTGTTTTGATGGTCGTACCAAGTTCTTTTAGTTTAAAAAATGAAGAAAGCATACGTTAGAACCTCCAAAATACGAACGATTTATGAGCACATGATATATAATATTCGTTTTTAAGTGTGATTTCAACAATTATCTTTAAAGTTTCCAACTGAGAGTTTTTTATGATTTGTGATACAATACGTGATAACAATGAATGTTTAGAGGAGCTGGAAGCATGAAAGATTTTTTCAATTCCAATGATGGTGACAAAAAGAAAAAAGGGATGGGCTTTACCATCATAAGTGGTGACTCCACAGACGGGCATGGCGGTTACGGTGTCGGGAGTCTGACACTTGATCACGTAACACCTGTAATCGTCGATGTTGAAGAGTCGATCGCTTATATCGACATGGGAGCGATGCACGCGAGAAGCGATGTAGAAAAACGCATAAAATTTACTCCGAATCGTGAAGATACACCAAATCCACGCCTATATTGGCTCGTTTGGGTTACGATCAATCGAAAAGCAGAAGGACCGTTTTACTTCGGATTGACGGCATGTGAGATGCAAGTAGATGTTGAAGCGCGAAGAGGCTATAAAAGTCTGCCAGAACACGTGAACCGTATGGATAAATCCATGAAGGGCAAAATCATCATTGAGGATATGGACGAAAACGCTCGTCGCGTGCTCGGAAACTTCCTTAAAGAACATGATGAAGCGATGTTTAACCGTTCTAGTGACGAAATTAAGTCATTAGTGGAATAAAAATGGCAAAGTTATGAACCTTTTTTGAACATTTTGCAAATAACTTGTGACAAGAAAGCACTTCCATTAAAATATAGGTAGCATTGTACACACAATGTTTCTAGGACAATAAAGTGCCCGGGGCTCCTGTAGTAGAGCTCCGGGCATTTTATTTTGTCTTTTTTAGCACGTTGTAGGCTACAATTGAGGTAGAATCGTTCGAATATTGTCGACTCGTGGATATCTTCAACAAACTCGTGGGTTAAAGCCCGAAACTTATGGATTCAAGCTCAAAACTTTTGGATTTCAGACCGAAACTTAAGGATCCACCGCTTCGCATAGCAAGCCAGCCACACCTACTCACAGATCACCAGGAAAAAATCCGCTTGAAAAAACCTTTTTCCTCTTTTTTCTGCTCTAATTTTTCTTTTATTTCACTCGAAGCACCATGTTCATCACAATACTCTACAGGTTCTGTTCCTTTTTCATAATACGAGATGCGTGTTACCGGACAGCTATCGGTTGCGAGCTTTCCGTTTTGCGGGTTGATCGTTACCGCTGTTACGCCTTCTGGCTGTTCAAATGATAAAATCTCTTTGTCTTTCAATGCGCTCTCCATAAAATACGCCCAGATCCGTTTGGAGTAACCTGTATCGTTCACATCATGCAGCTCTTCGTTGTTATCGTATCCTACCCAAACACCTGTAACGAGTTGTGGAGAATATCCGACCATCCAGCTGTCATTTGGTGTAGACCCAGATTTCCCAGCCATTGGACGCGTCAAATAGTGGTTGATACTTGAACCCGTAACACTTGTGTAGTCATTCAATTTTTCATCAAACGTACCGGCTAACAGATCTGTCATAACAAAAGCTTTGTTCTCGTCGATTACTTGTTTGCTTTCATATTTGTGTTCATATAGCACTTTTCCTTTAGAATCGGTGATCTTCGTGATAAACACAGGCTCTACTTTTTTACCACCGTTCGCAAAAACGCCGTATGCGTTCGTAAGCTCTAACACACCTACTGCTTTTGAGCCTAGTGCGAGTGAAGGGATGCTAGCGAGTTCACTTTTAATCCCGAATTTCTTAGCTGTCTTAACAAGCTTCTTCGGACCAAGATAGAGATTCGTTTTTACAGCATAAATATTATCTGATAGCGCGAGTGCCTGAGCCATCGTAATAAAATCATTCGCATAGCGGTTCTTAAAATTCTTCGGCTTATAATCGCCTACACCGTCTCCCATCGCGAATGTTGTTGGTTCTGATTTTATTGGAGTTGACGCGGTGTATCCATGCTCAAGCGCAGTGTAATATAGAAATGGCTTAAATGTTGAACCAGGTGCTCGTTTGGCTTGAAGTGCACGGTTGAACGAACTCTGCTCAAAATCTCTACCGCCTACGAGCGCTTTTACATCTCCGCTGCGAGGATCCATAGCGACTAGAGCTGTTTGGATCGAACTGTTATCGATGATGCGATTTTCGATCGTGTGTTCAGCATCTGCTTGCATTTTAGGGTCGAGCGTTGTGTATATACGAAGTCCGCCAAACTGTATCGAATTTGTGTTTACGTTCAATTCCTTTTTTAAAGCGCGCATAACCGCATCCTGGAAATAAGGAGCGACCGTTGCGACCTCTTCCTCTTCTTCTCGTACATAAGTTAATGGGGCTGATGCTGCTTTTTGAACGGACGCCTTCTTAATCGTTCCATCTTCAGCCATCGCGTTTAAGATGATGCTCTGTCTTTTCTTCGCGTTCTCTTCATGAAGGACGGGAGAATAGTAGCTCGGACCTTTAGGGATACCAGCTAACATCGTCGCTTCACTTAGTGAGAGCTCTTTTGCATCTTTGCCAAAATAATAGCGAGAAGCGGATTGGATTCCGTAAGAGCCATGTCCGTAATAGATCGTGTTCAAATAACCTTCTAAAATCTCATCCTTTGAATAGCTCATCTCAAGACGAAGGGTATAGAACGCCTCTTGAAATTTTCTTCGCCATGTTTTGTCATGCGTTAAAAAAAGGTTACGAGCATATTGCTGCGTGATGGTACTCGCTCCTTGAACTTTTGCTCCAGCTTTAAGGTCAGCGAGTAAAGCACCGCCGATCCGCTTCATATCAAAACCGTTATGTTTATAAAAACTTTTATCTTCAATAGAGATCGTAGCGTCGATCACATGTTTATCGATTTTTTCGAGTGGGACCCAATATCGGTTTTGACCTCCGTTGTTGATCTCTCCCATTTTGGAACCGTCCGCTGCATACATGATGGTTGTTTGTGGAACAAGCAGAGCGGGTGGGCCCATGAGTTTAGCGAGCAGCAACAGTCCAACAAAGGATAATGCAAAACATCCAGTGACGATAAGACCCCATTTTTTCATCCAGCGTATTTTCTGCTGTTTCGTAGCTTCTTTATAGATCTGCCAAAACTTCATAATCCGCCCTCCTTAAAAACTCTCATTTTGTTATCTAGTATGGTGAAAAAAGATGCTCCTTAAACGTGATAAGGGAATGAAGTGCTATAATGGCTGTGAGAAAGAGGAGGTTCGTAACATGCTTATACAAAACATTCAATATATGACGGCTTCGGCAGATGGAAAATGGGTTGTTAACACGGGAGACATCCTTATAAAAGATAATAAAATTGATTCAATAGGAAACTTTGAATGCGATGAAACGGTTGAGAAGTTAGACGGAAAAGGGATGCTGGCGCTACCGGGATTAGTTAACGGACATCAGCATACACCGATGTCTCTGTTGCGCTGTTATAGTGATGATGTGACATTGATGACTTGGCTTAATAAAAAGATGCTCCCGCTTGAGATGAAGATGAGTGATGAAGATCGCTATTGGGGTGCACTTCTTTCAATGGCAGAAATGATCAAGAGTGGAACCACATCATACGCTGATATGTACATAGGAATCGATACGATCGGGGAAGCGGCCGTTGAATCGGGCATTCGTTCCGTCATCGCTCGTGGACTTATCGCGATGGATTCGGATTATGAAGGCCGGTTGAAGGAAGCAGAAAATGTTGTAGATCGCTGGCACGGAAAAGGAGACGGCAGGATCACAACGATGATCGCACCGCATTCACCGTATATGTGTCCTCCAGATTTCTTGAGAGCAGCTGTGAATCTTTCAAAAGAAAAAAACGTTCCGCTTCATATTCATCTAGCAGAAACGAAAGATGAAGAAAAGATGATTCAAGAAAAGCACGGGCTAAGACCTGCTGAATATTTAAAACAAGCGGGGGTGTTCGACCGTCATGTACTGCTCGCGCATGGTGTTCATTTTAACGATGCAGATTATGAAACACTAAAAACGGTGCGAGGTGGGATCATTCATAACCCGGTGAGCAACGCGAAGCTCGGGTGTGGGATTAGTGATGTGAAACGATTGATGGATAGCGGTGTGAAGGTTGGTTTAGGAACGGATGGACCAGCGAGTGCCAGCTCTCTTGATCTGTTCTTAGAAATGAAAGCTGCTAGCTGGTTCCAAAAATTGAAGTACGAAGAAGCAGCGGTTCTCAGTGCGCATGATGTGTTATCGATGGCGACTCAGAACGGAGCTGACATCCTTGGAATCGGGGATGAAGTGGGTTCCTTGACGGTCGGGAAAAAGGCAGACCTTCTATTGATGGATATGAACAAGCTTCATCTGACGCCGAGTCATGAACCGGCTAATCTTCTCGTCTATTCGGCAACTGGACAAGACGTTGATACCGTAATCATCGACGGCAAGATTGTCATGCGTGGCCGTGAGTTGAAGACGATTGATGAAGAAAAAGTGATTGCAAACGCTAAAGAACGAACGAAAGAGCTTTTAGGGCGATTGTAAGCAGAACGGCACCTCGAAAATGAGGTGCTTTTTTTGTCATAAAAATAATTGACATGAAAAATAAAATTATGATATTATAAAATATTTGATTAAAATTGAGAGGTGTGGTACTCTTAGAAGGTTAGCAAATCTGGAGGTGGAGTATTTGTTTCAAATTGGCGATAACATTGTGTATCCAATGCATGGAGTAGGTGTAATTGAAGCCATAGAAGAAAAAGAATTCCCCGACGAAAAACAACAGTATTATGTTATAAAAATGTCAGTTAGTAATATGCAAGTTATGATTCCTGCGTGTAAAATTATGAATTCTAGGATACGTCCTGTTACGGAACTCCTAGCATTGAAGCAGATTATGCACGATTTTAAGCATGGAGAATCGGAAACGTTACTGACGTGGAAAGAAAGATATAAAGTTAACACGGACAAGCTAAAAACGGGTGAAATACGCGATGGTGCTGAAGTTGTACGTGATTTAATGCGTATGAAGAAAGAAAAGACACTGAATGCAAGCGAAAAAAAGATGTTGGAAAGTGCATATGGATTTTTAATCAGTGAACTGGAAGTAATCGAAGGGATCACTGAAAACCAAATTAAAAGTTTCTGTTAAGGTTTAACAAAATATATGAGGTGTTAATAACATCTCATAAAAAGTCGTTTCAGAAACATACACTTCTTAAACTTACTTATAGTAACCTCATAATTTCTACAACAATCTAATCCTTGATTATCTATTTACTTTCCTCTATAACCTTATAAAGTTTTTTGAAAAATTTCTATCAATAATCACTTGATCGTAGTAATACTGATTCACACTGGCACGGACAAGGAGCCGTAAGGATGGAAGAGAGGTAGGGCTTCCATTGTTTTAGGTATACCTCAGTGACTATTTTGTAGAAGATTTACTTATCCACCTCCACTAGTACTGTTAATTGAATGTAAAATGGGAAAAGCAGCCGAGAGTGGTAGAAGCGGGTTGCTTTTTTTATTCCGGTTAAAAAGTTCAGAAAATTATGTTAAAATAAATAAGGTTTTAATACCACTAAATAAAAGAAGGAGGCCGACGCGTCATGATCATTAAATGGATCAAACTTCGATAATGACAAGTGCAGGCCAAGATGACTCCGTTGAGTACTTATTGCTCTGCGCTTTTCACAAAGCAAAAAATATAATCACGGAGGAAACAATAATGAAACAACAACTTTTAAAAACAAATAAGGTGGATATAAACACAGAAAGCTTCGGTAACCCTAGCGATCCTGCTGTTCTACTCATTATGGGTGCAATGTCTTCGCTCGATTGGTGGGATACAGAGTTTTGTGAGCGTCTTGCAGCAGCCGGGAGATATGTGATTCGGTATGATCACCGTGATCTCGGCCAATCCGTTGTCTATGAACCTGGAACATCAAACTATACGATTACGGACCTTGCTGATGATGCGTTTGGAATTCTAGATGCCTATTCCATAGAGAAAGTGAATATCATGGGGATGTCTCTCGGTGGAATGATCGGGCAGATTATGGCGATCAAGCATCCTGAACGTGTGCTTAGCTTGACGATTCTTGGGTCAAGTGTTTTCGGTTCAGAGCAAGCTGAGCTGCCTCAAATGGATCAGAAGATTTTAGATTTCCATGGAAAAAGTGCTTCTATTAATTGGTCTGACCAAGAGGCGTCTGTTGCTTATTTAGCAGAGGGATGGGCAGTCCTTTCAGGATCCAAGCCTTTTGAAAAGGAAAGAATGTACGCATTGGCAGAAAGAGAATACACGCGTGCCAAACAGATTCAAAGCAGATTTAATTATATGTATCTAGGTGGCGGTGAAGAGTATTTGGATCGTATGAGTGAAATTGGAGTACCGACAATCATTCTTCATGGAAATGAAGATCCGGCACTTCCGTTCGAACACGGTCAAGCACTGGCTATAGCGATTCCACATGCTGAACTCATCACGCTCGAAGGAACGGGGCATGAGCTGCATACAGAGGATTGGGAGATTATTATAGATGCGATTGTAAGGAATAGTTCTGTAGGGAAGTAAAAGTTAAAGACCATGAGCGGGAAGGCTGCTCATGGTTTTTTTATTTTTGAGTAGTGCTGTTTGTCAGGGTGATAGAGTTGGGTAATGGAGTCAATTTTGTCAACTCTCCGATATATGATCGAAATTCCGGTTATTATAGCAAAAAATCGCCCGTGCACGAAACACGGACGAATGGGGCGCCAGAAGGGACACACGAGTCGGTAAAGCGTGGCCGGATTTTCTGGAACGAAAAGCCGGTGCTTTTACACGTGTGACAGAGGCCTATTTATTTTTAGACGTAAGGACAGTAACGATAAGCGAGCTGAAAGCGACCGCGAACATCAACGCCTCAAAGATCGTCAGAGGCATCACCCCCCTTAACTGTAAGCTGCGGATACCCGCAAGATGTCCAGCTTCAGTTTAAAAAAGGGAATGCGCCGACCGTCTGTCCTTCTGAACGCTATCTCCATTATACCACTTAAGTAGTCAGAATAGTCAGCCGAAAGAAACGGGGTAATGGAACTATTTTTATTGGTTAAAGATTAAGAAAACAGGAATGTGGTATGGATAAGAAGTGGTTATTTGAAAATAGCTGCATTCTTACAAAAATTGAATTGGAATCTTAGGTCCCAGAATGCTATAATCATTTTGTTTGTAAAATCTCGAAACAACGATGCCTGGCATTTCAAAATATATAGTAGGAGTGAGACCAACATGAGTATTTGGTTTACTGAAAAACAAACGGAAAATTTCGGAATTACGATGAAAATTAACAAAACGTACGTATCTGAGCAAACAGAATTTCAAAAGCTAGATATGGTAGAAACAGAAGAGTTTGGAAACATGCTGATCCTTGATGGCATGGTTATGACTACACAAAAAGACGAGTTCGTTTACCACGAGATGGTAGCACACGTACCTCTTTTCACGCACCCTAACCCGAAGAACGTTCTAGTTGTAGGCGGCGGAGACGGTGGAGTAATCCGTGAAGTGCTGAAGCACCCATCTGTTGAAAAAGCAGTTCTTGTTGAGATCGATGGAAAAGTAATCGAGTATTCTAAGCAATATCTGCCTGAAATCGCTGGTGACTTAGAGAACCCGCGCGTTGAAGTAAAAGTTGATGACGGATTCATGCACATTGCAACGAGCGAAAATGAGTATGATGTAATCATGGTTGACTCAACTGAGCCAGTGGGACCAGCTGCTAAGCTTTTTGAAAAAGGTTTCTATGAAGGAATCTCTAAAGCTTTAAAAGAA
Organism: Fictibacillus nanhaiensis; assembly: GCA_016401345.1. Lineage (GTDB taxonomy): Bacteria > Bacillota > Bacilli > Bacillales > Fictibacillaceae > Fictibacillus > Fictibacillus phosphorivorans. The sequence goes on along the minus strand of JAEACG010000003.1, from coordinate 254,494 downwards.
GACGGAATCTTTGTTGCACAAACGGACAACCCATGGTTCACGCCTGAGTTGATCTCTCAAGTATTCAGTGATGTTAGTGAGATCTTCCCGATCACTCGTCTTTACACAGCGAACATCCCAACTTACCCAAGCGGACTTTGGACGTTCACGATCGGATCTAAGAAACACGATCCATTAGAAGTACCGGCTGAGCGTTTCCACGATATCGAAACGAAATATTGGACGCCACAACTTCACACAGCTGCGTTCGCGTTGCCGAAGTTTGTGAGTGACTTGATTAAAAAGTAAATCTGTAATAAACTTTGTTGCTTTTGAAAGTGATTGATTTCCGTTTCAGGTGCTTCGCTTTCCGCGGGGCAGGTGGTGAGCCACATTCGTAACGTTTCACTCTTAAGTGTCTCACCTGCCCGCCTGTCCCGCAGGAGTCTCGCACCTTACACTACAATCACTATTCGATGAAGCTTCTTTTGGCGAAAAGGAAGCCCGCAAGCAACAATCAACAAAAACAGTTAAAAAATAAGAAAATTAGGGGCCGTCAAAAGTGAGTTTGAACTTACTTTCGCGACGGTCCCGTATTTTACATAAGGAGTGTAAAATCATGCGTTTTGACGAAGCTTATTCTGGAAATGTTTTTATTTTAAGTAAGCCTGATTATAAGACGGCTGATGCGGTTCTTTACGGTATGCCGATGGATTGGACGGTTTCTTTCCGTCCGGGTAGCCGTTTTGGTCCTGCTCGTATTCGTGAGGCATCTCTTGGTCTTGAAGAGTACAGCCCATACATGGACAAGCACCTTGAAGAAGTGAACTATTTTGATGCAGGAGACATCCCGTTACCGTTCGGAAATCCTCAGCGTTCACTTGATATGATCGAAGAGTACGTTTCAACGTTACTAGCTGACAACAAGTTTCCGCTTGGAATGGGTGGAGAGCACCTTGTGACTTGGCCGGTATTTAAGGCATTGAAGCAAAAGTATGATGACTATGTTGTGATTCATATCGATGCACACGCTGACCTTCGTGAGCAGTATGAGGGAGAAGTTCTTTCTCACTCAACACCGATCCGTAAAGTTTGCGATCTGATCGGCGCGGAAAACGTGTATTCGTTCGGAATCCGCTCTGGTATGCGTGAAGAATTCGAATTCGCAAAAACGAGCGGTATGCACATGTACAAGTTCGATGTAGCTGAGCCGTTAAAAGAAGTTCTTCCAACATTAAAGGGACGTAACGTGTACGTTACGATCGATATCGATGTGTTAGATCCATCTGCAGCTCCAGGAACAGGAACAGCAGAAGCGGGCGGAATCACTTCAAAAGAGCTTCTTGAAGCGATCCAGTTGATTGCAAAAGCGGACATCAACGTAATCGGAGCAGACTTAGTAGAAGTAGCTCCTGTTTATGACCACTCCGAGCAAACGCCGATCGCAGCTAGCAAGTTCCTTCGCGAAATTTTGTTAGGCTGGGTAAAATAATTGAATTGTAGCCCCTGTTTGAAGGCTGTTGCTTGCAGCCGTCGAACAGGGGTTTTTGTTTAGTGTGAATTTTTAGCGTGTGTGTATGTCGAGCTGTGTCGAATCGCCTTTATTTGCTGAATTAGACTTAATTGGTATGGATTTTGACTTAATTTTTTCGAAATAGACTTAATTGAACCATACTCCGACTTAATTACTCATCAAACCGACTTAATTGCCATCCGCCACCCCCATCAGACAACATCTAGCAGAGCCCAAACATAAGAAAACCGGCCTCGAATCATCGAGACCGGCGAATGCTTAAGCTAATTCTTCAACTAATTTTTCTTTTTTGATGTATTTTGCAAACAAAATCGCTTCTACCACAAAATAAACCATTGATCCGATGCATACATACGTCCAGATTTCTTGAAGCTTGGCGTTTTGCCAAAGATCAAGCAACATGAATAGGGAAGGTAGCGTTAATGTTACCCAAGACTGAACGAAAGCGACTCTCCCGATATAGTTTTCGTATGGTTTTTTAAGTGCGGACGACAAGAAGAACAGAAACCAAAGGAACGCCCACAACACCCAAGTCAGGGCGTTTACTACGTCATTTTCTTGAACGTAAAACACAAGTGCATAAACGATAGCCATCATCGATACCCACAGGGAGTACCAACCGAGGCCGCTGGAATCGAAGCCTTTTAAAATCGTTACCCCAAGATAGAGGTAAGTGAAACCAAACAAGAAGACAGCACCGTTATTGAACATCGACCAGTTGGATCCATCGGATGTAATAATAAGATAGATCGGTGTGATGACTTGAAGCAATCCGACTAATATATTAAAAAACGCGACACTTTTTTCTTCAGCTTTTCCGAGCAACATTAAGCTGTTTAAGAATAAAGCTCCACCTGAAAACAGCAAACCTATAGCACCCATAATTATTCCCTCATTACTCTATAAGATAGTTTTTAGAGGTCAGACCTCTTACATTAATCAAATATAGTAAATTCTTAAGTGTAAAGCAATGGAAATCTGAAGAAAAATAGTAGGAAGGAACTGACTTAAACTGTTTTTAGCTAAATTTGTCGAAATTTGTTATATCATTAAGTCTTTTTTGCTATAGTTACAGTAGAGAATTAGATGGATAAAGGGGGGACAAATAGAATGACAGCGATTTCAAAAGAGATGGAGTATTTTCAAACGTTCATCGATCAGCTTTCTGATGCCGTAGTGGTTGTGGATCAGAATGAAGAAATAACAGGAGTGAATCAACATTATTTGGATCTGACAGATCAGGCAGCTTTTGAAACAGGAAAGTCGATGGATGAAATCCTTTTACGTCATTCAGATGGTGATGAAGGAACTTTACTTGCTGTAAATGGTTTTATTTCAGTAAAAGTGAGTGAAGGTTTTTTGCCGTTTGCTGACAGTCCGTTTCGCTATTATATCTTGAAAGAACTGCCCGCTGTCGTTCATTCTTGTCAGGAGCCTCTTATGAAAACTTTAATGAACATCGTTCCCGATTTTATCGGTATAAAAGATGGAGATGGGCGTTTTGTGTTTGCGAATGAATTTGTAGGTGAGCTTTTTGAACTGCCGGGGTTTGATTTTACTGGAAAGACTGATGCTGACTTAGCCGAGATCACGCCTAACTTTCGTGAAGTCTTTCAATATTGTATCGAGACAGATGAACAAGTGTGGCAGGCGAAAGAGATTGTTCGATGTGAAGAGTTTGTGCCTGCGCGAGACGGAAGTACACGATTTTTTGATGTTTACAAAATTCCAGTGTTTCATCCAGATGGAACTCGAAAGAACTTGCTTGTATTCGGCCGGGAGGTAACGGAAAAGATTGAGTCCCGACAGCTGTTAGAAGAGAGTGAAGCGAGGTACAGGCTGTTGGCTGAAAACGCGATGGATATGATCACAACACATAAAGCAGATGGTTCATTTACGTACATTTCACCTGCATCGTTTGCGTTATTAGGAAAAAGACCTGAAGAGATTTTAGGAGATACAGGCTATGGAATGCTTCATCCGGATGACGAAGAGATCTCAAGAAAAGCTCATGAAGATTTAATATCAGGACCGTGCACGAAAACCGTTCCTTTTCGATTACAGCATAAAGACGGGCACTACGTGTGGCTCGAAACTTCGTGTAAAAGCATCACAGATGACACAGGTAAAGTCGTAGAGATCATTGGGGTTACGCGTGATATCTCTGATCGAAAAAAATCAGAAGACTTGCTTCGTCAATCCGATAAGCTTTCAATCGTTGGACAGCTCGCAGCATCCGTTGCTCATGAGATACGAAATCCGCTAACCTCGCTGAAAGGGTTCATTCAATTTTTACAAGAAAGCCAAGAGGTCGATCCATCCAACTACTACAGCATCATGGATAAAGAACTGAACCGCATCGATCAGATCATGGGGCAGCTGTTATTGTTGGCAAAACCCCAAGTTCGAACATATAAGAAGACGTGTTTAAAAGAAATCATCGAATTTGTAGAAACCCTTCTACAGCCTGAAGCAATCGTCCAAAATATACAGATCAATACGAGGATCCCTGATGTTATGCCTCATATTCATGCGGAAGAAAATGAGCTGAAACAAGTGCTGATCAACTTATTGAAAAATGCGATCGATTCGATGGATGATGGCGGCGAGATAACGATTCAGGCTCAGATGATGGATAGCCAGATTCATGTATCCGTTAAAGATCAGGGTTGTGGAATTCCGAGAAATCGAATCGAGAAAATGTGTGAACCTTTTTATACGACAAAAGAAAAAGGGACAGGGCTCGGTCTGATGATCAGCTCTAAGATCATGAAAGAGCATAACGGGGAACTCCGGTTTAGTAGCATAGAAGGCAAAGGAACCACGGCTAGCATGGTATTGCCTGTGTAATGTAATGAACTTGAGCTGATGGTGATTTTTTTAGCTCAAGTTTTTTTATCGAGGGGATTTGTCGATATATGTAAACTCCCGATATATCTTGAAAAGTTGCCGTATTAAGGTTGAAACTCGCCGAAATATATTAGATTTACGCCGTATTATCTCTATATTTCTCGAATTCTTTGGAACGACTTCTCCCCAACTACATAAAAAAGAAGCTTCTCACTTCTTTTTGAGTGAAAAGCTCCTTGATTTATTCCCAGTTGTTACACATTCTCCGGCTCAGCTACTTTTACTAGCTGCTTTCCTGTGTTTTCACCAGAAAACAGACCTAAGAATGCATCAATCGTATTTTCAAATCCGTCTACGATGTTTTCGCTATAAGAAATTTTTCCTTCTTTTACCCATTTAGCAAGTTCGATCGCACCTTCTTCAAAATGAGCCGCATAATCGCTAACGATGAATCCTTTCATCAGGGCACTGTTGATCAGAATTTGACTTTGCATACGTGGACCAACATCCGCTTTTTCAAGGTTGTAAAGAGCGATCTGGCCACAAACCGGAATACGAGCGCCTTTGTTGATCAATGCGAGAACGCTATCAGAGATTTCACCGCCGACGTTATCAAAATATACATCAACACCGTCTGGACAAGCTGCTTTCAGTGCTTCATATACATTTTCCGTCTTGTAGTTGATCGCAGCATCAAAGCCTAGTTCATCTTTTAGGTAAGAGATCTTTTCATCTGAACCTGCGATTCCGACAACACGTGCACCCTTGATCTTAGCGATTTGGCCGACGATTGTACCAACAGCTCCAGCTGCGCCACTGACAACAACCGTTTCGCCTTCTTGAGGGTTTCCGATATCTAGTAGACCGAAGTATGCAGTTAAGCCAGTCATGCCTAATACACCAAGGTTTGCAGTAAGCGGAGCAAGAGATGGATCTAATTTACGAACTTCAGCATCACTTGCTACGTTGTATTTTTGCCATGCTAAGTTACCGATGACGAAGTCGCCTTCTGATAGTTCGCCTGAACGAGATTCAACAACTTGTCCAACGATTCCACCAGAGATCGGTTCGTTTAACTGAAATGGAGGCACGTAAGATTTACGATCACTCATGCGTCCTCTCATGTACGGATCTACAGATAGATAAATCGTTTTTAAAAGTACCTGATTACTTTCAAGGGCAGGGGTCGAAGTCTCCTCAAAGCGAAAGTCACTCTTTTGCGGCGCGCCTTTTGGACGATTCACAAGTAAAATTCTTTCGTTGTTCATTTAAAATCCTCCTCATTTCTATTTCATCTTCTCGAGTGTATAATACGTCATTAACGACCCTCATTCCAAATCATCCACTCATGAAAACGTGTTTTTAGGATATATTTACCTATTAGAACCATGAATTTTTAAAAAGACACCCATAAGGTTGAACGGAAGCAGTGAAATCTTTTATAATAGGTAAGTTAAAGAGGTACATCAAAAAAGGAAGTGTTGTTCGCATGGATCAAGATACGGAATTGTCTGTTGCGCTTTCGATAAGTTCAGAAGTACATTTCAGCGGTGAACAGGAGAAACATTTCACCGAGACAGAAGGTAAGCTCTATAAACGTGGGGACGTCACCTATCTTCAATATAAGGAAGAGATAGAAGGTGCGGGTTCTGTCAATAATGTGATTAAGATAACGCACGCTGGTATTCTGATTATCCGCTCAGGCAGTGTATCTATGAAACAGAAATATTTAATCGGCCAGACTACAAAAGGCATGTACGACAGCCCGTATGGCCAGCTTTGGATGGAAACGACTACACATGAAATGAATTTCCGCTGGAATCAGCAAAAACAGACGGGAGATCTCAATCTCGCTTATGAACTGGTTCTGCAGGGTGAACATACAGGAACACATCGAATCAAGATTAATTTTCAGGAGGCAAAAGCATGAATATCCTTGACCAAGTCAAGCAGCTGTTAAAAGAAGAGATCGAAGAAGCGGTCGTAAAAGCAGGACTCGCTAAAAAAGAAGAACTGCCTGCAGTCGTTCTTGAAGTACCAAAAGATAAAGCGAATGGTGACTTCGCGACGAACATGGCGATGCAATTAGCACGTGTCGCTAAAAAAGCACCTCGCATGATCGCAGACGATCTTGTAGCAAATTTTGATAAAAGTAAAGCATCTATCGCAAAAGTTGAGATCGCAGGTCCTGGTTTCATTAACTTTTACATGGATAACTCATACTTAACAGAGCTTGTACCAACTGTTCTAAAAGCGGGCAAGGATTACGGACGTACGGAGCATGGCGGCGGTAAAAAAGTACAAGTCGAGTTCGTATCTGCGAACCCTACAGGAACGCTTCACTTAGGACATGCACGTGGTGCGGCTGTTGGTGATACGATCTGTAATATTCTAGACTATGCAGGCTATAACGTTTCTCGTGAGTTCTACATCAACGATGCAGGGAATCAGATCAACAACTTAGCTACGTCAATCGAAGCTCGTTACTTCCAAGCGCTAGGCAAGGATAAAGAGATGCCAGAAGATGGTTACCACGGAGCGGATATTATCGAGTTTGGTAAAGATCTAGCCGAAGAGTATGGCGATTCTTGGTTAGAAAAAGAAGAGAGCGAGCGTGTGAGCTTTTTCCGTGAATACGGTCTTACACGAGAGCTTGAAAAACTAAAAGCTGATCTCGCTGAATTCCGTGTCGATTTTGATGTGTGGTTCTCAGAGACTTCACTCTATCAAAACGGAAAAATTGATGCAGCACTAGAGAAGTTAAAAGCTAAAGGTGTTGTTTATGAAGAAGAAGGCGCGACTTGGTTCCGTACAACAGATTATGATGATGACAAGAACCGTGTACTCATCAAGAATGACGGATCTTACACATATTTAACACCAGACATCGCGTATCATAACGACAAGTTCGAGCGTGGGTTCGAAAAGCTGATCAATATCTGGGGAGCAGACCACCACGGTTACATCCCGCGTATGAAAGCGGCAATTCAAGCGTTAGGCTATGAAAAAGATCAGCTTGAAGTGATGATCATCCAGCTTGTTTCTCTGTTCCAAAACGGCGAAAAAGTCCGTATGAGTAAGCGTACGGGTAAAGCTGTAACGCTACGTGAACTGATGGAAGAAGTGGGCATCGACGCGACTCGTTATTTCTTTGCGATGCGTTCTAACGATACTCATCTTGATTTTGACATGGACTTAGCGGTTTCGAAATCGAACGAAAACCCTGTATTCTACGTACAATACGCGCACGCACGTGTATGCAGCATGCTTCGCCAAGGGGAAGAGATGGGTCTTTCTTATGAGGGAGAACTAGATCTTTCTCAGATCGATTCTGAAAAAGAGTTCGAGCTGTTGAAGAAAATCGGAGAATTCCCTGCAGTCATTAATGAAGCGGCTGAAAAACTTTTAACGCACCGTGTAACGAACTATGTATTCGAGCTGGCATCTGCTCTTCATAGCTTCTATAACGCAGAGCGTGTACTCGATCCTGAAAACAAAACAAAATCACAAGCTCGCTACGCATTGATGAAAGCTACTCAAGTAACGATTGAAAATGCATTGAACATCATCGGTGTAGAAGCACCAGAGCGTATGTAATATATAGGGAAAACCTGTCTTTGGACAGGTTTTTTCTTTTTTTGGAGAGTTTAGGAGAGTGGTGTTCTTTGATTTGTGAGCGATTCTAGGGATTTGTGAGCGATTCGAGAGGTTTGTGAGCGATTCTAGGGATTTGTGAGCGATTCGAGAGGTTTGTGAGCGATTCTAGGGATTTATGAGCGATTCGAGAGGTTTGTGAGCGATTCGAGGGATTTATGATCGATTCCAGAGATTTATGATCGATTCCAGAGTTATGCTCGATTACCATCATCCACACCGCATCCAAAACAAAAAAGGAATTCCAAAGCTTTTCTTGAATTCTATTGAAGCACATCAATGCTTAGGAGGTTCCAAAAATGACATCATCTAACAAGAGCCCTTTTGTTATCGGACACATTGAAGGGTACTCGAAAGAATTTTCCAACTTAATATCTATGATGGACTACACGAGAGAAACGACGATCTGGGACATTCAAGATCTATCCGTTGAAGAGCTAGATTATCGAATAAACGGAATAGGGAATTCAATCGGCATGCTGCTCGCTCATCTCGTAGCCGTTGAAAAAATTTATCAATTTATCACATTCGACGGCAAAGACCTGCCAGAGGAAGAAATTGAGCGTTATGCAGAAACACTCCAGCCTGCACTTGATCTAGGTGAAGCTGCGGCAATCATCCATGGCAATACAGCAGAATTTTATTTAGAAGACTTAAAAAAGACCCGTGAAATTACCTTGCAGCATTTTCAAAAGCTTGAAGATTCATGGCTCTATGAAACAACACCGTGGTGGGGGAATGAACTCGGTAACAATTACTTTAAATGGTTTCATGTATTTGAAGATGAACTGAGTCATCGCGGTCAGATTCGTATTATAAAAAAGCAGTATGAGCTCGCGGCAGCGAAATCTTCTACGCATTCCTAACCCAACGAAAAAAGGGATAATGTAGGGATAACATGCCATATTAATAAGAGATAGGTTTGGAAACTCGTTTGAAAGAGGGGGTACATATATGAAGTTGATCGTATTATCACTAATAACAGGCGCCCTCGTAGGCTTTGTTTTTGCCCTGTTAAAACTCCCGATTCCGGCACCACCCGCATTACCAGGAATCATGGGCATCATTGGTATCTATTTAGGCTATCAAGCTTACATCTGGATGGCAGGTACTTTTCTAAAGTGAGGAAAACATGGCATTAGCCGGGCTGACCTCTGAGTTGCAAATCTATTATGAAAAGCTGGGAACCGGTGCGCCAATCGTTTTTTTACACCCGCCAGGTATGAGTCATCTTGTGTTCAAGTATCAAAGAGAACTAGCGACCGATTATCAGACGATCTTTCCTGATTGTAGGGGACACGGTCGTTCATCAATTAAAGACAAAGAAACGTTTACGATTTGGGACTTAGCAGATGATGTTGCGTCTCTGTTGGACCACTTATTATTAGAAGAAGCGTATATTTGCGGTTATTCAGCAGGTGGCTCGGTCGCACAAGCTTTTGTTCAAAAATATCCACATCGGACAAAGGGTCTTATTTTGAGTGGCGGCTTTCCTCAAGTTTCTACATTCGCACTGAAAAAGCAGTTTCAAACAGGAATAAGGCTGGCAAAAAATGCACCAGCCCTACTCAATCAGATTCTTGTCAGCACACATTCGAATTCTCCGGAAGATCGAAAAGAAATGTTGTCTTATCATAAGCAGACAGATCCTAAAACGTGTCAGCGGTTCTACCAAGAAAGTCTTTCCTTCCAATGTACGGATCAGCTAAAAGAGTGGCGCTTTCCGTTGTTGTTTATTTACGGGGAACAAGCGGAATATATGCATCCTTACAGAAGAATCTACGCAAGGAATGTTCACCCGAAAGCAAAGTTCGTTCTCTTAAACAAAGCGCTGCATCAGCTTCCGATCAAACATTATGTAAGCTTTAATGCAGAGATTAAAAAATTTATTCCTTGCCTTACATAAGGATGGTTCCACCGCTCATCCTCTTGAAGCCGCGTACTTTCTCTAGCTCAGCAACGAGCTGAAGAACAGCGCGGTCTTTTTGTTTCGCTTCGATCATAACGTCCAGCTCATCTGTGTAATTAGACATCAATTTAAAAAACGGCAGCACATACTCCTTACTAACGAAATCATGGTGGCTTCTGTAAGCTTTTTCGTCTTTTGGTGAGGAGAGATGAACTTTTGGCGGTCGACCTGTATTCTCCCACGTTTTCACGAACCTCGGCAGCAATTCCTCCAGAGAACCATCGTCATCCGGATTCGCCATGTAATGATGGTAATCAAACATAAGTGGAATGCCTTCATTTTCACAGACTTCTAATGTCTCTTGGGTCGTGAACGTTTTATCGTCGTTTTCAAGCGTCATCCTCGCCTTTACGTCAGACGGGAGAAGTTTAATATTTTCATAAAAACGTTCTAAAGCAGACGGTTTATCACCATAAGCTCCACCGATATGAATATTGATATAGCTTCGGTCCTCGATTCCCATTCCTTTAAGCAGATCAAAATGATATTGCATATCCTTAACAGCATTTACGGTTACCTCTTTACGAGGGCTTGTAAACAGGGTGAACTGATTAGGATGCATGCTCGTTCTGATGTTGTATTTTTTTACGAGCTTCTCGATCTCTTTACATTCTTTCTTCGTCTCCTTCAAAAAATCCCAAGCTGCCTCGGGATGAGTAGCTAAAGGGACGATGGAGGATGACATGCGATGAAGAGGAAACTCGTGCGCGATACAATAATGAAGAACGCGAAGGGTGCGCTGTAGATTGTTTTTCGTGATGGCAAGCAATTGAGCTCTGCGTTCTTTCTCATCACGTTTTTGATAAGTAGCAAAAGTCATTGTTTTTGCAGGTGAGGCCTCATATAAATTGAGAGCCGTAGATACAAATCCGAAAGATGTTAACATGTTTGGCCCCCTGGCATTAGTATGTTTTTTTGATTACATGATTGGTGCAGTAGAAAAGAGCTTATGTTTTGCTTCAAAGACAAGTTGATTGGAGTGTAAGGTTGCCGACTCCTGCGGGACAAGCGGTCAGGTGAGACCCTTAACGGCGCAAAGCGGCAGTCCGAAATGTGGAAGTGACTCGTTCAGCCCCGACAAGCAAAAGTTGAATGGGCTATGAAGGCGCACTTTGCCTTCTTGACTGTTTAACTTTTGACCTCGAGGGGCTAGTCACTGCAACTAGACAGGGGCTCACCGCCTGCCCCGCGGAAAGCGAGCAACCTGAAACGGAAATCAACCACTTTCATATTCTTCATAGCACTTCTCTTACTTTTTTATAAGAATGGCGATAACACAAAACCAACCATTTCTTTAAATCGAACTTTAACGGAACCGCGCGTCTTCTTTAAACGTGCTAGCGTCAGCTTCTCAGAACGTTCAAGATCTGAATCTAGCACCTTCTTAACGGCTTGTATCTCAGCTTTATCTGTAAAGATGCAATTTAGTTCATCGTTATAAAAAAAGCTGCGAAGATCAAAGTTAGCGGTACCAATATCGCAGATCGTATCATCAAACATGACGATCTTAGAATGATAAAATCCTTCATGAAACTGATAGATCTCCGCACCAGCTTCTAAGAGAGGTTTGACGAAACGATAAGAAGCTTCCTGCACAAATGGATGATCGGGGTTCATTGGAACGAGCAGCTTCACGTTCACCCCGCGATTTAGTGCTGATAAGAGCTCCCTGTTCATCTTTTTACCCGGAATAAAGTAAGGCGAACCTATAAAAATGCTTTTTTGCGCACGTTTTATTTTTTCAAGAAAAAATTGATAACCTCCACGCCCTTTTGAAGGAAGAAGCATCAGCTCACTTGCCCCTTCTTCGTTGAGAAGAGACGGGGTCTTGCTATGAGTCATCTTTTCATTCGTTGAACCGTTCCAATCGTCGATAAATAGCCGCTGTAATTCGATCACAACGTTTCCAGTTAATTTTAAATGATAGTCGCGCCAATCTCCAAACCGTGTGACTCTGCCCATATATTCATTTCCAACGTTATATCCGCCTATGTAGCCGATCTCCGTGTCGATAATTGTGATTTTCCGATGATTTCGGTGATTGATGCGGTACAAAAGGTAAGGAAATTGAGGCTTGTTGCTGTATTCAAAATGAACGCCTGCGTCTTTAAGGGCGTGAACGGTCTTTTTTTTCAATCCGTAACTTCCCATGTAATCAAGCAGTAGTCTAACTTCTAAGCCTTGCTGTGCTTTAGCGATCAGTTTCGTGCATAGCTCTTGTCCGAGTTCGTCGTCCCGCAATATGTAGAACTGTATGTAGATCGTACGCCTAGCTTCATCTATGTCTTGGAACAGTGAATCAAAAAAATGAGAACCCGTCGTTAAAAGATGCATATTGCCTGTCGTAGTTACAGGAGGTTCTTCTTTTGCGGTCGTTTGTTTATGTCCTAAATAAAAGTCGATCCAAGCCAAAATCCAGATGGCTATAATCACCAAAACGATCCACACGTTCATCTCCTCCTTTTAAATCAAACTTGTATATAGTATACCCCCATCATATGAAACCACTAAAAAAATTTTTTTGAACGGATGTTGACTGAATGCTCATTCATTTATTTTTTATGCTATAATTAAGTCAGAAAATTAATTTCATTTAGAATTATTAAAAGAGAAAGAATTAGGGAATAGGAGCATTGGAAGGAGAGAAAGCGATGGACGGCTTAATGGTAGCAAACTGGCTTGCATTTATTTTTGTAACCGCTTACGCACTGTTTTTATTTGCTTATGTTTTAAAAACAAGGTTTGAGTTCATCAAGCTCGGTAAAAAAGTAGAGTTTGATCATACGGTTCAAGAACGAATTAAAGCAGTCTTAGTAAATGTATTTGGTCAAAAGAAGCTGTTAAAAGATAAGAAGAGTGGAATTATCCATATCATGTTCTTTTATGGATTCATTCTCGTTCAGTTCGGAGCGATTGATTTTATTTGGAAAGGACTCAACCCTGGGTCGCATCTGCCTTTAGGCCCGCTTTATCCGGGATTCACGTTTTTCCAAGAAATCGTAACGACGATGATCATGATTGCAGTCGTTTGGGCTTTTTACAGAAGATATGTTGAAAAGCTTGTCCGATTGAAGCGCGGATTTAAATCTGGTTTGGTTCTTCTTTTTATCGGTGGCTTGATGCTTTCCGTGTTAGTTGGGAACGGAGCAGAGATTATATGGCATGACCTTCCGTACGAGTGGACGGCGCCTATCGCGTCCGTAATCGCAATGGCTCTTGGTTTCCTAGGGAAAACAGGTGCTGCTGCCGTATTCTTTATCTCATGGTGGATTCATTTATTGTTCTTATTAACGTTCTTAGTGTATGTTCCGCAATCAAAGCATGCTCACTTGATCGCAGGTCCACTAAACGTTTGGCTTGGTCGCAAAGATAAAGTAGGAAAGCTTTCTTCGATTAATTTCGAAGACGAGACACAAGAAGTTTTCGGTGTGAATAAAATTGAAGACTTCAATCAAAAGCAGCTTGTAGATCTCTATGCATGTGTAGAGTGTGGCCGTTGTACGAATGTTTGTCCGGCAACAGGTACTGGTAAGATGCTTTCACCGATGGATATGATCGTTAAACTTCGTGACCATCTAACGGTAAAAGGAGCGGCGGTTACATCTCGGACACCTTGGATGCCAGCGTTCGCTTTCTCGAACACAACAGGCAACCAGATCGCTTTTGAAGCGAGAGGGAAAGGCGCTGAGGAAACGGCTGCAACAACAGATGGATCATCTGCACTTGCTTATGATGTTGAGATGATCGGTGAAGTTATGACAGAAGAAGAGATCTGGGCATGTACGACTTGCCGTAACTGTGAAGATCAGTGTCCAGTCATGAACGAACACGTAGATAAAATCATCGACATGCGCCGTTATCTTGTGCTGACAGAAGGTAAGATGGATGCAGAAGCGCAGCGTGCGATCAAAAATATCGAGAAGCAAGGGAACCCTTGGGGAATCTCGAAAAAGGAACGCGAGAACTGGCGTGAGCTGAAAGAAGATATCGTGGTTCCGACTGTAAAAGAAAAAGAAAAAGCGGGTGAAGAGTTCGAGTACCTGTTCTGGGTAAGTTCGATGGGAGCTTATGACAACCGTTCACAAAAAATCGCACTTTCTTTAGCGAAGATCATGAACGAAGCAGGAATCACGTTTGCGATCTTAGGAAACAAAGAAAAGAACTCTGGTGATACGCCTCGTCGTCTTGGAAACGAGTTTTTATTCCAAGAGATGGCGAACGCGAACATCGAGTTGTTCCAAAGGCATAATGTTAAGAAGATCATTACGATCGATCCGCATGCGTATAACACGTTCAAAAATGAATACCCTGAGTTTGGCTTAGAAGCAGAAGTTTATCACCATACAGAGCTTTTAGCAGACTGGATCAAAGAAGGAAGAATCAAGCCGAAGTTTGAGGTGAATGAAACGATTACGTATCACGATTCTTGTTACCTCGGCCGCTATAACGAAGTATATGAACCACCTCGTGATATTTTAAAAGCGATTCCGGGTGTGAAGGTTGTTGAGATGGATCGCAATCGTCAGAATGGAATGTGCTGTGGAGCGGGTGGCGGAATGATGTGGATGGAAGAAAAAGCAGGTTCTCGTGTGAACGTTGCACGTACAGAACAAGCTCTGGCTGTAAATCCAACCATGATCGGAAGCGGATGTCCGTATTGCTTAACGATGTTGAGTGACGGAACGAAAGCGAAAGAAGTAGAAGAGCAAGTTCAAACGCTAGATGTTGTTGAAATCCTAGAAAAATCGATGTTTGGCTCACAGAAACAAGAAGTTCTTCAGTAGTTTTCGAGCATGTAAATAAGCTGCCTGCATTTTAGCTGGCAGCTTCATGCTTGGAAGTTGGTCGACTGAGCGTTCGCTCGGCTCGTCTTTAACACAATTGTAAGCGTTAACATAATTTTCGCAGTTCTACTATACGAATCGGGAGGTTTTTCATATGACAAAATCAGTAATCGTCAGTGGTGTACGGACACCTGTAGGGAAATTTGGTGGCGGATTAAGTTCTCTTACAGCGTCAGATCTAGGCGGAATCGCGATTAAAGAAGCGCTTCAACGAGCAAATGTTGCTCCAGACGCGGTGGATGAAGTCATTTTAGGCTGTGTTCTTCAAGGCGGGCAAGGCCAGATTCCTTCTCGTCAAGCGGCTGAAAAAGCAGGATTACCTTGGAAGACGAAAACAGAAACGATCAACAAAGTATGTGCGTCAGGTCTTCGGGCGATCACGATGGCAGATCAGATCATCCGTGCGGGTGACGAAGAAGTCATCGTTGCAGGTGGAATGGAATCGATGAGCAACGCACCTTACATTTTACCGAAAGCGCGCTGGGGACTTCGTATGGGAGATAGCTCAGTGAAAGATCTCATGGTTCATGATGGACTAACGTGTACGTTTACAGGGGTTCACATGGGAATCTACGGAAATGACGTTGCAAAAGAGATGGAGATCTCACGTGAGCGTCAAGACGAGTGGGCGTACCGCAGCCATAGCCGTGCTAATGATTCGATTGAAAAAGGAATTTTTGCAGAAGAGATCGTTCCTGTGGAAGTACCTCAACGTAAAGGCGAGCCGGTTGTTGTGTCCCAAGATGAGTCACCGCGTAAAGATACGTCTATCGAATCTCTTGCAAAATTAAGACCTGTATTTTCACAAGATGGAACGATTACAGCAGGAAACGCACCTGGCGTGAACGATGGGGCAGCGGCTGTAGTCGTGATGAGCGAAGAGCGCGCTGAAAAAGAAGGCAAAGAAGTGATGGCGACGATTCTTGGTCACACGGCACTTGCTGTGGAAGCGAAAGACTTTCCGAAAACGCCAGGTCTCGTCATCAATGAGCTCTTGAAAAAAACAGGAAAATCATTAGAAGAAATTGACCTTTTTGAAATAAACGAAGCATTCGCAGCTGTTGCGTTAGCGAGTTCTGAACTTGCGGGATTAGATCTTGAAAAAGTGAACGTGAACGGTGGAGCAGTCGCGTTGGGTCACCCGATTGGGGCGAGCGGCACGCGCATCGTACTAACGTTGATCCACGAGTTGAAAAGACGTGGCGGCGGACTTGGTATCGCTTCGATCTGTTCAGGCGGCGGGCAAGGTGACGCGATCTTAGTAGAAGTGAAGAAATAAGGAGGAGCAATATTCATGAGCATTCAAAACATTATGGTGATCGGTGCAGGACAGATGGGTTCAGGAATCGCGCAAGTTTGTGCACAAGCGGGCTATTCCGTTGTTCTGCATGACATGCAAGAAGAATTCGTACAAAAAGGAATCGGAATCATCTCTAAAAATTTAAACCGCTCCGTGGAAAAAGGACGTCTGGATGAAAGCGAAAAAGAATCCATTCTATCCCGCATCACAGCTTCTGTTTCTCTAGAGAACGCGTCAAACGCAGATCTTGTGATCGAAGCGGTCGTAGAAAACATGGACATAAAAACACAGCTCTTCAAGATGCTCGACCAATATGCGCCAGCTCATACGATCTTAGCATCAAACACATCTTCACTTCCGATCACAGAGATCGCGGCGGCAACGAACCGACCTGAAAAAGTAATCGGCATGCACTTCATGAACCCGGTTCCTGTTATGAAACTGGTAGAGATCATCCGTGGACTTCAAACAGCGGATGAGGTGTACGAGACGATTGAATCGGTATCTAAGAAGCTGCAAAAAGTACCAGTGGAAGTGAACGATTTCCCAGGCTTCATCTCCAACCGTATCCTTATGCCGATGATCAACGAAGCAATCTTCTCGGTTTATGAAGGAGTGGCAACACCTGAGGCGGTCGATGAGATTATGAAACTCGGAATGAACCATCCGATGGGTCCGTTAACACTGGCAGACTTCATCGGGCTCGACACGTGCCTCTACATCATGGAGACGCTGCATGAAGGCTTCGGTGATGACAAGTACCGTCCATGCCCGCTGCTAAGAAAGTACGTAAAAGCAGGCTGGCTCGGCAAAAAGTCAGGCAGAGGGTTCTACAACTACGGGGTCTGACCCCACACAAAGACAAAAATTCCATTTTTGTCTTTGTGGAAGAGACAGCTAACAGAGAGACAGCAACCGAAAAAAACAGATAGAGAAATAGAGAGCAAACATAGAACAAATAGAGAGATAACTCACGGAGAGAGACTACTAGTCGGCATTTCAATATAGGAATGGGGAGAGACCATGAACCTCTTATTTACTGAAGAACAAAAGATGATGCAGAAGATGGTACGGGATTTTGCACAGAAAGAGATAGCACCGGCCATTGAGCATATGGAGGAAACAGAAGAGTTTCCGCGTCATCTAATCACGAAGATGGCTGAACTCGGACTGATGGGAATTCCGATACCAGAAGAATATGGCGGAGCAGGGATGGATTTTACGTCCTACATCATCGCGATCAATGAGCTTTCTAAAGTGAGCGCGACAATCGGCGTTATTTTATCCGTCCATACGAGTGTCGGAACGAATCCGATCCTTTATTTCGGGAATGAAGAACAAAAGAGAAAATACATTCCTAAGTTAGCAAGTGGAGAGTACCTTGGTGCGTTCGGACTAACAGAGCCGAGTTCAGGTTCTGATGCAGCAAGCTTAAAGACGAGAGCAGTTAAAAAGGGCGATCATTACATCTTGAACGGCTCTAAGATTTTTATCACAAACGCAGGAGAAGCGGACGTGTACATCGTTTTTGCTTCAACAGCACCTGATAAAGGAAGCTACGGGATTTCGGCCTTCATCGTCGATAAAGATACACCAGGTTTTTCAGTAGGAAAGAAAGAGAAAAAAATGGGGTTGAACGGATCAAACACGTGCGAGATCATTTTCGAGGATGCGCGTGTACCTGCTGAAAATCTTCTAGGTAATGAAGGGGAAGGCTTTAAGATCGCAATGAGCAACCTCGATGTGGGCAGGATCGGAATTGCTGCTCAATCACTTGGTATCGCTGAGGCGGCATTAGAATTCGCGACGAACTATGCAAAAGAAAGAAAACAGTTCGGAAAGCCGATCGGTGCAAATCAAGGGCTTGGCTTTAAGCTTGCGGACATGGCGACTGCCGTTGAAGCGGCAAAACTTTTAACCTATCGTGCGGCAGATCTAAAGACAAACAATCTATCATGCGGAAAAGAAGCGTCGATGGCAAAGCTTTTTGCATCAGAAACGGCAATGAAATCAGCGATCGAAGCGGTGCAAGTGTACGGAGGGTACGGCTATACAAAAGAGTATCCGGTAGAAAGACTGTTCCGAGACGCGAAGGTGTGTCAGATCTATGAGGGAACAAGTGAGATTCAGCGCATGGTATTAAGCAAACATTTACTAGGATAAGAGGGAGAGATAGAAATGCAATTTATGTTATCTGAAGAACATGAAATGATCCGTAAGATGGTGCGTGATTTTGCCAAAAATGAAGTAGAGCCTACAGCTGCAGTGCGTGACGAAGAGGAGCGTTTTGACCGCGCAATTTTTGATCAGATGGGTGAACTTGGCCTTTGCGGAATTCCTTGGCCAGAAGAGTACGGCGGAATTGGCGGCGATTATTTAGGCTATGTGATAGCAGTTGAAGAACTATCACGTGTTTGCGCGTCAGTTGGTGTAACGCTATCTGCTCACACATCTCTTGCAGGATGGCCGATCTTTAAGTTTGGTAACGAAGAGCAAAAGCAAAAGTTCCTACGTCCGATGGCAGAAGGTAAGAAAATCGGAGCATACGGCTTAACAGAGCCAGGATCCGGATCAGATGCAGGAAACATGAAAACAACAGCGAAAAAAGACGGCGATGACTATATCATCAACGGCTCAAAGATCTTCATCACGAACGCTGGAGACGCTGAGATCTATGTGGTGTTTGCGCGTACGGATATTGAAGCAGGATCAAGAGGAGTTTCTGCGTTCATCGTAGAAAAAGGAACACCAGGCTTCTCTTTCGGTAAAAAAGAAAAGAAACTCGGCATCCGTTCATCTCCAACATTAGAGATCATTTTTGAAGATTGCCGTGTACCAGCTGAAAACCTTCTAGGTAAAGAAGGAGAAGGCTTTAAAATTGCGATGATGACACTTGATGGCGGACGTAACGGAATCGCGGCTCAAGCGGTTGGAATCGCTCAAGGTGCACTAGATGCTTCCGTAAATTACGCAAAAGACCGCAAGCAGTTCGGAAAGCCGATCGGTGTCAACCAAGGGATCGGTTTCAAGCTTGCAGATATGGCAACAAAAGTGGAAGCGGCTAGGCTACTAACTTATCAAGCAGCTTGGAGAGAATCTGAAGGTCTTCCATACGGAAAAGAGTCTGCGATGTCGAAGCTATTTGCTGGAGACATCGCCATGGAAGTAACGACAGACGCAGTTCAAGTGTTCGGCGGATACGGCTACACGAAAGAATATCCAGTAGAACGTTACATGCGTGACGCAAAAATTACGCAGATCTACGAAGGTACACAAGAAATTCAGCGTCTTGTTATTTCTAAGATGCTTTTAAAAGATTAAGAGAGCGAAGTTTTGCGACATAGTGGCTAGGGAAAGTTCTTGCTAAATCAGTGTTTCTCTATTCATAACAGAGTGTTGCTAAAAATGCTTTTAATAACACCCTTGCAGTTGATTGGAGCGCAAGGTGCGAGACTCCTGCGGGACTGGCGGTCAGGTGAGACCCTTAAGGGCGCGAAGCGGCAAGGGGCTCACCGCCTGCCCCGCGGAAAGCGAGTATCCTGGAGCGGAAATCAACTCCCCCATTAAAAGGTTTTAAATATTACTTTAGGAGGAAACCATGCATCCATTAGCACAGCGCATCCAGCAAAAAGAGGAACGTGCTCTCGCAAAAGCGATCACGCTGGCCGAGAACAACGGTGAAGACAAACTCGAGCTTTTAAAGAGCATCTACCCACAGCAAAAAGGCGCTCATTGGATCGGCATCACCGGTTCACCGGGTGCAGGGAAAAGCTCGCTCGTCAATCGTCTCATCTCTTTTTTGCGTAAAAAGAAGATGACTGTTGCAGTTGTTGCCGTTGATCCGACGAGTCCGTTCAGCGGCGGCTCTATTCTTGGAGACCGCGTAAGGATGGCTGACCATTTTACCGACCCTGGTGTGTTTATCCGAAGTATGGGGACGCGTGGCAGTCTCGGCGGCCTTTCACGGTCGACGAAAGAGACGGTAAGGCTGATGGATGCTTATGGTTTTGATGTCATTCTAATAGAGACGGTAGGAGTAGGGCAGTCTGAGCTCGATATTATGAAGCTAGCAGATTCGGTTGCAGTTGTATTGAACCCGGGCAGTGGAGATGTTGTTCAAGTGTTTAAGGCGGGAATCATGGAGATCGCGGATCTGTTCGTTGTGAACAAAGCGGATATGCCAGGGGTTCCGAAGCTTCTCGCAGAGATCGAAGCGATGCTTGATCTTGTGAAACACGACAGCCCGTACCGCCCGCCAGTCGTTCAGACGGTTTCTACTGAAAATAAAGGATTGCTAGAATTATGGGACTCTCTTCTAGCACACCGTGAATATCTAGATAAGAGCGGTGAAGGCAAGGAAAGAAAGCTTTCTAACCTGAAGCGTGAGGTGATGGAAGTGGTCCAGCATGAAATCTATCAGCAAGTGTTGAAACAAGAACAGAAAAATGGGTTCTCCTGGCTGGCCGACTTAGAATCAGGTACGACAGACCCTTATACAGCTGCAGAAAAGATTTTAATAAAACGATTGCAGCCGGCTGACGGGAAACAGAAATGAGGGAGGCCAATTGGGTAAGAAAGAAGTGCCGTCGCTCGTAAAAGATGAAAAGCTGATTCAGAGACGACGGGAAGAGATGGTGAAAGCGGCGGTCTCTCTATTTAAAGAGAATGGGTTCCACCGCACGACAACCCGGGAGATCGCCAAAGCTTCTGGCTTCAGTATCGGCACACTCTACGAGTATATCCGGTCAAAAGAAGATATTCTCTATCTCGTCTGCGACAGCATCTATGACGGGGTAAAGCTGAGGCTGCAGCAGGATATCAATGGGGAAGATAGCGGGATTCAGGGTGTTGAACGTGCAATCTCTGCTTATTTTAAAGTGATGGACGACATGCAGGATGAGGTGCTCGTCATGTATCAAGAAGCGAAGTCACTTTCTCATGAAGCTCTTCCGTATGTGCTCAAAAAAGAGCTGGAGATGACGGCGATCTTTGAAGAACTGCTTTTTAAAGTGGTAAAGCAAGGTGAACTGCATTTAAGTGAAAAAGAAATACAGGCAGCAGCTCACAATATTTTGATCATCGGACAGATGTGGACGTTCAGACGCTGGGCGCTGCAGAAGATGTATACGTTAGAAGAATACACGGCATTACAGATTCAGCAATTGTTGTACGGCATAAAAGGAGCATAAGAAAGGATGAATGAAATGACTCAGACCGATATTTACAGGCCGAAAAATCCGGTTCGATTTGTAACCGCTTCCAGCCTTTTTGATGGTCATGATGCGTCGATTAACATCATGAGAAGAATCATTCAGTCGAACGGCTGTGAGGTGATCCACCTTGGACACAACCGTTCCGTAGATGAAGTGGTGAGTGCTGCCATTCAAGAGGATGTTCAAGGAATCGCGATCTCTTCTTATCAAGGCGGACACGTTGAGTATTTTAAATACATGATCGATCTATTAAAAGAACGCGGTGCAGGACATATCAAAGTCTTTGGAGGCGGTGGGGGCGTTATAATCCCGCCTGAGATCAAGGAGCTGCATGCTTATGGCGTAACACGCATCTTTTCTCCTGAAGATGGAAGATTGCTAGGACTTCAAGGCATGATTAATAAGATGGTAGAAGAGTGTGATTTTCCGACGGTTACCTCTTTAACAGATGAGATTGAAAAAGTAGTAGAAAAAGACGTTCGCTCTGTTTCACGTTTGATCACGTTAGCAGAAAATGTGAAGCAAGCGCCAGAAGAGATCGCAGCAACGGCTGAACAGACGTTAAACGAATTGAAAAGTCTGCAAAAACAAGTGCCGGTTCTTGGAATCACAGGAACAGGGGGAGCGGGAAAAAGTTCATTAACCGATGAGCTTGTTCGACGCTTCTTAAACGAGTGTGAAGACAAGACGATCGCGATCATCTCAATTGATCCGACCAAACAAAAAACAGGCGGAGCGCTTTTAGGTGACAGAATCCGAATGAACGCGATCTATCATCCACGTGTGTACATGCGTTCACTTGCTACACGTGGTTCACGTTCTGAGCTGTCCGATGCGATCAAGGACGCAATCGCAGTAACGAAAGCAGCTGGATTTGATCTGATCGTTGTTGAGACGAGCGGAATCGGCCAAGGGGACGCTGGAATCTCAGAGATCTCTGATGCTTCTCTATACGTGATGACGAGTGAGTTTGGTGCACCATCACAATTAGAAAAAATCGATATGATCGATTATGCAGATATTATTGCGATCAATAAGTTCGAGCGCAAAGGCTCTGAAGACGCGCTTCGTGATGTAAAGAAGCAATATCAGCGTTCTCGCAACTGGTTTGATAGAGATTTAGATGAGATGCCTGTTTACGGAACGATTGCGAGCCAATTTAACGATGCGGGCACGAACATCCTTTTTTATCACTTGATGAAAGTGATCGAAGAAAAGTCAGGCATGGATTGGGGCATTCAGCCTGCAGCAGAGGCGATGACTGCGAAAAAGAACGTCATTATACCAGGTGAACGTGCTCAGTACTTAAATGAGATCGCACAAACGGTTCGTAAATACCATGAAACAGTGAATGAGCAAGCGAAACTAGCTCGCAAGTCGTTCCAAATTCAAGGGACGCTTGAAACGGTAAGAGAATACGACGCTGCGGGTGAAGAAGTAGAAACGTCGTTAAACAAAGCACTGGAAAAAGTTGAAGAGCAATTGTTGCCAACGACTTCAAAAATGCTCAAAGAATGGCCAGCGTTAAAAGAAATGTATAGCAAAAAAGAGTTTGTAACAAAGATTCGAGACAAAGAGATCGTGACCGAGCTATCGACGAAAAGTCTTTCTGGTCTTGATATTCCAAAAGTGGCTCTTCCGAAGTTTGAAGACTGGGGGGACATCGTAAAGTGGATCATGAAAGAAAATGTGCCAGGTTCGTTCCCGTACACAGCGGGAGTGTTTCCTTTTAAACGTAAAGGTGAAGATCCAAAGCGCCAGTTCGCTGGAGAAGGAACGCCTGAACGAACGAACCGCCGATTCCATTATCTATCAAAAGATGATGACGCGAAGCGCTTGAGTACAGCGTTTGATTCAGTAACCCTTTACGGAGAAGATCCAGATCACCGTCCGGACATCTACGGAAAAGTAGGAGAGAGCGGTGTGAGCATCTGTACGCTCAACGACATGAAGAAGCTGTATGACGGCTTTGATCTGATCGCACCTTCTACATCTGTTTCAATGACGATTAACGGTCCTGCACCGATTATTCTCGCGATGTTCATGAACACGGCGATCGATCAGCAAGTGAAGATTTTTGCAGATACGAACGGCAGACAACCGAACGAAGCAGAGTACAGCGAGATTAAGGAGAAGACCCTTGCCTCTGTTCGTGGAACGGTTCAAGCGGACATCTTAAAAGAAGATCAAGGTCAGAACACGTGTATCTTCTCTACTGAATTCGCGCTTCGCATGATGGGTGATATTCAGCAATACTTTATCGACCACCAAGTGCGTAATTATTATTCGGTTTCGATCTCTGGCTACCATATCGCAGAAGCTGGTGCGAACCCGATCACTCAGCTCGCGTTTACACTTGCGAACGGCTTTACGTACGTTGAATATTATTTAAGCCGTGGAATGGATATTAACGCATTCGCGCCCAATCTATCGTTCTTCTTCTCAAACGGACTTGATCCAGAATATAGCGTAATCGGCCGTGTTGCTCGCCGAATCTGGGCTACGGTAATGCGTGATAAATACAAAGCGAACGAGCGCAGCCAGAAGCTGAAGTATCATATCCAAACATCTGGACGTTCATTACACGCGCAAGAGATTGATTTTAACGATATTCGTACAACGCTTCAAGCGTTGATGGCACTTTATGATAACTGTAACTCGCTTCACACGAACTCGTATGACGAAGCGATCACAACGCCAACGGAAGAATCCGTTCGCCGCGCGATGGCGATTCAGATGATCATTACAAAAGAGCTTGGTTTGGCTCGTAATGAGAACTCGCTTCAAGGTTCCTTTATTATTGAAGAGTTAACAGATCTTGTAGAAGAGATGGTTCTTCAAGAGTTCGAGCGCATGAACACAAGAGGCGGCGTACTAGGTGCGATGGAAACGCAGTATCAACGTGGAAAGATTCAAGAAGAATCGATGTATTATGAAATGAAAAAGCATGACGGATCGCTTCCGATCATCGGAGTAAATACGTATCTCAATCCGAATACACCGACAGAAGAAGAGTTCAATATGCAGCTTGCACGTGCGACAAAGGACGAAAAAGAACAGCAGATTCAGAATCTGAATGCGTTCCAAGAGTCAAGCAAAGACCAAGCGGGTGAAGCTCTTAAACGTTTGAAAAATGTTGCCTTATCCGGCGGAAACATTTTCGATGAGCTCATGCATACCGTAAAATTTGCAAGTCTCGGTCAGATCACGAGCGCGCTTTATGAAGTAGGCGGAAAGTATAGAAGAAACATGTAGTGAGTTGAGAAGAGAGCCGCCAGTTTGAGCGGTTCTCTTTTCTTTGCGAGACGATTAAGAGAGTTAATTTCCGCTTCAGGACTCGCTTTCCGCAGGGTGTGCGGTGAGCCCATTCGCCGCTTTGCGTCATTGAATGGTCTCACCTGTCCCACTCATCTTGCAGGAGTCTCGTCCTTCCGCTTCAATTAACTATTCGAGGAAGTATTCTCAAAGGTCTCTCTTAGCACTGGCATTTAGAAAGAGTCTTTTAAAAAAAGGTTTTTTAAAGCTGGTGACCTTTGCTACTTCAATTCTCACCATATGCAAGTTGATTGGAGCGCAAGGTGCGAGACTCCTGCGGGACAAGCGGGCAGTTCGAAAAGTGGAAGTGGCTCGTTCGGCCCCGACAAGCAAAAGGTGAATGGGCTAGGAAGGCGCACTTTGCCTTCTTGACCATTTAACTTTTGACCTCGAGGGGCTAGCCACTGCAACTAAACAGGTGAGACACTTAAGGGCGCGAAGCGGCAAGTGGCTCACCGCCTGCCCCGCGGAAAGCGAGCAACCTGGAGTGGAAATCAACCACTTTCAAAAGCATCGAAGTATAAACCAACACACTTCATAAAACCTTTTATGGAAAAAAGATAGATTACTACTGGCATATACCCATGGGATTTGTTTATAATGAAGAGTATGATTCTTCTAAAGAATGAGCACAATGTGTTGATATAAATGAGTGTGGAGAAGGAAAGGAAGTGCCGATGTGGCTATGCTGAACACGTACACGAAAGAACAAGTCGTTGAAATGTCAATGGTCGAAATCGCATTTGAAATTTTGCAGAATGCTAAGCAACCTGTACAATTCTATGATTTAGTAAAACAGATCGCTGAAATCAAAGGATTGTCTAAAACTGCAGTTGAAAACCGAATTGCGTATTTTTACACAGATATGAATATTGACGGCCGATTCGTTTCATTAGGCGATAATAAATGGGGATTAAAAACGTGGTACCCAGTTGAAAGCTCTGAAGAGGAACTTGGTGCAACGAACAAACCAACAAAACGTAAAAAAGCGTCTGAAGATGACTATGACTTTGAAGAGGACTTTGATGATGAAGACTTCGATGAGTTAGAAGTAGAAGATGAGTTCGTTGATGAAGACGACGATCTTGCTGATGACGATGACGATGATGACGATGAAGAAGAAGAATTAGAATTCGATGAAGAAGATGAAGACTTCGACGAAGACGACGAAGATGAAGATGCAGATGAGGAAGAAAATCTGTAAGTCTTTGTGACTCATTAGAACCAGTGCCTTTTGGCGCTGGTTTTTGTTTTTTAGATGCAACTCGTGGATTGCAGGCAAAAACTTTTGGATTCAGGGCGGAAACTCGTGGATTAACGGCAACAACTTTTGGATTCAGAGCCGAAACTCGCCGATTGCCTAGGCTGAGCGCCATTTCACAAGCTTGTCACACTAAAAAATGGATTCTAACAGATCATCTTGACATGGGCTCTATACTCGGGTAATATTCTTTTTGGGCTATTCCTGTATCTTTTATTTAAAAGACTAATTTTATATGATATCAAAAGCAAAAGTGCCCCCTAACCATAGGGGAAGTGTCTTTTGCTTTTTATTTTTTTACGGATGAGTCTGTGTACACTTCACGTACACCGCCTCTCCCGATAGTAGAAAAAGCGTTAAACGCACATACTTATTTTAGAAAATTTAGGGGGATTGAAAACATGGCAAAATATATTTTTGTTACAGGCGGTGTTGTTTCTTCTTTAGGAAAAGGAATCACTGCAGCATCATTAGGCCGTTTATTAAAAAACCGCGGAGTGAAAGTGACGACGCAAAAATTCGATCCTTACATCAACGTGGATCCAGGGACGATGAGCCCTTATCAGCATGGTGAAGTTTTCGTAACGGATGACGGTGCGGAAACGGACTTAGACTTAGGTCACTATGAGCGTTTTATCGATATTAACTTAAATAAATACAGCTCAGTAACGACTGGGAAAATCTATTCTACCGTTCTTAGAAAAGAGCGTCGCGGTGAGTATCTTGGCGGAACGGTTCAAGTTATCCCGCATATCACGAACGAGATCAAAGAACGTGTTTTCCGTGCTGGCCGTGAAACAAATGCAGATGTCGTGATCACAGAGATCGGCGGAACAGTTGGGGATATCGAAAGCTTGCCGTTCCTAGAAGCGATCCGTCAGATTAAAAGTGATGTAGGCTCAGAAAACGTAATGTATATCCACTGTACACTGATTCCTTATATCCGTGCAGCAGGTGAGCTGAAGACGAAGCCAACACAACATAGTGTAAAAGAGCTTCGCAGCCTTGGTATTCAGCCGAACATCATCGTAGTTCGTACAGAGATGCCGGTTCCTCAAGAGATGAAAGACAAGATCGGTCTATTCTGCGACATCGATCCTAAAGCTGTTATCGAAGCTAGAGATGCAGATACGCTTTACCAAGTGCCGATCGATCTTCAAGAGCAGAAGATGGACGAGCTTGTTTGTAAACACCTTAAGCTTGAAACACACGAGCCGGATATGGCGGAGTGGAAAGAACTGATCAACCGCGTAACGAACTTAAAAGGAAAAGCAAAGATCGCGTTAGTCGGAAAGTATGTAGCGTTACAAGATGCTTATATTTCTGTTGTTGAAGCGCTTCGTCATGCGGGTTATCAATTTGATACAGATATCGAGATCGATTGGATCAACTCTGAGAACGTGACAGCTGAAAACGCGCACGAACTTCTTCAAGATGCTGATGGTATCTTAGTTCCTGGTGGATTCGGTGACAGAGGGGTAGAAGGTAAGATTCTAGCAACTCAATATGCGCGTGAGAACAAAGTTCCTTTCTTAGGAATTTGTCTTGGTATGCAACTTGCTTCCGTCGAGTTTGCTCGTAACGTCTTAGGACTTGGTGGTGCACACTCTGCAGAACTTATGCCTGGCACACCGTTCCCGGTTATCGATCTGCTTCCTGAACAAAAGGATATCGAGGACCTAGGCGGTACACTACGTCTTGGACTATATCCGTGTAAGATTAAAGAAGATACAAAAGCGTTCGCAGCTTATAACGATGAAGTTGTTTACGAAAGACACCGTCACCGTTATGAGTTCAACAACGAATACCGTGAACAGATGGAAAAAGCAGGATTCATCTTCTCAGGAACATCTCCTGATGGACGCCTTGTTGAGATCATCGAGTTAGAAGATCACCCGTGGTTTGTTGCGTCACAGTTCCACCCAGAATTCACATCACGACCAACACGCCCGCAAGCACTATTCCGTGACTTTATCGGTGCAGTAACACAATTGAAGAACTAATTATGGCCGGCAGCTTCCCTTTATGAGTGGGAGCTGCCGTTTTTTTGCGTTTTATGTGATGTTTGTCTATTTTTATGTGATGAGCTCTAATTTTTATGTGATGGATGCCGATTTTTATGTGATTAACTATGCTTTTTATGTGATTAAGTTTTTATGGCGACTAGAAATACATAATTTTAAAAGCCTGGCAGACAGCCAGGCTTCATGTTATTCATCATATTCTTCTAAAATCTCTTCCGTCGTTAAAAATAAGGCGTAATACGCGAATAAAGCGGTCAATGCGGATGGAAAACCGAGTCGTGAGCCATCATCCAGCGGTACTAATCCGCGAACGGCCTTCGTATCGATCACGATATCGGCTAATTCCTCCACATTCACATCCATTTCAGCATCTTTTCGTCGTCCGCCGATCAAAATGACGTTGCAATCAACATTTTTACGTAATTCTGAACAAAGTGATACTGCTTCTTCGTCGTCTAAAAAGCGCGAAGCCACTACTATGCTATCGACTGGCAACAGATCAGTTGACTCTACATCTGAAAAATCAGCCCCGGCGCGGAATTTATTCTCTCCATATAGTGCTTCACTCACAACGGCTTCCATTTCGCCGAATCCCTTAAAATATACAGATCCTTCAGAAAGTACGCTTTGTGCCAACAAACGTGAAGCTTCTTCGATCGACTGTTCTTCTTTATCTGAAATGGATTTTAGCAATCCTGCAACTTGTGTTGAAAATATTTTTAACATGAAAAAGAACTCCTTACTTTTTTTCAAATCATCGTGTTTTTGTTTATTAATTTAGTATACTTAATTTAACAATACAAATCATCGGGAACAGCAGGAATTGGTATCCTCTGTCTCGAATGGTATAGGGACAAAATGGTTTTGTAAAGAAACTCTAGATGAGGTGAGCAATAATGAGCGGGAAAATTTTAATTGTAGACGATCAGTATGGCATCAGAATTCTTTTGAACGAAATCTTTCAAAAAGAAGGTTATAAGACGTATCAGGCGGCGAACGGTGTACAAGCTCTTTCAATTGTGGAGAAAGACCGCCCTGATCTTGTCATTTTAGATATGAAGATTCCTGGAATGGATGGCTTGGAAATCCTTCGTCGTGTAAAAAAACATGATGAAACGATTCAAGTGATCATCATGACCGCTTATGGTGAGCTGGACATGATCCATGAGGCTATGAAGCTGGGAGCTATCACTCATTTTGCAAAACCTTTTGATATTGATGAGATTCGCGCAGCTGTTAGGAAAGAACTTCCATTAAACACGCCATCATCATAAAAGATTAAGAAATGCTGGTGTGTCGCCAATGATAGCGGTTACACCCGGAAAACGTTGATGTGTTGCGGTTTTCAGGCGATATTGGTATGCTATACTAGAATGAAATATGAGCATAATGAAATGTTTAGCAAGACGCCATGAAAGGTAAACTAAAGTGGCTTCTTTTTGCTGTGTATGCGCATTTCAGCAAATATACTATACAAAAATGTAGTTGGTCTGCTCGTGCCAATATCTAAGGAGGACATTACTATGCCTTTAGTTTCAATGAAAGAAATGCTTGAAAAAGCAAAAGCGGAAAATTATGCAGTTGGTCAATTTAACTTGAACAATCTTGAGTTCACTCAAGCGATCCTTAAGGCTGCACAAGAAGAGAAATCTCCAGTAATTCTTGGTGTTTCTGAAGGTGCTGCTCGTTATATGGGCGGATTCAAGCTTGTAGTAGCTATGGTTAAAGCTCTTATCGAAGAGTACAAAGTAACTGTACCTGTAGCGATCCACCTTGACCACGGTTCTAGCTACCAAAAGTGTGCTGAAGCGATTCATGCAGGTTTCACATCTGTAATGATCGACGGATCTCACCACCCGCTAGAAGAGAATATCGCTCTTACTAAAAAAGTGGTTGAACTTGCTCACTTCCACGGTGTTTCTGTTGAAGCAGAACTTGGCCGTATCGGTGGACAAGAAGACGATCTAGTTGTTGAAGATGCAGATGCAGCTTACGCGATCCCTTCTGAGTGTGATCAACTTGTTCGTGAGACTGGTGTTGACTGCTTCGCGCCTGCATTAGGATCTGTTCACGGACCTTACAAAGGTGAGCCTAACTTAGGATTTGACCGCATGAAAGAAGTTATGGAACTAACTGGTGTACCTCTTGTACTTCACGGTGGTACTGGTATCCCAACAAAAGATATCCAAAAAGCAATTTCTTTAGGAACTGCTAAAATCAACGTAAACACAGAAAACCAAATTGCTTCTCACAAAGCAGTTAAAGAATACATCGGATCTAACCCAGACAAGTATGATCCTCGTAGCTACTTAACTGCAGCTCGTGATGCGATCCAAGCTACTGTAGCTGGAAAAATGCGTGAGTTTGGTTCTTCTAACAAAGCTTAATATAACCTTTCTCATGAAACCGCCTATACATCATAGGCGGTTTCATTTACACTATAAGAGTGCAAAAACACAATCCACGTATAGATAATAAAAGTATGATACGAAGTTTTGTAAGCGTAATCCTTCGTGTATGAAGACGAACATGTTATAAAAGAATATAAAAGATAGACATACTCAAAAAAACAGGAGTGATCATTTTTGAAATTCTTTATTGATACTGCAAACATTGATGATATTAAAGAAGCCTATGACCTGGGCATTTTATCTGGAGTAACGACGAACCCTTCTTTAGTCGCTAAAGAAAAAGGCGTTGATTTTCATGAAAGACTGAAGGAAATCACGAGCCTAGTATCGGGTTCTGTTAGTGCTGAGGTGATCGGAACTTCTTATGAAGAAATGGTTTCAGAAGGTCGCGAACTAGCGAAGATCGCACCAAACATCACGGTAAAAGTTCCAATGACACTGGACGGATTAAAAGCGGTAAAAACGTTCTCTGATGAAAACATCAAAACAAACGTAACGCTTATTTTTAATGCAAACCAAGCCTTGCTTGCAGCTCGCGCAGGTGCAACGTATGTATCACCATTCTTAGGTCGTTTAGATGATATCGGTCAAGATGGCTTGGAGCTTGTTTCACAAGTGGCACAAATTTTTGCGATCCATGAGATCCCAACAGAGATCATCGCAGCATCGATCCGCCACCCTGTTCACGTAACAGAAGCGGCATTACGAGGCGCACACATCGCAACAATTCCACCAAACGTAATCAAAGGTCTAGTAAAGCACCCACTAACAGATCAAGGGATCGAAAAATTCCTAGCTGACTGGGACGCTGCGAATAGAAAGTAATTGCAAACATTGTAGCTTTTGGAAGTGGTTGATTTCCATTACAGATGCTCGCTTTCCGCGGGGCAGGCCGTGAGCCACATTCGGACGTTTCACTCTTAAGTGTCTCACTTGCCCGCCTGTCCCACAGGAGTCTCGCATCTTACACTCCAATCAACAATCATAGAAGACAAAATTTGATAGTAACTTTCTTCTAGTTAAGCTTTTGATTTTTTAAAGCTTCTTGCAAGTTGATTGTAGCGGAAGGTTGCCGACTCCTATGGGACGAGCGATCAGGTGGAGACTCCTAAAGGCGCAACGCGGCAGGAGGCTCACCGTTCGCCCCATGGAAAGCGTGCAACCTGGAGCGGAAATCAACTACTCTCAAACGAGGTACCTTAAACACACAAATTTTTATACATGAAAAGAAAATATTGGTAAATAATAGTACTATCTAAAAAGGTAATGCAATCACAACTTTTGTGACTCTTACTGAAAGGAGTTTACCATGGAAAAACTGATGATTGAAGGGGGCTATCCTCTAGAAGGAACGGTCCATATAAGCGGAGCAAAAAACAGTGCGGTGGCTTTGATCCCCGCAACGATATTGGCAGAATCTACCGTTACCATTGAAGGTTTGCCTAACATATCAGACGTTCGTATTCTACGTGATCTGTTAGAGGAAATCGGAGGGGAAGCTTACCTGGATGAGAATCAGACTCTAACGGTTAACCCTGAAAAAATGATTGCGATGCCGCTGCCGAGCGGTAAAGTGAAAAAGCTTCGTGCTTCGTACTATTTGATGGGAGCGATGCTTGGCCGTTTCAAAAAAGCGGTCATCGGATTGCCAGGAGGCTGTAACCTAGGACCTCGTCCGATCGATCAGCACATCAAAGGCTTTGAAGCGTTAGGCGCAAAAGTAACGAACGAGCAAGGAGCGATCTATCTTCGCGCGGACGAGCTCGTTGGTGCAAAAATCTACTTAGACGTTGTTAGTGTTGGTGCGACCATCAATATCATGCTCGCAGCAGTAAGAGCAAAAGGCCAAACGATCATCGAAAACGCGGCTAAAGAACCTGAGATCATTGATGTGGCTACCCTTTTAACAAGCATGGGTGCCAAGATCAAAGGAGCAGGAACGGATGTTATTCGTATCGATGGTGTCGATGAGATGCATGGCTGCCGTCACTCCATCATACCTGACCGTATTGAAGCGGGAACGTACATGATCTTAGCAGCATCCATGGGTCAGCAAGTGTTGCTAGATAATGTTATTCCACTACACTTAGAGTCTCTTATTGCTAAATTGAGAGAGATGGGTGTTTACATTGAAACAAAAGATGATCAAGTGCTCGTTTATCGAGGTAAAGATCCACTCAAGAGCGTTGACATCAAAACGCTCGTCTATCCAGGATTTCCGACGGACCTTCAGCAGCCGTTCACTTCACTTTTAACAAGCTCAGAAGGAACGAGCATTGTAACAGATACCATCTACAGTGCGCGTTTTAAACATATCGACGAACTTCGCCGTATGGGAGCGAATGTGAAAGTAGAAGGACGTTCTGCTATAATAAATGGGCCAGCCAAGCTTGAAGGGGCAAAAGTGAAAGCCTCTGACCTTCGTGCAGGAGCAGCTCTTGTTGTAGCGGGTCTTATGGCTGAAGGTGTAACAGAGATCTCTGGTCTTGAGCATATCGATCGCGGCTATGAATCTTTAGTAGACAAGTTAAAAGGACTTGGAGCTAAGGTATGGCGTGAGAGCTTAGGTGCTGAAGAGTTGGAAGAGCTTAAGAATTCATAAGTTAAAACGAGAAATCACCATCACCTGGTGATTTTTCTTCAGGATAATTATGTAAGCGGTTAAAGTATGGGGAGGGAAACACACATGGAAAGAAGTTTATCGATGGAGCTTGTTCGTGTAACAGAGGCGGCAGCTCTTGCATCAGCACGTTGGATGGGAAGAGGAAAGAAAGACGAAGCGGACGACGCAGCAACAACTGCAATGCGTAACGTTTTTGATACGGTTCCGATGAAAGGGACAGTTGTGATCGGTGAAGGCGAGATGGATGAAGCTCCTATGCTTTATATCGGAGAAAAACTTGGGACAGGCTATGGTCCTCGTGTTGATGTTGCAGTTGATCCGTTAGAAGGAACGAACATCGTTGCATCTGGAACGTGGAACGCTTTAGCTGTTTTAGCGATCGCTGACCACGGAAACCTGCTTCATGCACCAGACATGTACATGGACAAGATTGCAGTTGGACGTGAAAGTGTTGGCAAGATTGACATTAACGCACCTGTTATCGATAACTTACGAGCAGTAGCAGAAGCGAAAAACAAGAATATCGAGGACTTGGTAGCAGTAATCCTAGACCGACCACGTCACGAGCAGATCATCCAAGATATTCGTGAAGCGGGTGCGCGTATCAAGCTGATTTCAGATGGCGATGTAGCAGCGGCGATCAATACGGCGTTTGACGATACGGGTGTTGATATTTTATTCGGTTCAGGAGGAGCTCCTGAAGGTGTAATCGCAGCTGTTGCGTTAAAATGCCTTGGTGGAGAACTTCAAGGTAAGCTGCTTCCTCAAAACGACGAAGAATTAGAACGCTGCAAACGCATGGGCATCGACGACGTTAATCGTGTATTGTACATGGACGACCTTGTAAAAGGGGACGACGCGATCTTTGCTGCAACAGGTGTTACAGACGGCGAGCTTTTAAAAGGAGTACGTTTTGACGGATCGACAGGTACAACGCAATCAGTGGTTATGCGTGCAAAGTCAGGAACTGTACGATTTATCGATGGAAGACACAGTTTGAAGAAGAAACCAGATCTTGTGATCAAACCATAAATAACGAGTGAGGCCGGACAACTTCGTCCGGTCTTTCCGTTACATTTATATGAATTAATCTTAGATTCAGTTGCAAAAGCTCGAGATGTATTGTAAATTCTCGTTAGAAGTGATTTACTTCTGAGTTTCTGTTGCTTGATTAAAGACTGAATATGTGGTTAAAATAAGAAGTATGATTCATTTTGTTCGATACATTTTCTTCATACCCACTAATACCCTTAACTTTCAAAGGAACTCCTTCCATTAAAAAAACCAAAACCAAACCAACAAAACAAACAAAAAAATCCCATCATAATTTTTAATAGATGTTTAGTTAGTTATTAATAGAAAAGCGTGGTGTCACTATGGGGATAGATTTAGCAACATTAGAGACAAAGAAATTAAAAGAGCTTTATGAGCTTGCCAAACAATATAATATTCAATATTACGGTAAATTAACAAAGCGTGAATTGATGTTTTCAATTTTGAAAGCACAAGCAGAACTTGATGGTTATTCATTCATGGAAGGTGTTTTGGAGATCATCCCGAACGAAGGATTCGGCTTCTTGCGTCCGATCAATTACTCACCGAGTTCTCAAGATATATACATCTCGGCTTCCCAGATCCGTCGATTCGATCTAAGAAACGGAGATAAAGTATCAGGGAAAGTTCGTCCTCCAAAGGAAAACGAACGCTATTATGGACTTTTACAAGTTAACGCGGTTAATGGTGAGGACCCTGAAACGGCAAAAGAACGTGTGCATTTCCCTGCACTGACGGCTTTATATCCGGAAAAGAAAATGGTTATGGAGACAACGAGCAACAACATTTCAACGCGGATCATCGACATGATGGCGCCTGTTGGTTTTGGTCAGCGTGGTCTGATCGTCGCTCCTCCAAAAGCGGGTAAGACAAGCTTGCTAAAGGAAATCGCACATAGTGTGACGACGAACAACCCGCAAGTGGAGCTGATCGTCTTGCTTATCGATGAGCGTCCTGAGGAAGTAACAGATATCGAGCGTTCTGTTAAAGGAGACGTTGTAAGCTCAACGTTTGATGAAGTGCCAGAAAACCATATTAAAGTGGCAGAGCTTGTGTTAGAGCGTGCCATGAGACTTGTTGAGCACAAAAAGGATGTTGTTATCCTGCTCGATAGCATCACTCGTCTGGCTCGTGCATACAACCTTGTTATTCCGCCAAGCGGCCGTACACTATCTGGTGGTATCGACCCTGCTGCGTTCCACCGTCCGAAGCGTTTCTTCGGTGCTGCTCGTAACATCGAAGAAGGTGGGAGCTTAACGATCCTAGCAACGGCTCTAGTCGATACGGGATCTCGTATGGATGATGTGATCTACGAGGAGTTCAAAGGAACAGGAAACATGGAGCTTCACTTAGATCGTAAGCTGGCTGAGCGCCGTATTTTCCCTGCGATCGATATTCGCCGTTCTGGAACGAGAAAAGAAGAGATGCTTATCGCAAAAGATCATCTTGAGGCACTTTGGTCGATCCGTAAAACGATGGATGACTCGTTCGATTTCGTAGACAAGTTCATGAAACGCATGCGTAAAACGGAGAATAATGAAGAGTTTTTCGAGCTTTTTGAGAGTGAAAAAAAGGGAGCGCCAAAGCGAGCTAAACCCGTAACAAACTAACGAAAAAGTATGGTTGCAAATGGGTTTTGTCCCTGTTATACTATTTTTATGTGTTTATAACTCTGTCTCCGCATAGGAAACAGGGCAGAAGGAGTGGAATTAGAATGAAACAAGGAATTCATCCGAATTATAAAAAGGTTATCTTTGTTGACGCTCAAAGCGGATTTAGCTTCCTTTCAGGATCAACTTTGTCTTCAAGCGAGACAATGAAGTGGGAAGACGGTAACGAATATCCAGTAATTAAAGTGGATGTTAGTTCTGACACTCACCCGTTCTACACTGGCCGTCAGAAGTTCTCTGATGTTGGTGGACGTGTTGACCGCTTTAAGAAGAAATACAACCTTAAGTAATTTGTTGCAAGTAAAAGGGCAGGAGTCTTTCTTGCCCTTTTTTCTTTTGTATTTTATAGAAAACAAGAACTCGGTAACTGTTTTGATGGACCGGGTTTTTTATACGCCTTAAAAGGAGTAAAGCACTCCTGTAACGAACGTCTATGTATGGTAAAACATCATACATTTCGTACATACTAAGGAAAAGATTGTTGCGAAAGGGGGAGCAGGCCATGTATGTGATGAAACAAAATGGCTGGATCGAATTGATCTGCGGCAGCATGTTCTCTGGAAAATCAGAAGAACTTATTCGCCGCGTAAGAAGAGCGACGTATGCAAAGCAAAAAGTACAGGTGTTTAAGCCGCTGATCGATAACCGCTATAGCGAGGAATCGGTTGTGTCTCATAACGGAACCGCTGTTATGGCTGAACCAGTTGGACGTTCTGTTGAGATCTTAAAAAACGTATTGCCTGAAACCGAAGTCGTAGCGATCGACGAAGTGCAATTCTTTGATGAAGATATCATCCCAGTTGCTCAAGAATTAGCGGATCAAGGAATGCGCGTTATCGTTGCAGGACTAGATCAGGACTTTAAAGGCGAGCCGTTCGGACCCGTTCCAAAGATGATGGCTCTTGCTGAACATGTGACAAAGCTTCAAGCGATCTGCATGGTTTGCGGATCACCTGCGAGCCGTACACAGCGTTTGATCGATAACAGACCTGCTTCTTATGATGATCCAGTGATCTTAGTGGGAGCGTCCGAGTCTTATGAGCCGCGCTGCCGCCATTGTCATGAAGTACCAGGGAAAAAAAGAAACCTCCTATCAAGCGCAGAGGGCTTAGAAGGTCGGTTGAAATAAAGGTTTGATACGATATTGTCCGGGAGCTTTGTGCTCTCGGGCTTTTTTTGACGTTGGTGGTGCTTGAGGAAGGCAGCATGCAGTTGGAGTGGAGTCGAAACATGTCGCGGTGGGTCGACTCGTGGATAAATGGCCAAAACTTGTGGATTGAACGAAGGAATTTATGGATTGAAGGCCAAAACTTTTGGATTCAAGCTCTAAATTTGTGGATTC
Organism: Fictibacillus nanhaiensis; assembly: GCA_016401345.1. Classification (GTDB taxonomy): domain Bacteria; phylum Bacillota; class Bacilli; order Bacillales; family Fictibacillaceae; genus Fictibacillus; species Fictibacillus phosphorivorans. The sequence goes on along the minus strand of JAEACG010000003.1, from coordinate 217,452 downwards.
ATCGTTACCTTTGACAATCATCCAGCCTAAAAACGTCTACCAACTTAACATAATCACCTCCTAAACAGGAAATCCTAACGATATGGGAGGTGTTTATAGTGAAAAAGGCAATCTATGCGCCGCTTTTAGCACTATTGGTAACAACAGCATGTTCACCTATGCAGTCTTATAAAGAAGAAGGGGCTAAAATTGAGCCTGCCGCTCATGAAGATAAACGGGATATTCGGGATAACCTGTTTGGTCATGGGATTATCAATTACCACCTAACCAAAAACGAACCACGAAACAACTATAGCTATGACACCAATATGAATCCAAATGATTATCGGACGATGAATACCACACGATTTGATCTTTCCGATGATCAAGATATGATTCGTCAGGCTGTTATTGATTCGTCTGGAATCAATCCGCAGATGGTCACAGTAAACGGAAATTATGCACACATTCATGTGAATGTGCCGCATGAAATGTCCAAGAAAGAACGGGCAGCTACGCATCGTAAAATTATGAACGCTGTAGAACGAGCAGTTCCACGATATAATTTTTCATTAAAAATCGATCATTAGTGTGGGAAATAAAACGGGAAATGGGGTCTGACCCCATTTCCCAATTTATTTCCCAAGTCTTCGAGATGCTTGCTGGATGGGATCCCATGACCCGTTATACGGAGGCGCGTATGCCAGATCCAAATCTGCCAATTCCTCAACATCCATATCGTGATAAAGGGCTGTTGCAAGCACGTCGATACGTTTATCTACGCCCTCTTCACCGATGATTTGCGCACCTAGTAACTTTTCTGTTTCTTTGTGATATGTTAATTTTATTTCTAATTTCTTTGGATCAGGGTAATAACCAGCATGACTTTTCGATGTAATCTTGATCTCTGCAAAAGGAATGTTCAGTTTTTCTGCTTCTTTATTCGATAATCCAGTTTTTCCTAGTGTTAGGTCCATGAATTGGATGATGGACGTTCCGACAATTCCTTTAAACGGTTTCTTTACACCAACCATGTTTAATCCGGCAATCCGCCCTTGCTTATTTGCTGTCGTTCCAAGTGGAATATGATCATTTAGTTTTTTTACACGGTGATAGTGAGTCGCACAATCACCAGCGGCATACACACTGTCCACACTCGTTTCCATCGACTCATTCACGACGATAACTCCCTGTTCATTGAGTGCTAAGTCCGTTTCTTTTAAAAAGTTTGTGTTCGGTGACACACCGACAGACACGATAACAAGGTCTGTTGGATAATCTTTTTTGGCTGTTTTTACGAATTGAACGTGATCGTCGCCTTTAAAACCTAGAACTTCTTCTTCTAAACAAAGCTCGATACCATGTTTCTCTGCTTCTTCATGGATGAATGGAGCAAAATCGTGATCAAAGATATTTCCAAGCTGATTGCTGCGCTGGATGATACGTACCTTTTTACCGAGTTTTAGTACGTTTTCAGCCATCTCAAGACCGATGTATCCTCCACCGATGATGGTTACATGTTGAACATTTTTTAACCCAGCCATGAGATTCTCGGCATCAGGAATCGTCTTAAGCGGATAGATTCCTTGTAGATGCAATCCTGTCCATTGCTTCGGTATGATCGGACTAACACCTGTCGCAACTAAGAGCTTATCATATGGCACCTCAAACGATTGCCCTGTCTTCGTATGTATACCAGTCACTTTTTTAGAGGTGATATCTACAGCTGTTACCTCATGAAACGTACGAGCATCCATGCCGTATTTTTCCCGGAACGTCTCAATATTGCGAGCGATAAGTTCATCAGTAGAAGGGATGAGCCCGCCTACTACATAAGGAAGTCCGCATTGTCCATAAGAATAGATACCGCCTTTTTCAAGAACGGTTATGTTAGCATCTTTTTCATTTCGAACAATCTGCATAGCGGCACTCATACCAGCCGCATCTCCACCAATAATGCAATATTTCATCTGATCAGCTCCTTACGTCTCTCTAACCATATAGTATTCCCATTGTTTCGAAAAAAGTAACGTTTATAAGTATGATGCCACAACTCTCTTCACTTTGACCAACAAGAAGTACAGAGTTAAAACGAACTATGATAGTAGAAAGAGGTGGTGGACTGTGCTAGAGATCAAATCGAACGGAACGGACTGGAACGCACCGGTTCAGCCGATTCATACACTGATAAAAAAGCTTGAACAAAAACCATTGGATCCTGTCTATGAAGGCATGGGCAATTTTATTATTAAATATAAGAATGAAAATCAAACGGACAATCCGCGTTATGTTGGCTGTACGCATTTTCTAGGTCATTTTGCGACCATCCCTTATGTGTTCAATGTGATCACGAACGAAAAAGTGGTGATTGAGGAGCTGACGAAAGCGATTCGAATGAACCAAGAGCGCATCGATTACGAGCAGTTGCGTCGCAATATCTTTTCCTATTAATTTCCTTTTGTCCTATGCTATGCTTTTTGTGAGGTGAGGGGAATGATGGGCAATATAACTTCGTTAAACATTAAGCTGCCAGTAGAAGTTAAGACACAAACTAAAACTTTTTTTACAGCCTACAATAAAAAGCCGCAGCAGCAACCTGTTTTTTTACATAAAACTCATTTTGAAGGTGACGGAGTAGGGGATACGAAGCACCATGGTGGAACAGATAAAGCAGTATGTGTGTACCCGTTTGAGCATTATGAAAAATGGACGACTGAGCTGAATTTAGAAGCGCCGTTGTCTATCCCAGCATTTGGAGAAAACCTTACTGTTAAAGGTCTTTTAGAGAATGATGTTTGTGTTGGTGACGTGTTTTCTGTGGGTGAAGCGATTGTGCAGATCACACAGCCTCGTCAGCCTTGTCAGACGTTAGCTTCTGTTCTTTGTCGGCCAGATATGATCAAAAAGGTTGTAGATACGGGGCGAACCGGTTACTACCTTCGTGTATTAAAAGAAGGATTGGTTGCAGCAGGTGATGAGATGTTGCTGATTGAAAAACACCCTGCACACATTTCTGTAACAGAATCGAACAGGATCAAGTATGGGTTTTTAAAAGATGCTGAAAAAATTCAAAGATTGATCGAAGTGAAAGAATTAGCTGAATCGATGAGAGAAGCGCTGCAAAAACGAAAAATGTAAATATCGTCTCAAGTTTCATAAAGGCTCTCTTTTTAAGGAAAGGGCGGCCTTTTTAATTGATTTCGTTCCTTTTTGCTTTTGACTGTAACACCTGTAATAGTCTATAATTATAATGTTATGCATATAAAACAGAGGTGAAAAACCATGTTAGAACGTTTAGAGACGATCGAAGCAAGATATGACAAGTTAAATGAATTACTCAGTGACCCTGAGGTTATAAATGATACGAATAAGCTGCGCGATTATTCAAAAGAGCAATCTTCCCTTCAAGATACAGTAGCGGTTTACCGTGAGTATAAAGAAGCGAAAGAGCAATTAGATGAAGCAAAATTAATGCTCGAAGATAAGCTTGATGCTGAAATGACAGCGATGGTAAAAGAAGAGATCTCAGGGCTAAACCAACAGATCGAAGAATTTACTGCTCAGTTAAAAATTCTATTGCTTCCAAAAGATCCGAACGACGACAAGAACGTTATCGTCGAGGTTCGTGGTGCAGCAGGTGGAGACGAGGCGGCACTTTTCGCTGGTGACCTTTACCGTATGTACACGCGTTATGCAGAGATGCAAGGATGGAAATCTGAAGTTATCGAAGCTTCTTACACAGAGCTTGGTGGATACAAAGAGATCATCTTTATGATCAATGGTGCTGGTGCTTATTCGAAGCTTAAATATGAAAACGGCGCACACCGTGTTCAGCGTGTCCCTTCAACAGAATCAGGCGGACGAATTCATACGTCAACAGCGACGGTTGCTGTACTGCCTGAGGCTGAAGAGGTTGAAGTGGAGATTCATGAAAAAGACGTTCGCGTTGATACGTTTACATCTTCAGGTCCTGGAGGGCAGTCTGTAAACACGACACAATCAGCGGTTCGTTTAACACACGTTCCTACAGGTACAGTGGTATCGTGTCAGGATGAAAAATCACAGATCAAGAACAAAGAAAAAGCGATGAAAGTTCTTCGTGCGCGTGTATATGATAAGATCCAACGAGAAATTCAAAAAGAGTACGATGAGACACGTAAGAGTGCAGTTGGTTCTGGAGACCGTTCAGAGCGTATTCGTACGTACAACTTCCCACAAAACCGTGTGACCGATCACCGTATCGGTTTAACGATTCAAAAGCTTGATCAAATCCTTCTTGGTAAGATGGATGAGTTCGTTGAAGCATTGATTACAGAAGACCAAACAAGCAAGATGAAAGCTCAGGCGGACGCGTAAAATGAGTACAAAAGTTCATGAAGCCCTCGCGTGGGCTTCTTCTTTTTTAGCTGAAAACGGACGCGAAAGTTTTGCTGCAGAAATTTTGATGAGACATGTTTTAGGGGATGTGAATCGAACAGAGATGCTCATGCGCCTACATGATGTGATGAGTGAAGAGAATGAGTCGCAACTCAAAGCGGCAGTCGCTCGCCACGTTGAAGGAGAGCCTGTTCAGTATATTACTGGTATAGAGGAATTTTACGGTCGAACGTTTTCGGTAAACGAAGAAGTCTTAATTCCAAGACCAGAAACAGAAGAGTTGGTCGAGCACATCCTAACGCTGATCTCTGAACATTTTCGTGAGACTGTTGCTGTTGCAGATATTGGAACGGGAAGCGGAGCTATCTCGATCTCGTTAGCTTTAGAAAATAATCGACTAAACGTATACACGGTTGATATTGTAGAGGAATCGATTGAAGTAGCGAAAGGAAACGCAGATCGACTTGGTGCAGAGGTTACATTCCTGCACGGAGACCTTTTACAGCCTTTTATCGCTAAAGGGAAAAAACTTGATGTAGTCGTATCGAATCCGCCGTACATTCCTGATCATGAGATTGCCGTCCTTGAAACGATTGTAAAAGACCGTGAACCGATGAGAGCACTAAGCGGCGGGGAAGACGGCTATGTGTTCTATCGACGATTTATGGAAGAATTACCGCTCGTTCTGAAAGAAAAAGCGATCGTAGGCTTTGAAGTCGGAGCAGGGCAGGGTGAGACGGTAGCGAGTATGCTTCGTGTCACGTTCCCTGGTGCGGATGTGTATGTAAAGGAAGACATCAGCGGCAAGGACCGCATGGTGTTCGCCATCCTCGGGAAATAACGTGGGAAATGGGGTCTGACCCCGGGTCAGACCCCAAACAATTTACACACAATTCAAAAGGCTTACTGAGTCCAAGCATGTATTGCTTACACCCAGTCGGCCTTTTCTAACTTCATTCTTTCTTTCTATTATTATTTCTATTCTTCACCTAACTCTTACTCTTTCACCATCAACTTAAGTGGTGCAGCAATCTTCTTTTCCACTTTCTTTCCTGCTAGTACGTCGGATGCGGCTTTCACTGCAAGGTCACCGATCAAGTCAGGCTGCTGTGCAACGGTTGCTGCGAGTTTTCCTTCTTTAACAGCATTGATCGCATCATCATTTCCGTCAAAACCAACAACGAGAACATCACGACCAGAGCTGTTGATCGCTTGAAGGGCACCGAGCGCCATCTCATCGTTATGAGCGAATACGGCTTTAATATCTGGATTTCCTTGTAGAACGTTCTCCATAACGTTTAATCCTTTTGTTCGATCAAAGTCAGCCGTTTGTTTGGCAACAATATCTAACTTTTGATCCGCTACATTGTGGAACCCTTTTCCGCGCTCACGTGTTGCAGAAGCTCCAGGTACACCTTCTAATTCCGCTACTTTTGCACCTTCACCAAGCTGCTTCACGATAAAGTCACCCGCCATCTGGCCGCCTTTTACATTATCTGAGGCAACAAGAGTGGCGACATCTCCTTTATCTGTTGAGCGGTCTAGTGTGACAACCGGAACATCTAGATTGTTTGCAGATTGAACAGCAGTGGAGATTGCTGCAGAATCAGTTGGATTGATCAACAGTGTATCAATACCTTGCTGCAAAAGATCTTCTACATCGTTTACTTGTTTCGCAGAATCATTCTGTGCATCGACGACGATCACTTCGGCACCTTGCTTTTTCGCTTCATCGATCACGCCGTTTTTCATCGAAACGAAGAACGGATTGTTAAGCGTTGAAACGGATAGACCGATTTTAATTTTTTCTCCGTCACCTTTTTTAGCCGGCTTTGCCCATGAAGGGGGCTCTAAAGAACAGGCACCCAATAAGAAAACAGATAAAGACATGATGAGTATTAAAGCTTTTTTCATTTAGAAACCCTCCTAAGCTGCTTTTTTACGGTCGATCAATACCGCGATCAAAATAACGATCCCTTTAACGACCATTTGGAAGAATGATGATACACCTAACAAGTTCAAACCGTTGTTCAACGTTCCGATGATCAATGCACCGATGAGTGTTCCGACGATCAATCCTCGGCCACCAGATAAGCTTGTTCCACCTAAAACAACGGCTGCGATCGCATCGAGTTCGTACGATGTGCCGGCAGTCGGTTGAGCAGAGTTCAAACGGGACGTAAGGATAGCCCCAGCTAGTGCTGCTAATAGTCCTGCAAGGGAATAGATCATAACTTTTACTTTTGTTACTTTGATTCCTGAGATGATCGCAGCTTTTTCGTTTCCACCGATCGCATACGTTTTTCTTCCGAACGGTGTTTTATGAAGGATCACCCAAAACGCTGTAAATGCAAGCATCATCGTGATCGCTGGAACCGGAATTCCTAAGAAATAACCACGTCCAAAAAGTTGGAACATATAACTTTCACCAAGACCTGTGATCGGATTACCATCTGTATACACTAACGTTAATCCTCGGAAAATGGTCATCGTTGCGAGTGTAGCGATAAAAGGAGCCATTTTTCCTTTTGTGATCAATAGGCCGTTGATCGCACCCATTGCAGCACCTAGCAAACATCCGATCAAGATCGCTAACATCGGATCGACGCCAGATACGATCATCCCCGCCATCAGTGCACTCGATAATGCGAGAATGGCACCAACAGATAAGTCGATTCCGCCCGTTAGAATAACGAATGTCATACCAAAGGCGATGAGTGCGTTGATTGCGACTTGGCGCAGCAAGTTTAATAAGTTTAGTGGTTCTAGAAAACTAGGATTAAGGATCGATACGATCGTTACGAGAATCAACAGTCCTAATAGAGGTCCAAGTTTCTGCATCAAATTTTCTACATGATTTACTTTAGCCGGTGACGTTTTCATTTTATTGTCCTCCCGTTGCATATGTCATAATTCTTTCTTGCGTGGCTTCAGTCTTCGTGAGCTCACCACTGATCTGTCCTTCGTGAACGACAAGAATGCGATCACTCATGCCAAGAACTTCTGGAAGTTCTGACGAGACCATAATAATCGCTACACCTCGATCGGTGAGTTCGTTCATCAACTGATAGATCTCACGCTTTGCACCAACGTCAACACCTCTTGTTGGCTCGTCCAATATCAATACTTTAGGTCCGATTCCAACCCATTTTGCTATTACAACTTTTTGCTGGTTCCCTCCGGAAAGGTTCTTGGTGTTCGTTTCGCTCGATTCGGTCTTGATCTGTAAACGTTTGATGAGCATGTCAACAAAGTCAGACTCTGTTTTATAATCGATCACGCCATTTTTAGAAAAACTTCGTAAGTTCGGCAGTGCCATGTTTTCACGTATTGAAAAGTCGAGAACCAAGCCCTCGTTCTTTCTATCTTCTGTGATAAAACCGATCCCGCGTTTTACGGCTTCGTAAGGGTTTTTAATAGAAACCTTCTGACCACCAACCCAGATCTCGCCAGAATCAAGCTGATCGAGACCGAATAATGCGCGCATGATCTCCGTACGACCTGCACCCATAAGGCCTGAAACGCCAACGATCTCACCGGCTCTTACGGAAAAATTAATATTTTCAAAGATTCCATTTCTCGTCGCGTTCTTTACTTCTAAAACGGTCTCACCAACTTGTGGATTTCGCTCTGGAAAGCGATCTGTAAGCTCGCGGCCGACCATCTTGCGTACCACTTCATCAAAGCTAGTCTCTGAGATCGCTTTCGTATCAACCGTTCTACCATCTCTCATCACCGTAATACGGTCACAAATCGCGAAGATCTCTTCCATGCGGTGTGAGATGTAAACGATCGACACACCTTCTTTTCGTAGAGCGTTGATCACGTCAAACAATTTTTCGATCTCACGCTCTGTAAGGGCAGCAGTAGGCTCATCCATAATGATGACTTTGGCGTTTGTCATAAGCGCCTTCGCGATCTCGATCATCTGCTGTTCACCAACTGAACAGAGTCCTGCGTCTTTTTCAAGTGGAATGGTAACGGCTAACTTTTCAAATTTCTTTTTTGCCAACGCTTTCATTTCTTTTGTTTTTAATAGACCGAACGGTGACCGCAGCTCTTTTCCGATAAAAAGGTTATCAAGCACGGTCATGTCTGGCCATACATTCAATTCTTGGTGTATGAACGCGACCCCGTGCTTCTCGGCTTCTTTCGGGTTATCAAAATATCGTTCTTTTCCATCGATTCGGATGGTTCCTGAATCTCTTTTATGAAGACCGGTCAAAATGTTCATCAATGTAGATTTTCCTGCGCCATTTTCACCCATTAAGGCGTGCACTTCGCCTGATTGAAGGTCGAAGTCAACACCTGATAAGACTTGATTGGCACCAAATGCTTTATATATGTCGTTCATTTGAATGTGCAACACGATCACCTCTTTTTAGAAGATTACACCTGCTTGCAGGATACAGTTCGCATACTTCGTCACTTCACCAGTTCGAATGACTACTTTCGCCTGCTTTATTAATTGTTTAAACGCTTCATGAGAAACGAATTTTTTTTCTGTTTCAGAGAAAGTCTCGTCCATAAATCGTAAAGTCTTTTCGTTATTCTCTTTTATTTCACTCGCGAGAATCACTTGTTCTACGACCATATCATTTGATACAGCGGAAACAACATCCGAGAAGCTCGGTACACCTAGCGTAAGTGCGAGATCAATTCGCGGAACATCGCTAGGAATCGGAAGGCCAGCATCAGCGATCACGATAAGATCGGTGTGTCCGAGATCACTTAATACTTTAGAGATATGACTGTTTAAGATACCATGTCGTTTCATAGACATTCCTCCACTTCCGATCGATTCGGCATGCCGCCTTGAGCACCGAACTTCGTAACGGATAGGGAAGCGGCTCGGTTAGCAAACTGCAAACTTTCAGTGATGCTTTTTCCTTCTGCTAAAGCAACGGCTAATGCGGCATTGAACGTATCTCCCGCACCGGTCGTATCTATCACTTCTACTCTGTAAGAAGGAACCGTGATCTCTTTATCACCATCAAAATAACGAGCGCCATTCTTTCCTTCAGTTATAAACACTTTGTTCGGATATTGTTTCAGTGCTGACTCTGTTGATCGGTCATCGAAAAGAACAGCAGCTTCATGTTCGTTCGGTGTAATATAGCTTGCGGAGTCGATCACTTCTTTAGAGAGTGGGCGAGCAGGTGCTGGATTCAATAACAACGGAACATCAAGCTCTTTGCAAAGCTCACTTACATATTCAACCGTTTCTTCCGGAATCTCTTGTTGAATGAGCACCATATCCGCTTGTTTGATGAGCGATTCTGATTTCTTCACATAATGAGGAGTTACAGAATCGTTCGCGCCTTTAACAACGACGATGCTGTTATCACCTTCAGCTAAAATGATATGAGCTGTACCGCTCTCTGTATCTGTAATCGGTTCCACATTCGTTACATCAACACCGTTTTGTTTAAAATTTTCTAGAATCGCTGTTCCATAATGATCGTCACCCACACATCCGATCATGTAAACCTCTGCACCAAGACGAGCAGCTGCTACTGCTTGGTTCGCTCCTTTTCCTCCAGGTACGGTTTTAAATGAACGTCCTAAAACCGTTTCTCCTGCTCCTGGACGTTGGTCAGATGTCACGACGAGATCCATCGAAGAGCTTCCGATGACTACAATTTTAACCATTTGTATCAACCTTTCTTGTTGTGTTTCGATCTATAAATGTAACAGGCAGTTGGACTTGCTGTTGTTGAATCTTTTCTTGATTGATAATCTTCACAAGCAGCTGTGCCGCTTCTTTTCCCATCTCATAAGCCGGTTGGCGGATGGTAGAAAGGGAAGGGAACAACAAACTGCTTTGTGGAATGTCATCAAACCCTATGATCTGCAGTTCATCCGGAATTGATTTTCCGAGACGAAGAGCTTCATGTAAGACGGCTGTGGCCACAATATCATTGCTCGCTAACACACCATCTGTATCAGGATACGTTGCAAAAAGTTCTTTCGCCCATTTTTCTGCATCTTCAAAGGCAAAAGAAGTCGTCGACATCACATGAAAATCAATGTTCGATTGACTTAACACTTCTAACGCGCCTTGAAAACGGTCTTGAGCTGGCTGGATGTGCGCGGGACCTTTTAAAATCGTGATCCGCTTGCTGCCTCTTTTTACGATCTCTTCTGCAGCTATTCTTCCGCCTTCTTTTCCATCCGCATAGACCGATGGATAATCACTTGAAGTTCGGTCTAGAAAGACTACGGGAATGGACAGGTTTTTATAGTTGTTCTTTGCTTTATTGTTGGTGGCTGAGATGATGCCGACTACATTGTTCTGAGTAAACGTGTTCAAATAATCGAGCTCTTTTTCCGCATTCTCATCACTGTTTCCAAAAAGAATACGATAACCGCCTTTTTGCATCTCATCTTCTACACCTCTTGCTAACTGTGGAAAAAATGGGTTTGTGATGTCCGGCAGCAACAATCCTACCAGTTTAGATTTCTTTTTATAGAGGGAACGGGCGACTTCATTTGGACTGTACTTCAGCTCATCAACGGCAGCCATCACTTTTTTGCGCGTATCTTCATGCACGTATCCATTCGCATTCAATACGCGAGATACCGTCGCAACCGATACACCTGATTTCTTTGCCACATCACGAATGGTAACCAAATTTCCGCCTCCTCTAAAATTAATATGTAACCGTTTACACATTTAAGTTAACAGAAATATAATCAGTATGCAAGTTGGTAAATTTTTCTCCTGTTTGGTTGTCTTTGAAAAGACTTTCTTCAGGTCTTACTCTCCCACATCTTTGAAAAGTTGATTGAAGTGAAAGATGCGAGACTCCTGGGGGATCAGCGGGACAGGTGAGACACCTAACAGTGCAGAGCGCTAGGTGGCTCACCGCACGCCCCCCGGAAAGCGAGCATCTGTAACGGAAATCAACCACTTTTAACGAATGTCGAATCAGACAGAACGAAATTTACTAGATTACTAGTATGAAAAAATCCCACCGTGTCCAAACTGTGGTTAGATACGACGGGGGAGGAAAAAACAATGAAAAAACGCAATCATTTCTTTATTCTAGTTCTTATCTCTTTAGCGGTGATGTTCTTATTTTTTGAAACACAAACCAAGGTGGCGAACGCAACAATGAACGCCTCTGTTAAAATACCGGAAGAGTCGATCAGACTTCGCATTCTAGCAAACAGCAATACGGATGCTGACCAAAAGCTGAAGCGCGAGATCCGTGACGAAGTGAACGCCCAGATTACAACTTGGGTGGATGAGTTATCTACGATTTCTGAAGCACGTGAGATCATTCGTAAACAACTGCCAACGATTGAAAAGATCGTTCAAAGTAAGCTGGATGAAGCAGGGCTTGAGAAGACGTTTTCTGTAGAATTAAACAAAGTAGCTTTCCCTACTAAAATGTATGGCGATTTCATCTATCCGGCAGGACAATATGAAGCAGTACTGATCACACTTGGTGAAGGTGAAGGGAAGAACTGGTGGTGTGTACTTTTCCCGCCATTATGCTTCCTAGATTTTGAAAATGGCGATGCTGTAAAAGAGAATAAAGGTGGCAAAGGCGATGCAGTAGATACGGCTGCTGATGCAGGTGCGGATGAAGTGGATCCAGCAGATGAAGCTGAGGAAATCGAGACGAAATTCTTTGTGGTAGAACTATTTGATAGCCTCTTCAGCTTTGTAGGTTCCTTATTCTCGTAAAATGTGCATATTTTCCTCCCTATTTTCATAGATTATAGAAAATGAAGAAGGTGACCGAGTGGTGGTTAGCCTTCTTTTTTAAAATGATTTTTGCGATGAAGGTGAAAAACAGCTGAATGAAGGCTGAAATTATATAGGAATAGGGGAGTTAGTGATGACGATTATTTTAAGGCAGGCTATGCAACACGAAGCAAAAGATCTGTTACAGCTAGTCGGAAAAGCTGGACTTCAGTCTGAAGGGATCAAAGACAGCATCGAAAATTATTTAGTGGTTGTAAACGATCAGGGTGAGACGATCGGTACGGTAGGTTTGGAGAGAATCGGAAACGACGGCTTGCTTCGTTCTTTCGTACTGAAGCAGAAATATTCCTCAGAGACGCTTCTGCTTAAACTCATTGATAAAATTTTGGTATACTCAAAAGATAAAGGAGTCGAAACCCTTTATTTACTTACGAAAGCTGTGCACATGTTTGAGCAACTTTCTTTTAAAACGATTCCTAAAGATAAAGTGCCTCCACACATTGAGAGTGCGGATCATATAAAAAATAACGCAACATCAGGAGCAGAACTTTTAGCTTATGCACTGGATTAACAAGTGTTTGTCAACAAGTTGTCCACAATTTCCGACAAATTGTGTATAACTCTGTGGATATAAAAGTTTTGTAATCGACCTTTTCATATCATGTCGGCCTGAGTAATAGAAAGGATTTATCATATGAAATCATTCCAAACGGAACGCTGGCCTGTGGATAAAACAGAAAAATCTTTAGTAAATCATCCACATATTATTCAAGCTTCCCTGTGGATAAATAAGAACGAAGTAGTCGCTATCCCAACAGAAACGGTCTACGGATTGGCTGGAAATGCGAGAAGCGACGACGCCATCAAACGCATTTTTGAAGCGAAGGGAAGACCGAGTGATAACCCTCTGATCGTTCATATCTCTGATAACTCGCAACTGGAAGGTCTCGTTTCTTCTGTTTCACATACCGCTCAGAAATTGATGGATGCTTTTTGGCCGGGACCTTTAACGATTGTATTACCAAAAGGAGAAAACGTTAGTGAACGAGTAACCGCTGGGTTATCCACAGTTGCTGTAAGGATGCCGGACCACGAGATTGCGCTCGCTGTCATCGCAGCTTCGGATGTTCCACTTGCAGCACCAAGCGCGAACCTTTCTGGAAAACCAAGCCCCACTTCAGCTCAGCATGTTTATGAAGATCTTAAAGGCAGGATTCCTGGCATTGTAGATGGCGGTTCAACAGGTGTTGGCGTAGAATCTACGGTCGTGGAATGTACAGATGACCTTGTCACGATTTTAAGACCTGGAGGAATAACGTTAGAGAAGCTTGAAAAAGTAGTGGGTGCAGGTCGTGTCGCTGTTGATCCGGGATTAGAGAACGAAAAGCATGCGCCTAAATCGCCAGGTATGAAATATACACACTATGCACCTGACGCACCGTTCGTTCTTGTGGATGGAAGCCAGGAGTTTTTGCAGAAACTTGTGGATAAAGAACGCGAAGCAGGAAAACGGATTGGAATTCTAACGACAGAAGAAAGAGCTGGTGTTTATAAAGCGGATTGTGTAATTCCAGCTGGCAATCGTTCCAATCCTGAAACGGTGGCTCAACATCTATACGAAGCGTTACGCGCGTTTAACGAAGCGGGTGTCGATCAGATTTTCGGAGAGGTTTTCCCGAAAACAGGCGTTGGAGTCGCGATTATGAACAGACTTGAAAAATCGGCCGGTGGAAATATCATTAAAGAGTAGAATTAAGGCTCTTATTCAATGTTTTTGGTTGAGTCTGGGCTTTTTTTGTTTTTAATGGAAGCTGAAGTGGCTGTTTGATCTAGTATGCACTGAAAATTTTGTTAGTGGAAATCGTAAAGTTAAATAATTTCACGGTAATTCATTTTATTTTCACGGTAACACAATATATATTCACGGATAGTGCTAATAATTTCACGGATAAAATTATTTAAACGATTTTCGACAAACCGCGGGCTAAACCAAGCACCCGACAAAAAAACAAGCCAGCGTCTACTTAAGACGCTGGCTTGTTTTTATCGATCGGAAGCAGGATCGAAAAGGTCGTTCCTTCATCAATCTTGCTGTTGATCAAGATTTTACCGTGGTGGTTCTCTACGATCTTGTAACAGATCATGAGGCCGAGGCCGGTACCTTTTTCCTTTGTGGTATAAAACGGTTCGCCCAAGGTTGGCAGACGTTCTTCTGAAATCCCGCAGCCATGGTCGATGAAAGAAGCGACTACATATCCGCCTTCTCTCTTTAAATGAATATGTACAGAGCCGCCGGTTGGCATCGCTTCGATCGCGTTTTTTAGCATGTTCACAAATACTTGCTTGATCTGATTGTCAACACACCATATTTCGGGCAGATCTGGTTCACTCTCGAAATAGATCTGGACATTCGTTAAAATCGCCTGTGTATCAAGAATCGATATAACGTGTCGCAACAATTGGCGAAGGTCGGTTTGTGTAAAGTTCATCGCTTGCGGTTTGGCGAGTAGCATAAACTCTCCGACGATGCTGTTGATTCGATCGATCTCTGAAAGCATGATCTCGTAATAATCCTCATTCTCTGACGCTCTAGACTGCAGAAGCTGTAAAAAACCGCGAATCGAGGTGAGCGGGTTGCGGATCTCATGCGCAACACCAGCGGCAAGCTGGCCGAGTACAGAGAGCTTGTCAGATTTTCTTAGCATTTCTTCTGTCTTTTTTCGTTCGGTTAGGTCGCGTGCAACAACAACGAACGAGTCAGGCTGATCAGAATCGTTTGCGATAGGGGTCGCGTTCGCTTCAAGGGTTACCCAGTGTCCGTGTGCGTGCTTGCATCGAACTTCAAACTTCACAGGCTTTTGCGTTTGAACCATCTCGTTCATCGCCATTCTTACTTTTGCCCGGTCATCTGAATGAAAGAATCCTTGAATCTTTTTTCCATCATAAAGCGAAGGATCAAAGCCCAGTAAGAGACGATTTGAAGGAGATACATATTTGACGTTTCCTTCTAGGTCAACGACACCTACTAGATCAGTCGTGTTCTCAGCAATGATTCGATACTTTTCTTCGCTTTCTTTCAACGCTTTTTCTTTTAATTTTTTATCCGTAATATCTCTTGAGATCGCAGAAAGTGCGACGACTTCACCGTTTTCGCCATAAATGGGGCTTAAGGAAAGGCTTACATTTAATCGTTTGCCACACTTCGTCAATCGTATAGTCTCTACACCTTTTACATATCCTCCATGCTTGACGATCATCATCAGTCTTTCGGATTCAGCTTCTTTATCTTCAGGTACTACGGGAAGGATGTGTGAAGTCAGGTTGTTGAGCTCGTCTTGAGACCATCCGTATATAAATTCAAACGCAGGGTTCACTTTTACAGAGTAGTCGGTTAAGTGGACGACCGAAATCGCGTCACTAGAATGATAGATAACAGATTCCAGCAGGTCCTTTGTTTCTCGAAGTTCTTTTTCCGCTTCTCGTTTTGCGGTTACGTCTTTAGCGATCCCGAAAACACCGAGAACTTTATTGAGCACGATGATCGGGGTAAGGGTGAACATGATCTGACGCGTTCCACCGTTCTTTTGCTGAATTCGCGTTTCATACATTTTGGATTGGCCGTTTAGCGCATCCTTAAACTGATCGATCGCAGCGGCTCTTCGGTCAGGCATCATGAACGGATTAAAGGTCATGTTCAAAAGCTCCGTCTCACTATAACCGCTCAATGTCGTACACGCTTTATTGACCGTCGTAAACTTGCCTTCGAGGTCCAGTGAAAAAAGAGCATCGATGTTATGATCCATCAAGGATCGAAAACGCTGTTCACTTTCGGCGAGCTGAGTCTCAACAGATACTCTCTCTGTCAGATCGACACAGAATCCATAAACCTCAGAAACGGTACCATCGCTTTTATAAATAGGTCCGATCGCAGCTAGAAAAGGAATGCCGTTCAGCTCAGATTCGTACGTAAGGCTCTCTCCTTTTAGTGCTCTTTCGTACATTTCTTTTTTAAAGTCTGCCATCTCTTTAGGAAAGATGTCTTCTATCCTCTTTTGCAGTACGTTTTCTCGTTTGAGGCCAAACAAGTCAAACAGTTCACCTTCGCTCTCGGTCATAATGAGATCTTCATTATGCTTCATACATCGAAAAGTCATGCTTTTTTGGCGTGAAAGGCCAGTCGGGAATGGTGACGATCGCCACATGTCTTTTTCATTTTTCGTAATGGCCGATGCGTTATGGACCATGCTTGTTCCTCTCCTTTACGTACAGATTCACTTCCTTTTATATACGATATAAATCACATTATCCCTTCCTCTAAAGCGGTAAAGAGTTCATTTTTTCATCCGCTCAACAGCTTGTTTGTTTTTTAGTCTTTTTAAAAGTAGACATGCATAGTCTGAAAGTATGATGGTTAAGGGAGTGGGAACTATTTGGCAACCATGGGAGAATGGATGACACTTTTGTTTATGTCTGTTGCCCTAGGTATGGACGCTTTTTCGATCGGCCTAGGGATGGGGATGTTATCACTTCGATTCAAACAAATTATGAAAATAGGAATAACGATAGGGCTTTTTCATATGCTCATGCCGCTCGCTGGAATGTCGATCGGTAAACAGATCTCTGTGCATTTTGGAGGTATCGCAGCCATTATCGGTGGGATTTTGCTCGTTATCCTAGGTGTTACGATGATTCGGTCGTCCTTTTCAAATGATGATGAACCGTTCGTGCGTCCGGTTGGGTTTGGTCTATTCGTCTTTGCGTTGAGTGCTTCGTTAGATAGTTTTTCAGTGGGGTTATCTTTAGGGATCTATGGAGCAAAAACATGGCTCACCATTGTGATGTTCGGAATGATGAGCATGATCTTAACGTGGGCAGGGTTGATGATGGGAAAAAAAGTGCAGAAGTGGCTCGGGTCGTATGGAGAAGCATTCGGCGGCTGCATCCTGCTTGCTTTTGGGGTGAAGATTCTGTTTCCGTTTTAAAGTATTTAGTAAATCATGTTGTTGCAAGTGGTTGATCTCCACTCCAGGATGCTCGCTTTCCGGGGGGCGGGCGGTGAGCCTCTCGTCGCTACGCTCCATTGAGAGTCTCACCTGTCCCACTTGATCCCCCAGGAGTCTCGCACCTTGCGTTCCAATCAACTTGTCTATGAAGTCAGAAAAGTATTTTAACCGCACTTGCCCGAATCGAAAGTAAAAAGGGAATCTTTTCAAGCCCATTCACCTATGATCTAGTTACTGATAATGAAACTAAAATCTTCGAAAAACGAAGCAACTTCCTATATTTTTTATTCACTAATACGATGATATACTTACTAATAAGAGCGTTAACCTATAGAAAAATAGGGAAAGATAGAATATGAGGTGAATTCACCATGAATGTTTTATTTATTTGTACAGGCAATACGTGTCGCAGTCCGATGGCTGAGGCCATTTTACGCAAAAAAGGAAAAGGTAAGTTCAACGTTAAATCAGCTGGTGTATTTGCTGGAAACGGTGCCGTGATGAGTTCGAACGCGACACAAGCTCTTTCAGAAAGAAGTATTAAAGAAAGTCATCAATCACAATGCGTGTCCGATTATTTGATCGAGTGGGCAGACCTTATCTTAACGATGACCGAGAGCCACAAGCATGCGCTCGTCGGACGTTGGCCAGATGCGGTGAATAAGACGTATACATTAAAAGAGTATGTTCTTGACGACGATGAGCAGAAGAAGATTGAAGAGATCTATGAGCTCTACACAGAGATCGAGATGCTGAAGCTTCAATACATGTCAAAGGATTCTGCAGATGAAGAAGTGAGACTGGCGTTTGAAAGGGAAGTTAGGCCGCTCGTTGAAAGAAGGATGAAGCTAGAAAGTGAAGTACCTTCTATAGACATTACAGATCCTTTCGGTGGACCGCTTCATCTTTATCAAGAAACAAGAGATGAGATTGAAGCGCTTATTGAAAAACTAATGAAAAAAGACGATAGCAAGAAGTAGTAAGACAAAATGGAGTAAGGCTGTCCTAAATTGCCTAGGAGTGACATTGAATAGGGAATGGGGACAGCATATAATGAAAAAAAGTATGAGAGAGCAGGTGCACACAACATGAAAGTAGCAATTGGATCAGATCACGCCGGAGTTGAATTAAGAAAAGAAATAATCAGCATGATTGAAGAGCTGGGTATGCAAGTGGAGGATGTTGGCTGTGAATGCGACACATCTGTAGACTATCCAGACTATGCGATTCCTGTAGCAGAAAAAGTAGCAAACGGTGAAGCTGATCGCGGAATTCTAATCTGCGGTACGGGCATTGGAATGAGCATCGCAGCGAACAAAGTCAAAGGAATCCGCTGTGCGCTTGTTCATGATCTATTCAGCGCAAAAGCTACAAGACAGCATAATGACAGCAATGTACTTGCAATGGGTGAACGTGTCATCGGGCCGGGTCTCGCACTCGAAATCGCAAAAGTATGGCTGACGACAGAATATGAAGGCGGACGTCACGGTCGCCGTGTAGATAAAATCTCTCAATATGAAGGCCAATAGCAATAAAGCTATAAACCTATAAAATGAAGGGAAGACCATCTCATGAGCGATGAGCTCCAACAAATTCAAGACCAAGTCCTGAATGTTTTGCAAGATCTGCAAAAGCATGCACAATTAAGACCTTCACAATTATTAGTAGTAGGCGCAAGCACGAGCGAAGTAATTGGTGAACGAATTGGCACATCAGGCACGATGGATACAGCGGGTGCACTTTACCGTGGTATCTTAGCGTTTCAAGAGGAAACAGGCGTGGCACTAGCCGTGCAATGCTGTGAACACTTGAACCGTGCGCTTGTCATCGAGCGCGAAGAAGCAGAACGACGAGGCTATGAAGAAGTGCGGGTCGTACCAGCGCGATCAGCTGGAGGTGCGTTGGCAACACATGCCTACCACCATATGAATGAACCCGTGATCGTTGAATATATAAAAGCCGACGCAGGCATCGACATCGGTGACACCTTTATCGGCATGCACTTGAAACATGTAGCCGTGCCAGTTCGCAGTGAAGTGAAAAAGGTCGGCGCCGCACACGTGACGTTGGCAAAGACACGTCCGAAGTTGATCGGCGGTGAACGCGCGGTGTATCCGAGTAAAGAAGACATACGGTGTTTTTAATTCGTGGAAAGCCCTCCTGGTGAGGGCTTTTTTCTATTGTAGTCGTGCCGTGCAACGATGACAGGTTGTCGTAACGTGTCGAGGATTGTAGACTCGCGGATAAACTGCCAAAACTTTTGGATTCAAAGGCAAAACTCGTGGATTCGTTCTTATTTAATTATGTTCAATCTCGTAATGAATCCACTCTGAATTGATGTTTTTTCCGCCCATCTTCTTGTAAAGAGCTTGTGCAGACGTGTTATCAATCGCGGTTTGCCAACTCATGTAAGCGTAGCCTTCCTTTTTCGTGTATTCCAGCACATGCAAAAACAGTTTTTCTCCTAAACCAGCACCACGGAATTCAGCATCTACAAAAAGATCGTTCAATATGGCGATCTTCTGCAGCCGGGTCGTACTGAACGAAAAGTAGAGGGTTGCGAATCCCGCTAATCGGCCATCCTCTGTCTCAGCAACAAATTGAGTTCCTGCTTCATCTGAAGATAGCAGGTGCTTGATATGATCCTCCAACTTTGATCCCTCAGGAGTTTTTCCTTTATAAAAATCAACAATGTAACGATGCATCATACCCTTTAACTGATCTACATCCTCTAAATCAACTGGACGAATTTTAAAACTAGTCATCGTTATCCATCTCCTCTAATCTGGTTTCCTTAACAAAAGAAGCATTCATTTTACATCTATATTAAGTGATTCTTTCTGGTCTGAATAGTATGATGAATGAGTCAAAGTAGAATCGGGCATTGTTTAGGAAGGGCATACTATGTTTGCTTCCTTTTTTATGTGAAAGGAGAAAGAGAGCTTGAGAAATTATGCGATCGGAATAGATATTGGTACAACAAGTACGAAGGTTGTTCTTTTTGATGAAAAAGGAGCGGCTGTCGCACATCATTCAAAAAATTACCCGTTGCTGTCGGAAGAACCAGGAGCTGCAGAGCAAAAGCCGGATGAAATTTATGAAGCAGTGAATGAATCGCTAAGAGAAACAGTGCGAAAAAGTGGAGATCTCGCGTGTAAGATCGGTTTTATTTCATTTAGCACAGCTATGCATTCACTAATCGTAGTAGATCCCGAGGGGACACCCCTTACAAACAGCATCACATGGGCTGATATTCGAAGTGAACCGTATGTGGCAGCTTTTAAATCAGATTACGGTGATGAAGCAGTTGAACTTTATAAACGGACCGGTGTCCCGCAGCATCCGATGACACCTCTTTTTAAATTGCAGTGGTTAAAAAATGATCGTCCCGATATTTTTCAGAAAGCAGCAAGATTTGTTGGCATTAAAGATTACATACTGTTCCGTTGGTTCGGTGAGTGGAAGACAGATCACGCATCAGCCGCAGCGACAGGCCTTTGGAACATGCATACAAAAACGTGGGATGAAGAAGCGTTGAAACTTGCAGATGTCACATCAGAAAAACTTCCGACATTGCAACCATCCACGTATTATTGGGAGCAATTATCTGACGTTCTCACGAAGAAATCGGGTCTCGATTCCTCTGTAAAAGTGGTGATCGGTGCAACGGACGGTCCGTTGTCTAACCTTGGTGTCGGCGCGATCTCACCTGGAGATGTTGCGGTAACGATAGGTACGAGCGGTGCGATTCGAACTACCTCAGCTACACCAATACTTGATACAGATGGCCGCACGTTCTGTTATCCGCTCACGGAAAATCATTGGGTATCAGGCGGACCGGTAAACAACGGTGGAATCGCGTTTCAATGGATTCATGATATCTTGCAAAAAGACAGTGACAGTGCGGTCCATGAAAAGCTGTCTAGAGATGCCGAACAGATACAGCCGGGTGCAGAAGGCTTAGTTTTCCTGCCTTATCTGACAGGAGAACGAGCACCATTATGGGATGCACAGGCAAAAGCATCGTTTATTGGGCTGACACTTCGCCATAATCATAATCATATGGTGCGCGCTGTGCTCGAAGGGACGATTCTTAACTTATTCAGCGTGTACTCACTAATAAAAGGTCAAGTGGCAGACATGGAAGTGAAGATCTTTGCAACTGGGGGCTTTACGAACTCGCCGCTTTGGAAACAGATAGTAGCAGATATTTTTCAAACGAAAGTGAGTATTCCTGAACATACGGAGAGCTCGTGTTTAGGAGCGGTCTTGCTCGGCCGATTCGCGATCGGTGAAACGAAAACGTTAGAAGAAGCGCATGTTGAAACGAAGCAGTACGAAGAAATTACGCCTAATCCCGATCACAAGACAATCTACGAAGAGCTGTTTCAACTTTATCAGTCTTTATCTGACACGGTGCAGACGCAATATAAAGCCCTTCATGATTTTCAAAATAAACATAAAAAAGAGAGCGGAGACTGATTCCGCTCTTTGTTTCTTAGTTGATATATGTTGCGTTGATCAGCGGAAGTCCGGTCTTAGCATCCTTACCTGTCTTAACGTTTCCGAATACTGTGACCTCAGAACCTTTTTCAAATCCGCTGCCCATCGTAAAGTTCATCACTCTAAATTTTGTTTCTCCAACTTGGAACTCAAAGCTTCCGCCCATTCCTTTTTCGTTATCCGTTAAAACTTTCCCAGTTGCTTTAACGATTTTTTCTTCGTACGCTTTTGGATCTGCTTCAAGCGCTTTTGGATCTAACTGAACGGCTTTTTCTTCCATGTTCTTAATGATCTCGGCTTGTTGACCAGCAAGATCATCCGTTGTGCTTTGATCTTCGTTATCACGCGTTTCTACTTTTTCCTTTGCTTCAGGCTTTGCTTTTTCTTCGCTACAGCCAGCCAAAGCTAGTACAAAAATAAGGAGACTCGCTCCAAACCACTTCTTCATCATGTTGATTACACCCCTTATAAATAGCTCTTTCTCTCTATTATGTATCATCATACCATGTTCATCCCTATCAAATAAAATGAATTTTCACACTTGTGCATTTCCTCTTACAACTTAAAGCTTTAACGTGTAAGATAGAGGGGTATGTTACAATCATAATTATTTTTCACATAAGGTAAGGGGGAAGCGAAATTGAACCATTTGAAAACAGCTGATCAAGAAGTCTACCAATCCATCATGGATGAATTGCACCGCCAGCGTACGAAAATTGAATTGATTGCTTCTGAAAACTTTGTAAGTCAAGCCGTAATGGAAGCGCAAGGCTCTGTACTTACGAATAAATATGCAGAAGGCTACCCGTCCAAACGCTATTATGGCGGATGTGAACATGTGGATGTTGTTGAAAACTTAGCAAGAGACCGCGCCAAGCAAATCTTTGGTGCTGAACATGCTAACGTTCAACCTCACTCAGGTGCACAAGCAAACATGGCTGTATACTTTACGATTCTCGAGCAAGGCGACACTGTTCTTGGTATGAACCTTTCTCATGGCGGTCACTTAACACACGGAAGTGCCGTTAACTTTTCTGGCATTCAATATAACTTTGTGGAATATGGCGTAGATGCAGAGAAGAATGTTATCGATTACGAAGATGTTCGTCAAAAAGCACTAGAGCACCGTCCAAAGCTGATCGTAGCTGGAGCGAGCGCGTATCCGCGTGCGATTGATTTTGCAAAGTTCCGCGAGATCGCTGATGAAGTTGAAGCTTACCTAATGGTGGACATGGCCCACATCGCAGGACTTGTGGCAGCAGGCCTTCACCAAAATCCAGTTCCTTATGCAGATTTTGTAACAACGACTACACATAAAACACTTCGCGGTCCTCGTGGCGGTATGATTCTTTGTAAAGAAGAATTCGCGAAAAAAATTGATAAATCGATCTTCCCTGGCATCCAAGGTGGTCCTTTGATGCACGTTATCGCAGCAAAAGCGGTATCGTTTGGTGAAGTGTTAACAGATGAGTTCAAGAGCTACGCAGAGCAGATCGTGAAGAACGCGAAGCGCTTAGCAGAATCTTTGAAAAAAGAAGGCATTACTATCGTTTCTGATGGTACAGACAATCACTTGATTCTGATCAATGTGAGTGAACTTGCACTAACAGGAAAAGTGGCTGAAAAAGCATTAGATGATATCGGAATCACAGTGAATAAGAACACGATTCCGTTTGATAAAGAAAGTCCGTTCGTAACGAGCGGTATCCGTATCGGAACGGCTGCTGTTACATCACGTGGTTTTGTTGAAGAAGATATGGACGAGATCGCGTCTATCATGGCGTCTGTATTGAAAAACATCGAGGACGAATCGGTATTGAAGGATGCAGAATCACGCGTTGAGAAGCTAGCTGGAAAATATAAGTTGTACGAATAAATAGATCAGACCGAGACCCTTCTGCATATAGCAGAGGGGTCTTTCTGTTTTTTAACATGATTTTGTCCGGTTAGAAATAAGATGAAACTATTGACAGTTATTCTCGTATTGTTAAATTAAGGTAAAGGAGTGATAACGTGGAAGACGTAATTATAGTACGCTCACTTATGAAGTCCTACGGAACAAAAAAAGCAGTTAACAATCTTTCTTTCTCTGTTAAAAAGGGTGAAATTTTTGGCATTATCGGACCAAACGGAGCTGGAAAGACGACCACAATCGAGATCATGGAAGGTCTTCGGAAAAAGGATAGCGGTGAAGTGTCTATTTTAGGCATGAATCCGGAAAAAGAACGGAAGGTGTTGAACCACAGGATTGGTGTTCAGTTTCAGGCAACTTCTATTCAAAAGAAGATGAAAGTAAAAGAGGCGCTGAAGTTATTTGCAGCGATCTATAATAAAAGCAATACGGGTGATGAGATGCTGAAACTGCTCGGTTTAGAGGAGAAGATGGATACATACTTTGATGATCTTTCCGGTGGACAAAAGCAGCGATTAACATTGGCCTTAGCTACTTTACATGAACCTGAGATCATCTTCTTAGATGAGCCGAGCATGGGACTCGATCCGCATGCAAGACGTGAGATGTGGAACATTATCCGTTCCCTGAGAGATAGAGGCACAACGATTGTAGTAACAACACATTACATGGAGGAAGCGGAAAAACTGTGCGACAGGGTCGCGATGATTTACAACGGTGAACTGCGTGCTTTAGATGAACCGAGCAGATTAGTAGAAGATATCTCTTCTCACTTCATCAGTTTCAGAAGTCCCGATTTTCCTGTCGGTCAGCTTCATCAGATTGCCGGTGTCATAGATGTGGAACATGATAAAGAGCTAGATGCGTTCAAGATTTATACCGAAGATCTTCAATCATGCTCTTATTTCTTATTTAAAACAGCGCATGAAGAAAACTATCATATCTCGGATTACAAATTTGAGAGAGGCACACTCGATGACTTGTTCGTTCACTATCTAAAAGGAGGGGAATCTGCATGACAGCCCTATGGCAACTAACACTGCTTGAGACGAAGATGTTTTTTCGAGATAAGCTGCAGGTGTTTTGGACGTTTCTGTTCCCCGTGCTCATGATTTGGTTGTTCGGTTCGATGTTTGAGAACCAAGCTCCCGAAGGCTTCTCATTTGCGAGTCTTTATATCCCCTCATGGATTGGGGTAAATATCGTAACAACCGCCTTTTTTACATTGGGGACGGTCCTCACAGGATACAGGGAAACTGGAGTTCTTCGCAGATATCAATCAACACCACTCGCTCCATGGAAGATTCTCTTTGCTCACACGATTCAAGGAACGGTGATTTTTAGTTTTTCAGCAGTTGTTCTTGTGGTGTTCGGAACGCTCATGTTTGACCTTCATGCCCCTGTCTATTTAGGAAGTACGCTAGTCGCTTTGTTGCTAAGCATCCTCGCCTTCTTTCCGTTCGCACTCTTCTTAACATCCCTAGCGAAAAACGTAGGAACAGCAGCAGCGATCAGCTCGCTTTTTCTAAACCTTATGCTGTTTTTATCAGGGGCCACATTCCCGTTAGAGATGATGCCTGACGTTCTGCAATATATTGCAAAGATTTTACCACTTTATTATGTGATCGAACTGTTGCGTGCAACATGGAACACATCACCTATATGGGAGAACTGGACGCCGGTTCTTGTGCTAAGCTGTATTGCGCTCGTTTCAATTGTGTTATCGTCTGTATTCTTTAAGTGGAGTGGTAAAGCGGAATAGTAGAAGGTTAAACTTATGAAAAAGTATTGGACTTAGATTAGCCAATACTTTTTTTATTTCGACATAATCCCAAAAAAATTTTAATTAAGAGTGATCCAATATAAAAATCTCTCCGTTAGCTTAATGCAATAAACAAAAAAGGAGAGATTTCAAATGAAAATGAAAAAAGCACTTTTAGCCGTACCGTTAAGTGTTTCTTTATTAATACCTACATTCACAGTAGCAAATGCACATGGTCATGAAAATCATAGCAAAGGACCAATGTCTGCTGAAGTATCTAACCCGGCAATCGATCTTCGCGCTTCATTGGATACTCTTCTTTCGGAGCATGCATTCTTAGCTGTAGTAGCGATGCAAAAAGGAATTGACGGAAAAGAAGACTTTGAAGCAGCGGCTGGACAGCTGAACCAAAATACAGAGGCACTGTCTAAAGCGGTTGGATCTGTTTATGGTGAAGAAGCTGGAGCACAGTTCAAAGAAATCTGGAGCAGCCACATCGGCTATTTCGTAGATTATGTAACAGCAACTGCTGAAAATAATGAAGAAGGCAGAAAACAAGCACTCGCTGAACTGGATAAATATCGTGTAACACAAGCTGATTTCTTAGATAAAGCAACAGAAGGAAGATTAAAAGCTGCTGATTTAGAAGAAGGTTTGAAAGTACACGTCGACCAATTGATTTGGGCGTTTGAAAGTTATAGAACTGGTGATTATGACAAAGCGTATGACAACATTTCAGAAGCGATGCACCACATGTTTATGACAGGTAAGGGTCTTTCATGGGCGATCACGGATCAGTTCCCTGACAAGTTTGAAAACAAATCAGTAGATACACCTGCAGCTGATCTTCGTGCTGATTTGAACAGTGTGTTCTCAGCCCATGCAGCATTAGCAGCATTAACAATGCAAAAAGGAATTGATGGCGCTAAAGACTTTGAAGCAGCGGCAGCTGAACTGAACGAAAACACAGATGACATCACAGCAGCTGTAGAATCTGTATATGGTGCTGAGGGTGCAGCGCAATTTAAAGAAATCTGGAGCAGCCACATCGGTTACTTCGTTGACTATGTAACAGCAACAGCAGAACAGAATGAAGAAGGCAAAAAGCAAGCGGTCGCTGAACTCGATGAGTACCGTATGGAACAAGCAAAATTCCTAGACACAGCAACAGAAGGACGACTAAAAGCAGCTGACTTAGAAGAAGGATTAAAAGTACACGTTGACCAGTTACTAGCAGCTTTCAACAGTTATACGAGTAAAGATTATCCTGATGCCTACAAAAATATCTCTGAAGCTTATGCTCACATGTTTGGAGTAGGACAATCTCTATCTGGTGCGATCGTTGATCAGTTCCCAGATAAGTTTGCTGGTCAAAAGCCATCTGATATGCCGAAAACAGGTATGGGCGGAATGAGCCAATCAACAAACGATGCTATTCTTTGGAGCTTGTTCGGATTGATCTTAGCTTCTGCAACAACAGCAATGATTCTTCGTAGAAAAGCGACGAACCATTCTTAAGAGTAAAGAGTGGAGGGCAGCAAACCTGTCCTCCATCTTTTCTATCTATTTGAGATGGAGAGGAAGGTTTTTATGAAGAAGGTGCTTGGTGGTCTATTGCTCATTGGACTATTAATAACCGGTTGTTCGGCTCCAGAAGACAAGAAGAATAATAAAGCTTCTGAATCTAGTGAAACGATTAAAGAAGCTCAAGAACAAGAGAAAGAAGTAAAATCTTCATCAACCGAACTAACACCACCTGAAGGGTTAAAATTAAAAGCAGATACAGAAGGAATTGTTCCAACAACGATTGAAATACCATCATTAAAAATCAATACCGAAATCGAGAAGGTAGGCAGACTAGACAACGGTCAGATGGGTGTTCCAAAAGGAATGGATACCGTAGGCTGGTTCAGCGACGGGGTGAAACCGGGATCTCCAGGAAACGCGGTAATGGCAGGCCATGTAGACAGTAAGTCAGGTCCAGCTGTGTTTTATAAGCTTGAAGACCTTGAAGATGGTGATGAAGTTATCGTTAAGGATCAAGATGGGAAGACGTTAACCTTTGAAGTAACTGATAAAGAAAAATACAACAGAAAAACAGCACCAGTTGATAAAATATTCGACTATTCTTACGGCAGCAAGCTTAACCTAATCACGTGTACGGGTAACTTTAATCGTGATGAAGGGACACATGAAGAGAGATTGGTTATTTATACGGAGTTGAAAGCAGCTGAGTAGATCATTACCCAAAAGCATCCATTCATGTGGGTGTTTTTTGTCGTGCTGAAAACGAAGTGGACAGTAAAAAGCGGAAAGTGGACAGTAAAATACGAAAAGTGGACAGTATTTTTGAAGAAGTCGACAGTAAATCAGGAAAAGCGGACAGTAAAGTTTTATTTGAGTTCTATAAGGCAGGATGCTTAGCGAAAGTTTTCAGGATTTCACCTATAAATTCAGGGAATAGTAGTAGAGGAGTTTATATGTAAAATTTGGAGTTAGAAAACTATCGTTTCTATGCTGATTTTCCTTGAAGTAAAGATTGTTTTTCTGTACAATGCTAGAGATGCTTTTTGAACGAAAATAAATGTTACATAAGGAGAGGTGCTTAAAACATGAGTGAGGTATATGTCCTTGATCATCCGTTAATTCAGCATAAATTAACATACATCCGTGACGAACGTACGGGTACGAAAGAATTTCGTGAGCTTGTTGATGAAGTAGCGGGGCTTATGGCTTTTGAAATTACACGTGATCTTCCATTGCAAGAGGTAACGGTGAAAACGCCGGTTGCTGAAGCGACTATGAAAACGATCGCTGGGAAAAAACTAGGGCTAGTACCGATCCTTCGTGCAGGGCTTGGAATGGTAGACGGAATCCTTAAACTTATTCCAGCAGCAAAAGTTGGACATGTTGGGCTTTACCGTGATCCTGAAACATTAACACCGATCGAATACTATGTGAAGCTTCCTTCTGATGTAGAAGAGCGTGATTTTATCGTGATTGACCCGATGCTTGCAACAGGTGGATCTGCAGCAGCAGCGATTGAATCGATCAAGAAACGTGGAGCGAAAAACATTAAGCTTATGTGTTTAGTAGCAGCTCCAGAAGGTATTAAAGTGATTCAAGACGAGCACCCTGACGTTGATATTTTCTTAGCAGCACTTGATGAAAAATTAAACGACCACGGCTACATCGTTCCAGGTTTAGGCGATGCTGGAGACCGTTTATTCGGAACTAAATAAGCAGTAAATAAAAAACTGACTTGATCGCGGGTGTAAGCCCTCTTTCAGGACAGTTTTTTTGTTCGTAAAAAGGATTAAATCTTCGTTGTGAGCGAAACGCAAGTAATCCTGAGCGAAAACCAGACTCCATTGAGCGAAACGGAGATCAAACTGAGCGAAAACTCTGCTTGACTGAGCGAAACTCATGGTCTAGTGCGCGAACGTGTAATAAATATAATAACACGTACCGTAAAACCGAAAAAAAGAAGGCTGACATCCGCCAGCCCGCACATAACGTTTATTTAATTCATTTCCTCGAACTTCATATCAATAAGCTTGTTGTCATCATGCATTACTCCAACTTTTACAAGGTGCATCTTATCTTGTTGATACAACGTGAAGTCAAAGTAATCCGAGATTGTGCCGTCCGGACTGATGTTCCGTGTATCGTACTGATAATCACTTACTCTGCTGTTCGGATATTTTTTCCTCGTCTCAGCCAGAGCCATCTTGCCCCATTTGGCATAGTCTTTTTGTGTCACAGATGAATTTAAATCTTCTGACGGGGTCTGGTCATTATATTGAACGTTCAATGGCTTGGTACGATCTTTTTCCACATTATTTCTCATATCTGTAGATTCTTCTGTAGTCTTTTTGTCATTGTTCATGCAGCCGCCAGCCACTAAAATTCCAGTCAACGCGAAGAAAATAATTAATTTTTGTTTCATGTCGAACAAGCTCCTTCCATATATTTAATGTAAGTATTTATCAAATAGGGTGATTTATTCAGGAATATGGAAAGTGCAGGCAGAAGTAGTAAACAAAGTGAATAATAAACCATTGAAACAAGCCACAAAATTTCCACAATTTATTTAATAAACCGTCCCGTAAGTCGTTGACATAGAAATGTCACTATTGTATTCTTACAAAGGGAATATGGTAAGGTTTACATTCTTGTGTTTACAAGGGTTTTCAAGAAAATTATTACCAGATTTCCAGAAGGAAGGAGTCCATACGATATGAGCAACGGGAAACGCCCTTATAAAGCGATGGCTTTAATGTCTGGCATTCTTTCTCAGCTTGTTGGATGCATCTTAGTTGGACTTTTTGGAGGGAAATGGCTGGACGAGAAAGTCGGCAATGAATTTCCAATCTTCCTTATCATCGGGTTGTTTCTAGGTCTTGGAACAGGTGTTTACGGGATGATCCGCTTAATATCGAAGTTTTCAGGGGACGGGCAATGATGAATGAGTACAAATCGGTGTTTTTCAAATACATAAAGTACACATTATATCTTCTCTCTCTTTTTTTCGTCGGTTATGCTGTCACTCCTTACAAAGCTATCTTTTTAGGACTGGCTCTAGGAACTGTGTTTAGTCTCTACAATCTTTGGAGCATGTATGCGAAGATCGACCGCATGGGACAAGCAGTGATTCAGCAGAAAAGAGTGAAAACACTCGGTTCACTTTCAAGGCTCCTCTTTGCAGGGTTAGCGGTGCTCATCGCGATGAAATACCCGGAACATTTTCATTTATTAAGTGTGGTAATGGGATTGATGTCAGTCTACATTATCATGTTAATAGATTCACTAACTCAAGTTACACGTACTCCAAAGGAAAAGAGGTGAACATAGGTGGAACATGGTGCACATTTTGAAAAATTCATGGGTTTGACTTTTAATATGTCAAACGTACTGATGATCACAGTTTCATCCGTTATTGTTTTCCTTATTGCGGTACTCGCTACTCGAACCCTGTCAATGCGACCAGGAGGAATGCAAAACTTCCTTGAATGGGTAGTCGATTTCGTAAAAGGAATCATCAACAGCACAATGGATTGGCATACGGGCGGACGCTTTTTAGCTTTAGGACTTACATTAATCATGTATATTTTCGTTGCCAACATGCTGGGATTACCTTTTGCAGTAGTAGTCGACCATAATCTATGGTGGAAATCCCCTACTGCAGACCCAACTATTACTTTGACTCTAGCAGTTATGGTAGTGGCGCTATCACACTATTACGGTGTGAGAATGAAAGGGTTCAAGGAATATGGAGCTGAATTCTTCAAGCCGATGAAGTTCTTGTTCCCACTAAAGATTATTGAAGAGTTTGCGAACACATTAACGCTTGGTCTTCGTCTTTACGGTAACATCTTCGCAGGTGAGATGCTTTTAGGTCTCCTAGTAGGTTTAACTAAGATGGGTATTTTTGCTGGCGTACTTGGAATCTTCCCACTAATCGTGTGGCAAGGCTTCTCAGTATTCGTTGGTGCAATCCAAGCATTTATCTTCACGATGCTAACAATGGTTTACTTGGCACATAAAGTAAGTCACGATCACTAATCTTTAGGAAATATCAAGCTTCTATAAAAAGAAGCCCATTTTCATAAAAACTTTAAGGGAATTCAGAAGGGAGAAATTTTATCATGAATCTTATTGCAGCTGCAATCGCGGTAGGTCTAGCGGCACTTGGTGCTGGTATTGGTAACGGTTTAATCGTAGGACGTACAGTTGAGGGGATCGCTCGTCAACCAGAACTACGTGGTACTCTTCAAACAACAATGTTCATCGGGGTTGCATTAGTTGAGGCACTTCCAATCATCGGTGTGGTTATCGCGTTCATCGCGCTTGGTTCTTAATCCTTAAAACAACCACTGTTTATTACGATTTCTATAATGGCGAAGCAAGTTTCCCTATAGGGACTACCCTTCGCCATTCCTTATGTATGATTGATTGAAGGGAGGAAATGGTGTGCAAAACTTAATTCTAGGTGCTGCTGCAGGTGAAGGCCTAAACACAGGTGATATTCTTTACCAATTAGTTGCATTTTTAATCCTACTAGTATTATTGCGTAAATTCGCATGGGGCCCGTTAATGGGAATCATGAAGGAGCGCCAATCACATATCAACAGCGAAATTGATGCGGCTGAAAAATCCCGTCAAGAAGCTAAGAGCTATCTTGAGTCTCAAGTTGCTGAGTTAAAGAAAGCGAAAGAAGAAGCAAAGTCTATTATCGACAATGCTAAAAAGCAAGGCGAAGCACAAGGTGAAGCAATCATTAAAGCATCTCGTGATGAAGCTGAGCGTGTGAAAGAAGCTGCATTAGCTGAGATCGCTTCTGAAAAAGAAAAAGCAGTTGCTACACTTCGTCAAGAAGTTGCTGCTCTATCCGTTAAGATCGCTTCTAAAGTTATTGCAAAAGAACTTGATGAGAGCTCTCAGGAGAAGCTTATTAACGAATACCTTCAAGAGGTAGGCGAGTCTCGATGAGCAAAGATCAAGCAATCGTAGCAAAACGTTATGCATTAGCACTTTTTGAAGTAGTTGGTGTTACGAAACTTGAAGATACAGTTTCAGAATTGCGTCTTGTGAAGAACGTACTGGAGCTTAACAAAGAGCTTCAAAAAGTTCTATCACATCCAAAAGTATCGAAGGATCAAAAGAAATCTTTGATCAAAGAGAGCGTTGGAGCTGAACTTTCTACCGCTGTAATGAACACGATCTATCTGATGGTAGACCGTAACCGTTACACATACATCACAGAGATGGCAGCGCAGTTCATTGAATTAGCAAATGAAGCACAAGGCATTGCCGACGCAAATGTATATTCTGTACGTCCTTTATCAGACTCAGAGATACAGAAGTTGGAGCAAACGTTTGCTGCCCGAGTCGGCAAAAGAGCGTTGCGCATTAATAATATTGTAGATTCTTCTCTTGTTGGAGGAATCAAGATCCGCATTGGCAACCGTATTTTTGACGGAAGCATCAGCGGAAAGTTGAATCGAATGGAACGTCAATTAGCTTCTAACGGAAGCTGAGAGGATAGGGGTGAAATTCATGAGCATTAAAGCTGAAGAAATCAGTGCTTTAATTAAAAAACAGATTGAAAACTATCAATCTGAGATCGAAGTTAATGATGTGGGTACAGTTATCCAGGTCGGTGACGGTATTGCCCGTGCCCATGGATTAGATAACGTAATGGCTGGTGAGCTAGTTGAATTTTCTAACGGTGTAATGGGTATGGCCCAAAACCTTGAAGAAAACAACGTAGGTATCATCATTCTTGGGCCTTACCAAGAAATTCGTGAAGGTGACGAAGTAAAACGTACAGGACGTATCATGGAAGTTCCTGTAGGTGAAGAGCTTCTTGGCCGTGTAGTTAACCCACTTGGACAGCCTATCGATGGCAAAGGTCCAATTGCTACTACAAAAACACGTCCTATCGAGCAAAAAGCTCCAGGCGTAATGGCTCGTAAATCTGTACATGAGCCGCTTCAAACAGGTATCAAAGCGATTGACGCACTTGTGCCAATCGGACGCGGACAACGTGAGCTTATCATCGGTGACCGTCAAACGGGTAAAACAGCAGTAGCGATCGATACGATCCTTAACCAAAAAGATCAAGATATGATCTGTATCTATGTAGCGATCGGTCAAAAAGAATCAACAGTTGCGGGCGTTGTAGAAACACTTCGTACACACGGAGCGCTTGATTACACGATCGTTGTATCAGCATCTGCTTCTCAACCTGCACCAATGTTGTTCCTAGCTCCTTATGCTGGGGTATCTATGGCTGAAGAATTCATGTGGGCTGGCAAGCACGTATTGATTATCTATGATGATCTTTCTAAGCAAGCTGCTGCATACCGTGAGCTTTCCTTGCTACTTCGTCGTCCTCCAGGCCGCGAAGCTTACCCAGGGGACGTATTCTACCTTCACTCTCGCTTGTTAGAGCGTGCAGCGAAGCTTAATGACGAGCTAGGTGGCGGATCCATCACAGCGCTTCCGTTCATTGAAACGCAAGCATCTGACGTATCTGCTTATATTCCAACAAACGTTATCTCTATCACAGACGGACAGATCTTCTTACAATCTGACTTGTTCTTCTCCGGTGTTCGTCCGGCGATCAACGCAGGTATCTCCGTTTCTCGTGTAGGGGGAGCAGCTCAGATCAAAGCGATGAGCAAAGTATCTGGTACACTTCGTCTAGATCTTGCTTCATACCGTGAACTAGAAGCATTCGCTCAGTTCGGATCTGACCTTGATAAAGCGACTCAAGCAAAACTAAACCGTGGTGCACGTACAGTTGAAGTACTTAAGCAAGGACTTCACAAGCCACTAAAAGTTGAGCACCAAGTTGCAATCCTTTATGCATTGACTCGTGGTTACATCGATGATGTAGCTGTTGAAGATGTAAACCGCTTTGAAGAAGCGCTTTACGCTCACATGGAAGCTAACTCTAAAGACGTTCTTGATGCAATCAAAACGACTGGTAAACTTCCTGAAGGTGACAGCCTAGACGAAGCGATCAAAGCATTCAAAAAGACATTCGCGTAAGATATATAGACTTTAAAAGCAGAGGTGCAGTTGCAGTGATGAGCTGCGCCTTGCAACCAGCTTACTATGTTTAAAATGAGGTTAACCGATTTTTAAACTACCAATAAAGGTGGTGAAAATGAATGGCATTAAAAGATATTAAAGCACGTATAGACTCCACTAAAAAGACCATGCAGATCACAAAAGCGATGGAGATGGTTTCAGCTGCAAAGCTAAACCGCGCTGAACAAAATGCGAAATCTTTCGGCCCTTACGTGGACAAGATCCAAGAAGTGGTAGGAAGCATCGCATCTGGAAGCAACGCGAAACACTCTATGCTTTTAACACGACCAGTGAAGAAGACGGGTTACTTCGTCGTTACAGCTGACCGTGGATTAGCAGGGGCTTATAACTCGAATATTTTGCGCCACGTTTACCGTACGATTCAAGAGCGTCACAAATCAGCAGATGAGTATGCATTGATCGTGATCGGTAAAGTTGGGGTGAACTTTTTCAAAAGCCGTAAGATGTCTATCTTGGACAGCATCACAGGTGTGGCAGACCAGCCATCCTTTGCTGAGATCAAGGCGATCGCATCAAAGGCAGTCGGTCTTTATGCGGACGGAACATTTGATGAGCTTTACATGTATTACAACCATTTTGTAAGTGCCATTCAGAGCGATCTGACGGAGAAGAAGCTTCTTCCGTTAACAGATATCGCTGCAACAAAATCAAAATCTTCCTATGAGTATGAGCCATCAGAGGACGAGATCCTTGAAGTGCTTCTTCCTCAATATGCGGAGAGCTTGATTTATGGTGCTTTACTTGATGCGAAAGCAGCCGAGCATGCTTCTCGTATGACTGCGATGAGAAATGCAACGGATAACGCTAATGAACTGATCGGCCAATTGAACCTCTCGTACAACCGTGAGCGTCAAGCAGCTATCACTCAGGAAATTACGGAAATCGTCGGCGGTGTAGCAGCTCTAGAATAGACTTTTTATAAGTGATTCTAGCAGCTATTTTGCAAAGTAAGATAGGAGGGAAACCGATGAATAAAGGCTATATTACTCAAATTCTTGGACCGGTCGTTGACGTTAAGTTCGAAGGCCAGCTTCCAGAATTGCTTAACGCTTTAACTGTTAGCGCTGAGGGTGTTGACTTAACACTAGAAGTAGCACTTCACCTTGGTGATAACATGGTTCGTACAATCGCAATGGATTCAACGGATGGTCTTGTTCGTGGAATGGAAATCGCTGACTCAGGTAAGCCGATCTCTGTACCAGTAGGTGAAGCAACACTTGGACGTGTATTTAACGTTACTGGTGATCACATTGACCTTGGTGAGGCAGTACCGGCACATGTTCGCCGTGACCCGATCCACCGTTCAGCACCTTCTTTTGAAGAATTAACAACTAAAACCGAGATCCTTGAAACAGGGATCAAGGTAGTTGACCTTATCGCTCCATACGTAAAAGGTGGAAAAATCGGTCTTTTTGGTGGTGCGGGTGTAGGTAAAACAGTACTTATCCAGGAGCTTATCAACAACATCGCACAAGAACACGGTGGTATCTCCGTATTCGCAGGTGTTGGTGAGCGTACTCGTGAAGGAAATGACCTTTTCCACGAGATGAGCGACTCTGGTGTTATCAAGAAAACGGCAATGGTATTCGGACAGATGAACGAGCCACCTGGAGCACGTGCACGTATCGCTCTTTCTGGTTTGACAATGGCTGAATTCTTCCGTGACGAGCAAGGACAAGACGTTCTTTTCTTCGTAGATAACATCTTCCGTTTCACGCAAGCAGGTTCTGAAGTATCTGCCCTTCTTGGCCGTATGCCATCAGCGGTAGGTTACCAGCCAACTCTTGCAACTGAGATGGGTCAATTACAAGAGCGTATCACATCTACGAAAAAAGGTTCTGTAACATCTATCCAAGCGATCTATGTACCTGCCGATGACTATACGGATCCGGCTCCAGCTACAGCGTTCGCCCACTTAGATGCAACAACGAACCTTGAGCGTAAACTAACAGCTATGGGTATTTATCCAGCGGTAGATCCACTAGCTTCAACTTCACGTGCACTTTCTCCTGAGATCGTTGGAGAAGAGCATTATGAAGTAGCTCGTAAAGTACAGGCGACTTTACAGCGTTATAAAGAGCTTCAAGATATCATCGCAATCCTTGGTATGGACGAGCTTTCTGAAGACGACAAGCTAGTTGTACACCGTGCGCGTCGTATCCAGTTCTTCTTATCTCAAAACTTCCACGTTGCAGAACAATTTACAGGACAAAAAGGTTCATACGTTCCTGTTAAAGAAACAGTTCGTGGATTCAAAGAAATCCTTGAAGGAAAATACGATGATCTTCCGGAATCAGCGTTCCATCTCGTAGGCTCTATTGAGGATGCTATTGAAAAAGCAAAAACTTTGGCCTAATGCCTGAAAGGGGTAAGATTGGATGAAAACCATTCAAGTCAGCGTAGTAACCCCTGATGGTCCTGTGTTTGAAGGAAATGCGAAAATGGTCAGCGCGAAAGCAAAAAGTGGGGAGCTTGGAATTCTTCCAGGCCATATCCCTCTTGTAGCTCCTTTAACGATCAGCGCCGTGCGTGTTCACGACGTTGATGGGAAAACACAATATGTGGCCGTTAGCGGTGGATTTATTGAAGTGCGACCTGAAAAAGTCACGATTTTAGCAGAAGCTGCTGAGATCGCTGGCGACATCGAAGTAGATCGTGCACGTGCAGCAAAAGAGCGTGCCGAACAGCGTCTTGCTAGCAACAAACAAGACAACCTAGATGCAGCTCGTGCGGAGTTTGCGCTTAAACGCGCAATGAACCGTATCGACATAGCAACAAAGCGTTAATATTATGAAGCCCTGTAGCTCTCTTTATAGAGAGTTGCAGGGCTTTTTTTGTGTTTCTAGGGGGTATGTGATGGTATATAGAAGATGACTAGTGTCGAAATTTGGAGACTCGTCAATATATCATGAAAACTCGCCGAATTATTGTTAAAACTCGCCGTAATAATATCAAATCTCGCCGAATTAATTATCAAATTTGCTGAATTAAATGCTGAATTACCCCTAGTGGTATAAAATCAACGCCTATTTAAATGCTAGGACTGCCGGAAAATCGCACCACGCACATTAACTTGGTACATGTAAACTCAAAAACCCCTTCGACTTGTCCAAAAACAAAGTCAAAGGGGCTTTATACGAATACATCACGTTCAGTTTGAGAAGGTTGACCACTGGATGGATCGTTTTTTATTTGGCTCTTTTTTGCTAGATTGTTGCTATTTGGATAAATATTTATTTTCTCCATATGCAGGTTGATTGAAGCGTAAGGTTGCCGACTCCTATGGGATGAGCGGTCAGGTGGAGACTCCTAATGGCGCAAAGCGGCAGGAGGCTCACCGTTCGCCCCATGGAAAGCGCGCAACCTGGAGCGGAAAGCAACTACATCCGGATAGCTACATCGCATATGAAAACAGCCTTTTATTTAGTTTCTTCCAAAAATCGGCGGAGCACATGAAACCCTACGTAACCACAATTGGTCGCCATTTTCATCAGTCATCGCGTTCGTTTCTGTTACCTCTTCCATTTGAACCACTTCATCACCAAAAGGATTTTGATAGTCGCCAACAGGAGAGATCACAGGTTTTTTTCTCTTTTTAATCATGCTTTTCACCTCCTCAAGCAAAGGAAGTGCTTAAAATATAGCTTCATTTAAAAGCTATACACTATTTAATGCTCGTCCGTCGGTAGTTGTATGTGTTATTATCACTTAATATGTAAAAAAGGCGGTTTACCGGGGTTTTGCAATAAATTGCGGAAACTGGTGAATGATAAGAACGTAAGGGGTGTGCAAGATGAGCTTCCATGGACAAAAAGTTTTGCCAGCAGCGAGAAAGATGAAGGATTTTGAGAAGCTGCTAAACAGCAAATACACATATATCGTATGTTTGGACACGCATATCAGTCAGCTAAAATTTATGATCGCTATGGCGAACGAAAGAAAGAAGAAAGTTTTGGTTCATCTGGATCTGATCAACGGGCTGAAAGCAAATGAGTATGCAGTCGACTTTTTAGCACAAGAAATGAAACCAGCAGGAATCATTTCAACACGGTCTAACTGCATCATTCGTGCTAAAAAGAAGAACATGATCGCAGTTCAGCGTTTGTTTTT
The DNA here is from genome assembly GCA_016401345.1 of Fictibacillus nanhaiensis. GTDB lineage: Bacteria > Bacillota > Bacilli > Bacillales > Fictibacillaceae > Fictibacillus > Fictibacillus phosphorivorans. The sequence goes on along the minus strand of JAEACG010000003.1, from coordinate 179,467 downwards.
ATTGGATTCATTAGCTCTTGAAACGAGTTATAAAGTGATCGAACGTGCTCAGCCAGACTATTTAGAGGTTTTGCCAGGCATCATGCCGGAAATAATAAGAGAAGTGAGTGAGCAAGCGGGTATACCGGTAATCGCTGGTGGATTAATTCGTACAAAAGTGAACGTGATGGAAGCACTTGAAGCAGGTGCAGAGGCTGTGACGACTTCAAACCCGGAATTGTGGATCTAATGTTCTTGTGAAATAACGTTTGACAACGTTTTCATCCTTGTTATAATAGAGACAAGTTCATAAACGTGACGGAGAACATGGAGATCCACAAGGGTTACTTATAGCAAAACTATAGGTATCTTTTGCTGGGTCTTTTTTTGATGAAATCCGGACACATCATTGCACTTATATTTGATAGCGATTGCACAAAAGGAGGAAAATACATGTCAACATTTATGGCAGAACTGATAGGAACAATGATTCTAATCATATTTGGCGGAGGCGTTGTTGCAAACGTTTCCTTGAATAAATCAAAAGCCCAAGGTGGAGGATGGATCGTTGTCGCACTTGCTTGGGGGTTAGCTGTTGCAATGGCGGTATATGCAGTCGGAAGCTTTAGCGGTGCACACCTTAATCCGGCAGTAACACTAGGTCTCGCTTCAATCGGTGAATTTGCTTGGTCGGATGTACCAGCATATATCATTGCACAGATAATCGGCGGTATCTTAGGAGGAATGGTCGTATACTTCCACTTCCTTCCTCACTGGAAAGCAACAGATGATCCAGCGGTAAAATTAGGAGTTTTTTCAACAGACCCTGCAATTCCGCATACGTTTTCGAATCTTTTATCAGAATTCATTGGAACTGCGGTTTTACTAGTAGGATTATTGTCAATTGGAGCGAATAAATTTTCAGACGGGTTAAATCCACTGATCGTCGGATTCCTAATCGTAGCAATCGGTTTGTCACTTGGAGGACCAACAGGTTATGCCATCAATCCGGCACGTGACCTTGGTCCAAGGATCGCACATTTTATCTTGCCTATACCAGGTAAGGGTGGATCCAACTGGACGTACTCGTGGATTCCAGTTGTAGGACCAGTGCTTGGAGGAGTTTTCGGAGCATTGTTCTATCAAGCTGTTTTTACAGGAAAAGTTACAACGTTATTCTGGATCTGGACAGTGGTATCACTAGCAATCTTTGCTATAACGTTCTTCTTAGGAAGTAAAGGCACACATGCACTGCCTCATGGAGATGAAATAGAAAACTAAAACAAGAACAAACCATTTTGGGAGGGTTTACCTATGGAAAAGAAATATATCATTGCACTCGATCAAGGAACGACAAGCTCAAGAGCGATCCTTTTTAACAAAGCAGGAGAAGTCGTTGAGATCTCACAAAAGGAATTTAAGCAGCACTTCCCAAAGCCAGGCTGGGTAGAGCATGATGCACAAGAAATTTGGGGAACGATTTTAGCAGTAGTGGCTGAAGTTTTATCAAAAACAGATACAGACCCAGGCGAGATTGCTTCGATCGGAATCACGAATCAGCGTGAAACAACGGTCGTTTGGGACAAAAACACTGGAAAACCTGTTCACAACGCAATCGTTTGGCAGTCTCGTCAAACCGCTGAAATCTGTGATGATCTAAAAAACCAAGGATTAAACGATAAATTCCGAGATAAAACAGGATTGTTGATCGATGCTTATTTCTCAGGAACAAAAGTAAAATGGATTCTTGATAACGTTGAAGGTGCAAGAGAAAAAGCGGAAAACGGTGATCTATTATTCGGTACGATCGATACGTGGCTAGTATGGAAGCTAACAGGTGGAAGAGCGCACGTAACGGACTATTCAAATGCTTCACGTACACTCATGTACAATATTTACGATCTTAAATGGGATGACGAGCTTCTTGAGATCTTAGGCGTTCCGAAATCTATGCTTCCAGAAGTAAAATCCTCTTCAGAAGTATACGGTGAAACGATCGATTATCATTTCTTTGGTAAAAATATTCCGATCGCAGGTATCGCGGGCGATCAGCAAGCGGCACTTTTCGGACAAGCTTGTTTTGAAAAAGGAATGGCGAAGAACACGTATGGTACAGGCTGTTTCATGCTTATGAACACAGGAGAAAAAGCGGTTAAGTCAGAGCATGGCCTGTTGACGACGATTGCTTGGGGTGTCGATGGGAAAGTCGAGTACGCACTTGAAGGAAGTATTTTTGTTGCTGGATCTGCCATTCAATGGCTTCGTGACGGACTTCGTATGTTAAAAGATGCGGCAGACAGTGAAGATTATGCAGAGCGCGTTGCATCAACAGATGGCGTTTATGTTGTGCCAGCATTCGTTGGCCTCGGAACTCCTTACTGGGATTCAGAAGCACGTGGTGCAATCTTCGGACTTACACGCGGTACAGAAAAAGAGCATTTCGTTCGTGCAACACTTGAGTCACTTGCCTATCAAACGGCTGATGTATTAACAGCGATGGAAGCTGACTCTGGCATAGAGTTGAAAAAACTTCGTGTAGATGGCGGAGCCGTTAAGAACAACTTCTTAATGCAGTTCCAAAGTGATATCTTAAACGTTCCGGTTGAGCGTCCAGAGATTAACGAAACGACGGCACTCGGTGCTGCATATCTTGCAGGTCTAGCAGTCGGTTTCTGGGGCGATCGTCAAGAAATCGCAGATAAATGGAAAGTGGACAGAGACTTCGACGTAAACATGAAAGAGGAAGAGCGTAAAGAGCTTTATGATGGCTGGAAAAAAGCTGTTGAAGCAACGATTGCGTATAAACCTAAAGCATAACCCTTTCAAAATCTAGAAAACTGCGTTATACTAAACCCAAGTTGATATTGAACCGGTTGGAGATCAGGAGAGACCACAAAACCTCGTACAAACGTTGCGGGGTTCTTGTGGTCTTTTTTTTGTACTATCAAAAACCTATAACTTGTTAGCATGATGATTTTCGGCGTTGTAACAAGTTTAAGGTCGATAGTATAAGCGCAACTAAGGCTGACACCAAAGACTAGCGTCAGCCAAGTTTTCTTTACGTGCATATAGCCAATACACGGAAATGTTGAAAAATGTGTGTTGGGTTCGCTGATTCCGGGAAAACTACCCGTATTATATATGTCCAACGGTTCTGTACAGAAGGAGTGAAGAGAAAATGACAGCATCATTTTCAACATATAAAAGAGAAGAAATTATCACAGGTATGAAACAAGAGAAGCTTGATCTCCTCGTAATCGGAGGAGGCGTAACGGGAGCAGGTATTCTTTTAGATGCCCAAACGCGTGGTATGAAAGTAGGTCTTGTAGAAATGCAGGACTTTGCTGCTGGAACATCCAGCCGTTCTACAAAACTTGTTCACGGCGGACTTCGTTATTTAAAACAGTTTGAAGTAAAACTTGTTGCTGAAGTTGGTAAAGAACGTGCGATCGTGTACGAGAACGCTCCACACGTAACAACGCCAGAGTGGATGCTTCTACCGTTTTATAAAGGTGGTACGTTCGGAAAGTTCTCCACATCCATCGGTCTAAAAGTGTACGATTTCTTAGCAGGTGTAAAACGCAAAGAACGAAGAAAAATGTTTTCAGCTGAAGAAACATTACGCCGTGAACCACTTTTGAAAAAGGATAACTTGCTTGGCGGCGGATATTACGTAGAATACAAAACAGATGACGCTCGTTTAACGCTTGAGATCATGAAAGAAGCGGTGTCACGCGGAGCATCAGCTGTGAACTACGCGAAAGTTACTAGCTTTATCTATAACGGAAAAAGAGCGGTCGGAGTAAAAGTGGAAGACCAGCTCACTGGCGAAATTCATGAGATCTATGCGAAAAAGATCGTAAACGCAACAGGTCCATGGGTAGATGAACTTCGCGAAGAAGACCGTTCGAAAACAGGAAAAGAGATCCACCATACAAAAGGAATCCACCTTGTTATTGATGGCTCGAAGTTCCCACTGAAGCAAGCGGTTTATTATGACACAGAAGACGGCCGTATGGTGTTCGCGATTCCTCGTGCGGGTAAAACGTATATTGGCACGACAGATACGGACTACAAGGGAGACCTTGCAAACCCTGGTATGACGGAAGAGGATCTTCAATATGTACTGAACACGATCCATTTCATGTTCCCAGACGTGAAGATTACGCGCGACGATGTTGAATCATCATGGTCAGGACTACGTCCGTTGATTCACGAACCGAAAAAAGGACCTTCAGAAATTTCTCGTAAAGATGAAGTGTTCCACTCTCCATCAGGATTGTTAACAATCGCTGGTGGTAAGCTGACAGGTTACCGTAAAATGGCTGAAAAAGTCGTGGATATCGTTCGCGATCAGCTTGGTGAGGAAGAAGGGGCAAAATTCCCAGGATGCCGCACCCAACACATGGAATTATCCGGCGGTAAGATGGGCGGAAGCCAAAACTTCGCAGACTTCCTTCGTACGAAAGTACAGGAAGGGTTAGCGTTAGGTCTGGATGAATCAAAAGCTCGCGAGCTCGTGCAGCGCTACGGAACGAACATCGATATCGTTTATGGTTATATGAAAGAACGCGGTGAAGAGGCGAAGAGCTACAACTTACCAGTAAGTTTGTACGCATCTCTACTTTATGCATTAGAGTATGAGATGACATCAACACCATCTGACTTCTTGATCCGCCGTACGTCGGCTCTATACTTTGACATCGATACGGTATACGAGTGGAAAGAAAGTGTAATCAACTGCATGGCAGACAAATTGGGCTGGAACGCAGAACAAAAACGTGAGCATGCAGAAGATTTCGAAGAGCAATTGCGATTGTCTGTTGAGGCGATCTAACAAAAGTATATAGGTATGGCAGAAAGGCATCCCGCTTGGTTGAGCGGGGTGTTTTTCTTTATATGTCATGAAGCGTGCGGGGGTATCCGATTGATGATAGATGTCGAAATATGTAGACTCGCCGATATATGTTAAAAACTCGCCGGATTTTAGTAAAATCTCGCTGGAATAAATTGAATTCTCGCTGTATTAGGAGCCATATTTCTAGAATTGAATGCAAAAATACCTAGTTGGGTATGTAATCAAAACAGTTTCGTTCACCGAAACTGCACCTATATTAGACAAAACAAAAGGATGATCCCACAACACGACGGGAGCATCCTCAATTCTTGATAATTGTTGAACCTGATAAGTAGTCTGAAGGGTATTTTTGCAGCAAATACTGCAAAAACAGATCCATTTCATAAGGCATTTCATCATAGTACTCTTCATCAGACTCTCTCAACGTCTTCAGCAGTGAAAAAAAGTGCTCTTTGTCCACTTCTTCAGCTGATTTTTTAAAATAACCCCACACATGTTCTAACGTGTTGCATAATGCACGTCGTTCAAAAGGTTTTTCCTTATACTCAGCAATCAACAGCTTAACTTTTTCATAGTCAGAGTCAGATTGAGCATCCCTCATCTGCCCTTGAACCTCTTTATAAAGGTTATATCCCTTAGCCATCACGGTGTATTTTTCACTCGCCCACAGCTGCTCGGTCTCTTTTTTCAATTGAGATCACATCCTTTAATAACGACATTCTATTAAAGATAAATGTAGAGAGCAAGTGCGATGATCGAAACAAGGATCACCACTGCATAGATGAGTGTAAGGCGAACGAGGTTCTGACGCGTTGAACTTCCGTATTTTTCGTCCTGTGTTTTAGAAATCATGATCGTACCGACTAACCCAGCGATCGAGATTACGACAATCAAGAAATAAGCAATCCACCATATATCCATTACGAATCTCCCCTTTACACCTATCATACTGCTAACGGTGACGAGTCACATCCAAAAAATTTACAGGATTATGAACATTTCTATAGAAAAATAAGGGGGAGACCCTAATATAGTGTAAGTACCATATGTGAAGAAGCACATCGACACAAAATATGGAATTTGCTATAATTAAAGCGGTTACAGAATTTAAAAAATTCTGAAGATTAGGAGGTAGTCAGAATGGATTTTTATCATCTGTATCAAAACAATTACCTCATTGTGGCTGTATTTTTATTTTTAGGGGTCCTTTTGCCGGTTGTCGCATTGACTGCAGGCCGTTTATTGCGCCCTTATAAACCATCAGCAGAAAAATACACCACCTACGAAAGCGGAATTGAGCCATTTCATCAAAGTTGGGTTCAGTACAATGTCCGCTATTATTTGTTTGCGCTCATGTTCGTTATTTTTGATGTTGAAACCGTATTTTTATACCCTTGGGCCGTTGCCTATGAAGAGCTAGGCGTGTTCGCTCTCATCGAAATGGGGATTTTTGTTGTTCTTTTAACGTTAGGTCTTGTATACGCTTGGAAAAAGAAGGTGCTGAAATGGACATAAAGTGGGAACTTACGGCTGAAGAACGCGCCGAGCTAGATCGCAACGTATTCATGGTAACACTCGAACAAGTGAAAGCCTGGGCCAGAAGTAACTCACTTTGGCCGTTAACCTTTGGACTCGCCTGCTGTGCGATTGAAATGATGGGCACAGGTTCGTCTCATTATGACTTAGACCGTTTCGGAAGTATATTCCGTACTTCACCTCGTCAATCCGATGTGATGATCGTTTCAGGAACCGTAACGAAAAAGATGGCGCCCGTTTTAAAGCGATTATATGAACAGATGCCAGAACCAAAGTGGGTCATCGCGATGGGATCATGCGCCACAGCTGGAGGACCTTACATCAAATCGTATGCTGTCGTAAAAGGTGTCGATCAGATCGTACCCGTGGATGTATACATACCAGGATGTCCACCCAACCCTGCTGCACTCATTTATGGCATCAATAAGCTTCAAGAAAAAATCCGTTATGAAGCGAAGACAGGCAAGAAGGTGATGAGCGAATGACAGATAAGCAAAATGATTCCAATGAAGGATTATCGATAGAAGAACAAAAGAAAAAAGCCGCCGCAGAAGCGAAGGCAAAAGCGTTGGAGCTTGCGAAACAGCGTCAGGCTGAAAAAGAAAAGGCGGCTGAACAGTCAGAGCCGAAAGCAGCTGAACCTGAGTTAACAAAAGAAGAGCTGAAAAAGAAAGCAGCCGCAGAAGCAAAGGCTAAAGCGCTCGAACTCGCGAAACAGCGTCAGGCCGAAAAAGTGAAAGCATCAGATGTGTCGAAACCGACCGAAGCCGAACCGGAGTTAACAAAAGAAGAGCTGAAGAAAAAGGCGGCCGCAGAAGCAAAGGCAAAAGCCCTCGAGCTTGCGAAACAGCGGCAGGCTGAAAAAACAAAAGCTGCAGAAGGAACCGAGCCGACGGCAGCGCAACCGGAGCTAGCAAAAGAAGAGCTAAAGAAAAAGGCGGCCGCAGAAGCAAAGGCAAAAGCCCTCGAGCTCGCGAAACAGCGTCAGGCTGAGAAAGCAGAAACATCAGAAGTTCCAAAAATCGATGAGCCAACAGACGATCTTGCGAAACAAAAAGCACTAGCCGCCGCGAAAGCGAAAGCAGCCGCAGCAGCAAAGGCGAAGGCAGCAGCTGCCGCTAAAGCAAAACTAGCAAGAGAGAGTGGAGGCAACACATCCATCGAACCCGCTTCAGACGATGAAAAAACGAAAGCTGCGGCAAAAGCAAAGGCCGTCGCTGCAGCCAAAGCAAAAGCTGCCGCCGCTGCGAAAGCGAAAGCGTCTCGTGAAGCAGGATCAGATGCAACAACTGAGCCAGCAGGTGACGATGAAAAAGCGAAAGCGATCGCCGCTGCGAAAGCAAAAGCAGCTGCAGCCGCAAAAGCACGTGCTGCCGCGAATGCAAAAGGTGCAGCAACCGAACCTGTCGCAGAAGAAAAACCATCACCAAACCAACCTATCCTCGATACCTACACAAAAGTCATCAAAGAACATCTAGGAGAAGATGTACTCGAAGATTCCTATATTAACAGACTGTCAAAAGACGTCCCTACCTTAGTTGCAAAACCTGAATCCTATTATAAAATTGCGGAGTTTTTAAAATATAACGACCAGCTTCGTTTTGATTATTTATCTGAAATGCACGGCACCGATTTTGAAACACATTTTGAAGTCTATAACCACCTGTATTCGTACAATCATCGCCAGTCCGTTGCATTAAAAGTAAAGATAGACAGAACGAGCGCTACTACCCATTCCATTACCCCGTTATGGGGGGGAGCAAACTGGCCAGAGCGTGAAACATATGATCTTTTAGGCATCCATTTTGAAGGTCATCCGAACTTAACGCGCATCATGCTGCCGGACGATTGGGTAGGACATCCGCTCAGAAAAGATTACGAACCCCATGACGTGGAGGTGTAGAGACATTGATCAGAACAGAAGAGATGCTCCTCAACGTTGGGCCTCAGCATCCTAGCACACACGGCGTTTTTCGAATCGTACTAAAAATTGACGGAGAGACGATCATCGAAGCCACGCCAGTGATAGGCTATCTTCACCGAGGCACCGAGAAATTAGCAGAAAACCTTCAGTACACGCAGATTATTCCATACACAGACCGCATGGATTATTTAGCGGCCATGACGAACAACTACGTGATCTGTCATGCGGTTGAAACGATGATGAGTTTAGAGATACCTGAACGAGCGGAATATTTGCGAGTGATTGTGATGGAGCTCGGCCGCATCGCAAGCCATCTCGTTTGGTTCGGTACATATTTATTAGATATCGGGGCGATGAGTCCATTCCTATACGCTTTTCGCGAAAGAGAAGCCATCATCAATATGTTGAATGAGATATGTGGAGCTCGCCTGACGTTCAACTATATGCGTGTTGGCGGTGTGAAGTGGGACGCACCAGAAGGCTGGATCGAGAAAGTCCGTGACTTTGTTCCTTACATGAGAGAAGAGCTTGCTGGCTATCACGACCTTGTGACAGGCAACGAGATCTTCTTGAACCGTGTAAAAGGAATTGGATTTTACACGAAAGAAGAAGCACTGAACTTTTCCTTAAGCGGCGCGAACTTAAGATGCACGGGTACGAATTGGGATCTTAGAAAAGATGAGCCGTATTCGATCTATGACCGTTTTGATTTTGATGTACCGGTGTTTCATACGGGCGATGCATGGGCGCGGTATCAGTGCCGCATGCAAGAGATCGAAGAATCACTCAAGATTGTAGAACAAGCGGTGGAACAGTTTCCAGAAGAAGGTCCGGTCATGGCAAAAGTGCCAAGAATCATCAAGCCGCCAAAGGGTGAAGCTTTCGTTCGCATCGAGTCGCCTCGCGGTGAGATTGGCTGCTACATCGCGTCAGAAGGAAAAAAAGAACCGTACCGCTTGAAGTTTCGCAGACCATCTTTTTACAACCTTCAGATTCTGCCAAAACTTTTAGTCGGTGAAAACATCTCCAACTTGATTACCATCTTAGGCGGGATTGATATCGTTCTCGGGGAGGTCGATGGCTGATGGAGGAACTTTTATACGCACAGCCCGGCTGGACGCATGTTGCGATTTTCTTTGCGCTCGGCGCGGCATTACTCGTCACGGTTCTCGGTTTCGTAACCTACGCGATTCTAGCCGAACGAAAAGTGCTCGGGTTCATGCAGATGCGTACAGGACCGAACCGGGTTGGAGGAAGATTCGGTCTTCTGCAAACGGTAGCAGATGTTTTTAAACTTTTGATAAAAGAAGACACTATACCGAAACTAGCTGATCGGCCATTGTTCATATTGGCACCGGTCATCGCATTTGCTCCAGCCTTCATGGTGCTTGCGACGATTCCGTTCTCAGAAAACATGCAGTTCGCAGACCTCGGTGTCGGCCTTTTGTATTATGTAGCTGTTTCGGGAATCTCAACGATCGGCATCTTAATGGGTGGCTGGGCATCGAATAATAAATACTCTTTACTCGGCGGCATGCGTGCTGCAGCACAGATGATTTCGTACGAAATTCCGCTCGTTATCTCCGTTATTGGAGTGATCCTGTTCGCCGGAAGCCTGAATTTAAACGATATCGTAAGAGGCCAAGAAAACATTGCCTACATCTTTTTAACACCGATTGGATTTTTCGTATTCTTGATTTCTTCCATCGCTGAGTTGAACCGTACACCGTTCGATTTACCTGAAGCAGAGTCAGAGCTTGTGGCCGGTTATCACGTCGAATACTCAGGATTTCGCTGGGCGTTCTTCATGCTCACAGAATATGTGTATCTATTTGCGATGGCATCCTTAACAACCGTTCTTTTCCTAGGAGGTTGGAACCCGATTCCGTTCTTAGATTTTATCCCAGGGATGTTGTGGTTCGGCGTCAAATTCAGCATCGTCGTGTTTTTCATGATCTGGATCCGTGGAACACTTCCACGACTCCGCGCCGATCAACTAATGGGCTTCGCCTGGAAGGTCCTACTGCCACTAGCACTGCTAAACATTTTTGTCAGTGCCGCTGTTAAGGAATTGTTTTTGTAAAAGAGCTTTACAGCACTACTGATGTTTATTGAGGGTGTTGATTTCCGCTCCAGGATGCTCGCTTTCCGGGGGGCGTGCGGTGAGCCTCTTAGCGCATGGCACTGTTAAGAGTCTCACCTGTCCCGCTGATCCCCCAGGAGTCTCGCACCTTGCGCTCCAATCAAGTATTCGAGGAAGTATGTTTGCAATACATCCAAATATTTCATAGCCCGACCATCGAAATTCAATGCGGTGGCTAAGGTCATTCTATAAAGCTTTTTTCAAGAATCTTGTTGCTTTTTAATCTTTTTCTAACTTCTTTGAACTGTTGGTTGTAGTGAAAGGTGTGAGACTCCTGCGGGACAGGTGGGCAGGTGAGACACTTAAATGTGAAACATTCGAATGTGGCTCACCGCCTGCCCCGCGGAAAGCGAACACCTGGAACGGAAATCAACACCCACAATAACCAGCGCAAAGTTAAAACAATGCTCTATCAATCGAAAGACCAACGCATAAGGAGCGTGATCTCAGGATGAAAGGTCTTGTAAAAGGTTTAAGCTATACCGTCAAAAACCTAACAAAGCAAAACATCACAACAAGCTATCCAGACGTGCCGATCCAGATGCCTGACCGTTTCCGCGGCATCCAAAAGTTTTATCCCGAAAAATGCATCGTCTGTAACCAATGCGCGCAGATCTGCCCGACCGACTGCATCCAGTTAACGGGTAAGCCGCATCCCGATCCTTCGAAAAAAGGGAAGATCATCGACACGTACGACATCAACTTTGAAATCTGTATACTATGCGACCTGTGTACAGAAGTGTGTCCGACTGAAGCGATCGTCATGACGAATCAGTTTGAGCTTGCGGAATACAGCCGTGATGAACTTTTCAAAAACCTCGAGTGGCTCGATGAGAACGACGAGAATGTTAGAAAGGAGAACAAAGCATGACCGGTGAAATGATCGCGTTTTTCTTTCTTGCCTTAACAGCCATTGCCGGCGGCGTTCTTCTTATCAACCTATCAAATGTCGTTCATATGGTTGTTGCTCTTATTTTTACGTTCATTGCCATTGCAGGAATCTACATCACACTATCAGCAGAGTTCGTTGCCGTCGTCCAGGTGCTGATCTACTCAGGAGCTATCACGATCATCATGTTGTTTGGAATCATGCTTACGCGTCACCAGGAAAAAGAAAAGCGTGCACCACGGTTAAAAGTCATCTTAACGGGGCTTGCGATCGGACTTTTCTTCCTGATCATGTACGGCAAGATCAAAGACCTTGATTTTGGTCAGCAGAACGCAGAGCTTCATATTGATAATACGAAAAAGATAGGAATCGAGCTGTATTCGCATTATGTCATTCCGTTCGAGTTAACTTCTGTCTTGCTGCTTGTTGCTTTAATTGGTTCTATCATTCTGGCAAAGCGGGATGACGATGAAAAGGAGGCAAAAAAATGAGCTCTGTTTCTTTAGCAGCTTACTTAACGCTTGCCTTGATCCTTTTTTGCATCGGATTATTTGGAGCATTAACCAAACGTAATGCGGTCATCGTACTGATCTCGATCGAATTGATGCTGAATGCGGTAAATATTAATCTCGTGGCATTTGCCAAATACTCAATAAACCCTGGATTAACAGGTCAGATCTTCTCGCTGTTTACGATCACGGTGGCTGCGGCAGAAGCGGCAGTCGGACTTGCGATTCTCATAGCACTGTACCGCAACAGACAGACGGTTAACGTGGATGAGATGGATACGATGAAGCGATAAGGAAGGAGATGGACGATTATGTTGCAGAATAGTTGGCTTATACCGTTGTTCCCGCTTTTATCCTTCGTTTTATTGCTGATTTTCAGAAAATCAAAAAGTGAGGGCACTGCATGGATCGGTGTGCTTCTAACCGGATTATCGCTCATTCTATCCATCGGGGTTTGGATCGCGGTGTGGCAAGGGGACGGAATTAAGGTTGAAGGCACTTGGTTTGAGATCGGTGAGCGGGCCATCACGATGGGATATGAAGTCAATCCGCTGAACGCTCTTATGCTTGTGATCGTTTCACTCGTCAGTTTTCTTGTACATCTTTACTCAAAAGGATACATGCATGGCGATGAACGGTTTCCTGTGTTCTTTGCGTATTTAGGATTATTTTCGTTTGCGATGCTCGGCCTCGTTCTATCTCCGAATCTATTACAGCTCTATATGTTTTGGGAGCTAGTTGGACTTGGCTCGTTTCTGTTGATCGGATTCTACTATTTTAAACCAGAAGCAAAAGCCGCAGCGAAAAAGGCTTTTGTGATGACTAGAATTGGGGACGTTGGTCTTTTTATCGGAATGGTTTTGCTATTTTGGCAGGTTGGTAGTTTTGAATATGACGAAATTTTTGCTGCTGTTCGAAATGGTGATATATCATCTGGTATGCTCACTCTTACAGCGCTATGTATATTTGTAGGAGCAATCGGAAAGTCGGGCCAGCTGCCTCTTCATACTTGGCTTCCAGACGCGATGGAAGGTCCAACACCCGTATCAGCGCTCATTCATGCGGCAACAATGGTCGCTGCCGGAGTGTACTTGGTCGCTGCGATGTATCCGCTCTTCCAAGCTTCAGAAACGGCACTAACGGTCGTTGCTGTAGTAGGGGGAGTAACGGCGATTTTTGCAGCTTCGATCGGACTTATGCAAAAAGATATCAAACGCGTGCTGGCGTACTCAACGGTTAGTCAGCTAGGGTACATGATGCTCGCACTTGGCGCATCCGGCTATGTGGCAGGTATCTTCCACCTGACGACGCACGCATTCTTTAAAGCGTTATTGTTCTTAGCTGCAGGAAGCGTGATCCATGCTGTACATACACAAAACATCGATGAGATGGGCGGACTTTGGAAAAAGCTCCGGCTGACAGGACCTCTCTTTTTAATCGGGGCACTCGCGATTTCAGGAGTTCCACTATTATCCGGTTTCTTTTCAAAAGATGAGATCCTAGCAAGTACGTACGCAGATGGTCGTTACGGATTGTTCTGGCTGGCAGTCGTGGCAGCATTCATGACGGCGTTTTATATGTTCCGTCTATTTTTCCTTGTGTTTACAGGAAAACCACGCGGTGATCAGAGTGGCGTACATGAGTCACCAAGTGTTATGACGCTTCCGATGATTGTACTAGGTGTTCTAGCAATCGTGGCAGGCTATCTGAATACAACTTGGTTCGGTACGTTTTTAACGGATTACTTAGCAGAAGGTCCTGTTGAACTAGCGCATGGTGATCATCACGGTCCAAGCTGGATTCCGATCGTGGCAACAGGAGCGTCTCTTTTAGGAATCGGGCTTGCTTATCTGATCTACCAAAAAGGAGCGCTTTCACGCGATTGGATCACTCGATCGTTGCCAGGACTCAGCAACGTGATCTACAACAAGTGGTACGTTGATGAAGGATACGACGCAACTTTCGTTAAAGGAACGAAGGGTTTGAGCAAGCTTGGTGTCTTGTTTGATAGATATATCGTTGACGGACTCGTGGCAGCCGTTGTGAGTGCTGTTCAAGGACTGAGTAAGTTAGGGTCGCGCCTTCAAAATGGGCAGGTCCAATCATACGGTACGTTCGCCATCTTTGGCATCGTGATTTTATTGCTGGTCGTCGCATTAACTGGGGGGTACTTCACATGAACACATGGCTTCTATCGATCTTAATTTTTTCCCCATTGTTAGGCGTTTTGGTTCTCCTATTTACTCCATCTCATGATGAGAAATCGATAAAATGGATCGGGATATTAGGTACATTATTTCCGCTCGGAACAGCACTCGTTACATTGTCTGCTTTTAATAAATCGGGTGATGGCCTTCAGCTTGCTGAGAAATTTCAGTGGGTATCTTATGAAGTCTTTCAAACGAATGGTGATGTGAGCTATCCGATCTTTTATGAAGTCGGTGTTAACGGTCTATCGATGGTGCTCATCTTATTAACAACGATAGTGAGTGTCCTTGCTGCCATTGCATCCTTTTCGATCAAAAAGAATTGGAAAAGTTATTTCATATTGTTCTTTTTGCTTGAAATGGGCATGATTGGCGTGTTCGCCGCACAAAATTTATTTTTGTTCTTTATTTTCTTCGAGATCACACTCATTCCGATGTTCTTTCTCATTGGACGATGGGGTTATCTTGAAAAAGAAAAAGCAGCGTACAGTTTTTTGATCTATAACGGTGTTGGTTCAGCCATCCTTCTGATTGCGTTCGTGGCGATGTTCATGAAGACGGGAACGATGAATTTTGAGCAGCTAGCTTACACATTCTCGCTTCCGCAATCTGAACTGAACGAGATGAACATCACGAAGGGTTTTAAGATGGGGATGCTGATCGCACTTCTACTCGCGTTTGCAGTCAAGCTGCCGGTCGCACCGCTTCACTCTTGGATGGTAAGGGTTCACGTTCAGGCGCCACCGCCGATCGTTATGCTTCACTCAGGAATTCTTTTGAAAATTGGGGCGTACGGTCTGATCGTTTTTGGGGCAGGGCTGTTTCCGGATCAGTTTGAGTCACTCGCTTTTGTCATCGGATTGTTCGGTGTGATCAACCTGCTTTACGGAGCATTCTTAGCACTCACACAACGTGATATGAAGCGCGTCTTAGCGTATTCATCTGTCTCGCATATGGGAATCGTTCTGATCGGGCTAGCTGCATTAAACGAAGCGGGGATGACTGGTGCCGTGTTCCAAGTCGTTTCACACGGATTGATCTCGGCGCTGTTGTTCTTTTTAGTAGGCGTTCTGTATGAACGATCGGGTTCATCTCAGTTAAAAGACTTTGGTGGGGTAGCCAAAAGGATGCCGATCTTTGCAGGAGTCTTGCTCGCAGGGGGACTCGCATCATTAGGACTTCCAGGAATGTCGGGTTTTATAAGCGAGTTCATGGCGTTTTTAGGATTGTTTGAAACGATGCCTGTGTTAGCAGCTATAGGAACGTTAGGGCTGATCTTAACAGCAGTCTATGTGCTCCGCGCGGTATTAGCGATAACGTTTGGTACTGAAAAAGAACTAACGAACGCACATGATCTTTCATCAACAGAACGAATTCCGGCGTTTATCTTGCTTGCAGCGATTTTGTTTATCGGCATCTATCCTGCATGGTTAAGTGATATGCTCCGTCCAACATTAGATAGCATTCTGCTAGGGTTAGGGGGCTAAATCATGGATCTAGATACTTTACTATCGTTTAGATGGAGCGTCATGCTTCCTGAGTTTATTATCTTAGGTGTGGCGACCCTTTTATCTGTCATCGACCTTTTTATGAAAAAAGAATCGAGCCGGAAACCGCTAGCCTGGCTTGCTGGAGCAGGTATTCTAGCTGCCCTCATCACCATTTTTATGCAGCTCGATATAGAAGTAACATCCATTCTGTATGATACGTACAGACTTGATTCGTTCTCAAAAGCGTTTAAGATTCTGCTTTTGTTAGGAACATTATTAGTGATCGTTCTTTCTTCCAATTATAAAAAAGAAGATCTCGAGGAAAATCGGGGAGAGTTTTATTACTTACTCCTTGCAGCATTATTAGGAGCCATGATGATGGCGTCTAGCGCTGATTTAATCACATTGTTTGTCGGTCTGGAGCTTCTCTCTCTTTCTTCTTATGTAATGGCAGGACTTGAGAGGCGCAATAAACGAAGCAACGAATCAGCGTTCAAGTATATCGTGTCTGGCGGAATCGCTACGGCTATCACGCTTTTTGGAATGAGTTACATTTTCGGGTTGACTGGAGAGACGAATCTGTTCAAGATCGCAGAGAACATGGGGAACCTTGAACTGTTAGAGCACAGCTTTCTCATCGTCTTCGCTTTCATCATCACGTTTGCAGGACTAACGTTTAAGATCGCGGCCGCTCCGCTTCACATGTGGGCACCAGATGTATATGAAGGTGCGCCTGTTCCGGTTACAGCATTCTTGAATGTCGTGTCGAAAACAGCAGGCTTTGTGATCTTGTTGCGAGTGATCATCATATGTTTCATTGCGGCTCCAGGGATCGATAAGGAACCGATCCTTCTGCAAGTTCAACCGTATGTGATGGTATTAGCAGCAGCAACCATGATCATCGGTAACGTCACAGCGCTTCGACAACGAAATATAAAAAGGATGTTTGCGTATTCGTCTATCGCACAAGCGGGTTACATTTTAGTACCGTTCGTGTCAAATTCGTCATTAATATTCGAACTGATCTGGTTCTATCTGCTGGCGTACTTATTTATGAATATTGGCGCGTTTACCGTCATTCAATTGTTAACGAGTCAAGAAGGTTCAAATGATATCGGCGTTTTCCGCGGGTTATTCCGTCGATCACCGTGGCTCGCTGTTCCGATGACATTCTTTATTCTCTCTCTTGCCGGGATTCCCATCACAGCAGGATTTATCGGTAAGTTTGGAATCTTCATGGGAGCGCTTGGACTTGAACAACCACAATATTGGCTGGCGGCTGTAATGATGGCAACCACGCTCGTGTCGTACGTGTATTACTTTAACATCATTGCGATCATGTTTTTCCGCGACAGTGATGGAACAAAGGTTTCAATCCCAGGTGGAATGGCTGCCGTACTCGCTTTCTGTGCAGCATCCGTTCTTATTTTAGGGGTCATGCCAGATCTCGCACTCGATTTCTTTTACGGAAACTTTGATGTGAATGAATTCTTTATGCAGATCGAAACCGAAGTTCATACACATGATCATTGATTGCTGAGCACAAATGATAGTCCATCAACCTTCTCCTTAGTTGGAGGTTGGTGGGCTTCTTTAATTTACTTAAAAAGAAGTTCTCCTAGAAATTATAAGAGCTAGGGGTTAAAGGTCATTTCTAATAACTTGTTTGCTTTAAATTTTGTATTGCTGCTTTGACTGTTGATTGAAGTGTAAGATGCGAGACTCCTGCGGGACAGGTGGCAGTCCTCAAAGTAGAGGTGGCTCGTTCAGTCCCGACAATTTCGAGGGGCTAGCCACTGCAACTAGCCAGGTGAGACACTTAAGAGTGAAACGAACGAATGTGGCTCACCGCCTGCCCCGCGGAAAGCGAGTAACTGAAACGGAAATCAACTACTTCCAAAAACAACAAAGCTTTCGAAAACAGCTTTAAAGTAAATCTCAGCCCTACCCGAAAAAAATCCTCAAAAAATAAGCCAAAACTACCGTAACTTCTTACGTTTGGTTTCGTCTAATCATAGTGAAGCGACTTTCTATCGAGATTTACATTTATTAGTCGTTACAACTTTTTGAACTTATCGAAAGAAAGGGCTTACAAAACACCTTACTAGGGAAAAAGTATCTATCTAAAATGTTGGGAAAGACGTATGCTTAAGATGTCGAAATATGTAATGAGGAGGTCAGACTTTTAAATGATTCCAATTGGACAACAAGCTTTGTTACATATCATCGTACATCTATTGTTTCTCGTGATCTCTTGGTGGGCATTGCAGGCCGTTCATTTTGATAAATGGATCAAAAAAGGTAAGGTCATGCAAGCTAGAGTTTTATATATACTTTTAGTGATCAGCCTTGCCAGCATCGCGAGCGATTTCTTTTTAAAGTATCTACAGTATTCCAAAAATCTTAGTCAGCTATTTGGATAATTTCACAACTGTTACAGAAGTAGTGGATTTGTCGGAATATGACTACAACTTCCACGGATATCCTCTGTTTCATTGGCAACAATGAGAAATAGAGAGGATGTGCTGGGGAATGAAAAAATGGACGATGACGATTACAGCGATTTTGCTATTGGTTATGATTACTTCTGGATATGCAAAAACAGATGAAAAAACAAATGAAGTTACACATATAATAGACGTTCTAAAGAAGAGCGGAGCAACGCCTGACAAATGGACTATGTATTTTCGTGGTCAAACAGGTTTTGCATCTAAAGGACTAGGGTATGTAAAACAAGCAGAAGAGCTAAAACGTAATTATCCTGAATTTAGCTGGGTGGTAACTGAAGATGAAGCCGGACATTATAAAATGACCGGACTATTTGAGCGTAATGATATCGGGGTTAGAGAGAAAATGACCGTCATTACATACCCCCAAAAAGAACAATCTGCATCGTATTTTATTTATGCGGTTGAAGGACTTGTAAATGCAAATCAAAATTGGAAAGAAATCCAGAACCTGATTGATAGCCGTGTTGAACAATCAATTGGAGGAAATCCCAAAATTTTCTCTTGTGTTACCGGTACATACGGTGATAAAATGGTGGTTGATTTGTATTCGCAAGCAAATGAATTGGTACGCGCCTTTTCTGGTGATCCTGTCGAGGAACTAAAAGAAGAGACGTTTGTGTCGCTTTCTGCATATACTGAGCAGTGGGAACAAGCGATTTATACCGGTCATCAACATAAAATGAATCTTCAGGTAGCATTGCGATCTGAAGGATTGGGCAGCGGAACAACTGTCACAATTGGCACACCAATAATTACGTCTGAATATTAATATACAAATTG
The DNA here is from genome assembly GCA_016401345.1 of Fictibacillus nanhaiensis. Taxonomy (GTDB): domain Bacteria; phylum Bacillota; class Bacilli; order Bacillales; family Fictibacillaceae; genus Fictibacillus; species Fictibacillus phosphorivorans. The sequence goes on along the minus strand of JAEACG010000003.1, from coordinate 160,642 downwards.
GACGCGGAGGGGAATATCGTTGGAAAAAATCATTGTCCGTGGTGGTAGGCGGTTAGAGGGCTCTGTACGAGTTGAAGGAGCTAAGAATGCCGTACTTCCTGTCATCGCAGCATCCATTTTAGCAAGTAAGGGCAAAAGCACGATTAAAGACGTGCCGAGTCTAGCTGATGTGTTTACGATTAACGAAGTATTACGTTATTTAAATATTGATGTAGCATTTGAAAACGGTGAAATTTCTGTTGATGCTACAAACGAATTGAAAACTGAAGCACCATTTGAGTATGTCCGCAAAATGAGAGCATCATTCCTAGTAATGGGACCATTGCTTGCTCGTGTTGGATTGTCTCGTATCGCACTTCCAGGAGGATGCGCAATTGGATCACGTCCGATCGATCAGCATCTAAAAGGATTTGAAGCGATGGGTGCAACAGTAAAGATCGGAAATGGATTTATCGAAGCAAAAATTGATGGCCGCTTGCAAGGTGCAAAGATTTATTTAGACTTCCCTAGTGTAGGAGCTACTGAGAATATCATGATGGCTGCAACACTTGCTGAAGGAACGACTATCATCGAAAACGCTGCAAAAGAACCAGAAATCGTATGTCTAGCTAACTACCTGAACGCGATGGGTGCTACAGTTATCGGTGCCGGTACAGGTACGATCCGTATTGTCGGAGCTGAAGAACTTGTCGGTGCTGAGCACACGGTAGTTCCAGACCGTATCGAAGCTGGTACGTATATGGTAGCAGCAGCTATTACACAAGGTGATGTTTTAGTTGAAAATGCAATCGCAGAACACCTACGTCCTTTAATCGCAAAAATGGAAGAGATGGGTGTACAGATTCAAGAAGAAGGAAACGGACTTCGTGTTCGCGGACCTCGTGAATTAAAACCTGTTGATATCAAAACAATGCCTCACCCAGGATTCCCGACTGACCTTCAGTCGCAAATGATGGCGCTATTGCTCCGTGCAAACGGAACAAGCGTAATCACGGAAACTGTATTCGAAAACCGTTTCATGCACGTGGAAGAATTCCGCCGCATGAATGGTGATATTAAAATCGAAGGCCGTTCTTCTGTAATCAACGGACCTGTAAATCTGCAAGGTGCTGAGGTTGCTTCAACTGACCTTCGCGCAGGTGCAGCTTTGGTACTTGCTGGGCTTGTCGCTGACGGTTACACGCGTGTAACTGAATTGAAGCACATCGACCGCGGATATGTTGATTTCACTGGGAAATTGGCTGCATTAGGTGCTGACATCGAGCGTGTAAACGAAGATGTGAAAACAACACCTGCAAAAGAAGAGCAATCATTAAAAAGTAATTTAGCATAATATATGATAAGAGGAACCCTTTCTCATTGTTGAGGAAGGGTTTTTCTGTTTTCTTAGTGATCCTGAAGTTATGAAAGCTGTATTTCGATTTTACGGTACGCGTTCATATATTTTGTTACACGTTCGCCGGTAAACTGGTGGTGAGCACCTGAAAAAGTGTGTATTTCCACCTGAACGCAGCCCCTTTTAACCGGTGATTCGTGTTCAACCACCTGTAAATGATATTTTTCCACCGAGATCCAAGATTTTAGAGGTACCATCCGTTTAATTCATAGCGTATTCGGGAAATCTAAAACGTATACTTATACTTTTTATATTAATGAAGGGATGTCGAACTCATGCTTTGGACCATTATCGGAATATTAGTCGTACTGTGGTTGTTAGGTGTCATTTTTAAAGTAGCCGGCGGTATCATTCATATCTTACTCGTAATCGCATTGATCGTTTTTGTTTTAAATTTTATTAAAGGTCGAAAATCGAAATAGCTGTAAAAGCTGGCTTTCATAGCCAGCTTTTTTTATTGGTGAAGTTTCGCTCTTTAGCTCGAATGAACACAAAAAAACAGTTCCTACTTCCTGTTTTTATTGAGAAAAATTTGATAATAGTACAATTTAATCAAAATTTTAAGAATAGTTTGAAAATAAAAAGAAAGGTGCTATTATAAATCCACTGGCTTTAAAATTCATGAAGCAAAGGGGATTGGGAAGGGATGAAAAAGCAATTATCAGTATGGGGTTTAGCGCTTGGTCTTGCCGTAAGTCCGTTAGCAGCAGGACAAGCATCAGCGGAGGCTCCGGTTAATGTTTTATCAACAAAGAAGATGGATAGCTTAACGGGCACACCGTCTTTTGTATCTGGAAAACTGTCTGAGGCTTCTTCAAAATCGGCAAAGGATGTTGTATTCAATTACCTTCAAAAAGAATCGAAAACATTTAAATTAGGAACTCAAAAAGCACAGGACTCGTTCAAGGTAAAGTCTGTTACAAAGGATGAGTTGGGCAGACAATTAGTGCGAATCCAGCAAACCTATAAAGGAGTTCCAATTTGGGGCTCGACACAAGTTGCGCATGTTAACGAAAAGGGAGAGCTCGTTGTATTTTCAGGAACGGTTACTCCTGATCTTCAAAGTAAACCAGGGTTAGGGTTCGCTAAAAAGATTACAGCTGCAAAAGCAGTAACAGTTGCTGTTAAAGACCTCGGTTTCACACCGGAATATGAAGCAGATCCAACATCTGAACTGGTGGTGTATACAAATGGAGATAAAGCCACTTATGCCTACTTGGTGAACTTGAATTTTTTATCGCCTGAACCAGGAAACTATAATTATTTTGTAGACGCAGTTACAGGCAAGATCCTTAATTCTTATAACGACTTGGATGAAGCGCATGGTGATCATAAAGCACCGCCAACGGGTGGAGGATCGTTAGTAGGAACGAATGCGATTGGTACAGGGACGGGTGTCCTTGGCGATACGAAATCACTCAACACATTATTATCGAGCGGTAAGTACTACCTGCAAGATAACACACGAGGAAACGGCGTATTTACATACGATGCGAAGAACCGTCAACAGCTACCGGGCACACTTTGGGCAGATGCGGATAACAAGCTGAACGCGACCTATGACAGAGCGGCTGTAGATGCTCACTATTATGCAGGTGCGACGTACGATTATTATAAAGAAGTCTTCAACCGCAACTCGTATGACAATAAAGGAGCAGCATTAAAATCAACGGTTCACTATGGCCGTAATTACAACAACGCGTTCTGGAACGGACAGCAGATGGTATACGGTGATGGCGATGGATCGACGTTTGTATCATTGTCAGGCGGATTAGATGTTGTCGCGCATGAATTAACACATGCTGTAACGGATTTCTCATCTGATCTGATCTATCAAAACGAATCGGGTGCGTTGAACGAAGCGATGTCCGATATTTTCGGTACGCTAGTCGAGCACCATGAAAATAACAACCCGGATTATGAGATCGGAGAAGATATCTACACACCAGGAACGCCGAATGACGCGCTTCGTTCGATGAGCAATCCGGCAAAATATCAAGATCCTGATCATTATTCGGTTCGCTACACAGGAACGGGCGACAATGGCGGAGTGCACATCAACAGCGGTATCATCAATAAAGCGGCATACTTGCTGGCAGTCGGTGGAACGCATTATGGTGTAACGGTTCCGGCGATCGGCAACCAAAAAGTTGGAGCGATCTACTACCGCGCTAACACGGTATACTTAACAGCTTCATCAAACTTCAGCCAAGCAAGAGCAGCTCTTGTTCAATCAGCATCTGACCTTTATGGAGCAACCTCTCCAGAAGTAGCAGCGGTTAAAAAATCGTATGATGCAGTTGGTGTGAACTAAATCAATAAAAATAACCCTGATCTCTGTGTGAGAGGTCGGGTTTTTTTTATCGTTATCAAATAATTATTAGGAGAATTGGGAAGTTTAACCTGTAGTTATAAATTTATTGAATCACCCATAAAGGAAGATGAAATATGGAATTGAAACATGTTTTATTTGAAGCAGAGGATTTAAGTATTATTGAACAAGTCTTTAGAACTTCCTTGCTCTATTTTTTGTTATTCGCGTCTGATAAAGCAATGGGTTTTAAGCAGAATGCTATTACGACTCCTTATAATTTCATAATGGCAGCTGGTATCAGTCATATTTCTGCTACTCGAATCGTAGTTCCTGATTCAAGGCCGATCGATGCTTTTGCAATAATCATTGTTTATACCATTTTTATGCTTTGTTTTACTTACTTTGGGTACCTTAAGCTACCGTCGATTGTATCGCAAACGCCTACTATCATCGTAAAAAACGGTAAAATCATAAAGAAAAATTTAAATAAAACGAGGCTAACACTTGATAATGTATTATCCATTTTACGAGTGAAAGATGCTTTTAATCTTGAAAAAGTGAAGTTTCTAGTAGCAGAAACAACCGGTGATTTTAGTGTTGCCATCGACAGTAAAGATCAGCCCGTAACTAAATCTTCTGTGGGTATACCAACGACTCCAAATGAGCTATCTCAGCTTGTCATATATGAAGGGAGAGTGGATCAGCGGGTGCTAAAGAAAAACAACCTTGACCATGATTGGTTAAACCAGCAGTTACAAATACTTAATATTCAAGCGATAAATGATGTTTTCGTTGGGATTCTCACTCCTGAAAAAACGCTTTACATAAACCGGCAGGAGGTTTAAGATGCCTCAAGTTTTTGGTGAGTTAAAAGATATTACATTGATGGGGTATGTAATTCGAACAATTCTTGTAGGGGTTATAGTCTTCTTGGTTGGAAGGTTTGTGACGAAAAGGTCCTTTAGCCAAATGACGACCTTTGACTTTGCATTGATCTGGATACTAGGAGCACTTACTGTATCTCCCTTATTAGAAGGGGATGTGACTTTTACAAGGACGATCACTCCTATATTAACGCTTTTCTTCTGGCATACCGCACTCAGTATGATTTCTATAAAGAGCAGGTCATTTGCTCATTTTTTTAACGGGAAACCATTGCTGCTTATTGATGATGGGAAAATCGTCAGGAAACATTTAAGAAAACACTTTATGAATATTGATCTCTTGCTAGCTGAGCTTAGGATTAGAAAAGTTTTTGATATATCCGAAGTCAGGTATTGCATGTTGGAGCCCAACGGTCAGCTGAGCATCATGAAGTACAGTACACACGATCCAGTTACAGCGTCAGATATGAAAACTGCAGTTTCTCCAGTTAACATCCCGTTAGTGGTGATAAATGATGGAAAACTTTTTGAAGAGAATCTTAAAACAGCAAACGTAGATCTGGCGTGGCTAAAAGAAAACTTGAAAACACATCAAGTGGACTGCGTCGAGTCCGTGTATTTGGCAACTGTTAATCAAGATAAAAAATTGTATGTTTCAAAAAAATAGACTGAAATCGTAACGGAATCCGTTGCGATTTTTTGTTGAGATTTTCAATACTCACTTTACAAAATATGTAAAAGTAAAGTATGCTTTACGTAAAGTTAGCTTTACGTAAGGGTGATTCATTTGGAACATCGTATTAAAGAACTTAGAACGAGATGTGGCTGGACACAAGAACAACTGTCCGAAAAACTTGGGGTTTCCAGACAAACCGTAATATCAATCGAAAACGGCCGATACAATCCTTCATTAGAGCTTGCCTATAACATCGCACAATTATTTCGGCTTAGTATCGAAGAAGTTTTTATTTTCGAGAAGGGGAGTGACTGAAAAAGTGGGTGTAGACCAGTTGTTAGCATTATTAGGATTGTTACTTGGGGTATTAGGCGGTCTTTTTGGGCTCTGGTGGGGGAGAAAGTTAGCAGCACGAAAGAGAGGGATCGATGAAAGATATGAAAATATTGCCGTGAAGGCTCTTGCGAATGGGTGGAGAGTCACTTTAGTTTATATTTCTGTTTTATTTATTTTATTGGTAATGGGAATTAAGTTATCTGTTGCACCTGTTTTAGGGACGCTTTTATTGATTCATATGGCAGGATGGGCATTATCATTTATTTATTATCAGATTAAGTTTTAATGAAATAGATAGGATATAAAAAACATCCAGACTTAAAAATCTGGATGTTTTTTGTCTGGTCCCATAAATTACAGACCATTCACGGCCATTTTTCCGAGCGGTCCGTTCTCATCAATGATATCCTGTAGATCAAAAACGGAGATAGGGAACATGGGGAAGCCAAATACATAAGCAGTGATCTCATATAGTTGAAAATAGATCCCAAGCGACTTGTCGGCGATATAGAAGTCTTGATCCGGCCTGATGCTTTTGAATGGTTCGAGTGTGTCAATCTGCCTGGCTTTTAGCTGTTCTTTTATATGACGATTGATCACTTCCGCATAATTACTTCCGGGTTTAAATAGATCTTTTAACTGATACGTTTTTCCTGTAGAAAGATCCCATGTCTCTGATTTGATATACGTCATTCCATGAGCGGCCATGGGCGTATAGGCAAAATTTAAGAAACCGATGCTCAAGATGTTCTTTTCGTTCGTTTTAACGGCAAACTCCCCATACATGCCTGGACGAGCCTCGGGATTCTGGTAATTCGCGAGCTGCTCGTTGATCTGAACGATTCTTCGGTTTACTTGCTGCTCAATACGAGGATCGATCTTGCCTTCGATCTGCGGGTAATAAATCTTAATATTGCCAGGTGCATACGTGAGCGTACGAACCAAGACAGGAGGTTGAAAACTGTCCATGCTGTTCACCCTTTCGTGCCGATCATCTCTTCATATTATGCGAGGAAATGCCTGTCTCAGTCTGCGTATATAAAACTTGTAAACCGGTATGTTCTTCATTGTAAAAATGCTAGTTTCGTGTTCTAAAAGCCCGCCTTTTTGTATAAGTTGTATGGTAGATAACAATCTAGGAGGGCATGGGAACGTGAATGTAAATGTAAAGCCGTTGATTTGGATTCTAGCTATTTTTGTCGCTATCATCGTCCTTCTCCCGACGATACTCGTACTACCATTTTCGTCAGCACCTCCCCAGTGGAAAGAAGAGAAGTCTGCACGCCCATCTGAGAGAGTGCTAGCTTTAGAAGTCCCGCATTCCGACATCGTCGTGCCTGTTTTCAGAAAATCGATGGATACGGTGCAGAACATCCCGTTAGAAGAGTACGTAGCGGGAGTGGTCGCTTCTGAAATGCCTGCAGACTTTGAGTTAGAAGCGCTGAAAGCACAAGCGTTAACCGCACGGACGTTTATTGTAAAAGCTCTACTAAACCGCGGCAAAGACGATAGTCTGCCAGAAGGTGCGGTCGTGTCAGACACGGTGATGCATCAAGTGTACAAAGGAAACGAAGAGCTAGAGACGCTTTGGGGAGATGATTTCAACAAAAAGATAGAGAAGATCATCAAAGCGGTCTCTGAGACAAAAGGACAGATTTTAACGTATGAAGGAGATCCGATTCAAGCGAGTTTCTTTTCCACAAGCAATGGCTTTACTGTTAATTCCGAGGACTATTGGAAAAACGAATATCCATATTTAAGAAGTGTAGAAAGTCCGTGGGATAAAAAAGAGTCTCCGAAATATACAGAGACCGTACAGTTGCCTGTAAGCACGGTAGAGCAGAAGCTTGGCGTTTCATTAAAGAAGGACGGTCAGATCGGAAAAGTCGTAGCCACAACAAGTGGAAAACGAATCGGTAAGTGGGCGATTGGTAAAAAAGAGTTCACCGGAAAAGAAGTACGAGAGAAGCTGGAGCTGCGGTCGACGGATTTCCAGATGAAGAAAAAAGGAAAGCAAGTTACCGTGACAACCAGAGGATACGGTCATGGAGTGGGGTTGAGCCAATATGGTGCGAACGGAATGGCAAAGGAAGGGAAGTCGTATAAAGAGATCGTGAATCATTATTACAAAGGGATAGAGATAACGGATTATAAACCGATCGCTGACAAGGGGCTCGCGTATCAGCCTCAGTAAATTGTGTGGAAATTGTAGGGGGTCTGACCCGGGTCAGACCCCCTCTTTATCGTTGTTAGGAAACCGCTAGATGTCATAAGGCATTCGGCGGTTTTTTCAATTGTCGAACGAAATCTTCAAAAAAGTTTTGCGCCAAAGTATATATTTTCAGAATTCTGTTCAAACTTGTTGCTGAGGTGATGAAAAATGAAAGAAGAAGAAAAACAAAACAAAAAAACAGTACCGATGAAAGGTAAGAGTGCTATGAAAAAACGTTGGGTTTATCCTGCAGTATATTTAAGCTTTGCAGCAGTCATTCTAACTTCTGTTCTATGGTATCAAAACGATGCGAAGAATACGGAGAATAATAATACTCCAGATAGCGCATTAGAGGACAATGGAGCAGCAGTGCCTGTATCCCTTACAAAAGAAGTTTTCCAGATGCCCGTTTCTGACCCTGAAGCCATTGAAGTGGTAAAAGATTTCTTTAGCCCAGAAGCTCCAGCTCAAGAACAAGAAGCAGCTCTTGTATTCTATAACAATATCTACTACCAAAACCGCGGTATTGATCTAGCGACTGCTGATAACAAAGCATTCGACGTAACCGCAGCATTAAGTGGTAACGTTGTAAAAGTTGCAAAAGATCCTGCACTAGGATTCGTAGTAGAAGTAGAACATGACAAAGGTGTAGTCACACACTACTCATCTCTTGCTTCTGTATCTGTAAAGCAAGGTGACCAAGTGAAGCAAGGCGCAGTTGTAGGACAAGCTGGTGAGAACGCATATGATACAGATGCGAAGATCCACGCACACTTCGAAGTTCGTAAAGACGGAGAAGCAGTCGACCCAGTGATGGCTTGGGATCAATCTGTTGCACAACTTGCAACCGCTGTTGATGACTCTCGTAAAGAGATGAAAAAAGCGGAAGAGAAGAAAGCAGTAGAAGAGCAGAAGAAGGCTGAAGAGAAAAAGCCTGCTGAAGAAAAGAAGCCAGCACCAAAGGCTGAAGACAAAGGTTCTAAAGACACTAAGGACACAAAAGATTCTAAAGATACAAAAGATACGAAAGACACGAAAGATGGCAAAGATGGTAAAGATGCCAACCGTGAGCAAGAATCATCATCTCAATCAGCCGAAGATACGAATGCTCCTGCAGCAGACGACTCTGGTGCTAACGAATAATAGCAAAAAGGAAGCTGTCTCGGTTTAACCCGAGACAGTTTTTTTATTTTTATCTAAATTTCAACCGTTTATCGTTGAACCAATTCACTTTTTTAGGTGGTCCCGATTGCATAACCGGTGTAACGAAGCAGTTCTCGGGTGGTCACAGAAGTTTTATCGGTGAAAAAAGCACGTTTACCGGCGAACGCGTCATACATATAAAAACACGTACCGTAAAATATATTTTCATCATTCTTATCGATTAAATAACTTAATTTTCCAACTGTTTATGCAGGTTTTTTCACAAATATGGACATTTCCCCTTGTCCCAGTTGAGATTTAGGCATATAACGAAAACTTGGTTAATAAGATGTTACAAAACCTACAATAATTCAATTGAGGGTGAGCGGTGAGAAATCGTACTATGGCTGCGGTGGAAAAAGGGGAATGGAAGCAATACTTATAAGCCGAAGATGACAACGAAACTTGTCACGTAGCTTGTTCATACAAGTCTCTATCGCATCTCTCACATCCATTTTAGGGAGGCGAGTGGTGTGCACGATTACATCAAAGAGCGAACCATCAAGATAGGACGGTATATCGTGGAGACAAGAAAAACAGTCCGCATGATCGCAAAAGAATTCGGGGTTTCCAAAAGCACGGTGCATAAAGACCTCACCGAGCGGCTGCCTGAAATTAATCCAGATCTTGCAAACAACGTAAAAGAGATCCTCGAATACCATAAGTCCATCCGCCACTTGAGAGGTGGAGAAGCGACTCGCGTAAAGTACAAAAAAGGCACAGAGGAAGTTGTTCAGTAAGTTTATGAGAATGAAGGATGTTAGATGAAACAATATTACATTATGTGCCGCATCGTTCCAGTATCAAATAATTAATTTTTGACAATATTTCACCTTGTTCGACAGACTTGTGATATAATGATAAATTGGATAGAACTTCGATTTTTTACTAAAAATGTCATTATATCGTATGGATGTTAACAGGGAGGATATAACATGTTTTCAAGGGACGTTGGAATTGACCTTGGTACCGCTAATGTACTGATTTATGTAAAAGGAAAAGGGATCGTACTCGATGAGCCATCTGTCGTTGCGATCGACACGAATACCGGAAAAGCACTCGCTGTAGGAGAAGAAGCCCGCCGCATGGTAGGCCGTACGCCTGGGAACATCGTGGCGATCCGCCCGTTAAAAGACGGCGTTATCGCTGACTTTGAAGTAACCGAGCAGATGCTGAAACATTTTATTAATAAGATTAACGTAAAAGGCATGTTTGCCAAGCCTAGAATCTTGATCTGTACACCAACGAACATTACGTCCGTTGAGCAAAAAGCGATCAGGGAAGCTGCGCAAAAGTGCGGAGCGAAACACATTTTTCTTGAAGAAGAGCCGAAAGTGGCTGCAATTGGGGCGGGGATGGATATCTTCCAGCCGAGCGGCAATATGGTTGTGGACATCGGTGGTGGCACAACTGACATTGCGGTCTTGAGCATGGGAGATATCGTTACGTCCTCTTCTATTAAGATGGCTGGGGACAAGTTCGATACTGAAATCCTTCAATATATTAAAAAAGAGTACAAGCTGTTGATCGGTGAACGTACGGCAGAAAATATTAAATTGAACGTAGCTACCGTTTACGAGCGTGACGAAGAGCTCGAGATCCGTGGCCGTGACATGGTATCAGGACTTCCACGTACGATTACAGTAGGTTCAAAAGAAATCCAACGCGCATTGATGGAGCCAGTAATGGTTATCGTTCAAGCGGCAAAGAGCGTTTTAGAAAAAACGCCGCCTGAATTATCCGCTGACATTATCGACCGTGGTATCATGCTAACAGGTGGTGGAGCGCTTCTTCACGGAATCGACCAGCTGTTTGCAGATGAATTAAAAGTACCTGTATTGATCGCAGAAGAGCCCATGAGAGCCGTAGCGAACGGAACAGGCTTAATGCTTGAACATATGGATAAGATCGCGAAAAGAAAAGTGTTTTAATGATGGAAATGCCGCCCAATGTGGGTGGCATTTTGTTTTTGTATGAAGAAATGGAAGGCTAGAGAAGCGCGAAAAACAGCTTCTAGGCCCTAAATCGAAATTTATAGGCCCTCAAAATAATTTATAGTCCTTGAAATTATTTTATAGGCCTTTGAAAAGATTTATAGTCCTTCAAATTCATTTATAGGCTTTTCGACAAACAAGCGGATTCGCACCACAAAGTCACTTCACTTCTCTTCACCACCTCTAGGACGGAATCCCCATCATGAAAAAGGAATCTCACAATTTTTGCAGAAATCTATTAATAATTGTATAAAACTGTCGATACAACAGATGAGACATATTGTGTCCAGATTACAAATACAGGAGGAATACTCCGTGTTAAGAGGCTTTTATAATGCTGCAGCTGGCATGCTGGCACAGCAGCGCAAACAAGAAATTTTAACAAACAACATGGCGAATGCGAATACGCCTGGATATAAAGCGGACAATGCGAGTCTGCGCACTTTTCCAACGATGCTGCTTCAGCATATGGGAGAGACGGAAATGAACGGTAAGAAGCTGCCGAACAACTACCCGATCGGACCAGCGGCACTCTCAACAGGTGTTTACGTTCAGGAGACGACTCCTAATTTCCTACAAGGTGACATGCGCGAGACGGGGATAAAAACGGATATGGCGCTTCTTCAAGGACAAGTTCCACTTGACCCCGAAACAGGTAAGCCCGGCGGACTCTTTTTCCGATTGAACGTGAACGGAGAAGAACGCTTTACGAGGAATGGTCATTTTTCAGTGGATGCAGAAGGTAGTCTTGTAACGCCGGAAGGAAATTATGTGCTTGGAACCGATGGTAACCGAATCACGGTGAGAAGCGACAATTTTACAGTGAACAAAGACGGTACGGTGCTCGATAACGGTGCAGTTGCGGGGCAGATCGATGTTGCGTACATCACGAACCCTAACGATCTTGTAAAAGAAGGCTCAGGGTTATTCAGACTGGATGGAAACGGGGATGCGCCGAGTGCTCTTGGGAATCCGAACATTACGTACAACGTGCAGCAAGGTTTTGTAGAACGTTCGAACGTGAACACGGAACAGACGATGACAGAGATGCTGACGGCTTATCGTGCGTTTGAAGCCAACCAAAAAGTACTTCAAGCCTATGACCGTACCATGGAAAAAGCATCGAACGAAATTGGCCGAATCGGCTAGGGGGATCAAAAATGAACCAGTCTATGATTTCAGCAGCAGTAACGATGGGGCAGCTACAGCATAAGCTTGATACCATCTCAAATAATATGGCGAACAGCACGACGAACGGCTATAAAAGACGCGAGGCGCAATTTTCGGATATTCTTTTTCAGCAGATTAATAGTGAAGCACTGAATCCGACTGAAGCGGGCCGACTAACGCCCAACGGAATTCGACTGGGCAGCGGAGCGCGTGTTTCTTCAACTGCACTTAGTTTAGAAGCGGGCACGCTGCAACAGACTGGACGACTTCTTGATGTAGCGCTCACACAGCCTAGCTTTTATTTTCAGGTTTCGGGCGTGGATAACAACGGAAACGAAACGCAGCAGTTCACAAGGGACGGCGCGTTCTATTTATCACCGTCTGCTAACAACCCGAATCAGTTGGAACTTGTTACATCAGAAGGCAATAAAGTAATGGGTGTAGACGGACCGATTACGATTCCAGCTGAGCATAGCAAAATTACCATTGGACAAAACGGCCAAGTTTCGGTAACGTTAAATAATGGAGCGATTGTTGAATCAGGACAGCTAGCGATTGTGAACATGGTTCGGCCGCAGTTGATGGTATCTGTCGGGCAGAACTTGCAAGCGCCACAGGACATTCCGTTGAATCAACTGATAGAGGAAGTAAATGCTGGAGCAGGTAACTTCGTTCAGCAAGGGGCACTCGAATCCTCGAATGTAAACATTTCCACCGAGATGACGGAAATGATTCAAACACAACGTTCTTATCAATTTAATGCGCGTTCTCTTACAATTGCTGACCAAATGATGGGGTTAGTAAACGGGCTTCGCTAAATGAGGTAGGTTTGTATGACGAATAAGATGCAAGAGTTGAATAAAAACGAAAAACCGAAAACACAGCGTTACCAAGAAAAAGAAACGTCTACTAAAGAAGAGAAGAAACAGTGGTACCAACGCCGAACGAAAAGAAGCTTTCCGATTTGGCTTCGTCTGCTGCTCCTCGTCTGTGGAATCATCGTCTGCTTTGCTGTTGGTACGATGGTTGGCTATGGCGTGATTGGTGACGGCAAACCGATGAACGTGTTTGAAAAAGAAACATGGACACACATCATCGACCTTGTAGAAAAAGATGGGTAAAGATATAATAAAAAAACAATGGCAATGAATGTAGTCATTGTTTTCTTTTGATGTAAAATTAGTACCAGGTAACAATACCAAGTATAATAAAAATAGATTAGAAACAATGAGTGAAAAAAGAAAGGTGATGTTTGTATATGTTAACGATCGAAGAAATCAAAGAAATCATTCCGCACCGTTATCCGTTCTTGTTGATTGACCGGATCTTAGAAGTAGAAGAAGGAGAGCGTGCTGTCGGAATCAAGAACGTTACAGCGAACGAAGAATTCTTCAACGGTCACTTCCCGGAATATCCGGTTATGCCAGGCGTATTGATTGTAGAAGCACTCGCTCAAGTAGGTGCAGTCGCGATGCTGAAAAAAGAAGAAAACCGCGGACGCCTTGCATTCTTCGCAGGCATTGATAACTGCCGCTTCAAAAAGCAAGTCGTACCAGGCGACCAGCTTCGTCTAGAAGTAGAGATGACACGTGTGCGCGGTTCAATCGGTAAAGGTAAAGGAATCGCGACTGTGGATGGCCAAGTAGCCTGCGAAGTCGAGATCACCTTCGCACTAGGCAAATAAAAAACCACAGTGGGGTCTGACCCCACACAATTATCATAAAAGCTTGAAATGGAGCATTCCCTTAGGGTGTATGTCCTATTTCAAGCTTTCTTTTTATGCTATTTTAAATTTGAGCTTCAAAATATGGCTGCGAAGGAGAGTAAATCAGATGAAGAATTATGAATATATCTTGTTTGACTTAGACGGGACTCTTTCTGATCCTAAAATCGGTATCACAAAATCTGTTCAGTTTGCCTTGAGAAGAATGGGCATTACAGAAGAGAACCTTGATCACTTAGAATCTTTCATCGGACCACCACTTCAACAATCTTTCCAAGAATTCTATTCCTTTAATGAAACGCAGATCCGAACAGCCATTACGCACTATCGTGAAAGATTCAAGGACAAAGGCATGTACGAGAATACACTTTACGAACATATCCCTTCACTTCTTCAAGAACTGAGTGATAATGGCCTTACATTAGTTGTCGCAACCTCTAAACCTACCGTATTTGCTGAAGAAATCTTAAAATACTTCAACATACATCATCATTTCGACTTGATTGTTGGCAGCAATCTCAACGGAACACGTACGAGTAAAACGGAGATCATTCAGTACATCCTTCATCATTACAACAATCAACCAAAGGAAACGTTCATCATGATCGGTGACAGAAAGCATGATATTATCGGGGCTTGTAACACAGGTATCAATTCAATAGGCGTTACATACGGATATGGTTTAATGGAAGAACTCACAGCTGCAAAACCTACTTCTATTGTTAATACTGTCTCTGAATTAAGGGAAGTATTATTGAAAAACACAACTATTCAAATCCAGAGTTGAAAATAATAAAAAAATTGGATTAAGTGTACATGTGGAAAATACACTATTCCGATATGTTCGCATAAGATGGTCGCTGTAAAATTATTACGAGGTAATTCCTTTTATATCCGCAGATAAGTTCAATAATTCCGGGTTTAAGCTCAATAATTACGTGTATAAAATTATTTATCCGATTTTCGACATTTTTCGCTATCAATCTGTTAACTAACATCAAATATTCTAAAGACCTTACAAAAAAAGAACACATCAAAAAAACCTGGAGTCCTCTCCAGGTTTCACACATTCCTATTTCGCCCTCGCCACAATTCCGTTATGCACCTTTATATAACCATGTCGCATAATCTCCAGACCGTTTTCATGCAGATAGAGTCCCATCTGCTCTAACGTCATCAGCTCGCGATACGTATGGTTCATCACATCCGCCATGATCTCGTAATACAGTTTGGAACGCAATTGCGCACGAGGTGTCGTCATCACGATATAGCCACTCGGTTTCAAGAATTTTCGATGCAACTCAACGACTTCAGCTTTCATAGAGTCAGGAAAATGCTCTAACAACCCGACGCTGAGCACGATGTCGAACTCTCTGCCATAAGGCAGATTGCGAATATCATCCACGACATACGAGATATTGAAGTCATTTTTATAATAAACTTTGTCTCCACCTGTTCGTGAATTTTTCCCTAAAAACGGATAAGACTCAGGAAACTCTGCGAACCGTGTATCTCGGCAGAACGGATCATAATCCACCATCACTACCTCACCGTCAGGGTACATCGCTGACAGCTGCATCGCTTCATAGCCTTCAGCAGCTCCCAAAAATAGTATGCGAGGTTTCAGAACGTCCAGTCCCTCGAACAAAGCTCTCTTTCCACGCGGATCCCAGATGCCGTCTTGAATACGGTGCACATAATTCCAGAGGTGGATCCGCACGTAATCACCAAGTGCCGTTTTTACTTCACTAGGCTTGAAGCTTGTTAAACTTTTAAAAAAAGCGTTCTTTTTATCCCCAATCTCAGTGGGTACATCCTTAGAGAACCACTCGTGAAAGGACTGGTTGAACATCGTCCAGGATGTATGGACCGGGAGCATCTCGCCGTGCGTCTGTTCCCACTCTGTTTTTTCTTTTGAAAAAGAAGTCACCTCATACGGTTTGCCAATATCTTTCCACGTCACAGTGGACCAATCGTTCACCGTATTTACTTTTACAAACTTTTCATATTCTTTTCTGTCTCTATACTGTCGCAGATCCATTCGGTATGACGGCCTCATTTCTGTTTGGCCGAACGTTTTCGGTTGCTGAACCGCTGTTTCAAGCATGATACGACCTCCTTAAAAAAGGATTTTTTATAGATATTCAAAGAAAGAATGTAAAATCCTTTAAATCCTAACATTTCGGTTCGACGTGATAAAATAGAATAAAGAAAACAGGGAGGGAAATGGAGATGAAAATTATTTTTATCGGTGACAGCATTACAGCTTCAAATAAAAACACAGACGCAGATCGACTGGGTGACGGTTACGTTCGCATGATTAAAGAAGTCTTGCCAGGGGAAGTAACAGTGATCAATAAAGGTGTGAACGGACATCGCGTGACAGACCTCGCTTTTCGGTGGCAGCGAGATGTAATCGATCTTGAGCCTGATTTTTTATCTGTTTCCATTGGAATCAACGATGTGTGGAGACAGCTCGACAGCCCTCAATTGGAGCAGGTGGATGCTTCTAAATTTGAGGAAGTGTATCGGGGGTTGTTAACGCAGCTTTCACCAAAAACAAAACTTGTCTTAATGGAACCTACGATTATAAAGGAAAACACAGAATCTCAAGGAAATCAGCTGTTGATGCCGTACGTGGAAGTCGTCCGAAAGTTAGCAAAAGAATTTAAAGCCGTGCTCGTACCTACACATGATGTTTTTATCAACCATCTAATCAAAAAGCCAGATGTGTCCTTAACAACAGATGGTGTACATATGAGACGCAAAGGTAACGAACTCATGGCAAAAACGTGGCTGGAAGCGGCAGAATCACTTGTTATCCAATAAAACCGAACAGGAGTTACATAGATGGCAAACACATTACTAACCTTCTTTAACGAGATACATCGAGATTCATTAAACGCGTTTTATTTACCTCAGGAGCAAGAAAAATTCACGGCGATGCCGAATGATGCTTTAAAGAAATGTGAAAAAGATCAGGGGCGTCATCCTGTAGTTATTGAGGGTGACAACAAAACAGTCGGCTTTTTCGTTCTACATAAGGGTGAAAACATTGGAGATTTTACCGCAAACCCGAACGCGATGGTGATTCGTGCTTTATCCATCAATCACCCTGAGCAAGGAAAGGGGTATGCAAAAGTTGCGATGTTGCAGCTTCCTCTGTTTGTTTCCAAACACTTTCCGGAAGTAAACGAACTCATTTTAGCCGTAAACTTCAAAAATGATCCTGCAAAAAAACTTTACGAAAAAGTAGGTTTTGTAGATCGCGGTCAGATCAAACCTGGTCCAGTCGGGCCGCAATATGTGCTGCATTATGATCTATAATTATTAAGCTCATATAAAGCTAATTTTAGAATTGTAAAGTCTCCGTTATGACTTGGTAAATTGCGTCTTTTCGGTTTTTTTTCATGATATATTCTGAACAGGGACAAAGAAATCCCATACTCATGCAAAAATCATAATGAAAATCCGAAGGGAGCAATTGAACAATGAGCAAAACGTTTTTGGCTAAAATCGGAGCATCTCTTTTGGCAATATTTTTGATCACTGCATGTAGCAACTCGGAAGACACAAATACTGAAGAAGATACAAGCACAGAACAATCTGATACTCAAGAAGAAGAAACTTCAACAGATGAGGAATCAACAGAAGAGTCAGCTGAATAAGATAAAAGAAGTGCCGGGCCTCTACCTACCAGAGAGGACCCGGTTTTTTGTTGTTTGAAGTAATTTGATATGGGACGAGCAAATTTCACTGCAAGGTGCGTGCATCTTATAAAATTTCACGGTACGTGTTTTTGTATTTATTACACGTTCGCTCAAACATGGCCGCTTTTCGCTCCAAACATCTCTTGTTCCGCTCCAATTAACCATCGTTTCGCTCCATAACGCTCAGATTTCACTCTTGACTTAAAAAAACAAGTAAACAGCTATCAACTTCATATTTCCAAACCCTCTAACGCCTTGGAAATGTCGAAAACATAAGAATATTTAACTATTTATAAACAGTTTTATCAGCCGAACGGCTCATTTCCAAGAAAAGAAAACATGGCATAATAAAAGGAATGAAAGCGTTATCTTAAAAGCATTTGTGCAAACGCTTTCGCTAATTTGCACAACAATAAAGGGGGAAATGAAGTGAGGAAAATGAAAACTCGCAACACGGTTTCTTGGTTATTGCTTCTTACGCTTGTTTTGCAAACGTTTGCATCTGCATTACTCATACAACCTTCTTCAACAAAAGCGGTGGAGCGCAACGTAACGCTTGTTGGAGATCTGCAATCTGAACTTGGCGGTTCTAGTGACTGGAACCCGGCTGACACTGCTACAAAAATGGAACAGCAACCGAACGGAAAATACCGACTAACAGGTACTCTTCCTGCCGGGACCTATGAATACAAGGTTGCGATAAATGGTTCATGGGACGAGAACTATGGAGTGGATGGAAAACAAGGTGGTGATAACTACAAGTTGACGATTGATACGGAAAAAGAAGTTACATTTGTTTATGATGACACGACTCACAAATTAACGATTTCAGAACCACTTCCTGCTGAAAAAACACCACGAATCGTAGGTGACATCCAGCCGGATATCGGAGCAGGAGGCGAGTGGACACCTGGTGAATCGACTGCACTATTACAAGATGAAGACGGTGACAACATCTACACGTACACCGCACAAGTGCCAAAAGGAAAGCACGAATTTAAAGTAGTGCTCGGCAACAATTGGGATGCGCCAAATTATCCGGCGGACAACATGAAGTTGAACGTACTGAAAGACGCAGAGATCACGTTTTTCTACAATCATGACACAAAAGAAGTGTACACGAACTATGACGCGGGTCTTCCGGATGGCAGCGTGAACGCAGGCAAGCTTCACCATGATACATGGAACGAAGCATTTCGTGCGCCGTTTGGAGCGATCAAAGTTGGACAAGACGTAACCCTTCGCCTGCAAACAAAAAAGGGCGACCTGACTGGCGCAAAGCTATATCTTCGTAACTATAACTCTGGCAATACGACGGTAAAAGATATGGTGAACGCTGGCTGGACGACAGTGAACGGCGAAGACATCGAGCTGTGGGAAGCTACGGTTACACCTGAAGAAAAAGGGGTGTACGGCTATAAAT
Organism: Fictibacillus nanhaiensis; assembly: GCA_016401345.1. Classification (GTDB taxonomy): domain Bacteria; phylum Bacillota; class Bacilli; order Bacillales; family Fictibacillaceae; genus Fictibacillus; species Fictibacillus phosphorivorans. Next base: position 141,601 of record JAEACG010000003.1, on the reverse strand, counting down.
TCACCGCCCGTGATGGAGATGCGGTAAAAGAATACGGAGAAGATACAGGTGAGGGTGGAAAAGGGGCAGCAGCCGATACGAACGCCGCTCTATTCCAGATGACTGTATACGACCCGTCTTATAAAACACCTGACTGGATGAAAGAGTCTGTTGTATATCAGATTTTCCCTGACCGTTTTTATAACGGAAACAAAAAGAACGACAAAGCAAAAACAACGGCGCGTGGCACTGAACCGATCGAGCACCGAGATTGGAATGAGCTGCCGGACAACCCTCGTCAAGCAGAAACAGAAGGCTATGATGGGGACGAAATATGGTCGAACGACTTCTTTGGTGGCGATATTGCTGGTATCCAGAAGAAATTAGACTATATCGAGTCACTTGGCGTAAATACGCTGTACCTGAATCCAGTTGCACATGCAGCATCCAACCATAAGTATGATGCGACGGACTATAAAGCGATGGATCCAATGTTTGGGTCACCAGAAGAATTTAAGGCTTTTACAAAAGAACTGAAAAAACGGAAGATGCACTTGATCCTTGATGGTGTATTCAACCATGTTGGAGACGATTCGATCTATTTTGACCGTTACAGCAAATACAAAACGGTCGGTGCGTATGAATATTGGGCAAGCATCTATGACCTGATGAGTTCGAAAGGTCTATCAGAAACGGAAGCAAAAAAACAAACAGAAGCGAAGTTCAAGAAAGAAGGACAAGAGTTCAGTTCATACGGGTTTCATAATTGGTTTAACATCGAGAACGAAAAAGTGAACGGCATCTATAAATACCAGGCGTGGTGGGGCTTTGATTCGCTTCCTGAAATTAAATCGATTCCAGGTGAAGCGGTAGACTATGATTCTGAGTTGAACAACAAACCATTCGCAGACTATATCATGTACGACAAAGATTCGGCTGCAAAATCATGGCTAGATCGCGGTGCATCAGGCTGGCGATTGGATGTTGCGAACGAAGTAGATACAGAGTTTTGGAGAGAGTTCCGAAAAGAGCTGAAGGAAGGAAAGAAAGATGATCCGTTAATTCTAGGTGAGATCTGGGATGACGCTTCAGAATACTTCCTTGGCGATCTGTATGATTCCGTCATGAACTACCGTTTCCGGGGTGCGATGATTGATTACTTGAAGAACGGTAACGCAGAAGGCGCGGAAAACCAGATGAACGCCGTGTTTGAAGATTACCCACAAGAAGCGTTTTATGCGTTGATGAACTTGATGGGTTCTCATGATACACCTCGTGCAGCGTTTATCCTTGGAAACGGAACAGATTCTTACGAGCGTGCTGAACTTGATCCAAAGTATGACCACGAGCTAGGCGTGAAACGACTGAAGCTCGCGGCAATCTTACAGATGGGTTATGCAGGAGCACCAACTCTTTATTATGGAGATGAAGCGGGTGTTACGGGCTCTAAAGATCCCGATGACCGAAGAACGTATCCATGGGGTTCTGAAGACAAGAATCTTGTAAAGCATTATCAGAATATCGGAAAAGTTCGTAGTGATTACCACGATTTATTCAGTTATGGTGAACTTCACCACCTATACGCTGAAAAAGATGTGCTTGCTTATGCTCGTACAGATAAGAAAAATGCGGCACTTGTTATTACAAACCGCGGAAACGAACCCAAAACGGTAGAACTTGAAGTGAAAAAGCTGATCGTAAACAACGTGAAGCTAACAGATCAGCTGAACAAAAAGTACAAAACAGCTGTTAAGGATGGAAAGCTAACAGTAACAGTTCCAGCGATGAGCGGTCGTATGCTCGTTTCGGACAAGCACCAGAATTTGAAAGCGCCAAAAGCTGTTAAATACGTAAAAGCTTCAGAAAGCAGTCACGCAGTTTCGCTTTTTTGGAAAGGTGACGCAAAACGTTACGCAATCTATCAAACGACGATCTCTGGTGCTTTTTATGAAAAGGTAGCAGAAACGAAAGGAAACTCGATTAAGATCGATAACCTAGACAACGGACGCAAGTATTATTTTGCAGTTGTTGCGATCGATAAAAACAACAACGAATCGATGAAAACAGAATCAAAAGCCGCAATCCCACATGTGGCGTTAAAGAACGGAAACTATAACATTTCAAATGTAACAGCGTTAAAGAATGGTGTGATCGACCTATCTAAACCACAAACTGTTGCAGCAGATATCAAAATCACAGGTGAAACAGAGACGGATCTTGCAGAAGGATTACAGAGTGAGCTGCAAGTAAAAGAACCAGGAAAGACGATCTGGACATCTCATAAAGGGACGTACACCGCTCAAAACGGAGAATATAACACGTTTAGCGCAGATTTCTTACCTTTTAAAGAGGGAGAGTATCAGTATCGTTATGCGTTCTCAACCGATTTAGGCAGAACGTGGGTCACGAGTGAAACAAAGACAGTTACGTTCACAAAAGGGGATGACACGACTGCTCCTGCAACATCCGTAACATTAGAAGAACCAGCGCAAGAATCTGGCCAAGTGAATCTGAAGTGGTCTGTAGAAGGAGCGAACGAACCTTATCTATTCACGATCGTTCGTGATGGAGAAGTTATCGACCAAGTCCTTGATAAAAGTGCCACAACGTACAAAGATTTGAACGTAACAAACGGAAATGTCTATAGTTACGAAGTGCACATCTTCGATAAAGCCGGTAACAGCGTGAAGTCGAACGCCGTTCAAGTTACACCCGATCTTGTAATGGTAAAAGTCACAATGAAAGTGAACGCACCTGCCTATACACCACAAGGCGTGGATATTACGATGCCAGGCAGCAAGAACGGCTGGAACACAGGTGCGTGGAAGATGACGCGTGGCGGCGCGGTAACGAACGATTATGAATATACGTTCGAAGCGCAAGAAGGTGAAGTGATCACCTACAAATACGCCAAGAACAGCTCTTGGGATCAAGAGGGCCTTGCTGACCATACACCGAGTAATCCGAACGATGATGATGTAAGTTATTACGGATACGGAGCAACAGGAACAGACCTGAGCTTTGTTGTAACGAACCAAGGCGGCAATGCGATGGTCGTTCAAGATAAGATTTTACGATGGATCGATATGCCGGTTGTTGTGACCTCTCACACAGATGGCCAGACTGTTACATCAGACACGATTACCCTAAAAGGAAATTCCATCAAAGAAGGGGTGATGACGATCAACGGTCAGCCGGTTACGATCAACGATGAAATGACGTTCTCACACACGGTGAATTTAAGTGCAGGAGAGAACAAGCTGAACATTCATATCGAACCGTCAGAAGAGAATAAAACGACTATTTTCAAAAATGACGGCGGAGCGATTGCGAAGAACACGAAGGATATCGTGATGACGATTAATAAGAACTAGAAAAAAATAGATGCCACTGAGAAAAAGTTCGGTGGCATCTATTTTTTGTCGAATTTAATAATAAAATAATAGAATTTTCAAACATTTTATTGTAAACGTTTTCATATTATGATAATGTACGAGTTGCAATATACAAATAATTGTACAAGAGTGATGATATGGAAATCTTTGAACCTTTGTATTCAAAAAAAGTACTTGTTCTTCAAAAAATAGCAGAAGAATTACTTTTTGTTGATGTAAATGAAAGAATCCCTAAGATTGGTGAGTTAGCTGATAAGTACCAAGTTGGAAGGGGAACGATTCAAACGGCATTAAAAAATCTTGAATCTGTCTCCTGCATTAAATTAGATTCAAGGGGACATTTAGGAACATTTTTAAGAGCAAAAGATATCTCGTGTCTTTTGAAGTATGCCGGAACTTCCAGAATCATAGGAGTTATGCCTCTTCCTTACTCTAAAAAGTATGAAGGGCTTGCCTCTGGTTTTAATTCAGAATTTGAAAAGTTAGATCTGAATCTTAACATTGCATTCATGAGGGGAGCAAAGCTAAGGCTAGAAGGAGTAAAAGAAGGAAGATACGATTTTGCCCTAGTTTCTAAATATTCAGCGCTTGAAGCGATTAAGGAAAACAAAGAGTTAGAGATTGTTTTAAGATTTGGAACAGGTACGTATGTATCGAAACATGCTGTGATTTTTGCTGATGTTAAAAACAAAGAAGTAAAAAGCGGGATGAAAATTGGTATTGATTCTTTCTCAACAGATCAAAAAACATTAACGATGGCTGAAACGAAGGATCTAGATGTAGATTACGTTGATCTTAACTATATGCACCTTTTACAGCACTTAAAAGCAAAATCTATTGATGCTACGATTTGGAACACAGATGAGATTGATTTAGAAATGTATCACACGTCTCCTCTTTCCTCTACCCTTGCAAAAAAAGAGGAGCTGCAAATTACGGAGGCTGTCTGTGTGATTCGAAAAAATAATAAAAAGTTAGAGTACATGCTCAATCTTATATCGATTAACCAGGTGATAGAAACACAGAGAGAAGTGGAAGAAGGAAAGCGCATCCCTAAATATTAAATGCTTTCTTATAAAATCAAAATACAAAAAACTGTACATTGAAGGTGAATGAAATGCAGGCATTAGAAACAAGACTGCAAATTTTAAAATCAGCCGACAGCATCACGAATAAGGCTGAAACCATTTGCAAAAAAACAATAGACAAATTTGTAACACCAGAAAATGAAAACAAATTTACCATGTTGATTACTCACTTGGCTATGGCAGTTACTCGGATGGAAAGAAGCGAGAAACTATATCCTCCGCCAGAAGAAATTATGAATGAAATACATTCGTCTTTATGTATTGAGGAAGCCGATCTGCGTGTGAAATGGATTGAAAAAGAGTTGGGCAGCTCAATACCAAAGGAAGAAAGAGACTTTTTATTGATGCACTTTGTTACTGTATTATCCGCTTAAAAATATAAAGGAGGAATTATTGTGAAGATTGTTGTTGGAGGCCAGGTAGATAAGGCAGAAATTGAACAGCTTGTAAAAAAGTGTGGAGGTGATTCTGTAGTAGTCATGGTTAAGAATGATCTAGATGCCGCTATGTTAATTAAATCTGGAGGTGCTGATTATTACGTTGGAGCTTGTCATACAGGAGGTGGAGGAGCACTCGCCATGGCTATAGCACTTTTAGGAAAACAGCAATGTGCAACAATTTCTATGCCAGGTAAGCCGCCAGTAAAAGAAAAAGTGGAAGAAAGCGTGAACAGTGGTGCTAAGGCATTTGGATTTACAGGAGACCACAAAGAAAAAGCAGTTGAATTTTTAATGGATGCACTATTGAAGCAGCAAGTGTAGAAAGGGTTAACCATTTAGGGGGAGGGTTTTGGGATGTTAGAAATTATTTTGATGGCATGTATTGGTGGTTTAGCTGCTGTTATGGCGAACTTAGGAATAGCCGTTTTCAACGATGGTCTCCGTCCTATTGTTCCGGAAAACTTAGAAGGAAGAATGAGTCGTAAAGAGTTAGGTGTAACAGCTTTTGCAATGAGCTTTGGTCTTGTAATCGGATTCGGTATTCCGATCTCAATCGCAGGAAGTATTATTCTAATCCATAGCATCCTGCTTGGAACTGATATTATTGGTCTTACTTTTCAAAGAGGAAAAGTTTACGCCATTGTTGCAGGTATAGTAGGAGCTCTTTATGGAGTAGGGATTTACCTTGGTCTTCAAGCGGTAGTGGATGCATTCAAGTTGCTTCCGTTGAATTTCGTAGAAGGGTTCAACAAAGTAGGTGAACCTGTTGTTGTTGCGTTTATGGTATTCCCTGCGATCGCGATCGCACTTCAATTTGGTATTAAAAAAGGTATTATCACATTTTTAGCTGCAGCAATTGCCCGTCAGCTTATCGTATTTTCAAACACAGAACAGCTTCTCAAAATTGATGGATCACCGGTTGTATTGAGCCCGGAAGGTATCGCACTAGTTGTGGGGATGTTCTTCTTGATTGGATTTGCAGTTCGTGAAAAGTCTGATGAACAGAACCTGTCAACGCTTGCGACCCTTTTTACCGAACGTGTAGCCAAAATTAAAAAATATGTGTGGGTACTTATGCTGAGCGGTGCATTAGTTGCTGCAGCTACAAATCTATTATTAATTGCAGGTGACCCAATCTCACTAAACCTCCTAGCAGAAGGGAAGATTTCTGAAGGTGGAATCGCTTCATTAGCTAAAGCGATTGGATTCGTTCCCCTTATTGCAAGTACAGCGATTGCAACAGGAGTTTATGGGCCAGTAGGATTCACCTTTGTTTTTGGAGCAGGAATCTTCACGCCAAATCCGCTCATTGCAGCAATTCTTGGTGCAGTGATCATCTTTGCTGAAGTTATGCTTTTAACTCAGCTTGCGAAACTATTAGACCGTTATCCAGGTATCCGTGCATCTGGAGAAAATATTCGTACGGCGATGACACGCGTGTTGGAAGTTGCTCTCTTGATTGGTGGAGCGAACGCGGCAAATGCAATTGTGCCTGGTTTTGGTTTCTTTGCTATCGCAGGATTCTATTTACTAAATGAAGCTGCAGGTAGACCAATCGTTCGAATGGCAGTTGGACCTGTAGGAGCAATAGCTGTTGGTATAATCGGAAATCTTCTGGTGCTATTAGGACTGTTTACGCCCCCGGCTGGTTAGGAGAGAAGTGATATGTATGTTCAAACCGTTTTAGGAAAGATTCCGTCCGATCAACTAGGTGTTTGTGCTTGTCACGAACACCTTTATGTTGATCTGAGCCGGATAAAAAAAGATGAAGATACTAGACTTCAAGATTTAGATCTTGTAATTGATGATCTGCAACTTTTTAAAAGGCTTGGTGGTCAATCAATCATTGAAGTGACGAATGATGGAATGGGCCGTGATGTGACAAAACTGCAGGAGATAAGTAGAAGGTTAAATCTGCATATCGTGGCAAGTACCGGTTGTTATAAAGATCCTTTCATCCCTGACGGAAAGTTAACGTGGAACCGTGAACAGCTTGCAGACTGGATGATATCTGAGATCGAAGAGGGAATTGAAGGTACAGGGATTAAGCCAGGAGTGATCGGGGAGATCGGTAGTAGCTTGAACGAATTTAAGCCGATAGAAATTGAAATGTTTCATGGTGCGATTCAAGCAGCTAAACAATCTGGTCTTCCTTTATCTACACATACGACACTAGGTACATGTGCGTTAGAACAAGTAGAGATGTTCCAAAAAGAAAACTTACCATTAGATCAAGTCATTATCGGTCATCAAGATTTAAACACATCAGATGGGATCGTTCTTGAAGTACTGGAAAGCGGTGCTTTTGTTGCACTCGATACCATCGGAAAAACGAACTATCGGAGTGACGAAGACAGATTAGCATCACTGATTGCTTTTATTGGAAAAGGATATGAAGACCAAATCCTCCTTTCGAGCGACCTAACCCGTAAGTCACACTTAAGTGCTTTCGGAGGTCAGGGGTATGATGTGGTGCTGCGTACGTATATACCAGCTTTGCGACGAGAAGGCGTAACAAAGGATGTAATAAATAAACTCCTTGTTAAAAACCCGCAAAAAGCATTTAGCATACACAGCAGGAAGGGTGATTTACGTTGACACAAAAGTATGCTGATTCCATACTGCCGAATTTAACATTACAAGAAGCGACAGAACTGCAGTTTAAACTGCTTGATGATGTCACGAAGGTATTCAAGCATAACTCTTTCTTTGAAACAGGTGATGTTGGACTCCACCCTGACTATCATCGTCCGAAAACGACTGCTCTTGTGGAACAGGTATTAGCCTCAACTTTTAACACTGAAGCATGTGCTTTAGTTAGGGGAAGTGGAACAGGTGCGATTCGAATTGCGTTGAGTATGGTCGTAGAACCCGGTGATTCGGTCATCGTACATACCGCTCCTATGTATACGACGACAAAAGATACCTTTCGATTAATGGGGCTTAAACAAAACCCCGCAGATTTTAACGATGAAAAACAACTTCAAACAGTACTTGAGGGCGATCGTGAATCGAAAGTCTTTTACGTACAGCACGCGAGACAGCAGCCGACAGATACTTATTCCTTAAAAAATGTAATCCAAACCGTAAAGAAACTGCGTCCTGACTTATGTGTGATCGTGGACGATAACTACTGCACAATGAAAATGAAAGGAATTGGAGTAGAATACGGAGCGGATGTTTCAACTTTTTCTGGATATAAATTGATGGGGCCAGAAGGAATCGGAATTATTCTGGGTTCGAGTGATCTTATCAAAAACATTCATCAGCAGAACTACTCTGGAGGCGGCCAGGTTCAAGGCCATGAAGCGCATGAGCTACTTCGCAGTATGGTGTTTGCACCAGTTATGCTTGCCATTCAGAACGAGCAAGTTGAGCAACTGTGTAGCAGGCTGAACCAAAACGAACTGCCGCTAGTGAGGGAAGCTTATATCACGAACTCACAATCGAAGAACGTCATTCTGGAATTAGAAGAACCGATTGCACAAGTGGTGATCGCTAAGGCATCGGCATATGGAGCTGCTACATATCCGGTCGGTGCAGAGTCGAAGTATGAGCTGTTGCCGATGATTTACCGTGTATCAGGGAGTTTTATGGAGAGCAATCCTGAATTAAAGCATTCTGGAATACGCATTAATCCAATGAAATCTTCTGCAGATACTGTTATTCGCATCTTAAAAGAAGTGTTTACAGAGATAAGGGGTTGACCACAGCATGTTTTTACAGATGACCGCTAAACGAAACCCGGCATTGATAAGTTCAGCAGTGAAATTACATCAGAGTGGTGTAATCCCCCCCAACACATATGTAATAGATTTGGACAGCCTTTCATCCAATGTTCAAAGCTTAAGTGAGACGGCAAAAGAGCACGACATCAGCCTTTATTACATGACTAAGCAGATTGGCAGAAGCGGTTTTATTGGAAAAATCATAGAGAAAAACGGGATTGAACGAGCAGTTGCTGTGGATATTGATGAAGCGGAAAACCTCACTGACCACAACTGTAAGATCGGAAATATTGGTCATCTTGTTCAGCCAGGAAAACATCAATGGAAGCGTGTACTGACTGAAATGCAGCCAGAAGTCATCACCCTCTTTTCTTATGAGAGAGCGGTGCAGCTATCTCAGGAAGCAGAAAAAATTGGTCTTAAACAGGACGTGATTTTACGAATAGTTGGCGAAAACGATCTTATCTACCCGGGGCAATTTGGCGGTATACCACTTGCTGATTTAGAAGGTGCTGCTAGAGAAATAAAAAAATTGCCTGGAATCCAGATTACAGGCTTAACGAACTTCCCGATTATGCAGTTAAATACATCCCAGACAGATTATGAATTTACGCCTAATTTAAATACCCTTCTTAAAGCTAGTGAGATTTTTGGAAACCTCGGGATTAATGTAAAGCAATTAAACGCTCCAAGTTCCACCAGCTGCCATACGATTCCTTTATTAAAAAAGCATGGCATTACACACGGAGAGCCAGGCCACGCCATAACAGGAACAACACCGCTGCATGCTTACGATGAAAATCAAATAGAGATTCCATCAATGGTTTATGTATCAGAAATTTCCCATATGGATAAAGATCATGCCTACACGATAGCGGGAGGTTACTATTCACGCTCCAATATGGAAAACGTCCTTTACGGAAACAACGAGAGTTCCATTCTTGAGAAAAGTACTCCTATACAAAAGGTTTCTATTGAAAATATTGATTACTACGGCTGTGTGAGAAAAAAGCAAGATATGCAAGTGGGCGATACGGCAATCTACGCGTTTCGCGCACAGATTTTTGTGACAAGAGCCCATATTGCATTTGTAAAAGGAGTAGATTCCCAATCACCAGAGGTCGTTTATTTTCAGAGAAGAGGGATGTAAATCATGGGGAAAATTACACTGTTAGTACTTGATGGGTTTGGTATTGGAGCAATGGAAGACTGTGCAGAAGTAAAGCCCGAGGACATGGAAGCGAATACCTATAAACATTTAAGAGAAGCGACCAAGTTGCACATACCATTTTTATATGAGTTAGGTTTGTGCAGACTTGTTGATCAGCAAGGTGAACCTAAGGCAGCATATGGAAGAAACAACCTTGCTCATCATGGTGCTGACACATATATGGGTCATCAAGAGCTGATGGGAAGCAGACCTGGGATTCCTCAAAAAAGATTTATGAAGGACACAGGGAATCAAATAAAAAAAAGTCTTGAAGATGAGGGCTACCAAGTTTCACATCCTATGGAGGGTGCAAGCATACTGCTCGTTGAAGGCTGTATTGTCGTAGGCGATAACCTGGAGTCTTCGCCAGGTAATATTATCAACGTCGTATGTGATATTAATCAGATTACGTTTGAAGAAGCAAGCAAGATCGGACGGATGGTGAGAAGCTGTGTAGATACGAGCAGGGTGATTGTCTTTGGTAATAAAAAGTCAGATATAGCGGACATTCTTTCTGCAGTAACCGAAAAGAATGGCATCCAATGGGGAGTAGACAGCCCAAAAACGAATGTTTACGGAGAAGGCTACCACGTTCTGCATTTAGGGTTTGGTGTAGATTTTCATAAGCAGTTCCCGTATATTGCTGAAGCCAATCACGTTCCGGTGTATCGCATCGGAAAAACAGCCGATGTTATCCAGGCATCCGGTTTTAAGGATCCAGTCGTTGATACGAGAGATGTTTTAAACAGATTTCGAGAATATCACAGAAAAGCCGAGAATAATGCTGTCCTTTTAGTTAATGTTCAAGAGACAGATTTAGCTGGTCACAAACAAGATGTTAACTGGTATAAGGATGTTTTGGAAGTGTCAGATCAATTTATCGGAGAGTTTATTGAAGAGATGGATGAAGACGATGTTCTTTTGATCACAGGCGATCACGGAAACGATCCGACTATCGGACATTCCAATCATACAAGAGAACAAACACCACTTCTTGTGGTTGGAAAAAAGATAAACCCCGTTAATCTTGGTGTGAGAAGTACGATGGCTGATATTGCTGCCACCATGGCAGAACTGGCAGGTGTACCTCAGCCTGAATATGGTACAAGTTTTTTAAAAGAAGTAATGAGAGCTTAACAGATTCCTAACTAAAATACAGGAGGACTTAAGATGAGAAAAACGTTATCAGTTATGATGTTTGTCACTCTTTGCTTTGTAACTTTATTAGGAAACATGAATGTAGGTCATGCACAGCCAAAAGCTACTAAACTTTCTTATGGAACACCTGAACGAGTTGGAATGGATGGAGAAAAGTTGTCAGAAGTAGATCTAGCAGTGGAAAAAGCCATCTCCGACGGAATTACACCAGGCGCCACTTTATTGATTGCAAAAGACGGTAAAATTGTAAAAGAAAAAGCGTACGGATATGCACAAAAGTATGACATGGGAGAGTTATTGGACAAGCCTAATCTTATGAAAAAAGATACGATGTTTGATCTTGCCTCTGTCACAAAAGTGATGGGCACAACTCAAGGGATCATGAAACTCGTAAGTGAAGGCAAACTGTCTGTCGATGATAAAGTTACAGAATATATTCCTGAGTTTGGGGCAAACGGGAAAGAACATGTTACGGTTGCAGATCTATTAACACACACATCTGGACTGACCCCTTGGTATCCAACCTATCTTTTTGTTCAAACACCTGAAGGAGTGCTTGATTACATTAATCAGCTGCCTCTAGAATATGAAACAGGTACAGACAGAAGATACAGTGATTTTAGCTTTATGACACTAGGATTTATCATAGAAAAAATAACAGGCCAACAGCTTGATGTGTATCTTGAATCTGAAATCTATGAGCCTCTTAAAATGAAGCATACGATGTTTACTCCTGACTATGTAAACAAGAAGAAAATAGCGGCTACTTCCTGGGGTAATCCTTATGAATATAAAATGATTGATGATCCAGATTTCGGTTATGATGTGGAAGAGAGTCCAGATTTATTTGTTGGATGGAGAGACTACACGCTGATTGGTGAAGTAAACGACGGCAACAGTTTCTATGGCAATGGCGGAGTTGCAGGACATGCCGGCCTCTTTTCAACAGCTAAAGACCTTGCGAAGTTAGGACAGCTTATGCTCAATGGCGGTTCATACGGGAAAACGGAGTTATATGACGAAAAAGTTATAGAAGATTTTACTTCGGAACAAGCATTTGGACAAGGCTATGGCTGGGAAAGACAAAAGAACTGGTACATGGGTGACCTATACTCTGACAAAACATTCGGACATACCGGGTTTACAGGAACACAAGTTATTTTCGATCCGGAATACAACTTGCAGATTATCCTATTAACAAATAAACAAAACAACGGACCAAAACCGAATGGATCTTACCATAGTACTGGACCTTTATCTAAAGAGATTGCGAATATTGTTTATGAGTCCATTACAAAATAGAAAAAATAAAGAGCTGCCAACATTGGCGGCTCTTTAACTTTCTCTGTATAATCTATCAGCTCTTCGAACACTCAATATTAATATGACGAATGAAAAGACAATGGTTGAGATCCAAAAACTGTTGTTTTTAGACGCGATAAGGATCGCCAATACGTTCAATATGATTGCTAGACTAAAGCCGGTTACTGTCATCTTATCTTTTAATACTACCCAGTTCATTACTTACCTCCTTTTTCTTAACTACTAGCTATATATTAACATATTTTTCCTTTCTAACTCGAAATTAATGTCTCCATAAAAAAACGAGTAAGCACTCTCTGCGATACTCGTTTTACTTCTTCTTTAGTTTCGATACCTTTCCAAAATCTGTTCGGTCAAGCTTTCCATATTTTTGTTTTCTCTCTTAGCCTCGGCATATCTCTCATAATCCTCAGCAGAAACCTCCAACAAAAAACTCTTCGGAAAAATATAAGGCTTACCCTGATCCTGTTCGTCCAAGTTGTTCAACACTTCTAGCTCGTCTTCGTTTTCCTTGTTGCGTGCAGGATCATATACAAACATCTTTCCATACTCTTCTTCTACACTTTTGTTCACATTGATAAAATACTTCATGCACAAAACACTCCTGTTCTTTTGATTATGTAACTGTTATTCCCTAGACACGTTGTCATCAGACATATAAAGACACAAAAAGGGAAGATAACCTATAAAAATTGTACAAGCACGACTCGTCATATTTCGAACTTTGTCCCGATATGATGTAGAGAGAGCCTGACAAGCGCAGGCTTATCAAGCGGAAAGGGAGTTGGAAGTAATGAAAACTGCGGGTTCTTGGTCTCATTCGTTAAAATTTCTTTTGTTCAGTGCAGTTGGTATTTTCATGTTCTTCATTCCGATCACAATGAAAGGAAAGTCATCGATCCCACTCGATCATCTTGTAACATGGGTGAGAGATACAGCGGGTGAAGCTGTACCGCTTTATGCATTGCTCGTCATATTGCTCGGTGCTGTTTATCCGTTCTACAAAAAAACGTGGAACAAAGACCGAGTCACGACCACCTTCTCATTGCTAAAAGTTGTGGGACTCGTTGCAGCTGTCCTACTTTACTTTGAATGGGGTCCGAGCTGGTTAAGCGATCCGAACATGGGACCGTTCTTATTTGAGAAACTCGTGATCCCTGTTGGGTTGCTCGTTCCACTCGGTGCTGTCTTCCTAGCCTTTATTGTAGGATATGGTCTGATGGAGTTTATCGGGGTGCTCGTGCAAAAGATCATGAGACCTATCTGGAAAACACCGGGCAGGTCAGCGGTTGATGCAGTCGCTTCTTTTGTCGGCAGTTATTCGATTGGTCTACTCATCACGAACCGCGTGTTTAAAGAAGGAAAGTATACGGTGAAAGAAGCAGCTATCATTGCAACAGGGTTCTCTACCGTTTCAGCAACGTTCATGATCATTGTGGCAAAAACGCTAGGTCTGATGGAAATGTGGAACACCTACTTCTGGACGACGCTTGTGGTGACTTTCTTAGTAACGGCAATCACAGTGAGAATTCGTCCGTTAAGCAGAATGGATGATACGTATTCTGGTGGGGAAGGTCAGCCGGAAGAAGAGGTGAATGAGAAATACTTGCAAACGGCTTGGCGAAACGCGATGGATTCATCTCAGAACGCCCCTGCATTCTTGACTAACATTTGGTCTAATTTAAGAGATGGCTTTCTGATGGCGATGAGTATATTGCCTTCCATTATGAGTGTCGGTTTAATCGCCCTTTTGTTGGCAGAATACACGCCTGTCTTTGACTGGCTGGGTTACGTTTTCTACCCAATCACATGGGCGCTGCAGCTTCCCGACGCTATGCTTGCGGCAAAAGCGGCTTCCATCGGGGTTGCTGAAATGTTCCTGCCTGCACTCTTAGTAGCTGAAGCGGCGCTCGTCACGAAATTTGTAATCGGCGTCGTATCCGTAGCTTCCATTCTGTTTTTATCCGCGAGCATTCCTTGTGTACTCTCAACAGAAATCCCAATCAGTGTTCCGAAACTACTAGTTATCTGGTTCCAGCGTACGGTGCTAGCGTTAATCCTAGCGACTCCACTGGCTTATCTGCTTCTATAAAAGATAGATTCGTAAGAGTGCTGCTGAAGTGTTTCAGCAGCACCTTTTTTATGTTATTTAGTAATCAAGAACTATTTTCTAAAATTATCAAAATATATCTTTATTTTTCCAGTTGTTATTGTATGATAATGAAGCAGTGATATGAATGGAATGGGGAGAAGAAAGAGTTGAAAAGGAAATTAGGTTCATTATTTTTAATGGCAGTTTTGGTGTTTAGCATTTTTCCTTTTACTAGTTTTGCAAACGATGACTTTCCGAGGTATGAGAGTTTATCAGTAAGTCCGCAACAAGCAAAAATAAACGAACAGGTTTGGTTTGATCTTTATGCACCTGATTCTGCCTATTTTATGCTGGAAGCGCGTCTCACGTATCTGTCTCCGCAGGGAGAAGAGCATGTAATTGAATTATCAGGTCCAAACCATTGGAAAGGACAGTTTACAGCTACTTCTTTAGAAGAAGTTGGTACGTGGCAACTTCAAAGTATTTATCTATACGATGACAGCTATAACAGTAGTACGTTTACACGTGAACAAATTGAGCAACCTGAAGATTACGACTTTACTATATTAAATGAAGTGCAAGAAGTAGATGTAACAGCACCAACTGTGGATGCGATTACGTTTGAAAAAGAACAAGTGCAAGCCGGTGATTTTACAAAGGTTACTGTAACAGCAATTGATGATTCAGGAGTAGAGTGGATAACTCTTGGGCTTTATAATACAACTGGACGCGGAAATAATCACGTAACTGATTTTATAAAAACAGAAGATGGAACGTTTGAAGCCACGTGGTGGGTTCCGCAATTTACAGACCCTGGTGAATGGAGAGTGGATTGGGTAAATGCTGGTGATGCAGCAGGCAATCAGTATAGTTGGGACGATTATATGGGTGAGTACCCAGCATTCTTTGACACTATTCAAGTGATGAACGACAATCCTGACAATACAGCACCAACGGTATCAAGCATTCAATTTGTAAATGAAAGCGTAGAAGCAGGAAAAGAAAATACCATTCAGCTTGTAGCAGAAGACGACATCTCTGGAATCAACTTTCTTTCAGTAGAAATGAGAAATGAGATGGGACAACGACTTTATATAGATGGAATCTATCCAGATGAAGAGGGTTCATGGTCAGCCAATTTTGTTGTTCCATCTTATATGAAAGATTCAACGTTTAAAGTTTGGAATGTATACACACAGGACAATGCAGGAAATGTTGATCATCAGTATTATGAAGAAGAGTATCCAGTTGGATTTGATACATTTTTGGTTATAAACGAGAACGACGATGTGAATGCACCAATGATTGAAAGTGTAACATTTGAAAAAGATTCAATGGTTACTGAAGATTCAAATACAGTAAGAGTTGCGGCAAGTGACGATAACAGTGGTATCGAAAGTATTGAGATTTACATGACGAGCCCTACCGGTAAAGGAGAAACGAGCACAGCCCTTTTTCCTAACGATGAAGGCATCTTTATAGGAGAGTTTACAATTCCGCCTTACACTGAACCAGGTGAATGGAGAGTTTCTAAAATTATCGCTAAAGACTTTGCAGGTAATGTTTTAGATAATAGGTATTCAGCAGAAAACTATCCAAATACATTTGATACGTTTTCTGTAGAAAACACGGAATTTGATTTTACACCTCCAACAATTAATAAAGTAATTTTCCAAACACCAGAAGTAAAAGGTAACGAAGAAGCAAAACTAACAATTTACGCTGAAGATTCTCAAACCGTACCAGCTTATATTGAAGTTGAATTAGTGAGTCCAAGTGGTACTCATATGTTAAAAGGAAGCTCTGATTATTTGGATGAAAGCGGATTGATGCACATCTCAATACCAATACCTAATGATGCTGAGTATGGAGATTGGCTTGTGAAACATATAAGAGTTATAGATTTAGCTGGAAACGAAGCGAATTATTCATACAGTAGTGATGACTATCCAGCTGAATTTGGTAAGCTTTTTGTAAACAACGATAAGATTGCTCCAAGCATCCCTTTTGTTAATGAAGTTAGCGATAATACTGCTATAATAACGGGCAATGCGGAGCCGCTTTCAACAATCACTGTTTTAGCAGATGGAGAGTTTTTGGCAAAAGGCAAGGCGACCAAAGATGGTACCTTTACCATTGAAATCCCATCACAAAAAGTGGGCACATTATTAACAGTAAGCTCTGCTGATGCAGCGGGCAACGAGTCAGATGCTATTACAATTACAGTTTTAGATAAAACAGCGCCTAAAGCTCCAACCGTTGTTAAAGTGACAAAGGAAACGATTGCAGGTATGGCAGAACCGCAATCAACAGTTACAGTTACTGATAAAGTCGGAAATGTGATTGGTTCCTCTAAAGCAGATGAAAAGGGAAGCTTTGTGGTTAAGTTTATCAAACAAAAAAATCATGCCATTTTGTTTTTAAATGCAGCGGATGCTGCTGAAAACAAAAGTGATAGGGTAGAGGTTTATATAAAGGAAGCTAGAAAATAGATAAACACCAGTCAGAGTATCATACTTTGGCTGGTTTTTTGTACCTTATTTTCTCCAACGGGTTGTGATGAAAGCCCTTTATCGATAGAATAGTAGTATAGAAAACTAAATAGTCATTACCACTAGGGGTGCCTTTGTTAAGGCTGAGATTAAAGTGAACTTTAAGACCCTTGGAACCTGATTTGGTTAGAACCAGCGTAGGGAAGTGGTGTGTGGATCAGATACTTCGCTATAAATATTAAAAACTGTGAAACCACCTCTTTGCTGCATAAAGGAGGTGGTTTTTTATTATGGAAAAACAGCTTCATGTAATTACTACGGGAAGGCAAAGTGATGAAGAGTTGGTTAGGATAGCGAAACTCATTCATCCGTACATCACGGCGCTGCATGTACGAGAAAAAACAAAGTCTGCGAAAGAACTCAGTCATCTTATCCATCTTCTGCAGAAAGCTGGAGTGCCTCCCTCTAAAATCATCGCAAATGATCGAGTGGATGTAGCGCTTTGTACAGGTGTAAAAGGTGTTCAGCTGACACACCACAGTTTAGATGTGTCACAAGTGCGAAGAGCTCTGCCTGAAATGATGCTCGGCTGCTCAGTCCATTCTGTTTCAGAAGCACAGGATGCTGAACAAAACGGCGCCGACTTCATCATGTATGGTCATATTTTTAAGACTTCTTCCAAACGTGATGCGGAGCCAAGAGGGTTAGATCAGCTCCAACGTGTGGTAGATCAAATCACAATTCCGGTCATCGCGATCGGAGGCATTACACCAGAAAACGTACGGAATGTCATCGAAACAGGTGCATCTGGAATCGCCGTGATGTCAGGCATTTTAGAAGCAAAATCACCACTACAAGCGGTGAAGCTGTACAAACAACAACTGGAGGTGTGGGATGCGCACAACGTATGATGCCATCATTATTGGAGGCGGCGTGATCGGCTGTTCCATCGCCTATGAGCTTTGTAAACGAAACAAACGTGTGCTGCTTCTTGAAAAAGAAACAGTAGGAAGTAAGGCGTCGAGTGCAGCAGCCGGCATGCTCGGTGCAGAGATGGAGTTTGAGACCGATCATCCACTCTATGTGCTCGCAAAAGAAAGTCGGGACTCTTTTACCCCTTTATCACAGGAGCTTTTTGATGTTTGTAGGATAGATATTGAACTGATCCAGAAGGGGATTTATGAACTCGCGTTTACAGAGGAAGAAGCGGTTGATTTAAAAAGAGAAGCGACCAAGCGTCGAGATCAAGGTGAAGCAGTTTTCTGGCTCCCGGCACACGACCTGCTTAGGAAAGAACCTGCGTTGTCGCCACTTGTAAAGGGAGCTCTCTATTTTGAAAAAGATGCTCAAGTGTCACCTGTTAAGCTCACTCGCGCCCTTTATCAGTCCGCAAAAATTCTCGGTGCCGAAGTTAGAGAGCATACCAGTGTGGTTCAGCTTCTCCAAACTGGCAACAGGGTGACAGGTGTCGTAACAACGAAGGAAACGTTTCATGCTGATTCCATCATAGTAGCTTGTGGGGTGTGGAGCTCGGATATAGAGCCTTCACTAAAAATGGTGCCAGTAAAAGGGGAATGTCTTTCCTTTAAAACGAAGCGTCCACTACTCACAGGTACTGTAAAATACAAAAACTGTTACCTCGTTCCAAAGCGAGAAGATCGAATTTTTGTTGGCGCGACAAGTACACCACACGTCTTTAATGAAGAGGTTACATTTTCAGGTCTATTTGAATTGATGGAGAAGGCAAAACAAATCGTTCCTGAACTAAGTGGTGCTGTTTTTGAAAAAGCATGGGGAGGCATCAGGCCCCAAACGCTATCCGGTCAACCCTATATCGGTCCTTCTCCACATAAAGAGGGGCTCATTCTTGCAACGGGGCACTATCGAAATGGCATTCTGCTTTCTGCTATAACTGGAAAAAGGATTGCCGACCATATTGAAAGCGAGGTATATCATTCGTGAAACTTATGATAAATGGAGAAACGGTCATGGTGCCAGACACTTTGCAGTCGATCACAGATCTGCTGAAGCACCTTAACTTACATGACCAAGTTGTGATTGCAGAAGTGAACGAAGAGATCATCAATAATCAAAAACAAAGTGAAACTCAAATAAAAGAAAACGACAAGATCGAACTTGTTCGATTTGTTGGCGGAGGTTGATTGTATGTTAAACATTGGACACTATTCCTTTTCATCTCGATTACTTTTAGGTACAGGCAAATACCCGGACTTTAAAACACAAAAAGAAGCGGTAGAAGCTTCTGGTTCAGAGATTTTGACGTTTGCGGTTCGTAGGATGAACATCTTTGAAGAAAGCCAGCCAAACTTTTTAGAGATGCTTGATCTGAAAAAATACACATTGTTACCGAACACAGCAGGTGCGAAAACGGCAGCAGAAGCGGTACGCATTGCAAAACTGGCGAAAGCATCGGGATTATGTGATATGGTAAAAGTAGAAGTCATCGGATGCGATAAAACGCTGCTGCCGGATCCAGTGGAAACGTTAAAAGCAACAGAAGAGCTATTAAAAGAAGGGTTCATCGTGCTTCCTTATACGTCAGATGATGTGGTCCTTGCTAGACGATTAGAAGAACTCGGTTCACATGCAATCATGCCTGCCGCTTCTCCAATCGGTTCCGGGCAAGGAATCATTAACCCGCTCTACTTAAAATTTATTATCGAGCAAACGAAGGTTCCGGTTATTGTTGATGCCGGTATCGGCAGTGCTAGTGACGCGATGATCGCGATGGAACTTGGAGCAGACGGTGTGCTGTTAAACACAGCCGTTGCAGGTGCGAAGGATCCTGTGAAGATGGCCCTCGCGATGAAAATGGCTGTAGAAGCTGGAAAGCTAGGGTATGAAGCGGGAAGAATCCCGAGAAAAGAAACGGCAACAGCGAGCAGTCCTTTAGAAGGGTTGAGTGTGAAGTGAATGAACGTTATTCAAGACAGGAATTATTTAGCCCGATCGGTATAGAGGGGCAAGCAAAAATACGGACAAAAAGCGTGCTGATCGTTGGCGCTGGCGCGCTAGGTGCGGGGAGTGCTGAAGCTCTTACACGTGCAGGGGTAAAACGGATTGTTCTTGTTGACCGCGATTACGTGGATTGGACGAACCTTCAGCGTCAGCAGCTCTATTCGGAAGAAGATGCGAGAAAACAGCTGCCAAAAGTAGTCGCTGCAAAAAATAGATTGAATCAGATTAATTCTGAAGTAGAAATTCAGGCACAAGTGATGGACATGGGGATTGAGGAAGCAGAAGAATTAATCTCTGGCATCGATCTGATCATGGATGCGACCGATAATTTTGAGACGCGGTTGTTGATTAACGATTTGGCGCAGAAATATAAAGTTCCGTGGATTTATGGAGCGTGTGTAGGAAGCTACGGAATTTCTTACACGATTTTACCTGGAGATGGACCGTGTTTGAACTGTTTGCTTGATAAGATTCCAGCGAACGGCCAAACATGCGATACGGCAGGAATTATCTCTCCAGCTGTTCAGATGGTCACCGCTTATCAAACAGCAGAGGCGTTAAAGATTTTAGTTGAAGACTATGCATCCATCAGGAAGAAGATTGTAACATTTGATACGTGGACCAATCAGCATGTCCAATTAGGGATGGGAAAAGCGAAGAAGGTAGATTGTCCATCTTGCGGAGCTAACCCAACATATCCTTATTTAGAAAAAGGCGCTGCGTTAAAAACAGCTGTTCTTTGCGGTCGGGATACTGTTCAAATCCGTCCCGCTCATACGATCGAGATTGATTTAGAAAAGATGGAGAAAAGATTATTGCCACATGGTGACGTTCGCTGTAATCCTTATTTACTGGAGCTTCAAAGTGGCAGTCACCGCCTCGTTCTTTTTAAAGATGGACGTGCACTTGTTCATGGAACGAAGAATACGGCAGAAGCGAAATCTCTGTATCATAGATTTATAGGGTAAGAATTTTGTATAATGAAGTATAGGAGGTGATTTGATTTATGGAGTTTTTTGATCTGCTGTATCAAACGGACGCATTAGTTTTATCCATTAGTATCGCACTAACGTTCATTATAGCTAAGCAGCTTTCGGTCGTTCATCGATCTCTTGTTCATAGATCAAATCACCATGTGAAGCAGGACAGGCTATGTTACGAGAAGAGGATGACCGATTCTCACCTCGTTCAAAACTATTGCTTTATTCGAGACGAGATCGCACGGACAATGTTTAGAAAAGAAACACCAGATGATAAAGAAGGGCACGTTTACTCCTTGTTTGCTTAGATTTTTTTAAAAACAAGGAGGAACAAAGATTGAAGAAATATGTATCCATTCTTTCATTACTTGCTATTTTTCTATTATCCGGCTGCAATAACACACCGATTACAGCAGAAAGCCCGGGTGTGTGGAACCATTTTTTCATCTACCCGTTTTCAAAGCTCATTCAATATGTGGCGTATCTGTTTAACGATAGCTATGGGATTGCGATCATCCTCTTAACGATTGTGATACGATTCCTGATCATGCCGTTAACGTTGAAACAAACGAAAAATCAGGAAAAGATGAAAGAGATCCAGCCTGAGATCCAACAGCTTCGTGAAAAACACAAGGGGAAAGATCAAGAATCTCAACTGCAATTACAGAATGAACTGATGGCTGTTTATAAAAAACATGAAGTTAACCCGTTATCGATGGGGTGTTTGCCCCTCTTGATTCAGATGCCGATTCTGTTTGCGTTTTATTATGCAATCATCAAAACGAAAGAGATCGCATTGCACAACTTTCTTTGGTTTAACTTAGGCACCGCAGATCCTCTGCATCTGCTTCCGGTGTTAGCGGCTTTAACAACGTTTATCCAATATAAAATGAGTACAACGGAGCTCGCTGCTTCAAATCCGCAAATCAAAATGATGGGTTACGTGATGCCGATCATTATCCTGTTTTCGGCATGGAAGCTGGCCGCTGTTCTGCCTCTTTATTGGATGGTCGGGAATGTGTTTTTAACGATTCAAAATGTTGTGCTGCAGAAACGGAAGAAGAAAGCAGCTTCTGCTAGTTTGTAATAAATGTTTTCGTATTCCTTGTTGCTTTTGAAAGTAGTTGATTTCCGTTCCAGATGCTCGCTTTCCGCGGGGCAGACGGTGAGCCACATTTGTACGTTTCCGTATAAGTGTCTCACCTGCCCGCCTTTAGAGGTTTCTTGCTCCTGCGTCTACAAGTTAATACTACGTAGTAAGCTTCCTCGTCGCATGCCTTGCAAGAAGTATCTCATGTGGTAGGCACGCATCTTCCACTCCAATCAAAAGTCAAAGAAGGAAATAAAAGATTTAAAAGCAACATTTTTTAGAAAACAGCCTAAGGAAAACGACCAGATCTTTAATCTCTGATCGTTTTTTATGTTCAATAAATCATCCTAAGCCGCGTGTTTTTTGCGCAATCTTTTGTTCCGTATCTCCTCAACTGCACCAGAGCCTAAGAGGACACCGGTGATAATGAGCAGGAATCCGAAGATGTGCTGAAACAAGATCTGTTCACCTAAAAAGAGGTAGGCGCCAACGAGAGCAAAGAATGGATTCAAATTAATAAAGATTGAAGCTTCTGACGCTCCGATTTTACCGATCGCCTCATTATAGAGCATATGACCAACAGCTGTAGCGATACAAGCTGAAGCAAAATAGATCAGCCATAGCGAAACGGTCGAATTTTCAACAACACCTGCAAATCCTTGTGGCTCTTCGATCAATCCGATCACGATCAGGAACAGTGAACCGATCACCATCATATAGCCGGTCATGAGTCGAGGATCTAACGTGTGCGCCACGCGCTTGATGAGGATAAAGCTTACAGCTTGCGTGAGTACAGATAATAAAATGTATCCATCACCGAACGAGATCCCTGCTACCTGACTGTTTCCTTCTAAAACGATGAATGCAACACCTGAGAACCCGAGAAGAAGTCCGATCGATTTTAAGAGCGTAAGAGGTGTTCCTAAAAACGAGATGGCAAGAATAGTCGTTAGAAGTGGCGACATACCCATGATCAACCCGCCGTTCGTGGCTGTTGTTTCGGTTAAGCCGATGGATAGAAAATAGTGATGCGCAACAACATTAAAGATCGACGCCAGAAAGACATACCAAAACTCTTTTTTCGTAAGCCACCGAACTTTTTTTATTATAGAGAGAAGCAGAAATACGGTTAAGCCCGCAGTTAGAACACGAATTCCAGTGATTGTAACAGGCAAAAAGTTCGTAACTAGAATTTTCGTTGCGGTTACGTTTAACCCCCACACCACCATCACCAGGAATAAAATCACATACGTCCGATACGCTTTCATTATGTCATCTTCTTTCTTCTGCTTTTTACTTCATAAAGTAAAGTATTTCAATGATTTTAATTTCCATTGTACAGCATTCAAGGTGGATTTACAGGAAAAAAGCTTACAAATTTTAGATTGAGGCGAAATGACCATATCTACTTTAAAAGGTAGTCTGCTATAGTGGGAGAAAAAGATTTTGAAGTTGTTGATAAAGGGTCTGTCAGGTTACATTTTGTCGAATCGCCTTTATTTTTGATTTTAGACTTAATTGGGAGCTGTTTAGACTTAATGTGTGGCTGATTAGACTTAATCTGCTATGAAAACGACTTAATTGAACCCCAAAACGACTTAATCTCTAAAAAAGAGGTGATCCTCACCATGCAAAGAGTTAATCCGTATGTACTTTTAGTGATCGCAAACTTAATATGGGGCGGGAATTTTGTGATTGGACGTGCGATAGCGAGCAGTTTACCGCCAGTAACACTCTCTTTTTTGCGATGGTGCACCGCATTTCTCATTTTTCTTCCGTTCGCCGTCCCATTTTTACGAAAAGAGTGGCCGATGCTAAAAAAGCAGTGGCAAGTCGTCCTTATCTTATCGATCACTGGGATCACGGGCTTTAACACGCTTTTATACATTGCCCTGCACTATACGACGTCAATAAATGCATCCATTGTTAACACGTCAACACCGATTCTGCTCTTCCTATTGTCGTTTATTTTTCTCAAAGAGAAGCTTAACACCAAACAGGTGGCAGGAGCGTTACTTTCGCTCGTTGGACTTCTATTTATTATCTCTAAAGGCTCACTCGCTGTTTTACTGCAGCTGTCGTTTAATAAAGGTGACTTGATCGTGATTGGGGCTGTTATCTGCTGGAGTATTTATTCGCTTCTTATTCGAAGATATGCGGGAATTCTTCCTACATACAGCACGTTTGTTGTAACGGCATTTCTTGGCATCCTCATCTTGCTGCCATTTTCAATAGTAGAGATGCAAACGAAAGAAATTGTATGGTCATTAGCTACTATCGCAACCATTCTTTATACAGGAATCTTTGCATCGATCGTTGCGTTCATGTCCTGGAATACAGCGGTTGAGCGAGTCGGGCCGAGTAAAGCCGGAGTCTTTTTGAACTTGATCCCTGTGTTTGCTGCGATCTTTGCTGTTCTTTTTATCGACGAAACGCTCGCATGGTATCAAGTAGCTGGAGGTGTGCTCGTTATACTGGGTGTTTTTATCTCAACACGCGTTATAAAAAAAGAGAAGCATATACAAAAGGCAGGTAGAAGCGTTAAAGTGATAAGTAAATAATTTACAAAATTTACGAAACTTTTCTTATGATTCACTCGTATTAGAATGTGAAAAGAGAGAGTTATGATAGGAGGAATTGGGGAGCACATGACAACACATACGTTAGAACTTAAGAACTTAACGAAAAAGATCAAAGGCAAGACCATTGTGGATGATCTATCGTTTTCTGTAAGAGAAGGTGAGATTTTCGGTCTGCTCGGTCCGAACGGAGCGGGTAAGACGACAACGATTCGAATGATCGTTGGGCTGATCTCTATCACGGACGGAGACGTTCTGATCAACGGTGACAACATTCGAGGTAACTTTGAAAAAGCGATGGAACGCGTTGGTGCAATCGTTGAAAACCCGCAGCTGTACGATTATATGACAGGCTACAAAAACCTCATGCAATATGCGAGGATCATGCCGGATGTGACAAAGGAAAGAATTGACGAAGTCATTGAACTCGTTGATCTGAAGTACGCGATTCACGATAAAGTAAAAACATACTCGCTTGGTATGAGACAGCGACTGGGTGTAGCTCAGGCACTTTTACATAAGCCGAACGTGTTAATCCTGGACGAACCGACGAACGGACTCGATCCACAAGGAATATATGATCTTCGTAACTATTTGCGTCTGCTAGCAAACAATGGAACTTCTGTAATCGTATCTTCACACATGCTTGCTGAGATGCAGATGATGTGCGACCGTGTGGCCATTATTCAAAATGGAAAACTGGTCCGTATCGATGAAATTCTAAACCAGGAAGACGAAGCCGATGTGAAGGTTCACTTCCAAATCGAAGGCGACGTTTCGCAGGCAAAACAATTACTTATCAAAATGAACGAAGAGCTGAACGTCACAGAGTCGGGACAGGAACTAATTGTTCAAACATCGGACGTACGATCCATTGCAGAACTTAATAAACAACTTGTTCTAGCAGGCGTGCTCGTTGTTGGTATCCAACGCAAAACGAAGACGCTCGAAGAACGATTCTTAGAAATGACAAAGAAAGGGGGAGATCTGAATGAAGTGGCTATCCCTGTTAACGAATGAGTGGATTAAGATCTTTAGCCGTATGCGCACATGGATCTTCCTTGCCATTCCAATCGTTATCATTATCGGTATCGCTGTTTATGACAAAGCAACAACAGATGTTGAAGTGAATGAAAATTGGAAGCAAGAACTGACGCAAACTGTTAAGGATGACCAAAAAGCGCTGGATGAAGCAAAGAAAAACAACGATAATGAAATCTATATCGATATGTTAGAATCAAACATCAAGCAGAACGAATACGCCATCGCTAATGATATCTCTCCTTATGAAACAACTGCATGGCAGTTCATGAAAGACATGGCTTGGATCTCAATCTTTATCGGATTGTTTGTAATCGTAGTGGCTAGTGATATCGTATCGAATGAATTTGCAAAAGGGACGATCAAGATGCTTCTGATCCGCCCTTATAGCAGGTGGAAGATTCTTTTATCTAAATTCGTTGCAACGCTTGGCTTTGCGTTCTTGATGTGGCTCGTTGTCATCTTAGTGACATGGCTCGTTGGTGGCCTTGCCTATGGATTTGGAGGCATGGATCAGTCGTATTTGATCACAGCAGAAGATGGGCAAGTGAAAGAAAGGCTGATTGTGGAGTACGTGTTTGCTAACATTGGAGTAGAATTTATCGAATTAACAGCACTCGTAGCCATGTCATTCATGATCTCAACTCTGTTCATGAGTAACTCGGTCGCAATCGGTGTGGCACTGTTTACAATGTTTGCAGGAAATACGATTGTTGCACTTCTTGCTACAAAAGATTGGGTGATCTACACATTGTTCGCCAATATGGATCTTAGTGTATTGATCGATGGACAGAACCAGATGGTTAAGGATTTAACGCTGCCGTTCTCTATTAGTGTGCTCGCGGTATACACGGTGATCATGCTTGCGATTACGTTTACGGTTTTCCAAAAGCGCGATGTAAAAGCTTAATAGAACGAGTAAGAGGCTGACTCTCGTATCAGCCTCTTTTCTTTACTTTTCGCTCTTTTCTAAAAGATTGTTGCTTTGTACCCATGTCACCATTGACAATTGATTGTAGTGGAAGGTGCGTGCCTACCACATGAGATACTCCTTGCAAGGCATGCGACGAGGAAGCTTACTACGAAGCATCACTTGTAGACGCAGGAGCAAGGAACTTCTTAAGGCGGGCAGCTGAGACAGTTAAGAGTGAAACGTACGAATGTGGCTCAGCGCCTGCCCCGTGGAAAGCGAGCAACCTAGAACGGAAATCAACACTTCCAAAAGCAACAAAGTTTACGAAAACAGCCTTATTTTTTTAACAATACAGGCTGCTTTTCCATAAAAACAAAGATGGTTTCTTCAAAGTCTAATTTTTGGGTTTTAAACGCCTTGTAACCTAGCTTTTCATAAAAAGAGATATTCTTAACGCTTTTGCTGCCGGTGTATAATTCGTAACGATATCCAGCAAACAGTTGCTCAATCTTCTCTACTAACTTTCTTCCGATTCCTCTGTTCTGAAAATCAGGATGGACCATGAGCTTACCTATATAACATGTTCCTCCGGCTTCATGGGCTTTGACAGAGCCAATAATGTTACCGTTAAATAGATACTTTAGTACGTGGTGAGTTCTTATGCTTTCTTCTACATCAGCAACCGATTGTGTAAGAGGTTGAATATCATAATTGCCGTAAAGTTCAGCCTCACTCACATAAGCCAATTTTTGTAACGCATGTATATCAGCGGCATCAAGAACAGTAGCTTTTTTAATCATTTCCATAACATGACTCCTGACATGATTAATTTTAGATATAATATTCCGTATAGAGTCACTTTATCCTTCATGGAAAACATGAGTGCAGAAAAGACATACATCAGAAGGGAGACAGACATTGGAAACACAACCAAAACAAAAAGAAGATTTAAAAGGTTTAGGAGGATGGCTGCTATTAGTAGGAGCGGGACTACTTTTAGCGTTGCCGTTTAAACTAAATGCTGTACAAGTGGGATTTGATGCGATCCAAGGTTATAAATTCAATTCGTTATTATTAAAATACGTTGTATATGGAGAATTAATCTTTAATATTGGATTGATTGGATTAAATATATATCTTCTCTATCTATTTTTTACGAAGAAGAAATCGTTCGTAAAGACGTGGATATTTTTGCTTCAGATCACGTTAATCTTTGCGGTTCTAACAGATATTCTGCTTCTGTTTGTAGATGAAGTGAATACAGGAACGCCTTTTGTAAACTCAGCTTCTGCGTTATTGGCGTTTTTCATCTGGTCCACGTATGCAAAGAAATCGTGGCGCGTTCACAATACATTTGTAAATTAGACTCTAAAAAAGGACAAGGGCAACTGCTCCTGTCCTTTCTTCTATATATCTCCTATCCAATAACTCTGTCTCTACGCTTTTTGTGACTGAAATTGATCTTCTTCTGTAGATCCTTTTAGAGCTGTTGTTGAAGCTGTACCACCCGAAACGAGCTGTGTGACTTCATCAAAATAGCCTGTTCCTACTTCACGCTGGTGGCGCGTTGCCGTATAGCCATCGATCTCACTATCAAACTCTCTTTGCTGCAACTCAGAATAAGCACCCATGCCTCTCGCTTTATAGCCTTTTGCTAGCTCGAACATGCTATGGTTCAGTGCGTGGAAACCAGCCAACGTTACGAACTGGAACTTATAGCCCATCGCGGCAAGCTGCTGCTGGAACGTTTCAATTGTTGCGTCATCCAGTTTCTTTTTCCAGTTAAAAGAGGGAGAACAGTTGTAAGCTAATAGTTTACCAGGGAACTGTTCGTGAATCGCATCTGCAAAACGCTGCGCTTGTTCTAGGTTCGGTTCACTCGTTTCGCACCAGATCAAATCCGCGTAAGGTGCATAGGCAAGTCCGCGTGCAATCGCTTGATCGAGGCCCGCATTCGTACGGTAAAAGCCTTCAGCAGTTCGCTCACCCGTAATAAACGCGCGGTCGACCGGGTCGATGTCACTCGTGATCAAATCTGCAGCATCTGCATCAGTACGTGCGATCAAAATTGTTGGTGTTCCCATCACATCTGCCGCCAGACGAGCTGAGATTAAGTTACGTACAGCCGTCATCGTCGGCAATAGTACTTTTCCACCTAGATGTCCGCACTTTTTCTCAGAAGATAACTGATCTTCAAAGTGAACAGCCGACGCTCCAGACTCAATCATGCCTTTCATCAGCTCAAAAACGTTCAGTTGTCCACCAAAACCAGCTTCAGCATCGGCAACGATCGGAAGGAAGTAATCGACTTCGTTTCCACCTTCCATGTGCTGAATCTGATCAGCGCGCTGAAGAGCAGAGTTGATGCGTTTTACCACGTGTGGCACAGAGTTTGCTGGATATAAACTTTGGTCAGGATACATGTTTCCAGAAAGGTTGGCATCTGCTGCGACCTGCCAACCGCTTAAGTATACGGCTTTCAGACCTGCCTTTGCTTGCTGAACCGCCTGATTGCCCGTTAGTGCTCCTAAAGCGTTTACATATGTTTCGTTTTGAAGGAGATCCCAAAATTTTTCGGAGCCCTTTTTAGCAAGTGTATGCTCGATATCGATGGACCCGCGTAAGCGAATAACCTCTTCTGCTGTATAAGGACGCTGAACTCCCGACCAGCGCTCTTCGTTTTGCCACATATCCTGTAATTTTTCCACACGTGATTGATTCATTAATCTCTCTCCTTAGGATTTATATTTTAGTTTTTATTGTTGAAAAGTGGGTAGGGTAAAGTTAACTCAAGTTGTTCTTGTGGTGGTTAATCTCCGTTTCAGGTGCTCGCTTTCCGGGGGGCGTGCGGTGAACCACCTTAACGCTATGCGTCCTTAGGTGTTTCACCTGTCCCGCTGATCCCCCAGGAGTCTCCCACCTTACACTCCGATTAACTATTCAATGATGCTTCTTTAGAAAAAACGGATAGCTAATGAGTGGGGCGGAAATCAACCACTCTCGAGGACAACAAGGATTAGCACTACAACACCTCATAACCACGATTGGTCAAGAAATCTTGAAACTCATCATTACGAATCAGCTCATCAAACAACGCAACTGCTTCCATAAAACGACCAGAATTGAATGATGCCTCATTCATTCCTTGCTTCAACTTTTGAACTTCCTGCAACTTTAGTTCCTCTACCAGCTCGAACGTCACTTTGCGGCCGTCACGTAAAATGCCTTTAGGGTGTCGGATCCATTGCCATACTTGAGCACGTGAGATTTCTGCCGTAGCTGCATCTTCCATGAGATGGTTGATCGGTGCAGCTCCTTTACCTCTCAGCCAAGAAGCAATGTATTGAATGCCCACACTAATGTTGACGCGCAAACCTTCTTCTGTGATTTCGCCTTCTGGTACAGCCACTAAATCATCAGCCGTTACGACTACATCTTCACGTTTTCGATCGATCTGATTAGGCGTTGGCATGATGCGGTCAAATACTTCCATAGCAACAGGCACGAGTCCCGGATGGGCAACCCATGTCCCGTCATGACCGTCAGAAGCCTCGCGCTCTTTATCAGCACGCACTTTTTCAAAAGCAGCGGCATTCGCAGCTTCATCATTTTTTATCGGAATCTGTGCAGCCATCCCACCGATCGCAGGGGCGTTTCGTTTATGGCATGTTTTTATGGCCAAAAGAGAATAGGATCTCATGAACGGAACAGTCATGGTAACGAGCGAACGATCAGGGAGAATCACGTGTGGCTGATTACGGAACTTCTTAATATAGCTGAAAATATAATCCCATCTGCCACAGTTTACACCTGCGGAATGTTCACGAAGCTCATATAAAATTTCGTCCATCTCAAAAGCCGCGACAATAGTTTCGATTAGTACAGTTGCCTTAATGGTACCTCTTGGAATTCCAAGCTGTTCTTGGGCGTAAATAAACACATCGTTCCAAAGGCGAGCTTCTTTATGACTTTCCATTTTAGGAAGATAGAAATACGGTCCAGATCCATTTTCGATTAGTGTCTTTGCATTGTGGTAAAAATAAAGGCCAAAATCTACTAAGCTACCAGACATCGGTTCGCTGTCGACAACAATATGTTTTTCTTCAAGATGCCAGCCACGTGGACGTACGATGAGCGTGGCGGTCTTTTCGTTCAATGTATACGTTTTTCCGTTTCCATTATCAAAAGAAATGGAGCGGTTAACGGCATCCTTTAAGTTGATCTGACCATCAATCGTGTTCTCCCAAGTAGGAGAGTTGGAATCTTCGAGATCTGCCATAAAAAGCCTAGCTCCTGAGTTAAGCGCGTTGATCACCATCTTGCGGTCAACAGGACCTGTAATTTCTACTCGTCGGTCTTGAAGATCTTGGGGAAGCGGTGAGATGGTCCAATCACTGTTACGGATATGTTCGGTTTCCGGTAAAAAGGTGGGCATAATCCCAGCATCAATCTCACTTTGCCTCGCTTTACGTTGTTTCAGAAGTTCTTTGCGGGTGTTATTAAAGTGATGGTGCAATGATTTTAAGAAAAGAATGCTACCTGGTGTTAATATTTTTTCATACTCTGGGGTAATGTCGCCTAACACTTGTAGATTAGTAGTTTCAATCGTCACTTATTACACAGTCCTTTCTGAACATGTTATTAAACAGATGCACTTAAAATATTATTGTTATATAACAGAAGAGGTAAAAAAATTTACCTCTCGTGTTTTCCCATGCAGCGCTCGCACTCATAAAGATAAGATTCGTGTTGTTCTTCGATTACACACCCACATTCTGAACACGTCTTCTTAGGAATATTACGGTGAAGCTCCAAGTAATTTTTCATTTTAAATTCCTCCTGTTTTGTTTTTGATTTGATTATAATGCATTGTATTATAACAGTTTATTTTTTGCAACACCTGTTTTATAACATTTTCTTTTTTTTTATAAAATTGAGTCATCTGTCCAACTGTTTATCCTTGATATGACGGGGTTTCTGAGAATGTGTTAAATATTTTAAAACTGTTGTAATACAGGGTGAACACATTGCATTTTTAGTCCTTATTTGAATTTTGAGAAAATAACGCTTACAATGAATTCATTCAATGTAAGCGTGGTGATTGATTTGAAAATAGATGATACAGATCGAAAAATATTAGAGCTGCTAACACAAGACGGTAGAATGTCTTATGCAGAGATCGGTAAGGAATTAAGCCTTTCCCGTGTATCTGTTCGCGAACGTGTTAATCAGATGAGAAAAGCGGGAGTAATAGAAAAGTTCAGTGTGGTGATTGACTCAGAAGCAGCAGGAAAGACCGTTTCAGCTTTCTTTGAAGTGGACTGTGAACCAGCCTATTTAGTAAAAGTAGCAGAGAAACTCGTGAATAATCCAAGTGTCGCAAGCTGCTACCAGATGACTGGGCCAAGCACATTACATATGCACGTATTGGTAGAAGATTTTCCTTCGCTAGAGAAGTTTATCAATAATGAACTGTATGGCATCAAAGGTATTTCGAGAGTAGAATCACATATTCTACTCAGAAGATTCAAGAGCCGATCAGGGCTAAAACTATAAAGAATACAAAGAGGATTCGAATGGACAGCTATCCATTTCGAATCCTCTTTTATTATTCTAGTGAAGCAATTATATCAACTAGGTGCATCTTCCTATCTCAAAAACGTTTAGTAGTGCATTGGTTTATGTCTACTTACATAGGTACGGGAACAAAGAACCAAATTATGATTTTATATAGAAAATATTCTGAATATATTTTATAATCAGAAACAATATAAAACGTTTGTTAGTTTATATTTGAGTTTTGGTTAACAAACGGAGGTCATTTCTACTTAATTGTACCGAAAAAGTGAAAAAAGGGGAGAGGTGAAGAGAAAATGGCAGGTTTAATTGTAAGGCGTGTTTTTCAGCTAGTGCTCTTATTAATCGGTATTTCATTCATTGTTTTTATGAGTATGCATATTGCGCCAGGTGATCCGGCAAGTATTATCGGCGGACCGACAGCGACTCAAGAAGACGTTGAAGCGATCAGAGAAAATCTTGGACTAAATGAGCCGTTGCTCGCTCAATATTTTGATTACTTAAAAGGCATTTTTGCAGGTGACTTAGGGTTCTCTTATCAGACAAAACAAGCTGTGTCAGAAGCGATTATCGACCGTTTCCCTAATACACTGAACCTGGCTATCGCAAGTATTATTGTTGCGATTGTAATCGGTGTAACGGCAGGAATTATATCAGCGTTAAAGCATAACACCTGGTTTGACGGATTGAGTACCATTATTGCTCTCGGGGGAATCTCCATTCCTAACTTTTGGTTAGGTGCCATATTAATCCTTATTTTCGCCGTTAACCTTCAATGGTTTCCTGTGGGAGGATTAACCGAACCGTTCTGGACCATCGAAGGAATGAAACAACTCGCACTTCCTGCTATTACTCTTGGGACAGGCTCAGCCGCCATGATCGCCAGAATGAGTCGATCGGCCATGTTGGAAGTTATCCGAGCAGATTATGTAAGAACGGCTAGGGCGAAAGGCGTTCGTGAAAAAACAGTCATCATGATGCATTGTCTTCGAAACGCAATGATCCCTGTGATTACAGTGATCGGCTTGAATTTTGGTTTCTTACTTGGAGGCACCATCATTACAGAATCTGTTTTTGCCATCAACGGGGTTGGCAGGCTTATGATTGAGTCTATTGCAGCTCGTGATTTCCCAATGGTTCAAGGATCTGTGCTTCTTGTAGCCACACTGTTCGTCTTAGTGAACTTAATTGTCGATATTGTATACGCCTTTATTGATCCAAGAATCAGTTACGAATAAACGCGAAGGGGGGATAACATGTCAACGGAAGTAGTAACACAGCAGTTACCGTCACATAAGAAAAAGAAAGAGTTTGCGCTTTTCAAAACGTGGAAACGGCTCATCAAGAATAAGATGGCTATCGTCGGTCTCGTCATCATTGCTCTTCAGCTGTTTATGGCTCTTGCAGCTCCAGTCATCGTAGGAGTGGATCCTAACAAACAGAACTTGGAACTGAGTGAACTGCCTATTGGCACAGAAGGACATTGGCTAGGAACGGATAATTATGGACGAGATATCTGGAGCAGAATCGTATATGGCGCGCGGATCTCGTTGTTAGTAGGGATAGGTGCTGTAAGTCTTGGTTTAGTGGGCGGAGTCGTACTTGGTTTGCTATCTGGTTACTATAGAAGACTTGACGGCATCATTATGAGGTTCGTAGATTTAATGTTTGCTTTTCCTGGTATTCTGCTAGCTATGCTGATCATCGCAATCTTAGGGACAAGCCTTGTGAACGTCGTAATTGCGATTAGTATCTGGTCGATTCCAACGTGTGCACGTATCGTGCGAGGAAGTGTTCTCTCCATTAAGAAGCAAGAGTACATTATCGCGATGCGATCACTTGGAGCAAGTGACCTTCGTATCATGGTCAGGCATGTCCTGCCAAATTGTATGGCTCCTATTATCGTCTTTGCGACGATGAGGATGGCAACTGCGATTCTATCAACGGCATCATTAAGTTTCCTAGGCTTAGGGGCACAGCCGCCAACGCCTGAATGGGGTGCAATGATTGCTGCAGGACAGGAGTACATGTGGACATCACCTCATATGATCGTGATTCCGGGTATTGCCATCATGCTAGTTGTGTTTGCGTTTAATGTTGTCGGTGATGCGCTTCGTGACGCATTAGATCAAGGAATGAGTTTAGACAAATAAGAGGGGGATATGACAAATGGGAAAAAAGTGGTTTGCTAGTTTGCTAACGGTTCTTATTGTATTGTCATTGGCTTTAGTAGGTTGCAGCAGCAATTCTTCATCAGGCGGAAGTGCAGGGAAAGCTGAACAAGAGCTAACCTATGCAACGACTTCTAAAGTGGTAGGTCTATCACCAATCCTAACAAATGATTCTGTTTCATCTACAGTGATCGAACAGATCTATGAAACGTTATTTGTTCGAGATAATAAAGGCGAAATCGTTCCACACCTTGCAGAATCCTATGAGAACCCAGACGAAAATACGTGGGTGATCAAGTTGAAGAAAGATATAAAATTTCACGATGGGACTCCGTTCAACGCAGAATCTGTTAAATACACGTTTGATAAATTAAAAGATCCAAAGACGGCAGCACCCCGTGCATCACTTTTAGCACCAGTATCATCCATCGAAGTTCAGGACGAACATACGGTTGTTTTAAAAACAGAGAAGCCCTATGGACCGATGCTTGCGGCCTTAACACACTCAAATGCGGCCATCGTATCTCCAACAGCTGATCAAAAGCAAGATCTTATGAAAGATCCAGTAGGAACAGGACCATTTACATTCTCTGAAAAAGTAAACGGCGATGACATCGTACTCGTGAAGAACAAGGACTATTGGCAGAAGCCGGCCAAACTCGAAAAGCTAACGTTTACAGTCGTTCCTGAAGTATCAACCGCGATCTCTATGCTGCAGACAGGAAAAGTTCAGTTGATCGATGGGCTTGCACCTGAGCTGATGCCACGTCTAGAGAAGATTAAGAACGTTGATATTCAGAAAAAAGATGGAACACCCGTTTACTACTTGGCTTTTAACATGGAAAAAGCACCGATGAACGACTTGAAGTTCAGACAAGCGGTTTCTCAAGCGATCAATCGTGAAGGATACTTGAAAAAGTTAAATGGTCTCGGAGTTTACTCGAACAGCTTCATCGGACCAGAGGTTTTTGGGCATAACGAAAGCAGTGATAAGGGACCAAAATTTGATCAGGCAGAAGCGAAGAAACTTGTGAAAGATAACGGGTTTGATAAAAAAGAGATTAAAATACTAGCTGCTAATACAAGTCAGTACATGAACATGGCTGAAGTCATTCAGTCACAGTTAAAAGAAGCAGGGATAAACGCAAACATCGAGACGATCGAGTGGGGTACTTACCTGGATGTTTCGAAAAAAGGTGACTTTGATATTACGATTGCCGGCTGGTCGAACGTTACAGGAGATGGAAGTGAATTATTGTTTCCACGACTTCATTCTGCAAACATTGATGCAACAAACTTAAGCCGTTATAAAGATGCTGAGTTCGATAAGCTGGTCGATCAATCTCGTTCTGTTGTAGATCAAGAACAGCGTAAGGAAATCTTAACCAAAGCAGATGAATATGTGATGACACAGCTTCCGGTTCTGCCGATTTACCATGGCATCGCATCAGCTGCCTACGATAAGTCTGTTAAAGGCTTTGAGATGGAACCTACAGGACAGTGGTCATTATACGGCGTTTATAGAGAGTAGGGATGGATGATGAAAGAGACTGTTTTAGAGGTGAAAGATTTAGTGACAACGTTTAAATCAGCGGACGGTCCATTGCCGGCTGTCCGGGGCGCTTCTTTTTCGGTGAAAAAAGGAGAAACACTCTGTATCGTTGGAGAATCGGGCTGTGGTAAAAGTATCACAGCTCTTTCTATCATGGGACTTCTTCCATCAAACGGAATGATAGCAGACGGATCGATCTTCTTTAATCAAAGAAACCTTGCTGAGATGTCACCAAAACAGATGCAAAAGGTGCGCGGAAACGAAGTATCTATGATTTTTCAGGAACCGATGACAGCTTTAAATCCAGTATTTACGGTAGGTTTTCAGATTCGTGAACCATTGATGATCCATTTGAAGCTATCAAAAAAACAAGCACATATGAGAGGAATTGAGCTCTTAAAGATGGTTGGGATTCCTTCGCCTGTCGAACGGATGAATCAATTTCCGCATGAGTTGAGCGGAGGGATGAGGCAGCGCGTCATGATCGCGATCGCACTATCATGCAACCCGTCTCTGTTGATTGCTGACGAACCGACAACAGCACTTGATGTGACCATTCAGGCTCAAATCATCGACCTTCTGAACGATTTGAAAGAACAACTCGACATGAGCATGATTATGATCACGCATGATATGGGAGTTGTCGCCGAGATTGCTGATCGAGTGATCGTGATGTATGCAGGAGAAATAATTGAAGAAGGCCGTGTGGAAGAAATCTTTGAAAATCCACAGCATCCTTATACAAAAGGATTGTTAGCTTCTGTACCTAATGTTGATGATCCTGAATTTGATCTGAAGCCGATTGCAGGATCGATGCCGATGCTAAATGAGCAGATCTCGGGATGCCGTTTTCATCCGCGGTGTCCGTATGCTTTTGATAAATGTATGGAACAATCTCCAAAAACATTTTACGTTACAGATAAACAGAGTGTAAGATGCTGGCTGCAAGAAGAGGGGGTCGAACAGAATGGCGGTAGACGAGCAAGTTCTTTATAGCGTAAAAAATGTAAAAAAGCACTTTCCTGTGCGAGGCGGCATCCTGCAGCGGGTAAAGAACCATGTGAAGGCAGTTGACGGAATCACGCTTGATATTTATAAAGGAGAGACACTAGGTGTTGTTGGTGAATCCGGCTGCGGCAAATCGACGCTCGGAAGAACGATCCTTGGACTTGAATCGCTGACAGAAGGAGAACTCGTCTTTAACGGGAATAACATTAGTAACTATTCATCGAGACAGTTAAAGCCTTATAAAAAAGAGATGCAGATGATTTTTCAGGATCCGTATGCCTCACTTAACCCAAAACAGCGGATTGGTGATGCTCTAGAAGAAGCGCTCATCATCCATACGAATCTATCCTCTTTAGAACGGAGAGAAAAGGTCCTTCAACTGTTAAAAGAGGTTGGTTTGAAAGAAGAACACTATGAGCGCTATCCGCACGAATTTAGCGGCGGTCAGCGCCAGCGAATCGGGATAGCCCGTGCGATCTCGATCAATCCATCCTTTATCGTATGTGATGAACCTGTGTCAGCATTAGATGTTTCCGTTCAAGCACAAGTGATCAAACTTTTACGTGATCTCCAAGAAAAGCATGGCTTAACCTATCTATTTGTGTCGCATGACCTTGGTGTAGTGCGTCACCTCTGCAACCGAGTACTCGTTATGTATCTCGGTCAGATGGTGGAACTCGCGCCTGTTCATAAGCTGTATGAAAATCCGACACATCCATACACGGAGGCGTTATTGTCTGCCATACCAAGACCGACTGTTGGGAGAAAGAGAGAACGTATCCGGTTAAAAGGCGATCTGCCTAGTCCCTCCAATCCACCAACCGGATGTCCGTTCCATACGCGTTGTCCTATCGCTAAAGAACAGTGTTCAACAGAAAAACCCGCATGGCGCGAAATTGATGAAGGTCATTTTATCGCCTGCCACGAAAGGTGAGAATCATGAATCAAACGATACAGGATACACAACAGAAACTTCAGTACAATGCGCTTCATAACCCTTATCATTCAGATCGGATGAGCGTTTTTTCGAAAAAAGGGATGGTTGCGACGAGTCAGCCCCTCGCCGCACAAGCGGGGCTTGATATGTTAAAAAAGGGTGGGAATGCAGTTGACGCAGCCATTGCTACCGCAGCTTGTCTAACGGTCGTTGAGCCAACATCGAACGGGATCGGTGGGGATGCGTTCGCCATCGTCTGGATGAATGGTGAACTGCATGGATTGAACGCGAGTGGTCCCGCACCGAGAAGCATCTCCATTGAAGAAGTAAAGAAAGCGGGGCATGATCATATGCCTAAATTCGGCTGGCTACCGGTTACGGTTCCAGGTGCACCAGCAGCTTGGGCAGAATTATCAAACCGATTCGGTAAATTACCGTTTAAGGAAGTGCTGCAACCCGCAATCTCTTATGCCGAGGAAGGCTACCCATTGACGCCCATTCTCGGTAAGTATTGGCGTAAAGCGTATGAAACGTACAAGCGTGAATTAAAAGGTGAGGAGTTCGAGAGCTGGTTCCAAACCTTTGCACCAGACGGACGTGCTCCAGAAGTTGGTGAGATTTGGCGCTCACCTCACCATGCTAGTACATTACGAGATATCGCAGAAACGAAATCAGAATCCTTTTATAGAGGAGCACTCGCACAGAAAATAAGCGAGGCGTCAGAAGCGCACGGCGGATTTCTCCGAAGTGAAGATCTAGCAACTTTTTATCCCGAGTGGGTAAAACCGATCAGCGTGAACTACAGAGGATACGACGTTTGGGAAATTCCACCGAACGGTCAAGGCATCGTTGCACTTCTGGCACTCAACACGCTAAAAGGGTATGAATTTACCGAAAAAGAATCAGCCGAAACGTATCATAAACAGATCGAAGCCATCAAACTAGCCTTTGTGGATGCGAAAAAATATGTAACAGACCCACTCAGGATGAATGTATCTGTTGGAGGATTGTTGTCGGAGAGCTATGCTGCAAAACGAAGAGACCTGATCGATAATGAAGCTCTTCAGCCAGAACCCGGCACACCGCCAAGTGGTGGGACGGTATATCTTGCAACGGCAGACGAAGAAGGCAATATGGTCTCGTTCATTCAGAGCAACTACATGGGGTTCGGTTCTGGAGTAGTCGTTCCTGAAACAGGAATCGGACTGCAGAATAGAGGACATGATTTCTCGCTAGATCCAAATCACGATAACGCACTCGCTCCAGGTAAAAAGACGTATCATACGATTATTCCTGGCTTCTTAACGAAGAGCGGAAAAGCCGTTGGTCCTTTCGGTGTGATGGGAGGCTACATGCAGCCTCAAGGTCACGTGCAGGTTGTGATGAACACGGTTGATTTTCATCTGAACCCGCAAGCCGCGCTAGATGCGCCACGCTGGCAATGGATGGAGGACAAGAAAGTTCTAGTCGAACGCTCACTTCCGTCGCATATTGTTGATGATCTAGCGAGAAGAGGTCATGACGTTCAAGTGGCCGCAGATTCAGGGAACTTTGGTCGAGGACAGATCATTTGGAAAGACCCAGAGACTGGTGTATTAGCAGGTGGAACGGAAGGAAGAACAGATGGCTCGATCGCTGCATGGTAACCTACTAAACTCAACTAAGAATAAAGGACTGATCATATGACGTATCTCAACTTGTTTCTTGCCTTCTTTCGGTCGGGCATGCTGGGGTATGGGGGAGGTCCTTCTTCCATCCCGTTAGTTCATAAAGAAGTAGTCGGAAAATACAAATGGATGAACGACGAAGAATTTGGAGATGTGTTGGCGCTAGGAAACACGCTGCCTGGGCCGATTGCAACCAAAATGGCAGGTTATATCGGATATCGTGTAGCGGGCATTCTCGGTCTTTTCATTGCGTTATTAGCGACAATTCTGCCGACCATTATTCTCATGATACTTCTATTAACCTCACTCCGTGAATTTAAGGATCAGCCATGGGTACAAGGCATGACAAAAGGCGTCATTCCCGTTGTCGCTGTGATGCTCGCTGTCCTAACGTGGCAGTTCTTTGATAGCTCCAAAAAAGGATTAGGTTTAAAACTTAGCCTTCTTCACATCTTTGCGGGCGTGGTCCTTCTTCAATTTCTCGGTGTTCACCCTGGCATCATCATTGGTGCATTATTGGCTTTCGCTCTCTTTGGACCTTTAAAGGGAAAGAATAAACAGACAGTAAACGTGCGGGAAGGAGAGAAGACAGGATGACTTTTTGGCATATCTTTCTCGCCTTTTTTATACCCGGAATCTTAGGGTACGGCGGTGGCCCAGCGTCAATTCCCTTGATTGAAAACGAAGTCGTTGACCGCTATGAATGGCTATCTGTTAATGAATTTACAGAAGTGTTGGCGCTTGGTAATGCACTTCCTGGTCCGATCGCGACAAAGATGGCAGGCTATATTGGATTTCAAGAAGGAGGCTGGTTCGGGGCGTTTGTTGGCGTGTTTGCAACCGTTGCGCCTTCCCTTTTATTGATGGTCGCGTTTCTAGGTCTCGTCTACAAATTTAAAGACTCACCACGAGTAAAGAACATGAGCACCTATGTAAAGCCGACAATTGCTGTACTTCTTGGCATCATGGCGTATCAGTTCTTTGCCGAATCTTATATAAGCGTCGGTTGGATGCACACGCTGTTTTTAGCGGCTGCCAGTTTCTTGTTGATGGAGAAGCTGAAAGTGTCCCCGGTGTTTGTCATTATTGGATCACTCGGGTATGGAGCGGTGTTTTTAGCTTAGGTTAGAGGGAAGCGGAACTTCATTGAGGTTTCGCTTTTTTTGTTTGTTGCAGAGTTGTCGATTATGGTCGGAAATTGGATAAATCTTAGATTACCTCGTATAAATGGCAATTTACCTCGTATAAAATACGGATTACCTCGTAAAAAAAGTGAATTACCACGTAATGAACGACCTCATTACCCAATCAAAGTGTCTTCCCAAATTCATACAACCATATGGTAAGATAATAAAAAAACATAAGCATGTTGTACAAGGCAGATGCATACTTTTTAAAGGGAAACGGAGGACTTAACATGAGACCG
Source organism: Fictibacillus nanhaiensis (assembly GCA_016401345.1). Taxonomy (GTDB): domain Bacteria; phylum Bacillota; class Bacilli; order Bacillales; family Fictibacillaceae; genus Fictibacillus; species Fictibacillus phosphorivorans. The sequence goes on along the minus strand of JAEACG010000003.1, from coordinate 100,776 downwards.
ATATGGCTTGGGATCGCGGCAGCCTTTTTCTTTGGCGTCACGTTCATATTGAATCGTTCTATGGACTTATCAGGCGGAAGCTGGCATTGGAGTGCAGCCCTTCGCTTTTTTTACATGGTTCCGTTATTGTGGATCATCGTGTGGATGCGTGGCAACGTGCGTCCTGTGTTCCAAGAACTTAAGAAACGGTTTGGCACATGGTTTTTATGGAGTTCAGTAGGCTTTGTGCTCTTTTATGCACCGATTACATATGCAGCAGGTTTTGGAGAGGCGTGGTTAGTGGCAGCGACTTGGCAGATTACGATCGTTGCAGGCTCTCTTCTCGTGCCCTTCTTTTATGAAGGGAACAAAGCGGAAGGAGCCACACGCCAAAGAATTCCTTTTAAAGGATTAGGCTTTTCGCTGATCATATTGGGAGGTGTCGCGCTCGTTCAAGTGCAGGAAGCAAGTGGTGTGAACGGCTCCGCTTGGTTGAACGTTGTGTTACCTGTTCTGATTGCGGCGATTGCCTATCCACTCGGCAATCGAAAAATGATGGTTGTGACAAACAAACGCCTCGATGCTTTTCAGCGAGCATTCGGCATGACGATCGCTTCACTACCGTGGTGGATTGTTCTCGCCGTAATCGGATGGGTGGAGAGCGGACCTCCAACGAACGATCAGTTGTGGCAGACGTTTTTAGTCGCGATCTCATCAGGGGTTATCGCAACGGTACTCTTTTTCCAAGCGACTGATCTTTGTGCGAACAATCCTGTGAAACTGGCAGGAGTAGAAGCAACGCAATCAGCTGAGATTATTTTTGTATTAGCTGGCGAGATGTGGCTGTTATCGATCGCAAGCCCAACGTTCCTTTCTATGATGGGCGTTCTCATCATCATGCTGGGCATGTTTTTACACAGTTATTTCGGAAAAACTGAAGTCGTGCAAAAAAAATCTATGAAACTTGCAAAATGATGAATAAAAATATGTGAGCTGGGAATAGTAGTACTACCCCCCCTTTTTAAATAGTAATTTGGAACAGCCGTTGCCCGTAGCAGCGGTTGTTTTTTTGTGCGATAAAGATGCCAAATCCGTTAAACTGTATACAGAGATTGTCGGGTGTCATCATCTTCCCCTTGTTATTCTTTACTTGAAAGGAGGCGTTGTCGATGGATTCGCTTAAGAGCATGAACGATGCGTTAGAGTATATAGAGGAGCATCTGCAGGATGAGGTCGACTTTGCAGAAGTAGCGAGACGTGCGTATTGTTCAGAGTATCATTTTAAAAGGATGTTTTCCTTTTTGGCAGGTATTCCACTGTCAGAATACGTTCGGCGCAGACGGCTGACTCTGGCGGCTTTTGAGTTGCAGAACAGCGACATAAAAGTAATTGATGTGGCAGTGAAATATGGCTACTCTTCACCCGATTCTTTTACAAAAGCATTTCAACAGATGCACGGCATTACGCCATCAGAAGCACGTAAAAACGGTCAATCACTCAAAGCCTTTCCGCGCATGTCCTTTCAATTATCGGTAAAAGGAGGAAGTGAAATGAACTATCGTATCGTTGAAAAAGAGGCATTTTCTATTGTGGGTCTAAAAAAACGAGTTCCGCTTGTTTTTGAAGGGGTAAATCCGGAGATCGCCGCGATGTGGCAGAGCCTCACACCTGAATTGATTAGTGAGCTGAAGAAGTTATCAAATATAAAGCCAAGTGGCTTAATCAGTGCGTCAACGAACTTTTCGGAGAGGACGACGGAGAACAGTGAGCTTGATCATTATATTGGGGCAGCAACAACCAACGAATGTCCCGAGAGTATGTCCCAACTAAAGGTGGAAGCATCCACATGGGCAGTCTTTGAAGCGGTCGGCCCGTTTCCAGAAACGCTGCAGAACGTGTGGGGACGCATCTATTCAGAGTGGTTTCCTTCATCGTCGTACGAACAAACAGAAGGACCAGAGATACTTTGGAACGCGGACAAAGATACGACGTCACCTACATTTAGAAGTGAGATTTGGGTGCCGGTTAAGAAAAAATAATGCAGTAGTATGGGAAGCATCGGCTAAGTGGCCGGTGTTTTTTTAACAAAGCAGCATCTACTATATTAGCCGATGCTGCTCCTCTCCATTAGATATTCTTCACTTTTTCTCTCCGATAACGCCACAGGAACAATAGCGAACTAAGAACTAGAATGATAGCAAAAGAAATAGGTACGAGATAAGGATTTAAATAGATTGTAGTCAGGTTCTGAACAAGATAGGTAGTACCTGTACCAAATAGCAAAAATGCTAGCGGAACATGGAGACCTACACTCGTCATATAATTGGGAGCGATGCTTGATATCCAAGCTCCGACCAATACCAACGCGATTCCTAACAGATAGACACATAGAACAGTAAGAATTATGTATTGAAAAAAGGTTAGATCATACCATGAAACAAAGAAATTAAATATAGAGTTGATCGATAGCGGAAAGAACATGCTCGTATCATTGCCCCTATACATGAAAAAGAAAAAAGCGAGCTGGGCGGTAATAATGATTAAGGATGCAGTCAAGCCAGTAAGGAGCTTTTGAGAGAAAAGTTTGCGTCCTGTTTTTGATGTATACTGCAGAAGCTGTACGTGATTTCGCTTGTCCCGAATGTATAGTGGCATAAGGATAATCATAATATTTAGAAAGATAAGAATGGCTACATATTTCATTAAGACATTGTAGTTTTCAAACACCATATCCGTGAATATCGCCTCAGTTGCTCCACTTTCAACCAATTCATCCATGCGTGCATTTTGTTCCTGAGTTAGTTCATGCTCATTAAAACGCTCAGGGTGCTCATATCTGTCAATGATCCAATCGCGGGCCTGAATCTCCCAAAAAACATCTACATAGTCTTCAAAAACAATTTTGCTGTGCAGCGCAGCTAGTTTTACGTTTTCTAGATCCATGTTGCTAAATTCCTCATACGTATCAATGCCTGCAGCAACCATTTCTTTCTGTGACTTAAGATACTCTGTCGCTTCAGCTATTCGTTGTTCCTTTATCTCTTTAAAATCTTGGAATTCCTCACTATCCATAGATTCGCCATAATCAACTAGCATTTTTTGCGTAGCACGGAAATCATCTAACAGTGGTCTGCCGTTAGGAAAATGCTTAAATTCAAACATAATAAACTGTTGGTACACAAAAAAGCTAACTAAAAGAAGCAGGAAGATTATTTTTACCGAAAACAGCTTTCTTACCTCATTAAATAAGATTCTCATATGTTCGCGTCCTATCTATATATTTTCTCTGGCAAAACGTTTGATTAACAGCCATGCTGTGAGCAGTAAAACGATTAACCATCCTGTGACGGTAAGGATTTCATAATATTTGAACGTCGTAAAAACGCCGCTTTCCATCCACCATTTCTTCACGTTCATTACAAGAATAAAAGGAGAGAAGTGCGTGTATAAAAGCATCGTGCTGTCCTTTGGCATGAGGCTCGGAATATAAAGACCTGCCAAAAAGATAACACCGAAAAGAGTGAAAACGATGTAACTGTTCCTTATGAGCATGGAGAGACAAAACGTGATCAGCACAAATAGTATTTGGCAGATTACGACTAAACCACATGACATGAATAGATATTGGATAAATGTGACGTTCCACCAGCTAATAAAAGGTATTTTGTTTAATTCGATTAAGAACCCTGTACTAATCGGTACGTTCCACATGCCAGAATAATCAAACACTATAAAATAAACAGACAATGTTATAGCGAGAAGAGCGACAGTTACAAGTGTTGATGCGAAGGTGGACACAAGAAGCTTATCCCACATCAATCTTCTGCCACGTTTTGTTGCATAAGTGACTAAAGCTGTTCTATGTTCAAACTCATAATTCACGATAAAAGCGGTAAACAGAACGATTAAGATCATCGCTTGAAAAAGCATAAACCCAAATAACGTTTTAAAAAGAAAAGAATGTGTACCAAACATTTTTCCATGAAAGAAAAGATGAAGATGTTCTTTGTTTTGGATTAGCTCTTCTACACGTGGTTTTAATACAGTGTATTGCTCCCGAACTTTTTCAGCAGCTGCACCTTTCAAGCCGAAAAGGCGGATGCCTTCTTCTGCATTTTCCATGACATTTAAAGTGCTGTACTTCGTTTCAATATCCTGAATAGAGTTTAGATACGTTTCTTTTATCGCTAGTTCATTGATGTCTTGCAATTCTTTTTCTGAATAAATTTTTGATTCAATCAAACTATAGTAGAGCTCTGGTTTATAAAAGTCCGATGCGTTTTGATAAGTGTCTCCGGTTTTGCTCTCTGCGAGCTGATTCCAAGTATTTAAATCTTCTTCATGAGAGATTTGCAGCTTTTTACTTCCCTCATCATCCATTAGTGTTCCAGTTTCTTTCACGATTGGTTGAAGTGATTTCATATCATTTCGAATGGATGATTGCTCATAAATGAGAAAGCAGTTGAACAAAAGAAACAGTACGAACAATCCTAGAATAATAGGGGACGAGATAATTTTTTTAAATTCAAGCCGTTTGATCATCAGAACGTACTCCATCTTGATAGATATATAAAAAGACATCTTCTAAGTTAGGGTGTACCGATTTCCACTCTGGTTTCGCTGTGTCTTCTGTTAAAAACCGCATGTACATGCTTCCGTTTTCTTGTTTTTCAGACAAGCTAAGGTAAGTCGTACGAAATTGTTCTGTTTGTTCATAACTCACTTCAGTCTCGTAAACAAGTCCATCAATTTTGCGGCAGATGTTAGAAACGGTATCTTTGTATAACACTTCTTGATTCTTAATCATTATGATTTCGTTTGCGATCGATTCTACATCTGAAACGATATGCGTGGATAAAATAACAATACGATCGCGTGCCAGGTTTGTAAGCAGGTTACGAAAACGAACTCTTTCTTTAGGATCTAAGCCAGCTGTTGGTTCATCTAGGATCAGAATTTTTGGGTCGTTCAGCATGGCCTGAGCGATCCCGACACGTTGAATCATCCCGCCTGAAAACTTCTTCATCTTTTTGTTTGCCACATGATCCAGTGCTACGGTTTTAAGCAGTTCTTCAACACGAGTAATTGCCGTTTTTCGGTGTATTCCTTTTAATGCCGCGAGGTAAAGCAGATAGGAGGTAGGCGAATAATTTTTGTAATAACCAAACTCCTGAGGAAGATAACCGATCATCTCCCGGTATCTTTCATCCATTTTAATAATATCTTCTCCGTCATAACGGATGCTTCCCCTCGTCGGAAACAAAAGCGTCGTCAGCATCTTGATCAGTGTTGTCTTACCCGCTCCATTCGGTGCCAACAATCCATACACGCCGTTATGAAACTCTAGGTTAATATTTTTTAGTGCATGAAACTGACCAAAATTCTTTGTAACGTCTTCAACGATTAACATTTATAAAACTCCTTCTGCGCCTCGAAATGCGATTAGTTTTTTTAACGTTTTTACATAGAGCATGATGCTGATGATGAGTACGATGCCATACACATACGCAGGTACATGACGTAAAAACATACTGTACATGTTCTGATTTAAGGTGGCTGGCAGAACATTCACTAACAGCCAGCTTGCCATCATTAGATAAGTGGCGTACGGCCCTTTTGCATAGCGTAAGGCGTACAGGTAAAGGACCGAAAATAGGCTTAACGAGCTGCATGATAACAGCAGTGCATCCAGGATTTGAATCGATTGAAACAAGAACGATAGAACGATAATCAATGTGATATTTATGAGCATTGTTAGCATACTGAAAATGAACATACGAAAAGCGGCTAGCTGAAACACATGGTACTTACAGGTCATCTCTACTGAAAAAGTGTCTTTCATTAAAGCACGTACTAAAAATAGAGAGGATAGAGCAAAGTAAAAAATAGGAGAAAGCGTAAAGATGAAAGAGTACAAATCTTGTGTGTCTATAGATGATTTCAGTGAAAATATGCCGTACAGCATTACAGCTAGCGCTAAACAGGTCGTAAAAAGAATTTCAGTAGCATCTCGAAATAAATAGCGAAAGCCGAGCTGTTGATACATTTCAAGAAGATAAGATGGAAACGATTTGGGTTTAGTTAGACCGGCAGATACGATAGATGAGATCTGGTTTCTTCTTTCAAGATCCGTGGGATATTCGATGTGGAATTTTTGTTTCTCCATTTATTCAGCCTCCATTCGTTGCTTCACTTTTTTTATCGCAGCATAATACTTTGTTTTAATAGATGACTCAGGCATTTCGAGAGAACTTGCTATTTCGATAAACGTTTGCTCCCCGAACAATTTGAGCCGCAAAACCTGCTGATCGATGATCGAGAAAGTGTTTATGAGCTGTGCTACCTTTTCGATATCTTCTCTCCATTCCAATTCGAGCGTGAAATCTGAAGTTGTAGCCACATCAACACCTTCTATCGAGTCTGTGGAACGATCATATGTATAGTTTTTAGACCTAAAATAATCTACGAGTTTGTATGTTGCGATTCGGTATAGCCACGTTTTGAAAGATGCTTTTTTCTCATCAAACTGCTGGATGGATTGAAGCATGCTAATAAAGATATCTTGTGTTAGATCAAGCGACAGTTCTTTGTTCAGCGTTTGTTTATAAACATAGGCATAAATAGATTGATAGTAATGAGAGATCAGCTCGTTTGCGGCATGTTGATCGCCTTTTTTTTGAACAGAGCTGATCCATCTTTTCTGCATCATCATGATTTTGTCTTCACTTCCAGACTAAAAAGGTTGTCTTGCTCATATATTCGTATATAAAAGATAAATAGTTTTACTTTTTATAAAAATATTTCCATTTTTTATTATAGAATCATTTAGGGGTTAAAGGAGAATTAAATAGTTATAGCAAATAAAAGAAGAACTATAGAAGAGTAGCTCTGTTCATAAAGCGATTTAAATAGAAAGCTAGGTGAATGTATGTTTAATTTTGATCTAGATTACTTGGTGTACTTTGCAGTGGTCGTATTATTGTTATTTGTCGGAGTGGCGATTGCAGCAGTGAAGTCAAAAACAGCTTACGATGAGAAGGGGGAAGAGAAGATGTTTAGATATTTGTATATATATTTGGTATTGTTTACGACCCTTTTGCTAACGATAGGAGGAAGTATTAGCGTATTTATGAGCGTGGCCGATATTGTGAGTCCGGATACGTATCAAGCTAGTTTTGCAGATTATAAACTCGGTTTAGCGGAAGTAGAATATGATGAAAACGGAAAGCCGTTGCCTAGTAAGAAAACGGAAGAAGAGATGCGGAAAGACTACGAGATGATGATTGAAAACGACAAGTTGCAGGAGAAAAGGAATGAGATGAATAATATTGTAAAAAGTTCTGGATTTATACTCATTCCACTTCCGATCTTTTTATATTTCAAGCGTCAGTTGCGTAAAAAGGAAGCATAATAGCAGAAGAAAACGAGCGAAGTGTTCCGCTCGTTTTTTTGTGCTTTTAGATGATGTTATTGCTCAACAATTTCCTTGAGCTTGCTCTGCCATTTGTCGTCGTCTAAAATGATCTGAAACGAGATGCGGCGGTTTTTTTGTAGGGCGTCAGCAGAGTTACCTTTTGCGATCGGCTTATATTCACTATATCCTGTTGCGGCAAGGTATTGAGCGTACTCTTTTTTAGCGAGTTTCGGGTTTGCTTTTCCAAGATAATCAACGACTGCAACCGCACGCTGAGTGGAGAGCGACCAGTTGTCATATGGAACGGAATCTGTATGGCCTTCGATCAGAATGATGTACAGATACTGACTCATGTCTTTTTCCTCGATGATTGCAGCGAGTGCGTCAGCGAGCGGGTCGAGTACTTGCTTTCCTTTTGCTGAAATATCTGCACTTCCGGTATCAAAAAGGATGTTGCCTTCAACTGAGATCGTGTTGTTCGGTCCACGGATGATCTTATCTTTTCCAACGTTTTCTTCTAGCTGTTTTTGAATAAGGTCAGAAATGTGCTTCTTTACCTCTGCCACCTGCCCAAGTTCGCGTTTGATCTGAGCTTGATCATACGCGTTATAGATGCTCTGCACATAAGCGAGAATCGCGATAAAGACCATAACGAGCACCATCATCGCCATCATATCGGTAAAACTTGGCCAGAAGATTTCTTTTGTTTCTTGGCTGTCGTCGTTGTAGTAAGATTTGCGCGCCTTCATACCGATCACCGTCTCCTAAAATTTTGCGGCGAAACTTCTGGCATGCGTTCATCTTCTACGTATTCGGGTGCGCGAGGACTGCGTGTTTCATAGATCACTTGGTTGGATGATTGGTTCATGGCAGCTTGATAGATGCGCTGCATGAGGTGGTACATGTCAGAGAGCGTACGATTGTTGTCGGTGATGCTTCGCGTTAAGCCGTGGTGCAGGTTTTCAAGCGTTCGTGCGAGCTCGCGCATATCGTCATCGCTTCTGTTTTGATTTTGTGAGTTGTTTAGGGCAGAAGCCAGCTGTCGGCTCTGACTGTCCATGATGTTTCGAACCTGATCTGTAAAATCTCGTTTGATATGCTCGACCGAAGCGTAAAATCCTTTTTCGAGCTGTCCGACGCTTGAAGCGAAGTCAGCCGCTGCCCGGCCGTATTCGCCTTGTTTTTCAGCATAGCGGTAATGCCATTCGTCTTGCTTTTGCGCGAGACGGTTCTCGAGTGCGTCATGCTGATTTTGATAGTGCTGCAGCTGTTCTTGCATGCCGCGGAGCATCGATTGTGCATGTTCTTCGGACCGGCGCTGTGCTTCTTGCAGCATTTTATCAGAGCGCTGAATGAGCTGTTCAAACTTCTGCTGACCTTGTGTGTGACGGTCGTTGCTCGTTTTTAGCTGTTGCTCGAACGAAGAGATGTTCTTAGCGAGCGCGTTAATACTCGTGTCGACCGTTTTTTGAATGGTTCCGAGTTCTTTGGTTGTCTCGTTGAACCGCTGTCCGAACTGATCAAGCTGTGTAGCGGATGCACCGAACTTCTCTGCGTGCTCGCGCTGCGCTTCAAATATGCCATTCACGTCTTCCATCGCTTTTTGAAGACCTGCTGTAAAATTAACCATCTGTGATGCGAACTCACCGAGCGTTTTGTCAAACGATGACTCTACGCGGGAGGCCAGGCGATCAAGAAGGCGCTCAACTGAATCTTGTGGCTTGTCGTTGATCAGATCGCTGTTGATGTTGTGATCGAGATACACTTCACAATCAGCTAAAAGTTTGTTCTGCATGTAAGACAGTGATGTTCCTTGCGAGAAGAAGCCTGACTGAATGGAATTGAGCAGAAGTGCAGCTCCGATCCCGGCAATACTCGTATAAAAGGCAACACTCATCCCTTCAAATGGTGCGGTAAGGGAGGAGATGATCGAATTAAGCGTAAGGTTTGAATCAGCAGGCTGCGTCCCAAGCGTCATGAGCGTATCTTGCATGGATAAAAGGGAGAGTGTAAGTCCTACGAACGTTCCGAGTACACCAAGAATAATGGTGAAGGATGGAAGCTGGTTGAGCAGCTTTTGGATATTACCGACTGGTACTCGCAAAACGCCTAGCAGCGGAATGCGTTCGTTGTATAGATGTTTTTCGATCAGTGCTTGCGTGTTGAGCTGTGGTACACCTGCAAGATGAAACTGTTTGTAATCGGCCGTAACACGTTGTAGCCAATGGGAATAAGGCTGCTGCTCTTTATTCGTTTCCAGCTGTTGAAGCTCTTTGTTCCATTTGCGAAAGTGATAAGCGGTTTGTGTATGACCCACAATCCCCATAAACACGAGAAACCCAATGACCCCGACGACGATTAAAGTAAGTTGATCCATCATGCCACCCCTTAGATGTCTTGTCTGACTGTCCTATATTGATAGATATGTCCTACTGTCGGGAAATATTTTAGGAAATGGGGTCTGGCCCCAAACAAATACAAAACCCCCTGAAATGTCCATTCAAGATGGACATTTCAGGGGGAGAGTTTTTGAGGTTAATTTTTTTCAAAGGAAAGAAATTAATCTTGACGCCAGGTGTGCTCTTAATCTCTTTGGTAATTCTCAACGCGATCGTTATAAAACGCAGCATACGAAGCGCTCATATATGGAGCGAGCCAAAAGAAACCAATACCAAGTGATAAAATGCAAAGAACTCCCCAACCTAGAAAGCTTAATTGTAAAACGAAAAATTTCCACTTATAGCCGTCCATCAACTGCCGGCTTTTCTTGATCGCAGCGTTAATGCCGATACCCGGATGATCTTTTAGAACAAAGTACGTTTGTGAATAACTGAATGCTTTAATGATTCCAGGGATCAGTAAAAGAAGAGACCACAGAATCAAGTACACCATCATCACGAGATAGGTGCCGAGTATTTTTACATACGTACTGATCTCAGAAAATGCTTGAAATAGGCTTGAAACGTTTATTTTCTCACCTGTTCGGATCACAGATAAAAAAGTCCACAAATATCCAATATATAAAGGCAGTAAAACGAGGGTGATGATGAACGTGCTGGACGTTGGTTCGTTAAGTTCGTCGGCGGGTTGATTCAACCAAGCATTCCAACCACCACTCAAATTCACTTCAATGATTAGTGGGATGAGGTAATAGATACTCGAGAACAACAACGTGAATAACGCTGCTGTGCCCCATTGTCCTTTAAGTTGAAGCCGGGCATGCTGTTTGATTTCTTTATTTTTCATGATGTATCACCTTTCTGAAGTTGTCCTATCTTTATACTACGGTTTAGAAGGCGGAAAGATGCGTTTTCATGAAAATTAATAGTAGACTAGAGGAAAGTATGTTTTGTTTTGAAAAGGGAGGTTTGGATGTGCAGAAATTTGATGAGGTAAATGGTGCTGTACTTCTTTTTGATGGAGTTTGTAATCTTTGTAATGGGAGCGTGCAATTTATACTCAAACATGAAAAAAGTAACGAGTTAAAGTTCTCAGCCATACAGTCACAAGCTGGGCAGAAGCTGCTTTCACATTACAACATGGATCCCGCACAAATGAATTCCGTTATTTTAGTTAAAGATGGAAAGATCTATACAGAATCGGATGCGGTAGCGGCAACCTCTCTGTTCCTTAGATTTCCATACAGCCTAGGCCAATATCTAAAGATTGTTCCACGGCCGATTCGCAACGCTTTCTATAAAAAGATCGCCAATAATCGATACCGATGGTTTGGGCAAAAAGAGAGTTGTATGATCCCGGCACCTGACCTTCGAAATAGGTTTTTGCAATAGTTTTCACGACCAAACTTCATAAGTGCGCAGATCGCCTAATAAGATAGAACAAATGCCTATAAAGGGGAACTGCACGATGGGACAAAAAGTTCTGTTCTTCGGTGACGCTGGAATAGACGATACGATTGCCTTAGCTTATGCGTTTTTAAGTGATGAAATTGATATCGTTGGTGTTGTGGCGGACTATGGCAACGTATCGAGAGAACAAACAGTAGCGAATGTAAAATATATTGCTAAAACATTTAATTTTCCACAGGATGTTAGGATCATCGGTGGAGCAGAAGTTCCGATGACTGGGGAACAGCCTACCTTTTATCCAGATGTTCATGGTGTTTACGGGTTAGGTCCGATCGAACCGGGCGTACCAGAAGGATTTATTGAGAACTTTTTTGAGATCGTGAATGTGATTGAACAGTATCAAGATGATCTAATCATCGTGAATGCGGGTAGGTTGACGTCTCTTGCAACGATGTTTATTTTGTTTCAGTCACTTATGAAAAAAGTAAAAGCGTACTATATTATGGGGGGAGCGTTCTGGGTGCCGGGAAACGTGACGGCAGTGTCAGAGGCGAACTTTTACGGTGATCCGATCGCGGTCAGAATCGTGTTAACGTACGCAGAAAACGTAACGATCATCCCGTTGAATGTGACGGATAGGGCAGTTGTTACTCCGGAGATGGTTAATTATATTGATTACAAAGGCAAGGTTCCGATCCTAAAACCGATGCTAGACTTTTATTACAACTTTTACAAAAGCAGAAACCCAGAAATACTCGGAAGTCCTGTTCACGATGCCATTACGTTGATGGCCTGCATAAGAGAAGATATGTTCACGTTTAAGTCGCTGCCGGTACATATTGTGATTCAAAATGGCAATACGGCAAGAGGTCAAAGTATTGCCGATGTTCGGCCGTATGCACAGTTTGCAGATGATGAAAAACGACACCGAATCGCGTTTGATTTTGATTATAGCTATTTCTTCCGAGATTTTATGAGTATTATGACGGGTGAGACATTTTCATAGTGTTAGTTTAGAATTGTGGAAGGAAGTTAGGGGTTTTTAAGATCGTTTTAAGAGAACGAGGAAAGGGTAGAAACGGCATCATAATAAAAAACCGGTGATTCTACGAAACGTACGAACCCCGGTCGAACTTTAAGTGCCGTTTTATGTGATTAAGCGCAATTTTTAATTTGATCTAGTTTGTTTAGCTTTTCGTCTAGTATTTGGCTCAACTGAACAAGAAGCGGATCTGCAAGACTATTAACCTTTTTACTTACCTCATACATGGTCGTGCGAATGGCGTCTATCTCTGTAGTTAAGACAAGAGCATTGCTTCGGCTCATGGTCCATTCCCCCTCTAATATAATAACCACTTCTGCACCATTAATATCGGTAAATCTTGTAAATATTATATACCATATTTTGTGTCAAGTCTATTATTTTTTTACACATATAGGGGGACAGACCCCCTACAATTACACTTTTACACATTTTGTACTACTCCAGTAGACAAAATGTGCTTTTTTTCCTGTAAAACTTTGTTGCTTTCTGTCGATATACTTTTTGCTGCTTAGTAAAAAGTAACTGCAGGAGGAAGAAATGATTAAAAAAAGTCTACAGAGGCAAATTCTTGTGCCTTTTCTATTACTTATTGTGATGACTGGTTTCGTAGTGAGCGGAGTTAGTTATATGTTTAGTAAGCAAACAACCGTTGATAATTCATCGAAGAACACATCAGAACGCATGCATGATCTGGATGAGACACTCAACGGATTTTTAAAAGACAATGCCAATTTCGTTTCTGCTTATGCAGATTCGGCAACGATCAAGCTCCATGCAAAAGGAGATAGCCCAGACTATATTATTTCTAAGTTCGAAGACTATCATCTAGCAAATGAAGCAATCATGAACAGCTATTTCATTTCTGAAAGCAAAGAAGTGGTCATGTATCCTATACCTGCATCACCAGTTGAGGACATGACGTTAACGCCGTGGTACCAACAAGCAACAAAGAATCCTACTCAAGTCTTCTGGACAGATCCGTTTATTGACGAAGCGACAGACCGCCCGGTAGTAAAAGCCGTAAAAGCGGTTGAATACAGCGGGAAAGTCGTGGGTGTAACGGCAATTGATATCGCCGTAAATGATATCTTAACACTTATGCAAAATGTGAAAATCGGGGACACTGGTTATGCTCTTCTCATCGATAATTCGGGGAATTATATGGTGCATCCTGATACAAAGATGCTGGGGAAAAGCGCAACAAAAGAATCATTTTATAAAGGTATCACGAAAAAAAATGGAACGATCACGACCGACATCAACGGTGAAGAAAGAGTGGTCAGCTACACAAAGAACGACACAACTGGTTGGAAATTAGCAGGAACTGTAGCACTTAGTGAGTTTGAACAAAAAGCTACTGTCATTCTTTTACCGATTGGGATTGCTTTATTAGTCACTCTTTTAGTAGCGGCAGTCATCTCGCTGTTTGTTTCAAGAAGAATTACGGTGCCTGTGAATCAATTAAAGGATGCGATGCATGAAATCAAGAATGGAAATCTGCAGACAAGCGTCTCTATACAAAGAAAAGATGAGATCGGTGAACTAGCTTCAAGCTTTGATGAGATGTCTAATCAGATGCGGACGTTGATTGCCGAAATGGCTCAGATTACCGATCATGTGACAGATGCGTCTCAAACGGTCGTTGCGAGTGCGGAAGAAAATTCAGCATCCGCGCAAGAAGTTTCAACGACGATGCAGCAGATCGCAGCGGGCTCTTCTCATCAAGCAGAGTTGATGGATGAGAATGCAAAAGCTGCGAACGTACTAGCTGAGCGAATCAGTCAAGTTCATGCGCATGGCGAGACGATCGAAAAAGCGACACAGCAAATGAATGAAGAATCATTGACCGGTGTAAAAAAGGTGAGCATGCTAAAAGAGAAGTCTCTGATGACAACAGAAATGACAAAAGAGATGATTTCTTCTATTAAAAAACTTGATGAAACATCTGGCAGCGTTCAACAAATCGTTCTAACGATAAGCGATATAGCAAACCAAACGAACTTATTGGCGCTAAACGCAGCAATCGAGGCGGCTAGAGCAGGAGAATCTGGAAGAGGGTTTGCGGTCGTTGCAGATGAAGTTAGAAAACTTGCAGAGCAGACTGAACTATCTTTGAAAGATATTAGCGCATTGATTACGGATATGCAGCAAGTAACCGAAAACACCGTCGGACAAGTTCAAGAAGCAGCAGCTCTCATTCTTTCACAAAGCGAAGCGGTTGAAGAGACAGAGCAAAGCTTTACCGCGATTTCCAGTGCCGTTAAAGGTAATGCAGAAGCATTAAAAGATGTGATTCAGTCAGTGGATGAAATGACGAAGCAAAAGGATGTTCTCCTTGAGAATGCGTCGCATATCTTGGCGATCACTCAAGAAACAGCGGCTGGAACAGAAGAGGTTTCCGCATCAGCAGAACAGCAATCCGTGTCGATGGAGCAGTTGAACCACTTAGCGGATCAGCTTGAGCAGTATGCGGAACAAATGCGTACCCACGTCCAGCGGTTTACATTTTAGGGGTCTGACCCCACACAATTACATTAGTGCCGTTTTTGTCTTTTTCAAAAAGACAAAAACGGCTTTTTCTTTGATACGACTGACTTTTTGAAAAAGGAAAGAGTGTACTTTTACATCTGAACTAAAAGGGTTTAAAGCTCTACTACAGGGGTAATCTTGCTCTCAACATAATCTCGATATTGAGATTTCGAATTGCTAAACTGCTCAAGAAGGGTTGAGGTGTGTACAAAAGGGCACACCGATGGGGTTACATAATAGCGGTAACTGCTCCATTGATATTCTAAGGGGTACATGACCAGGTCAGCAGAAACGGGATTCAAATGAATATAGCGACTCGTGTCTAACAAATGTGACCGATCTTCGATTAATTCTGCTCCGTATCGACCTTGAAACACATGGCCAGTCAGTTCGTATTTCTTGTTGAAATACATAGCGTACGTTTCATTTAATTCTTTCATGAAATCTCCAGGTGGTGATTTGCTGCACAAAATTTGTAAGTGAGTGTGGTTTGTCATGAGGCAATACGAGAAGAGCTCAACAGCATGCTTTTTAACACAATGACTTAAGATCTTTAAATAGCGGTGGAAATCTAAGTGGGAATAAAAAAGAGGTTCCCTGCGATTTCCGCGGGTAGTCACGTGATAAACAGCATCAGGATACCAAATGCGAGGGGATCTAGGAATGTTTTTCACCTCCTTTCAATCGTATTTACATTATACGTCTTGCAAGTGAATCTGGGAAATGGGGACTGACCCCAAAAAATTTATTTCCCCCGTTGTTTTCAAGCAAAACCTTTATATCAGTTTTGGAATGCAACCGGTTCGAAACTTCTCTTTTCAAGAAGTTATCTTTTTTAGCGGAATTCCTATAAAAAAATGTCGAATTTAATCCATTAAACGATCTTTTTATCAAATTTCCCCGGAAATTATTCATAGGAAAGGGAATAGAGTTTTCCATTCTACATAAAATAACCCCGTATTTTTATTTAACGGAGGTATGTCATTTGAATCAGAACCAAAATCAACCTAACATGAATCCGCAAACAGGGAACAGCAATCCTGAATTCAACCATGTAAACATGCAGACCGGCCAGGTACCTGCTCAACTGAACCATGGGGGACATGAGATGTTTGATCTTCATGAGATGCTAAGCGGCATCGTTGGAACACTAAATTTATATACACTTTGTAAAGGACATGTTCAGGATCCTGAGCTCAAAACGATGCTCGATCGTCATTATCAACACATTACAAAAGAATATAACGCGTGTGTACAAGCTTTTCAGACAGGAAAAGACCCAGCAATGCGAACAGAATCATACAAGATGGCTCAAGATAATGATTTTGTATATGGTTTGAAACCTGCGCAACCGGTTAAACCTATTCAAAGCGTTACAGAATTAAACGATCAATCCGTTTCGACTTTAATTCTAGGAACTTTAAAATCGAATGCTTCTCTAAGAGGTATGGCTACACTTGAAGTTACAAACCCAGTGCTTAGACGCGTATTAGCAGATGGAATTCCGAACTGGATCGAGATGGCATACGAATTGTCTATCTGGCAGAATAAAAATCATTACTACCAAATTCCTCAACTGAACCAACAAGATATGACGAGTATGCTTGGTGCATACGCTCCGTCTACTCAAACACAGCCACCTCTTCAATAAAAAGACCCCTAGACGAGTACCCAATAAAGGTGCTCGTTTTTATTTTTAAACATACTTAAACAGGGATATTATGAAAAGAAATAGAAAAGTTCATAAAAGCTGAAAGGACTCGACAACGAGAAATGAATTTGCCATAGTTATGAGTGGACTTATATTTTGTACTGAAACTCCAGGGGGTTAAGGATATGAAAAAGGGAACAGACTGGCGGTACCGAGTATCGAATAGAGAAGCTATCATGGGTACAGTGCTTGCCATTTTGAACTTTATCTGGTGGTATGCGTTCGCTTATGGCCTTGGCGGACGTCCTATAAAAGAATATACATACATACTTGGCTTTCCATCTTGGTTTTTTTATAGCTGTATCGTAGGATTTGTTGTTTTTACGATTTTAGTTTGGATTATGGTGAAGTTCTTCTTTAAAGAGGTTCCGTTTGAACTTGATGAAACGAACGAGAATGAGGAGGGAGATGTCGGATGAATTGGGATGTGATTCTTCCTTTAGTAATCTTTTTGATCTCAGTGTTCTTTGTAGGGATTTATACATCTCGGCACATTAGAAGCGGATCGTCATTTTTACAAGATTACTTTTTAGCAGGTAGAGAACTTGGTGGGTTTGTTCTTGCGATGACGATGGTAGCGACATACGGAAGTGCTTCGAGTTTTATCGGTGGACCTGGTGCAGCCTATCAATTAGGACTTGGCTGGGTGCTGCTTGCCATGGCGCAGCTTGTGACAGGATACTTCACCCTTGCTGTGCTTGGTAAAAAGTTTGCTATCGTTGCACGAAAGATTAACGCAGTCACACTGATAGATTTTCTAAAAGCGCGATATGAAAGCAAGTGGGTCGTTATTTTATCTGCAATAAGCATTGTGGTCTTCCTATTTTCTGCAATGGCCGCTCAATGGGTAGGCGGGGGAAGGCTGATCGAATCGTTTACCGGAGTTTCCTATACGACAGCACTTTTCATCTTCTCTGGCTCTGTCCTCGTGTATGTGATTGCCGGCGGCTTTCGTGCGGTTGTAATAACAGATGCAATACAAGGTGTCGTCATGGTAATCGGAACCATCATCATATTGGCCGGTACGATTATCGCAGGTGGAGGTATCGAGAACATCATGAGCGAGTTACGAGCGGAGAACCCAAACTTGATTACACCATATGGTTCTGATCAATCGCTTACTCCTCTCTACGTATCATCGTTTTGGATCTTGGTTGGTGTTGGGGTCGTAGGCTTACCGCAAATATCGGTGAGAGCGATGAGCTATAGAAATGCAAAAGCGATGCATCGGGCGATGATCATCGGAACGTTCGTTGTGGGGTTCATCATGCTAGGTATGCATCTAGCTGGTGTATTCGGAAGAGTCGTGCTACCGGGAATTGAAGTGCCGGATAAAGTGATGCCGCTTCTAGCACTCGAAGTATTGCCAGGGTGGTTAGCCGGTATCGTGTTGGCAGCGCCTTTAGCTGCGGTCATGTCGACGGTGGACTCAGTACTCTTACTCGTAAGTTCTGCAATTATTAAGGATGTATACATCAATTACATTAAACCAGATGCTGAAGAGCAATTTGTAAAAAAATTGAGCTTTGGGATAACAGCGGTTGTTGGACTGAGCGTATTCGCAATGGCGATTAACCCGCCTGACTTGTTGATCTGGTTGAATCTGTTTGCCTTCGGAGGACTAGAAGCTGCCTTCATATGGCCAATCGTATTGGGGCTATATTGGAAAAGAGGAAACGCAAACGGAGCGATTGCCTCTCTGATCGTAGGGGTAGGATCCTATATGTTCTTACATCTTAACTATCCAAATCTTTGGGGCATGCACACAGTAGTGCTGCCGATCGTACTTTCCTTGGTTGCCTACATTGTGGGGAGTTTCACAAAGGGGGTCAGACCCCATACAAATACATTCTAGAAGCCAATGTCCACACTCGGTGGACATTGGCTTCTTTCATTTCTCCCCCCTCAGCACCATCTTCTTTTCTACAATAAAATACTAAAAAAACAATTTATAGTAATATCTTACTAAATACCCATTTACAGAGAATGTGGCTGGTGGTAATTTTATATCAGAATATAATTAGATAAGTGTGGAGCTGTGAAGGTTATTCTGTATGTGGGCGCTTGGAATAACTGAAGCTAGTAGCGCAACCGACCGCTTTCTTTATTTGTTCTCTAGATAAAGAAAGGGGTATTTATTATGGAAATTTCACGTAAAGAAAAATTCAGTACGAAGAAAAAGACAGCTAAGAAATGGCCGAAGATAGTTCTAACGACTACGATCGCACTTGGTGTAGGTACTACATCTGCGTACGCAGCAAATCCTAATCTTGCTAACGACTTATATAATAAGATTATGGAGTATACGTACCAATCTGAGATCGAGTCTGAGTTAAACAAAGAGAAGAATGATTTGCTTAAAAATGTGAATGTAGCAGTAAAAGGAATCGTTGCTGACGCAAAGAAAGATCTGGATAATAACAAAGAAAAGATCATTCAAGACAAGAAAAAAGAACTTGAAACGCATTACAAACAAGAACTCGCAGAAATAACGAAAAGAAAGAACGAAGCAGTAAATAAAAAAACAGAGAACATGAGCACGGATGCGACACGTTCTTCCGAGCAAAAGAAAGCGGACATTTCTTCAGCCATTCAAAAAGAAATTCAAGAGTCTGATATAAATAAAAAATAATAACTTATTAAAAGAGCGGAATCTTCATTCTCCGCTCTTTTCCTTTTTCTGATATCCTAGAATATAGAAAATCTATGAACGGAGACAACACTATGAAAAAACTATTTCTAACGCTTGGGATCCTCTTTGCAGTATACGCAACGGCCATGCTGCTTCAAACGACCAACATGGATATGGGTCTTGCGGTTTTCTTCTTGTTAGGTGCTTTTTTCTTCATCCTTTTCTTCCGTTACAACACAGCTATGAAACTATTTAAAACGTACAAAAAAACGACGCTGACCGTCCTGATTACAACCATTCTTTTTGCAGCAACGCTAGAAACTTTTATTCTTACATCTGCCAACACTGATCCTGAGAAGGTTTCCTCCAAGATAGATTCGATCCTCGTACTTGGTGGCGGGACAAAGAATAATCGTCCGGGTGCTGTACTGAAAGGTCGGCTAGATCAAGCGCTCGCGTACGCAAAGGAACATCCAAATGTTACCTTCATCGTAAGCGGTGGTCTTGGCTTCGGTAAAACGAAGAGTGAAGGATCTATCATGAAAAATTATCTCGTTGAAAATGGAATTGAACCAAACCGGATACAGATTGAAGAAAAAGCAACGAGTACATACGAAAATCTTTTATATACGAAAAAGATGATACAACCGAACGACCAACTGCTTATCGTAACAAGTGACTTCCATCTTTTCCGAACAAAGATGATCGCAAAGCGTGTTGGCATTGAGGCAGAGGGACTAGGCTCACCGTTGAGAATTTCTTCTGTCCCACAAGCTCACGTTAGAGAGTATATGGCGATCATAAAAAGTTATTTTACTGACAGATAGAGGAGGACGGCTTCCATGAACAAAAATAAATACCATTGCTGCGCGACTTGTATAAATTTTAAACCTGAAAAAACGAATCAAGGGATGCGATATCACTGCGTACGTTTAGGGTATGAAACGAAACCAGACTATCAGTTCAATTGTTGGGAGCCCAAACCTCATGTAGTGGAGCTCATGAATAAGGAAAAATAATTTTTGGAACAAATTAACACAAATACCTTGCATTACAAGTTAGTGCCGCATATACTAATGGTATATCTTGTTATGCAAGACATTTTTTTATCTATAACCCTTGTAATACAAGATAGTGAAATGAGGTGTAGCACATGTCGAACACTCAAATGTTAAAAGGAATTCTCGACGGCTGCCTTTTAGCCATCATCAACGAAGGAGAAGTTTATGGCTATGAGTTAGCTGAAAAGCTTGAGTCATACGGATTTCAACAGACGAGTGAGGGAACGATCTATCCGCTATTAATACGAATGCAAAAAGAAGAACTTGTTACGACGACGCTAAAAAAATCAACGGCGGGGCCAAGGCGGAAGTATTATTCACTTACCTCAAAGGGCGAGGAAGAACTTCAAGCATTTATTGAAAGATGGAATCACTTAAGCCGTTCGGTCGATCAAATTTTACAAAAGAGAGGAAGCGGAAAATGAATGCGCCCAAACATACGTTAACAGCGAAAAGTCAGGATTTTTTAGATAACCTAAGCCTTTACTTGTTTTCGAGTGGAAAAAAAGATGAAGAGGTGAAAGAGATCGTAGAAGAGTTGGAAGACCACCTGATTGAAGCGGAAAAGCGTGGAAAATCAGTATCTCACATCATCGGCCATTCACCAAAAGCTTATATGGAGCAGCTTTCAGAAGAAATGTCATTTGATTTCAAATGGCTCTCTTACTTGCCGATCATCGTTCTCGGTGTTTTCGCCTATGTTTTGCTTGGTGATTCGATAAGAGGAGGCGTGAAGTACACGTTGCTTCAAGTGATCGGTTATCCGGCCGTTAGTGTCATCCTCGTGCTTTTCTATTTAAGAATGTTTAAGTTCTTAGCGAGCACTAAGCTTTCTAAAACAAAGACGATCATCACCACATTGACCTTAGGAATCTTACCAATTTTGTTCTTTTTAGGTCTTATGTTTGCAAACGATGCATATAAGACTCCGGTCGTCATAAAGCTTGGAGCAACAGGAAACATTATCGCGGCACTCCTTGCTATCGCCATCTTTATTGGAATCTCATTATGGAGCAAAACCTGGTTCACAATCGTCATTCCAACCATGCTTTTTCTACCTGAATTTATAATCAGCCTGACCTCATTCGAAAAAGAAACGAAAGCCATCTTAACAATAAGTGTGCTGTTTGTAACACTTATTATCTATAACGTGTATACGTTTAAAAAAGCGAAAAAAGAGAACCGAATCTAAATGGTCGGTTCTTTCTTTTGAGTAGAAAGTGTTTAACAAAGAACGTACTTGCACTGAAAAAGCTTACAATGTTACATTGTGTAAGGCTTTACACAGCAAATAAGTGGAAATACTGTTGATAGATGAAGTGATCTAGAATAATGGTAAGATCACTGATACAGAAAGGAAATTTGATATGAATCTCCAACTTCCGATTGAAATAAAAGAAAAACTGCAGCAAGATGCAGCAAAACGACTAGAAAATCTACCAAATGAATATAAAGAATTAATTGGGGAGCAGGGATATACAGCGCCTGATGCAGCATTGATTGAGGATGCAGTGATCGCGCTTGCTCTCGGAAAAAATGTATTGTTGAAAGGACCGACGGGTTCAGGGAAAACAAAGCTTGCAGAGCTTCTTTCAAATGTGTTCGGACAACCTCTGCACCAAGTCAACGCTTCTGTCGATCTTGATGCTGAAGCGCTGCTTGGTCATAAGACGTTAAGCTACAGCGAGGGCAAACAAGAGATAGAGTTCATTCCAGGACCAGTCACGAGAGCGGCAGCGAACGGACATTTTCTCTATATTGATGAGATCAACATCGCAAAACCAGAAACGCTGCCGATTCTAAACGGAATGCTCGATTACCGCCGTACGATTGCCAATCCTTTCACAGGTGAAGTGGTAAAAGCGCAG
This sequence comes from Fictibacillus nanhaiensis, assembly GCA_016401345.1. Lineage (GTDB taxonomy): Bacteria > Bacillota > Bacilli > Bacillales > Fictibacillaceae > Fictibacillus > Fictibacillus phosphorivorans. The sequence continues at coordinate 78,728 of JAEACG010000003.1, read as the reverse complement.
CGTGGTTTCAATGTCATTGCCGCGATCAACGAAGGGTACATCGGAACAGTTCCGTTGAACGAAGCGCTGAAAAATCGTTTTGTCGTGATTGAAGTGCCTTACATTCAAGGTGATACGTTAAAAGAAATGCTAAAAAACCAATCTCAGCAAAAAGACGAAGAGGTACTATCCAAGTTTGTTCAGTTGTCGTCAGATTTGATCGGGCAAGCAAAAGCAGGTCATCTGTCTGAGGATGCTGCATCTATCCGTGCGTTGCTAGATGCAGCCGATCTCTCTGTTTATTTGCCGGCGAAGCGTGCCATTCAGCGCGCGATCGCAGACAAGCTCGAAGATGCGCGCGAACGCGCCCTCGTTGCCAACGTGGCCGCAACCCTGTTCGCGTAAGCTGGGAAATGGGGTCAGACCCCATACAATTTATTTCCCACGACGATTTTGGAGGTTTTCCCTAGATGAAATTCCTAGTATTTGCGGATACAAAGATCGATTCTTTTGTTCACATGCAACTGATCGATCTTTCCCGCTCACTCTCAAAAGTGGATAAAATGGACGTTTCGTTCTCGTATCACTCGTACCTGGAACGAAACAGCGGCATCACACACGTCAGCCAGTTCTGGAACCCGTACCCGCGCGAAATTCAGCTGGAAGGCTGGAAATCGGATGTTTATTTGCGCAGCTATGGTACTCAGTTTCACACGGATGACCATGTGATCTGGGATACCTTGAAGCAATTGAAGTCTCATCCGCACCGTGAATTTCTAAAGCAAGTCCTTCTTTTTGCAGAAGATTATCGATTAGAACAGATTTGCGTGAAGAACCGACCCGGGATGAAGCATGCTTTCAAGCTCCGAAAAGAAACGTTTCAGGTTCATTACAACCGTGAGTACCGAAAGCATATTCAGCAAAAACGTACACTTGATGCGCTTTTTTGCCATATCATCCTTTTAGCGAACAAACGATTTGTAGCCGTGCCAGAAGAAACGCAGGAACTCTATCAAGAACTGCGATCTCATTTAACAAAACTTACAACGGCAAAATCGACTGAAGATATAGCGGCTATCATCAGCGAAATGGCTGCTATCACACAAAAACATACAAACTTAAACGATATGAAAACCGCATATCGCAGTTTCAGCGATCAGTCGCAGCAAAGCAAAACAACTGGTGAGACCGATCAAAACTTCGACGACCTCACTCGCAACAATGAAACGAAAACGAAGAAAACGATCACGAAAGATGAAGACTCAGATAAGGACAAAGACGATAAAGAAAAAGAGTCTCATTCTTCTTGGCATGATGAAACATCTGACCCGCAGGATTCGTTTTTACAAATGGATCTCGATCAAGGGACAAACACGGATTTGTTAGGAGAAGGTGCGAGGGAAGCGGAAAGTGGCGACGCGGTATTCGGATCGGTTCAAACGAGCGCAAAAAGTACAGAAAACAACGATTTTAACACCCAAAACGAGCATGAAGCCGAAACCGACAACAACCAAAATGGTTCTGACTCTGCAAACCACTTCCCGTACGGAGAAGTGAACAAGAACGTAACTGAGCATTTCTTGCCAGCGAAGCCTGCAACACTCGACGAAATTGCTCAATACGACGAATATAACCAAGAGATCGCGCCGTTCGTTTCGCAGCTGAAACAAAACTTTTTAAAAACGATGGAGCACAAACGAACAGCACCAAGAGAAGATCTGCACTTTGGAAGACTTGGAAAGAAGCTTACGAGACTCGTAACCGATAAGAATCCAAGGCTTTTCCGGAAAAAGCAGGAATCTCCACAAGAACTCGATACGACTTTCACGCTCCTCGTCGACTGTTCAGCGTCTATGTTCAACAAGATGGAAGAAACGCAAAAGGGGATCGTGCTTTTTCATGAAACGTTAAAAGCTCTTCGGATTCCACATTCTGTAGTTGGCTTTTGGGAAGATGCAGCAGATGCTTCTACTAACGATCAGCCGAATTATTTTCATGAAGTTATCTCCTATCGTAACTCTCTGCATCAATCGGGAGCGCCGATCATACAGCTCGAGCCGCAAGAAGATAACCGTGACGGCTATTCGATCAGACGTATGGGAGAAGAGCTGGCGAAACGACCAGAGCAGCAAAAGATTCTGCTCGTTTTCTCAGACGGTGAACCAGCGGCTTTCGATTATGAATCGCATGGCGTACTCGATACACATGAAGCGGTCACTCGTACACGAAAGCTTGGGATCGAAACGATCGGTATGTTCATCGCAAACGGAGAGATTACAGAGGAAGAAGAGAAGTTGATGCAGAACATCTATGGTCCGCAAAATGTAGTTGTGCCAAGTGCTTCAGAGCTTGTCGACTATCTGATGCCCGTACTTCGTAAGCTACTTTTCAAATCTTTATAAAACGCCAAAACGCCTGGGGTAGTTAACCCCGAGGCGTTTTTTTATGTATGTATCAATATTCCAGCAGCTTCAGCCAAGCAAAGATTACTCCAACAAACCCCGTGTAGCTAAAGATCCTAACAGACCATTCTGGTAAGGCTGTTCGAAGTACGCTTGAAAATATGCCGACCACAATAATCGCGGCAAGTAAGATGTAAATGGAAATGATATCGAACGGAATACGAAAAGACAGCCATTGTTCCATCGCCAAACCTCCCTAGTAAGGATAATATCGGACAAAATGCCTATACATTAAGAACAATTCAAGAAAAAAGCCGAATTTTTATGTGTTCGAAAATCGGGATATGAAGGATAACATCGGGCACCGTAAATAGGGCAAACGCATATAGTATTACTAATTCAGGTGTTAGGAGTGAATGATGTGAATCAACGTGTAGTAGACGTCATTTTAGCAGAAGCAGAAGAAGAATATTTATCAAATAATAAAGATGGTACCACGTTTGCTGCAGAACTCGCCTTACTCGCCTCAACGCTTGTGACCGCGGGGGATTTTCTAGCTACGTTCAGTGCAGCGATCGCTCTCAGACAAGTGTACATCGATCAAGCGCAGGATCTAAAAGACCAGCAAGAACAAGAAGCTCAGATGAAAGACATCCAAGATCAGATTACAGCGTTAAAAAATGAGATTAAAATGCTGAGGGGAAGAAAATAAACGTTCTTCCCCCTAATTTTTCATTTGGGATCAATCATACTCTTTCTTTTTCCACTCATCTTCAGGCATCTCAAATTCATCGCTCGAAAATCGTTCTTCTTTAAACGGGTCGCCGTACATATGAAAGCCGTTCTGCTCCCAAAAGCCTGGCTGATCCTCTTCTAAGAACTCGAACTTACGAATCCACTTTGCACTTTTCCAAAAGTAAAGATGCGGAACGATGAGACGAAGCGGAAATCCATGCTTTTCCGTTAACGGCTTGCAGTCAAAAGAGTGCGCAAGAATGACATCGTCTCGCAACAAATCTTGGAGAGGAACATTCGTCGTATAATCGTAATCAGCGTGGACCATCACAAACTTTGCTTTTGGATCCACATCAAAGTGCTTTAAAAAGTCCGTAAATTTAACACCTTCAAACGCATTGTCGAACCGTGACCATCTCGTCACACAGTGAATATCTCTTACTACTGTCGTTTGAGGCATCTTCATGATGTCTTCAAAACTAAATTCGACACGTTTTCCTACGAGTCCTTCTACAGATAACGACCATTTTTTCATATCGTAAACAGGAACGTCCCCCTCATGAAGAATAGGGAATTTTTTTGTTTCAACCTGCCCCGGAGGCAAGCGGCTTTCTAGTTTTTCATCGACTTGTGGGACACGCATCTTTTTAATGCGATTCGCTTTGTTAAGGTCCATACATGAACATCCTTTCTTTGCAGTTAAAAAGGTTTTGCTGATTCTTTAGATGTTTTTGAATGCGGTTGACTTCCACTCCAGGTTGCTCGCTTTCCGCGGGGTGTGCGGTGAGCCTCTTAGCGCTAAGCGCTGTTAAGAGTCTCACCTGTCCCACTGATCCCGCAGGAGTCTCGCACCTTGCGCTCCAATCAACTATCTATGAAGTAATTGATAGAGCAGCACCCAAACAAAAAACGCCCTCTTTTATAAAAAAAGAGGACGAATGGTTGTGTTCACATCCTCTTATCTTTCAGTCTGTAAAACTGTTAGATGTAGCACCGTGCCTAACAAAATAGGTGGTTGCCGGGCTTCATAGGGCTAATTCCCTCCGCCTGCTCGAAATAAGAGACCGAATAATCGGCTTAAAAACGATATGTAAGTTACAACTATTATACATTCAGGACATGAAAAATCAACTTGAAATGAGATCAGCCACAAAAGACATCTCGCGAGAAATGCCTAGATACAGAACGACCACTCCAAAAAGCGCAGTGCTGATCAAGAAAAAGTACACGATTTTTTCTTCCGCTTCTTTTTCACTCTGCCTTTTTTCTGAATCAGTCGACTCACTCTTGCCAGAGCCTTGAGACGTTTTTTTCTTTTGCCTACCTTTACCAAGACCAAACATAGCTGAAATCCTCCGCTTCTTACAGATGTTTCTGTTAACAGTTTTTCATGAAAGAGGAGGTTTTAAACCGTACACGTTACATTTATAGAAGGAAATTGAAGTTGTCACCTATAAAAAAACGAAAATAAAAAACCTCCAGAAGTTATAAACACTAACTTCTAGAGGTTTGGGAACATTTTTATTTATATCAATTACTGCTGAACAGCTGCCGCTGCATTTACGCGTCCGTTTTGGAACTGGCTGCCTGTTCCTGACACAGGATCAGCTGTGTTTTCAAGTGCTGCACGGATTTGAGAAGCACTCTTACCTTGAGCCGCAAGAAGTCCTGCTACACCCGCAACAACTGGTGATGCCATAGACGTTCCTGAGAAACTCGCATACTGGTTATTTGGTGTTGTTGAATAGATGTTAACACCTGGTGCAGCGATATCCACCCACGTACCGTAGTTTGAGAATGAAGCTTTACGGTCGTTTTGATCAGTAGCCGCAACCGCGATCGCGTTCGTATAATAAGCAGGGTAGCTAGGAGAAGATACACCCTCATTTCCTGCAGCAGCAATGACTACAGAACCTTTGCCCCACGCATAATCAACTGCGGATTGAAGAGTCTGAGTGCCGCCTGCTCCACCAAGACTTAAATTGATAACTTGCGCACCTTGATCAGCTGCGTAACGAATGCCTTGAGCGACGTCATCTAAAGATCCGCTGCCGTTCGCATCAAGTACTCGAACTGCTAGAATAGAAGCTTTTGGAGCAAGACCTGCGATTCCCACACCGTTATTTGTGTTCGCAGCAGCGATACCGGCAACGTGTGTACCGTGCTCGTTCTCATCCAATGGATCGTTATCGTCATCTACATAGTCGGCACCTTTAATGACTTTTCCAGCAAGGTCTGGGTGGTTATAGTCAACGCCTGTGTCAATTACAGCAATTTTTACAGAGGAAGAGCTCTGGGTAGTATCCCAAGCTTGCTCAGCTCCTACTTTTTGTGGCGCATATTGCTGACTTTGATAAGCAGGATCGTTTGGTACATAGCTTGCATGGAACGTTAAATTAGGTTCTGCATACTCAACAGAGTCAAGATTTTCATAGTTCTTGATCGCATCTGTCACACTGCCGTCTACTTTTACGACTGTAAAGTCTTTTGTAACCTCAACTACTTTACCGCCAAGTTGTGAAACTTTGTTTTTCGTATTAGCTGCTGCTGAAACAGAATCTTTAAAATGAACAATAATTTCTTGTGAAGCAGCTTTCGTTGCAGCCGGTGTAAAGGAAGCTTTCGACACCTCCGAATTTGCAGCAGATGCTGGCAATGCTAATGAAACAAGTAGTGGTAATGTTGCGGCAGTCGCCACGAAACGCTTTAACATAAAAATCACTCCTCTGTTGTATTTACCAAGCAAGCTTGGCTCCGATGGTAAGGAATTCAACAATTTTCAACAAAACCCTTTAATACTATTCGAAAATAATGATTATTTACCAAAAGACTACAATCACAGAGAAGATATTACTACAAGAGCTTCTAGGTCCGCATGACCTATTTATTATCTTAAAATATAAAGTGGGTAGGTGATAAGACTCAAATTCGACAGAAAGCGCATTCAGTCTCATCCCCTTAAACAGAAACATAGGACTACTTTGAAGAATGGTGTAAGGTAAAAGGGAAAGAAAAAAGAAATTTTTTATTTGAGGAGGAGGAATACAGATGGCACGTTTACCAGAAGTAGATGTGGAAGGAACACCCTTTAAGAAATCCCTTGCTAACGCACCAGGTATTCTAGATGCTTTTCAGCAGATGGAAAAAGCGCTGAACGACATACTAGAGCCTGAACTTATGGAGATGCTCCGCTTACGAGCGGCCTCAAACAATGGGTGCGACTACTGACAAAGCATGGACTACGGGACTCTGGATGAGTCCTCACGAAAAACAGCGATGAAGCAAGGAAACGCAGAACTATCAGAACGTGAAAGTCTAGCTCTCGAACTCGCTGATCACATCATGGCTTATCACGGACAACTGCCAGATGAATTATACAACCGACTCACGAAACATTTTTCAAAAGAAGAGATCATTGCGCTATTCTTCCAAATCGGAAGCAAAAACGGAGCCAACTGGTTTATTATCGCGATGGGAATACTAAACGATTAACAAATAAAACGTCCAGATCACGCATGCGATCTGGACGTTGTTTTATGTATTATCTATGCTGGTCGATCAGGATCAGGTTTCCATCTGGATCTTCAATCGTCAAACTCGCAGGACCCTCACTCGTTTCATCCGCTTCAGTCGATAACGAAATTCCTCTTTCTTTCAGCTGTTTCTGAAGCTCTCGAATATCAGTGAAATTTTCAAGATTTTTCGCATTTTGGTTCCATCCAGGGTTGAAAGTCAAAATGTTTTGCTCAAACATACCTTGAAACAAGCCGATAACCGTATCCTCATTCTTCATAATCAACCAGTTATGCTCGATGTTGCCACCTAAAGATTCAAATCCTAAATTTTCATAAAAAGCTTTCGAACGGTGGATATCTTTTACACTTAAACTCACAGAAAAAGCACCAAGTTTCATAAGATCCTCCTTAAAATATCTGATAATTTAACTATAGATATCTTTTACCCTGATTACAATTCAATTCATGACGAAACTTTTCATCGAAAAAAAACGTATAGCATAGGGTAAGGAGGTTGAAAAGTATATGTATGAAGGCCGACCAAAACTTAAAATACAAAGAACATGGTTTGAAAACTTTTTAGATATCGCATCAATCACCTTATTGGTTATAGGAACAGTGAGCTTGATCTCACAGTGGGCTGCTATTCCGGACACCGTGCCAACCCACTTTAATGCAGCCGGAGAACCAGATGGCTGGGGAAGTAAGAACAACCTATGGATTTTAATCGTGATGGGAGCGGTGACGTGGTTACTTCTTACCGTGTTAGAAAAATTTCCGCACATCTACAATTATTTTAATTTAACGGAAGAAAACGTAGAAAGACAGTATAAAAATGCGCGCATGATGATCAATGTAATGAAAAATGAAATCTTGATCTTTTTCGTCTATATGACTTGGGCCTGTGCAGAAGTCGCCAATGGAACAAGTGAAGGATTAAGTGTGTGGGTACTCCCCATTTTTATCATAGGAATCACAGGATCCATCGCTTTTTTCATCGTAAGATCAATTAAATGGAAGTAAAAAAGGGGACGAACTTCATTTGGAGAAGTAGAGTCCTCTTTTTTTGAAGTGTGTCTTTTCCTAGAGTACATACTAGCTATGTGTGCGCCGCATAAGGATAGTTATTCATCATAGTTCGGTAATGTGAATTAATTTCACGGATAAGCTCCATAATTTCACGGTAAATCATTTTAATTTCACGGATAAATTTTTTTATCGAATTTTCGACTCATACCGACTACTGAAACAATAATAAAGCAGCTCATACCTTTTGGTGAGCTGCTCCATTTTTGATTATTGATCTTGATGGTTGCGTGCACGCGCTTCATCTGGACCTTCCATCTTAGTAGCACCAGAATATTTCAAATCTTGGTCACGGTCAGATTCAACTCGGCCAGATTCACGCAACTTCTTTTCCTGTCTGTCTTTTCCCATAGTGAAACCCTCCAATCACATCAGATTTTCATTAGTATGAGGACTAACTGAAACTTTTATGTAAAAGCTGAAAATATCCTGAAACAGCCTACCCAAACGTTTAGCTTTTAGAGAAAAGGGAATCCCCTAACTACGAAAAAAATTAATCGAGGAGGACTTAAAATGGTACAGAGTGTAAACACTACAAACGGATATGAAAACGGCATGTATCCTGAAGATGCTTACGGTACAGCGCAACGAGAGAGAGTGGCAGATCCGCAAAAAAGCAAGCTACTAACAGGAATCGTAATTGGCGGTATCGTTGGTGGGGCACTTGCCTTGATTGATTATAATACACGGTCAAAAGTAAAGAACACTGCGGTAGGGTTGAAGGATAGTTCCAGCAAAATGATTACGGAAGTCAAACAAAATCCAGGTGAAGTGAAAGATCAGATGATCAGCCAGTTCAAAACAGCTAGCACCACCTTAAAAGATGCGATCAACGACGCGCAAGCACTCTACGAGCGTCTCAATAAAGACGTTTTTGGAAACATTAATACGCTAAAAGAGATCTCAAGTGATGTGTTATCGACAGCTAAAGAAACAAAAGGGGAGCTTGGCAGCATCGGTTCAAAATTAAAAGAAGCAGGATCCGAACTAGCTGATAACCCGATCGGAAATGACAAGTTGCACGATTATTCCACTGGATCAGCGCAAGAAACGACTTACACAAGAGAAAATGATTCAAACGTCGTTTCAGTAGGTATGACTTCACAAAATAATCGAAAAAACTTATAAATATACAAAAAACAGCTCTCTGCGCAGTTTCGCTGCACAGAGAGCTGTTTTTGTATTGTTGAAAATCATTGAAAATGGATTGGAGCGAAAAAAACTGCTACATTCCATTAAAAAGTCGTTTATTTCTATATAAGATTTAGCTATTTATGATTTGTCTAATATCGTTCAAACGTACAACTTGCTTCGCATCTTCAAAATGCTCCGAATAGTTTTCTGTTACGGAAAAGTCCACAACAGCGGTGTTGGTCAACAACGAAGTAATTTCTCCTTTTAAGCCGTCGAATGTTTCAATAATATCACCGATTTTAAATTCCATGCCTTTTCCTCCAACGTAATTAATGTTTGTACTATTTTACCATAATTGTGGCTATTTTTCCTTTTATTTTTAAAAACTTCTATTTGTTAAGTATTATAGCTGAATCAATTACGTATTGCTATTGAAGCGCTTTTAATGTTAACTTAAAATTAATATAAGTTGACATAACTATGATGAGGTGTTTTTTCATGAAAACAAAAGAGATGACGTATGTAGCTTTATTCGCAGCAATCATGATTGTATTAGGATTCCTGCCCCCAATCGTTTTGCCTTTTACACCAGTTCCCATTACAGCACAAACTCTTGGTGTAATGCTTGCAGGTGTGGTGCTTGGTGCCAGACTAGGCGGATTAAGTATGATTGTTTTCTTACTAGTAATTGCAGCTGGTGTTCCAGGATTAGCTGGTGGACGCGGTGGCGCAGGTGTTTTTGTAGGACCAAGTGCTGGATATATTCTTAGCTGGCCATTATCAGCTTTCTTAATAGGGTTATTGATCGAAAAAGCAAGACAGCCACTTCAAGTGTGGAAGGTCTTCATATACAATTTCGTCGCAGGAATCGTCTTTGTTTACCTATGCGGTATTCCAGTTGTTGCATTTGTAATGGACATCAGTTTGGAGACAGCTGCCGTTTCAGGTTTAGCTTACTTACCAGGCGATTTGATAAAAGCTACAATCGCAGCCGCACTTGGTGTTAAAATAAGACAAAGATTATTTAAAAATCAGACTGCTCTTACTCAAAATCATACGATCAGCCATTAATAGATTGTCTTCGGACAGTCTTTTTCTATAGGGAGGACTTCTGTGCTAATTACCGATACGATTCAACAAAGTGCCCTTTTACATCCTGAGAATACAGCGATTCAAAAGGGTGAAGATAAAATAACCTATCAAGAACTGGACCGCAATGTTAAGAAAATCGCTTCATATTTTCATAAGCAGTCCTTTAAAGGAACCCAAGGAAAAGCAGCGCTATATGTGCCTAACGGAATCGATTTTCTACAATATTTCTTAGGAGCCATTTCTGCTGGCTGGATTTGTATTCCCCTTGATTTGAAATGGAAAGAAAAGGAGCTGGAAGATAGGCTAAAACAATGTGAGCCGGATTTGGTTATTACTACAGAAAAATGGCAGAGCAAAATGAAATACGGAAAGATCACTCTAATTTCTGCTATTGATGATGTAAGCCTAAGCCAGAGTGAAGAAGTAAAAAGTACTGTTGCAGACGATTCATTGTTTTATATGGGGTTCACTTCAGGTTCAACGGGTGTTCCGAAATGTTTTGTACGCAACCATCGTTCTTGGGTTAAAAGCTTTGCATGCAGTAAAACAGACTTTGGCCTTACTGAGAGTGACGCAATACTCGTACCTGGACCACTTGTTCATTCGTTATTTTTGTACGCAGCGATCAGTACGATTTATTTAGGTGGAAAGGTGAAACTGTTGTCCAAGTTTTCAGCTACTCAAACTTTAAAAGAGATCAAGTCAGACGAAGTTTCAGCTCTTTATGCTGTTCCTACTATGCTTGCTGCACTAACTAAAGAAATGGATTCTCAGAACGGTGATCCAAGACTAAAAAGAATAATATCTTCAGGGGCCAAATGGGAACCTGGACTTAAAAGGAAAATAAATAATCTGTTTCCTAAAACAGAGCTTTTCGAGTTTTATGGTGCATCTGAATTAAGCTTTGTAAGCTTTATTAATCACCGAACTGCCTTACAAAAGCCGTTATCGGTAGGACGCGCTTTTCATAATGTAGAACTGTCTGTTCGAAAAGATGGATACGAAGTGGAAAAAGGAGAAATAGGTACTCTTTTTGTAAAAAGTGAGATGCTGTTTTCACACTATATTAATCGGCCAGATGCGAATAAAGAAGTTTGGGACGACAATGGATGGCTGACAGTAGGTGACTTGGCTAAGCTAGATGATGACGGAGATTTGTTCATTATAGGACGCAGTAACAACATGATAATCTCTGGAGGACAAAACGTTTATCCTGAAGAAATCGAAAGAGTATTGCACTCACTAGATGGAGTTGAGGAAGCTGTTGTTTTTGGGATGCCAGATTCGTATTGGGGAGAGAAGGTTTCAGCAGCAATCATCCAAAAAGAAGATGCTAACCTTACTGTTCGTGATATACAACGTTTTTGTAGAGAGCATCTTTCGACATTCAAAGTACCTAAACACATTATTTTTACAAAAGAGTTTCCTTATACGTCGAGCGGAAAAATTGCAAGATCAAAGATAAAAGAGATTTATAGCAAAGGTGTACTCTGTTCATGAAAAAAGCTGTTATTATCGATGCCAAACGTACAGTGATCGGAAAGAAAGCGGGCTACTTTAAAGGTGTTGGAGCAGAAAAACTAGCGGCTGCTGTCATTCAAAAGATTTTAAAAGATAATAACATTTCTCCTGATATGGTGTCGGATGTGATTTTAGGGAATACAGTTGGTCCTGGTGGGAATATTGCACGCTTATCTGCTTTAACAGCAGGTCTTCCAGTGACTGTTCCAGGTTTTACAGTTGATCGTCAATGCGGTTCTGGACTTGAAGCGATAAATCTCGCATGTCGGCTAGTGCAAACAGGTGCAGGAGACATATATTTAGCAGGTGGCACCGAATCCGTTAGTACATCAACGTTTCCACAACGAGCTCGCTTTTCTCCAGACTCTATAGGCGATCCTGACATGGGTGTTGGAGCTGAGAACGTGGCTGAAAAATACGGCATAACACGTGCAATTCAGGATGAATATTCGCTTCTAAGCTATAAGAGAACGATAGATTCTAATGAACAAAATCGCTTTAATAATGAACTCGTTGCGTATAATGATGTGCCCTTAATGGATGAAGGAATCAAGCGACTTTCTGTGATCGAAAGACTGATGAAACGTGCAAAACCTGCATTTAAAGAAAATGGGACAGTTACTGCCGCAAATTCATGTGGTTTAAACGATGGTGCATCTATCGTACTTGTCATGAGTGAAGAAAAAGCGAAAGAGCTTAAACTTGCTCCAAAACTACTATTTATCGATGCTGTCACGGCAGGTGTTGATCCAAATGTGCCAGGAATCGGACCGGTTCCAGCTGTAAATAAACTTTTAAAGAGAATGGACCTTTCTATAAGTGATATTGATGTATTTGAACTCAATGAGGCATTCGCGTCCCAAGTCGTTGCTTCCGCTCAAGAACTTAACATATCGTGGGACAAGCTGAACAAAGGCGGTGGTGCAATTGCATTTGGACATCCTTATGGTGCCTCAGGAGCGGTTCTCGTGACTTCACTGCTAAGGGAGATGACCTCAGGTGACCGGTTTGGTATAGCCACGTTAGGTATCGGCGGCGGACTTGGAATTGCAACACTATTTGAAAGGTGCGAGCACCCATGAATTTTAAACAGTATGAAGGGACAGTGACGCAGCCGGTTGCCATAACGATAACAGAAGCGCTTGTTAAAGCTTATTTTGAGGCATCAGGTAATCGAAAAAGTGCTATAGATTACGTTCCGCCAGCTCTACCGATGATTTTTTATCAATATATCAACGTGCCATGGTTTCACGAACAATCGTTTATTCACAAAGACCAAGTGTTTCATTACGAACATCCTATCTCGATCGGAGATACGATTCAATGTACCGTTTCCTTAATTTCCGTAGAAAATAGACGTCAATTTCTTGTTTTGCATCAAGAGCTTATTGGTAAAAACGTGCACGGAAAAATGGTATTTTCGGCAAAATCGACTCTTTTAAAGGAGGCAGAGTGAAAATGGTTTCTCATGCCATAAAATTAGGCGATGCACTCGAGCCTTTACTAATAGAAGTAAATGAAGATTTGGTGAGGAAGTATGGGGAAGTGTCTGGAGATTTTAATCCGATTCATTTTGATGATCGTGCTTCAAAAGAAAAAGGATTTTCGGCTAAAATCATACACGGTATGCTTTCGATGGCAATCGCATCCAATATCGTGGAACCCTATCTTGATAAAGGCTATTGGGTAAAAACATATGAGATGAAATTTAAAGCACCTGTTTTAGTAGGGGAAACGATCAGTATAAAAGGAACTATCGAATCTGTTGAAAAAGAGTCATTTACCATAGATATTACTGTTTCAAGCCCGACTTATCCACAGGTAGCGAAAAGTAGATTTATGCTACATGTGTATAAATAGCATTACTTACCCACATTATCAACAATATCCACAGTTCAAAAAAACCGTTTCCTAACCAATTGGTTAGAAGACGGTTTTTTACGGTCGCTGAAGTCACTTATTTTATGATTTATAGTTCAATCTCGCTCACTTCACGATCAACAATACGCGCACCTTTTTTGCTCGTATAGTTTCCGCCCGAAGAAGTGAAGATGTTTTGTGCGATTACCGTGTCCATCGCTGCATTTACAGCTGCAGGATCAACCGGTTCGATCGGAGCATCCAGACGGATGGTTACCGTTTTGTTCTCTTGGTTAAGAAACTGCAATTCAAGCACTTTGGCCATTGAAATCCCTCCTTTCTTCTATATTTTCCTCGCTACTACTCTTAAGAGTGAATCGCGAAGGAATCGTTTCGCTTAATCATCACAAGCGGATACACTTGAAGTCCTGATAATGCGTTTGCTACCGCATAAAGCTGGTCAGGTGTTGAAGAAGTCTTAACATGAGCGAAGTTCTTATACTTCACTACCGGTTTGTTGTCTGCATCCAATCCACCATCAAGCTCCAAACGCATTGCTGAATCAATTAAAGCTGCTGTTGCCATGTGCCTCACCTCCTTTCACATCATAAGTTCCAGAAAGAAGTGAAAAGGAGCCATGAGGCTAACAAAATTTTTGAAATTACTAGAGTGTTGTTCAGAACCTACTTTGGATTGAAGAAAATCATTTAACGAAGGTGGAGTGCCTTCTAACTAAAGATGTTGCTCTCGACAACAACATTGATAAGTTGGTTGGAGTGCAAGGTGCGAGACTCCTGCGGGACAAGCGGTCAGGTGAGATCCTTAACGGCGCATAGCGGCAAGGGGCTCACCGCCTGCCCCGCGGAAAGCGAGCAACCTGAAACGGAAATCAACTTACATACAAATGCTCCACTGAGTTATCCACAAATCCCCTCCATTTACTCAAAATCAACACCCAAAACTTTCAAAATCCAGCATTTCACACAAAAAATCTATCAATTTCCGTAATTCTGCACACGCATTGTGGATAACTATTCAAAAGTTAACAGGCAACTTTTGTCGTTTTGCATCGTTTACCATACAACTTTTCAAGAGTTGCACTTTGTTTTACAAAACTCTCCCCATCTATAGTGAAGATACCGCGGAATTCCCCGAATGTGCGCACATTCCAAAAGGAACGATTCCCATGAAACACACGCCGTTTGAAGAAGTTGTTGCCATGTTCGAACCACTCATCAAATCCCAGATCAAACGCTACCACCTCACGAACCACTTCGATCAATACTATCAAGCTGGTTTAATCGGACTCTGGAAAGCTTACGAAACATATAACCCGGAAAAAGGACAGTTCTCGTCATTTGCTTTTATCCATGTTCGCGGCAGAATTTTACAAGAGTTGCGAAACGAGCTGAAGAGGCAGGAGGCGGAGGTCACGCATGATCCTCATGAATCGTTAACGTTTCAACACCTTTCCCATCAAGACCACATTCCTTTTTTGGAAGATGAAACTTTAAATCTCTATCTGATGCATCTAACAGAAAATCAGCAACGGTGGGTCGTGCATCGAGTCTTTCATATGAACACAGAGGCAGAAATTGCAAAAACGTTTGGGGTCACGCTTTATGCGGTGAAGTCATGGAGAAAGGCTGCAATTAAAAAACTACGTACAGTTTTAAATACCCAATAAAATCAAACTTTCTTACTATGTGAATTGATGGATATAATTCTAGAATTAGGGTATAGTAGAAAACTGTGGGCGAAAAAATTCCTTTTTTACCCATAAAAGCCAATAGAGATATAAGCTGCTATTTTTTTAGAATAACAGTGTAATAAGTTGGTAGGACAAAGCTTATATATTTATTAAGAGGGGGACAATTAAACGATGGAAACACAAGTTAATCAGAGTACTGGAAACAAGAAAAGACCTTTAATCATTGGGCTAGCTATTATTGCAGTGCTTGCAATCGGGGCAACTGCTTATGCGATGTTCGTTGATCTATCTCCGCGTGAATTGTATTTAAAATCCGAGATGAACACATTTAAAGCACTGAACGAATCATTTGAAGACAGCTTTGGAGATGCGCTAGCACTTTCTGAAAAGCAGATGGAAGAAGCGTATAAGTCTGAAGCGAGCGTTGGGGTAGATGTTGACCCGGCGATGTTTGGAGCAGGTGGAATGGAAGCGGCTTTGATCGGCTCTGTTCTTCAAAACAGCGAATTCAAAGTAACAACACAGCATGATCCTAAGAAAGAAGAAGGATCTGTTGGAATGGCTTTAAGAATGAATGATGCAGACTTAATGAATGCTGAGTTTTATCAAAACAACAAACAAACAGCTGTAAATGTACCCGCAGCTTACGATAAGAACGTTTACTTTGAAAACAGTCAGTTCGGTGACGTGATGCGTAAGTTTGATCCAGCGTACCAAGGTATGGAAAAGCTTGAAAACTTCTTTAAAGCAGTGGATGGCGACCTAAGTGAAGACGCTCGCGATGAAGCGTTTGAAGAATTCGCAAAAGTGTATGCTGACAGCGTGAAAGATGAAAACGTAAAAATGAAAGACGATGTTGATTTTAAGGGTGAGAAGCTTCGCGAGTTAACGGTTTCTCTTTCTGAAAAAGAAACAAAGACAATGCTTGTAAACTTTGTTGAAAAGATTGAAAAAGACGATGAGATCCTAGATGCGATCGCTGAACAATCAGCATTGCAAGGCGGACTTCAAACAGGCATGATGGCACCAACGGGCAACATGAGTAAAGCAGATGCGAAGAAAGAAATTAAGACACTTCTTGCTGATGCGAAAAAAGGAATCAAAGATGACTTGCAAGTTCCAGGTGGAATGAAGCAAGTGGTTATCATCGATGGTGATGATAAAGTAGTAAGCCGTAACGTGACGATGAAGATTGGTGCGAACGGTGAAGAAGCGGTTCCGATGAACTACAAGTCTGAAAGCTGGACGAAGGGCGACGTAACGAACTCTTCTTGGGTTCTTAACGCAGGTCCTGAAAACGAAACATTGCTTGTTGATGTGAAGATGGAAAGCGAACCAAAAGGAAAAGACGGTAAGAAGCGTGACATTAAGGCGAAATTCGAAATGACTGAAAACGGTACAACAGAAGGTATCGGGTTCCAAATTAAAGGTGAAGGCACAGATAAGAAGTCAAAATGGACGGCTAATCTTGTTCCTGCTGGCGATTCTCCAATGGAACTTCCAGACATGACGCTTGAGATCGAGCACACGGGTGACCAAAACCTTGATAAAGACTTCGCAAAACACGATTACAAAGTAACACTAGTTGGTAACGACGCTACAATGGGCGATATCAACGTTGGATTAAACATCAAGACAAAAACAACGTTCGGCGAGAAACTGAAATTCCCTGAGCTTTCAGAAGGAAAAGCAGTAAACGTTGCTGAGATGAGTGACGCTGAAATGATGACGATGATGTCAGAAATTCAACGTAACATCGAGCAATTTATCGGTGAAAACGCTCAAATGTTCCAATAGAATCATAATAAGAAGGACAGAGATAACTTAAAACAAAGTTGATCTTTGTCCTTTTTTTCTAACCATTAGGGTATTTAAAGCATGTGGGCTACGTCGGTTTTGTCGAGGATTGTAGACTCGTGGATAAACGGCCGAAACTTTTGGATAAAGTGCTAAAACTTCTGGATAAACAGGCAAAACTCGTGGATAAATAGGCAAAACTTCTGGATTCACCTAGTCCAATGCCCCTGCGGGTATAGGTTCTGTGCCGTTTCAGCCCCAACCCATCACCAAATTTTAAACGAAAGGAACGACACTATGAGGCAAACGCTACTCATTGCCCATCTAACGGTAAAATGCTGGCTGAAGCAGCCTTTTCCTCTGATTGCTATGATGCTGTTTCCAATTTTGTTACTTGGAATCACGTATCTCGGGCTAAAACCACTACTTGAAGAAAAGCAGTGGGTAGAGCCTTTTACCGTAGCGATCGTAGATGAAGATAACACCTTTGAAACCAAATTGCTCATGAAGCAGTATGAAAACTCAGAAGAACTAAAAAATGTATTAACCTTTGAAAAAACAGATGCTGAGAGCGCGAGTGAAAAGCTGGCTAGCAACGAGATCGCGGGTATGGTGATCGTGCCGGATGGGTTTACCAAAGGGATACGCAAGGGCAAAAATATCCCAGTAACGGTGATCGGTAACCCTGAACGCCCTTTTCAAGCAAAACTTTTGCAGCAAGTGATGGTGTCGAACGCCAACTTGATCTCTTCTGCACAAAGCGGAGCGAACGCAGCTTTTCATTATTTACGAAAAATGGACTTAAGTTCCAAAGAATTCCGAGCTTACCGCGACACGGTCATCACAGACTTTACGCTACAAGCTCTGAACCGAAATAAGATTTACGAAACGGAAACACTAAGTGCGTTAGGCGGAGTAACAACGATCGACTATTACAGCTTATCAGGTGTGTTGATTCTGTTACTCGTTGGTGGACTGTTTGGAATGAGTTTGACCGCAAGGAGTGAACAAACCGCACTGCGCGAAAGATTATCGCTACAAGGTGTAAGGTCTGGCGTATTCTTTTTTAGCAATGTCATATCAGTCTTCCTTCTCCTCGTCATCCAAAGCGCTGTTCTGGTTTCCTTATTTTATGTTCTAACGAAAACGTGGAGCATCACAGCGACATCATTGGTTTTAGCATACTGCTTAAGCATCGCATCCCTTTTCGCGCTTTGTCAGGAACTTTTTGTTCGTAACGGAGCAAAGTGGGGAGCGGGAATCATCCTTGCTGTGGGACTCATTGCTACAAGCGGAAGCGTTTTGCCGCTATCTTATCTTCCGGAAATGTGGCGTAGCATAAGTGTATTAAACATCGTGCATCAGGCACATAGCGGACTGATAGATACGCTATTTGTGGGGAACGAAGCGTGGATGTCTGTTCTACTGTTGCTTAGTTTTTCAATCACAATTTGGGCAGTGAGTTTGCTGCTTATCACGATAAAGAAGAGGTTGCCATGGTCTGGACAATTGCCATTACACGTATAAAATTACTGCTTCAAAGTCCATGGAGTTGGCTGGGACTCATCGTTCCGGTTCTCGTGCTGATTTTTTTAGACATGTCCGTGGAAAAAACAAGTGATGTCACCAAGATTCCTGTTGTGATCGTGGACGAAGACGAAACGGAATACTCAAAAACGGTTATAGAAAGAGTAAGTAAAAATCCAGCGGTTGGGGTAAGTGTTCGTAATGAAGATGATGCGCGAAATCAGATTGAGAAACAGAAAGCCGCCATCGGTTTCTTTATACCTGAAGGGTTTATGGAAAGCATACAAAAAAATGATGAAGATGAGCTAGTTACAATGTGGCTCTCGTCAGGTTCGATTTCTTATGGGTTGGTGCGTGAGATTTTTGCAAGTGAAGTGAAGCGATTATCGAGTAATTCGTACGGCGCAAACACGGTTTTAAAAATATATGGAAAAAGCGAGAAGCTAGATGCAAAGGAGCAGGCTGCGGTCTGGAAGGATGCTTGGGCGTATAGCGACAAACATTGGGAACCTAAGCCTCTTATGACCGTTGACTATAAAGTTGGGGTAACGAGAGAGTCATCGGTAGAGGCGGATAGCAGTGCCACTTCGATCTATGTTCCAGGAATGCTCGTACTTCTCATGTTGTTTAGTTTTTTATATAACAGCTGGCCGATTAAAGATCGTGATTCCGGTATGCGCTCAAGAGTACCTTATGCTGCAGGCCGATTTTCAACTTACTGGTTTGGAAACGCATTAGGCGTGTTACTTTTGCAGCTAACATTGCTCGTATTATTGTTTAGTTATGGCTGGTGGAGAGATGAGTTAACGTTGAACGGTGCAACGATTTTTGGTTTGATCGGCTACGTCTTATTCCTTAACGCACTATCTCTTCTGTTTGCTTATTTCGTGCATAGCAACCGCACATGGCAAGCGATCACTCTTTTTGTCGTATTGTGCACATCGCTCTTAAGCGGAACTTTCTTCCCGAGCGACGAGCTATCAAGCTTTTTACAACGTGCTGCAGAATGGACACCGCAATATTGGATCGTGTCATCGTTAAACCAAGAAACTCTTGTGATTCCCCTTGCATTTGTGGGTCTCAGCATCGTTCTATATGTACTTTCAACTATAAAGGCAGGTGACAACGCTTGATTGCAGCAGAAAATTTGAAGAAGAAGTTTGGTAGAAAAGAAGTATTAAAAGAAATGAACTTCTTTATTGAAAAAGGAGAAACTGTCGGCGTTGTTGGCCCGAACGGTGCAGGTAAATCAACGCTTTTGAGAATCCTTGCAACCCTTATGAAAGGATCTGGCGGATCGGTTCAGATCGATGGGCTTGATGTAAGGAGAGAACAAAAGAAGATTCGCCAGAAAATCGGTTACGTACCGCAAGAAATCGCCGTCTATCATGAGCTAACAACGCGTGAAAATTTACGATTTTTTGCGAAGTTGGCGAAGGGATCGTCAGAAGAAAGATGGATGCAGCGCTGCGAGGAGTGGCGTCTGGCTGAGCACCTTGATAAAAAAGTGAAGCATCTGTCAGGTGGTAACCAGAGAAAGCTGAACATCTTGATCGCGATGCTACATGATCCGGATCTTTTGATTTTAGATGAACCGACTGTCGGTATTGATATATCGGCAAAACAAGAGATTGTAAACGATTTGCGCCAGCTGGGGAGAGAAGGGAAGACGATTCTCTATTCCAGTCATGACGCGCAAGAGCTCGAAACACTATGTACTTCTTTTTTAATTCTAAAAGAAGGCGAGTTACTGTTTTACGGGTCAAAACAAAAAGTGCGACAGTTCGGTTCCGTTGCACAATCTGAAAATTTTGCGGAAACGCTCGGAGAGATTGTTGGATGAAGTCTGCTGATAGAGCAGGCTTCTTTTTTTATCCTGAATATTCCAATACTGAGGCCGAAGTGATAGAATGTATGTGAAAACATTCACAAGAGAGGGGTTAGAACATGAATGAACATCTGTTGAGAAAAATAAAGTCCGCTCTTTTAGCATCCTTTTTCTTTACCTTATTACTAGGTTTATATCTTGTATATGAATCTGGTTCAGCTGAAGGTTCTTTAGCTTTAATTATCGTTTTGTTATTCGCACTAGCTGGAAACTTTTTGTATGGAATACCTGTATCTCTGCTAATAGATTCATTCACGAACAAAATTGTTAAATCTCATTTCTTTGTATCAGGCTTTTTACATATTTTCTTTGCTTTTGTGTCTTATTTCATCATAAAAGAATTTTATTACTTTGCAATTATTTGTGCTGCTCTCTTTTTCTTGTCTGAAGAATGGCAAAAGGTAAAAAAACAAAACTTTAAGTGGAAACCAATGATAGTGAAAAGTATCTTTATGGTTGGATTTACTGTACTTACATTGTATTTATCGCTTTACATGCATGAATTACTAGAAAAGAAAACTAATGAATACTACCTCATCCCAGCTGGTTATGTAGGTGGAGTGACAGTGATATACGACATTGAAGATGAGCCTCAACCAAACAAAGTGGGAGACTACAATGTTATAAAAATAAATGATCAAGGGTATGGGCTAACAGCTTTACCAGAACCAGAAGGTACATTTAATAATAAATACTATTATATAGATGAAGAAGGGCGTAAAGAAAAGATTAAGGAAAAGTGTATTCATATAGGCAGTTCAGGATCTACATCAAATGATGACAGGGATTTTCTTTATAGTTCGTTTACCGTTATTAACTCAAATTGTACTGACCATTTTTCTACGTATGGTAGTCAATATTTAGAGGATCATAGCATTGGGGTTGAAGAAATTTTACAGCGAGAAGGATTTGGAGATTTCGGCTATTAGAGGACAAAATCGTTTATTACATATAATTATTTTAGCACAATACTAAATTCGACAAGGTTTTACAAGAAGACCAAATTCCTATTTTCCGTAACGGAAGCGTAAAACACAAGTCCTATTATTTATTGTAGGATAATAATAGATTACTTGGAAAATCAAAGGAGTTTGGGATAAATAATGAAAAAATGGATAGTTACATCAGTTTTAGGTGCTAGTTTATTATTGTCGCCGCTACAGGCGTTTGCGAATATTGGAGATCAGACACTTCGTCCGACAATGACACATTCAGACGTGAGAACGTTGCAATCATTATTGCGCAGTAAAGGTTATTTTACATATAGTGGATCATATACAACCTACTTTGGATCTTATACGAAAAGTGCAGTTATGAGTTTTCAACGTGCAAAAGGCTTAACAGCAGATGGAATTGCAGGTCGAAATACGTTTAACAAACTAGGAGTCTATAACGTTAACAATGCGTACCTAGTTGATTATGCAAAACGTTTTCAAGGTACGGTTTATAAATGGGGCGGAGCGACTACCTCTGGTTTTGATTGCTCAGGGTACATTAACTACGTTTTTAAAAATTCCCATAACATTACCCTGCCTCGTACTGTAAAAGAGATGTGGGTAAACACAGGCTATAAGGTAGGTAGTCAAGAGATTGGAGATCTTGTATTCTTCTCAACAACAGATTCTGGTGCTTCACACATGGGTATCTACGTTGGTAATGGGAAGTTTATCCATGCGGGTTCTTCAACAGGAGTAACCATTTCAGATATGAACAACAGCTACTGGAAGCCGCGTTATTATGGGACAAAACGTTTATAATTAAGAAAAAGGAGTCCGATGGTGGACTCCTTTTTTCTATCCTAGAACAAGATTCTTGCCCAAGGATCGCAGCAGCAATGATGTTGCTTTTTCTTAGCTTTTTTGAACTTCTTGCACTTCAACACTTCGTAGCTAGAAGATGAAGAAGAGGACGAAGATGAAGAGGATGATGAAGAAGATTCTTCACAAACCCATTCTACTTTCTTGTAACACTTCTCAACTTTTTCATGCTTCTCGTGCTTTTCATGTTTGCAGTGGTCGTAGTTTCCACACTTGTAACACATTAATCGTTTCACCTCACAAATTGATACCGACTTCCAATTTGGCTTCGGTTTCTGTATATCATATGTAGAGGCAGACAAGTTGCTTAGACGAATGATGGGGTTTAATAGAAATGGGGGTCTGACCCCATACAATTACAAATCCCTTCAATTTGTTCTTTCCAGAAACACACGGGGGACAGTAAGCACTTATACAAAACAAAAATCCACGCTGCAACCGCAGCGTGGATTTTATTACTTCGTAGGTTCTTGTATGAGCATCCCTTCCTTTGCAAAGGCAAAGTGGATGGCGTGCTTCAGATTTCTAAAATATGTACTATCTCCAAGAGAATACTGGTGCTTCGTGATTTCTATACTTAATTCAGGTGAGATGCCGACCAATAACGTTTCCATTCCAAACAACCGAGCAGAGGAAACAAGCTTGTTCAACATATCCACCATTTCAGAATCAATAGACTTAATACCGGTTAGATCTAAGATAACAAATTTTGCTTTGTGTTGAGGCAGTGAAGTCAGAGTATGCTCTAACATATCTTTAGAACGGAGCTCATTGTATTTACCGATTAAGGGAATAACCACAATATGATCGGTTACCGGAATAATAGGAGAGGAAATCTCCCTAATCAAATCGGTTAACTCTCTTGTTCGGTCTTCAACCATAGCTTCTAGCTTCATAATTTCATGCTGTTCATCCCTTTGAACAAGATCACGGATGTTATCATTTGGTGTTATATGTGATTCCGAGATGGCTAATTTTAGTGTGTTAGGATCGGCTTCGTTTTCTAGGACCTCATACCACATGTTGGTTTGAAAGAGTCCTGTGAAAACGCCAGCCCAATGGCCAGGTAAGAATCGCCCCATGCGTTCGCTGTTCTGCGCTTTTTTAACTTTCGTTTCCCAGCTGTTCGTAATCGTAATGATCGCTTCTTTCTTTTTAACATCAAGCTCTATGTATGTTTTACCCCAACCCGCTGATGCATAAATGGTAGGTAATGATTCAGCGGAAATCTCAATATTTCCGATCGTTCTTATGTAAAAATCACTAACGATTAACCCTGTCCGATATCCAGCTGTTTCAAAAACAAGGTCCGCAGTTCCTTCTCCTGTAATCTCTTCGATGGAATCTAGGAACACCTTGAATGCTGAATCAATCCAAAACAACATCACATCTTGACCTTCAAATTGAAAAATACCTTTTGCTATGTCCCAATGAAAAGAAGAACCATTAACATCTACACTTTTTTGAGAATCCATTAGTTCATTTGGCGACTGCTTCATTTATAATCCTCCATAGACAAAAATAGTAGACACCCTTTTCCCGTACCCTAATTCAATTAACATTAAACATTTGTGTGGGGTCTGACCCCACATAAATACATTACCATCATTATGTACATTCCACGAAGACACCCGCAAAGGGAAAAACCACGTAAAAACCACCTGATGAAGTCAGGTGGTTAGTTTTGTTTGTTTTTCCATTTGTTAAATTCGAGAAACTCTTTAAATTGCTCTTTGCTTACACCAGAACCCATGGCTTCCTTTACTAATTCAGCCCATTCCTGATCTAGGTTTTTTGTATCAACTTCAGCTTTAATTAAGTGATCTACAGAAATATTCAATACATCCGCAATTTTTTCGAGAAGCTGTATCGAAGGGTTTTGTTGAATATTTCGTTCTAGGGCACTTATATACGATTTTGCTACCCCTGCTTTATCAGCCAATGCTGTAATGGAGAGGCCTTTTTCGGTACGGTATTTTTTTACTCGCTCACCAATCATCATTTGCAATCCCCATTTAAGAAATAATTTGCCTTTATTATATCTTTCTGTATGAGGTAAGTAAATAAATTCTGTGACTTGCTTACTATTTCAATGAATTAATTTCCTTGCAATTGATAGTTTTCTAACGTTAATTGGGGATTTTGTAAAAAACGAATAATCTCTTCTTTAGTAAAACCTTGATCTCTCGCTTCTTTAATCAATTCAATCCACTCGTGATCCAGCTTAAACGTATTTTCCACTAAGAACCCCTCCAGAAAGTAAATGATATCCAGGTAACCCGGCGATCGTAGCTTTTTAAGTTAAGCTTTAGACCCGTGGCTTTGCGCCCACTTCTTTCGAAAATGTTTGCCCTTGTCTGAAGGATAATTAGGACCTATTCCCTAACTCAAATTGATTATATACAAGCTAAATAGAAAATGTTGTCAGAAAATGACTGTAATAAAAATGTAATATAAGGAAGCGTAATAAGACCCCTATAAAACAAATTTAAAGGAATGATGCAGGTTATGTTGAAATTATTCTTAATAAATACCCATTAAACTAATTTTAGCTGCTGAAAGGATGAATAAATTGTCTAACAAATTGCCAATGAATTTGTCGAATCAACTCAGTTTACCAGTGATTAACGCCCCAATGTTTCTTGTATCGAGTCCTGATATGGTGATTGAAAGCTGTAAGAACGGAATAATAGGTACCTTTCCATTACTGAATGCAAGAACCTCCGATCTATTAGAAAATTGGATGAAACATATTTCAGAAGAGCTGAGTAATGCCAGGGAAAAAGATCCTTCGGCAAAGATTGCTCCATGGGGTGTTAACTTAATCGTTCACCGTACGAATAAACGTTTTGAAGAAGATTTGGAGCTAATAAAGAAATATGAACCGCCAGTGGTGATTACTTCTCTTGGTAATCCAAGCGATGTTGCTAAAATAGTTCACGGGTACGGAGGTCTCGTATTCTCTGACGTTATCTCGCTTGATCACGCGCGTAAGGCTGCTAAGACGGGCATTGATGGATTAATACTCGTGTGCAGTGGAGCAGGTGGCCATGGTGGGACGTTAAATCCGTTTGCTTTCTTAAAAGCCGTAAAGGAATTCTGGGATGGGATGACGATTCTAGCTGGGGCTATTTCTACAGGTGAAGAAATACTAGCTGCCAAGGTTCTTGGAGCCGATCTCGTATACATGGGAACGCGCTTTATTGCGACGCAAGAATCTTCGGCGAGCGAAGATTACCGGCAGATGTTAATAGATTCTACTCTTGAGGATCTTGTTTATACGGATGCGATTAGTGGAATAAAAGGAAACTACCTGCTTCCATCCTTACAAAGAGCGGGATTTGATGTGGAAAACTTGATGAAAAAGGATGATGTTGACCTCTCGTTCTCTGAATCCAAAGCAAAAGCATGGAAAGACATCTGGTCCGCAGGACAAGGTGTTGGCAGTGTGAAGAAAATCTCTACCATTCAGGAAGTAGTAGATGACCTAAAGGAAGAATACAAAAAAGCATTAAAAACAAAGGAAGCTATGAGTATTATCCCTTAAAACATTAGTCCTTTAGAACTAAATCCCCCAAAACCACGCTGTATAAACATGGTTTTGAGGGGTTTTGGTTTTTGATTTTAATTTTCATTCTTGTACAACTCGATGTCAGGTTCAAACTGAAGAGTAATCTCATAATAATTAGCTTCGTCTTTAATTATGAGCATTTGCTGAGACTTTTCCTCATAGAAAAATGTTACAGTTGGGATTTCTTTAAAAGGTTCACCAAGCTGAGCTACTAGTTTATCTACAAAAGCTTTATCTTCTGTCATGTAACCTAAGTATCCTATTTCACTTTCTTTCTCTAACTCTGATAGTTCTACAAAAAATCCGGAATTATCATTTTCTTCCAATGATGTTTTCAGATTCCAAGTTGCATAAGTAGGTGAGTGAAGTGCTGGTTCGCTATGCTTATCATAGGGACCTAAGATTTGAAGAGCTTGATCTAATGTATTTCCAATTGTAATGCCATTTACATAGAAATGACCGCCTTTTGTTTCAAAAACAACATTGTTAAATGGAGTTTTCTTTTGACCATATTGATCTTCCAAATTATCAAGGGAATCCGTAGGTGTAGGATTTTCTTCATTAACAACTGTGGTTTTTTCTTGTTTCTCTTTTTCGGTTATTGAAGATGTGTTTTTCTCATTATTTTCAATTTTATTTTCTTCAACGACAGGCTGCTCTTTATATGCAATAGGTTCTTCTGCTTTTATGTCAGTGTATTGTATATTATCAATGATAAATGAGGTTAGGATTTTTGTTTCTGTATAGACCTCAATTTGTAGGGCATTTTCTAAGTCTGTATCTGATATCGTTTTTCCTAGTTTAATTTCTTTTGTAAATGAAAATGGTTCATCTGGTTTTAGATAACCTTTTTTGGGCGCATCAACAATATCAAACGTTTTTAAGCCAAGAGATGCTTGAAGTTCTTGGTTCAATACCGTAATTCTTGTCTTGAACTTTTCACTATTAAATTCAGTCGTATTTTTAACTGAACCTTTAACCGTAAGAATATTTGTGTTTTCATCATAACTAATCATACTCGAAGCTTGTGTTAATTCTTGAGCGTAGCGAGCTTTAGGTTTATTAACTGCAATTTCAGTCGCTGTTTCAGGGGTTAAATAGCGATCAATAATTGTATAAGAAGTAAAGATAACTCCTGCAAAAAGCGCTGCTGTAAGAAACCTCGGAACAATGGTTCTCTTTGTTTTCGATTGTTTATCCTTCTTAGATGACGGATTACGGATAGCGAGCAATATATTTTGTTCA
Organism: Fictibacillus nanhaiensis; assembly: GCA_016401345.1. Lineage (GTDB taxonomy): Bacteria > Bacillota > Bacilli > Bacillales > Fictibacillaceae > Fictibacillus > Fictibacillus phosphorivorans. The sequence continues at coordinate 51,848 of JAEACG010000003.1, read as the reverse complement.
TCTATTTCTGTAAAAACAGGAGTACTTGAGATTTGTTTATCCAAAGTACGGTTAAGGTTTTTTAGTTGGTTATCCATTATCGCTCACCTCCTAATTCAAAGTAAGTCTCTTGTAGCACTTTTCTACCTCTGCTTAAACGAGTCTTAATTGTCGATTCACTTATCTTCAACAACTCACAAATCTCTCGAATAGAAAATTCCTTATAATAGTGTAATAAAATGACTTCTCTATATTTTATCGGCAGAGAGAGTACGGCTTGATACAAAAGTTCATCCTCACTGTTTGAAACGACCCCATCTTCAGCAGAGTCGACACTTCCATTTGAACTTGCAGTAAATTTATCTGTAAAAGCAAGTTTTCTATAGCTCCAACTTTTTAAAAAGTCTTTTGACTTATTAATAGCTATTGTGTAAATCCAGCTCTTTAATGCGGATTCTCCACGAAATGTATCAAGTTTCGTATACAATGCGATATAAACATCTTGAGTAATATCCTCAGCTTGCTGCCAATTCTTCACGAATGTATAAACGAGACGTTTGATCTCTTCGCCGTAGCATCTCATTAAGTAAACAATGGCATCATCTTTAGTCATCCCATCAATACTTATGGAACCCCTTAATCCCTCACTTTTCACTAGCTGTCCTCCTTAAGTTGCAATTCCGATAGTAAGACGACGATATAGTAACATAAGTTTCATAAATTTAGAATTACAGTATAATATTACCATTTAGGGGTCTGACCCCATACAATTACAAAGTACTAAATATGTGCACTAGGAAAGGACACAGCAATTTGCTGTGTCCTTTCCGATGTATCTCCAATAAACAAAATTCAACCATATTTACCTCGAAAAGAGGAGAAGGGAAGAAGAGAGCGAAAGTAATAAGTAATATCTTTATGTAAAGAAACCGTGTAAACTGTAAGGAATTCATTACGATATGATAAATATCTACAGCTAATAAATATGGAGGTGTTACCATGAATTTATTCTCATCGATTACCGAAGAAAGTTTTGATTATTTAATACGAGATTATGGATTTTCTGAGCCGGTCGATACAGATGGGAGTTGGAAGACAACCTTCTTATACGTTAACGATCAGCTAGAAATTGAAATAGAATTAAATTACCGAGATATGGATACGTTTATTTACATGAGAAGGTTAGATCATAAGCAAAAAGAGCAATCATCACGTATGCAACTAGAAGAGATTCTTAATGTTGAACCTATTAAAAGTAATGGAGATCAAACAACAATTGAGCAATTTGAAAAAGGAATTACGAATAAGGCAAAATTATTAGAGAATAACCTAAATCAAATCATAAGCAAAACTGAAAAGATTTTTTCGTAAAATTGAAGTTTCTCGCGTATTGTAAGAATCGCAACGAATATCCGTTGTGATTTTTTTGTTTTCTTGTTTGAAGTTTCTAAGACGAATCTAATGAGAGTAAAGAATGAAGGGGATAAGATGGCTGGAATAACTTTTAAGATAAAAGGAGAGAAGAAAGTTATATTATGTGATGAGAAAATCCACGGGTATTTGCGAAAAAGAGAAGGGGATAATGTGAAATACGGAATACTTCTTAACCTGGATCCCTACGGGTATTGTGAGTTTAAAAGCTCTCAAATTCAAAAACTCACTTTACTTTGTGACGACTTAATAGAAAAATATAATGATGAATTTAGTTGGGAACATAATAGGGTACGGAAATTTTGTACAAAGTTCAAGACATTTTGTTTAGAGGCACTGGAGAAGAAGAAGCATATAGTTGGTTCAGGTGATTAGTATTTCATCTAAAAATAAAAGATATAAGCAAAAAGATAACTCATTAGTCGAGTTATCTTTTTTTATAGGAATTATGCAAAAGTAAGTGTCAATCCAATTGTAATAGCCAAATATCCTAAAAACATTAAGACTGCGAAGAAAGCTCCTTTTCCACTCGTACCACCGCGTTTACGAAGTTCATGCATCTTCTCCTCATCGCTGACCGAAAGCTGATTAACCTCTTGTACTTGTTTTTCAGCGTGCTTTCTATAAAACATATTACCTGTAATCCCTAGAGATCCAGCAAGTCCATAACCTAATCCTCTACTGATTGCTGCGCCATCAAAACCAATGAAAAGAATAATGATGTCTATTGCTAAAAAACCAAGAATGATATAAACAACAGGTTTGAGCATTTTTCTGTAACCAAGCCAAAAAATAGTTAATAAACAAGCCGCCCAGTTCCAACTGTTGTCTTTTTGCCATTTTCTTAAGTAAAAGTCTTTCTTCTTTTCACCTACAAATGCCTCAAACTTTTCTTTTTCAGCTAATTGGCCGTCAAATAATGAATTAGCGTAATTTGTTTGAATGTCCAATCTGCATCTCCTTTCTCTAAACAAGACTCACCTTAATATTCCATTATTTAGAAAAAGTGAAACCTGTTTTTCTATCGCCAAACTGTTTCTATATAAACTATAAAAAATACCCCCCGAGTTTTTATTTCGGCTGGGTTTATTTTTCTTAAATTGAACTGTTGTACCGAGGGATAAAGTATGTTTCAGGGAGTAAACTTAAATTTGCAACACACTTTTCCCACTGTTATTTACTGTTTTTTGTACATTTTAAAAAATCTCTTATATCTTTTTTCGTTAACCCTTGGTCTTTCGCTTCAATAATTAATTCAATCCATTCTTTGTCCAAAGATAAGGTTTGCTTCATAGCAATTTCCCTCCATATTAACAATCTTATAATTGTTTGATGTATATCCTCTCAACCATATCTATCAATATGCTCTAAAAAAAAGAATTTTCTAAATATATTTCGATTATAAACAGGGGTTATTAAAAATGTTGTCATAAAATGGAATATTTAAAACGTAAATACAGATTGAGTATATTTTCCTATAAATAAATTGTATTTAGTAAAATTCAGTTCAATTATAATGAATGTTCTCAAAAACGAATATTTTGTTCTTAAATCCTTGCGTTCTAGTCTGACACCTACTATAATCATAAGAAATTGTACTTTTTAAAGAACGTTAAGTGTCTTATAAAAAACAAAGGGTGGGTGATCACATGAAGATTTTATTTGTTTCACCTAGATTTCCGTATCCTCCTAAAAAAGGAGATCAACTAAGGGCATATAACCAGATGAAAGGGTTAAAGGCTTTAGGTCATGAAGTCCATTTAATCTCCTTTGGAAATCAGCAACCTATTCCGAATGAAGTCCGCCAATTATGTAGTAAAGTGACGATTGTTCCATTTAGTAAACGTACAGCAGTAAGAAACATGTTCCTCGGTTTGTTTAAGAAATGGCCTTTACAAACCTCCCTCTATTATTCTAATAAACTTCTTCAGATTTTGAGAATTGAAACAAGTAAAGAACAATATGATATCGTTCATCATCAACTTGTGCGCCTATATCCATATCAGTCATCGATTAATCATGTACCAAATGTAATAGACTTTGTTGATTCTATCTCTCTTAACCTCAAACGGTCTGCACAGCTTAAGAAATCGTTAATAAATCCACTTACTCGTTGGGAAGCTAAAAACGTACATAATATGGAACAGGTAGCAAGTTCACGTTATGACGGAGGCATCTTCATTTCGGATATTGATAAAAACAATGTTTCCTTAAATCGAGAGACATTGACAACTATTGCAAATGGGGTCGATCTGGAATACTTCTCTTACCAAAAACAGCTAACTACTAAAAACAACATCGTATTCGTCGGAAATATGAGCTACTCACCTAACCGAGCGGGTGTGAAATATTTTATTAAACACATTTTCCCTCTTATAAAAGAGAAGCTGGAAGACTTTACTTTTTATGTAGTAGGTAGAAATCCTACGAAAGACCTTATACGTCTCTGTGAAAAGCATAAAAACATTGTTTTAACTGGTGAAGTAGATGATGTAAGAAAATATCTATGGAATGCGAAGCTGTTTGTCTGTCCGTTGAAAAGTGGTGCAGGATTGCAAAACAAAGTACTGGAAGCTATGTCATGCGGCACGCCTGTCATTACCACTTCAATCGTAAGTGAACCGATTAAAGCTAAAGATAATCAGAGTATTATTGTTAGAGATCGAGATGAAGAATTTGCCGAGAAAATAATTGAACTCCTCTCTGATCCAATGAAGTTAAATGACGTACGAAAAGAAGCAAGAACATTTGTTGAGACCAACTACAAATGGGAACATTTAAACCATCAATTAATTGATTTTTACAACATGACTATCAGTAAACACGTTAGTAAAAAGATTCCTACACCACCAAAAGAAATAAAAGCTGAGGTGATAGGATGAAAGTGGTTCTTTTATCAGGAGGCTCGGGTAAACGATTATGGCCACTGTCTAATGATGCGCGATCTAAGCAATTTCTAAAAGTACTGAAAGATAAAAATAATGTTAGCCAATCAATGATTCAGCGTGTTTGGAATCAATTAAAGGAGGTTAATCTTGCTAATTCAACACTAATATCAACAAGTATGGCTCAAGTAGATTTGATCTTGAACCAGTTGAATCCAACGAATGGAATTATTGTTGAGCCTGAACGACGAGATACTTTTCCGGCAGTTTGCTTAGCAGCCTCTTATCTTTATTCAGAATTAAATATAGATCCTAATGAAGTAGTTGTCGTTTTACCTGTCGATCCATATGTTGAAAATGAATTTTTTAATAAAGTTAAGGAGCTTGAATCAGCTCTTCAACAATCAGGAACGCAAATTGCATTAATGGGCGTACAACCAACGTACCCCTCTGAAAAGTACGGATATATTATCCCAAAATATGAAGGTGATGGTTCGTGGAATAAAGTACTTCATTTTAAAGAGAAACCAACCCAGGTCTTAGCCGAGGAGTTCATAAGTCAAGGTGGTTTATGGAATTGCGGTGTTTTTGCCTTCCGATTAAGTTATATCCTTTCTTTGTTAAGGAAGATGGAATTTCCTGTTCAATATGAGAGTTTGCTAGAAAACTATTCTCTTTTACCAAGGGACAGTATGGATTATGCAGTAATTGAAAAAGAGAAGAATGTTATTGTTACAAAATATGATGGATATTGGAAGGATCTAGGGAGCTGGAATACGTTAACCGATGAAATGGATACAATCCAATTAGGAAAAGGAACCATAAGTGATGATTCAGTAAATACTCACCTCATCAATGAACTGGATATTCCTATTACAGTAATTGGAGGGATGAATCTCATCGTGGCAGCTAGCCCAGATGGAATTTTAGTAGCGGATAAAGAAAAAAGTGATAGGGTAAAAAATTTAAAACAAATTGACCATCAAATACCTATGTATGAAGAGCGAAGGTGGGGATGGTATAAAGTATTGGAGCATAGAAAAATTGATGAACAAAAAGAGGTACTGACAAAAAGGTTAGTGATTAACAAGGACAAGCATTTAAGTTATCATACTCACTTTCATAGGCATGAAGTTTGGACCGTTATAAAAGGTGAGGGGGAATTTGTGCTAAACGGAGAAATAAAAAGAGTAAGCGCAGGCGACATACTGAAAATCCCACCTAAAGCCAAACACAGTATAAAAGCAACAACGGATTTAGAAATCATTGAGATTCAAAGCGGTTCAAAATTATCGGAAGAAGACAAATTATGTGTGTACACAAATTGGGATGATCTTAAGAATTTATTTCAAGGCAAGTCTATTGTTAATCAATCCAGAGATAAAGTGGCATTTTAACAGTTGATTTCATATCTTATAGTATCTATTAAGCTTGTCTTTTCCTTAGGTACAGGCATGCATTAATAGAGTAACAAGCAGTAAAGCTTGTTATGAAAGGTATGATGTTAATGACAATCAATGTGGATAATTTTAGTGGGGTAAATGATGCTGCAACCGTTCAATCTGCAATTGATTATGCCTTTTCACATAATCGTTTCAAAACCGTTCTGCTTTCAGATCGAGATTACTATATAACCAGTAAAATCGTAATTAAAGAAGGTGTGAAATTATTATTTGGTTATGGCACACGTTTTGTAGTAGGTGGTAACTTCAGAGTTTTGGAGCTTCAAAGAAATGCATCGTTAGAAGGAGCTTATATTGCGATTGATGATGTTAACTTCAATTCGCCAGTTATATACTTGGATGGAAAATATAAATACTACAATACGTGGCATAAAACCTTAATTAAAGATATAAATATCGTAAACTGGAGCGGCAGTAATAAGGGAACAGGTTTACACCTTTATTCATACGGTATGGGTCACGAGATCTCATTTGTGAATTTTGAGAACATCAATATTGCCGGACTAAATACAGCTATACGCTTACAGAGCATTAAGCCATCAACAGGATATAGCTGGGTGAATGCAAATCGTTTTACAAATGTGTCGATCGATGATTGTGTTCAAGGTATTGTTTTTAGCTCTAGCGAAAGTATACCGAATGAATGTAGTGGAAACGTCTTTACAAACTTGCAAATACAGCCTTCTTCTAAAACAGTTAAATTGGTTACTATCTCTGGTCAGTACAATGAATTCAATGGCATGGCATGGGATCTATCCCTAGTTCGTAATAACACGTTAGTAGAATTCATGTCACAAAGTTCGTATAACAAGATAGATATTCGAAGCATCCCGACTTCACGTATCGTAGACAAAGGAAAGTTCAACGTTAAATAAATCGTTTAAAACTCCAATCACATGGAGTTTTTTAATGGGGGTTATGTATGTCCAAACCCGTTTTCGGATACCTCTTTCTTACAGCTTTACTCACCGCTGTGTTGACGTTAGCTCTTCAGCAGATTTACATCAAATCTACCAATATAGAAACACACGGTGATGATCTGGAAGATGACGCTAAAGTTATTCAGCAAGCTATTAATGATAGCTTCAAGAATAAAAAAGGGCTCGTGAAGTTGACTGGCAATAAGAAATATGTGATTCGTTCAGGCTTAGTGATTAAAGAAGGTGTAACGTTAGAACTCGGAAAAAATACTAGAATCCTAATCGATGGGAACTTTAGGGCTATACAGCTTGAAAAAAATGCCTCTATTATTAATGGAACTATAGAAGTGATTGATCCCAAATTTAAATCGGAAGTGATTTTTATAGAGGGAAAGCATAAGTTTTGGTCATGGGAACGAACAGAAGTTACGAATGTTTCCATTATCAATTCTAGCGGATCTCATAAGGGGTCAGCTCTCTCGCTATATGCAACGGGCGATGAAAGCTTTATCAGCTTTGTCAATTTTGTAAATAATAAAGTGGCAGGGTTTAATAATGGCATCCAGATTGTTGTAGAGCCTAGTGGTAACAAGAAAGGACAGAGTTGGATTAATGGAAACCGTTTTGTAAACATGACCTTAGATGATTGTGTGAATTATATTGTTATAGACTCATCTGTTTCCATACCAAATGAAAGTTCTGGGAACCAGTTTACTGGATTGCAGATTCAACTGTCCAAAATTTCTCAAACGATAATTAAAGTGAGCGGATCTTACAATACGTTTCAAGGCATGGTTTGGGATCAACACCTGTTAAATACTCCGAATAAAGTTGTCCAATTTACTCAAGAATCTGCACATAACATGCTAGACATGAACATTGAAAGATTTTCTATTATGGATAAAGGAAATCAAAATAGTTATACAGAATAATACAGATAGTCCGTTCTTTAAAATGAACAAAACACAAAACCTAATATTTTTTTTACTCATCAAGTTCATTATTTAGAACAACCACTTGAGGAGGTTAAGGATGGAACAGAGAATAGATCTAAAAAAATTCCTTCAAATTTTAAAAAATAGAGCTATTACAATTATAGTAACCACCTTGTTTGTTACGGCTATTGCAGTAATAGTCTCAATGTATTTTGTGAAACCTTCATTTGAAGCGACGGAATATATTATTGTGGGTAAAGAACAAAATGAGAATAGCTATACGGAAAATCAAGAACTTATTCGGATTTTGGCGTCTGCCGTAGACTTAATAAAAAGCCCCATTGTTCTTAATGCTGTAAGTGCTGAACTAGGCAATCAAAATAGTCTTAAAGAGCTTGAAGAAAATATATCGGTTCAAAATAATAAGGATTCTCAAATTATTCATATTGTCATTAAGGAATCGAGTCCAGAAGTTGCAAAACAAATGGCATATGCCGTAGGAAATGTTTCCGTTCAAAAATTAAATGATCTGCTGAATGTAAAGAACCTAAAAATCGTAAGTAAATCAGAATCTGATATCTCAGTCAAACAAGTCGGTAATTCTCTGTCTAACATCGCTATTGGATTGTTTGTAGGATTATTCATCGGAATAGGTCTAGGAATGCTGAAGGAGTATTTTGATCATGCCATAAATGATCCTTCAGAGGTAGAAATGACCCTCGGTCTCCCAGTATTAGGGCATATTCATGTAAAAAAGAAAGAAAAGTATTTGATTCAACACAAATCTGTTCAACGAGGTGAGATAAGTGTTAAGGCGTAAAAAGAATTCAGTCATGAACTACAACCAAAGTACAGAAGAAGTTAGGATATTAAGAAGTAACATTGAAAAACAATTGGAAGATAGTCACTCTCAAATCGTGATGATTACTTCGCCAAAAGGACCATCTCATCACATCTATATCTCATCTCAACTTGCCATCTCTTTTGCAGAACAAGGAAAGAAAGTATTGTTAGTGGATGCAAATTTAAGAAATCCAACGCTGCATACTTATTTTAATATTTCAAATACAAAAGGTTTCTCTGATGTAGTTATGCAGGGTGAGAACGGATTTCTACACGCTCAAAATGATTATATAAGAGGTCTCTCCATTCTTACAGCCGGAAATCTATATGAAACGCCAGTTGACTTATGGGTTAGTAAAAAGATCGAACATGTAGTAAATAACTGGAAACAAAGGTTTGATTTCGTCTTATTTCATGCTCCTAGCTATTTGGAAATATCAGATGCTCAAGTTTTGGTCGACCAATGTGATGGGGTTTTGCTTGTTGTTCAGTCCGGTAAAACCAAAATAGAAGACGCTGTAGCAGCGAAAAAACAAATCAATCATTCTAAAAAACCAATACTCGGTGTAATCTATCAAACAGGGTAGAAAGGTGTAGGGCAATGAAAGAAGTGATACCCAATTCAATATCTAAAAATATCTTTCATCTATTATATAGTACAGCTGCAGCGAGCTTTCTGAATGCTTTGGTTCTTATCTACTTAGCTTCTTATCTGGAGGCTTTTCATTATGGGATGTTCAGTGTAGTTTTAGCTTCAGCAATGGTTATGGGGTATTTTACGGATGCAGGTCTAACGGAGATTGCAATAAGAGAAGGTTCAAAAAAAGAGGCTGATCGAGTTGCTATCTTATCTTCTTATCTTAAGGTGCGGGCGCTGCTTCTCATTCTAACATTAGCAGGCGGTGCTTGTTATATTTCCTTTTTTTATAATGATAATCCTGAGTTAACAAAGTTGGCATATTACTTATCGATTCCCATGGTAGTCGGGTTAGCTTTCCAAGGAATAGGTACCATGTTCTTTCAATTGGTTCAAAAGATGCAATACATCGGTTTTATTAAGATGTTTACAGCATTGTTGTTGATCTGCAGCCTTGCAATGAGTATGTTTCTTTCTCTTACACCAGTAATTTTTTGTTTATTGTATGGTTTCTCCTACTTTATGGCAGGGATATTTGCACTCGTATTGGTGGCGAGACATATTCCCTTTCGTCTTAATGTTCCTTTTTTACCAGGGTTCTTAAAAAATTTTACTTCTTTCATGTTAAGCGGTTTGTTATTCATCATAACCCCTCAATTAGGACCTATTATTCTAGAGAAAACACTAACATTAAAAGAAGTAGGACTGTTTGCGGTAGCTTATCGCATACCGCAAGCACTGCAGCAGTTGCCACTAATTGTTGCTGGAGCTTATCGACCTGTTATGTTTACTCACTTTCATAGTAAGCGAATGGATCAGCATGTAGATTTAAATGTAACACTTATTAAACTGATGGCGATATGTGGAATGGTTATCACGATCCCTCTATTCTATTTATCAGATGAAATTATATTGTTCTTATTCGGCGAGAGCTGGCTGCTTTCTTCTCAAGCACTAAAGATATTGTCTCTCCTTTTATTGATTCAAGCTGTTGGAATCGGTTTAGCTGATGGTTTAACGACGAGGGGATTGCAGAAATTTCGAACGGGAATTCAATTATTTTCAGTTCTAACTGGGATTGCTGTCTATATCCTTTTTAGCAACACCTATGGAATAACAGGAGGAGCCTTAGCTGGTCTTTCTGTTGAGTTGATAGCTCTTATTGGTTATTATTTATTCCTTCCTCAAAAAAGTACAATAGCGTTAAAGTCCTTTGTACCTTATTTCCTTTACTTTGGTTTGTTTTTGTATCTATGTTCCTTGATTATGACTACATATCCATATCTTGCTGCAATCATTCATCTAATGAGTGTTGGATTTCTAGTAATTCTAGATAAAGAAATGAAGCGAAAGCTAGTGGGATTGTATGACCTTGTATTTTTAAAATTAAAGGTGAGGGAGAGGGTGGAAGATGCAGTCCATAAATAAACGAGAGAACTTTCAACTTAGTTTGTTCTTACTATTTCTGCTTGTGTTCTTAGGAAAATATAGTTTATATATTGGATTTGCTTTGAAGCCATACATGATCTTTTTAGTTCTCTTTTATGTCATCTATCTATCGAGTATACATTTCTATAAGCTTCAATTATTCGAGTGTGCCATGCTTTTATTCTATATGGTCTATTGTTTATCTGGTGTATTTGCACTCTACAGTTCAATGAGTTTACGAATTGTATGTGGAATTGCCTTATACTTGTTCTGTTATTTTCTTATGAAAAGCTTAATCAGCTCTTCAAACACATATTCTATTGAACGTTCAATCTCTTATGCAGGAATCGTGTTTAACTTAGGGTGCTTACTGTTATACGTATTAGGGTTAAAAAAGTTAAACTTTATTCTTCAGGGAGATGGAATCTATTCACTAGGTGTATTCATGGATCGTGAATATCCTCGTTTGATCGGTCTTGTAGCGGATCCTAATTACCTTGTATTTTATAACACACTTTTCTTCACTTACTTTCTTTGCAACCTTAACCATATTCGAAACCGTATAGGGATGCTTTTATGCATCATAACGAGTGTTCTTTCTTTTTCAAGAGGAGGATTAGTAGCATTTATTGCTATTTTCCTCTTATATATTCTCATTTTGAATAACCCCATCAAGCAACTAAAATTATTGATTGGGACATTTCTTGCTATTGCCGTTTCCTTTTATATTGCTATTACTTTTCTTAGCTTTGATATTTTTGGCGTGATTCAATCTCGGATGCAAGATTTTTCAAGTGATGGAGGTAGCGGCAGATTTGAACTGTGGGGAAGAGCGTGGGATTATTTTTTGAGTAGTCCATGGATTGGAGTAGGGGCATCGAACTTTCTTCCGTACAACCAATTTCAGTTCGGTGATTCTTTGCAGGTGCATAATACCTTTTTAGAGATATTATCAGAAACAGGAATCATAGGAGCATTTTGTTTTATGATATTCCTTCTTCTAACCATCTATCAATTATTTCAACATAGAGTTTATGAGAAGAAACCATATCTATTCTTAGCGTTTTTTGGTTTTTTATTGCAGATGATGTCGTTATCAATCATTATAAACGATTTATTTTTTATGTATTTAGCTGTTCTTTCTGTCTACTTTCATCAAGAAGAGAATAGGCAGAAAGAACAGGCAGAGGACAAATTTTCGAGCGGAATTTTACGAGGAGGTGTTAGTCTATGAATATCCTTTTAATGACTGATAAGTTAACAACAGGAGGAGCTGAAATTTATTTTTGCAAGCTTGAAAATAATTTACCTCAAGACAAAGTTACCGTGTATTCAGCAGCGGGATCAGGAGAGCTCTACAAGCACATAAAACACAAAGATCGATTTCTAGAAATGAGTAAATCCAATCATTTATTAAACTTATGGAGAATACGCAAACTCATTCGCAACAAAAAGATAGACATCATTCACGCTAACAGCTTAAGAGTAGTGCTGTTGCTGCTCTTCATTCGATTGACCATCCTTCAATCCTTTCAATGCATATACACAAAGCATAATGTGACCATTCTTGAAAAACAGGTACCCGATCTTTTTGTATTTCTTTTAAATAAATTTGTAACCAAAGTGATAACCGTGAGTCATTATGAAAGAAACCATTTAATTGAATTAGGCGTTCATAGACAAAACATAACAACCATCTATAATGGAGTGGACTTAGATCAATTTCAATATCAAAATAAACGTTCTGAAATGGTGTTCAAGGTCGGAATCTTAGCAAGACTATCTGAAGAAAAAAACCATACGCTATTTATAGATATTGCTAATCAATTAAAACAACATACAAATATTGAATTTTATGCAGCCGGAGATGGACCAGACTACCAAATTATTAAAGATAAAATAATCAAGGCGAACTTAGAACATAGAGTTACGTTGTTAGGAAATATAGATGAGCCTGAGAAGTTTATAAAAGAGATGGACGTTTTAGTATTAACTTCTAAACGAGAGGTATTTCCGATGGTAGTACTTGAAGCGATGGCTGTAGGCACACCTATGATTTCTATTGATAAAGGTGGTATAAAAGAAGCCATTATCAATAACGAAACAGGAATACTTATCTCAGAACACTCTGTAGACATGTACTGTACTAAAATAAGAGAGCTTCAACAGAATAAACAACTACGTTTAAATCTTACACGAAGAGCACGACAAAAAGTGATGAATGAATTCTCTTTAAACAATATGGTTACGAAAACATTTGAAGAATACGGCAGGTATCATTTTTTTTAAGGATAAAATTCTTAATCAAGAACAAATTTTTATGGATATTGAACGGATAGGATATATTTCTGAAAAAACATATAGGCGGGAGGCAGTATTATTGATAGAACCCTTGGAGAGCACATTAAAAAATTAAGGTTATCAAAACGGTTTAGTATTACAAATTTAGCGTTTAAGGCAGGTATTTCAAAAGGGCACTTAAGTAATATTGAAAACCATGGCACCAGTCCATCGGTTCATGTATTGAATAAGCTAGCCTTTGCTCTTGAAATTCCGGTTGAATCTATTATTAGTTATTCTGATAACCAACTTGATTCAGAATGGACAAATTTAATGATCCAAGCAAAAAATATAGGAATTAGTAAAGAAGAAGTCAAATCTTTCTTAGCTTACGAATCATGGAAAATCTTTTTAAAGAAAGATGGATAGCTTTAATTCAGATACTCAAACTCTCCGAAAAATATTAAATATTAAGATAAAGGGTTCCAATTTTCTAAAAAATATTGTAAAATAATTTGAAAATCAGGTTTCGTTTTAGCGGAATTGGGGAAGGAGAGTATATTTGGAGATGAAACATAACACATCAGGGTTTGGATTTGCGTTTATCTTCTTAACAGGACTTTTTGCATTGGGACTTTATCAAACAGTGATGGTATGGGGGAACATTAATTTGTTCTTTGAACGAATTATGGGACTAACTTCTACTTCATTTATTTCTTCCATACTTCTATTCTGGTCCATCACGAGTGCATTTTGGATTCTTAGCTTAAAAGTGCTGGATCTTGCACATAAGACAGAGTTATATAACGCGAAGAATGCCGTGTTCGGCATGACATTTTTGTTCTTCGCCATTCCATTTGGTATCTGCGCACAAGTGTACCACGCGCTTAATATCAATTCTGGCGTGACAACAATAACTACTGCACTATTCATCATGACAATTGTATCGTTCATTATTGGATTTGTTTTCAAATTTAGAAAGACAGCCCGTTAATCAACGAGTTTTAAGTAGCCATCGAATTCTCTTACGAATGAGATGGCTATTTTAGTGCGCTGAACCGGACTATTTGCTTCTGAAACCCAACCATAAAAAAACCTCACATATTAATAAATTCGATCGGATGTTTTCGTATGAAAAAGAAAGTTAGTATACCAGTCATACTGCTTGGGATTTTAAGTATCTTAGTCATAGATGTTCCATTTTTTCATTACCCCATTAGTACACCTAAGTACCTTGTAAATGTAGATACAAAAGTGAACTATATACCATTTAAAGACACCAAAAAGTACGCCACAATCAAAAGATGTGGAAACGATTGTAGTGAGGTCAAATATCACTACAAAAAGAATAATCGGTATATGTCTATTCTTGTTACTGATAAGTTAAGTGCCTCAAGTGACTCGATATGGGATAAAAGCAGAAAGATAGGTAAGACAAAATTCTTTTATGAAAAAAGAAAAGATGAACAATTATTAGCATGGATTGATAAGAAAAATGAAAAAGAAATTTTTATAACGTATAAGGGCAATAAAAAAATCAACCGAAACGAGTTAGTGAAAGTTGCTAACTCGTTATCTATTAAATAGTTTTAGAATCGAGGTGTATTATGAAGAAATACGAAAAAATGTTAATAGGAATGAACAACGAAGACTTCAATTGTTACTCCAATAAAGGAGACTGGCTTTACATTGCAAATAGAAAAGATACAAAGAAAGGACTGTTTCGATTACCGAACTACCTGCATTACTTTGTATCATTAAATGATCAGCGTCTGCCATCAGAAATTGGTGTGGTAAAAACCATTAACGGTCAGATTACAGCAAAAGATTTAGCAGAACTCGATTTTAAAAGTAGAGATAAAGACTTGAAACTCATTACAATTGAAACGATAAGTGAATATGAATGGTTCTTAGAAAAAGTGAATGCCCAACCCGACCATACTCCTATGGCTGTGACGTGGTTTGAAAGAGTATTTCCTAAAAAAGAGAAAGAACTAAGGATACATAAGAAATTCTTCACAGGGCTAACGAAAGACGAAAAAAAAGAAATATTCGAAGTCTAATTTTATTGATAGGTGACAAAATGCACAAATACCGAGTGACAAAGTACAATCCATTATTCCGGGATGCTGAAGGACGTTTTACCCGCGATGATTGGACGAGCATAAGTGATATTGGAAAAGTGTTTAATAATCAAGAACTAACAATAGAAATGTACAAAAAAACAGAGGACTCTTACATAAAAGCTGTACATCTAACAATGGATTTTTTAAATCTTCCACATTTACATGCGAGAAATATCATAAAAAGTTTCCCGGATGATCAGTTTCTAACACAAATAAATGCCTATATGGAATTGTACCCAAATGACTTGCTGCATTATTATATCTCAACTAACAACAACGAGAAAATAACCTATGAGCATATAGACAAACATTGTAGATTACAACTAAGAGAGGACTTGGGCTCGGCGGTTTTTTATCCACAAAAATGTAAGCTGTTTATCGGTTATGATTATTTGATGAGCGTTCATTCGCATATACAATTGGATCCAATCTTTCAATCCATACAGAATTTAGGGCTATTTGTTGAAGAGTTCTAAATAAGGAGAAAATATAACAATGAAATTTATAAAAAAACTGATGTTAAACCGTCCTGCAGAAAAGCGGCTTGTCTATTTTTATAGCATGGTGGCGACAGATGAACAGGTTTGGCTATTGGAGAACAAGCATGGCGATCTATTCGTTACGGAAGGCGCTGGAGATTATGAGTTTTTGTTACCTGTTTGGCCGAGTCGAAGTTTTGCTGAAATGGAAGCCGCAAATCTCAAGAAATCATATAAAGCGTTTAATATGCCGCTTTCTCAGTTTATAGACCACTTACTCGTTGATCTTGAAGAAGACGGTGGTGCGGCAGCTATTTTCCCGAGTGAGAAAGACACGATGGTGCAAACGCGTAAAGATATAAAAGAAATGATCGACCAAATGAACGACTGATACGACTCGACTAACAAGAGTAAGGGAGACTATTCATGATAATTGATTATCGATTAACAGGGGCTGGATGGGCCGAATGTGTTTTTACTTTACATGATAAAAAGTATACGTTCTCGCCAGGTTACTTAACCGATGCCCTTGGCGAAATACTTGAAGCTCTATTGAACGTTAACCCTGTTTATACACAAGAATGTTATCTAGAAGATGGGGCTAGTGCGAGATGGGATGCTGAGCCTCAAGAAACAGAATGGAACTTTAAGTATCTGGGTGAAGATCAAATGGAAATCGCATTGTATCATTATGAAGATGAAAGATGGAATCCCGAGATAGATTTAAAATTTCAGTATTCGTATGATGAGTTTCTTAAAGCATGGGTTGATATAAGTGAACAGCTTCTTTTAGAATATGGAATTGTAGGATATAAAGAGATGTGGGTTCAATATGAATTTCCGTTAAGCAACTTCTTAAAATTGAAATATTATCTAGAACATCATACTGAGTTTCCAGTAGATACAAAAACGATTGACGAGATTACGATGATAAAGAGCAAGATCGAGATGGAAACGACTTATATAAGAGGAATCTAAAACTCCAATCACCCAATAATAAAAACCACTAGAAAGGCTTTAATCAATAATTACTTACCATTGTAAAGAAATTGTAAATTTTTTATTTCAAAATGGTTGTAAAATTCAGATAATTTTGTATAATGATAGTAATCGAATATGGACGGGAAGAGACCATGAGAAGAAACCCAATTTGTAATCCTTTCTTTTGAAAGGGTTTACATTGGTGTTTCTTCTCTTTTTTCTTTGCCGAAAAATCGATCATACACTTATAGGGGGTTGAATGATGAAAAGGTCTTTTTCAATTTTTACTTCTGTGTTTTTGATGATGAGTATTCTTTTACTCACGGCATGTGCGGGTGATCAAGATTCTGGTGGAGGAGATGGAAAAGGGGAAATTACATTCTACTCTCCTGAGACGCCTGATATGACGAAGGAACTAGGGCAGAAATTTGAAGAGCTTCATGATGGCTCAGTTAATGTTCAGTACGCGGGTACGAATGTACTCGTGAACCGCATGATGGCGGAAAAAGATAATCCTCAAGGTGATGTTTGGTATGGAGGGGGAGGAATCCTTCCGTTTGAAGCGGCTGTAGACAAAGGGATTATCGGAAAATACATTCCTGACTTTGCAAAAGATTGGGATACCGTGGAAGACGGAATTAAAGTGAAGCATGAAGATGGGAAGTATGTTGGTGTTGAAGTGTTTGTACTCGGTTTTGCTTATAACACGGACCTTGTAAAAGCGGAAGAAGCGCCAAAGACTTGGGATGACCTGCTCGATCCAAAATGGAAAGGGAAGATTCAATTCTCCAATCCAGCAGCATCTGGTACAGCAACGCTTATGGTGTTGAACCAAATGATGCAGCGCGGTGAAGCGGAAGGCTGGGACTACTTCAAGAAGTTAGTAGACCAAGCGAACTCCATGCCAGATTCAGGCTCTGCTCCAACAAAGGCTGTTTCTATGGGTGAAGCACACATTGGTGTAGGATTCGATTTCATGGCTTACGAGCAGAAAGCAAAGGGAGAGAGTGTGGACTTTGTCGTACCGGATAAGACGCCAATCCTAGTTAACCCAGTGTCTATCGTTGAAGGCGGACCGAATCCTGAAGGCGGTAAGAAGCTGATCGATTTCTTATTATCAAAAGAGGGTCAACAAATTCTAGCAAACTGGTACCATATCCCGATCAATCCAGATGTGGAATCCAAAACACCTCTTACACTTGAAAAAGTAAAATCTCATGCCGTAGATCTAGATATTGATTGGGTGAATGAGAACTATGACCGTGTAAGAAACGAGTGGAAAGAGAAATTTCAGTAATACACATTAGGGGTGGTCGAGAATGGGTTCAGTCAAAGTTTCACAACTATCAAAAGAGTTTTCAGGTGTTCATGCTCTAAAGAACGTTAACCTAGATATCCAAGAAGGCGAGTTCTTCGCTCTTCTTGGACCATCAGGTTGCGGCAAAACGACAATGATGCGTTGTATTGCAGGGTTTGAACAACCAACATCAGGATCTATTCAAATTGGGGAGACAAAAGTAAATCATATTCCTCCGAACAAACGAAACTGTGGGATGGTGTTCCAGAGCTATGCGCTATTCCCTCATATGAACGTATTTGAAAATGTAGCCTACAGCTTAAACATTAAACAACTCAACTCAAGCAATATGGCGGCTAAGCTTCCGATCTATTTACGGCTGCTTAACCGAAAATTAGGAAAGTATCCGAAACCGATCGAACAAAAGGTAATGGAAATCCTGCAATATGTTGAACTCGATAAGCACGCAACTCGCCTCACAAGTGAACTGTCTGGCGGTCAGCAACAGCGTGTGGCACTGGCAAGAGCACTTGTCATGGAGCCAGCTGTTCTTTTAATGGATGAACCGTTGTCGAACCTCGATCAAAAACTTCGTCACTCGATGCGGAACACGATCCGCCGCATTCAACAGGATCTTGGAATTACAACGATTTTTGTAACACATGACCAGGAAGAAGCAATGAGTATGGCGGACAGAGTTGCCGTTATGGATAGTGGAGAAGTGAAGCAGATCGGAACACCGATTGAGCTCTATAGCAGACCTTCTACACCGTTTATCGCGAATTTTGTCGGGACATCAAACGTCTTAAAGGGTACGGTTGTCGGTCAAGAGAATGGCTATTCAGTCGTAAAAGGTCATGGCTTTCTGATTAAATCTACAAATCATGTACAGCAAAAAGAAGTGAACGTGATCGTGCGTCCTGAAAACATTAAAGCGTTCAAACCGGGGACGATCAGTTCTGACGAATTAACCAACATGATTGAAGGAACGGTACTCGTTTCCACTTATCTTGGTTCGATTGTTCGCTACGACATTCAAGTAGAAGAATACCAGCTAGTCGTGGATACTACGTTTGTTCCAGGTGAGGCGATCTTAACAGAAGGAGAGAGGGTGCAGTTAACCATCGATCCTGAGAGGGTGTTGTTAATATGAAGAACCGTCTCAGTTCTTTTAACGGACTCACCTTTGTAAAAGTATTAATCTATCTTTTCTTTGGTGTTTTTCTGTTGTTGCCTCTTGTTTCGGTATTCTTAGTCAGCTTCACAGGTCAACCTATCAATCTGCTCGGGTCAATCACCAATTCAAACATCTTACAATCGACCATTGAAAAGTTTAGTTCAGCGTCGTTTGATAACTACGAGAAAATTTTTACGAACAAAACATACTTTTCAGCGGTTCAAAATAGCTTAGAGCTCGCCATTCTCGTCTCATTGATCGTCATCGTGATGTGTATACCGATCGCTTATGGTATTGCGCGTACGACGATGCCGTTCAAAAGGACGATTGCGGCACTATGTACGATTCCACTAATCGTTCCAACGTTTATCTCAGCCTATGCAATCATCATCATGTTCGGCCGCGCCGGCTGGGTGACGTATATCTATAATTCTCTTGGCGGAGAAGGGATGCTGCTCGATCCGTATTCCATGGCTGGAATCGTGCTCGTCCAAGTTTTCTTCTTTTTTCCGTATGCGCTTTGGCCGATGGTGGCAGCGTTTAAAGTGAGTGACATCTCGCTGGAAGAAGCTTCTCTTAACCTAGGTGCAAGAAATTGGTTCACGTTCATATTTGTGACGTTTCCATTAGCGATTCCGGGTGTGATTTCAAGTGCACTCTTAATCTTCACCGTTTCGTTCTCTGATTTTGGGACACCGATTATTCTCGCTCCTAAAGATCTGAACTTGCTCGTTGTTGAGGCATACCGTGAAATCGCAGGTTTCTTCAACTGGGGTGGTGCGGCAATCCTGACTGTCATCATGGTAATCGTCGCGGCCTTCTTCTTCTGGTTGCAGCATCTTTTTACAAAAGGAAAGAACTATGGATCTGTTTCCGGAAAACCGAAGCAACAGAAGCTGAATGATGCAAAAGGATTAACGCGCACGTTGTCTGTCTATTCTCTAGCCATTGTCATCATTCCGGTGCTTGCAATGTTATCCATTGTACTTCAATCTCTTGCGACAACGTGGGGAAAGAATCCACTTCCGAACGGATACACGCTATCACACTATCAGACCATTTTCACAAGCTCGATGGGCAACATCCAGAATTCAATCGTCCTTGCGCTTGGAGCATTAATCCTGAGTGTGATTATTGCGACTTTTGTTTCGTATTTTGTTGTTAGGCAGAACTCTTCCAAACTTGATTTTATGACGTCGATTCCACTCGTAGTTCCAGGTATCGCGTTTGGTATCGCACTCATTCAAACGTTTAACACAGCACCTCTTCACCTGACAGGAACAGCACTTCTGTTGATTGTCGCTTATACGATCAGAAGACTTCCGTACATGGTTCGATCGACGATGGGTACGATGCGTGCAATCAAGCAAGATATTGAAGAAGCGGCGGTTAACTTAGGCGCAACACCGTTAACAGCGGCGATTACGATTATAGGGCCATTGATGCTTCCAGGAATCGCGGCCGGGTCCATTCTTGTTTTTATCACCGTTATTAAAGAAACGAGTATATCTATATTATTAGCCCCTGCAGACTGGGCACCAATGAGTCTAGCTATATTCCAGAACATTCTGCGCGGTGAATATTACACAGCTGCGGCAATGTCGGTCGTTCTTGTCGTCATTGTTTTAATTTTACAAGCTATAGCAAACCGCATTTCGAAAAATCAACTATAAGATGGATGGTGGAGGAAGAACATTGACTAGAGGGTTTATTTTTGATTTGGATGGAACGGTTTATTTAGATGAAGTGATGATTGAGGGAGCGGCAGAGGCAATTGCCGCCCTCAAACAGCGGGGAGATAAGGTCGTTTATTTAACGAACAAATCGATATCAACCCGCATGGATTATGTACAAAAACTTCGAAAGTTAGGTATAGAAGTAGAGTTGGATGAAGTGATCAACTCAAACTTCATTACCGCAAAATATTTAAAAGAAGCATTAGAAACTGGAGAAGCAGCACTAGTGATTGGAGAGCAGCCGCTTTTAGAAGAACTAGAAGACGAAGGCATCCCCATCACGTATGACGCTAAGCAAGCTAAGTTTGTCGTACTTGGCTGGGATCGTCAGTTCAGCTATGAAAAAATCAATCTAGCTTTTCAAGCTTGGCTTAACAAAGCAACGATTATTGCGACGAATCCAGACCGAACCTGTCCCGTCCTTGGTGGAGAGATTCCTGACTGTGGTGCCATGATCGGAGCCCTAGAAGGTGTGACCGGTCAGAGGATCGAGTCAATCACAGGAAAACCTTCCAAATGGATGGCAGAATACGTAGTCTCTCAAGTTCTGAAACTAGATCCTTCTCAGTGCTATATGGTCGGTGACCGGCTTGAAACGGATATTCGAATGGGAATCGAGAATGGATTGCAGTCTGTCCTTGTGATGACAGGTGTGACAAATCAAGAAATGTTAACAAAATCTTTATACAAGCCGTCCTATGTACTTGGTAGTATTAAAGAAGTAGTAAACTTATAGATCGAATTTCCACATACGAGGATCGCCTGACGACACAGCGAGCGCTCCAGCTTCAAGGGCTAGTAGAATATCCTCTTTCTCTTGAATCAAACCGCCAACAATAAGAGGAAGCTTGAGCTGGCGCGACAGCTGGTCGATCACTTTCGGCATCAATCCAGGCAACACTTCTACAGCATCCGGCTTGCACGATTTGACCATCTCAATGCCTTTTTGTATGGCAGCACGATCAATTAAGAAAATCCGTTGAATGGTAAGCAGTCCTTCTTCTTTCGCATACTTGATCATGTTGATTTTCGTAGTGATGATGCCGGTTGGTTTTAACACGTCTGCAATGTATTTAACGGCACTTCTAGAATTGGACAAGCCCTCCATAAAATCGAGATGAATGAAAATATACATACCTGCTTCACGAAGCTGATTAATATAATTTTCAACAGTTGAGATGTCCCCTGTTAAAAGAAAAGCGATGTTTGCTGAACTTTTAATCGCTTTATCAATATCTTTCTGATCTTTAATCGATGCGATAATCTGTGATTCTACCATATTAACAAGTTCCATATCCTTCTCACCCCGTATTCATTTTTTGAATATTTATACTATTTCTCTATGAAGAGTTTACCATATGTTTGAAGAAATGCACGGTACTCATGACTTATTTAAAGTCTTTTAAGGAGGTGAACTAGGTCTTTTTGCTCAGTGTTTCACAAACTATTATTTCAGGAGGGTGTTTAGTAACGTGAAAACTCATTTCATGCGTCAATTGGTCGTAACGTCTGCCTTGGCATTGAGTCTAGTGATTCCACAAGGAACAAGCATGGTAACAGCGAATGATAATGTTATCGTAAGTGAAAATTTTGATGGTATTCAAAACGGAACATTGCCGAATGACTGGAAAGTGGTTGAAGGAACAGGAGAGGTGCAAGATGGAAAGCTTGTGCTGCAATCAGCTGCAACGAATAGACCTGCAAGAGTCGTCGTCCCTCTAGCGGATGATAACAACGGAAACTATGTGTTTGAAGCAGACATGACGTTTGTATCAGCGGTTGAAGACACGCGCTGGGCTTCTATCATGTATCGTGTGCAAAATGAGAACTACCCGTATTATCAGTTTGCAATCAGACGAGGGACATCAGCTCTTAACGGGATGGAATTTGCGGAACGCACAGAAAAGAACGCTTGGAATGTTACAGAAACCAACTTTTATAAAGAGAACTTCCAGTACAACAAAAGTTATCGTCTAAAAGTAATAGCAAGCAAGAATCGTGTACAACAATTTGTTAACGGTGAGCTTGTTGTGGACACAGCAGGAGCATCCAAATGGCAGAATGGCGATGTTGGGTTTCAAGCTGTAGGATCAACTGTACAATACGATAACGTTAAGTTGACATCTTTTACTGGAGAGCTTCCACCCATTGAAAACTCAGGTGCATTGCTTCCAACCGAAGCGCCAACCGACATTATTAATCCTCCTACTTTAATCTCAGGAACAAAAGTATCCAGCCTTCAGCATGCAACGGCTTCTGCTGTGTTAAAAGTGGACCGGGGAACGGATGGCAACCTTTATGCGAATGGCAAACGTTTTATCGACCAGCTGAATCAACTGAAGAACAAGAAGATTCCAGTCCTACATATCGAACAAGCTGGAATAGAAGAAAGCATAATTGAAGCATTGAATGAGACGCAAACGACTGACGTTCAAGTGATATCTAGTGACGCAGAGATTGTTAAAGCCATTAAAAGTCTGAACCCAAAAATTCGCGGGGGACTTGTTTATGAGCGTGGTCCATTAAATGAAAGAGGGCTGCAGCAGATCGTAGATAAAGTTCATGACAGTGAAAGTAAGATGGTTCTGTTTCCTCAAAAAAAACTATCGCCAGATGTTGTCTATTACCTGCACAACCGCATGGTATCGGTTTGGGGTGTGAGTGACGACAAGTTAGCGGATCAGCATGAACTGATTCATCTTGGGGTGGATGGACTTGTGACGAACCAACCAGCGCTCGCTGAAAAAGCTTTTACGCAATATCCAGAAAACACGATTATTCAGCGACCGATCGTTTCGGCTCACCGTGGTGTTCCATCATTAGCACCAGAAAACACAATGGTAGGCTACCAGATGGCATTTGATCTTGGTGCCGACCAGATCGAGACAGATGTGCAACGAACGAAAGACGGACAACTTGTTATCATGCATGACAATACCGTAGATAGAACAACCAACGGAACCGGCGCTGTGGATCAACTGACGCTCGCGGAAATCAGAGAACTTGATGCAGGGATCAAATATGATCCTAAATACGCAGGAGAAAAAGTGCCAACGTTCAAAGAATTTCTTCAAGCGTTTAAAAGAAAAGATATCGTTTTACTCGTTGAGCTGAAAGATCATGACATCGAACAACAAGTAATCGATGAGATTCAAGCTGAAGGAATGATGGATCAAGTGGTGATGCAAAGCTTTTATCTCGACAGCATGCAGGTGATGAACGAGATCGCGCCTCAGCTGCCAATCGGCTATTTGTTCTCTGCAGCTGTCCCTTCTTCATACGAAGCGAAAGTGAAGAACGCCAAAAAGATGGTAGACTACGGAACATTGAACGATGTGACATTAAACGCTAGCTATGGAACCGTCTACGAAGAATTCATCACATACATGCGCCAGCGCGGAGTGATGAGCATGCATTGGACGTTCCGATCAGAAGAGCCTTTCGTTGATAAATTAAAGCAAGGCTTGATCGGCCCAATTACCGATTACTCACAATGGCTATCAGAATCTCCAGTGTATTTAGAGTCACCTGTGAAAAAATTGAACATAAAAGCAGGAAAGACTCACACTGTACGGGCTAAAGCAAAACTCAGTTATCGGTTGGATAACCGAGAACGAATTGATACGGTGCTTTATGTAAAAGACAATACGGGTGCTGTCCGAGTAGAAGGAAATACGATTCAAGCCATCGCACCAGGAAACGCACAAGTCTTTGTAGAGCATACGTTTGAAATGTTAGGCGAAGAGTGGAGTTTAGTGTCTGAACCGATTGAGGTAACGGTGAAATAAAAGAGTCAAAAATGTAGACGGAATACATTAATCTGAAGAATCTCGATAATGGACTGAGTGAATGGTCCATTATTCGGGATTTTTTGGTGTTTGTTTAATGAGTTATAGATATCAAACGTGTAAGAAATACATAACGAATAAAGTTCTTTAAATAGAACAAAGTATTCTTAAATAAAACGATAATTAACGAAAAACAAAGAAATACTTTAAAAAATAGTACATTTGTATGTTAAAAAGAACAATTTCTACCATAAATGAAGGTTTTTAAACTAGTAAAATCGTTCTATAATAACGTTATAAATGTTCTTTAAAAAGAACGAAAAGTATCTCTGATCTTGCAAGCTGAAGGAGGGACTTGAAATTAGAGTTAAGCGTCTTCGGAAATTCAGAAACAAGAATTGGTCTTATGTCTTATGCATGAAACTTGGACTTATCTTTTATTCTATGACGTTCTCTATTCTCTACCTTACAGGTTATACAAGTGCTTACTTTAATGATAATGAAAGTGTAACTGGAGTGATCCAAGCAGGAACTTGGTGGGATAAAAGCTCCCTAACATTTGTAACAAAAGAAAACGAAACGAAAAGCGATGCTCTTTGTACATCTATTAATATTACGATAAAGAATGCTGGTGACGGAAATAGGATCGGACCTGTCCGTTACGAAGTATGGTGGGCTGAAACAGGAAACCCGAAAAATGGACTAAAGGTAAGCGAAGGAGAAGTTAAGGCGTTAAACAGTGGGGAAAGTGAAATTCTGCCACACATGTCTGATAAAGAGGGCACCTATAAATTTAAAGCTTTTCAAAGTGATGGACATCCGGGACAAGGCGAACTTTGGAGTGAAGATCTGAAGGTAAACTGTTCTGAATCAAAGCCTGAGGAAGAAAAGAAAGAAGATCATAACAGTTCTGAGCCTGAAGCAGAACAGCAACCATCAACAGGACAGGAATTAGAGGAACCTATTGAACCTACTACACATGAGGCTGAAGAAAACACCTCACAAGAGACTGCTGAAACAGCTTATGAAAATCAACAAAACGAAAACCAGACGGATGAGAATGTAGAAGGAAATCAGAGTGAAACAAAACCAGAAACTGAGCCCGTTAAGGAAAATGAAACACAAAAGGATGATTCAAAATGAAAATGGTAAAAGTGAAAACTTGGATAAGCAATATTATCACTTGTCTATTATTTCTAACATTGATTTCAACTGCTTTTGTCGTCATCTCCTCTAAAGCGTCTGGTCGAGAACCTACCGTGATGGGTTATCAGCTGAAAACGGTTCTTTCAGGATCGATGGAGCCTGGTATTAAAACCGGATCCATTATTGCTATTAAACCGGGTGGAGACGTGACACGTTTTAAAAAAGGTGACGTCATTACATTCAAAGAGTCTGAAACAAAACTCATTACTCACCGCATCCAAGAAGTGAAAGGGAGCGGAGAGAACACGCAATACATTACAAAAGGCGATAACAATGATGCACCTGATATGACCCCAGTGCTCGCGGCTAATGTAGTAGGTGAGTACAACGGATTTACCATTCCTTATATCGGATATCTCTTAAGTGCTGCTCAATCCAAAATGGGCTCTGCACTGCTTCTGATCTTACCAGGTGTGTTATTGCTTCTATACTCTGCTGTTACCATATGGAAAGCGATTAAAGAGATAGAAGTGAGCAAAGACACAACAACGACTTCCAACTAATGTGGTTGAACTGCCGTAAGAATTCTTAATACTTACGGTTTCAATATAAAAATGTACATACCCAAAAAGGGTGAAAGGGAGGAAGTTTGATATGAGTTTAAAGAAAAAGTTAGGTCTTGGGGTAGCTTCAGCAGCACTAGGTTTATCTTTAGTTGGTGGGGGTACATATGCATATTTTAGTGATACGGCTGTTCAATCAAGTACCTTTGCTTCAGGAACTTTAGATTTGAATGTAGATCCAACTACATTAATTTCGCTTGATAAATTTAAGCCAGGAGACTGGAAAAACCAAACGTTCAAACTTATCAATAATGGAAACCTTGATATTAAGAGTGTAAATCTTAAAACGGCTTATACTGTAACAAAAAATGATGGTTCGTCAGTAGATCCTGCACTTGCAGCAAAATATGCAGACTCAATTGAAGTGGTGTTCTTAAAGAATGTCGGAGATGACTGGAGTATTGTTAAAGACACAGATTATAACGTTGTTACAACAATGTCATTAAAAGAATTAGCAACAAAAACCACTCAAGATTTAGCTAAAGAGTGGGATCGTGAGGGATTAATACGGTGGGCATTAAGAGATGGGATTACAGCTAAAGGAACTGGCCAAGAATCAGTGGATGAATTTTCCGTACAGTTCCAATTTAAAAATACTCCAAATGCTCCACAAAATGATCTTCAGAATTTAAAGCTTAACTTAACCTGGACATTTGAAGGAATTCAGAAGGACGGAGAAAGAAGATAATAAAGAGAAAAAGGTGGGGTAATCCCGCCTTTTTTTGATAATAGGTACCTCTAATTACGAAGATTGAGAGGTAAACTCTATGAAACTTAACTCAAACAAATTAAAATTACTGCTAATCTATACATGCATACTTCTTGTCGCAACTGTCTTCATCCCAATAGGCAACACCGGAGCCGACTCCAGTACACCAGAAATCGAAATAGATGCTCTACCGGAAAAAGTTCTCTTTGACATAGATGACTTTAAACCCGGTGACTGGGCACCACGTGTTTTAACCATCCAAAACAACGGCAATCAGGACTTTTCTTATAACTTACAGTCACGTATGAAATCTGGGTCTCGGAAACTCTTCAACGTATTTCAATTGAAAATTGAGGATACGTCAGGTGTCATTTTTAATGGTGATTTAAAAGACTTTAAAGGGCTTGATCCACGTTCTTTAGCTGCTTTTTCAGAAGAAAAACTTACGGTTACCGTTGAATTTCCTTACGTATCTGGAAACGAGTATCAAGGCCTAGATACCGACGTTGAATTCGTCCTTTATGCGGATGGCGAGAATGCACCACCACCGACAGACACTGAAAAGCCAAATCAAGACAACGGAAGTACACCGCCAGGCAATAACAGCAATAAGCCACCATCAACAGACATTGGATCACTGCCTCAAACAGGGGAAGATAATCCAATTTTCATTATTTTGTCTGGACTGTTTATCTCGATGGCTGGTCTAGCATTGTTACTTGTTAAAAAATCAATACTACCCAATCCTTTTAAGAGATTATAAAACATGATTAGAGGTATGATTGAACGATATGAATACTTGATGTGAGCTAGCTGTTGGTAGTTAATACGCCAATCGTTAGCTTATTTTTGTTGACGTAATATTCCTCTAACTTTCCGTCAACACTTCATAAAAAAACTAACCCAAAAGAGCACTTTTGGGTTAGTCGGTTAAATGTTATTTACTGATCTTAATCAATCCAGCAGAGTTATCAGATGCTTCTCCTAGGATCGTGAACTTTAGACCGTATTTAGGAAGAACTTTACCAGCGTCGTTGATTATGCCATCTGACTCACTTCCGTTATAGTCTGTGTTATCAATGTACGTAACAGAGTCGTTAAATACTGGAACTCCTTTTTCGCCTTTGTAATCAAAGATTCCGCGGCTAGGTGAATCAATGTACCAGCTTGGCGCTTTATCAAATGAGAATGCTGCATCTGCAATTTGATAACGAGTAGAGTCTTCAACAGTTGGTTTGCCATCCTTCATACCTACGATCGCTTGAGGATGAGAATCAACTACTCCGATGAATCCTTCTCCAGGATGTTCTCCAACCCAGTTGTCGCTGAAGCTGTCATCACCGTACCATACAAGCATACCTGTGTTGTATTTAACACCACGGCTAGATTGTAATGCTTTATCTGATCCTTCTGTGTTTCTCCACTCGATATAATAGTAGTGGTCTGCATAAGAAACACCATTTGATACAGTAAAGTCATTTAGTTTGAACTTTGCTGCTCCTTCTGCGTCATCTGAGAAGACAACTGCTCCGTCAGCAGTAAGTTGAGCGTTATCAAGAGCGAATCCTTCAGGCGCAAGTCCGCCATCTGTTGAATAATCGAATACAAGTTTGACTTTTTGCCCTGCAAATTCACTTAGGTCATAAGATTTATCAACCCAATTGCCCTCAGTGGTGTACAGCTCTTTTTGTGCATTTGTTGCTGTCCAACCAAGTCTCTCGATTTCTTTAAGTGTTTTGCCGTCTTCTGTTTGTACATATACAGATAACTTATCGTATTCTCCTGCATTTTCGATTTCATAGTTTGCTTTGTACGAGAATGTTGCTGATGTTTTTCCAGTAAGATCGAATACTGGTGACTCCATACTAGTGTGCAGGTTATCACCTTTTGTACTGTAGTAGTACTTCGATCCAAATGCAGGCTGTATTTTGCTAGGCACTTCTTTTTGTGGAAGATTTACTTTTACAATGCCTGGATTCTTAGATTTAGTAACCGATTGATCGATTTTCACTAAGCTTCCAGCTGAAGTAATATCCTTCACATCAATTTCAGTGATGTTTGCCCAGTTACCGCCCATCACTTTTTGGAAGTATTCTTTGTTTTGTGGAGAGAAGCTTGTAGGTTCTGTACCTGCAATTTTCCCATTCCAGCTTCCGCCACTCATGATCGACCAAGATGCTACTGGCTCACCATCTCCTGTGTACTGTGTATCGTACTCATCTGGAAGACCAAGATCATGTCCGAATTCGTGAGCGAATACGCCGACCGCGCCGTCTTCAGGCTCAATCGTGTAATCGTAAGCTCCCATCTTACCGCTCCATGGTCCAGTTGAACCAGGAACTCCGTACACCCCGCCTAGCGTCCAGCGGTGAGACCAGATCGCGTCAGCTCCTAAGCGTCCGCCGCCTGCTTCTTGACCAACACCTGCATGGATAACCATTAAGTGGTCAACGATTCCATCCGGTTCGTTTGTATTGCCGTCTCCGTCAAGGTCATAAATATCAAGATCGTCAAAATCAGATAAATTTACTCCATTTGCAACGGCAGCATTTAATGCGTCAGCTACAAAGTTACGAGGCCCCTTAGGATTTAAGTTATCGTGACCACCTGCAGGGTTGTCATCGCCGTACTCTTTGGCAGTTCCAGGAACAGTCAGCCAGTTTGACACGTATCCGTCCACTGTATAGCTGCCACCTGATTGTTCTTCGTAATATTGCTTAAATGTTTTTACCTTAGAGCCATCATGTAACTTGAATTCTTTGTCGCCGAAAAGCATTTTTTGATAATGCGCTCGGTTGAAGTCCTCTGAATACATGTACCCTTCTACTTCGTCAATATTATTATGTTTGAAGTCCGAAAACTCAGCTAAAAGTACAAGGACTTTATCTTCGCGAACGCCGCCTTTATACTTTGCTGGCTTAGCTGGATCTACATCTAAAAAGCCGCTTCCAGATGTAGAATTATGTGACTTGTTTAGTTTCTTAGAGAGTTTTTCCTTTTGATTGTTTAAAAATTCCTTTGATTGATTGGATATATCTTTTGCCTTTTGATCTTTGATTTCTGGTGAAGGTGCTGTTCCTTTTTTACTTTTAAGTTCAATGTACCTTTTTACAGCTTTTTCTGTTTCTGTTTTGGAAGCATTCTTTGCAATGATTCCTTGATCTTTAAGAGCCTGTGCTAAGCGGTCTTGATCGACTAGGTGCATATCAATAGGTGCGGATTCTAGGATGGCTGTTGCTTTTGAATAGGAACTTTCAAGCGGCATTGCTTTACTTGTCGTAAAAGCAGACGGTGCTAGTAGACTCATAGAGATCCCTGTAAGCATTAAAGAAGTGCCGAGCTTTTTACTCCATTTCCCCATTTCTTCTCCTCCTGTTTTTCCATTTTATTAAGAACCGTACATAACAAAAAAAGTAGGAACATCATCTCCTTATGTAAGTTCAATATATAGAACAAATAGTTCTATAATTAGAATAATACGAAAATAGTAAACTTTTGTAAAGTTAATTTATTCATTTTATATAAAAAGTTATTTTGTACGGTATAAAGAACGTTCACTGGCACTGTTCTTTAAAAAATTACAGCGTGGAATTTCTTACTTTTATCAAATATTTATAGGAAAGAAATAATTAAAAGTGTTTTTGTAGGAATTTGTCGACAAAATATAGAACGAATTGTTCTTTATATAGGTTGACAGAGCGTTGAGTGTGGTGTAAATTGATAGTCATAAAGTGCTTTATAACGAACAGAGGGTGTGTTGAGATGCACAGGTCTATATTAAAAATTGGATCAATCACATTGGTTATCTGCATATTAATCAGTATTTGTTCACTTCTTTATATGAGCTATCAAGCTAGTAAAAACCCAGACGATGTCCCTTCTCTTTTAGGTTTTAAATCTTTTACCGTTCTCTCGAATAGTATGCAACCCGCATTTTCAGCCGGGGATATGGTTTTTGTAAAAGACAAACCAACAGCAGAGATTGCTGTAGATGATGTTATAACCTTTAAAGCGGAAGGACGAAAATTAATCACGCATAGAGTAGTAGGTGTATCAGAACAAGGATTCATTACAAAAGGTGATAGCAACAACGTAAAAGATGCAGCGATTGTTAAGCCAGAAGATGTTGTAGGTACACAAGCTTTCACGATACCGAAAGCTGGATATGTATCAAAGTTCGTCAGCAGCCCAATTGGCATAACACTTCTTATATTAATACCGTTACTTGGTTACTTGCTTTTAGAAATACATGATTGGATCACCAGATTTCTTAACAGAAAAGAAAAAGCAGTATGAGCAATGCTTATTCCTTTTAGGAGGTGGGGCTATTCAATAGGTTGATAGGGGAAAGCTACATAGTTCCATATAAAAAAAACAAAATAAATTTATTGGAGGCAATTTAAATGAAAAAAGCAAAAAAAGCGTTATTAGGAACAGCACTAGCTGGAGCATTGGTTGTATCTGCAGGATTTGGAACGTATTCGTGGTTTACGGATGTAAAAACAGCTAACGGTCAGATCGATAACGGAACACTTACTTTAGGAATGGATACACAATTATTTACACATAAAAAATTTGCCCCTTCGCAAGTTTTAGTAAGTGATTTCAAAAAAATTGAAAACACTGGTAGCTTGGATCAAATCTTAAGAGCATCCTACACGCATTCAGTAGATAGAGCTTCTGTTAAGAAGTACAAAGTAGCGTACTTAGCGATTAAGTATGCTGAAAGACCGAATGAAACAGTATTGAAAGATATGGCAACTGATTTTGAAAAAGGATTTAAAAAAGGTGTAGATAATCCAGTTATGCCGAGTGGAAAGTCAAAACAAGCAGTAGGCTATGAGGTAGAAGGTGGATTAGTATCTGCAGATGAAGCAAGCGCTATGAAAATGCAAGCTGCTAACCAAGAGAAGACAATTAAATTTGGTAAAGACGGTTTCTGGAAGCTAAAAGATAACCAAAACATTGAAATCATGTTCTTTGTAAAACTGCTTGATAGTGCTGGAAATGAGTATCAAGGAGCACAATATAACGGTGAATTCAAAGTGGAAGCGAAGCAAACAGATGATGGAGCTGATTTTGGTCCAGCTGCGAACACAGAGGTTTCTCCAACAACTGCAGAATAAATGAAACAAGCGGGCAGTCGATTTTGTCGGCTGCTCATTTTCTATAAGTAAACCGAATTGTAGTCTGGAGGTGTATGAGTGTTACCGAAAAGGAAGCCAATCAAGAAAAAACATATCTTGCTTAGTTTGATTCTCTTTTTCTATGTTTCTATCTTAATCATACCGAAATACGATACGTTTGCATGGTTTACAGCAGAATCCTTTGCTGAGGGGAAAATAACAAACGCCAATACATCCGACTTATTAAATATTGATGTTAGTGAAGTACAGTATCAAAAGAACTGCAAAGTAAAAACGAGTGTAACCATTACGAATATCTCCAATATAGAAATTCCCGTTTCATTAAATCTAATAAGTAAAGAAAATCAATCAAAATCAAAATGGTTACAACCTGGCGAAGCGCTTAGTAGTGGCACAAACGTAACTGATCCTTCGTGTGATGCGAGTCAAGTGAAGTATCACTTGTATGCATTCGAAGGATATGTAGATGAAAAAATTGTGGTTCCATTAAGTCCAGAAAAGATGATTAAGCCTGTGGAGCCTAAGAAGGAGGAAACTAACGATGAAAGTAAGAAAGAGCCAGAAGTAGAAAAAGAAGAGCCTCAAACACCTGAAACAGAAGAGCCACCTCAACAAGATCCAGCACCTGAAGAAGAAGTACCAACAGATCCAACACCACAACCAGAAGAAAATCCAGACACAACCAATCCAGATGATGACCAAGCTGACACGCCTACTCCTGCTCCCCAACCAGAACAGTCAGACCAAGAAGGTAAAAAGGACGTTAAAACTGATGCTTAAACAAACTCATGACGTTCAAAACCTATTGAAGTGGGGGTGTGGGCTATGCTTAGTCTAAAACAAATCATTTATGGAGTTATGGCTGTATTGATAATCGGTGCAGCTGCTATTCAATCGGAAAAAATTTATTCGTTTACGGATGGAAGCTATGGACTAGAGATTACACCATCCGCATTTCAGATGAAGAATATGCGGCCAGGTTATAGTGAGGACTACACATTGACTGTAAAAAACACTGGTAACCAGCTATTGAAATATAACGTAAAAACAAAACATAAAACAGGTGAGATGCTTTTTAGTGCGTTAATTGTAACCGTAAAAAAAGATAATACTGAACTATTTAAAGGGAAATTACGTGAACTTACAATAACCCCAATAGCCTTACCAGCCAAAACAGATGACAAACTAACTTTTTCTATAGGTTTAGCTGGTGAAGCTGGAAACGAATTTCAAGGGTTAGCGACCACTTATGAGATTCAAGTTCAAGGTGAAGGCGAAGACCCGGATGATGGAGACCCAGGCGATGGTGATCCAGGCGACGGTGACCCAGGAGATGGTGACCCAGGCGATGGAGATCCAGGCGACGGAGACCCAGGCGATGGAGATCCAGGAGATGGAGACCCAGGAGATGGAGATCCAGGTGACGGAGACCCAGGCGACGGTGATCCAGGCGACGGTGATCCAGGCGACGGAGACCCAGGCGATGGAGATCCAGGAGATGGAGACCCAGGCGACGGAGACCCAGGCGATGGAGATCCAGGCGATGGCGACCCAGGCGACGGTGATCCAGGAGATGGAGATCCAGGCGACGGAGATAATGGGAGTGAGCCACCCGCACAACAACCTCCAACAAAAGGTGACACTCAGAAGCCGACTCGTTCACCATCAACAGGTACCGAATCATTACCGCAAACAGGTGAAGAAGATCCAATGGTATGGATGTTAATTGGTTCTTTATTATCCATGACTGGACTTTGCATATTATTTGTAAAGAAACTACTTGTACCAAAGCGAATTAGAAGAGGATAAGGCATGAGATGGCTGGCATACTTGTTGATTTTTGCAGGGGTCATGACAATGGCGTACCCGAAAGCCAAAAGTGTGTACTTTTCTTATCAAGAACAAAGGCTGCTTGAAGACTGGGAATCCTCGATGGACCAATCAAAGATTAAACAGAGCTACAAACAGTTGGATGATATTTTTTTACAAGAAAGAAGTCAAGATCATAAGGAGCAAGTCTCTTCGAAGACAGGAATAATTGGAAAATTGACCATTAACCAAATTCAGTTGTCTATTCCTATTTTAGAAGGAGCAACGAAAAACAACCTGAAGGTGGGAGCGGGGCATCTGTCTGGCACCTCTCCACTTGGGAAAACAGGGAATGCTGCGATTGCGGCGCATCGCAGCTACACCTATGGAAAACAATTTAACCGGCTGCCTGAAGTAAGGCCGGGGGATTCCATTCAAGTTGAAACAGCTCATCAAAAATTGACGTACACCGTAACGGAAGAAATTCTCGTTAAACCAACTGACCTATCCGTTCTACAAAATAACAAAAAGAACGAAGCCATGATCACCTTGATTACATGTCATCCTATGAAAAATCCTACTCATCGTTATATTGTGAAAGCTGTTCTAAAAAAAGAGGAGGTTTTATAGAAAAGGAAGTTGTTGGATGTGAATAAGAAACTAGGCTTACAAATAAAAAATAATCGTTTAAAAAAACGGATGAGTTTATCTAAGCTAGCGACAATCGCGGGAATATCGAAAAGTTATTTAAGCAGTATTGAAAATCATGAGACAAACCCATCTGCGCATATGATTCAAAAAATAGCTAAAGCTTTGGAGGTTCCTGTGGAGCAGTTACTGAGCATTCAAGTAGGTATTCTAGATCCAGAATGGGTGGATCTTGTTTTACAAGCCAGAGATATAGGTCTTAATAAAGAAGATATTCGAGACTTCTTAGCTTACGAATCATGGAAGTGTTCTGATAAGGAAGGTGTTTAACGTGATACGGTTAGCGGATGGCTTATATATCTGTCATCTAAACGGTCATATTTTAAGGATTGTCTATAAAGGCAAGAATGAATGTGAAATCTATTTAGGTGATGAGTATCAAGGTAGGGCACCGTTTGATTATGTGAAAAAGAAATTAAATTTTATGGAAAAGAAATGGAACACGTCTAAGATCACTAACTATCAGTACCAAGAACTAAAGTCTTCGTTCGATACTCTAGTCTGAATGTGTAGCCACTGCCCTAACGGTATATCGGGCAGTGGCTTTCTTTCGTTTATCATGTACATGGTGCGAATCGTATTTTTTCACAAAAAAGCTGGCACTCTTAAGTGATTGTTCTCACTTATGTAGCCAGCTTTCTCCGAAATATTGGTGTCAACTATCCGTTTACAACCTTACCACCATTAATATGAATCATCTGCCCAGATACATAGGAAGAATCTTCGCTCGCTAGATACACATAAGCAGGTGCGAGTTCCTCTGGCTGACCTGGTCGGCCCATCGGTGTGTCTTTACCGAACTGCTCTACTTTATCTGCGGTGAAAGTAGAAGGGATGAGCGGTGTCCAGATCGGACCTGGCGCAATACCGTTCACACGGATTCCTTTTTTAACAAGATTATTCGACAATGAACGAGTAAACGACACGATCGCACCTTTTGTTGACGCATAATCGATCAACTCCGGATGACCTTGATATGCTGTAATCGAAGCCGTATTAATGATCGAACTTCCTTGTTTCAAATGTGGAAGCGCAGCTTTCGTCAGGTGGAACATGCTGAATATATTTGTACGGAATGTTTTCTCAAGCTGTTCCGCTGTAATGTCCTCAAAGTTCTGCTGTGGATGCTGTTCTGCTGCGTTATTCACCAGAACGTCCAGTCCGCCGAACGAACCAACCACATCGCGAACCGTTTGTTCACAGAACGATTCGTCTCCGATATCTCCCCGAATCAACAAGCATTTCACGCCTTCTTGCTCGATTTGTGTCTTCGTTTCTTCAGCGTCTCCTGATTCCTCTAGATAGACGACCGCAACGTTCGCGCCTTCTTTCGCAAATGCAATAGCGGCTGCTTTACCAATTCCGCTGTCTCCGCCCGTAATCAGTGTGGATTTTCCTTTTAGCTTTCCGCTGCCTTTATACGTCGGGCTTTCCGATTGAGGCTTAGGTGTCATTTCAGATTCTACACCTGGTTGATGGTTTTGATGCTGTGCGGGTTGTCCTTTTGGATGCTCTTGATTAGACATAGACATTATCACTCCTTATATTTCTTCCTAACTCTTTTCTTCCCATCTCACATATGAATAAACATCCACACATGCTAACCCCCAAAAAAATTTCACTCCTGATGGCTCTTTTTATCATTGATTACACATTTATTGGATGAGTCAAATGATGAGGAGGAAAAAATGTGAGAGCGGGAAATATTTATCAATTTAAATACTTGAGCCAGTTTCGCAGTGTAAAGGAGTTTAATGAACACAAAGAAAGGTATTTGCAATTTTACCCGGATCAGTTTACACATTCAGAATTTATTGCTTTTGAAGTATTAACCCAATTCAGTGTGGTTGTCCCAGGTGTGGCTAACGCGAAGATTGCGACACTCGTTTCAGCTTGCCGAGGTAGACAAGGCGGGGTGTCTCGTGCGACATTTGTACGCATGCTGCGCAAAGCCAAAACAACAGACTTTCTTACTGTTCATAAAACCTATCGTTCGAGTGGTGGGTTCGCACATAATGTATTTGTTTTTCAACCAATTGATACATCCGTGAATACACAAATGACTTACCGTGCTAACAGTGAAAACCTTACTGAGAGCAGGTCAGAAGAGATTTTCACAGCCCCAGAAACGGAAAAACTCTTTTTAAATCTGCAAAATAAAGATAAAAACATACGTCAGGAAGACAACGTTTCAACTTTACATGCACCATCTTCATCTTCTTTTGAAAACCTTGATTATTCTTTCGTTCCAGATACGGTGCCGCAAACGTTTATTCAAACGGTAAGACCCTTTTTCAATCGTGCTTCAGAGATTTTTACATTTTGGGAAAAGGCATTGATGGCATACCGACAACTAAACCTATATCAGCCGCTTGAGCACATGACAGACCTTGTTATTGATGCTTTTAAGACAACTGTCTTTCAATACAAGCATCGCAAAATCAAGACGAGTTTCATGGCGTATTATTATGGCACGTTAATAACGATGTTATCTGCTGAAAAAAGAAAAGAGCATATCATAGGTTCTAGCGTTCCAAGATACAACTGGATAGACGCAGAAAATACATATTCTAGTAGTCTATGACACAATGATTTTGATATACTAGTATTTGTTAAATGTAAATATTAGGATAAGTTGGTGCGAAATGAGAAAAGGTATTGTTATGTTTGTTGTCGCGTTGTTATTGTTTAGTACCTTGCCTAGTCAGAAGAACCATGTAGCAGAGGCAGCAGGTGAACTGATTACCGTTCAATTAAAGCATGATGTAGACAAGCTTTCAGTCTTAAGCTTTTCTGTAAAAGGAACGTTTAAAGAGGTTACTAGTGGAAAGAGTTTAGTAGCAGGCAAAACGTATACAGTTAAAGTAGAGAGTGGTCAGCTAGGGCTATACGAAGGAAGTACATTGATTACGAGACGTACCGAACTTTCAATAAAACCAGCGGGTATATCCCCAAGTCACCTCATTACGTTAAATGGGAAGATAAAGAGATCGTACATGGGTACGATAAATCTTAAGGTGTTTGATAAATATGTGCAGCCTGAGAATGTACTTCCTCTAGAGCAGTATGTTGAAGGTGTACTTCCAGGTGAAATTAATGGATCGTACCATATGCAAGCCATGAAAGCTCAGGCGATTGCAGCAAGGTCTTATGCTAAACACGCTCTAAATTCCAAAAGACCATTGGACGATACGATTAATTATCATCGTTATTTAGGATATGACAAACAATATCATGATTTAA
Source organism: Fictibacillus nanhaiensis (assembly GCA_016401345.1). Taxonomy (GTDB): domain Bacteria; phylum Bacillota; class Bacilli; order Bacillales; family Fictibacillaceae; genus Fictibacillus; species Fictibacillus phosphorivorans. Next base: position 14,078 of record JAEACG010000003.1, on the reverse strand, counting down.
TCAAAGCAACCTATGAAACCAAGGATAAAGTTTTGTCATATAACGGAAAAGTTATTGATGCCGTTTACTCTGCATCAAATGGAGGACACACCGAAACAAATTCAGGTGCGTTTCAACTGGGAGGTTCAGTCGATCTTCCGTATTTTCCTGCAAAGGTAGACCCTTATGATCCTATATTGCCAAGCAATGTAACCTTATACAAAACGCAATTTTCTCTATCGGGGCTTGATATAAACAATCCAGATGCATGGTGGAGCAAAGCAGAAAAAAATGCGATATTTGCTTCACAGGTAAAGAGAATGTTTCTAGCAAATGAACATGAAAATGCAAAGGTAGTAGATGTTAATTCGTTTACTATTTCAGACGAGCGGACAAAAGGAAAAAGAATGAAAAGTGCTAGCGTGGCCTTTACCTATATTATGAAAGATAATAGCGGAAAAGTAATAACTGATGCCGTAGGGGCAGCTAAAAAGTTTAGCAAGCAACTTACCTTAACAAGTTCTCAGTTTAGATATGCATTACAGTTAAGAAGTACGCTTGTTACTTCATTTAAATCTACAACACAAGATTATCAAGTATCCGTTTTAGGATATGGTCATGGAGCTGGAATGAGTCAAACCGGGGCGGATGCTATGGCGGAAAAGGGTAAAGGATTCCGTGAGATCCTTGCATTCTATTATCCAGGTACAGTGATTACAAATGATAAAACAACTACCATTCCGACAACTGCGCTGCAGATGACAGGGGTTGTTAACTATGAAGGTACTAAGATTAGAAAATCAGCTTCAATAACAAGTGCTGAATTAGGCAAAACCAAACTCAATCAAAAGATTATCATTCTAGGTAAGTCTGGAGAATGGTTTAAAGTGAAAGCAGGCACAATTACAGGCTACATGAACGAGCATTATATTACGCTCGGCCAAACCATCTCTTATAAAGACGGCATTACACCAATCACGTCTGGACAGATCTTGAACCTAGGTTCACCGATAGTTTCCAAAAACAATACGTTGTACGTCCCAATGCCAGGACTTGCAACACGTTATAAGATGAAACTTAGTTATACTTCATCTAACTTTACTATTGTTGATGGATCACGCAAGGTTGTTGCATCGCATCTGAGTAAGTACGCGACGGTGAATGGAAAGAAAATTGCGCTTACAGCAAAACCAGAAAAGTACTATAACAAAATCTATGTGCCACTCGCGTTCTTAAAGCAAACTGGCTTAGTTCCTTCTTATTATGATGAGAAAGCAGAACAAGTACTGTGGCTAAATAAATAGGTGGGGGAGCTCTTTGGAGGATGATTCTCTAAAGAGCTTTTTTATGTAAATGGTTATTTTTATGTGAATATCTCATTCCTAAGATGAGGTAGAGAAGTGTTTAGTGGTACTATAAAATTCATATAACAATCTAGAGGTGTCGAATGAAGAGCTTGAATGCACAATTGTATTGTAATTTAAGAAGTTACTTGGGTAGGTCTGATTCTTTTAACATTAGTATAGATTATGAAGGGAATTTAATCGTTCTGACCAGTACAAAGGAAGGTTCGATGTATCATCATGACCTCTATCATCTCAAAGACTACAAGGTCATTCATATTAAAATACAAGCCTTAAACATGACGATATTTACTTCTGCTCAACCTGTTGGGGAAAATTATTTACTTGTTGAAGCCCTCATGGAAGATGAAGAGAACGATTCAAGAAACGCCTATGTGTTTGATAAGGAAGGAATTATATTAAATAAATATGCGTTTGGAGATGGTGTTCAAGATGTACAAACCACTCCTGAAGGTGATGTGTGGGTAAGTTATTTTGATCAAAGTGATCCAGGGAGGTTGAACTGTTTTAATGATGGTAATAAGACGTTTGATTTTTATTACTCAATCTTGAAGGAAAATCAACATGTACCTCCTATTGATGATTGCTATGCCATGAACGTAACACCTGATTGTACAAACATTTACTATTACTCTGATTTTCCGTTTCTTAAGATCAACGGCGAAAACGAATTTGAACTCTTTGATGACATTCCAATTGAGGGATGCAGTGCATTCGCTATCCATGGATATGATGTATTATTTAGCCAGGATTACGATGCTAAGCCGGAGGTATATTTATATGCTCTTCACGAAAAGAAAAAGATTACTTTTAAGACATTAAAACCTGATGGAAGTATTTTAAATTATGATCAAGCAGCTGGCCGGGGAACAAAGCTCTTTCTAATAGAAGATACAGAGGTGTATCTGTTAGATGTTAAACATGTAAAGAGTTTCTTTTTGTAAGAGCTTAAGAAAAAACGAGGTGTAAGAATGTCTAGAGAAAAGAAATATCGGAATATGAAAAGAAAACTTCAAAACATGAAGAACGATATCGATGAGTGGACCCGATCCTTACCCGTACCTCCAGACAAAAGTCCCAATTATCTAGGATATCGAGCATATAGTTTTTCATTAGATGATAATAATTACGACGAAAATATGCTTATTGAGTATAAAAAAGAAATTATGAAGCAAGTGATAGGATTTGTTAGACGTTTACGTAATAAGAAATCTGTTCACGAAAAAGAATATCGTATTTATTGTTATTTCACTTTACCAGATTTATTTTATTCCGAGGTCATGATTAGTTATACGAAAGCAGGATTAAACAGTTTTTATGAAGGTTTGAATCATGATGGTGACTTCTTAAAGAATTATTCCGTAACAAAGAATTCTCAATTCCTTCAAAAAGAATGGGGATTACAGATTCCTAGTGAATTAAAAGTTAGGGGATATGATGGAGTAGGGGAGCATAAGGGATATTCCTTTTGGTTAATAGGAGATATAGATTAGAAATAAAATAGGTGCACGTCTTATTTAAGATATGCACCCAACTGGTTGGGAGTTAGTTTCTTAACAACTCACCACAAATATTCTCCTCAGTATTTGAAGTCTCACACTCAGTCACTTTTCGTTCTGAATCAACCGTAATATTAAGAAACTCTTCTTCTCCGAACAGTTTCAAGGAAAACCCTGCTTCTCTCACGGGTATATCGTTTATTAATTTTTCTATTTGCGAAATGGAGAATCCGACTGAAATTTTATGTATAGTTAGATCGAGTGTTTCCACGTTATCATTAACGAGATCTAGTTCCAAATCTGAATAACGCTCTTTAATTTTTTCATGTAGTATCGCTAATTCTGGATCATGTTTATATCTTGTTTTAAATTCTTCATGAGCTTCTAAGAGATTCATAGTACTTGGAAGAAATACTGAACAAGTACTTAGTAGAAAAATTAAGACTTTCAACATCCAATTTCCGCTGAGCAAAAATAAAGTGGAAAATCCAATAACTAGAATACCTATAACAAGAAGTACTAAATTATAATTATGAGTTAGCTTTGATTCGAGCATTATTCCAGTAACTATTAATGAAACCATCCAAAGAGAGAAGAATAAGATCTCTTTTGTTTTCCCCTTCTCGATAAGCAGGTGAGTGATTGCAAAAAAGAACGCCACAATATTCCCCAGTATAGGTATTATCGTACCCACTAAAGTATGGTACCAAATAAACGAAATACTATCTCCAACTCCGCTTCGTTCAGGTTGTTTAATTAACCATTCAACAAAGAAAGATAAAGCAATCCCACAAGTCATAGTTAAGATAAGACCTGCGTAACCAAACCAAAAAATGGATGATGTTAAGTCCACTAACTGGCCATTTGTCATGCGATAAAAAGCCATCAATCCTAATAATGCGACAATCCCCACTAGTGCTGAATAAACCTTTATTAATAACCGATCCAAAACCTTATCCCCCATGTAGACCTGAATAAAAAAACCACTCTTTCTATAATGTACCAAATAATGAATGGGAAAGAATTATATAAATATAAAAAAGATTACAAAGTACAGTTCTTGCGCGTTTTACGGTACGTGTTTTTATAATTGTTACACGTTCGCTCAATTCTGCCTCCGTTTCGCTCAAAAAGACTATAGTTTCGCGCAGTGAACCTACCTTTTCACTCCAACTAGTTCATGTTTCACTCCAACCAGCCCTCGTTTCGCTCACACCCACCCATTCCAGCAAAAAAACAGCCTTCACTTCAACCACAAACCACTCCTTCCACCCCAAAAACGAAACCCAAAACAAAAAAGCCAACATAAAAGGCGCATTCCGCACCTTTCATGCCAGCTTTTCACACATAACTTATTGTTTTGCTACATCCACGATACGTCCTTCAACTTGTGGATTAACTTTTACTAATTTTGCTACATAATCACGAAGGTTTTCCCAGTCAGATGCACCTAGGTCTGTTACGCGGCCTTGCGCATAAGCGTCAGCAAATACTGTGTATCCGTCTCCGCCTTTAGCTGTAAATGCGTTAGTTGCGATTACATATTCTTTAGCAGTGTCGATTGCTGTATATGTGCCATCTGCGTTCTTCACTTCCATAGAAACCACTCGGCTGCCAGCAGCTTTTGTGCTGTCGAACTTGAACTTCATGCCAGACACGTGTAGGAAACCGCCGCTTTCTTTTGGAGATTGGCTTACACTATGCTCAAGAGCAGTTTTAATTTCAGCACCTGTTAATTTCATCGTTGCTAATGTGTTACCAAACGGAAGAGTCGTTAATACATCACCGTACGTGATTTCACCTTGGTTGATTGGCGCGCGAATTCCGCCACCGTTTTGGAACGCCATCACAACATCTTTGTTGTATTCTTTTGCTTTATCTAGCATACCATCAGTGATTAAGTTTCCAAGTGGTGTTTCGTTGCTTCGTACACTTGGTCCAACATCGTTAGAACGAGGGTTTTCTAGGGCTTTTTCAGCTGTTGCGCCAGTTGGCTTGTTCTTTAACTCATCGATCTTGCTAGAGTATTTCTTTAGAAGTTCAGCAGCTTCTGGATCTGCTGCTTTGTCAGCAATCTTGATCAACTGACCAGCTTGTCCAACAACTTTACCTTTTTTATCGAACTGAACATCAAGTGTTCCTAGGAAATCGCTGTATTGGTAAGCTTGTACGATTACAGTTGGATTCTTTTTCTTTCCTTTATAGTTTGTATCTACTACAACTGGCTGATCCAGTTGTGTGTGGCTGTGACCGCCAACGATGATGTCGATGCCATCAACGTATTTAGCTAATTCTAGATCGTTGTCATATTCTGGATTATCATCGTATCCAAGATGAGTAATTGCCACAATCTTATTTACTCCAAAAAGCTGAAGCAAGCGTACTTCTTTTGCTGCTTCTTTAATGTAATTTTCGAATACTACACCTTCAGGACTGGAGATATCTGCTGTTTCTTCAGTCGTCAGACCGATGAACCCAACATACTCGCCGTTAATTCTTTGCATTACAGAAGAGTAGACACTTCCGTCTTTTGGCTTGATTGAATACCCTTTATATAATTTCTTTAATAATGGATCTTGAGAAAAGTTTACGTTTGTACTTACAAAAGGAAACTCCGCATTCTTTACGAAGTCAGCTAATGCTTGGTGGCCTTCAGGGCTTGAGCCAAGATCGAACTCGTGATTACCGAATGTCATAAGGTCATAGTCCATAAGATTCATAAATTCAAGATCCGCTTGTCCTTTAAACTCATTAAAATAGAGCGTACCAGAGAAAACATCACCTGCATCTAACAACAATGCGTCAGGCTTAGCTGCTCGAACTTCTTTTACAGCAGTCACCTTTTTGGCCACATTATCTAAACGAGCATGTGAATCGTTCGTGTGCATGATAGATAAGTTGAACGTTTTATCCTTCGGCGAATTTCCGTGTGCATCTACTGAAGCAGGCATTGCTAATGGGGAAGAGATAACCCCGACAGCAAGGGAACTAACTAGTAATCTTTTAAACGTGTTCTTAACTGACATCTCATCACAATCCTTTCAATTTGTCATACGAATTAAATATATCAAAGAAAATGTAAAGTAGGAGAAAAAATTTGTCGAAATATAATAAAAAATTGTAAAATTCATAGTTCGGAAGGTCATTGCTTTTCAGAGAACAGCATCTAAACGACTAAATCATCAAAAAAAGCCAACCGTTTGGCTGACTCTTCTATGTTATTTCCACTTTTTCATTTTTTCTTTTAAGTGATCTCTCACTTCTTCTGCTTCTGATCGGTCGATGCTTCGGAAATCTCCATCATGCTTTACGATAAAGAAGCTGTCTATTGGTTTGCGTTTTCCATATGTAAGTTCGTATCCGTTATCCACGTTGCAGACGATTTTGTAAGGAGAACGAAAAAAAGGCTGCATATCTAGGGGGCCGTTCACTATATTTTCAAAGGTTGATAGATCATTTTCAATCGATATAATAGATGGTCGTTTAGAAGGCTCGACCATTAAAACGGAAATAGTAGACAAAAGTTGTCCCTCCTTTATTATCCTACTAAATAAATGGTAACATATTCCTTTTAAATTGGTAATAGGTGTAAATTGAGAGAAATTGTCGAAAATGAAAATTTTTAAATCATTACATTAGAAAAACATGAGTTGAAATAATACACAATAAACTCATTACTTTTATACAACTTTCAGCATTTTACGACAAGGATTTATTAGTGTAGAAAAGTAAATAAATAGACTCAGAGCGAATGCGCTCTGAGTCTATTATCCTATTTATTTAGATACTCTTTTAATAAATTCTGTACACGCAGCTGTTCGGATTCATCAACAATTCCATACCATGTGTTTTCAATCATCTTACCTGTACTCTTAAATTCCGTATAGTTAATTTGATGTCTTGCACCTTTATAATTCTTCTGGATTTTCTTCATCTCATCGAACGTCATGTTCGTTTTCACATTTTCACCGAGGATATCTAGAATGTTATCAAACTTTGTAATGGACGAAACGTTTGCGCCTTTATTAATGATCGATGTAATAATCTGGCGTTGACGATCGTTTCTTCCGAGGTCGCCTTTCTTATCCTCATATCTCATACGAGAATAGGCCAGGGCTGCAGTTCCGTTTAATTCTTGCTTGCCCGCTGGAAAAGAGTAGCCTTGGTAATCGAATGCTTTCGGGTTATCGACTTCTACACCGCCGACAGCATTAACGATATCTCGGAAAGATTCCATGTTCACTTTTACATAATAATCAAGAGATGTATCTAAGAAATGCTCTGCCGTATCCATTGCCATTTGTGTTCCGCCGAAAGCGTATGCGTGGTTGATTTTGTCTTCATACCCTTTTCCTATGATTTCGGTTCGGGTATCTCTAGGGATGTTGAACATGAGCATCTTTTCACTCTTTGGATCGATGGCAATCACGATCATAGTATCCGATCGTCCTCGGTCACCCTCCCGTTCATCCACTCCTAATAATAGGATAGAGATGGGTTTCAGGTCTTTCTTCTTACCTGTAATCACGGGCTTTGGCTTGTCAGTCTCTACTTTTTCATGCATGTCATTGACTGCATCCTTAGCCGTATCATATAGGTAGTAGGCATAGCCCCCAAGACCTAATAGTACGAGTCCAACTAATACTCCTGTCACAATAAGAAACTTCTTCATGTACGTCATCGCTTCTTTCTTATGTAAAATAATGACTCTATTGGCAGTATAACATGGGCTTGTTTAAAAGAATAATCAAATTCTTGTTAGTAAAGAGGTACTAAAACACTATATTAGAATAATATCAATAAAAAACACGCACTTCCATAAATTTATAAAATTTTCCCTTATTTTACAAAATAGATGCTATAATACAACGAAATTATACATTTTACCAATTTATAGGTGGAGGATTTATATGGAAGAAACGATTTCGTTAAAAGAAATTGCTGTTACCTTGCGAAAACGGCTTATGTTAATCCTAATACTTGCAGCAGTTACTGTAGCAGTTAGTGGTGTAATTTCTTATTTTGTACTTACACCTCAATATCAAGCATCGACCCAAATTCTTGTAAACCAAGAGTCTAGTAATGAACCTGTGCTCGACCCGAACCAAGTACGTACGAATGTCGAGATGATTAATACATACAGCGTTATTATTAAGAGTCCAATCATATTGGATAAAGTCGTGCAAAACCTTGATCTAACTGAAACAACGGACCAACTTATTGGGAAGATTGCGGTAAGCAGTGAGCAGAACGCGCAAGTATTTAACTTAACGATTGAAGACGCAGATTCGGCTCATGCCGTAAAGCTCGCCAACGAAATTTCAAATACGTTCAGTTCAGAAGTTCCTAAAATAATGAGTGTAGATAACGTGAAAGTGCTCTCCCCGGCAGTGTTAAAAGAGAACCCATCACCTGTAAAGCCGAAGCCGTTATTAAACATGGCGATCGCATTGGTCGTAGGTTTGATGGCAGGAGTGGGAATCGCTTTCTTGTTAGAGTATTTGGATAACACGATCAAGACTGAGGAAGACATTCAGAACATTCTACAGCTACCTATTCTTGGAGCGATTCCAAAGATTTCTGTTGAAGATGTGAAAGCTTCTGCAGTGAAAAAGGCTGCGAATAAAAGGATGGGAAGTGAAACCCTTGAGTCGTAAATTGAAAAAATCCATTGGAGATTTAACCCAAAGAAGCTTGATTACACACAGAAATCCTAAGTCCCCCATTGCTGAACAATACAGGACTATACGAACGAACATTCAATTCTCATCCATCGATAAAGAGCTGAAGACGTTAATGATTACATCTTCAGGGCCTGGGGAGGGGAAATCGACTACAGTTGCAAACTTAGCGGTCGTACTCGCTCAACAAGAAAAACGAGTACTTTTAATTGATACAGATCTGCGTAAACCAACTGTTCACTACACGTTCAAAGTAAGCAATATTTATGGTGTGACGAGTATACTAACACGTCAAACGACTTTAAGAGACACGATTGTATCTAGTAAAATCCCAAATGTAGATGTACTGCCAAGCGGACCCATTCCACCAAATCCTTCAGAGCTTATTAACTCAAAATCGATGAACGACTTAATAGAAGAAGCGAGCCGTATGTATGATTATGTTCTATTCGACACACCGCCACTTATAGCTGTAACAGATGGTCAGCTGCTTGCTCATCATGTAGATGGAGTAATCCTTGTCGTATCAAGCGGAAAGACAGAGATAGAATCTGCAACAAAAGCCAAGGAACTGCTTGAAAACGCCAACGCAAAAATTATTGGTGCAGTGTTAAATGAAAAAGCGGCAAGAAAAGAAAAGTATTATTACTATTATGGTTCTAATTAACAGTAATTACATATACTTCAACTTTTTTCGACAAAAAAACACCGTTGTCAGATTTTGTATGTATGTTACGATAACGTTATGATTTGGATTGAGCAAATAGAACTAGTAAGATATGACTACTAGTTCTATAGTCTTGTTAAGGAAGTGACGCATTCTGTGATTGATATACATAGTCATATCCTACCGGGACTGGATGATGGGGCTAGTACGATAGAGGATGCTGTCAAAATGGCAGAAGCTGCAGTGAAAGATGGAATTACGCACCTCTATGCCACGCCACATCACCGAAATGGAAGATATGAAAACGAGAAAGAACTCGTCATAAAAAAAGTGGAAGTACTAAATGCAGAGTTAAAAAACAGAAAGATACCATTGAACATCATCCCTGGACAAGAAATACGGATGTACAAAGATTTAATAAAAGATATCGATCGAGGGCACTTATTGCCTTTACATAACAAAGTAAATTATTTACTAATCGAACTTCCTTCTTCACATGTACCAAACTACGCAGCAGACATTCTCTTTGAACTGAGCTTGAGACATTACCAGCCCATTCTGGTACATCCAGAGCGGAACAGCGAGATCTTGGAAAACCCAGAGATTCTATATGAATGCATTATGGCTGGAACTCATACTCAAATCACCGCAACCTCCATAATCGGTCACTTTGGAAAAAAAATCATGAATTTTTCTCATGAACTCATACAATCAAATATGGTGCACTTCCTTGCATCAGATGCTCATCATGCAGTTAATCGAGGGTTTCATATGTCAGAAGTTTTCGGAATAATCCAAAAACGGTATGGTGTAGAAACACGATTTTATCTGCAAGAAAATGCTGCCCACGTGTTAAGAGGTGAAAGCATACTAATTGAACCTCCTTCTTTACTAAAAAGAAAAAGGTTTCTCGGCATCTTCTAAAACTGAAAGGAGACAACATACGATCATGAAAAAAGTTAGAAAAGCCATCATTCCGGCAGCAGGATTAGGTACACGTTTCCTGCCCGCCACAAAAGCCATGCCTAAAGAGATGTTACCAATTGTGGACAAACCCACGATTCAGTACATCGTTGAAGAAGCGATCGAATCCGGTATTGAAGACATCATCATCGTAACTGGTAAAGGAAAACGAGCGATTGAAGATCATTTCGATCATGCCTTCGAGCTCGAGCAGAACCTGTTTGAGAAGGGGAAGTTTGAGTTATTAGAAAAAGTCAAACAGTCTTCAAAATTAGCGGATATACATTATATTCGGCAGAAAGAGCCAAAAGGTTTAGGACATGCGGTAAATTGTGCGAAAAAATTTATCGGTGATGAGCCATTTGCGGTCCTTTTGGGGGATGACATCGTTCAAGCGAACAAACCATGTCTCAAGCAATTGATCGAAAAGTACGAAGAAACAACAGCATCCATCATTGGTGTTCAAAAAGTACCAGAGGATGAAACACATCGTTACGGAATTATCGAACCATCGAGTGAATTCAACCACCTATACGGGGTGAAGAATTTTGTGGAAAAACCGAAGCAAGGAACCGCACCTTCGAACTTAGCGATTATGGGACGGTACATTCTAACACCTGAAATCTTCAACTACCTGGATGAAGAGCAAGTGGGAGCGGGCGGAGAAATCCAGCTGACAGACGCGATTCAAAAATTGAACCAGTATCAACGCGTATTTGCCTATGACTTTGAAGGTACACGTTACGACGTTGGAGAAAAGCTCGGCTTTATTATGACGACAATCGATTTTGCATTAAAAGATAAAGAAATCAGCAAGCGCCTTTTACCAGAATTGGAACGGCTCATAGAGCAGATTAAAGTAAAGAACTAGAACGCTATGTATTCGTGTTAATGAATACTCAATCTCTGTTAAATAAAAATGAAATAACGAAAAGGTGATGCCTCCTTACCTATATCAACGGAGGCACTCGGCTATGCTGTGGGTGATTTTCCACCTTAGCGCGTTGTTGTCAGTAGCATGGTGTGAGGAAGGGTTAGATGCCCTACTTTTTTACATACATAATTTATAAAAAAATACATAAAAGGAGGGACGGAACAACCATGTCTGATTCACAAATGCAAACGATTGCGAATTCAAACCAACCAACCGTAGCGAAGAAAGAAGATCCTTTTTACGAATCAACGAAGAGATTGATAGATATTGCAGGAGCGTTAGCTGGACTTATACTTTTATTCCCTTTATTCATTATCATTGCCATTCTTATCAAAAAAGAAGATTCAAAAGGACCTGTTTTCTTTAAACAAATTCGTGTTGGAAAGAATGAAAAAGAATTTCATATGTTCAAGTTCCGTTCCATGGTTAGTGATGCAGAGGAAAAGTTACTAGAACTTCTTCAGTTTAATGAGATTGAAGGAGCGATGTTTAAGATGAAGGAAGATCCTCGGATCACTAAGATTGGAAAATTCATACGCAAGACAAGCATAGACGAGCTGCCGCAATTATGGAACGTATTAAAAGGTGACATGAGTCTAGTGGGACCAAGACCGCCACTTCCGAGAGAAGTAGCAGAATACAACAACTATCACAAACAGAGACTTCTTGTCACACCTGGTTGTACGGGCCTTTGGCAAGTAAGTGGACGCAATCATATGACCTTTGAAGAAATGGTGAAATTGGACATTCAATACATATCCGAGCGAAGTGTATTTTTTGATATAAAGATTATTTTTAGAACGATTAAGGTGCTTTTTGGAACAGATAATGCTTACTAGAGGTGAGGAAATGGACAAACAATCCAAGATTTATGTGGCTGGTCACCGAGGTTTAGTCGGATCGGCGTTAGTCAGAAAACTAGAAAAAGAAGGCTATACCAATTTGGTGTACCGAACAAGCAGTGAAATGGATCTAACAGATAAAATTCAAGTGGATCAGTTCTTTGCAGAAGAAAGAATAGACTATATCTTTCTAGCAGCAGCTAAAGTCGGCGGAATCGTTGCAAACAACGAATATCCAGCTGACTTTATTCGTGATAACCTGTTGATTCAAACAAATGTGATCGATGCAGCATATCGAAACGATGTGAAGAAACTACTATTTTTAGGAAGCACATGTATCTACCCGAAACTGGCACCACAGCCATTAAAAGAAGAGTACTTATTAACAGGAGAATTAGAGCCAACGAACGAGCCCTATGCGATCGCAAAAATTGCCGGTATTAAGATGTGTGAATCATACAACAGACAATATGGAACAAAGTATATATCGGTAATGCCGACAAATCTATATGGTGAGAATGATAATTTTGATCTTCATACTTCTCATGTTTTGCCAGCATTGATTCGTAAATTTCATGAAGCTAAAGAAAACAAGCAACCTTTTGTTGAAGTCTGGGGAACGGGTACACCTAAGCGTGAATTCCTTTATTCAGACGATCTAGCTGATGCATGTGTTTATTTAATGGATCACTATGAAGGTAATGAAATTGTGAATATTGGTGTGGGAGAAGACATTGAAATCGGTCAACTTGCTCATCTAGTAAAAGAAACCGTTGGCTATGAAGGTGTAATAAAGTTTGATACAAGTAAGCCAAACGGAACACCAAGAAAGCTTGTGGATGTAACAAAGCTCAAAAGCTTAGGGTGGAAAGCGAGCACTTCCTTAGAAGAAGGACTAACTAAAGCGTATAAGTGGTTTTTAGAAAATAGAGTACAAAAAGTGAATTGCTAAACGGAGGCACATGATGAAATCAGCTTTAATTACGGGAGTAACAGGACAAGATGGATCATATTTAGCAGAAATGTTACTTGAAAAAGGATATGAAGTACACGGAGTAATCCGTCGTAGTTCTACTTATAATCAAGAGCGTTTAGAAGACATTTTATCAAATGAAGAAGCAGGTGCATTTTTAGACCATCCAAATTTTCACTTACATTATGGAGATGTTACAGATACATCTAATGTAATTAGCATACTTAGTAAAGTTCAACCAGATGAAATCTATAACTTAGCAGCACAGTCGCATGTTCGTGTTTCTTTTGAAATGCCAGGATATACACTAGACGTAGATGGTAAGGGTACACTAAATATTCTCGAAGCAGTTAGAATCTTAGGTTTAACAGAAAAAACAAGAGTATACCAAGCATCAACTTCTGAACTTTACGGAAAAGTTCAAGAAGTACCACAAAAAGAAACAACTCCTTTCTATCCACGATCTCCATATGGAGTAGCAAAGATTTACGGTTTCTGGATTACAAAAAACTACCGTGAATCATATAACATGTTCGCAGTAAACGGTATTCTATTTAATCACGAATCAGAACGCCGCGGGGAAACATTTGTAACACGTAAGATTACGCTTGCTGCTGCTCGTATTGCACAAGGTAAACAAAAAAAATTGAAGTTAGGTAATCTAGATTCTCTTCGTGACTGGGGTTATGCAAAGGATTATGTAGAATGTATGTGGTTAATGCTTCAGCATGACAAGCCAGAGGACTTTGTAATTGCTACTGGTAAAATGCACACGGTCCGTGAATTTGTAGAACTGGCTTTTAAGCATACAAATATTGAAATTGAATGGGTTGGAAGCGGAGTAGAGGAGAAGGGAATTAACAAAGCAACTGGGGATGTAATTGTTGAAGTAGACACTAAATTCTTCCGACCTACTGAAGTTGATCAATTACTAGGTGATCCATCAAAAGCAAAAACTCTTTTGAACTGGAATCCAAACAGAACTTCTTTACAAGAGTTAGTTAGAATTATGGTGCAAGCAGATATGAAAAAAGTAGAAAAAGAAAATCAAATTAAGAGGATGTTTGACTAGATGGAAAGAAAGAATTAAAACACATAAGGACTAATTATAATGGAAAAATATAACTATCTTACCCGTAATAAACTGATATTAAAATATAGAATTAATAGTATTCT
>JAEACG010000026.1 GCA_016401345.1 Fictibacillus nanhaiensis | reverse complement strand
TGATGAGGTTGATAGGTCTGGTGTGGAAGCGTGGTGACACGTGGAGCTGACAGATACTAATCGGTCGAGGGCTTATCCTTAAAAAGCATAACGTTTGGAAACGTCGTATCTAGTTTTGAGAGAACATAAAAAATGATAAAAATCATTTAAAAAATCTCTTGCTTTTAAGAATTACATAGAGTATAATTTTATCTTGTCGAGATAAAAAATAACTCGCTAATCTGGTCTAGTGATGATGGCAAAGAGGTCACACCCGTTCCCATACCGAACACGGAAGTTAAGCTCTTTAGCGCCGATGGTAGTTGGGGGTTTCCCCCTGTTAGAGTAGGACGTCGCTAGGCTAGATATAAAATGGAGGATTAGCTCAGCTGGGAGAGCACCTGCCTTACAAGCAGGGGGTCGGCGGTTCGAACCCGTCATCCTCCACCATTTATTCTTACTTGCCGGTTTAGCTCAATTGGTAGAGCAACTGACTTGTAATCAGTAGGTTGGGGGTTCAAGTCCTCTAGCCGGCACCATTTTGCACGAGCCATTAGCTCAGTTGGTAGAGCATCTGACTTTTAATCAGAGGGTCGAAGGTTCGAATCCTTCATGGCTCACCATTTATACACGCGGGTGTGGCGGAATTGGCAGACGCGCTAGACTTAGGATCTAGTGTCTTTGACGTGGGGGTTCGAGTCCCTTCACCCGCACCAATTTCCATTTGATAATTAAATAAGTTTGCGGAAGTAGTTCAGTGGTAGAATACAACCTTGCCAAGGTTGGGGTCGCGGGTTCGAATCCCGTCTTCCGCTCCAAAGTTATTGTTATTGTATGTGCCGGGGTGGCGGAACTGGCAGACGCACAGGACTTAAAATCCTGCGGTAGGTGACTACCGTACCGGTTCGATTCCGGTCCTCGGCACCACATACATGCGCCCTTAGCTCAGCTGGATAGAGTGTTTGACTACGAATCAAAAGGTCGGGAGTTCGAATCTCTCAGGGCGCGCCATGTTTTTTTACGGGAAGTGGCTCAGCTTGGTAGAGCACCTGGTTTGGGACCAGGGGGTCGCAGGTTCAAATCCTGTCTTCCCGACCATTATAACGAATATGTTATTTGGGGCTTTAGCTCAGCTGGGAGAGCGCCTGCCTTGCACGCAGGAGGTCAGCGGTTCGATCCCGCTAAGCTCCACCATTTTTCAGAAAATGTTTCTGACATTTTCTTTTTTATTGCAAAAAAAGTTCTTTGAAAACTGAACAAAAGAAATAGGTAAGGAATTAAGAATTAATTCCGTCAGTTTTAAAACTAGAGCAAGACAAACACTTTTATGGAGAGTTTGATCCTGGCTCAGGATGAACGCTGGCGGCGTGCCTAATACATGCAAGTCGAGCGAATGATGAGGAGCTTGCTCCTCTGATTTAGCGGCGGACGGGTG
>JAEACG010000025.1 GCA_016401345.1 Fictibacillus nanhaiensis | reverse complement strand
GTACTTACGAAACACACGAAGGTGTTTCATAATCTCCATAGAAAGGAGGTGATCCAGCCGCACCTTCCGATACGGCTACCTTGTTACGACTTCACCCCAATCATCTGTCCCACCTTCGGCGGCTGGCTCCCAAAAGGGTTACCCCACCGACTTCGGGTGTTACAAACTCTCGTGGTGTGACGGGCGGTGTGTACAAGGCCCGGGAACGTATTCACCGCGGCATGCTGATCCGCGATTACTAGCAATTCCGGCTTCATGTAGGCGAGTTGCAGCCTACAATCCGAACTGAGAATGACTTTTTGGGATTGGCTTGGCCTCGCGGCTTCGCAACCCTTTGTATCATCCATTGTAGCACGTGTGTAGCCCAGGTCATAAGGGGCATGATGATTTGACGTCATCCCCACCTTCCTCCGGTTTGTCACCGGCAGTCACCTTAGAGTGCCCAACTGAATGCTGGCAACTAAGGTCAAGGGTTGCGCTCGTTGCGGGACTTAACCCAACATCTCACGACACGAGCTGACGACAACCATGCACCACCTGTCACTTTGTCCCCCGAAGGGGAAAGCTCTATCTCTAGAGTGGTCAAAGGATGTCAAGACCTGGTAAGGTTCTTCGCGTTGCTTCGAATTAAACCACATGCTCCACTGCTTGTGCGGGCCCCCGTCAATTCCTTTGAGTTTCAACCTTGCGGTCGTACTCCCCAGGCGGAGTGCTTAATGTGTTAACTTCAGCACTGAGGGTGGAACCCCCCAACACCTAGCACTCATCGTTTACGGCGTGGACTACCAGGGTATCTAATCCTGTTTGCTCCCCACGCTTTCGCGCCTCAGCGTCAGTTACAGGCCAAAAAGCCGCCTTCGCCACTGGTGTTCCTCCACATCTCTACGCATTTCACCGCTACACGTGGAATTCCACTTTTCTCTCCTGCACTCAAGTCTCCCAGTTTCCAATGACCCTCCACGGTTGAGCCGTGGGCTTTCACATCAGACTTAAGAGACCGCCTGCGCGCGCTTTACGCCCAATAATTCCGGATAACGCTTGCCACCTACGTATTACCGCGGCTGCTGGCACGTAGTTAGCCGTGGCTTTCTGGTTAGGTACCGTCAAGGTACGAGCAGTTACTCTCGTACTTGTTCTTCTCTAACAACAGAGCTTTACGACCCGAAGGCCTTCATCGCTCACGCGGCGTTGCTCGGTCAGGCTTTCGCCCATTGCCGAAGATTCCCTACTGCTGCCTCCCGTAGGAGTCTGGGCCGTGTCTCAGTCCCAGTGTGGCCGATCACCCTCTCAGGTCGGCTACGCATCGTCGCCTTGGTGAGCCGTTACCTCACCAACTAGCTAATGCGCCGCGGGCTCATCTGTAAGTGTCAGCCGAAACCGACTTTCAAAAAGAAGAAATGCTTCTTCTCTTATTATCCGGTATTAGCCCCGGTTTCCCGGAGTTATCCCCGTCTTACAGGCAGATTACCCACGTGTTACTCACCCGTCCGCCGCTAAATCAGAGGAGCAAGCTCCTCATCATTCGCTCGACTTGCATGTATTAGGCACGCCGCCAGCGTTCATCCTGAGCCAGGATCAAACTCTCCATAAAAGTGTTTGTCTTGCTC
>JAEACG010000024.1 GCA_016401345.1 Fictibacillus nanhaiensis | reverse complement strand
AATATTAGAATAAATGTTAATATTTTCTTTTTAAATTCGAATTAATATAAAGGTGCAGAAATTTTTAGATAACAATATAACGAATAAATATGTAAAAATATGTTACAATTTACAAAAAGGAGGTATTAATATGAATTCTATTAAGGCATTCTATGCATATCCCTCAAACGATCCTGATTTGTTAGAAGATATAAAAGGTGCTGTGAAAATAATTAACAGCTCAAAAAGTGTGGAAATTACTACCTGGGAGGATCTCGCAATAGGGGGTAAAAATATTATTGACGGGATACTTAATACAATTGATAACTGTGAATTATTCATATGTGATCTAACATATTTAAATTTTAATGTGCTTTATGAATTAGGTTATGCAATAGCGAAACAAAAAAAATCTGGATTACACTCAATAAAACTTACAAAAGTGCAGTTGATAATTATAAGAGTTTTAAATCAATAACAACAATAGGTTATGCCGGGTATGAAAACTCTCAAGGACTTGCTTCTGCATTTTTTTCTGAAATACCATACTCCGATAATAATAAGTTAGAATCACATTTAAGTAATATTGATTTAACTAAAAATTTGATTTTTCTAAAATGTGAATTTAGTACAAATGCTACAAATGCCATAAATTCCATTCTTAACAAATCTCAAATACCAAAGAAAGTTGATGATCCATACGAAGGATTTCAACCTCTTAGTTGGTATATGAATGTCTTACCTAATTCCTTAGGTGTCTTAATTCACTTTGACCATCGTGAAGAAAATATCACATCTTCTAGAAAGTCATTGGTAGCAGGTATATCCAAAGGTCTAGGGTTATCAACATTGTTATTAGGCAATCGTCAATTTAATAGTCCAATGGATTACCATGATATTTTAAAGGTATATAATACTAATTCTCAATGTGAAAATATGGTTAAAGAGTGGTTAGAACCAATTCTGGAGGTATTTAAAAATTTAGAGCAAGAGCATAGGGGATATAAAGCTGAACAAAAAGCTTTAGATAAACTATCGACATTAATTATGGGTGATTACGTAGCAGAAAATGAGAGTCAAGACTTAATGGAATACTTTCTTGAAACAGCTGAATATAAAGAGGCATTGTCTTCTCAACAAGTCTTGTTTGTAGGAAGAAAAGGAACAGGAAAAACAGCAAACCTTATAAAACTTAAAAATGATTTATCTATGGATCGAAGAAATGTCATAATTCCTATACAACCTCAAGGCCATGAATTTGAGGGTGTATTAAGTGTCTTAAATAGGTTGATAAATAAATCAGAACAAGGGCATCTAATCGAGAGTATTTGGAAATATTTAATTTATACCGAAATTGCTAGGCAATATTTCGAGTATTTAGAGAACCAACCATTACATCGTCAAAAAAGTGAAGAAGAAAATATATTTATTGCATTTGTAAAACAAAACGAACGTCTAATTAATGCAGATTTCACTCTGAGATTAGAAAATATAATGCATAATTTAAATACTTTAAATCAAGATGAAACTATGGAACAACAAAGATTAAAAGTGAGTGAGTTTTTACATGATACGATGATTAAGCATTTAAGAGACCACTTAGGTAATGTATTGCATAAAAAAGAAAAGGTAAGCATTCTTATTGACAATTTAGATAAAAGTTGGAATGACAATGCTGATTTAGAACGACTTAGTGATTTATTATTTGGTTTGTTAAATGTTGTTCATAAAATTACAGAAGAGTTTCAAAGGAAAACTTATAAGCATGTCAATGTAAACTTATCACTAATCATCTTCTTAAGAAGTGATATATTTTCAAGAATAATGAGTTATGCTCCTGAAAGTGATAAAATACCTATTAAACATCTTTCTTGGTCAGATTCTAGATTGTTGTTTAGAGTAATAGAGAATAGAATAGAGTATAGTAGCAATGGAGTTGTGAGTCCCACTGCCTTATGGGACAACTTTTTTTGTAAAGAAATTAAAGGGATGTCTTTGAAGGAATATGTAGGTAATTTAATATTGCCTCGACCACGTGATGTGATTTTTCTTTTTCGGTCAGCACTTCATGAAGCAGTAAATAGAGGGCATTCCAAAGTTGAAGAAGAAGATTTTTTGGCTGCTGAGTACTTATACTCTGAATACGCATTACGTTCTTTGCTTCCAGAAAACGGAGGACGTATTAAGGGATTAGAATCTATTTTTTATGAGTTTGCAGGTGAGCAATCTATTATTAATAGAAATGAATTAGAAGCTTGTTTAAAGAAAAACAGTTCCCAAAATGTAAACGAAATAATTAATATTCTATGCGAGTTAACATTTATTGGGCAAGAAATACAAGAAGAAAAGTTTGAATTTTATAGTGAAAAAAGGCCACCTCAGATAACTGATAAGTTAGCTCAAAGGTTTGTAGAGCGGAGCTCTAAAAGACAAAAAAGATATAAAATACATGCAGCATTCCATGCGTACTTGGGTATAGAAGAA
This sequence comes from Fictibacillus nanhaiensis, assembly GCA_016401345.1. Taxonomy (GTDB): domain Bacteria; phylum Bacillota; class Bacilli; order Bacillales; family Fictibacillaceae; genus Fictibacillus; species Fictibacillus phosphorivorans. Next base: position 283 of record JAEACG010000024.1, on the reverse strand, counting down.
AGCATTCCTGTTCAGCGATAAATATAGTAAAGATAAATGACAGAGTACATATTTCATTTTTGAAATAGAAAAAAGTCTGGGCAGGCATTACGCTCAGTCACCAGACTTTTTTCATCACGTTATTAGTATGAATATATTTTAACATCTTACTAGCTTATATTCAAGTTTTATGTGGAGGTATATTATTGGAGAGTAAACTAAACAATTCAATTTTAATCCAACAAAGTAATTTAAGTACAGAAGGTCAGTGTCTTTTTGTACAAAAATGGCGAGAACTTTTCTT
>JAEACG010000023.1 GCA_016401345.1 Fictibacillus nanhaiensis | reverse complement strand
ATGTTCTCTCAAAACTAGATACGACGTTTCCAAACGTTATGCTTTTTAAGGATAAGCCCTCGACCGATTAGTATCTGTCAGCTCCACGTGTCACCACGCTTCCACACCAGACCTATCAACCTCATCATCTCTAAGGGGTCTTACTCACTTGCGTGATGGGAAATCTCATCTTGAGGGGGGCTTCATGCTTAGATGCTTTCAGCACTTATCCCGTCCACACGTAGCTACCCAGCTATGCCCCTGGCGGAACAACTGGTACACCAGCGGTGTGTCCATCCCGGTCCTCTCGTACTAAGGACAGCTCCTCTCAAATTTCCTGCGCCCGCGACGGATAGGGACCGAACTGTCTCACGACGTTCTGAACCCAGCTCGCGTACCGCTTTAATGGGCGAACAGCCCAACCCTTGGGACCTACTTCAGCCCCAGGATGCGATGAGCCGACATCGAGGTGCCAAACCTCCCCGTCGATGTGGACTCTTGGGGGAGATAAGCCTGTTATCCCCAGGGTAGCTTTTATCCGTTGAGCGATGGCCCTTCCATGCGGAACCACCGGATCACTAAGCCCGACTTTCGTCCCTGCTCGACTTGTAGGTCTCGCAGTCAAGCTCCCTTGTGCCTTTACACTCTGCGAATGATTTCCAACCATTCTGAGGGAACCTTTGGGCGCCTCCGTTACTGTTTAGGAGGCGACCGCCCCAGTCAAACTGCCCACCTGACACTGTCTCCGAACCGGATTACGGTCCAAGGTTAGAATTTCAATACAGCCAGGGTAGTATCCCACCGACGCCTCCACCGAAGCTGGCGCTCCGGCTTCTCAGGCTCCTACCTATCCTGTACAAGCTGTACCAAAATCCAATATCAAGTTGCAGTAAAGCTCCATGGGGTCTTTCCGTCCTGTCGCGGGTAACCTGCATCTTCACAGGTACTATAATTTCACCGGGTCTCTCGTTGAGACAGTATCCAAGTCGTTACACCTTTCGTGCGGGTCGGAACTTACCCGACAAGGAATTTCGCTACCTTAGGACCGTTATAGTTACGGCCGCCGTTTACTGGGGCTTCAATTCAGAGCTTCTCCCAAAAGGGATAACCCCTCCTCTTAACCTTCCAGCACCGGGCAGGTGTCAGCCCCTATACTTCACCTTGCGGTTTCGCAGAGACCTGTGTTTTTGCTAAACAGTCGCTTGGATCTATTCACTGCGGCTCTCTCGGGCGATAAACCCTATCAGAGCACCCCTTCTCCCGAAGTTACGGGGTCATTTTGCCGAGTTCCTTAACGAGAGTTCTCCCGATCATCTTAGGATTCTCTCCTCGCCTACCTGTGTCGGTTTGCGGTACGGGCACCTCTTTCCTCACTAGAGGCTTTTCTTGGCAGTGTAGGATCAGGGACTTCGGTACTAAAATTTCCCTCGCCATCACAGCTCAGCCTTCACGTTGGGCGGATTTGCCTACCCAACAGCCTAACTGCTTAGACGCACTATTCCATCAGTGCGCTCACCCTACCTTACTGCGTCCCCCCATTGTTCAAACGGAAAGGAGGTGGTACAGGAATATCAACCTGTTATCCATCGCCTACGCTTTTCAGCCTCGGCTTAGGCCCCGACTAACCCTGAGCGGACGAGCCTTCCTCAGGAAACCTTAGGCTTTCGATGGACAAGATTCTCACTTGTCTTTCGCTACTCATACCGGCATTCTCACTTCAAAGCGCTCCACCAGTCCTTCCGGTCTGACTTCGCTGCACTTCGAACGCTCCCCTACCCCTGTACCATACGGTACAAGCCATAGCTTCGGTGATACGTTTAGCCCCGTTACATTTTCGGCGCAGAGTCACTCGACCAGTGAGCTATTACGCACTCTTTAAATGGTGGCTGCTTCTAAGCCAACATCCTGGTTGTCTGGGCAACTCCACATCCTTTGCCACTTAACGTATACTTTGGGACCTTAGCTGATGGTCTGGGCTGTTTCCCTTTTGACTACGGATCTTATCACTCGCAGTCTGACTCCCGCGGATAATTCTCTGGCATTCGGAGTTTGACTGAATTCGGTAACCCTGTGGGGGCCCCTAGTCCAATCAGTGCTCTACCTCCAGGAATCTTGCCGCGAGGCTAGCCCTAAAGCTATTTCGGGGAGAACCAGCTATCTCCGTGTTCGATTGGCATTTCACCCCTACCCACACCTCATCCCCGCACTTTTCAACGTGCGTGGGTTCGGGCCTCCATTCAGTGTTACCTGAACTTCACCCTGGACATGGGTAGATCACACGGTTTCGGGTCTACGACCACGTACTATGTCGCCCTATTCAGACTCGCTTTCGCTGCGGCTCCGTCTTATCAACTTAACCTTGCACGGGATCGTAACTCGCCGGTTCATTCTACAAAAGGCACGCCGTCACCCGTTAATGGGCTCCGACTACTTGTAGGCACACGGTTTCAGGATCTGTTTCACTCCCCTTCCGGGGTGCTTTTCACCTTTCCCTCACGGTACTGGTTCACTATCGGTCACTAGGGAGTATTTAGCCTTGGGAGATGGTCCTCCCGGATTCCGACGGGGTTTCACGTGTCCCGCCGTACTCAGGATCCACTCAGGAGGGAACGAAGTTTCAGCTACAGGGCTGTTACCTTCTTCGGCTGGCCTTTCCAGACCACTTCACCTACTTCGTTCCTTTGTAACTCCGTATAGAGTGTCCTACAACCCCAGAGAGCAAGCTCTCTGGTTTGGGCTGATTCCGTTTCGCTCGCCGCTACTCAGGAAATCGCATTTGCTTTCTCTTCCTCCGGGTACTTAGATGTTTCAGTTCCCCGGGTCTGCCTTCTCATACCCTATGTATTCAGATATGGATACCATCCCATTACGGATGGTGGGTTCCCCCATTCGGAAATCCCCGGATCAATGCTTACTTACAGCTCCCCGAGGCATATCGGTGTTCGTCCCGTCCTTCTTCGGCTCCTAGTGCCAAGGCATCCACCGTGCGCCCTTTCTAGCTTAACCTTATATGATGTTTACACATCAAAGATTCTTGCTTGGCGCAGATTAGATAAATCTATCTGCCTTGCATATTGTTTGGATGTC
>JAEACG010000022.1 GCA_016401345.1 Fictibacillus nanhaiensis | reverse complement strand
TTTAATATAGTTGGGATTACATGGTTTGTGCTTCAATATAGAACTTCAGAAGTGACAGCTCTCAGTTTTATATTATTTTTAATCCCATGGTACTTAGTATTTTCGATAATTGAGTTAGCCTCTAATAAATTATTTAAAAAAAGGACAATCATCTGATATGAGGATTATATTTTATTTATGTTCTGCATATATAGTATTAATTTTTTTAGGAAGTATTATTTACTCTTTTTTTTACAATGATTTCATTCCCATTGTCTCTTTAAAATTTGATAACGGAGAATTGGTAGCTCGCCCACCCTATTCACCTGTCTTACACTTTCCTTTAGGAGCAGATAATCTTTCTCAAGATGTGTTTTTTGTTTTATTAACAGGTGCAAAATATACCATAGGAATAGCACTATTAGTTGCCATTAGTAGAATTCTTATTTCGTTAATTTTAGGAATCTTAATTGGTGTTTATTTAAAGAAGCATATCAATAAGTTTACAGGGATCATTGATACATTTCATTTTTTCCCAGTTACTTTATTAGTGTATTTATGTCTTTATGATATATTAATTTTTGATTATCAGATCGATGGACAGTTTACCTACAGTTACACATTACGAGTTGCTATCAATGTAATTCTTTTAATATTAGTAGGCCTTCCACCTATAATTTACTTAATTTCGAAGGAATGTTCCTATATTTTAGAATCTGAATTTCTCGAAGGTGTAAAAATATTGGGTGGCAATAAACTTTACATTATATTAAGGCATATTCCTTTATTTTTATTTCCAAAGTTATTAATTGTGACTGCAAAAGAAGTTATTCAAGTATTACTATTACTTATTCATTTAGGAATATTAAAAATGTTTATTGGTGGAGGAAAATTGAAAGTGGATATTTTTGAAAACGAAGTTTTTCAATCATTATCCAATGAATGGTCTGGACTCATTAGTAACTGGTCAGGTTATATCTGGACTACACATGCATGGTTAGCATTTGTTCCTGTCCTCATGTTCTCTATTACTATTCTATCTTTAAAAGGTATCATTAAATATGCGGAATATAAATTATTTAATAAATATTTAAATAAAACCATCAAAGGTAAACATGTATCGAATTCAACAGAACTTTGATTGTAATAATGTACATATGGGGTCCTATAAGTGGGGCATCCTCTGTTGTTTATTACTCTGCAGATCTTACCTAAATTTTAATCTTCTGAGAAAAAAGCATGTAGATAATTTACATGCTTTTACTTAACATTCACTATTACCTGCCCAAACAATTCCTCTTCTATATAGGCATTTAAAACCCAATATCCTTGTTGAGGTAACGACATAGTAGAGGGTACATCGGTATGTCCATTATTATCAACAGTAGGAACTGAGTTGGTAGACCATATCTTTTCTTTTGAATCAGGGATATGAATTGCCTTTTCTACTCGCTTAGTGTCCAAATGGGTAGCTACTACAGTTAATATACCTGTGGGAACTTTTCCAAAGAAATGCCACATATATTTATTTTCATCATTTACCTTCCAAGGCGTTGATAGTATACCTATCTTTCCTTCAATTCCTCTAAGTTCTATATCTTCATATATAAATGTTTTACTTTCTACACTTTTAATACCTTTTATAGTATTTTTATTATAAAATAATGGTGGCTCTTCTGTTGTTTTTATGTCTTTGTTAGATTTAGAATTGCTTTCCTCTTGTTGAACTGTATTGTCATTCCTTTCTGTACAAGCTCCCATAGTTAAACAAATAAATAAAATAATTAGAACTCTTTTCACATTAACCTCCTTCAATTCTCAGCATTGTTTTCATTTTAGATATTCTATATATATTGTTGTTTTCCTTTTGTTTAACAGTCTATTTTTATATTAAATGATCGTTTTAGTTTTGAAGAATTTCACAAATTTAATAGATAGAAACTGATTATTTTTGTTCCTTAATCCATTGTAAAAGTAATTCTTTTTTATAGGAGTATATCCCTTAATCAACTAATAGTGAACAATCATTAGAGTGTATGGCTGGAGACATTTTCAGGCTGACAAGGAAAACCATTCTTCTGAAATGGAATACTATTGTAAGTAACTTTAATCATTTATGATACAATCTATATACCACCCTTTTGAAAACGCCTTTTAGCGTTTTTTTAAAATTTTACTATCTCTACGTGGAAACATATAAAGTCCAAAAGGAGGATGACGATTAGTGAGTAAGTATGACCAAGAAATAGAAGAATTGGAACTACATAAATATACTTGGTGTTTACATTGTGAGATCGTCCATGAAACAGTAAAATGGATAGAAAATAAACACGAATGCCCTAAATGTAAAGCAAGTCTATTCAAGGATGGATGGGGTTGGGAAGATACAGAAAGTGGGCAACACGGGAACGTTTTTACAACGGTAAATGGGTATCCTAAAACACCTATTGAAGGAAAAGAATACCCTTTATACCCAAAGTAATAGATTTTGATAAAAAGGTAGGCAAGGGGAGAATTATCCCTTAACAATGGAAAGCATTGAAGTTATTCATGAAAATGGTTATTACTGTAGCTTCTGCATGGAGGAAGTTGTCTATGATTGGCAAGACCCGTTAAAGCTAGTAGGGTAATATTGTCCTTATCATTGGCAAGAATTTTGAAAAAAGACAAAAACGAGCTTAAGAAAAAATTTCGATAGATATAAAAACAATTGATAAGAATGGTTGAAGAATTAGAAAGAATAAGAATGGATTTAAGGCCCCAATTTATAAACGTTTAAATGCCCACTGGGAGTGGAAACTCTTTAGATGGAAGTGTATATGTTCAAAACTATGAGCTTCCTTATTATGAAGAAAACTGTGATATTGAATAATAAAAGGAGAGCTATCTAACAGCTCTCTTTTCTAATGTTCTTATAATCCAAAATTGCACATTACTTTATTATACTTACTCAACAATCCTGCACGTTTGCTTAATAAGGTTCACTCATTATATCCTCTTTATTTATTCGATTTAACAATTTATTAATCCTTTTTCGTTATAATAGCAGGTCATTTTGACGAGTTAATTTGCATACCAAATTGCAGCGTTACAATAGTAATTGTCATCTTGCTAAAACGTGTGCAATTTGGATAAATTTTTCACCAAATCCATTAATAACAGAAAAAATCGGAGCGAATTACGTTGCAATTTATCGTGCTCATTGTTATGCAGTTTGGCTTGGTTTTTTGTTTTCTCCCTCAAAAAAGAACCCGTTATTTTTAGAGTAGTGTGGTTTTTAACTAATAGGATATTAATTCCTTAATATCTATCTCATTAAAACTTTCTTCTCCAATGATAAATTTAAAGAATCTAACTAAGTTCTCTTCATAATCTTCGAATTCATTTTGTATCTTTTGAAATGCCTTCCAAGGTTTGTCTCTTTCCCAAGTCTCATTAAAAATGAAATTTTCAAAATTTGATTCGTGTGTTAGTCTTCGTCCTTCCTTTCCAATCTTATTTAAAATAAGTAAATTGGTCCCTTCATTTTGACCTGATCCATCTAGGTCGTGGACAAGATATGGGTGAACACCAAAATGAGATAATACATCAAGGTATGCTAGTTGTGTTAGTTTACCATTACATGGGATAATTGATATGTCCTTAAGTTTATTATCAAGAATCTCTTTTTTGTCAGGAAATTTTTCAACTAACTTTTGTTTAATTGCTATAATACTTGCAACTTCACAATCACCCTCAACTAATATTACTCTCCGAGCAAAAAAAGCTTCTAAAGTCGAAGAATTAAAATTCAGAAGCATTCTCATTCTATTACGATTATCAACTTTTGTTGCACCATCATAAATATTATCCGTAACTTGAATAATACTTGCCGTTCCATCTGGCCTTTTTTGTACGAGTACAACTCCTTGATGTCGATCTGCCAAGTCAATAAAATTTTCAGAATGAGAAGTGCACGCTACTTGTGCTAGTGGGTATTTAGAAATCTGAACTAATGAATCCCTCATTTTTCTTTGTAAATGTGGATGTAAATATATCTCTGGTTCTTCTATTAGAAATAATAAACTTCTTTTCCATTCTCCGTTTTCTGCATCCTCATTTAAATCATGTTGTGTTAGTTGTTCGGCCATTAATTCCAACAATGAGAGTATTAACATCCTTTGTACACCATTGCCTTGTTCAGAAGGCTTCGTTAATAAATTGTTATGTTTTAAGAATATAGTTGAATTCAGGTGTAATTTTTCCATTACTTCTGGAACTTCAAAATCTACACTTGCCTCGATTTCCATAATCCTCTTTAATTTCTTGCTGAGGCGTAATTGAAGTTTGTTAACTTCAGTATGTCTAGTCTCATCATTAAATATTTTTTTTAAACCATCTAATGCATTTCGAAATTCATTGATTTCAGCTGATTCATTTAAGTGATGTTCAAATAACGCAGATGCAATTTGATTTGCAGCTGACTTATTTTTATTTGCATCAGCTTCCTCATTAATTAATTTAACTGCAGGAACATAAATAACCCTTGGCATAATCGTCCGTAATTTGGAAGAAAGACCATTTGGATTCTTAAACCATTCTGGGGATGTTTCTGAAATTAAATCTGGATTCTTTAAAAGAACAAAATCTACAAATTCTTCTTTCTTTGTTTTCGAAACTGTTCCTTTAGATGGGTTAAATTCCTGACAGTATTCTTCATATACACTTTTTAATTCTAGTGAAACATTATTAAAAAATGCAGCATTCCAAGTAGCTTCCATGTCACAATCATTAATAATTTTTTTAAAAGTAAAAACCTCAAAAGGAACATCAGCATCTTTATGCGTAGAGCATTTGAAAATACGTTGAATAATCAACTCATCGTTATATATGTATGGTTTTATGTAAGGGTGCTCTCTGTCTAAGTCAGTCAAACCGTTAAAAGTTAGACAAATCTTCATATACTTTGATTCATCAACTGGTTCTTTCTTAAAAGGAAACATATCTATGTTAGGAACACTTCCAATTCCAGTTTCAGGTAGAAATAATTGCAATGCTTCTAATATAGATGACTTACCTATATTGTTTTCACCAATTATAGTAAAAAAATCAGAGGAGCCATTTTGATCGACCTCAGGAAAAATAATTATACAAGGTTCTTCAATCCCTATATTCTTATAGTTTTTTATTTCTATTTGTTTAATCCTCATAAAAAGACCTCCTTTTAAATTATCCCAAAGAGAAACAATTCAACAGGAAGTCACAATAACCTCTATTTTTTTACATTTTTTTACTTATAAGTTAACAACTTATAAATCCTTGGGAAAGGGGAGGCCCATCCTTCGTTCATGATTTTTTCAATCCATAAATAATCAATTTTCTTAAAAGTATTCCTCAACAATCTTTCCAGAATGTGGAACAAAATTACAAAGGGTTAATTTATCAAAAAATGTAACTAGCCAATATTTCTAAAAACCAATTATCTGTTCCAAAACTCTCCCTTTTCTGAACACAGTTTATTATTTAATAGAATTAGGCTTTTTTTTACAGCATACGTAACAAAACTCTGTACATTATTCTAAGTTCAATAACCGTCACTCGTTTATCTTATGTTACAATGATTTAAAACACATATTGGAAAGAAGTGATAATTGGTGTTAATTGGGTATGCAAGGGTTTCAACCGGCTTACAAAATTTGGATTTGCAGATGGATGCATTAACTCATCATGGTTGTGAAAAAATTTTACATGATAAATTGAGTGGGGCAAAAAAACAACGTCCTGGGTTAGAACAAGCACTTCAATATGCACGCGAAGGTGATATGATTGTTGTTTGGCGATTAGATCGACTCGGTCGTAACATGCAAGATTTAATACAAATAGTAAATAATTTAAATGAAAGGGGAATTGGCTTCCATAGTTTGCAGGAAAATTTAACAATGAATCAAAAGAATGCTACAGGCCAATTAATGTTTCACTTATTCGCTGCTTTTGCAGAATTTGAACGCAATTTAATTGAAGAACGTTCTATGGCTGGGAGAATTGCTGCCAGAGCTCGTGGACGCCTTGGTGGTCGACCTGAAAAATACGGTTTAAAAGATATTCAAATGATGAAATCTTTAATATCATTAGGTACCCCGATTAAAGATGTGGCAGAAAAGTGGGGAGTTTCTCGTACAACAATTTATCGTTACCTTGAAAAAACGAATAAGAGTTAGAACAACCCCTATGCTAAATGAACTTTAGGATAAATTATTAATACAAATGTAATATATAGGCACTCTTAAGGTGAAATATCCTTAGTTATACATACATCAACCGGAAAATTATAGGAACGGTTAGTTTCGTTCTCTTTGATCTATAGTGGTCGGATAGACACATCTACTGCTATCGGAAAGCCTTTAATCACAGTTTATCAGGAATTGCAGAGTTTGAGGCAGATATGATAAGGGAAAGGCAAATTAAAGGTAATGCATCAGCTAAAACTTAAGAAGTATACAGAGAGACATTGTGAGCTTCAATATGCTCTTTAGTCATTTTTTAACATAATTACGAACAAAAATGAATGTTAAAGGCATAGAGTGCATTACAAAAATCAGTAAGGCTACGCTATATAGAAAAGCTTCAGAAAGAAGCTATTCTAAGTTTTCTTCCAATCTTATCTAGCATAAAGATGATATTTATAAAATACCTGATGCTGCAGCTAAGTATAAAGACACAAAGGACGAACAATAAACACACTAAAATCGTATAAAGAGGATGATTAATATGAAAAGTACAGGTATAGTTAGAAAAATTGATGAACTAGGTAGAGTTGTAATACCAATTGAATTAAGACGGTCTCTGGGCATTGAACTAATGGACCCTGTAGAAATATTTACTGAAAGTGATACAGTCATTCTAAAGAAATACAACTCAAATATGACTTGCTCTATTACAGGAAACATTTCATCCAAAAACAAACCCTACGCAAACAATAAGTTAATCTTAAGTCCCGAAGGTGCGGAAGTATTACTAAGAGAATTAAAGGAAATTTGCCGATGAAACATACCTTAAAACTTTAACCTCTAAAGTTTACTATTTAAATAAGCCATTAAGTGTAAACATCACTTAGTGGCTTTCTGTATGACTTATAACAAAGTTAGAAAGGAGATTTATATAACGTACAATGAAAAATCTAAAAATGATTGAAATTGAATTATTAAGTGGTCTAGTAATTAAGAATAACCCCAACTTAAC
>JAEACG010000021.1 GCA_016401345.1 Fictibacillus nanhaiensis | reverse complement strand
ATTAGATGAAAAATTAAAAATCTTAGAATCAAAATTTTCTCGTTTTTTGAAAACTTCAATATCACGTAAGTATAATCAATAATTAAACTATCTTACTAAAAATGGAGGGGAATTATGGTAAGAATTCTTATCATAGATGACGAGCCAAAATTAGTAGATGTTATCTCTTCATACTTTGAAAAGGAAGGATTTCAAACAGTAAGTGTATTTAATGGAAAAGATGCGTTATATCATCTGAAAGTTTCCTCATTTGATTTTGTCATACTTGATTTAATGCTTCCAGATATTAGTGGAGAAGAACTTTGCCAAATGATTAGAGACAATCACTCGATCCCAATCCTCATTTTATCAGCTAAATATGGAGAAGATGATAGAATACATGGTTTGTCGATTGGAGCAAGTGATTATATGAAAAAACCTTTCAGCCCAAGAGAATTAGTCTTAAGGGTTAAGAATATTCTTAGACAATCAAATTTATGAACAACAAAATGAGCTTATCCTAGGAAAAGCTCATTTTCTTCATATAAATAGAGTTTTTATGATTATAAACATAACCGTGAGACCCAGTGTTCATCATACACTGTATCAATATATCGATCTCCTCTATCAGGGAATACAGTTACAATGTTCTCACGGTTATCTAAAGAATTCACTAACTTTTTAAGAGCTGCAACTGAAGCACCGGAAGAACCCCCAGTAAAGATTCCTTCACTTTGTAACAATTCATGACATCCATTAACGGATTCTAAATCATTAACATGAATGACCCTATCAATTTCGTTATTATTTAAAATCTCCGGCACTCTACTAGCGCCGAACCCAGGCAGTTCTCTTTTTCCCGGAGGAGTATTAAAGATTATTGATCCGACAGCATCAACGGCTATTACCGTTAAATTCGGATGTTTTTCCCGAAGTTTACGGCTAGTACCCATAATACAACCTGTAGTACTTACGGGTACTACTAAATAATCAATGTTCGCATCAATCTGTTCGATAATCTCAGTACCTGTCCCTAAATAATGTGCCTTCCAATTGTTTTCATTGGCATATTGGTTTATCCAATATCCATTGGGTAACTCTTCAAGAATTTCTTTAACTTTGTTTATTCTAGTCTTTAAATAACCACCCTGATCGTCTTTATCCTCGACCATAACGATATTTGCTCCAAACGCTCTCAAGATTTTTAGATTTGTCTTTGAAATTTTCGGATCGACTACACAAGTAAAAGATAAACCGTGATAACGGGCAATCATTGCTAGTGCAATGCCAAGGTTTCCAGAACTGCTTTCTATTAAGTGAGTTGCAGAAGTTATTTGTCCATTTTGCAGTCCTTGTTCTATGAAATACTTCGCAGGGCGATCCTTCATGCTACCACCTGGATTCATAAATTCAAGTTTTGCATAAACATTTTGTTGGGGAAATAAACTCTCTAATCTAACCATAGGTGTGTTGCCGATACATTGGTTGAGTGAGTTATACACAGGTGCTTTTTGTATAGTGTGTAACATTAAATACCTCCAGTTAAATGAGATTCAATAATTTTTGCAGAATTATGCCTCATAAAGATAAACATTTTCAGAATATAAACGTAAATTATCTTCTCGGTGCTTACAGAGTGATTCCCATTCAAACTCATCGAAACTTTTAGATGTTAAAAATTCAAAGGGAATCCTTAAATTTAACAATCGCCCATTAACTTGAATTCGAGTAACTCCAGCTGGATAGAGTTTTCCAAGTTTCACAACTTTTTTTATGGTATCCAAACATGTTGCAGGATAGTTAAATCGAATAAAACCAAGGTTTGGACTTTCCTTAGAATGGGCAGGTATACGTCGTACCTCTTGGTATTCACTGTAAGCATTCACAATGGCGTGCCAAACATCCAACTTTTTAGATAGCTCTTTTGTTGAGTACTTCGCATAAATATAAAGTTCGGAATGGTCATGAAACGACAGAGTTGCAAGAGGGATTTCATCTGCTCGAACTTTTTTTGTTACTTCTATTGATGGATGTTTTGTTAATTCTTCAAACCATTTTCCAGCTGGAACTATGTGATGCCATGCGTTTATTCTTACATGATTGGGATCCACAATTTGTATGGGAACTCTCAAACACCCCATTTCTTTTAGTGCGTTTAATCGATGTGCACCATCTAAAACTAAATATTTTTCGTTTTCTAAATGTAGAGCTATGATCGGATTTCTTATTACACCATCTAGTTTTATGGCATTCTTAATTTTAGAAAGACGTGCTGGTTCATATGGTTCATGAAGCATAATTCTATTAATATCAATTAATTGTAAGGATGATTTTAAATTCATTACCATTCCTCCTTAGGTTTTAATGTCTTTTTTGTTTTGTTTTTTTTATAAAGAATGAATAAAGGCAAAAGGCTTAAGAAGCTGACTACGATCCAATATTTTTCTGGTTGACCGTTTTTTAAAAAATAATCATATATAACTCCACCTACCAAATTACCTAATGATCCCCCGATTGCCATTGCTAAGTTTGAAAAACCAAAATAGGCTGCCAGTGATTCTTTAGGGGAATTGTGGGCAATATAGCTTTGGAACAATGGCAGTAATGTAATCGATCCAATAGCAATTCCAGTTAGCACTAATAATAGAGTAGCTATATTGTTTCCAAACGTAATGGGGACAATAAAAATTAGAATAGTAACATAACTGAAAAAGAATAATGAATGAATCGTTCTATCCTTAATCATTAAGAATACAGGCCACTGGAAAATAATAATTATTAAAGTTACAAAAGTAAAAATCCAACCAGAAGACCCTGTCACATTCGTTGAAATGATTGGTAATGTTAGATACAGCTGTTGATATAAAAAATGAAAAGGAATCAAACTAACAGTCAAACCTACAAATGACTTATCTTTAATAATTTCAGCAAATTCTTGGATCCAAGTCTTAGTATTAAGTGGCTTAGATACTTTTGGGAGAAATATAGCAACTATACAAAGAATCAGAAATAATAATCCTGAAAGAACACTAAGATGTTTAAAGTCATCTATTGAAAAATAAAGTCCGGCTAATGGTCCCAATACAGTTCCAGCGTTCTCTATGATATTCATTAGAGAAAATATTTCCTTATGCTTTCCTTCTGGTGTTAGCGAAGTTAAATTTGCTTTAAGAGCAGGACTGAATAATGCTCCGCCTAGTCCACTCAAAATAGCTGCAATTATGACCAAAAAACCATTTGTGGTTAATCCCATCGATGCAAATCCAATTCCGCGAAAGAAAAATCCGATTACCACTATTTTTTTATATCCTAATCGATCAGCCAGGGCACCTCCTACAATCATTAGACCTTGTTGACTCAAAATTCTTATTGCGAGAATGAAACCAACAAAACCTAAAGAAAAGCCGACATTTTGATTAAAGTAAGTGGATATAAAAGGAACAAACATAAAAAAAGTAAAAAACGATATAAACTGCAACAAAAGAATGACGATGACAGGTAGTTTTAAATAAGATGGGAAAATGTTTTTAATAGTGTTTAAAAATTTCATATTCAGCACCAACTTTTAAAGGGATTTAATACACCTCCAGAATCGTTATAAAACAAGAGTAAATATTAAATGTCGAGAAATAATGCAAAAATGGTTACAGGACCGTAAATGATTTTAAAAATGATTACATATTTAAGGTGAAAGAGTAATAATTGTGGGGATTATCGGAATAAATTGAATAATTTTCTAAATTGCAAGGGGTTTTTCATTTTATCTCTAAGATTATAAAATTCGAAAATGTACACATTTACGAACTGTTAATCTTGCAGAGAGTTAAGCCCATTCAGCTGTTCAAATATGTGTAAATAGACTTAATGAACGTTTACCTCTTTTTATAACAATTTCGGAAGAATAATCAATTAATACAGTTTGATAAAAAATTCAGTTCTTGGGAAAAGTATATTTTTTTTTATAATGATGTGTTTGAGGATCTAGTTACTTCTCATTCTTAATTGGAATCTGCAGCCTTCGAAGCTTGAAGTACAATTGATTCAATCATAGCTAAGAATTACCAAATATTAAACAGTCTGATTACAAGAATGCCGAAAATTTCTAAGACTTTTTTACGTACTTTTAACGAAAGTATTCAAAACTTCCTTCTTTAACATATTTTGGATTTTGGTATAATTGATTTAACAGTATTAATTTTCTGTGAAATTTAAAATAAAGTGAGGTTCTTGTTATGGCTACTGTTAAAGCATTTTATGCTTATCCATCAGGAAACGAGAGTTTAAAAGAAGACATTGCTAAAGCAGTAAAAAATATTAATGCTACTAAAGCAGTTAAAATAACAAGATGGGAAGATCTAAATGTAACAGGTAAACATATGATAGATGTAATATTAAAAACTATTGATGATAGTGATTTATTTATTTGCGACTTAACTTTCTTAAATTTCAATGTACTGTTTGAACTTGGATATGCAGTTGGTAAGAAAAAGAAAATTTGGATAACTCTCAATGAAACCCATAATAAATCTACTAGCAATTACCGTCAGTTAAAATCATTAACAACCATTGGATATGCAGGATATAATAACGCAGATGAACTTAAAATTAAATTTTTCAAAGAAAATCCACATCAATTAGCAGAAACAATAAATATTCAAGATGAAAATTTGGGTAACACCAAAAGTTTGGTTTATTTGAAGTGTGGAACAGGAACAACAGCTTCAACAGAGTTAACTTCACTAGTACAAAGTTCAAAGCTACCATTATTAACAGCAGATCCATATGAAGGTCGTAACCCACTAAGTTGGTATGTTAAAGCATTGCAAAATTCTTTAGGAGTTTTAGTACATTTTCACACTTTAAATCAAGATGGAGAAGTTGGTGAAGATATTTTTTGGTCATCAGAAAAAGCAATGGTAGCGGGAATTGCACAAGGCCTGGATCTAAATTTGCTCATTTTAGCTCATGAACCTTATGAAACACCTTTAGATTATCATGACCATTTGCATACACATAAAACAAGTAAAAAGTGTGTTGAAATTTCGGAGACTTGGCTTGAACCCTTGATAAATAAACGGAATAATATGAAGGAAGAAAACAGACAGCACAAAGCAGGACAAAAAGCTCTTAATAGTATAAAGAGTTTAATCATTGGTGACCATGTAGCGGAAAACGAGCCAGTTGATTTAATAGAATACTTTGTTGAAACAGCAGAATACAAGGAAGCACTCAAATCACAGCAGGTACTTTTTGTAGGTAGAAAAGGTACTGGTAAAACAGCAAATTTAATAAAAATTAAAGATGAGCTATCTTCAGATAAAAGAAACTTTGTTTGTTCCATACAACCCCAAGGTCATGAATTCGAAGGTGTATTAAATATATTAGAAAAAACATTAACCAGTTCTGAACAAGGACATTTAATCGAAAGCATTTGGAAATTTTTGATTTATACAGAACTAGCAAAATCATATTATGAATATTTATGTAACCAACCCCCTCAGATACCTAAAACCAATGATGAATTAGAACTAGAGGACTTTATTAAAAAAAATGAAAAACTTATCAATGCTGATTTCACACTTAGACTTGAAAATGCAGTCACTAAATTAAAGTTATTAGACTACAATAATGAAATTGATCAGCAAAGAGTTAAAGTAAGTGAAATTTTACATAGCAAGATAATTTCTCATTTAAGACAAAAACTAGGTAAAGTTTTTCATTCAAAAGAGAGGGTATGTATTTTAATTGATAATCTAGACAAGAATTGGAGTGACAATGTTAATCTCGAAAGATTAAGTCAATTATTGTTTGGATTGTTAAATGTAGGCCAAAGAATTACTGATGAGTTTAGAATGAAAAATTATAAGCAGGTTGATGTAGAATTATCACTTATTGCTTTTTTAAGAAGTGATATCTTTACTAGAGTTATGAAATATGCAAACGAAAGAGATAAAATACCATATAAAAATCTATCATGGACTGAGCCTAATCTGTTATTTAAGGTTATAGAGCAGAGGATTGAATATAATATTGATGAAATTCCAAGTCCTGAAGTTCTTTGGAGAGATTATTTCTGTGAGACTGTTAATGGACAAGCTTTAAAAGACTATATAACTAGTTTTATTCTTCCTAGACCACGTGATATTATAATTTTGTTTAAAATGGCTTTTCAAGAAGCGATAAACAAAGAGCATGCTAAAGTAGAAGAGGAAGATTTTAAGGCAGCTGAATTTAAATATTCAGAATATGCTTTGCAGTCTTTACTTCCTGAAAACGGGAATAGAATTCCGGAATTAGAGTCAGTATTTTATGAATTTGCAGGACATAATTCTATTATCGATAAAAATGAATTAGAAAATTGTTTAGTAGAGTGGTGTACAGCTGATAAAGATACAAAGCATATTATTGAAGTCTTGTGCGAATTGACTTTTTTGGGATTGGAAGTTGCAGAAAATAAGTTTGAGTATTTTAGTGAAAAAAGACCCAAGAAAATTACTGAAAACTTGGCTCGTAAATTAGTTTTAAAAAATAAAAAAAATCAACGATATGAAATAAATCCTGCATTCCATGCATATTTAGAAATAAATAAGGTTGAATTGATGAAAGTATAAAGATACTTTTATCATATATTAAGAAAAGATAATTACGATTCTATCCGATAGTAGACAGCCCATTTTGTTAATGAGTTGTAATTAAAGAAAGTAAATTTCATCTGTTTGGTAACTTTTTATTATTCCATAGCTACAAGCCAAAACCACCTTTTTGGTGGTTTTGGCATTTTTAAATTGATGCAATTAAGAACTGCATCGAGTCTCGTGAAATAGAGAAAGTGTCTCAATTAAGTAGACTCTATGGGGACAATTTACGAGAAACAGTCTAAAAGGCTTTGGTACGTCTCACTTTCATGTTCCAAAAAGGTAAGTTCTAAGAACATTGGATATCGCAGTTCAG
Source organism: Fictibacillus nanhaiensis (assembly GCA_016401345.1). GTDB lineage: Bacteria > Bacillota > Bacilli > Bacillales > Fictibacillaceae > Fictibacillus > Fictibacillus phosphorivorans. Next base: position 404 of record JAEACG010000021.1, on the reverse strand, counting down.
CGTGCAAGATCAGAAAAAATAAGCGGAGATCAAATAGGATTGTATTCATTAGAAGGATTGTCCGTTAAATTTGTTTTATCAAATTTTTATTTACTCGGAAACAAACTTGCGAAAATGTCCATTAAAAGGCTAGGGATTAATCCTAACTTTTTTTTACATATTTTCTACATAACGCAAAATAAGGTCTGGTAATTCAATAGGTTTCATATGGGCTATTAAAGAATGCTATAAATGTTCAAAAGTCCCTTTAGAAATCTCCCTACAGGGGCTTTTTTATATTGTTGGATTTAATTATTAAGTGTTCAATTTTGTTATTTTAAAGGAAAAATAATACAATTTGTCGAATATTTGGTATTAGTTGTCTATTTTCTTAGGAAGGGGTAAAGTGAAATGAAATTTTCTAT
>JAEACG010000020.1 GCA_016401345.1 Fictibacillus nanhaiensis | reverse complement strand
AAAAAAGAATTAAAATATCATTTTTATCAAGTTAATTTGGAATAAAAGTTATTTCTGAATAAAAAAGGGTATATTCAACAAAAACTTATTAAAAAAGGGAACTCCTCATGATACTTTGCTTAGAAGAAATCTCGCTACATGGAAATACAATGGAGGTGTTTTTGTATAGAACACCAGACAGGCGTTATATTGTAGCTATACCTAGCATTCACTGGTCTACAGAGTTTAGAGAAATTGATAAAATTTCTTTGCAGACGGATCATCTTAAAAACTCTTTAAACTATCACTTGTATGCTGGTGACACAAATAAATTAGTAGCCTCAATTATTAATCTTATTAAGAACTGCGCTTAGTAATTTATGAAATAAGAATGATTGAATAATAAAGTAGAGTAATACATAAGCAAACTACAAATATGAATAACTTAGATTTATTTGTAATGCAACAGTTATTAGCATTAGTAAACTCATCAAACTTATCATTAAAAACATTTGATTATTCGACGAGTCTGATTTCCATATGAGTCATGTTACAACCTCCTTTAGAATATTTTCGAAAGAGTCCTTTAATTTTTCATCTAGTTCTGTCTAAACTGAAAGGGAGGAAATAGCTTGTATAACGTTTTATTATTTTGTGATCCTGGTATTGATGATTCATTAGCCATTATGTATGCACTCCTAAACCCCAAAATAAATGTAGTTGGCATTGTTTCAAGCTATGGTAACGTACCCCAACAACAAGCCATACAGAATGTAGCATATCTCCTTCAGCTTGCAGGAAGAGAAGATATACCAATCATCTCTGGCGCCAGAAGTCCTCTTAGTGGCGAAATTGCTATCTTTTATCCTGAAATTCATGGAGAGGAAGGACTAGGGCCAATACGTCCACCAGACACTGTTCAACGTGAAGTTGTAAACTTTGATGAAATTTTTAAAATCATTAATACTTATGCCTATAACCTTTACATTGTAGACGTTGGAAGGTCTACTTCATTAGCTATCGCATTCTTGTTAGGCGGTGATGAACAACTTGGTAAAATAAGTGCTTTTTATAGTATGGGTGGTGCTTTTTTAGTCCCCGGAAATGTAACACCTATAGCTGAAGCTAATTTTCACGGAGATGCTCTAGCTGCAAATCTGATACTAAACAAAGGAAGAAATGTTTTTATTACACCCTTAAACGTTACAAACTTCTCAATTATTAAACCTGAAAACATTGAACTTATTACTTCTCAGCCATTTAATGCTTTTACTTTTTTAATAAAACCCATATTTGATTATTACAACACAGCATATAAAAAACTAGATCCTAGCCTCTCGGGCAGCCCATTGCACGATGTATTTACTATGTTTGCTTTAGTTAATCCGGATAAGGTATCTTATATAAGTCGAGAAGCATCCGTATCTATAAACTTTGACAATACTAAAGGACAAAGTATAGCTGATTTTAGAAAAAGATCAACAGAATCGATTTCAGAAGCAACTGACCATATCGCTATATCTTTTAATTATGATGCGTTCATAGAAGATTTTATTAATGTGATGACTATGCGCTACAACTAACTATTACATTTACAAAATAAATGTGTATACAGCCTGGACTTAAATAAGATCAGTAATAATTCAATAGGGTTGATAAAATTAAAGACCGCAGATTTCATTAATCTGCGATCTTTATATGTCTACCTATCATTTATTGCTCTTTCTAATGTAGATGTAATTGAGATGTTTTCAAAATCCAAACCCAATTGTATAGCAGTGTGTGCTATTTCAGGTCTTATTCCAGAGAGTGTACTTTTCACTCCTAAAACATCTAATGTGTTAATTAATTGAAAAATTTGGTGTGCTACCATCGTATCTATTATTAATACACCCGATAAATCAATGAGGAGATGTTCAATTTCTTTTTCAGAACATTGTTTTAAAGTTTGTTCCAGTATATGTTTAGCTCTTGCGGTATCAATTTCTCCTATTAGAGGTAGTAGTCCTGTATTATTATTTAAACAAATAACTGGTGAACTCAATTCTAAAATCATTTCCTTTGACGCCTCTAACTGCCTATTAGCATAATTAGTAATTTCTTGCGTAAACCAAACCATCACCTTTGCAAATGTTTGAGTAATAACATTTTTCCAAAGGTTCTCCGTCTCTCTCGAATACTGATTTGGGTTTTGTTTAATAAATTGATTAATTAAATTAATATACTGTTCTTGAGATTTAAAGAATTCTCTTAATATAAAGTGTATGGGAGTATCAAGATGTTCTTCATCTCGGGCAATATTAACAATCCAAGGTTCAAATTTCAACAAGAAATTAGACTCAGATTCCGCTTCATCAAAGAGTGTACAAAAACGCTTATGAAATTCATAGTTTTGTTGCTTAAAAGTATTAATTACTTGGGGATCAGTTGAAGAATACATTACCTTTGGATCGCTTTTATCAAGTGACTGATACCAATCTTCGGTCAATTTCCAAGTGTTATCTAACATATATAAGTATAATTCATTATTTTGATGCATAGTTTTCAGTCTCCTGCAAAAATAGAGTATATAACCATATTAACATGGAAATTAGGTTCAATCGGACCTGATTTTATTAGTAATGTTTCTCTAAAATGTTAATTTTACTCAGTTGGTTTTAGTTATCTGAGAATGAGGAATTAAACATTATAAGGAATACTATTCTAAAATGTAACCGCATTATAATATAACAGTTTTAGGAAAGGTGATTACATAATCAATCTTAGCAGCAAAGAAGATATATTACCAAAAGATGTAAATATGAAAGATTTAACCTTCGTAGGTGCTGCAACAGCTGCTTTTCCTTGCATATAAGCAAAATCGAATTAGGGCTAAAGGCAAATTGAAAGATTTATAACGTTCTATATCTCTAATTATAATTGAAGAAACACAATTACCTATTGAGACAGAAAGCCAAAGTTCTCTTTGATAACGAGATAGCGAATGATGAATGAAGAATTTGTATGAAATCACAATACTAACAATCAAATTAAAGAATAAACCAAAAGCCATACCCAGGGGTTTATAATGCAAAAGTTACTCTGTAATACCAGTTCTTAAAAGAGAGAAATCAACTTTTAAATCATATTGAATATGTTTGTATTTTTGGTGCCATTGACTTTTTGTTAAATTAGCATGTCGAACAGAACTTCTATACGCTTCACCAAAACCAAATACATCTGAATTTCTTTTTTTACAGTACTCAATGGTGTCAACGATTTCTTCTTTCATTTTCTTTCTTATCTCTCTCTCTAATAGATTAACATTTTTGGGGTTCATGAGATCTATTGCCCCCTGAACTTCTAATAATCTTCCCTTTATCTTTAATTCTAAATCAAAACTCGGCACATTTTTTTCAATAAGGTCGAGCCCACTTGAATTTTTTATGGTATCAATAACCGCTGTTACTGTATGTTTTTTCCCTTTATCATCTTTTAAATCAAAAGTTAATTCTATACTCCCCGCATTGTACTCATCTCTAATTAATTTAACAAAGAAGCTTTCCTCAACTGTTAATTTACCAACCATTTTATCGTTCCTCATAATTGCATTACCAGATACACGAATAGTTTCACCGTCCCTGATTATTAACGGTAATATGGGATCAATCCCCTCTGAAAAATAGCTTTGCTGCACACTCTGTAGTGTAGCATTTGATATTTGTTCTTTCTCCGTTAACTGTTCTATCTGATTATATAATTGCTGGCCAATGTCGGGGATATTTTTATACTGATGTTTTAGAAGTTCCTTCGTTGATCCCTCAACAATACCAAGGTACGTAAGGTCACTTATTGATGGGTCTCGAGCAAGAGTATCAACATAAGGTCTTATACCTCTTTTAGCTAACTTTTCATTGTACAGGGCTACCCTAAGCTGACCTGATTGAAGTGCCTTTGAAGCTTTTAGGTTTCCCTCTATCCTTCCTCCTTTACTTGTTAGAGCATCACTAGAAATAACATCTATTTTTTGAGGAGCTTCTGGATTAATTTGCATCACTACCATTGTGGACATTATCTTCTTACCTACAGGATCATATCCAACCGTTGTAATCAGTCCAATATCTTCTAGAACTTTTTGTTCTGCACAACCACTAAGAATTATAGTTGTTGCAAGAATAAAAATACTATTTTTAATTTGTTTCCTCATGAGCTGACCCTCTTTCTTAACCATGCAGTAGCATATAGAACAAACGGATAGCAAACTACTACATAAAAAGCAAACTTTGCAAAATAGTCGTTTATCATGTTAACTTGTGTTCTGGTTACGATAAACTGTACAGCTATTAAAATAATTGCAGAAAAAAACCACACACTCTTAGTTTCTTCTATGTTGAACATCCGTTTTATACCTCTGCATGCAGACCACATATAAAAAATTAAGTTAGGTAATATTATTAACATCCAATAAGTAATGGCAACATATTCAAATCTCTCAATGAATGGAAGTCGTACTATTTTAAATAAAGACAACGTTGCCCAAATTGTTCTCTCGAGTTGCATACCACTAAAGTAGATAATAGCGACTATCATTAATGCCACATAAATTATGGTTGAAAAGAGAAGACCGAACTGAGCAAATTTTTGCACCTTTTTCTTTTCCTTTATATAGGGATAAATAACATATAGAATCTCAAAACCCAACATTGTAAATGTCATATTATAGGCACCTTTTAACAAACTTAGGATATCTGCTTCCATCATAGGGAGCATTTGATCCCATCTTGCATATTGGAGTGGGTAAACTAAGAATACTAGCAACCAAAGTGAAAGTGTTACACTAAAGAATGCTATTCCAACCATGCTTCGAATACCAGAAGTAATACCGTAAACGACAAGTAATATGATTGATAATGATAAAAACCATAATGACAACTCAGGGAAAACCCATGCTTGAATAACTTCTATATAATTTCTTAATACTACAAAAAAACAAATAAGAACGTAAAAAATATAAATAGCGTTAAACAGTCTTCCAAAAAAAAAGCCATAAACATCATAGTGTATACCATATATATCTGAGGATTCATACAGCTCTAGAGTCTTTATAATTACAAAAACAAGAATACTAGTACCTAAACCTGCAATAAGAACAGAAATCCAAGCATCTTGGTGAGCATCTCTATAGATTATTCGTTGGAAACCTTGTAGACCAACACCGATTTGAGTGGCATGAACAACAAAAAAGACCAAAAAAGCATTCACTAAATAGTTAGGTTTGATTTTTTGCTGTACGTGCATATTATAACCACCTCTAGTTCACTTCATCTGGATTATATTTTTGTTTGTCTGCTGGTCTTGGCAAAGCTTGTCTTTTGTAGATAAAACGAAACGGAAGTCGAACAATACTATCAACCCAATCTTTAAATCGAGGGGGATAGAATGGAGCCATGTATGGACTCCCAAGTGTTGTGAGTCGTAATAAGTGAATCATGATAAAACAAAAACCAAACATAATACCATAAAAGCCCCAAAAGCCTGCTAAAATTAATATGGGAAAACGTATGACACGTATTAAGCTACCCATTGTGTAACTTGGAGTTGTGAATGATGCTAAAGCACCTAAAGCCACAATAATAATTAGAATATTACTCGTAAAACCGGCCTGTACAGCAGCAGTTCCGATTACAATACCACCCACGATACCCATTGTTTGCCCTACTTTTGTAGGTAGTCTCGCACCGGCTTCCCTTAAAAGTTCAATAATAAACTCAAGTAGTATCGCTTCAAATAAGGGTGGAAAAGGAACCCTTGATCTTGACTCACCCAAAGGGACGAGTAATGCTTGAGGAATTACTTCGTAGTGAAACGTAAGTGCTGCCACATAAAGTGCTGTGAAAAAAACAGATAAAAACACTGCTGTAATACGTAACAAACGAACAAAACTCGCAATTGGCCAACGAACATTGTAATCTTCCTTGCTTTCAAAGAACTCTATAAATGACAAGGGGCATAAAATAGCCATTGGGCTCCCATCTACTAAAACAGTAATCTTACCGTTTAACAAACCATGGCATACTCGATCTGGTCTCTCAGTTAACAACATTTGAGGAAAAATAGATAAAGAGTTATCATTGATTAATTGATTTAATTCAGCACTATCTAACAATCCATCTATATCGATTGATGACAGTCTTTCCCTCATTCTTTGAACAAGATCGTTTGATGCAAGACCTTCTATATATAGTACTGAAACCCCAGTATTTGTTCTTCTACCAATAATGTAAAACTCATTTTTTAAATCAGGAGTCGCAAGTGATCTCCGTATCAAAGATACATTTGTTGAAAGACTTTCATTAAAACCTACTTGTGAACCAATTACTTGTGATTCGTTTTCTGGTTTACTAAGTGACCGATTATTATTACTTGGAATTTTAATTAAGATCAATTCTTGTATGCCATTAGTATAAATACACACGGAACCCTTTAATACCGAGAGTAAGGCATAGCTTATGTCACTTGATTTTTCTATATCTCCTACAGATATGACGTTAATGACATCATCTATCTTATAGTTTGTTTGATTATTTAGCCTTCTAATTATATTCAGGTTAAACTCACTTTGATTTACTTGGTTATCAATAAAGAATAGTGTAAGATTTGAAATTGTTAAGATCTTAAGATCTGAAGTCTGGTGACATTTCTGTAAAAGGTAGTCCACTAATTGTGATGAACTATCAAGCACACTGTCTAAATTCGTTTCTTGGTTATCGTTGTTATTGATATGGTGGTTCTTAGAATTTCCCTTTCTAAACATAGGCACACCCCCACATTTAGTATCTACCCAGAAGATATTTTTTATACTAGAGAGATAACATGTATCATTCTTAGCCTCTGCACAATATTTGTAGTTAATGAATATATTAAATAGCTGAGAATTTCTCAGTAACTTAAATAATAACCGTATAAGCTCTAACCTTTTTTTACTCCAATCGCCTCTACACCCAATATAGAGGTTCTTTACTTTATAATAATCATTAAAAGCCCCCCTCAACTTTGTTTGAGGGGGGTATTGTATTATTCTGTTAATTTTTATTTACAGAATTTGAAAGGCAAATTATAATAATAAAACAAGTAAATTGATAGGAATTATTGAGTAAATAAAAAAATATTATGGAGGCTTAGTAATTTTGCTTGAATCGAGTAGGATAGTTATAGACTTTTTAATTGAAAAACTTACATTTAGTGAACTACCTAATGATATTAGAAACCAACTATATAACCTTAAAGTAATTAAGGAAAATGGCGATCTTGAAGAATTAGGTAAAATGATGAAAAGGTCTGCACAGTATTATGTAACTGATAAAGGTTTAAAATAATTATGCAATAAATATAAAGAGATATTAATAGCATTACTAGAAGGTGAAACTAAATTTCATGATATTCCAGAACCTGTGACGTTGATGTTAATAAAATCCAGAATAACCAATTTAAGTGGTGAGATCCTTTTGAACAAGGAGACAATAGAAATCTTGTTATCATAAATTCAAGACTTGCTAACATGTAAAAATCATAAAACTCCTAACGTCAATTAGGAGTTTTTTTACTGCCGTCTTGGTCAGTATTCAGAAAAAATCGAATTAATTAACATTATCTCCTTTTCAGTAAGCGAACTCTGTAAGTCTTGTAATATAATTATCTTTTTTTCCTCTAATCGATTATATTCTTGCCGTCCGAAATCAGTTAAGCTAACATGCACCTTTCTTCTATCACTTCTATTATATGTTCGTGTAACAAGTTGTTTAATTGTTAACTTCTCAATTGTTATTGAAGTTGAAGCAGGATTAGTGTTTAAAAGCGTAGAAACTTCACCAATATACTGCCTTTCTTTTTTGGCGATAATGCTTAAAACTTGCATTTGCTGGTATGTAAGTTTTTCTCCTTCAATCATAAACTGCTTAAAACCATCAAGATACCTAATTACCTTGTCTATATCCAACACAATTTTATTAATTTTGTTCACCTCTAATATTTATGTAATAGAATAATGGTTATAACTAAATCATAAAAGAGAATATCCTATGCTCAAGTGTATTCCCTTTATTTGATACCGTCGATAGAAATGTATTCCATATATTAGAACTGAAGTATAAGAACAAAATAAAGACGTACTAAACGAGGACCAAAACACTAAAGAGAGGCTATAAACTAGAATTGCAAACAGAAAAAGTACTTGAGGATAATCTCAAGCACTTTTTAGTTACTTCTTGATTTAAGAACTAGCCAAAAGTATTGGCACTCATATATTATTCAATTTTCAAAAAAAGGTTCACTTCTTTAAAAAATTGGACCTATATCCCGAAAGAACTACCTCTCTAATTAAAAAGACTCATAAAGGTTGCTTTACCTTCATGAGTCGCCGTTTTTCATTCTTTTGTTTATTTACTCTTTCCGATTGGTTTTATTGTTATTGTCTTTTTCATCTTTAGGTGAGTTTAAATCATCAAACTGACGATCTTTTGTGATTGTATGGGGTTTATTTATGTCTACGTCTATAAGATTGCTTTCTGGCTTTGATGAGTCTTTACGGAAATCTTTTAAGCTCGTCTTGTCTTTCCATTGTGCTGGGTCTGGACTTTGAATCGCTGTCTCTTCCATCTTTCGGCTCCACTTATTAAGAGTACGTCCAGCCGCATCACGACCACCAAGTCCAAAGGCTAAACCAAACGCAATCGTAAATCCACCTAAAATGAGAATGAATGCAGCGTTTACGATTGTTTTTGCTACTCCGAGCTGATCAAGAGCCATAAAGAAAGCAAGTGTGATAATCGTATACTTCGCGATGTTGCCAAGCAGCTTCCCTTCTGTTTGCTGTTTGATCATACTCTGAACAACACGTTTCACAAGGTCTCCTGCATAGAAACCAATTCCTAGTATTAACACAGCCGTTAACACCATCGGGATATACGCTAGTACAACTGATAAAATATTGACTAAGCTCTCTAGCTTAACGAGCTGAAGCGCCTCAATCGTAAACAACAGCACAACAACCACTTGAGCTGCATATCCAATTATCTCAGAGATTGTGAACGTTTGATTTGTTTTATGAAGTGATCCAAGCCCCATCTTATGAAAGATGCCATTGAATCCAACTCGTTCTAATAAAGAGGTAACAGCTTGTTTCACCCATTTTCCAAGCCATAATCCAACAGCTACTAAAAGGATAGCAACAATGATATTTGGAATCATGTCCATGATCTGACCTAACATACTGATTGCAGGTCCAGATATACCATTAATATCAAGCGTTTCTAAAGCTGAAATAACAACTGGGATTAAGATAAATACATACACGATTGTTCCGATGATTTGAGAAAGAGATGTTTTTTCTAGTGCATGTTCGGCACCAAGTTTTGAAGCTAGACGGTCTGTACCAATGCTCTCTAAGAAATTAACGATAATCTCTTTAACGATCTTAGCAACGAGCCACCCTACAAAAAGAATGATTGCTGCGCCGAGCAATTTTGGTAAGAATGCGAAGAGACCTGTCAGCATACCTTCCAATGGTTCAGAAATGGCATCAATGCCTAAAGCAGATAATACAGCTGGCAGGAATAATAACAAGGTGAGATAAAATACTGCTTTTGATGCAGAGAAAACAGCCTTGTCAGATTGACGAGGATCACGGGTCAGTTTCCACCGATGTAATAATCTTTCAAATCCTGTATTCTGACCAAGTTTTTTCACTAGAATGGATAATCCTGATGCGATCAACCATGCAACTGCTGCGATAAGGGCTGCTTTTAGTAGGTTAGGAATCGCTGCTGCAATCACACCTAATGCATTTGAGATCGGTTGTGCGACATACGGAAGACTAAGCATGTTCAAAAACATAACAATGGCTACTGCCATCAGAATCCAAAATACAACTTTACTAATTACATCTTCAGAAGAATATTTACTGGTGCGAGTTTGTTCCACCTGATTTTCATGGACATCAGGTTTTATCCACCTCGCTACTTTGTTGTCAAAATTTGTTTTGTGTAAAGCTTTTTTAACTGCTTTTGCAACCAATGAGGCGATTAGCCAACCAATTAATAAAACTAAAATAGCAAGAATTAAATCTGGCAATCTACCTAAATAAACCATCCAGGAATCTATTACTCCATTGAAATTGTACATTGTTTTCCTCCTTTTTAGTTATGTTCTTTAAACAAGAGTACATAGGCTCTACTTTCCCAAAGCTTCAATTGTCTAAACTGATAATTCATAACCAAAAATGTGATGTTTAGGTACAATTAGAATAGACTGATGGAGAAAACGTAGTGTTTTTGTTATAAAAATTATGAATCCTTCTACTCTAATAAAATCTCACAATACTTATAGAATTAGTCAGAGAATTTACATATAAGAAAGATGTAAAGTGCATGCATTAGGTAAGGATAAATTAGTAACTAACGCGTTAAAAGTTCACTGAGAATAGAGGTTACGACTACTGTTACTTTTTCTCCTATTTACTAGCTTTCATACTTGAGTGGAAGTATTGTTATTTTTGTACATATTTAAGTGGTACATACATATAAAGTCTATAATAAGTGGCTCTTCATCTATTTGTTTTTTTATTTTGTCCCTTTTTAAAAAAATGCATAACACCAACTCCGTTTGTTTTGTCTAGTTTGCCACATATTCTCATGAATTATGTAACTAATACTTAAGAACATCTCTTTCATCGAAACGTTCTGCTGCAGATGCGACTTTGAGATTTTCAACCGGCATTTGAATCCCTTAACTGGTAATCGATTTTCATATTTGAATACAATTTTCTAGGATGGATATTAATAATAAATGAGTATGTTTAACGTTATGGTACAAGGAGAGGATAACCATTATTCATTTATTAAAATTAAGCATAAAAATGAATATAGTTTCATCCATTTTTATTGGGTTTATTAGTGGTTTAAAATTAATGAGTCTTTTACCCCATTTAAATGAAACGGGAAACCAATTATGGAGTAATATGCTTTTTATGTTTGGATATGCCATTTTTATG
>JAEACG010000002.1 GCA_016401345.1 Fictibacillus nanhaiensis | reverse complement strand
TAATATTCTCATCTTTCCATTCTGAAAAATCAATTGCTAATAATTTTGTATCCTCTGTTTTCGTTCCTTTTTTCGTTTGAGTAACTGTTTTGGGAATAATTCCGATTTTATTAAACAATTCGATCTTACTTATTTTTTTCTCATTTGCACCAAACATCTTAACTACTATCTTCTCAGAGATTGACTTATGCACATCTCCTTTATTGTTTTTCTGTATTGGAATAGAAAGTTCATTCATAATCTGTTCAATTGTCTTGCCCCTGTACTTAACTGTTAAATTATGTAACTTAATATCTATTTCTTTAAAAGAGGTATAATTAGTATCCAGTTCTTCAAATTTTTCCCCAAAGTATTTCTGAACTATATTCGATACAGTCGCCCTTTTCAAACGAAATCTTGGCTTGTTTGGCCATTTAGGAGCAATATCTATAAACATAAGATGCTTTCTTAATTCTGAAGATATTCTATTATATTCATTTTCAGGAAAAACGTATTCATCTTGTAGTCTCTTAATATAATCCCTTACGATAGTCCAGTCATTTTTCAAGATTTCTTCATCTTCTTTTGTAAAATTATGAAACTGATAATCTTTAATTCTAAAATTTGCGTAATCTATTGCTTTTACTGTTTCGTATGAATCATAGTGATAATATACCAATAACATATTTTCAAGTTTATGCCAGAATTTTGATGTTTCAAATTTCTCAGCTGTAATTTTGTCTGGTGAAACTGCTGTTATGGACATAGGTTCTTTAGCTTCAAACTGGTGACTACTTTTCTTTTTTGGTTTTCGTATTCCCGTTGTTTTTAACTCAACGTCTTTACCATCAATACATAAATCTGCATCTTGTTTGGAATTAGCAGGGTAACCAAATACAGATTGTTCAATAACATCTCCTGCAATACCTGTAATTTTATGATTTAATATAGCTCTTTTAAAAACGCATTTACTATCAATTTCACCTAGTGTTTTGCCAACAATATGGTTTAGTATATTTTCAGTATTTTTTTTTGAAATTACAAATCCAGCCAAAAACAGCTCTCCTCTTTTCTTTTAAGTAACCTTTTTGTAAATTTAAGTTAACGAATACTATTATAAACTTTATATACAAATTTTTCTATAAAGCAAAAAAACCACTCCCTAATAATTTGGATTGGTTTTTTAGAGTATCAGTTTATTATCTTTCAAATTTTTTCATTGTATTTAAAACGAGTTAATAGTAGCTATAATACTTACTTACATTTTTGTATGAGTATTTAATATTGCACAATCTTGGTTATTATTATTCTAAAAGTTATTTAATAGAACATTAATATTCAAAAGTTACCAGTTGCTGCATGTAACACCAAACTAATTCAGGTACCTATAATGTTAAAGAACTTTACTACTCTTATTGTAAACACATTTTCTTTGCAAAGGACATATACCACATTTTGGTACCGGAGAACAAATTTCTCTGCATGCCAAAAATTATCAACTTCACGCCAAGCAAAATTAAAATTATTTTCTTGACACCAATTAAGTTATTTTTTCCTAAAATAAAGGATATCAGTATCTTTTATCTTCATATATTCTGGCTCCTTGCGAAAGAAGTAATATATACTTTCTTTCCCTAATGAGCTTTAAAGTAACACTAAATCTCATGACTGTATGAAAAGTAAAAACAGATTACTAAAATAAAGTAATCTGTTCTTCTTGTATTTTAATGCTCATTTTAATTTGAGGTTCTTGAATCTCAATCTCATGGATTCTTTCACCCATTAGAGTTATAAGGTCTACTACTAGAGCGTTACCCATACAGAAATAACGCATTCTCTCTGACATGCCAGTGTTCGTCCAGTTATCAGGAAAGCCATTCAACCTCTCACACTCGACCGGAGTAAGATATCTCCATCTTCCTGTCTTTTTATCAGGTACAACATGAGTACTGCGATTGGTTGTCCCTTCACTCGTTAGCATCGTTCTACCAGGTAAATCCATATTTTCCGGAAGTGCCATTCCACCCTCAGAAAAAATATATTTATGACCAGTAGCAGAGGTTCTTTCTACTTTTTTCGGGCCTTTTAAATAAATAAACTTCTCTTTAGCAACTTCAGTCAAATAATATTTTTCATCGACCTCTTCTTCAAGTATGTCTGATAGTGGGACAGGAGCTGTTTTTATTGGTGTTAATTCCATTGAAATAAATTCTCCATCTTTCATAATGCCTGAATTATAGAAGTTCCCTTTGAACTCATCCGAGATATTAACTAGATCCTCTTTTAAGTCACCTTCAGTAATCTTATTTGTATTAACAAATTCCATCGTTACAGGAAACTTTGTTGCAAAGAATCCATCTTGTTCTAATATTTTTGGATTTGAGATTTTATTAAGTTGTTTCGCATACTTTAATGATCTGTCATATGCAAATATGAATACTCTTCTTCTTCTCTGCCTTAGACCATAGTCTGCAGCATTAATAACACGCCATTCGACATCATAGCCAGCATTATGAAAAGCAGCAAGCATGATACCAAAATCTCTTCCACGTTGTTTTGAAGGAGATTTAAGTAGCCTATCGACATTTTCTAATAATATATACTTCGGTTTTCTTCCTATTTGCTGTCGTTCTGATATAAGGCGCATTATCTCCCAAAACAAAACACCTTTTTTTCCTTGTATACCTTTTTCTCCACTCAACGACCTTGCTACTGAATAATCTTGACACGGAAATCCGCCTACCAAAACTTCAGCATTAGGTAGGTGCTCTGATTTTACTGTTGAGATATCTTCATTAGAATGTATACCTTTATCTTTAAAATTGGTTGCATAACAAACAAACGCATCTTGTGCTTTTTTTGATGGTTCCCACTGGTTTCCCCAAACAACTTGAAAATGACCAGTCTCTTCTAATCCTATCCGGAATCCTCCAACACCTGCGAAAAGTTCGATTACGTTTAGCATATAATACGAACATCCTTTCGGTTACTCTTTCTTATATAATAACTTAAACATTCATTGTTTAAAAGCATGAAATCTTCTTATTCTAATACAAATATCATGATAAGAACAAATAATAATTTTAAGCTATTTCTCACTTTAAAAAAACCCCTATATTCATTAGGGGTTAAAAATCGTTTATATTATCACCTTATCATAATAGTTTTCGCCAAGTTCGTCTACTAGACAATGCCGGTCACCATATGTAAACAAAATTAAAATTTTCATCGCACGTGATATACCAATATACAATAAACGCCGTTCAATATCCCAGTCGAAATCTTCACCTAAACGTTCTTCTGTAGGAGGATCGATTAAATCCGGAATCAATACATATTTAAATTCTAAACCTTTTGCTGTATGCAAAGTTGTTAGCTTAACACCAGGTTCATGATGCGTACCAATTTTACTTGGATCGTCTTTCTTTGATGGTGATTTAATAAATTGATACTTTATGTCATTGAGGTCTAGTAGAACCTCGACACGTTTCATAGAATCTTTATTTCGTGATAAAATGCCAATCGTTGCTTCTGAATCTTCTTTTTGTATAAGTTTCAATGCTTCTAATAATGCTTTATTCTGACTATCAACACCCTTTGTAAAATATAATTTAGGTTTTGGCCCTTGTTCTTTTGGTACATCAGGGCGTGTAAATTCCTCATCTTTTGAAATTTCGTCTTTTTCTTGAATACTATATGCGAGTTCCATTATTTGTTTTGTTGAACGGTATGAATTGCGCAATATTTTTGTACGACCACCTTTGATATTTAAACCAACACCCTCCCAAGTAAATGAAGTAGTAAATATTTTCTGACCTTTATCTGCTCCAACAATACAAGATTTTCTTGCTATATGAGTTAACACCATTAGATTGACCTTACTTAAATCTTGCGCTTCATCGATAAACACATAATCGAATTTTGAATCGTCTTGAATTTTATCCAAATTACGTGATAACTGAAGACCAAAACAATCAAAATCCATACGAAAACCTAGTTGTTTTTCGTATGCCTTATAAATTTTATACATTACTCCGCGATCCTCTGGAGAAAGACGTACTTTTCCACCACGACCTTTACGTGTTGCTTTGTCATATTTATTAAATTCACAAAGGTCGGATCCTTTGATCCATCTAATTTCCTCTTCAACAAAGTTCATTAAGTCTTTATTTTTTATTAGACGATGCTCAGCATTTTGTATACTAACGTCCTCAACAGCATTTCGCAAAGCTGTTTGTGGATAGTTTTCTAAATAGAACTTTTTCCTAAACGTTTTGTAATAATTTTTCATTGCCCATGAATGAAAAGTAGTAACAGTTAAATTTGGTAAATTATATTCCTCTAGTTGCTTCTGTGCAGAAACAGATAAAGGATTTCCAAATGAAAACACAGCGACTGTTTCATTTGGATTTTTTTCAGCAATGTCTCTTGCCTTTTCAAGTAGAATTAATGTTTTTCCGCTCCCCGCGATACCACGGATTAATAATTGAGCACCAGAATATTTAATAATTTCTTTTTGCTGTTCAGAAAACGTGATGTTTTTCTTCAACTAAATACCTCCCCAAAAATCATCTTCATTTGAAATTTCTAATTGTGTTTCTGTAGTTGGCGCAGCTTCTTTTAAGCTAGCAATATCTTCAAGTAAGATGTTACGAAACAAAATTAAATCAACTAGTGCCTCTTTTGCATCTAGCTGCACAGATTGCCAATTATTACTTACTTGCTTCCAAAAAGATAAATTCATTCCTTCTCATCCCCCTTACGAATATCAATAGGAAACTCAGCATCACCACAATAGTCAATATGCGGACAGAAACGGCAGGCAAAGCCAGGGTTTGCAGTCATACTTTTGTCTTCAGTCATTAGTTCGTTAACAAGAGTTTCATAGGAAGCTTTTGTGTTTTCGAATAGTTCTTCCCTAAATTTCTTTGTGAATCCAGGAAATTGAAAGTTTTTACGAGTTTCTGTATAGGAATGCTCCTCAACTACATAAGTTTTTTTTCCCAATTTATTTGGTACATATGGAAATGCCTTTTCCGACAGAACATTTTTCTTGAAATTTAACCATTGAGGAAAGAGCGGACTTACTTCTTGCAATACTGTATCCAAGTTTGCTTTTGAGCTTTGCCCAGCAACACGTATAATTTCAGAGAACATAAATTGGTGAATAAAGTCATTTGAAAATGTGGGATATTCTTCTACGACGTAACTATAATAAAACCGTTTCGGGCATAGTTTATATTCAGCAAGGAAGTCCTCAAAAGCAAATGTTTTCCAACCTGCAATAAAATCATCTTGATTTACATTTTCTTGTGAAAAGTCATACGGTTTATAAGTTATAGATGTATTAACTAATTCTGATGTGAAATCAGCCGTTTTAATGCCAAGCTGTTTAATATATAGTGTCGGCTCTAATTCAAACTGTTCTAGCATATTTTTTATCCAAGATAATTTTACGTGCTCTGACGGGAGGTTAAGTGCTATGAAAAATAGATAACGTGAAATAGACTTATTGGCCCGGCTACGAATGCTATGTAGTTGAAGTGCGATATATTCCTCACTAAGTTTCTCGAATGTTTCAGATTGGAGTGGCCAAGGAATAGTTTGTGCAGCAAGAGGTAATGAGTTTTCATCAAGTCCTGTTAAGTAAATAGCATGCTCATGAGTCTTAAACATCTCTCCGTCGATTTCAATAAATCCATCTATGTAATTTTCATCTTGATCATCAAGTTTTCCACTTAAATAAAAATGTAGTGCTGTTTGTAGATCCTCATATAAAAACTCTGAATCGTCGTGTATTCTGCCCAACTTTTTTTCAAGCTCTTGTATTAAAAGTTTTTCATTTTCATTAGCTATGAGTGTTGCCCCATTTTCATGTGATCTTAAAATGTCCTTTAAGCTCTTGAAATGCGAATTAATTGTATTCGAATCGGACTGTGCAAATAAAAACTCTGACATGTGCTGAATACTCTCGAGAAATGTCTTTATCTGCTTTAAGCGATCAAGTGGTACAGCGAAATGACTTATTTTAGAAAAAGGACTTCGAACGCTGCGTACAATTCTATTTTCTTCACCGATAGGGAATGCCTCTTCAATTGTTATACCTTGCTTAATAAGTTCTTCTAAACGATAGATCCAACTAGCTATTTCTTTACAACCTTTAAAATATGGAAAAATTCGCTGTAAGTCATAAGTGTAATCTAATGAATTTTGATTAGTTAATTCATCGTAAAGCCAGCCAGAAGAAAATAAGTCTATTAAAATATCTTCTGATAAATAAAGCTGACCTTTATTGTAAATTTGGTGCAGACTAGTCAAAAATCGTCCAATCGGATATGATAAAAAGTTGCGCTTCTTACTATTTAGCTCAGGATAATAAGATAAAAGTAAATCATTTAACTGCTGTGCATTTGGTGAGATAATATTAATTTTACAATCCCGCTTACCTTCAAAAGGTAAATTTGGTAAAATGACACTTTGTAAAAAATCAAAAAAAGATGGATAAGCTGTTATTATTTCTTTTATTTGTGATTGTTTTCCCGGTCGGTTTTCATAGGCGGCTAAAAATGTCTGTGCAATAGGTGTTGTAGTAGTACTTGACTTTGAATCATATATCCAATCAATTGGGGACGGCCAACCAAAACGATCCGTTACAAACGCCTTTATAAAATCAAAAGTATCCGCATAATTATCATCATAGTAATGAAAAAATGTAATACTAATTTGTTGTTTGCGTAGTATTTCTAATACAACCTGCTGCTCGGGAGTAACAAAGTAAAAACCATGTAGCACAATGTGCATATTATCGGCTAGTCTAAAATCCCCATCATATAATTTGCTAAGTGCTTCTTGTAATGCTTGATTTGATATAGGTTGCTTTAAAGAGGCATAATGATTTTGACTAGCTAAATCCTCTTGTACAAACTTACCAAATACTATTTTAAAAACGCGTTCTTTCTCTGTCTCAAGCCAGCTATCTATTAATGCCTGAGGCTTTATATTAGTCTCTACTAAAAATCGAATAGTTTCTAATAAGTCCATAGTATTAGCACGAAATGCTTGCTGGAGTTCCGTTTGTATACTAGATAGGCTCGCTATAATTTTCGACAAGCGTAAATATTGTTGAAATTTTGTTTCGGCACTATACCAAGTTACAAATAATGATTTAATAAATTTTCGGAATGAGTATACGTGTTCAAGTTCGCCGTAGCATTCTTGAATTCCGTTTTTTTGATTATTGGTTGCACAAATGTGGATAGCCCCAGGAAAAGAGGGATATAATGGATGGTTTTTCCATTCTTTTGGCTGTGAGTATGTATGTACTTGTACGCTCATTCAAATTCCCCCAATCCATTAATTAGTCCGCCTCTTTCTAAGATAAATGCCCAAGATTCTTTGGGAATTTTTTTTCGTTTTGGCATTGTGATATAAATACGTTGTTCCGCTCTAGTTAATGCTACATATAACAATCGAGTTTCTTCTTTTAACTTTTCATAATCCTCATGCATTTTTATTATTTTAAAATGATTATTTTCAAATTCCCGAAAAGTAGGTTTGTCACTAACTTTGATTTTCCAACCAAATTTTCTTTTAGCATCTGCTTTTGTATTTTCAGAACCTTCTTCTAAAAAATAATTTTGTTCAATTGCGTTAAAAGGACTGTTGGTAATTGGCAAAAACACTGTATGATATTCAAGTCCTTTTGAGCGATGAACCGTTGTAATTTCTACCTGAGCCTTGTGGTGCTCCAACAATGGCTCATTCTCACTTCGATTAGTACTGATTTGAAGCTGAAGCCAATCACGTAATGTTTGAAGCGTAACATGTTGTGAAGAGAAGGTTTTTTCAATTAAAATCATTAAATGTTGTAAATTTTTTTCATATCGTAACACTGCAATTTGAATTTCTTCTTTACTAGGTAATACTTTTTCATTTTGATTTTTAAGTTGCTGTTCTACAAATTTAGGTAAACGGGCAAATAACTGCATCTCAAAAATAATTTTTTGAATAACCGTCATCGGTGCTAAAGTACGTAATAACAGTACATATTGATTAAAATCATTATTTATACGGTTATTTATAAAGGACAATATTCGTTCCTTATGGCCACCAAAAGGTACAAGCAAATGGAATGGAATTTCATAACCAAAATACGGGGTTTGAAGCGCATTCAATAAAAATTTTGGCTCATGAGAGTATAATAAACCATCGATTAAACCCTTAAAATGAAGAACAGAATCACTTATAAAAAATGTACCATCTAAGTTTTCAGATGTGGGAATGTTTTTAGATAAACAATATTCTTTAATTCGCTTTGCATGACGATTTGTTCGGACTATAAAAGCAACCTTTTCCTTCTTATTTGGTAATGTATCTAAGGCTTTTTCAAAATCCTCCTCAAATCTTAACGAAACATGCCAATCACTATTTGGGAACTGTGACTTTTCATTGCTTAATAAACGATCTGTTTTGTTATAATTTAGCCAACCCTGACTATTCCAACGTTCAAATAATGGATGCATCTTTTCTAAAAGTGAAGACGAACTGCGATAGTTGAGTTGTAATTCAGTCTCAATATACTTAAACCTTTTTGTCGCTTCTTGTAATTCTTGAAATGACTTATAATCAGCCCCGCGGAAACGATAAATAGCTTGTTTAATATCTCCAACAACAAACAAACGATAATTTAAAAACATTTGCAAACTAGCTAATAGTTCAATTTGCATAGTATCACTATCTTGAAATTCGTCCACAAAAATATAATGATCCTTAGACAACTGTTTCATTTTATCCTCACTATTAGTAAATAGCTTAAGCTTACGAATTAAATCACCCATCGTAATAGTATTTTCTTCACGTTTCAAATCTTCTAATCTTGTCTCACAGTGGCTAAAAATATATTGTAACGTTTCGTGTATGACAGTTGCTTCAGTTCCAGAGACAACTCCCCAGTCAATTCTTTGCATCTCTTCTAAGGTTAATCCCTTTTTTTCCATCTCTTCCCACATATCATATACGAGATCAATAAATTCATAATCTTTAATCTTTGTCATTAAAAACTTATTAAGATCACGAGTTAAAAAAAATTCATCCAATAATTCATGAATAATAGACTTCTTTGAAAATTTAAAGCTTCGTAACTTTACGTTTTGTCCATATCCGATTTCGTGAGCTAGCTGCTTTAATATAGATCGGGCAAATGAATGTATCGTACTTATTTGCATGTCCTTTACTTCTTCCGCAAATACTAAGAACTGCGATTGCAACGTTAAGTTAAACAGCGTGATAAATTTCTCTTCTAGGCGTTTTTTCATTTCGTTTGTAGAAGCGTTTGTAAAGGTTATCATTGTAACCAGTTTTAAAGGAATACGACCGTTTATCAACAAAAACAATATACGATCAATCATTACGTGCGTTTTTCCTGTTCCAGCACCTGCTGTAATAATTTGATGTGAATCAATCGGTTGATGGATTGCTCGAAATTGCCCACTATTAAAACTAGGAAAGTGCTCTTCAATTTGTGTAAGAAGCGGGACTGGAATGTCTATACCATCAATATAGAAATTTGAAGCTATAGGTGTCCTTATAGAGCTCTTTGCCTTATAAATATTTAACTGAAAAGCTTTAATATGTTTTTCATAATCTTCAATACAAGACAGCTCTAAATCAACATAGGTTAAAAGATAAATCTTTGTTCCATTGCATAACGCGGTAGAAATACTATTCTTAAAAAACCTAAAGTCGTCAACCGTCTGAACAAGATAAAGGTGTGAGAATGGTATATTTGATTGCAACACAACCTTATTGGTCTCAGTCATTCGAATACCGAGTGCTCGGGAAATATTCGTAAGTTCTAACTCTGAAAGTTCACCACCTTGAGCCTCTGTTAATGTAAAAGATTTCAACTTCTGTAATAAACATTGTGGGGACGCTAAATCTTCTTTGAAGATTGGTAAAGGTACATTTATTTGTTGATGAAAGCCTCGTTCCTCCCACTGTTTCTCTGAAATATTAGGAAGGGCAATAAATATTCGTTTGGTTAATCGTCTGTAAAGAAGTGGATTGGTTTCTAAATGGTTACAAAGCATATTAAGCTGATTTTCTGCCTGTTCAAACGGACTACCTTCAAGCTCATAAAAATTTGAATAAGACCATTGATGTCCTTGAATTGCACAAATCTTATCAATCGTAATTCCTTTAACCTCAATAACACATACTCCTAACAAAGAATTGACAATTAATATATCGATTTCTCTACGTCCTGCGCCATTTGAAAGAAACATTGGAAAATGGTGAATGGCCACTGTCGTTCGCTCACTAAAAGCTCGTGTAACTGCATCCCATACACAAAGCTCCGCTTTTAATCCAGGCGCTTTTGTTAATGTAGTTGGTATAAACATTATATAGTTCCTCTCAATTGAACCCTTAGATATAATCTAAAAGGCTAAACCTATCATTTATGTTTTTATATAATAAAATCTTTATATATTATAACTCTATTTTTTTTACAAAAAAAGACAAATTATTTATACATAGTTGAACGCTTAAATTCGAAGATAATTTTATTAAATATCACTTTAAGTATTATCGACATAAAAGCTATTCTATTTATTTTTGCTTTTCAATCTCAGAAATACGAGCTATTGAAATTTTATTAAAATCAAAAAAAAAGCTTAATTAATTACTCTACATGAATTAAAGCAGGCTAATAGCCTGCTTTTCAAAAGTTTAAAAGGTGTTATCTAATTAGAGTTTATTTTTGTATTGTTAATACAGGTTCTTAATAATGCCATTCCAACCTCTTTATCGAGTGGTTCATTTCCTCGTTCACAAGTAGAAATGTGAGTACAGTTGGGACATCCATTATTGCATGGACATACTTTTAATATTTCTAAAGCTATTTCCATGATTTCAAAAAATCTCCTCTGTACGGCATCGACGATTCCCGAACCACCTCCTCCTGTTTCATATATTACAATCGTAGACGAAAAAGAAAATTCTTTCATGTTAACAGATGATAAAAGTCCAAAGTCAGAAGTCGAACATTTAACAATTGTAGGAATAGCAGATGCTATTGCATGTTCTAGTACATGAATGCTCCCCTCAGTTAAATAACTCATTTGATTTGACAGCTTTATCCATAATCCTTTAGTTGTATATTTTACAGGGTACATATTGGATTCATGTAGATTCTCATTTATTTGACCACCATATAAAGCATTTTTTTTAAAGCCCCATAACCGTCTGGTGATTTCAAATTTACCCAATCCTAATTCTACATTTTGACTAATATCATCTTTTTTAAACTCTTCAATCATATTGATTGTATCTGCTACTTGACTGCGTGTAGTGTAATCAAAACGCTGCTGAACAACTTGAATTTCGCAAGTTTTAGAATTTATCCGATGAACTCTATATGTCTTGTCTTCATATAAAAATACAGCTCCATAATGATAATCTCTTAAGAGAGAACGTTCATCTACACCATTTAAAATGGTTTCGCTAGTATGCCCTGTTTTTAATACTACTTTATATACCTTTCCACTGTTGAGTAAGTAGTTATATTTTAGTTTCTCTTTTGATTGTAGTTTCCATTTAGGTTCTTCCACTTTCCATATTTCGTTAAATTCTTCCATTCTTCTAACTCCAGCAACTCTAAAAAAGGTCTGTGGCAAACTCATTGATCCGTTTTGCTCATATGCGGCATATTTGAGATGTTCAGAGACAATATTTGGGTTTTCAACATCAATTGTGACATGCTCAGCTTGTCTCTCAATAAACTCTCTTGGATTTGCTGCATAATATTGCTCCAACGGATCTTCTTGGAAAATTTGTATAACAAGACCTGGACCCTTTCTCCCTACCCTTCCTGCTTGTTGCAAGAAACTAGCCTTACTACCTCCGTAGCCTACCATGATACATAAGCTTAATTCTCCAATATCAATACCCATCTCTAATGCAGATGTACTTACAAGCCCAACTAGTTCTTCTTGCTTTAAACGTTTCATTAGCTGATGTTTTTTCATTGCTGTCAATTGTGCGTGAAAGGGAGTGAATAATTCACTTGGGAGATTTTCACCTAATCCCTTTTCGTAATATCGTGACCTAATGGCTCGGTTCAAATCAAAACTAGCAGTAGATGTAGCTCTTCTGTTTCCATAAAACATTAAAGTTTTAGGCAAAATGTTAAACTCATCTACAATATTTTTTAGTATTTCAATAGCTTCAGATATAGGTGCACGTCTTGTGCGATCTTGGGTTTGGACTTCTAACAAACCAGGATTCCACAAAAGAATCTCTCTTTTACTTGTAGGACTTCCATCATGATTTATTAATGAGAAACCCTTGATACCTTTTAACCCAGTAATTTCTTCTGATAATTCTTTAGGATTTCCAATTGAAGCGGAGCATGTTATAAACTGTATGTTTGTATTACCAAACTTTTTACACAGCATCCGTAACCTTCTAATTACCATTGATACTTTAGATCCTAACACGCCATTGTAAGCATGAAGTTCATCAATTACAACGTACTTTAAATTCTTAAAAAATTGATAACACTGTTTTCCTTTTTTAGGATAATGGTAAGGTCCCTGTAAAAGCAGGTGTAGGTAATGAACGTTCGTCATCCAGTATCTCGCATTTTCATAAGTTAATTCTTTAGCCGAATCACCTTCCCCTCCCTCAAGAACACCAGCGCAAATCTCCTTGCCACCAATTCTTATTTTTTTAAATCCGTGTAAAGGTCTATCGTTTGTAACTTCGTCGTTCCATTGATCTAAACCCTTTAATTGATCATGAGTCAATGCTTTTAAAGGAGATAGATATAGTACTGTAGAGTACTCTTCCTCTAATAACATTTCTAATGCAGGCAATGTATAGATCAAAGATTTACCTGAAGCTGTGCCTGTTTCAATAACTACATTTTTTCCATCACGAATTTCATTGATTGCATCAGCTTGATGAGAGTAAAGTTCTTTAATCCCCATTGATCTTAATTGAGAGTAAATAATATCAGGCAAAGGTTTTTTCAACTCTCCATAAAGAGCTGCTCTTTCATGCAAGCTGTAACGCTCTACACCCGATCCATTATTCCCCCCTAATTTTATTAAATTTCGAACTACATCTTCTATTGGAAATTCGGATGGATTCCACGTTTCAATTCTATTATCTTTAAATAATTCCAACTCATCTTTACTTAACAAATCATAAATAACATGATTTGTACATTCGGAACAATACAACCCATCTGCTTGACTTTCATATTTATTAATCCATTCTTTTTTATGGATACCATTTGTAGCCTGTACAACTTTTCGTCTGAATGAAGTGGCTTTGAACTGTCTACTAATTTGATAAAAATATGTGGTAGATTTATCAGATGTCTGGCATGATGGACATATTAACGGCAAATTGTTCCCTCCTCTAAAGTACTAATTCTGCTTTAAGTGACAATAACAGTTCCTTTGCACCAGTTTTAAATAAATTATCATTGTCTTTTCCAGGATACTGAACACACGAAGGACAACCTTCTTTACAAGAACAGTTATTCAGTAGATTTAAAGCACTATC
Organism: Fictibacillus nanhaiensis; assembly: GCA_016401345.1. GTDB lineage: Bacteria > Bacillota > Bacilli > Bacillales > Fictibacillaceae > Fictibacillus > Fictibacillus phosphorivorans. The sequence goes on along the minus strand of JAEACG010000002.1, from coordinate 854,673 downwards.
AATAATTCTATTAAAGTGATCAGCTATAGCTAAAGAGGTACCCATACCTCCAGATTGATTACCGTAAAAGCCAATGACTGGTTTATAGTCAAAACCACTCATTGATAAACTAGAAAAGCTAGCAATATCTTTACCGTCACAAATGATAGTATCTGGAATAATTGAGACCATAACATGCTCTGCCGCACGAATTGAACCTTCTACTTTATCTGGATATTTACTTTTAAGCTTTTCAATCATTTCTTCTGAATAAGTAATCCATACACCTTCTGATTCAAAAGCAGAAGTTAGTGGCATTTCTAGTGTTTCTTTCTCCTGTTGGCGTGATGAAAAATAAATTTTATTATACCCAAATACATTCCTACGGATATCTATAGTACCAGTTGATAGAAATAATCCCTCACTAAAAATTATTTGTTGTTTTTGCTCGGAAACATTAATTGTATCTTTATAAATAGATTGAGTGTAATATTCCAACTCACCTGAAATCGGAGCTACAATGATTTCATGTTTTTTACGATTTACTGAATCTACCTTGTAGGCTTTTTCATTTGCAGTCCAATAAATAGCTCCATTATGGAAGTCTCTAAAAGCTGTCCATTCATCAATTCCCTCTAATACTACATTATGATTTCGATTTGATAATACTGTATAAAAAACGGAAGAAACTGATCGCAAACTACAACGATTTTCAAAATCGACATCATCTAATTCTGATAACATGTCTTCAGCATTACCTCTTTCTCCAATAAACCATTCAATGTCTTCTTTATTCAATCTTCGAGATAATTCTTTTTGTAAATATGCAAGATGCAGTTTTAATAATTGTTTATTTTGAGGATCAATCCTCACAACCTCAGGTGGCTTTTCTAAAAAGAGTTTTGGGTTGTTCATGTAATATTGTTGTAGTGGCTCATCTTCAAATATCATAACTGCTACACCTTCACCACTTCTTCCAACACGACCGATTTGCTGTGAAAATGCCGCTTTACTACCTGGATACCCTATCAGTAATGCAAAGCTTAATTCGCCGATATCGATTCCAACTTCAAGAGCGTTCGTTGAAAGAACAATATGAACATTACTTTTCTTAATAGATTCTATTACTGCTTTTCTTTCTTCTACACTCAGCATTCCATTATAAAATGCAGTCAGTGTTAACCCATTTAATCTTTCTTTAGGCAAACGTAAAACTTTACGCAAGATATCTTTCATGTACTTTGCCGTAACCTTACCCTGTAATCTAGAACCTTGGAATACTATTGATCTTATAACTCTTTTATCTTGAACTAAGACATCCTCAGTAATTGCTAACGCGTCCGTTATTGGTGCTTTCCTCGAACCAGTACCTAGATTCTCTCCTGGATTCCAAAATACAATATTTCTTTCATTTTGTTTCGAGCCATCGTTATCAATGACTTTAAACCCTTTTAATCCAGTTAAATCCTCTGCAACTAAATCTGGTCGATCAATTGTAGCTGAACATAGAATGAATTGTATGTTATCATTCCCTAGTTCTTCGCATACTTTCCTCAACCTTCTCAAAACCATTGAAACATGAGTACCAAAGGCACCACGATATAAGTGCATTTCATCAATGACTATATATCTTAAATTTTTGAAAAAGTCATGAATATTACGGTATTGTCTTCCTTGATCTGCGAACTGCTTTAATAATGAATGATGAATCATATCTGGATTTGTAAACAGAATTCGCCCATTCTCTAATAGTCTTTTCCTCGAAGCGAGCTGAGTGTCTCCATCGTACCTTCCATAATGAATATTAGATGTTCCTAACTTAATAGACCTCTCAAACCATTCATCATACTCAGTGTATTCTTCAGATTTTACATGTTCAGTCCACTTATATAGCTGTTCTACTTGATCATCAGCTAAAGCTTTTGTCGGAAAGAGATAAAGTGCTGTAGCATTAGGGTTTTCAAGTAATCCATGAAGAACTGGTAAATTATAAGACATGGTTTTTCCTGAAGCTGTTTGAGTAACTAAGACTACATTGTCTTGCTTTCTAACAGCATTGTATGTATCTGCTTGATGAGTATATAACGCCTTGATATTCATACGTTGCAGCGAATTATATAATTCTAAGGGTAACTCTCCAATTATTTCTCCAAACTTTGGAGAACGCGCAGGAATAGTGTGAACAAATATCTCAGAACGTTCATTATCACTGAGTCTTTTCAATTTTTCTGTAATTATTGAAGAATTGAAGTCTTGTGAAGTTACACCCGGGATTCTCTTATCAATAAGTACTTCTGCTTCTTTCACATCCAACTCAATAGGAGCATTACAGGATTCACAATAAACTGCGTCTTCTAGAGACTTAAGCCAAACCATTGAGTCATCTATTTTTTCCCATTCATTAAACTCCATTGCTGCCCCTACTCTATATTCAACAATTCTGTATTCTCCACCAGGTGTTACATGTTGACTTTTTTGAATCCCTTTTAACATAGAACCACAGTTACACCTTAAAAATGCCATTTATATATCCTCCCTTTAATTACAAGTATGTATAGCAATTGCTTTATTATTTAAAAATATTTTAATAGGTTATCCCCTTATAAATATTACCAGTAAAATTGTGGTAATAACAGACTGCCTTTTTTATTTCAATGAAATAGGTTCAGAAATCATACAATATAAATTCAAAATACTAAATATTTACTGCTATACTTATTAAACCATATTATTTTTTACAAAAAGGAGCTTTTGTAACATGACAATCGCAGCTTATTCTAGATTCAATCAATTTAAGAATTTAATTCAATCTTTACCTTCTTCTTTCGAAGATGAACTTCTGCTAGATAATCAATTTTTATTTGAAGCGAACGGTGATAGAAGTCTAGAAATCTTTTATGCACCGTTTGAGTATGTAAATGAACACGCTAAGGTTGTGATTGTTGGAATCACTCCAGGATTACACCAAATGAAAAGATCGTTTTCAACTGTATTGAATACAAAGGACCAAATTCTATCTGATGAAGAAATTCTTCATCAAGTAAAAAACAATTCAAGTTTTGAAGGAACAATGAGAAAAAATCTAGTTCAAATGCTAGACGAACTTGGCTTACATGAATATTTACGCTTGTCCTCTTCTATCGAGCTCTTTAATGAGGCTAGTCATTTAGTACATACGACTTCGGTGATTACCTATCCTGTGTTTTACAAAGGAAAAAACTATAGTGGTTCAACACCAAACATCTTAAAGAATGACATTTTGAAGCAATATGTTACTGAATGCTTTGCTTCTGAAATGGCCCTTATGGAAAAACCACTTATTATTCCGTTAGGTGTTAACGTCTCGAATATACTAAACTATTTAGCAGATAATCAGCTGCTCAAATCAGCCAGCATCCTCTCTGGGTTCCCGCATCCATCTGGAGGAAATGGCCATCGCAATAAGCAATTTACACAGAATAAAGACGATATGAAAGCAATGCTTCGCGATCATTTTGAAAAAGTGGCACTATCTAATAACTAATGCACAGAATAATCCGCCCCTTATTGGAGCGGATTATTTTTAACTATTTTAGTATGTATTTGAGAACTTTCCAAAACCCTCTCTAGCCATTCAACAAGATGTACATTTAAAAGTTCCCCCTGCTCAATCTGCAAATTATGCCCTGCAACATCCAACACCGAAAACGTAGCCCTCGGATACTTATCAAGTAAGTCATATACATCCTTATAACCCGTAACATGGTCTTGCCTACCTGTTATAAACACACAAGGTTTCTCAAACACTTCTTGATCGATCTTAAACGTGTATCCATAAGCTCCTGAGATTTTCTCCAAGAACGCTGAATCCGCAATCTTTAATCCAACGACTACTTCCTCCCTGTACCTTTTCCACGTGTATTCATTTAACTTCACATGAATGCCTTTGAAATCTTCTCTTTCATCTTCTGTTAGAGTGTCTAAGAATTCGTTATCAACTTCTATGTTTGTTTGTTCTGGCAATGTTCTTTCACTATGATTCGGTAGGATCATGGGACAGATGAAAGCTGCGCCCCTTACACGCTGTGGCATTTTAGCGATGATACCTCTCATCATATAACCACCATATGATTGACCTGCCAGTAAGAACGATTGGTCTGGTAATAATGTATTGATGAACTGGATGACTGCTTCTAGCATCTCATCCGAGTTTTGAATCGAATCATAGTCTTTCGTCTGCCCCATTCCTGGCAGGTCGATATAGATACGTCTGTATCCTTCCCTCTCTTGAAAGATCGGTTCCATGCAGCCTTTCATCAGGCGGTGATCAGTGAGAACCCGTGAATCATCACGATCGGTGTTCCACTTCCGTATTCTTCATAATAAATGTTCGCTTTCTGTACTTGGCAATAAGACATATTTCAACACTCCTTCTCTAAAGGGGGTTCTCTGTTATTGAAGAAATTCCTTCTATTCTGGATATAAACGAATATCATATAGGTGTTGTGTTAAAATGGAAAAAGAAAATAAACGGGGAGGGCTATCTCTGAAGAACTATTTGATTCGATTGTTATTTGGGATATTGACTGGCTTCGTTACGTATGGAATTCTAGTTATGTTTGATTTATATAAAGGTGAAGGTTCAAACCTGATCATAGTACTTTCTATAATTTGTGGTGGATGGTTTGGGTGGTATGTGTATCGTAATTGGACCACTAAGAAACATTGAATGTAAGCAAGTGAAAGATGAAGAATTGAAGGAGCGTTTTATTTGAAAGCCTATTTTATCCGGTTAGCGTTTAGCATCATGTCGATGGTCATCATTTATGGGATATTCTTTTTATTAGGATGGCACACGAAGAACTTTGCACCTTTCATCATCCTGCCGCTTGGATTAGCGGGTGGTTATGGTGCGTTGTATGTGTATAAATTGATTCAAGAAGCAAAAGCGAAGGAACAACTGTAAAGAAAAAGGACAGGTCGGAAGTCATTCACTTCTAACCTGTCCTTTACTTATTTATGATGAAACCGAATCGCACTTCGTTTCACAGTTTTTTGCGAGTGAGCAAGCAGCACACTTTCCTTGCTTGCTTTTTTTGATGTGACGAAAAACGGCCCAGCCTGCATATCCAAATATAAGAGCCCCGAAGACAATATTGAAGATCATAAGTTCGTCCTCCCTCTCTTGTTAGTATCCTAAAAGTTTCCCGCCTTGATAGATAACGAGTGACAATACGTACGCGATTACGAGCGCATACCCGACAGAGAACCATGTCCATTTCGCAGATCCTGCTTCTTTACGAATCGTTGCAACCGTCGCTAGACATGGTACATACAACAACACGAATACCATGAAGCTGAACGCGGATAGCGCAGAGAATTCATTTGACAGCAATCCTTGCAACGAGTCAGCGTTCGGAACGTGGTAGATGATGTTCATCGCAGAAACGACGACTTCTTTTGCAAGGAATCCTGTGATAAGGGATGCTCCCGCTTGCCATGTACCAAATCCCAGTGGTGCTAAGATCGGCGCTAACACGTTTCCGATCATCGCGAGGAAACTGTCATCCATTGGTACATCGAATCCTGCTGGTCCTGAATAAGACAAGAGCCAGATCAGGACAGATCCACCAAAGATAAACGTTCCTGCTTTTTTGATGAAACCTTTTCCTTTGTCCCACGTACTACGTAGTAACGCCTTTCCTTGAGGCATTCGGTATGGAGGCAATTCCACAACGAACATCGAGAACTCTCCTTTTAAGATTGTAGAAGAGAAAATTTTCGCGAGTGTGAGTGCCACGACAATTCCGAGTACATAGAGTGAGAACACGACAAGTGCTTGATATTTCGCAAAGAACGCGCCAACGAAGAGCGCATATACCGGAAGTCTTGCCGAACAAGACATGAGCGGTGTTAAGAGAATCGTTAACATGCGTTCTCTTGGTGTTTCGATCGTTCTTGCTGCCATGACGCCTGGCACGTTACAGCCGAATCCGATGATCATCGGAATGAACGCTTTTCCGTTCAGACCGACCATCTCCATCGTACGGTCCATTACGAGTGCCGCGCGAGCCATGTATCCAGAGTCTTCTAAGAACGAGATTAATAGAAACAGAATAAAAATCTGCGGTACGAACACAAGTACACCGCCAACCCCGGCAACGATTCCGTCGAGCACAACCGCTTTAATAAAATCAGATGCGCCGACTGTGTTCAGTCCGTTCGTAATCCATGTTGTAAGCGAGCCTGAAATGAATCCATCCAAAATATCCGATAACGGAATTCCCAGCCAATCGAACGTGAGCTTGAACATCAAGAACATCGTTGCTAAGAAGATCGGGATCCCTAGAAAAGGATGCGTCGCAATCTTATCAATCTTGTCCGTAAGTGACTTGTTCTCTGACTCTTCTGTCACAACAGATGTTTGGATCAGCTCTTCGATGAACGCTTTACGCACCGAGTAGATCCACTTGGATGTGTTCGTTGCTGCTGTTTCATCTGCAATTTGCTCGTTTGTTGCTTGAATGATGGAATCGATTCCTGCACCAGCCACAAGCGATTCGATGTATTTTTTAACTTCCGCATTTCCTTCTAACAGCTGAATCGATGTCCATCTTTTCGGAATCGAAAGGTTTGCTGGAAGTAGATCTATGATTTGATCGATGCTTTCTTCAATGATTGGTCCATAGTTCAACGTGAATGATGCATCCACTTTTAAATCATCGGTCAGTAGATCATTAATGGTCGCCGTCCCTTTACCAGAACGTGCGATAACCGGAACGACCGGTACCCCTAATTTCTCTGATAACTTCTGTTCATTAATCGTAATACCACGGCGTTTTGCCACGTCAGTCATGTTCATTCCGATAATAACCGGCTTCTCGAACTCTAACAGCTGAAGCGTCAGCAACAGGTTACGCTCGATCTGTGAAGCGTCCACGATATTGATTATGCCGTCAAACGATTCAGTCACAAAGAAATTAGAAACGACCGCTTCGTCTTTTGATAACGGACTAAGTGAATACACACCTGGCAGATCGATCAGATTTCCTTTTTTGTTCTTGATGATTCCTACCTTCTTTTCAACGGTTACACCGCTCCAGTTCCCCACATACTGATAAGTCCCTGTTAAGTTGTTGAAAAGTGAAGTCTTTCCTGTATTCGGATTACCGATTAAAGCAATGTTTAGCATGTTTTCTCAACCTTTATGTAAGATGCGTCTTGTAGTCTGATTCCTAGTGATTGGCCGCAGTTCTCAACCATGCATGGCCCTTTGAACGGAAGTTTGCATTGCAAGCATACTTGCGAACCTTCCGAGATGCCTAAGTCCAATAAGCGTCTTCTTACGCTTTCGTTTACTAATGATAAATCAATGATCGTCGCTCTTTCGCCTTTGTTCAACTGAGTTAATAACATTGTTGTATCCCCCTATGGATCATAAGCATCTATCTCGATATCATCCTAACACATCTAACAGAGAATGATAACCACTATCAATTAAGTTTATTTTACAAGATTAACAATAAAGTTGCTATAGTTTTTTTTCGCGCTTTCAAAACTCTAATTTTCGAAAAAGAAAAACGTTCGGATTAGTACCCAAACGTTGGTAGTTATGTAATTTACTTCTGACAGTTGGGACAATAAAACGACTTATGTGAGGAGTGTTCCACTCTCTCAATCGTCCCTCCACATACCGGACACTTCTCACCTTCCCGCTCATAGACATAAGTGTTCTCATTATACTTCCCTGTCTGCTGATCACCCTCATACATCGGAAAATCCATATATCCCCCAAATTGAACGGCTCTTGATAGCACTGGTTTAATGCTGTCATACAACCTGTTTTTCTCTTCATCAGTGAGATCAATCACTTTTCGTAACGGGTGTAACCTTGCTTGATAACAGATTTCATCAGAATAGCAGTTTCCGATTCCAGCGATAAAAGATTGGTCGACTAACAATGGTTTGAGTGCACCCTTTTTCCGTTTTAATCTATCTAAGAACTCTTCCCGCTGCAATTCAAATGGTTCTGGACCAAGATCGCTGAGCTTTTCATCCAGTTCCGATTGACTCAGTAGATGTAAATATCCGAGTCGAAGACCAATAAAATTCAGTTGCAGCTCTCCGAAAGAAAGAATGATTTGTTTCGTTCGATCCGGACTGTTTTTTGAAGTTCCGAGAAATATCAGTCCTCCAAGCATCAAGTGAAGCAACAGATATTTTCCCGAACTCAGCTCAAAAATCAGGTGCTTCGCTCTTCTTTTGACGAAGGTGATATTAGATCCTTTTACCGCGTCGTTAAAGGTTTGAACCCCTGTGTTAATGGACTTCTCCCTGTTGATCTCTACGTCAGTAATTGGCTTATGTAAGATATTGTGATTTAAAAACTCACGATACGTTTCCATTTCTGGTAATTCAGGCAATGGTTCCAACTCCTTCAATTCTGGTCTCTCTTGTTTAGTATTGAGTGGGTTGGATAAATTATGTAAATAAAAACAGCTTATCAAAATGACTAACGTGTTCTCTTTTGGAGTAATTAGAGATTCGCATATACATTACCAAACAACAAAGTAGCGCAAATCGTAGTTATTGATTTCAATTGGACAGAGTTTTATTCAGTAATTGCACCCGATAGTTGAAGAAGGAAGTAGATATTCTATTCACTCAAATTCATAGAATATTCCATTAGTTATATTTCTTTTTCCTTCTAAAAGGATTTCATTTAGAAAAGATTTAAGGTCTGCATAAGAGTTAGTAACTTTTTTTGTTCTCACATCTAATTCTAAAATCATCTTCTCAGAATCAATTACATAGTAAGTGTTTTTCACTAATGAGTCAGCGAAAATAAAGTGGGTAGTAGGTGTCCGTTTCCTTCTGTAAATATTGTCCATAGTGTTTAAATCAAAAGCTAAATGACCTTCCTCTTCTATGCTTAAACCCTTGTAAGTATCTGCATCTTTACCAGCAATTCTCAATATGTCAAACAAATAACACCCATTATGAAATGCCAAAAACTCTTTAAATTCAGCAGGTAATTCTCGTTTTGACTCCTCTTCCAACTTAATAATATCTTCAATAGATAATGGAGGTTGTAAATGTGAATGCCAACGTCCTTCTTCTAAGTACCCATACAAAACAGTGTTTGTTTTTAATTTTTTCTTATCATCATACGTTTTGTTTAGTGATTGACTCACAAATTCAAACATTGATTTCTCCTTGTTATTGGCAATTAAATTTGTTTTAATCTTCCACAATCCTGCTCGTTTGTTGATAAAGGACAATTTAATGCTAAAATTGGTAAGCCTAAAAGCAGCGTGACATAAATTATTGTCTTTCTGTACTCCAAAAGTGACCCTTTACAAAATGACCAGCTTTGTACTGTGCAGCTACTCTTTCCAATCATTCCTGTGACTACGAATAAAATCAATGTCCTCTAGATAGTGGTTCAGATGCCCTTCATCTATCATTTTTTGAAAAGCTACGTCACCTTCACTCGCTTTTCTTTCAATGGTTCTGCACAACCCTTTTAACCTGAGAAGCACCATCTCCAAATAATTGGGGTCCACTTCCTCACCGTACCCCTCAAAAAACAAAAAAACTCTCTCTTTTATTCGGTCAGCATGTTGCTTGCGAATGTAATTTACCGTTGTACCTGTGGCGTCTAAATAAAATCTACTTAAAGGAACGCACGTGTAAAGCGTATACGCGATGTCCCAAAGTCTTGGACCAGGACCTGCTACATCAAAATCAATGATTCCAACCGGTCGTTCGTGATCAAAGACAATGTTATAAATCGCGAAATCATTATGGCATAGCACTTCGTAAGGCTGGGGTGTGTGATCGATTGGCCGCCAATCTTCTTCTAACGCAAAATCACTTACCGCATCATGATAGAGTCGAAGCATGTTAGCTACTTCTTTTAGTGAATCATTTGACCACATATATTCCTTTAAGGGATAATTTCCCGCTTCCCCTTCAATAAAGGAAAGGATCTCTCTCTCTTTTTCATCAATACCTAGAAACTTTGGTGCATATCGATAGCCTTTGTTCTCAAGATGATTTAATAGCTTGTGAATCTTGTCGCTATTGGGTTTCAGATCTCGTCGGACCGTATTCCTTAGACGAATTACGTTTGAAACATTTCCTCCAGTTAGTAATTCTTCTTTTTCAAAGTTAGACATTTACTACGCCCCCATTGTATAGAAAAGTGCATTTTTATGGATGAATTACAAGTCCTGCTTATAAACGATTCCATACTCTAAGTAAACTTTTAATAAGGTCAACGCTTCTCCCCAACCTACAGCACATCCAATGCAAGCATTTAAGTCTTTCTCAGAATTCGAATAACCAGATTCATTAAGGGTTACCATTGTACCCTCTTTATAGGGTTCAAGTTTAATGGTTACCGTTGAACTTTGTTCTCCTGGTGACCATTGGAACACAAATCTCTGGTTTGGAACAGCTTCGAGTATTCTACCTCCATCTTCAATCGTTACATGTTCACTACCGAAGTTTGTCCACCTCATGCGAATTTCTCCAGTCCCATCTGGATTGATCTCTAAAGACGTGTCATCCGTAAACCAAGCATTCCAACCTTGGGCTGTTGAAATGGATTGATACACATCTTCTAATGGTACTTTCATATAGATTTTATGGTTGATTTCTGGCATTTTCTCTACCCTCCGTACTCTTAAATATTTTTGGAATTCTTCTGAAGTTCTCGAACGCTCCAAACAATCTCTCCCGCCTCGTCCCACGTACTGTGGTGTCGTTCAAATCCAAGCTTTTCTAGCACCCGGAAGGATGCAGCATTCCAAGCGCGTACTGTCGACCAAAGCTTACTTCGACCCGTTGCAACGGCAGCTTCTATGATTACGGATGCCGCTTCAGTCGCATATCCATTACCGTGAACTCTTTGGAACAATTCGTATGCAATTTCCGGTTCTTCAAGCGACGAACGGCCAATAATTAACCCACAGTATCCGATATAATCACCTTCATCTCGACGTCGAATAGTGAGTAAGGCGATCCCGCTTTCTGATGCTCGGTTACGTAAAGTCGTGATATTTTCATGAGCAGTTTCCATAGTCGGCATCCCTTTGCCCCGTTCGGCAACGAGTTCCCTATACCAAGGGGCATCCGAATCCTTCCAATGACTCAGGATCAGTCGATCAGTTTCAATCTCTAACATCATAGGTTTAAATGTAGCTGTCATCTTAGGTGCAACCTCCTAGACTGATATTTTAAACTATGAATGATCCACCGCGTACTTGTTTACTTTTGTCATCTCAGAACTTTAATTCTATTGACTTACTTAACATCAATTACAAATGTGTACGATACTTCACCATTAGACCATTTGCCTAATACCTCATAGATGTACCGACCTTTACTTGACGGAACAGATAAATGATTGTTTTTTAATATGACTTCTTTATCTCTATCGTTTTCATACCAATGATAAACGGAAATCTTAGGATGATCTTGAAGCTCGATATGAATGTTAGCGTTCGGTTTCACACTGATGGCATTAAAAGCTTCAGCAATCTGGGATGGTGATGCCGCATCCGTTGTTACAGCTTCGGTTTCTGACCCTTTTTTTCTTTCCCATTTATAATTTCCTGATTTCATTTCATACTTTTTTCCGTTAACATTAACGAATCCCTTCATAGCTGGAGGGAAGTCATCATTCATCTGATTTGCTGCTTGCTGATCATTTCCATCTGTCGAAATCGAGCAACCAGTTATGCAGAGTGAGAATATTATTATTGCTATTATTAGATGTAATAATTTCAAATACAGTCCTCTTTGAGATTTGACGTTATAAGAAAATACACGTGATTTTTCGATTGGAATATATTAAAAGCCATTGTTTTGGAAGAGTAATTTCGGTAAATATAAGACTATAATGAAAATGAAAGCGATTATTATCATAAACCAAAATATCTTATTCGTACTCACCTTTATAAACCTTCTTTCTATTTCTAGAATTACTATGTCGTCAAAGCCTCATAAATGCTCAATGGACTACTCTTTACCCAATGTTTGAGCACAATGCAAGTTTTTGATCGAGTTCATACTTCTGACGCAGATGATGACGAAAATGCATGCCGACAAGAGATAACCACTCTTGTGCATTCAGCCACCCAAATCCACCATGCTTCATTCTGCAGTTCGGGTTTATCTCTTCTACTTTCAATTCTAAGTCTTTCATTCTATTCATTAATTGATCGAGCTCTAACAAAATCGCTTCTTTACTTTTAGTATTGTCTGGCGGGGCATCTAGTTCTTCAGGTAATTTAATTTTAATAGGAGGAAATCCACCAATGTTAAATAGATATTCTCCGAATTCGGATTTACCCTGATGTTGCTCTTCAACTGCTTTCTCACAATCTTCTACACTATCAAGATATTCATGAGCTACTACAATCAGATGGTCATACATTTGACCAAGTGACCAAACACCTTGTTCAGGTATAAACTTGAGCTGTTCGTTTGAATAGTTCTGTAAAAAGCTTTTGTAAGTTGCGATTAACTTCAGATCACTCATCATAAGAACCTCCGTTTCAATACAACTAGTCTTATTCTTAACTTCAATAAAAAGAGCACTTCTCCTCCTTGAAGAAATGCTCCGTTTGTTTGTGTCCTTACTATTTCCATGAAATGATATTTTGACTTTCAAAATTTTTTTATCCAAATACTTGAGCAGCAATTGCATATAACTTTTGGTTCCTGTTTGGCATTGTGCTTGAATTCTTCATCATTATGGGAGGCTCTTTAACTTTATTAAAACCACATGTATGTAAGAAAGTCATAAAATCATGATGACCTGATGGCACATCAATCCTAAGCTTTCCATGATGGTTGGAAGCTAACTCTTTCATGATAGAAGCGGCTGTTTTAAAGTCTGGTGCTACAATCGGTCCTACTATTAGATTTATAGGGCCGTGTACTGATAGACCAAAACCTATAATCTGGTTGTTTTGATCTTTTACAACGATACATTGTTTACATTGTTCAATTCGATTGTGCAGAAATTTGCTTCTCTGATCACCAAAGGCAGCTGCGTCTACTTCCATCATTTTATGAAAATCCTCTACTTTATAAGTATCTAATGTAAAGTCGTTATTAACTTCAAATGACTCGCAGATAAAATTTTGACACAAAAACTTATGTACAACATCAACCGTTCTAAAGCCTAAGCTTTCATATAACGGTTTCCCTTCATCCGTTGAGATTAGCATGATGGATGTCTCTTTAGAGACGCTAGCCATACATTGTTGAGTAACTGCCTTTCCTAATCCGAGCCCCCTATAATCTGAATGTACGATGACCATACCGATTGAGGCTAGATTTGTATCGTATGGAATGATTGCAGCACTTGAAACGATTTTACCTTCAGGAGTTTTATGTCCATAGATCTTTCCTGATGACAGAATCGTTTTAATTTCTTGATCATCATAGTCCCATCCAACAGATGAAGAAAGTTCTATTAATTTTGATACGTCATTATTATTAAGTTGCTCTGCATTTAATACAACTCTATCTTCCGTAAACATGGAGCAGCCCCCTATTGTAGTTGTACCCTTATTATAGATGATAATCGTTTGGGTTCGACAAGGATTATAATTCGTACATAACGAAAAAACCGAACTTGCTGTAAGTCACCACAAGCTCGATTCTTTTCTTTTTTGCTATTTACTCTCTAACTGATATTCCATCTTTACATCACGGTATGATGACAACGTGTATTGCGTTTGGTAGATAAACTTGTCTGTATTCGTACTGTGCGTGAGTGGATGATAACTTAACGTCCATCCGTATAGATGCGAAGTTTCAGATAGCGGCTCACTACGAAGTGCGTCCAGTTCTTTCTGTTCATTCACTTCAAATACCGCAAACCCACCAAGTGGCTTAGTCGCAAAATGCTCATGGTAGATGATCTTACCGAACTCTTGATTACTTATCCAATTGTTTAATGAACGATTCGCCTCAATCGCTCTTGTCCCTACTGCCGCAAAGCCATATACAAGATAACACCTTGACTTAAAAATCATGTGAAATCCCTCCTCTATCCATCATTATGGATAAGCGAAGAAAGGAATTCATTGCATATCGTGCTCAATCTTACCGCAACTTTTGATAGTATAGAAGATGGAAGGATGTGGAGTCGTTGGGATTTCATCTTAAGCTCGATCATATCAAGATTCTATACATCGAAGGCTTGAATTGGGGAGACCAACCTCATTACCATAAAGATGTTTATCAAATCTCTGTGCCGCTTACAGGAGAGATGATTACAGACCTGAACCAAACAACATTAACACTGAAAGAAGGAGAGGCAATCGTCACGAATCCTCTATCCCTTCACGCTCATCAGTTTGATGATGTTCCATCTTCAATGTTTTTGATCGGATTAGATCGTCAATCACTAAACGCTTGGAACAATGTAAATTTAACAGAAGAGATCACTTTTATAGAGAAGCAAACAATCTCTCCGAATGTTATCAAAAAACAAGTGAAACAGTGGTTTGATCGATATCTCTTTCAAAGTCATGAAGATACGTGTAAGAAAGACATAGAGAACGAGGCATTTCATTTTTTTACGTCCATTTTTAGAGGAAGTCATTCAACAGCTATGAAACACAAGAGCAATGGCCATTATATGACTCATGTACTCGACTATATTCATACAAACTATCATGAAACCATTTCTGTAGATACACTGGCAATGATCGCGAACCAAAGCAAATATCACTTTATGCGAAGCTTTAAAAACTATACGCATCTCTCTCCTCATCAATATCTTATACGCACGAGGATTGAGCGAAGTAAAGAATTACTCACAACAACTACTCGATCACTTTTAGATATCAGCTATGAAGTTGGATTTAACAACCCTAGTCAGTTTCACCGAAATTTTGTGAATGTTATAGGCTGCTCGCCGTTACAGTATAGGATGAATCATTAGGCAACTCTTTATTTTCCAGTTAAAACTTTCTCTCTTGATTGACTCTTATTGATTACTTTACTATTAAAATTTCCACTCATTAAACTGTATAAGGAGATGTATTTATATGGAGATTATGTTAGTCAACTTAGTCGAAGCCAAGCGTCAACTAGACTCAACGATTCACAAATTAAAAGAAACCGTTAAAACGCTAGAAGGGAAAGAAAATCCAAACCGGTATAAATCTCAGATCACCTTAGCGCAAAGACGTATAGAAGCGTTCGAACTGTCTGTGTTTCTCATTGAAAGAGAAATTCGTGATCTTAGCGAAAATAGCTAATATCTTCTGCAACAAAAAAAGGACCTTAGTGAAAAGGTCCCTTTTTGTTTCTTCAGTGTTTGTTCGTTGTCTTTTTAAAATCTTCGCTACTACTGAGCAGTTCCATTGTCTAATCGATTGCGTAATGCACAGTTTGGAGCATCTGAAACCATTCGAACACTTTCTACCCTATTTCTACAGAGCTTTCTCCAAGCGCTGTCGTTTCGGTATTTAGCCCAATTGCATCTGCTGCACATTTCTCCTCTTGACTGACCTTCAGTCTGACGAAGTTTTACTTTTTTGTGACAGCCACATTCATGGTGGTGACGTTCAACGCGGTGGTGACATCCACATTCACGATGTTGACGTTCCACAGGCTTGTTACACCCACAAGAATGATGACCTGAATTATTTCCAATCCAACCCATAACTAATCCCCCCTTAGTTCCCGAAGGTATACCTTCGATTATGATATTCTATGAAATTCATCTGAAAGTGCTTGTACACCTATCACAGTGCCTATTCGATCTTGCTATATAAATGCAAAAAAAGGCGTTAATCCACTTCGGATGAACGCCTTCTAATTAACAGATAGTATATAAATTACACCAATTCCAATCCCTATGGTACAACTCCTCGAGATGATGTTCAATCCACTATATTAAATGCCTCCGATATGTTAGGAATTTTCTCCCCTCGTATAGATGGAAAATTTTCCGATTTCCGCTTATCTATCTTCTTAATATCATTTTCATAATCCGCCTCAACATTTTCTGTGGAAACATGACAATAGGAATAGTAACCTGTACACGCTATTAAATTGGCTGTTTCCTCATCATTTCGCCATGATTCGCTCAGAATATAACAGTCTACCAAGCCAAAGCTAAACTACTTCACAAATTCAATTTGTTCTAGTAACCACGGGCTCTCTCCTTCTTTTGCATAAGTGGAAAAATACTCTTTATTTTCCTCAATCAAGTTCCAAACCATTACTTCTTCCACAATAACCTTAAACGGGTCTGTTTTACCTTCTTTATTTGGATCGTATGCTGTAATCCAATATTCTTTGTTGTCTTCGGAATGACCTTTATCAGTTACTATTATTATAGAAGAGATAGAATTTTGAATTTGCCCGCAAGAAGTAAGTGTCAATAACATTAATATGATGAATAAACCTAATAACCTTTTCATCTACTCCTCCAATAAAATCACGAATTTTTCTCCATCAAAAGTGCCAACTACTCGATAATTAGAATACGATCACATCTCTTTAAAGAAATGCACACTTTAGTTGTTTAATACCTTATTAATAAATTCTGTTTTTCCTTCTGTATATCTTTCACGGTCATTATTATATTCTTGTGCTAAATGACTTTTTAAAGTAGCGTATTCATTCACAAGGTGTGAGTTAGTTCTTAACTTATCTCTGAATGTAAGTAATTGATCACATCGTTCTTCTCCTTCTAACATTAGATGTAAATGTGCTACTCGTTTGTTGTGTTCCACTTTCACAAAGAATCTTCGCCAAGGCTGCTTGTCTAGTTCTGGAGGTACATAATGCCAATCGTGTGCGTTTAGCTTTTCCGCAATTCTATTGATAAACTCCAATGAAGGGATCGTCGCCATTACATCGATAATTGGTTTTGCTGGCAAGTTAGGGATAGATGTACTTCCAATATGTTCTACCTGGTTAACACCAAATGCTGAAAGTAGATTGGCAAGGTCTTCTCTTTCCCGAATACCTTTTTCCTTCCAGTTAGAATCTGGTTTTTTTACCTCAATTTTTTCATAAGCCCACACTGGAATGTTTTCATTATCGTTACCCATATTCAAACCACCTCTTATATGCCTTTACAATAGTGCTTCTTTTTATAATAAGTTCCATATAAAAAAGCGTTAATCCTTCTCGAATTAACGCACATGTATCTATGCAGTTTGCTAAATAATACTCAGTTCACCTTCAGTAAGAAAAGCTCACTGTCTTTTACTTATACCCCTCAACATTAGCTGGCTTTCCTGCCTCGACGACTTCTACCAAATATCGAAAACAATCAGGCTGTGAGCCATCTAAATCATAAAAGTCATATTTCTTAGCGAGGTCTCCGCTAGAGAATGATTGTCCGTTTAGTTCATGGCGGTTCTCATCCATCGCTAATGCAGCCACGGCTCGTCCAACATAACGAGGTGTTTCAGATATGGCAAAATGCGCATCTTTTTCAATTCCATCCTGCCAATTTTCTTCTGTCACCCCAAATACTTCAAGCATGATTTCTGAACGCATCCAGCCAGGTGACACGGAAACCGCTGTACATTTATACGGTGACAGTTCGTGTGACAGCGCTTTTGCCATTCGGTTAACTGACGTTTTTGCTAAATCGTAAAACATGGACACTCTGTAATTGTTCTCATTGTATTCTTTAGTCCCATCTGTCATTTCGATCACAAGTCCCCCTTCGTTCTTAATCAACAAGGGAAGCGCGTAATGACTAGTAATGAGATGAGTATCAACAGCGAGACGTAGCATGCGCAACCCTTTTTCAAGGGAATGCTGCCACACAGGTGTACTCCATTCAATTAAATTTTCTCCACCCCAAATATCGTTCACTAGAATATCTAATCTACCTTGTTCCTTTTCAATACGTTTTACTAACGCTTCAACCTGTTCTGCAACAAGATGATCCACTTGAACCGGGATTCCAATGCCACCTAATTCATTTACTAATTCTGCCGTTTCTTCAATGGTTTCTGGACGGTTGTATTCTGAGACTTCCTTACGTGTCGTTCTGCCCGTGATATACACTGTAGCACCTGCTGCTCCCAATTCCATTGCAATCCCGCGTCCTGCTCCTCGTGTTCCTCCTGCTACTAGTGCAATTTTTCCTTCTAAAGGTTTCATTTGCATTCACTCCCTTTTTAATCTATCTTTAGTTTAACCTTTAAAGTTGACATCCAATGTCATATTAAGAAAACAGGAGTAAATAAATGAGAGCAGACCGTTTAATCAGCATCTTATTGCTGCTTCAGAATCACGGAAAAATGACAACAAAGGCATTAGCCAGCGAATTAGAAGTAACAGAGCGAACGATTCACCGTGACATGGAAGCGTTAAGTGTTGCTGGGATACCTGTACTAGCTGAACGCGGCAAACATGGTGGATGGCGGCTTGTTGATCAGTACAGGACGAAATTGACGGGACTAAAAGACAGCGAGCTAAAAACGTTGTTTCTTTCTCCTTCTTATCAGCTACTAAGTGATCTCGGGTTTTCAAAGGACTGGAAAGAAGCACGACAAAAGCTGTTAGCCGCTCTCCCAAACTCCCTTCAATCACAAGCGAATAATTTATGGAACAGAATTCATATCGATATAGATCCGTGGAAACATTCCCAACACGAAACGATTGCCCTTAATCTGCTACAGCAAGCTCTATGGGAAGATCAAAAAATACGTATTTCATATGAAAAAGCAAATAAAGAATCATCAGAGAGAATTGTAGAACCATTAGGGCTCGTCGCAAAAGGGCGCACATGGTACTTGGTTGCGGTATCTGATAAAGATATTAAGAATTTTAGAGTGTCCCGAATCAAGTCTGTAGAATTAACGTACGAATCCTTTGTCCGGCCAGGTAACTTTCAACTAGCTGATTATTGGAACGAATCAAAACAAAATTTTGTTAAGAATCTACCTATATTTGAAGTAGAGGTGGAAGCTTCTCCAGCTATTATTCAACGGTTATCTTTCAGCGGACGCTTTGCACAAGTAGTGAGCACAGGTTCACCGATTGAAAATGGATGGATTCCTGTAAAACTTACATTTGATACAGAGCAAGAAGCTGCGTCGTACATTATCGGATTTGGTGATCAAATGAAAATCATTTCTCCTCACTCAATAATTGAATCTGTTAAGAAAATTGGAGAATCTGCATTATCTCTATATAATTAAGGACTAAACTCTGTAAGTTAAAGAGTTTACTTAAAGCAAAAACGTTATTAAACAAGAGAATCTCAAATTAAATAGTAGTCTAAAAAGCACTGCAAATGAACTCACCCCTAAATAGAGATTCAGTTTACGCAGTGCTTTTTACAGCATTTTGAAAATCCCGTTAATGGGGGATAGGTACGATGCACATATTCATTTCTTCTAAAAAATGAATATTAACTGTAATAACAATATTATTACCATTTTAGTTCAACTAATATTTATCAGTTCATCCTATTTATTGTTAAATATAGGAAGGTGAATTGTAAAAACATGTAGAAATATACAGATAAATGGAAGATTTAGTAGGTGATAATATGCGAAGAGTTGTAGTGACAGGTATGGGAGCCATCACTCCCCTGGGTAATTCGGTCGAGGAGACTTGGAATAAACTAATTCACGGAGAGTCCGGAATCGGTAAACTTACTCGTTTTGACTCAACCAATTTTTCCGCAAAAACGGCAGCAGAAGTTAAAGATTTTAGCCTTTCAAACTATATTCAGGTTAACGAAAGACATCGTATGGATCGGTTCACTGAATACGCCGTCGCTTCTTCTATAATAGCCATTCAAGATGCAAACGTGATACCTGGCAAGACTGTTCATGAAGAACGCATTGGCGTATCATTCGGAACAGCAATTGGGGGAATCGAAAGTTTCGAAAATACATATAAAGACCTGCAGAACGGGGGTTATCAAAACCTTTACCCCTTTTCTACAACAACGGTTATATCAAATATGGCAGCAAGCCAAGTCGCCATTGCAATTGGAGCTAAAGGGATTAACACGTGTGTCGTACTATCTTGTGCTTCTGGTTCAAATGCGATAGGAGATGCATATCGAGCGATTCAGCGAGGTGATGCAGAAGTGATAGTGGCTGGAGGTTCTGAAGCTTCACTCACTCCCCTTGGTATCGGAGCTTTCTGTGCCATGGGAGCAATATCCACTAATCCTGACCCTAAACGTGCTTGCAGACCTTTTGATAAGAACAGAGATGGCTTAGTGATGGGAGAAGGTGCAGGAGCAATCGTGCTGGAATCCCTTGATACAGCATTGAGTCGGCAAGCAAAGATTTATGGTGAGATCGTAGGTTACTCAACTGTTTCAGATGCTTATCATATTACGAGCCCCGCTCCAGGCGGTGAAGGTGCCGTTCGAGCTATGAATGGTGCATTATCAGAATCCTGCTTGGCGCTTGAAGAAATTGAGTACATTAATGCACATGGAACGAGTACAACTTATAATGATAGATTTGAAACAGAAGCCATTAAAAGCTTCTTAAGGAAAAGGGCTTACGACGTTCCAATCAGTTCCACTAAATCTATGACAGGTCACATGATGGGTGCTGCAGGTGCAGTTGAAGCCATCTTTACTCTTCTTGCTATTGAAACGGGAATAATTCCGCCGACTGTTAATCTACATACTCCTGATGAAGCATGCGATTTGGATTATGTACCAAACGAAGCCCGGAAAACCACGATAAAAGCAGGAATTAGTAACGCACTTGGCTTTGGTGGACACAACACCGCTCTACTTTTCAAAAAGTTTGAAGATCGACTATAAAGGAGAGATCAGTAATTCAACTCGTTAGAAATTATGGCATAGTATTCGTTTACTCAAGTTTGTTTTTTCTTAGTATTATCTTATTTTCAAACAGGTGGTACACCTGGGGAGCGTTTTCTGTGTTATTGTTGTTCCTACTTTATACAACAAACTCTAAATATCGTTCCACCCTATCCCTATTCATCTTCTTTTCGTTAGGGTTGACTTTGTATATTTTAGGAATGGACTTAATTGCCCAGTGGGGACTTTCCATAGAAACAAAGATTATCTTAAATAGAAGTTTACTATTATTTATAGTCATAGGAGCAGGCATCTCTTTAAAACTTACTAAACAAAAAGTGAATCTTTTTACAGTGATGCCGAACTGGAATGGTCGAATCGTATTTCCTCATCATACGATTAAAACTCTAACCTTTTTAGTGTTTGGAATGCTTGGATCAACGACAATCTTTTTACCTCTTTTATTTGTAGAGAACACAAGCTTAACGCGATCACTTCTTATATTTGCACTGTTCTTTTCACTGATCAATGCTGTTCTAGAGGAAATACTTTGGAGAGGAATATTGTTGTCTTCTCTAAAAGAATACGTCTCTACCTTTTATGCTGTCCTCATTACTAGTATCGGATTCGGTCTGTTACATCTATCTATTGGAATTCCACTTGTCATGAGTCTGTTGTTTTCGTTTGGAGGACTTTTTTATGCTTTTATTGTCTTAAAGACAAATAGTATATATCCTGCCATCGTGTTTCATTTTGTCATAAACATAGGTATGGTTCTTAACGGTTGGATTTTATAAATTTGTTTTAAAAGGAAAGGTTCTTGCCTCAAACTCTAAAACAGAAGTCTAAAAATAAACAAATATAAAGAGTACCCGACTTGCGGTACTCTTCTATTCATTATCTACCAGTTTCCTTAAATGCGTACTTATAAAGGGTTCTGAAGTAAACAAAAAGAAAAAGAAAAACGACCAATGAGGAAAATATGAATTCATCATTTGAATGAATCCGTAGATATTTCTCTCGTGAAACCAAAAACATAAAACCAATCGTGTAGAGAAGGTCAAATACAAAGAAAACTTTCCAAAAGCTCTTTCGAAAGATTACTTTTCTGTAAACATATCCATAGATACCTAAAAGACCTATCACTATTATGATAAGATCAATCAACTCACGGAAATTGCTCATATCAATCCACAGAACGTTGTATGTGGAAATCAACAAGAAAAACCAAAAGTATATCTTCAAATATGCACCTCTTTCTTCAAGTTCTAGAGAGATTATCCATCATATACCTTTGGTAGCGTTTTGGTTCATGTGTTTAAATAATTTGTTATTTATCTAAACTTACTCCAAAAAAACATCTTTAATACGAAAGATGTTTTATAAGTATGGGGAATTCTTGTTTAATTAAGCCCTTCTAGGTCTCCATATAGGGAATAACCTAATAGCCTTCCGTCAGATAAAACCATGATGTTTTCATTCATAGAGAATCTCCCTTATCATGAGCTATTTTAGAAGTTTGAAAATAAGAGAATGTAGCCCTTCTATGTCTTTATTTTATCATTGTAATTTGTAATTTTAATCCATTTATGTGTCTTTTTTTGTAATTTCGTTTTATTTAATTGCCTCTCATCTATTTTACAATTTATGTTAGAATTTTAACAAAAAGGATCAGGGAGGAATTGTTATTCATTTAGTGATGCATTCATTACTCACTTTTGTAATTGTATTCCTAATAAATTGGTTCTGGACTGAGCAAAGTTTCATCTTAAAACCTCTTGTTATAGGCGTGGTTTGTGGTGGGATTTTTTATGTTATTGAAAAGATGTTTAAAAGGAAAAATACTAGTAAAGAAAAGAAGCGTACTGTGTAAACAGCACGCTTCTTTCAAAAATATTTAAATACTCGTACGCAGATCCCAAAGCTCTGGGAAGAAGCGTTGGTCTAGTACTTTTTTGAGATAGTTCACGCCTGATGAACCACCTGTTCCGACTTTAAATCCGATGATGCGTTCAACGGTCTTCATATGGCGGAATCGCCACTGCTGCAGCCAGTCTTCAATATCTACAAGCTTTTCTGCTAATTCATACAGATCCCAATACTTCTCTACGTTTCGGTACACTTCTAACCAAGCTGCCTCTACTGATGCGTTGTATTCATAGCGTTTCGTCACATCACGGTTCAAAACTTCCTCGTCAATATGAAGACCCGCTTTCGCGAGTGCCTGAATGGAAACGTCGTACAAACTTGGTGTATGAAGAGCAGTCGTTAATTGTTCGTGAAGGTCTGCGTCTTTTTTGTAGATTTCTAAAATGTGCGGTGTCTTGTAGCCGAGCGCAAATTCGATCATGCGATATTGATACGATTGAAAGCCTGATGCTTGTCCAAGCTTATCGCGAAACTCCATGTATTCTGCTGGCGTCAAGGTTGAGAGTACATCCCATGATTCAATGATCTGAGACTGAATCTTAGAAACTCGCGCAAGCATTTTAAACGCCGAATGAAGGTTTCCATCTTCAATGGAAGAAATCGCAGAACGCGTTTCGTGCAGAATGAGTTTCATCCATAGCTCTGACACTTGGTGGATAACTATAAACAACATTTCATCGTGATGACCGGAAAGCCTGTTCTGACCGGATAAAATTTTATCAAGGTTCAGATATTCTCCATATGTCATCTGGTTAATAAAATCCGTGTGAATTCCTTTTTCTGTTTCTTTGCTGTCCAATTTGTTCTGTTCTGTCATTCTAATCCACTCCCCCGGACAAGTAACTTGATTGTTATCGCTTTCATTATACATGATTTTACGTAGGACTTTTTATAATTCTGCAGAAAAAAAGACTGTGCACCTACACAGCCTTTCATCTTATTTGTTTTGTTCAAGTATCTGCTTTATCTTTAGTAAATCTTTTTTGTTTGCTTTTTTCATCATAAATGACATAAAAGGAGTGACCATTTTTGAAAATCCTGTTGGAACCCCTTTGTTCTGGAGCGTCATTTTGGTTACTCCAGCATTCTCCGTGTTCCACGTATAAGTGGTCTCCATCGGGAAAGGACCATTTGCTGTTGTCATCACTAACTTTTTACCAGGAACATAATCTGTGACTTCATATACGTATTCAAGTTTTCGTCCTAAGAAATAAGCGATAAACGCCATTTTCGAACCTAATTGCAGAGGTTTCATCGTAACCCATTCAATGGCTTTAATGTTTTCGTACCATTGTGGTGCATGATCTGGATCGGCAGCATAGTGAGCGACTACGTCGATCGGACGATTAATGGATATCTCTGTTCTTACATCAACCATAAGAATCTCCTACTTTTGTTCAACGAATTTTTTCAAATTTTCTGCAAGAAGCTCGTTCCAACCGTGGATATGTGCTTCTTCCCAATGTGGTTCAAGAATTCCAACGGCTTGGTGAGAAAGCTGTAGAACAGTCCGATCACCGTCTTCGATCAGCTTGTAAGAATAAGAACTATTTACGGAGCCACTCATCCCTAGTAAACCATTCAATCGAATCTCTTCGTTTCTTTTGTAATACGTAACATTTCCCCATAAAGCTCCCTCACCATTTCCCCAATCTTCATAAAAACGGCCTGCGAGTTTAGGCTCCAAGATCAACTTCGAATCCTTATCTCCCACTCTAAAGTGCCACCAGCTACTAATGTCTTCTGTTAATGCTTTGAATACTGTTTCTTTTTTCGCTTGAATCATAATTTCTTGCTCGATATGAAAAGAGTCGATCTTGATTTCTTTTGTTTGTTCCATTTTATTATCTTCCCTTTCTTCTACTAAATTTTTGATCGCAAGCAATGAATTCGCATGCGGTGCTTCATATTTACTAACCCACCTGTTATAAAGCTCTTGAAGTGGAATAACGTTCAAATAATTTACTCGTAGTCTGCCTTTGCGACGGATTGTAATGAGGTTTGCGTCAACAAGTACGGCTAAATGCTTCATGATGGCATACCTAGAGACATCGTATTTCTCACTTAATTCACCTGTCGTGAGTGGCTGACTTTTTAAGTGATCTAGAATATCGATCCGGATGGGATGAGATAATGCTTTAAATACGTCAACTAACTCTTCATTTATCATGGGGTTGATACTCCACCTTCTTTCCATCCCTTAATAAGTGACTAAAAGGTAACATATATAATATGTGACTTAAAGGTAACATTTAATAAATAGAATGTCTACAAAAAAATAAAACCCGGAACGAATTCCGGGTTTTTCTTACAAGGAGGTTACTGATTAACGAAGTCCGCCTAGCGCTTGTGCTACAAGACGCTTAGTGATTTCGCCACCTACAGATCCGTTTGCACGAGAAGTTGTGTCTGGTCCAAGATGTACTCCGAACTCAGCAGCGATCTCTTGTTTCATTGCGTCAAGAGCTCCTTGTGCTCCAGGAACCACGATTTGGTTGCTGTTATTACGTGCCATGCGATTTCCCTCCTTTGGGATAATATGTACGAAAAACTTTTTTGTTTTCCGTTAAATGTAGTATGGGTTAATTCTGAAAACCTATTCATAGAAATATAAATTTTTTTCAAAAAAAAAACAAGAACTCGTCACAAGTCCTTGTTTTTCAGCTCTTTGCTTAACAAATCTTCTTCTATTAATTGTGCTCTCTTTAACTCTTTCGCAGAATGTTTCTTAAAAAAGACTACCGTTCTCCACGCAAAAATCGTAAAGAGGGCAAGCGTAATTAAAGCCGGTATGTACTCAAGTTTGTTCTCTGGAAATACGATTGGCAACATATCTTTGCACCCTTTCGGTAAACAATTACGCTTTATTATACCAAAAACGAACAATAATTGATATGTTACACAGCTCTATTTGTGTTGTTTCTGTTAACGCTTTCTACTTGTTTGCTACGTTTATCTGTGAGTTTGGTAAGAATGATGACAAGAACGATGCCTAGTGCAAATCCTGCCAAAATATCAGATGGATAGTGAACACCAACATAGACACGGCTTAAACCGAGTAGGAACGGAAGCATGGCACCTGTCACTAGGATCCAGCTTTTTTGATACCGTTGATACAAAAGAACAGCTGCAAACAAATAAAACGATGTGCCCACCATGGCGTTACCACTCGGAAAACTGTATCCGTCCTCTTCTAACAAGGAGTAGTCTTGTGGTCTTTCCCTCTGAAACATGGACTTCACTAGTAAGTTCAGACCATAAGAAACCAGAATACTTCCAATCAGCAGTAAACTGTTTCTTATTTGTTTCATTATGATAAGAACGATTGCACCGATTAAGCAGAGTCCAGCCAGCGCTTTTGCGTCGCCTAAATGCGTGATAGCTAGCACCATTTCATTTAACCATTCTGTTCTGAAAGCCAAAACCTGTTCTCTCAAACTCGAATCAAAAGTGGTTATGAAACTTGAGCTATAAAACGAAAGACTGATAAAAATCAACATACATAAACTCAAAATTACGTTCATTGTTATTCCCCCTACATATTATATTACTTCAGGGCATCCAAAATTAGGAATAGCAATTCGGGGGTTTACGGATAAAAATTGATTTACTACGTAATTAATTGAAATTACCTCGTATAAAAATCCGATTACTACGTAATTAATTGAGATTACTACGTATTTATTTACCTGTGTTTCCCTGAAACGCACATATCAATTATTTTCCTCCTGAAGAGTACACTCATACTTATCACTAATCTCTCCAAAAAGAAAAAGCCCTCCTACAAAGGAGAACTTTCGCTTTCTGCTTCACATTCTTTTATATAACGGTTCCACGGATGTTCCCTGCACTCTGTGCTGCACGAGCGTTTGTGCTCATGTTCACATTCTTCACACATCAACAGATGCGCGTTACATTCTGGATTACCGCATTTTACATAGCGTTCTTCAGGGTTTCCGCAGTGATAACATTTGCCGACGACAACCTCTTCCCCTGTTCGGTTAACAGGTACGGAGATCCGCTCATCGAACACATAACACTTTCCGTCCCAAAGCTTTCCTTTGGCTTCTTCATCATATCCGTAGGAGATGATTCCACCTTCGAGCTGTGAAACGTCTTTGAAGCCCTCTTTTACTAAGAATCCTGAGAACTTCTCACAACGAATGCCGCCCGTGCAATACGTAAGAACTTTTTTATCCTTGAACTGACTGAAGTTCTCTCGCACCCATTGTGGCAGTTCACGGAACGTTTCCACATCTGGTCTGATCGCATTCTTGAAATGGCCTAGGTCGTATTCATATGTGTTACGCGCATCTAAAATCACGACATCTTCTGATTCCATCGCTTCAAGCCATTCTTTTGGAGAAAGGTGCTTACCCGTAAGTTCGTTCGGATTCACATCATCTTCAAGACTCAAGTGTACGAGCTCTGGACGGACTCGAACCTTCATCTTTTTGAAGGCATGTTCGTTCGATCCCTCTATTTTGTAAACGGTATCTGCAAAACGAGGATCATTCTTCATCATCTTCATGTAAGCTTCAGTCTGCTCCACCGTTCCAGATACGGTTCCGTTGATCCCTTCGTTCGCTACAAGGATTCTGCCTTTGAGTCCGACTTCTTTACAAAGAGCGAGATGTTCTTCTTTAAACGCTTCGGGGTCTTCGATCGTTACGTATTTATAATACAATAAAATTTGAAAGTCCATCATTACCACCTACTTATGCATCTTAAAAAACTACCTTTCCTATAATAACAAATTATGAGAAAAAGAAAAATACAGGACACATCCTGTATTTTAGATTTTATTTAGTGTGCAGTTTCTCAAGATGTCCGCTGCTTCATGTGCTTCTTCATCTTCCGCCAGTTCAAGGGCTGTTTTTCCGTCCTCTTTGGCAAGGTATGGATCGGCTCCTTTTTCAACAAAGTAAGCGATCATTTCTGGATCGTTATGCTGAGCAGCTTGATGTAGAATGGTCCAGCCTCCGCTTTGCTTTTCGTTAATGTCGGCTCCGTGTGATAATAGGAGACTAATCATCTCTTGGCGATTCTTCATATTCGCTGCAGCGGCATGAAGCGGCGTGTTCGCCATGTTGTTTCCTGATTTCACATGAACATCAGCTCCATGTTCAAGTAGTAACTTCACGATCTCCATATGTCCAAAATGTGCGGCTAGATGAAGAGGTGACCACCCTTCACTGAGCCTGTTTATGTTTGTATCTTCGTTTTTTAAAAGTTCCTCAACCTCTGTTAAATTCCCATCCATTGCTGCTTGGTGCAGATTCATAGTATCCACCCTTTCTGATCGTTGTTGTAAGACTACTTCGACTTCCCGACACGAAAACCCTTTTACATACATTTATTTACAAAATTTTTCTCTCATTCCCAGTTGTTTCGCGGTCTAAATTATGTGAACATTTAAATTGTGAAAGTCGTTGGGGGAACTGGATATTCGGGGGATATTATGCGTTTAAAAATATTATCTTTATCATTGGCTGCTTTTCTTGTAATGACAACTGCAGCACATGCTTCAACACCATATACGGTTCAGCAAAATGACACACTGTGGAAGATCGCACAGCATCAAAATGTAAGCGTATCACATGTAATCGGAATGAATCGTTTGACAAGCCATAACATCTATCCTGGTCAAACGTTATACATTCCATCGTCTTCAAATCTACACAAAGTAGTAAATGGAGAGACTCTTAACAAAATCGCTTCGGCGTCAAATGTTAGTTTATGGGCAATTCAACAGGCAAACCCACAGATCAAAGAGATCAATTGGGTTTATCCTGGACAAGTGATCGAGCTGCCAGCATCTGTTGCCAAACAACAGCCAGCACCAAAATCCGCAGCTCCTGCACAACCTTCTGTCGGTTCGACTGCTACACAAGTTTCACAGCTTGTGAATGCAGAGCGTCAAAAAGCCGGCCTTGCC
Organism: Fictibacillus nanhaiensis; assembly: GCA_016401345.1. Taxonomy (GTDB): domain Bacteria; phylum Bacillota; class Bacilli; order Bacillales; family Fictibacillaceae; genus Fictibacillus; species Fictibacillus phosphorivorans. The sequence goes on along the minus strand of JAEACG010000002.1, from coordinate 826,042 downwards.
CCATTAACACTTGATGCTGAACTCAGCAATGTAGCTTTGGCAAAAGCTAAAGACATGATTCAGAATAATTATTTCGATCATAACTCACCGACTTACGGATCTCCGTTTGACATGATGCGCAGCTTTGGAATCGATTACACAGCTGCAGGTGAGAACATTGCAAAAGGACAAACTTCACCACAAGCAGTTATGGCAGATTGGATGAATAGTCCTGGGCACCGCCAAAACATTTTAAGCTCTAACTATGACTCCATCGGGGTTGGCTATTTTGAGGGAGCTTGGGTACAATTATTTAAAAAATAAGGATCTTCCGCACGACTTTCCACTAAAAAAGCATGCAGCGCTTAAAGCCGCATGTTTTTTATTATTGAAGGAATCTGTTTTCAAGCATTATTTCTTGAACGACTTGTTGCAAGTCCTTTGGAGTAAGTAAACTTGTAAGAAGAAGATGCTTAGAATCTAGTTTTGAGTTCAAGAACTCATGAAAAAGGATTAAGCACCTTTCACCCATTTGCTCTTCTGCATCCCGCAAAGCATCTCTTTTTACTAACGTCTTTTCATCTGCCCAAAGGACTACATACTTGATGATTACGTTGGATTTATCTAATAGAAGTTTTAGCCACTCTGCATCCTTTGGAAAGGTTATGTAATCGATCACAACGTCACAGCCATGATCAATGAAATTCCTTGTAAGTTGAAGAATGTTATTCCAGATCAAATCATGCTCCTGTTCACTTTGCCAAGGTTTCTTTCTTCCGTTAATATGCATATGACTTATTTCATCACCAGATAGATAAGCGCTATTGGATAGACTTTTTACAAGCTCGATCGCAGTTGTTGATTTCCCGACTCCTGCTGGTCCTGATAGGAGATAAACGGTTCTTGCATGTTCAGTTGTCACTGGTGTTCCTCCATACTTAGAACTTTAATTCTAATTCTTCTAAAAGAGCTTTTGCACCATTCGGACTGAGTACGAACTTCCCGCCTGCACACATGGCATTTTGATCTGTTACTTCTCCTGTAATCACACAGGAGTTATTCGGTATGTATTTCTTTAAAATAATGCGGTCATTCTCAACAAAAATCTCGATTCCATCTTTAATGTCTAGATTCATCATTCGTCGCAATTCAATCGGAATAACGATTCTTCCTAACTCATCTACTTTTCTCACAATCCCCGTGCTTTTCATATGTTCTACCTTCCTTTTCTTTCTTCCAAACGAAGTAGTAAAATCTGTAATACATGTCACCTTACTCCAACACTTGGTAAATAATGTTTTTTCATTGAATTAATCATCTCAAAAACTTCAATAAATAGGAAGAGGATATGAGTTGGGTTAATTTAATGGGCAGATAGGACTAATTTATGTGTGTAAGATGCGAGAAAATGATATTACTAATTTGTCATGAGTCAAAAAACCTATAACATTTTCCCAAAATAAAAAACCTACAGTCAGATAACTGTAAGCTTCAAGCAAGTTTTTTCCAATAATATGTTATGGCCACACTAACTTTTCTAAAACTATTTTTTAAAGTCAGATAAGCCATCCAACGCTTTTTCAATATTAGACTCAAAATCAATTGCATCTAGCATAGCTATTCCCTCTATAATGATGAATGTTAAAGGCGCTAATTTCTCTTTTTCTTTATCGTCAGCTTGAATGAGCTCAGAGCAGTAATGAATAAAACTGTCCCCAATCTGTTTTGCAATCGAATGGTAAGGCTCTTCTTTTTTAGAAGCTCTTGCAATTAACTCGAGCCAAAGTTGAATGTAGGGTTTCACGACAGGGTTTTTAATCAATTTGTACAGGTGGGGTACTAATTGATTAAAAGGAATAGAAACTGTTCGCGCCTGTTCAAGAATAGTAATCAGGTTATCGGATATTTGAGTTAACACTTCTTTCATAAGCTCTTCTTTGTCATGATAATAATGAAGCAACATTCTGTCACTCGTCCCTGCCGCTTGTGCTAAATTTCTCAAACTTCCCGCTTGTAAACCATTTTCAAGAATGTGCTTTGCCATTTTATCTTGTAGTTCTTGTTTACGTAATTCGCCTTTTTTCATCACATTTCCCTCGTTGCATTTTTTATGTAGTATATGCTACATTTTATTTATGTAGCAAGTGCTACATTTTAAAAATGGGAGGGAGTCATAAGATGAAGAACACTGAAGTTGCAGAAGTTATTGAGTCAGAGAAACCACGTTTTTTTAGTATGAAACAAACAGGAATTCTAATTGCATTTGGAATTGTCTTTTGGTTTAGTGGAGCAATGGCTGTTAAATTCGGATATTCCGTTGGTTTATTTGGCAGAGAAGGAAGTCTGATTTCCTTCGCACTCGCTATACCAGTATCTTGGCTTTCCGTTTTACTCATCATTAAAGGTGCAGATCTTAAGCCGCTCCAGATTGTTCCTGGCATTGGGCTAGGTCTTGCAACAGCTACTTTCTTTGATGGAATCGTTTTGACTTGGGGAACTTGGGTTTATGGTACAAATTCAGATCAGATCAGCTTTGGTGCAGCATGGATCTTATGGGGAGCTTTTACGTTTTTAGCATTCGCATTTTTTGAAGCTTATCGAAAAGGAATAAAGTTGGCGTAGTTGTCAAAAAAAATACCAAATACACTTTAATTGCAGTGTATTTGGTATTACTTCACTCTCAAAATCTGACCTGGATAGATGCTGTAGTTATTATCTAGATTGTTCCAACTTTTAATCTGCTGAATTGTGCTGCCATATTGCTGACTAAGAGCATAGACAGTATCTCCACTTACCACTGTGTGATAAATTGCTTTTTTAGGAAGGCTGAAGCTCTTCACAATTCCATTTACATGTCCACGCGCAATATTTTCAATAAAGGACGCCGTTTTTAGTTTATTGGCGTCATTTACGTTATCAATAAACCCATTCTCCGTTAATAGAGCAGGCATGTTCGATTCACGTAATACATGAAAGTTTGCTGTCTTCTGACCACGATCGCTGAAATTTACGATTTTCAAAAACTCGGTATGCACATTATCTTGATACGTCGTCGTAGGTGCTGTTGAACCCGGATAGATGTAATCTTCGTACCCTGTTCCCCCACCCGCATTCGTATGAATCGATAGAAAAAAATCCGCTCCCCAAGCGTTTGCAGCATTGGTTCGTTCTGTTAAAGACTTCGTTACATCCGAAGTACGGCTCATTAAAATTGAAACATTGCTGTATTCAGCAAGTAAAATATCTCTGATTCGAATTCCTATTTGAAGAGTAAGTGTTTTTTCTGTGAGGTTATTCCCCACACCTCCAGGATCAGAACCACCATGACCCGGATCTATAAAAATTTTCACCATTTTCATCACCCCTATTATTCATCATATGTGGAATCTATGAAAAAGGTTTGTACTTTACTAGAGTCTTCTAAAATAATGCTTATAAAAAGGTAACGCACTAACGCCTTTTGTTTGATCGTGTCCAATCAAATAGATTTCTTCCCTCATAATCTATTACATAGAGAGTAATACTTCTCTATATCATGCATTACAAGGATATGGGGTGTCTTTTATGCGTAATTTCTTAAGTCTATTAGACGGATTATTTGCTGATAAAAAAATCCGTAAGACTCCACAAGACAAAAAAAGAATTGGTTAAAAATCAATAGCCTAACTTCATTTGAAGTTAGGCTTGAAGTACATACTTTTTATTTTTATTTAATCAAAGATTCATAATTATAATCTATATCATTAAGAATCAATAGCAATTCATTTAGACCTTAAATCCTATATAACGTCATTTTATGAACAATACTCAGAGTATTAAGTACTCTGAGTATTTTTTCTACTTTGATTTTTTAAATTAGCACCATAATTATTTAGATGATAATCCTTTAGAACTGTGTTCCACAACTTCCAATTGCTGTTTGTGGAGTAACCGCAGAAGTAAAGGTAGTACTAAATGACCATTCCATCTACAACTACTTCAGCAACTGGAACGTTTACAACGAAAAAGAAATTTCTCATAGAAGCGACAGAACCTTGCGTTATGGAATTCGAGAATGATGTACATGTTAAGATTCATTTTAACAATCCTGACGATACTCCTTAGAATTTACAAGTAAACTAGAATTCATCTTAATGAGCGGGAGGAACTAAATTTAAAACAAGTCTATCTGTTGCATTCATAGTCCTCCTAACTATTGAAATACAAATTATCCACGTTTCATAATGACCATTTGTTTGTCAGCAGAAAATCTAGCTTCTTTAATTAACTTAAAATCACATAACTTGTCTTTCAGCATATCCTATTACTGTTACTAGCTCTTTTTTTGGTAATATTTTTATTCTTTGAGGTGATTTTATGTCTTGTAGAAATTGTCATAGTTGCAATTGTTGTTGTACGATTGTTCCAGTACCTGGGCCACAAGGGTCACAAGGACCAGCGGGCGCAGCAGGCACGGCAGCTTCCACAGATTATGCATTTATTTATCAATCAACCGCTCAATCGGTTGATCCACAAGCAGATGTGACGTTTGATACGAACGGAAGCATTTTTGGTTCAATTGCTCATACCGTGGGTGATTCCATTATTACAATCAATACACCTGGTAACTATAAAATTCTCTTTTCTGTTACGGCCCAGCAAGCAAATCAATTTGCCCTATTCCTAAATGGAGGACTTGTAGCCGGCAGCATATACGGATCAAATGATACGGATCAGCAGAATACAGGAGTAGCCATAATTACAGTTACTAGCTCTTCTACCCTTACGTTACGGAACTTTACTTCAGCAACATCCGTTCTGCTAGAAACACTTGCCGGCGGAACAGCCAACAACGTCACAGCCTCTATACTCATTCAGAGGTTGTAGAAAGGAGGTTATGAACTTGAAAGATAGACAATCAGAATGTTATCCATGTCTATTCAACCCCACACTCATTCAAGGTCCACAAGGTCCCGCAGGTCCGCCGGGAGCATCCTCGGATTTTGCGTTCATCTATAATTTAAGTGAACAAGCTCTATTGCCGGAAACAGACATTCTGTTTGATAGCAACGGCCCAAACTCTGGCATCGTTACCCATACAGCTGGAACCGCTGAGATCGTGATTAATGTTCCTGGTGATTATTACATCTCTTTTTCCGTAAGTGGTGATATCAAGAACCAGTTTGCTCTATTTAACGGCGGAATCCTTGTTCCTGGCACTATCTATGGTTCAGATGATATTAACCAGCAAAACATGGGACAAACCATTCTTACAGTGGATACAGTACCTGCGACGTTAACCGTCCGATATCATACAAATGTCGTTCCGTTAACGGTGACACTTCAAACGCCAGCAGGTGGAACACAGGCGAATGATACCGCGTCTGTATTTATTCAAAAACTAGGACTTCAGACGACCGTAACGGTCAGTACCAGTGCAGACCTACTAGCAGCGCTTAACAATAATACGATCAGCCGAATCATCTTAACACCTGGTACTTATGACATCAGCACCAGTGCTGCGGTTGTTCGGACGTCGGCTGTAAGGCTCGTTTCAACGACCCTTACGACAGTGATCTTTAATACCGATCAAGAATTTGATTTCATTACAATCGGAGAAAACATTGATCCTCAAGCGCTTCGCATTCGAAATATCACGCAAGGAATTAATTATCCAAGTATCCAAGCGGCTATTACGGCAGCTGCTCCAGGTGACACGATCGAATTGTCTCCAGGTACCTATACAGCCATCATTACCTCAGCCACCCCTCTAACCATCAACAAACCACTAACTTTACGAGGCATTTCAGCTTCTTTAACCGAAGTGAATTTCAGCATCACTGGGTCTCTGGACTTTTCGTATTTGATCATCGCTGCGGATAACGTAACCGTGGAAAATATTCATTTTATTGGCCCTACCGGGGCAGGACTTGGTTCAAATGCGTTATTTAGCGTGGCGTTGAGGTCATTTTTACCGTTCCTTCAGTATACAAACGATATTATTCGCTATAATATTTTAGATGGAGGCAGACGTGGGTCTTTCCTTGATGTTGCAAATTTTCAGTACATCGGAAATACAATCATTCATACGGGAGACCGCGATGCTGTCGTGCTTCAATCCAGTACGAACTCTTTGTTTTACGGAAACATTTTCAATGGTGGTGCAACTAGTAGACGAACATTCTCAATTGAAGTCTCAAGTGCGAGCGCCTTTGCTACAGGTACGTTACAACTTTCAAACAATAGTATCTTCAGTTGGTCCCAGCCGTTTCTCATTAACCAAAATGCCATTGCTCTCTCCTTATTCATTACAGAAAATTATATAAACCATGGAGCGAGAAGCGGGAGCACCGTTATCTTCTTTGTCGGAGGAGCTAATACCTTTGCAGGGTATGCGCAAATCTTAATTCAAGATAATACGTTTATTAACCCTAACCCTACACGGCTCGCGGTGTATTTGGATTACAGTGGTGGAGGAACATCTGTACCAACTAATGGGCAAATACAAGTTTATGATAACTTCTTCAGCTATGTTGGTCCTCCGTATGGCAACGGTACGGATATAACCGTAACACAGGTTATCCCGCCACCGCCTACACCAATGCCAATCGGTTATACATCAATCCCTCCATCTCCTGCCTCCATCACACCTGCTGTTTTCGATGTTCAAAGGAATATCATCTTCTAATCGCTATAATTACCAATATCAATTCCAAACCGCAAAATTTTTTTTTGCAAAATTGACTTTGTCATTTATGTAAAAATGATAGCAAGAAAAATGACCAGATTTATCGTCTGGTCATTTTTAATAGAATTAACTTATTATGGTTCACCACCAGTACAAAGAAGAACAGTGATCATTATGGCTAGAAAAAGAAGCATTAATACAATTCCTACTGACTATAAAGCCACTTTTATAACATTTGTTTTCTAAATGCTAAACCCTAAAATAATGGCTAGTATATACCCTATCATATAGTTGGAAAGAAGTATATTTCACTAACTAACATGATGATTAAAAATGTTTTAGAAATTAATGAGATGAAAGACGTAACTGGATAGAGGAATGCTTTCTCCATTATTCATTCACTTTCTTCATGTAGATACACTGTTTATTAAATGGTTTTTAATACACTTCTTCTTCTCGAAGAAATGCAAACTTTAATATACCTCTTGATTATTCGTTGTGAATTTTATCCTCAACATTACTGCAGCGATGCTACTCGACATTCCAGCTAACAGAAACAGCCAAGTAAACCATTCCAGACCCATAGTAGGAGATCTAAACGTTAACGAACTGGCTAGAAATAATGTAAGGCCGAGCAAGCTGAAAAATAAGCTCAGTTTGTTCGTGTGATTTCTTAAAAGCCATGTAGCAAGTAACACAAGAATATACAGCAAACTGATTATCATGAGTATTGGAAACAGTGGTTTAAATTTTGCGGCGTAAATGAAATGATCGAATCCAGATATCTCAGAGACATTTGTTACTGTTCCATGCTTCCAGTTTGAAAACATAGCCGAGTACTTCCATTCCCACCACGTATCTCTTAATTCACTTCCTTCATACCATGCTGAAAACGTTGAAAAAAGAAACACAATAACTGCTAAAACAAATTGAATCACATATGACATAAGTTGAATTCCTCTCGCTTGATTATGTACCTTATTTTACCATGCGATTCCTTTCGTTGCTTACTACTTTTTGACTAACTTTTACTCTAAGGCAAATTAATTCTTGAGAGGCAGTAAGTTTCTCACCACTAGCATACATATTATGGTAATTTAATACATATATCATAAACTGAGGTGCAGCCATTTATGAAAAAGTACTTGGGGTTATTTGCAATAATCATTTTTATCGTGGGTTTGATTCCAACTTGGCTTGGAAAGTACATTGGATTCTTTGCAGCTTCTTATGCATGGTTTGCTCTATGGGGCTATATTGTAGCCTGGATCTTAACACTTTTCTCTGGTAAAGGGAAATGGAAAACGGCAAGTATCTTGACACTAACTCTATCTGGATTAATCGTAATCATTACTGTTTTTTTCTTGATCGTAACTTGGAATAAGCCCTAATCTATCCAATTGCAATAGACCAGATTATAGTCTGGTCTTTTTAATTAGCCGATTTTCTCCGCTAACTCTAAAATAATTCCCTCGGGACCACGAACGTAGCATAGTTTATAACTGTCTTCATATTGCTCGATCTCACTAAAGGTCTCCATACCCTTCTTTTTCAAAATAGCAACGATCGCTTCAAGATCCTCAACAGCAAAGCAGATATGTCGAATGCCTAGTGTATTTGGTGAGGGTTGTTGCGTATCTGAATCATCTGACGGCGTATTAAATTTGACGAGTTCTATCCAGGTCTGACCTTCAGGCATTCCTAAAGCTACACAGCTCGTTCTAACATTTTTTAGTCCAACAATCCTGTCCAACTGATCTCCTTGCATTTCCCATTCCGCTTTCACTTCAAGCCCTATATCTTGGAAAAATGCTTTCGCTTTTGAAAGATTATTTACGTTTATACTCACATGATCGATTCTATTAACCTTCATAATCAATTCCTCCGATGTTCATTTTGGCTCATAAGATATATTCGATTGCACTACTCTTAAACCTTTTCTGAATTGAAAGTACCTATTTGGAAGCTTCCTACACTCAAAGTTTCCATCCTATTCTAAAATACTTATCTAGTTAAATAGATACGCACAAAAACTACTAGAAATAGGTCATGTAAATAAACTTCTGTAGTAAGACCTTATCATTTTTTCTCGATGTCCCCGAAACTCGTATACATTTTTCCTTTTCTGCATTATATTGGAACGAATTAAGAGGAGGAGAATTATTATGAAAAAGTTTATCAGTCTATTTACTGTGCTTGTTTTTTCACTCGTGCTCGTTGCTCCATCGTTTGCCTCAGCAGCTCAAAAGTTGATTCAACCAATCAACAACGCTTATATCACGGCTGGGTACTTGAATGCTAACTATCAGAAGAAGTTTGGTTTCAAACATTATGGATGGGACTTAACATCCTCTAACAGCAGCAGAGCGGTTTGGGCGAGTGGAACGGGTAAAGTCTTAGCAACAGGCTACGATAACGTTTTAGGAAACACCGTCATTGTGAAATATCCTGCATCTTACATCCATTCAACGAAAGCAACGAAAGATCTTGTGTTCCGTTATAATCACTTAGCTTCAATTGCTGTATCTAAAGGGCAGAGTGTTACAAAAGATACACGATTAGGGAACTATGGTAATACAGGATTGTATTCAACTGGGCCACACCTTCACTTTGAAATTGATACAGATACGACTTATTATCAATATTCTCCAACGTTAGGATCAAGTTCTAATATTATAAAAGCAGGTACAGCTAGCACGGTGTTATCTCCTAGAAATGTTCTATATACGAAAGTTTCTAGTCCAGATAACCAAAGCATTTACATCATTGGAGATGGCTATCAATCTTCCTCTGAAGATGACCTTCCTTTTAAAAACTAATAGCAAAAGAGACAAAGCAACTCTCGCTTTGTCTCTTTTTATTGTTCACTTCATTTATCCCAACTGTCGTTTGAACTTTTTACTAGCTAAGAAGTAAGCAACAACCATAATTCCGATACACCAAGTAAGCGCAATCCAGATATCATTTCCCACTGATCCATCATACAATAGAGCACGAATCGCGTTCACAATGGATGTTACGGGTTGATTTTCAGCAAAGATCCGCACAACCTTAGGCATCGTTTCTGTTGGAACAAATGCTGAACTGATAAAGGGTAAGAACACGAGCGGGTACGAATAAGCTGTTGCTCCTTCCATTGAACTTGCTGTTAAACCCGGAATAACGGCGAGCCATGTTAGCGATAGCGTAAATAGTCCAAGTATTCCGGCTACAGAAAGCCAATCTAGAAGTCCTGCGTTAGAACGAAAACCCATCAGCAAGGCGACTAAGATTACAATTAAAATCGTAAGGGCATTAGAAACAAGTGAGGTTAAAACATGCGCCCACAATACGGATGATCTTTTGATTGGCATGGTAATGAAGCGTGCCATTAACCCGCTCTTCACATCTGTAAACAGCCGTACAGAGGTATAAGCCACACCTGATGCGATCGCCATCAGCAAAATGCCTGGTAATAAGTAATTCACATAGTTGTCTGTTCCTGCCTCAATCGCCCCTCCGAATACATAAACAAACAATAGCATCATCATAATCGGGGTAATAGCCACCGTGATAATCGTATCCGGACTTCGCATGATATTACGCATTAATCGTCCTAATAAAGTTCCTGTTATGCTTTTCATTTACACACTCTCCTTTTTACCGATGATGTTGAGGAAAATATCCTCTAGTGATGGCTGCTTCTCAACGTACTCCACTTTCGCTTTCGGGAACATTTTTTTTAGTTCTTGCAGCGTGCCGGCCTTGATGATTTTCCCACCATGTAATATCGCAATACGATCTGCGAGCTGCTCGGCTTCTTCCAAGTATTGTGTGGTCAGTAATATTGTCGTTCCACCATTGGCAAGTTCTTTTACAGTATTCCAAACTTCAATACGCGCTTCAGGATCAAGTCCTGTTGTTGGTTCGTCGAGAAAAATAACGTCCGGTGTTCCAATCAGACTCATGGCAATATCCAGCCTTCGTTTCATACCCCCAGAATATTGGTCACTGCGTTTGTTCGCAGCTTCTGTTAAGCTGAATCTTTCAAGTAAATGATCTGCGACTTCACCTGGATTGTTAACACCTCTTAATTTAGCAATCATCATAAGGTTTTCACGCCCAGTAAGCATTCCGTCTAAGGCCGCAAACTGTCCTGTTAAACTAATGCTCTGACGAACTCCATCGGTTTGTCGATCGACATCATATCCACAGATTATCGCTTCCCCTTCATCCGCTTTCATCAATGTGGAAAGAATGTTGACGATCGTCGTCTTCCCCGCTCCATTTGATCCTAACAAAGCGAAGATTTCTCCCCTATTCACCTCTATATCTACTCCTTTTAAAACTTCCTTATCTTTGAAAGACTTTTTTAAGCCTTTTATAGAAATCGCTGTTACATTCATGTTTTTCCTCCTAATAAATTATGATTTTACTATTCAGTATCACTGATAATAAGTGTTACTTAGTACCGAGTAAAAAAACAACTGAATAGTTCACAGTACATTCTATTCAGCCATAAATGTTACTCTTTTCCTAATTCCTTCTGAATACTTTGGTTCAGATCTTCACGATATTTAGCAAAATAGGTTTTGGCGTTTGCTACAAGTTCATCTGCGAACGATGCCACGTCTTCCCCTGTAATGTCTAGCACTGGTCTCCCTTGTGCTGCTCCTGCTTCAAACAGATCAATCAACTCATACTGGATGTGTAGCATATCCATTCCGTTTCCAGATGAAAAGTTCCACATATACGTTTGAATCTTTTTAAATACAAACTGATAATCCTCTGGAAGAGCTTCAACACGCGCCATCATCATCTTGTATTCTTTCTTATCACCGATCATCTTTTTAATCCATTCCAACATATTTCTTTCCTCCTTTTTATTCCTTTCATTCATCATGCTACCGAAACACTTTATGAGCTTATTGTGATTTCAATACATTAATCTTTGAAGATACGAAATCCCATTTTCGCCAAAAGGATTCAAGTTCTTGTCTGCCAGCTTCATTCAGCGTGTAAAACTTTCGAGGCGGACCCATATCTGACGGCTTCTTAACGATGTCTACTAATTTCTTCTTTTCCAATCGGACGAGGATCGTGTATACCGTACCCTCCACCACTTCTGTAAATCCTTGATCGTTTAAGCGGCGTGTAATTTCATAGCCATAGGTTTCATGACGGCTGATAATTTCCAATACGCAGCCTTCAAGTGAACCTTTTAGCATTTCTGTTAAATGTTCGATGTCAAAAGCCTCCTTTATTTCATCTGACCTATAATAAGTATGACTTAGTACCGTTGTAAAAAAATTTGAAATCATATTACTATTTAGTATTACTTACTACCTCTACATTGTATGACTGAGTACCTAAAATGTCAACTGATTTCCAAAAATAAATTCTTACTTGCTATAAAAGACTCGTCTCAGACGAGTCTTCGAATGATGATGAACACAAGAGAAAGCGAAAGTAGCAATATTCTTTCTATCTATCCCTAACCAAAATCGACCTTTACTTCTTCACAAAAGTTTGATTAGCAAACTCAAACCCAATCGTTAAATCTTCCTTTAAAACGAGCATCGCACTGAACTTTTTCTTTTCTTTTGCTTTTGGCTTAAAGCCCTTTATAAGACTTGTTTTCCCTTTCGTACACAGATCTTTCACTTGTTTTTCTGTAATCGTCTTACCGAGTAATTTCCCTGGAAAAGTTTGTTTGCAACCATTAGCATGTTCGGAGCATCTATAATAAGAACGACTTACGCTGATCTTTCCTTTTTTACATCTAGGACAAATAGCAATCGGTTTCTGACTTACATTCTTCACTCCATCAATACTCTGCTGGATAGGTGCAGCATTCAATTGACCAGGTACTTCTTCGATCAATTTATTAAGAAACTTTGCGATACTTCCCAAAAAAGCTTGAGGTGTTCCATTTCCGTTTCCGATTTTCTTTAAATAGGTTTCCCATTTAGCGGTCATGGATGGACTGGAAAGCAGATTGCCTTCTATGGACTGACATAGAATTTTTCCTTTTTCAGTAATATGGACAATGTTCTTTTTCACTTCAATGTATTGGTGTTTTTTAATGGTTTCAATGATTCCGCTTCGTGTTGCTTCTGTACCTAAGCCTTCTACTTCTTTCAAGATTTCCATTTCTTCTTCATTCTCGACCGACTTACCACACGTTTTCATCATCGAGATGAGTTGACCTTCTGTATAAGGTTTTGGAGGGGTAGTCATCCCTTCCTTCATTTTGACAATACTTTTCACTTCCTCCCCTTTTTCAAGTTTCGGAAGAGCTTGTGGTGCGTTCTCATCTTTCTTAGCATTTGTGTTTTCTTTGTCTTTTGATCCGTAGTTAAATAGTTCTTTCCACCCTTTGCTGATCTCTGTTTTTCCTACAGAATCGAAGTCTAAACCGTTCACGCTCGTTGTTACTTTTGTCTCTTCGTATACATAGTCGTGATGAAACATGGCAAGCGTCGTGTTCAATACTTCAAAGTAAATGTTCTTTTCTTCGATGGATAACCCTTGAATCTTGGCACGAGTTGGAACCTGTTTTGTTGGAATAATCGCATAGTGTTCCTGTACCTTGGATCCGTCTACATATCTTTTACTAGGTCGTTTAGATGCTGCAGCAAAACGATTCTCTATGAGACCTTGATAGGACTCAAGGTTTGCCGATAGATACGCAAACTCATTTTCGGTAATGTATTGAGTGTCTGTCCTTGGATACGATAAGATTTTCTTATCGTACAATTTTTGAACCGTATCCAATACCTTCTTCGGACTATACTTCCATCTTCTATTCGCTGTTGCCTGTAACGTCGAGAGCGAGTGTAACTTAGGTGATTTGATCCTCATTTCCTTTTTCGAAACGGCTTTAATGATACCCGAATCTTTTCCGGTAATGTTGTGCTTATCTAGCAGCTGTTGAACTTCTTCTTGTTTCTCACTTTTAATTTTGGCTTTGCCCCGATACTTTCCGTTTGCGGCCGTAAATTTCCCTTCAATCTCATAAAAAGGTTTTGCCACGAAATTCTCGATCTCGAGGTGCCTTTGGTAGATCAAGTACGTTGTTGGCGACTGCACCCTACCAATGCTCAAGCTATCTGTAAGTCCCTTTTGCTGCAACAGTAACGTATAAAGGCGACTTCCGTTCATGCCAACGAGCCAATCAGAGATCTGACGTGTTTTGGCTTCAGCATAAAGCAATAGATCTTTCTCGTTATCATGAAGATTCGAAAATCCTTTACGAACCTCATCGACTTCTAGAGAATTAATCCATAGGCGTCTAATGGTTTTCCCTCTCACACCTGTCATATGGTAGATCGAATAAAAGATGTTCGAGCCTTCACGATCCACATCACATCCGTTAATGATGATGTCCGCTTCTTTAAATAACCGTTTTACCGCGTTAAACTGTTCATACTTTCCCGTTGCTACCTTGAATTCATATCGTTCAGGCAAGATGGGTAGAGAAGACAAACGCCACGTTCCCCATTCAGACTTATATTCTTTAGGTTGCTTCAGCTCAACCAAATGACCAATTCCCCATGTAATTGTCGCGCCACTTGGAAAGATGCTGCATGGGTTTAATTCAATGAACGTTTTATCTTTTTTCTTTACCGTAAAGGCGTCTGCATACGCCTTCGCTTGAGATGGCTTTTCTGCTAAAATAACGATTTTACTCATACAACTTCACCTATTTACTTCTAAATTTTACTACTAGAAAAAGAAAATAAGGGAAGCGATACACCACCCTTACTCTCTTTTCATATTTTGCGAGCTTTCTATGTACGCATTTATTCGTTCAATCCATGGATGACCGTTCGGGTACTGAATAGTCAAGGAATCTCTTAGCCATTCTCTACTTACATCATCCAACGTTGGCAAGACATTCTCTAAATCTAGTTGATTTTTTTCCCTAATCAACTAACTTCCACCCTTATATAGAAGCTGAATTTCTGGTTTTATGTATGGGACTCCCTCAGAAGTTTTCAAGTCAATATACGTTAGCTCTCTTTTTATTGTACCATTTCGTTTGTAGATCCAATAATCATTCTCACAATCTATAATCATCACTTGAAAAGCCCATGTAGATTCTTCCTTTTTCTTAAACCATAAATTATCAAATTGGTTATCTAGCTTTTCGTACATGTTCCAAGGTATTAACTTTCCTTTAAACGCTTTGTATCCTTTCCAATCAGCGGACAGATACTTCTGTAGAAGTAGGTGTTCCGATCTCAGAATTAGGACATCAATATCATCATGTTCTCGTGTAATTCTATTCAGATGCAAATCCAACGCCCATCCACCAGCAATCCACCAATGTAGTGACATCTGATCAAAAATATATTGTATCTCTTTCACAGAAAGTGGTTTCCAGATTTCTTTGATCTCGCTCATTTTCACCTCAAGATTTTTAAGGATTTTTATAAACCGATTTAATTCTAGTATATAACCATAGTAACAAAACTGTAATTAGCGCACTTTCGCAAGCTTTTACGATTAATACAAAAATGATGCGACCAAGGTCTTCAAGTTCATCAAAGCCAAAGTATTGGACTTCGAATCCAAAAATAACTTCATTTAATATCATTAAAATCATCACAATTGGAAATAAACGTCCAAAATTTCCTTTAACATACTTTGACATTCTTAACTCCATGATATTTCCCTCCATTCTGTATACCAATGGAATTTCTTCTTATTAGAAGATATATGGCATCCCAAAATAAACCAATGTAATATAAATTGAAAAAAGTAATAAAAAATGAAAAAAGTAATGAAAAAATGAAACTATTTTTTAACGAGTTCTTAGTAAAAAAACTAAGAAAAACACTTATTACTAGAGACACTATAAAAAAGAAAAGGAAATACATTAATGGTATGCCCCACATAGAATTATCATCCTTATTTTCTAAATAATCTGCAACATTCAAGTTATATCTATAATTGTTTATAAGTGCTATTGGGGACTCCTACACTTTCTAAACAGAACTACTTGTCGCAAAGATGCCAGCTAGTAATGTAATTAAACCGATGATAAAAAAAGCTGGTAATAACAACATCATCATACCTACTGCAGCAAACCCGTCTCCCACCGCTAAACCAACTGGGATAGAAATAAGGAATGTTAAAAACGGATTAAACCCTACCATAATAAATATCCCCCACACTATGCATTTCCTTTTTGTTGTTTTTCCTTTTGTGAGCTTGATCGCCAAGAATGCTAATAGCAACAATGCACCTATAGCTATAACAAATGCCATTGTCATTACCCCACTTTTTATTTATGGTCAAAATGAATTTACTCTTACTATATGCTCGCATGTAACTCTGTAGCTTATGTTAAATTCCTTTACTCTCTTAAAGGGTGTAGACAATATAAGATGTTTTAAACAAACAAAGCCATCATAATCAAATCTTGATATCGACCTTCCATTTTAACAGCTTTCGCTTTTCTACCTTCTTCTACAAAGTTCAAAGATTTATATAAATGTATAGCTCCATGGTTGTCTTCCATGACTTCTAGACAAATCTTTTCGACCGTTTCGTTGTTCCTAGCCCAGGTGATCAGTGATTCTACCAGTGCTCTTCCAACGCCATGATTTCGATATTGGGGTAAGACGGTCATTGCAAAAGAACCTTGATGCGCTATTTTTTCCTTGTTTCCATTTCTAAAATCAATGGCACCCACAAGCTCGTTTTCATATTCAGCAACTAGTTTTATATAATTCTGGTTTGTGGAGTAATGTTCTAGTTCCCTTTGCATATCTTCAAGACTTAACTTCTTGAGATCTTCAGCAGTACTTAACATGTAAGGAGCATCGACCAATGCTTTTGATGCAGCCATTAACATCACTTCCGCATCTTTTACAGAAGCCTCCCTTACTGTTACGTTTTTTCCACTTTTGGTTTTATAAACGTTACCATGAGTTGATAACATACGAACGCTCCCTTTCAAATGCAATGTTGGATTTAATTTACAACTACAATTTCCCCTTCATCACTAGGGACTTCAAAACCACTAACGTAAGAGTTCAAAAGCTCATCTGAAATCGGGAAAGAATTCGCGTCAAAGCGCTGGTTACGTAATTTTAACCGCTTCCGTAACTCATCCGGATGAACTTTTAAATAGACAAGCTTCCATTTACCGCCAGACTCCTCAATAATTTTCTTATATTCGTTCCTTCTTAATCGATCCCAGAAACTGAAGTCAATAACTACTTGTTGTTTATCGTGAATTAACTGAATTAATTCTTTGCGTAATTTACTTTCTGCGTCTTTTCTGTATTCCTCGAACTTATCCATTGGGAAGTCAATTCCCCATCGACCATTGGTAGACCAAATTTCCTCGTCAATTGAAAGACGTACAAATCCTTTTTTCTCTAACCGTTGTGAGAAGGTAGTTTTACCTGATCCAGCCACACCACACATCATCACCACCAAAGGAGTTTCAGTACTTTGTTCATGATAGATTAGATCAAAGTTAAATTCATTAAACATCTGCTAAGCCCCCATTCCACAAAATATAGCTGATGTTTCATGCTAGATATACAAGAGTTAGTCTTTACCTATTGCGGCATTTAGTTAATATAGCTATTGTCTTATATTTATATATCTAATTAACTCATCCGTTAAAAAGAATAAAACTGAAATTGTTAAAGAAAAAAAGGTAAAGAACCACAACATAAAGAAAGGCAATAGACCAAAAAAAATGTGTAGAGATAAAGCAAAAAAGACCCTCGCATCTTTAAAGTTCTTTGTAATAAAATCTATAAGTAAAGATATTGGCATCCCATATATTAGAACACCAACTAGAACATAAGTACTTATTATTAGAATGTCTGCGAAAGTAGTATTCGAATGATCACTACCTAGCGATAAGAAAGTATTAAGCGGAAAAAATGAATATATTAATATTATTGATATTAAGGATGTTATAACTGCCGCGATGAATTTTCTTTTCATCCAAGTAATCTTTAAAATGTCCCTTCCACCTCCTAAACCTTAAAAGTAAGCGCGTTTAATTTGGACGATTAACTAGAGTTAATTGATTTATCTTTACGTTGAAAAGAGTAGATACTAATGCAGTGAAAAAGCCAATGAACCTTATAAAATCAAGCATTTGCTCCCGTTCATATTTTAATGAATCTACTAAACAAACAATCCAAAACACAGTAAATAAAAAAGAATAAAAACCAATAAAATTCATTGTGTTAGTTTTACCAAAAAATCTCGTTGCCAGAGATAAAAGTACCATTAATATAGATAGCCCTAAAAACACATAAACTTCATTAGTTGTTGGTGTTTCCTCTCCGAATAAAATTTGCAAAAAGAAAGCAATAGGAAACAACAAAATAATCACTAGTGTTACAAATGAATTTAAAAAGTTTTTAAATAGTTGCACCATAACCCTCCATCTTTTCTGAAGTGTCAACCATCAGAATGAGCACTCCTCTTCTCCTTGTTGAAGAAAGGTAGAGATTGCAGAATAAAGATTTACTTTGGTTTATGTGTTTTTAGATACTTTATTAACTCGTTTTCGTTGTAGATTTTGTACACAAAATCGTTAGTATCGAATAGAACATATGCAAGGGATTTTTCTATTTTAAGAAATTTATAACTATCAACCACAAATCCCATCTTTTTGGGGATACTTTATCTCTTATAATTTCCATTCTCAATGTTTAATTTCCTCTTAATCTATAAGTTTAATAAAACGTGCATTCCTTTCCAATACAATGTCCTGTAAAGAAAGAAGGGAATCTTTTTCGAAATCCTATATATGTAACTTAAAAAGCTCTTTACTTTCCACTTGCATATTTGGTAAGATTATCCACAATTAAATAAATGCTATGAAGAGAAGAGTATAATCGGCAATTCTTCAAAGAGAGCTCCAGTTGGTGAAAAGGAGTAAGAATTAATGGTTGGAAGCAAGCCTCTGAGCAGCACATTGGATCCATATAGGTGATAGTGTGACAGGAGCTCCTGTTATAGGGCTAGGGTATATGTATGGTTCTTCATACCGTACCTAATAAGGGTAATATGGAGACATATTACCAAACTGGGGTGGCACCGCGACGCGCAATAACTCGTCCTCAAGACAACTGTCTTGGGGGTGAGTTTTTTTATTGTCCAAGTTTAATATCGCGAAGGAGCGGAAATAAAAATGCGTATAAAAATGGTTTTGAAGTCGTGGAAATACCCTTCTATTTTATTGACTATTATTGGTATTTCAAGTGTAGGGGAATGGATTTACTTTTTAGCATTAAATTTAATCGTACTTGATATGATGGGTGTACTTGCTGTCTCCGGTCTATATATACTTAGAGCTTTATCTACTTTATTTACTAATATATGGTGTGGTAGCTTAATTGATCGATCGAATAAAAAGCATCTTATGGTGTGGCTCGCACTATTCCGAGCAGTATTTATTGCACTATTGCCATTATTATCATCTATTTGGACAATATACGGCATCGTTTTTTTAATAAGTATAGCTAGTTCCATGGCCAATCCTACAACAATGACTTACATTACGAAGTTAATTCCTCAAGTCCGAAGAAAACGATTTAATTCTCTCGTGAGTTTAATTGATTCTGGGGCATTTGTTACCGGTCCTGCAATTGCGGGAATTATATTTATGAGTGGAACTCCTAATTATGCAATATATATAAATGCAATAGCCTTATTCTTAGCAGCATTCTTCACGTTGTTCATGCCCAATATTGAAAAAAATGATCTAATTAAAACAGAAGACGAAAAAATAACCTTAAAGGTACTGAAAAATGACTGGAAATTAGTTGTTGATTTTAGTCGTAAACATATTTATGTGATGGTCATTTATTTCCTTTTTAGTGCAGTGATGGTTTTGGCAACTGCTGTAGATTCACTGGAAGCAGCATTTGCTACAGAAGTTCTTTCTTTATCAGAGGGGGATTATGGACTCCTGGTAAGTATTGCTGGTGTTGGAATAGTTGTAGGCGCATTGTTAAACATGATAGTTGTTAAAAAAGTGGCTACCTCTTGGCTAATCGGTCTTGGATCCTTGATGGTATCAAGCGGTTATCTATTCTATGCTTTTTCGGGTACTTTTTTGATGGCAGCAGTTGGTTTTTTCGTTCTATCATTTTCTATGGCTTTTATTAATACAGGATTTTACACATTCTATCAAAATAATGTTCCTGTCGAGGTAATGGGACGAGTTGGTAGTGTTTATGGTTTCATCGAAGCTTTTTTCATCATTATTGGGACTATGATTTTTGGAATCATAGCTGAATCGATATCTATTCAGTTTGTCGTCATATTAGGAACTTTAATCATGTTTACAGTAACGATTATATTATTTATCGTTAACACCCTGCCCTCTAAAGCAGAGTACTATTCTGAGAAACATCAATTAAGTACTACTGGCACTGATTAGAAATGTACAAATAGTTAATTTAAGGGTCGCAATAGAAACCCTATTTCTCAGTGCGTGAATGGAGAATTGGGGTTCTATTTGTTTAATAGTCGTGCACACTAACATATCTTTAACCTTATGTTATTTTGGCAAGCAGGTGTTCTTTAATAATCTAATCTATGTTCATTCCTAATCTACAATCCTGTTACGTTTGTTTAATAAATTTATAAAAAGTCCTTTAATCCTGCTTGGATCAACACACTCTTTTATGGAGTAGAGTTTTCAACTTAGAAGATTAGTTTCATCCCTTCATGACTCGCCAAAAATCCTAAACGTTGATAAAAACGATGTGCTTCATCACGTTGCTTGTCAGTTGTCAATTGAACAAGACCGCATTTCTCAGATTTCGCGATAGCAATCGCTTCTTTAAACAAGTCTTCTCCTACCCCTTTTCCACGGTAGCGCTGATCGACACGTACCCCTTCGATTTGTGCTCGTTTCATCCCCTGTCTTGCTAAACCAGGAATAATCGTTAACTGAAGGCAGGCAATCACCGTTTGACCGTCAATAGCTAAAATAATCTGATTTCCACCTTGTGCTTCAATTGCCGCAAATGCTTTATAATAATCAGCTGGCAATGGCTCTGCAAAACGTTCTCGTTGGGTTCCTAATTCATCATCAGCAAGTAAGCGAACAATTGCTGGTAAATCTTCCTCATTTGCTTTTCGAAAATTCATAGAAATTCACTCCTTCGGCCTAAGAAAATCACTATAATATTCTTTTTCAGTCGAAATTACAAATCCTTCTTTTTGCCCTTTAGTCATTACTGCATCTTCAAAGAATATAAGAAAATGAATTTATAAATCTTACAAAGACTGTTCCATATTTGCTCTCCACTCATACTGAATATCTGGCAGATTTTCTTCATTCTCATGGCCTCTTCCAATAATTTTGAAACCATTCTTTTCATAAAAACGTTGTGCATTCTTGTTTACTTCAAATGTGTACAGAGTTAACTTTCCGCTGGAGTAATCCTTTGCTCGTTGAAGCAATGCATAACCTATACCCAATTTTTGATAATCATGGTGAACATACAGTTGGCTTATTTCAGCCTGGTTATATGCAATCAATCCAACAACATTTTCATCAACCATCACTAGTTCGACGACAAACTCTTTCGTTAGGATACTATTCAGAAAGTACACATGACTTTCAAAACTATGAGACTCTTTTACACCTATTGCCTTGAGTTTACTATCACGCCACATTTTAACGGTTTGTTCAGCAAAATCAGATGAATAGGTTATGATATTAACATTGAGACTCTTCAAGCTAATCTGTCCCTTCAAAATGATTATCACTCTTCCCAATTATAAAGTTAAAAATGGATTTTAAACAGGATTAAGAGGGTTCACCTA
This sequence comes from Fictibacillus nanhaiensis, assembly GCA_016401345.1. Lineage (GTDB taxonomy): Bacteria > Bacillota > Bacilli > Bacillales > Fictibacillaceae > Fictibacillus > Fictibacillus phosphorivorans. Next base: position 804,588 of record JAEACG010000002.1, on the reverse strand, counting down.
GAGCTTAAGGGAATAAGAAGAAAGATGTTTGAAATTAGTGTTAAAGGAGAAAATGATGAAATTACTTCATTCGGTAAAAGAGTATATAGATCGTCATTATGAAACGCCAAAGGGATTGATTGGTACATATATCGTAAAAAAGATGGTCAGACAGCATAAACCTGAAACAGAGTGGACAATAGGACAATTGGAACTTGAAGAACAAGACAAAGTGTTGGAACTTGGTTGTGGTGCCGGCTATGCGATACAAATGATCACAGGAAAATATGGTGTTCGGGAAATTGTAGGATTAGATCTGTCTTCAACTGCGATTCGATCGGCTGCGGCACGAAATCAAAAGGAAATCAATAATAAAAGAGCTAGACTAGTCCAAGCAAATTTCAACAACCTTCCTTTTAGTGACGATACGTTCACTAAGTTATATAGTATTCAAACCATTTATTTTTGGAGTGAAGTCGATACCATCATTTCAGAAATTTATAGAGTACTTAGGCCAGGTGGATTGGTAGTTATTACTTTTTCTAATGGTAAAGATAATGAAACTTGGGAAAGTGTGAAGGAAGTCTCAGAAAATCAAGTGATGCCGTTAATGATGAATACTGGATTTAAGAATGTTTCCTTAGTGAGAGGACCTGATTCTAGGGGTTTTCATACAGTCTCTATCAAAGGTACAAAGCTGTAAAACATTGTTTCTTAAGATTGTTTGAATTGAAACTTATACCAGACGTCAAAATGACAGATTGGCATCTGGTATTTTTTTTATATCTTACAGTTAAAGATAGGTCTTCTAAGCAGTACAGCTATTGGTTTCATTTTCATAATGAATAAATGGGTAGCAAGTGCGATTAGTATCCCGTTCAATGCACCAGCCACTACATCAAATGGATAATGAACACCTACCCAAACTCTTGAAAACGTGATCAAGATAGCAAACATAAACCATACGTACCTATACCTTAACGTTACCAACATTAAAGTGACGGCAATTGAGATTGCAGATGATGCATGATCACTAGGAAAAGAAGAGTTAGCCGTATGCTCTACCAATTGAATGATGTCATGTGAGATAAACGGCCTCTCTCTATACATGAACAACTCAATCAGTCGATTTACTGAGTAAGATAATGAAAATGCAACCAACACTTGAAATACGATTATCCTGTCTGTCTTTTTATTTCTCCACCACAGCATGATCAATAATAAAACAAATGCATACTGAACGTATTCCGCAAAGACAATCATGAAATTGTCGATTAGCGGATAACTTGAAACGATTTCGTTAATAAACATAAACCACTTATAATCTATTTCTAAAATCATATTCCCTCCTATATTAAAATCTTTCTTTTAAGAATAATGAAAGTTGTAAGGTTTTCATATGATTCCTCTCTAACAGTTTTATGGAATTTGCAGAATTTTTCTAAGCTATGATTTCAAAACAAAAAAACAGCCATATAGGCTGCCATCCGTTTATTTCGTTTGTGAAGGTGTAGATATTAGTTGAGATATGTATCCGTTCAAATCAAAATCTTTGTTCCCTGCATACTCGCTTAGTTTCACAGTCGTCATTAGCATTTTAGTTCCTCCTAAAATGAGTTTATTGTTATTAGTATTATTACCAAACTCGTAACCTATTAAACGCATTTTAGTAAATATTTTTTAGATTTGCTTGATTGTGATATATAAGCAGCCTCATTTACTTAATAAACAACTTATTGTTTGTGACCCCGCTTTTGGACGTCTAACGAGTTCCCCACTACAGTTCATGCAAATATGATTCATCTCTGTTGTGCATGTTGGGCAATACGTACATTCATGGACACAAATGTAAGCATCCGACTTTTCATGAAGCTCTACAGAACATTTTTCACATTGCATTCTCATCTCTAACATATTATTTCTATCCCCTTTTTGTTGTAATTATCTCTTACATATATTATATTTTTCCCAGAACTGTTTTAACATGGAATATTAACGCTATTTCTTATGAATTTCTTTGAAAACATCGGAAAAAGAATGAATGCTCCTAAATTTTTAAAGTCGAGGAGAAAGATATGGACGAAATTGATAAAGAGATCCTTTTACATTTGCAGCAAGATGCTCGAGTATCGATTACGGCATTAGGTAAAAAAGTTGGTCTTTCAAATCCTGCCGTTAATGAACGAGTTAAGAAGCTTGAGGATAAGCAGATTATTGAGGGTTATAAGGCAATTATTAATCCTGAAAAAATGAATAAACCGGTCATGGCTTTTATCTTATACGACAATACGAAATGCAAGCAGTTTGTTGATTTCTGTAAAGATCACCGTGATGTGATCGAATGTCACCGCCTAGCTGGACAGTATAACTATCTGATTAAAATCGTTACCCATTCCGTACAATCCTTGGAAAGTTTCATAGATGAATCCATGTCATTTGGACAACCTTCTACGTTAATCAGACTTTCATCACCCGTTTCGGATAAATCCTTAAGTTAGATAATAGGAATTGGAAAACCCAAAAAAGACTGAAACATAAGGTTACTAAACATCCCTTTGATCAGTCTTTTCTATATTTTCGTATGATGATTTTCAGTAACTTTTATTGAAAATGGCTTGTTAGGTAATTGTTCTTAATTATCACTCCGTATTTTTTGAAGAGCTATAGGGGGAGAACCTTCATAAACCCTTTGATGAACTTGAGCTGCACATTCTTCTGGAGTATATAAGGAAGTATCCACCTCTAAATCATATATACCAGGAATATGAACAAGTTTCTGCCAGAGTTCTATGGGGCTTGGTATCTTTCCTTCAGGTGTATAGCCTTTTTGCCAGGTTTCTATCCGTCGTTTCATCACAGTTTCAATTGGACAGCGCACACCAATCAACCATGCTGGTGTCCCGTTAAGAATCTGTGCAGCTTGCTGAAGAATGTTATGCTCTACAGAATAACCATCATGATGACCAACATCCACTATGACATTCAAGCCTTCACGACTGAAAGCTACAATTGATTTGTACATAGCAAGATACATCCTCTGTATGAATGGTTCCAAATCGGGCCTTTCCCCACCTGGTCTTAAACCTATGCTTGGTTGAAATTTCTCAGGTGTCATATCCATGATACGGTCCACCCCAATATTCATCCATACACCTTCAAATTCATTTTGAATCACTGAGGCAATGCTCGATTTCCCTGATCGAGGCGTACCATTTAGGATAATAATTTTCCCCTCTATTTCTGTTTGATCCATACAAAATCTCCTTTTGTTTTTGGCCAAGTCATTCTAAAACAAGGTGCTCCCCTTTAAAACAACGTTGTAAGAGACTGATAATTTAGTTTATCCTGCTGAAGCTTGGTTAAACTGTTATCAAGATGCTGCAGAAGTAAAGCTCGTAAGTTTTCTTCTTCTCCCTTTTCAATGTATTGGATCATTCGCTCGTGTTCAAGGATATCTAGTTCTTCATTGCTAGAATCTTCATTAAAGACATCATAGAGCACCATATAAATTGTTATCTGACTCAAAATTTTCTTCATAAATTCAATTAAATACCTGTTTCCACTTGCTGTTGCTAAGACTAGATGAAAAGCATTGTTTTTCTCTTGATACGGAACGATCTTTCGTTCTATAAAAGCGGTCCTCATTTCAATAAGAAGTTGTTTAAGTTGTTCAACGTCATCCGAGCCAAGATTGGAGAACCCTTTCTGAATCGACATTTCCTCAAGCGTTTTTCTCATCTCAAACGCTTGAATCATTTCTTCGATCGTTGGTTGAACAATGAATGCTCCTTTGTTTGGAATAACATTCACTAACCCTTCTGATTTCAGCTTCATGATTGCACTTCGAATTGGCGTCCTGCTCGCATTGACCTTCTCAGCAATGGCACTTTCAAATAACTGGTTACCTGGTGCAATTTGTCTATTCAAGATTGCGTTCTTTATTAAGTGATAAACTCTTTGTTCTACTGTTTCTTTACGCATTTTAAAATTACCTGCCTAACCGTTCTTTTGCCTTATTCTAACATAGTTCTAATTAATTGAACAAAATTGTAGAACAATCTTGTTCGAAGGAATTCGTTATGATATATTATCCTAGGTATTCAGGTTGAACGGAGTGATAATATGAACCATACAGGAAAAGAAATTACATTAATTATTATAGGATCCCTGTTCTTTGCACTAGGGGTAAATTGGTTCGCCATCCCAAACGAATTAGGTGAGGGCGGCGTTACCGGTATTTCGATGACTCTATATTATGTATTAGGCTGGTCACCAGGTCTTACAAACTTTATTATGAACGGTTTCCTTTTAGCCATAGGTTATAAAGTCTTAAATAAACGAGTGACATGGTATACGATGGTTGCTATCTTCTTTACCTCTCTATTTATTCATTTAACAGAAGGTATGGGTAACCCTGTTGACATTATGCTTGGCACTGTTTTTGCAGGTGTATTCATCGGAATCGGGTTGGGGCTCGTGTTGCGTTCAGGCGGAACAACAGGTGGCTCGACCATCATTGCGCGAATGCTGAATCAGCATTTCGGCTGGGGTGTAAGTACGACTATGTTTGTTTTTGATATTCTGGTCGTTATTGGTTCCGCATTTGTCATCGGGATCGAAAATACGATGTACACAGGAATTTCCATTTATATTAGCACAAAGATTTTGGACTACTTAATTGATGGTTTTGATACTAGAAAAGCTGTTACGATCATTTCTGAAAACACGGACGAAATTGCTAAGAAAGTAAGCGATGAGATGGATCGTGGCGTTACCATTATTAATGCAAGAGGTCATTACTCAAACGAAGCTAAAGATATTTTATACGTTGTGATCAATAAACAAGAGCTATTTCTGTTAAAGAAGATGATCCAGCGTGTTGACGAAAAAGCATTTGTTGTAGTCCACGATGTAAGAGATGTGTTTGGAGAAGGATTTACTTTTCCTAAAACTTAGGATGCACTCTTTGTAAAAGTATACAAAAAGGTCGATTCATCTCTTTGAATCGGCCTTTTGATTTCTCTTTTTTATAGTCCTTTATTCCCCTCTCTATATGACCTTCAAAAGATATTATTTCATAACTCATTCGTTCACAAAATAGCAAAAACATGCACAAACAAGAGAAAAATCTTGCAAAAACCCTCATATGTAATATATTGTTAAATATAGAATTATAATCTAATTGGAGGAGTTCAAGTATGAATCCTATTATTCCTAAAGAACCCATTATTCCAGATTTAACTAAAAATGACGTTGAGCTATTGACTGCTATTACTTTTGAAAAAGAGGTACGACCCCAAAAATGTGATGCCCTTTTTATATTTAGTGGCACTCATAGTGGGCATTGGGAAAAAGCTATTGAAGCTTATAATCGTAACTACATAGAAACCATTATTGTTACAGGAGGTAGAAGTTTAACAGGAATTCCCCATCCTGCTTGGGACGGCCATACAGATCGTGAAGTCTCTGAGGCAAAAGTTATCGTCTCTTTTTTGATAAGTGCAGGAATACCTTCACACAATATATTTATTGAAGAAAAATCTACTAACTCTCTTGAAAATGTATTATGCGCTAAGGAAGTTTTTGACTTTACGAAGATTCAATCGTTAATGGTGGTTTGCAAAAGTCATGCTACTGGCAGACAAATAAGGACCTTAAAAAAGCATTTACCAAATCAAATTGAGTACATTCCTTTTACATTCAATACTATTTACAAAGGAACCGAAGTGAACAGAAACAATTGGATGGATACAGAAATAGGAAGAAAGCGTGTATGGGGAGAATATTTACGGATTAACCATTATGGAATTAAAGGAGATATTCTTCCTTTGGATGTATGTGTGATAGATTAAATCTAGTTTGATACGAATAGTAATAAAGCTCGGTCTATGCGAGCTTTATTACTTTAATTGATCCAGCGCGCTTTCAGCGGAGCGGGCAATACACACATAAGTTAAAATAGATCCGTGACTCGTAAAGAATAAGCCAACGAGAATGTAGTAACTAGCTTTGCTAATACAGCAATCATTATAAAGCGTCTTGTTTTAACACCGCTCACTCCAGCACCAACACAAATGATTTCATCTGGCAACACAGGAACGATGAACAACAAAACTATGATCCACATTTCATTCTTCTTAACAAAACGATGATATTGATCTAATTGTTTTTCATTTACTAAACGTTGTACCATTTTCATTCCAAATGTTCGAGATAAATAAAACATCGTAAGAATCCCTAACACAGCGCCCATGAATCCTAAGATAAAAGCGGTGAACGGGCCTAGAGCAGCACTTCCCGCTACGACAGTTACGATTTCTGGAACGGGCAATATAATGGGTTGAGCATAACACACAGAAAAATAGATTAGTTTGGCAAGTTCCAGGTTCTCGTTTAGGATCGTCTCTAACCCTTTGTTATCAAGAGTAACAATCATGCGACTCAAACCATATGTGAGAAAAATAGCTGCCATTAATAGGCTATACACAATCGAGACCGTCTTCATTTTTTCGAAAAATGTGTCCCTCTTCAAACTATAAGATGCTATTAACAGGAAGATAACACTACACCCAATGATTAGAAAAATTGTCTTATATGATGGTTCAACTGTAGCTAGTGATTGAGAAAGAATGTATATGGAAACGAACAGTATTCCTAAATGCATGATAAAGCCATACCTATACGGATTGACGATTTTATATGATAACGTACCTCGTTGTGTTTTTAAATTCATTTAACATCCAACCTCTTTTCTTACTGTTACATTTATTATGTAAAACAAATCTTAAGAAAAGCTTAGGAAAATTCTTAACGATTCTTAACTTTTTCCAACTAAAAAAGCTTATGAAGCATGCTTCATAAGCTTTGATCAAATTGGAAGTTTGATAATAATCGTGAGCCAGCCATCCATATACTCCGCACGTATATGACCTCCATGTAATTCTACAATCCTTTTTGAAATAGCAAGTCCAAGTCCCGTTCCTTCATGCTCGCTTCGGGCTTTGTCTCCTACTAAAAAACGCTCAAATAATTGATTAATATCTCGTACTTCTGGTCTTTCTGTTTGATTGGACAGCCTAAATTCAGCATAATCGGATTGTATGTCTAAAGTAGCTTTAACAACAGAAGGTTTCGCGCTGTACTTTATGGCATTCATAAAAAGATTGTCATAAACACGTACCATTTTTTCAATATCCATAGAAGTTAGAACTTCTTCTTTTGGTATCTCCTTTATAACAGTTAGGTTTTCCTTTTCAAAGATAGGAACGTATTCCCCGATCAATTGTTCTAATAAACCCGTCATGTCTACATCATTAATGTCTAATTTTACATCAGGACTTGATAAACGAGTATATTCAAAAAGCTCATTGATTAGAGCTTCAAGTCGCTTTGATTTTGAGTAAGTCGTATCATGATATTCTTTTAGTTGATCTTGGCTCGAATAATGCCCCTTTCTCAGTAAGTCTAGATACCCAATGATGGATGTTAAAGGGGAGCGCAGATCATGGGATATATTTGTAATCAATTCATTTTTCGCTATTTCAAGTTGTCTTTCATATTCAAACTTACTTGATAATTCCTTAGACATACTATTAACATCTTCGGCAAGCTTGCTTAATTCATCGTTTCCCTGCAATTCAATCGTCATTCCCAATTTTCCGTTGGCGATTTCATTAATACTTTCTGTAATACGCTTTATATAACTGATTTTGTTTCGTATCAATGCTAAGAAGGTAACAATAAAAGAAAAAATAACAAAAGTAAAAATCAGAAAAACGATAAAATTATAGGTAGTTGCACCAATATCTTCAATAGTAAGATATTGAAGATTATAGAGATGCAAAATAATTTGAGAGATGATAATCATAACCACAGTTGACACAATAAAGCTAACAGCAACTGCTACCAGGAGTTTTACAAGTAACGATATTTTAATCCGCTTCATTCTCATATTTTATAGCCGACTCCCCAAACCGTTTTGATATAGATGGGTCTCTTCGGATCTTCTTCAATTTTTTCTCTTATCTTTGTTATATGAACCATGACAGTACTGTCTGACTTATAGAAATCTTCTTGCCATACCGCTTCATATATCTTCTCAATGCTCATAACGATACCTTTATTACGGGCAAGCAGCTCTAATATGGCGAACTCTTTTGGTGTGAGTCTAACATCTTTTTCTCTTACCCATACCTGACGCGTTTCCGTATTAATCTTCAGATCTCCAATCTCAATTAACTCTCTATTAGAATCTGTATCTTGATTGTATTTTCGATATCTTCTGAGCTGGGATTTAACACGTGCCATTAATTCTAAAGGATTAAACGGTTTGGATAAGTAATCATCTGCACCAGCAGCCAGTCCTTGAATCTTGTCCATATCTTCAGACTTAGCAGAGAGCATAATAATCGGCATATTTCTCTCCTGCCTTATTCTCATACACGCTTCGATCCCATCCATCTCAGGCATCATAATATCTAATATGATAAGATCAAAATCCTTCTTCTCCAATTGTTCTAACGCATCTATTGCATTTTCCGACTGAAGTGTATACATTCCTTCATTTTCTAAATAAACGGAAATCAAATTCCGAATATCATTATCATCATCAACGATTAAGACTCTAGATTGCATAAGTCCCCTCCATCATTTCTTCTTCTAATGAACAACATAATACCATAGCAGGTGGGACATTTCGTATCTCAATACTTACATCCACTTTTGAAAAGAACTGTTCAATATATGCTTTCATTACGTTTGAATATTGAAACGTAACAAACTTTCCATTCTTTCTTAACACTTTTGAAGTTTTAAACAGGATCTCATTTGAAACGGTCTTTGGTAAGCTCGCAAAGGGAAGTCCTGATATGACGTAATCTACAAAGGGAATACCGCATTTTTCAAGGTACCAGTCAACCTTTTCAGCTGATCCATTGTATATGTAGAGATTATCCACCTCTTTGTATTTCTGTACAAGTATTTTGTAGAATTCCTCATTGCTTTCAAATAAGATGATAATCGTTTTAGGCTTACGATTTTGTAGCAGCTTTTCGGTAAAAACACCCGTACCCGGTCCGTATTCTAAAATGTATCTTGCCTGCTCAAAATTGATACGCTGCACCATCTTATCAGCTAGGTAACTTGAACTTGGAAGAATGGCTCCTACTGATCGGGGATTACTTATATACTGTGCTAAAAAGGACAAAAATTTCACAATTATTCACTCCGATTGTTTGAATGTATAGTCATTCTATAATTCAAACCTAAAGAATTAAGAGGAATAATCCTTAAGAATTCTTAAGTTTAAGGCATAAAAAAACTGCACCTCCCTTCTATTGATGGAGATGCAGCATTGATTTCATTTACTATTTAACTTCTACTGTATCCACTTTCCAACTTTTCTGCAGCTTTCGAATCATGATAATCTGTCCGATGTGGTACGCATTGTGTGTTGCAGCATTCCCAATGAGTTCCCACCATTTTGCAGAGACGGGAAATCCATTTACTTCCCGCTCTACTTTCTCTTCTGACAAAAGACCTTGCCATATCAAAAGAACATCCAGAAGTTCTTCTTTTAAATGTGAAAAACTTTGATTTTCTGGAATCACAAAACTTTTGTCATTATCCCCAATGGAAGGCACTGCTTGTACATGAGACTCATCGTAACGGGTTTGCCACGTCTTATTCCAATAAAGGAGATGCTGAACAATTTCAGCGATACTGTGACAGTCTTTGTTCGGTTTCCAAAAAGCTTCATCTTCCGAAAGATTTTCTACTGATTCATTAAATGGCAGATACCAACTAGCATCGTTGGCATTGGCTAACAGTTGATCTGCTAAAAGATGTTTTACATGAACCATACGTTTCACTCTCCTACCTATTTGACTAACTGTTTTCATTTAAATCTATACGATTTATTCTAGTTACTCCGTTTCTTTCCTTTATAATATTTAGGGATTATTATAAATTAGGAAGCATTGTCAAAACGTTAGATGGAGTGTTGCATATGGAATGTTGTTGCGAAAATATGAAAATCTATGAACTAAAATTAGAAGCTGATGTTAATACTGATCCTGTTTGGTGTAATCGGTGCGGTTGTAATCTAGAACTTGATGAACTGCCTATTTCTTTAGATTTAAAAGAGGAATTGCAAAATTGGACCATGGTATACGGAGAATGGATAGATTGGGCTAACGATAGAATACGTGAAAATGGTGTAGAGCTGGAAACTGAGCATAATCAGCTAGGTCAAACTCTTTCAGCAAAAATACAGAAAGAACTCGGAGATACCTATACTGTAAGTTTTTCTCCTTCCCGTTCAGCTCGCCATTATTTGAATAACGACTAAGTTTTAAACACAAAGAAAACCCGAATTGTTGCTTACCGTTCGGGTTTCTTTTATTGCCTTACGCATTAATTTTATTACATATTTTGTCTATGAACTTCAGTGTTTCATCGATAATAAGCTGTTGGTCATTATCAAGTGTAGCCACATGGTAACTGTCCTGTAAATGTATAATCTGTTTGTTTCGGGATGAAATGGAATCATAGATGATTTGAGAGTTATTAGGTGGAACAACATGATCTTCTGTCGAAACAAAAATTAAGGCGGGACATGTGACAGTATGAAGATTTTCTTTAACTTTTTTCATTAACAATACAATTTCTTTTAGTGATTGAACCGGAGTTTTGTCATAGGCAAGTTCTGTAACTTCCTGATTTTTTAAATCTGAACCTATCGCGTCAAGAAAACGATCGTTGGATCGTTGCATGCTTTCCATGTCGGGAATGTCAATCGCTGCATTGATTGGAATGATTGCTTTAATATCAGGATATGTTTCTGCAACATATAACGTAAGTGTTCCTCCCATAGAGAGACCCGTTACAAAAATGGTGTCACAACGTTCGTTGAGCCATTGGTAACCTTCTTCAATGGAAGCAATCCAATCATGATACGTAGTCTTTTCCATATCCTCATAATGGGTACCATGCCCCTTCAGCCTCGGACCACATACGGTATATCCTGCCTTTGCGTATGCCTCTCCCAAAGGACGCATACTTTGCGTAGAACCAGTAAAACCATGAGAAATCAATATTCCCACCTTGTTGCCTTCAAAATAAAAAGGTTGAGCTTCAGCCATTACAGAATGCTTCTCTGTCATACGAATCCCTCCATTTCACTTACAACTTACCCTATTCATTCAAGGAAGTAACACCATTACCTGCAAAAATCTCCCTAAGTAATTTAGCTTTTGTTTTCATGATTCTTTGGTTTTGACCAATCTAAAATGAAGACAACGATTACATAAAGCAAGGGTATAATGAGATTCTCTAACAATTGCAGTTCTTTATATCTGTAAAAGTCGAAAGCTATTAATGTTAAATAAATCGGTACAAAATAAAATAAATATTTTTGGACTCTCCCCATCTTCACACCTCTAATATATATTTATGCTTCATTTCGACTTACTTAAATGACTATATATATCCATATATTTTTATTGTAATACGATTAATTGAAACTTACACTTAAAAGAAAAGGAGAATATTACACACTATGACTTTATCACTTCCAAAAGCATTAGAACCTTATAGGAGCGACATCGAGAAAACGGTTGTTCCTTTTGTATTAATACAAGCTACACGTCAGTCCACCTCTTTAAAAGACAGCAAAATCGGAGGATCTCCTTACTTGCCTGAAGGAGTCTCTTATCCTTTAGATTCTTCCGGATTACCAATGGCTCTTTTCTGCCAACTTAATTTTGAGGAAATCCCTCACCTCGAACACTTCCCAACGACTGGGATTTTGCAATTCTATCTTTCTAAAAATGATGATGTGATGGGTATGGATTTTGATAACCCGACTAATCAAAGTAACTTCCGCGTCATCTATCATGAGAATATTGAACAGCCTCAAGCCTCAGGCTCTTTTACTACAGAAGATTTCAAAGAGGATCACCTTCCTTTTAAGGGGGAATACCATTTATCTTTTTCTATATCAAAGGAAGCATTAGGTGTAAGTGATTTTCAGTTTGAAGAAAGTTATGAATCTATTGATATGGATCAGGTAACAGGTGAAGAGAATATGTGGGGAGAAGAAACGCTATATGACCTTTTTTGTGAAAGTGTTGAGAACATGGGCCACAAAATAGGGGGATACGCATTCTTTACGCAAACAGACCCACGTGAATATGGAACCCAATTTGATGATTACCGAATTACGTTGCTTCAGATTGATACAGATGATGAAGGTGAGAATGACATCATGTGGGGAGATGCAGGTGTAGGCAACTTTTTTATTACGAAAGAAGATTTAAGAAATAAGGACTTTTCTCGCGTTCTATTCAACTGGGATTGTCATTAACAGAAAAAAGGGCAACTTGGTGGTTGCCCTTTTCTTTTAGAAGCTACTTCAGGACGATATTTCCCACATACTCTGAACTCCCATTTTTTGTACTGAAATCAACAACTAATACATAATGACCAGGATCATTCGTAAAGGAAAATGAATGATCGTTTGGAGTTAAGGACGTTAACTCTATTTTCTTATCACCTTGCCATAATGATACTTCGATCGTCTCATTCGTGTATTCTCCGCCATCTTCTTTGTTTTCTAGTAAGATTAATTCAGCTGATTGGTTAGGCGAAACCTTGATTTCTTTTTGTTCACTAGCTAGCGTTAAAGGGTTCTCTACTTTATTCTTAAACTCCTTGTCTTCTGTCTTCCAATTAACATTTGCTTTCTTTAAAGAATATACGTCTTCGTTAACACTAAGTCTTATCTCTGGTGGTCCGGCATCATAGTCTTCTCCAATACAAGCAGTTAATAAAACAATAAAAAAGATTCCTGCTATCACATTTAAGTATCGTCTCATAATACGCCTACTCCTTCTCCTAAACTGCCGTTTAGATTGATCGTTTAAAGAGTTGATTGAAAATTTGTCTAGCTATCACATAGCAAAAGGCACCAATTGGAACAACCAACAGATCAACCCATATTCCATTCTGATATTGTTCTGGGTTCTGAAAGTAAGCTAAAAACATGATCCCACCGATAAAAATTGAGGGAGTAAAAAAGAATACCCATGGATTCATTATGTACTTCATCTTCACTGAACTTAATTGTATGGCTTCATAAATTAGTTCAGCCATCCCTGCTATGAAGAAAATAATAAAGAAACCCCCTAAAACACTGGATAAAGGTGCTATGTTATCGGCTCCTGGATTGTAATGCTCCATGATCATATAAGAAAGCACACAAAAAACGAGGGTAACGAATACGGTGTTCCAGAGAAAACGTGAAATCTTATAAAAGGGATATACTGCTTTTTTCATTTCCCAATTCATTTTTTTCTCGTTTCCGAATGCCTTTATTGCAATCTGTAACGATTCTTGCTCAGAGTATCCCTTTATCATCAACTCATTCATGTGATCATTTAGGTGCTGTATCATCTCTTCTCGGATGTCCTCTTTCTCTTCTAACGGTAGACCTTCTACGATTACTTTGATATATTGATCTAAATTCTTCATAACAACCCCTCCAACGTTTTATCCATAAGCTCATTAATTTGTTTCCAATCTTTTCGCTTTTCCGTTAGAAATTTTCGTCCAGTTGTTGTTAAAGAATAATATTTACGCCGATTACCATCAGGTCCGTGTTTCCAATAAGAAGTCACACACTCTTTTTTCTCTAACCTTTTTAAAGCAGGATAAAGGGTTCCCTCGTTCATGGAGAATTCTTCATTACTTAATATTCGTAAATTCCTTGTCATTTCGTAGCCATAACTATCTCGATCAACTAACAGTGAAAGAAGCAATATTTCTATGCTCCCCTTCAATAGTTCTTTATCCATGTTCAACCTCCAATATTTTCTAATTATATTGTATTACGATGTACATCGTATTACAAGGGTGTAATAAAAAGAAACAGGGCATTTTTATTAGTGCCCCGTGTTTTGTTTATTTGTCCTTTAATAAAATTCTTTACTCTCTCCACTATAGCGAATTTCACGAAATCCTAGTGTCCTCGTTAACTTTGGCACATGTAAAATTAAGAACAACGATCGAGCGGAACTGAAAAGAATAAAAGCTAACCATAATCCATGATTATCTAAACGTGCTGCTAAGAAAAGAGAAATTAAGAAAACGAGTAATGCTAGAATCATAGTATTACGTAATGAAGAGGCTTCTGTTGCTCCTACAAAAATTCCATGAAGTACGACTCCAAAGCTTGAGACGAGCGGAAAACATACGATCCAAGCTTCGTACGTACCTACTTCATGAAGTACTTCAGGAATCGAGGTGAACAGTTGGTGTATCTGATCATTGAATAAGTAATATACACTTGAAATGATGAGTGATGAGATAACTGCCCATTGAAAAGTGAGTCTTATCGTTGTTTGATAAAGTGTCTTATCGTTAGAACCTATTGCTCTACCTGTTAATATACTTGAAGCATTGGCGAATCCATCATACATATATGCCATGATGTAATGAATCTGTATCAATATTGCGTTAGCCGCAAGGATCTCTGTACCGAACGTGCCTCCCTTTGCCGTAAAAACATTAAACACAATTAATAAGCATAATGTTCGAATGAATAAATCCCTGTTCATCCTCATCATTTTTTTATAAGAAGATAGATCGATTGATTTTATTTGGAGAATCTTTTTACGTTGCTTTGCGGGAATCGCTTTCCAAACAATAACAAGACCGATTACGAAAGTAGAGACCTCCGAAATCAATGTAGCCGCTGCAACCCCTGCCACACCCCAGGAGAAGACTTTAACAAATAGAATATCAAGTATAATGTTCGTTACGTTCATGTACATTTGAAGGAACAAGGTCTTCTTAATCATTGCCAGTCCCATCATCCATCCTATGATTACATAATTGAGCAGTCCAAAAGGTACACCCCATATACGAATCGCATAGTAATCTAATGCTAGAGACTGAACGACTGGATCAGATGTCAACAGCGGTAGAAACTGTTCTTTTATCGGATATTGGAGTGCAACTAAAATTGCGCTTATGCTCAGTGCCAGGAGCAAAGGTCTACTGAGTGATCGTAAAATTTCTTCCTCATTCTTTGTTCCATGCGCTTGTGCAGCAAATCCAGATGTACTCACTCTCAAAAATCCAAACAGCCAATACATCGTATTAAAGATAATCGTGCCGACTGCCACTCCAGCTATGTAAGAGGAATCATCCAGCTGTCCAACAACAGCCGTATCAACTGCACCAAGGAGAGGAGTCGTGATGGTTGTAAGAATCAGCGGTAGTGCCAATCCTAAGTATTTCGAATGATTCAATAAAGTTCATCCTCCTAAAATAAATAAAACCAGCACTTTGTTTAAACAAGTGTTGGTTCTCTTCCATTACTGGTCTTGTTCCATACTCATCTCTACTAGCATTTTTGTATAAGGATGACGAGCTGTGGAAAAAAGTTCTCTAGTTAAAAATGCATCAACTAAGATACCATCCTTTAATACCACGATTCGTTCACAAATGAATTGGACAGCAGCGATATCATGCGAGATGAATAGAAAAGAGAGGTTCAAGTCTCGCTGTAACTTTTTTAACAGATTGAGGACTTGTGCTTGTACAGAAACATCCAGACTTGAAGTAGGTTCATCACAAACCAGCAGCTCTGGTTCTAAGCTAATTCCCCTCGCTACGGCTATTCTTTGTTTTTGACCACCACTTAGTTGGTGTGGATACCTCTCCAGAAGTTCAGGTGACAGGCCAACTTTTTGAAACAAGACTTCGGCTATCTTCTTACGATCAAGTCTTACTTCTTTTAAAAATGAAGGGATAACGTCTGGAAAATTTTCTAACGGTTCAACCACAGACTTCCACACTGGAAGCTTAGGATTTAATGACCCTACAGGATCTTGAAACACGATTTGAAGGTGACGCCTGAATGCTTTTAAAGCTTGTGCTTTTAGCGTGTGGAGGTTACTCCCTCTAAAATGGACATCTCCTTGATCAGGTTTCTCTAGCCCTAAAATGATCTTACCAAGAGTACTCTTACCACTGCCACTCTCTCCAATGATCCCTATGCTTTCACCAGCATTAACGTAGAGTGAAATATCACGTAAAGCTGGTTTTGAGTGATACGTCTTCGAGATTGAATTAACGTGTAACATATCGTTCTTCCCTTTCTGCATTCACCAGATGACAGGCAGCCGAATGGTCTGTTCCTAAGCTACTCATTGGCACTATATTGCTGCAGGATTCCATAACACTCGGACATCTTTTCGAAAAAGGACAGCCCTCTTCAGCTATTAATCCAGGTTCACCAAGCATAGCCGTCAATTCATGTTGAATATGCTTATTCAATCTGAGCCTCGACTGAAGTAATAGATTCGTATAAGGATGAATAGGATTTGCCACTATAGCACTCGTTTTTCCTATTTCTACAATTTGTCCACCGTACATAACGCCAACTGTTTGCGTCCGGTTAATAATATGTTTTAAATCGTGTGAGATTAGGAGAATTGAGCAATTCAACTCTTCTTTAAGTTCAGACAGGAGATCTAGAATTCTTTCTCCGGTTAACACATCTAGAGCAGTTGTTGGTTCATCTGCAATGATCAGTTTCGGCTGAAACATTATGGCTGATGCGATAGAAGCTCTCTGCAATTGTCCGCCACTAAGTTCATCAGGAAAGCTGTTAAATACACGTTCTGCAGGTAAGTGGACTTTGTTCAGCCAATGAATAGCCACTTTCTTTGCTTCTTTTCTACTCATGTCTGTGTGACACCTTATAATCTCAATAAATTGCTTTCCAACTTTTATGAATGGAGTGAAAAAGCTTTGATAGTTTTGTGAGAGGTAAGCAATATCACGACCGCGAATATTTCTTAGCTCTTTTTCACTTAACGACGTGATCTCTGATTGACCAAATATAACAGATCCGCTTGTAACTTCCAGAGACTTAGAAAGCATTCCCAAAATCACGGTTGCCGTCAAACTTTTTCCACTGCCGCTTTCTCCGACTAAGCCAAATATTTCACCTTGAGGAATAGAAAAATTTAGATTGCGGATTAACTTTTCCCTGCTGTTGCGCACAGTCACTGAAAGATTCTCCACAACGAGCAGATTATTCTCATTTGAAGTTGTCGGTTTGTTCTCAAACATTGCAACCCTCCTCTCTATCGACTTTTAACATCCCATTTGTCTCGCAATCCTTCACCCATCAAGTTAAATGCTAATACTACAAAAAAGATGGCTAAACCTGGGTAGATCATTAATTCTGGCGCACTCTGAAAATAAGGTCTTCCATCATTTAACATTGCTCCCCATTCTGGAGCTGGTGGCTGCGCACCTAATCCAAGGTAAGATAAGGAAGAGATTGTAAGGATCACTTTTCCGATATCAAGGGTAGCAAGGACAAGTACAGGAGAAACAATTTGCGGAAACATATGTCTTCTGATAATCTTCCAGCTAGAACTTCCCCCAACTTTTGCAGCTAGAACATAATCTTTGTTTCGTTCAGTGATTACGATACTTCTTACGACCCTTGTATAAGCAATCCACTTAACAAAAACAATCGAAATCATAAGATTCATCAAACTTGGTCCTAAGAATCCAGCGATCGCTATCGCTAAAATAAATTCTGGAAGAGCAAGTATACCATCCGCTAAACGCATAAACACTGTATCCAATCGACCACCGATATAACCGATTAAGAGACCGATTGGAATTCCGATTAGTGCAACAGTCACTACAACAAGAGCCGTTATACCAAGTGTTGACTGGGCACCGACTATGAGTCTTGAAAATATACATCTTCCCAAATGGTCAGTTCCAAAAGGGTAAACGCTACTCGGCGGAGCAAGTCGTTCAGACATATTCGCTGTGAAGGGATCATTTGGAACGATAAACGGTCCAATTAATGTGATCAAAATGATAATCATAAAAAATATGATCCCACACTGAATCAGTAAGTTTTGATTTTTAAAGAAAAATGGGATTTGATTTATTCTAGGCATCTGAATATTCATCTTCATAATGCCTCCTCTTTTCGTTTCATTCTTGGATCGATCACATAATAAGATAAATCAACTAAGAGATTTGTTAGTACAACAAATACTCCAGTTAATAAAACATATCCTTGGATAACCGGATAGTCTCGGTTAAATATAGCGTCAACGGCAAGACTTCCTAATCCTGGCCAAGAAAATAAAATTTCAACTACTACTGCTCCACCTAAGAAACTACCTAAACTTAAGCCGAAAATGGTCAGAACAGGGAGAACAGCAGCTCTAAACGCATGCAACCATAGAATCCTCCACTCTTTGACACCTCTTGCTCTTGCTGCGTAAATATAGTCCTCAGACAAACTTTGCAAAAGGCCTGCTCGAAGCAGCCTTGCGTAAACTACTGCAAATGTAAATCCTAATGTAAAGGCAGGTAAGATGATTTGAGAATAGGACCCTATTCCTGACGAAGGTAGAACACCTAATTTAAACGCAAAGAGATAGATTAAAATGAGGCCGAGCCAAAAATTAGGTATCGATGCTCCGATTAATGCTAAAATCCGACTTAATTGGTCAGGCCATTTGTTAACATATTTTGCAGACCATACGCCAAGAGGAACGGTAATGCAAAGCATGATAGTCATTGCAAAAAATGTAAGTTCCGCAGTAATGGGTATGCGCGTTAACAGTTCTTCAATAACTGGTTTCCCAGACATGTATGATTTTCCTAGATCAAGCTGCATGAGGTTGAACATCCATTTGCCATATTGTACATACAGAGGCTGATCAAAGCCAAGCTTATTTCTAAGCTCAGCTTGATCTTCTTCTGTTACTACCATCTCATCGGCATTTAGAATGGT
The DNA here is from genome assembly GCA_016401345.1 of Fictibacillus nanhaiensis. Taxonomy (GTDB): domain Bacteria; phylum Bacillota; class Bacilli; order Bacillales; family Fictibacillaceae; genus Fictibacillus; species Fictibacillus phosphorivorans. Next base: position 785,765 of record JAEACG010000002.1, on the reverse strand, counting down.
AAGAACCGGATCACCTGGTGCCAACTTCATTAATGTGAACGTAAATAGGGATAGAATGAATAAAACAACAACCAGCTGAGTAACCCTATTCTTTATAATCGTAATCACATTATTTCACATCCATATTGTGTGTTAGAATATAATACTCCTCTGCTGTAGGCTCCCAGTTCACAATGCGTTTGTTCATTCCAATAATGATATTTGGATAAACGGCATAGCTATGGGCAACTTCTTTGTTGATTACCTTAGACGCATCTTGTGTCAGCTTTGTACGCTCATCTAGATTTGTCGTTCTATTTAACTTTTCAATTAGAGTGTTAAGTTCAGGAATGTTGATCTTCCCAACATTTAACGCTCCTGTTTCTGTGAAAGCAGTGTTAAAGAAGTAGCTTCCGTCTCCTCTTGGAGAGGTATTGTTACTATAAGTCGCTAAATCCCAATCCTTGTTCTCAACTAGATGCGTATCTGCATTTTCAACTGTTTTTATATCGATTTTGATTCCTGCTCTACTTGCGTCAGATTGAAGTAGCTGCGCGATTAGAGGCAGTTCTGGACGAGCTTTATACGTAACTAGTTCAAGAGTTAGCGGTTTACCGTCTTTCTCCATTAAACCTTCTGCATTCTCTTTGTAGCCCGCTTGAGTTAAAAGGCTTTTAGCTTTTTCCACGTTCAATTCTGAAACTTCTTCATCTAGCCCAAACGGCAATGTACTGTTAAATGGACCGTTAGCTTCAAGACCGTGTCCTAGCATGATGTCATTTACAACACTCTTGCGATCGATCAAGAGGTCTAGAGCTTGTCTAACCTTTAAATCTTTAACATTTTTACTTTGACTGTTATATAGAACAAAATGCGCTCGTAGTCCAGGAATGGATTCAACTCTCAATTTATTATCCTTTTCTATCGTATCTAGACTTTCGGCAGGGAGATTGTACACAACATCAGCTTCTTTTGACTGTAGGGCAAGTGCTCTTACGTTAGCGTCTTCATTAAACTTTATTTTGGCTGAGTCCAGTTTCGGTTCTCCAGCCCAATAGTCTTCGTTTTTTTCAACTTCAACAAATTGATTGGATTTAAATTCTTTTACTTTAAATGGACCTGTACCGATTGGGTTATTTCTAAACGCTTCTTCTCCATCCTTCTTGGCTGCTTCCATGTTTACAATTGATGTATAAGGATTTACAAGTTCGGATGGAAGTGCAGGATAGGGCTCTGTCGTATGGATCGTAAGTGCTTGTCCATCTGCTTCCATAGATTTAATCTTGAGAGAATCACCTAACGATTCGTTCGCTTCAATACTTCTTTCTAATGATTGTTTGACAGATTCAGCATCAAGTTTTTTACCATCTTGAAATTTTACATCATCTCGAATTTCAAATACCCACTTCTCGTTATCTGTTGTTTCCCATCTTTCAGCTAGCCAGCCTTCAATATTCGATTTATCATCCAGTTTTAATAACGTTTCAGTAAGTCCAGCACGAATAGGAATAAAGCCAGTATGCGGATCTAAGTTAGCTGCTTTAAAACTGAAAATCATATTAACGTTCTTTTCTTTTTCTTCTTGTTTTTCTGAGCTATTTTGTGTGGTTGAACAACCAGCCATGAATACAAGAACCAAACATAACATTCCTACTAAAATATTCTTATAATTTCTCATTCATTTACCTTCCTTGCCTGTTAGATTATAATCGTAATCATTACGGTTTAAATATCAAAAAAAATAATGGTTAAAATTTATTGAAAGATGCAATACCTATGTATTAAGTAATCTGGAATACTAAAAAAACGAAGTAATCATAAAATCTACTACACCCTTACACGAGGTGTTCTTTATGCTCGCCCTTCTGTTCCTTGTTAATTGCTACCCCCTCACCCCCACTTAATCGTCATCATTACGATTTACATATCGAATTCTATCATTTATTAAATTTGTCGTCAATCTCTGAACGAATAAAACTATAAAAAACCCATCAGTGATGGGTTTAAGAGATTTGTATGAGCATATAGAGTGGATATGACGATTTAAGATCCAGATGACTTACTTCCCGAACCAAAGCCTGAACCTGATTGAGAACCGGTTGATGAAGGAGATGTTGTCACGTTCGTACTCGGCTTTGTTGCTGGTTTAACGGTTGAAGGAGCAGTTGTAGCTGGTTTCGTAAAGGTAACTTTTCCTGCAGGTTTCACTTTGGATGTATTCGCTAACAAGAATATCCACCACGGAAAAGAGCTTTCATTAGCATAATAGTTGGATTCCAGAGTAGATTCTCCGTTTTCATAGACATCATCTAAGAAAATGATAAGCTCATCCTCTTGATATTCCAGTCCGTTTTCTTCTATATAATTCTCCATTGCTTCTAAGTCCATATCTGGATATTGAGATTGCAAATGATCTAGTTCAATCTCCTCTTCAACAGCATCATCATAGGTTGGCTCTTCCGAATAAGAGGTTGAGTAAGTTTCATCTTCAGTGTAAGTTGATTCATCTTGAACCGCTATATCTTCTCTAGAACTGCAGGCACTTAATGCAACAGCTGCAGACAATATGCCTCCAATAAGCTTTTTTGTCTTTGTCATTGTGGTTATCCCCTTTTTCAGAATTCCTAAATACCCATACATTCCCCATCGATGAATATCCTAGAAAGTAAATACAAAGCACTTTTTAAGTATTCAATATTATAATATCATCTTTTTCAATTATTTTACAATTCCCTTAAATAAGCATGAAATGAAGGTCACAACCTTCCATATTATGTTATAATCCAGACCGTTAAAGGGATTTTTAGAAATGGGGAGGCACTATATGGATTTTATTTTTATTCTGCTTATACTTTGTGGATTTTTAACCGGAATTTTTGCGTGGTATCGAGACCGAAGTAAAGAAGATAAACGTTATTCTTGGTTGAGTTATTTATCTTTAGTGTTTACTCTTTTATTAATTCTAGTGATGTATAGTACTCGAGGTAGCTTTCTGATCTATACAATAGCAATTGGTTCTCCCCTATCATTAATACTATGTGGCTACACGCTATTTAAAAGAAGGGAGAAAAAACTTCTTGCTGGTATAGGTCTAATCCTATCTTTGATATTGAATGGAATTGTATTTATTATTGGTACTTTCGTTATTACAAACACTTAATCCTGATTTCTAAGGTTACTCTTGGAAGGAAAGTTTTTTTCAGGAGCTAAAACGTATCAGAGGAAAATATGAATTGATGAAGGCACTGATAGAAAGAACATGTGACCATAGTGCATTTTAATAACACCCAATTATTTGTGTTTGCATACCATACTTACAAAGTTGGCAAACGCCTAAGAAGAGGTGAAGCATCTTATGGTTTCATATATGGATTACACATCTCCCTCTACTCAATTTACGTTTGATGTAAATACGAGTCCACTGTTCAAAAAAGACAGCCAAAATTATATCAATATATTGGGTATTAACCAGTTGAACACATTAGAGAACATGTCATTATTAGACATCTTTATGAGTACGAGCAATGTAGTTGAGCCTCATTATCATCAGAATGCGGCTGAACTTGTCTACTGTATTTCTGGCTCTGTTCTTGTATCGATCCTGAATCCATTTACTAAACAGTTATTGAACTTCAAGATCACTCCAGGCCAAGTAGCTAACGTCCCTCAAGGCTGGTGGCACTATGAAATTGCTTTAGAAGATAACACTCATATTCTCGCAATTTTTAATGCACCGACTCCACAAGTTATTCTTGGTTCAGATATATTGAAATTCACACCTGCCAACGTTATGGCGCATACGTATTGTCTCAATGAGGATCAATGGAGGGAAACCGTAGCTCCTGTTCAACCTTCAACTTATATAGGGTCGTACACGAACTGTCAGCGAAACGTTGAATATACCTATCCGCAAAGTTATCACCAAACTTATCAGCAGATGCAGTATGTTCAACAACATCCTGAAACTCCGTACGTTCAGCCTTATCGGAATGTTTGGTGGGGGGGATAAAAGGACAGCAAACCGACCCGTATGGAACTGGTCGGTTTGCTGTGTTTTCATAGGTATTCTTAAAATTCTATTTTGTTGATTGACTGCTTTCTGGAGGTTCTTGCATACATAAATGTTTAATATCGCTATGCTTAACTCTAGATTTCAAACCCTTCTTTTTATTATGTTTATCAACCAAAACAGCTAAAACAATGATAATAGTCAACGGGATTAAAAAGTATAACCAAAACATGAGTCGACTTCCTTTCTCTATTTGCTTCTCATATTATAAGACTGTTGAAATGATGTAAGATTAGTCATCTTTTGCACGTATAACAATATTGCCATACCTCACAGATCGCTTTAAAGAATTATTTTTGGAAGGTTTTTCTTGGTCTAAATAAAATTCACGTCGTCCATTTATAACGAACAATATGAATAATAGTGTGACACCTGCAAGCCCCAAGAAGAACCAAAAACATAACATTCCACCTTTCTAACATAAAAAAGTCATTATCAGAGGAAGTTATTATAATTATATTAAATTTACTTAATTTTACAAATATTAATGGTAAAATAAAGTTGTTTTTATTAAGAAAATTATTGGGGGTTATGTTCAAAGTATGGAAATAATGTACTTAGGTCTCTTTTTAACTTTATTTTTATATTTCGGAGTCCCTATTCTTGTCTTAATATCTGTCATTAAAGTTGTGGATTGGCAAGTAGAGCAGATTCGTCAACGTAAGTTAAGGTATGAGTATTATGAAAAGAAAAGTCAAAAAGAAAAAGTGAATCTTGATTGATTTCCCTTTTTCACTACATTATTTTTAGGTTCGTTTAACTCGCTGTTTTGCCATCTTAGTCAACCAATGTCATTACATTTAAAACGATGGTAAAGAGAAAAAGAGCTGCTGAAGCTATAAACAATATTCTTTGGGAAAAAGCATAAAAAATACACTGTAACCAACCGATGGTTACAGTGCTAAGAAGTATGTTATTTCTTCATTAGTGACACACGAAAAGGATACAGTTTTGCTGTCATGATCTTCCCCTTGACTGCTGGATCATTTTCCATGAATTCTTGCGCTTCTTCTTCGTTCGTATTTTGAAGAATAACAACACCAAACGAGGCATCCAGACATGGTCCAGCCAATACCAATTTCCCCTTCTCTAACAAATCTTGAAGGTACAGAAAATGAGATTGAAGCTTTTCTTGTTCCTCTTGTGTTTGATTTTCCATTAAATCTGCTCTAACTGGCTTTATCTGATATAAAAATTCAGTGATTTCCAAATGTATCTCTCCCCTTTAGAGAAAGAATTCTATCGGTTTATGAAAAATCCTTTAATTGCAACTATCTTCTTTTTTTAGATCCTTCAGACTTTCTCTGCATGTTTTTCTCGTTTTTTGGAGCAGTTCGTTTAGTTGATGGTCCTTTATTAGTACCTTCTTCTACGATGACTTGTCCTTTTTCAAGCAGCTGCTTTTGAAGAGGTACGTTCATCTTCCCAGTCCATTTTTTCACAGAAGTTAGTTCTGCTTTCGTTACTAAAGAAACGACTGTACCTTCTTTTCCCATTCGCCCTGTTCTTCCAGATCGGTGGACGTATTGCTTTACGTCTTCTGGCATTTCAAAATGAACAACGTGTGTAACGTCAGGAATATCTAATCCACGTGTCGCAACATCTGTTGTTAGAAGAACAGGAATCTTTCCATTCTTAAAGTCGTTGATCACTTTTTGACGATCTTGTTTAGTTGAGTTACCCGCCAATACACCTAGCTTGATCTTCTTGTACTCAAGTTTTGTTGCGAACTCATCCATCTTCATCGAACTATTGATGAAGACCATCGCTTTAATTCCAGGAGTATGACGAATAAGTTTGCGCAAGTTTTCGACTTTATCACGGTAATCAGACACCATGAACGTATGCGTGACTTCGCTCTTTACTAAGTCTTTTTCTACTTTAACGATAACTGGTGCTACTGCTAATTTTCTTGACCAGTCTTCTGTCTTGTTATTGATCGTAGCGGATACGAATACAAGCTGACGGTCTTTTAAAGTAGCTGCGATTACTTGTTCAACGTCTCCGTTAAATCCAGCTTCAATAATGTGATCCGCTTCATCGATCACAATGGTTTTTACTTCATGCACTTTAAGTTTTTTATTTTGGATCAATTCTTTTACTCGCCCAGGAGTACCTACGATAAATTGTGGTTTCTTTTTCAATTTATCTAACTGACGCTGCATGTTTGCTCCACCAATGAGAGATGCCCCGCTTAGTCCGCTGTTTTCGGTAAACTTTTGACATACATCGTATATTTGCATCGCTAGTTCTCGTGTTGGTGCTAAAAAGAGAACTTGAGCATTCTTTACTTCTGGGTTTAACTTTGATAGTGCTGGTAATGCATAAGCAAGAGTCTTACCCGTTCCAGTTGGTGATTCAATGATTAGGTCTTTGTTTTCTAGCTGTTCAGGTATTGCTCGTTCTTGAATATCTGTAAATGCTGAAAATCCGCTTTTGTTCCAAGCGTTTTGGATAAATTCCGGAAAGTTTTGTAGCGATTGTGTCATTTTTTATACCCCTTAAAATATTCATTCATTTCTTTCATAGACGAAATTAATTGTTCAAGTACGGATGAAATTCGCTCAGGTTCTTCTTCAGCAACCGGTTTCTGCAATTGTATAGAAATCGTGTTGGTAAATACATGTCTTGGTTGTCCATATATATAAGTAAGTTTTTGCTGAATGTCACCTTTTAAATCTCTGCTTCCCCATTTTTTCAGTATGGATTGAAGTTGTTTGCAATCTGTTTCAATTTCATAAACGGGAGTCTCAATCACACAGGATAGCTTACTGCCTGCTCCTTCTGGGTTATCGTTTAACTTCTCCATAGCCAGGTCTTCTAGATTTGAAGTTAAGGAAATCGTCCCTCTCATAGATTCCCCGATTGCAGAAACTACAAAATCAATACAATAACTTCTTTCGATGATTGCTTGATCCATTAAATCTTTACGATTAATGATCTCTATTTCTCTTGAAAAATCAAGGTCGTACACAGCTCCTTCAAGCACAATCTTTAGATTATCATAAACAGATGGATGATACATCTTGTTCTCTCCCTAATTTTTAAAAACAATATTTTAGTACGGTACGTGAAATTATTGATTCTCGTTTTCCGCCATTTGATTTTTCATCTGGTTCAATACATAGAGAACAGATTTCACCATCTCTGTGATCCGTTTGTCTTTCATTTTCTTTTGAAAGACATAAACTCCTAAATAGCCGATATTTTCAGCAGCGGTCTTGATCTGAATCGGGTATAGATATTTGGGTTTGTTGGCGATCACCCAATCCCTTGCGAGCGGCTCCCAGTCTTTCACGCGAAAATGGATGCGATCGGCAAAAGGTTTCACCTCTGTAAAAAAGTCCGCTTCCGTTTCTCTCGTTTTCGTTTCTGTTTTATAAATATGAAATGCTTCATCTATATCAGCGATTAGTTTTGTCGTTAATGTATATAAATGGTCCATTAAAAAAGTCCCCCCATTCTTTATATCCTACCAAAGAATGAAGAGACTTACACTTTTTGATTTGTTTTTCGGTCTTTTTTGTAGCAGAGAGCTAGCTTTGTATGTTGTTTGCTACTTTGAAAGTTGATAGGAGTGAAAGGTGCGAGACTCCTGTGGGACGAGCGGTCAGGTGAGACACTTAGAGGCGCAAAGCGGCAAGTGGCTCACCGGTCGCCCCACGGAAAGCGAGCATCCTGTAACGGAAATCAACTTCCCTCATATACATTCTATAGCGTAAACAAACTGACAAACCAGTTCTTCTTTGATTTTTCTTTTACATATAGTCGCTCTTCTGGATAATCTTGCTTCAGAAGTGCGACTTCAAGATCTTGCAGGCGTGCTTCCATGTTCTCCATCTTTTTGATCAGTTCTTCAAGCTCAGTTGCGTGCTGCAGCATCTGATAGGAAACGACTCCATCTGCTTTTTCTTCCACTTTCTTTTCCAGTGCCTCTATCGCTTTATTCAAACGATTGAATTTATCTTCAAATTGGGTTGGTAGTTCCATTGATTGCTCTGTTGAATGCATCGACTGAACTTGTATGTCACTCATCAAAAGTCCGTTATCGAGCTGAGCTTTAATCTCTCTTAGCTGATCGATATCATCTTGTTTGAACAGATAATGACCATGCTCATTCTTGTCACATTGTATGTTAAAATGTCTGACCCAACGCTGAACTGTTGTTGGATTCACCCCAAGTTCTTCAGAGACCGTTTTGGTTTTCATCAACACCATTTCCATCATGAATCCCTCCCCGTTTTCTTGTGAGTACTATTTTCTAGCATCATATTCCCATCCCCTTCACACCTGACAAAACTAGTTTTCATTCGCCAAAGAAAGTGGAATACAACGGAATCATTACAATTTCGACACTCAATTTGTTGATTGTTTGTATATTCAGTCGCAACAACTCCAAAACTAAGAGCAGTTCAGGTGATTTAAAAAGGAGGTGCCAACATGAACCAAGACAGCAAACAGCAAAAACAGCAGGATCAGTACACGAACCAAGAAGAAACGGGTACTCAAAAAAGAGAGCAAAAGAACAGCACAGGCTATGGTGACAAAAAGCTGAACGGCCCTGATATCCCTAGCACATAAATCAGTAAAGACGGCTCAAAAAAGCCGTCTTCTTTTATGCATGCAAGATCCACTCTTTTAAGAGGATTCCTATTTTAAGCTGCCTTTGTTTTTGTTTGTACCAATCGGTTAACAAAATGGAATGCAGTGGTTTTACGGGTTCATAAAATTTTTCAGTGTTCATGTTCTTTCGGTACCAATCTCCTGTGTTCGACCGGTTATGCTCGATGATCGGAAACGCAAGTCTTAAGAACGGGGTCTCTCTTTTTTTGTCGGGATAGATGTAGGTTTCAAAATCATGTCTAGATCCGGTGTGAGTGACTTTATCAGCAAAAGAAAGAATCTCTTCACTCCACTTTGATTCAAACAAAATGGTGTATAGTTTTTTTCCTGTTTCAATCCTATTTTTCGTCTTTTTAAATCCATGGACGGATATTCCAATCACTTCCCCACTCTCAACAGGAAAAAGCACGGTACTAAAATGCATGTAATCTTGTATGAGAAACGGTACCTTTGAAAAGATCCTCTTCTTATAGAACCCATCCTCTATAACTGGCTTTTCGATCACGTGTTGTTCATTAATGATTAAAGACGTACAAATTCGCTTCAAATCTTTCTCTTTCCAGAATTTTTCCCACTCATGAACCATAAATGTAGAAACACCAAAGTATTTGAGCAGATGAAAATTTGGCTGACCCTGTTTCTTTGAGTACTCATAGATCAATAGCTGTGGATACGCATCCTGAAAGATCAGCCAGTTAGCCCGTTCATATGTTAGAAATAGATGCTTTCTAGTATCCCTAGACAACATTCTAGGCAACCAGTCCCCTTTTAAGTCACACATGCTGTAACCTGCATTTCTCGAAACAAGACTTGCGAGCATCGCCCACCTTACTTCAGGGTTATGTTTATAAAATGTGGCATAGCTTACGGTACGTGAAATATTGTCACGATTTTGTGAATTCGTACGTTTCAAAATGTGTTGAATGATATCGTCATTATGCTGTACCACGTTCTTCCTCCATGCTTTTTGTCCTATTTTCTATCGTTCGCTTTCGTGTTATAAAATATTTGTGTCATATAAGAAAAAAGAGTAAACTAATGGTTATGAAAGATGTATTTGGAAAAAGGAGGCATAGACCTTTGGCGAAGACAGTAATACTTTATACACAAGAAACGTGCCCTCCATGCTTTGCAGAAAAAGAGTGGCTAAAAGCAAACGAGATTCCTTTTGAAGAACGAGATATTCGTAAAAACGATGCCTATATGAAAGAAGTGATCGACCTCGGCGCTTCTGCAACTCCTGTTACCGTTATTGAAACGGAGGACACAAAAGAAGTTGTCATGGGTTTTGTAGAAGAAGAGCTTTCTCGACTACTAAAAAAGTAAACATCCATCGGCTATGTGTATCGTTTTTTTCATGCGCATAGCCATCTTTCGTTGTAAAGGAGATGAATCATGGGTACCTTTCATTATCCAAACGGTAAAAGAGTGACTTCTATCGTGAAAAAACAATCTTCATCTTCTATTAAAAAGGATATTTCGTACAGCAACAGAGGAATGTCGTTAGAAGATGATATCAATCAGAGCAACGAATATTATCTTTTAACCAATCAAGCGATCATCCATAAGAAACCTACTCCGGTTCAGATCGTAAATGTAGAATATCCAAAACGATCTGCCGCTGTCATTCGTGAAGCATACTTTAAACTCGCTTCCACGACAGATTACAATGGGGTGTATAAAGGAAGATACATTGACTTTGAGGCAAAAGAAACAAAGAATAAGACGAGCTTCCCACTAAAGAACTTTCATGAACATCAGTTACTTCATATGCAGCACATCTTAGATCATGGTGGAATCTCGTTCGTCATCCTTCGTTTCTCTGCAACAGATGAGAGCTATTTATTCGACAGTTCTCACTTGATCACGTTTTGGAACGAACAGAGAGAAGGCAGAAAATCCATTCCGAAGGGTGAAATCGAGGAAAAAGGACATTCTATAAATATCGGGTATCAACCTCGGCTCCATTATTTACAAGTGGTAGATTCTGTCTATTTCTAGTCGTTCATAAATTGTCAAATGTCGTCGAATAATTGAACGTGTTCATTTTTTTATGAAGTTGAAAGGTTGGTAAAACAATGTCAAAAGATTACCGAAGCCGCATGGAACGCAGACAATCTAGTGATGGTTCCAAACCGGCAACTAAAACAAAAATTAAGAAACCTAGACGAGGACGTAACTGGAAGAAGACTCTGTTGATCCTTGCTCTTATATTAGGTGTTCTAGGACTGTTAACGATCGGCGTTATTGCCGCGACCTCTCCTAAATTAGATCCTAAGAAACTAGAAACACCAGTATCCTCTAAGATTATGGATATGAACGACGAAGAAGCAGCGCTCGTCGCAGGTGATGAAAAACGAATTCGTGTTAAAATCAACGAAATTCCAGAGCATGTACAAAATGCTTTTATCGCAACAGAAGATGTTCGTTTCCGTGAACATAGTGGTATTGACGTACGACGTATCGCAGGTGCCGCTTTCGCTAACGTTAGAGAAGGTTTTGGAGCAGAAGGTGCGAGTACGATTTCTCAGCAGGTTATTAAGAATACTGTTTTAACGAATGAAAAATCTCTTACACGAAAGATTCGTGAAGCATACCTTTCCGTTCAATTAGAACAGAAGTATTCTAAAGATCAAATTTTAGAGATGTATCTAAACAAAATTTTCTTTGGAAATAGAGCATTCGGAATCGCAACAGCATCAAAAGTATATTTTGACAAGGAAGTTGGCGAGCTTGAAGTGCAAGAAGCAGCTCTATTAGCTGGTCTACCAAAGGCACCAAGTTACTACAACCCGCTTGTAAATCCAAAAGAAGCTGAACATCGCCGTAACGTTGTTTTGAACCTAATGGCTCAGCATAAATTTATTACAAAAGAAGAAGCGGAAAAAGCGAAGAGCATCCCAGTAAAAGATATGATCGATGAAGGAAGTTTAAAAACCGAATCACGTCCATATGATGCTTATATCAAACAAGTAATTGATGATTTAAAAGATATTGAAGGACTTGAAGAAGCAGATATCTACTCATCTGGACTTAAAATCTATACGAACTTAGACACGAAAGCACAGCAAACGACTGAAGACGTATTAAGAGCTAAATTAGAGAATGAAAACAAAGTTCTTCAATCAGGTGTTGCTTTACTAGACACAAAGACAGGCGCCATTCGGGCAGTAGGAAGTGGCCGTGGAGATGAATTAAGTAACTATTTCTCTTCTAAAATAACTCGTCAGCCTGGTTCAACGATCAAACCGATCTTAGACTATGGTCCTGCGATCGAGAACAAAAAATGGAACACGGGTTATATCTTAAAAGATGAACCAGTAGAACTGAAAGACATCACGATCAACAACTTTAATGACCGAAACGTTGGCGACATCTCGATGCGTCAAGCGCTCGTAGAATCAAAAAACACGACTGCAGTTCGTGCGTTCCAAGAAGTTGGAGCTGAAGAAGCAACCGATTTTGCGAACAAGTTAGGATTTGACTTAGATCCTGACACTACGTATCCATCTTATGCAATTGGCGGTTTTGAAAAAGGTATCTCCCCTCTTACACTGGCTGGTGCTTATACATCATTCGGTAACGGAGGTATCTATTCAAAACCGACAACGATTCGTAAGGTTGAATTCCCTGATGGCCGCGTGATCGAAGTAGATTCAGAACCAAAAGCGGCTATGAAAGATTACACCGCATATATGATCACTGATATGCTAAAGGATGTTATGGATAGAGGTACTGGTCGTGAAGCAAACGTTAGCGGACTTAACTTAGCTGGTAAGACTGGTACGACAAACTATTCTAAAGACGACCGAAATAAATACGGCCTCCCTGATGGGGCAACGAAAGATGCTTGGATGGCCGGCTATACCCCTAGCTATACGGCTGCGGTATGGACTGGTTATGCAGATATGAAAGACGGTCTCTATCTTAACGACAATGAAGCGGATTATTCGAAGCAGATCTTCCGTGATATCATGAGCGAGTTAGATCATAAGAACACCGACTTCAAGAAGCCTAAATCCGTAACAGAAGTAGCGATGGAAAAAGGAACAGGTAAACGCGCTAGTGAGTTCACACCTGATTCCGAGAAAATTATCGAGCTTTTCGTTAAAGGATCTGACCTTCCTGGAATTAGTGATAGCTATGAAAAACCTTCTTCGATCGAGGGATTAGAAGCGAAATACAAAGAAGATAAAAACGAGATCGAAGTTAAATGGAAATATGGCAAGAAAAAAGGTGTAACGTTTAGAGTTCTCGCTAGCTATAACGATGGACCGATGCAGGAACGTGCAACGATCAACGATACGAAGTTTGTTGTTCCAGCACCTGCTCCTGGTAAATATTCGTTCCAAGTCATAGCAATCGATAGTGAGAACAACACAGAAAGTGACCCTGCTGGAACTTCGATTACGATCGAAGGCCCTGAAGGTGAAGAACCACCACCTGGTGAGGGTGAAGGTGAAGAGCCTGGTACCCCTCCTGGAGAAGAGCCTGGTACTGAGCCGCCAACAGAAGGCGAACCTGGTACTCCTCCAGATCAAGGAGGCGGTGAAGGTGAACAGCCGGGCACACCTCCAGGACAAGAGCCTGGGACAGAGCCACCAACAGAAGGTGAACCTGGTACAACCCCTACACCTCCTGGACAAGAGGGAAACAGACAACAAAACGGTGGAGGGCTCATTCCTCCACTCAATCAATAGAGAAAAAAATCCGTCAGCTGATTTTAGCTGGCGGATTTTTCTCTATTTGATGTTATATCGATCGATCAAATAGTTCCAAAATACAGGATAACCAAACGAAAGGTTCCAAAAGCTCACTCCTGCAAAGCCGTATTGGTCGACCACATCAAACTTTGCTCTCATGCTTCGAAGATCTTCAAACCATACCACATGCTCTTTTTTCTGTTTATCCCAATAACGGTAATATGGAGCTTCATCTTTTCTGGAGTATTTAATCGCAGCCTGCCGCTTTCCTGCAAGCTGTGTTGCTTGAACCGGATTCAATGCTTTCGCAAACTCACCACCCGGTTTATACGGTAACGTCCAGTCATAGCCGTAGAGATTGATGCCCATCAGGATTTTCTTAGGATCGATCACACTCACTGCATAGTCGAGCACCTTTTTTACAGATGGAAGCGGACTGACGGCCATCGGCGGACCACCGCTATATCCCCATTCGTACGTCATCAGAATCACATAATCGACGATCTCACCGTGTGCTTTATAATCATGCGATTCGTACCATTCTCCTTCTTGTGTGCCTGAGATCTTTGGTGCTACCGCGGTCATGACGATGAAATTTTCTTGATGCATCTTCTCTGTGAGCGTTCTTAGGAACTGATTGTATGCTTCTTTGTTTTGTTTACCTAAGAACTCAAAATCAACTGAGATTCCTTCATATCCTTTTTGTTTCATGATTCGTAAGGATTCGTTTATTACTTTATCAGTAATCTCTTTTTTCGTTAGAATAGCTGTTCCGACTTCTTCACTAAACTCTCCGTCTTTTATGTTCGTGATCGCCATGATCGGGCGGACGTTTTTATTTTTAGCATCTTTTAAGAACTCCGAATCATTCAGTGGTTTGAATATGCCTTTCTCGTTCACTTCATAGCTAAAAAGCGTAATGTACGTCAGCGCTCTTGCGGCCGCATCAAAATTGGCTTGGGCTTTCGGATTAGGTTCTGCAAACGCGTTCGTGACGATCGTTTTCTTCGTACGCTGTGGAACGTTCAGTTGCGTTCCTGGCCGGAGGTTGCTGTCTGTTACACCGGGATTTGCCTGCTGAAGCTGTGCGACAGATACACCGATCCTGTTTCCGATCTCCTCTAATGAATCACCAGGCTGAACGGTATACGTAAACGGTGTTGGAATAAAAAGTGTCTGTCCTACTGTTAGCACGTCTTTTTCTGACAATCTGTTAACCGTAGCTAGCTCCTGCCACGGCAATTTATAGTACTGCGAAAGTCTCCAAAGAGAATCGCCCCGTTTCACCACATGAATCTGCATGATACCCCTCCTAAAAAACGTCTCATGTCATCATCATATGTCCAAGTGTCTTGTCCTTATGTACTGCGCTTTTTTAATATGACACTTTTCTTCTCCCACTCAGAAAATAACTCACTGAGTTGTATGTACGATTGATAGTGATCCGGCTGATCTTGGATGAACGTAAGCCGCTCGATCGCATTTACAGGTAAGTGCTTGAATTCCTTTAAATCGTTATTGTAATTCATCAAATCATCAGGCTGCACGCCATTTCCCATATAGATCGTTTTCAAAAGCTGTTGTAAGAAGTATTTCATTGGTTCTTTTGCTTGTTGTCTGTTACGATTCTTAAAGTGTAACGCAATTTCTTTTGACTTCTCTTTCCACTCTATAAAAATGTTTTCTATTTTCTCATTCATGTAGAACGCCTCCGCTTTTTATCCAAAAAAAAGAGCTTATCAAAAGATAATCTCTTATCTAAAGTTATTGTACCTCTTTAAAAGAGTGTATTCCAAGTGGCTTGTCCGACGATTCCATCTACAGCTAAACCTTTTCTTTTTTGATAAGCTTTTACTGCAGATTCCGTTTGTGCGCCAAAGATTCCATCCGCCGTAATATTTAATGCACGTTGTATTCGGCTTACATTGCTTGAGTCAGTTGAACCTCTTTTGATGACATAGCCCGGATACGGTACAACAGCGCTTCCGTTAGAACTTCCAGGCTTCGGTTTTGTCGGCTGTGATGGTTTTGCCGGCTGCTTTAACACAGCATCTAACTTATTTAACGTGTTCGGTCCAGCGATTCCATCAACTGCTAGTTTGTATTTTCTTTGGAAAGCTCTCACGGCGTTTTCTGTATTTGGACCATATATTCCATCTGCTACAAGCGAGTAACCCGCTCGTTTTAGTTTGTTCTGCAGATCTCTAACTCTTTGACCAGTGTCCCCACTTCTTAAAATACTAGTGTTAGCTCCTGGTATTGGTTTTGGAGTAGGTTTTGGTGCTGGTGTTGGGATTGCTTGATTGGATATAGAATTCTCTACATCTTTTAGGAACTGGTCATATGTGATTCCATAACGATTTAAAGCATTATCTGGATCTGTTCTTCGCCCTGGATCTAATTGTTTGTGGCTTGCTATCTTTTCTTGTGGTCTCCAGTTATATCTTTTGCAAAGGTAACCCCAGAACCAGACGTAACGTTTATACGCTTCTTGAAAATTGATCCCGCCTCCCCAGCAGAGTTCCACACCGATCGCTGCATCATTCGATTCTCGACCAAAACGCAGGTTGTCCAATCGTGTTCCATATTGAACATGATACGCTTTTTCATCGAGCGGTATGATCACAAGGATCTCTTTATCATCTATAAAAACATGTGCGCTCGCACTCGGTTGTTGGTTGTTAAAATAGTTTCGGTTGTTTCGTGCAGAAGTCCCTGGGTTTCCCGTATCGTGAGCGACTCCGAAGAATGGCCCGTCAAGCTTCGTACCCGGTCTTGCATTACCTAACTTAATATAGTCATATGTGATTGAATATGACACAAAAACATCACTCCTTTCTATATGGTATGTAGAAAGAAAGTGATTGCTTGTACTTAGGGGGTTTTTGTGCAGATTTTCAGACGATTTGTTAGTATTTGAGGGTTTGTTCGGCTGTTTAGACCTTGTGAAATGAATTTGATGTTGTTTTGAAGGTTACTTTAGCATACCCGCAATGGTATATGTATGATAAATTCAGGATATTTCTTGAATAATCCATGAAATTTCGTACATAATCCGGCGAGTTGGGACGATAATTCGGCGAGTTTTCACCATATATCAGCGGGTCGACAAATCATGACAACCTCACCTCACTAAAATACCCCCTATGAGTGCCTATCTAACGACATAGAAAAACCGTAACTCCACTGGCGGTTACGGTTTTAAGCTATCTTTTTGTGTCAGCTTTTTCTTCTCTTTTTGGTTCAGCCGCTTCTTACCTTCTCGGCAGATGGAGAGGAGTGGACACTCTGGGCAGTTTGGATTTTGTGCTTTGCAGTGATATCTTCCAAAAAAGATCAAACGGTGATGAGTTGCCCCCCAAAGCGATTTTGGAATCCTCTTCATCAATGTTTCTTCTACCTGCAGAACAGAGTCTTTCCATTTACAGATGCCTAGCCTCTTCGAAACCCGTTCAACGTGCGTATCAACAGCGATAGCAGGAACGCCATATGCTACAGACACTACCACGTTTGCTGTTTTTCGCCCTACCCCCGGCAGCTTCGTCAGTTCATCTCGATCTTTCGGGATCTCTCCTCCGTATTCGTTCAAAACGAGTTCACTCAATTTTTGAATGTTCTTCGCCTTGTTTCGGTATAGACCGATCGATCGGATATCGTCCTGCAGCTCTTCTATCGTTACGTCCAAATAATCTTGCGGCGTTTTATATTTTTCAAAAAGCTTCGGTGTGACTTTATTTACGAGCGCATCTGTACATTGAGCAGACAGCAGCACCGCGATCGTAAGCTCGAATGGGTTCGAGTGATGAAGTTCGCAATGAGCGTCCGGAAACATTTCCTCGATCTGCTCTAAACAAAATTGAATCTGTGCTTTGTTTAACACGTGTACGTTACCTCCTGTTATAAAAAAGAAAGACCTTAGAATAATAAGGCCTTTTCATGTATTACGATTCCAGCCAGTTGTATTGGGGTCGTTTGATACCTGTATCGTTTCTCGGTTGCTCTTGTTTTCCTGTTCTTTGCAGCTGTCTCACTCTGAATTTTTCACCGTACGTTTTTGCAGCTTCAGGACTGTTAATGCCGTTCTTCTTCCATTCGAATAAAATACGATCAATATATCGGAAGTTCAGCTTTCCAGATAAAACGGACTCTTTTAATGCAGAGAGAATTAATTCTGGAGACTGTTGATCCTCGTCCATCCAAATTTTAAGCGTTTCAAGCTCCATTGGAGATAAAGGACGACCGAACTCTTTTTCAAAACGAACAAACACGTTCTGTTCCTGATGCTCCTTATGTACCTCTTTTTGGACCTGCTCTTCTTCTTTTAAACTTTGAAGAAGTCTGTTCCAAAGCGGCTGAAGCGTGTAAGCCTCAAAATAGACGCCTTTTTCTTTATCTTCGAACTGATCCATGCCGAGCACACCTCTGCCGATCAACGACCGCAGCATAGCAGACACTTCATCACTTGAACCTGACATCCGTTCAGATAGCTCAACAGGAGTCGGAAAGTAGTTTCCTGATTCTATAAAAACATGAAGCTGTATAAACAACATGCATTCGTTATCGGATAGGCCGATCTTTTTGTACGTTTTGATTAACATATTAGGGATGCTGACCGATCCTTCAGCCATCCATCGTTCAAATAAATTACCGTTCATCACTAAAACACCTCTTGCTACATTATAGCATATAAAACTAGCTTTTTTATTTTCGCTGTACTGGTGAATGTTGAGAAAAAAGTAGTTTTGGACGTAATGAGCTAAGGCTAGGGGCTTGTCGAAATTTGCAGAACCGCCTTTATTTTCTTTTTTTGACTTAATTTGTTCCGATTTTGACTTAATTTTTTCATTTTAGACTTAATCGCGTCCGAAAACGACTTAATTCTTCCTCAAAACGACTTAATTGCACGTTTCCCACACTTAGAACACCACTTAAAACAACAAAAAAATCTCCCCGCATAACAGGGAGATTTTAAAGTTTATTAAGGATATAGACGGTTCAATAGACGTGGGAATGGAATTGTTTCACGAACGTGCTCCGCTCCAGAGATCCATGCTACTGTACGCTCTAATCCAAGACCGAATCCTGAATGAGGAACGCTTCCGTATTTTCTAAGTTCTAAGTACCATTTGTAAGCATCGTCTGTTAATCCGTGCTCTTCATAACGCTGTTCCATAAGGGTAAGGTCGTCGATACGTTGACTTCCACCGATGATCTCTCCGTATCCTTCTGGAGCGATTAAGTCTGCACAAAGTACAACATCATCGCGGTTAGGATCTGGCTTCATGTAGAACGCTTTGATGTCTTTCGGATAGTTTGTGATGAAGACTGGTTTATCGAAGCTTTCCGCGATCGCTGTTTCGTGCGGCGCACCGAAGTCATCTCCCCAGTCGATATCGTCAAACCCTTTTTCTTTTAGCATCTTGATTGCATCGTCATAAGAAACGCGAGGGAAAGGCGCTTTTACGTTCTCTAGTTTAGAGATGTCACGTCCAAGTGTCTTCAGCTCGTTCTCACAGCGTGAGATCACAGATTGAACGATGTGTGAGATGAATTGCTCTTGAATCTCAAGAGATTCTTCGTGTTCAACGAAAGCCATCTCAGGCTCGATCATCCAGAACTCGATCAAGTGACGACGAGTCTTCGATTTCTCAGCACGGAACGTCGGACCGAACGAGTACACTTTTCCAAGTGCCATCGCTGCTGCTTCCATGTAGAGTTGTCCACTTTGTGAAAGATACGCATCTTCTTCAAAGTACTTCGTATGGAACAATGAAGTTGTTCCTTCAGCAGAACTTCCTGTAAGGATCGGAGGATCTACTTTTGCAAAATCGTTGTTATAGAAGAACTCGTTCACCGCATGAATGATCTCGTTACGGATCTTTAAGATCGCGTGCTGACGCTTAGAACGGATCCAAAGGTGACGGTGGTCCATCAAGAATTCTGTTCCGTGTTCTTTCGGTGTGATCGGATAGTCTACCGCTTGATGAAGCACTTCAACATCTGTTACTTCAAGTTCTACACCTAGAGCTGAACGCTCGTCCTCTTTAACTGTACCCGTTACGTAAAGACTAGATTCTTGCGTAAGTCCTTTTGCTTTTGCAAAGATCTCATCACCAACTTCACTCTTTACGACAACCCCTTGCACGAATCCAGATCCATCGCGAAGCTGTAAGAAAGCGATCTTACCTGAAGAACGCTTATTAGAGAGCCAAGCACCGATCTTTACGGTCTCGCCAACGTGTTCACTAAGCTTTTTAATCGTTGTTTTCACTACATGTACCTCCACTGTACGTTATCAAATATCTACCAAAAAAAATTATGAAGGAGAACTTTCTAAAAATCAATCATTACTTGCGTTTTGAGTTGATAAAACGTTCGATGCGATCCAACGCTTCCATGATCGTATCAAGACTTGTTGCATAAGAAAGTCTCACGTTGTCTGGCGCTCCAAATCCTGAACCTGGAACTAACGCCACTTTTTCTTCTTCTAAAAGAGCTTCTACCCACTCATCAACAGAGTTAAATCCTGTCATACTTACCGCTTCCGTTGCGTTCGGGAACAGATAGAACGCACCGTTCGGTTTTACACATGTGATGCCAGGAATCGTGATCAGACGGTCGTACACTTTGTTCATACGCTCTTCAAACGCTTGACGCATCTCTTCAACCGGTTCTTGTGTACCGTTATAAGCTGCAAGTGCGCCGTGCTGAGATGTTGTTGTCGGATTTGATGTACTATGGCTGTCTAGATTCGTCATCGCTTTGATGATCTTAGCGTCACCTGCTGCAAATCCAATTCTCCAGCCTGTCATCGCATGAGATTTAGAGAGACCGTTGATGATGATTGTCTGTTTCTTCAGTTCAGGTGAAAGCTCAGCGATCGACGTGTGCTTCACTCCGCCATAAACTAACTTTTCATAGATCTCATCAGAAACGATCAACACATCATGCTCTAGACAAACTTCTCCGATCGCACGCAGTTCGTCAGCCGAATAAAGAGATCCAGTCGGATTGCTTGGTGAGTTTAGAATCAGTGCCTTCGTTTGTTTCGTGATGACATTTGTTAAGTCTTCTGCTGTGATCTTGAATCCATTCTCTTCTTTTCCTTCTAGATAAACAGGTGTACCGTCTGCAAGTTTCACCTGTTCAGGGTAGCTCACCCAATACGGAATCGGGATGATCACTTCGTCTCCTTCATCAAGGATCGCTTGGAACAGAGAGTACAACGAATGTTTTGCTCCTGTACTAACGATGATCTCAGACGTTTCATACGTTAAGCCTTGATCTTGCTTCAGCTTGTTCGCGATTGCTTTTTTCAAAGATAAAAGTCCGCCGGAAGCTGTATATTTAGTGTGACCTTCTTTCATAGACTCGTAAGCCGCTTCTATAATATGTATCGGTGTATTAAAGTCAGGTTCACCTGCACCTAGTGCGATTACATCGTGCCCTTCTGCCTTTAATTGGTTTGCTTTTGCTGTGATTGCTAGAGTTGTTGAAGGAGTTAATGCCTCCACACGTTTTGCAAGCTTCATACTACTAAATCCCTCCACTTTTTTATTCATCTGATTTCTATTGATCTGATTCTTTCAGACGATAGATCTCGTATCGCTCACCTGTTTCAAAATAACCGTAAAAATACGTGTAGCGATCCTTCGTGTCATAATAGACCACTTCCCACAATGGAATGCCATCTTCCATGCCTAAACGGCTGTCGACGATTGTCTTCGCATCGTGGTTCTGTTTCACATAATTCAGGATCTGTTTCTCTGAAAGCCCTTCTTTCGCGTTCAAAGAGGTTACCTTTTTGTCTTTATCGACCCAGACGATCTTGTTTGTGCCTTTTTTGTTCTTGCCTTCTACTACATAATACTTCTCGTTCTTATAAAAGTGATCCACATTCGTAATAGAAACGAGATCCTCTTCTTTCTTTGCGATCTCAACCGCTTCTGCTTCTTTCTTAGCGGGCTTTGCTTGAACACCATTAAAAAGATAATAAGCTTGCCAGCTTGCTAAGATTAGAATGCCAATAACAACAAGTATCCACTTTTTTCCCATATTTAAGCCTTCCTATGTGCGATAGATCGTAAAAATCATCTTATTTTTATTATCGTCATCTAACGCGAGCCCAAACATTAAATCTTGATGCTTTAATGTTTTGTTCAGTTCAGATACTACTTTATACAAGTCACTCGACTTGTCCACCTTTAGCGTCGAAAGAACTTCAATTTTGCTTTCCACGGTTCTTCCTCCTCTGACATCAATCTTTTCCTTGTTTACTATAGCAGAAAATCAGCGAAAAAGGTACTTTAGAATCCTTTAATAAGAAGGAAAAGTGACTTTGATTTCTGCTAACTTTGTAAACTAGCTTCCTAAATCAAGAGGTAAACAAAAATAAACCGACCAGATATAAAATATGGTCGGTCACAAATGGGAAGTATCATTTTTTTGAATGGATTTTTACATTTACCGGAGTTATATCAAGATTTACATTCACGAAAGAATAATCGTCTTTCTGTCCGTCCGTATATCCCCAATAACCTTCTGTTTCATCAGTCTTACTAAAATTTAACTTAAATCCTCTTCCGTTATTAAAACTGTAGCTTTTTACATTCTCCGCTCCAGCATTATCAACTAGATTGTAAGAGATGAATTTGTTTAACACGCCGTGACCACTCAATACACCAGAATGAGGCGGAACGATATGTTCGTAATACTCGTAACCTTTCGTGCTTTCTTTCTTCTCGTTAATGGTTATGTTCTTCGTTTTTAGATCGAGCAAGTCTCCCTGATTGATCCACGATAGTTTAATATTCTTGAATTGACTTTGACCAAGATCTGGACTTTTTAGCTGTTGAGACATATCGACTAACGTTACGCCACCTCTTCCAACAACCTCAGCTTTTTTCTCTTCGTTATATATGACAAGAGCGGTGTCTTCATCTATACCATATGATAAATTCTTAGGTTCACCTTTTTCATCTGCTACCGCGATCAAGCGTCCAAGACGTGCTTTGTTATCAAAGTGCTGATCAATGATGCCGTGTTCAAAAAAACCGAGCCCTCGTTCTAGATAACCTGGTCCTCCCTCTTGTTGCAGCATTCCGTCATACGTATTCGTAAATCCGGATGCTAGTGTATCATGACTGCCTCCACCGGCAATCATTACTTCACTCATTATCGCTGCCCCAGCACTCGTCCCACCAAGCACTGCTCCGTTTCTATACGTCTTCCAGATCGCGTTCAATACTTTTGAATTTGTTCCGTTCTTGTTCAATAACGAAGCTGTGATCTTTGTCTGATCTCCACCTACAAACCAAATCGCATCTAATTCCTCAACATTTTCTGCGAGTTCTTGATCGTTCTTATTTAAATCAGCCCATTTTGATTCATCGTCCGGTGTTTTTTTGTCGTCAGTTACAGCGAGTGGAAGAATCTCTATATTTTCTGAAGGCATCCCATATCGGACGAGGTCTTCTTTAAACGCCTTAGATGAAGATAAGCTTGAGCTTGCAGCAGGTATGATCCCAACTCTGGAATCTTCTTTTTGTTTTGCAAGATCAATGAACTTATTATATACGTCAAAATTACTGCTTCCTAAAGAACCTCCAGCAATCAACAGGTTTCCTTTGATCGGTTTCGAGCGATCGATGACTGGTGGTATAAACGAAGACTTTTTGTACTCAGTAAACGCATTCGTATTCTTTTTGAAACTTACCCTTTTAGGGGCTACGTCGAAGGCAACGTTTGTAAATGAATAGTCATCTTTTTGTCCGTCCTTATAACCCCAATAACCTTTTGTGTTTTCCGTTTTTCTAAAAGTAAGCTCAAATCCTTCACCTTTAGAATCGTACAAATAACTTTTCACAGTATCAGTTGTCCTATTATCGATCAGAGAATACGAGAGATATTCTTTCAACCTTCCGTAAGAAGTAAAAACTCCTGTTGCATCAAGTGGCTTGAATTCGTAGTACTCATATTCGTTCGTCTCATCTTTATGGTCGCTAATGAAAAATTCTTTAGTAGAAACATTTAAGGTATCACCAGACACGAGATGGCTGATATAAACATCTTGAAAATGAGCTTTATCAGAATCAGTCACCTTCACTTTACTAACATCAACAACAGATACACCGCTTCTACCGACGATCTTGACTGTTTTTTGTTTGTTGTTCACGATAAGAGCTGTATCTTCATCTACACCATAAGCAAATTGTTTCTTTGATTTTTCTTTTAGAGCTGTCATCACCAATCTACCAAGACGTGCACGTTCATCAAAATGCTGATCTACGATGCCATACTTAAAGAATCCGAGCCCTTTTTCAAGATGCACGGGTTCGTATTCCTTACTTGAATTTAGTTTGCTCTTCCTAACAAATTCATTGTTTAGTGCACCTAAGCTGTCACCACCTGTAATCATCACTTCGCTCATAACGGCTGCACCAGCACTCGTTCCTCCAATGACACCGCCTTCTTTATACATCTTCCAGATCGCGTCTAATGCTTTCGTGCGATGCCCATTCGATTTAACTAATGTATCTGTAATTCGAAGCTGATCTCCACCAACAAACCAGATTGCACTATAATTCTCAATCTTTTTGGCTATTTTTTTGTTGTTTGCGTTTTTTTTCCATTTCGATTCATCTTCTGGTGTACCGTTGAAATCTCGATTTGCTAGAGGAACGATCTCGATCTGATGTTCATGTAAACCATATGTAATGAGATCTGCTTTAAAGCTTTGTGAAGATTTTAAGGAACTACTTGCTGCAGGTATGATTCCGATTTTTGCCTTCTTCTTCCCACCAGCTAAAGTGATAAATTCGTTATACACTTCCTTATTGCTACTGCCTAATGCTCCACCCGCAATCACGAGGTTCCCTTTCCAATCCTCCTTGTTTTTAGCGAAGCTCATTGATGGTAGCGTCAGTGATAAACCAAGCGTCATGGCCAACGTCACAGACATCCATTTTTTGTTCAAGATATTAGTTCTCCTCCATTCACATTGATCTATCTCTTTAAAAAAACAGCTCTTTAAAGAAGATCTATCATAATTTTGAAAATTCAATATTCTTATTGCAAGATACGTGCCAAAAAAAGATAGCTTGTCTTTCAACAAATTAGCGATGAATCAAACTGATTTGGTTATTATTAGGATTTATAAAACACCATAAAACACCATAAAACACCCATATGTACTTATGAAAACTTAACTTGTGTACGATTTTGTTTTCAAATAAAAAATCACCTCTTTTAGAAAGAGGTGACTGCTTTTAAAAGTTAATACCTACAAATACTTTTTAAAACCTTTACTGACCGATCCATCGAAGCCTTCTCTTTAAAAAAATTGATGAGCTCTTTCTCGCTTTGTGCTACTCAAGAGCATGATTCTGTGACAGTCCATCGAACGGCAATAATCTTCAGCATGTTGTAAAAGTTTTCTCCCTATATTTCTACCACGAAAACACTCATGTACGATAATATTTTCAATCACTCCATATGGACGAAAACCATGCAAGGCTTGAAGGCATATGTTTAACGTCAGCGTTCCCAATAATCCTTCATCATCTTCATAAACAAACAAAAAATTGTAGTGAGCCTTCTTGATCACTTCAATCTGTTCTTCTCTGACATTCATCTTTTTACTTTTTGGCACTAACATTCGGTAAAGTTCGAACAATTCATCTTTATCCCTTTTTCAGCCTCACGAATCATACAGGAGACTCCTTCTATACATTTATGATGTATTTGATTCGTTAAAGGGAGAAAGATGTCCTCCTATCCTCACCTTTTTTGCATGAAACAAAAATGGAGGGTAAAGAAAAAAAGAAGAAGCAAAAAACCTGCTTCTTCTTTCAGCTTATTCCATCCAATCATCCAGTTCTGACACGAGTTCATCGATCGGTTTGATCGATACCGGTAGTTTTGGCAGCGATTGAATGAAGGATTTTCCGTATCTCGTCTCGATCATTCTTCTGTCGAACACGAATACGGCTCCTTTATCTCGGCTGCTTCTTACCAATCGGCCGAATCCTTGCTTAAAACGAATGATCGCTTGCGGAAGGGAAAGATCATAGAACGGATTTCCGCCTTCTACTTTCAACTTCTCGCTTTTCGCGGCCATCACAGGCTGATCTGGCGGTGTAAACGGCAATCGTATAATCACGAGGCAGGAAAGATCATCACCCGGAATATCGATTCCCTCCCAAAAACTGTTCGTCCCAAACAGGATGCTGTTATCAAAACGCTGGAAGTTCTTTGTAAGACGCGCCCGGCTTCCAGAGTCAACGCCTTGCGCGATCAATACGAACTCTTCGGCATCCATCAAGCTTTTGAACGCTCCGTGTGTCTCTCGCAACATCTCGTAAGAAGTGAACAGAACGAGCATACGCCCTTTCGTTACTTTTGCGATCTCGTAGAGAGAAGACGAGATTTTTTTAACGAACGTTTTCTGATCCACTTCATTAATGAGCGGAATGTCTGTAGGCACCATCAACTTCGCTTGTTTTTCATATTGAAACGGTGAAGGCAGCTGTGCGCTGATCGGACCAAAGTCTAATAGTCCAAGCCTCTCACTCAAGTAACGGAAACTGTTCTTTACACTCATCGTCGCAGAAGTGAGTACAACCGAGCTCTTCTTACCAAAGAACTTATCAGCTAGAATCTGATCGATCTCAACAGGCTTCGCAAAAAGTGTAACCGCGTGTCTTGGACCTTTTGACTCTGCTTCCATCCAATACACTTCTTCAGATAACGGGCAAGTCAATAAGTGATGAAGATCTGTCATCTCGTCCTGCAGATCGTTTAAGATGCCTTCTAGGTCGACTAAGAAACCTTTTTGCTGAACCGTTAGATGTTCTTCGTATTGATCAAAGCTCTTCAAAACACGTTTTACAGGCTTCACAAGATCACCCATAAACTGACGTGCCCGTGCTTCCATCTCTAGAACTGGTTCCCAAGCGGCAGCCTCGATATCTTCTTTCGTATAACGAAGCGTTAATTTCGTCAACTCAGTTGAGCGAGACGATTTGGCTTTGCGTAGACAGATCGTCTTAATCTGCTTGAAGATCTCATCAAGCTCGTTCTTCACATCAGAGAATAGTGAATCCCAATTAGCAAGATGATGTTCGTATTTTGGAACTTCAAGAAGATCACAGATCTCTCTGAACGTATTCATCATGCCATCTCCATCCGTCTGAGATAGACGGTCTAGGAGCTTAACGAATGAAAAATAATCTGTTTCTTTTCCAAAATGATCGCTTACGACTTCTTCCACATGGTGAGCCTCATCCAAGACCACTTCTTTATATGCTGGCAACAGTTGATTATCAGACTTCAAGTCGGTAAACAACAACGCATGATTCGTGATCACAAGGTCTGATTCATGAGCGGCTCTTCGCTGCTTGTGATAATAACATCTGGAGAACCAAGGACATCTATGGTTCAAGCAAGAATTGGCATCACTTTTAACCGTGTTCCAAAACAGCTTTCCGCCTGACGCCATCGACAGCTCTTCTACGTCGCCCGTCTCTGTTTCTGTTAGCCAGACGATCAGTTGTGCTTTTGTGAAGTTCATATCGTAATTATCATCGTGATGATCCATTAGCGTATGTTCAAATTTTCTTAAACACAGATAATGGTTTCTTCCTTTAAGAAGAGTCGCTGTAAAATCAAAAGGCATAATTCTTTTCAACAGCGGAACATCGCGTTCTAACAGCTGTTGCTGAAGCTGGACGGTATGTGTAGAAACGACAAGCGGTCGGTCTTTTTCCTTCGCATGCCGAATACCGGGTATGAGATAACCAAGTGATTTCCCTACACCCGTTCCCGCCTCTATCACAAGGTGCTGATTCGTGTGAAGTGCTTCGTCCACGAGTTCGACCATTCTCTGCTGACTTTTCCGCACTTCGTAATGCTGCATATGTTGCTGAAGCTGATCATGAACCTCTTCGTCTTTAAACTCTGTAAAATCATCATCTGAAGATTGTACAAAATCCGGTCTCTTTTTTAGAGCGAGTTTTCGGAAAAAATCAAACGTCTCTTCATCTGCTAAAAAAGCTGACTTCTCCGCGATCATATCACCTACGATGCTTTCTAAAGAACTCTGCAGTTTCTTTAGAAAAGGTGTGAGCCTCTCGAGTGTTGCGAGTGGGAGATTTTCTAGCTTTTCTAATAGATGAATCAAGAGTCTTGCCGTTACTTCTGCATCACTGTCAGCTTGATGCGGGTTAAGGTGTTCTAATCCTAAATAATCAGCAAGCATCCCTAGCTGGTAGCCATCTGCTCCTAAAAGAAGCAGTCTTGACATCTCAACTGTATCGATCAGCGGCATGGATAGCCGCGAATAGCCAGCATGGTCGAGTTCACCTTGCAGAAACGAATAATCAAACATCACATTATGGGCAACAAAATAAGCTCCTTCTAACATCTGAAGGAGCTTTGGTGCCACTTCTTCAAACAACGGGGCATCTTTCACCATTTCATCGTTGATGCCCGTCAATTGCTCAATAAATGGGGGGATGGGAACGCCTGGCTGGATGAACGTAGAGAATCTGTCCGTTATCTTTCCTGCCTCAACGGCGACCGCACCGATCTGGATAATTCGGTCTCCTTTTGCTGCTGAATTTCCTGTTGTTTCAAAATCGATAACGACAAATCGCCGTGTCATAGCCTTCACCTCATTCCCCTGTGGCTTGTTTTATATCGAATTAATAAATAGTAGCCTCAGGTTCAACTCCGAGCATCTCTTGTACACGATTGTTCTTATCCATAATCGCAACTTTCGGTACATGATGTCTTGCTTCGGTCTCATCATACATTCCGTAGGAAATAACAATAACAACATCCCCTTCTTGCACGAGACGTGCTGCAGCGCCATTTAAGCACATCACACCAGAACCTCGTTTTCCAGGGATAATATACGTTTCAAAACGTGCGCCATTATTATTATTTACAATTTGAACTTTTTCGTTCGGAATCATATCAACAGCATCCAAAATATCTTCATCGATCGTGATGCTGCCAACATAGTTTAAATTAGATTCAGTCACCGTAGCACGGTGGATCTTGCCTTTCATTAACGTACGGAACATGTTTCTTCCTCGCTTTCTAGTCTACTTAAAATGTTGTCTAAGATGACATTATCAATCAAACGCGCTTTGCTGAACTTTACAGCTACAGCAATGATCAACTTTTTTGATTCTGGTGTAGGAGGAAGAAGTTCAGGATACGAAAGAATCTTGCAATAATCTACAATACCACTCGTATGTTCCTCCAAGTATTTTATCATCTTTTGTTCGGTCTCACCACTATCACCCTCTAAAAGCCATTTTTCCGCTCTTACAAGAGATTCACTTAGATGAACCGCTTCTTTTCTTTCCGTGTCATTGAGATACACGTTTCTAGAACTCATCGCAAGACCGTCAGCCTCACGCTTCGTCTCACACCCGATCACTTTTATTGGGAAGTTAAAGTCTTCAACAAGACCTTCAATGACAGCAACTTGCTGGGCATCTTTTAATCCAAAATAAGCGAAATCTGGAGACACGATATGAAACAGCTTTGTGAGTACTGTCGCCACTCCATCAAAATGCCCCACTCGGCTTTCCCCACAAAGAGCATCCACTCGTTTGTTTACAGAAACTGTTACGACGGATTCGTGAGGGTACATCTCTTTCGTATCCGGAAAAAATAATACATCTGCTCCAGCTTTCAATGCCAATTTCTGATCACGATCAAGGTCACGAGGATATCTGTCAAAATCTTCGTTCGGTCCAAATTGCAGCGGATTAACAAAGATACTGACAACAATCACATCAGATTCTTTCTTCGCGCGTTCGATCAGTAATAGATGGCCGTCATGAAGATAGCCCATCGTTGGTACGAATCCTATCACTTTTCCCGCTCTTTTTTCTTCAGAGATCCATTTTTGCATGTCTTTAATAGAA
Organism: Fictibacillus nanhaiensis; assembly: GCA_016401345.1. GTDB lineage: Bacteria > Bacillota > Bacilli > Bacillales > Fictibacillaceae > Fictibacillus > Fictibacillus phosphorivorans. The sequence continues at coordinate 756,450 of JAEACG010000002.1, read as the reverse complement.
TTGATCTGTTTCACGATTGAACTCCTCCGTACAGAGAATGAAGCGTTTCAGCTTTCATATTAAAACTGTGGCTTTCTTCCGGAAATTGCTGTTTTCTTACGTCTTCTTTATATTGTAAAAGTCCTTCTATCATAACATCCTTCACGTTTCCGTACGTTTTCACAAACTTCGGTACATGGTGAAAACCGTAGCCGATCATATCGTGGTAGACGAGGACCTGCCCATCTGTATGTTTACCTGCACCAATTCCGATAACAGGAATTCTTAATTTTTTTGTTACGATCTCAGCCAGCTGCTGCGGAACACATTCTAAAACGATCGCGAACGCCCCAGCTTTTTCAAGCAACAAACTCTCTTCGATAAGTCGCTCTGCATCTCTTTCTTCCTTTCCTTGAACACCATAACCGCCCATCACACCTACCATCTGAGGTGTAAGGCCAAGGTGTCCCATGACAGGAACTCCAGCGTCAGTCAACCGTTCAACCGTTTGAACGATCTGCTTTCCGCCTTCTACTTTGACTGCAGAAGCACCGCATTCTTGAAGAATTCTTCGTGCGTTGTTCAGCGTTTCATCGATCGAGCCGTGATACGTCATAAACGGCATATCCGTTACGATAAACGTGTTCGGCGCACCGCGCTTAACCGCTTTTGTATGATGGATCATATCTTCCATCGTAACAGGAATCGTTGAATCATAGCCAAGCACGACCATGCCAAGAGAATCTCCGACTAACAAAAGATCCATCTCCGCTTTTTCACAGATAACCGCAGTCGGGTAATCATAAGCCGTTACCATCGTGATCTTTTCGCCATCTCTCTTCATCTTAAGAAAACTTTTCGTCGTTTTCATCATAAAGCCTCCCTGTTTTTAATTGGGCTCTTTCCATAAGCAGTTGTTTTTGAATTTTTTTATTAGGTCCTTTCTTAAGGGTTTTAGCTCTATGAACCTAATTCATCATCGTAAATTGATTGTAGCGTAAGGTTGCCGACTCCTGCGGGACAAGCGGACTGGTGAGACCCTTAATGGCACGAAGTGGCAAGGGGCTCACCGGTCGCCCCGCGGAAAGCGAGCAACCTGAAGCGGAAATCAACATCTCTCAAAAACAACAGTGCATTACAGAAATTTCCTTTAACTAACAGGGCCAGAAGTGCAAAAAACCTTCTTTCCAATAGAGGAAGAAGGCATAGGAAAAAATCCTAGACTTTTATTGTTTGCTCCCTCTGTCCCGGTCCTAAATTTGGATCTAGGCAGATATAAGGTTTGTGGTCAAAACTAGACAAAATTAGTGCAGTTCCACATGGATACCGCCTACAACTATATTTTATCACGGACTTTCCTCAAGTAGAAGGAAATTCGATATCTGCTGAATAGATGGAGTGTACGACACCATTGTCATCTTCTAAAAGCAAAACACCTTCTTCAGTGATTCCTTTGGCATAACCCGTGATCGCCCCTGTTATGGATCTTGCTGTAATTCGTTTACCTAAACTGAACGCACGGGATTCCCATAATAGCTTGATAACACCAAACCCGTTTTCAAGATATTGATGGTATAGGACTTCGATCTCTTGAAGAAGCACCCCAACCACTTCAGCCCGCTTGAATGATTGCCCGCTTTCAATCGCTAGACTTGTAGCGATCTCGCTGATCTCATCCGAAAAGTGCTGTCGTTCTTGATTCACATTGATCCCGATCCCAACGATTACCGAGTGAATAGAATCTGCTTCTGCTTGTAGTTCTGTTAAGATGCCAGCTGACTTTTTACCGCTGATCAAAATGTCGTTCGGCCATTTGATCGCTGCTTCAATGCCTGATACTTTTTCGATCGCTTTGGAAACAGCTACCGCGATAAGCAATGTAAGCTGAGGCGCTTTTTGAAGTGGAATGTTAGGCTTTAAGATCAAGCTCATCCAAACTCCTGTCCCTTTAGGAGATTGCCACGCTCTCCCTAGCCGTCCTCTGCCACCGGTCTGTTCGTCAGCGAGTACGATGCTTCCTTCGACCGCGCCATCTCTAGCAAGAGCATGTGCGATCTCTTGTGTACTTTTTACAGATTCTCTGTACGTAATCTTCTTTCCGAATGTGCCGTCACCCGTAAATAATGACACTTCTTCAGCAGTTACAGCATCAGGAGACGTGATCAAACGGTATCCTCTCTTCTGAACGGCTTCGATCGTGTAGCCGTTCTTACGAAGTTCTGAAATGTGTTTCCAGATCGCGGTTCTCGAACAATCCAGCCTGTTGCTGATCTCTTGACCTGAAACAAACTTTCCTTTTTGTTCTGTAAGCATGTGCAACAGTGCTTCTTTCATCATGGCTCCCACCTTTTTACCCAATCCTTTAGTACGGATGAGCTGAGGGCTAGTTCTCCCTCAACGATTTTTTTCTCCATCTCTTCTAAAAGCTTCCCCAACCAAATTCCAGGTTTTCGTTGTGTGATCTCTGATATTTCCTTACCGTCTAGTGGAATATCTTTTCTAGATGTGATCGGAATCTTGCTATATCGCTGTTTAAGTTGAGCGCTTTCTTCAGCATAATCTTTCTTTTCGATCGCACTTTTTAACGTGATGCTTGATAATGCCGTCTCCAAGCCAAAACGGTACAAATCCATCTTGCTCCAGGAAGTAATACGATAGGCGGACATAAGCTCACCTACTTTTTTGATCATGTGATTTGGAAGTTTCCAGATCTTCAAAAATCCTCTAACATCACTCACATCAGATAACAGCAGGATAGCTGTCCATCTTTGTTCGTCAGATTCTAAAGCGTTCCAATCAAAGTCCATAAACTGATTATTCTGTTTTTCTTGCATCATAGTAGGCATGTGATCTAAAACAGAGGATTCTTTCATAAACTTCAGTGCAATGCCCGCTTGTACACCTTGAAGCAGTTTGATGAACTCGATCGCAATTCGTTCTGTTGAAATACGACGAAGCAAGTATGCTTGATCTTTGATCGCACGCTTCGTTTCTGCTTCAATCGTCATGTTATATACACTCATGAACCGGCAAGCTCTCATGATACGAAGAGGATCTTCTGAAAAGCGCAGATTCGGATCTCCGACAGTCCGAATCTGCTCTCTCTTAAGATCTTCACGTCCGCCAAAGTGATCGATCAACTGAAAAGATGTATCCAGAGCCATCGCATTGAACGTAAAATCTCTTCTTGAGAGGTCTTCTTTTAGATCATCAACAAACCATACTTTTGATGGCCTTCTATAATCCCTATATTCATCTTCTTTTCTAAACGTTGTGACTTCATAAGATACAGATTCGTGTCTTACGATAACAGTTCCATGTTCGATACCGACCGGAATGGTCTTTGGAAAGATTCGTTGTACGTCTTCTGGTCTTGCTGAGCTCGCGATATCGATATCTTTGATCGGACGGTCGAGCAAGTGATCTCGTACACAGCCTCCAACAAAATAAGCACGGTACCCTTTTTCTTCCAACCGTTTTAATACCGGTAAGGCATTTTGGAACATTTCGTTCATACCGTACGATCCCCTACTAAGGAATAATAAATATCTTCATAGATCGAGACGATTTTGTCAGATAAGAAGTTTTCTTTTACATGTCTTACCGAATTTTCTCTGAACGTCATTAGCTTTTCTTCATCCTGTAACAGCGCGAGCGCTTTTTGTGCTACCGATTCTGGATCACCTAGCTCCACCATATAACCTGTCTCGCCATCGACGATCACTTCCGGTATTCCACCAATATTAGTTCCAATAACAGGTACACCACATGCCATCGCTTCTAGCAGTACGAGTCCAAAGCTTTCTTTTTCAGATAAAAGTAACTTTAGATCACAGATCGAGAACAATTCACCTACATTCTCTTGTTTTCCTAAGAACAACACATCCTCTTCAATATCCAGCTCACGTACGAGTTCGCATGCCGTTGTTAGTTCTGGACCATTTCCGATCAATAACAGTTTTGAAGATAGTTCTTTTCGAATGAGAGCAAAGGATTTGATCACATCTTCCAATCTTTTTACTTTTCTAAAATTAGAGATATGAACGATGACTTTTTCATTCTCTTCAATGCCGTATGTTTGTCTCAATTCAGCATTATTACTTCTTCTGTAATACACTCTTTCATCTACAAAGTTATGTACAGGAATGATGTCTTTGTTGATATTTAAAAGCTCTAGCGTATCTGCTTTCAGCTGATGAGAAACAGATGTAACCACATCCGATTTCTCAATACCGAACTTGATCATCTCACTTAGTGAAGGATCGTATCCGAGTACTGTAATATCAGTTCCGTGTAGGGTTGTAACGATCTTCATCTCATCGTTGAGCATCTGTTTTGCTAACACCGCACAAACGGCATGTGGCACGGCGTAATGTACATGAAGAAGGTCAAGCTTTTCTCTTTTCGCTACTTCTGCCATCTTGCTAGCTAAAGCAAGATCATAAGGCGGATATTTGAAAACTGAATAATGGTTCACTTCAACTTCATGAAAGAAGATATTCGGATAGAATTTTCCTAAACGAAAAGGAACACTTGATGTAATAAAATGAATCTCATGTCCTTTTTCTGCTAATAGTTTTCCTAGTTCTGTTGCAACCACTCCTGATCCGCCTACGGTCGGATAACAAGTGATGCCGATTTTTAACGTCATAGACTTTCTCCTTATAAATGGTTAGTTATATAAGTTTGTTCTGTAATGAACCCTTCTGCATAACTCACACCAGCTTCAAGACCAAACAGTTTGTCACGGGATTCTACACGTTCGATGTACCCGTTCGTTAGGGGTGTATCGATACTTTCTAGCGTTTTTACAAACTGAGATGGATAAGCTTTCAATGCTTCGATCTTTGCATTGTATGACTCTGTTACGTTAACAAAGAGTTGTGGTCTCTCCACACTGTTGATCATGTAATAAAATATATTTTTTACTTTGTGTGCAGGAAGATGTTTTGGATCTTGAATATTTTTTATTCCGGCAGAAAAGACGGCTTCTTTTACGAGACGTGCACAGTTTGCGTGATCTGGATGACGATCGATCCAATAGGGAGCAAACACATATTGAGGTTTATGCTCTCGAATAACTGAAACCAGTTTTAAAATATATTCTTCCTGCATATATAGGCCGCGGTCAGGTAACTGTAGGTTACTTCTTGTTCTTACTCCTAAAAGTTCTGCTGCTCTTTCAGCCTCTTTTTTCCGGATGTCGACGGTGCCGTTCGATGACAGTTCTGCTTCTGTTAAGTCACAGATGATCACGTCACGACCTCTCTCAGTTTCTGCTTTAATCGTAGCTCCCATGCCGATTTCTACATCATCTGCATGAGCGCCAAAGGCAAGCCAGCTTTCAAAGGTCATTTTTTCTCTGACTCTCTTTCATCTATTATTTTTCTCCAATCCAGATCTCCTCGTTCGAGTGATCGAATAAAAAGTTCTGCTGAAGCCAAGTTTGTTGCGAGCGGAATCTGATATACATCACATAAACGCATCAGTGCAGATACATCAGGCTCATGAGGCTGTGCAGTCAACGGATCTCTGAAAAATAGTACAAGATCAAGATCATTTTCTGCGATCAATGCTCCGATCTGCTGATCGCCGCCTAAAGGACCAGATTGGAATCGTTTGATTTCAAGCCCCGTCGCTTCATTTATTTTAAAACCTGTCGTTCCTGTCGCAAACAGGGTATGTTTTTTTAGGATCGGTGCATATGCGACGGTAAAATTGATCATATCGTTCTTTTTCTTATCGTGCGCAATAAGAGCTATCTTCATAGTATCCCCTCTTATTCCATAATATTTTCAAGGCCGTATACAAGACCTTCAATGTTCATAACACTTTCTACCGCAAGTCGTACACCAGGCATGAAAGACGCTCTGTTCATAGAATCATGACGGATCGTTAAGACTTGACCCTCACCACCGAAGATGACTTCTTGATGCGCGACCAGTCCAGGTAATCTTACACTATGAATACGGATCCCTTCTAGTTCTGCGCCTCGTGCTCCTTTAAGGTCCTCTTTTTCATCAGGATGACCTTGTTTCTTTTCGTCTCGCACTTCTGTTATTAGTTGTGCCGTTTTTAATGCTGTTCCTGACGGCGCATCCAACTTTTGATCGTGATGCTTTTCAATGATCTCGATATCCGGAAGGTATTTCGCTGCCATTTGAGAGAACTTCATCATTAATATGGCACCGATCGCAAAGTTTGGTGCGATGATGGCACCTGTTTGTTTTTCTTCAGCCAACGCTGTTAGACGTTCGAGATCTTCATTGGAAAAGCCTGTCGTTCCGATTACCGTGCGAAGACCATGGTTAAGCGCCAACTCAAGATGCTTTTTCCCGATATCCGGACGCGTGAGATCTACAACGACATCTGCTTTTACAGCAGCAAGGCAGTTTTCCATATCATCGTAAACAGGTGCTTCCATAGACTGTGGTGCACCTGAAAGATCTTTTACTTGAAGACCGTCATTCTTTGAATCTACAGCTGCCACAAGGTCAAAATGTGGAGTTTCCACAATCATTTTCAACGCTTCTTGGCCCATCTTTCCTCGAGGTCCAGCAAGTATGATACGAATATTATTCATGAGTAGTCTCTCCTTCTTTTTTAGTCCATCTGTCTTTGTCTCGTGTTTCAAACTTATTCATTACTGTTTTTAACGCATCGTCAAGATCTATATCGAGGGAATTTGCCAGACAGATCAACACAAAGAACATATCTCCAAGTTCTTCTTCGACCGTCTTTTTATCCTCTGTTGATTTCTTCGGTTTCTCTCCATAATGATGGTTCACTTCACGGGCTAGTTCTCCTAATTCTTCTGTTAAACGTGCAAGCATAGCTAAAGGACTGAAATAGCCTTCTTTAAACTGTGATATGTATTGATCTACAACGTCCTGACTCTCTTTTAATGTACGATTGGCCATGATGTTGACACTCCTCATTCAATATTAGTCTTCTTTATGTTATCGGTATTTTTTCTGTTTGACAAATTTCATGAAATTTCGCTTATAATAGGAAGGCATGACTAAAAACAACCCTAGTATCTTTGTAGAAAGTAGGCCTCATATGACTTATCCAATCAAACTAAAAAATATTTTATTTATCTTACTTGGTGCTGCCATCTTTTCGTTCGGAATCGTCCACTTTAATATGACGAACAATTTAGCAGAAGGTGGTTTTACAGGGATCACGCTTATTCTCTATTTTCTTTTCTCGATCGATCCTTCTTATTCTAACCTGGCACTCAACATTCCATTGTTCTTTGTCGGCTGGAAGTTGCTTGGCAGAAACGCCTTCATCTATACGATAATTGGAACCGTTGCCGTATCGGTGTTTCTGTTTATCTTCCAACGTTTTTCATTTGTTACGATCAACCTTAAAGAAGATATGACACTTGCTGCTTTGTTTGCAGGGGTATTTATCGGAGTCGGGCTAGGAATCATCTTCCGCTTTGGTGGAACGACAGGCGGAGTGGATATCATCGCGAGACTCGGTCATAAATTTCTAGGCTGGAGCATGGGTAAAACGATGTTCATCTTTGATTTCGTTGTTATCGTTGTCTCGTTAGTCTATTTAAACTATAAAGAAGCGATGTACACACTCCTTGCTGTTTTCATCGGGGCACGTGTAATCGACTTTATGCAAGAAGGTGCTTATGCTGGTAAAGCAGTCATGATCTTTTCGGATAAAAATACCGAGATCGCAGCAGACATCATCAAAGAATTAGACCGTGGCGCAACCATCTTAAACGGTAAAGGTTCTTTTACAGGGAACATCCGTGAAGTGCTGTACTGCGTGATCGCTAAGAATGAGATCGTCCGCATCAAACAAGTGATAGAGCGCATTGATCCCCATGCATTTGTTACTGTAAATGATGTTCATGAAGTCATCGGAGAAGGTTTCACTTTAGATGCTGATAAGAATCCGATAGGCAGATAGAAAAAAAGCTCCCGATTATGTATCGGGAGCTTTTTTATTAGTCTTGTATTAATCGTCTTGGTTCATCCCTAAGAACATGAAGATGAATCGTGCTAATTCTAGTAATGCTACTAGCGCACCAGCTACATACGTTAAGGCAGCAGCGTTCAGTACTTTACGTGCTCCGCGCTCTTCGTTGTTGCGAATCAGACCTGTTGAAACGATCTGGTCCATCGCACGAGAGCTTGCATTAAACTCAACTGGCAGTGTAACGAATTGGAACAATACAGCTACTGACATGAAAATGATTCCTAGAAGGAACATATTCATTGAGCTTAAAAGCATACCGCCTAGAATCAATAGAAACGAAAAGTTAGATCCGATGTTAGCTACAGGAACTAGAGCATGTCTGAAGCGTAAGAATGCATATCCTTCAGCATCTTGAATCGCATGCCCTACTTCATGGGCTGCAACGGCTGCACCTGCAATCGAACTTCCGTAATAGTTATCTTCAGATAAACGAACAACTTTGCTGCGAGGGTCGTAATGATCAGATAGCATCCCTCTAACTGGCTCTACTTGAACACTGTAGAGTCCGTTTTGGTCTAAAATCTCTCTTGCTACTTCTGCACCTGTCTTTCCTGTGCTGTTACTCACCTTCGAATACTTTTTGTACGTGCTTTTCACTCGCATCTGAGCCCAGATTGGAACGATAAGCAAAATTGCGAAGTAGATTAAAAATCCACCCATCGTTGGCATTCCTCCATATAAAAAGCTTTTGATACTCACATTTTACGTTTTCAGCTCACAGTTTGTCAAAGAAAACGCATGACTCATGACCTACTAACGTTTATCCGGCACTCTCAATCCATCTTGCTGATCACCTTTGTATTTTCTCCATCCTACGTAAGCTAGTGTTGATGATATGATTCCACCGATTGAAAATATTAGCCAAAAGAGCGATGGCTCTGAGTTATCTTTTTTTGCGAAGAACAGTGCTTCAAAATCAGCAGCCGCTGTCTCAAGCTGTTTTTGATGAGCAGAATCCGTAAGAATCTGACTGCGGTTCGTATCAACGTAAGAAACATGTTCATCGAGCTTTTCTAGATCTTCATCTTTCAGGTCAACCATTAAAGCTGGTCTGACCGTTTCATAACGTTCAAGTAAAAGATTGGCTGCTTGATGAAACGCCACCGAATCATCTTCACTGATTCCTTTTTCCATCGTGATAAAAGGCTCGAGCATCATCAGCCCTGTTTTTTTCCATAACGGTTCATAATCGGTCTGAAGGGCATCCACTAATAAACGAACTTCGGTAAGCTTGTTTAGCTTTTTTTCCTTCGACCACTCGGGATTCTGAAGAGAAGATACAGCATCTCTGAACGTGTATTCTACGAGACGCTTCTGTTCAGGTCTTAAGGACAAGACGTCTTCTATATGAGTGATATTAGCTGATGTAAACTGCAGCACGCCAGCTGCTTCTTCATATCGTTCTATCTTACCAAGCTCCCAGATCTCACTCGTAAGTTCATTTATCTCAGACCATTCCTTCGTCTCTGTATGATTTGATGCAAATGCTGGCATAGCAAGTCCAAAAACCATACAAAGAACCATCAATGCCCATCCAAACCTTCTCATCCGTTGTCCCTCCTGTACCCTTATACTTAAAACGTATGAGAGCTGGGACAAGGATAGACCTATTAATAAGGAATTGGAACGTGTTCTACGCTTTTCTCATCTTCCAAACAATGAAGATGGATAACGCAGATAACCAAAAGGTCAAGTATCCGATCATGTCTTGATACGGATCAAGAATGTCATATCGCGGCATCATATCAAACACGTAGTCGATGATTTCGTTATGAAATAGAACGAGTGCAGCAAGCGTTACATGCCAACCCTTGATCTTATAAAATGGAGCGTATAACAGACCTTGAACCGCCATACCGAGGTGTGAAAAGATAAGCATGTAGTTTATAAGATCCAAAGGCGTACCAACAAAAGCACCACCAAGATTCATCCCCACTGCCCATATGCCATACTTAAAAAGCGTCGCAACGGCCAATGCCTCGATCACTCCATGCTGCTTATCCCTCAAAAACCCGATGATGACAAAGACAAAAAACAGAGATGCTGTTGGACTATCGGGTACGAACGGCAAAAAGTACCACGGTGTTTCTTGAAGCTGATAGAGGTACCAATAGTAACCGTAGATCGTGCCTAGTATGTTGATTAAAAGAAGTGCTAGTAAGAACATTCGATCCATGATGATCGCTCGAATCCAGGCCATAACCACATACTCCTTTATCATTACTGTGTTTCGTTTTCATTCAGAAAAAAGCCGGCCCATACCGAGCCGGCTTCAAACATTTACTTCTGTTCTAGTTTTGAGATGAATTCTGCTAATTGTTTTAGCTCATCATCAGAACCTTTAAACGCATTCGGCGGCATGCCTGGTGGCTTACCTTCTTTTGCGATTTTCATGATTTCTTCAGGCTTCAAACCTGTTCCGATCAATGATGGTCCTGATGCTCCACCTGATAACGTGTTACCGTGACAGCCTACGCAGCTCTGCTTTTGGTAGATCTTGTAGCCAGGGTCGTTTTCATCAAAACTTACATCAACGATCTTACCTTGAGTCTTCGCTTTTTCCCAATCGTGTGTCACAACAGATTCCCATGTTAGATATGTAACAGAGATCAAACCTAATAACATTAATCCAGTTGCGATCGGACGTTTAGAAGGACGTCGCTCCAACCCTTTGTCCAGGAATGGCGCAAGCATTAACGCACCAAATGCTAGACCCGGTATAATAACAGTACCGATAAGAACATAATCCCCTGCCGCATACTTGTACTTCAGAAGCTGGTATAAAAATAGGAAGTACCAGTCTGGTAGAGGAATATATCCAGCATCGGTAGGATCTGCTTTTTTCTCCAAAGGAGATTCATGGACGATTGTTAGGATAAGGTATCCGATCAAGAATACAGCTCCTACCATCCATTCTTTTAAAAGAAAGTTTGGCCAGAACGCTTCCGTTTTTCCTGGAAACTCCGAATAATCTTTTGGAATATTCGGCTTGCGCTCAGCAGGGACACGAGAGTCACCGACAAACTTCATTCCTTTACCGCGATGCATATATTTCCCTCCTTTGCTCTTATGAAACTTTAAATCTTATGTTTGTTCTTACAACGGTCCGGAAATACCCTGTTTACGGATCATTAAGAAATGGGCACCCATCAAGCCTAATAATGCTGCAGGAAGGAAGAATACGTGAATCGCAAAGAATCGCGTAAGCGTCTGTGCTCCGATAATCTCTCCACCGGCAAGGAATGTCTTTGCGATCGGACCAACAACAGGAATCGTCATAGCGATCTCAATTCCTACCTTAGTCGCAAATAGCGCTTTCATATCCCAAGGCAATAGATAACCTGTAAAACCTAAACCTAACATAACAAAGAAAATAAGTACTCCAACAACCCAGTTTAATTCTCTTGGCTTCTTATAAGCTCCCTGGAAAAATACGCGCAATGTATGTAGAAACATCATTACGATAACAAGGCTCGCGCCCCAGTGGTGCATTCCGCGTACGATCACTCCAAATGCCACTTCATTTTGCAGGTAATATACGGATTCCCAAGCATTCACGATATCAGGCACATAGTACATCGTTAAGAACATACCTGAAAGAATTTGGATAACCGTGATGAAGAAAGTTAATCCACCGAAACAGTAAACAAACGCAGAAAAATGATGTGCGGGGTTTACGTGTTCAGGTACTTCATGGTCTGCAACATCTCTCCAAAGCGGCGTAATATCCAGGCGCTCATCTACCCAGTCATAAATCTTTTGTAGCATTCATTACGCCCCCTTTCTTGGTTTTGCCTTTCCTAAATAAAGCTTTCCATCTTTCACCTGGCTGTCATATACATCAAGTGGTGCAAGAGGTGCAGTTCCCTTAACATTCGTTCCATCCTTCGTATAACGGCCTAAGTGGCAAGGACAGAAGAACTGGTTAGGGTGCGATGGATCTGTATTCCAGTCTACCGTACAACCTAGATGTTTACAGATTGGAGAAAGTGCGATAAAATCACCATTCTTCGCTTTATAAACCCAGGCAGATTGAGTGACATCAGACTCGTACCAGCCATCTTTTTGTTTGATTTTAAAATCGAAACGCTTTGGTTCGTTCGCAATCTCTTCCACGCTCGTAACCGCTACCAATTCTTGATCTGTTCCCTCTTTCAAAATCGGATCAAGGGCGAAACGGACCATTGGCATAAGCATGCCGGCAGCCATAAATCCACCTACGCCAGTTAATGTGTAGTTTAAGAACTGACGTCTTGAAATATCTTCCTTTGACATTGTTTTCCCCCCCTTATGCTGTAAATGACGGTCCATCCGGACTTTTACACACATATTACTAGGACATAAACATGATAGCTTATGTTGTCTTTTAATGTCAATATGACATGTGGTAAATATTACGAATTTATACTCCTCTGCCAATCGTTGAAAATAAGCTGAAACAACGGTTTTACCTGCTCTTTTATCACTTCTAATTTATACTTCTCGTCCATTGTTTCTAGCGGCAGAGCGGGTACCCAAAACAATTGCCCCGAAAGCTGCTGTTCGAATTCCTTCCAATACACATCGCTAGTCATCAGAAAGATATGGTTGAAATGGCCGGAATTTTTTACGTGCTCTAAGAAACTAGTTAATCGTTCAAGAGCCTGATCATCTTTTACGTATGTAAAATTAGGGGACAAAAACAACCTGCCATGCAGCTGACGCTCGATCTCTGACGTTAGCAATTCTGTATACTCGGACATCGTCACACTCGATTTGAAGTCGTGAGAGAAGCTGACTGGTGTTAACGGAATCAGTATCGAATCTACATACTCACCAGATTTTAAGAATACATCTGCGTCTTTTGTTTTCCATTTCATAAAAAAATCTCCTTACTTGGTATGTACTGCTTCTTATCGTACCATATTTCTCTCTAGTATAATGTGGTTGGCTAAGAAAATAGGTAGATTTGTAGATGTCGAAATAAGTCTAAGTTTGTCGACTTGCGGATAAAGTGATCAAACTTTTGGATTGCAGGCTAAAACTTCTGGATTCAAAGCCTGAATTTATGGATTAGGTGCAAAACAAGTTTGGTTGAGACTAACCATAACGTGTGCACTTTTTGAGCCACATAGCCCACAAAAAAGACGACCCATTTTCTTAAGAGTCGCCTTCACACAACTAGGATGGCTGTTTTTCTAAACTTTTTAGTTCATTGGTCCATTTTGTAAAACTATCATAATCCTTTTGGTCTAGTGCTGCATCGATCTTCGCCATAATATCATTCTTGCGGTAGGTTTCAATCGACTTCTCTAAGACCATTTCCGCCCAGATGCCGTATTTTTTGTCCATAGACATGTTCTGTGGCAAGTGTGGGTTCTCTTCTAATACAGAAGCGTACTCGGGCGTCAGACGTGATGCGTTAAAATTAAGCTCAAGATAGATCTCTTCTTCTTGGTTCAAGCGGATGTCGTGAAATGATTTTTCGGCATCAGTCGTTAGAACATTTTGCTTGTAAAAACGGAACGGAACTCCGTCTGTGCATTGAGTTGACATGATTATGGCCTTTGGACAATATTCAGCTTTCTCTACAAAATGTACCTTCTCCATCAGTTGGTCATCACTAACTAAATAGTTTAATAACCAAACACATTCGCGCTTCTTTAACTGATAATGATTAAGGAACCATTTGATAAAATCCTTTTTTTCAAGGACCGAAACGGTGCTGCTCATTGCAATCCCCCCATCATTCAAAAACACGTCATCTTGATAATAAATATATTCTCTCACTGCTCGTAAAATCCTTCTTCACTTCAGAAAGTTTTAAAAATCTTCCAATCGATTTAAAACGTCTTCAATATCGTCTCGTTCTGGGCTTTTGTTCAACAGATTCTGCAGAATAGATTTTGCTTTCTTCTGGTCGCCTTCCTCGATGAGGAAATAAGCATATTCTTCTAAGAACACCGGGTCCTCAGTAAATAACAGAGATGCTTTTTCGTACCATTTTGCGGCTTCATTATAATCTTCAGTTTCTTTGTTTGCTGTAGCGAGATGCCAATACATGAGCGGTATCTCCTCTTTTGTTTCAGCAAGTGATTTGTAGAGACTGAGCAGATCATCAAATCGTTCTTCAGAAATGTACTGATCTCCTAACCGCAATAACGGTTCTATACGTGTAGGATTGAGTTCAAGTGCTTGTTTCACCCACTGTTCTCCTTGATCAGGATTGTGCAGTTTATAAGCTAACCTTGCAGCTTGAAGATAGATATTCTCGTTATGTTCATCTCTCTTTAACCCTTCAGAGATTACGTCATATGCTTCTGTTAGTGCTCCTTCTTCTTCATATGCTTCAGATAGTACACTATAAAGGGTTGTATAATCAGGGTCCATGTCTTTTAGTTCCTCAAGACTTGCGATCGCTTCTTTAAACTCACCTGCTTTAAAAGCAGTTACTCCTTGACCAAACAAACTGTAAAGGTCTTTATGGTGATCCAGACCTTTTCTGTAGTATGGAAGTGATTCCTCAAACTTACCTGCTCTGCTTAGTGCTTCGGCATATCTTAATGTAACATCTTCTATTTCAGCTTTTTCGTCGATCGCTACTTTTAATAGTGGCAAACTTGAATCAAATTTACCTTGCCTTAAATAAAAATCACCTAGAGCATAAGCGAGCACAGGATGTTTCTGGTCCTTTTGATGCGCTTCTGTCAACTTACGTTCTGCTACTTCTGTCAGTCCAAGACTTTCATAAAGATCCGCTTGAAGGATGAGTGCTCTTAAATATTCATCATCTTCTTCGGTTACTTGATCCAAATACTCGATCGCTTTCTCATCCATGCCTTCATCTAAGCAACATTCTGCAATGGATACGAGCAACTCTCCATCTCCAGGGTATTTTTCGAGCAACTCATTAAAAAGGTTCATCGCTTCTGTTGTATGACCCCAGTTCAAGTAAACTTCTGCGATTTCAAATTTTTCTGGGTCGCCTGCTTTTTGTTTTAGTTTATCTAATAAGCTCATCCCTTTTTCGACGTCACCATGTTCGACAAGCCTTATTGCATCTTGGATTTCGTTCACTAATAAAACTCCCTTATCCCTTGTATTCTTGTGACTATTATACACGAGATATAAGAGATTCTCCAAAACGACGCGGCTTTACTACAATAATTTCTTTTCCATATCCCTGGTGCTTCTCTGGAACATTCTCTGAAAAGACGATTGTGCCTCTTACGATTACAGCCTGTAACGTATCATTCAAACCATCCGTACGGTAAATACAATAGTCTGCATCACTGCCAGCGAACAGACCGCCTTTTACAGGGTATAGACCAAGCATCTTCAAACTAGGCAATGAGATCGGTTCTGCTTCACTCAAATCATGAAAAAGTGTTGGGATTTGATGTTTAATAGATAGCTCGTTCCATTTTCTTTGCCACGTTTTTTTCAACTTCTGATCCATGTCTGATGGAAAGGTTGGGAAGATCACTGTTCCATAACTAAAATTTGCTTCACTAATCCTCTCCCAGATCACATGTGTTAACTGAGTAAAATCTTTACAGATCAACTCTATGAACGGAATTCTCTGCTTTCGGCAAAAACTTATCATTTGTGGAGTGATTTTTTCTGGAGACATGCTAAGACCCATACAATAGTCTATCGAACTGGATATTAATAAGTGCCTCGTTCGTTTCAGCTCTGTTTCAGCTTCATGTAAGTAGCTGACTTCAGCAGATGTTAGAAGAGTGGTCGTACCCATTCTAACTCGTTCACCCAGATTCTGCCTTACCTTTTCAATAGGCAATCTATTTAATGACATAAGAGGACTGATATGCCCAGGAATCATCTTTAAACCATGCATAGACATCTTCATCACATTCATTCTAAGAGGGCCCTGTGAGACGTAGGAGATTTTTTGAGAGTCTACTAGATAGGAAAGAACAGTTTCTGTACCGAGCGATTGCAGCGGGCGCTCAATAATATATCGCATAGCTCGCCTCCTTTTTTCTCTATAGGACAAGTTATGATAGAAACGAGATTTTTATGATAGAAAATATAATGGAAATCAAAAATGAGGACAAAAAAAAGTCCTGACATGTAAGCGCTGTCAGGAAAGTATAATATGGATAGGAGTGGAGAGAAACCATATTACATTCATTATAAATAGAGCTTATTTAAAATGCAACACTTTTTTGAAAATTATGAAAATAGCCCGATGTTAGCAAAAACGATCGGGCTATTTTAAGAGACCTTATTTGTTTACTTTCTCTACAACAGAGTCAATATACGTTCCTAAATGTTCGATGATCTCTTTGTTTTGTTCTTCTTCACCGACTGTGATTCGTATCATAGTAGGAAACCCTAATGCACTTCCTGATCGAACAATATATCCTTTACGCAAAAGATAATCAAACGCTTTATCTGCATCAGATTTTACGTCGATCAGAATAAAGTTTGCTTCAGAAGGATAGTACAACAGTCCTTTATCATCACAAAATGCATAAAACAGTTCAAGACTTTTCCTGTTTTTCTCTTTACATTCTCTAATGAACGTATCATCTTCCAATGCTCCGATCGCAGCAGCTTGAGCGATTCTAGATGTGTTGAAAGGTTCTCTAGCTGGCTCGATATACTGGATGATGGAAGATGCAGCGACTCCATATCCAATTCGAAGCGCAGCTAGTCCATGGGCTTTTGAGAACGTTCTTAAGATCACTAGATTACTGTACTTCTTCAAGTAATCTAGCGTGTTTGGATAATCAGCAGCTGATACATATTCATAATAAGCTTCGTCACTTACTACAATCACGTCAGACGGTACTTTTTCCATAAAGCTTACAAACTCTGACTCCGGAATATAGTTTCCAGTCGGGTTGTTCGGGTTGCAAAGCCAGACGATTCTCGTATTTTGATCGATCGCTTCAAGCATTGCATCTAGATCATGATTGCCTTCGTTCAACTGAACCTCTCTCACTTCAGCTCCTTCAATAACAGCATTATGTCTGTATTGTGGAAAAGTAGGAGCTGCCATCACGGTATTGGTTTCAGGAGATAGATACGCACGACAAAGAATTTGTACCACTTCATCTGACCCGTTTCCAAAAATGATCTGGTCTTGTTTCACTTGAAGTTGGTTTGAGAGTTTTTCTCTAAGCTCAGCTGAATAACCGTCAGGATATACATGAAGCTGTGAGAGCTCCTCTCTTATCTTTTCTTTCGCAAGATCCGAACATCCATAAGGGTTCTCGTTTGAAGCGAGTTTTACGATTTTCTCTAGTCCTAGTTCACGCTTCACTTCTTCTACTGGTTTACCTGGTTTGTAAGGTTTTAAAGATAACAACTGCTGTTTCGGCTGCATTTTCCCACTCCTTTTTAACGACTATAGACAGGCAGCAAAGACTCAATATACGATTTAAACGTTTTAATCGCTTCCTCCCTATTCGTTAGCAGGTCACTCTCTAGTTCCTCGATCTTTTTGACGATCGCACTGCCTACGATGAACCCATCACTGCTGCCATCAAACTGCTGGATCTGTTCTCGCGTAGACAGTCCGAATCCTACTAAGACAGGAACACGGCTGTTTCGTTTCGCGGCTTTTAAGAAATCATCCAGTCCCGCTCTAAACTCACTTCTAACTCCTGTCACACCTAATGAAGAGATACAATACAAAAAGCCTTCTGCCTCTCTGCTGAGTTTTGCAAGCTTTTCTTCACGGGTTGTAGGTGAAACGAGCGAGATGAGAGCAAGGTTATGCTCTGAACACATTTCTTGTAGATATCCGCTTTCTTCATACGGCAGATCAGGCACTAAAACCCCGTCCACACCGCTGTTCTCTGCTAACTTCAGGAAACGATTTTCTCCTAATTGTAACAAAAGATTATAATAAGTAAAGATAATTACCGGAATCTTCAATCCTCTCTCACGAAGCTTAGCAACGAGCTTTACGGTTTTTTCAAGATTCATGTTTTGTGCCAAACCTCGCATACCTGCCCTCTGAATGACAGGTCCATCCGCCAATGGATCTGAGTACGGAACACCTAGCTCGAGCGCATGAGCTCCACACTCTTCTAGGGCTAAGGACAGTTCGATCGTTGCTTCTTCACATGGATCTCCAGCCATGATGTACGGAGTGAAACGATAATCTGAAGAATGTTGAAAGACTTTCCATCTCTTGTTCATCTTTATTCGCCCCCTTCTTCAAATTCCATCAGAGTATGAACATCTTTGTCGCCTCTTCCTGATAAACAGACGACTACATGCTGATCTTTTCGCATTTTTTTTGCGAGCTTCAGACTATAAGCTACGGCATGAGCACTCTCTAGCGCACATAGGATTCCTTCGTTCTCACATAAAAGCTTTAAGGCCTGTAATGCTTCTTCATCTGTTACTGCTTCATACGTTACTCTTTTTGTCTCATGAAGGTAGGCGTGTTCCGGTCCTATTCCCGGATAATCGAGACCTGCTGAGATCGAGTATGGTTCTGTGATCTGTCCTTCGCTCGTTTGAAGAAGCTTCGTCAATGAACCGTGAATCACTCCATTTGAGCCTTTAGATAATGTGGCCGCATGTTGTGCCGTCTCTACACCCATCCCTGCTGCCTCTATACCGTATAGTGGAACCTCTTTCTCGATAAAGGGTGCGAACATGCCGATCGCATTACTGCCGCCTCCTACACAAGCTACAACAGCATCTGGAAGCTTCTCGTAATGAATCTCTTTAAATTGACTCTCTGTTTCATGACCGATCACTTGCTGAAATTGTTTGACCATCTTCGGATATGGATACGGTCCTACAGCAGAACCGATGAGATAAAATGTATCTTCTACCGCAGCAACCCATTCTCGGATTGCTTCATTGGTAGCATCTTTTAACGTTTGGCTGCCGCTCGTGACCTCGATCACTTCTGCACCTAACAGCTTCATGCGAAATACATTTAGTGCTTGTCTTCTTATATCTTCTTTTCCCATATAAACTTTACAAGATAATCCGTACTTGGCTGCAACGGTCGCTGCTGCTACACCATGCTGACCCGCTCCGGTCTCAGCGATGATCTTTTTCTTTCCCATCCTTACTGCTAAGAGCGCCTGGCCGATAGCGTTATTAATCTTATGTGCTCCTGTATGGTTCAGGTCTTCTCTCTTTAAATAGATCGATGCTCCGCCATTGTACTCACTGAGACGATCTGCTCTTGTTAAGGGAGTCGGACGGCCTGAATAGATCGCTAGTTCTTTTTGAAAAAGCTCATTAAATTCTTTATCCTGTATGGCTTCATCGAAAGCCGTCTCTAACTCTTCAAGTGCAAACATGATCGTTTCTGGGACGTATTTCCCACCAAACACACCGTATCTTCCTCTATGATCAGGTACTGTAGCTGTAGTCATCTCATTATCATCCTTTCAAGAGTTTCTATTCTTTTTAAGCTTTTTCTTCCGTTTTCTTCGATACCACCACTTAGATCGATTCCGTGCGGATGAAGTCTTATTAGTTCCGAAACATTATCTGGTCGGATTCCGCCAGCTATGAAACACGTTACTCCTATCCTCTCTGCTGTTCTCATCATGTTAGGAACATCTTCCCAAGAAAAAGGAATACCTGTACCTCCGAACTGCCCTTTAGCTACTGAGTCTACGATAAGACTATCTGCTGCTTTTCCATATAACTCAATTTCATTTAAAACGTGTTCACTAAAGGGTAGTGCTTTATAGATTTCTTTGTTGCAATGAACTCTTATTTCCTTGAGCTGTTCAACCGTTTCAGTACCGTGACATTGGATGATGTCTATCGGAACCGTGCTGATAACTTCTTTGATTCGTTGTAGGGTTGCGTTTTGAAAAACGCCTACGAGCTTTTTAGGTTTTCCATACTTCTCAATCCAGCTGTTCACTATCGTAGGATCGACTTTTCTTTTACTTTCAGCGAATATGAACCCGATCAGATCTGCTTTTGTTCCAATGAGCAGCTTATAGTCCTCTTCAGACTGACAGCCACAATATTTAATTTGAACAGTCATGATAAAGCTCTCTGATCTTAGTTTCTATCGAGTCCGCTCTCATCAATGTTTCTCCGATCAACATTCCGTTCACTCGGTGATCGAATAGGCTTTTAACATCTGAGGCTGTTTTGATGCCACTCTCACTGATAACAAGAGTTTCTTCCTTTAGAGACGAAAGAAGAGAAAATGTATGCTGGATATCTGTTGTGAACGTCTTAAGATCACGGTTGTTTATTCCGATCATCGAAGGGTTGCAAACGTCGTAAACTTGCTGGATCTCACTCTTTGAATGAACTTCGACCAAACACTCTAGCCCGCATTCTGTTGCTAGTGCATGAAGTTTCTCTAACCGTTCACTTGGTAAGCAAGCTGCAATGAGTAGAATCGCATCCGCTCCATTCTCAACGCTCTCAATGATCTGCTTTTCATCTATGATGAAATCCTTTCTTAAAAGAGGCAGCGAGACATGATTACGAATATCTTTTAAATATTGAAGGTCTCCTTGAAAGAACTCCGTGTCCGTTAAGACGGATAAGCAAGATGCGCCAGCTTTTTCATATTCAACAGCGATCTCTACAGGGTTGAAATCTTCTTTTATGATTCCTTTGGATGGTGAAGCTTTTTTCACTTCAGCGATCAACGCTGGTCTTTTAAAAGAGTTTGCAAGTGTATAAGCAAAAGGTCGATGATCTTTATCGGTAAAATCCAGTTCACCTTTCTTGAATGAAGGGAGAACGGCTATTTCTTTTTCTTTTTGTTTCAATATTTTAGTTAACATGTGCACTCGCCTCTTCCTTCGTCATTTCTTCAAGATGATAATATGCTGATTTTGATCGTAGACACTGTTTGATGATTTCCACTCCGTCTCGAATACTTGAGACTCGTTTTGATGCAAACAGAGCTGCAGCTGCATTTAGGATGACGATATTACGAGCTGATTCATTTCCTGCACCTTGTAGGATGGAACGAATGAGCTCAGCACTTTCTTGTTTGTTCTTTACCGTTAACTCACTTAGATTTCCTCGGTTTAATCCTGCTTCCTCAGGTGTGTAGGTAAACGTTACAACTGTGTTGTTCTCAACTAAAAACATCCGTGTATCACCTGTGATCGAGCATTCATCCAAGCCTTCTTTACCTGTAACAATCAATGCTCTTTTGATCCCGAGCTTATTAATCACTTCGGCGAGCTTTTCAGCAACTTCCTCATTACTTGCTCCGATCAGCTGATACGTCGGTGCCATCGGATTTAACAGTGGCCCGATACAATTGAAGATCGTTCGAAAAGGGAGTTGCCCCCTCAACGAAGCAACCTTTTTTAGTGCCGGATGAAAATATGGTGCGTGCAAGAATGCTATGTCGTGTTTATTCAGTTGCGAATTGGCTTCAAAGTGGTTACTTGACGCTTGAATGCCTAGAGCTTCTAGCACATCTGAGCTTCCACTTTTTGAAGTGACTGCTTTGTTGCCGTGCTTCGCTACTTTTATCCCTAAGGAAGCGAGTATGATACTGACAGCGGTGGATATGTTAAAAGTCGATGCTCCATCACCACCGGTACCACAAGTGTCCATCAGTTCATGGTGTTGTGAGGATTCAGCCTTTCTTGAGAGCTTTCTGATCGCTTTAACAAAACCAACGATCTCATTTACCGTCTCACCGCGAAAGCTCATGATACTTAAAACAGAACTTGCTTGAGCATCTGTAACATCACCACTCGCTAATTTCTCCATAAAATAAAAAGCTTCATTTTCTGTTAATGTTTCGTGTTTCATTATTTTTTGAATGATATTTGAAATCATATGAACACCCCTTAATCGTTTTGGTTGTTTTGTCTACAATCAAAAACGTTCAAGGCGGAATTGGAAAGGATATGATCATATCTGCACCTCCGTTAAATACGGAGAATGAGGAGGATATAAGAGGTCGATCTATAAAGGAACATGTACATGCTTCTTATGAAGCATACAAAAAAGCCATGCAGAAATAACCCGCATGGCATATGTACATATCCATTCTCGGCTCTGCTCCACTCAAACTCTCTCAACTTGTCTCAACTATGCTCTAAACTCTAAACTAAATGGCACGATTACATGTGCTCTAAACTTATCAGTTACATTAAACTATTGTAGGAAATCTGTCAACAGATTTACAGAGTTACAATTTTTTTTACTTAAGTTTTCTATAAAAGAACGGTTCTACTGATTCCAAGTCGTATAATCCAGGATTGAAGATCTGCTCGGTACTTCCCACGAATAGAACACCGCCTTTTCGAAGCGCTTTGCTGAATTTTTGATACAAAACCGTTTTTGCTTCTTCCGTAAAATAAATCATCACATTTCGGCAAACGATGAGATCAAAATCAGATTCAAAACGATCTGAAAGCAGATTCTGCTTCTTAAATGTTACTTGTTTTTTGATAGAATCTGAAACGCTGATACCAAGTTCCTCTTTTGTTGTATGTCGTGCTATTTTGTCACTCGGAACATCTTTGATCGCTTTTTCAAAATAAAACCCTTTTTTTGCTTGGTCTAACACTTGTTGATCTAGATCTGTTGCAAGTATTGAAAACCTTGATAAGCCCTTCTTATAATCGGACAACAGCATCGATAGGCTGTATGGCTCTTCTCCTGTCGAGCAGGCTGCACTCCATACTTTTAAAGATGACCTGTCTTCAACTAACAATGGAATGATTTTTTTCTCGAGCACATCCCATCGAGCAGGATTTCGGTAAAACTCAGAAACGTTAATTGTCATGCGGTCTAAAAACTCAAGAAGCAAATCTGGATTTTTTGTGAGTGCTCGAAAATAGTCTGCAAATGTTGTAAATGATCGCTTGTCTCTCAGTGCAAGCAGTCTGCGTTTCATTTGCGCTTCTTTGTACAAGGAAAGGTCTATTCCTGTTTGGTCATTAATGTTCTGTTTAAAGCTTTCATAGTCCGGGTCCATATGTCTCTCTCCAATTCCACTGCCATGCATATTTAATCTCTACACATATATATCGGAAGCTGATACGGATTTTTGCATACTAGATGAATGAACATTACAGATGGCTGGTGCATTTATATTATTATTTTATCCGTGGGAAGTTGTCGATTTTTGTAAGTTATAGTCGACTTGTCATTATAATAGGTGAATTGGTGAAATTAGATTGCAAATCGGTCAAATTATTATGAAGAGAGGTAAATTTAATAATGAATCTTGGCAAACTCATATTGTTAAAGGTTCTCAAAATAAAAAACCGGCACGGCGGCCGGTTAAAACGCTTTCATTTCCATGTAAAATTAAATCCAAACTGCAACTGCTTTATCATAAGAAACAAGTTCTTCTTCTTTGAAGAAAAGACCAATCTCACGGACAGCGCTTTCAGCAGAGTCAGAACCGTGGATGATATTGTTGCTTACTTGAACAGCATAGTCTCCGCGGATTGAACCAGGAGCCGCTTCAGATGGGTTTGTTTTGCCCATCATGTTACGAGCTGTAAGAATAACGTCCTTACCTTCCCAAACCATAGCAAATACTGGACCAGATGTAATAAACTCAACTAGTTCGCCGAAGAACGGACGCTCTTTGTGCTCACCATAATGTTCTTTTGCAAGATCTTCAGAAATGTTCATTAGTTTAGCACCAACAAGTTGAAAACCTTTCTTTTCAAAACGGGATACGATTTCTCCGATTAACGCACGTTGAACACCATCAGGTTTTACCATTAAAAACGTTTTTTCCATGCATTCCCTCTCCTATCATCTATGTATATGTGGGACAAGTTCCCCAGAGAAATCGTACCAAAAATTTTAAAAATTAGCAATCACTCAAAATTTTCGACCAGCGATATAATCTGCTACTTTTAACAAACTATCTCTGGCATCCGTTTCTGGCAAAGACTCGGCAGCCAATTTAGCGCGCTTTAAATATTTATCAGATATCTTCGTCGCGTAATCAATCCCGCCTAACTCTTTGATATCTTTTAACAGTTCAGCTAGTTGAGCAGGCTCTTTTGTTTCATAATAAGCATCCAGCTTTTCTTTCATGTTTGGATACTGATAGATCGTGTACAGCACAGGCAATGTTAAGTTTCCTTGCTTCAGATCACTGCCCGCTGGTTTTCCGAGCTGCTTTTCAGAAGCGGTAAAGTCTAAAATATCATCCGTAATCTGAAAAGCCATGCCGACAGAGAAACCAAAATCATACAGCTTCTTTTGAAGAGAGACATCCGCTTTAGAAGTAATCGCTCCAAGCTGACAGCTCAGCGCAATTAGAAGTGCGGTTTTCCGTTTGATCCGTTTGAAGTACCTTCTAATGTTTTGATCCGTATCATACTGTTCGTTGATCTGCTCGATCTCACCGAGACACATCTCTTTCATTCCTTGGGCCAAGATTTGATGCGCACGTGGTATTTCGATCTCAGTCATTAGTTTTAAGGCGGATGCGAAAATAAAATCGCCCGTATACATGGCAATCTTATTATCGTATTTTGCTTTTACTGTTTTTCTTCCACGTCTCATATCTGCATCATCCACTACATCATCATGTACGAGTGAAGCCATATGGATCAGTTCAAGAGCTGCAGCCGGCTTTTTCACTTGCTGAATGTTATACGTGCCGAACTGAGCGGAAAGCAGAACAAATACAGGGCGGATTCTCTTTCCCCCTGCTTTTAAAAGTTCAGCTCCTGCCGTATGAATCTGTGTCTGATCGGAACGAACGGATTCTACGAGCTGATCTTCAATCTGCTGCAAGTCTTTTTTTAGAAATGAGTTTAAGTCCTTTAACTTCACTTTTGTTTCACCCTATCGCCCGTTACTTATACGAATATTTAATGATAGAGGGCATTGTTTTTAACAATCCGCACTCTACAGCTAGCTGAAAATAAAGGTTGAGTCCCTTTTCATGTTCGCCACTAAATTGATAATTTAATCCACTAAAATAAGAATTCCAGAACTGAAAAGTGCCTCCGTGTTCTGCTATCACTCGCTTGATGACTGGAACAAAATTTTCTTCCTGACATCTTTCTTTGCTCTCTATCATACTTCTTCCCACATACGACAATAGAGCACCTTGTTCGGTTTCCATTTCATTTCGATACGCCATCACAGCAAAGATCATAGGCAAACCTGTCTGTTGGTACCAGATCTCCCCAAGGTCGTATACATGATAAGATCCTCGCTTACGGTATGCGCTAATCGCATCGTCTCCAATCAAAAGACACGCATCATAAGCGTTCAGCATCTCTTCAAAATTCGGTGTTTCTATCTGGTAAGTAACCTCAACACCATAAAAACGGTCTAAGATGATTTTTAATAGAGCGACCGATGTTTCTGAGCTAGAGGTTAAGGCGATCCTTTTACCGTTCAACTCTTCGATCTTATACTTTGAAAAAAGAAAGATAGAATTTACTTTTCCGAACGAAGAAACAGAAAGGTCTGGAACTAAGCTGTAATTCAGAGCGTTCTTTCCGTATGAAAACGAAGAGATGCCTCCGATATCGACCAGCTGTTTCTCCATTAAAGCGTTTACTCTAGATGGAACTGCCTGCGTTATAGTCGCACCTTGATCCATCAGTCTTTCTCTATCTAAATAAAAATAAAGGGGTATGATGTTCGTGTAGCTGATTTCCCCGATGTTCATAATCTATCAGTCTCCCCAGCGTGTAAACAATTCGTGATGTACGCCTAAGTTATCTAGTACTTTACCTACCAAGAAGTTCACAAGGTCATCCATAGACTTCGGCAAGTGGTAAAAACCAGGCATCGCAGGAACAATCTTTCCTCCTGCTTCTGTTACTTTCAGCATGTTTTCAAGATGAATCTTATGAAGTGGTGTCTCTCTAGGCACTAATATCAGTTTTCTGCTCTCTTTTAGCATAACATCTGCCGTACGTTCTAAGAGGTTTCCTGATGCACCATGAGCGATTCCTGAAAGAGTTCCCATCGAACATGGAATGATGACCATTCCGTCGTTCTGATACGAACCGCTTGCGATCGGCGCGTTAAAGTCACGAAGGGTGTGATAATGAAAACGTTCTTTACCGTATGAAGCAAAGTTTTCTTCTATACAGCGTTCACGGTCTTCTGTATCCCATAATAACTCTTCTCTAAACACTTGCCAGCCTGCTTCAGTGACAACAAGATGTAGTTTGTGTCCGCTTTTTAATATCTCTTGAGCGAGTCTTACGCCGTAAACAGCTCCACTCGCTCCTGTAATTCCAATTGTAAAAGTTTTCATATCAACAAATCTCCTACTGAAAAGATAAACATGACCACACTCAATACACCGTTCATCGTAAAGAAAGCCACATCCAGTTTAGACAGATCATGAGGCTTAACGAGTGAGTGCTCATAGACCATGATCGCACCTGAGATGAACACACCTAAGTAGTAGATCCAGCCCATTCCTGATACAACGCCAAGTGAAACAAAAGCTATGAAACTAGCAACGTGCAGCCATCTAGCAGTCATCAGACCATTAGCGATACCAAAAGCAGATGGAATGGAATACAGACCGTGTGACTTATCATATTCAGCATCTTGTGTGGCATAGATCACATCAAAACCTGCTGTCCAAAACAATACACCAACAAATAGCAAAAAGGCTTCGGGACTAAGTGTTCCTGTTGCTCCGACCCAACCTCCGAGTGGTGCGATCGCGATCGTAACCCCTAAGACGATATGGCACAAATACGTAAAACGTTTTGTATAGGAATAGATAACAAGAAAAAAGACAGCAAGCGGCAAAAGCTTAACGGATAGAGCGTTTAATTGGTACGCACTAACGAACAACAAAGCTAGTGAGACGAGAATAAAAAGGTATACTTCGCCTCTTTTTAAAAGCTTTGCTGGTATCGCTCTTGTTTTCGTTCTAGGATTCGCTCCATCAATCTCTGAATCTATCGCACGGTTCAGTGCCATAGCAGAACTTCGTGCACCAACCATAGCAAGAGTGATCCAAATCCATTCCATCAGTGACGGAACTGATCCCTCTTCAACGAGGTTTCCCATTATTGCTCCAAGAAATGCAAAGGGTAGAGCAAAGATGGTATGTTCAAATTTTATCATTTCTAAAATAATTTTAATTTTATTCCACACACTGCAACGCTCTCTTCTATTGCTGTTTTTTCCCTGTATGCATGGCAGCAGCGCCTAAAGCATACGATTTGACCTCAACATTCGACAAACCCGCTTGTTTAAAAAGTTCTTTCAGTTCTTCTTTTGTTAAAAATGCTTCTGTAGATTCTTGAAGCCATGCGTATTCCTGATAGCTTTTAGCGAACAACTTGCCGAATACAGGCATGATATACGTAAAGTAAAACTTAAAAAGCTGCTTGAACACAGGAACCGTCGGATGAGAAGTCTCGAGACAGACTACTCTCCCGCCTGGCTTTACAACGCGTGCCATCTCTTTAAGTGTCTGAAGATAATCAGGTACGTTTCTTAGGCCAAACCCGATTGTAACAAAATCAAAGCTGTTATCTTCAAACGGAAGCTCCATCGCATTGCCATGGATGAAGCTGACTCCAGGAGATCGGCGCTTCTTCAGCTTTTCAATCCCGACATTAAGCATGTTCTGACTAAAATCTAGCCCCACTACTTTCCCCGAAGTCCCAACTTCTTCGGCAAGAGCGAATGTCCATTCACCTGTTCCGCAACAAACGTCTAAACAATGGTTTCCAGGCTGTACTTTCATTCTTTTCATCGTATCTTTACGCCATTTACTATGCTGTTTAAAAGAGATCAAGTCGTTCATGTAATCATACTGATCAGAAATCTTTTCAAACACAGAGTGAACCCGTTCTTCTTTGCTCAACATCGGATTAACCCTCTCCTAACATTAAGTCATTTTTACTAGCATCTTCCATGCTGTATCCTTCTCTATGAAACAACAGAGGCATTTCAACCGCTTTATTCTTAATTTCCGTCTCACATGTTTTAAGGAAGGTCAATTGGTCTTCACTTAATCTTCTTCTCGTGTCCATATTCTGATAGCGTGACACCAGAAGGTATCTTTCAATAAAAGGTATATATGTATGAAGGCCGAGCGATTCTGCTGCTTTTGTAAAAAGAAGACTGTCGATCTTTTGTACAGCTTTTAAATATTCTACACTCGTAATAGAAAACTTGTCCCTACTCTGAATATGAAGATCTGCCTTCTGTTCGTTAATTTCTTGAACAGCACTCGACAGTTTTTGAATCAGATCTAAATTTTCACAGTGAGATAAAAGCAAGTAATATAGACTGCTAAAATAGTCGCCAGATAAAACGACTAGCTGACGTTTCTTTTTATTCTCGGTGATGTTCTCTTCTAAAATGTCATCATGACGGTCCAAAGCAGCTTGCATGAGAGTAATCGAACTAAAATACTCTGCTTCTACAGCTTCATCCAATTCAAGTTCACGCAACAGACAGTACGTGATGAATACTTTGGATTCATTAAAGACTGGAGGTTGAAGAAATCTATCCACATAACCGTGCTGCATCAAAAAAAGTGTATGCTGTTTTAAACGTTGAATTTGTTCCATGGTGTTCATCAAATCCCTCCAATGACACAGCAAAATTGTGCTTTCTTATTATAACATAGTCGCCAAAATTATTAGGATTCAACCTCTTTAAAAGACATAAAGAAAACTAGGCTTATCTCTAGCCCAGCTTTTTGGCACGTATACCGCCGAAAGTAATCCTTACGATTCTGTATCTACTTCTCCGTGTTTTGTGTAGATCACTGCTTTTCCTCTAACTTTTACAGCTGAAGTATGCTCGGTAAACTGAGCGATCATCACTTCACCTTTATCAAGCTTTTCAGAATGGTGAAATCTTGTTTCTGTACCACGAGTTAAGCCGATCACGTTTACGCCGTTCTCTTTCGCTTTGATCACGAAAAAATCGAATTCTGATTTCATGAAGTTACCTCCTTAGTTTCTGATTAAACTTAGTACTTCTGCACGAGCAGCAGGATCTTTTTCAAAAACACCGCGTACCGCTGAAGTAACCGTCATAGAGCCCGGTTTTTTAACACCACGCATCGTCATGCACATATGCTCTGCTTCAATAACCACGATCACACCATGAGGTTCTAAAGTCTCGAGCAAGCTATTCGCAATCGTCGAAGTAATTCTTTCTTGTAGTTGAGGTCGTTTTGTAACAGCTTCAACAGCTCTAGCCAGCTTGCTTAAGCCTGTTACTTTTCCTCCTTTAGGTATGTAACCGATATGTGCTTTCCCGAAGAAAGGAACAAGGTGATGCTCACACATGGAGTAGAAAGGAATGTCTTTTACAAGCACTAACTCTTCATGATCTTCGCCAAAAATAGTAGCAAAGTGCTCTTTTGGATCTTGATTTAATCCTTGGAATACTTCTTCATACATTTTCGCAACACGTTTTGGTGTATCTATTAAACCCTCTCTCTCAGGGTCCTCACCTATAGCTTCTAATATCATTTTTACAGCTAACTCAATTTTTTCTTTTTGAACTTCTGCCACGCCGGTTGTCCTCCAATTCCATTAACACAATAGAAAAATTTTAGCATAACGAAGAAAGAATAGCAAAAGGAGAAAACCCTCACGCCATGTGAGTAGCGGATCTGATCGAATAGCAAGGTTTGAATTGGATGAAGGGTGATTCTTTGAGTGAATTGCTGATAAAATGGAAATGTTGCCGATATATTTTGATTGTTGCCGATATATTCAAAATCTTGCCGATATAATCTCATTCTTGCCGATATATCTTTCCCTTCTTCCATTCCATATAAAAAAGACCGTGAATGGATTCACGGTCTTTTTTAAGTTGCCCTATGTATCAATTATTTAACAGCGTCCTTAAGGGCTTTCCCTGGTTTGAAAGCAGGAACTTTGCTAGCAGAGATCTCGATCTCTTGACCAGTTTGTGGGTTGCGGCCTTTACGAGCTGCACGCTCACGAACTTCAAAGTTACCAAATCCGATAAGTTGTACCTTATCACCGCCTTGTAGAGTACCAGTGATTGCTTCGAAAACAGCGTCAACTGCTTTAGATGCATCTTTCTTAGAAAGCTCAGCTTGCTCAGATACTGCATTGATTAGATCAGTCTTGTTCATTCCATTCACCTCCTCTCAAGGATATATTCACCAACATTCAACTTTTAAATCATGATTCATTTATTTATGTAAAATACAAGATTTTACTAATTATATCTGTAACAAGCCTTATATTATACGATTACATACAGAAATTCAATCTTTTTTAGGCGTTTTTCGCTATTCAACCCTTAAAATTCCTTATTTTTTGACCTTTTTTTACAAAAAATCGGCACGACCGAGGTAATAAAGTCACTCCCTTAACACAGGTCATTTGTGCTAGTAACATAACAATCAAATACCTCGAGTTAGGCTTATCCACTTCAATACCCCCATATAGAGAAGCAGGAAGAAGTTATGATCACAAAAAAAAAGACTCCTGGTTATAGGAGTCCCTAAGTTATAAAATAATGGCAATCAAACCGCCTGAACCTTCATTTATAATACGTTCCAATGTCTCTTTTAATTTATATCTTGCATTCTCTGGCATGAGTGAGATCTTGCCTTGAATCCCTTCTCTTACGATAGAGTTTAGCGATCTTCCAAAGATATCAGAATTCCAGATTGATAGCGGATCTTCTTCAAAGTCTTGCATCAAGTATCTCAGCATCTCTTCACTTTGTTTTTCCGTACCAATAATCGGAGCGAACTCTGATTCTACATCTACTTTAATCATATGAATAGATGGTGCGATCGCTTTCAGTCTTACACCGAATCTAGATCCTTGACGGATGATCTCTGGCTCATCGAGACTCATATCAGTAATCGCTGGCGCCGCTATTCCATACCCTGTTTGCTTAACCATTCGGAGAGCATCTGCCACTTGATCGTATTCAGTCTTAGCATATGCAAATTCTTGCATCAGCTGAAGCAGGTGGTCTTTTCCTCGAATCTCGACTCCAACCACTTCTTTTAAGATCTGATCGTATAGGTAATCAGGTGCGAACAAGTCGATCTCAGCGATCCCTTGCCCCATTTCGATTCCCGCAAGTCTCGCGTCATCGATAAAATCATAATCCGCGAAGAACCCAACAACTTTATCTACATCACGCAGACGTTTGATGTCTTGAACCGTTTCTCTTACTGCTTCTTCATAGCTTTCACGCAGCCAATGGTTCTCACGTAGGACCATCACCCAGCTAGGAAGGTTAACATTGACCTCAAGCACCGGAAACTCGTATAACGCTTCT
Source organism: Fictibacillus nanhaiensis (assembly GCA_016401345.1). Classification (GTDB taxonomy): domain Bacteria; phylum Bacillota; class Bacilli; order Bacillales; family Fictibacillaceae; genus Fictibacillus; species Fictibacillus phosphorivorans. The sequence continues at coordinate 725,271 of JAEACG010000002.1, read as the reverse complement.
CTTAACACATTGTTAATATCATGCTCCGTCATCGCTTCAACACTCATCGCGAGTACAGGAATATCATATTTTTCACAAAGCTCGTTACGAAGTCTTTGCGTATCTGGATGGTGTGGCTGCGTGGAGTTGATCAGCATGATAAACGGCTTTCCAACTTCTTTCAGCTCTTCAACCACTCGTTCTTCTGATTCCACATAATCATATCTTGGAATCTCACCGATCGTTCCATCTGTCGTAACAACTACTCCGAGAGTGGAGTGTTCTTGAATGACTTTTCGAGTACCGATTTCTGCCGCTTCATGAAACGGAATCGGCTCATCGTACCAAGGCGTATGAATCATTCTTGGGCCGTTTTCATCTTCGTACCCTTTTGCACTTGGCACCGCATAACCTACTGAATCAACAAGACGTATGTTAACATCAAGCCCATCACCTACATTGATCTTCACCGCATTGTTTGGAACAAATTTGGGCTCAGTGGTCATAATGGTGCGTCCAGCTGCACTCTGCGGTAATTCATCTTGAGCACGTTGGCGTTCTGCTTCATTATCAATGTTCGGCAGCACCACAAGCTCCATAAATTTCTTAATAAATGTGGACTTCCCTGTTCTTACTGCTCCTACTACACCCAAGTAGATATCTCCGCCTGTCCGTTCGGCGATATCTTTGAAAATATCGATTTTCTCCATTCGTTTCCCTCCCGATCCAAATAAAGTTCCGGATGCTAGTCTTGGACAATACATCGTATGATTTTGTCCTATTGATTATGACAAAGGAACGGAAATTTTTATTGGATCCTCGCTTTTCTCGGTTGTATAGTTCCATTAAAACGGGAGGGCGCACTTGAGTGCCTACCGATGAAACTATAAAGCTTGTTTCGTTAAAAGGATTTCCAAAAAAAATCTCTCCGCCTTTTCTATGAATGTATTAGAAAAAGGGAGAGTTCATGCCTATTTTATTAAAAAAATAGGTTTATTATTTTCAACTGTATAGGGAACGGAATAGACAGGCACAAAAAACGAATGAACCGCTAATAGATGGCGTATGTCTTCGTGTTTATCTAATTCGTTCTGGTAGCTGGATATCGCTGAATTTAAATCTTTTCTATAATCTATAAAAATCTTTGCATCGCCATTGACCATCAATGGCAGTTTCTTGCCTGTAAAAGGACTCGTGACATACGGATCTTCTTTAAAACCTAACTTCTTATAATCAAGAGTATGCCTGCCTTGTGCTTCTATCTTTTTAAATGGCGGATAGTCATGTTCAGCCATATAGATATTTAAAGCGACTTGAATATCTTGAACCTTATCTGTTAAAACAAGGTCTGCAAGCTTGACCGTCGGCTTAGTCTCTACATCGATCAACACATACTGAAAGGTTCCACCCTTTTCAAAAGCATTACCAGGAGGTTCTTGCATATATTTTGGAACTAGTTTATTAAAGTCGATCAAGTATTTTTGATAGATATCTGTATCTGCCTCTTTTGTCTTGATCGGCAGAACACCTGTATCTTTTTGAAAACTCTCAACAGCTTGCTGAACCGCTGTAATCTGATCTTGATAAGGTACTCGATTTTGTGTTTTTCTTTCTTCCGGATATAAGCATCCTGAAAGTGTAAATAACATTAAACATAAAGGAATCCACCATTTTTTAGACATCTAGACTTCCTCCTCTACCCTTGTACAGGTCCGCTGAACACAACGATGATGATTAGAATACCTGCAACGATCATGCAGATCCAAGCGAATAACGAAACGACCGTCTGAAATATCCCTTTTAATTTCGCTCGACTAAACATGATAGAGAAAACAGCTACAAACATTAAACCGATGGCTGATAGCGCCACCCACATTTTTAACAAACCTTCACTCATATGTATCCTCCTTGTCCACAGCGTACATTATAGCATAATTCTTGGTATTTCCTTTACTTTTTCGGAAGTTGGAATTTTGTAAGGAAAGCGAGCAACCTGGAACGGAAATCAACTACCTTCAAAACATCAAAGAAACAACCAATCTAAACCAAAAAATCATACAAAAAAACACCCGGGCATGACCGGGTGTTCGACTAAATACTTCCTGTACTGAAGGAACACTCCCATGATTTAGGTGCTTTATCCACTTTATACATTTTTTAAATTCGATCTACTTACCTTCAAACATTTTAGATAATGTTGCCAAGTCAAGAGGGATGTTATTGTTAAGAACAGCTTGAACGATCTGATCTTCTTTTTGTTTTGAGACTGCTACACCAGCCATAGAAGATACTTGGGAAATCAGCATACGAATCGTGCGCTCGTCACGAAGATTTGACCCGCTTACGGATTGAGCAAGTTTAAAAATATCATCCTTTTTCACACTTGTTTTCTTCTCGATCTTATCAAAAAAGTGTTGTTCACGTTCCACCTGAAGTCCTCCTCCCACTTCCTTTTCACCCTTATCGTATGCAAGGAGATGGGAAGCGTGAAAGAAAAAAAGGCGATTGCCTAATTTTTTTTAGACAATCGCCTATTTGACGGTGTGTTTTTAGCTCTTTAAAGAAGATACATCTTCCACTTCATGTGTGCGAGAACGCTGCATCAGATCGTCAACAGCTTGCTTTGCACCCTTACCGTTAAACAATACATCGTACAGCACTTGTGTGATCGGCATCTCCACTTCTTCCCGCTTACTCAATTCGTATGCGGCTTGAGTGGTTCTAACGCCTTCAACGACCATGCCCATATTTTCAAGAACGTCTTCAAGCTTCATACCTTTTCCAAGCATGTTGCCAGCGCGCCAGTTACGGCTATGAACACTCGTACAAGTTACGATCAAATCTCCAATGCCAGTAAGACCAGAGAATGTAAGAGGATTTGCACCCATATGTGTACCCAGTCGAGCGATCTCAGCTAGACCCCTCGTGATTAAAGCCGCCTTCGCGTTATCTCCATAGCCTAATCCATCAGAAAGTCCAGCACCTAGAGCGATAATGTTCTTTAATGCACCACCAAGCTCAACACCGACCACATCAGGGTTTGTGTAGACACGGAAATTTTGATTAATGAACAGATCTTGTACTTTTTCAGCAGATTCCATGTTTACAGAAGATACCGTAACAGTCGTCGGCTGCCTTAAAGAAACCTCTTCGGCATGACTTGGACCTGAAAGTACGACTACAGAATCCAAAACAGTCTCTGGAAGCTCTTCTTCAATGATTTCAGAAATACGTTTATATGTACCAGGTTCGATGCCTTTAGAAGCATGAACGATCGTTACCGGTGAAATCAGTTCGTTCTTTAATTGACCGAGTACTTCTCTCATCGCTTTTGTTGGCGTGACGAGTACGATCGTATCTGCATCTTTCACACATTCGTTCAACTGAGTTGTTGCTTGTATGTTTTCAGGGAGTTCAACTCCAGGCAAATATTTTTCATTCTTTTGTTTGTTGTTGATCTCACTGACTTGATCCTCTCTACGTCCCCAAAGAGAAACGTTATGACCGTTGTCAGCCAAAACGATGGCAAGGGCAGTACCCCAGCTTCCAGCACCTAAAACAGCAACATTACCCATACATGTCACACTCCACTATTAAATTTTACTTTCATTCCCGCTCCAAATCCTTGCTATATTTCCACGATGCTTCCAGATTGAAACAATCGAAAGGACAAAGCTAGCCAATACTGCTTCAAGAGACAGATTAAATTGGTACAACATAAAGAAAGGAGTAAGAATTAAAAAAACAATAGAACCTAATGAAACAAATCTGGATATCCAAATGGTTATGATAGCGATAACACCAGCTATGAGTGTAGGCAAGAAAGCAGTTGCAGCAAAAACACCGATCGCTGAAGCCACGCCTTTCCCGCCTTTAAATCCATAAAAGACGGGATAGTTGTGACCGATTACGGCTACTAATCCACATAAGACTGCGATCAAGGAAGAATCAGTAAACCACAAAGCAACTAATACAACCAAGATACCTTTTAGACAGTCTAAAAGCAGTACTGCGATCGCGGGTTTTTTGCCCAACACTCTTAACGTATTCGTAGCACCTGCGTTACCGCTACCATGATTTCTTATGTCTTCATTTCTCAATACTTTAGTCAGCAAATAACTGAAACTAATACTTCCGATCAAGTAAGAAACAACGAAGAGTACAAACATCGTCATGAAAGATTAATCGTTTTTCTTTCTAGCAAAGATTTTGATCGGCGTTCCAACAAAGCCAAATGTTTCACGAATACGGTTCTCGAGAAAACGTTTATAGGAGAAGTGGAAAAGTTCTGGATCATTAACAAAGATAACAAACGTTGGTGGTTTTGACGCCACTTGTGTCGCATAGTTGATCTTCAGTCTTTTTCCGTTATCCATCGGTGCAGGGTTCATCGCAACAGCATCCATGATCACTTCATTTAAGATGTTCGTTTGGACGCGAAGCGAGTGATTCTCAGCCACTTGATTGATGACAGGATATAGCTGATGAAGACGCTGCTTCGTTAAGGCAGATACGAAAACGATCGGTGCGTATGATAGATATAAGAAATGATCACGAATCTTCTGTTCGAACTTTTGCATCGTCTTATCGTCTTTTTCAACAGCATCCCACTTGTTTACGACGATCACTACCGCTTTACCGGCTTCATGTGCAAAACCAGCTACCTTTTTATCTTGTTCGATGATTCCTTCTTCAGCGTCGATGACCATAAGGACAACGTCGGAACGTTCGATCGCTTTCATCGCACGCATTACACTATATTTTTCAGTCGTCTCATATACTTTTCCGCGCTTTCTCATACCAGCCGTATCGATGATCACATACTTCTGATCTTCACGCTCAAAACTAGAATCGATCGCATCTCTTGTTGTTCCTGCAATATTACTAACAATTACTCGTTCTTTACCTAAGATCGCATTCACAAGAGAAGATTTCCCTACGTTCGGTCGCCCGATTAAAGAGAAGTAGATCGTATCGTCTTCTTTTTCCTCAGCTACTGTTTCAGGGAAATGGCTTACTACTTGATCTAAAAGATCGCCAAGACCGATACCATGTGTACCTGACACACCGATTGGTTCACCCATTCCTAAGCTATAGAACTCATACAACAATTCTTTACGTTCGGGGTTATCGATCTTGTTCACACCTAATACGACAGGCTTTTTGGAACGAAACAGCATCTTAGCTACTTCTTCATCAGCAGCTGTAATTCCATTCATTCCATCAACGAGAAATAGAATAACATCCGCTTCTTCAATAGCGAGTTCTGCTTGCTCTTTCATCTGACTCATAAATGGTGCATCACTAATCTCGATACCACCCGTATCAATCAAGTTGAATTCTGTGTTCAACCACTCAGCAGAGCTATAAATACGGTCACGCGTTACACCTGGCATATCTTCTACGATCGAAATACGATCTCCGGCAATTCTGTTAAAAATAGTAGATTTTCCTACGTTCGGTCTTCCTACTATGGCTAAAACTGGTTTCGTCATCTAGACACTTCCCTTTTTTCCTGATCAAGTCAATCATCAAATTTTCTTTTTTATATGCTCGTTCATTTTCTTGTAATTAGACAAGTCCACTTATTTTAGCAAATTACTTGTGGTTTAGACAACTGATTCTCTTCTAAATCTGCTTAGCTGAAGTAACCCTTTTAAAAGCTGTTCGTCTTATTTTTTTGAACATATCTACCAATACTACCATAAATAAGAGCATCATAGAAGTTGAGACAAACAAATCCATGACATATAGAGATCCGATTTCAACTTTGCCGGCAAGCCTTAGAATGATGAACTGATATGCCGCATCACCAATAAAAAGACCGATGGCGATCAGACTGAAGTGATCTTTCTTCGATCTTGCTAACGTAATCACTAGAAGTGTTAGGAATATAAGAATCATTAATTCTTTGCTTACAAAGAGTTTAGCTGGATCGTATAAAGCAAAAAGTTCGATCGAAACAAAGGCTGTAGCCACTATAAAACTGCTAGTAACGAAAAAAAAGATCTGATGACTATTTTTGATCACATGAACAAATGCCATCATTAAGAAGAACACAAATGCAGCATTCATGCTTCCAATTGAAAGATGTATGTTGACACCTGACAAAATAATTCCTAACAACGTCATAAAAACACATTGATTTCTTAATTGTCCCTTCTTCATAAGAAAGGTTGAAACTATCCAGCCCATCCACATGAACCAATAAAAAAGTATGCCATCATTCATCTCATTCACCTCGATAGCATTATTGCCAGAATATGCACCCTTCTAATCGCAAGAAAAAAAGCTCTCGATGAGAATCATCGAGAGCTTTAACTTCATTTGTCTTATTTGTAACCTTTTAGCTGATCACCGATCATATCCGCTAATGAAAAACCTTTTTCTTCTTTAGGAAGGTTTTCTTTCAGGTTCGCTTTTTCCTTTTCATCTTGAACAGCTTTCATGCTAAGGCTCATTCGCTTATCTTGACTGTTCACTTCAAGAACTTTTACAGAAACTTGCTGACCTTCTTTAACAACCTCACTCGGATTTCCGATATGACGGTTCGCTAGTTCTGAAATGTGAACCAGCCCTTCTATACCAGGTGCTACTTCTACAAACGCACCAAACGTAACGATGCGTTTTACAGTACCTTCAATAACACTTCCTGCTTGAATGGAAGAACTTGCTTCTTCCCACGGTCCAGGCTGAGTTTCTTTGATGGACAATGAAATTCTGTCATTATCACGATCAACAGATAGAACTTTTACTTTCACCGTCTCACCTTCGCTAAGAACTTCTGAAGGATTATCAACACGGCTGTGTGAAAGCTGTGAAACATGGACTAACCCATCAACACCACCGATATCTACGAATGCACCGAAGTCTGTTAAACGCTGTACTTTACCCTCAATGATTTCTCCAGGAGCTAAACGGTCTAAGATTTCTTGTTTCTTCGCTACCGCTGTTTCTTCCGTTACGGCACGGTGAGATAAGATAACTCGCCCTTTCTCAGCATCAAGTTCTACGATTTTCACAGAAAGCGATTTTCCTTTATAATCCGAAAAGTCTTCTACAAAGTGAGACTCGACCATAGAAGCTGGGATGAACGCTCGAACGCCAAGATCTACTACTAGTCCACCTTTTACTACATCATGAACGACGACTTCAAACGTTTCCTTAGAGTTAAACTTTTCTTCAAGTTCGCTCCAAGATTTCTCAGTGTCCACTGCTTTCTTTGACACAAGAAGTTTGTCTTCCGTGTGAGAAAGTACTTTAACTGTGATTCTATCTCCTTCATTCAACACGTCACTTACCTTTTCAATGAAAAGACTTGAAACTTCATTAATCGGTAAAAACGCGTCTTGCTTAGCGCTGATATCCACTAACGCGTGCTTGTCTTCCACTTTTAGTACAGTACCTTTAATGATTTCACCTTTTTCAGCCATTGAAGCATTTGTTAAACTTGTGCTCATTTCGTCTGTCATGTTCGTGACCTCCTCAAAAATTAGAAAAGTAATTTATTGAACTTTCGGTATGAAAGAACATTAACATCGATCATGGAGTTGTTTTTGCAAAGATGCAAACCTTTGAATGTGATTGATTTGCGCTACAGGATGCTCGCTTTCCGCGGGGTGTGCGGTGAGCCTCTTAGCGCTATGCGCTGTTAAGAGTCTCACCTGTCCCACTGATCCCGCAGGAGTCTCGCACCTTACGCTCCAATCAATTTATCAATGATGCCTTTGAAAAAACAACTCAAAAGTAAATTCTTAAAGATAATTGGTTAAGTTATTCATGCTCTTTTTTTAACTGAGCTATATTTTTCATTATAAGCTCTGTCGCTTCTTTTGCGGAAGCTTTTTGCTCCCGAAAATGTGTAAAGTCGATCGGTTTGCCGAATACGACTTTCAGTTTTTTGCCTTTTTGATATTCTCCAACGATTGCACAAGGAACGATGTGTGCATCTGATTTAAGAGCAAAGAAACCTGCCCCTGCTAATCCTTCTCCGATTTCTCCCGTCTTTGAGCGGGTTCCTTCTGGAAACAACCCTACCACTTTTCCCTCTTTTAAAAGATTCATTCCTGTTTTTAATGCGGTTTTGTCACTCATCCCGCGTTTTACAGGAAAAGCGTTGATCTTCGGAAGGATATGTTTTAAAACCGGTACAGAAAAGAGCTCTGCTTTAGCCATAAAATGCACGTCTCGTGGTGAAGCTACCCCTACAAGCGGCGGATCGTAGTTGTGGATATGGTTGGTACATAAAAGCACGCCACCTGTTTTCGGCATGTTTTCTGCTCCAACGATCTCTGGCTTATATGTTCCTTTGAAATATGTCCCACATAGCCATTTTCCGAAAGAATAAAGCATCATTTTACAAAGCCCTTTCTTTTGCATAATGAAGAATGCTTGAAACTACCTCTTCGATCGTCATACTTGTTGTGTCCAGTTCGATAGCATCTTCTGCTTTTCTTAATGGAGCAACTTCTCTCTCGCTGTCGCGTTTATCTCTTAGTGCAATCTCACTTTTTAAGAGTTCAAAATCAGCTTCAAACCCTTTTGCCATATTTTCTTCATAACGTCTCTTAGCTCTTTCTTCTACAGAAGCGATCAAGAAGATCTTCAGCTCAGCATTCGGCATAACGTGAGTGCCAATATCACGGCCATCCATGACAACTCCGCCAGATTCAGCTAAGAGCTGCTGTCTTTTTACCATTTCAGTACGCACTTCTTGCTGTCTAGCAACAAACGATACATTATTGGTCACTTCACTTGTTCTGATCTCTTCTGAAACATCTTTTCCATCAAGAAGAACAGCTTGTCCTTGCTCTGTGATCACTAATTTAATATCTGTATCGTTCAAAACGATTTCTAGTTCTCGTCCATCATTAAGGTCTGCTCCTTTTAAAAGAGCTTTATACGTTAATGCCCTATACATGGCACCCGTGTCAATGTAAATGAAAGAAAGACGTTCAGCTACTTGCTTCGCTACCGTACTTTTTCCTGCTCCAGCCGGTCCATCAATGGCGATCGATAATAATTTTTTCATGTTTCCTCCTACCCCATACCTATGACAATGCATACATAGCAATAAAAAGCAGGTGAGTTTCCCCTGCTTTTTTTCTGTGTATAAATCTGAATACATCAGACTTAATCTATATGTATATTACCATACATGGTGTTTAACGGTCTATGGTTTCCAAAGTCGGTTGTTGGTCGTTCTTGATGACTCCTTCGTAATAGATACTCTTGTTTGTATACAACTTAAAGGATGGGATCTCAAGTAAAAACTGCGCGGCCACCAGTAAAATAAAATGAACAACGGCAAGTTGGATCAATATCCGTTCAAATCGTTTCATGAATTCGCCACCTTCTTTTCGGGAGTATTTTTCCCTAAAAGAAAAGATCTATGCACGTCTAAAGACTAACGCTCTCTTTTTTCTTCATAAGAAGCTGCTGTTCAAAACAGAATCGAATAATATGCTGTCGGTCTCTTTGCGCAATTTCCCCGAATTGAAGGGAAGCTTTCTGTCGTCCGCCCGCTCCATCAAATACTCTTAAAACTGTGCAGTCTAGATCTAGATACAGTTTTTTTCCAGATTGCATAGGAAAAACCACAAGACAGTTCAACTGGTCTTCGCTCTTAACCGAATGAACAACCGGAAGAGAAAGAAGCATCCCTCCTGCACTCAGATCGAGAATCACAGAGTTAAAAGGTGGATAAGCATCATTTTGGTTGACAACCGACGTGTCTATCATCGTTTCTACCCTTACAAATTCTCTTCGTTGAATCTTATGTATCTCTTCTTCTTTCGGAGAAGTGATCATCAATACTGGAATATTTTCGATCTTTCTACCTAATAGCTCTGTCCGAAACGTATAGACGTTCCTCTCTTTATCCACAAAAGATGCTTTAAACTGTGTTCCATCAAAGAAATATTCGGTACGGTTTGTTTTTTCGTTACTCGGATAATCAATATATAGATGATCCTCTTTGACATCATACACTTTGCAGCGATATTTATCTTTTTTGTCGGAAAACAACGGCTCTAAATATAACGGTTCACCCACTGTAATCATAAAACTTCCCCCATACATTGCTTTCTGATCTTTCTACCTTATTATGACAGTTTCAAAATAAAAGAAAAAGCAAAATTTCAAGTTTCGAAATTTTGCTTTTTAAACATTCGATCAATCTGTAATAGTTGTAAGTAGTTGATTTCCACTCCAGGCTGCTCGCTTTCCGGGGGGGCGTGCGGTGAGCCTCCTCGGCGCTTCGCACCCTTAGGAGTCTCACCTGTCCCGCTGATCCCCCAGGAGTATCGCACCTTCCGTTCCAATCAACTTGTCAACGAAGCAATTAACACAAACCTTTGTTCACGATACCCATAATTCTCTTTTAGATATCGTTGTAAGATGGCTCTGCTTCTTTAAGCTTTCTTACTTCTTCTTCGTTTCCGTTCTCTGCGTTAATGAAGACGCGGAATGTATCGTCACCTAAGATCCCTAGGAATTCGTAGCAATACACTTCTTCGTTAATATCGTTTCGAATCAATGCTTTGCTTGTTTCTTTCACTTGGAACTTAGGGTTAAGATTTGTTCTTGCTTCTTGTTCAGAAATCTTAAACGTCGGGGTTCTCTTGTCTACGTGTGCAAGAAGGAAGTCTGTGCCTTCGTACCCCATGATGTCTCCATTATCTAACGCTACCTTTACAGATACGGTTTCCGGATAGATCCTTACTCCGTTATCTAGTCGAGCATATGTGAACACTCCGATGTTATCGTATTGATCACTCGTTACCATCTCCATCTGACTTTCCATATGTTTTTTCAGGAAGTCTTCTGCTTGAAGCATCGCTTCATTCAGTGAGATTTTTGGTTTCCCTACATTACGGTCGTAAAGTACATACAGTGGATAACCACCCTTTTTCGTGAGATCCATGTATGTTGTACCTTTTGTATCTGGGTTGTATAGCGTTAACGAGTAAGCATCATACTTTGCATCTTTTCCAGTGCTTTCAATTGTAATCTTCACGTTTTTCTTCAATTGGAAAAAATCGACTGCAATCTTTTTAGCTTCTTCTTTTGTAATCTTTTTACCTTTTAACTGACTAAGGTCGCGATCTTTCATTTTCTCCATGTTTGAAACTTCAGTTCCAAAGTCTACATCAGAATAACCTTCGACCGATTTGTCAACCGTCTTAAATCCGTCAATAATCGTGTTATCCTCTGGCTGTTTGTTTGTAGCGAGAGCCATCTCTACATCCATCCAACGCAAGTTGTTCTTTTGAGCTAACGATTCTGTTTTTCTTAACTCGTTTTGTATTTCGGTTGAATTTGCGTACAACTCTTTTAGCGTATTATATTCTTTATCACTTAGCGGATTCTTATCTAAATCACGAACTGCTGCTCGATAACTGAACTCGCCCATCTTTGTTAAAAACTCTTCCGTCTTGTTAAATGGTAGTAGAGTTAACGGTAGTTGACCTACATCATTATGAGCTTCTGATGTTAACCTCCACACTTGTGCTAAAGCTGGAGAAAGCTGATTTCTTGTATTCATCGCGATTGTTTCGCCAATCTTGTCATGAAGTGAATCCATATGGAAGTTCAGATCATGAAAAGCACGTTGATAATTGTTCTCGGCTTGCAAAAGTACAGCATTCTTTTCTTGATGTTCACTGTAGCCCCAATAGCCTGTTCCTGCTACAGCAACGAACAACAGTACAATTAGGATTGTGCGTATCATATCAGTTCACCCCTTTATTAGTTACAGAAAATGTGCTTTCCGATTTTTTTGATTTGAGGACGAGTCCATATCCAGCCTGATGTAGCTGTATCAGGGTTAAAATAATATTCTGCTTCACCTGTTGGGTCCCAACCGTTCAATGCGTCCATTACTGCTTTTTTTGCTTGTTTATTTGGCGTAAGATAAATTTGACCATCCGCTACAGCTGTGAATGCGCCCGGTTCGAATATCACACCAGATACTGTGTTAGGAAATGAAGCACTGTTCACTCGGTTGATAATAACCGCTGCTACTGCGACTTGACCGATGTATGGCTCACCACGTGATTCTCCATAAACAGCATTCGCCATTAAGTTCACATCGTTCTGTGAATAACCATCTGGTGTATTCTTTGCCGGTTTAACTTGAGCAGGCTTCGCTTTAGCTTGACCCGTTCCTTTTGTGCCTTTAGCAGTTCCAGCTTTTGGCGTTCCGCTTTTAGCAGAACCCCCTTTTGCTTCTCCACTCTTCGCACTTTTCTTCTCACCACCGTAATATGAGAACTTCTTACCTTTATCAATCTGCTTATTTACCCAAGCTTTATCGTATTTAGAAGCTTTAGCTAACTTGTTCTTTGTCGTACCACCTGCTAAGCCATCAATCGGCAGGCCGAACTCATATTGGAAGTTTCGTAATGCCCAATACGTTCTCCATCCAAATACTCCATCGATGTTCCCTGTGTAAAAACCTAAATATTGAAGCCGTGACTGAAGTTCTACAACATCTTCACCCGTTGCCCCTACTTGTACGACTTGGTTTGAAAATGCGTGTGCATTGTTCTGACCAAATCCAGCTAATAGGCCAAAACAAAGGGCAATCGCAATAAATGCTCCCTTTATGTAAGCTGAATTTCTTTTCATGAGAAAGTAAGCCTCCTGTGATTTAATCTCCAATTTTCGTGTTATAGAGATATCATTTGTAATCTGTTTTTTTTTATTCAGCTTTTCAAAGACTCATGGTTCACAATAAAGAAAACTTGGCTGTCGCCAAGCTCTTCAGGTCTACCTTAGTTGCACTTATACTATCTACCTTAACTTGTTGCCACGTCGAATGACATCGTGCTAACAAGTTATACTTTCTGATAGTGAAATAAAAAAAGACCGATTATACACCGGTCTTCGCATCTGGATTTCTATATGGAGTTAAAGCAGTATTAGCGATTCTTACTTTACGAAGAGCGAACCACCATAGGAAGATCATAAATGGAAACATATAAAAGAAAATATATTTTGTGCTGGATAATAAAAGGAAGTTGAATGTACCGTGCAACACAATCGGCAACAGAAGTGAAAGAGTGAGATAGATCTTCTTCTTTCTTCCTGACGAGAATTTCCCTTTTCCTAAATAAAAGCCCATGATCACTCCGAATAAGGCATGACCACTTACAGGCAGAAGCGCTCGGACTAATGCTTCTTCGATTCCGAACGTATATAGGTAAAAGATGTTTTCTAATGAAGCGAACCCTAATGATAATGCTGTAGCGTATACGATTCCATCATACGGTTCGTTGAACTCTTCATGCAGATATGCGCCATAGAACACTAAGAACCATTTGAAGAATTCTTCTAGTGTACCACTAACAAAAAATGCTTCAACAAAGGAAGGAACGTTCATCTCTTCCGTAATTCCAAACTGAATAACCATGATCGGAAAGACGAGAAGAACGCCAAATATATATACTTTAACGACCAATGATAACGGTTCGGTCTCATATTTATCTTTTAGATAAAAAAAGGATAATAGAGCAATAGCCGGAGCCACCGCTGCAGAAATTACAGCTAGCATGTCCTGCCTCTTTTCTACTGTTTTTTTATATCGTAACATGATATTTTAAGAAGTGGAATAGCGAACACGAAGAATAAGGAGGGCGGTAATCTTGAAAAAGATTTTATTAATTCATACTGGCGGCACCATCGCTATGGAAGAAAACAAATCCACAGGCGGTGTTAATACGAAAGAAACACACCCATTAGAGGCGACTCTAAGAGAACTGTCTGACTTAGCAGAAATTACGGTCAAAGATTATGTGAACTTGCCATCTCCTCATATCACTCCTACCCATATGCTGGAGTTAGCGCAATTTATTACCACACACACGAATTCTGATCAGTTTGATGGAATCGTCATCACTCACGGTACAGATACGCTCGAAGAAACAGCCTATGTATTAGATCTTGTACTGCAAACTACAATCCCAGTAATCGTTACAGGTGCTATGCGTTCAAGTAACGAACACGGTTCAGATGGTCCTTACAATCTGATCTCCTCTGTACGAGTTGCCTGTGAAGATCAATCATTAGGCAAAGGAACACTTGTTGTGTTTAACGACGAGATACACGCTGCAAAAAATGTTACAAAGACGCATACTAGCAACATCGCGACATTTCAAAGTCCTCAATATGGACCGATCGGTATCGTAACAAAACGAGGTGTTCTTTTCCATCACACACCGATTCGTTCAGACTTCTTTCATGTGAAGAATTTTTCAAAGAACGTCGTATTACTTAAAGCATATGCAGGTATGGACGGCAATTTGATCAAAGCTGCCACAAACTCAGCAGATGGCGTTGTAATCGAAGCATTAGGTCAAGGCAACTTACCTCCAGCAACAGTGCCTGCAATAAAAGAACTTATATCTAATGGAATACCTGTCGTACTTGTATCAAGATGTTTCAATGGAATAGCACAAGACATTTATTCTTATGAGGGTGGAGGAAAACACTTAAAAGAAATTGGTGCGATTTTCTCAAACGGTTTAAACGGACAAAAAGCAAGATTAAAACTAATGATTGCCCTTGAAAACACGAGTGAGCAAGATCAGTTGCAAAGACTATTTCTGCAATAACGTAAATTTTTTATAAAAGTCTGAGGTTTTAATCATTAAAATAAATCCCAATTTATTCCATTCGAACATACAAAAGAACCGACAACTCAAACGTTATCGGTTCTTTTTTCTGTTCTCTATCGTTTCAGCGATCACTTCACCGTGAAATCTTCCATTTTCGATAAAAATCTCATTCGCATTGTTACCTGCAGCAATAACACCTGCGATAAAAAGTCCTTCGACATTTGTTTCCATCGTTTCTTGAGAAAATGATGGACGGCCGGTTTCTTCATCGATCCCAACACCCATCTTTGATAGAAACGAATGATCGGGATGATAGCCAATCATGGCAAACACACCTTGAAACGGATAATATGTTTGAGACTCGTTGTCCCCTTTCGTCACATACAAGCCGTCTTCTGTTATTTTGTTTACACAGGCATCAAAAGTCATCTTAATACTGCCTGACTTTACACATGCTTCAAATTCTGGGAGTACCCATGGTTTGATGCTAGGTGAATAAGTACTTCCTCTGTAGAAGACGTGAGGACGCGCTCCTGATTTTTGGAGTTCTAGTGCGGCATCGATGGCAGAATTTTTCCCGCCGATCACAGCAACATCTAGATCATAGTAAGGATGGCCTTCTTTGAAATAATGATGAACATGAGGCAAGTCTTCTCCCTCGATGTTCAATCGATTTGGGTTATCATAATATCCAGTTGCGATGATGACATATTTGGCATCGTAACTAATCGTTTCATCTTTACGATTGATTGTTTGGATCTTAAACGTTCCATCAGATTGTTTGGTGACCGATTTTGCTTTTTCAAACGTTCGAACTTGAAGATGATTTCTCTTGACCACTTCACGATAATACGTTAGAGCGTGAATCCTCCTCGGTTTTCTTTGTTCATGAACGAAAGGAAAATTACCGATCTCGAGTTTTTCACTTGAACTAAAAAATGTCTGATGTGTTGGATATTGATAGATGGTGTTAACTACGTTTCCCTTTTCAATTACACAATACGAGATCCCTTTTTTCTGTAGTGCAAGAGCTGCTGCCAATCCGCAGGGTCCTCCACCAATAATACATACGTCTATATTCACTTTTTTCATCACTCCAAAAGACACTGATATTCATTTTCTTAGCATGCCAAAAAAAATCTCCTATCATCATATGATAGGAGATTTGGTATGAGTTTGCAAAAATTTAAATCCAGCCTCTGAAGCGTGATGCTTCAGCCATCTTACGAACACCAACCATATAAGCGGCTAGTCTCATGTTTACTTTTCTGTTCATGGCTGTTGTATAAACTGTCTCAAACGACTTTACCATTACTCGTTCAAGCTTTTCTTCAACTTCTTCTTCTGTCCAATAATAACCTTGGTTGTTTTGTACCCACTCAAAGTAAGATACGGTTACTCCACCAGCACTTGCTAATACGTCTGGAACTAATAGAATACCTCTTTCAGATAAGATTCTAGTCGCTTCAAGTGTAGTTGGCCCGTTCGCTGCTTCAACAACGATCGAAGCTTTGATCTGGTGTGCATTCTTTTCAGTAATTTGATTCTCAATTGCTGCAGGTACTAAAATATCACAGTCAAGCTCTAAAAGCTCTTGATTTGTTATCGTATCTTTGAAAAGCTTTGTTACTGTTCCAAAGCTATCACGACGCTCAAGCAGATAATCGATATCTAACCCTTCTGGATCAAACAGACCACCATACGCATCCGAGATCGCGATTACTTTTGCACCAGCATCATGCATGAATTTAGCAAGGAAGCTTCCAGCGTTACCGAATCCTTGAACGACTACACGAGCACCTTCAAGCTGGATACCTTTTTTTGCTGCTGCTTCACGGATACAGATCGTAACACCTTTAGCAGTTGCTGTTTCACGGCCATGAGATCCACCAAGAACAAGTGGTTTCCCTGTGATAAATCCAGGAGAATCAAACTCTCTAATTCTGCTGTATTCGTCCATCATCCAAGCCATAATCTGTGAGTTTGTAAATACGTCTGGAGCTGGAATATCTTTAGTCGGTCCTACTAACTGACTGATCGCTCTTACATAGCCACGGCTTAATCTTTCAAGTTCTCTGAATGACATTGTACGCGGATCACAAATGATTCCGCCTTTTCCTCCACCGTATGGCAGATCTACAATTCCTGCTTTTAAGCTCATCCAGATTGATAGCGCTTTTACTTCTGTTTCTGATACATTCGGATGAAAACGAACGCCGCCCTTAGTTGGACCAACAGCATCATTATGCTGGGCACGATATCCTGTAAAAATCTTAGTACTTCCGTCATCCATCTTAACCGGGATTCGAACTGTCAACATACGAATCGGTTCTTTTAATAACTCATAAACTTCGGAAGAGTATCCTAATTTATCGAGCGCATCCGCGATTACGGATTGCGTGGATTGGAGTACATTGTCATTTTCGTGTTGGTTGTCGGATTTTTGGTCTGTGTTATTTTGGGCTGTCATTTGTTTACCTCCCATATTCGTCACCTCTAGAGTTTAGTCAAGCTTCATCGTCAGTATACACCTTTGCATAAGCAAAGAGAAGAGAAAATTAGTGATTTTCACCTAAAAAGTAAACGCTTTCTTAAGTCACGGACTGTTGAGAAAATAGCTAATTTTCTGCCAATATACCTACACGGCATGTCCACTGCCATTATTATGTACTCCCCACCCCGTTTAAGAGGTGGAGACCACATTCGTTTCTATTCTCACAAAATCAGATGTTACTTTTTTAAAGATAGCTCGATTAATTTTTCAATCATTGAAGGATAGTCCATTCCGATCTCTTTAGCCGCATCTGGAAACAGACTTGTCGGCGTCATACCTGGTAATGTGTTTACTTCCAAGATAACAGGTTCTGAACCGTCATGCGGAACAATAAAATCAACACGCGAATACACTTCGCAGCCTAAAACTTCGTGAGCAAGTACGGCTTGTTTTTGCAATTTTGCCGTTGTGCTCTCATCAAGTCTTGCAGGAACATAGTGGATACTTCCACCTTCTGCATACTTAGATTCATAATCATAATAAGCATTCTTTGGCTCGATCTCGACAACAGGAAGTGCTTTGTAGTTGTTATGTTCCCCCATAACGGCTACGGTAACCTCTTTGCCGCTTACAAATTGTTCAACGAGAATCGTATCATCATGCAAAAATGCTTCAGCGATTCCTTTTAAAAGTTCATCATGATTTTGAGCGATCGTTAATCCGATAGTTGATCCTTCTCTATTCGGTTTTACTACAGCAGGAAAATCAAAAGACAGCTCCAATTGCTTCTCATCATACGATTTTCTATAAAGAACTTTCTCTTTAGCGATATTGATGTTAGCATCTTTGAAGAACTGTTTGGATTTCGCCTTATCCATAGCGATTCCTGATGCTAAAGCACCTGATCCTACGTATGGAATCCCCATCATATCTAAAAGACCTTGCAACCTTCCATCTTCTCCATACTTTCCATGAAGTCCTAGAAATACAACATCAGCTTCAAGTTCTAACAAATCTTTAAGTCGCGAAGGGTGAAAGTCAATCCCAATTACTTCATGACCTTTGCTTTCAAGCGCAGAGATGATCTGCTTTCCTGTTGATAAGGATACTTCTCTCTCAGCAGAAACACCGCCATATAATACTGCTATTTTCATCTTAATGGTCACTCCTAGCCCAAAAGTTTATGTATATATTATATTCCCTGCCGTCATATCGGTTCAGTGGATGTGAAAAATATTAATAATCATAACACGTTTTGTCTCTAAATTCACAATGATATATACATGACATTTTCGTTTATGTTCAATCTATATGCTGTTTGAGTTTTCATGACTGTTTTTGTTTAAATTACAGCTGTTGATAGTGGTTAATTTCCGCTCCAGGTTGTTCGCTTTCCATGGGGCGAAAATCTTGCGCTCCAATCAACTTGCATTGGAGAGGAAAAAATACCGAGTAGTCAACAGTATTTTAGATAAGCTTTTCACAAAAATAAATAAGGACGCAAAAATTTGCGCCCCTCTTTTTTGCAGTTACTTAAAATAACGGTACAGTTCGCTTATTGCATCGGACTTCATTAATTCTTTTCCATACTCAATAACTCTATAGCTCGTAATCGTCGAGGAGCTTCCGAACTCAGCAAGAAGAGCAATGAACAGATCCAGGTCTACTGGATGGACCTCATCTTCTTCAAACTTTAAGTAGAAGTGATTATTAAACGAATACAGAGTACCACCTTTAATCTCTAAAGAATGAAGGCGTTTTGCAAGTAATATAACGTCTTCGAAAGACGAAAACTCGTAGAAAATCTCATCGTTCTCATCTAATGTGACTTGCATCTCTATATAATCTTCATCATATTCTTCTTCAAGTTCATACTCGTTTATTCCTTTTGTAACTATTACGACCATGCCTTGAGCTGGAAGTGAAAAAACTTCAACCGCAATAGGACCATCAGCTTTGAATCCTACCTCATCATCAGCCTCAGTCATCATGTCACGGAAAAGCTGATGAACTTTTGGGATATCCTGCCATATTTCTTCCTTGGAAATACCACGTTCATTCAAATCATCAAAAGTTAGGAAGATTTTTATTTTGTTATAGGTTAACCGTTCTACCCGCATCTCTGGTCCCCCTTACGATCGGCGCTATTATGTCTTAATATCAATATATGAGTTTGCAAAAAGTTGGTGATAAACATCCAACAAATTATAAAACCTATGTTAATTTTTCAGCTTCTGAGCAATCCAGTCGTCCCATTCTAACTTCGTATTACCAATTAAGAATGATTCGTATTTCTCCTGCATTTCTGAAGAGATATGATTGATCGCTGCGCCTCCAACACCAATTGAAGTATTCGGAAATTCTTGTCCCAAGCTTTCTGCCCACTCCAAGGTTTTCTTAGAGTTTTCAGCGATTGTACATGAGAAAAATACCATCTTAGGTTCTACTTCTTTCATCACAACCTCAAAGTCTCTTTTTGGTATTCCATGTCCTAAGTATATAACTTCGAACCCTTTTCTTCTTAAAAACAGTGTAAACATCAGAAGCCCTAGTTCATGCTCTTCATCTAATCCACACGCAGCAATAACCTTTGGTAAATATGGATCAGATGGAAGCAATTGAATAAGTTGTCCAATCTTACTGCGTAAAAAGGATGAAGTAAAATGTTCGTGTGCAACCGTTATTTTCTGTTCTTCCCAAAGGTGTCCTACGTGTACTAATAATGTACCCAAAATATCAATAATGACTTTTTCCAAATTATACATGCTGAAGGCTTGGCTCAAAAGATCGTTTGCTTTCTTTTCTTGAAAGGATAATAGAGCATCTAATATTAAATTACCCATTTCAGCTGCACGATCCGTATTTTCAATAGAAAAAGGAGCTGCTTCTTTATAAAGTTCCCCGTTTTGGGCAACGTCAACCGCTTGACTGATCGTAAAACCTTGATTCACTTTATTCACTAGCCATTTCAGTATGTATACTTGCTCGTCGGTGTAAAGGCGATGGCCAGCTTCATTTCGGTTTGGCTTTACGATTGAATAGCGTCTTTCCCAAGCTCTTAATGTTCCTGCTTGAATGCCGAGCATCTTCGAAACCGCTTTAATGTTATATTTCCCTTCACTAGGCATCCGTTCTTCCTCCAATAAATAGGTTAAGAAGAGTATATCGAATAAAACGTTGTGATGTAAACTTTTTACCGTGTTAGGGTTATCAAATGTGTTTGACTTGGTGCACATAAACGTAAAGGTAAATGTGTAGCTCCATAGCCGTTACTCACTAATAGGATATGTGTCAATTCATGATACCATCCGCCTCTTTTCGCTATGCCAAGCGGCCCAATGCGAATTTGTCCTCCATGAGTGTGTCCCGTTAAGACAAGCTGGATGTTATCGGCACTGCTAATACGTTTTGAAATATCAGGATTATGGCTGATTAAAATTCTGCATGAAGATTCGCATTCTTTAAGCGCATCTTCAAGAGAGGCAAAACCTAACGATGTATCATTTACTCCTACCAAATCGATGACATCATCATTTCTTTTTATACTGAAGTTAGCATTGTCTAAAATCGTTGCACCTTCATTTGCAATCGTTGAAGCCAATTGTTTCGTATCCACATCGTAATCATTGTTTCCCCATACAAAGTAAACCGGACCGATTGCTGAAAGGCGCTTGATATTATCTTCTACCTTCTTCATTGAAACTCCTTTTTCAACGAGGTCCCCACCGATTACAACAAGATCTGCTTTTTCTGATTCTTGTATGATCTTTTCTGAGATTACCCGTTTATGAACATCCGATATAAAAAAGATCTTAAAATTTTCAAATGAATTTGGCAGTTTATCAATTTTGATTGAATCATGAATGACACGATTTCGATGTGCTTCAATATACATATAAAGTAATAGCCCTATACCAGCTATGATGAATAAATAAAAAAAGATCATTGTGCCCTCCTGATATGGATTTAAATGATCATATCATATTTTTTATAACCGTCCTATGCAGAAAGGATACGATGTTAATTTTTTGAATATTTAAAAAGATTTGTTGAAAAAATTGTAAATTTCACGTATGATTAATTTACATGATTAACCAAAATAAGAGGAGAGGAAAAACATCATGACATTAACTAAATTGAAAAATAAATCTCTCGTGACAGACCCGGAGCTGTCTTATAGCATGCGACTCGGACTTCCAATCGAAGTTTATTGTACGGAAAAACACGAAACACTTGCATTCGGAAGAATCGATCATTTTTGTGAATTGACAGTCGTTATTCAAGGTCAGCGCCACGATCGAGAATCTTGTTTATTTTTTGGCTGTCCCTGCCAGTAAATCTCTTTACTTGTGAAGAATATTTATATTGTATTCTTGTTTCATAAATTCGAAAACAACATGCCTCTGGTTCCATTGTTCCTCATCACTCCACCATTCTTCATTACGATCTATAAAATCTTTTCTGATCGCTTCAAAATCGTCGTCAGCTTTTTTGTACTTCTTTTTCATCCAGATCATGTAGAAGCTCGCAAAAATAATAAAACCTGTACAGATCCATACCATTTCATCTGAGAATAACAACGTTAATGGATTTGAAAACCTTGAGGCTGTTGGAAGCTTATAGTAGTAAAGGTAAACGAAGGTTGCTAGTACAACAAAAATCATCGATAATCCCCATTGGTTGATGGCTTTTTTCCACTTGTCTTTCTCAGCTTTTCTATCAACAAGCTGTGCTAGCACAATACTCGTTAGTTCATTAACAAAGGGCTTTATCTTCCAGTGATTTAGAGCATTCATCAGCATAACCTCCTGTACACATAACTATGCCTATACAAGCAGATTCATGCTTTTAAAAAATAGCTTTTCCCTTTGTTTAGCCCTTGAAATTTTTGGTTGGAACAACGACACCAACATTCTTTTTTAAGAGGAGCCCTTGAAAGGTTATTTGTAACAAAAAAAGACCGTCTGGATATTCAGAGCCAGACGGTCTTTATTCTTCGATCTCTACTTGCTCAACACCTTCTCGATCTTCACTTTGAACTGGAATATAAAGGTCTTTTGACCACAATTTATAAGTAAGTGTAATTCCGATCAAAAGAATAAAAGCTGCTAAGAGTAATCGAGTGACTAAAAAAGTTGTTTTTCTCTTTTCTTTGTTAGCGTTTTTTTGTTTTTTTTCATCGTCTCTCTTTTTCCCGTGTACTTCACTTCTTGAAGGCAAAGAATGAGCATGTTGAACAGAAGCGATCGTATTGTCTGCTGTTTTGTTTCTTAAACTTTCTGCTTGGTCATTCTTCATCATCCCGATCCACACTCCCATTCTCGCTGTCTGTGATATGGTTGTTGCTCTTGTTTTGATTAGCTATCCAGCACCCTGAAATAAAGTCGATTAAGAAATGAGCTAAAAAAGGCACCCAGATGTTATCTGTCATCTCATAGATCATACCTAGCCAAAAGCTTAATCCACATACGATACTAAAAAGAACAGGTTTTTTTATATACCGAACATGCAGTACAGCGAAAATCATACTGGTTAAAAACAGCCCTAATAACGATTGTAGGACTCCTCGAAACAACCACTCTTCAGCAAAAGCAATGATTCCTGTGAGGAAAAAGATGTGTATGTAAGAGAGAGAGCCGAATATTTTATCGTTGATTCCACCATCATCTAATGATTCCTCGGACAACCTCTTCTTTAACTGAATCGATAAAAAAGGAAGAAAAAATCCTGTACCAAGTGCAAGCAGCCATTCGTTTACTGAAAGATCAAGGTCGTTTAGCACCCAAGGAAATGAAACATTAAAGAAGAATGCAAGAGCTAACGCAGCTATCATAAATAAACTTTGTGAAAAATAAACGTTCAACAAAAGTTCTTTCGGTGTAATCTGATCGATCCAATTGTTTTTTACAGATTTCCTCATCCTTTAGTTGTACACTTCCTGTCTTAAAAGTCGTTTTAGTTCATCTTCCCATAATTCATAAGAAGTGTTAAATGACGCTTGTTTTCCATAAAAATGCGAAAGACCTGTTTCACAATGACCGCAGCACATTGAATTTGGTTCAGGTACGGGTTCTCCGAAATATTTCAGCAGTCCACTTCGTTTACATTCATTATTCGTTGCCCACTTTTCAATCGCCTTTAATGATTCTATTTTATCAGCTTTTCTACTCTCAATCGTGAATTTTATTTTTGAAATCAACGCATTTTTTTCGTGGACATCAAGATTTTCTTTATGTAGAACGCCTGCTTTTTTCAAGTGATATTCCATGAATCTTTGACCCGTTTCAGAGAGTCCAACAAGTTTCAGTTTTTCTGCATACGTATTCCCTCTTAACTGAATGTGGTCGGAAAACAAATAATCAACTTGTACAGAATCAGGCAGTTCTTGATCAATAAAATGGTATGGTATCTCAAGATCAGCTGGATGATACAATAGGACGGCAGCAGATGGTTCCGTGTCTCTGCCAGCTCTGCCGATTTCCTGAATATAGCCTTCTATCGTAGACGGTGTGTGAAAATGAATTACAAATCTGATGTCCGATTTATTAATTCCCATTCCAAAAGCATTCGTACAAACAATGATGTTCAGCTGGGACTCTAAAAACTGCTTTTGTACAAGAAGTCTTTCATCAGCATTCATGCCTCCATGATAAAAAGCGACCCCTTCTATTTCATGATCTTGAAATCTTTTTACAAGCAGTTCTGCAGCATTCCTTGTATTCGTATAAATAATGCCTGGTCCTTTAAGCTGCTGAACTAGATTTACCGCTCGCCCCACTTTTTGATCATAATCATCAAAGCATTCAACAAAGATAGATATGTTCGGACGGTTCACACTATGAATATGTATCTCTGCATTTTTCATGTCTAGGTGATGAAGGATATCGTTCTGTACTTTATGTGTTGCCGTTGCTGTTAATGCGAGGCAAATAGGATCCCCCATCGCTTTCTTCATATCAGCTAACTCTAAATAAAATGGACGAAACTCATGACCCCATTGTGAGATACAATGGGCTTCATCTACTACGAATAACGACCAACTAACTGACAACAGAATAGAACGGATGTAAGAGTTTTGAATGATTTCAGGACTCACAAAAACAAACTGATAGTCTTGTATTCTTTTTAATATGGATTGTTTCTCACTTTGATCTAAAAAGCTGTTGAGAGCGATCGTCCTCTTAAAACCAGCTTGTTTAAACTGATCTACTTGGTCTTCCATCAATGACACCAAAGGAGAAATGATGAGTGCTCTTCCTTTTAAAAGATGTGCGGCCATCTGATAGATTAATGTTTTTCCTGTTCCAGTCGGCAGCATACCTAACACATCATGACCTGAAAGCAAGTCAGTTATGATCTCTTTTTGTCCAGATCTAAACGATGAAAATCCGTATAACTCTTTAAGCGCTGCTTCCAGTTGCATGTTTTCCACCCTCTTTTGCGAGTACTAGCCTGATTTGAAAATACGAAAGATGAGGAAAGGCATCTTTAAACGGCCGAAGCTTTGTTTCATTCGTCTTACTGTAATATTCTTTCACTTTCAAAAACTCTGTATCACTAATGTAAGGGGTAATCGGAAAATCTTGCACTTCTCTTGCGATCTCTACGAGATGATCTTCTAGAGTACTCAATTTCAGATTTCTAACGATCATGATCTCCTCTAGAGGTTTATTGTTATTTAGCATTTTAAAAGTTAAAGATGCTGATCTAGTTAATGCCGGAGCTTCAGTAAATGAGCCTATTAGAGAGTGCAACATCGGAAAATTCATCTTTTCACTAGCTATCTTGTGTATGAAAGCGTGCAACATCGCCCTGAAACGGAGTACAGTTTCTTCTTGACTCATGCCCTTTATCCGAGATAATTGCTCGAAGGTACTTCCGATCCTATTGTAGCCAGACAGTTTCTTAACAAATAGATCAGCAATTTGATTATCATGTTCTAACAACACTCGAGATAATTCACGATAAAGTTTTTCCGCTTGAATTTTTCTCTCTGACTCTGATTTAGGAAACACAGATTTAACTTTTTGTATCACCGAGAAGTCCCTTACGACTGGTGAATAATTAAAATGACCATATAGAGCATTGGAGAGAGCTTGTACATATAACGTGATAGCTTGCCAGCATGTAGACTCTATCGATGCATATTTTAATCCATTTAAATGATTTAAGAATGATAATCTATCATTCTCACGCACAAGAAGTTGTTCACCCTTTTCAGTAAGGGTGTAAACATGATCTTCAGATTCCTTCATATATTCTTCATTTATCAGGCTTTCGATTGATTCAGTAAAAGTGTCATGGGCCATCCCCTTGAAAGCGGCATAATAACGTTCTATACCAAACCATTGACTGTCTGACAAAGATTGCGCCGTTTTCTTACCTGTCAGCATATAATAGACGCCTGAGCTTTTTCTACTACCATTTACTTTTCGAAAGATATCTAATAAAACGACTTGACAAATATCTATAATAAATCACCACACTTTATCATATAATCTATCTTATCAGATTTAAGGAAATTTAAGAGTAAAAGTGTTATATTAAGAGGAAGATTGGGAATAAAAGATATGACGAGGTCCTAATTTTCTATTGAAATGTAGAGGGATACTTATTACAATATGATTAGTAGACCCTTAATTTAAAATGGCTAAATATGTAAGTCGGTATTTTTTCAATTCCTTAGGAGGTATTCATTATGCCAAAGTATACGATTGTTGACAAAGAAACTTGTATCGCATGTGGAGCATGCGGAGCTGCAGCACCAGACATTTACGATTATGACGACGAAGGAATTGCGTTTGTAACTCTAGACGATAACCAAGGAATCGTTGAAATTCCAGATGTATTGTTAGAAGATATGCAAGATGCGTTCGAAGGCTGTCCTACAGATTCCATCAAAGTATCTGAAGAGTCATTCGATGGTGATGCATTAAAATTCGAATAGTTGTAATCTTACCAGGAACCCTCTTTCATTAGAGGGTTTTTATTTATTTTATTAAGGATGATTCTCATTGTCAATTAGTTTTCTTCTTTTTTGAAACCGCTATCTTAAAAATCATAGTTGTACCTATCGTCAGAATGTGATAAATTATCAAAATATTGATGCTATTCATAAAGATAGACAAGGGGTGGAACTGTGACAGCAACCGTATTAGTCTGTGATGGAATAACGAGTGAAGGTGTTGAACCGTTAGTAAAACTTGAAGGTGTTGAGCTGATCTTCGGAAAACTTGATGAAGTTACTCAACCAGAAAACATTCAAGGAATCATGGTAAGAAGTGCTACAAAGATTACTGAAGATGTATTGAATCAGCTGCCCGCACTTCAAATCATTGCACGAGCTGGAGTTGGAGTAGATAATATCGATCTGAACGCAGCGACAAAAAGAGGTGTGCTCGTCGTTAATGCACCTGAAGGAAACACCATTTCAACTGCAGAACACACTTGGGCCATGATGATGGCATTAGTCCGCAACATTCCACAAGCCAATCAATCTGTAAAACAAGGTGAATGGAACCGCAAAAAGTATACGGGCCAAGAACTCTATCAAAAAACGCTCGGTATCGTCGGAATGGGTAGAATCGGCTCTGAACTTGCAAAGCGCGCGAAAAGTTTCTCCATGAACGTACTTGTTTTTGACCCTTATTTTCCGAAAGAAAAACAAAAAGAACTATCCGTTACTTCTGTTGATCTCGATACGTTAATCCAGCAGAGTGACGTCATCACCGTTCATACCCCGCTTACAAAAGATACCCATAAACTATTAAATCTTGATAACTTAAGATACGCTAAAAAAGGTGCGTTTATCTTAAACTGTGCACGTGGAGGCATCATCGATGAGGAAGCTCTTCTACACTACTTAGATAACGAACATCTATCTGGCTGCGCTCTTGACGTTTTCGAACAAGAACCTCCCGTTAGTCGCTCTTTAGTCGATCATCCTAAAGTGATCGTTACACCTCATATCGCTGCATCCACCGTACAAGCACAAAAGAATGTAGCTTACATGGCGAGCGATGAGATCCGATCTCATTTTTTACATCAACCTTTAAAACACGCTGTTAACTTTCCTTCTTTATCAAAAGATACGTATGAGAAGCTGATTGCTTATTATGACTTCTCAAATCTTCTTGGTTCGTTTACAACTCAATTCTTTAAAGAACCTGTTTCAGAGATTTCGATCGGTTATGGCGGATCATTATCGGAAACCGATACAACATCACTTACTCGCAGCTTTTTGTGTGGCTTCTTAAAAACAAGATTAGACCGGCCGGTAAACGATGTAAACAGCATGGTGGCTGCAAAGGAACAAGGAATCGTAATCGGTGAAAAACATGGGACAGATGATCATGGTTAT
Organism: Fictibacillus nanhaiensis; assembly: GCA_016401345.1. Classification (GTDB taxonomy): domain Bacteria; phylum Bacillota; class Bacilli; order Bacillales; family Fictibacillaceae; genus Fictibacillus; species Fictibacillus phosphorivorans. Next base: position 697,820 of record JAEACG010000002.1, on the reverse strand, counting down.
CCAAATATCATTCATGTAATGGTTACAGGTCTGAACACAACGTTCACTCTTTCTGCGACACTTGTTAAAGGCTTTGGTGGCCGAATCATTAAATTGAACGGGTATACGGTTGATTTTGTACCACAAGGATCTCTTCTTTACATCGAACATCGTGACACACCAGGTATTATCGGAAAAGTAGGAGCTTTTTTAGGAGAACGCAACATAAATATCGCAACAATGCACGTTGGCCGAAAATCAGCTGGCGGTGAAGCCATGATGGTTCTTACCTTTGACACCCAGCTTCCAGAATCTACTCAGAAGGAACTCAGAAGCATTGAGGATCTTCTTGTGTGCAAACCTTTAGATCTATAGAAAAGCAAAAAGCTCTGCAATTCATGATGATATACTCCCCTTACAGTAAACAGATTTTTATTTTTAATCTGTCTACCTTTAGGGGAGCATATCAGAATGCAGAGCTATGTGTTTATTATCCTAAATCTACTTCTTTTCTCTCCCCATCCTGAAAAGTCATCAGCTTTCTGTAACCGATCTCTTTTGCAAGCTTTATAGTCGCCTCATAATTCTCTCCAACTTGGTGCGGTTCATGAGCATCTGAAGAGAGTACGATCGGTATCCCCTTTTTATAGCAAAGAGACAGAAGTTCAGGTTCTGGATAGATTCGTCCTACAGGTTTTCTTAGACCTGCAGATGAGATCTCTACACATGTTTTTGAGTCTTTTAACGCATCTGTAATGCGCTCATACTGTTCTAAAAGAAATTCTTGATCAGTCGGAACATATTTAAAGATCTTGACTAGATCGATATGTCCAACAATATCAAATAGGTTTGATTCTGCAAGTGTTACAATTTGATCATAATACGAACGATACGTTTCATAAAGATCACGACGGTCCCATTCTTTTCGGTATTCTGCAAGGTCTATCCCAAAATCATCGACCCAATGCACAGATCCGACCACGTAATCGAATGGATAGGATTTTATAAATGCCTCCATCTCAGCATGCCGTCCCGGCGTATAATCCATTTCAATCGACATGCGGACGTCCATTCCTAACTGATCTGCACGCTTAAACAGATCTACATAATCGTCCATCTTGTAATAACGTCTTTCTTCCATCCATGGTTTTGATACGATGTTTTTTGTTTCATAAAAGTGATAAGCGTGTTCAGAAATCCCAAACTCTTGTATTCCCTTCTCTTTTGCGGTGTCTACAAATTGTTTTAGATAATCGATCGTCAATGTCCCTTTTTCGAGATGAGAATGGTAATCTGTTAGCATATTAATCTCCTTTTTAAAACGTTTTACCATATGTACCATGAAATCCTTGTTCGTTCAAGTGTTTATGCTCCCAACTTCCCTCCTATAAATAAGACGCTTAAGCACATCATTAAAAAAATCACAGCAAAAAAACGGTTCAGATAGTCTCGCATTTTGTCCTCCTAGGTAAAAGTAAATCAACTTTATCATCCTATTCAGCTTTTCAACTTTTTGAACCTGTTTTTAAAGAAAAGGCTCAACTAAAGTTCGTTGTTGAGTTTTCGCTTGGGAACTTACTAAATCTACTCTATAAACATCATTCTTATCTTATGAGGCAGGATAATGAACTCGAATAAAGAAGTTTGATAAAGAAAATAACTACAAAAGGGATGTAGAGCATATGGACATACTACTCTGGATCACGATTGGTTTTATAACAATTGGATTTGTTGTTCTTACTTCTATGAAAAAAGATATGGAAAGTAAGCTCGCGTTTATAACAGGAAAAATGGAAAACGAGGAAACTTCAGCAAAAGCTAAAACCATCATTTGGTGGATCGTAAGTGCCACAGCTTGGGGAATAGTGAGTATACTTCTTATTGTTTGGTGTTTTCATCATAACTTTGGGTAATTGTTAGCTTCTATACAGAATATCACGAAACAGAACTTCCAAATAATACGAAGTTCTGTTTTTTTCAACATTAAACTTTAAGAGAGCTAAAAAAGCTCCCTATTCAAAGGCAGCTTTTTGACTTCCATCTTTATTAATATAATTTTCCATCACATAGAGAAGTGGTTTGTAAAGTACGATGAAGAACACCACGTTACCAATCGCATGATTTAGATCAAATGGGAGGCTCGCCAAGTAATACGGCCAGAATTTCTGCATGATGATTCCACCAAAGAGAACAGACATGATGAAACCAAACAAAAAGCCACAGAATCCTGCATAGATCGGGAGCAACAGCCAAGGTATGTTATGTCTGTATTTGCCTAGATATGCGCTCATAACGGCTATCAATCCCCAGGCAAACATCTGACCGAACGTCCACAGACCATGCCCTAGAAAAAGATTTGTTGTTATCGTGCTTAATATAGCAAGTAACAACCCTTGCACAGGACCGAGTACGAATGAAGCAAGAATGAGTATCGTCGTATTCGGCTGAACATTGGGTATCATTGAGAAGGTGATTCTGCCTACTGTTAATATAGCAGCAAGTAAGGCAATGATCGTAATTCGTTTGACTGTCAGCTTATTCATATTTGTGAAGATCAAATTCTACGACATCGCCAGGTTTTAACGTAATATCCTTAGCACCCTTCATCGCTTCTTCACCGTTTACAGAAAAGAACCAAGATGTTTTGTCCTGTTCGCTTCCAGCTACTCCTTCAATACTGCTGATAAATGCACCATCGTATTGTGTTTCAATCTTAAAGTTATCTTGCATCACGTCCATGATTGTCGCATCTTTTGCGATATCGACTTTCTTTTCCGTAACTTTTTCTTTACCGTTCTCTTTTGTGATCTGAACCGTTACTTGTTCTTTCTTCGTTTCTTCTTGTTTCGGCTGATCAGCCGTTTCCTTCGTTTCAGTCGTTCCACAGCCTACTAACATCATCATCATTGTTGCTAATACTAAAAGTAATTTTTTCACGATTGACCTCTTTCTGTTATAAAAACGTTTTGTTTGGTCCTACAACTTACTTTACGCAACTAAAAAAATCCCCTTCGGCTACGAAGGAGATTAATAGTATACAGGCAGAAAACAGCAACCGGCCCCGGTACTGTTAAACACCCCCCTATCCTCGTAGGTCATGTCATGTAACAAACAGGCAGGTCTCCTGGCTCTTGATCATCGTCTCCTAACGCCTTCCCGTTTTCACAGTGGCGAAACTATAGGATTCTCACAATTACAGTGGCGGGACCGCAACGGAATCTAACCGTTTTCCCTATTAAGCTCGTCCAACAAAGGACTGCACCTGTTTAACACGTATGAAATTTTATGAAATCACAATTCCTATTATAAACATATTGGAGAAATTTGTGAAATCCTTTTTTAATAACTGCTTTTGTTCCTTATGAAACAAGATTAATCGGGACGTATTGCTAATTTATTTCAACGTTCGCGGAATAACGAAAGAAAATGTCGTGCCTTCATTATTCTTGCTGTGAACGCTGATCTGACCACCATGTGCTTCTACAATGTTTCTTGCTATGGCAAGCCCAAGACCCGTTCCACCTGATTTCCCTCTTGTTCTTGCTTTGTCCCCTTTATAAAAGCGTTCGAAAACAAATGGCAGATCTTCTTCTTTAATTCCTGTTCCATTGTCTTTAACGAAAAACTTCACGTTCTGATCGCTCACTTCTACAGTCAGGTTAACAAATCCACCTTGAGAAGTATGACGAATAGCATTATCGATTAAATTGGTTAAGACTTGCTCGATCCGGTCTGGATCGATATCCATTTCACCTTCAAGACTTTGGTGATTACCTTTAAATTCTAAACTTAATTGAATCTCTCGGTCTTTAGCAGGACCTTGGAACTTCCGGACGATTCTTTCTGCAAAAGGAATGATCGGAAGAGAGCTGTAGTGAAGCTTCATATGACCCGCTTCTAATCTCGCTAGATCGAGAAGTTCGTTAACAAGTCTTCCCATCCGTTTCGATTCGTCTAAGATGATTCCTGCTAGCTCTTTCTTCTCTTCTTCAGATTCTGCAATATCATCTACGATCGCTTCACTATATCCTTGCAGCATAGCGATCGGCGTCTTTAATTCATGTGAAACGTTCGCAACAAAGTCTTCTCTAAGCTTGTCCATTCGTCGTTCTTCTGTCATATCACGAAGTACAGCTACCGCTCCACGAATCATAGATTGGTCATATAGTGGTGTCATAACGACGACCCACGAGCGGCCTTGTATCGCGATCTCTGTCATCTGTTCACTCTCAAGTGCAACAACTTGCCCAAAGAGCTGTTTGACCGTCTCAGGAACGTTTCCGTTGACCTCTGTCTTCATGCCTGATTCGTAATAAAATGCCTGTAGGAATCGATCAGCAGGAGGATTCGTAACCAGTATGTTCATTTTTCTATCAAAGGTGATCACACCATCAGCCATCGAACTTAAAACACTTGTTAACTGTTCTTTTTCTTGATTCAATGCTGTGATATTGTTTTTTAACTGTCTGCCCATACGGTTAAACGTCATGCCAAGTTCGCCGATCTCATCATGCGTTAAAATCGGCACTTTCATATCAAATTCACCTTTTGCTACAGAGGTGGCTGCTTCTCTCATCCTTCTTAGTGGTGCCGTAATTCGAGTAGATAAGAAAAACGCAAAGATCGTAGTTAAAATGATCGCGATCCCCGCTGCTAAAAAGATGAGATACTTTGTATGATTCGTTGTTTTTTCCACATTCTCGATGGATTGATAGACGTAAACGGCTCCTGCATTTTCTCCCGATCCATACGGTTCACCATAGATGATCATCGTTTGCATCGTCTCATCATTTTCTTTCAAAACGGGAAAATCTCCGTTTACATAGATCTTTTTTCCACTCTCTGCGACAGTTGATAACTGATCATTCTCTTTGAAAACAGAAACAGGGATATAAGGTGCATCATCGTAAGAATTCTTAGACATAAAGGATTCCTGATTTTCGTCTATGATCATGATAGACATGGAATATGCTTCAGCCATTTCACTTGTGATGCGTATTGCTTCTTCCTTGTTCTCATCGCTTTCCATAATCAACATCACTCGATCAGCCATCTTCGTTAATTGATCTTTGGCTTGATCATCGTAAAACGATTCAAAGAACTGCGTAAGAAGAATGGTGAGCAGGGTTAAAACGACCGAGACTAATAAAAGTATCGTTATCCAAAGTTTACCAACTACACTTCTCCAGATCATTCATTCCCAACCTCAAATTTATATCCTACTCCCCAAACGGTAGCGATCATGGATGCTGCATCCGGTGAGACTTTGTTAAGCTTTTCTCTAAGTCTTTTCACATGTGTGTCAACTGTTCTAAGATCACCAAAGAATTCATAGTTCCAAACATCTTTTAGCAATTGTTCGCGCGCATAGACTTTATCTGGAGTCTTCGCTAAGTAGTACAACAACTCATATTCTTTCGGTGTTAAGTTGACTTCTTTTCCGCCAGCTGTTACACGGTGAGCATCGTGATCGATCGTAAGGTGCTTAAACACAACAACGTTCTTTGCAACCGTTTCGGTTTGAAGAAACTTCGTCGGTGACGACCTTCTCAACAACGCTTTTACTCGTAGAATGACTTCTCTTGGACTGAACGGCTTCGCGATGTAATCGTCCGTACCTGCTTCGAATCCTTCTATGCGGTTAAGCTCTTCTCCTTTAGCTGTCAACATGATTACAGGAGTCGCTTTCTTTTCTCTTAACTTTTCACAAACCTCAATGCCATCCATACCAGGAAGCATAAGGTCGAGCAATATGAGATCAAAATTGATGGATACTGCCATCTGTAGCGCATCCTCACCGTTTTCGGCTTCATGAACTTCGTAGTTCTCTCGCTCTAGATACATCGTTAATAGTTTTCGAATTCTTTCTTCATCATCAACAACTAGAATTTTAGCTTCTGTATCCATATTCAATCCTCCACATAAAATCAGTTAAACTAGATTTTTTCCTGTCTCTATCATACATGAAACCAAGTACACTAAACAAACCGGACATGCTGTCTATCTATTTTCTTTCATTTAGGGTTGGTTTTGAATAAAACTTATTCAGTAGTTGATTTCCGTTACAGATGCTCGCTTTCCACGGGGCGAACGGTGTTCGAAGAAGTACGTGTGCTCCTGCGTCTACCAGCAAAGCCTATCGAAGCGAGATTTCTCGTCGCATGCCTTACCAGAAGAAATTGCAGGTAGCTGGCACGCTACGCGACCTTAGGAGTCTCCACCTGGCCGTTCGTCCCGTAGGAGTTTCGCATCTTCCACTACAATAAACTTATCAATGAAGTAAACAAAATGATTAAAACAACAATTCTTAAAGGTCATTATGTAGTTGATCACGTTCGTCTCTTATAAAAAAGTCTCTCTAATGAAAGAGAGACTTTAAAATCTTTAAGCGTATGAATGCAATCCTACAAGAACAAGGTTTACCGCGATCAAGTTAAATGTGATGATCCAGAACCCTAGCACACAAAGCCATGCAGACTTTTCTCCGTGCCAGCCCCTTGATAGTCGTAAATGAAGAAAAGCGGCATAGAACAAGAACGTGATAAGAGCCCAAACTTCTTTTGGATCCCATCCCCAGAATCTCGACCAAGCTTGTTGAGCCCATATCATAGCAAAGATTAGTGCTCCGAGTGTAAAGATAGGAAAGCCGATCGCAACTGCTCGGTAGCTGATCTCATCCAGAAGATCTGGTTTCATCTTAACTTTTGTCTGAAGAGCTGCTGCTATTCTTTTTCTTAAAATCAGACGAAGTAAGCCATAAAGGATTCCTCCTGCTAAGAGAGACCAAATGAACGTATTCAACTTAACAGAAGCATCAACACCGTTCATCCAAGATGGCGTTGAGAATAGTGATCCAAACGAATCGTCCAGTTGCTCTCCGTTACTTGGACCTGCTATGGCAGGCATATCATAGACGACTTTAACTGCCTGATTGTTATCATCCATCATTTCAAATGTCGTTTCATATCCAGCACCTTTAAAACCGACCGAAACAAAGATGAATCCAACAACCGCAATCAAACTGTAAAGAATGATCTCTAACCATAAAGTCTTTTTAGACGAGACGGTCTGATCAACTGTACGTATTAAATAAATGAGTCCTGATACGAAAGAGATCGCAAGGATTCCCTCTCCGAGCGCCGCTGTTGTAACATGGATCTTCAGCCAGTCACTTTGAAGGGCAGGAATAAGCGGAGAGATATCTCTTGGAAACATACTGGCATATGCGATAACAAGAACAGCTATAGGCATCGCGAAAACGCCTAGACCGTTCGTTCGATAGATGATGTATAGAATAATGAATGCAAGTACCATCATCATGCCAAAAAAGGTAGTGAACTCAAACAAGTTACTTACAGGGGCATGTCCACTTGCCATCCACCTTGTAATAAAATAGCCTAGTTGAGCTGCAAAACCTACACATGAACTTATGAACCCTATTTTTCCCCACTTTTTTGTATGAACAGCATCTTTTCCTTTTTTATCTGAAATAGACATTGCAAAGAATAGAGTAGAGAACAAGTAAATAATAAATGCACTATATAAAAGTGTACTGCTGATTTCAGCCATCATTAACCCTCCCGCTTGAACAGCATTACTTTGAAGCTGTTTCTTTTTCTTCTAAAGGTGTGAGATTGGTCTTATCAGACAGAAATTCCACATCTTTTTTCAAGCCATACCAGTTCTTATTCGTATGAGCGGCAGCCCATACCTCACCTGCATTTTGTTTGATCCAAATTCTTCTATAGTTCCAATATAAACCTTGTGTAACACCTATCATAAAGATGATTCCACCAAGCGCGATAATCCAAAGTGTATGGTCTTTTCGGACTGTAAGCGCCGTTAAATCTTTCGTTTCTATACCAGCGAATGACATTTTAAACTGGTTCTCACCAGAATCTATGTTTTTCTGAATCCCAACAAACGCTTTTTCTCCGTCAGGTGTTTTTGGAGAATACATGGAGAAAACAAACGCTGGATTATCAGGCAAATTATTAACGGTTGATGGCTGGTTCTGGTCGTTTAAGACGAAGTTCGGAAAGTATTCTTCAATCTTAACTTTATAACCTTTCCCAAGATCATACTCTTTTTTCGGGTCGTGAAGATCTACTGTTAACTTACCAAACTTGTTACCCGTTGCTTTTTCTTCAAGTTCGAAACTCATCTTGTAAAACTCGTTAAGCTTAAAATCCGTTTGATAAAGAGCAAACGAGTCGAACTTAAACGGTTCATTCACTCGGATTTCACCATTCTTAACTTTTACAAGCTCTGGCTCTGCTCCGATCGTATGGTTCTCTTTTGTTTTATAGAGAGTTACGTTACTTTGATAATTTTTTGCGACTTCTCCATCAACAGAGCTTAGCGCACTATTAAACTTCTTTTCTTCCTTATCATACATCTCAAGAATGAAATCATTGTTCTCCAGATAATATTGCCCATCTTCGGTTGAAGTGCCAGGGATAGAAGCTTTCTCCCCTTCTCGAACCCATAATATATCGTCAACATACATACCTGGAAAGAATCGAAGCATCGCACCTGTTAAAAAGATAATCAGTCCAACATGGTTTACATAAGCACCCCATCTTGAAAACCGTCCCTTTTCCGCAAAAAGGTTACCATCCTCTTCTCGAACTTTATAACGCAGAGATTCTAACGTGTACTTGATCTCATCAAGTTCGACATCATTGCTTTTTGAGAACAAACGCTGATTCTTCATGAATTGATCATGTCGCGTGACTCTTTGTGTCTTTAATGCTTTATAGAGCGGTATACCACGATCAAGACTGGCAATAATGATGGATAGACCTAGCATTCCTAGAAGAAGAATGAACCACCATGATCCATAAAGGTTATGAAACCCTAACAAATAATAGATAAGTCCAAACGTTCCGTATTCGCTTTCATAATGAGTGGCAGGATCAACATTAGGAGGTATGAACGTTTCCTGCGGAAAAATGGTTCCGATTGCCGCTGCTACTAAAATAATAACAATGAGCCAAACTCCGACTTTAACAGACGAAAAGAAGTTCCAAATCTTATCCACAAACGTTTGTTTATAGGTTTGAGATCGTCTAGCACTTCCTTCATACCTCATGCTTGATAGTACTTCAACATCTTGCTTCAACGGTTTACCGCAGGCTTGACAAAGACTTGTTCCGTATGGGTTAGAGTGGCCGCATTCACATGTTATCGTTTGCATCATTTCACCCCGTTACGGCTTTATTTTTTCCATAAAGGAAATAATTTTTTTCTCTGATAATGATTCACTTGTCCGTTCCACTACTTTTCCGTTCTTATCGATCAAGATTGTTGTTGGAATCGGTCCTATGCCGTAAGCTTTCGTAACTTCTCTTTGTTTGTCCATAGGAACAGGAAAGCTCATACGATAGCGATCAACAAAATTTTTAACGGATACGTTCGTTTCACTGACGTTTACTGCCAATATTTCTACATCTTGTTCTTTGTATTTTTCATACTGCCGTTGCATATAAGGCATCTCTCGTTCACACGGTTTACACCACGTTCCCCAGAAATTCAAGAAAACACCTTTACCACGGTAATCTTCTAACTCTACTTGTTTGCCATTCAGATCGGTTAGTACAAAATTTGGAGCCGTATTGCCTTTACTTATGTATGTACCTGACTCTTCATTCATACTGTTGTAGATCGTGTAACCGACCGCAACAACTAAAATGGCAAGCAGAGCAGAGCGAAACCACAACCTATTTTTTTTCAACATCCATCCGCTCCTTTAAGCCGCTTCCATTTTACTATAACTTGAAAAAAAAGCCTATCTACGGCTTTTTTTTGACGTTTGTGTGACAGCCAGATTTCTTAGCTGTTTGATTTCATGTGGAGTAAGTTCTCTGAACTCACCAGGATTCAGGCCTTTAAGATCTAAATAGCCGTATCTTTCACGCTTTAATTTCATGACAGGTGATCCGATCGCTTCTAACATACGCTTGACTTGACGGTTCTTTCCTTCATGAATCGTAAGCTCGATGATAGCAGTTCCCTTTTTCTTATCGATCGATGTTACTTTCACTTTCGCAGGAGCAGTCATTCCGTCCTCTAAGCGAATTCCTCGTTCGAGTTGCTTGATTCTCTCTCTTGAAGGAATTCCTTTTACTTTCGCAATGTACACTTTATCAAGCTGATAGCGTGGATGCATAAGTACGTTCGCAAACTCACCATCGTTCGTCATGATGATCGCGCCTGTCGTATCATAATCCAATCTTCCAACAGGGAATACACGCTGTTCGATAATATCTCTAAAATAATCAGCTACTACTTTTCTTCCCTTATCATCAGAAACCGCCGTAATCACACCAGAAGGTTTATACATCAAAAAATAAACGGGTTGTTCCCGTTGAATTTGAATCTCATTCACTTCAATCTTATCTTTTGTACCTACTTTTGTGCCGAGTTCGGTCACTACATTTCCGTTCACTTTCACTTTGCCTTCACGAATTAACTCTTCCGCTTTTCTTCTGGAAGTTACGCCGCTTTGGGCAATTACTTTTTGCAATCGTTCCATGATTTCACCTCATGTCTCATCATACCTTCATTATTCGTAATTCTCAACCTCAGTAAACGTAAAAAAGAGCCATAACGGCTCTTTTTTGACGAATTATGAATAAAACAATAGAGAGATTACAGCTATAGATGCTAAAAATCCGATCAGATCGGCTAATAATCCTACTTTTAACGCGTATTTCATCTTTTTTATACCAACCGCCCCAAAATAAACAGTCAATACATAAAACGTTGTGTCAGTACTTCCTTGTATCGTAGAAGCAAGTCTTCCGATAAACGAATCAGGACCGTGTGTTGCAATTAAATCTGATGTCATCCCAAGAGCGCCAGTTCCTGAAATCGTCCTCATAAGCCCTAGCGGAACCACCTCTGCTGGAATATGAAACAATGAAAATAGCGGACGCATCGCCATCATGACATAATCCAAAGCTCCAGATGCGCGAAATACCGAAATGGCAACAAGCATGCCGACTAAAAAAGGGATAATGTTAATCGCAATCGAGAAACCTTCTTTTCCACCCTCCACAAAGGTCTCATATGTTGGCACTTTTTTATAAGTGCCATATAAAAGGATAAAACCGATCAAAAATGGTATAAACCATATGGAAAAGGATTGAACGATCGACATCTATTTCCCTCCCTTAGGTAAAGAGCGGTAATAATAATATCGATCTATTAATATAGCACCCACCGTTGAAATCGCAGTCGCGATTAATGTCGGCGCAACTATATCAGTGGGCGACGCCGAGTTATAGCTCATCCTGATCGCGATAATCGTAGTGGGGATGAGCGTTATGCTTGATGTATTTATCGCAAGTAGCGTGATCATCGATCGACTGGCTTCATTTTTTCCGCCATTTAATATTTTTAGCTGTTCCATCGCTTTAATTCCCATTGGTGTTGCAGCATTTCCGAGTCCAAGCAGGTTAGCTGCCATATTCGAAAGAATGTACCCTTGAGCAGGGTGATCCTTTGGAATATCTGGGAAGAGCCGTTTAACGATCGGACGAAACAACACAGCTAATACTTCCAATAAACCACCTTTCTCTGCGATCTTCATGATTCCTAACCAGAATACTAAAATACTAATCATACCAAAGCTTAAAGTGACTGCTTCTTTCGCACTCGTAAAAATCGCTTCGTTTACTTTATCCATCGTGCCGTTGATTCCTGCCACAATGAAGCCTATTACCATCATTCCTACCCAGATGTAATTCACCATAGGCGATTGTCTTCCTTAGCTATAAAGAATAACTTGTTGAATATGCTTTTAAATGACGACCAAAGACCTCCCTGAACAGGTTTGATCAATGCTTTGCCATCATAATAAAGAGGAAGATCAGCAATTCTCGTTTCCTTTAAATCTACGAAATACCTACCAACAGGTTTAGGAACTTTTTCTTTTTCCCACTTGCCCGACTTCGGAAGTTCATACAACTGGATGGAAGAAGAGATCTGCCCGATCTCTTTTTTCAATAAAGGGTAAGTGAACGTTCGAGCCGCTTCTACTTTTCCTTTGTATCCTTTATCTTTGATGCCGGAAATTTCGCCTTCTTTGATCAGTTCTGTCATCTTAAACGAATGAAATCCCCACTCAAACAAATTTCGATGATCGTCCCAGTCGTTAGGATCGTTTAGTGTAACAGCGATCAGTTCCATTCCGTCTTTTTCTGCAGTTGATACTAAGGTTCGTTTTGCACGTTTTGTATATCCGGTTTTGCCGCCAGTAGAATACTCATAAAGCTTTAACATCTTATTCTTATTCCGCCACACTCTATCCCATTTTTCACCGGTTTGTTCTGATCTGTAAACCTTCGTTGATGACACGTCTTTAAACGTATCATTGTTCATGGCATACTTCGTTAATATGGCCATATCATAAGCGGTGGAATAATGATCTTCATGTGTGTCGAGTCCATGTGGATTTCTAAAACGTGTATGTTTCATTCCGATCTCTTCTGCTTTTTGATTCATCAAATAGGAAAAGCCATCTAAACTTCCTCCTACATGCTCAGCGATTGCAACTGCTGAATCATTTCCAGACCGAAGCATCAATCCATAGACTAAATCTTTTAGTGGGATCTTCTCTCCTGGCTTCAAGTATAGAGATGATCCTTCTGTTCGCGATGCAGCTTCCGTAATGGTAACCGTATCATTCATCTTTCCTGATTCTATTGCAAGGATAGCGGTCATGATCTTCGTAATACTTGCTATTCTCATCGGCCGATGTTCATTACGACCATACAATACTCTTCCAGATGATTGCTCCATCAACACAGCAGCATTTGCTGATACACCGGGTTCAGCTTTTGCTTCTTGCGGGAATGCAGCAAGGATAAGCATACAGATCATAAACAGGAGCAGTGGTTTTCGTTTTAGTGTTCGTTTCATTCATAATCCCGCCCTTTACGTGTTTTGTAAAAGTTTATGCAAACAAGGACAGGTTATGAATGGGATTTACTTCCGCTAATTATTGGGAAGGAAAAAAACGCTGTTTTTGACCATGGCTTTTTTCGTAGTCTGTCAGTTCCATGAGAGCTTTTTCTTCAGCAGGTATCCGCACCCTTAACATGAAGATATTTAATATAGTGAAAAGGATAGCTGTAAAATAAGCACCAAAAATTAGTGGCATGACTAAGAGCTCCAAAGAGACAATAGTATAATTGGGATGTCTCATAAAACGATATGGACCTTTAGCTACTACATTCGCACCAGGTAATAGAATAATCTTCGTATTCCAAAACTCTCCTAAAGACGATATCGCCCATACACGAATCACTTGTGCCATTAAAAACAGAAGAAATGGAACAATCCACCAGCTAGGCGGCTGTGCGTTAAACACGTATACTTCTAAAAAGAAAACAACAAAGAACGCAACGTGCATAGACACCATCCACTTATAGTGATCACTCCCTGCTTCTACTGCGCCTTTACTCAAAAGCTTCTTTTCGTTAGATTTAGCGATCCTTACTTCTGCTAATCTCTGTATGATAAGAAAACCCCAAAACAGAAGAAACCAGTTCATCTATTTCCTCCATTCCACTAAAAGAAGTTCAGAAGAAAAACCTGGCCCTAATGCGGCCATCACACCTAGATCTCCTTCTTCTTTTGCAGTTTGCATAAAGTTTTTCAAGACATAGAAAACAGTGGCAGATGACATATTTCCATTTTCCCTCAATACATCTCTTGAGATATCTGTTTTCGATAACGGAATCCCGAGCGCATCCACGTATGCTTGTAAGACTTTCTTTCCTCCAGGATGAGCGATGAAATGTTTAATCTGTTCTCCTACAAGCTGATTTCGGTTTAAGAACTCATCAACGTTCGGTTTGAGCCACGTTCGGATAACGTTTGGAATATCTCTTGAAAAGACAACATACAAACCTGTGTCCTTTACTTCCCACCCCATCACATCTTCAGAATGAGGCTTCAATGTAGACATCGTATCTTTTATGTAAGGTGATATTTCTGATGTTTTGCCAGTATCGGACTCATCACCGCAGATTAGCGCACAAGCAACTCCATCGGCAAACAAGGATGTTCCTACTAAATTGCTCTTAGAAAGATCTTCGTGCTGAAATGTTAGTGAACAAAGTTCTACACTTAGAACGAGGACGTTTGATTTTGGATATGCTTTACAATAATCGTAAGCTCTAGAAAAACCTGATGCACCACCAGCACATCCTAATCCCCAGATTGGAATCCTCTTTGTATGTGATGAAAATGGGAGGATGTTCATGATTCTAGCTTCAATACTTGGAGTTGACAGCCCAGAACTCGAGATGAAGAAGATGGCATCAATATCTTCATAGGACACGTTTAGGCTTTGATCAGACAAGACCTTTTCGATACATTCTGCTCCTAAATTTGTTGCAAAGTCTATGTATAAATCATTTTTCTCTTGAAAACTTCTTTTTTCCTTAAACCAATCTATAGGCATCGCGAAATAGCGTGACTCGATCTCACCATTCTGAAATACTTTGAGCAATCGTTCGATATCTGAGAACGCTTCTTGAAATAGGTTTCTTGCAAAATCCATTGTTTGATCTTGAGAAAGTTTATGAGGGGGATTTATAGTTTCCACTGCTGCTATTCTTGGCAATTGATCTCTCTCCTTCGGCTGCATATCCTTTTTAGTAATTTACCCTTAAATTGCCTTTTAAAACGGTGACTTAAAAGATTACTCTGTTTTTCGAGTAAACTTTTAAGTTGTTGGAAGTAGTTGATTTCCACTTCAGGATCTTACTTTCCATGCCACTTTGCGCCCCTCTTGTGGCAGCATTAAGCTTCACTTAACTTGCATAGGAAGAAAAAAATAAAAACAAAAAAACAGCCTAAAATGAATTATAAGGCTGTTTACTTTGTTATTTGTTTTAAAGTATTGAGATGTGAACTTAGCAACTCTTCGTTTGGTTGGATGAAGAGTTTTTTAAATTCTTCATAGTTGTTGATATAGCTCCGTTTGCGCTTTTGGTATGCCGGGTCCTTAAGCAATGCGGTGAGTGCTGCAATCTCTGTTATCTTATAGAAGCTCAAGTAATCTTTCCAAAAGTCATGATGTGTTAATTCCTCTTGAAGTTTCTCTTCAAAATATCGTACATAAAGAAGATGAAAAGTTTGCATTTTTCCGTTACATTCATAGGTTACTTCTGAACGGTTAAAAAAATCCTCAGATGTATTCGGCTTTTCTTTTTCTAACTCCATACCATCAATATGTTGAATCAACAATGCATGACTCCCCCTTGTTATTCGTCAGTAGATAGTGATTCCTGAAATTTTGAAAAGAACAGGTCTGCTTCTTGTTCTACATTCTCTTCCTGAATGTTCTCAGGAAGAGGAGGCAGCTCTTTTACACTTTGCAAACCAAAATGTTCTAGGAATGCTTTTGTTGTACCATATAATATTGCGCGTCCCGTTCCTTCTGCTCTTCCAACTTCTTTTACTAATCCTTTAGCAGATAGTGTCTGTAACGGTTTCTCCGTTTTTACTCCTCTTACTTCTTCAATCTCTGACCTAGTAATCGGCTGTTTATAGGCAATGATCGCTAGTGTTTCAAGAGCAGCTTGAGAGAGTGTCGCATGACCAGGCGTTTCAACAAGACGCTCATAAAAGGCCGCATGTTCCGGTTTTGTTACAAATTGAAGGGATCCCGCATATTCAACAATAGACATCCCTCTTTCTGATGAAGCATAACTTTGTTTCAACTCTTCGATGATGGGATCAAGTTCTTTGCTGTCGATCTCCAACACTTGAGCGATTTGTTTTCTGTCGATTCCTTCATCACCACTGACAAAAAGCAAACCCTCTACAATCGCTTTATATTCATTTCGTTCCAAATCGTATTACTCCTCTAACATCGTTATATAAATTTCACTAAAATGATCTTGTTGTTCGCAATTTATTGATTTAACTTTCATAAGTTCTAATATTGCAAGAAATGTAACAACAACATGTTCCCTAGTACTCTTATCAAAAAGGTCTGTGAACTTTTTTCGTCCTCCTACTAAAAGAAGAGAGGATTTTATTTGTTCCATTCTTTTTTCGATCGGAATCTCTTGCCGTTCGATTGTCGTTTGTTTCGGTGCTCGCGTGACCTTTTCTTGAAAGACTTTTTGCATCGCCTGCAACATATCATACAGCGTTACGTTGGTCACCTGTTTTGCCGATTCTTCTTTCTCAAACTGTGAGAGGTCGACAGGCTGCCGTGTGTATATTAAGCTTCTTGCTGATTCTCTTTCTTTAAGTTCATCAGCAGCATGCTTGTACTTTCTATATTCAACGAGTCTTCTTACTAATTCATCTCTTGGGTCTTCTTCCATCTCGAGTTCCATCTGATTCTCAAAAAGCTCTTCTTCATGCTTCGGTAGCAGCATCTTACTTTTAATGGCAAGAAGAGTAGCTGCCATAACTAAAAATTCACTTGCTACGTCCAGTTTTAGTTCTTTCATCGTATGTATATATTGAAGGTATTGCTCAGTTATGATGGCTACCGGGATATCATAAATATCCACTTCGTAGGTTTGAATCAAATGAAGCAGTAAGTCGAGCGGACCTTCAAATCCATCAAGCTTCACACTATATTGCATAACATTTCCCCAGTTTTTCAGCGATTTTGTATTATAAAATTATATCATATTTTGCGTGGTACGCGGCTTGTTTTTATTCATGCTATGCATATGGTAAACTTAAAGTCGAGCTTATTAAGGGGCGTGAACGACTAGTGACTTATCCAAAACCATGGATTGAATACTTGGTGCATTTTCATAGAGATCAAGATTACTTTGAGTGTCACGAAGTGCTTGAGGAGCATTGGAAGGACGAGGGCATGAAAGGAGATCTGTGGCCTGGACTGATCCAGCTTGCAGTGGCTCTTTATCACCATCGGCGTGGCAACAATAATGGAGCTAAACGAATGATCTTGAGTTGTAGAGTGAAGCTGCAAAAAGAAGAAGCAGCACTGAAAGAACTCGGAATAGAAGTTGAACCTTTTTTTGAACTACTCGATAAAAGTATACAAAAAGTCGAGCAACAGCAACCTTTTGAGTCGATAGCTCTTCCACTGTCAACTGATCTATTGAACGTATGTTTATTAAAAGCTGGTGTGACTGAAGAAGAGTGGTCTTTATCATCCAGAGTGGATGAAAACATCGTTCATAAGCACTCTTTAAGAGACCGATCTACGGTTATTGATGAACGAAATAGACAAAAACTCATGAAAAACAGAAATGTATAATTGCCAAAAACATAAAAAAAGCTTCGGAGTAATCCGGAGCTTTTCTTATTTGGAACTTATTCTTCCCAAACTTTAACTTCTTTCATTACATCGCCTTGTTTAATGCGAATTACTGTTTCCAAACCTTCTGTAACTTGTCCAAAAACAGTATGAACACCGTTCAAGTGCGGTTGTGGCTCGTGTACGATAAAGAATTGGCTTCCACCTGTATCGCGGCCAGCATGCGCCATTGAAAGAGACCCCGCTACGTGCTTATGTGGGTTCCCTTCTGTTTCACAAGGAATAGAATAACCAGGGCCGCCAGCTCCAGTTCCTGTTGGATCTCCACCTTGAGCTACAAATCCAGGGATAACACGGTGGAACGTTACACCGTTGTAAAAGCCTTCGTTTGCAAGTTTTTCAAAGTTTTCTACTGTTCCAGGTGCTTCTTCTTGGTACAGATCAAATACAATTTTTTCGCCGTTTTCAAATTCAATTGAACCTTTTTTCATAAAAAACAGGCCTCCTTCTACTTCATTCAACTACCATTGTACGGTTAAATGTCTGCTCCGTAAACTAATTTACACAAAAACATTCGTTTTTAATGGAACATCATTCTTGATGAGGTCTTCATATGTTTCCCGCTTCACTACAAGCTGTTCTTCACCGTTCTCTACAAACACAACAGCTGGCCGCTGAATGCGATTATAATTGCTCGCCATACTATAACCGTAAGCTCCCGTACATGAAACGGCTAATAAGTCGTTATCACAAACTTCAGGAAGTTCAATATCCCAGATTAACATGTCGCCACTCTCACAGCATTTTCCTGCGATCGAAACAGTTTGTGTTGGTTCTTCGTTCATCTTATTCGCTACGAATGCTTCATATTTAGCTTGATAGAGTGCAGGACGAATGTTATCTGTCATCCCACCATCAATGGACACATAATGCCTAACTCCTTCGATCTCTTTTTGAGACCCGATCGAATAGATCGTCGTACCCGCATCACCTACGAGTGAACGTCCTGGTTCAATCCAAAGTTCAGGCAGATCTTTCCCTTCAAAGTGAATCATCTGTTTCTTCACTTCTTCAATCATGGCCGTAACGTATTGTTCAGGAGAAAGCGGTGTATCCTCTGACGTATATTGAATACCGAACCCACCTCCAAGATTTACGACACTTGGAAAATAGTTAAAGTTTTCTTCCCACTTTTTAAAATGGCCGAACAACTTTTCAATCGCCAGAGTGAATCCTTCTGTTTCAAAGATTTGAGATCCAATATGACAATGAATCCCTAAAACGCGAAAGCCTTCAAATGCAAGTACTTCTTGAAGTGCTCTGTCTCCTTGACCATTCCCTAAATCAAATCCAAACTTAGAATCTTCCTGACCTGTTATGATGTAATCATGGGTATGGGCTTCAATTCCTGGAGTTAAACGCAGTAAGATGTCTACTTTTTTGCTAAGCTTGCTGCTCAGCATTTTTAATAAGGAGATCTCATGAAAGTTATCTACTACAATACAACCGACTCCAGCTGTAAGTGCAAATTCTAATTCTGATAAGCTCTTGTTGTTTCCATGAAAATGAATTCTTTCAGGTGGGAATTCAGCTTGAAGTGCCGTATAAAGTTCTCCACCTGAAACTACATCCAGACTTAATCCTTCCTGTTCGATAAGCTGAAACATGGCGATGGAAGAAAAGGCTTTTGAGGCATATGCTACTTGATACCCTACCCCATTTTCCTCGAATGCTTTTTTAAAGCCTCTTGCTCTATTTTTTATCAAGGACAAATCATACAAATATAGCGGTGTTCCGTATTTTTTCGCTAGATCTACCGTATCTAAACCACCGATCCATAGATGTTGATTATCTCCAATTTTTGATGTTCCGTGTAAATTCACAAAAAATCCCCTCTCGTTGTTGATAGAGAATTCAATCCCGACAAATACAAAAGACAGCCGCAACTAAGGCAGGCTGTCAAAAACCGTACCCTCATGTCGGAATAGCTCTCCACTACAGTTGTAGTGACAGTCCGTTGCTTATTCAGCAACGGCCCAGCATAAAAAGAGATGGAACTCTTTTTACACTTCGGCAAATTGACCTTTCAACATATTTCATCGTCATCCATGAACTCCATATGCTACTCATTCGTTTTGCGCCTCTACCTCATATGAGGCATATTTAATTAGTTATGAATTTAACACAATTTTCAACAATCAGCAAGGGACAGATTAATTAGTTGGCTGTTTTTTGGTGTTCTGCGGATGTACAATGCTAGGTCGAACTTTTGATAGCGGAACAGCTATTCGAACGACAATCTGTAAAAACGCTTTTGGATTAAACGGTAAGAGCGGCCACAAGTAAGGTGTGTTCAAATTTTTGATCGTTGCCATATAGAGAACCAACAATGTGAATCCGATAATAAATCCTGGTACTTTAAACAACATAACCATCGCAATCAAGAAAAGCCGCAGGACTTTATTTGCGATACTCAGCTCATAACTTGGTGTGGAGAAGGATCCGATCGCTGCTATCGCAACATATAGAATAACTTCAGGCACGAATAATCCTACATCTATTGCGATCTGCCCGATCAATACGGCTGCGATCAGACCCATGGCGGTCGATAGTGCACTCGGTGTATGGATGGCCGCTAGCCTTAATATATCAATCCCGATCTCCGCGAAGATAATCTGGAGAAACAGTGGGATGTTCGTGTGTTTATTCGGGCCGATAAAATCAATGAAAGGCGGTAATAATTGCTCTTCCATCGAAAACAAAAGCCACATCGGTACTAAGAATACTGAAGCCATCATGCCTGTAAAACGGGTCCATCTTAAAAAAGCACCTATAAATGGAGTCTGCCTAAACTCTTCTGCATGCTGTACGTGATGAAAGAGTGTAGTAGGTGTGATGATAACACTTGGCGATGTATCTGTGATGATTAATACATGACCTTCCATCAAATGCTGTGCAGCAACATCTGGTCTTTCTGTATACCGGACTAAGGGAAACGGATTCCAACCTTGTTTTACAATAAACTCTTCGATCGTCTTATCTGCCATTGGAATCCCGTCGATCTCAATAGAGTTAAGCTCTTTTCTAATAAGGTCAACGAGACCGGGATCTGCCACATCTTGAATATAAGCGAGACATACATCCGTTTTAGAGCGTTCACCCACTTGAAGAATTTCGTGTCGTAATCGTTCATCTCGTATACGTCTTCTTGTAAGAGCAGTATTGATAATAATATTTTCCGTGTATCCATCACGGGCTCCCCTCACCACTTTCTCAATGTCCGGCTCTTCTGGTGATCTTCCTGGATAACTTCTTACATCCACAACAAATGCTTCTTCTTCTCCGTCAATGAATATAACGATCAGACCTGAAAGCATACGGTCTACAGCTTCATCTAACGATTTCGTAATCTCTACTTGCTGATGTGCGAGATGATTATGTACAAGATCTTTTACTTTACTCGGCGCGCGATGACCATGATCCATATCCATTAGTTCGCGGTAGATCATGATGATGAACTCACTGTCGCAAAGTCCCGTACAATAATACAGCTGAAGTTCCTTTTTTAAGACAAAGATCTTTCTGACACCAACATCAAAACTCACACCAATACCCAAACGCTCTTTTAAAAACCTTTCCGTATCTTCAATGTTTTTACTAATCGGTGTTTTATTTTTTTCGGTTGCCAATTGATTCGCTCCTTTCTAAAATAAGTTGAATCGCTTTTACTGTAATCGGAGCTCCCTTTTCAACAGAATCAAAGCCTGCCATTTTTCCGATATCCCCGACACCTACTACGAAAGGAAGGTTTAATTCATCGAGGATATAGACGGTGTCTCCGTTAATCCTGCCTGTTTCAAGATCTGGAATTCCACTCTTATCAATACCGAACTCTGTTAGTTCTCCATATCGATCCATAGAACAGTGAACTTTTGTCCATTCTGTAAAATGCGTTTTGGAAGCTACGGCTACAGCACCAATCACATCAATATCTTTCTGCTGATGAATATATCTCATCGCTTGTTCTCCTGGACCTTCTCCTTTAAAACCACAGTCATCAAACATTACAAGTACAGGGTCATGTGGTGTTTTTCGGATCATCTCTACAAGTTCTATACCGCTTTTTCGTGTTGGATTTCCCCATGATTGTGATATACAGCGTCCTCCAACTTGTTTAGCCGCATGCTCTACGACTCGTAGTGCATACAGATCTCCATCCGTTATGAAAATGACCCGTTTTTTCACCATATGATCACCCCTTAGGTTCAAAGATGACTGCTACTAAAAATCCAAACAGAACAGCAGATGAGATTCCTGCAGATGTTAACTCAAAGATTCCCATGGCGATTCCGATAAAGCCATGTTCCTCTGCTGATGCCATTGCTCCGTGCAAAAGAGAGTGACCAAAACTGGTAATGGGAACAGTAGCTCCAGCTCCTGCAAATTTGATCAAGTTATCATAGATACCAAAAGCATCAAGAAGTGCTCCAATTACTACAAAGGAAGTTGTTACATGAGCCGGTGTCAGCTTCATTACATCCATCATCAGCTGGCCTACAACACAAATTGCTCCACCTACTAAAAACGCCCAAAAAAACTCCATCTTATTGTCCTCCTTCCGCTCGCTCTAAAACCACGCCGTGAGCAACCGTTGGAATACTTTCTTTTTGCTGAACCATTACGGGGTTTAATAATGCACCCGTTGCGACCATCAAGACTTTCTTTAGATTGCCTTTTCGAATCTCGTCTAAGATATATCCGTACGTAACGACGGCAGAACACGCACAGCCACTTCCTCCTGCAAAAACCTGTTGTCCGCTTCGATAGATCATCAATCCGCAATCTCGATGATTGTCAGACACATCATACCCTTGCTCTTTTAATAACATCTTAACGATCGGTGCACCGACTCCAGAAAGATCCCCTGTAGCGATTAAATCGTACTCATCAGGTTGAACATCCATCTCTTTAAAATGTGCCGCGATCGTGTCTGCAGCTGCAGGAGCCATCGCTGATCCCATATCAAAAGGATCTTTGATTCCTAAGTCCACTACTTTTCCAACAGTTGCCGATGTGATCTTTATATCTGAGACCTCTTTACTCACAAGTGCAGCACCTGCACCTGTTACGGTAAACGTAGCTGTATCTGGCTTTTGCCCGCCGTACTCAGTAGGATATCTAAACTGTCTTTCAGCAGTAGCATTGTGTGAGCTTACTGCAGCTACAATTCGATTCGCATACCCGCCATCTACTAAAGCTGCACCTAATGCTAAAGACTCCATCGAAGTTGAACATGCACCAAACACACCAAGGAACGGTATTCCGTTTCCTCTAGCCGTGTAGTTTGACGAAACGATTTGGTTTAACAAGTCACCTGCCAACAAAAAGTTGATATCTTCTGGCTTCATCTTTACTTTGTGCAAACAAGCATTGATCGCATCTTCCATCAACTGACGTTCAGCAAGTTCCCAATTCTTTTGTCCGCAGTGAAGGTTGTTATACGTTTTATCAAAATAGCTGCCTAAAGGTCCTTCGCTTTCCATCGGACCTACTGCTGTGCCGGCCGCATTTAAGTAAATGTTATTTGCAAATTTCCATGTTTGTCTTCCTAATAAATTCATGCCTTCACTCCTTATGTCAAGTGCTGAAAGATGTAGCGGATCATACCGAAAATATAGGCAGATACAGCTCCAAATACGATAACAGCTCCAGCTAATTTGAAGAGATTTGTAGCCACTCCGAGTACTAAACCTTCACTTTTATGTTCTAATGCCGCACTCGTAACGGCGTTAGCGAATCCTGTTACCGGAACGACAGAACCTGCTCCAGCGAACTGACCGATCTTATCGTATACTCCGAGTCCTGTTAATAGTGCTGCGATTAGAATGAGCGTTGCAACCGTCGGATTTCCCGCTGTTTCTTGCGTGAAGTTAAAGTAAGTCATGTAGAACATTTGAATCGCTTGACCGATCGTGCAGATGATCCCACCTATTAAAAATGCTTTTAAACAATTTAAAACATACGGAGGTTTCGGCTGTATCGATTTAATTTTTTCGGCATATGCCTGCTGTTCTTCTTTTGTTGCCATCGTACAATCACATCCTTAATGATTAATGTAGTACAACCAATGAAACAAAGATCCTGAGATTTTCCCAAGTACAATTGCCATTAATATAATGATGATTTTCTCTCCAAATCCAACTCTTTTAGCAAGAATCGGGAGTACGTTCAATACTTCTGTTAACGCTGCGGCTAACATCCCAACAAAGATCCCCATAAATAAACCGATCGGTATAAGAAAGAAAGCAGAAAACCCAATTGAAGCGTTCCTTAGATTCATCCAACCGCCGATCACAGCACCTAAAATAATGCTTAACTCATAACCTCTAATATATCGATACGTTTTAGAGAGTTGCATCAGCCTTGGCACGATTCCAAGAACAGTGATTAAAGCCACAAGACCAGAGCCTACTGTGATTCCACCGCCAAAACCGATAAAAGCAATGAGCAATACTTTAATTCCCATTGATCTTTTTCTCTGTTTCTTTGTTTTCATGAACGATCACGTACTGATCGAGGTCTTGTTGATAATTAAACATCTCAACTTCCAACGGGCTTGGTTCTTCATTAAGTCTTTTTCGGAAAAGATGGTTAAAGAAAAGAATCATGCCTAGACCAAGACCGAACGAATATGGAATCTGAAGTAATAGGGGCTGCTCTTTATAATGCCCCGTTATAAGAAAATAGATTTTTTGGTGAACAAGTTGCATGCTTACATCTTCATGAAAATTCATGATCGCGAGTGCCGAGCCTGTAAAAAGTAGAAGCCACACCAAGACAAAATACACTGGTGCCAGCTTTTTTTGTTGCATCTGAATCTCTAGAATCGATTGTGCAGGTCCGATAGTTTGAACATCTAATCCAGGGTTTTTCTTTTGAATCGTAGCGATCACACGCATGACATCGATCACAATCAAATGCTTATCTTCAGGGGTTACTTCGTGGATAATATATCCCTTGATGGCTTCTTCTAATTCATCAGATGCTACAATCTGTGCAACTTCTCCGATCGTGACTTTCTGATGCTGAATCACCTGTACACGTTGACGCATACGCAGGTATACGGTTTTATCCAATTTTCACTTCACCTCTTTCTAAGCGCATTTGTGTTTAGTATGCGATGATGGAATTCTTATCATGCTTCACATGTAACAGCATCCAAAAACTACCACAAAAAAACGTTTAGTGGTTTTTGGATGTTTTTGAAAGTGGTTGATTTCCGTTTCAGGTGCTCCCTTTCCGCGGGGCGACCGGTGAGCCACTTGCCAGACTGTAGGAACTTTTTAGCATGTGTTAGCTTCTGTGTAATAAATTGAACGAAGACTCTTCATGTAACGCCTGAATATAAGGCTTTTTCTAAGCGATTAGCTTATAGATTTTTTTATACTTCTTATGCAAGTTGATTGTAGCGGAAGGTTGCCGACTCCTATGGGACGAGCGTGCAGGTGGAGCCTCCTAACGGCGCGTAGCGTGCCAGCCACTCTGCAAATTCTTCTCGTAAGGCATGCGACGAGGAAGCTCGCTTCGATAGGATTTTCTTGTAGACGCAGGAGCACATATACTTCTTCGAACACCGTTCGCCCCATGGAAAGCGTGCAACCTGGAGCGGAAATCAACTAATCTTACAAGTTCTTGAAAAAAACAAAAAACCAGATAGGACGTTTAAGTCTCCATCTGGTTTTTCATAAATAATAATATTTTCTTTTCGAGCCTCGATACCTGTACTTGAGAAATGGCCAGCCGGTCGGCCACTTCAGATTGTGTTTGATCTTTAAAATATCTTAAATAAACAATCAGCCGCTCTCTCTCATCAAGTTTATCCATAATATCTTTTAACGCGATCTTATCAAACCACTTATTATCCGAGTGATCGGAGATTTGGTCTAGTAACGTAATGGGATCACCGTCGTTCTCATAAACAGTTTCATGAATCGACTGTGGTGCTCGTACAGCATCCTGAGCCATGATTACATCTTCTACTGCGATCTCTAGAAATTCTGCTACTTCTGAAATGGTAGGTGTTCTCCCAAGTGATTTAGATAGCTCGTCTTTTGCTTTACGCACTTTGTTACCGGTCTCTTTTAATGATCTGCTGACTTTAACCGTTCCATCATCCCTGATGAACCGCTGTATCTCACCGATGATCATAGGCACTGCATAGGTAGAGAACC
Organism: Fictibacillus nanhaiensis; assembly: GCA_016401345.1. Taxonomy (GTDB): domain Bacteria; phylum Bacillota; class Bacilli; order Bacillales; family Fictibacillaceae; genus Fictibacillus; species Fictibacillus phosphorivorans. Next base: position 672,341 of record JAEACG010000002.1, on the reverse strand, counting down.
TAACATCATAAGAAAGATCAAATTTATCAACAGATTTTAATAGCCCGATAGAGCCGATTTGAAAAAGGTCATCTGCTTCATAACCTCTGTTTAAAAAGCGCTGAACCACAGACCAGACAAGCCGCATGTTCTTTTCAACGATCGTATCACGGGCTGACTGATCTCCTTCCTGACTCTGTTTGATCAATCGCTTAATCTCTTCATCCTTAAGAAACGGTTCACTTTTGCTGCCTTTCACCTCGACATCCATAGACATACTCCCTTAATTACACATTGCTTTATTTTTGGTCAAGTATTTTGTCAAATGAATCGTAGTGCCGTAAGACGGTTCTGAGATGACTTCTACACTATCCATAAAATTCTCCATGATCGTAAAACCCATTCCTGAGCGTTCTAGTTCTGGCTTGGACGTATATAGCGGCTGTCTTGCTTGATCAAGATCACGAATTCCCAAACCTTCGTCACGGATCGTAAGGTGGATCGTATCCTCCTCGATAGCTGCTTCAATATAAACCATTCCAGTTGCTTTGTTTTCGTATCCGTGAATGATCGCGTTCGTCACCGCTTCAGATACAACGGTTTTGATCTCTGTCAGTTCATCAACTGTTGGGTCGATCTGAGCGATAAACGCAGCAACCGTCACACGTGCGAAGGATTCATTCTGACTTAACGCTGAAAACTGAATCTTCATCTCATTTCTCATTTTAAGCCACCCCCAAAGCCTGAAGGGCAAGCTCTTCATCTTCTTCAAGCTTGATAATCTTAAACAGTCCTGACATCTCAAAAAGTCGTTTTACCGCTGGAGATATGGCGCATACCACCATCTCACCATTCTGACTTTTGATCTGCTTATAACGCCCTAGTATAACGCCTAAACCTGAACTATCCATGAAACTCAAACCTTCTAAATTTAAGACAATATGGTTTACCGTATGCTTCCTCAAATAATCTTCCACTTGTGACCGAAGCATGTCCGCAGTATGGTGATCAAGTTCTCCATCTAAGCGGATGCATAATACGGTGTGTTTAAGTTCCAAATTGACAGCTAATCCCACGCTATCCTCTCCTTCTTTTTTGGATAACGTGAATTTTCTATAAAAAAAGACGAATTCCTTCACTCTTGACAAAACTAGTGGGAATTCGCCTATAACTGTCAAGAAATCATTAAAGTCATGAGGATTTTGACATTTGTCCTGCTGTTCGTTTGAAAAGTTTCCACCAAGATGCTTTTTTTACCGTCTCTGAAGCTAACACAGGACTTTCTGTTATCAGCTTGTTCCCGTTATATATTTTTAAAGAACCGATCTGCTGTCCCTTTTTTACAGGTAATTTCAGATCTTTATCTACATTTACTTCAGTTTTCACTTTTTTCGCTGTCTCACCCTTCTTCAATAACAGTGAAATGTGTTCTGAAGTAACAACAGGAAGTTTGGACTTTTCCGCTTTTTGTACTTTAACTTCTTTTACAATCTCATGTCTTGCATAAAGCTTTTTCGTTGAAAACTGTGTAAAAGCGTAGTCAAGCATCGAAGTAACTTGAGCATTTCTGTCTTTAGGAGAAGGTGCTCCCATAACAACAGCGATGACTCTCATCCCGTTCTTGTTAGCAGTGGCTGTTAAACAATATTTTGCTTCGTTCGTGAAGCCCGTTTTCAACCCATCTACCCCTGGATAGAACTTAACAAGTCTGTTCGTATTAACAAGCCAAAATTTCTTTTCTGTTTCTTCTCTTAAATAATCTTCATAAAGTCCTGTGAACTTTGTAACTTCCTCATGCTTAAGAAGTTCTTTTCCCATAAGGGCCATATCATGAGCAGACGTATAATGACCTGCAGCAGGAAGCCCTGTAGGATTTTTAAAGAACGTATCGTTTAAACCGAGTTGTTTCGCTTTATCGTTCATACGATCTACAAAGGATTCAACAGATCCAGCGATATGTTCTGCCATAGCCACTGAAGCATCGTTCGCACTTCCGATTGCTATTCCTTTCACCATGTCTTCTACTCGCATCTCTTCACCTGGTTCAAGGAAGATTTGAGATCCTCCCATGCTTGCCGCATATTCACTTACACGAATCTTATCATTCCAGCTGATCTTGCCTTTATCGATGGCTTCCATGATTAATATCATCGTCATGATTTTGGTCATGCTCGCTGGCGGCAGCTTCTCATGGCTATTCTTTTCAAATAGCACACTCCCACTATCTTGCTCCATTAAAATGGCCGAGTGGCTCTGTTCTGCAAGCTTTATTTTTTCTTTTGCTTTTTCTGCTGCCTCCGCTTTTGGGATTGAAAAAGAAGCCAACAAACAAATACTTAGTAGACCTGAAATAACGCCTTTCATACAGTTCCCTCCATTCATATAGTATTATTTTTTCCATATTTTTTCACTTTATACCGGATCTTCCAACCATTTCGAAGTTCGAGAAAACAAAAAAATGACCCTAGAGTACTAACTCTTGGGTCATTTTTGGTATTCATTATTTCTTAATCTCTTTATAAACAAGTGGTGGAGCTTCTACAGCATCTTTCGAAATCGTATAAGCCTCACGGATTTTCTTCTTCACTTCTTCTACATTCTCAGTATTGCTGTAAATGGTTACAAGTGAATCACCTTTAGAAACTTGGTCACCGACTTTTTTGTTAAGCATTAATCCGACAGCTAGATCGATCTCAGATTCTTTCGTAGCGCGACCTGCACCTAAGATCATTGCCGCCGTACCAATCTCATCTGCAACAATTTCAGAAACATAGCCTTCTTCATCTGCAGCTAACTCAAATGTATGTGCAGCTTGTGGCATTCTTTCTGGATGATCAACCACTGATTCGTCTCCACCTTGAGCTTTTAGGAACACTTTTAATGTTTCAAGTGCTTTTCCAGAAGCGATTACTTCTTTTAGCATCTCACGTGCTTGCTCGAGTGAATCTGCTTTTTTCGCAAGATACACCATGTGAGAACCTAAAGTTAAGCAAAGTTCTTCAAGGTCTTTTGGTCCTTGACCATTAAGCGTATCGATTGCTTCCTTGATCTCTAAAGCATTTCCGATCGCAAGACCTAGAGGCTGGCTCATATCAGAGATAACAGCCATCGTGTTACGTCCTACTGCATTACCAATTTTCACCATTGCGTTAGCGAGTTCTTCTGCTTCTTCTGGTGTTTTCATGAATGCTCCCGCACCTGTTTTTACATCAAGGACGATTGCATCAGCACCAGCTGCGATTTTTTTACTCATGATCGAGCTCGCGATCAATGGGATAGAGTTAACTGTTGCCGTTACGTCACGAAGACCATACAGCTTTTTATCAGCTGGTGTTAGGTTTCCGCTTTGCCCGATAACAGCAAGTTTATTTTTATTTACAAGGTCAATAAATTCTTGGTTGTCGATCTCAACGTGGAAACCAGGTACAGCTTCCAATTTGTCGATCGTTCCACCTGTATGGCCAAGCCCTCTTCCCGACATTTTCGCTACAGGTACATCAAGTGCAGCAACTAATGGAGCTAGAACAAGAGTCGTTGTATCACCAACACCACCCGTTGAGTGCTTGTCTACTTTAATCCCTTCGATCGCAGAAAGGTCAATCTGATCACCTGACTCTACCATCGCCATCGTTAAATGCGCGCGCTCTTCAGTTGTCATATCTTTAAAGTATACAGCCATTGCAAATGCAGACATTTGATAGTCCGGAATATCACCATTTGTATAATTTTGAATAATAAAATCGATTTCCGCTTTTGTTAGTTCTTTTCCATCACGCTTTTTTTGAATTAAATCAACCATTCTCATGTTAATAGCACCACTTTCTTATCACTTCATATGAACATATTTTTAAAAGTTAAATTAAATACTTCGGACTTCACGCAGAGACTGTCAGCTAGATTTCCTTAACGATCCCTTTAACTAAAGAAAGGAAATTGGATTTTACCATCTCTGTTGTTTCCATTACTTCATCATGTGTTAACGGTTGATCTAAGATACCTGCAGCCATATTAGAAATACAAGAAATACCCAGAACTTTCATTCCAGCATGGCGAGCGATGATTACTTCCGGAACCGTAGACATGCCAACAGCATCTGCTCCCCATACACGAAGCATTCTTACTTCTGCAGGTGTTTCATATGAAGGGCCTGTATTTCCAGCGTAAACTCCTTCTTTTAATGAGATGTTTAAGTCTTTTGCTACACTGCGTGCAACATCTTGCAGAGATAACGTGTAAGCTTCACTCATATCTGGAAAACGAACGCCAAACGAATCATCATTTGCGCCAATTAGCGGATTGTTGCCGAAGTTATTGATATGATCTGTGATCAGCATAAGGTCTCCAGCTTCGAAATCCTTGTTAACACCGCCTGCAGCGTTCGTTACAACGATTGTTTCAACACCGATCAATTTCATCACACGAACTGGAAACGTTACTTTTTCCATCGAGTATCCTTCGTAATAATGAAAACGCCCTTGCATCGCTACTACTTGTTTTCCAGCAAGCTCACCAATAACAAGCTGTCCAGCGTGACCTTCTACAGTCGATACAGGAAATTCAGGAATATCTGAGTATGGTATTATAACTGGGTTTTGAATTTCTTCCGCAAGGATTCCTAGACCAGAGCCTAAGATCAAACCTATTTTTGGAGTAGAAGTAAGTTTTGATTGAATAAAATCAGCAGATGTTTGTAATTGCTTTGACATGTTCATTTCCCCCTTAACTTAACCTTAAAGTTGATTTAAAAAGCTTTGACCGATAGTAGGTTTTTTCACATCATAAATCTCAGCGATCGTTGCACCAATATCAGCGAACGTATTACCTACGCTAAGTTCTTTACCTTCTTTAATGCCTTTGTAATATACCATCAATGGCACATATTCACGTGTGTGATCTGTTCCATGATGAACAGGATCGTTTCCATGGTCTGCCGTGATGATAAGCAGATCGTCTTCTTTTAGCTTTTCAAGTACCTCTGGCAATCGAGCATCAAATTCTTCTAATGCCTGACCATATCCTTTTGGATCTCTTCTATGTCCGAACAATGCATCAAAATCAACCAAGTTCAAAAAGTTTAGACCTGTAAAGTCTTCATCCATCGACTTCACAAGCTTGTCCATCCCATCCATGTTCGATTTCGTACGAATGGCTTTCGTCACACCTTCACCGTCAAAGATATCAGAGATCTTACCTAGTGCGATGCTGTCGTATCCTGCGTCTTCTAACTCGTTCATAACCGTTCTTCCGAAAGGTTTTAGGGCATAGTCGTGACGGTTAGACGTTCTTTCAAATGCTCCTGGTTCACCTTTAAACGGACGAGCAATGATTCTTCCTAACATATACTTACCTTCACGTGTCATTTCTCTCGCCGTTTCGCAGATTTCATATAATTCTTCTAGCGGAACGACATCCTCATGAGCTGCAATCTGCAACACAGAGTCAGCAGACGTATAAACGATCAACTTTCCTGTTTTCACATGCTCTTCTCCGAGCTCAGTAATAATTTCAGTACCTGACGCAGCTTTGTTCCCTAGAATTCCTCTACCCCATTTTTCGGTAAGCATATCGATCAACTCATCAGGAAAGCCATCCGGAAACGTTTGAAAAGGTTCTTTTATGTGAAGACCCATGATCTCCCAATGTCCCGTCATCGTATCTTTACCATTTGAAAGTTCAGGAAGTTTCGCATAATGTCCGATTGGGTTCGTTGCTTTCTGAATTCCTTCCATCGTCGAATCAATGTTTCCAAGGCCTAGCTTTTCCATGTTCGGAACGTTGAGGCCGTTCATCTCACGTGCGATGTGCCCTAGCGTGTGAGCTCCTTTATCTCCGAATTTTTCTGCATCTGGCGCTTCACCAATTCCTACAGAATCCATTACGACTAAAAATGTTCTCTTAAAACGTGATTGTTTCATTTTGTCCTCCTGAAATTCGTACATTCACTTTATTTACTATTTCCTTATAGCAGAAACAACAAACAAATTCTTGATGATGTCAGAAGTCTGACATCTTATCAAAAAAAGAAAGCTCACGCCCTCGGATGGAAGGCGGAGTATACATCTTTTAATCTTGTTTTCGTTACATGGGTATAAATTTGTGTTGTGGAAATATCAGCATGTCCTAACATCTCTTGCACTGCACGCAGATCCGCTCCGTTTTCTAATAGATGAGTTGCGAACGAATGACGAAGTGTATGCGGTGTAAGTTCCTTCTCGATATGCGCTTTTCTTGCTAGTTGCTTTAATATCTTCCAAAATCCCTGGCGAGACAAACGATTTCCGTGATGATTCAAAAAGAGTGCATCTGTCTTCTTGCCTTTTAACATGATTGAACGTCCATTTTGCAGATATCGTTCGATTGCCGTTTGGGCCATCTTTCCTAAAGGGATGATTCTTTCTTTGTTCCCTTTGCCTATACAGCGGATGAATCCCATATCTAAATGGACATCTCCTATATTAAGCTGCACAAGTTCTGAAACTCGAATGCCAGTTGCATACAAAAGCTCGAGCATGCCCTTATCTCTTTGTGAGAATGGATCGTTCGCAGCAGGTCTGTCTAACAGTGCTTCAACCTCATCTGTAGATAGAACTTTCGGAAGCTTCCGCTCTGTTTTAGGTGTTTCAATATGTACAGAAGGATCTTGATTAGAGACCTTCTCTCTTAAAAGAAACTGGTGAAAAGACCGAATAGACGCAATGTTGCGCGCTAGCGTCGTGGAAGCCTTACCATTCTCTTTTAAAAATAAAAGATATCCCATTATATGATTACGGTCAATCTCATGAATAGTTTCAAGAGATTCGACTTTTTCAAGATACCGTACATATTGAGTTAAATCTCTCTTATAGGAGTCGATTGTGTTCTTTGAGAGGGCTCGTTCTACAATAATGTATTGAAGAAAATCCTGAACATGATCGTTCACTCTACCCCTCCTTACTCACCGGTCTGATAAAAATAAAAAAGTCTTTTTACAGCGTTTGAGTCCTTATCAGAACTCAAGTTAAAGACTTTAACAGCTTTACCTTTTGGTTCGTCATATCTATGATAGTTTTCATATTCTTGATTGATCCAAAGCAAACCGAAATAAAACACGAGCGTGCAAATTGAAAAAGCAAAGAACACCTTTGTTGTATTCCAAACCATTTTCATCCAGGAAATCATCATGTCCACCCCTGTCCTCATATAGTACAGGTTATGCCCACATGTTCCCCGATTATACATAAAAGTTGAATCTACACATCATACGTTACCCGATTCTTGGGACTTTGTAAATATTCTTTGCCTAATATCTTCTAAATGAGTATTAATTCCTCTTAGATAATAGTTCCTGATTTCAATGCTATAGAGCAAAATACAAAAAGGAAGCGCTACTCTTCGCTTCCTTCACCTTCATTATTATCCTTAGGATGACATCTGTGACAGATTCCATGAAATGTCAGTCTGTGATCTTTAATTTTAAAATTCCAGCCTTCTTCAACTACTTTTTCCACATCGCCAAGAAGGTCTTCTTGTATTTCGTCCACCGCTCCACATTCGATACAAACGAGATGATGATGAAAATGATCAGCACCTTCAGTTCTAAGATCGTAACGGGATACCCCATCCCCAAAGTTAATCTTATCGACTACCTTAAGTTCGGTTAAGAGTTCCAGAGTACGGTAAACGGTCGCCAAACCAATCTCTGGCGCCTTTTCTTTTACGAGCAGATAAACATCTTCCGCACTTAAATGATCTTCTTCGTTTTCGAGGAGGACTCTCACGGTCGCCTCACGCTGTGGAGTCAGCTTATAACTTTGTGAATGCAGCTGTTTTTTGATACGGTCGATTCTGCTTTCCATACCCTTTTCCTCCTTATGTATGCACAAGATAATTATAAGCAAGGAGAAAAAAGTTGTCAATTTAAAGTCATTTTAATTAACGATTTAAACTTATTATAAAAAAATAATTATTCTTTCTAGTTATATTGACCATTTGATTACTTGTTCCATAAGGGCTGGAGTAAAAAATGCTTCCATCGTTGAAGCAAGCAATACCATGACACCTACACCCGCTACCAATAATGTATATCTTAATAGCTGAGGCAAAAAGGGCATGTGGTGCCTTTTAAAGGCAAGTTGACGGATCATTTTAAAAGAAAAAGCAACTGCAGCGACTGTTACGATAATAAAGGCAGGTATTAATAGTACGTTTTGTGGGAGAACAGATACAAATGATAATAAAAAACCGTACCATCCCATTTGATTCACTAAGAATCCTACTGTAAAACCGATTACTACCCCTTTTAAGAACAGCATAACTAAAATAACAGGCAGCCCGATTACAGATAAACCTAGAATCCACATGAGACCCATATATTTTAAATAATGGCCAAAGCTTTGAAAGAACATGTCTGTTTTGCTCGTAAAGCCACCTTCAGCAGCTTGAACAAAAAAACGTGATAAATACGTGTATAAATCTTGTTTTTGATTCAGACTCAACGAATTAACGATGATTGCCCCAAAAATGACACCCATTAAAAAGAGAACACCAACAAACGCATACAACGTTTTATTTTCTTCAAGATGCCGCTGCATGTAATAGCGCGCACTCTCCATATGTAAGCCTCCTCCACCGAATCTCTTAATCCTATTCTATGAATCAGGGGAGAAGGTATGTCTTATTTTTTACTTTTACTAGGATGATTGAGAATTACTTTTCCGTAAGTTCCGCCTCCACCTATTTGCACAGAGAGTTCTCCATTTCTAGCAGATAGGATCTGTTCTGCTACAGCTGGTTTAACAATTTCCTCCAGCTGACTTTGGGTAGAAGAATGTATGATATCCATGTCTGTTCCAATCGCTTCACGGAGTTTCACTAAAGATTTTGGACCTAATCCTGGTATGAACTCGAGCGGTATCTGATGAATATACGGGGGTCTGTTTACTTTACTTGTTCTTGTACCTTGAAGTTCATTGATCCGGTCGTTGACTCCCTTTATGAACTTCTTACTTCCACATTTAACGCAATTCACACTGTTTGGTGGGTATACCTCAAAACATATTTCACAAACCGAATTATAGTATTTACCGAGATAAGGATTGAGACCATAATTTGCAATGATCTCTCTACCATTTTTTCCTTGAAGAGCCATTTTAAATTCTTTAAACGATGGTTTCTTTAAGGAGAGCATTTGATATTCACGGGCGATTTTCTCTAATGAATGGGCATCAGAATTGGTTAAGAAGGTGAATGGAGAAAGCTCTTCAAGCCGAGATGCCATCTCGGTATTTGAACTTAAACCTAGTTCAACACCATCTATCAAAGCTGGATCTAACACTTCCGTTAGAGAAGAATCTACTCCTTTTCCGTATAAACTTTTGAACGGAGTAAAAATATGGGCTGGAATAAATAACCCACCAGCGTTCTTCACAAACTCCTGAAGTTCAAGAGCACTGCCGTACATCCGTTGAGAACTTAGATGGATGTTCTTCATTCGAGGAGTTAGCCATGCACTTAACCTCTCCATCGTAGCAAGACTCGGCATATATACAAGAACGTGGATCGGCCCTTTGCAATGTTCATCGTTTATCTCAATCTCGGCCCCTGGTATTAGTGTTAATCCATCAATCGATAAGCCGCCTTCTTCGAGCTCTTGCAAGTAACCATTTTGTTCAAGTTCTTTTAATTCCTGAAGGACTTCAGGCGAATGACAATCGATGATTCCTATGACATCCATACCTTTTACATGTTTGGCTACGCGTAAAATATTGCGAAGTGTCAGGGATCTTGAACCTGTAATCTTGATCGCTTTTCCTGTTTGAGATGCTCCGATGTGAATATGCATATCTGCAAAGAACGGCAGAAGTTTATTTTTTGACTGCACGGTTTAACTCCATATACATGACACTGTAAGCTGTTTTTGCATCATGAATTTTTTCTTGTTTCATCAATTCTTTCGCTTCATCTACGCTTATTTCAAGTACGTTTAAGAATTCATCTTCATCTGTCATCTGGTCACCTTGTTTTGTAAGAGTGTTCGTATAGTAGAGGTGAATCAGTTCATCTGCAAATCCTGGAGAGGTGTAGAAAGAGCCGATGGACTCCATAGATTCGCAAGTAAAGCCCGTTTCTTCTAACAACTCACGCTTGGCGCATTCTAATGGATCTTCTCCTTTTTCAAGCTTACCTGCTGGAATTTCAATGATCGTCTTTTCGAGTGGTTTTCGGAACTGCTCTACCATTAACATTTTACCTTCATCTGTTACGGCTAGTACCGCTACTGCTCCAGGGTGTTTAACAATCTCTCGTTTCCCTATCTTCTTATTAGGTAGTTCTACTTCTTCTATATATAGATCAATGATTTTACCGCTGTATACCTGTTCTTTGCTTACCGTTTTTTCGTATAAGTTTTCCATATTCCACACTCCAATGGTCTATTTATCTTCTTTTCTACATAAAGTCTATCATACTTTGGAATACTGCATTTAATAGGACGATAAGGGAGGCATAGCAGATGAAGATCTATCTTCAACCTAAAGGGATCACGCTTGTGGGCAAGGCTTGGCAGATCAAATATATGCTACAAAATTATAGTAAGCAGCATGAACTTGTTCAAGACTGGATCAACGCCACTTCTCCGAAAAAATAAACGCACCTTGACGGCTGACGATGTGAATTTTTATTCGCATCTTTTTTTGTGCGGAGTTTTTTCTTTTTTCAGGTCATTATGATAGGTTTAGAACAGAAACAAATTGAATGAAGTTGAGGTGAAAAGGATGAAAAAAAGAAGACTAGGTTCTTCTGATCTGTATGTGAGTGAACTGAGCTTAGGATGTATGTCACTTGCTCCCGAGTTAGGGAACGAGAACGAGAAAATCGTGAAGACTGCGCTTGATCATGGTATTAACTATTTTGACACAGCCGATTTATACGGGTTTGGGTGGAATGAAGAGTTTATTGGCAAAACACTAAAAGATGTTCGACAAGACATCATTCTTGCTACAAAAGGCGGAAATGATTGGAGTCAACCTGGAGACGGTTGGAAGTGGAATCCTTCGAAAACTTATATTAAATCTGCGTTAAAGGATAGCCTGAAACGTCTGCAAACTGATTATATCGATCTTTACCAGCTTCACGGAGGGACGATTGATGATCCTCTAGATGAAACGATCGAGGCTTTTGATGAACTCGTGTCTGAAGGATATATCCGTTATTACGGTATTTCATCAATACGGCCGAACACGATCAACTATTTTGCAGAGCACTCGAATATTCAAAGCATCATGATGCAATACAGTTTGTTGGATAGACGTCCTGAAGAACTGTTTCCTTTTCTCGCGTCAAAGGATATAAGTGTTATCGCAAGAGGGCCTGTTGCAAAAGGGTGGTTGAGTGAAAAAGCATTTCAAAAGAGTGCTGATGGCAAGTTTCTTCATCATACCGGCGCTGACATACAAAAACAGATCGAGAAATCTAAAGATGTCTTAGGTGATAAAAACATCACTCATGCAGCTTTGCAATATGTGTTGAACCAAAAGCCAGTGGCAACGGCAGCTGCTGGTGCAAGCTCTGTTGAACAACTTTTAGAAAATATCAAAACCTTTGAATCTCCACCATTAAATGAAGCTGAGTCAGAGTCATTGCGCTCTATTTTTCCGGCTGAAATCTACGAAACTCACCGAGCATAATCCAATAGAAAAAGTCCCGTTGCAGCGATATCGCTTCACGGGACTTTTTTTATACTTGTTTTAGTAACATCGCAATTCCTTGCCCACCGCCAATACAAAGGCTCGCTATTCCATACTTTTCTTGACGTTGTTTCATTTCATAACTCAATGTAAGCAACAGCCTTGCACCACTTGCACCTACAGGGTGACCGAGTGCAATCGCTCCTCCATTCACGTTCGTTTTTTCGCGGTCTAATTGTAGTTCTTTTTCAACAGCTAAGTATTGAGAACTAAACGCTTCGTTGATTTCAAACAAACCAATGTCATCGATGGAAAGACCTGTTTTTTGCAGCAGTTTCTGAATCGCAGGTACAGGACCAATTCCCATCACCGATGGATCGACGCCTGTTACTGCCCACGAAACGATCTCTACTAGCGGTTTTAAACCTTTCTCTTTGACCGATTTTTCGTGAGCAAGAATAAGCGACACGGCGCCATCATTAATAGAAGAAGAATTCCCTGCTGTAACTGTTCCGTCTTTTTGAAAAGATGGCCTCAATTCGCCAAGCAAAGAAACAGATGTTTCAGGTTTGATCCCTTCATCCTCTGTAAAAAGAGCTCCGTTTTTTAGTGGTACTGAAACGATTTCTTTTGTAAATCTTCCACTCTCTCTTGCTTCAGCCGCTTTTCTATGACTGAGACTTGCATACTCATCTTGCTCTCCTCGTGTAATGGAATATTGATCAGCTAAATTTTCAGCTGTAATACCCATGCCACACCCAATGTATTCATCACTCAACGTCTGAAGTAGCATATCATCAAACGTGATTGGGCCAAACTTTTGATTATGAAACCGGTGGTGAAAAGAAACATGTGGCGACTGTGACATATTTTCAATGCCTCCAGAAAGCGCGATTCCTTCTTCCTGATCACGTAGGTTCTGCATCGCTGAAACGACTGCTTGCAATCCAGATCCACATAAGCGGTTGACGAGCATGGCAGGAACTTCTGCTGGCACTCCTGCTCTTAAAGCAGTATGTCGCGCTACATATGCGGCATTCTTGCTCGAATGAATAACATTACCATAAACTACATCCGTTATATCTGCTGGAGAAATGTTGGCACGTTTCATCGCCTCTAGAGCAGATATCTCACCTAAGTCTGTTGGACTCACACCGGTCAAGGATTTTCCATATGATCCGAACGGCGTTCTAGCCCCATCTATAATATAGATAGCCATGTGATTGCACCTCATTATTTAAAAGATTAAGAACTTTGTATGGATCATAAACTTTATCGTGCATGGCATATAGTGAAGAATTTATTAATAAGCGTTTAGCTTAACATCCTCTGCAACAGATAGTTTTGCCTCTGTGGAATTTACTACATCCTCAACAGAATATCCTTCTGCTACTTCTCTTAACACGAGACCTTTATCAGAAACGTCCATAACAGCACGGTCTGTAATGATTCGTTCTACGACACCTTTTCCTGTTAGGGGAAGCTGACATTGTTTTAAGATCTTACTGTCACCCGCTTTGTTCACGTGTTCCATGATGACGATGATCTTCTTTGCTCCATGCACAAGATCCATCGCCCCACCCATTCCTTTGATCATCTTTCCTGGAATCATCCAGTTGGCTAGATCTCCGTTCTCTGAAACTTCCATTCCGCCTAATATTGCGATATCAATGTGACCGCCGCGAATCATCGCAAAAGATTCAGAACTGTCAAAGTAAGAAGCACCTTTAATTGCTGTTACGGTTTCTTTCCCTGCATTGATCAGATCGGGATCAACTTCACTTTCAAGCGGGTAAGGACCGATCCCTAAAAGTCCGTTCTCTGACTGTAGAACGACTTCTTTATTATCGGAAATAAAATTGGCAACCATCGTTGGCATTCCGATCCCTAAATTTACATAAAATCCCGATTCGATCTCTTTTTCAGCTCTTTTAGCAATTCTTTCTCTAATATTCATAATGGTCTCCCTCCTCTTACCCTTGTTTTACAGTTAGTCGTTCAATGCGTTTTTCCTGTGTTCCGACAATCAACTTTTGAACATATACTCCTGGTGTATGTATGTAATCTGGGTGCAGATCACCGATCTCAACAATCTCTTCTACTTCAGCAATCGTCACTTTTCCTGCCGCCGCAATCATCGGATTAAAGTTACGAGCTGTTTTGTTATAGATCAGGTTTCCTGCTTTATCTCCTTTTGCTGCGCGAATCAAGCTGAAGTCAGCTACAATTCCCTCTTCAAGCAGATATTCCTTATCGTTAAACGTACGTGTTTCTTTTCCTTCAGCAATTGGTGTTCCTACTCCAGCAGGTGTGTAGAACGCTGGAATTCCTGCACCGCCTGCCCTAATTCTTTCAGCAAGTGTACCTTGTGGAATCAAGTCTACTTCTATCTCACCTGATAATACTTGTCTCTCAAACTCTTTGTTTTCACCTACGTAAGAACCTACCATCTTTTTGATCTGTTTGTTTTTTAGTAAGAGGCCAAGACCCCAGTCGTCCACTCCACAATTGTTCGAAATGACGGTAAGATCTTTCGTTCCTTTTTCTACTAGTGCTAAGATTAAGTTTTCAGGAATTCCAACAAGTCCGAACCCCCCTACTAAAAGGGTAGATCCATCTTTTATATCTGCTACAGCTTCAATTGCTGAGTTCAATATTGGTTTCATTTTTCTCTCTCCTTTTCATACGATCATTGTCTTTAATCATTCATTTATTTTTCTTCGTTCTCAAAAACCGATGCTACCCCTTGGCCACCACCAATACAGAGCGTTGCAAGACCACGTTTTGCATTTCTTCGTTTCATCTCATGAAGCAATGTCACGACAATCCTTGCTCCACTTGCTCCGATGGGATGCCCGAGTGCGATCGCTCCACCGTTCACATTCAATTTTTCTTTATCAAATTCAAGATCCTTGCCAACAGCTAACGATTGACTCGCAAATGCTTCATTTGCCTCAACAAGGTCAAAGTCATTCATGCTTAACTCAGTCTTCTTTAACACTTTCTTAACGGCTTCCACTGGTCCGATACCCATCACTTCTGGTGCAACACCCGCGCTCGCGTTGGCTTTTACGACGGCAATCGGTTTTAGTCCTAGTTCTTCGGCTTTCTTTCTGCTCATCACAACAAGTGCTGCTGCACCATCATTGATGCCTGACGCATTACCCGCCGTAACCATGCCATCTTTCTTGAATGCCGGGCGAAGTTTTCCTAACTTTTCAGCCGTCGAACTCGGCTTCGGATATTCATCTGTATCAACTATAAGCGGATCACCTTTACGTTGAGGAATCTCAACCGGTGTGATCTCGTCATTAAATTTCCCTTGTTCTTGAGCTTGTGCACATTTTCTTTGGCTTTCCGCTGCGAACTCATCTAGCTCTTCACGAGACAATGAGTGGGTCTCACATAGATTTTCCGCTGTAATTCCCATATGATAATCACCAAATGCACACCATAATCCGTCTTGAATCATGGAATCTACCATAGGAGCGTTACCCATTCGAAGTCCATCCCTTGCTCCGTTCAAAAGATAAGGAGCTTGGCTCATGTTTTCCATCCCGCCGCAAACGATAATATCTGCTTCATCCAGCCAGATTGCTTGACACGCTAGATGAATAGCCTTAAGACCTGAACCGCATACTTTATTAATGGTCATACTCGATACTTCATTCGGCAATCCAGCTTTAATGGCTGCTTGTCGGGCTGGGTTCTGTCCGAGGCCTGCTTGCAGAACATTTCCCATGATGACTTCATCTACTGAATCATGTGGGATACCCGCTTTTTTTAATGCATCTTTAATCGCGATAGCTCCTAAATCTGTTGCGGCAACCGTTTTGAAACTTCCCATAAAGCTTCCGATCGGCGTTCTGACAGCGCTTACAACTACAGCATCTCTCTCCCTTGAAACCATGACTAGTCTCCTCCTTGTAGATCTCTTTTTAAATTTCTGAAAATTCCTTTTTATCATACCATAACAAGTTAAATGTGTTGCAACAGACGATTTTTTTTAGTTAAAATAACATTAGGAAAACGTTTTCAAGAAAGGGGTTTACATTAGTGGACTTACCTGAACGAGTTACGCTTATAGAAGTCGGGCCGCGAGATGGCCTTCAGAACGAGAAAAATTTAATACCTGCAAAGAATAAGATAGAATTCATTTCACTACTAAAGAATGCAGGTTTTCAAGAGATGGAGCTCACCTCGTTCGTTTCACCGAAATGGGTTCCTCAAATGCAAGATGCATCTGTGATTATCGATAGATGCCTTGACGATCAACGAAACTTTGTCCTCGCCCCAAACCAAAAAGGAATCGACTTAGCTGTTGAATCTGGAGTGAAACATATTGCGGTGTTTGTCGGTGTCAGTGACACGTTCAACAAGAAGAATATTAACAAATCTACAGAAGAGAGCATGAATGAATTAAGACCTCTGATTCAAGATTTAAAGCGCAGAGGATTTTTTGTCAGGGCTTGTATCTCTACCAGTTTTTATTGCCCGTTCGAAGGAAAGATCGATGAACAGGATGTTTTAAAAATTTGCCTGGAATTTGAGGAGATGGGTGTTGATGAACTGAGTGTGGCAGACACAATCGGTATGGCTAATCCATCAGAATGCTTTGAACTGTTTACCCTTTTAAAACATCATCTGAGGGGTACTACACTTCTAACCGCTCATTTTCACGATACGAGAGGAATGGCTCTCGCAAACATTTTTGCGAGTCTTCAAGCTGGCATCGACCGCTTCGACACTTCAGCAGGAGGCCTTGGCGGATGTCCATTTGCACCCGGAGCTTCAGGCAACGTAGCATCTGAAGACGTTGTTTACATGCTTTCTCAAATGGGAATATCAACAGGTATTAACCTTGATAAACTGCTTGAAGCAGCAGCTTACATATCTCCTCATCTTTCAAAATCTGTTTCAAGCAAGCAGTTTCAACTGTTAAAGAACGTTCCTCAGCATTAACAAAACAAAACACGGGCTTCTTACATGCCCGTGTTTTGTTTCGTTCTATCGTAAAATTTCACTGAAGGATTCAGCATCTCTCCAGGGCTTTTTAATGAAAAGTGGTTGCCTGTTGGAGCATCGATCGTCATCTTTTCAGCAAAGAAAACTGCTGTATTGTACTCCATGAAAAGATCTGGACCATTCGTCTCAATTTTTGTATCGTTTTCTTCTGTTTGATCAACTAGTACTAGGGCAGCTACACCACTCACAACGCAGCCGCAACCTTCTGTATCATGTTTGAGTTTTAAATAACCTGCATTACCTTGCATCTTTTTTTCCAAACGCTCTAATGCTGTGTCAGTAAATACGATTTCCATTTATTTTTCTAACTCACCCTTCTTTTTTAATTCTTTTATTGCCCAATTACACCAGGACAACCAGCTTTCCATGTATCGTATGGCAAATTCAATAGTTAGATATTCACCCAACTCATTCTCTTTGTACGTACCGTTCGGAAAATGATCGTCTAACCATTGCTTTGTCATCTCTAAACCCATTTTATGATGATTCTTACTCGTCTCTAAAAAGTTTATCGCTTTGTCTGTAGGGATAAAATGAAACATAGATACCCTTAACAACAGATCGTCTTTAAGCTTTGGTGCATTTACAGGTTTATTCAGCATCCATTCTAGCAACTGTTCAAAACCTTTATCCGTAATCGCATATATCTTCTTATCTGGATAATCACTTTGCTGTACGGTCTTAGATTGTGTGAGTCCTTCTTCTTCCATTTTTAAAAGTTCTCTATAGATCTGCGTGTGATGGGCTGTCCAAAAATGAATAACTGTTTCTTTAAATTGCTGTGTTAACTCGTAACCTGTTGCTTCATTTTTCGCCAATAAACCTAACAGCGCATACCTTAACGCCATGTGATACCCTTCTTTCTTTCTGTACTGTTTTGCATTGTAACACATTTTTCACAATTTTTTTATCCTTAATACTTGATATAAATCTTATACAGCTATTATATTATAGATAAACATATGTGAAAATACACATATGCAAAATAAAAACATACGTAGGAGAGGAAACAATGAACTGGTTAACACGATTTAGTTTAAAAAATCCAGTAGCAATATTCATCTTTTCATTTTTACTCATTGTTGGTGGAGTCTTCTCGTTCACGAATTTAAAAGTGGACCTACTCCCAAATGTTGAGTTTCCACAACTGACCGTTCAAACCGTTTATCCAGGAGCATCTCCTGAAGATGTGAACGAGCAAGTAACAGACAAACTAGAAACTCAACTGAAGCAAGTAGAGGATGTAAAAACCGTTAAGAGTTCTTCAAACGAAAGTATATCTATCATTAGTATGGATTTCCCTTTCACCGCAAATATGGATGAAGTAGAAGATCAAGTCAAATCCATTATTTCAGAAACGGATCTTCCTGAAGATGTAGAACCAGAGGTAAGTCGTTTTTCATTTGGAACCATTCCTATCTACAATATTTCTCTATTCCCTGAAAAAGAAGGAGAAAACATTCAAGCATTCGTTAATGACGAATTGGTTCCAGAACTTAAAAAGATTCAAGGTGTCAACAACGTATCTGTAGGCGGCGTTAAAGAAACATTCGTCTCGATCACTCTTGATAAAGAAAAAGCAAAAGAATCCGGCATAACCTTAAACGCCGTTAAAGAGGCGATTAACAGCCGTGACCTTTCATTCCCTGCTGGTACCGTAACCGATGACTCGATTACAGTCCCAGTTCGTGTTGAAGAAGTCGTCGATACGGTTGCTGAGCTTAAGGAGATTACCATTTCCTCAAGTCAAGGCGCACCTGCACAATCTCCAGGTGGAGCTGGCGGAGGAGGACCTGGTGAAGCAGGTCAACCAGGAGCTGGAGGCGGTGCTCCAGGCGGACAAAGCGCACCTGGTGGAGCACAAGCACCTCAAGCACCAGCAAGCTTAAAGCTTGGTGATCTTGCTGAAGTTAAGGAAACAGATGATGTTAGTGAGATTACAAGATATAACCAAAAAGCTTCACTCTCTATGGCCGTAACAAAGAAACAAGATGCAAATACGGTCGAGGTCGCTGACAAAGTACTAGAAGTCCTGAACAAAAATAAATATGATGATAAGTTAGATTATGCTGTTGGTTTCGGCCAGGCAGAAGGTATTAAAGATTCTGTAAACACACTTGTTAAAGAAGGATTGTTTGGAGCATTATTCGCTTCATTAGCAGTACTTATATTCCTTCGAAACTTTAGAGCAACAATCATTGCGATCATCTCGATCCCGCTTTCACTGCTCGTGTCAGCTATCTTCCTAGACCGTCTTGATATCACATTAAATATTATGACACTCGGCGGAATGGCAGTTGCCGTCGGACGCGTTGTAGATGATAGTATCGTGGTTATCGAGAATATCTTTAGAAGAATCCGTAAAACGGATGGTGATTACGACCGTGATGAGCTGATCATTGACTCTACACGCGAAATCTTAAAAGCAATCGTATCTTCTACGATTACAACCGTTGTAGTATTCTTGCCGCTTGGTCTTGTCGGTGGTATTACAGGTGAGTTCTTCTTACCGTTTGCTTTAACCGTTGTATTTGCATTATTAGCATCACTGATCGTTGCTGTTACAATCGTACCTATATTAGCAAAATATGCATTTAAAACCGTTAAACCAGAAAAGAACGATGGTCCATTGCAACGTGGTTATGAAAAACTGATCAAAGCCTCATTGAACCATAAAATTCTAGTTCTTTTCACTTCATTCATTCTTTTAGGCGGATCTTTCTTCCTTGCAACAAAGCTTGGAATGGTGTTCCTGCCGAATGAAGAACAAAAAACATTAACGATTAACGTTGAATTACCTGCAAGTACAAATGTAACAAAGACGAACGAAGTGTCTTTAGAAGTTGAAGAGTACCTCTCTAAGCGCGGTACGATTGAAGATGTAACAGCTGGTATCGGTTCTCGTGATTTCCAAACCGGTCTTAAGCGTCAAAATGTTGCCAACTATTTTGTTAACCTCAAAAAAGAAGCAAACATTGATACAGAATTAAAAGAGCTAGAAAAAGATATTAAAGAAATCACAGACGAAAAAGCAGAAGGAACCGTAATCAGCTTGCAGGAAGTTTCAAGCGGCGGGCCTCCAGCTAATAACGAAGTCAATATTGATCTATATTCAAACAACTTAGAGGATCTGCAGAAAGCAGCAAGTGAAGTTGAAGAGTACATGAAGACGATTGATTCGATCAAGTATGTATCAAACAACTTTAAAGATACACAAAAACAATGGGCTGTTGACATTGATACCGAAAAAGCAGCTGAAAAAGGCGTATCAGGCTTCGCTATTCTAGGAGCAGTCTCAGATGTAACAAAACCCGTTGAGGTAGGAGAACTTACATTAGACGGCGATCAAAAGAATGTGAAAGTCGAATATGACGAAGCAGTTAAATCTCTTGATGAGATCAAGGATCTAACTGTATTTGGTTCATCTGGTCCGGTTAAAATCTCAGACGTTGCCGAGGTAACTGAGAAAGACACAGTAACTGGAATCCAAAAGCTTGATGGTAAGATTTATGCGCAAGTCTCTGCACAAGTAAAAGGAGACAACGTTCAAAAAGTAACACAAGACGTTATTAAAGGCGTTGAAGATAATGTAGACCTTCCTTCTTCTGTATCTACAGAAGGTGGCGGAGGAAGCGAAGAAACGATGGATACGTTCAAAGATCTTGGCCTTGCGATGCTAGTCGCGATCGGTCTCGTTTACTTAACGATGTTGATCACATTTGGTCGAGCACGCATTCCGTTCATCATCCTTTCTTCCCTCATATTCGTTCCTGTTGGAGCAATCGGAGGATTATACTTGATCGACGAACCATTATCTGTGAGTGCGATGATCGGAATACTCATGCTGATCGGTATCGTTACGACGAATGCGATCGTATTGGTAGACCGCATCGGACAAAACCGTGAGATTAAAGGTATGCCAGTTCGCGAGGCGCTATTAGAAGCTGGTAAAACTCGTTTACGTCCGATATTAATGACAGCATTTGCGACAATTGCAGCATTAATTCCACTTGCATTAACAACGTCGTCAGGAACACTGATCTCTAAAGGATTAGCGATCGTTGTAATAGGTGGTCTAACGACTTCTACACTATTAACATTGATCATCGTACCTGTTCTATATGAGTTATTCTTTAGAAGACAGGCGAAGCGTGAAAAAGCTAAAATAAATTCCTAAACAAAAAGAGTACAGCCCGGGTTTTACTTCCGGCTGTACTCTTTTTTGCTTTATGTAAGAGCTGCAAAATAATAGTTGGCATCCCACTGAGCTTGTACAAAAAATTCGTAAGCCATATAGCACTTGTATACAGCATATATACCGAACAGTGCAACGATCCCCATGAGTTCCCTCTTTTTTTTCGCAACCTTTTTATACAAGATATACCCTATCATTCCAATAAAGAGCAGATATAAAATATAGATAATTAAGGAGAATTTTTGTACGCTCATCTCATTAACGGCTTCCCTAAATTGATCTAGCTCTCTTTGATTATTTTTATCCTCTTTAAGCTCACTCTGCTTTTTGCCGTCACCTATACTCCAAGTCAATGTTTCACCATCTGCTTTTATGTTGTAATGAAAGTCCCCTGCCTTTTTCTCAGCAACTATCTGTGGTGAAGCAAAAACACAAGTTTGGGACAGATTTAAAAGAAAAACAATCATGACAAAAAGCTTAAATGAAATTCGCAATCAAACTCCCTCCCATTTGTAGTCCGCTTCCCTTTATTAAAGAATTACACTTCTTTATTCTAAAGCACTACATACTTTTCCATCATTTTGCACATCGGGACTATAGACCTTGTTTCGGCCACTCTACTTATGGGAAATATATCAGCAATCATCTCATACAGGAGGCTTCAGATTATGAAACAAATCTGCTCTCAAAAAGTAATCGTTACCGCTAAATATACAGTGAGTAAAGCCATTGAGATTATGCATTCTGCTAAGAGACTTAATAGCCAGCTATTTTTAAGTAAAGATGGTATTACCATTCATGCCACAGGATTATCACAGCTCGTAGCATTCTTTTTAACGTTAAAAGAAGGAGATTCTTTTCTTTATATCGTTGAAGGTGCTGATGCTGAGTCAGCGATGAGTCTAATCTTACCTCCAGAGCAAACTTCTTAATTTCTACAACCCTACCTTTGCCTTCATCTTCTTCTTAAATATCATGGGTAGACCGACAAGGACAAATAAAAGAGTAGTGCCGATCCAAACAACTTTTTTGCTTCCAGACGTCATGGAGGTACCTAAGTACGTGTAAGCAATTGTTCCAGGAATGATTCCTATTGCTGTAGCGATCGCATAGTCTCTAAACTTTACCTTTGTTAATGACGTTAAGTAACTTACTAAATCGAAATTCAATACCGGAAGCAACCTTAACAATAGAACAAATCGAATGCCTTCTCTTTCAATCTTGTTGCGTACTTTTTCGTAGTTTTCGTTTTTCCATTGTTTATTTTTCTTAAAACGGCCAAGGCGGTTGATCGCGAAATACGTTAGGAGTCCTCCTCCTAGCGATCCGAGATATGTATACAGACATCCCCAATAAAAACCAAACGACAAACCGCTTGTTATGGCAAATATGGAAGATGGAAATAACACAAAAGGCCTCACTGTATAAAGGACAACAAAGATAAAAGGTGCGATCCATCCCCACTGCACGATCCAATTTCTAAATTCTTCAGGACTAAATCCCTTATAATTCTTTTGCAGCCAGAGAAATAAAATGATTAAGCCAGCAACCAATAACGTAAGATATAGCCACTTTTTTGTAGGTTTCATGTTTCCTCCATGTGAAAGTTTCATTTAGTAAGCATTTTTCCTTCTTATGCACATATCCATACATAGTGTGATTGGCAAAGGAGGTCATCTATTATGATTGTAAAAGCTACTCGGCCTATTTATGCAGAGCGTGCTGCTAAACTTGTTGAACTAACAGGCAGTTTTACAGAATCTATCTATTTGCAAAAAGGAGACCGAACAGCTGACGGAAAAAGCTTTCTCGGTATCATCGCGTTGTCTATCTATCCAGAGGATTTTGTTGAAATTATTTGCGATCCACCTAATACTGAGCTAAAAGAAAAGATACTTTCATCTGGACTTTTTGCAAGCTGTAAGTCTTAATCTTATTGCTCTTATTATTATCTTATTACACCGAACTCCTCTTTGGCTATTTCTTCCTGACTTATAAACTGTAAATGGCCAACTGAGTGAGTTAGAGACAAATAAACATTTTGTGGTGACGTGATCTTCGCACCTCAATAGGATGCATGCTTTTTCGCGTACACATGATTAGGATGATTATGTAATCAAATAAAGGCTTCGCATGAAATTCAACCCCATGCGAAGCCTTATTTTTCCTGTCTAAGAAAACTCGTGAAGAAAATGGCTTTTTATAATTCGTTCAACGTTGCATTTAGAGAGTTAATTCTTGTTTGAAGTGGTATTTTCGCTTCATTTAGCATCTTTTTGTAAATTTCCAATATCTTAGTACTGTACGTTGTACCTGGTATGGCCCATTTGCCGTTCAGCTGCGCCCAAGTCACAGCACTGCCTCTTTGGACATATTGAAACCTAGGATCAACAAGAGGATATTGTGAAGGTAGAGGCTTTGTAGACGTATAAGCAAACAAGTGCTGGATGTGTGCTAGAACGCCTTCTTGAGGCGTCTTAAACACAGCCGGTTCGTTCTTACCTGTCGCACCGATTCCTGCATAGTTATTCTGAGAAGCCTTGACGTTACCTTCAAACCGGAAGTACCCTGTTTCTTGAATAGCCTGAGCGAATGCTACATCCCCTCTGATTCCGTACACTTG
Source organism: Fictibacillus nanhaiensis (assembly GCA_016401345.1). GTDB lineage: Bacteria > Bacillota > Bacilli > Bacillales > Fictibacillaceae > Fictibacillus > Fictibacillus phosphorivorans. Next base: position 648,856 of record JAEACG010000002.1, on the reverse strand, counting down.
TCCGATCTGAACATAAAGAGCAGCTACAGATGGCGCGTTCGGATTGACTTTCTTTACAAACCGATCCATCTCTTCTGCAGATAACATCGATGAGCCTTGTATCGTTAGGCCCTTCGGAGGCTCTGGATTTGGTTTTGGTTGTTGTGGACTTGGTTTTGGTGGTTCCTCGACTACGGGCGGCTCATTTGTATTTTTCTCTATCACATAAGCATCTGCTACACCTTCTGAACGAATCTTTTCAGCGAAATTTTCTGCATATTCTCTTTTCTGAAAAGCTCCAGCTTGAACTCTGTAATAGGTTTTGCTTCCGCTTTTTATTTCATCAATAAAGGCAGTTATGTTTTGTTTAGCCAGGAGTGAAACCCGAGCAACAGCATTCTCTTTTTGTTCGAACGCACCTGCGATCACATTGAAGATTTGTGTTTGTGTGATCTGTATCTGTTTTTTTGGAAGAGAAAGACCTTGTGCGATTCCTTTTGCAACTGCTATAGACACGTCATTTTGAAAATCTTCTCGTTGTAAAAGAGCTAAATTTTTCTCATTATCCATGAAAAGTACTTCTAATAAGACAGCAGACTTTTTCGTTTCACGAAGCACGTGAAAATCAGCCTGTTTTTGCCCTCTGTCTCGCACACCGTACTTACTCATTACAGCCGCGACTGATGCATGCAAAACACCTTGTATCCTTTTCGTTTCAACACCTGCACGCAGATGCACATAGCTTTCGAAGCCTTCTCCTCCACCAATGTTTTGGTGGATGGACACAAACAGCTCTGCATTCTTGCTGTTTGCTACATTCGTTCTTTCTTCTAATGATACAGTTGTATCACCCGTTCGAGTCATGATGACCGTCACTTCATAGTTGTTTTGAAGATTAGCTTGTATCTTTTTGGCGATTGCCAGATTATATACTTTCTCAAAATGCTCTTTGTTTACCGCTCCTGGATCATTACCTCCATGGCCCGGGTCAATGATTATGACTTTCAAATTGTCACCTTCTTATTTGTCCGTTAGAAGCGCTTTTTAACAATGAAAATGGCGCTTACTTCTATTAAAAAGGATTTGGCGGTATACTAAAAGAGCCATATGACTATTTTTATAAAATTGGATATTTGACTAAGGTGGGTAACAGAATGGAAGCTGCTTTATTTGGAAGTGTTTTATCTGCATTAGCAACCGGTTTTGGTGCACTACCTGTTCTTTTCTGGTCTCAGGTAACACACCGGTTCCGCGACATACTGCTTGCTCTTACCGCAGGTATCATGGTCGCTGCTTCAACCTTCAGCTTGATTCCTCAAGCTCTTGAACTATCAAACTTAACGGTACTTACGATCGGTATTACACTCGGTACTTTAACACTCTTACTTTTAGAAAGGTTCGTCCCGCACGTTGATCTTGACCATTCGAAGATTTTTAAGGGCATCGATGCTAAAGCGTTTCTTGTTATTGCTGCGATCACGTTGCACAACCTGCCTGAAGGTCTTTCTGTTGGGGTCAGTTATGCAAGTGAGAATACCGGCCTTGGCGGTTTGATCGCATTTGCGATCGGACTTCAAAACGCACCTGAAGGTCTGTTAGTAGCTCTTTTTCTCATTCACCAAAATATGAATCGTTTCAAGGCTTTCCTTATTGCCACATTAACAGGTGCTGTTGAAATTGTTACGGCTTTGCTTGGGTATGTGCTTACTTCTTATGTAGAGAATCTTGTACCTTATGGTCTTTCCTTTGCAGCCGGTGCCATGCTTTTTATCGTCTATAAAGAACTCATCCCTGAAAGCCATGGTGATGGTCACGCTCGATCTGCTACATTATCATTTATTGCCGGGCTCTTGATCATGATTTATTTAACACAAATCTTTGGATAATAAACAGCAAAAACTTTCTTCAGCGTTAGTTTTTGCTGTTTTTTTTTGCGTCTATATTTCTTATGTGTCTATGCGTATTCAACATCCATGATGTCAGTCACTTTTAAGATATGCATCCTTTTCTCTTCATTCAGCACCCTTAACTCTTTTTTATATTCGTCTATATAATGCACATGGCCTAAAAGCACGAGCGCCCTGCCTTTTTCAAAATACGTAAACTTTAGCGCTTGGTTCTCTTCCATCGCAACACAGATTGTCTCATTGAATTCTTCGTACTTTTGTTCATCTAATTCTGGCTTTCTTCCATAGTCCAGACCGTCCTGATGCTCTCTTAACATTTTCACGTGCTCCGGCAGCATCATCGCTGTCCACTTTATATTTCCTCTGTCACGAATCACCGTTCTTCCGCCCCCTTATGCCTTATGTCCACCTAAAAGTCGGCTTCTGTATAATGCTGTTCCTCCTTTTGTGTAAGAAACAGCCCGCAGAAGAGAGTTGGAGCCGTATTTTTGCCGAATATCATCCATAACATAGCCGATCTTTCTTTTTTTTGGATGGTCTAGAGAAAACAAAGTAAGCTGTGTTTCTGTATCTTCACAGACGTTAGAAAGAGCGATTGAAATCTTACGCACCGTCTCTCCCCGATAAAAGGTTTGCAGAAGCTCTAGACACACTTCATACAGCTCCATCGTAATGTTAGATGGCTGATCGATCGATTTAGAACGATGAAAGCCGCCGCCACCCTCATCTTTGCTGTATCCTAATCCAAAGCTGATCGTCCGCCCTGCTTTTCTTGCTCTTCTCGCACGTCTTGCCACTTCTTCACACATTTCCAAAATGACATGTTTGATCTCCGTTATATCCGTATAATCCCGAAGTAAAATCTGGCTTTTTCCGTAGCTGACCTGGCCTTGCATGATGGGCGCACCGATTTCAGACAGATCGATGCCCCATGCATGATGATAGAGTTGATTTCCCATGATCCCGAATTTTTTCTCTAAAAGTTCGAGCGGATAATGCGCGAGGTCACCGACTGTTACAATCCCCATCCTGTTTAAAGTCCGCTCTACTCTTGATCCGATTCCCCACATCTGGCTTAGGGGGGATAGAGGCCATAGCTTCTGTTCTACATCTTCATACCCCCACTGCGCCACTCCTTTTTTCTTCGCTTCAAGATCGAGACAAAGCTTCGACATGAGCATGTTCGGGCCAATTCCGATCGCACACGGCAATCCAAATTCTCGCCAGATATCACGTCGAATTCTCTCAGCAAGTTCTTGTGCGCTTCCCCACAACCTTTCTGTTCCGTCAGCTTGAAGAAAACTTTCATCCACGCTATATGTGTGGATTGACTCTGGTGGAACATATCGGTGCAGCATCTTCGTGATCTCCATCGATCTTTCTAGGAAATAAGCCATCTGCGCATTTACAACGATAATGTTTTTATTCTTTGGAATCTCAAACAGCCGGTTGCCTGTGCGAATACCAAAATCAGCCTTTAGTCTCGGTGATGCTGCAAGCACAACGCTTCCCTGTCTTTCCGTATCCCCTACTACTGCCAAATGACATGTCAGCGGATTTAACCCTAAGCGAACAGCAGCACAGCTTGCATAAAAACTTTTCATATCCATACATAGGATGGTGCGCTTAGGCATTTCATCATAGTTCATTCGACACACCCCTTTCATCGATTAGCGAACATCTGTTCTTTATATGTATACCCATTTTAACCGAATGTATGTTCTTATAACAATGGTAATTTTTTCAGCAAATTTTGCAGATTGACGTTTTCGAGCCAAAAGTCTAGGATTTATAAGGAAAGTCAGGTGAAGAAATGAACCGCTTATTGATAAGAAAAATGATCAAACGATCGTTGAAGGATTATTTATGGGAAGAAGAAAATTGTACATTAACAGATGAAGAATGGAGAAATCTCGAAGAAGAAGTATTGCGCCAGATAAATGAGGAAGGTCAAAATGAGGCAATTTACAGCATCATTCAGGACGTTGTGTATGCCTATTTTACAAATAAATAAGCAAATTCCGTCTTTTAGTGAGGGAACCTGCTTATTTTTGATGCTGGTGTGAGAAGTTTGGACTGTAATCGATGAGGTTTTAAGTGGCAATCCACGAGTTTCGAGCTCCAATCCACGAGTTTTGAGCCCCAATCCACGAGTTTCGAACTCCAATCCATAAGTTCCATCACCAGCTCCAAAAGTCTTATAACTTTCCATTTTGTTTACATAATAAAATTATTGTAACTTACTTTTGTCGAAACGATTTTCCACCTAGTGTTTCAATCAATTTTGGCATGACTTGATACATCGTACTTCCAACGTTCATCCACCATGGCAGGTTGATCTCACGAACGGGACGCTCCATCGCTTTAACAATTTTTGCTGAGACATGCGAAGGCTGGAGCATCAGTTTTTGAACGTTTTTAACGTAATTGCCAGACTGATCAGCAAGTGTAAAGAAGTTGGTCGCAATCGGTCCAGGGTTGATGGTGGTCACGTCTATCCCTTTGTGTGCGACTTCCAAACGCAACCCGTTTGAGAATCCTAACACAGCATGTTTCGTTGCTGCGTACACGCTGGATTTTGGCGTTGAGATCTTACCGGCCTGAGAAGCAATATTCACGATATGACCACTTCCTCTTTGAAGCATATGAGGCAGAACAGCTCTCGTACAAGCCATCAGACCAAGAACGTTCGTTGAAAACATTCCTTCGATATTTTTCCATGGCGAATCCACAAACTCTTCAAAAATGCCGTAACCCGCGTTATTCACTAAAGTATGTATGTTTTGATGTTCACTAAGGATCGTTGAAAAAACTTCCTCAACGCTGTCTGTGTTCGAAACATCTAATATATAATAAGGCGCTTTTATATTCGTAGCTTTTAAGATGGCTTCCTGTACCACTTTTAGCTGATCTTCTCTTCTTGCAGTAAGGATGGGCGTTGCTCCTTTTTTAGCCACATCCATAGCAAGGTGAGCGCCGAGTCCTCCTGATGCTCCTGTTATCAAGACCACTTTATTTTGTAATGTACTCATCTTCTAACTCCTGTTCTGCGATAATGTGATATCTTGTTCTCTTCCTCTACTCGCACTCTTCCTTCTGATTGAAGCAGATCGAGGTGCCCCACAACTTCAGATACTACTAATCCGAGTTGCTTTTCATATAATTTTGGAAATAGACGTCGACACAGTTCAAAAACGGTTAACGGCTCATCGCTCAACAGATGTTCAAGCGCTTTTGCACGCTCGGTATGATCGTGTAAACGTTTTGTGATCAACTGTGCTGCATTCGTAAAAGGCTCGCCGTGTCCAGGGTATACTGTTTTTAAGTTCAGCGTGTATAGGTATTGCAATGTCTCTCGGTATTGAAGCAAGGTTCTTGGCCGCTCGGTTTCGTTCAAAGCCGGCGGTTCTAATAGGGCATTAGACGAAATATGAGGCAGCAGCACATCCCCGCCGATTAAGATGCCATCTTCTTCATGATAGAGAGAAAGATGGTCTGGGGCATGTCCGGGCGTCTTTAAAAAGATGAATCCCTCGTGACCAGGCACTTCATCACCAGGTAAAGGCAGGGTGTCTGGAACAAACGCGCTTGAGAAGGTACGATACTTTCGCAGCTTTAAAAGTTCTATTCTTCCAAGAGTATCTGGCACTCCAAAAGAATGATAGAGATCGGTATAAAACGTTTCTCCCTGTTCAATAAATTCACGGTCGCCACTAACATAAGGAACGGCTTCTCTAAGCATGAGGGTCGAAACACCACTCTCTTGGATCTCTTTTGATAGACCCGCATGATCAGGGTGGTAGTGCGTGCAGATATAATAATCTAAATCTTTAAAAGTGAGCCCATGATCCTTAAGGTTAGAGAGAAGCTGTTGTCTGCTTTCTTCGGTTTTTGCTCCGGAATCAACAAGCGTAACCGCATCACTTTTTAGGAGGACACAGTTTACAGGACCTACATCAAATGGTGTAGGAAGCGTAATTGGGATAATTGCTGTTTTTTGAGTCATCTTTTCCTCCAAATAAAATAACTAGTTGACATACATATAGAAATCATAGCATAATGTTTTTTAAAATATAAAAGAAATGCCAATTATGGCCAATAAATAAATGCGTTGAAAGGGATTAGTACGTAATCTCCTCCGTTTAGAGAGTGGAATCCATAGGCTGCAAGATTTCACCGTACAGGAATTACTGAACCTGCCCTGGAGCAGTCTGGAGAAATCTGGCGCAGTTCTGCGATAAAGACATCTTGAGCGGGCAAGCAATCATGCCAACAAAGGTGGTACCACGGATCACTCCCATCCGTCCTTTATATTTAGGACTGGGAGTTTTTTTATACTCAAAATTCTGGGAGGGATTACCCGTGGGAACAGAAAAAATAACGTTTATTGGTGCCGGATCGATGGCTGAGGCCATAATGGAAGGATTGATCAAAAAAGAGAAATGGCAAGCTGATTTGATCACGATAAAAAACCGAAGCAATACACAACGTGTAAACGAGCTACAACTTAAGTACGGTGTAGTACCCGCTTCAACGATAGAAGAAGCGATCACTGGTGCAGAGATTATTATTCTTGCGGTAAAACCAAAGGATGCGCACAATGCGGTTAACACCATCAAGCCGTTTGTTAAGGGCCATCAACTGATCATTTCTGTTATGGCTGGCATATCCACTGAAACGCTAACAAATTGGCTTCATCTTAACAATCCTGTAATGAGAGCGATGCCAAACACCTCCGCATCGATCGGATATTCTGCTACTGCACTCTCCTCAGGGATCTATGCAGAGCCATTTCATATTGAAAAATCTCTCGAGCTGTTTGAGACGATCGGAACGGTTACTCTTGTCCCTGAAGAAAAACTTCATATCGTTACAGGCCTCTCTGGAAGTGGTCCAGCGTATGTTTACTATATCGCTGAAGCCATGCAAAAAGCGGCTGAAGAATTAAATCTTTCTGAAGAAGAAGCAAAGACTTTAATCTCTCAGACGCTTTTAGGTGCATCTCTTATGCTTAAACAAACAACAGATTCGCCAATCGAGCTTAGAAGAAAAGTAACCAGTCCTGGCGGCACGACTGAGGCAGGAATCGGTAAACTGGACCAACACGGAGTCCAAGACGCTTTTTTAGCTTGCATCAAAAAAGCAGTGCAACGATCAGAGGAATTAGGAAGAATGAACTGATTTGTTAACGGGCTGTCTCTTGAAAGGAAATACCCTTAAATACACCGTTCGGAGTTAACGTAATCGTTATAATGACTCCTTTTTCTGAAGCACCTTTCCTGATCCACAGCTTAAATCTTTCGACAATATCTTCATTTTGAGCAGTCGTTCGTCCAACATATAAATAATCTACGATATCATAATCGGGGTAGCGTTTCCCTGTTTCGAAAACAGCAAGTCTGCCCCATTTTGCATAAGCAGGTTCTTGTACCCTTGGACTTTCTGCAGAGACCGTAAACGAAAGTGAACTACACACTAGAAAACTGGCCATGATCCAGCAGAATAACTTAAGAGAAATCTTCATCATACCAACTCCTTTTCGTTATTTTGCACCAATTCTCTAGTTTTCTCTGCAGAAATTGACGATTAGAAAAAATTGACAAGCCCTTTACTTACTCTTTATCATCTAAGTAGAAGCTAGAGCTAGATTTAGGGAGGGATTTGTGTGACCGAAGTTGAAATTTCCCAAAGATACCTTGAATTGCGCGTTCAGTTTGAAAAGTTTACGAAACGATCTCTTACTGACAAAGAGCTTGTTTTTATCCACTGGCTGACAGAAAAAGGAGCCACTGTGGAAGAACACAACAGAGAAGAAAAAAAGAAGCGTTCTAGACGCAGAAAATAACTCACCCTTCCTCTTCAAACAGGAAGGGTTTCTTTCATTCTGTCTATAACTCTGTTCCTTATGAAAGTGGTTGATTTCCGTTTCAGGTGCTCCCTTTCCGCGGGGCGACCGGTGAGCCACTTGCCGCTTCGCGCCTCTAAGTGTCTCACCTGACCGCTCGTCCCGCAGGAGTCTCGCACCCTACACTCCAATCAACCTAAATCAGGGATGGGTATAGTTAATGTTTGAGGCACTTAGGAATCTAAGATTGTAAGTCAAAACTAAAGTACAATAACTTAAAAGAACACTCTTGATAAAATGGTTGAATAGCAGGCATTTTTCTTTTTCCTCTTCTTCATGCGAGGTGATTGAAGCGATAGATACCGGCTTATAGGACGAGCGGTCAGTTCGAAATGTGGAATTCGTTCAACTTTTGACCTCTAGAGGCTAGCCACTGCAACTAAACAGGTGGAGACTTCTAAGGGCGCGTAGCGGCAGAGACTCATCGCCTGCTCCTTGGAAAGCGAGCATCTGGAACTATCAAAAGGGACAAAGCTTAAAAAAAGCACGAAGCCTTTCATTTTATCTCCATTTTCATTTACCTTATACTGTCTATATCTTTTTTATGAAGGGAGCTTACATTCTTGACCTATATATTTGCTCACAGAGGATCTAGCAAGGATTGTCCTGAAAACACGATGGCTGCATTCAAAAAAGCATTTAAAGATGGCGCTGATGGGATCGAACTCGATGTACAGCTTTCTAAAGATGGTATACCCGTCATCATCCATGATGAGAAGATAGATCGAACGACTAATGGAAAAGGTTATGTTGTTGATAACACCTATGATGAATTATCACAATTAGATGCGGGCAGCTGGTTTTCAAAAAAATTCAATAAAGAATCCATTCCTTCTCTTCAACAATTTTTAGAATGGATAACACCACTCCCCATGTTGCTTAATATCGAATTAAAAAACAATATCGTAGAATACAACGGTCTCGAGGAAAAGGTACTTCAATTGTTGCATCACTATGGGATGATGGATCGAACTGTGATCTCGTCATTCAATCATTATAGTTTAGTCAAAATCAGAAGATTGAACAATTATGTACAGACGGCTCCTCTATACTCTTCTGGATTATTTGAGCCGTGGGAGTATGTAAAAGCCGTTTGTTCACAAAGTGCGCATCCGAACTATAAATCTCTTCACCCTTACATCATGAAAGGCTTTAATAGAAATAATATTCCTATTCGTCCCTATACGGTTAACAGTCAGAAATGGATGAAGTATTTTTTTGAGTGGGGTGCAGAAGCAATCATAACTGACTATCCGATCCTGGCAAGAGAACTGTTGAACAGCCTTCCACCACATTCCAAGAGCAGATTTCTTCAAAAATAGTGATCAAACGTTTTACAATGAGAAAGAAAAGTTATGATGCTAAAAAAGCTTGTTCTCAAAGAAAAAGGAGTTGTTTCATATTCAACCGTTATTGTTTCAACCATTGACCATCCGTGACGTAACGTTAAAGAATCGGATCGTCATGTCACCTATGTGCATGTACTCTTGTTATGAACAAGATGGGATTGTGACCCCTTGGCATGTGACTCATTACACGTCTAGAGCAATGGGTCAGACCGGGCTGATCATGACCGAAGCAGCAGCTGTAAGCCCTCAAGGAAGAATAAGTGCTGAAGACTTAGGAATCTGGGATGACAGCCATGTAGAAGGTCTGTCTCAACTTGTTTCGTCTATTCAGGAAAACGGCTCAAAAGCGGCGATTCAAATCGCCCATGCAGGACGCAAGGCTATGATAGACGGACCGATCATCGCCCCCTCTGCTATCGCGTTTTCTGAAAAAATGAAGACACCAGAAGAAATGTCACTTCAGCAGATCGAAGAGACAGTTAATCAATTTCGAAGCGCAGCAAAAAGAGCGAAAACTGCAGGATTTGATGTAATTGAGATTCATGGAGCGCATGGATATTTGATCAATGAGTTCCTCTCCCCTCTGTCTAACAGAAGAAATGATTCTTATGGAGGCAGCCAAGAAAATCGCTATCGATTCTTACAAGAGATCATTGCTGCTGTCAGATTAGAATGGGAAGGCCCGCTGTTTGTTCGTATTTCAGCGAATGATTATCACCCAGAAGGAAATACACCAGAAGATTTTGTAACCTATTCGAAGTGGATGAAAGAAGACGGGGTCGATCTTATCGACTGTAGTTCAGGTGCTGTTGTACCAGCGAAGATTCCGACTTTCCCTGGTTATCAAGTTTCTTTTGCAGACAAGATTAAAAACGAAGCTGAAATCGCAACAGCAGCTGTTGGCTTGATCACAACAGGCAGACAGGCGGAAGAAATCTTACAAAACAAGCGAGCTGATCTTATCTTTATCGGCCGAGAGTTTTTGAAAGATCCGTATTGGCCGCGATCAGCTGCACAAGATCTTGGAACAGAGATCGAAAGTCCAAAACAATATGAACGTGGTTGGTAAGAACGATGATAGAAAGCTGGCTCTTTAAAGAGTCAGCTTTTTCTATTCATATGACACATTCTTCTTGAAAAAGTAGTTCAGCCCCTTATACAGTAGAACGCAGATTAAGAGCCAGGTTCCTCCAGCCGCGAAACCACCTAGAACATCTGTAGGATAATGAACTCCTAAATACACTCTGCTAAAACCGACTGATCCAATAAAAAGAATCGTAACAGCATATATAAATTTACGATATCTGTACAAAAACGAATAGTTTTGTACGAGAAGATAAGAAAGCAGACCAAAAAAAGCGATGGAGATCATTGCATGTCCGCTAGGAAAGCTATAACCCGTGATCTCAATAACTCGGTCGTACATTGGTCTATCCCTCTCAAACCATTCTTTGAACCATTGATTTTCAAAGCGGATTCCGACAAGACAAACGCCTAACACGAACGGTTCTATCCATTTTCTTTCACCGATCAACCAGATTACAGCAAAAAAGAAAAAGATGGCGAATTGATAGGGTCTCGAAGCGATGTTCGTCAAGAACGTAAAGCTATCATTTAAAGCAGGTTGATGGATAACAGACACATTTTTCATCGCCCAAACATCAAGAACTTCTACTCTTGATTGTTCGTAGATTGATGCAAACAGAATAAAAAGCCCGAGGCAAAGAGCAGTTAACATCACTGTTCTCATCACGCTATTTTTAAATCTCATGAAATGATCAGCTCCTGTTACTTTTTTCCCTTTTTTATGATGCCTTCTCCATGCTTTCTTTCGATCGATGATAATACATCATGAAGCAGAGCGTCTTTTTCGTTCTTTTCGACAGAGAACAGATCAAGCTGATAAGTCGCTTGATCTTTCTCCACTACTTCTGTAGCAGTTATGCCCAATAAACGAACAGGTTCCTGATTCCAATGTCTGCGAAAGAGTTCGACCGCTGTTTTTTGGATATCTATTGCATGCTGTGTTCCGTTCGCGAGCATTTTACTTCTCGTGATCGTTTTCCGATCGCTGTAGCGAATAGTGATCGCAATCGTTAGCGCTACATACCCTTTTGTTTTAAGCCGAGACGATACTTTTTCCGCAAGCTTTTTAAAAACAGGCTCTGTTTCCTTAACAGAGATAAGGTCTTCACTCAATGTCGTAGAACTGCCGATCGACCGATAATCACTTGCCGCACTAGGATCAACTGGACGCGTATCGATACCGTTTGCTCGTTCTTTCATCTTTATACCATTGATGCCAAAACGATGCTTCAGTTCATAATCTACGGCATCTGCGAGATCTTTTATTGTCATGATGCCGTATTTATTTAACTTTTCTTCGGTCTTCTTACCGATTCCGTGCATCTCTCCCACTTTCAGCGGCCATAACTTTTCACTGAGATCTCTCTTTCTAAGTACAGTGATCCCGAGCGGTTTCTTCATATCTGAAGCTGTTTTAGCTAAAAATTTATTCGGACCGATTCCGATAGATGATGGCAAGTTCAGCTCATTCAACAATCTTGATTGAATCTCTTTTGCCATTTCAAGTGGTTCTTGGCAGTCTGTTACATCCATGTAGCCTTCATCGATGGAAACAGGCTCTACCTTTTCTGTATATTCCTGCAGAAGCTGAAACATGCGTGATGAATACATTTTGTATGTTTCAAAGTTTGGTGGAACAACCACCAGATTAGGACAAAGTTTTCTAGCTTGCCAAAGAGGCATCGTTGTTCTTACGCCTTTTTCCCTCGCTTCATAACTACAAGTTACGATGATTCCTTTTCGTTCTTCTACATTACCGGCTACCGCAACGGGCTTTCCTCGAAGATCAGGGTTTTCAGCCATTTCGACTGAAGCATAGAAGCTGTTCATGTCCACATGAAATATGATTCTTCTTTTAGACCCAGGAGACTGATACACATGAACACTCCCTTTATCAAAACTTATCTATTAGTATATGTTAGAACAGCGTTTAAAAACAAAAGGAACGACGGTCTATACAAAAGAAAAAGACAAGGTATCTACCTTGTCTTGTGAAGCCGTTTTCCAGTATCCTCTACCCAATCAACAAATTCTTCACCATGAAAATGTTTGTTTAAATCTTTATGTAATTGAACCAGATCTCGATAGAAGTCCTTTTTACTTTCATCTTCCATCCACTTTTGAAGAAAGCCATAGATTTGGCAGTTAAAGCTCGTGGACTCTTTATGTTTTACCAATCCTTCATCTGTTAAATAAACATAAGATATTCGGCGGTCATCATTCTTTTTCTCTAGTCTCACATAGCCTTTATCTTTTAGTCGTTTGATCACTTGCATCACTGTAGATACATCCCACAATCCGTAATAAGCGATCTTAGAGATCGTAATGTCTTGTTCTAGTGAAACGATCCATAAAATATGTTGTTCAGCTTGAGTTAACCCAATGGCTTTTGCAGCTTTCTGCCAATCTTCTTCTAAAACTTTATACACGCCACGCATATAATTTACCATCATATGCATGTCAGATAGTTGACTCATCCCATTTCCTCCCCCGAAATAAGATTCTTTTAAATTACCAATATTTTCATTTACATGATAAAAATATCTTACATAAATCATAAAGTGACTGTCAACTTTTTGCGACATTTTGTTATAAAGAGCAACAAAAACAGGCAACAAGGCCTATTAAACAATAAAAACTTGGCGAAAATCCGCCAAGTTTCGTCATTTTTCTTATTCGCCTGCTGTTATTCCGATGACTGCAAGTACCATTTCTGCCGTCTTCGTCAATTCCTCAATCGGCATTCTTTCATTCGTTGTGTGAATCTCTTCATACCCTACAGCTAGATTTACGGTTGGAATACCGTGACCCGCGATAATGTTCGCATCACTTCCACCACCACTGTGAAGAAGTCTATGTGGGCGTCCGATCTTCTCAGCTGCTTTTTTGGCAACTTCTACAACATGATCACCTTCACCAAATTTGAATCCAGGATACATTACTTCGATTTCAACTTCTGCACGTCCGCCTAATTCTGCAGCAGCTGATTCATACGCTTCTTTCATTTTTGCTGTTTGAACTTCCATTTTCTCGTTGATTAATGAACGCGCTTCAGCTAGTACGAAAACAGTGTCACAAACGATATTCGTTTGCTCTCCTGTACCTCCACCATGAAAATGGCCGATGTTTGCTGTCGTTTCTTCATCAATTCTGCCAAGTGGCATGCGAGCGATCGCTTTAGCTGCAATCGTGATAGCTGAAACGCCTTTTTCAGGAGCAACACCTGCATGTGCCGATTTTCCATAGATTTTCGCTCGAACTTTAGCCTGTGTAGGAGCAGCTACAATAATATCTCCAACAGGACCATCACTGTCTAAGGCAAAACCGTATTTAGCTGTGATTTTTGACGCATCCATTGCCTTTGCACCAACCAAGCCAGATTCCTCTCCTACCGTAATGATAAATTGAATATCACCGTGAGAGATATTCTCTTCTTTTAGTACTTTAATCGCTTCAAACATAGCAGCAAGACCTGCTTTGTCATCCGCTCCAAGAATCGTAGTTCCATCTGTTACTACATATCCATCTTTTATTGAAGGTTTGATCCCGTTACCTGGAGTAACTGTATCCATATGAGAAGTGAAATAGATCGTGTCAACGCCTTCTTTATTTCCTTTTAACGTACAGATTAAATTTCCTGCTGCGTGCTCTGTCGTTGATTCAGCATCATCTTCATAAACTTCAACACCAAGCTCTTCAAATTTCTTTTTAAGAACGATTGATATCTCTTTCTCGTGTCTAGTCTCAGAGTCAATTTGAACAAGCTCTAAAAATTCGTTTAACAAACGGTCTGCATTTACCATTTATGTATCCCTCGCTTTTTATAGTGGTATGTTTCCATGCTTTTTGTAAGGTCTGTCTTCACTCTTGTTGCGCAGCATGTCAAGCGCCTGAATACACTTGATTCTCGTATCTCTCGGATCAATAACATCATCTACCATCCCGTTTGCTGCAGCGATATAAGGGTTAGCGAACTTCGTACGATACTCTTCGATCTTCGCGGCCCTTGTCGCTTCAGGATCTTCGCTTCGTTCGATCTCTTTGGCGAAGATGATATTCGCAGCTCCTTGTGGCCCCATAACAGCGATCTCAGCATTCGGCCATGCAAATACTAAATCTGCTCCGATAGATTTACTGTTTAAAGCTACATATGCACCGCCATATGCTTTTCGAAGAATGATTGTTATCTTTGGAACAGTCGCTTCTGAGTACGCATAAAGAATCTTTGCTCCATGACGGATAATACCGCCATGCTCTTGTTTTACCCCTGGAAAGAATCCTGTTACATCCTCAAACGTGATGATCGGAATATTGAAAGAGTCACATAAACGGATAAAACGCGATGCTTTATCTGAAGAATCAATGTCTAGTCCTCCAGCCATGACTTTTGGCTGATTACATACTAATCCTATCACTTCACCCTTTATCCTGGCAAAACCTACAACTATATTTCTTGCAAATTGAGCATGAACTTCCATGAATGAGTCCTTATCCACCACTTCTTGGATAACCGTTCTTACATCATAGGGCCTAGTTGAATCAAATGGGATGATCTCAGTTAGTTCAGGGCGATCATCCTCTTCATCTCCCCAAGGTAAGACTGGCGTTCTCTCTTTATTATTCTGCGGAAGGTAAGAGATTAAACGTCTAACATCTTCTAACACTTCTGATTCAGATGGTGCTGTAAAATGTGCGTTCCCACTCTTAGATCCATGAACTTCAGCACCACCTAGATCTTCCGAAGAAATCTTTTCCCCTGTTACAGTCTCGATCACTTTTGGTCCTGTGATAAACATCTGACTTGTCTTTTCCACCATAAACACAAAATCAGTGATCGCTGGGGAATACACCGCTCCTCCTGCACAAGGTCCCATAATAACGGATATTTGTGGAATCACGCCTGAATAGATGCTGTTTCGATAAAAGATATGGCCATAGCCATCAAGCGACATGACACCTTCTTGTATACGCGCACCTCCTGAATCGTTCAACCCGATAAAAGGAGTTCCGTTCTTTGCCGCAAGATCCATAACTGCAGCAATCTTTTTCGCGTGCATCTCTCCAAGAGCGCCGCCAAATACCGTAAAATCTTGAGCGAACAGATAAATAGGACGGCCATGAATCTTTCCGTATCCCGTCACTACACCTTCTCCTGGTGCCTTCATCCCGGATAGACCAAAGTCATGTGAGCGGTGCTCCATGAAAGGATTCAATTCAACAAACGTACCTTCATCTAGTAAAAGATCGATGCGTTCCCGTGCCGTTAACTTTCCGCGTTCATGCTGTTTATCGATGCGGTCATCACCGCCGCCTAATTCAATCTCTGTTTTCTTTTCATAAAGCTCATTAATCTTGTCATAGATGTCCATTATTTTGCTTCCTCCTTACTTTTCGTCTTCTCACAAAGCTCAAACAAAACCTTATGTGTAGAAGAAGGATGCATGAAGGCAACTGACGCCCCACCTGCGCCAGGAACAGCAGCGTCATGAATCATCTTGATCCCGTTTGATTTCATCTCATCAATGCGGTCTTGTATGTTTGTAACGCCAAGAGCAACGTGATGTACACCTTGCCCCCGCTTTTCAATAAACTGAGCGATAGGGCTGTCTAAAGTTAAGGCTTCAAGCAGTTCTAACCTCGTCTCTCCGATCTTTATAAAAGCTACTTTCACTTTTTGTGAAGGAACTTCCTCGATCGCTTCAAGTGTTAATCCTAGAACATTCACATAAAACGGGAGCGCTTCATCTAAAGATTTTACAGCGATTCCAATATGATCAATCCGTTCTGGCGCTACTCCTGAAAACACCTCTTCTGTAATCCCATCACGTTCATATACCGCTTGTTCGATAAATTTGGCTGTTTCGATCGTCGGAGTTCCTGGCGTGAAAACTTTTTGTATGCCTTTGGACTCTAAGAAGGGAATGTCTTCCCATGGAATTACCCCACCACCGACAACGATAATATCATCTGCTCCTTTTTCATGAAGAAGTCTCATCACTTCTGGAAAAAGTTCGTTATGTGCGCCTGACAAACAAGATAAACCGATCGCATCCACGTCTTCTTGGACAGCGGCAGCAGCTATTTGTTCTGGTGTTTGTCTTAACCCCGTATAAATGACTTCCATTCCATAATCTCTTAGTGCTTGAGAAACAACAAGAGCTCCTCGGTCATGTCCGTCGAGTCCTGGTTTTGCAATTAAAACACGAATTGTTTTCTTCATCGTTTCTCCACTCCTCTCTATTTTTAGACGCCTGTGTACTCTCCAAATTCTTCTCGAAGCACACCGCATATTTCTCCGATCGTACAATATGATTTCACGCACTCAACGATGATCGGCATTAAGTTATCATCACTTTTAGCTGCAGCACGTAACGAATCCAACTGAGCGCTCACTCGGTTTTGATCTCTCTTTGCTTTCAGTGTTTGCAGCTTTTCTTTCTGTTTCTCTCCTAAAGTTGGATCAACTCTTAATAGTTCTGGCTGAGGTTCATTTTCAATACTAAATTTATTCATGCCGACGATGATTTCTTGGCCATTCTCGATCTTTTTTTGTGTTTCATAGGACGTATGGTGGATCTCTCGCTGCATGTATCCTTGTTCAACCGCTGCAACCGCGCCACCCATCTGATTGATCTTTTCAATATATTCGTTTGCTTTTCGTTCCAGCTCATCTGTTAAATGTTCGACGTAATAAGAACCCGCAAGTGGATCAACCGTATCTGCCACACCTGTCTCATGAGCTAAGATCTGCTGAGTACGAAGAGCGATTCGAGCCGAATCTTCTGTAGGAAGAGCAAGTGCTTCATCTCTTGAGTTCGTATGAAGGCTCTGCGTTCCTCCTAGGACGGCTGATAGTGCTTGCGTTGTAACACGTACGATATTGTTATCCGGTTGCTGCGCAGTTAGGGTCGAGCCACCTGTTTGGGTATGAAAACGAAGCTGCCATGACTTCGGATTCTTAGCGCCATAATGTTCTCTCATTAGTTTAGCCCACATTCTACGAGCTGCTCTGAACTTCGCAACTTCCTCAAAGAACTGGTTATGAGCGTTGAAGAAAAAAGCTAACCGCGGAGCAAAATCATCAATCTTCAACCCGGATTCTATCGCAGCATCCACATATGCGAGCCCATTTGCAATCGTAAAAGCAAGTTCTTGTGCGGCATTCGCCCCAGCTTCTCGAATGTGATAACCAGAGATGCTGATCGTATTCCACTTTGGCACAAATTCCTGACAATAGCCGAAGATATCTGTAATCAATCGCATTGAAGGCTTTGGAGGGAAAATATATGTACCACGAGCGATGTATTCTTTTAAGATATCATTCTGTATCGTTCCTGAGAGCTTTTCTGGACCTACTCCCTGCTTCTCAGCAACAGCGATATACATAGCGAGCAGGACAGAAGCCGGTGCGTTGATCGTCATCGAAGTACTTACCTTATCGAGCGGAATGTCTTTTAAAAGTGCTTCCATGTCTTCGATGGAGTCTATCGCTACCCCCACTTTTCCTACTTCCCCTCGGGACATTGAGTGATCAGAGTCATACCCGATTTGTGTAGGAAGGTCGAATGCTACAGAAAGCCCGGTTTGCCCTTGATCAAGTAGATAGCGAAAACGTTTATTCGTTTCTTCAGCAGAACCAAACCCTGCGTATTGTCTCATCGTCCAGAACCTTGCACGATACATGGTAGATTGAGAACCACGCGTGTATGGATACTCTCCTGGAAGCCCTAGTGATTCCATCGGATAATGCTCTTCCTCTGTACCATACAGCCTTCCAACCTCTATATCAGATGAAGTATGAAACCTCTCTTTTCGTTCGGGAAATCTATTCATTGATTGTTCGGTCTTTTCTTGCCACTCTTTTATACGCTGTTGTTTGTCCATTAGAAGCCTCCTGTTTAACAAAGAAAAATAGTCTCAACATAACATCTTTCGTTTTGTAAGCGCTTTTTCCTGCTTGATAGCGCAAATTTTCGACTAAATTTGCAAATTGGTATCTTAGGATTTCTTGTTTCTGCCCTCCAAACAAGATACAATTAAGATGGAAATGTTTATAGGAGGGTAAAGGCTTTGAATCAAAAATTAATAAAAACGATTGTCTATGTAATGATTATTTGTCTCGTTCTAAGCAGTCTTTTAACAGGAGTCGCTTTTTTCTTATAAAACCGTTAACCCCCAGTTCTCTTGAACTGGGGGTTTTACATGATTACTGTTTTATAATCTCATCAAAGCTTTTTTGTGAGTGGATCACTTTTATCTTTGTGCCTATCTTTAGTTTGCTGTAAAGCTTCTGAACATCTTTTTCATACATACGAATACATCCTGCCGTAACATATCTTCCGATGGCAGATGGATTATTATTTCCATGTATTCCAAAGGTACGACCGTCCGTTCCGTTTGCGTCAAAACCGATCCATCGTGTGCCGAGCGGATTCGTTTTGTCACCACCTGGAATATCTTTTTTTCGATAATAAGGATCCACAGCTTTTACGGTGATTGTAAACTCGCCTTCTGGTGTAAGTTCTTTCGACTTTCCTGTTGCTACTTTGTAGATTTCTTTAATGGTCCCATCTTCAACGTATGCAAGTCTGTTGGATGTTTTGTTAATGATTAAATAAGGGTCTCCTAAGGCATGTGCGTCTCCGATCGGCCATATTGGTGAAAATAACAAGATAAAAGCTAATTTGAGTTTTCCCATCTTTATCACCCTGTCATTTTTTACTTAGTATTTGTAAATGCAGGGGAAGTCATGAGTGGGTATTTTTGTTTTTTCTTAGGTGATATTTGAAAGAGTTGACTTTCGTTACAGTTGCTCGCTTTCCGCGGGGCAGGCGGTGAGCCACTTGCCGCTATGCGCCATTAAGTGTCTCACCTGACAGCTTGTCCCGCAGGAGTCTCGCACCTTTCACTACAGTCAACTGTTCAGTGATGAGAAGTAATTAAAATCAATACCTGTAGTCTAAAATTAAGTAGAAATTCCAAAAAACTCCAGATCTATTTCTTAAACTTACTTTTGATGATCAAGTAATCCTCAATGTCTTGGAGTAGCTGATAGAGTTTTGAGCGTGTTTCGAATTCGTCTCTGTCTTTTGGAAGATGCATCTCCCGGAATTCTTGTCTCATGTTTTCTAGTTCATCTAAAAACAAAACGGCTGTATTTCCTGGGTGAACAGCAGCGCTTAGGCGCTCGAAGAAGCTGCCTAGTTTTTCACACTGAACATATGTTTTATCGATGGAAGAAATGATCGGTAGCATTCGCTGAATGATCTCAAACTGTTTTTCTCTCATCTTAAAGTAGTGATAATACTGGTTTTCGTACCGTAGAAAATGATTTTCAATGTCACGAAAGGCAATGCTTTTTGCGTTAGAGATAAGATCTGCACATTCTGTAATCTCTTTACCGTCCCACTCGTGTTTATCATGTGCTAAATATAGATGAAATTCATGAAAAATGACTTTGTATCTTTTTTCGAGTTCCTTCTGCATGTTTAACAGTATTTTTTCCACCGAAGGCATGTAGAGATTCATGATTAGTCCCATTCCTATACCAATTACGATGATACTAAATTCGTTGAGCACGATTTCCCATGTGATTTTTTGAAGAGTGTATAAATGAAGGATGATAACTGACGATGTGATGATGCCTTCCTTCAGGTTTAGGGATACGAGTGTTGGAATGAATAGGATCAAAAGAATGGTTAGTGCGTAAGGATGATAGCCGATCAGTGAGAAGATCGCACTCGCAAATCCTATTCCGAGTATACAAGCGGCAAACCTTTCCCATGAAGAGATGATCGAGCGCTTCTTCGTAATCTTTATACAAAGAATAGTGAGTATACCAGCAGACGTATAAAAGTCTAACCCTAGCCACTCTGCTAAGGCGATAGCAAGACCTGCTCCGATTGCAGTCTTTACTGTTCGATAGCCAATTGTAAATTTCATAAAATGAATGCCTTCTTTCTCATCTCGTTCTGCATCTTATTCCATTATTCCATACTTCAATGAAATTCAAAAAACGAAAAAGGACTTCAGGTAAGAAGTCCTTTTTTAAGCATTATAGCACTTTTTCTAAGAAAGCTTTAGCTCGATCTGTTTTCGGATTTTCAAAGAAAATAGCTGGCACTTGATCTTCTACTAATTTCCCATCATCCATGAACAGAACACGATCGGCAACTTCTTTTGCAAAGCCCATCTCATGTGTCACAATGACCATCGTCATGCCAAGCTTGACGAGGTTCTTCATTACTTGAAGCACTTCTTTTACCATCTCTGGATCTAGAGCTGAAGTAGGTTCATCAAAAAGCATAACTTCAGGTTTCATAGCAAGTGCTCTCGCTACGGCCACACGCTGTTTCTGTCCGCCAGAAAGGTTAGATGGATAGCTGTTCGCTTTATCACTCAATCCAACGGTTTTAAGGAGATCTAAAGCCTCTCTCTCAGCTTCACTTTTCGAAATCTTTAATACTTGCTGCGGTGCGAATGTAACATTCTCTAAAACGGTTAGATGAGGAAAAAGATTGAAATGCTGAAACACCATTCCTACCTTTTTACGAAGATGAAGTTCCATCGCGTTAATATCCTTACCTTCTACCAAAATCGAACCTTCATCGTGTGTTTCTAACAGATTCAAACAACGGAGAAACGTAGACTTACCTGAACCTGAAGGCCCGATCACAGCTATAACTTCTCCCTTTTTAATTGAAGTCGTTATTCCTTTTAATACTTCGTTCTTTCCGAAATTCTTTTTCAAACCTTGAACATCAATCACTCTTAGCAAGCCTCCTCTCCATAACTCGACCAGCCAACGTTAACATCATTACTAATAGATAATAGACAAGACCCGCTAATAACAAGGGTTCAAAAAAGCGATAGTTGCTTGCCCCTACGATTTGAGCCCGTCTCATAATATCAAGCGCTCCGATAACGGATACAATCGCCGATTCTTTTGTTAACGTAATAAATTCGTTCATTAATGCCGGTAAAATATTCTTAAAGGCTTGTGGCAGAATGATCTTCAACATCATCGTGCGGTATGGAACACCTAAAGCCATGGCAGCTTCTTTCTGTCCTTTGTCGACTGCATTGATACCTGCACGAATAATTTCTGATATATATGCGGCCGAGTTAAGGGCAAATGTTAATACCCCTGCTGAAAATGCGCCAATATCGACTCCTGTTAGCTGAGGTACAGCATAATAGATCAATAGCATCTGAAGAATTAATGGCGTTCCTCTAAAGACCGATGTATATGCATCTGCAAACCATCTTAAGACTGTGATCTTACCTATTTTGAAAAGGGAAAGTACGGTTCCCCATAAAAATCCAAGTACTAACGATACCGCCACGAACTGCAACGTAACCCATATCCCGTATAAAATATACGGAATAGAAGGCACGAGCTGGGCAAAATCCAAGTTCATGCCTACCACTCTCTTTCTCTATTTTTTAACACCGAACCACTTTTCAACAAGCTTGTCCAATGTACCGTCTTCTTTCATCTTCTTTAATTCTGCATTAAACTCTTTTGTTAGCTCACTATCTTTAGGAAAAGCGATAGCCGATCCTGCAGCGTCTGTATTTGGCAATGCGAATGAGGAAAGGTCTTTATTTTTCTTCAAAAATTCGTAAGCTACTGCATCTTCAATAATTGCAGCATCTACACGGTTTGATTTCATCTCTTGAACCAATTCTGTAACTTTGTTTCGCTGAACAACCTCGAATGTATGGTCCTTTAATAATTTATCTGCTTCTTTTTCTTGAATGGAAGCCAATTGAACGCCAACCGTTTTGCCTTCAAGATCTTCTACGCTTTTAATCGCTTTATCCTTTGTGACGATCAATTGTTGAGCTGCATAATATTCATCTGAAAAATCTACCGTCTTTTTACGTTCTTCATTAGGTGTCATACCGGCGATAACAAAGTCAGCTTTGCCGCTGTCTAATGCAGGAATCAACCCGTTAAAGTCCATGTCTTTTATCTCAACTTTATAACCAAGTTTTTTAGCGATATGATTCGCTACATCGATATCAAAGCCTACGATCTCTCCACCTTTTTCTGTTTCCACGTATTCATATGGAGGATAATCAGCAGAGGTTGCCATCACTAACGTCTTCTCTGACGTATCGCTCCCCGTACTTGTAGAACTCTTTTCTTCAACCGCACCACATCCCGCCAACAACGCGAGTACTATGATAAAATAAATGCTAAAAAGATTTCGTTTCATTTGTAGTTCCCCCTGTATAAAACATTTATATTTATTCGTTAAAATGAATATTAACACATAAATATGCAAAATTAAGTATTTTAATAATTCTGAATGTATTTATATGCATTCTGATAAGGTGGTTGGTTATTTTGCAATTTGGTGAAAAGATGAAGGATGTTAGATATCGTAGACGAGAAGCTGTGTATGCCGTAGTCGCGGATAAGAGTAAAAATATTGCCGTTATGGTTCAGAATGGCAAAGGATTCTTACCGGGAGGCGGTATAGAAACTGAAGAAAATCAAATAGTCTGTTTGAAAAGAGAAATTATCGAGGAGACAGGCTATACATTTAAGATGGGGAACTTTTTGGGAAATGCAAAGCAATATTTTAGAACGAGACAAGGGGAACATCTATTGAATGATGGGTATTTTTATACAGGTTCCTTTGGAGAGTATGCAAATGAGCCATTAGATCAAGATCATGAGTTAGTGTGGATGAATATGGATCAAGCTGAGGAGCTATTATTTCATTCGTCTCATGTGTGGGCTGTGAAAAAGAGGCTTGGGCTCGTTTAAGTGAAAGTCATTGTGATAGATGAGTGTTCATTCAATGATCGATCATAAATCTCTGGAATCGATCATAAACTCTATGCTCGACCCCCTTCTTAAGAGCAAGAAAAAAAGCTGGCTCCATTTCGAGCCAGCTTTCGTCCATTCATACTTCTTATTCCTACTTACAATATGTTTCAAATGCACTTCTCAGCTTGTTTACGACTTCCATCGGTTCGTGACCTTCAATCTCATGACGTTCTACCATCATTTGGATCTCTCCATCTTTTAATAGTGCAAAAGAGGGAGATGATGGCGGATAGCCTGTAAAATAAGAACGCGCTGTCTCTGTTGCTTCTTTATCTTGTCCAGCAAAAACCGTAACAAGATGGTCTGGGCGAACGTCTTGTTTTACCGAATATGAAGCCGAAGGGCGTGCGATTCCTCCAGCACAGCCACAAACGGAATTAATCATAACAAGTGTTGTTCCTTCTTTTTTAAAAGCTTCTTCAACATCTTCTGGTTTAAATAGCTGCGTATAGCCAGCCTCTACCATTTCTTTTCGAGCCGTCTCTACTACATCATTAAAAAGATTAAATTGAAAATTCATTCGTATTCAGCTCCTTTCTTTCTTATTGTACTCAATTTCTGACATATAAAAAAGAAAAATGCCGTAACATGTACGGCACTTTTCTTAGGGGGTTATGGGGTTTGGAGGTGTTGATAGTTATCTCTACCCGCAATAAAACCCGCATAAACCTAAAAAATACATTTTTTAATAAATGGATGTGTTTTCTTTTGTCATACCCTCTAAACGTGCTTTTACCGAAGCTAAGAAGCGTCCGCAAACGAGACCGTCGAGGACCCGATGATCAAGAGAAAGACAAAGATTAACCATATCACGCACAGCGATCATTCCATTGTTCATAACAACTGGACGCTTAACGATCGATTCTACTGAAAGGATAGCAGCTTGCGGATAGTTGATGATCGGCGTTGACATCACAGACCCGAAAGAACCTGTGTTATTTACGGTGAACGTTCCGCCTTTCATATCGTCACCAGCTAATTTATTCGTTCTTACTTTATCAGCTAGTTCTTTAACATCGCGTGCGATTCCTTTGATAGACTTTTCATCCGCGTGTTTGATGACAGGTACATACAATGCATCATCTGTTGCAACTGCAATGGAGATGTTGATGTCCTTTTTCTGAATGATCTTATCTCCTGCCCACATGGAGTTGATCTGTGGGAATTCTTTTAGTGATTCTACAACAGCCTTGATAAAGAAAGGCAAGAACGTAAGATTGTATCCTTCTTTTGTTTTAAAATCACCTTTTACAGAATTACGATATTCTACTAAGTTGGTTACATCCACTTCTACCATCGTCCATGCGTGAGGTGCTTCGTGCTTTGAGCGGACCATGTTTTGAGCGATCGCTTTACGGATACCCGATACCGGGATCTCAATATCACCAGGCATTGTGTCAATAGCAACAGGCTTTAATGCTGGCGCAGATTGTTGTTGCGGTTGAGCCGTTTCTTGAGAACCAGAAGAAACAGGTGCTGCAGAAGAAACATCTTCTGTAGCTGGCTTGTTACCTTTTGTAGGAATCTCACCGGAATCAATGATTCTCTGAAGATCTTTTCGAGTGATCCTTCCGCTTTGTCCTGATCCCTCTACTTGGTCAAGGTCGATGCCATGTTCAGATGCCATACGTACCACTGCAGGTGAAAAACGCCCTCTCGCCGCTCGATCAACGTTTGAAACAGGCTTACTAGCACTCGTACTCGAAGAAGCTGTAGGTGTTGAAACCGTTTCTGCAGTCTTCTCTTCTTTAGAAGATGAAGCTGCAGGTGCACTTTCCTCGCCTTCTCCTTCTGTTTCGATATAACAGATCAACTCGCCAACAGAAAGAGTGTCTCCTTCGCCAGCAACTAGCTCTTTTATCGTTCCAGAAAAAGATGATGGAACTTCTGCGTTTACTTTATCTGTCATAACTTCTGCTAGTGGATCGTATTTTTTTACCGTATCACCCGGCTGAACAAGCCATTTACTGATCGTACCTTCTGTTACACTTTCCCCTAATTGGGGCATTGTAATTTTTTCTGTAGCCATTAAAGTCCCCTCCTTTTGTTAAAATGCCGCAAGATCTCTCATGGCTTTTTCTACTTTGTCAGGATTCACCATAAAGTGCTTTTCCATCGTTGGTGCATATGGCATCGCTGGTACATCTGGTCCAGCTAAACGTTGAACAGGTGCATCTAATTCGAACAAGCAATTTTCAGCAATGATCGCAGAAACTTCACTCATGATGCTTCCTTCTTTATTGTCTTCTGTTACTAGAAGCACTTTACCTGTTTTGGAAGCTGCCTCGATGATCGCTTCCTTATCCAATGGATAAACGGTACGAAGATCGAGAATATGAGCTGAAATTCCGTCTTTTTCTAACTTCTCAGCCGCTTGAAGAGCAAAGTGTACACAAAGTCCGTATGTAATAACGGTAATATCTTCACCTTCACGTTTCACATCTGCTTTTCCGATAGGCAATGTATATTCTTCAGTTGGTACTTCACCTTTAATCAGTCGGTAAGCACGTTTATGTTCAAAGAAAAGAACAGGGTCTTCATCACGGATAGCAGACTTCAAAAGACCTTTTACATCATAAGGCGTAGAAGGCATAACAATCTTTAAGCCTGGTACGTTAGCGAATAGTGCTTCAACCGATTGTGAGTGATAAAGTGCACCATGGACACCACCGCCATATGGAGCACGAATCGTGATCGGGCACGTCCAATCATTGTTTGAACGATAGCGGATCTTTGCAGCTTCAGAAACAATCTGGTTAACGGCTGGCATGATAAAGTCAGCAAACTGCATCTCTGCGATCGGGCGCATACCATACATCGCCGCACCGATCCCTACTCCTGCAATAGCAGATTCTGCGAGAGGAGCGTCGATCACTCTCTCTTCACCAAACTCTTCAATCAACCCAGTCGTTGCACGGAAAACTCCTCCGCGTACACCAACATCTTCACCTACTACAAATACTCGCTTATCGCGTTGCATCTCTTCGCGAATGGCTTGTGTTACAGCATCAATATATGAAATTACCGGCATCTTCGTTTTCCCCCTTTACTCTGCGTATACATGAAGAAGTGCGCTTTCAGGATCAGCATATTTTGCGTTCTCTGCATAATCTGTAGCTTCATCCACTTCTTTTTGAATCTCATCAGTGATCTGTTTTTCTAATTCTTCTGTTAAGATACTATTCTCTTTTAAGTAAGCAGCAAATGTATGAATCGGATCTTTTGCTTTCGCTTCTTCAACCTCTTCACGCGTTCTGTACGCACGATCATCATCATCTGATGAGTGAGGCGTTAAGCGATACGCTACTGTCTCAACTAAAGTAGGGCCTTCACCGCGTCGACCGCGATCAGCAGCTTCTTTAACAGCTTCATAAACAGCGAGTGGGTCATTCCCATCCACTGTTACTCCTGGCATTCCGTAACCGATCGCACGGTCAGAAACGTTCACACACGCGAGCTGTTTTGAGATTGGAACCGAAATCGCGTATTTGTTGTTTTCACACATAAAGATAACAGGAAGTTTATGAACAGAAGCAAAGTTTGCTCCTTCATGGAAATCTCCCTGGTTTGAAGATCCTTCACCAAACGTTGTGAACGTTACTAGGTCTTTGCCTTCCATTCTTCCACCAAGTGCGATTCCAACAGCATGAGGAACTTGAGTTGTAACAGGCGAAGAACCTGTTACGATACGAAGCTTTTTAGAACCAAAATGCCCTGGCATCTGTCGACCGCCGCTGTTAGGGTCTTCTGCTTTTGCAAAACCAGAAAGCATAAGATCTTTCGCTGTCATACCAAACTGTAAAACAACACCCATGTCACGGTAGTACGGCAACACAAAATCTTTCTCATTATCTAAAGCCATCGCTGCACCAACTTGGGCTGCTTCTTGACCCTGGCACGAAATAACGAAAGGAATTTTTCCAGCGCGGTTTAATAGCCACATACGCTCATCAATTTTTCTTGCTAATAACATCGTTCTATACATATGGATTACATCTTCATTGGTTAAGCCTAATTGTTCATGACGTAATTCTGCCATTTGTTTTACCTCCTTAGAAATGGATCGCTTTTCCTTCAACAGCCAACGCTGCTTCACCAAATACTTCTGATAGAGATGGATGTGGATGGATGGTATGAGCCATCTCCCACGGTGTTGCGTCTAAAACTTTCGCTAAGCCGGCTTCAGAGATCATATCCGTTACGTGAGGTCCGATCATATGAACGCCTAAAAGGTCATCGTTGTCTTTATTTGCAACGATCTTAACAAACCCATCACTTTCACCATATACAAGAGCTTTTCCAATCGCTTTAAAAGGAAACTTGCCCACTTTTACGTTAAAGCCTTGATCTTTAGCTTGTTTCTCAGTAAGACCGACACTTGCCATCTCTGGACTTGAATAGATACATTTTGAAATATTATCATAGTTGATCGGCTCAGGTTGCAGGTTAGACAAGTGTTCTACTGCCGTGATCCCCTCGTGGGATGCAACATGCGCGAGTTGAAGTCCTCCGATTACATCTCCGATCGCATAAATGTGGCTCTCTGCGGTTTGGAAGTATTCATTCGTCTGAATGTATCCGTTTTCAACTTTTATGATGGTATTTTCTAAACCGATACCTTCTGTGTTCGCCATGCGTCCAACAGAAACGAGCATCTTCTCGGCACTAAATTGTTTTGTCTCGCCTTTATGTTCAGCTGAAATTATTACGCTTTCGCCTTTTTCTAATGTATCAGGAAGGACTTTTGCACTTGTTACGAGCTTGATCCCTTTTTTCTTGAGAACTCGCGCAGCCTCTTTCGAAATCTCTTCGTCTTCTGTCGGTACGATTCTGTCAGCATATTCTAGTACTGTTACTTCCACTCCAAGATCATTGAGCATAGACGCCCATTCAATCCCGATTACTCCACCGCCGACGATGATGATTGATGATGGCAAGTTCTCCATCTCAAGTGCTTCATCACTAGACATAACAAGATCACCGTCGATCTCTAATCCTGGTAATGAACGTGGTCTAGACCCTGTTGCAACAATTACGTTCTGCGGAATTAGAATCTCATTTTCTGTACCATCATTAAACTCAACTGATATTGTACCTGGCATCGGAGAAAAGATGGATGGCCCTAGGATACGTCCGATTCCTTCATAGACTTCGATCTTTCCTTTTTTCATCAAACTTTGTACACCCATGTGTAGTTGATTTACGATGGATTGCTTACGTTCTTGCATCTTGGAAAAGTTCAAGCCGATTCCTTCAATCTCAACACCAAAGTCTGCAGCTTTTTTGGCTGTTTTGTATACTTCAGCACTTCTTAATAAAGCTTTACTCGGTATACATCCTCTATGTAAGCAAGTACCTCCAAGCTTTCCTTTTTCAACAACTGCAACGGTTTTTCCTAATTGAGCAGCTCGGATGGCAGCTACATAGCCGCCAGTCCCTCCGCCCAATATGACCAAATCAAAGTCTTTTGACATCGCTCATATCTCCTTTTGCTGTTAGTTAATCCAGTGACACTTTAGCAATCGTTTTTCCTTTAGGATAAACCTTTGCTGTTTCTTCTTCTCTTAATACACGAAGGCCACCTTCTGCTAACGCTTGAAGCTCATTCTCTCCCGGCTGAATGATACAATCAGAAATCCATTCAACTCGGTCTGTTATCTTCTTAACAAATTCTTTTCCGAATGCGAGACCGCCTGTTAAGATGATCGCATCAACTTGTCCATAAAGAACGGTACTTGCTGATCCGATCTCTTTTGCGACTTGATAAGCCATCGCGTCATAGATAAGCTCGGCTTTTTTGTCACCGTTCTCGATTCTTTCTTCAACGGTCCTGGCATCGTTTGTTCCAAGATAGGCAACAAGACCACCTTGTCCAACAAGCTTCTTCATCACTTCTTCTGCGTAATATTCACCAGAGAAGCAGAGTGATACCAAATCACCTATCGGAACAGTGCCTGCACGTTCAGGAGAGAACGGTCCCTCTCCATGCAGTCCGTTGTTTACATCGATCACTCTGCCATCCTTGTGGACACCTACCGTGATTCCTCCGCCCATGTGAACGACAATAAGACGAAGAGCTTCATAAGATTTATTCAACTGTTTCGCAACACGACGCGCAACAGCCTTTTGATTCAACGCGTGAAAAATACTCTTTCTTTCCATTTCAGGAACACCCGAAATTCTTGCGATCTCATCCATCTCATCGACAACAACTGGATCTACGATAAAAGATGGGATATTCAGACCTTCTGCTATTTCAAATGCTAAGATTCCACCTAAATTCGACGCGTGTTCACCAGCGTAACCATTTTTCAGATCCTTTAGCATCGGTTCATTAACGCTGTACGTGCCACCTTCGATCGGTCTTAACAAACCGCCTCTGCCGACTACACAACTCAGTTTTGAAATATTGATGCCTTCGTAGTCTAAAGCTTCTAAGATCGTTTCTTTTCTAAAAGTGTACTGATCAATAACAGAATCAAACGAATGGATAGTTTCTGTATCATGACGGATCGTTTTTTCAAATACTGGCCGTTCGTTATCGAAAATTCCAATCTTAGTAGAGGTTGACCCCGGATTGATCACTAGTATGCGAAATTCTTTTTGATGCACGTTTCAAACCTCCATTGATACGAACTCTTAACGAGATCGGTTAGACAAGATATGTCTTTCATTTAATAAGAACTGACTTCTAGACATTCTCATGCGTTCGATACGCTCTTCTGCAAGTCGATCTGCTGCGAGATATGTTGGAATGTTATCACGTTTAGAGATCTCGATAACACTCGCGATGTTGTCATAGATCGTTTCTACTTTTTTCATAGCACGGTCGCGGTTATAGCCGTTAAGCTCATCTGCTACGTTAATAACTCCACCAGCGTTGATTACATAATCTGGCGCATAAACGATTCCCATCTCATGGATAGCATCACCGTGACGCGTTTCTTTAAGTTGGTTGTTTGCAGCTCCTGCAATAACTTTTGCTTTAATCTGTGGAATCGTATCATCGTTAATAATTGCTCCTAGTGCACAAGGAGCAAAGATATCGCAATCTACGCTGTAGATCTCATCGATCTCAACAGCTTTTGCGCCAAAATCTTCAACTGCACGTTGCACAGCTTCTTTATTGATATCTGTAACGATCAAAGATGCGCCTTCTTCGTGAAGGTGTTTACATAGTGTATAAGCAACATGTCCAACACCTTGAACAGCGATAACTTTTCCTTCTAGAGAGTCTGTACCAAACGCTTCCATTGCGGCCGCCTTCATACCACGATATACACCGTAAGCTGTTACTGGTGATGGATTACCGCTTGAACCGAAAGCAGGTGATACACCCGTAACGTATTGTGTTTCTTGGTAGATTAGGTCCATGTCTTCAACCGTTGTACCTACATCTTCTGCTGTAATATATCGTCCATTAAGTCCTTGAATATAACGACCGAACGCACGGAACATTTCTTCATTTTTGTCTTTCTTTGGATCACCGATGATTACTGTTTTTCCACCGCCAAGATTCAATCCTGCAGCTGCGTTCTTATAAGTCATGCCTTTAGCAAGTCTAAGTGCATCTTCAATCGCTGCATCTTCTGTCTCGTATGTCCACATTCTTGTTCCGCCTAGTGCAGGACCTAGTGTCGTATCGTGAATACAGATAATTGCTTTTAGTCCAGATTGTTTATCTTGGCAGATCACCATTTGCTCATAATCGTAAGTTTCCATATATTTAAAAATTTCCATTGTGTTTTCCTCCTAAGATTTAATTATCAGTGATGACTGAGTTTACAGCTAAAGCGATTGAATAATATTTACTTTCTGCTGAATCAGTTCTAGATGTTAAAACGATCGGCGCTTTAGCACCACAGATCACAGCTCCAACTTTCGCCCGAGCAAAATAGATCAGCGATTTATACAGTGCATTTCCCGTTTCGATATTTGGAACGAGAAGGATGTCTGCATCACCTGCCACACTCCCTGTAATTCCTTTGTGAGCTGCAGCTTCCTTCGAAATTGCATTATCTAAAGCCAAAGGACCTTCAACGATACCGCCTGTAATTTGCCCTCGAAGATTCATAACAGTAAGACTCGCTGCATCCAAGGTGGCTTGCATAGCAGGATTAACGTTCTCAACAGCTGCAAGCACAGCCGCTTTAGGAACTTTCACACCAGTGCGAGCCGCAAGATCGATAGCATTTTGTAGAATCTGTACTTTTTGATTAAGATCAGGCTCTATGTTCATGGCAGCATCTGTAATAAAGATCAATTTTTCAAATCCTTCTACTTCGAATGCCGCAACATGTGATAATACTTTGCCTGTACGAAGACCAAATTCTTTATTTAAGACTGCTTTTAAAAGAGCAGAAGTTGAGATAAGCCCTTTCATCAAAATATCAGCGTCTCCATCATGAACAGCTTTAACCGCATTTAAAGCAGCCGAAGATGTATCTGTAGCTACAACTTTTATTCCATCCAACGGAACATCCCCATTTCTTTCTAACCAATCAGAAATTTTGTTACCGTTTCCAAACAGAATAAAATGGGCGAGCCCTTCTTTATATGATTTCAGTATGCTTTCCAAAACCTCCTGATCCCCAGCTTCTGCCACTGCGATGACTGGTTTCTCTTGTTGATTTTTGGCTTGGCTCACCAAGTTTTGTAAACGCATGCTATCCCCCCTTGTTGACCGCTTTATTAACTATGCAATTTTCATGCCAACTTTTAAATGAAGTTAAAATGTAATTATCATGTATTAACTATGCAATAAACTGCAAATACATTGCAATATTTTGCGTGAAATTATTTGCGTAGTTTTTCATCAAGATTATATTTTTCTAATTTATAATAAAAATTCCTAAGTGAGATACCCAGTGATTTAGCCGTCTTCGTCTTGTTGCCACGAAACCTCTCTATAGCTTCTGTTAAAATCTGTTTTTCAAACGCATCGATTTGTTCAGCTAAAGTCTTCTCATCATCAGTCGTATCGGTCATAATTTGCAGATGGACGTCCTCTTTATTCGATGGTTCTAAAGATAATAAAGAAATATGACTACGGTTGATCTGTGAATCCGTATGGCTCATATGAATGATCGCTCTGCCTAATACGTTTTCAAGCTCTCTAACATTTCCCGGCCAATGATACGCTAGTAAAAAGTCTTCAGCATCCTTGCTGATAAAATCAATGTTTCTTCCATAGTCTTGATTTAACTTCTGAAGAAGGTGATAAGCTAAAAGCAATATATCATTGTTTCTTGCTCTTAATGGTGGAATATAGATTGGCATTCTGTTCAATCTGTAGTACAAATCCTGCCTGAACGTGCCATCAGCGATCATTTTTTCAAGGTTAACATTGGTTGCTGCGATGACACGCACATTGATCGGAATCGCTTTTGTCCCACCTACACGTCTGATTTCATTTTCTTGCAGTACGCGCAAAAGTTTTGCTTGTGTGTTCTGCGACAACTCTCCCACTTCATCTAAAAAGATACTTCCACCATTCGATTCTTCAAAGAGTCCCCTTTTTCCGCCTCTTAATGCACCCGAAAAAGCACCTTCTTCGTAACCAAACAGTTCGCTTTCTAACAAAGATTCTGATAGCGCTGCACAGTTGACACGTATAAACTTATTAAACTTTCTGCTGCTTGCATTATGTATCGCATGAGCAAAAAGCTCTTTTCCTGTTCCAGATTCCCCACGAAGAAGAACGGTCGCTGGTGTAGAAGCTGCAAGCTTAGCCTGATCGATCGCAAAACTCATCTCTTCTGATGTACCAATGATATCTTCGAACGAATATTTCGCTTCAAGTGTTCGAATGATTTGTCTCGCCCTGTTCAGTTCTTCTGTAAGTCCTTTAATTTCTGAAACATCATGAATTACTCCTACACTGCCTTTTAGTAGACCATCCACAATAACAGGTGCAACGTTAACAATCACATCTTTTCGGTTCGGTCCTACTCTTAAACGAGCACCTCTCACAGGCTTGCGTGTCTTAAGAACTTGCATATGAATACTTTCACCTTCAGAAATATCAGTTGTTGCAGGTTTCCCGATCACTTGCTCTGCAGTGTAACCTGTGAGCTTCGTGTAAGCAGGATTGATCATAATGCCTTTTCCTTCTTCGTCGACAACAGATATAGCTTCTTCCGAAGAATGGATGATAGCCCTTAACATCGTCTGTATGCTTTTTAAATTCGTTACTTCTTCTGCCAAGTCAACGATTTCTGTAATATCTTTAAAGACGGCAAAAGCACCAAGCTTTCGACCTTCATGATTTAAGATAGGTGTTCGTGTTGTATATATTTTCGTACCATTAGCTAAAATTTGTTCTTGATTTACTTCTTCTATGCCTGAGTCCATAACTCGCGGAAGCTGGCTGTTCGGCATTACTTCTAGTATTGATTTTCCTACAGCTTGCTCTTTCGATAAACCTGTCATTTTTTCAGCACTTTTGTTAAATATAGTAATCGTTAAATCTTGATCAATAACGATCATGCCATCGTGTGTATTGTCTAATATCGTTTTAAGCTGTTGCAAGTGCCCGATGTCTTTTATATTTTTTGTTTCGTTAGGACTTGATAACAGAAATCGAAATTGAGATGTAGTCAATTTTCCTGACGTAGGATACTTATTCTCATATAACCAATCTGCGCTTTCTTTAAGAGAATCCGAATAAACAATTACGTCAATCTCTTCATTCGGTGCTGAAGTATATGTAAATACCGGGATGTTATCCAATCTGGTCGGCAACGATTGAAGAGGTCCTTGCAAAATAGCTGCAAGTTCAAAAATTTCAGATCGATTGATCTGTTGAACCAAATCAAATTCTTCTTGCGCTGCCAGCAATACGATCCTTTGCAACAATTAGCCCACCTTTTTATTATAACATGCAATATTTTTCACAAGTTTATCATAGCTCACTATGAAAGGGTTTGCAAACTTATTTTGCATCGACAATAATTTTAACTTTATGTACAATAAGACAAGTAGAGGAGTGAATTCTTCATGAGCAGATATGCAGCTTTGGTAATCGTATTAATTCCTGGAATCATGGCCGTGATGGGCATCAAATGGATGAGAGACACTTTATTTGGAGTTTTGCAGTTTCCGTTTCCATTCTTATGGCTACAATTTATCGCTGGTTTGTTAAGCTTCTTAGCTGGCTTAACTTTTGTAGGTGGATTCATCTTTTACAGAGACCGTAAAAGAAATAAAGTTCAGTTAAAATACAGAAAAAAATAACCATCTCTCAACCTTGAGAGATGGTTATTTTTATAAATAAGTACTTATGCCATTACCTTATGTTCGATACGAAGCTTATCAGCGACCATCGCGATGAACTCTGAATTTGTAGGCTTCGCTTTTGACATGGATACTGTGTAGCCGAACAAGGATGAAATGCTATCGATGTTTCCACGACTCCATGCTACTTCGATCGCATGGCGTATAGCACGTTCAACACGGCTTGATGTTGTATTGAATTTTTTTGCGATATCTGGATATAGAACCTTTGTGATCGATCCTAATAATTCAATGTCATTGTATACCATTGAGATCGCTTCTCTTAAGTACATGTATCCCTTAATATGAGCAGGAACTCCGATTTCATGAATGATACTAGTGATACTCGCATCCAAATTGCGTGGTTTATTGTTGATTGTTGATTGGAAGTTGTTTCGATTATTTCCGGACGCACGCTGTACAGTTGTCTTTTCTGCTCCACAGATCTGACGGATCTGACTCGCTAGATTGTCCATATCGAATGGTTTTAAGATAAAGTATGAAGCACCTAAGTCTACGGCTTTTTTCGTAACATCTTCCTGACCAAACGCCGTTAACATGATAACATTCGGCTGAGGCAGATCATCGCTAGCTCTGATCTTCTCAAGCACTGCTAATCCATCTAGATGAGGCATGATAATATCTAGAACTAAAACATCAGGATCTTTATTCTCTAAAACGGACAAACATTCTTGACCGTTATACGCTACCCCGATTACCTCCATATCATCTTGACTTGAAAGATACTCCCTCAAAAGACTAATCAGTTCACGGTTATCATCAGCTAGACAAACTTTAATTTTTTGCACCATTATTTCCTCCCCATCCAACAATTTCTTGTTTTTCCCAATGTAATATTTCAACAATAAATCTTAAATCCCTTTATTTTGTTTTAAATTTTTTAAAATTATTTTGTTTTTGTAGCAGATATAGCTGTTATCTTCAATTTACTTTGAATTTCGACAGTTATTGTATTTTCCACAAGTATATTTGTCGAATTTTCTTTATATCCCTCATTATACAAAATTTTCATAGGATTGTCTAAATTATCTAAAAGTAAAAAGCACTATGCTCAAACCTAATGAAAGTAGTAGGCGAGGATTTCAGGTTCAGGTTACAGGTTCACCGAGGCGGCCTGCCGGCGCTAGGAGCCTTTAATGCCACACCTGCCCACTCGGCTCAGTCTTAGTAAGTAGCATTCTGCTTCAACTCGTTTTGAAAGAATACTGGATGAACTTACAATCCAGATAAAAATAAAAAAAACCGGTAAAAAATTCTACCGGTTTCGAGTTAACTCGCCTGTTTTGTTTCTTTATAGATATTGACTCCGGCTTCATCAAGCATCCACTCGATATGAACACCGTAACCTGATGTTGGATCATTTACAAACACATGGGTGACTGCTCCAATAATTCTTCCATTCTGAATGATTGGACTGCCACTCATTCCTTGAACGATCCCACCTGTAATCTTCAAAAGTTCAGGATCTGTAATCTTAATGACCATTCCTTTTGTAGCAGGAAATTTTTGCGGAACAGAACTTACTACATCAACGTCAAATTCTCGTACCTTTGAACCGTTAACAACAGTAAGTATCTTCGCCGGACCTTCTTTTACTTGATGTGAAAGGGCGATTGGCAACGGTTTATTCCAGTCCCCATTCGATAATTTATCATTTAATTTTCCAAAAATCCCAAATGGGCTGTTTTTAGATATATCCCCTAAAACTCTTTGGTCATTGGAAAAACGCGCTAGCTTTTCTCCTGGGTGACCATTCGACCCTTTTTCAATGGAAGTAACGGTAGAACCAAGGATTTCTCCGTTGTTTACCTTTATAGGTTTTTTCGTATCCATATCTGAAATCACGTGACCGAGTGCACCATACTTAAATGACGCAGGATCAAAAAACGTTAGTGTACCCACACCGGCTGCTGAATCTCGAATGTATAGTCCTATACGATAGGACTGGTCATTCTTGTCCTGCAGAGGAGTAAGTGTCTTATGAAACGTCTTACCATCTCGAATGATGGTTACATCTAAAGGATTTCGCGTTTCCCCTGATTGTTTAACAAATGGGCTTACATCTCCCATTTTTTTAATATTTTTTCCGTTGATTTTGGTAATAATATCTCCTACTTGAATATCGGCTATTTCACCTGGAGATTGTTTTCCTGCTGTTGTATTTACGAGATGATGCCCAACAATCAATACCCCGAGAGTATTTAACTTAACTCCTATTGATTGTCCACCAGGCACAACCTTAAGATCAGACAAAACTTTTACATTCATCTTTTTTATAGGAAAACTTGCTGCTTCGAGAGTTGCCATGCTATCACCGTTTGTTTTGGCTTGTATCGAAACTTTATGTTCTCTTTTCATTGCAGTCGTATAAACACTTGTTTCTTCCTGCTTCATGTTTGTTCCAACAGGAAGGGCTTGCATGACATGCTGTCCTTCAAAAAAGGTAATCGATTCCGGCAGTGCTACATACTCACGCACAGGAGACAAAAAACCGATTCCCACTAAACTTCCAAGGAGAATAACGCCGATCATTCGCCGAAGTAAATCCTTATACATCATACACTCTCCTCGCTCCAAGCTCACACCCTCACCATGGCTGTACCTTTAATTTAGCCTACGGACCTTGAGTTTATAACCAAGAAAAAAGAAAAAGCTATTCCTTAAATGGATAGCTTTTTCATGAATAAAGTTTATGATGTCTTTTTGATGGACGCTGCAAGCTCTAACAATTCCTGAGCATGCTGCCTTGTAAGATCTGTAATCTCAACACCTGAGATCATTCTGCCTATTTCATTTACTTTTTCATCCGTTTTTAAGGTAAGAACCTTTGTGACGGTTCTACCTTGCAATGTATCTTTAGAGATGTGGAGATGCGTATCAGACATTGCAGCAACTTGTGGAAGGTGAGAAATACAAAGCACTTGCGAACCAACAGAAACTCTGTAAATCTTTTCCGCTATCGCTTGAGCCACTCGCCCAGAAACTCCAGTATCTACTTCATCAAATATAATAGCGGTAATTCCTTGATTTTCTGAAAAAATGGTTTTGAGTGCTAGTATGACCCTAGAAAGTTCTCCGCCAGACGCTACTTTAGATAACGGTTTAAGCGGCTCGCCAGGATTCGGAGAGATATAAAATTCTACAGCATCCAGTCCTGTTCTCAAAAATTGATTATCCTCAATTCGCTTCATCACGACTTCGAACTTGGTTTTTTCCATATAAAGTTCTTTTAGCTGTTGCTGAATGCTGTTTTTTAAAACTTTTGCTGTCTCTGCTCTTTTTTTAGTGAGCTTCTTCCCTGAGATCTCAAGTTTAGCAATAAGCTTATCCTGCTTCTTTTTGAGTTCTTCGATATGATTATCTTTATTTTGAATAAGTTCTAACTCTTTTTTAATCTTTTCACTATAATGGATCATTTCTTTTACAGAAGAACCATATTTTCGTTTAAGCTTACTCAATTCATCGAGACGCGACTCAATGCTGTTGAGCCTTTCCGGATTGTATTCTAATGAATCAAACATATCCCGAATCTTATATGTAAGCTCCTCAAGGACATAGAAGCTGTTGCCAAATTGCTCTTCGTCAGCTTTTAATGATTCATCAAGTGCTGCGACTTGCGAGAAATCAGCTAGCGCACTTGAGACTAACTCCAGTGCCTTACCTTCACCATAAAGATTATGGTATGCATCCTGAAGAGAGCCATGAATTCTTTCGAAATTCGAAAGCATACGTTTTTCTTCTTCTAGCTTAACATCCTCATCAGGAATGAGATTGCTACCTGCAATTTCTTGATATTGATATTCGAGGAGATCTATTCTTTGTGCGATCTCTTGTTCATTCCGAGAAAGCTCAGAAAGCTGTTTATTGATTTCTTTATAGTCCTTGAATGTTGCTTCATAGGCAGTTAATTCTTTTTTAAAATCCTTGTCACCAAAACTATCGAGTAAAAAAAGATGTTTATCAGGCTGCATTAAATATTGCGTTTCATGCTGTCCATGAATATCTACTAATGCCTGTCCGATCTCTTTAAGAACAGACAGTGTAACAAGCTTTCCGTTTACTCTGCAAATGCTTTTTCCGCTCTCCGTTATATCCCTTTTAAGCACAACCATCTCATCTTCATCCGAAATCGTAATCCCAAATTCCTCACATTTATCATACACACGATGACCTGGATGAATATGGAACAAGCCTTCTATCTCAGCTTTTTGAGTGCCATAACGCACAAACTCTGTAGAACCGCGGCCGCCGATCAAAAGTCCGATCGCATCAATGATGATGGATTTTCCTGCACCTGTTTCACCTGTTAAAACGGTTAATCCTTTTTTAAAAGAAACACTCAAAGAATCAATAATAGCAAAATTACGAATACTTAATTCTGCCAGCAATTACATCACACCTTATTTTAAAAATTACAGCATATCTAAAAAGCGCTGCGAAACATCTGAACTCACTTCTTTAGAACGACAAATAATTAAGATTGTATCATCGCCACAGATCGTTCCCATTAAATCTTCCCAATCTAGCTTATCAATTAACGCACCAATTGCATTTGCGTTACCCGGAAGTGTCTTCATAATGATTAGATGGTCTGCGTAATCAATACTGATAAAGCTGTCAGTCAGCGTTCTTTTTAATTTTTGCAGTGGGTTGAACCTTTGGTCAGCCGGAAGACTGTATTTATAGCGACCGTCGTTCATCGGCACTTTCACAAGATGCAATTCTTTAATATCACGCGAGACAGTTGCTTGCGTTACATTAAAGTTTGCTTTCTTGAGCAGTTCCACTAAATCGTCTTGTGTCTCAATATCATGGTTGCTGATCATTTCACGTATTTTAATATGTCGTTGTCCTTTATTCACTCGTGATTCCACCTCAATTTACACTGTCACATTCTG
Organism: Fictibacillus nanhaiensis; assembly: GCA_016401345.1. GTDB lineage: Bacteria > Bacillota > Bacilli > Bacillales > Fictibacillaceae > Fictibacillus > Fictibacillus phosphorivorans. The sequence continues at coordinate 609,593 of JAEACG010000002.1, read as the reverse complement.
CCTTTATCTTATACTATTGTGCATAGGATGTAAATTTTTCATTAATAGAATAAAAAAAGAGCGAGAAATTTATTCCCGCTCTTTCTTCAATGTTTCATGAGCAGACTTAACAACTTCTTCAATATCTTCTGAAGTTATTGTTCGAAAGTCCTCATTGTTCACTTTTCCATGCATTAAAAACTCAATGTTGCCATCCCCACCAGTAATAGGTGAAAAGGACAATGCAACTGGATTAATCCCTGTTTTGCGGGCAAAGTCAGTAATCTCTTCTATCACACGTTTATGAACTTTCGAATCTCTGACGATTCCCTTTTTCCCGACTTCTTCACGCCCTGCTTCAAACTGTGGCTTGATCAAAGCGATCACATCTCCAGTTGGCATAAGCTGAGTAAGCACAGGAAGTATGATTCGAAGAGAAATGAACGAAACGTCTATCGTTGCAAAGTGAGGAATGCCCTGTTGAAGCTGATCAGGGGTTACATACCTAAAGTTTGTTCTTTCCATCACAGCTACTCTAGAATCATTTCTTAATTTCCAAGCGAGTTGGTTGTAGCCAACATCGATCGCATAAATATAAGATGCGCCATTTTGAAGTGCACAATCAGTAAAACCGCCTGTTGAAGCTCCAATATCCATCCCAATCTTTTCTTTAACATCAAAATCAAAGATCTGAAGTGCTTTTTCAAGCTTAAGTCCGCCTCTTCCTACATAAGGAATGACATCTCCTTTAACTTGAAGAGGCGCATCTTGTTCTATCTTTTCTCCTGGCTTATCCATCCGGTTCGTTCCTGAATACACAAGACCTGCCATAACAGATCGTTTGGCTTTCTCTCGTGTTTCACAAAGTCCTCGATTGACAAGCAGTACATCTACCCGTTCTTTTTTCATGTAAGAAGACCCTTTTCTGCCTTTCTTTTAACAAGTGCTTTCACACGCTCAACAAGATCAGGTGTTGTAATACCGATCTCCTCTAACAGTTTCGTTACGCTGCCATGCTCGATAAAGCAGTCTGGTATACCCATGCGATCGATGATAACACTTGCCTGATTATCAGATGCATGCTCTAATACCGCACTTCCGAATCCACCTTGAAGGACAGCTTCTTCCAGCGTCAGAATAGGCATATTTTCCGCATAAAGTTCTTTTAGCATTTTTGAGTCAAGCGGTTTGATAAAACGAGCGTTGATCACACGCGCTGACACACCTGATTTCGCCAGGATCTCCCAAGCTTCAAGTGCCATTGGAATCGTCGTTCCAAACGTAAGAATCGCAACATCGTCTCCATCTTTCAGCACTTCCCATGAACCAATCGGGATATTTTCAAACTCTTCATCCATCGGTACTCCTGAACCGTTACCTCTAGGGAATCTGATCGCAATCGGACCATCTTCATATTTAAGAGCAGAGTAAACCATATGCTGAAGCTCATTTTCATCTTTCCCCATCATTAATACCATATTTGGAATATGACGCAAGAAAGCAATATCAAATACACCTTGGTGCGTTTCTCCATCAGCACCAACTAGACCAGATCTGTCTATTGTGAAAACAACATTCAAATTCTGTCTCGCTACATCATGAACAACTTGGTCGTAACCTCGCTGCAAGAACGTAGAATAGATCGATAGGACCGGCTTCATATTCTGCGTCGCAAGCCCAGCTGCCATCGTTGTTGCATGCTGTTCTGCAATACCAACGTCAAACAAACGATCAGGAAACGCTTTTCCGTAATCAGTGAGCTTTGAGCCAATGGTCATCGCAGGCGTTATCACTGCGATTCGATCATCTTTATGCGAGAGCGTCTCAAGTGTTTTACTGACCACACCGCTGTAAGATGGTCCAATCTGCTGCGGTTTGATCTGCTCACCTGATTCAATCTTATAAGGGCCTACACCATGCCAGCTATCCTTTTTATCACTTTCAGCCGGCTCATACCCTTTTCCTTTTTTCGTAAGAACATGGATGATTACTGGACCTTCAGTCTTTTTGGCATATGTTAGATTCTCGATCAGGTCATCTACATCATGACCATCTACTGGTCCTAAATAGGTGTAGCCTAATTCCTCAAAAAACATGCCTGATACTAACAGATACTTCAAGCTATCCTTTACACGTTCGGCTGTGGCAGCCAGTTTCCCGCCAAACGCAGGTATCTTACGGATCAATGATTCTAGCTCATCTTTTGCTTTATTGTATTTTCTAGCTGTTCTCATGCGTCCTAAAACGTTGTGAAGAGCCCCTACATTTGGCGCGATAGACATCTCGTTGTCGTTTAGTACTACGATTAAGTCTTTCTTTTCATGACCGATATGGTTCAGCGCTTCTAAAGCCATTCCGCCTGTTAGAGCACCATCACCAATGACCGCAAGAACTTTATCATCTGTTTTCTTAAGATCTCTAGCGATCGCCATTCCCATAGCGGCAGAAAGTGATGTAGAACTGTGTCCTGTTTCCCACACATCATGTTCGCTTTCAATCCTTTTAGGAAAACCACAGAGACCCTTATACTGACGAAGTGTATCAAACTGAGATGCTCTTCCCGTAAGGATTTTGTGTACATAAGCTTGATGACCTACATCCCAAATAAACTTGTCTTTAGGACTGTCAAAGACTTTGTGCATAGCAAGTGTAAGTTCTACTACTCCAAGGTTAGGACCAAGGTGGCCTCCTCTAACTGAAAGTTTTTCAATTAGAAAAGAACGGATTTCAGCCGCTAATTTATTTAATTGTTCAGTTTCGTACGTTTTTAAAAACTGAGGATCTTGAATTTCTTCCAGGTTCATGGAATATGCCTCTCTTTCCATTAGCGCCTTTTCTTCTCTCTTTTAGCAGGCGATAGCAGTTTAATTCTTAATTTTTCCTCTAAAAAATATAATAAACGCCCAACCTGAAAAATAATAAAGGTTGAGTGGTTGATCGCATATGACTTTCCTAACGCTTTACCTCCTACCGTGAGTGCAGCTACTACACTCGTGAAGACGATCGAGATCAAATACTCAGAGTTAGATCCAGACCTATTCCCCATAGAGAGTGTAAGTTCTACTACAACTGCAGCAGATGCTGTTCCGCTAACGATTCCAGAGATATCACCGATAACATCGTTACAAAAATTCGCTACACGATCTGCGTTTCTTGTAATGATTATAGCATGTCTTGCTCCAGGAACCTTCTCAGAAGCCATCGCGTGAAACGGAACTTCTTTCGCAGCTGTGGATGCTACCCCTACTATATCAAAAAGAACCCCGGTTAATACGATTAGAAAGACGATTCCCATCCCTAACGCCCACGAAACTCCATTTAACATAAAAGAGGATATAACTGTAAAAATAGCCGCTAACACAAGAGTGATAACGGCAATGCTTGTACTCCATTTGAGTGTTTTAGAAAAGGAATGCTTCATGCATAACTCCTCACTTTTTGGTCACTTTATGTAATAGGGAGTGGTCACCTTATTAAGTAAAGACTGCGGCTTAGGTCCAGTAGGTTTTCCCAGAAGAGTACGAAATGTCGCCATATTCGCGGTTTCCCTTTACTCTCTTCTTAACGCTGTCACCAAACGTTAGACTAGATTACCACTTAGTCCGCACTATAATCCCTAAAAGGTGTCAGGGCAGAACAGTCTAGGAGTTTTCCTCAACAGCCTCGCGCACATTCCCTAGCCTCTTTTGCAGAGAAGATTTCATATGGTATAAAGCTCATAATCAGCGGCCAACCGATACAGGCTTTTCACACCATAATCCCCTCAAGCTCCACTCAAGGCAGGCTACGCTGCTCGCCTTCTTTTCCTGTGAACAAGAAAAAAAGCTAAGCAGGTTCAAACCCCATTTCGCAGTAAGGTCTTTTGAACACAAACCGCAAATATGGGGGCCTCCGCGGAAGAAGGGTCCTCGCCCACATGCCATTGTGGATCGCCCTTCAACCTTAACTCCCAGCGATGACCCAAGGCTGGGCGCCTCAAGCCAATGCAAGGAACTTCATCGATGTGCCCTTTGGCGGATTTTTAGGCCCGCCTTCAGGAATGGGGGGCTGACTAGAATACTGCACCACTCCAAAGCAAATAATATCATATCATACTTCCAATTTTGCAACAATCTCTTAGTGGTTTCTTTTTATAATGTAGTCAGCGATGGACGCTAATATGCCTGTATTTCCGTTGATCTTGTTTAAATGTTCCAAAGAAATATGTATATGATTTTCCATTTCTTTCTTTGCACCAATAAGTCCAAGAATCTTAGGATAAGTAGTTTTTAAATTAGCCTCATCACTTCCAACGGGTTTACCTATTTCTTCTTGATTACCTGTTACATCAAGGATGTCATCTTGAATCTGAAAAGCAATTCCGATATGTCGTGCATAGTTTGTCAGGTGCATTAGTTCTTCATTAGAAGCTCCCGCTGCAATTCCACCCATGATTACTGAACATTCGAGCATTTTACCTGTCTTCTTTTCATGAATGCTTTCTAACTCCGATAACGTGAGGTCTCTGTTCTCTCCCTCTATGTCTTCTACTTGACCGCCGACCATACCTGTTGCTCCAGCAGCTTTTGATAAAACTGCGATCATTTGAACTTTTTGGTCAGATGTTAAAGAAGAGTTGTTTGTAATCAAGTTAAAGCTCTCGGTTAATAAAGCATCTCCTGCTAAAATCGCTTGAGCCTCACCAAAGACTTTATGGTTCGTGAGTTTTCCTCTTCTATAATCATCATTGTCCATAGAAGGAAGGTCATCATGAATTAAAGAATACGTGTGAATAAATTCAATGGAACAAACAACATCCTCTATTTCTGCTGTATTCTTTTCAAAAGATTCCATAACGGCAAGAGCTAGGATCGGACGTATTCGCTTTCCACCTGCAGAAATGGAATATAGCATCGATTTTTTTAATGTTTCTGGAGCATCCAGCTTGTTTAAGTATTCAACCATCTGTTCTTCAACCAATGATTTTTTATCTCGAAGATATTGTTCAAACGCTATCAATGATCTTCCTCCTGAATCGCGAATGGTTCTTCTTTTCCGTCTTCATGCAGAATCGTATCCATCTTCTTCTCAACATTCTGTAATTTCGTATGACATAATTTTGAGAGCTTCATCCCTTGTTGATACAGATCGATACTTTCTTCTAAAGGAACATCTCCCTGTTCAAGCTTTTCAACGATTTCTTCAAGCTGTATCATTGCTTCTTCAAATGTGAGTTTGCTTCTTTTTTCAGTCATTCGTAAAAGACGCCTCCGTTCCAGTGATGTGACAATCAATCTGTCCATCTTTTAACTTTATCGTTAGTGCATCTCCAGCCTTTACCTGTGATACGGACTTAACCAATTCGTCTTTTCCTTGTTTATAAGTTAAGCTGTACCCTCTATCCATTACAGCTAGAGGATTAAGGGAAGAGAGCCTAGAAATCTTGTTTGAAAAATCCCTCTGGTGCTGCCTTACGTGACGATTTGTTTCTTTAAGCAATGCCTTATGCAGAGAAACAACTCTTTCGTTTGCCTTCTGAAGCTGACCACTTGGTGAAAACAAAAAAAGCTGACGTTTAACCTGTGAGAGATGATTCTGATGCTGATCAACAAAGCTTCCAACTGTACGTTTCAATTGATCCATACACCTATCGAGTTCTTGCTCTTTTTGTTTTATCAATTGCGTAGGGTATTTAAAAGCGTACGATTTTTGAAGGCGTGATAGATGCTGTTGATGACCGGCAACAAACTCATTCATCACTCTTTTCAGACGAACATTTCTTTGAAATAATCTATCTTTCAATTCATCTAGATGAGGCACAGCCATCTCAGCCGCAGCTGTTGGTGTTGGTGCTCTTAGATCAGCTACAAAGTCTGCAATCGTAAAATCTGTTTCATGCCCCACAGCAGAAATGATCGGCAGATGTGATTGAAAGATCGCTCTTGCTACACTTTCTTCATTAAACGCCCATAGCTCTTCGATCGAGCCTCCACCACGTCCTACGATTAGGACATCTGATTCATTCAAAGCATTCGCTCGTTCAATCGCCCGAACGATGGATGGAGCAGCGCCTGGACCTTGAACAAGAACTGGATATACAGTAACAGAAGCAAGTGGAAATCTTCGTTTTATAGTAGTCACGATATCCCTCACCGCAGCTCCTGTTGGTGAAGTGATCACGCCTATCGTCGAAGGGAATTTAGGCAGCGGCTTTTTATGCATTGGATCAAAAAGTCCTTGTTGTTCTAACGTATTCTTAAGGTTCTCATACGCTAGAAACAAGTTACCAACACCGTCTTGCTGCATCGTTCTGACATACAGCTGGTATTGTCCTTGAGGTTCGTATACAGAGAATGAACCTTGAATTAATACATTCATTCCTTCTTCAGGTTTAAAGTTTAAATGTCTGTTGTTTCCTGCAAACATGACCGCAGAAACTCTGCTGTTTGCATCTTTCAACGTAAAATACAAATGTCCCCTGCTATGGAGCTTAACATTGGATAGCTCACCTTTAACCCAAACATCTTGTAAGTTACCGTCATTTTCAAATAGCCTCTTAATATACCGGGTTACAGCCGATATTGGAACATACCGATTGTTGTTCTGCATTAATGTACTTCCTTTAGCTTCTTTCTCCATTTTGAAGCAAGAACCGTATTGTTCATTAACATCGTGATCGTCATAGGACCGACGCCTCCCGGAACAGGAGTGATATGTTTCGCTTTAGGCTTAATAGCCTCATAGTCCACATCCCCACAAAGCTTTCCGTTCTCCTTACGATTAACACCTACATCAATGACAACCGTACCTGCTTTAACCATATCTTCTGTAATAAGGTTCGGTTTTCCTACCGCCGCAATTAAAATATCGGCTTGTAATGTTTGTTCACGAAGATTTTTTGTTCTAGAGTGACAAAACGTTACCGTTGCGTTTTCTTGCAAGAAAAGCTGCCCAGCTGGCTTTCCAACAAGGTTGCTTCTTCCTACAACCACAACATGTTTGCCTGAAATATCTTCACCGGTTTGTTTGACCATCTCTAAAATTCCAAGAGGAGTACAAGGTATGAATGCTTGCTCGTCTCCTGCATGCATTCTTCCGATATTAATCGGATGAAACCCGTCTACATCTTTTTCAGGCAGAATCGCCTCAATTACTTTTGATTCACTTATATGTGAAGGAAGGGGAAGTTGTACGAGAATCCCATCAATTTGTTCGTCATTGTTAAACGCTTGAATGTATTGCAATAATTCATTCTCAGAAATAGTTTCGGGAAGCTCAGTCAATACGGAATGCATACCGAGCTCTTTACACGTTCTTTCTTTTGCTAGTACATATGAACGAGACGCTGGGTGATCGCCTACTAGAATAACAGCTAAACCTGGAACAATTCCGTCTTGTTTAAGGTCTTGGATCTCTTTTGCAAGTTTCTCTCTGATCTCTCTCGCAATCTGTTTTCCGTCTAACACAGCCATTCTAAAGTCCCCCTCAAAAGTAGTTGTTTGATTTATTTAATTAGTTATTGTTAATATCTTTGATTATTTTTCCTAGGACTCCGTTTACGAAACGTCCTGCTTCTTCACCGCCAAAGATTTTTGCTGTTTCGATCGCTTCATTCAAAGTTACGTTCTTAGGAACCTCTTCCATGAACAGCCATTCGTAAGCTGCCATCTGAAGAACGACACGTTCCACATTTGCTAGTCTTGAAAAGCTCCATTTTTCTAAATAAGGCGTAAGAAAACGCTCGATTTCTTCTTTCTTTTCAACCGTACCATGAACCATCTGTGTTAAGAATTCGTCTGATGGCTCTCCTTCTAAAACATGCTCCATAGCTTCACTAGCTGAGATGTCACTTACTTCAATTTGAAAAAGCGATTGAAATGCCTTTTCTCTGGCAAGTCTGCGTTTCATAATCCGACTTCCTTTCTATTTGCGAACAATTTCTATCTAGCATAATACCATAATGTTAGGACTCGTTACAATCCGAACAATGGACTTACTAACCCTTCCGAACATTCAGTTTTTTTTAATCTGTTAAGGGTCAAATAGTTAAAAAAGTAAATACTGATGTATTATAATTCATTGTTGCTTTGAAGGGAGTTGATTTCCTTTCCAGATGCTCGCTTTCCGCGGGGCAGACGGTGAGCCACATTTGTACGTTTCCGTATTAGTGTCTCACCTGCCCGCCTGTCCTAGCCTAGAGTCTCGCATCTTCCACTCCAATCAACAGTCAAAGAAGAAAAAGATAAAAAGATTCCCACTCAATACCAAGTGGGGTATCTAAGCTGTTTATTCAGTAATTTGAAGAGATAATTCTAGCAATTCCGGGCTAAATCCGGCGAGTTTGAACAATAATTCGGCGAGATTTCCCCATATAGCTGCGAGTCGACATACTCGATTAAAATTGCGCTACTAATACCCCGCCCCATAACATCAACGAGTTAACTCAACTTCATCAAACTATTCACTCGTAATAAACAACAAGAAAAAAGACCAAAGGGCAAGTAGAACCTCACCCTTTGATCTTTTTAATAATCTACTTCTGGTGCTTCATTCTGTTTTTCTTTTGAATCAAATTGAACACCAACTACGAATACGTTGATATCCGTTGCTTCTAGTGCTGTCATGTCTAGAAGCGCTTGTCTGATATAATCTTGAATTTTTTGAGCTACATCTGGAATCGCAACTCCATATTTCATTGATACGTATACATCAATAGAAATACCTGCTTCTGAAAGTTCTACTTTAACGCCTTTGCCATGCGTTTTCTTTCCAAGTCGCTCTACTACACCACTTGCAAAGCTGCCTCTCATGGAAGCGACACCTTCAACATCTGAAGCTGCAATACTTGCAATAACTTCGATAACCTCAGGTGAGATCTCCACTTTTCCTAATTCTGATGAGTAACTTTCCATTTCAAATGATAGTTCGTTCATCACTTAAACACCTCCGTACTTATTCGCTTTTTGAAGTTAAATCATGATTTTCTAAAAACTTTGTATTAAAGTCACCATTCACAAAAGTCTCATGGTTTAACAGACGCAGGTGGAACGGAATGGTCGTATGAATTCCTTCGATAACAAACTCGCTTAGTGCACGCTTCATACGGTCGATTGCTTCTTGTCTAGTATTTCCGTAAGTTATAACTTTAGCAATCATAGAATCATAAAATGGTGGAATCGTATAGCCAGGGTAAACAGCAGAATCAATTCGAACACCTAAACCGCCTGGTGGAAGGTACATTTCAATCTTTCCAGCAGAAGGCATAAAGTTTTTCTCAGGATTCTCTGCATTAATTCTGCATTCGATCGACCAGCCATCAAACTCGATATCTTCTTGTTTGTATCGCAATCTCTCACCTGAAGCTACTTTGATCTGTTCCTTGATTAGATCAATTCCCGTTACCATCTCAGTTACAGGATGTTCTACTTGGATTCTAGTATTCATCTCCATGAAATAGAAGTCACCTGTATTATGATCAAAGATAAATTCTACGGTACCAGCGCCAGAATATTGAACGGCTTCAGCTGCTTTTACTGCTGCATCACCCATCTCTTGGCGTTTAGATGGGGAAATAGCTGGAGATGGTGTCTCCTCTAAAAGCTTTTGAAGACGTCTTTGGATACTGCAGTCTCTTTCTCCCAAGTGAATAACATTCCCATGGTTATCTGCAAGCACCTGTATCTCAACATGTCGGAAATCTTCAATGTATTTTTCAATATACACACCTGGGTTACCAAAAGCAGTTGCTGCTTCTTGCTGAGTGATCGCAATGCCTTTTAAAAGTTCCGTTTCATTCTTAGCTACGCGGATCCCCTTACCCCCACCGCCTGCTGTTGCTTTAATAATTACAGGATACCCAATTTTATTGCTGAGTTCAATGGCTTCTTCTTTGTCCCTAATAATCCCGTCAGAACCCGGTACGATAGGAACTCCGGCATCCGCCATCGTTGCTCTCGCAACATCCTTAATACCCATCTTGTTGATCGCTTCAGCACTCGGACCAACAAACGTTACATTGCATTCTCTGCATAGTTCTGCAAAGTCAGCGTTCTCTGCCAAGAATCCATATCCAGGATGAATGGCTTCTGAGCCAGTTAGTGTCGCAACGCTCATTATGTTAGTAAAGTTCAGATAACTATCTTTTGAAGCAGTCGGTCCGATACAATAAGCCTCATCTGCCAAACGGACATGCAAGGCATCTTTATCGGCTTCTGAATAAACGGCTACTGTTTCAACACCAAGTTCTTTGCATGCGCGAATAATCCTTACAGCAATCTCACCACGGTTTGCTACTAATAGCTTTTTAATCATAGACATACCCTCCTATTCTGCTTTCACAAGGAACAGAGGTTGTCCGTATTCTACTAATTGTCCGTTCTCAACTAGTACTTTTACGATTTCACCATTCACTTCAGATTCAATCTCATTGAATAATTTCATCGCTTCGATAATACAAACGATGCTATCTTTTGAAACTTTATCTCCCGGCTTAACAAAGGCTTCTACATCTGGAGATGAAGCAGAATAGAACGTTCCTACCATAGGAGAAACTACCTTATGTAAGTTAGCATCTTCGTCTGCCTGTTTTGTTTCTTGTTTAACTTCTGTATTTTCCTTAACTGTTTCAGCTGCTGGAGCCTGTTCTTTTACAGGTGGCGCTTGAGTGACTACGGGCTGAGAAACAACTTCTTCTGCTCCATAAGAAACTACTGATCCACTGTCCTTTTTAAGAACAATCTTAGAACCATCATTTTCGTATTTGAATTCATTGATGCTTGATTTGTCAATAAGTTTAATCAATTCACGAATTTCTTGTATTTTTAGCATGATCTCTACTCCTTTTAACAATCCTATCCAGTTTAGATTTTTTTATTTAGCACCTTCTATTGTGACTAGGTCTTAACACATGTAATATACCACATTTCTTTTTTCGTGGATACATTAGAATCATTTTTCAAGTTAATAGTACACGATTACACCTTACATTGTAAGCGTTTACGGTTACTCTTCACTTTTTTCTATCATTTCCCCTCAAAAAGAAATGCAAACTTGAATGATGCTATAAGTTTCTATCCAATATATCATGAAACCTCAAAAAGAAAAAAGCCGGAATTTCCGGCTTTCCTACTCTTTTACGCTTATTTATTTGGACGCATGATATTCAACCGCTACTGTTTTCCCGCTACCAAGGTGTTCGTTTGCAACATTCATAATCTCAACAACTTCTTTTTTCGATAGTTTATCAGCTTTTACGATCACTTTGATCTCATTGTTCATCGTGCTCACTAAAGCATCATTGAATCCCATCGATTTGATCAATGTTTCTACTGTTGATTCTTGCATAGTAAGTGACTGAAGCTCTGTCATCTTTGCCCAAGCATCAGCTTGAACCTCAGCTGAAGCGTCCTCAGAACCGGCAACGGCTACATAATCAGCACTCATCTCATCACGAACTTCATCTCGCTCTAGGCGAAGGGCAGTAAACACATCGTCGTTTGCAACACCTGACACAGTCGCTTCTTTACCAGACTTCTTTCCTGCCTCCAAATAAGCAAGATCATCCGTTCCACCAGGTGCTGTAATATAATACACAGACAACACAATGATTAAGCTAAGCATAGTCAGAAGCCAAACAGTTTGTTTTTTCAATAACATTTGTTTATTCCCCCTCAGGATTTTTTGGTCCTACAAAAATTTGGTCACTACCTATATCAAAAACTTTTTTAACGAGCTCTATGATCATAGACTTTGTCTGGATGTTCTCTGCACCTTGCGCCAATATAGCCACACCTTTTATCTTTGGTTTTTCTGTTGTGACAATGATCGGCTCTTCTCTGCCGTCATTTGAGATAATTACTACTTTTTCATCTATCTTTTGATCTTCTATCGTTCTCTTACCGCCATTTTTATCATTTTCCGATGTAGTCTGGCTCTGTGTGCTATCATCTGTAACGAACTCTTTCCTCTCAGTTGTGGAAAGTTCTACCATGACGGAAACTTTGCCAACTCCTTGCATCTGTTCTAATAGATCTTTCAGTTCGTTAGAATAAAGGTCTTCATACGTTTTGATATTTTTGTCTGTTACTTCTTTAGCTTGTTTAAAAACCGCCTCGGATTTAACCTTCGTTTCTGGCACTAGCCCGTTTAATGAACTTTTTTGAGCAGGGGAGTCTATCATCTTGCTAATAAACATAAGAGAAATTCCCAATAGAAGTAAGACAAGTAAGTACTTTTGTTTATTCCCTGCTTTATCACTCAGCTGCAGCCGTTTTTTTATCTGTTCCCAAAATGAACGTTTCATTGGGATAACTCCTCTCCCCCTTCCAAATGTACATCAACTTGGTCTGCATCCAGCTGCCACTGACTAGCTAAGAACTGGATGACTTCGTTAGAAACCGGTTGTGTGAGAGATTCTTTTCTCTCTGGATCAGAAACACTCACATCCACTTCTGATACTTCAGAGATTTCAGCTTGGTCGTGATACTTGGCTAGCACCACTTTGGCACCCCTTATATCTTCAGGCTCCAACGGCTGTTTACCCATTTCCGTTCGAATTTGAAGATCGACAATCTCTAACTCATAAGTCTGTTTCAACTCCTCTTGAACTTGTTTTTTCATTGGGACAGCCATTTGCTCTAATATATATGCACGTTGAGCGGATTGTATTTCACTTTTATTCTCTTCTATCGAATTTTTTATTTCGTCTTCTTTCACTGCAGCTGGTAGATCCATGGCGAGAAACACTTGATCCAGATCTGAATTTATTAGTTTGAACAGTGGAGAGAGCATAGCAAGCAGTATGAGCAAACCTACAACCATCTTGATATAATTTTGAAATTGATTGCCAGGTAACAACAGCTCGATGACTCCGGCTAATAGTACAAGAATGATAATGTTGGTTATCCACTCCGTTAAGAATGCCATGCTTCCCCTCCTATCGAACCATCAGCGTAACGTTTCCGGCAGCGATTATTATCGTTATAGCTAGAAAGAACATAATAGACACAGTCATAAGGGCAGCAAAGATAAACATGACGCTCTTACCGATGATGCCTAATGATTCAACGATCGGCCCACCTCCTAAAGGCTGAAGAAGGGCTGCAGCCATGCTATATATAAAAGCTAGAATTAAAACTTTGATGGCAGGAAATATAGCTAACAGAAGTAATAATAATGCCCCGATTATGCCAACTGAGTTCTTTAGTAAGATGGAAGCGCTCATGACAGTATCTGTCGCATCTGTAAACATACGGCCTACAACCGGAATAAAATTCCCTGTTACAAATTTTGCTGTCTTGATCGTTATTCCATCTGCTACTGCTGCTGTTGCACCTTGCACACTCATAACACCTAGAAAAACAGTGAAAAAAAAGGCGAGTGCACCCATGCTGATATTTCTTAACAGTCTAGCTAACTGCGTGACTTTGTGATGCTCTGACATCGTTGAAACGATGCTTAATAGTGCAGATAAAAAAAGAAGCGGCAATACAAAATTTTTGATCAAAAGCCCGCTTGTATTTACTAAAAACAAGATGACCGGATGAAAAAACGCGACTGAAGCGATGCTTCCTACAGTTGCCATCAATGCTAAAAGAAGGGGTATGAGTGCAATCATGAAACTTAACATGTTATCGATCGCTTCTGTTGCATAAGAGATTGCAACATGAAAACTGTTTAAAGCTAAAATGATTAAGACCATATAAATAATTCCATATGCCACTTTTGAAATAGCAGATCGATCAAAAGCGTTCTGGATGGATTGCAGCAACATGCTGAAAACAGTGAGCAAAATTAAGGTTCCAAGCAGTTTTCCGTGAACAGCAAGTTCGTGAAACATAAACTTTAAAAGTCCGATCATGTAGCCTTTTATAGAAAAATCTTTTTCTCCTTTTACAAATTCAAGGAAGGTTCCTTTTTGGCTTTCTGGCAAGAATCCTCCGTATTCACGGGAGATGCTATCCCAATATTGTTTGATTTCATCTAGCTGCATAGAGGAAACTTGTTGATCTACTATTTTTGAAGTGATCGAGCTCGCTGATGCGGATTCTATGGGGCCAAATAGGATGAAGGAAAAGATTATGAGTAGAAGTAGACTTGTCCGCACCATCACTTTCTGCATCTTTATAACCCGCTTTCTTATTTCGGTATAAGCGTCAGAACGGTTTCAATAATTACTGTTAGAATAGGTATCGCCATCACGAGGATCAGTATCTTGCCACCTAGTTCAATCTTAGATGCTATCGCTCCCTGCCCCGCATCTCGTGTGATCTGTGCTCCAAACTCAGCAATATAAGCAATACCTATTATCTTTAATAACGTTTCAACATAGACCATGTTTACGTTAGCGTTTATGGCGAGTCGTTGAAGCATCGTAAGAATTTGTCCGATCTTATCGATCAAGAATAAAAAGATTCCTGCTCCAACCATGAGTGTGACCAAAAAAGCAAAATTCGCTTTTTGTTCTTTAAGGACTAAGGCTAAGAAAGCAGCAACTAGCCCAAAACCAACAATTTGGATAATTTCCAATCTGGCCCCCTCCTTAATTCTGAAACAAAAAGACGCCTTTTACCTTCTGAAATAAATCATCTAAAAGAGTGATGACCATAAAAAGGGCAACAACAAAACCTAAAAGAGTGACCCAGTGAGCATAGTCCTCTTTTCCGATCATCTTTAAAACGGTATGAAGCATCGCAACGATTATGCCAAGCCCCGCAATCTGAAACACTGCGTTTACATCCAATCCCATTTGTGAAACCTCCTTGTTACATTAAGAGAATAACGATTAAAAGTCCCATTAATACCCCAAGACTTTTACACATTTTTTCATAACGTTCTTGTATGTCTCTTGCTTCTTTTTCTTCACGATTAAGGTGAGCTAACGTCAACTGAATCTGCTTCTGCTGATGCTCTTTGTCATGCCTGCCAAGCGTTGCCCCAAACTGGCGAAGCACTTCGATCTCACCCATCTTAAAAGAGGTTTCCTTGGCCAGAACAGCTAACTGAAGATCCCAAGCTTCTTGCACCGATAGCTCGCCTTCTGCTAAACGGTCTGATATGGTGAGAAAAAAAGTGGACAATGGTTCTTTTAATGGCTTTCCAATATGCAGAAACGCCTCATGAAGAGGAGTAGATCCGTACATGATCTCGGCCTCCAAGGCTTGTAGCGTTACTTTTAATTCTCTTAACTTCTTTGGCCGTTCTCTTACCCGCTTTGCCCATTCAAAACCAAAGATCGTTGTGGCTGAAAGAATAGCAATCGCACCGATCCAACTCATCATGCTGCACCACCAGATGATCTGTAGATCACGTTTAATGCTCCGTCATAGATTCTCTGAATGGTTCCCGGTCCTTTATCACGGCTCAAAATTACATACCTTTCAAACAAAGAAAGATCTCCTAAAGGTTTCATCACAGGTCGTTTCAGCGCATCTTCTATAGAGCTGCCATGTGCGGTGAAAATCATTTGAACACCCGCATGCATCGCTTCTAGTATCGCTTCACCGTCTTCTTTTCGTCCGATTTCATCAACGATCATGACTTGAGGACTCATCGAACGGATGAGCATCATCATCCCTTCTGCTTTCGGACATGCATCAAGAACATCTACACGCCTTCCAAGGGTATGCTGAGGAACACCTTTTATAGCACCCGCTATTTCAGAACGCTCATCTACAATTCCCACTTTAAAAGAAGGGATATTTTTTTGCTGAATGCCACAACTAACAAGTCTCGCAATATCTCTTAATAAAGTGGTTTTCCCGGTTTGCGGCGGACCGATCAGCAAAGTATTGAGCCATTTTTTTTGGTAGAGATATGAAATTAACGGTTCTGCGATTCCAATCTTCTCTCTTGCAACTCTCACGTTAAACGAACTAATATCTTTAATGGCTTTTACGAATCCATGTTCAGTGATCACTTTCCCTGCTAGTCCTACACGATGACCGCCTGAGATTGTGATATAACCTCTTTTTAGCTCCTCTTCAAGCGCGTAGAGAGAGTGCTGACTTAACCTGTTGAGCAGTACTTGTGATTCTTCTGCCGTGATTGGGCCCTCAGTCGGATAGATCGGTTTACCGGAACAAAGGATTTCCATCGGTTGTCCAATTCGAACCCTGATCTCTTCAACAGATTGAAGAACAGATGGTGGCAGTTTTCTTAGCGTATGCTGTAGTTTATCTGGAAAAAGTCTAAAGATCGTCTCCATGACCGATTTCTCCTTTAAGAGGCTAGTACTATAAACGTATGGCAGACATGTAAGCTTTATGCCAATAAAGGTAGGCTTAAGATTAGGAGGAGAGGTAGAGGGTGCTTTTGATAGATTGTTAGTAAATATTACTGAGGAATCCATTCTTTATTATTTATAGTGAAACTTTTCAATGAGAGGCAGTGTTATTGATGATATTTAGCTATTCCAATCAGATTATTGCTGTTTTTAATGCAGCGAACCAAATCAGTGAGCTCTTTACTCTAAAAACGGTGTTTCGGCTAATACAGAGGGGGGTATTTTTAATAAAACTCCTTAAAATACTTGTATACATTCCAGAAATTTCGGACTTGATTCCACGAGTTTTGTGATTGATTCCACGAGTTTTTGCCATATATCCGCGAGTCTACATGATCCGACGATTAACAGATGGCAGATACCCTCAACCCGATCAAACTTTTTATCCAGTTCGTTGCATACTACATCACACCTGTAAACTGCTTATCACATAAAAAAACCTCACTCCACAATGGAATGAGGTTTCAAAGTTATAGACTATGCACGAGAAACGTAAGCTGCATTTCTTGTATCGATGATCAGCTTGTCCCCTTGGTTTACGAAGAAAGGAACTTGTACGATCAAGCCTGTTTCAAGCGTTGCTGGCTTAGTTCCACCAGAAGCTGTGTCTCCTTTAATACCAGGCTCAGTCTCTGCTACTACTAGTTCAACTGTGTTTGGAAGTTCAACACCAATCGTCTCACCTTGGTATGTCATGATATGAACGGTCATGTTTTCAAGCAAGTACTTCAACTCGTATTCGATTTGAGAAGCTTGAAGTTCAATTTGCTCATAAGATTCGTTATCCATGAACGTGTGAGTATCCCCTGATGCATATAAGTATTGCATCTTACGGTTTTCGATATGAGCTTTTGCTACTTTTTCTCCACCGCGGAAAGTTTTTTCCTGGATACCACCTGTGCGAAGGTTACGTAGTTTAGAGCGAACAAATGCCGCACCTTTTCCTGGCTTTACGTGTTGGAACTCAAGAACTTGCCAGATCCCATTGTCAACCTCAATCGTTAATCCTGTTTTAAAATCGTTTACTGAAATCATGTTTTTATCCTCCTGAAATACCTTAACTTAACGTTAAAAGGGTTTTAGTAGAGTAGGTAAGTGATTCATTGCCATCTTTTGTAATGAGTGCATCGTCTTCAATTCGAACTCCGCCCAAACCTGAGATATAAATACCTGGTTCTACTGTCACAAGCATTCCCGGTTCAAGTATCGTGTCAGACTTCATAGATAGAGCTGGACCTTCATGAACATCCAAACCAATTCCATGTCCTGTAGAATGCCCGAAGTAATCACCATACCCTTTTGAAGCGATGTAATCCCGTGTTAACGCATCTGCATCCTTACCTGTCATTCCTGGTTTAATGCCTTTCATACCTAGCATCTGTGCATCATATACGACTTGGTAGATCTCTTTAAGCTCATCCGAAACATTTCCGATGGCTACAGTACGAGTGATATCCGAACAATAACCTTTGTAGTATGCTCCAAAATCCAAGGTTACCAATTCACCCGTTTCAATCTTCTTATCCGAAGCAACACCATGTGGAAGTGCTGATCGATAGCCTGAAGCCACAATAATATCAAACGATGAAGAGATGGCTCCATTTTTTCTCATGAAGAATTCTAATTCATTTGATACTTCCCGCTCCGTAAGTCCCGGGCGAATATACTCGATAATATGTGAAAAAGCGGCATCGGCAATAGATGCTGCATCCTTTACTATCTTAATCTCTGATTCATCCTTAATCAAGCGCAACTTTTCCACAAGACCAGATACTGGAACAAGTTCAGTCGTATTGTCATCTAATTGTTTCTCATATGTACGATATGTAGAGTATGTAACATGGTCTTGCTCGAAACCAAGCTTACGCACAAAAAGCTCCTTCGTTAACTTTGCAACCTCTTGCGGAATCGGATCAGTGTGCATGACAACACGATAACCTTCTGCTTGTTCTGCTGCTTGAGTCTTATATCTGAAATCAGTTACTAAAATCGCTTCGTCTTTCGTGATCAAAAGCACGCCTGAACTTCCTTTGAAACCACTTAGATAAAATCGATTTGAAGAAGATGTAACTAAAAGTGCGTCAATATCAAACGTATCAAATAATTGCCTTGCCCGTTCTACACGATTCATGACGTATCCCCTTTAAGTTGATTATGAAAAACTTGTAGTGCTAATTTATAACTATCAAAACCAAACCCTGAAATCTGTCCGATCGTAACTGGAGCAATAACAGATTCACGTCGAAATTCCTCTCGAGCATGAACATTTGATAAATGGACTTCGATTACGGGTACATCCACACTGGCAATTGCGTCTCTGATCGCATAACTATAATGAGTATAGGCACCTGCATTTAGAACGATTCCGCTAAACTCACCTTCAGCTCTGTGAATGATATCAATGATATCTCCTTCATTATTGCTCTGTTTAAACGAGATATCCAGAAGCAGGTCTTTCGATAAAGAAACAAGTTCCCCCTCTAGATCTTCCAATGTATGCGCGCCATATATGCCAGGCTCCCGTTTTCCCAATCTGTTTAAGTTCGGTCCGTTTATAACAAGAAAGTTTCTGTTTTTCACCTGAAACACCTAGCCTTTGCATAAAAAAATAGAATGTTCATAAAACATTCTATCATAGCGTTTGATCATTTGAATAGTTACGAACTTTTTGTAGATTCCTTGTTTCCCTGGGACTGGCCATGACGTTCACTGTATTCAAACGAGATCGAGTACCCTACAAAAACGCCATATAATATATAGATGCACAGCGTCGTTGTAATCGTATTCTTACCTATCGTGTTCATAGGTTCCAATCCTGGAAAAATCGGATGAAGCAAGAAAAAGACAATCCCCCACAGCGCAACACCGAAAAGGATGCCAGCCCACATGGATTTGATCTTAGCAAACGCATAGCGATATGCAATGGCAACTAAAATCGAAAGTAAAGCTATGATTAAAATACTGATTAGTTGACCTATCCACTCGGTTTTCCACTTACCAAGTGCCCATGGCACTAAAACAAGGGCAGGACCAACTTTTGAGAAATTTAAGTAGTAGGCGATAAATCCGAAAGAAGCCCAGATCAAGCCTCCAAAGAAACCAACACCAACGACTCTGCTCATGAATGAAGATTGAGATTCTTGTTTATTTTGTTCTAGTTTTGAATCGCTCATTAACGACCACCTCCAACACTACTAGTATGTCCACAAAACCACTGCCCAAACTTCTCACACTCCAACCAATCATATTCCGTGTAAAACATGTATAAAATGGGAAAAATACAATCATCCTTTGTGGAGGAATATCCCGCTTTCCTGTAGAATAGAAAGTACCTACAAAACTTTAGGCTGGGGGTTCAACATGACAAAAGAGAAAAAGCCCGCTTACGGCGGCCAGGCCGTATTAGAAGGGGTTATGTTTGCCGGAAAGCACACATATGTAACGGCAATTCGGAGAAATGATGATACGATCGAGTATTTCGAACTTAAGAAAAAACCTTCTCCAGTACTATCAAAATTAAAGAAGATTCCTTTCTTAAGAGGATTCATAGCCATTATTGAAGCAAGTATGAACGGTACACAGCATTTAAATTTTTCAGCTGAGCGATTTGGTGTTAATCCCGGTGAAGAAGAAAAAGAGGAAGAAGAAAAGCCATCTAAATTCGCTTTTTTCTTTTCTTTAGCCATTATCGGTGTCTTATCTTTTCTTTTCGGAAAATTTGTTTTTACGCTCGTACCTGTTTTTTTAGCAGAAGCTTTTCGTTTTATCGTGCCTGGGCACCTTGGTCAGAATCTGTTAGAAGGTCTGTTCAAGTTTATCTTTTTATTAAGCTACATCTATTTCGTTTCTTTAACACCTGCGATCAAGAGGGTATTCATGTATCACGGAGCTGAACATAAGGTAATCAACACATACGAAGCGGGAGACGAGCTTACGGTTGAAAATGTTAAAAAGCATTCGCGGCTGCATTACCGTTGCGGAAGCAGTTTTATTCTATTTACGGTGATCGTCGGTATGTTTATCTATTATTTCTTTCCATCAGATCCGCTGTGGCTAAGAATTTTATGCAGACTTGCGCTTATTCCTGTGGTTTTAGGGGTATCTTTTGAAGTATTACAGTTAACAAATAAACTAAGAGATGTTCCTGTTCTTCGTTATCTAGGTTATCCAGGCTTATGGCTTCAACTCTTAACTACGAAAGAACCTGATGAAAAACAAATCGAAGTTTCTATAATTTCTTTTAATGAAATGTTACGTCGTGACGCATCCTATGAAAGTGAACTAAACGCAAGTAGAATCGTTTAATCATAAGGAGGTGAACCTGTTGCAACAGAATAATAGAAGATTGCATCCTATCATTTGGTTTGTTATTTCACTGGCTGTTGTCGGAATTCTTTATCAACTAGTCACTTCACCTCGCCAATTATTTACAACCATTCTGATCGGAGCAGCAGTGGTCGCCGTGTTTTACTTTATCTTTCGCAGAACCTCATCGGGTGTAAACGGCAAGTATAGAAAAGCAGTCAAGCAATCTCAAAAACGCTATGGCACGAATCAGAAACCGGCTAAGGCTGCCTCTCCGTTGTTTCCGAGCAAAAAGACTGCAAAGAGTTCCGCTCAGAGAAAGAAAACACGTGAACATCACTTAACCGTGATCGAAGGGAAAAAGAACAAGAAAAAAAATCGAGCCTCCTTTTAAGGATTAGGCTCGATTTTTATATGCTGGATTTGGATACCTCTTACTCGCAATCCAGTTTTGTAAAAATTGTTCAGCACGATCATGACCAAACGAATAAAGTTCATTCTTCGCTTCTGATGACAATTGAAAATCGATGACGGATACATGCTTTACAGGCATAAAGATAATATCTCGTGCATCGTGTGAATCAATGTATCGGTTATCATGCGCTTGCATCATCGTTTCAAACAACGCTTTAAATAGCTGAACTGCATTTTTTACATTGTGAGTTGGAATATGATCATTGAGGTACGAACTCAATTGAAATCCTAACACCGGCCGAACGGGCACCCTATCTTTTCTTTGAAAAAGCCACATCGGAAAGTTACTCAAAACCCCTCCATCAACAATAAAACTCTTTTGCCCAACACGATTGAAAAGTTTGATCGGGTAAAAGAAATAAGGCAGACTACAACTCATCCTAACCGCTCGTGCCACCGGAAAGCGCTCTGGCAACAATCCGTATTCCTCGAGATCATCTGGCAGTACAATCAGCCTTCCTCGAGAAATATCAGATGCAATAATCTTAAGACTGCCATATGGAATATCAGCAAACGTAACAATTCCTCGTGCGGCTAATAGAGAAGCTACCCAGTTCTCCAAATAATCTCCCTTAAAAAGACCAAGTTTCCAATAAAGCTTCAACCAGTTCATAAAAGGTACAGGCACAATTGTTTTACTTGTATCAAGAAATTTTCTAAAGTCTAATTTATCAATAATATCTTTCATTTCGCCCGCCGTATAGCCTGCCTTGATCAAAGCAGCCATCAATGCCCCTGCACTTGTCCCAGCTACCCTTTCAAAACTGAGGCCACGATTCTCAGCTGCTTCAACAGCACCAATCAACGAAAGCGCCTTGATGCCTCCACCTGAAAACACACCATCAATTCGCATAAACATCTCCTCCACTACTATCCTAATCAGCAGAAGATGTCCTTTATAACCGATTCTTCAAAATAAAGTCTTTTGTCATACCATTGATTTGTCGGTGTAGGTTAAAAGATTAGATTTACTGTCCACTTCTTACAAAATACTGTCCACTTGTGTTTCCACACACACACCGCACCACACAAAAAATCCAAAATAAAAAACAACCATAAAATTTATGATTGTTCTTGTTCTTCATTCTTCGCTTGAACTTCTCTTAATTGCTTTACCCTTTTATCGTCTTCTTCAAAAAACTGAACAAGATCTCCAATTCGATCAATAGCATTCCAACTTAAATGATGTTCAATACCCTCAACATCCTGGTAGATGTTCTCTTGGTCGACCCCAATAACTTTTAAGAATTCTTCAAGTAACTCGTGTCTGTAAACTAAACGTTTTCCGAGTTTTTTTCCGTTCGGTGTAAGAACGAAGCCTCTGTATTTTTCATAAACGACGTACTTGCCTTTGTCGAGTTTTTGAATCATCTTGGTTACTGAAGAGGGATGCACTTCTAGGTTCTCAGCAAGATCTGATACCCTGGCATAGCCTTTCTCTTCAATTAGGGCATAGATGCGTTCTATATAATCTTCCATACTTGGGGTTGGCGGCAAATTGTTCACTCCCTATACTAAACCAGCTTGGTCTCTATAAAAAGGATACTATAGAATGGTAAGCGTGACAAGGGAAGGTGCCACTGCATTTTATCAAGTAAAATATTCAATCTTCGCTTGCGGAAACATCGTATGAATATAATTTTCTACCGTTTCACGCAGTCTTGTCGCCTGATCATCTTGATAAACATATTTTCCGATTCCATATCTTCCCCACTTATATTTTCTTTCTTCTTCATTCATCTCAAGCTTTGATTTGGGATAGTTTTTTTCAATAACGCGTTTTGCAGGTTTCGTAAAACGGTGCTGAATCAGCTCAAACGTAAGATCGTTCGTAAGGTGCTTTGGAATTTTCGCTTCTAGAATATCAAAGAGTTCTTTATAGCCTTCTTCCCAATCTTTATGAAGATAAAGAGGTGCCACAATAAATCCTAACGGATACCCTGCTTCTGCCACTTTTATAGCGGCGTTGATACGCTCCTCAAGCGGACTTGTTCCAAGTTCGAAATTCTTAATCACATAATGTGAATTTACGCTAAAACGGAAACGCGTCCTACCCTGGTGTTTTGCATCAAGTAAATGGTCCACGTGATGATACTTCGTTGTAAAACGAAGCCTTCCAAGATCTGTTGCACCAAAAAATTCAATCGCTCTTTTCAAATTATGAGTAAGATGATCGATGCCTACAATATCGGATGTACATGAAGCTTCGAATCGCGTGATCTCAGGCGCTCGTTCTTGCATATACTTTTCAGCCTGGGCAAAAATCTCATCCGTATTCACATAAGTTCGTAGATACGGCTTGCTGCCGAGTGTCGTCTGTAGATAACAATAATGACAATGTCCCATGCATCCCGTTGCAAGAGGAATCGCGTATTCTGCAGATGGTTTAGATGTATCAAACTTCAACGTTTTTCTGATACCTACAACGAGCGTTGATTTTGCCGTTCTATATTTCTGAAAATCATTGTCTCCTGGCAGATCACGAATTTGGTTATGTGATGTTGTTTCTCTGATCTCAACTTCTAGCTTACTAAAACGGTCGTACAGTTCTTTACCTAACGGATACTCTAGTGCACGCGGTTCGAAATAGATCAACTGCGGCATAAACGGTTTATTGGCACCAGCCATAGTCATACACCCCACAATTTTTTTCACAAATGATGGAGTTAGTATGTGCTAATAACACCAAAAGAAAAGGGAAGGAACATTTCCAGTTCCTTCCCTCCATTCTTATAATCCGCATTTTAATTGAGCGTTACAATTCGTACACGTGTTGCAGCCACCGATTTCTTTCACTTTCCCTTTTCGGCATACCGGGCAAGTGTTACCCACTTCGTTACCTATGGTTACATCTGTAGAACGAAGGTCAGTAATCGTATCTAAAATAACAACTTTGCTTTTTTCTTCTTCCATACCTAGATCAATCTCAGTTTGTTCGAAAGTCTCTTCTGCTTTTAGTGTAAGAACTTGTGAGTCACGGCTTCCATCAACGTACACCGTACCACCTTTTGCTCCACCCTTATAAAGACGTTCGTAAACTTTTTGAACTTGATCAACCGTGTAACCTTTAGGAGCGTTTACTGTTTTTGAGATCGAGCTATCTACCCAACGCTGGATGACACATTGTGTATCTGCATGTGCTTCTGGTGCAAGCTCCATCGCGGCAACAAACCACTCAGGAAGCTCATTTTCGTTCGCTTCTGGATTGCTGTCTAAATACTCCTTAACGATATCAGCTTTCACTTCGATAAACTTCCCAAGACGACCACTGCGGAAGTATGAGAAAGAGAAGTAAGGCTCTAATCCTGTGGAGACGCCAACCATGGTTCCTGTGGATCCAGTTGGAGCAACCGTTAACAAGTGAGAGTTTCTAATCCCATAATTTAAGATGTCTTCACGAATATCCTCAGGAAGCTTTTTCATATAACCTGTTTCAGTAAATCGTTTACGCAACTCGTTAGTCGTTTCATCTGAATCGCCTTCTAAGAACGGGAAGCTTCCCTTCTCTTTAGCAAGTTCGATTGAAGTGCGGTAAGCCGTTACGGCAATCGTCTCGAAAATTTGATCAACAAGCTTGTTTCCTTCTTCAGATCCGTAAACAGTCTCGCAATAGATCAAAAGGTCATGAAGCCCCATAACTCCCAGCCCTACTCGACGTTCGCCTAAAGCTTGGACGCGGTTAGGTTCTAAGAAGTATGGTGTTGCATCAATTACGTTGTCCTGCATACGTACGCCAACTTCAACCGTTTGTTTTAGCTTTTCAAAGTCCACCGTTTTGTTTACTTTGTCA
This sequence comes from Fictibacillus nanhaiensis, assembly GCA_016401345.1. Classification (GTDB taxonomy): domain Bacteria; phylum Bacillota; class Bacilli; order Bacillales; family Fictibacillaceae; genus Fictibacillus; species Fictibacillus phosphorivorans. Next base: position 584,784 of record JAEACG010000002.1, on the reverse strand, counting down.
GCCATGTTTCCAAGGTTAACTGCAGCAAGGTTGCAGACACTGTACGGTGCAAGTGGTTGTTCTCCACATGGATTTGTTGCTACAACTTTTTGTCCATAAGCGGTAGCGTTCGTCATGTCATTTGCGTTATCAATAAAGAAAATACCTGGCTCAGCAGAGTATGTTGCGCAAATGTTAATCAGGTTCCACAGCTCACGCGCTTGAATTCGTTTGTAAACGCGAATACCATAGCCTTTCTCTTCCCAAACACGAACATCTCCGACTTCATGCCACTCGTTGTTGTAAGCTTCCATTTCTTCTGGCGTGTAAGCTTCAACGCTAGGAAAACGCAACAGATACTCAGAGTCATTTTCTACTGCTTCCATGAATTCTTTTGTGATTGTAACTGAGATATTCGCACCAGTTAAGAACTCAGAATTATGAACGCTATACGTTCCTCCGTCGCGAAGCATTGTCTCAGCATCGCGTAGAACGTCGGAGTCAAATCCGCCTGTTCCTGGAATATCTTTATAGCGAAGGATTCCTTCGTACATCGCTTTTTGAGCTGGTGTCAGCGGTGTGAATTTTAATTTATCTTGTGCAACTTGTTTGATTTTCTCGTCGTTCGTATTTTCAATCAAGTAACGTAAAATGCGAGGATTTTGCATCTTAGAAATAATGAAATCGATAATGTCAGGGTGCCAGTCGGCCAGCATGATCATCTGTGCTCCCCTGCGACTTCCTCCCTGCTCGACCAGATGCGTTAACTTCGCGATGTCATCCAACCAGGATACAGATCCAGAGGATTTTCCGTTTACGCCTCTTGCTAGTGCGTTCTTCGGTCGAAGTGTAGATCCGTTTGTCCCAACTCCGCCTCCGCGACTCATGATCTCCATAACTTGCTTACGGTGATCTGAGATGCCTTCACGCGAATCTTTTACATACGGCATCACGTAACAGTTGAAATACGTTACATCTGTTTCTGCGCCTGCGCCATATAAAACGCGGCCAGCGGGTACAAAATTCATCTCTGAAAGCTCTTTGTAAAACTTTTGAAATGATTCTTGGCGCTTTTCTTCCGTCGTTTCCACAGATGCTAAGCCTGTAGCATTTCTTAGTGCGATCTGCTCGTAGTAAACTTCTAACGGCTTGTCCATCACATCTAGTGAACGTGTGATCAAACCAGATTCTGCTTCTTCAGGCTTCTCTAATACTGCTTTAAACTCATCTTCAACCAATACAACTGCATTTTTATCGTCCCAGTTGACAGATTGAATATAGCCTAGCCCTCTTGCCGGAAATTTCGGGTCCTCTTTTACCGTTAATACAACAAAGTCACCCGGTTTTAACGTTTTCTTCTCAGTGTCTTTAAAGCTGTATCTGTCTAGCATAACAAGCCTAGAAACACCTTTGTGTGTTGTTTTCATCGTAGAAGTTATGGGGTGTACTTGTGGAAATTGAGCTATATCACTGTTGAGAGCATCGATGTTAATACCCTTTTTAACAGTTGCGACTGTGTCCATATTTCTCCTCCTCTAGTTAAATCACATACGGATGCATATCTATATCTTGTATGTATAAGTTCTACCCTTATACTATATATACGTAAACCACATGTCAAAGAAAAAAAATTGTCAAACTTAAAATCATGAGGATTTTACAGCAATTCCTTGATTCTTGTAAATTTATGATGATTTTATTAATGAATTGGCTCTATTTTAGATTTGTATAATTTGGTAGTTTTAAAAAGCCGTACAAACACGTGGTTTTCAAAAATCCCTTCTATTTTCCAAAAAAAATTAATATCTTGACATCTTTTTTTCTGATCTTTATAGAGCAAAAATAAAAAATCGAGATCTCTTTTTGAGATTTCGATTTTTCAGTATTAGCGTCTGAACGTCCACTCATCGTTACGATAACGAGTATCGGCTATGCGCTTTACTTCTGCCCACTGATCGTCTGTAAGTGTGTATGGTACAAGATTTACGTTCAAACCGTCCTCGAATCCTTTTTTAAAGGCTATCTTCGCGTCTTCAATTGTAACAGGAACATCTAGCAGAGCGTTGACTGCTACTGCTTTCTTCTTAAAAGCGGTTTGCATTCTCTCTCTTAATCTGTCACTTGAATACTTAAATAAATCGAACAATTTGTCTTCGTCTAAATCTAGAAGGATAGATCCGTGTTGCAGAATTACACCCTTTTGCCTTGTTTGGGCACTACCCGCTACTTTTCTACCTTCAACGACTAGTTCATACCACGAAGGAGCGTCAAAACATACTGCTGATCGAGGATTCTTCAATCCTTCACGCTCTTCTTCTGTTTTCGGAACAGCGAAGTAAGCATCTAGGCCTAAGCCTTGAAATCCTTCTTTTATTCCTTCTGAGATCACTCGATAAGCTTCGGTTACACTTTGCGGCATATCTTTGTGTGCTTCAGATACGATAACGCTGTACGTAAGTTCTTGATCATGAAGAACTCCGCGTCCTCCAGTTGGGCGTCTAACAAAGCCTAGCCCATATTTTTTTACTGCATCCAGGTTAATCTCTTTTTCTACTTTTTGAAAGTATCCAATGGATAATGTAGCTGGATTCCATCCGTAAAAGCGGATAACAGGTGGAATCTTTCCCTCGCTGTGCCATGTTAGAAGCGCCTCGTCCATTGCCATATTAATTGCAGGTTCGCAATTTCCAGAATCGATATAATACCAGTTTTCTTTTTCCACGTTTTTCGTCTCCCTGCCATTCATTCGTAACTAGTGTACCAAATTCGGCGAATGTGTCAAAACAATCGCTTAAAGTCAGATTTTTCTTTTGCCTATAGAGCCGTGCACCGCTATAATTGTGGTAGATTGTTTAAAGGAGTGCAAGCGTTATGGGATGGATAGTTTTAGCAGGTATTGTAGTAGCGTTATTGGTTTATGTGATTGGTATGGGGTTATACCAAAAGAGATTTCTAACTACGTTAAATGAGGAAGAGTTTAAAGCAGGTTATCGAAAAGCTCAATTGATTGATGTTCGTGAGCCTGAAGAATTTAAAAAAGGACATATTCTAGGGGCACGTAACATTCCTCTCTCTCAAATGAGACAGCGCTTAAAAGAAGTGCGTAGCGATCAGCCTGTTTATCTATATTGTGAAAGTGGATTCAGAAGTGCTCGTGCAGCCAATTTTCTTAAAAAGAAAAAGTATAGCCAACTTCATCATCTACATGGCGGCTTCCGCAAATGGACGGGCCGCGTAAAATCAAACTAAACATTCAAAAGCAGCCCGGAAAATCATCCGAGCTGCTTTTTTGTATGTCTAAACTTGTTTCATATATTTCAAGATTGGCTTTCTTGCAGCTGTTGCTTCATCCAGTCGTCTAACAACTGTAGTGTGAGGAGCTTCTTGAACCAATTCAGGTGTTTCTTCTGCTTCTTTGGATATCTGAATCATTTTTTCAATAAATTCATCGAGTGTTTCTTTAGATTCAGTTTCTGTCGGCTCAATCATGATCGCTTCTTCCACACTTAACGGGAAGTATATGGTTGGCGGGTGGTAGCCAAAATCTAAAAGACGTTTTGCAATATCAAGCGTTCTTACGCCAAGTTTTTTCTGGCGGCGTCCAGATAATACGAACTCATGTTTACAGTGCTGCGTAAACGGTAGATCGAAATGAGGCTCAAGTCGGCGCATCATATAGTTAGCATTTAATACAGCATTCTCAGATACTTGTCTCAAACCATCTGGCCCCATCGTCATGATGTACGTAAACGCACGTACATTAATGCCGAAGTTACCATAAAATGGCTTCACTCTTCCGATCGATTGCGGGCGATCATATTCAAACTTATAAAGATCGTCCTCTTTAACGAGAACTGGTTTTGGCAAGAATGGGATCAGATCTTCCTTAACTCCTACTGGTCCTGATCCAGGTCCACCACCACCGTGAGGTCCTGTAAATGTCTTATGAAGATTTAAGTGAACAACGTCAAAGCCCATGTCTCCAGGTCGAGCAAATCCTAATATCGCATTTGCGTTAGCTCCATCATAGTATAGCTTTCCGCCAGCTTCATGGACGATCTTTGCCATTTCTAGAATATGCTCTTCGAAAAGACCAAGCGTATTCGGATTTGTAAGCATAAGAGCCGCAACATCTTGATCGACTACTCGTTTCAAATCTTCTAGATCAACAAGTCCGCGCTCATCGGACTTCACCGTGATCGATTCAAAACCAGCAACCGTTGCAGAAGCAGGATTTGTACCGTGTGCTGAATCAGGAACGATTACTTTTGTACGATTGAAGTCACCATTTGCTTCATGGTAAGCACGGATCATCATAAGACCTGTCCATTCACCATGGGCACCTGCTGCTGGTTGAAGCGTCACTTCATCCATTCCTGTGATCTCAGCAAGCGATGTTTGCAAGCGGTACATCATCTCCATCGCACCTTGCACCGTCTCTTCATCTTGGAGAGGGTGGATATGTGCGAATCCAGGGAATCGTGCTACATCTTCATTAATCTTGGGATTGTATTTCATCGTACATGAACCTAGTGGATAGAAACCAGAATCCACACCATGGTTACGATTAGATAATGCAGTATAATGACGAACGATTTGAAGCTCTGACACTTCAGGAAGATCCGCTTCTTCCGTACGCAAATAATCGGAAGGGATGATAGATTCTACGTTAATCTCTGGAACGTCAAGTTCAGGGATGCTGTACCCTACTCGACCTGGTTTAGACAATTCAAAAATTAATGACTGATGTTCTGTACGCATGCTAATCCCTCCAATACATTTGCAAGCTGATCGATCTCTTCTTTAGTTCTCATTTCGGTAACCGCTAGAAGCATATGGTTCTTCAGTTCTGAATACGAAAGACCCAAATCATATCCGCCGATGATACCAGATTCTAATAATTTTGCATTTACTTCTTTAGCTGTACATTTTAACTCAATAACAAACTCGTTAAAGAAAGGTCCTGTGAAAGCTGTTTTGAATCCTTTTTCCTCAAGAACTTTTTTCGCATAGTGAGCTTTTTGTATATTTTGGTGCGCTACTTCTTTTACACCCTGTTTTCCAAGTGCCGTCATAGCAATAGAAGCAGCCAGTGCATTAAGCGCTTGGTTCGAACAGATGTTACTCGTCGCTTTATCACGTCTGATATGCTGTTCTCTCGCTTGAAGAGTAAGAACGAATCCGCGTTTCCCGTCTTCATCAACCGTTTGACCGACCAAACGGCCAGGGACTTTACGCATTAATTTTGTTGTTACAGCAAAATATCCACAGTGTGGTCCACCAAAACCTTGTGCGATCCCAAACGGCTGTGCATCACCGACTACGATATCCGCGCCGAACTTACCAGGAGGAGTTAAAGCGCCCAATGCCAAAGGATTTGAAGAAACTACAAACATTCCTTTTGCGCTGTGCACGATTTCTTCTATGTCTTTTAACGGTTCGATCTGACCGAAGAAGTTCGGATATTGAACGATCACACATGCTGTCTGTTCATCAACTTCAGCACGCAATGCATTTAATGAGGTAACACCATCTTCTGTATCCACTTCTACTACTTCAAGATGCTGGCCTTTTGCATACGTGTGCAAAACGGCACGTGATTCGGGATGTACGGATTTGGATACAACGATTTTCTTTCTGCGTGTCTGAGCTGCTGATAATAATCCAGCCTCCGCAAGTGAAGTTCCACCATCATACATGGAAGAATTCGCAACATCCATACCTGTCAACTCACAGATCATCGTTTGAAATTCAAAGATTGCTTGAAGTTCTCCTTGAGAGATCTCAGGCTGGTATGGCGTGTAAGCCGTGTAGAACTCTGAACGAAGAAGCATATGGTTCACGATCGATGGAGTGTAATGATCATACACACCTGCTCCTAGAAATGAAGCATGATCTTTTGTATTCTTGTTTAATGCAGCCAAGCGGCCCATCTCTTTAACTAGTTGAGGTTCTGACAAAGCTTCCTCGATTTGTAAGCGTCCATTAAATCGAACTTCTTCCGGAATATCCTGAAAAAGATCTTCTGTCGTTTCGATTCCAATCGTTTCAAGCATTTCCTTTTTGTCTTGATCAGTCATCGGCAAATAGCGGAACGTCATGGTTTCTCCCCCTTAAATGTCTTATTTTCCTCGTTTATAAAATGGTGAAGCGACTACTTTTGCTTTTAAACGTTTTTGACGAATCTGTACTTCTACCTCTGTACCAAGCTCCGTGAAATCCTTTTCTAGAAGAGCAAGTCCTAGATTCTTCTTCAATGTTGGCGACTGTGTCCCCGTAGTAACTTCTCCGATCTTCACATCACCTTTAAATACCTCATAATGTGATCGCGGTATACCTTTATCGATCATTTCAATACCAACTAGCTTACGTGGTGCGCCATTCTTCTTTTGATCTGCTAGAATTTCTTTTCCAATAAAATCTGCTTCTTTATCTGTTTTTACAGCGAATCCGATACCAGCTTCTATCGGAGTAATTTCTTTTGTAAGTTCTTGACCGTATAGCGCAAGTTTTGCTTCAAAGCGCAACGTGTCACGTGCACCAAGTCCTGCAGGGAGCAATCCATCTTCCTGACCTGCTTCAAGAACAGATCTCCACAATTTTTCAGCATGTTCCGTTTTTAAATAGATCTCAAAGCCATCTTCTCCTGTGTAGCCAGTTCGAGACACAAGAGCAGATATTCCCGCTAGTGAAACATCTTCTTTAAAACGGAAGAATCCGATCTCAGAAAGATTTGTATCCGTAAGTTTTTGAAGAATTCCTTCTGCTTTTGGCCCTTGAATCGCGAGTTGCGCATATTCAGGAGAAACATTCACGAGTTCTACACCTTCAGGCTTCTTGCTCATAAGCCATTCGAAATCTTTTTCAATATTTGAGGCATTCACAACGAGCAAGTAATCGTTTTCATCTCTTTTATAGATTAAAAGGTCATCTACTGTACCGCCGTTTTCATAGCACATAGCCGTATACTGCGCTTGGCCGTTTTGAAGTTTTGAAACATCATTGGTCATTGTATATTGCAGAAACGATAAGGCATTTGGTCCTCGAACATCAAATTCTCCCATGTGAGATACATCGAATAAACCAGCTTTCGTTCTAACAGCTTCGTGTTCCTCTTTGATACTTGAGAACTGAACAGGCAACTCCCAACCACCAAAATCAATTACTTTTCCACCGTGTTCTTTGTACGTCTCAAATAACGGTGTTCGTAACAATGTAGCCATGTGAATTCCTCCTTTTTCATACTTAAAAATTTTCGGACTTTTCTGGACAAAAAAAGGACAGAAAGACCCCTTAAAAATGGGATCCTCTGTCCTGCAACCTGTAAGTTTCTCAAAGAAATCTTTTGAGTTTCTTCGTTGGTGGCTTTCATCTATTAAAAAGCACTCTCCAGAGATGCGTCTAGCAAGAGTCTTTTTGCCTGAGAGTTTCACAATTGTTTGCTCCTTCGGCGCCGCTAACGCAGTCTCTCCTCTTACTTTCATTCGCGAGTATGTTATTGTCCAAGGTCGCACATACTATTACTATGTTTACTACATTATTATCCTATCATTTTTACAAAAGGAATGGCAACGAACTTTTTTAAAGAAAGGAAATCCGTTATGAAAATCGACGTTCAGTTTCAGCGAGAATGGCATGATGACTTTTTAAAGCGTGTGGAAGAAGATGGACCTTGGGCCAATTGGGAATTATATAACTTAGCTCTTGAAGCCGAACACCACTTAGCAATTCCTGATTTTCTCGGTCTTCAAGCTCCAGATCACCTCCCACAGATGACTTTTTTGCCTCATCAGCTGGACGTTGCGACTACCGTTATTGAACAGATGAACGGAAAAGCAATCTTGGCAGATGAAGTAGGGTTAGGAAAAACGATTGAAGCAGGTTTGATTCTAAAAGAGTACATGATACGCCGGCTCGCTAAGAAAATTTTGATTCTCGTTCCAGCTTCACTCGTCATTCAATGGACGAACGAGTTGAATCAAAAGTTTTTTATTCCTGCAATCGCTCAAAAAAAAGCTTATGTATGGGAGCAATGCGATGTAGTGGTATCTTCTATTGATACGGCAAAACGCGCACCGCATCGTGACATCGTTCTTAATCAAGACTATGATCTAGTTATCATCGATGAAGCACACAAATTAAAGAACAAGAAAACGAAAAACTATGAATTTGTACAGTTATTAAAAAAGAAGTTCTGCTTATTATTAACGGCAACTCCCGTACAAAACAGAGTTGAGGAGATTTTTAATCTTGTATCTTTATTAAAGCCTGGCCATCTAGGAAACCGAGAGAACTTTGACAAAGATTACAAAGAAGATAAATATTCACTTAAAAATGAAGAAAAGCTGAAGCAGCTCGTAAATAAGGTGATGGTCCGTAACCGCCGAGAAGAGACTGGGCTGAAATGGCCGAAGCGTCTTGTTCAAACCATTCCTATTACATTATCAAAAACAGAACGTGACCTATACGATGAAATCTCTCAACTAAAAAAAGACTCTTACTTTGACAGAAGTAAATTTTCTATCGTCACTCTGCAGCGGGAAGCATGCAGTTCGCGGGAAGCTGTTTTTCTAACTTTGAAAAACATGCTTCAAAAGGATGTTTCAAACTCGTTAATGGAGCAGCGAGTCTTAGAGCTAATGAAAAAAATTGAACTTGTTGATCAAAACTCTAAAGCTCTAAAAGCATTAGAACTCATTCAATCGATTGATTCTAAGGTTATCATTTTTACAGAATATCGTGCGACACAACTTTATTTACAGTGGTTTTTACAGCAGCATGGCATCTCTTCTGTACCGTTTCGAGGCGGATTTAAGCGAAGTAAAAAGGACTGGATGACGCAACTCTTTCGAACAAGAGCACAAGTGTTGATCGCAACGGAAGCCGGTGGTGAAGGAATCAACCTTCAGTTCTGTCAACATATCATCAACTACGATCTTCCGTGGAACCCTATGAGGATTGAGCAGCGGATCGGACGTATCCACCGGATCGGTCAGCAAGGTGACGTTCATATCTATAATTTCGCCACTCAGAATACGATTGAAGAACACATCTTAAACTTGCTGTATAACAAGATCAACCTATTTGAAAGTGTTATTGGGGAGCTCGATGAAATTTTAACGAAATTTGAGATCAAGAACATCGAACGCCATATCGCAGACATCATGAATACGTCTGAAAGTGAAGGTGAGATCCGCGTTAAGATGGATAATCTTGCTTCCTTGATCAACCTTGATGGCGGAATCAAACAGAAAGGATGGGAAGAGCATGCAGCAGCACGAGATTCATCGCTTTCTTGAGCGCTATTTTGATGCGAACGAATGCAGAATTCAAGAGAAAAACTTTAGTTACATGAAAGTTCAATTGACAACTGAACTTGATAAAGTTTTAATGAACCGTCCGTTCTACTGGCACTATCTCGAAAAAACCGGAGGAACCCCGAATCCGATGACACTGACTTTAGTGACGGGTCAACAACAAGCACCTGATGGAAAAGGTGAATTTATCCACTTTGGTTCGCCGAGACTTCATCAGATTTTTGGTTCTACGAAGAAGCTCGCTTCATTCATTCGGCTGTATGAATCTGTTCCTCAACAAGGAGCACAGGTTCCCCTGCAACCATGGCTATGCTTAAACGTTAAAGTTACGTATCAATGTGATCAGAAGAAAGATCAAGTGCTATCATATGGCATACAACTAATCAACGGAACCATTGAAGATCATTTTCATCAACGTCTTCAAAAGATGCTGCTAACGAAAAGAATACCCGATTTTTGTTATACGCTCTCTCCTTTTATTAAGCCTCAGAGTGCGATAAAAAGATTGGAAAACAAAATTCAGGAAGTCATTGATGTAGATGATCACACGTGGGCCGAGGATGCCAAAAAAAGATGGAATGAAGATCTAGAACTACTAGAGAGTTTCTATGAAGATTCTTTAACGAAACCTGAAGCCTATCATATTGAAAAAGAAGCGCTTCGCACCCAATATGAACCACAGATTATCGTGGAGATCATTAATGGTGGACTTTTCTATCTTGCATAAAAAATAAGAACCGGGAACTGTATCCCGGCTCTTCCTTTTTCCAGCCTTATTTTTTTCTCTTTCTACGAAACACTAGTCCAAGTCCCATCGGAACAACTCCAAATAAGTAAGTTAATAAAGGCTCACGCTCATTCTTTTTCGTGATACGCCTTTCCTTTCTTACTGATTTTGGCTCGTCTAAGTATTTAACGACTCTCTGTGTAAGGAACTTAATAACATCTGATCCTGCGGCCATTGACAAAACTCCTTTATTGAAGCAATCACTTCTTAGTTTTGGCCAATTATTGTGTATTTAAACGGCTTAACTTTTCTAAAATTTGTTCGCATACTTCTTCCGTTGTTAATTGATCTGTGACGATCTCGATATCACTTTTTTCATAATGTGAACTTCTATTGTTAAAAAGTTTCTGTACCTCTTCTTTTGAAGAAGTTAAAAGGATCGGCCTCTTGTTTCTCTCTTCTTCTTTCATCAACCTACTCCAAAGTACTGGAAAGCTAGTCTTTAAATAGATGACGATTCCATTGTTCTTCATATACGTTAAGTTTTCTTCTCTTACGACCGCACCGCCTCCTGTCATAACAACAGCATGTTGTACGGGCAGTTGTCGAATAGCAAGAGACTCGTAATTACGAAACGCTTCTTCCCCTTCATTTTTAAATATTTCTTTTATCGTTTGTCCGCGATCTTTTTCAACCGTTGAATCGACATCATAAGGAGGAACCTCTAACCGTTTTGAAAGCTGCTTCCCTACAGATGTTTTTCCACATCCCATGAAACCGACTAAATATATGGTGTTCAAATTTAACCCTCCACCCATTTTGTAACACTTTTCTGGGTTACATTATAATACACTTTTACCCTTTTTGTAGACTGGCGAATTGTAACAGCTTCAATCATGAACATCACTTCATCAACAGATATTTGCGTGACAATCATCTTTAGTGTCCCCTCGTTCACACTTAGGCTACGTTCTGACGGATAGACCGCCGGACCTTCTACCCAAACAAGTGCTCGATCAACACCTTGCTGAATCAATCGAATTTGTCTAAGATGCTCTTCTTGCATAAAAACAAACTGTCGTTCTGAAGCAACTTTTTCGGTTAGAAAACTAAAGAAAATTAACATAATAAAGCAAAGAGTTAAGATTAACGGATAAACCATTCCTCTCTCATTCATAACCAATTCTCCGAAAACCACGACGAACTTGATTTCCTTCCTTATCATTCAATGTAACGTTAATAAAACTACCATTTATTTCTTCTACTTTCATCTCTTGAATATTCTGCACCCAAACTTCGTGACCTAATCCATTAACTTGTTTTCGAATAAGAGAATGATAACGTGTGAAACTGATCACTTCACCTGTTGATAAAGTAATAAACAATGCGTTGTTCTTCACCTCAACTGTTGCTGCTTCTCTTATTTCCTTTCCGATCATTGAAAAAAATAATGCTGTTTCTTCAGACTGAACAGATTGCGGATGTTTTTGTAGGTGCGTTAATAACAGTGAAATTACCAAAGCAGTTACGATCAATACACCTAGAGCAATTAATGATTCTACAAGCGTATAGCCGTTTTTGTCCGCGGTGATTTCAGAATGAACTCGCACACGCGGTATACTCTTTTTTGTTAGAACCTCTGAACGAAATACAAGTTTTGTATTCATCCGTCACACCTTTTCGTGTTTTTAGCTTATATTCTGTTCCATCAACTAACCACTCACGCTCATCTGTCTCATGCCTAGTGATGCTTCTCATTGCAGCAGCATGATCCGCTTCTGTCATCGCATATAATAGTTGCTCTGATGTTTGTTGTTCTTGATACGAGATATATAGGAAAGGTAAACAGATCGAAAACACTACTGAGATCAACAAAACACCAAACATAGCTTCAATAAGTAAATAACCATTATTGTTTTTCAACATAAAATTTTCCTTTACCCAATTGAAAAACCATCTTATATGAAGTATTAGCAGAGTGGATGTAAATTGTCCCAGCACGACTGATGTTTCCATTCTGGTTAAATTGCACAGCTAATAACATCGAATAGCTCTCAAACCAGATGTGCTTTGGAAAAATCTTTTTTTCAGGTTTTTTACTGCCGTTTCCTCGTATCTCATATATATGGTTCTCATTATCGATCGATAAGTTATAGATTCGATTCTCATTTACCGCTTTTTGCTGCATGTGAACGATGTCCTTTTGAAAGGTTCGTATAAAGTATTCGGTCTCTCGATTCCTTTGAAAACTACCATACGAGGGATACGCAACAGCTCTGATTGTTGCGATGATCACAAGTACGATCATCATCTCGATCAAACTAAATCCTAATTGACTTTTCTTTATGTGCTTAAGCCCTTCATTCACTCCTCACTGCTCACAGTTACGACTCCATTACTATCGATCAGTAAAGTTTTTTTGTCTGGACATGTTACCGTATCAATATATCCCCCATCATGAAGTTCTTCAATTGTAGGCAGAGTATTTTTTTCTGCCTCATACGCTCCAACTTGTCCCTGCACAAGATCGATGGTCGCTTCACAGCCTAATGATTTTACGAGACTGTTGTTCTTCGTCATACTCGGTAAGGCGATAAGCATCAATACTGAAATGATCAAGAGCACGATCATCATTTCAATTAAAGTAAATCCTTTTTCATTTTTCATATTCTTCCTCCTCATAATGCTTCCATGAGTGTAAACATAGGCAATAACATAGAGGCAAACATAAGTAAGACAAAAACTCCAATCCCAGCGAATAGAATAGGCTGTATCTTTTGCAATGACATGTAGATCTTTTCTTCTAACTCCTTAAAGATCCATTCGCCATACGAAATTAATTCTCTCCCAAGTTCACCATGAGCTAATCCAAAGCGAACGATATCAGCTAGTTCTTTCGTGAAATATGACTTCGCAAGCAAAAGATCAGTAAGTTCAGTTCCATTCAAGAGACCTTTCTGAAGCCTCTGACTTTCTTCCTTATAAAAACCTTTGTTTAAGTGATCCTCCATAACAAGAAGAGCGTCCGAAACGGATAAACCACTTTGCAGCATCGAGCCGAAGTTCACACTAAAAAAATGAGTATTCAATAAAACAAGAAAATTTCTTAAGATTGGAATTCGCAAGAGTAGATCCATCTGTGTAGAAGGCTTTGCTTTCTTTCTCAAAACGATAATAACAATCCATAAAGTGAGGCATAAAGACAGGAAGTATTTTCCAAAAAGTGGTATAAACCCTAAAAAAGTAAGCATCCATGTAGTAAACATCGGAGTTTTGACTTCTAACGATGAAAATAGGATTGAAAATTGAGGAAATAAGAATTGATAAAACACAATCCCAATCCACGCTGTGAGGAATAGAAGAAAGAGAGGATATCTGATGGCTTTGTTCAAACGTGTACGCCATTCAGCTTTTTTGTTCATAAAAGTCCCGTTCTCCATGAGACTTCTTGTCAAGTTGCCGTTCGCACTGTTTATAGATAACGAACTTACTACTTGCTTTGGCAATTGTAGCGGTGAAAAGATTTCGATAACCGAATTTCCAGAAGCAAGGATCTCGAGCATATCATCCACTACTTCTTGCTTACTTTGTGGAAGCTGTGACCTGACGAGTTCGATGCTCTTGTTAATGGTGTAGCCTTGATCCAACAAAAAGCCAAGCTTATAAAGAAACGTCCCTTGCGAAGCCCGTTTCCAGCCCCTTCTTATCACTTTTTGTTTCTCCTCCCATCCATCTTTCATAGCTCTCTTTTGTTACATAACCTGCTGCAAAGGCATGATTAAAGGAAAAAGAGAGATTTTTATAAGTAGGCATGTCAACGCTAACCTTACTTAAAGAAGATAATAATTCTTGATTACAAAGCATCTCGTAGATTCCTGCTCTTCTATACGTTCTGAATTTAAAACAAAAATCAACGCAATCGTCTCCACAAAAAGGACACGGTATTGAAATCAGTCGCTGAGATACAATACCCATCAATGTTTGTTGCAGTTCAGTTTCTTGAATGCCAAATTCTCGAAGACGCTCAATACACCCGATACAATCTGCAGCATGCATCGTAGACAGCACAAGGTGTCCCGTCAATGATGCACGAATAACAAGTCTTGCAGTCGATTCGTCTCTGATCTCACCGATCATGATCACATCGGGGTCATGCCTCAACAATGACTTGAAACCTTCACCATATGTCAGACCTGCTTTTTCATTAATTTCCATCTGCAGAAACGAATCTACTTTCCGTTCTACGGGATCTTCAAGAGTTACTACTTGCCGTTTATAATTTTTCTGAAGGTGATGAAGCAAAGAATATAAGATGGTGGTCTTACCGGATCCGGTTGGGCCAGAGAACAATAGTAGACCGCTGGAACGTTTAATAAGGGATAAAAGTTTTTGGAACACGTGAGGAAAAAGTGATAGTTCTTGAAGAGTTAGTGTTTCTTGCTGAGGAAGTAATCGAATGACGAGTGATTCATTAAACGCGGATGGTATAGATGAAAAACGAAGATGTACATTTACATTATTGATCAAAACGTCCATTGAACCGCTCTGTGGCTTGCGATGTTCGCCAATGTCCATTCTTGCAGAATATTTAAAATGAGCGAGTACCCTGATATACTCTTCTTGAGAAAGCTTTCTGTGTTCGATCAGCCGATCATCTATACGAAATTGAACGATCCCCCCTTTTTTTATCGGTATAAAATGAATGTCTGTTGCTTTCTGAACTACGGACTCATGAAGGATTGAATTGCCTAACAGCTTAATCGGCAAGTGGTATCATCTCCCTTTTATTTGGATTGGTATATTAATTCTGTCATAAAACGACAATTCCTGCATTTTTTTAAAAAATGAATGCATATAAATTTCGACAGAGCTCATACTAGTATTGTTGCATTGGGCTATAGCCAAGCGGTAAGGCAACGGACTTTGACTCCGTCATGCGTTGGTTCGAATCCAGCTAGCCCAGCCAAAAAAAAATAACACTCTTTAAAAGCAAAGAGTGCTATATTCAGGACACATGACTAGAGATGTGTTCTTTTTCTTTTGTTGAACATAATTTTTTCATATCTCCAGGACTATACCCCGCAATGAGCTGTTTTCCGTCTGTCACTAATGGCCGCTTCAACAGTTTCGGATTTTTACTCAATAGCGTTAATAGTTCATTGGTTGAAAGATCATAGATATCAACATCTAGTGATTTAAATGACTGACTTCTTTTAGCCAGGATATCTTCTGTTCCATACTTTGTAAGTTTCAATAGCTCTCTAAGTTCTTCAACCGTTGGCGTTTCTTTAAATAGGTGTCTTTCATCAAACGATACTTTATTTTGCTTAAGCCACATTTTTGCTTTACGGCACGACGTGCAGCTTGGGTATGTGTAGAATGTTATTGAACTCATAAGACTCACTCCTTTTGGTTTACATTACCTTTAAAAGAGGCATAATAAACCAAAAAACAGCTAATATTCATGAATTATCTTTTAATTGTGTATTTATCCGCTTACAATTGGCATTTACAAGTGAGTGGAAACTCATATATAATACTAAAGGATACAAGTATTGGCGAAAAAAGGAGGGGATACATATGTCAAGAATGTATAAGGTTTTAGGCTTTTGGACTGGAATCATCGGAGTCATGGCTTATTTAGGCGATATGCAAGACATGGCGTTATTGTTCTTAGGACAAACGATTATGTTCGTTTCTTTAGGGTATTTGAACTTATCTGAGCGTATGTATATTTATATCTTTGGTGCTTATTTAACTGTTTTCTTTGTTGGTTTTACATACTGGTCAACGTTTATGATGACTCCTGGCGCTGGCGGAGGACATTAATCAGTTCTCTAAAAGTAGCTACAAAAAAGCAGACCGTTACGATACGGTCTGCTTTTTTTGTTGTATAACTTGGAATCCGTTCGCTAGTGTGTGATCGAGTAAGAATGAACGTATGGCCCGATTTCTCTTATGTTCGATTGAGAATGGATCAAGACTTTGTGTATCCTTTAACAAGGATAATAGTCCTTCCTCTAATAAGAAATCTCCTTGATTCTTTAAACGTAATGTAGTTACATCAGAATCTTTACCTGCTTTTATCACTTGTTCCCAATCTATGTGATACGTAATATCCATCATCCCGGGAAATGCTAACGGATTGTTTTGTATTTGATGACGATAATAGCCCCTTATACTTCCTTCTTTTAAATGTGTAATGTTCCACTCTTCCCCAATCAATCCATAATCAACAAAAAATAAGCAAGATTCTTTTTCTATCCATTCGTAAATGGTTTTTAGCCAATTAAGCATGGAAAAGGAAACTTCAAGTTCATTTGTTTTGTCTCTAAAAGAAAAGATTTCATCCAATTTCTTTTGTAATGATGAATTTTCCAGTTGCCGATAAATAAAACATAGATTTTCAGTGTTTTTGTGAAAAGAGACTCCTTTTTCATACCATTCTTCATTTTTTCGTTTAAAGATCCGAAGTGGAAACGCATCAAGAACTTCATTTGCAAATATAATTCCTTTGAATGATGGGTATCGCTGTATAAGTTCATCCAATGAACAAAGAATCGTAATTGGAAATCCAGCCAACTTCTTTTCCAATAAGCTTGCGTGATACGGACTCGGTTCTACAATGACATATGACACGTGTTCGATTGATCGTAAAGACCAACTCTCTTGAACTTGCCGAGCAAAATGACCGCTTCCTCCCCCAAACTCCACGACGATTGGATCGAGATTATTATCAGCGATCGTACGTACAAATAAATCTGCCCATACTTTAGCAAATACGTCTGAAACAAGGCTAGCTGTATAAAAATCCCCGTTTTTACCGATCTTCACGTTCTGTTTCATGTAATAACCCTCTATCGGATGATACAGGGCATGTCCCATGAACTCTTCCATTGTTATCCATTCATCTGTTTCTAATTTTTTTTGCAGGAAACTCGTGCGTAACACGATTAAAACCCGCTTAAAAATGGATTCGAATCCATTTCCATTCCCACTGTTGTTTCAGGGCCATGACCTGATAAAACGACCGTTTCTTCTGGCAGATTAAGCAGCTTTTCATGAATGCTATTGATCAAGACATCCTGATCCCCACCATGAAGATCTGTTCTTCCAATACTTCCTGCAAACAATGCATCACCTGAAAAAACAGCACCACTGCTTTTATGATAATACGAAACACTTCCCGGCGAATGACCTGGAGTCGTTAGTACCTCGAATGAAAAACTTCCGATCTTCAAGGTATTATCTTGATTCGTTAAAATGTGGCTTGCTGGCTTTGCTGTAATGCTCTGACCAAAATATTTTGATCCATTCTTTTTTATGTCACTCAACCAATCTGCTTCTTTTTTATGAACATACAACGGTATATTATATTTTTCACGGACGTCATCGACAGCCCCGATATGATCAAAATGAGCATGCGTTAATAAAACAGCTAAAGGTCTAACCTTTAATGACTCTAATGCTTGTATGATCCTTCTACCTTCACTTCCCGGATCGATGACTATAGCTTCGTTCTGATTGTTATAGATAATATATGTATTCTCTTGTACAGGTCCTACCGTTAACTTTTTCCACTTCATTGTTTATAGCCTCCAATTGCAAGTTATTACTTTCTATCTTACACTAAAACAAACATTATTTCGGAGGAAACACATGAAAGTATTTTTCGGATACGAAAATATGGATACGCCCGATCCTGTTTCTATGCATGATCAACATGAAGATCTGATCATTACTTCTCAAAAAGATGATGAACTTTTTGAGGCAATACCTCTCCTTTCAATCAAACCTTTAAGAACCACTCTTTTATTTGAGGATTATGGGTTTACATCTGACTCAAATCAAACGTATCTTTATCTTGATATGATAAGTATCTTTTATATCAAAGAAGGGGAAGAGCAAGAAAAGACAATGTTTTTATTTCAAACAGAAGAAGAATTAATTGCAGAAATCATACATAAAAACGATAGATTTTTTGTTGTTGGAAGCCAGCATGAACTCCTTGTTAAAAAGTGGGCTTCTGCCTATAAACTAACAATTGAGTTCATTTTGTTCCAAAGTGCACTCGACAAACCAGAATAAAACAAGTAAAATAATACAAGGTTATACCTGTGTGAAAGCGTTATACATAGGATTGGTATTACTCCAGAGCAAGGGGGCACAGAATAATGGGATTAGCCATTATATTCGGCTTAGTAGCTATTTTAGCTGCATTGGGATTATTGCGTTCGTTAAAAATTAAAAATTTAATGGCAGCAGGTTTTGCCTTTTTAACGTTTGCAGTTTTTGGCTGGTTTACAGTCATGACTGTTCTGGACGTTTTAGTAGGCAGCGGCGGCTCTACAGGCCATTAAAAAGCTAAAAAACCATCAGAATTCCCTTTCTGATGGTTTTTTCTTTCTTTTAAGCTTGTGCAGCCCCTCGTCCTGCCTTACATGTAAAGAGCGGCCAACAGGATCCCTCTTGTATCTTCATAGATCGTATCGAACTGTCGTAAAGGAAGTGGGTTAACCCCTATTCCGAGCTCGATGGTGAATCCGGGTTTCCTGTATTCTTGAATAAACCAATCTTTGTATCCTGCATAACTATCCACATATCTAATCGCTTTATACCCACTAACCCTCTCAAATTCACTTGCGATCTCTCCTGATATCGGCATAGGTTCTTCCCCTTCAAAACCCCAGTATAATTCTTTTCCCTGTGTATGAAGGGCTACCACTCGATCAAATTGATGCTTTTCAGTAACCTCTGCCATCACTATTGCTTCTGGTTCACTTAATGGAGCGGTACCAGGATAATCCCTTGGTGCAGGAGAAGTTGGTTTTCTCACTTGTTCAAGCTCCCATCTTGCAGGAAATTGATTATTAAGGTCTACCCCTCGAATATTCGCTTTCCACCCAGAGAAATCTTTGCTTCCTTTATTTAATTTTAAAACAACCTCTTTCCATTCTGAGTTCTCAGGGAGACCATTCAAAACGAGGTCGACTCCATCTGGATCGACCATAGGAACCGCGTAAAGTGTAGTATCTCGATATAAGTCCATAGCTTTGTATCCATTCAATACTTTATCTGTTGATAGTGCAGCTGCATATTCATTAATAAACCTCATCAGAACTCCGGAAGTAATCCATTCGTTTCCATGAAACGAACCGTTAATATGCACTTTCTTTTTTCCATTTCCTATTACAAGCATCTCTATCGGTTTATCGAGAACAGATTTACCAATCTCCTGTTTTTTTATGAATGGATAAACGTTAAGAAGTTTACTTATATCATGATTTAGTGCAGCTGTATTGTATTTCCTCTGACATTTTATAGATGGATACGGCAGCACTCTCGGAATATTGATGATGTCCTTCGTAAATATTTCCTTCGGTTTCACAGTTGGATTAACTAAATATAATGCATCCAGAGGAATATCATATTTATCTGCTATTGAAAAAAAAGTGTCACCATTTTTAATCTTATATTTTTCTAAGAACATTCCAGGGATCTCTATACTCTCCCCTGCGATCATGCTTGCTGCTGTTACGTTAGGATTAGAGTCTTTAATCAACACGTAAGGGATAGATAATAGACGTGAATAATACCAGAATGAATCGCCGTTACGCATGACAATTTCCAAACAGAGCCCTCCCTTTAAACCTTCCTCTTAAAGATGTATGTTCGCACAAAGCAGTTATGCAATAAAAAAGCACTCAACCGAAGTTGAGTGCTTCTAAATCTTTATTGTTTTTGCTTTTCTTCTTGTTTAACAGCTTTATCTTTTGCTTTATCTTTATCGTAGAACCTTAATAGATCTCCATAAATGATACGGTCTGACATATCAAGTTCAGTCTTAGCGCGTTCACTGTATGGCTCACAAGCATTGTTTTCACCTTCAACAGGTTCTCCTGTTGCTTTGTCATAACACTTACCATCAGTGAACACATTATCTTTAGTGATATAAGAATTGTCACGAAGGACAGCGAAATCTTCTCTGTCTTTAGAGAATAAATCTGAACCTAGCTGAATGTCACCTTTCGTATCAATTCCTAACAAGTGAAGGATCGTTGGTTTAAGGTCGATCTGTCCTCCAACTGTATCCATTGTTTTTCCTTTTTCACCTGGCATATGAACGATTAAAGGTACTTTTTGCAATTGAGTAGATTCAAAAGGAGTAATTTCTTTTCCTAAGAATTGACCCATTGCATCATTATGGTTTTCAGATATACCATAATGATCGCCATACATGATAAAGATCGAATCTTCATAAAGACCAGCTTCTTTAACATCAGCGAAGAATTCTTTTAAAGCTTCGTCTGTATAACGGACAGTTGTAAAGTAACGGTTAACTGTTCCATCGCTAGACGTCCACTCTGGAATCATTTCATCTTCCTCTTCTAATGTGAACGGGAAGTGGTTTGTTAACGTAATATATTTCGTATAGAACGGTTTGTTCATCGCTTGCATCTCTTTAAGGTGTGGAATGGATTGTTTAAAGAAATCTTTATCCTTTAACCCCCACCCGATTGAGTTCTCAGGAGTTACCTCGAAATCTTTTAATGAGTAATAACGGTCGTAACCGAAATTATCATACATGATATCACGGTTCCAGAAACTTTTGTTGTTAGCATGCTGTACGGATGAATAGTAACCTTGCTCTTTTAAAATTTCTGGTGTTGCATTGTATTGGTTCTGAGAATGAGTAAAGAAAACTGCTCCACTTGGTAGTGGATATAAAGAGTTATCTAATAAAAACTCTGAGTCAGACGTTTTACCTTGCCCTGTTTGGTGATAGAAGTTCGGGAAGTAATAACTGTCTTTGATCAGATCATTCATAAATGGTGTAATCTCTTTACCGTTAACAGACTCATTAATGACAAAGTTCTGTGTTGATTCAACTGAAATGACAAAAACGTTCTTGCCTTTCGCTTTACCAAACATCTCAGGGTTTGGTTCTTTGTAATTTGCACGCGAATAGTTCTCGATATCTGTAATTTCACTTCCATCAGCAAATGCACGCTGTGCTTTTGCTTTAGATTGGATGATGGAATCGTAGATATGGTAGTTATATGAACCAATGTTTTTAATCAACATTTCACGGTCAAAAGTACGTGTTAACAATTGCGGTCTTTCCGTCTCTGCTATACCAACATTCACGATAAATAATACGATTGCCGCTGCAAAAGTAATCGTGATCTGCTTGCGTGAAGCACGTGCAGGTCGGTAATCAGCTCGTCTCATGAAATAAGCCAAAATAACGATGTCAATGAATACCAATAAATCAGTAGGTTGTATCAATTCAAATACACTATTACCTAAGTCTCCCATGTTGCTCGTTTGGAATAAGACTGGAATGGTAATAAAGTCATTAAAGAAACGATAGAACACCATATTGGCATACATCACAAAACTCATGATCGCACTGACTGCAACAATCATTCTTCTGTGTGTTCTTCCTTTAAAGTAAAGTGTTATACCTAAGAAAAGAACAATAGAACTGATCGGGTTAATAAAAAGAATTAACTCTTGAACTTTGTTGTCCATTGGCAGTTCAAATGCGGTTTTATAAATGATAAATGTTTTAATCCATAATAAAGCAATTGCGATAAAGAAAAATCTATATTCAGCAAAAGCTTGTTTCATTTTTTCTTTCATATGTTCTCTGACCTCCTCAATCAAAAAGAACTCTCGTTTTCATTTTTCCCTATTAACTATCTCTCTTTGCATCCGGTACGCATTGATCTTAAGAATGTAAATTCATCTTTTACAAATTTACAAAACCTTAATCAAAGGATTACATAAAGAGTATATTAAATGGTTTCACACAAGAATTCAATACCCTAACGTACTATTTCAAGATTCTGACAAATAGGACAACAAAACTATATTAGTTTTACCCCTTTTTTAAATCCATAAACCATTAGACGAACTTGACTCAAAAAAGTTTCAAAAAAATGAAAACGAACCGCGGTGAAGCGGTTCGCTGTTTAAACAACTTTTTTAATATTTTCCTATGTTAGCCGTTGAACTGATTTCTTTTACAAAGGACTGTATAGAAAAAATTTCCTTCTATTTACCTACAAGCCCTCCATTTAAAATCCAAATTTAATTAACTGCCATTTACACAAGGATTAATTAGCGATTATGTTTAGCTAACCAAGCTCCTCCGATTACACCAGCATCGTTGCCTAGTGTAGCCACTTTCATTTCAGCGCCCTCTCTAACTCTCTTGAGTGCAAAATGATTAAATTTCTGCTCTAAACGCTCCATTAGAGTATGACCTGCTTTAGAGACTCCTCCACCAATAACGATCTTACCTGGGTTAATGCTGTTTGCAAGGTTTGCTATCACTAATCCTAAATGAAATGTCACTTCTTCCAACGTGTCGATCGCTACTTGATCTCCCTTTTCAGCAGCTGCTACAACATCTTTAGCTTTTATATCACCCTTTTGCTCTAATAATGTATGAAGAGAGGAAGAGGTGTCTTGAAGAGCTTTTTCTTTGGATATGCGTGAGATACCTGTTGCTGAAGCTATCGTTTCTATGCAGCCCGTACGACCGCAGTTACATGGTGCTCCACCATTTGGTATAGCGGTTATATGCCCGATCTCACCAGCCATACCATTTGTTCCGTGCATAATATGTCCGTTTACGATAATTCCGCCGCCGACTCCAGTACCTAATGTAACCATCAGTAAATTGCCTTCACCATCACCTGCACCACGCCACATTTCTCCGATTGCAGCGATGTTAGCGTCATTATCTACGATGACAGAAAGGCCTGTCGCATTTTCTAGCTCTTCTTTTAACGGATAATCTCTCCACCCGATGTTTACGGCATGGAAGATGAATCCTGTTTTCATATCAATGAAACCAGGAGCCCCCATACCAATCGCCTCAAGCTTTTCTTTAGGTTGTGATAAGTCTTTTAGCTTTAGATGGATGGATTCAGTAATATCTGTGACGATATGCTTTCCATCTTCACTAATATTTGTAGGGATTTCCCACTTCTCTACAATATGACCGTCTAACGTTACAAAAGCGATTTTAATTGTCGTTCCACCTAAATCAACACCAACTAGCCATTTCTCCATCTTGTCTCATCCTCTATTGTAATTTATTGTGTGCTGCTCGAATAATGATGATCGCATGCTTGAATTCGTTTACATCAATGAGTTTTTGTTCGTAGAGTTCTCTGACTTCTTCTTGGATCAATTCTAAATCAGCTATCTTGTTTCCTGTATATATGAAGGTTCCAAACCTTTTTAATAGCTGTTGAACATCATACATTGTTTTCATTATTATCACCTTTGTCATTATAACAAATAGTATAAGGAAAAATGCAAGCCTTTGCACAGAATTTATATACAAAAAAACAGCTGTACATGGCAGCTGTCTTTTTAATATCCATTAACGATCAGGATCTTTCGGATGTAATACGATTGGTCTTCTGTTCTTTAAAGGCATAGGAATCCTTAAGATCACATCTCGGATGGCTTTTGGGTTAAAAGGAATGAACGGCCAGAGATAAGGGATGTGAAAGGACTTAAACGATACAAAGAACAATACGGCTAATGTAAAGCCTATAATATATCCTGGTACACCTAACAATGCGGTTAATCCTAATAGAGAGAGTCTTAATAAACGATTTGCTAAGCTGAGCTCATACGTTGGAGTAGCAAATGTCCCTATTGCAGCTATTGCGATATAGAGAACTACTTCATTTACAAATAGACCTGCTTCAATCGCTACTTGTCCAACTACAATAGCTGAGACCAATCCTAGACCAGTCGATACAGATGTCGGTGTATGAATGGTAGCCATCCTGAGCATATCCATACCCAATTCGATGATCACAAACTGCAAGAATAAGGGGACAACCCCAATCTCTTCAGGACCTATAAATGATAAATTTACAGGTAGTAGTTCTTTATGCACAGAAAACAAATACCACAATGGCAATAAAAAGATCGATATCCACACAGCTAAAAATCGAACAAACCTTAAATATGCACCAACGACTGGTTTCTGCCTGTATTCTTCTGCATGTTGAAGATGATGCCAGAATGTTGTTGGGGTGATCAAGACAGAAGGAGAGCCATCTACATAAACCAAAACATGTCCTTCAAATAAGTGGACCGCAGCAGTATCAGGTCGTTCTGTATACCTCACTAACGGATATGGATTGAGGTGACGGCCACAAATAAATTCTTCAACTGTTTTCTCACCCATCGGAAGTCCATCCGTATCAATTTTTTTCAATGAGTCTTTAATACGTTCAACGATATGGGGATCTGCAATATCATCTATATATGAAATACATACATCTGTCTTCGATCGCCTGCCTATACTCATGTACTCCATGCGGAGTGAACGATCACGAACTCTTCTTCTCGTAAGTGCGGTATTGAATACGATCGTTTCAACAAAACCATCTCTTGCCCCTCTAACAACGCGCTCAACATCCGGTTCTTCAGGTCCTCTAACCGGGTATGTTCTAGCATCAATTTGAAGGATTTCCGAAACACCTTCAACGATAAGAACTGTGGGTCCACTTAATACCCAATCGATCCCTTGATTCAGATCATCTGACGTTGAGATTTCTATATAAGGCAAATACGTCTTCATCAGCTTTACAAGTGGATCCGGATCTAATTGTCCAGGCTCGAGATCAGCAAGCAGCTTCATTAAATAATGAAGAATATCATCTTTAACGAATCCATCAACCATAAATAAGGCCATTCTTCTTCCGGCATATTCTAAGTCAAGATGAATACAATCAAAACTTATGTCAACGCCTAGTTGATTTTTCATATACTGAACGTTTTCATCAAAACTAGGTGAAAGAGGTTGTTTTTTTGGCAGATATGACATTTTTTTCATCACTCCTCTGCCTATCATCTTTCACTTTATTTTTCTGTTTCATACCTTGGTCAACAACGATTACTCTAAACTTCTTCATAACTTCATTTCAGTGGCAATGAGTAGATTTAAAAAGAAAAACCCTTAGCTAAGGCTAAGGGTTTGCAGACTAAACTAGAGGCGACTTCAAATATGCGTGAATAAGCTCTGTTGTATTTTTTAATGACTTGATATGTGTACGCTCAAAAGCATGAGATGCATCAATCCCAGGGCCGATAAGACCATGCACAATATCGGCGCCAGCACGAATGGCTGCTGTTGCATCTGAACCATAATAAGGATAGATATCAACTTTATATCCGATATCATGTTTTTCTGCTAAATCTACAAGATGTTTTCTTAACCCATGATGGTAAGGTCCCCCAGAGTCTTTTGCACAGATACTTACGGTAAATTCATCTGTTGCCTGACCGTCACCGATCGCACCCATGTCTACCGCTAAATACTCGACTGTATCAGTTGGAATGTTCGAATTACCACCATATCCGATCTCTTCATTGTTACTGATCAAAAAATGGGTCGTGTAAGGCAGCTTAATGGAATTGACCTTGATCTGTTTGATTACATACATCAAGATCGCAACACTCGCTTTATCATCTAGATGACGAGACTTCACAAATCCACTATCCAATTGTTCGAATCTAGGCTGGAAAGATACAAAATCTCCTACTGAGATTCCCGCTTCTTCAACATCTTTCTTAGAATGAAACTCCTCATCTACTCGAACGACCATGTTCTTCTCATCCCGTTTTAATTCGTTCATTCCTTTATATACGTGTGCGGCTGTCTGATGCATCATAATCGTGCCGCTAAACGTTTTTCCTGAGTTTGTATGTATAGAGCAATATTCACCTTCAATGGTATTCCAATAAAATCCTCCGATTAGGTCTAATTTTAGACGCCCATCGCTTTTAATCTCTTTCACCATAGCACCCAAAGTATCTACATGTGCGGTCAACAGGCGGTGTTTTGAATCATCCTCACCTCGAATGGTAGCAATCACAGCACCTTTGTTCGTTGTTTTAAATGACACCTGATTTTTTTCTAAGAATGATTTCATAAAATCGATTGCA
The DNA here is from genome assembly GCA_016401345.1 of Fictibacillus nanhaiensis. GTDB lineage: Bacteria > Bacillota > Bacilli > Bacillales > Fictibacillaceae > Fictibacillus > Fictibacillus phosphorivorans. Next base: position 558,774 of record JAEACG010000002.1, on the reverse strand, counting down.
GCTTCTGTATTCCCAGACGGGCTTGGGATATGTACAAGTTCTTTAATGTAACTCACGATCTCATTTGTTTGTATTTCCATGACTCTAACCCCTCTCGTTTAACCCCTTCATACTTTTCTTGAACTCGAGCCTTCTAAATTGGACAGGATTGCATAAAATTTAGGAACAAGTTGTCCGAAAGGGAGGCTGATTTGTATGAAGTGGAGAATTTCAATTTATCTGTTAATTATTATACTTGTAATAGGTATCATCTACCAGCCGTTTGTAAAAAAAGAAGCACGTGAAAGCATTACATTCTTTCCGATAGATAACGCTTTTTCTTTTAAGGAAGCAGACTCGGAGCTTTCATTCGTTAGAGGAACCACTTCAAACTATGACTTGCTTTGGAAGGTAAACTCGGAGACTTCTGAACGTGTTTATCTGAGGCAAGATATTGCAATGATTTTCGAGAACGGAAGACTTAACAACAAGATGACAGAATGGAAAACATCTGCTTCAAAGATCGACCTTGAAAAAGACATTATAAGTTCGATACCGGGGCTATGGGAAGCCATCTCCTTTCATCAAGGTGAAATACATCTTAGTGAAGAGAAATACCGTTCTGTACAGAGAATGAGTAAGGATTATTTATATGCAGCAAAACTAGATCAATCGTTCTCAAGTTTTCAAGTCCCTAAGGATACCACTGAGCGGAAAGCTAAAAATGAACTCGATGAAAAAACAAATAAATTTCTGCAGCAAACACTCACACAAACTACAAACTTCTATCAGATTGATATCAACGAATATAGCGTGATCTCATTAGTATCGTTAACAGATTATAACAGCAAACCACTACCTGGGTTCTCTCCATCCAAAAGTCAGGAGATTATAGGGAAGCTTTGGGAAGGATTATATAAAAATTACTTTTTAGGCATTACTACAAAAAATGGACAAAGAGTAAGTCCGATCGGAAGTTCGATGCCTTTCATCTTAATCAGTAAAGATAAAAAATATTTATTTGTTTTATTTCAGACAACTAACGGAGAGAACATCCAGCTGATTCAATATATCTCATGATGACTTCTATTAATTCACAGCTAGAGTAACAGTTATGATGAGGATTACTCTCATTCGTAATAGTAAATTTCAACGGATTCCACCATATAGCAGTCCACTCAGCTTGAATGGCTGGAACCATATCTAATGAATAAGAATCACCAACATAGTATAAGGCGCTTGCTTCCGTTTTCTTCTTTACAAGATGGAAAATCTCAGGACTAGGTTTAGCCACTTTTATTTCCGATGAAATATAGATGTGTTTTTCGGGAATATCAAGTTGCAGTTGCTTTATTTTGTTTCTTTGAACGAAAGCACTTCCGTTAGAGATGATTCCGTACGTGATTTTATAACGAGTTAAGACTTTGAAAATATCCTTTATCCATGAATAAGGTTCTACAAATAAATGTACATTCTTTTCAAACAGCTGTTGAAATTGCTGTATTTCTTTCTTACTAAAATTTCTTAACCCTGCTGCACGTAATGAAGATAATAGGCGTTTACTTTGATATTCTTCTCGAGTGATCCATTCTTTTTCATACGCCTCCCAATAAAAATCACAAAAAGTCTTATAACAAGTGAACCATTTTTCTTCTAACTTCTTATCTGCGTTATCCACAGAAGTAATGCTACGAAATGCAAATAAAGAAGCCTTCTTAAAGGAGGCTTCATAATCGAACAGCGTATTGTCTAAATCAAAGAAGAATGCTGCTTTTTCCGATTGCATGGTCAAATGATTTCATCCATCATTTTAGATCGCAACCCTGGAAATGACATAGCACTGCCAACTAAGAAACGACGAATAAACGGATTGCCAAGAGCGCTATTCATCAAACGGTATCTCATTCTGTAACCGAGTACAATAGCAAGGAATATCAAAAAGCTTTTAATCACAAATCCTTTCATGTGAAAACCTCCTTGCTACTACTTTCTGTTTGGAATGCACTTTTTATTCGTCCCCTAGATTTAAAAGATCTTCTTTCGTATTAACATTCTTGAAAAAGCATGCCTCTTCTTCTTGTACTTCTATATATTTTGTGTGTTTACGGTCTAATAAGGATAAAACCTTTAAGTTTTCCTTCATTAAGTTCTCTTTCATTTGATGAAGACATGATCTCTTGTATACGCCGTTAAGTGGAAACACTTTTCCGTTCAAAACCGGGATGATGCAATCATACTCCGGATGCTCAGTAGCAAATTCCATCCATTTTCCATACATATCGCTGCTCATTCTAGGCATGTCGCAAGGGGTAACCAAATAATAATCTCCCTTTCTTTTCATCATCGCACTGTATATTCCCGCTAAAGGACCTTTTCCTTTAAAAGATTCAACATCGGCAATTAGTTCTGTGGCATAAGGATGGCTGTGCTCTAACTTCTCTATCCATTCTTCACGAACAACAGCTACGAGCTCATCTGAATGTGGAGCGATTGCATTCATCGCTTTTTCAAAAAAAGTGGTAACTCCCCATTTAGCGAACAATTTTGGACTACCAAACCTTCTAGATTCACCGCCTGCAAGAACAACCCCTATAACTTTCAACTTAGGAACCATATGTATAAACCTCCCGCAATCAGACCTCCAATAATCGTAGAGGAAAAATTCACAAGATTGTTTGTAAAAAAGGCATATCCAAATACTTTTACCGTCTTGGCACCACAATGAGTGCGGCTTTCGGTTTCTCTTTTACAAATGGAACAAACATACTTTTGTTCAAACCAAGCCCCGAAAAGGGTATCTGCTACGTTTCCTAAAAATCCAGAAATCGCAATACACATCAGAATCGTAATCGATGTGTCGTAAAGAAAATAAAAGCTAAAGCCAATTAATAATGCTCCTGTCGCTGCTGCAATCGTACCTAGACCTGATACTGCACCTGATAAACCAGGTTCAACCTTTTTCCATTCTTTTATATGAAACGGTCTTCGCTTCGATAGGACACCTATCTCTGAAGCCCATGTATCTGCTGTAGCTGTCGCAAAGGTAGCCGCAAACACAATATGCCATAACGGATCTGAAAGCGTCAGATGACCTATTGCTGCAAGTAGAGCTGCTCCACCATTGGCAAGTACTTGCCAAGCAGACCTTCCCTTTTTGTCTTCGATGTGTAATGCGTCTTGATCCTGTTTTTTGTCTTTCTTCCATTTCGTTAAAAGTGTAGAAGTTATGAAAAAGAGACCGAGTATAATCAAACCTTGCCAACCAAAAGCCTTATTAATAATTACTCCCAATATAAACGCTGTTAAACTGCCTGCAATCGTTAGCCATTTGAATAAAGCTGACATGATGGAAAGAAGAGCGATACCTACTAGTATGATCATCATCTACCGAAATCGACCCTCTTCCGTAATAACCGTATCCACAGGGATATCATAGTTTTCATGTGGAAGAGAATTCGTAGTCTGTAAGGTGTAAGCAATTGAAAGTTTAGAACCATCATAAGATTGTAAGTAGCGATCGAAATATCCGCCACCGTAACCAATTCTGTACCCTTCTCTATCAAATACAAGACCTGGTACGATGATCATGTTCAGTTGAGACGGCTCTATGCACGAAGTAACATCTACCTTAGGTTCGTATAGATCCATATATACATTTTCTAGTTCTTCATATGAACGTATCTCTCTGAACTCCATCTGTTTATGTTTAGAGTAGCACTTAGGGACGCCGACAATCTTTCCTTCAGTCCATGCTTGGTTTATGATGTATGACGTATCAAGCTCAAATGTTCTGGAAACGGTGATACCGATACAATTTGCCTTCTTCCATTCGTCCGTTTGAAATAAAAGATTAGATATCGCTTCGCTTTTTACTTTTCTTTCTTCTTTTCCCATTGAGAGCAACAATTGTTTTAACTTCTTTCGCCATTGTAATTTATCCATATATTAAACACCTCTATAACGTGATGTATTTATCTTATCATGAGTCTGATTGCATGAAAAAACGCCTGATCCCTCATTTGCATGGGTCTCAGGCGCTTCTACGTGAAATTACTTTGTTTCACGGTGAACTGTGTATTTCTTTAAACGCGGGCTGTATTTTTTAAGCTCTAAACGGTCTGGATTCGTACGCTTGTTTTTTGTAGTGATGTAGTTACGATCACCAGTTTCAGTACAAGCTAAAGTAATGTTTACACGCATTGTTGTTTCCCTCCACATCTTTACCAAAGTACATTTTCATGGTTACTAACAGTCATATTCTCTATTAAACCATACCATAACATGATAACAAATTCTTTTCTAACGAGCAAGTGAGTTTTGTGAAAGTTTCTCATAGACTTTGGTATATTCTTTGAGAACATCTATAAATGTAGCATGCGACCATGTGAGAGGAGCCACTGACAAAGCCTCTCCAGTAAACGGATGCAGTTGTTCAGGTAAGACACCTGTAGAAAAACTATGTTCGTGAACCCAACGTAAAATTTCATGAGGACGTTCTAGGTCTTGAAGTGATTTCGCACATTGAACATGCCATTTTGCTAGCCATAGCGTACAGATCAACCATGGATTCCCAGGCGCTCTTGTCATATCGTGTGTTTGCTGAAAGTAATAGTCATTGGTGTATCTCGCAATTCCGCCTACACCTGACTTAATGCTTAACTCTTCATTCATCTGCTGCATCGTTCGGACGATTCGTTCATCATCGGCAGGATATACACCGAACGCAAAGAGAGCATACATGCTAGATTCCATCGTGAAATCTTTTTTATAGGCGTTATCATCCAACAGATAGATACCTCTTAAAAACCTTCCTGAACTCTCATCATACAAATGCTTTTCCATTCCAGCTTTTATTCGGTCTGCACCCTTCTTATACCTCTCCGCTCGGTCATCTTCACCGAATAGCGTCGCAAAAGAATAAGCAGCCATAAGACCCCCATATACAGAGCTTGCTGTAAAGGTAAAGATCCCTCTTCTTTCTTCCCAAAGATCATAAGAAGGCAACGGAAGGTCAAGCTCTTCTTGCATATATTGAAGCAAAAATCTCGCACTCGGACGGACTAATGACCGATAGAGAGATTGAGCAAACTCAATATCTCCTGTTTCTTTATAATGTTCCCAAAATGCCCACAGTACGAGCGCTGTTTCATCTTCTTGAATCGGCAACTGACTCGACCCTTCTTTATCGATCATTGGATGCCAAGATGATCCGATCGAACCGTCGGGGTTATATTTATGATGAAGATATCCTTCTTTTGTTAAAACATCTGCACATCTGCGATAGAAGTTCTTCACCATTCCATGAAAACCCGCTTTTGCGACAGCGGCTGCTATCAGTGCCCCGTCTCTCGGCCACATGTAACTATAATGGTCGCGGTTATAATGCTGAATATCAGAATCATTGGCCGCTATGATATAACCATTCTCATTGGTTTGTGTCCGAATGATCAGTAAGCTTCTGTTATATAGATCAAGAAGTTCATCAGAGAGGTTGCACGGATTGATCTTTGTTTTATTTACCCATCTCCTCCAATACACATCGATCTTATCTAAAGTTAAAGATGGACCGATCTCCATGAGGTAATCGTAGAGTGAAAACACTTCCTCTCTACTTTTCCCAACGGTTAGAGCATAGTGCACGTCTCCTTTACCGTGTGGTGGAACAATGCCTTGTACGGAAAAAGTACTATCCACTGATCCTTGCGCGATCGGGTTTACATGAAGGTGACCATCTTCTGCATCTCTCCATGTTCCTTCAGCACTTAAAAAACGTTTGACCCCTGTTGTGTACTGGTCGATTCCCTTCTGATCGAATGAACCTGCAAACAAAAAGTAACGATTCTTCTTATAGTGGATGATCACAGATTTTTCAGGATCAAAGTAAGCTGTGTCTCCCACTTCATTCTCATAGATAGTTAGATCTTGGTGGAAGAAAAGTTTGATCCTTTTTTCTTCATTTGATTCGTTTAAAACGGTGATTCTCCGCATAAACATATTCTCTCTTTGATGCACGGCATCTTCAATCTTGAGCGTTATGCCTTCTTTTGCGTTCTTTGCGTACGATAGTGTAACGAGCGAGTCTAAATGATAACCGGGCTCGATCACCCATTCTTTTGAGGAAAGCCAAGAAAAGGAGCCATTGATACTGGCTCCTAGACGGTTAACATGCCCCTGTACATGATTTTGCTGACCGACGTAAGGAAAATAGATGTCTCTGATCTGCAAATATTCATCTAAATTGATCAATAATTTTCCGTTTCCTAAAACCAAATGTCTTGGCATCTGTTACACCTGCTGATACAACTGTATTTTTTCAATATATTGCGATGCCGCTTGTTTCGCTTGTTCAGGATCCGTATTCTGAGAATACACTGTGAAAACAGGCTGCTCTACGTCTGGAAGGATAAGCGTCCAGCCACCTTCAGGATGGAAAACCTTAATACCATCAAGCAATTCCACATTGTTATCACGGATATCTTCCATCAGCCTGCGCATCACTCTGCCTTTCTTATCTTTTGGACAAGGTACATATTCTCGTAGCATATGAACATCCGGAAGCATCTTTACGAGTTCAGATAATGTGATCTTCTGCATCGCCATGATCTCTAAAATATGAACAAATGCGTATTGAGCGTCGTATTGGTAATTAAGGACCCCATCCCCTACTTCCATGATAGAACGTGGGTTAGCTTTCGTTCTGATCAACTTTCCTTTTAAACGTTCTGCGATGGAATCTAGCGCAGATGATCCATACACAGGGATAGCCATCTCTTTTTGCTTACCTTGAGAAAATGCTGTGAAAACATAGAGAGCAAGCATAGTCTCTTCATCTAACACTTCACCAGTCTCCGTAATGAGACGCAATGTTTCACCCGCTTCTCCGATCAAAACTCCGATATTGGCATTTGTTACTCTTACAAAAGATGCCATTTCCTCTGGTTTTGTTTGATATGGCGCGGTAAGGATCTCACAGTTCAATCGATTATAAAGGTTAGGAATAAAGTTCAGATAAGGCTGGTGGTTGTAATTCACCACAACTCTAAACTTTGCTTCTTGGATACCCTTTTCTTGTATTTCTTCTAAAAGCGCGGAAATATAATCTTCATGTTTGTTCGCCTGTACAGCACCTTTTCCAATACGATCAAATGATGCACGTCTATAATCTTCCTGCCAATATGCATTCTCGATCTTTCTTTCAAGATCTGAATGTATCGGAAGTCCTTTTTTATCATAGAATTCGATCATCAGTTGTTTCTCTCCCGTAGGATTAGAGAACCTTACGTAAACACCGCCTTCTAAGCGTTCTTCTTCGATAGAGAAACGGACAACTGGTGCGACAGTAGGACTAATATCAAGCGTGTGCACCCCGGAAGAATGAAGTCCTTGTATAAAAGATTGTTTAATCATAACTGAAAAGTCATGCGAATCACTTGCGATGATGATCTGTGATCCATAAGGAAGAACAGCTCCATAAGCTGATGCCAGTCTTGCGATATAATCTGGTGTGATCTCCACGTTAGCGATCCCAGAAACTCCTCTAGATCCAAACAAAGATTTTGTAGCTTTTTTACCCCATACGATCGAGGTGTGAACAAGCGCTTCTTCAAAGATCTCTTTTTCTGGCCAGATCTTAACATCTGGCTTAAGCGTCGCATTTTTACCTATCGTACAATGGTTACCTACTACAGCATGTTCAAAGATAGACGCGTCTTTCTCCACTTTCGTACCGTTCGCGATAGTTGCTCCTCTTAATTCACACTGATCTCCTACAAAAACATCGTTCCATAACACCGTTTTCTTTAAAGAACTTCCTGAGCTTACTACGCTATTCTTTCCAACAACTGATAGCTTTCCGATATGAGAGCCCTTCCTGATCACGGCTCCATCTGCAATGCTGACAGGAGCCTCGATCACAGCTCCATCTTCAATAAAAACATTCTCACCAATCCAGACACCTGGCTCTTTTTCTTCTCCCGCAAAAGGAAGATCCACCAAGCCGTTCAACATATCGTAATGGGATTGGCGATACTGCTGAAGGCTTCCAATATCAGACCAATATCCCTCCGCTTGATAACCAAACAAATTTTTATCTTCTTTCATTAATAGCGGAAACAAATCCTTGCTAAAATCTACCGGAACATCTTTCTCGATAAAATTAAATACTTCTGGTTCAAGTACATAGATACCCGTATTCACAGTATCACTAAAAACTTCATTCCAGCTTGGCTTTTCAAGAAATCGAATGATCTTTCCTTCTTGATTGGTCATGATCACACCATATTCTAATGGTGAATCAACTTGCTTCATGAAGATCGTTGCGAGTGAATCGTTATCTTCATGAAATTGGATACCTTTTTCAAGGTTAAAGTCCGTTAACGCATCGCCGGAGATCACGATAAAACGCTCATCAAGAAATTCTTCAGCATTTTTAATGGACCCAGCAGTTCCTAATGGAGAATCTTCAACAAAATAATGAAGGTTCACACCAAAATCACGACCATCACCAAAATAGTTTTTGATTGCGTCTGGTAAGTAATGAACGGTAACGGCGATATCTGTAATCCCAAATTTCTTAAGAAGTTCGATCCCATACTCCATTACGGGTTTGTGAAGCATCGGCACCATTGGTTTTGGCATATTGCATGTAAGAGGTCTTAAACGTGTCCCTTTTCCACCAGCCATAATTACACCCTTCATTAAACGTTACCTCCCACTTTTGATGTTTGATTTTGTTTAGTCAAATAGAGTTCTGCAGTCTTTTCAGCAATTGAATCCCAGCTGAAAACGGTTCTAGCTATTTCCTCTCCATTCTTAGCGATGTCTTGGCAGCGTTCACGGTTTCTTATGATATATTCTATAGCCCACACAATACTCTCTGGATCGTTAGGATATACTTTTAACCCTGTCTTTTCATGATCAATAATTTCTCTTAAACCTCCCGTATCAGAAACGATAGTCAGCTTCCCTGCAGCCATCCCTTCGAGCGCAACAATACCGAACGGTTCATAATGACTCGGGAAAAGAGCGGCATCAGCTTTTGCAAAATATTCATTTCTTTCCTCATCGCTTACGAATCCTGCTAGATGTACATAGTCTTCTAAGCTCTTCTGCCTGATCATTTCTTTTAGTTCATCCATTAAAGGACCTTTTCCAGCTATTACAAATTTGATGTGTTTGCCAGAATTCCTTAGTATATCTGCCGCTTCGATGATCGTTTGGAACCCTTTTTCTTTTACAAGCCTGCCAACCGAGAAAAGAAGAAGTTCATGGTCGTCGTGATTCCTTTCAATAGAAGGACTAGATTTAAAAGTGATCTGATCTGGATCTATACCGTTTGGCAGTATGGTTACCTTCTGTTCCGGTATGCTAAAAACCCCTGTTAACTCATTTTTCATATAGTCACTGCAGACGATCAAATGATCAGATCCATCCATAAGCTCCCATTCCTTCTGATTGATCTCGTATTGGAGGGGAGAAGTTATCCCGTTGTTCCTGCCATGTTCTGTTGCATGAATGGTAGTGATCAAAGGAATGTTCAGTTCTTTTTTAATGGCTAGTGCCGAAACTGAAACGAGCCAATCATGTGCATGAATGCAATCAAAGTCAATCTTATTTGCGAGAGCCAGCGCTTGTTCAGTGATGGCCATGTTCAAACTTCCTGTCCAATGGAAAAACGACTCAAAATTCGGCTGCTTCCCAACAACTCGGTATACATGTACACCATTATTCACCTCGTGTTCGGGATATCCCGGAACAGAAGAGGTAATAACATATACCTCTGATCCTTGCTCGACCAATTTTCTTGATAGATCAAATACATGCCTTGCTAATCCACCTACTACCATAGGAGGGAATTCCCATGAAAGCATTAATATTTTCTTCTTGTCAGCTTTTCGTTCGCTATAGTGGGACGCCACGTACTCATCATGTTTATTCTTAAAAAAGTGCCACAAATCGTTTGTAAGCATGAAGGGGTATTGGTTTTCAAACTCTGCTATTTCATTTGGATGATATGTTTTATTTTCAATCGATCGATCTAGTTCATGAAACCTCTCGATATGCTCTTGAAACCTTGACTTTGCATATTCTGCAGCACTGTTACCTTCAATGATAAATGCCCAGTCAGAGCTTGCAGCTAGCATCCATTCACGAACCATCTGATCTGCATATCGTTCAACAACGATGTTTGGTTCATCATGTGAAAGGCGTGCCGCGAGCTGGACCAGCTTTCTTTCACAATGATGCAGATGTCTATACATCCAAGCATTTGATTCGTTCAGCCATACTTCACCTGTTTGGTTTCTGCCCCATGTTGAAAAGCATGGTCTTACAGTCTCTAAATCTTGATAATGTTTTGTTATAAATTCTTGAGGTGTGATCCACGTGATGTTTTGTTCTGTTGAAACTTTCATGGTTTGAAGTAAAAATTCTGGTCCTTCAAACCACCAATGTCCAAATAGCTCTGCATCAAATGGTGCAGTTATTAGTTGAGGAGGGTAAGATTGTTCGTTGGTATGTAGATATTCTGTAATGCGATGACAAAAATCATAAGCATGACTCTGCACTTTATTTAATGCCCATTCTCTTTGGTACCAGTCTTTGTTCTCCGTTTTCCCAGTTATTCTCCAATACTTTAAACCCGTATCGACTCGAATTCCTTCAGGATGGATGAAGCTCTTTATATATTCATTGTCCCTCTCATAGGCGACGTCTCGATAAAACTCTCGATAATCAAAATCGCCTGGATAGCCGACAGAAGAATTCCAAATTGTTTCAGAGATACATTGGTTTCGCGAGAACAATGCCACCCCATGCGGAGAGTAAACAGGAGCTCCGATACCTTTAGATGGAACGGGCTTACTTCTGAGTAGAGTTTCTTCATCTACAAAAGTAAATTGAATACCTGCATCTGCTAACGCGATATCTACTCCGGGAGAGTAAGCACATTCTGGCAGCCAAAACCCTTTAGGCTTTTCACCAAAATACTTTTCAAAGGTTTGAACGCCTGCAAAGATTTGAGCTTTAACTCCTTGTTCAGTTTGAACATAGGGAAGGAATGCGTGGGTTGCAGAGGAAGTGATGCAATTAACCTTCCCAAGTTTCATATAGCGTTTAAAAGCATCTGTCACTTTACAATCGAATTCTTGATACGTTTCCATGATTCTTTTATATCGTTCTTCGTAAAACCCGATAATCTTTTCTTCTTCCGTATTTGAAGAATGTTTTTTTTCTTTTTTAACAAGTTTTATCGTAAGGTCTAAATGTTCTAAATAACGTTTTTGAATGACTGGATCGTTTAATAACTCCAACAAAGGCGGTGAGAACGATAAGGTCCAAGACAAGGCTTCAGGCTGATCTTCGAGTACCCATAACAACGGGATATATGTCTCAGTAAGTGCCTCAAATACCCATCTTTCCTCTAATCGATTCGCTTCTTTATGTCTCACATAAGGAAGGTGAGCGTGCAAGACTAATGAAAAATACCCGTTAGACATGTTTTACTCTCCTATCTAATTTTTTGATAATATGAATAGGTTGAAAAGTTTTCTAGCCATTCAGGCTCATCAACAATTTGATGTTTCCATCTGTCAATCTTCTCATCACGCAAACTGTTATAGAGTGCAGGACTCGTCTCAGCAGGATTTGATCTTAACAGAGTAAAAAAACTTCCATCAAACGTGCGAGTACCAATATCAACGATATATGTTCTACCAGGTTCCAAGGATTGAAGAAACCAATTGTTAGTCATCGGAGGAAGTTCAACCTCAAACGTTCGATGAGCATTGTGGCCGAAGAAATCAATGTCCGTTACGTCATAAATCTTTAGTACTGAAGGAAGTTCTTCCCAATTTGTGCGAAAATGATGTTCAGCCATCTGTTTTGTTGATTCAGAAAAACTCCAATAAACATACAAGCTATCAGGGGTCCTTGGCATCAGATGAACATTAGCCTCTTCATATTCAAAAGGCATCGTCCACTTCTCTTCTTTAAGAACGGGCTGAGATGGGAGTTCATGGTGCGATGGTGTTTGCTGCTGCCGGTATTTGTTCCAGCGATACTGAACCTTTCCTAAAGACATGTTCATTCTTTGAGCGATCTCTTGAAGGGTTAAACCGTTCTCCTTTAGTTTGACAATATCTTCGATCAAGTTCATCACCTCATCCTAATTAATTATTCTATAAAATGTTTATTTATTACCATATTTTTTATAATCGTATCACTGGATATTTTTATATACAATGTGTCAAAAAAGTCGAAAAATGGCGCTTCCTTACCCCACTTGAGATTTCCGAATATGTAAAGTTTTTGTAACCGGTTTATCTCTCTGATAATTCTGTCTATTTGACAAAGTAAGACAAAAAACGTCGTTTTCATTTCCCTCATTTTCATACCTGTATGGATTTAAATGAGAAAATAGTCGAATTGTAGCAATTTGTGTAAACTTTTGCGAAAAACCCTATACCACAGCAGAATACTATGTTATAAAAGTAAAGGGTATAGCTTTAAATTAGGGAGGATATTATGGAGTTTGCTATTTTTGGATTGTTACTAGTTGGTGTTATTCTTTTGATTCTTTCCTTTAGAAAAAACAAGGAAGCATCAGTTGAAACACAGCTCGAGAACTTTACTATTCAGTTAATGAAAGAGATCTATCAAATAAAAAAGAAATTAAAAGTTCTTGAAGATGAAATGATGATTAACGATAAGAACTAATTTGTGAGGGGTAATGAGTATGACAAGCAAAAACCTTCGCGGATTTTCAGCAGGTATTATCCTTTCAACAGGAATTTTGGCTGGTTTTTATTATACGGCTGATGCTGATAAAACTTCTGAACTAACAGAAGAATCGGTAGCTCAATATCTTTCTGAAAAAGGCGAATTAGCAATTTCAAAGGAAGAGTATACTTCACTTAAAGACACTGAAACCGTTGCGGCTCCGGTTGCAAAAGAAGAACCTAAAACCGCGCCTCCAAAAGAGGAAGAAAAGGTGTATCAGATGACTTTAACAATCACTCAAGGAATGAGTACTGGAGAAGTATGTGATCTTCTACAAAAAGAAAACATCATTAAGAATAGCGATGAATTCTTAAAATATTTACGTACGAACAATTTAGAAGGTGCAGTAAGAGCTGAATCTCATCAAGTAAACAGCAAGATGAGTTTCGATGAGATCGCTAAAGAAATAACAAGTTCATAATTCTACATAATATAACAAAGGCTGTTTTTGTAAGCTTTGTTGCTTTTGAAAGTTTGATTTCCGTTCCAGGCTGCTCGCTTTCCAATGGGCAGGCGGTGAGCCACATTCGTACGTTTCACTCTTAAGTGTCTCACCTGCCCGCCTGTCCCGTAGGAGTCTCACACCTTGCACTACAATCAATTGTCAAAGGTGACAAGGAGTTCAAAGCAACAATCTTTTATAAAAGAGCAGCAATAAAAAAAGCGAGCACTGAAGTGATCAGTGCTCGCTTTTTTTTATTTGTTTAATCGTTTAAACCGTATCTTTTTCCTTTTACTAAAAAGATAATGCTCTCTGCAATATTTGTAGCGTGGTCAGCAGTACGTTCAATATACCTGCACACAAACAGAAGCTGACTGATCTGAGAAAGATGTTCAGGATTTTTTGTCATAAGCTCTAATAGTTCTTTAATGATTTTCCCGTATGTTTCATCTACTTCATCATCAAGTTCCGCTAGTTGCTTCGCTAGAGCTACATCTTCTTCCACATATGCTTTTGTAGCTGTTGTCAGCATAGCGATCGCATGATGTGCCATCTTTGGAAGCTCTTCTAATGGTTTGATGAGCTCTTGTTTTCCAATTCGAATTGTAGACTTCGCAATATTAACGGCAAAGTCAGCCATTCTTTCAATATCAGACGAGATTTTAATGGCAGCAATGATTCGTCTAAGGTCAGATGCTACAGGTGCTTGTTTAGCGATCAATAGAATGGCCATGTCGTTGATTTCATCTTCAAGGACATTGATTCGATTATCATTTTCAATAATCTGTAGGGCTTTATCGAGATCTTGATTCTTTAATGCTTCAACAGAAAGCTCTAATGCTTCCTCTGCCAATTTAGAAATCTGTACGATCGCTTGTTTCATCTCTTCTAACTGAAGCTGAAAATTTTCACGAACAACCATTTATCTCACTCCTATTTTCTTTAATTAACCGAATCGTCCTGTAATATAATCTTCTGTTCGCTTATCTGATGGATTCGAGAACAATGTGCTCGTATCTGTATATTCCACTACTTCTCCATTTAAGAAGAATGCCGTGCGATCAGATATACGAGCTGCTTGTTGCATGTTATGTGTCACGATAACAATGCTGTAATCTTTCTTAAGTTCTTGAACCAGTTCTTCCACTTTTAGAGTAGAGATCGGATCAAGTGCAGAAGTAGGTTCATCCATAAGAATAACATCTGGTTCGATCGCTAAGCATCTTGCAATACATAGACGCTGTTGTTGACCCCCTGATAAGCCATATGCGTTCTCATGCAGACGATCTTTTACTTCGTCCCAGATCGCGGCACCTCTTAAGCTTTTCTCAACTACCTCATCTAATACTTTTTTATTCTTGATCCCGTGAATACGAGGGCCGTAAGCAACATTCTCATAAATAGACTTAGGAAACGGATTTGGTTTTTGGAACACCATACCCACTTGTGTACGAAGTTCTTCAACACCATATTTAGGAGTGAAAATATTCTTCTCACGATAAACAATTTCCCCGGACATACGGACGATGGGAACCATTTCCACCATTCTGTTCAACGTTTTAATAAATGTCGACTTTCCGCAGCCTGATGGCCCGATGATTGCTGTAACCTGCTTTTCTGGAATATCAAATTTAATATCTTTTAAGGCATGATCCTGTCCATACCATAAATTTAGATTATTGATCTTAAAAACAGGTGTGAAATCCTGTTCTTTTTCATTTTTTTGTACCATTTGTTTGTTGATTGTAATATCCATGTTCTCGTCCTCCTACTCTCTATTAGAAGCGTTTATGAAACTTATTTCGGATTAAAACAGCAATTGAATTCATGATCAACAAGATGATTAACAGAATGATAATTCCACTTGCTGCAATCATATGAAACTCTTCTTGCGGTCTACTTGTCCAGTTGTAAAGCTGAATTGGTAACACTGTGAACTGCGAGAAAATGTTTTCTGGAACAAATGCTACATAAGCTAATGCACCTAGTACTAATAGTGGTGCAGTCTCACCTACAGCACGTGATAAAGCAAGAATCGTTCCTGTTAAAATTCCAGGAAGTGCTGCAGGAAACACGATTCTTCTGATCGTCTGCCATTTTGTAGCACCCATCCCAAAAGAAGCTTCTCGGATTTCTCTCGGCACAGTTCTGATCGCTTCTTGTGAAGCAACAACGATTACAGGAAGGATTAAAAGACTCATCGTCAGACCACCTGCAAGAACACTAGATCCTAAACCAAGTAAACGAACGAAAATCGTTAGACCTAACAAACCGAAAACGATTGATGGAACACCAGCTAGATTAGAAATATTGATTTGAACAAACTTTGTAAATGCATTCTTTTTCGCATATTCTTCAAGATAGATCGCGGTACCGACACCAAGAATAAATGAAACCGGTGCAGTGACAGCCATCACCCAAATGGTACCGAGTAGCGCAGCCCATATACCAGCACGTTCTGGCATTCGAGACGCAAAGTTCGTAATAAAATCCAAACTTAGATAAGGTAAACCTTCTGATAAGATTCTGTAGATTAAAACTCCCAGTACGAGTAATGAAAAACACGTTGCAAGAATAAAAAGGAATTTAGCAACTCCATTTGCTGCTAATCTCGTTCCCATTCTTTTTTTAACAGATTCTTTATTGATTAATGCCATTAATATTCCTCCCTAAACTTGCGGGAAATGAATTGAGCAAGTAAATTCATAATTAATGTAAATATGAACAAAGTCATACCTACAGCATAAATACTGTAATAGATCGTCGTACCATAGCCCGTGTCTCCTTGGCTTACCTGCACGATATAAGCGGTCATCGTTTGGATAGACTCTGTTACATTGATATCTGCAGTTGGTCTAGAACCACCAGCAATGGTAACGATCATCGTTTCACCGATCGCTCTCGAAATTCCTAGTACGAATGATGCAATAACTCCTGATAGTGCTGCCGGAAGTACCACTTTCATCGCTACTTCAAAGCGTGTTGCTCCAAGAGCCAACGCACCTTCTCTCATAGAGTTTGGTACGGCATTCATCGCATCTTCAGACAATGAAGCGATCATCGGAATGATCATAATTCCTACTACAATACCGGGACTTAGTGCGTTAAAGATTGAAATCCCACCTGGGATGATTTTATCTAATAAAGGTGTAACGAACGTAAGAGCGAAGAATCCATAAACAATCGTAGGGATTCCAGCTAGCACTTCTAAGATTGGTTTAATAACTTTTCTTGTTTTTGCAGATGCATATTCACTTAAATAGATAGCTGCTGCAAGACCGATAGGGATAGCTACGACCATTGCAATCGCTGTAACGGTCAATGTCCCCATGATAAGAGCGATGATTCCGAAGTCTGCATGTTCGTCAGCTGCAAAAGGAAACCATCTAGTATTCGTGAAAAATTCTACTATTGAGATTCGGTTAAAAAAAGTAAAAGTTTCTGTTAACAATGTAAAGACGATACCTATTGTTGTAAAGATAGATATGATTGCACAGATTAAAAATAGTTTTGGAACTACCTTTTCCATTACCGCCGATTGACTTCTTGAAGACTTATTCTCCTGAATCATAGAGCGGATTGATTTTTGGTTTGATTTATCTCTGGACACCAATAAGACCTCCTATAATTCGACAATACTAAACAGGTGAAAAGGTGAGGAGATTTCTCACTCCTCACCCTGTTATATGATTCTTATTCCTTTACTTCAATAAAGGACAATTATTTACCTGCAAGCTCATCTAGCTTTTTCATTTGCTCTTCGTATTTTTCCTTTGGAAGAGAAACGTATCCGATCGTATCAGAAGAAGCAAGCTCACCTGAGTTTTCAAGAGCAAACTTCATATATTCATACACGGCTTCGTTATCTTTTAGTGCTTTGTTATTTACATATGTGAACAACGGGCGAGAAAGTGGTGCATATTCTCCAGATTCAATTGTCTGTGGTGTTGGTTCAACTGGACCGTTACCACCATCGATTGGAACAGCTTTTAATTTATCTTTGTTTGCTTGGTAATATGCATATCCAAAGAATCCGATTGCATCCTTAGAACCTGTAACTCCTTGTACAAGAACGTTATCATCTTCAGAAAGCTGTGCGTCACGACGCATTGGCTTTTCTTCAAGGATTACTTCATCGAAGTAGTCATAAGTACCAGAGTCCGTTCCAGGAGAGAAGACTTCGATTTTTTTCTTAGGCCATCCTTCACGAACGTCAGCCCATGTCTTAGCAGGGTTTTCTTCTAAGAAAATCTTTTTAAGTTCATCCAACGTAAGGTGATCAATAAAGTCGTTTTCTTTTGAAACAACTACAGAAAGACCATCTTTCGCAAGTTCAAATTCTGTATATTCAATACCTTTATCTTCAGCTGCTTTTTTCTCTTCATCTTTAATCGGACGAGAAGCGTTAGCAAGATCTAATTCTCCACGAACGAATTTTTCAAATCCTCCACCTGTTCCAGATACTCCTACAGGTGCTTGTACTTCAGGATTTGACGCTTGGAACTCTTCAGAAACAGCTTCCATGATCGGGAATACTGTGGAAGATCCATCAATTTTAATCTTTCCGCTAAGATCTCCGCCGCCAGCTGCTCCATCTTCACTCTTGTTTCCACATGCTGCTGCGAAAACTAGGATTAGCGACATTACTGCCAAAAGGTACACAGACTTCATTTTCTTCATCTTGATAGGTCCCCCTAAAATATGATTATTTCGTCTTATCATGTTAGAGAAGTTTTTCTCAGGTCATGACCCCTTTTTAAAAGCTTGTTTCTTTCTTACATGTTCTACAATAAACCTTCAATGTGAAGTACGTTTTAATGAATTGTAAAGGTATTGTTAAGACTGGTTTATCCATGAATATGTTCTTAGTCTTTGCTATCGGATTTAATCTATACAAAAAAACCACGCATCAATTAGCGTGGTTCTTCTTGTTTTTCTTCTATAGGATCAGACTTTGTTGGTATCCCTTCTTTTTTCATAGCGAAGTATGCATCTAAAGCACCTTCAGCTATTTCACTATTCGTATTTCCTTCTTTAATATCGGGAACAACAACAGCAAATGCTATTTCTGGATTTTCATAAGGGGCATAACCGATTAAAGTTTTGTTAACGATTCCGGTAGCTTTATCGATCTCAGCGGTCCCTGTTTTTCCTGCTGGGTTATAATCTTTGTTCTTAAACTTCCAAGCTGCGGTACCGTTATTGCCATGCATCACTTCATAAAATCCTTTTTGTACAACCTTAATCTGACTCGGTGACATCTCAATCTTGTTTAACACATTAGGCTCAAAACGGTACTGAAGTTTTCCAAGTTTATTCGGATCAACAGATGGCTCTCTCACCTCTTTCAAGAGGTGCGGTTGCATCCTTAACCCTCCGTTCGCAATGGTTGAAACATATTGAGCCATCTGCATCGGTGTGTACGTATCAAACTGTCCGATAGAGAAGAACATCGCTTGTGATAGTTCACGGCTCATTCCCGTATTATACCCGGTCGCTTCAGAAGGAAGATCAATTCCAGTTGGGACACCAAGCCCGAACTGGCTATATGAGTTCCTCAAGATTTCAAACGCTTCTTGAACTTTATTTTCATTAAATCGCTTGTTTGAATAATCGTAACCTGCAAGTTTCATGGCAATATGCCACATGTATACGTTAGATGAGCGCTCTAATGCTTCTACAGCATCAACCGGTCCCATACTTTCATGTGATTTTAAAGATCGTCCATCTCCAAATGTAAGTGGTGCATCATTTATTACCGTATTTGGTGAAACGACTCCTTGTTGTAAGCCTGTAAGTACGGTGGCTCCTTTAACGGTCGAGCCCATCGCATAAGAATGATATACGTTACCAAAAGGAATGTCTTTAAACTTTCCTGTCTTTCGGTCATATTCTTTTGCGGCCATTGAGAGGATCGCACCTGTATTCGGATCCATCATTACAACATAGGCACTGTCTAATTTACTGTTGTCGTATGCGTTTTTACCTCGAATCGCGTCTTTTAATTTATCTTCAATGACTTTCTCGACTTCTTGTTGAAGACTCATGTCTACTGTTAATACAAGATCGCTACCTCTTGCTCCCTCTTCCTCAACTGGATCTCCTACTGGGTTTCCTTTTTTATCGGTTACGTATTTAATCTTCGTTTTCGTACCGCGGAGCAATGATTCGTATTGTTCTTCAAGAAAACTCGTTCCGACCATATCATTACGATCGTTTCCTCGAGAAGTATAATAGTCCATTCTCGATTTAGGAATTTGCTTTACTTGGCCAAATATATCACGAAATGAATTATTAAATGGATAAGAACGTTCAGCATCCGGTTTAATATCCACACCTTCTAACTCAGGTAAGTGTTCACTGACGGTGGCAATCTCTTTTTCGGTCGCACCAATCTTTATACGCTGTGGAGATAGTGTATAGCCTCGGTCCATCTCACTTTTTATAGCCAGCACTTCAAGTTCTTTTTCAGAAAATGAGTTGATATCCTCTTCTGTCACTTTTTCTAGCATAAGATCGTATAGCTCTTCCGGAGGTGTATCTTTCTTTTCCTCTTTCGAGATTCTTGATTCAACTTGCTTTTCGTTCAAAAAAATAAAATAGTCTTTTTTGTCTCGCTCCGTCAACTCTTCTGTTCCTTTTTCGATGAGATCTGCAAGCTTCTGTGCCAACTGATGTCTTTCATCAACATCTGCTTCTTGTGTTCTCGTATATGTAATAGAGAAAACTGGTTCATTATCAACAACTACGCGGTAATTAGCATCTAGCATCTTTCCACGAGGAGCATCCAATTTTGTTGTAACATTTTCTGTTAAATAGGCTGTACGCTGATATTCCTCTCCTTTAACAATCTGTACATAGCCAAGACGGAGAACTAGAACAGAAAAGAGAAAAAAGACAGAGATAAATAAGGCATTGATACGAATCGGAACATGATTTTTTTTCTTTTTATCTTTTGTTTTCATAATATTGTAAATCTCCCTTTAAAACAGCACAGACACCTTAAAAAAGGTGTCTAATGTGAACCGGTAATTATATCTACATAATAATAGTATCCTTACCAAGGTAATTATGTCAAAAGATAATCATTGTTTATTTGTGTTGTTACCATCTTGTTGAGTCTCAGCGATCTCAATCGTTTTTGAAGAGTTAAATATGGGGAACGAAACTTTTCTTAAACAAAAATAAATCATAAAGTGTCCAGCACCTAGAACAGGAAGTAATAATGGAATGCCTTTTTCTTCAGATAGAAGGTGTACTACGATGATAAACGTTAGAATAGAAACGATTCTTCCTGCATTTAGATACATTTCACGAACAACAATATATTCAATCCTTTTTTCGTGTATACCACGGCATTTTCCAATAATATCGTAAGTTAATGACACATAAGGCACTAACAACAAAGGATAAGCGATCGATACTGATACTCCATATATGATGAGAAGTGTAAACGAAATAGGAAATAGCAGCATGAATGGGGATACGAATAAGAGCAGCCCTCCTCCAAATATCGCCTTCATACGATTTTTGGGATTCAAGTAATGGGATACACAATAATATCCGATAAACGAAACAAAAGATTGGATGAAACCATACGTTCCAAGAGCAAATTCACTTTTAGAAGCCGTGTAAACCCAAATGACGATTAAGAAAATAAAAGTACCTTCCCGAAATCCTTGAAAAAAGTGTGCTCTTAATAGTTGCAACCAAGCTTTATCGTGCTTACGTTCTTGCAAAACTTTTCTGATACCGTACAGACCGTCTGCTGTTCTCCTCTTTAAAAAAAAACTGATGACAACGGCTATCAAAAATAAAACCATCGAAATACTGAATATGGTTTCATACCCCAGATGTTTGTCCATCCTAGTAATGATATAACCTGCACTCAGTGGTCCGATCATTCCTGATATTGAATTTAAAACGCCTAAATATCCATTAAAAAAGTCTCGAGTCTCGGGTTCTGTAACCTCAAGAGTCAGAACATTAAACGCGAGCCAGTAAAATCCCAACCCGAATCCTAACATGGCTCCTAATACAATGATGTAGTTACTTGCCATCGAACCCATCAAAAGGACTCCTATATAAAACAAAGCAAGGATGAAAACTCCAATCCTTAATACGATGACGCGATCGATCTTTTTCGCAAACCAACCAGCAAAATAGAACGCTATTGGCTGCATTACAACTATAGAAAGGTTATAACAGGCAATATCGGTGATCTTTCCCGATTGTTTCCACAGAAATATGTTAACAAATGTATTAGATAGAGCCGTACTTAACATAAACAATCCACCTACAAATAACAGTAAAAACAAATCCCTAGGGTATTGGTCGGTATCCATGATTTTTTTGATTCTCATGTTTTCGCCCCCTTACATTTCGTCGTTAGTGTCTTTCAAGACGATAGGAGCTATTCACTTTTAAGGAAATTGGATTTTATTGCAAAGTTGTTTTCATATACTTTGATGCTTGTTAAAAGTAGTTGATCTCCACTCTCAGTTGACTATAGGTCGCATAATAAGTGAAAAAGAAACATTCAAATGCAACAAAACTTTTAAACAACAAGTTTTTGCAAAGAAGGAGTGAACGAATTTGTTTGAGTATTGGATATATGATCTTGTTGATGAACAACTTTTGATTCAAACCTTACAGAGTTCTAAGGATAAAAATACAGATCAGCGTCTACTTTGGTACTTTCAATCCAAAAATGTATTTGTTGTTCAGTCCACTGTACCCTTTGGTGATGGCAACTTCACCCTAGATGAATTACTAGTAACATTATCTGATCATTATGAAATTCACGATAAAGGCATAATAAAAAGCCACTGGCATGCCAGTGGCTTAGTTACTTAATTATTTTGCTTCGTTGTAACGCTTTTCAACTTCATCCCAGTTTACAACGTTCCAGAACGCTGAAATGTAATCAGGACGCTTGTTTTGATATTTTAAATAATAAGCGTGCTCCCACACATCAAGTCCAAGGATAGGTGTCTTTCCGTCCATAACCGGAGTATCTTGGTTTGGAGTGCTTGTTACTTCAAGCTCTCCATTGTTTACTACTAGCCAAGCCCAACCAGAACCGAATCTTGTCTTCCCTGCGTTTGCAAACTCTTCTTTAAATGCATCAAGACTTCCAAATTTGTTGTTGATCTTGTCAGCAAGTTCGCCTGAAGGAGTGTTCGCTCCACCTGGTGCGATCACTTCCCAGAATAAGCTATGGTTCGCGTGTCCACCGCCATTGTTTCTAACAGCGTTTTGAATGCTTTGCGGAAGAGCATCTAAATTAGTTAAAAGATCCTCTAAGCTTTTGTTCTCGAATTCAGCTTGTCCTTCAAGAGCAGCGTTTAAGTTATCAACGTATGTTTTGTGGTGGCGACCGTGGTGGATCTCCATTGTTTCTTTGTCAATATGCGGTTCAAGTGCACTTGTTTCATAAGGTAATGCAGGCAGTTCAAATTTAGCCATGTTCATTTCCTCCTCATAATATGTAAAATTTTTTATGTTCATTTTCAAGAGTTACTTGAAAAGTGAAACCAGTTAATCAACTTTCTTGTTTAGAAAGTATTCAACATGTTTACCTTATCAAATTTAGAATGAACTTTCAATTCTTAAACACTGTACCCTTTTTAAACATAAAAAAACCTTACGACACGCTTATCGTAAGGTTGATGTTATATGTATATGGTGGCTCGAGACGGAATCGAACCGCCGACACGAGGATTTTCAGTCCTCTGCTCTACCGACTGAGCTATCGAGCCAAAAATTTTTCTAAACCAAAATTTTTGGTTTTTATATAATTACTGTGTCTCTTCTTCCTCTACACGATTCTTTTCGGGTGTATCCTTCGAGACAATATGTAATGGAGGAGGTAGAGGGATTCGAACCCCCGCGGGTCGTTAAACCCCTGTCGGTTTTCAAGACCGATCCCTTCAGCCGGACTTGGGTATACCTCCTCGATTATGGTGGACCCTGTAGGACTCGAACCTACGACCAATCGGTTATGAGCCGACCGCTCTGACCAACTGAGCTAAGGGTCCATTAGAAAAAGTTATGTAAATATTATGGGGCGGACGAGGGGAATCGAACCCCCGAATGTCGGAACCACAATCCGATGCGTTAACCACTTCGCCACGACCGCCATCGTGAGTAAACAAACATTTTGGTAGCGGCGGAGGGAGTCGAACCCACGACCTCACGGGTATGAACCGTACGCTCTAGCCAGCTGAGCTACACCGCCAAAATGGCTCCACAGGTAGGACTCGAACCTACGACCGATCGGTTAACAGCCGATAGCTCTACCACTGAGCTACTGTGGAATAACGTCTTAACGTTTGTTAAGGACAAGAACTACTATAGCACGATGTTTCATTTAAAGTCAATAACATTTTTAAAATTCATCTAAACGAACACTTGTGCTTTTTCAGAACAAAAATAATATAGCATGGTGGTACATAATTAGCAAGAGCGTATTATAAGACTTGGAAATAAAAATAACCAATCATAATGGCTTGCGTAAGCACTTTTATAAGTGTGGTACCTACAAAGGCAAGAACAGTCCCTATCCCTATTGATACAGCGGCTTTAAGTCCTTTCTTTTGAAAAAGAAGCTCTGCTAATACTGCGCCTATAAAAGGCCCGATCAAGATACCAGCGACCGGTATAACAAATGGTCCTGCGATCAAACCGATCGTACTTCCCCATAGAGCTGCCTTTGAACCGCCTTTTTTCTTCACTGCGTATGCATTTCCTACATAGTCAATGACAAATAAACTGATAAACAATAACACTTGAACAATGATGAAGAATGGTGTGAACGGTTCGAACGAAAACGCAAATCCATAGATGATAAAGCCTGCCGCAAGAAATAATACACCCGGTAAGATGGGATAGATTAACGCTACAAAGCTAATGGCAAAAGCTAGACCTATGATAATCCAATATAAAATATCCATATGTACTTCTCCTTTATATTCTAAAAAACACTAACTAAAAAAACCAAGAGGCTAAAAAGCCTCTTGGTTTCATTTTACTTCTCTAATACTGCTTCTGCAATGTTAACAGCATGGTCGCCTATTCTTTCAAGGTTGCTGATGATATCAACGAAGACGATACCAGCATTTCCATCACACTGGCCTTCATTCATACGCATGATGTGTTGCTTACGAAGTGTACGCTCCATCTTATCGATTTTGTCTTCTAAGCTTAAGACTTCCTTAGCAAGTTCAACATTACCTTCTTCAAGTGCCTTTACCGCTTTATCAACAGTAGAAACCGTTAACGTAAACATTTCATCAAGGTCCTTTTTGGCCGTATCTGTTAAACGTACATTGTTTCGTAATTGATAGTCCACAAGCTCAATAATATTCTCCATATGATCTCCGATACGCTCTATATCACGAGAAGTATCTAATAGCATCGAGTGTTCGTTCGATTCTTGTGGAGTTAATGGATGAGCAGACAATTTGACCAAGTATGCTGTGATTTGGCGATCTAAGTTGTTAATCGCTTCTTCATATTGCAAGGCAAGGTCTGCATTCTTCTTATCTTTTTCGTTCAAATATGTGATTGCTTCTTTTAATCCGTTCTGTGAATAGTTAGCCATTCGAATGATCTCTTGTTTAGCTTGTCTAATCGCTAATGATGGCGCTGTTTCTAAGACGATTTCATCGAGATGTTTTGCTTTGTATTCAATAAGAACATCTTCGCCTTTTATTAACTTTGTAACGATGTAAGCTAATGCTCCAATAAACCAGAATTGGATAAGAACATTAGTCACATTAAATGTTCCATGCGCAAAGGCTATCTGCATAGCAGGTTCTAAATCTAACTTTGTTGATAGAAATTCAATATAGTGTCTGAATGGAACAAGTAAGATTAAGAAGATCAATGTTCCAAGTAAGTTAAAGATAACATGTGTCAGAGCAGCACGTCTTGCTGCAACAGTCGTACCAATCGCCGCAAGTATAGCTGTAATTGTTGTTCCGACATTATCACCGAACAACACAGGCAGTGCAGCTTTAAGATCAATCATATCTTGAGAATAAAGTTCTTGTAAAATCCCGATTGTTGCACTTGATGATTGTACAATTACCGTAAATAACGTCCCAATTACTACACCAAGGATCGGATTATCACTCATAGAAACAGTTAAATCTTGAAATGATTGAAGACTGCGCAGTGGCTTCATACCATCTCCCATTAGTTCAAGACCTAGGAATAGTGCTCCAAAACCAAATGTGATCTGTCCAAAATAATTGTATTTAGGATTCTTAAAGAAGAATATTAAGATCGAACCAACAGCAATGATTGGCAGTGCGTATTCTCCTACATCGATACCGATAATAAATGATGTAATCGTAGTACCGATATTGGCACCCATGATGACACCAATAGCCTGGCGTAATGTTAAGAAACCAGCATTCACTAGTCCTACAGTAAGAACAGTCGTACCCGAACTACTTTGAATTAATACTGTTACGAATATCCCCGCTAAAACTCCCATAAAAGGATTTGTTGTTAATTTATCAAGTATTTCTCGTAATCGGTCTCCTGCAGAGTTTTGAAGGCCATCTCCCATGTACTTAATACCAAATAAGAAGATCCCCAGTCCTCCGATAAATTGAAATAACATTTCTTGATAATTCAATGTTTACAGCTCCTTATTAACTATCTTTTATCAACCTACGCCATTATCTCTATTTGTATTGTTTGTGTAAATAAAAATAGAGCATTTGTAACATTACCTTTACAATTGATGCATATTGTCGAAAGTTCTTGGTTCATGTAAACTAATTATGCTAACAATTAAAGGAGCTTCTCACATGAAATTACATATTCGCTTTGTTAAAAGTTTGTGGTCATTCAAATCTATCGCAAACTTCCGTTTCTTAGGGGTCGGCAGTACCATCATGTATGTTTTATTGTTGACACTGTTATGTATGATACCTGTTTTTAGCTTATTTTTAGTGAGTCTTATGTCTAAAAATAATCCTTTGAACAATTTTGAGAGTTATGGTTTGAATCCTGATCAAATGCAGAATTTCACATCAACATTGGATGGCGTTTTCCCAATCATTGTAGCTGTCATATATATAGTGATGTATGTTCTCTTTTCAGGAATCTTATTTTCTGGCGCTTCTATACTAGCTGCTTTCGTTCTTCCTGTTGCAAAGCTCCTCAAGAGAAGACAGTCATACAGACATCTTTGGGTACTATCTTGTTACTCCATCACCATTCCATCGGTATTACTAACGGTCCTTTTCTTTGTAAACGTACATATCCCCTATTCATTTTTGTGGTTTTGGATGTTAGCTTTTCTCATTTGTGTTCTCTCTATAACAAAGATTCCAAGAAAAAAATAAAAAAGCGGCTTTCCGCCGCTTTTTTTTTAAGTTCTATTTAAACAGTGATCTGATCGCATCAATGATAGCCATAAAGAAATCAATTATCTTTTGGAAGAAAGACTGCGTTTCCTCATCTTTTAAGAAATCCCCAAGATTGTTACTGATGTCCTTTAAGCCATTTTGAACTTGATCCCAATCGATATTTAGATCTTTCATCTTATTGAACAACGCAAGCAACCCGTTTAGTTCTTCTTGTGTAAGTTCAATCCCCATGTCTTTCGCGACTTTTTCAATCAAAGCACGCAGATCTTCTTCTGATTGTACCGGGTTTTTCGCAATTTCTTCTTTGACACGTGTCATCAGCTCAGTGGCTTCTTTCGTTCCGATTCTCTCACCAAGTTCTGCAGTCTTTACCATCTCTTCATTCGCAACTTGTTTTTGAGCTTCTGGAATCTCAATCTGCGCTGTAGACTCGTACGCTTTTATGATACCTGTTAAAGCAGCTGTTCCTGAAACTTTAAATGGTGCTGTTACATAGATCTCCGCATCTGTCACACCTGCAGTTGTTAAAGCGTTCATATACATTTCTTCTGTTACCCAATTGATATTATTTGTCTTGACCGACAACCCTTGGTCTTTATCACCAATTGTAATCTTTGTCGACGAGATCGCTTTTGATCCGATTTGTGCTTTTGAAATATAGTTACCTAAGTATTGATGTTCTTCTTCGTTTGTAACAACCACAGATTCTACATCAGCAGGAACGTCCATTTCTTTTAAAAGTTCGTTTTTTTGTTCTTCTGTTAAGTTCTCACCTAACGTAACGATTATGTCGCCAGGTACAGCATCAGCATACATTGTTAATGGAGCAATAAATAGCGCTGCAGTCATTATAGATAGCAGTGCAAGGATTTTCGCTTTTTTCATTACTTTCACCTCTCCAATCGGTACAACTACAAAGATACGCAGAAATTCAATTTTTCTGTCCTTCCGCCTTTCCATTTTACACCATGCTCAAGAAAGAAGTCACTTTAAACTTGTCATAAAGAAAATGGACAAGCATATAGTAACATATGCGAAAGGAGAGGGATTTTTATGAAACGATTCATAAGGGTTTGTGTGATCATGCTTGTTTTATATGTGGTAGCCTATGATCTGAAAATCGGGACACTCCCTCAGTCAAGTCCTGCCAACGCAGAAATACATACAGAAAAGAAACAAGATAAGAACAAACAAACTTTCAAAACGTATGAAGTAACACCTGGAGATACGTTAATTTCTGTTGTAGAGAAACTTAATTCTAATAAAAATTATTCCATTGTATCCATGATCAAAGATTTCAAATCATTAAACCCTGGAGTCAATCCAGAGAGTATACAATTAGGTAAATCCTACAAATTCCCTTTATATTCTAAGTGAGTGAGATAACATTACTTGTCAAAACAAAATGTTCCCTGCTAAAATGAACTGATGATAGGACAGAATAATACTGTCAATTTGAAAAAAGGAGCGATTCACCGATGAGTGAAATCACCCACCGTTCTAAAACAAGACCTGTAAAAGTAGGAAACTTAACAATAGGTGGTACTGATCAGGTTATTGTACAAAGTATGACAACAACAAAGACACATGATGTTGAGGCTACAGTAGCTGAAATTTTACGTTTGGAAGAAGCGGGCTGCCAAGTGGTACGTGTTGCATGTCCTGATATGCGAGCGGCAGAAGCAATCGCAGACATAAAGAAGAGAATTAATATTCCACTAGTTGTAGACATTCATTTTGATTATAAGCTTGCGCTAAAAGCCATCGAAGGTGGAGCAGACAAGATTAGAATCAATCCTGGTAATATCGGTCGTCGCGAAAAGGTTGAAGCTGTAGTAAAAGCTGCAAAAGCTAAAGGAATTCCGATTCGAATCGGCGTTAACGCGGGCTCACTTGAGAAGAAATATCTTGAGAAGTACGGTTATCCTACTGCCGATGGTATGGTCGAGAGTGCTCTGCACCACATTAAAATTCTAGAGGATCTTGATTTTCATGATATTATCGTTTCCATGAAAGCATCTGATGTTAACCTGGCTATCGAAGCTTATGAAAAAGCTGCAAAAGCCTTTGATTATCCTTTACACCTTGGGATCACAGAATCAGGTACACTTTTTGCGGGTACTGTAAAAAGTGCTGCAGGACTAGGTGCTATCCTTCATAAAGGAATTGGTAACACAGTTCGTATCTCGCTAAGCGCAGACCCTGTTGAAGAAGTTAAGGTTGCACGCGAACTATTGAAATCTTTCGGCCTTCTTTCGGATGCTGCCACATTGATTTCTTGTCCGACTTGCGGCCGTATCGAGATCGATCTTATCTCAATCGCTAACGAAGTTGAGGAATATATCTCGAACGTACGTGCACCGATCAAAGTTGCTGTTCTCGGTTGTGCCGTAAACGGACCTGGAGAGGCTCGTGAAGCGGATATCGGAATTGCTGGAGCTCGTGGTGAAGGATTGTTATTCCGACACGGAGAAATCATAAGGAAGATCCCAGAAGATCAGTTATTAGATGAACTGAAGAAAGAAGTCGACATTTTAGCAAAAGCACATGAAGAGAAGTTAAAAGCTGAAGCTGAAGCTGCAGCTCAGCAAGTATAAATTTTAAAAAGCTCCCACCTTTGGGAGCTTTTTTCTATTGCTATAATCGATCTTTCCTTTTTCAAAAAACTGTTTTCGTATACATTGGTGTTTCCTGAAAGTAGTTGATTTCCGCTACAGGTTGCAAGCTTTCCATGGGGCGTACGGTAAGCCTCCTGTCTAGTTGCAGTGGCTAGCTCCTCGAGGTCAAAAGTTAAACGGTTTTTGAAGAGCAAAGTACCACTTCTAAGTCCATTTACCTTTTGCTTGTCGTTGCTAAACGATTCACTTAAGAGTGAAACGAACGAATGTGGCTCACCACCTGCCCCGCGGAAAGCGAGCATCTGAAACGAAAATCAATTACTTCTTCAAGCTACAAACTACTCAAACTGTTTTTTCAAGCGCCTTATTCCCAAAAAAAGAAGAAGCGGTTAGCTTCTCCTTTGCTCCTTTTTCCTTTAAAAGAATGGTGCAAAAAACAACGAAATGATAATCGATACGACTCCTATTCCGATCGCCCAATTACCAAGCGAATGTGCACCTTGTCTTCTGGCAATGAATCCGACAATAATACCCGCTGCCCCAAACAACACAGGAAGTATGAACAAAGATAAAACAGATAGGATGATCGCGATGATTCCAGTCGCTTTACCTCCAGCTCTTTCCCGTGAATCTTCGTGCTCATGTCTGTGATCGTCGTCTCGATCTGAATAACGAGGTCTCTCGTTTTCAGGTAACGTCATATCACTTCTTACAGGAACCGGTACAGCCTCCGCAGCCATCTCTTCACGAAATGCTGCTTCGTTTTTAATAGTACGTTCATCTCTTTCGTATGCCATGATGATTCCCCCTCTTATCGTGTTAAGGAGCGTTCTTATTATGGCTTTAAAGTAACATTTTCATAGATGTTAGTTTATGGGCATTGAAAAAGAGGCCCGCTTTTGGCCTCTTTGTTTAATGTTTTGCTTTAAACGTATGACAACATGTTTCAGCTGTATCGTGAGCAGCATCTTTATGAGCTGCATCACCATGGAGGCTACCGTCTGCACTCATGTCAATAGACATATTTGCATGCTTGTCGATCTCAACAAGAATGGCATCTGCTACACAATTGTTACCTTCCCCCCAATACGTACAATTCGATACATTACATTTTACTTCAGGCATAAAAAAAACCTCCTTTCACCTTAGCTTGGCTAAATAAAAGGAGATACATACTTGAATACATATAAAAAGTTTAATTTTTGCATGTTTCACAATAACCATAGATCTCAAACTTATGACCCGTGACATCAAAACCGTTCAATTCACTGTCTAACACTTCCATCGGGCACGTATGAATAGACTTCGTACTTCCACATGTAAGGCAGATTAAGTGATGATGATGTTCATTATGTGAACACGTAAACCGAAACTTCTTCTCACCTTCCCACTCTGTTTCTTCAAGTAATTCTAATTCGACGAAGGTGGTTAAATTTCGATAGATCGTATCAAAGCTAAGCCCAGGGTACTTGTCCTTAAGTGCTTCTTGGACTTCCTTAGCTGTAAGATATCTCTTTTCACGAGCAAATAATGAAAGAAGATCTTTTCTTTTTTTCGTATACTTATACCCTTTCTTCTTTAAAAGCTCCATTGCTTGTTCAATCGTCATCGCAAATTTCACAAGTGACCCACCTTTCTGGAACCTGTAAATTTTTTATAAAAAATACTTAAGCACAAAATGACAACCAAGCATAAAACAATCGTTCCGCCTGATGCAAGATCTAGGTAGTATGACAAAAACATGCCAGAGATTACTGATATCTCACCAAAAAGAACGGAGAGCCAAATCGCCTGTTTAAATCCTTTTGCGATCCGTATGCTTGCAGCAACGGGTAATGTCATAAGTGCTGATACTAATAGAATGCCTACGATCTTCATAGATGCAGCAATGACTAAAGCTGTTATCGCCATAAAAGCAACCAAGATCCAATTGCTTCGAATTCCAGATAGCTTTCCTTGTTCTTCATCGAAAGATAAGACAAATAATTCTTTGTACATAAAAAACACGAACAAAAGAACAACAACAAGAATAGCAAAAACCGTCCAAACATCTGATCGCTTAACTGCAATAATACTGCCGAAGAGGTAGTTGAACAGATCTGTGTTAAAACCATCTGCCATTGAGATAAAGATGACACTCAGACCGATTCCAGCTGACATGATAATAGGTATAGCAAGCTCCTCATAATGCTTGTACACTTTTCTAAGTTGTTCAATAAATATGGCTCCACCTACCGAGAAAGCCATCCCCATGTAGATGGGATTAGCGGCAGCAAAAAAGGAAGACCATTTTCCTAACAGCAAATTGGCAGCAATACCCGCTAAGGTGATGTGGGACAAAGCATCTGCGATTAACGCTTGCCGTCTTACCACAATAAAAACCCCTAATACAGGAGCAAGCAAACCAACCATAATTCCTGTTAAGAAGGCATTTTGTAAAAATTCATATTTTAAAAACGGTAACATGTGTTCCTCCCCTTACTCGTGACCATGATCATGGTGAAGCACATGAACATGATGACCATAAAAAGCAGACATATTTTCAGAAGAGCTTTCCTCAAACTCTTTCGTATTTCCATGAAAATGAATCTGTTTATTCAAACAAGCTACATCCGTAACATAATTCGTCATGACACCAACATCATGAGTTACTAAAACTAGAGTCATGTTATTCTCACGGTGCAGTTCTTTCAGCATCTTATAAAAAGAATCTGATGATTCAGTGTCGACTCCAACGGTAGGCTCATCTAATATCAATAGTTCCGGATCACTGACTAAAGCTCGCGCGATAAAGATACGCTGTTGCTGACCTCCGGATAACTCACCTATGTTCTGGTGGGCATACTGATCCATGTTCACTGATCTTAACGCTTCCCACACCTTGTTCTTATCTGAAGCTTTTAAGAATCTAAACAATCCCACTTTACCGAAAAGCCCCATTGATACAACTTCAAACGCTGTTGCCGGAAAAGCTGTATTAAAGCTATTCGCTTTTTGTGAAACATACCCTACTTTGTCCCAGTCATTAAATTTATTTACTTTTTCCCCAAATAGATAAACGTTTCCTTCTTGAGGCTTCTGAAGACCTAATATACATTTGATTAGTGTGGATTTACCTGAACCATTCGGACCTACCAGTCCAAGAAAAGATCCTTTTTTTATCTCCATCGTTACATGCTGGAGAACATTTTTATCGCCATAATGAAATGATAGATCATCTACACGAATGGCTATCGATTCTATATTGTTATTCATGAGTAACCTCCGTGAGAAATTGAAAAATAAGTAGTAATGAGTACGATTTAAACTGTCTCATAGTATACACGAATTATGTACAAAGTAAAACAACATGCTCTGTGAGCATGCTTATACACGTTTTATTCCATTCCTTTTATGAGGTTCCTAACACTGTGCAATAAATCTTTTGGTCTGATGATTTGATCTGCTTCTTTTAGATACTTTTCATCAAGAGTCGTTTCAATAGCTAAGCAATATGCTCCTGCCCCTTTGGCAGATTGTATACCAAGTGGTGCGTTTTCGATAACTAGCCACTCTGATGGCTTGAAGGAATATCGCTCCATAGCTAATAGATAAGGTTCAGGAGATGGTTTCCCTTCTTTTACATCATCTCCAGTAACAATTATATCAAAAGTCACAGGAAGTTTACTTAACACTTCAAAAACAAATTCTTTTCTACTCCCTGTAACGACAGCAATAGGAATCTGCTCCTTACTTAAGGCTTTAAGCGTAGATATAGTTTCTTCTATAAAATCATATTGAGCATGTTTCTTAAAGTAATCTCTTTTTTGTACATATATATCTTCAATCATCTCTTTGTTAACATCGACATTAGAATATTCAAAAACATCTTTAATCGTATTTTTTCCTGGCATTCCTTCTCTTAAGTAAAAGACCAACTCTTCATGATTATAGCCATTTTCATTGAATGCATGACGCCACGCTTCAACATGGTGACGCATCGTGTCTACAATCACACCATCCATATCAAAACAGACTGCTTTTATATTCATACCTTTTTCCACCTTTATTGCAAACTTCACTCTATGTATTATAAAGCATTGTTTAATAAAAACAAAAAGAAGCTGAATCATTTTCAGCTTCTTCATAATGTTTTATTTTAATCCCTCAATAATGGTTTCTGTATTCCATTCCATCATTTTTTTGTAAGTGTCTCCATTTTTACCAGGCTTACCTAGAGAATCGGTAAACACTTTTCCTTTAATAGGAATTCCTGTTTCTTTTGAGACAGTTTCCATACTTCTAGCGTCAACACTTGTTTCAACGAACAGAGCTGGAACGTTTCTTTCTTTTAGAAAATCGACCAAGCTCTTAATCTGCTGTGGTGATCCTTGATTTTCAGAATTAATCTCCCAAACATAAGCCGTTTCCATATTGTAGGCTTCTCCAAAATATTTGAATGCACCTTCACTCGTAGTAAGTACACGTTTCTCTTTAGGAATCTTGTTTAATTCTGAAATGGTTTTGTCATGAAGAGCTTTTAGTTCACCAATATATTTTTCAGCGTTACTTTGATAGTACTCTTTGTTTTCTGGATCTTCTTTCATCAATGCATCTCGAATGTTTTCAACATACTTGATTCCATTCTCAATATTCATCCATGCATGTGGATCATATTGTTTTTCAAGACCTTTAGATTCCAGATGAATCGCATCTACCCCTTCACTAACACGGTAAACTGGTGCATCTTTGCCATCTTTATCAGCTGTTTTCATTAGTTTGTCAAACCAAGAATTTCCTTCTTCGAGATTAAGTCCATTGTAGAATACTGCATCTGCATCCGTTGTTTTTAAAACATCTTCTGGAAGCGGATCATACTCATGTGGATTCGAACCAATAGGTGCTAAGCTATGAACTTCTACCTTGTCTCCTCCTACATTCTTAACTAAATCATAGATGATAGAATAAGTAGCTACGACTTTTACCTTTTCTGAATCATTTTCACCAGCACTGCATCCTGCTACCCCCGCTAATAACACCCCTGCTAAAAAGAGCTTTGATATTCTTTTAAACATACAATCATCCTCCCTATTTCTCTAACAGCTCTAGTCTGTTTTTTCTAGATTTGTGCGCTTTCCAAACGATTCCTTGTGATGGGGAAAAGAAGAACGCTAGTGCAAACAGAAAAGCTGAAACTAAAACGATCGTTGCACCTGATGCCAAGTTATACGTAAAGCTGAAATATAAGCCGAACACCGAAGAAATAACACCTATTAATGCAGACAGATAAATCATCACAGATAATCGATTGGTTAAGAGATAAGCCGTCGCTGCTGGTGTTATCAGCATCGCAACTACTAAAACAATCCCTACCGTTTGCAGCGATGCTACCGTGACCATTGTTAACACTGCCATTAAACAATAATGAATCCATTTGTTTGGCAATCCATAGCTTTGTGCCATTGTTGGATCAAATGTTGAAACGAGGAGCTCTTTGTAAAACAAGACGACAAGACCGATTACTAGTACCCCGATTCCAAGTGTGATCCACATGTCACTCATTCGTACTGCAAGAACGTTACCGAAAAGAATGTGATACAGGTCTGCAGAGCTTTTCATCATCGTAATAATCACGATTCCTACAGCAAACATACTGGTGAACATAATTCCAATCGCCATATCATGTTTGATTCTGCTGTTCTGGCTCACATATCCAATTCCGATTGCTGTAAGAACACCAGTAATAACGGCACCGAAGAAAAAGTTGATTCCTAGCATGTAACTGATCGCAACACCAGGCAACACGGCATGTGAGATTGCATCCCCCATTAAGGCCATGCCTCTTAAAATAATGAAGCATCCAACGATTCCACAAATAATACCTACAACTACTGAGGTAAATAACGCTTTTTGTAAAAATTCATATTGAAATAACGCTTGAAAGAATTCAAAAATACTCATGATGTCACATTCACTCCTTTAGGCTGAAGAAATGAGAACTGATTGGCGTAAGCTTTTGTGATCACCTCTGGCCGAAGAACTTCTTCAGATGCTCCATATTGAATCATATTTTTATTCAAAAGCAGTAAGTGATCGAAATAGGACTCAGCTTTACTCAAATCATGATGTACGACCAAAATGGTTTTTCCCTCTTTTTTTAGATCTCTCAGAATATGAATAATCGTTTCTTCACTCGCAACATCTATTCCAACGAATGGTTCATCAAGAAAGAACAACTCTGCTTTTTGAGCCAGCGCCCTTGCAAGGAATACCCTTTGTTGCTGCCCACCTGATAGTTCTCCGATCTGCCGATTACTGAACGTTTCCATACCTACCGTCTTCAAACATTCATAAGCCCACTCTCTATCACTTTTTGAAGGACGCTTGAATAACCCTAGTTTTGGATACGTTCCAAGCAGGACTACGTCAAATACTGTGATCGGAAAATCCCAATCGATATCTGAACGCTGCGGAACATATGCGATTTTTTTCTCCATTTTTTAAGCGACTCTCCAAATATAGAAACATCACCTTTATCTTTTGGTATTAAGTTTAAAGCGGCTTTCATCATAGTTGATTTACCAGCACCGTTCGGACCGATGATTCCCACTAAACTCCCTTGATTCACTGCGAATGATATATCCTTAACTACTTGGTTTCCTAAGTATGAGACATATAAATGATTGATGATTAATGCCTGTATCATGGAAAAAGACCTCCTTTTTCATTCAGTAACTTTTTTTGCCCAAGCGCAACTTTAATATAAAAAAATAATCCCTTCACAATTGTATGAAATGAATAGAAGGAAAGTGAATATTTTCGGAAGAAGAAAATGTTTCCTGTAGGCAACTTTTTTACTTAAGTCAAATTATATAGTGTGAACACAAGATTGTAAACGATTTTCTCTAGCCATATTTCTACATTTGCTATATAATCAACTCTGGCAGGAAACTGCTGGGTGGGAGAGGGATGTTTTTAAGATTTAAGGAAGGAACAAATGGAACAAAATCAAGTTTCACTAAAGAAAGAAGTGCTTGCAGGGATCACCTCATTTTTCACCATCGCTTATATTATTGTCGTTAATCCGCTAATATTAGCAGATGCTGGGATGCCATATGAGGGGGTAGTTCTCGCTACGATCCTAACTTCTGTAGTTGGATGTCTGATCATGGGGCTGTATGCAAAGGCTCCGATCGTATTAACGCCGGGCATGGGGGTAAACGCGTTCTTCACGTATACCATCGTGCAAGGTATGAATTTAAGTTGGCAGGAAGCTCTTGCTGCTGTCGTGATGTCTGGGATATTCTTTTTAATCGCAGCTTCGACACCTTTAAAGGATATACTTTCAAAAAGTATACCTCAATCATTGAAACATAGCATTACAGTAGGAATCGGGTTATTCTTAACGTTTATTGGATTACAAAAAGGCGGAATCATCGAAGCGAGCTCCGCAACTTTTGTAAAGTTAGGACATTTAGATCGTCCTGATGCTATCCTAACGGTAATTGGTCTTTCGGTCACACTGGCATTGTTTCTAAAAAACGTTAAAGGAAGTTTTTTAATCGGGATTGCTTTAACTACTCTTATTGGATTCTTTATGGGTCATACACAAGAAGTTAAAGGCATGTCTGAAGGATTTTCCTTTAAGCCGTTTGGTGAATTGTTATTCGCATTTGATTTTTCAGGGATAACAGAGCTCTCCTTTTGGATTGCAACGTTCTCATTAACCATGATCATCACATTCGAGAATATGGGATTGTTGTATGGCCTGTTACCTGATCAAGAAAAGTTTCCAAAAGCATTCCAAGCGAATGCTGCTTCATCTATCGTTTCCGGTTTATTTGGAACTAGTCCAACAATCTCAACGGTAGAGAGTGCATCTGGAATTCAAGAAGGCGGAAGAACAGGAATCACAAGTATTACAGTTGCTGTGTTGTTCTTTTTTTCCATGTTTGCAGCACCTTTCATCGCCTATATTCCTGATGGGGCTATCGCTCCTATTTTAATTATCATTGGCGGTTTGATGGTTCAGCAGATTCAGCATATTCCTTTTGCTGACTTTACAGAGATGTTTCCATCATTTCTTATTATTGCGCTGATACCTTTAACGTACAGCATCGTGGATGGCCTTGCATTTGGATTCATCGCATATCCGCTTGTTAAATGGATGTCAGGACAGAAGAAACAGGTTACAGCACCGATGTATGTGATCGCCTTTTTATTCTTTATGAATTTTATTCTTCATACAATTGTATAAAAATATAAACAAAAAGACTTTGGACAATATTCCAAAGTCTTTTTTTAGCACTTTCTTCCCTTCTCCCTCATACAATGAGAAAGTCGGGAGGGATTACTAAATGAATCCAATCATTGTTCATTTTGTAAATCAGAAACTTAATTCGATCAGTCCGAACGAACTGATCTCACTTGCCGCGCAATATCAGCTTCCCATTTCACAAAAAGAAGCCGTACAGATCGTAAACATATTGCGAAGGCAGACAATTGATATCAAAAATCTATCACAGCGTAAGATGATCATTGCTACCATCGCAAAAGAAGTTAGCCCTGAAAAAGCGAACTATATCCAATACTTAATTCAAACCTACATCGATAGGTAACACAAAAAAGCCGCACAGCTGTGCGGCTTTTAAGCTTTTTTACTCAGTCGAGAAATTTATGCGTTCAATAACTTGTTCTGAAGTTCTGGATCGAACGTTTTTGCTTTGATCATTTCGATCTCTAATTGATATGGGGGTTTTTTGTTATTTTTATCTGTACCAACATAAGGTGTTTCAAGAATTTTCGGGATTTCTTTCGTTTGCTCATGATGAACGATGTAATTTAAGGCATCAAACCCGATATGTCCAAAGCCAATGTTTTCATGTCTGTCTTTAGCAGCTCCCGTTACATTCTTGCTGTCATTTATGTGGAAAACTTTAATACGGTCGATTCCAATCAGCTTATCGAACTGATTCATTACTCCATCAAAATCATTAACGATATCATAACCCGCATCATGTGTATGACAAGTATCAAAGCAAACAGAAAGTTTTTCGTTGAGCGTTACACCATCAATAATCTGTGCAAGTTCTTCAAATGTTTTACCGCATTCAGATCCTTTACCTGCCATCGTCTCTAGTGCGATTTGAACATTCTGCTCTTTCGTTAATACTTCATTAAGGCCCTCGATGATTTTCTTAATTCCAATCTCTGAGCCTTCTCCAACATGTGCTCCTGGATGAAGGACGATCTGTTTTGCACCAAGTGCGTCAGTTCGTTCGATCTCTCTTCTTAAGAAATCGACCCCTAGCTCGAAAGTTTCCGGCTTCACAGCATTTCCGATGTTGATGATATAAGGTGCGTGAACTACAATGTCAACAATACCGTTCTCAATCATGTGTTTCGTTCCAGCTTCGATATTAAGGTCTTCAATTTTTTTTCGTCTCGTGTTTTGGGGTGCACCTGTATAGATCATAAATGTGTTGGCACCATATGAAACAGCTTCTTCACTCGCAGCGAGAAGCATTTTTTTACCGCTCATTGAAACGTGAGATCCTAGTTTAATCATATTTTCCCCTCTTCCCTAACCTACTACCTGATGTTTCTTCTTTTCTTTTTCATCAGTTTCTTTTTCTGCTCGTCCATCTTCTTCTTATAACCAGGCTTTACTTTGCGTGGTTTTGGAACATAAACGCCATCCTGCTCTTTTGCACCCGTACTTTTCTTGCTTGGCTTCACAGGTACCCATTCACCGTTCTTATATTGTTCGATGTGGAATATGATCTTTTTCTCTTTTAATTTTTGAACAGAATGCTGATCTGTTTGCTCGTAAAGAGATGCACAGATTCCGGACATTCCTGCACGGCCTGTTCTTCCTGCTCTATGAATGTAGAAATCAAGATCTTTCGGGAACTCATAGTTGATGATGTGGCTGACACCTTTGATGTCAATTCCTCGAGCTGCAAGATCAGTTGCTACTAAGAACTGAAACTCAGCTTTCTGAACACGTTTCATAATGCTCTTTCTTGTTCGTGGCGGAATGTCACCATGCAAACGTTCAACACTCATTCCTTCAGCACTCATAGCATCCGCAATTTCATCGACTGCTTTTTTTGTGTTAGCAAAAATAATCGCAAAATAAGGATTATAATTTCTTGCTGTTTTGATCAGCGTAGGCAGTTTGTCATTGTGTTTTGCTTGAATGAGAACGTGCTTGATGTCTTTTGCTGTAATATGTTGTGGTTCAACATGAACGTGTTTAGGGTTCTGCATATATTTTTTCAAGAAAGGCTGCAGTTTTTCTGGAACAGTCGCAGAGAACACCATCATTTGTAATTCGTTAGCCATACGAGAAGCGATCAGATCTACATCTTCAATAAAGCCCATATCAAGCATCTGATCAGCTTCATCTACTACTAACATGTTTGCCGTAAATACAACTAGCTCTTGTGCGTTTACCAAGTCTTTAATACGACCTGGCGTTCCGATCACTAATTGAGGAACTGTTTTCAGCTTTTCAGCCATACGTTTTCGATCCGTTCCACCTACGATTGCTTTTGCGCGGATTTGCTTATCCTCAGGCATATGCTCTGAAATCTTTAGAAACTCGTTGTAGATCTGTTGAGCTAATTCACGAGTAGGAGCTGTAATTACTGCTTGTACCTCGTCTTTTGTGATGTCTATTCTATGCATCAATGGCAGCAGGAAAGCAAATGTCTTTCCTGAACCAGTTTGCGATTGTCCGATCATGTCTTGTCCGTTAATAATTCCAGGAATTACACGCTCTTGAATATCAGTCGGTCTTTCAAATCCAATACCACTTAAAGCGGTCTGGAGCGATTCGTTTATTTTTAACCGTTCAAACGGAGATTTCATACGCTCACCTTTTCTTTTCAAATATAAATTCTTCACTTTTAGTATTATAGAGTAAGTTTTGCATTTAAGCCAACCATCCTTAAGATTAATAAGAAAACAGGGATAAATATCACACATGTTTTTCTTATTTCATATTCTATATATGAGCGTATTATTTTGGAAAGGAGGGGGAATTATGCAGCCTTTTTATAGATATCCAAATCAACCTCAGCATCCTATGCAGCCCTTTCAAGTAAATCCATATCTTCAAAACATGAATGGGATGAATGGTATGCCGCGTCAGATGGGTTCTGTTGACAGATTCTTGGGGACGATTGGCAGCGGTGGAAGTATAACAGGTGGAACAAGTGTGTTTACGATGTTAAACAACGTGCAAAAGGTCTTAAAAGTCGCTGAGACGATGGGACCTATGATCAAACAATATGGTCCTGCAATGAGAAATCTGCCTTCCATCATGACAGCTCTTAAAGATTTCCAAAGCGGTTCGAGCTCAAAGGCAGAGAATGATACTGAGGCAGATACCTCCGAAAAACCGGAAAACACAGAACAAACGACTGACACCAATGAAAAAAGCGAAGCTAAGAAAAATGTTGTGAAGAAAAATGAAAAGAAAGAAAAAAGAAAACCAGAAACTGAAGAAAAGGTGGTTGTAGCTGGACCTAAGTCTACAAGTACATCCACACCGACCGAGACACCAACTGTTATTAAAAAAACGCCAAATGCTACAAAAACTATTCCAACAGCTCCAAAAACAAACGTACCTAAAGGCTACCACTTATCGGGGCCGAAACTATATGTATGAGTATAGTGTTTGAGTTCTTATGGTCTCTCCTTTATAATAAAAACATACAGAAGTAAATCTCCCAAGACAGCATAGATCTCTGTGCTGTCTTTTATATGGATAAAGGAGAGATCGAATATGGAAATCGTTAAAATATCTCCACGAGGATATTGTTATGGTGTTGTGGACGCGATGGTCATGGCTCGCCAAGCAGCTAATGATCCGACACTGCCTAGACCCATCTATATACTTGGTATGATCGTTCACAATAAACATGTGACAGATGCCTTTGAAGATGAAGGAATCATTACCCTCGATGGTGCGAACAGACTGGATATTATTAAAAATATTGAATCAGGCACGGTTATTTATACCGCTCATGGTGTTTCACCAGAAGTAAGACGGATCGCTCATGAAAAAGGCTTATATGAGATTGATGCTACATGTCCTGATGTTACAAAAACGCATGACCTCATTCGTGAAAAAGAAAAAGAAGGATATGAGATCATCTATATCGGTAAGAAGGGGCACCCTGAACCAGAAGGAGCGATTGGAATCGCACCTCATATCGTACATCTTGTAGAAAATACAGATGATCTAGATTCACTAAACGTGAACAGCGAAAAGATTCTCATTACAAATCAAACGACGATGAGTCAATGGGATGTAGCAGAACTCATCAAAAGATTGCTTATGAAATATCCTTCTGCGGAGGTTCATAAAGAGATCTGTTTAGCCACTCAGGTCAGACAAGAAGCTGTTGCGAACCAAGCAGGTGATTGTGATCTTGTTCTTGTAGTTGGTGACCCTAGAAGTAATAACTCAAATCGTTTAGCTCAAGTTTCAGAGGAAATTGCAGGAACAAAAGCATACCGAATTTCTGATGTATCTGAAATTGAGTTGAGTTGGTTAGAGGGTGTAAAGAAGGTAGGAATTACATCTGGCGCTTCCACACCAACTCCTATAACAAAAGAAGTGATCGATTTCCTAAAAAACTTTGACGATCAAAATGAAGAAACATGGAAAAAAGAACGTAAGGTAACACTTAATCGCATACTTCCAAAAGTTAAAGAGAAAAAGTCATAAAAAAGAAAAGTCGGGTATATCCCGGCTTTTCTTTTTTTGTAAGTGTATGAGTCTATTCTACATAAAGGTAAAAGGATCTGTGATGATGTTTGATTCTACAACTTCAGTCTCATATTTGTTGGCATCTATTTTTTGTTCAAGTAATTCCTTGAGCTTCCTCTTCATGATCTGTTCGATATGATGTCCCGCGTCTACGATTGTAAGGCCTTCTTCTTGTGCATCATGTGCATTATGGTAATAGATATCTCCTGTTACTAATACATCTGCACCTTTATGAAGAGCTGGATAAATATATTTGTTTCCATCTCCTCCGACTACGGCTACTTTTCTTATCATAGATTTTTTTCCTTTAATAACACGAAGACTCGAAATTCCAAATGCATTTTTTACATGATCAACAAATTCTTGAAGGTTCATCTCTTCAGGAAGCTTTCCGATCTTTCCAAT
Organism: Fictibacillus nanhaiensis; assembly: GCA_016401345.1. Classification (GTDB taxonomy): domain Bacteria; phylum Bacillota; class Bacilli; order Bacillales; family Fictibacillaceae; genus Fictibacillus; species Fictibacillus phosphorivorans. The sequence goes on along the minus strand of JAEACG010000002.1, from coordinate 516,402 downwards.
TCCAAGTTCTTCACCTTTGTTAAGTAGCGGATAGAGATCAAACGCTACCTCTTCATAAGGATGCGCTTTTCTCATCGCCGATACAACGGCTTTTTGAAGAGATTGTGGCATGATGGATTCGATCTTCACTTCTTCAACTTTTTCTAATCGCCCTTTTTTACCTATAAAGGGTGACGTTCCTTCTAGTGGAGTAAACGTGCCAGTTCCATCACTAGAAAACGAACAATGGCTGTAATTTCCGATATGACCAGCTCCAGCATTGCCAATGGCAAGTCTTACTTGTTCTTCATGTGTACGAGGTACAAACACAGATAACTTTACGAGTTGATCTTCATAAGTTGTAGACAACACCTCTGTGCTCATTAATTGCAATTGATCAGCCAACCATTCATTCACACCTAGCCTAGTAACATCCAAGTTCGTATGCGCTGCGTAAACCGTAATATCGTTCTTGATTAATTTTTCGATTACTTTTCCTTTTGATGTGCTGATATCAATCTTTTTCAATGGACGGTAAAGCAATGGATGATGAGCAATAATGAGATCTACTTTACCTTCAATCGCTTCATCTACTACACTTTCTAAAACATCAAGTGCGATCATCACTTTTTTTATAGGCTTGTTTAATGAACCAACTTGCAATCCGATAGGGTCACCTTCTACAGCCATCTTTTTAGGTGCGAACCCTTCTAATAGAGAAATGATGTATTGCCCGCTTGCACATTTACTCAAGAAATCCACTCCTCTGCGTGTTTAATGTTTCTTCTTAGTTCTTCTCTTTTTTCTTCTGCTGTTACTCCTGAACTATTTTCCATCTGAGTCAATATCGCATTCCATTGTTTGACTTCCCCAGCCCACTTTTCTTTAAACGCTTCGTTCTGATGTTTTAATAAAAATGGTCCGAATAATAATTCCGCTTCTTTATGTTCTGTATAAGGTTGTTCACCAGAACGTTCAGCTACAAGGATTTCGTAAATCTTACCATCTTCTTTTAAGATTTCTTCAGCGATTAATACCCAATCCTCTTTTAATAGCCACTTTCTCACTGTTTTTGATCCAATATTAGGTTGAAGAATAAGACGTTTTGCACACCCAAACTTATTCTTACCTTTTTCAAGTATAGATGTGATTAAAGACCCGCCCATGCCACAGATTGTGATAACTTCTGCTTCGTCTGGGTTCAGTACTGAAAGTCCATCACCTTTTCTTACTTCGATTACATCGGTCAAGTTATCTAGAACCACCTGTTCTTTCGCTGATAAATAAGGACCGTCAGTAATCTCACCTGCAATTCCTTTTTTTATCACTTTTTTCAGTCCTAAATAACAAGGAAGATAAGCGTGGTCAGAACCGATATCTGCTAAAATTGTGTTTTCAGGTACGTATGAAGCCACTCGCTCTAGTCGATTTGATAATTTTTCTGAATTCATTTTCATCACCGTTTCAATTAGTTTGTTCCTTTTAGTATTCTCAAACTTTTATCATTTTTTGTAAAGAAAGCCTGGTTGACCAAAAAGCATATATAAAAATACTATCGTCTTGTTCATAATTTACTTCTGAATGCACAAAGAAAAAAGCTTCCTGTTATTAATAACAAGAAGCTCTTCTTATTTTATTTTTTTTCTGCTAACCAATCAACTAATATTTTTGCTTCTTCACCTTTAACTAGCCCTGCTGGCATTCCAGATCCTTTACCGTTCTTCACGATATCTGCAATTTCTTCAGGCTTGTACTTGCCGCCAATCTTTTCCAGTGCAGGACCAACATTACCTTCTAAGTTCTGTCCATGACAAGAAGAACAGTTCTGCTTATAGATTGCTTCTGGATCCATAGCAGCCTTTTCTTTATCTTGACTAGCCGTATGAATTTTGTTGATACCATATCCGCCCATTGTAAGCATAAGAACAATTCCAATAACTCCAATAATGGCAAAAGGAATGAGTGGATTACGTTTCATGCAAATTCCTCCTTCATCTGTACACTACAAGTGTTGTGATCTTGATAAACTTAATATGTATAGTAAACAATCCATAACCTATTGTACTGTAAAAGCGTTTACTTGGGAAGTACAAACTCTATTTTTCCCAGTTTTGTCACAGCATTAACTTTTTAAACTTTTTTGCCTAACTTTTGTAGATTCAGTCATTTACTTCATGTGAGAAGGCACAAAAAAACAAAAAAGCCACACTACTGGTGGCTATTCATGCATAACTGAAAGTGCCTCAATCGCTTGTTCTCGAAGCTTAAATTTTTGTACTTTTCCAGAAGCCGTCATCGGATATTGATCAAGAAAGAGATAATATTCTGGAATCTTAAAGTGAGAAATCTTTCCTTTACAATAACTCTTCAATTCATCTTCAGAAAGTGTATGACCTTCTTTTAACTGGATGCATGCTGCTACTTTTTCTCCAAATTTTTTATCCGGAACACCAATCACTTGGACATCTAAAATGGAAGGATGAGAATAGAGAAACTCTTCGACTTCTCTCGGATATACGTTCTCACCGCCACGTATGATCATATCTTTTAGGCGGCCTGTAATTCTAAAGTAACCTTCTTTATCAACAGTCGCGAGATCTCCCGTATGAAGCCATCCATCTCTATCAATCGCTTCGTCCGTTGCTTCAGGCATCTTATAATAGCCTTTCATAACATGGTAACCTCTTGTACAAAGTTCTCCTTGTTCACCATGGTTCACTTCTTGATTTGTTATCGGATCGACCACTTTTGCTTCTACTTGAGAATGCTTCTTTCCAACCGTTTCTACTCTGCGCTCTATCGGATCATCTGTTCTCGTTTGCGTGATAACAGGGGATGACTCTGTTTGGCCGTAGGCAATCGTAATCTCGGACATTCCCATCTTCTCGATCACTTTCTTCATGACTTCAATCGGACAAGGTGACCCCGCCATGATTCCTGTCCGAAGTGTGCCTAGATCATAAGAATCAAAATCAGAAAGGTTCAGTTCTGCGATGAACATTGTAGGGACTCCATGCAACCCTGTACACTTTTCGTTTTGAACTGTCTCTAAAACTTCCTGTGGATCAAATTGCACGATTGGTACCATCGTAGCTCCCACTGAAACTGCTGCAAGGGTACCTAATACACAGCCGAAGCAATGAAAGAACGGTACAGGTATGCACAATCGATCTGCATTCGTTAAGTTCATGCTGTCCGCGATCTGCCTAGCGTTATTTACAATATTGTAATGAGTCAGCATGACCCCTTTCGGAAATCCTGTAGTACCTGACGTGTACTGCATATTGATGACGTCATCACAGTGAAGAGAGGCTTCTCTTATTTCAAGCTCTTCATCTGATATAACATTTCCTGCTTCCAACATATCTAAAAAAGTCTCATAAGAAGATGATTCCGCATCTAGTTGAATAAAATGTTTTAATACAGGAAATTCAGATGATCGGTCTCTCACAGAGTCCACCATATCTTTGTAAGATGTAGTACGGAATTGTTCGATAAAGAATAAAGCTTTTGCATCAGACTGCTTCAACAAGTAATCTAATTCAGAAGATTGATAATTCGTGTTGACCGTGACGAGAACAGCACCAGCACGTGCAGAACCGAACTGAAGCAGCAGCCACTCGGGTACATTGGTAGCCCAAACTGCTATATGATCTCCTTTTTCAATCCCCATAGCCATCAAGCCTTTGGCAACTTTAGTCGTTAATTCATAAAATTCTTGATAGGTGTAGCGAATTCCTAGTTTGCTGTAAACCATAGCTTCTTGATCCTTAAGTTCTAACGCTTGTTTTCTTAAACAATCCCCTACAGTTACTTTCATTAGTTCAGCCATAATTCACCCCATCGCTTGATCTCTTAATGAATGTTAGCAGCCAATTTCTCTTGCAATAACGATACGTTGGATTTCTGATGTACCTTCTCCAATCTCAAGAAGTTTAGCGTCTCTGAAATAACGTTCCACATGATAATCTCTCATGTAGCCGTTACCACCATGAATTTGAACAGATTCAGAACAAATCTGCATACATGCCTCTGATGCATATAATTTTGCCATCGAAGCTTCTTTTGAGAACTTCTTACCCTGGTCTTTAAGCCATGCCGCTTTGTATACCATTAATCTGGCAAGTTCAATCTTCATGGCCATATCTGCTAGCTTGAATTGAATAGCTTGGAACTTTGAAATCGATCTTCCAAATTGTTTGCGCTCTTTCGAATACGTTAGAGCCCTCTCGTAGGCCGCCTGTGCAATTCCAACAGCCATTGCTCCTATACCTATTCTTCCTCCATCCAATGTCACCAGGAACTGTTTAAAGCCGTCTCCGCGCTTTCCTAAAAGATTTTCTTCAGGCACTCTTACATCTTCCATAAAAAGTTCCGTAGTATTAGAAGAGTGAAGACCCATCTTCTCGTAATTATCGATAACACGGAATCCTTTAGCATCTGTAGGTACGATAATAGCTGAGATTTCTTTATCGTTACCATTTCTATCTGTAATAGCTGTTAATGCTAAGTGCTTAGCATAACTCGCATTTGTGATATAGCATTTTGAGCCATTAATCACCCATTCACCATTTTCCGTTTTCGCAGTTGTTTCTGTGCCACCTGCATCTGAACCCGCATTTGGTTCTGTTAATCCGAATGCTCCAAGAGAGTCTCCTGTACAGATTGGCGTTAGATACTTTTCTTTTTGTTCGTGAGTACCAAATAGATTTAATGGAGCTCCACCTAAAGAAACATGTGCAGAATATGTAATTCCAGTAGATCCACAAGCGCGGCTCAGCTCTTCTACAGCAATCGCAAAACTTATCGTATCAGCTCCGCCCCCACCGTATTCTTCGGGAAAAGGCAGACCCATCATTCCTAATTTAGAAAGCTTTTGAAAAATCTCTACCGGGAATTCTTTATTTTTATCTCTTGCTTCAGCACCCGGTGCTACCACTTCATCTGCAAATTCTCTCATCATTTTTTGAATCATCAACTGCTCTTCTGTTAATGTAAAATTCATGGTTGCATCCCACCTCTTAATAAATTTACGCCTCAAATTTGTATGCGCTTACATGTTTATTATAGATATAAAGGCTGAATTTTTACAAGATTTAAAGAGTTTTTAATTTAATATTAAGGAGAATAAGCAAGCAAAAAAAAGAATTTCGTAGAATACAGTATCACAAAATGAGTTTTTGATGAGTTTGCATTGAGGTGGAATAATAAGTAAAATAAAAGAAATAAAAAAGCTTGCCCAGATTTGGGCAAACTTTCTATTCTAAAAAGTCTTTTAATCGTTTACTTCTGCTTGGATGGCGGAGTTTACGGAGTGCCTTTGCTTCAATCTGACGAATACGTTCACGCGTAACGCCAAACACTTTACCTACTTCTTCGAGGGTGCGAGTACGTCCGTCATCAAGCCCGAAACGTAGACGAAGAACATTTTCTTCTCGATCTGTTAGTGTATCAAGAACATCTTCAAGCTGTTCTTTTAATAGCTCATAGGCAGCAGCTTCTGAAGGTGCTAATGCATCCTGATCTTCAATGAAATCACCAAGATGAGAATCGTCTTCTTCACCAATAGGTGTTTCTAAAGAGACTGGCTCTTGAGCAATCTTCAGTATTTCACGAACCTTTTCTGGTGTTAGTTCCATTTCAGCACCGATCTCTTCTGGAGATGGCTCACGTCCAAGATCTTGAAGCAGCTGGCGTTGAACACGAATCAGTTTATTAATCGTCTCAACCATATGAACTGGAATACGAATTGTACGAGCTTGGTCAGCAATCGCACGCGTGATCGCCTGACGAATCCACCATGTTGCATACGTACTAAATTTAAATCCTTTATCATAGTCGAACTTTTCAACAGCTTTGATCAATCCCATGTTACCTTCTTGGATAAGATCAAGGAACAGCATTCCACGACCAACATAACGTTTTGCAATACTTACAACGAGTCGTAAGTTAGCTTCTGCAAGACGGCGTTTAGCTTCTTCATCACCGTTCTCAATACGTTTTGCTAGTTCGATCTCTTCGTCTGCTGAAAGTAAGTCTACACGACCGATTTCTTTTAAGTACATACGAACTGGATCGTTGATCTTAACTCCTGGCGGTACGCTTAAGTCATTAAGATCGAATTCTTCTTCCTCTTTTTCCATTTCGAACTTAGGATCTTCTTCGTCTTCTGCATCCTCAGATGCTTCAGCAACTTCAACACCTTGCTCTTCAAGGTATGAATAGAACTCATCCATTTGATCAGAATCTTGTTCAAAAGGTGCCAGCTTACTTGTGATTTCTGTATATGTTAGCCGTCCTCGCTTCTTACCGGCCTCAACTAATTGTTCTTTAACTTGATCGATGGTTAATTCGCCTTCCGTTCCTTGACGGTTTGGTTTCTCAGCCATTCGATCCCCTCCTTCCAAAACTTCAACCATCCTACATCCCGATTATTTAAGAGATCTTTTCATTCTCATAATTTCTTGGGCAATTTGGGCTGCCAGTTTTATTTCATTCCTTCTTATTGCGTCTTCTTGCTGCTTTTCTTTTTCTTGTATCTCCCGCAATAAAGGATAGCTAGAAATAATACGAATATAATCTGCGAGCTCTATTTCATTCAGCTCTTCACTGATTGTAAGCATCGCCAATTCTGAAGCTAATTTTCGTAATTTGTCATCATCGATACGCTGCATGAACAACCCTACATTGGGTTTATTTCCCTCTTCATAAAAGGCATATAAGTATGCAGCAATCGCGTTATGTTCTTCAACATTAAAGCCTGAATCCAACTTTTCCTGAATTAGAAAAGCGGCTTCCTCACTTTTTAACATATGTGCAAGAACAATACGTTCAGCATTCAGATTTCTAGGCAACAATGACTTTTGCAAAAGTGTTTGTATTCTAAAATTATTATCCCGCTTTTTAGGGCCGTTATCCTTAGACCTTTGCAGTTGCTTGAAAGTCTGTGTTTGCTGTTGTTTAAGAGCATCTAATGACAGATTAAATTCAGAAGCGATCTGTCGGAGATAATGATCTCGTTCAACCGCTTTTGGCAGACGCGCAATTTCTTGGATAATCTCTTCGATATAGATCATCCGTTCTCCTTCATCCCGAAGGTTTTTACCGCGCCTGTAATATTGTATTTTAAATGCCATCACAGTTAGGCTAGCCCCTATTATATCTTTTAAAAACGAATCGTTTCCAAATTGGGAAATATAGTCATCGGGGTCCATTCCATCAGGCATCTGTGAGATCTTCACGGTGCAGCCTTGTTTTGTTAAGATTTCTGAAGCTCTAAACGCCGCTTCGACTCCTGCTCGGTCTGAGTCATAGCAGATTGTGACAGACTGAACATTTCGTTTCAAAATGGCTGCATGATCTTCGGTCAGCGAAGTACCTAATGTGGCAACACCATTTGTAACACCTGCTCTATACGCTGCAATCGTATCGACATAACCCTCAAAGATGACAGCATGCTGTTTCTGTCTCATCTCGGCACGTGCAAGGTTTAAACCATAAAGAGTTCTTCCTTTCTGGAAGATCTTCGATTCCGGACTGTTTAAATACTTTGGCTCGTCCTTTCCGTCTAAAACACGGCCGCCAAAAGCAACAACTGCACCTGTACGGTCCCAAATCGGAAACATGACCCGATTTCTAAATCGATCGTACGGTTTTCCATCAGATTGTCTCTTTCCAATCAACCCGACTTTTTCAGCGATGTGTAGATCCATTCCTCGCTTTTGAAGAAATTGTGATGCGGTCTCCCATGAATCTGGGGCAAAACCAATCTGGAACCGCTCTATGGATTCTCTTGTGAATCCTCTTTTCTCCAAATACTCTAAAGCTGGTCTTCCTTGCTTTGTGTGAAGTAAGCAGTGATGATACAATTTAGCCAACAACTCATGAATCTCAGTCATCGCTCTTTTCTCGTCAGAGCTTTTTTCGGAGAAGTTTTGCTGATGAATTTGAGGAAGTTCAATGTCACTCTTTTTGCCTAGCTGCGTTACAGCTTCAATAAAAGTGTACCCTTCAATGTTCATTAAAAAGGAAAAAACATTGCCTCCCGCTCCACAACCGAAACAATGGTAAATCTGTTTGTCAGGTGAGACAGAAAAGGATGGCGATTTCTCCCCATGAAAAGGGCAAAGACCAAAATAATTTCTGCCTTGTTTCTTAAGAGGAACATAATCGCTGATCACGTCAACAATATCGTTAGAAGACCTGACCTTCTCAATTAAATCCTCAGGTATACGTTCCATATTACCACCACAGAATCTCTGATTCTTTTAGACACTAGATATATATTCGTTGCACAATTCTATTTTCCTTCAACATTCGACAGGATTTCGCAAAAAACTGTACAGAATCTTTCTGTGTCCTCTTTTTTAAATTTAGCAGGTCCTTTTGAGTGCTTGCCAGAACGTCTAGCTTTTGCTGACATATAACGATCATGCAGCACTTGCTCCATTTCATTCTCTTGAAACTGTTTCCCTCTTGGGGTGATAACGTAAACCCCTTTTGACAAAAGAAGACTCGCGAGGGCATGATCTTGAGTCACAACAAGATCATTTCTTTTGGAATGATTATGTATGTAAAGATCAACTTCTTCAGGACTTGCATCAACCAATATCCAGCGACCAGGCTGGTCCGTGTTACTCGCGTGAGCGTAAGATGTAACGAATATTGGTTCAAAGACAAACATTTTGGAGAACTTGAATATTTCTTCCTTTATCACAACAGGACAAGCATCTGCATCTACAAATACATTACCAATTAATTTTTCCATATTCTTATGTTCTACTTTTACAGTGATTCTCCTTTATATGAGAGCATTTGTTTAAAATTAACATACTCAATTTATCACTATTTTGGACAAACTTATAAAATTTAATCACAATGTAATATTATAATAAAAGTCTCGCTGTTTTACCAGTAAAATGATGAAAATAAAAAAGCGCAATCATTTGCGCTTTATTTATATGACTTTCCTTGGAACAAGTTATAGATCACATTTGCAGATTCTTCGACCGCTTTATTGGAGACCTCAACCACTCTGCATCCAATTTGATCAACGATCTTGTTAAAGTAGACGAGTTCTTGCTTGATTCTTTCCATGTTAGCGTAGTTCGCTTCAGAGTTTAAACCAAGCGCTTTCAAACGTTCTCTTCGTATGTCGTTTAATTTTTCAGGTGTAATCTTAAGACCGAAGCATTTGTTTGGTGATACTTTAAACAATTCTTCCGGGGGTTCTACTTCTGGTACGATGGGTACATTTGCCACCTTTAAGCGTTTATGTGCTAAGTATTGCGATAGTGGTGTTTTTGAAGTTCTTGACACACCGATTAAAACAACATCAGCTTTTAGAATTCCTCTAGGATCTCTGCCATCATCATATTTAACAGCAAACTCAATAGCTTCTACTTTTCGAAAGTAATCATCATCCAGTTTATGCACGACTCCGGGTTCATATCTCGGAACTTGATTCAGCCGAGATTGCAGCTGATTCATAATCGGACCCATGATATCCACTGTAGGGATGTTGTGCAATGCCGCCTGCTTAGCAACGTATTCACTTATTTCAGGCACTACAAGGGTAAAAGCTATGATCCCGTTATGGTCCTTCGCTAATGAGATGACCTCATCAATCGTCTCTTTATCCTCAACATAGGGTACTCTCTTAATCTCTATTCCATTTGAATTAAATTGGCTCGCGGCCGCTTTAACAACCAACTCTGCCGTTTCTCCGACTGAATCGGAAACGACATATACGATAGGACGTCCTGTCATGTTGGCCTCCCCATTCAATTATAGTAATTCGTCATGTGCTAGTTCTACAAAAGCCTTCGTGATATTTGTCTTTGTAATTCTTCCTACAACATCAAAACCACTCTCATCGTCTGAGCGTTTAACTACTGGAAGACAATCTATCTGTTTTCTGATCAAGATGTGTGCGATATCTAATAGATAATCATCTTTAAAACAATATGTGATATTAGGCATCCTAGTCATTATAATGTTAATCGGGATACTATTGATCTCTTGTTTTCCCATACTTGCTCTTAATAAATCTTTTCGTGACGCTACGCCAGCAAGATGCCCATTCTTATTGATGATAAATAAAGTTCCAACATCCTCCAAAAACATCGTACAGATAGCTTCATACACCGTAGCTGAATCTTGTACGACCACAGGCATCGATGTAAATTCAGCAACTTTGATCTTTTTTATTTTTTCTGTTAAAAGCTGCGAACCCGTCTTCCCGGTATAAAAATAACCGACTCTTGGCCTTGCATCCAGATAACCTGCCATCGTTAGAATAGCAAGATCGGGTCTAAGTGTAGCTCTTGTTAAATCTAGTTGATCTGCAATTTGTTCTCCTGTAATAGGTCCGTTATCTTTAACAATCTCAATGATTTTTTGCTGCCTCTTATTAAGTTCGATCGTGTACACCACCTTTTGCCGCATCCAATGTGTTATACTTATTCTCATTATTATAACCTATTCATTGGAGAAAGCGAACTAAAAAAACTGTAAAGAATAAAAGCTTCACAGTTTTTCACGATAAATCATCTAATTGTTTCAGAAACTTCTTTGATTTTAGAAATACCCCTGAGTATTCGTCCATGTAGGCGTCAAATAACATTCGAAGCTCTCTCTTCGTTTCCTTTTTTAAGGAGACATTTCCAAGCCTTGCAAGATCCAAGTGATAAAACATATGAAGCAGCTTTACCGAACCCCTTGAGATTCGCATCCTGTAAGGATCTTTGTATGAACACCTTTCACAAAGAAAACCTCCTTCTCTAATCGAGAAAGAAAAATCGCCTTCTGTTGAGTGACATGAAACACATTTACTCAGTTCAGGTACGATTCCACTTGTTTTCATTATTTTTAATTCAAATAAAAAAGTGATAACTTCGGGATCAATACCATGATTGATATATTCTAAGGATTGTTTGATCCATCCGAAAAGGTCTGGTTTCAGATCATCCTCAGATGTGTTTCTATCTAATAGTTCTACTAAGTAAGCTGCATAAGCTGTCTTAACTAGATCTTCTCTTATTTTTCTGAAAGAGGACAGCGCCTCACCTTGCTGTAAAGTTCCAAGCCCTCTGCCTTTTTGAAAAACAAAAATTCCGTATGTAAAAAGCTGCGTAATGGAAGTAAAGCGGCTTTTGGGCTTTTTGGCTCCTCTTGCCATTACGCCTACTTTCCCAAATTCTTTTGTATACAAAGTAATGATCGTATTGGATTCACCATACGGAACGGTTTTAATGACGATTCCTTCCACTTTATAAAGCAAGGTAAATCACCACCCTCTCAAATCTAAGAAGGCACCGTAGTTACTTTTTAATGAAATGGAGGTTCCTCAAGAGACTCTTCGTAAGGAATAACTGCTGATAATGCTGTTATTTCAAGGTCTAGCTCTTTGTATAACAAATAGGTATCAATACTGCCCGTTTCACAGAATACTTTCCAAGTAAATTCTTTCATGTTTGGACACACCTTTCTATTTGTTTTTCTCCTGTAATAACTAGGTTCACCTTAATTGTTTATTTCATGTCAAGGAAATTTTAACAGTTTTATACTTTTGAGTTTTCGCAGTGGGGCATTCTTGTAAGTGGTTGTTTTCCGTTTCAGGTACTCGCTTTCCGGGGGGCGTGCGGTGAGCCACCTTGACGCTTTGCGCCCTAAGGTGTCTCACCTGTCACACTCATCCCCCAGGAGTCTCGCACCTTTCACTCCAAACAACTATTCAAAGACGAACTACAAACCCATTTAAAGTAACTGCTGTTTAATACTCATCCTCATTAAAACCGAACTCGGTTAGCTGCTTTTGGCGGTTTCTCCAGTCGTTTTGTACTTTTACGTACAATTCTAAGAAGACACGTGAGCCTAAGAGAGTTTCAATGTCTGCTCTTGCTCTTTTTCCGATCTCTTTTAGCATCTTTCCTTGTTTACCGATGATGATTCCTTTTTGAGACGAACGTTCTACAATGATCGTTGCGTTTACAAACACAACGTTCTTTTCTTCGCGTTCTTTCATCTCCTCTATGACTACTGCTACGGAGTGTGGAATTTCTTCGCGTGTCAAATGAAGAACTTTCTCGCGAATTAATTCTGCTGTTATGAATCGCTCCGGATGATCGGTTACCTGGTCTTCAGGGTAAAATTGCGGCCCTTCTTCCATGTAGGAAACGATCTGTTCAAGAAGTGTGTCCACATTGTTTCCATTAAGAGCAGAAATCGGAACAACTTCAGCAACGTCTAGCTTATTTCTATACATATCAATCAACGGCAATAATTGATCAGGATGTACTTTATCGATTTTATTTATGACTAAAAAGACAGGATTTTTCACATTTTGAAGTCTGTCGATAATGAACTGGTCACCACGGCCATAACCTTCTTCTGCATTAATAACAAACAGGATAAGGTCGACTTCATTTAAAGTTTGCTGAGCCGTTCGTGTCATAAAATCGCCTAGCTTATGCTTAGGTTTATGAATACCTGGCGTATCAATAAAGATGACTTGAGATTCATCAGTTGTATAAACCGCTTGAATCTTATTTCTTGTTGTTTGAGGCTTGTCACTCATTATGGCGATTTTCTGTCCGATCACTTTGTTTAAAAGTGTGGATTTCCCTACGTTAGGTCTGCCGATAATCGTTACAAAACCTGATTTATAGCCTTCTTTAATCATTTAGGTCCTCCGGTGAGAATGCACCAGGCAATAAATCTTTTACTAAGATCTCCTGTACATCACCTTTAAGGTTCGTTAAATAAACAGGCATTTCAGGCGGACATAACTCAGAGATAACTTGTCGGCATGCTCCACAAGGAGGTACAGGACGCTTCGTATCTGCTACAACAGCGATCGCGCTGAACTTCGTGTCACCTTCTGTATACGCTTTAAATAATGCCGTACGTTCGGCACAGCACGTTAAGCTGTACGCGGCGTTCTCAATATTCGCTCCGTTATATACTTTACCTTCAACCGTTAGTAGAGCTGCACCTACTTGAAACTTAGAGTAAGGTACGTAAGCCTTTTCACGTGCGAGTTTCGCTTGTTCCATCAATTGTTCTTTATTCATTACTCTTTCACCTTCTTAACAAATATAGCTTCATACTATCTATCAGTGGTTCAATAAATAGCAGTATACCGATTATAACAGCAAATATTGAAAAAACCAAAACTGCACCTGCTGCGGCGTCTTTTGCCTTCTTCGCGAGGGGATGTTTTTTCTCTGTTATGAGATCGATCGTGCTCTCTATCGCTGTATTTACAAGCTCAAGCGATAGTACAATGCCGATTACAATAAATAAAAGGACGAATCTCTCTTTAGAAAAATCAAGTGCAATCGCGAAAATAATCACGATTACACTCACAAAGGTGTGGATTCTAAAATTTTGTTCCGATTTAAAGGTTGCGATTATTCCTGTAAAAGCAAAAACAAAACTTGAGAACAACTTTTTCCAAGCGATCATCTTTTTAGACCATATTGCTCCAGAATCTCTTCTTGTCTTCCAAACATTCTTTTTTCATCTTCATCGTTCATATGGTCATAGCCTAATAAATGCAAGAAGCCGTGAACGGCAAGAAAGCCCATTTCTCTTTCAAGTGAGTGTCCGTATTCTGCCGCTTGTTCCTTCGCAACATCAAGACAGATGATGATATCACCTAAGAACCTCGTCTCCTCACCACCGATGATCTCTGTCTCATCTTCACCCATTTCTTCCATAGCAAAAGAAATAACATCCGTTACACTATCTTTTTGTCTGTACTCATTGTTTATTTCTTGAATTCGTTCTTTCGTCACGATTGTTACTGATACTTCCGCTTGCCCTGTCTCTTCCATCTCAGCCGCTTTTTCAAGAACGTTACTTAATAACTCTTGAAATTCGGAGCTGTTTTCGTCAATCTCGTTTAAATACTCTACATGTAGCATCATTGTTTTTCCACCTTTTTTGTTTCTTCTGGATACTCAATTCTGGAATGAAAAATTCCTTTTAACGTTTCTGTAAGTGTTTTTGCAACGATGTCTAATTCTTTTAGCGTGATATCACATTCATCGAACTGACCATCTTCTAGCCTGTCATTAATAATTTTTCGAATGATCCCATCAATTTTAACAGGTGTTGGTTTCGTCAACGATCGAACTGCCGCTTCTACAGCATCAGAGATCCCGATGATTGCAACTTCTTTCGTTTGAGCTTTTGGTCCAGGATATCGGAAGTCCGATTCTGCTACTTCCTTATCTGTTAGCTGAGCTGCTTTATGATAAAAGAATTTTAGCAGGGTCGTTCCATGGTGCTGTTCAGCGATATCAATAATCTCTTTTGGAATCTTTTCTGCCCGGAGCATGTCAGCCCCATCATATGGGTGTGCCGTAATGATGGTCTTACTTAACTGTGGTGCTATCTTATCATGCGGGTTGTCCATATTCATCTGATTTTCAATAAAAAAATGCGGCCGTTTTGTTTTCCCGACGTCGTGGTAATAAGAACCAACTCTAGCTAGTAAACCGTTAGCACCAATAGACTCGCATGCCGCTTCTGAAAGGTTGGCGACCATGATGCTATGGTGATACGTCCCAGGTGCTTCCATGAGCACTTTTCTTAAAATTGGGTGGTTAGGATTCGAGAGCTCGATTAACTTTGTCACAGATAAAATGTTAAACGATGATTCTATGACCGGAAGAAGTCCTAGTGTTAACACAGCTGAAACAAAACCTGAAATGGCTGCACAACCAAGATCTAGCCCAATCTGCAGAGAAGTGAATTTTCCGTTTTGCAGCAATAACACACTCGCTACTGTTAGGATGGCTATAAAAGAAACAAAAAATCCAGCTTGCAAGATTTTCGAACGTTGTTGTGTCTTTCCTAAAAATACGATTCCTGAAATGCCGTTAAATAAAACATACATACTCATTATGAAATTAAAATTCCCAGCTGTTTGTTCGTTAAATATCAAAGCTGCACTAAACGCAAAGATAATCGTAGACACGACTGCAAGCTCTTCATTAAACAACATCTTGATCATCATCGCTCCTGCCGCGACAGGTACAGCATACATGAGACTCATTAGACCAAGTTCTGTACTAACACTCAATACTTTCATCACAACGAGTGTTAAGGTGAACAGGAGAGCATAGATGGTTACATACTTACGAAAATGCTCTTTCTCACGCTCTTCTTTCATAAAATAATATAAACCAGCCATCACGATCAATACAAAAAGGAATAATCCGTAATAAGGATACGTTTTCATTTCCTGATCTAATAATCCAACCTTTTTGAGTCTATCAAAGATTTCAGGCGTGATTACTGCCCCGCTTTTAACGAGAACTTCTCCTTCTCGAATTACAACTTCTTCTACTTTGTCGCTCGCTTCTTTACGTTTTTGACGTGTTTTCTCTGTATCTAACGTTCTGTTGGCGATGATAAAACTTCTCGTAATTTCTTCAGTTGCATTTCGAAGAGAATAAGGTAGATTGTTATCACGTATTAATTGAATAGCTTCGCTTCTTGCTTCTTCCACTTCTTCGACCATGATAGGCTCTGATAAAACTCTGTTCACTACATCAGGAGCTAAATTCTTCACATTGGTTAATTCCGCTTTACTGGCTTCAGCGAGTGCTATATACGTTTCATCAGATATATCAGATTTATTGATTGAATCTTTTAATTGGATGACTTTCTGATCTAAAGAAAGAGTAGCCTCATCTTCTTTTTTCTTTTTTTCTTCAGATTCGTTAATGGTTATCACGATATCAAGTAAGTCATCCAATTCTTCTGCCTGTATTAAAGCGAGGTCTTTATTAAACGTATACTCATTTTTAATACTTTCTTCAGCGAGCTTCTTTCTGGCTTCTGTCTGATCTTCTAACGGGATTGTGATAGGTGATTGAATGTCCCGTGGTGAACGCTCATAAACGTTAACATCCACTACATTAGGAGTTACGTTGCTGACTAAAAGGGAAAATAGAATGATTCCCATTACGATAAACGATACTGTTGCTACACTCAAACGAAAGTAATTAGACAAAAGATGCCTGAAATTGGCCAAACGCTACCACTCCTTAAACTGTACATCCTATTCTAATCTTAGCAAAAGTTGGTCAATTATGGTACTTCTCAATAAGAAAAGCTTAATTAATTGGTTTATTTATTCAATTTGCCACTAAAACCCGCTATACATACAAAAAACACGACTGAAGATCATCCTTTAAGGCAAAGAAAAAAGACTCCAATATGGATGGAGTCCTTAGTCTTCGTATGTTTCATATGCTTCAATAATTCGCTGAACAAGTGGATGACGAACTACATCCAATTGTTTTAAGTATATAAAATCGATGCCTTTAACGCTTTCAAGCCTTTTTTCAGTTACTTTTAATCCCGATTCTTTTCCACGAGGAAGATCTATTTGAGTAAGATCACCTGTGATGACCATCTTCGATCCAAAACCAAGACGCGTTATAAACATCTTCATCTGTTCTGGTGTAGTATTTTGAGCCTCATCTAGTATGACAAAGCTTTCATCAAGTGTACGGCCTCTCATGTACGCCAGCGGAGCAATTTCAATCGTACCTCGCTCGATCAGCCTTTCTGTATGCTCAGCCCCTAGAAGGTCATGTAGAGCATCGTAGAGAGGACGCAGATAAGGATCTACTTTTTCTTTAAGATCGCCTGGGAGAAATCCTAAACTCTCACCCGCTTCAACAGCTGGACGAGTAAGCACGATCTTTTTCATCTTACCTTCTTTTAAAGCATTGACGGCCATAACAACCGCAAGATAGGTTTTCCCTGTACCAGCAGGACCGATACCAAATACGAGGTCGCGCTTTCTCATGGACTGCACATAGTGACGCTGTCCTAGCGTTTTTACACGAATTGGTTTTCCTTTGGCAGTAACAGCAATATCCTCTTCATAAAGCTCACTTAATTCATCCAGCATATTTTTTTCTGCAAGCTGAACAGCATAAACTATGTCTCTTTCTGAAATCTTGATACCTTTTCGCACCAACTTCAGCAGAACAAACAAAGTCTCTTCAACCATTTCTGCTTTATTCAGTTCACCTGATACTAAGATGTCTTCTCCTCTAGTGACTATACTTACGTTAAGCTTGTCTTCAATCACCTTTAAGAAAGCATCATTAGGGCCAAAAAGCGAAGCTGCTTCTGTCGTATTTTCGAGTTGTAATGAATTAAGTCTTTTCGTTTCTGACAAACTACTCATTCTCCTTGTTGGATAGGTATAGGTTGTGCAGATGCAATATTTTCAATTACTTGGTAGAGCATCGTTAGTTTAACTTTACCATTCGAGACGTTTTGTTGCCAAACTTTTTCACCATTAATTTTTGCGTCTTCTGGCAATTTTTTTGAAAGTTCCTTCTTCGCCATCTTTTTTCCTACTTCAATTGCTTCGGCTTTTGAATATGAACGTTTTACTCCATCTGTTTCCCTGAACTCTTTTTTTATATAAGAAAACGGCATTTTCCATTTGGCTAGATAAAGAGGTGATTCATTTAGTGTTTCCGTTTTATCTTTAAATTCTCCTTCTGAAAAACCGTAAACAGGAACATTCAGTCCAAAGAGTGAAACATAATGCCTGTTTTTATATTTACCGGTGTAGGTTTGAAATGAAGTATTTAATGGTACTTCAACTTCTGTTTGATACCAGACTTCTCCCCAAATTTCACCTTTCGCACTTACAAGCTGCGGCTTTTTTTCTTTTCCGATCAGACCTGAGACTAATAAAGATCCTTTTTTGACATAGTCGTTAACACCTACAATAGGTTGTCCCTTTTCAACGAATACGGAATGAATAACAGCCTCCTTTGTGGCAACAAGATGCCTCGGCCCTGTAACTTGTTTAGCTTCTGGAATCTCTTTTTCCACTACTTCAAACCGATAAGAAGTACCATGCTGAGTGACACCGATCCAAGTAACGTTATCCATCTTCTCTGTTAGATCTCGCTGTATCTCTCTAACATTCGGCAACAAGAAAATAAATTTACCTTTTGTTACTCCAAGTTCTACTGCTGCTTTTCTTAACTCGTATTCTGTCTTAGGATTTGCCCCCGTAACATTTATATTCCAAATCATATTAGATAATAAAAATAATAAAAAGATAAACGATAGCATACCAAGGATAAAACCGTTTCTCTTCCACATTCTTTTTAGAAGAAAAGGCGTCCCCTTCTTTTCTTTAATCCTAATCTTCAACTTGTTTTCTTTTAAGATCCCTCTTGCTTTTTGTATATCTGTGACAGATATGGAGACGAGCGCACGGTTGTTATCAATAGGCTGGATATCCCATATGCTAATACCAGATTGAATACACGTATTGATAAATGAACTAGAATCTTGTCCAATAATCTCTACCCTTACATATCCTTTCAAATGGTTCCATTTCGTTTTCATCTTTTCCCTCCCTGTGCAATAAAGTCTTATTCGTTTTCGAAGTCGACAGAAGCGATCGTACCTTCTAATAAGATTTCTTCCGGTAAGATCGTTTTAATAACAAACTCGCTTCCTTTTATATGAAGCATGCCTTGTTTTAGCTTGAGTGTGAGTTGTTCATTCGAGAACGCTTTAACTCCTCTATGGTTCTCAATATATATGTGCAGCTGTCCGATCATCGTGATCCGGGGTAGATCCATCACTACATCTGCTGGTAGCTCAAGGTTTTGCATCATCCATTTATTCACTTGCTGCCGCAATTTGCCCATAAAAAAACCCCCTCTCTCCATTTTTATGAGAGAAGGGGGGAAACTATCACTCTAAATACAAGTATCTCTTTCTTTAAGAACGCTTTTGCAACGCTTTAGGCTTTGAAAGAATCTCTGACCATATGACTGCTTTTTGCAATTCTTGTTGATCTACTTTAAAATCGTTCATAATTTTATCTTCTTTATCTTGATATCGGTTAGAGACTTTTTCTGCCTGTTTAACCTGACGTTGATTGGTTCGGCGTTCATATACTTTGTCAGCCATTTTCGCTGTTCCTATTTCAATCGCCTTTTCCGCTTTTTTCAATTCGTTGGCTGTAGGTTCAGCTGGCAAACCGAAAGGAGAAACGGTTTGTTTTGGATTTTCTCTATTCCGTCGATTAGGTTCCGCACGTTTTGTTTCCTTCATTTCTTTTTGGCGTTTAAAGACACTATACAAGCCGCCTGCGATCAGAATAACAAAAGCGATATTTGCTAGTAAGAGTTCAATAATCGCTTCTATAATATTCATACTTACAACTTCCGTCCTTTATCATCATTCTCTTTATCAGGGTTTGATGATTTACTGATGGATTCACGCATCGTCGTGTCCGCCATTATGTTCTTCATGTTCATATAGTCCATAAAACCCATGTTACCAGAACGAAGAGCTTCTGCTAATGCCATTGGAACCTCTGCTTCTGCTTCTACAACTTTTGCTCGCATCTCTTGTACTTTTGCCTTCATCTCTTGCTCTTTAGCTACCGCCATCGCACGTCTTTCTTCTGCTTTTGCCTGAGCGATATTTTTATCCGCCATCGCTTGATCTGTTTGAAGTTCCGCTCCGATGTTCTTGCCAATATCAATGTCTGCAATATCAATGGACAGAATCTCAAAAGCCGTTCCAGCATCTAATCCTTTTGATAAAACGGTCTGTGAGATCAGATCTGGATTTTCAAGCACTTTTTTGTGTGTCGCTGAAGAACCGATCGTACTAACAATCCCTTCACCAACACGGGCGATTATCGTTTCTTCACCAGCTCCACCTACTAGACGATCGATATTCGCACGAACGGTAATTCTGGCTTTTGCTTTCACTTCAATCCCATCTAATGCTACACCCGCAATAAAAGGTGTTTCAATTACTTTAGGGTTTACACTCATTTGAACGGCTTCGAGTACATCACGTCCCGCAAGATCAATAGCTGCTGCTCTCTCAAAGCTTAGTTCTATATTTGCTCGATGCGCTGCAATCAACGCATTTACTACTCTGTCAACATTCCCTCCAGCTAGGTAATGACTTTCAAGCTGGTTCGTACTTAAATCTAACCCTGCTTTTACCGCTTTAATCAATGGATTAACTACACGGTTTGGAATAACTCTTCTTAATCTCATCCCGACCAAAGTAAATATCCCTACTCTTACTCCTGCCGCTAATGCAGAAATCCATAACATGACGGGCACAAACGTAAATAATACAGCTAATGCGATTACAATCAACCCTATAACTACAATGCTGGCGATCGATCCGAATTCTAACATCTACACACTCTCCATTCGTTATTTATTCATTATTTTTTTCAATAGCTCTTACTACAACACGTCCACCAGAAACTTTAATGATTTTTACAGTCGTGCCTTTTTCAATATACGATCCTTCAGTCACTACATCTAAGAACTCATCATCAAGCTTTAAACTGCCAGAAGGGCGTAATGTTGTCGCTGTTACGCCAATCCTGCCTGTTAAATCAACTCGTTCTTTGTGAGATAGATAACCTTTTTCAGAGCTCGTTGAATCAAATAGTACGAGTTTTTTTAAAGAACCGTTATAACCAAATGATCGTAAGAAGAAGTAAGATCCAATGATTGTAACAACAATCGCAATTGCAATGGCGATTAAGATTCCTGTTAATGATCCACCTGCCATGATCAATCCTGTTAACACGGCCAACACCCCCAGTATACCGATAATACCACCTGGTAGAAACAACTCTAGGATCAGTAAGATCAGTCCAACACCAAATAAAATAATTGCTTCCCAACCGGCAAGACCGGCTATCATATGACCGTAAAAAAATAGCAATAATGATAATGCACCGATAGAACCTGCAATTCCAAAACCAGGTGTATAGAGCTCTAATACAAGACCTAAGCTTCCTAAAGATAAAAGAATAGGCACGACAACAGGATTTGTAACAAAACGTGCTATCTTATCCGCGAAAGTAGGATTAGACTCTAAAATCTTAGCATCCTCCAAATTCAGATGTGCTAGCAGTTCTTGACGATCTTCTGCAATTTTTTCTGCATATCCTACTTTTAATGCTTCACTGGCTGTTAGAGTAAGCAACTCACCTTTTTCTAAGCCAAGTTCAGGAATCTCAACGTCTGGGTCTACCATCGCCTCAGCATATATGGGAGTCCTCTCATTCAGCTCTGCTGCTGCGAGCATTTCCGCTTTCCAAGCAGACTCTGCTTTTTGTCCAGCGGTATTTCCTTGGCTATCGATCACAGCGGCAGATCCAATTGTTGTAGATGGCTTCATAACAATTTGGTCGGCATTTAAGGCGATATACGCTCCTGCTGAAAAAGCATTTTTAACCACGTAAGCTGTGATTGGAATTTCTGATTCTCTCATGACTTTTGCAATATGTAATGCTGCGTCTACTCGGCCACCAGGAGTATAGATCTCTAGAACGATATGATCCGTTCCATCTTTTTTTGCCTTTTGGATACTTCGATCTAAAAAAGCTTCAAGACCTCTTTCTACTTCATGTTCTACAGGTATGAAAGTAACCGTCTTTCCTTTACCTGCTGAGAATACTTGTGAAGTTGAAAGCACTCCATATATTCCCCAGATCAGACAAAGCATATAGATGAGCAGTCGAATCCTTTTCACAAACTAACACCCCCTCCACTCTATTTTACGTTAATTTGTGGAAAAAAGTTTCAAAAAATAAGAAAACGCCCTGTATAAATACAGAGCGTTTGTCATTTCAATTATGATAGTTGTTGCTGAACAATACGATTAACGAGTCCGCCATCGGCTTTCCCTTTAACTTTAGGCATGAGAGCCCCCATAACTTTACCCATATCAGCTTTTGAAGCAGCACCTATTTCAGAAATGGTTTGAGCAACGATTTCGTGAAGTTCTTCTTCTGTGAGCTGTTTTGGTAAATATGGCGTAAGAACAGCAATTTCATCTTGAAGTCCAGCGACTAAATCATCGCGGCCAGCTTTTTCGAATTCTTGGAGGGAGTCTTTTCTTTGTTTCATTTCGCGTACAAGAACGGTAAGCTCTTCTTCCTCGTTTAATTCACGCCCTTGCTTGATTGCCTCATTTTGAAGTGATGCCTTAAGCATGCGAATTACAGAAAGCTTCTGCTTGTTCTTGTCCTTCATCGCTTGTTTCATATCTTGATTTAATTCATTAAGAAGACTCATATTACTAACTTACACCCCGCTTAGAACTTACGCTTTCTTGCTGCCTCAGCCTTCTTCTTACGCTTTACGCTTGGCTTTTCATAATGCTTGCGCTTTTTAACTTCAGCCAATGTTCCATCTTTGGAAACGGATCTTTTAAAACGACGAAGAGCATCATCAATGGATTCATTCTTGCGAATACGTGTTTCTGCCATTTGTATTTCCCTCCCTCCAGACCACCCTTACATAAAGTAAAGATGCGTCACATATCTTTTGCCATTATAATATATCCTTGCAATACGGTCAACTCAATTTAAACAAGTTGGTCGGAGAGAGCAGGTAATTATTCAAAAACAGATATTAATAGTCTGAAGTGGATGTTCCGCCTTCAACAATTGCGATTCCTGCACTAGCACCAATACGAGTCGCACCAGCTTCGATCATAGCTAAAGCTGTCTCACGGTCTCTAACTGCTCCAGATGCTTTTACACCAATATTTGGTCCAACAGTTTTACGCATTAATTTGATATCTTCTACAGTTGCTCCACCAGTAGAGAATCCTGTTGAAGTTTTAACAAAATCAATTCCAGCTTTTACAGCAATTTCACATGCTTTTACTTTTTCTTCATCCGTTAAAAGACACGTTTCAATAATGATTTTAGTAAGTGCTTTACCTTTAGCTGCTTCAACAACAGCACGAACATCTTGTTCAACTAGCTCATAGTTTCCATCTTTTAAAGCCCCAATGTTAATAACCATATCAACTTCAGTAGCACCATTTTCAATCGCATTCTTCGTTTCGAACGCTTTTACTTCTGGAGTGTTTGCACCTAATGGAAAACCAATTACAGTACAAACCGCTACATTTGAACCTTTTAATTGTTCGAATGCTGTATAAACCCAAGTTGGATTAACACAAACAGAAAAGAAATTATATTTTTTAGCTTCCTCACAAAGAGTTAAGATTTCTTTCTTTGAAGTTTCAGCTTTTAATGCTGTGTGGTCGATCATTCTTGCAACGTTTAAATTGCTCATTTCAACAAACCCTTTCTAAATAAAAAAATTAAACAACGTTAGTATCATAACAAATTTTTCGACATAAATCGAGCATCTAAAATATTTTTACAGAGAGGTACAATAAACACCCGAAACCCCTAGTATGTTTTTAAAAAAACATCCTGGTATGAACGCCAGGATGTTAGCTTGATACAGCTTGCTTTAGGATTTCTTCCATTTCTTGTTTTACAAAGACACCTTTATTATAAGGATACCCAGCTTCAGTAATTTTCACTTTTACTAATTTCCCAATCATCTCTTCGTTTCCTTCAAATAAAACTTTAAGATAGTTTGGAGTGTATCCTACGTATAGTTTGTTCGTAGTGTCTTCTTTAAAAGCCTCTTCAGGAATTACTTCAACAACTGTATCTTCATAGTTGGATGCATATTCTTTAGCTAATTGATCTGAAAGAGCGATCAGCTTGTGTACACGTTCGTTCTTAATATCCTCTGGGACCTGATCCTCCATCTTAGCAGCTGGTGTACCAGTACGCTTAGAATAAGGGAATACATGAAGTTCCATAAATTTATGTTTCTCAATGAATCGATACGTCTCCATGAACTCTTCCTCAGTCTCACCTGGAAAACCAACAATTACATCTGATGTAATCGCAAGTCCTGGAAGTGCTTCTTTAAGACGGTCTAATCTTTCACCGAACATTTCCATTGAATATTTTCTTCTCATTCGTTGGAGCACAGTGTTTGAACCGGATTGAAGTGGTATATGCAGATGAGGAACTACTTTGTCTGATCTGCCCATAACTTCAATCACTTCATCTGAGATCTGGCTAGCCTCAATCGATGAAATACGGATACGTTTTAATCCAGAGATGTTCTTATCAAGGTCATCTAACAGCTTCGCAAAAGAATAATCCTTCATATCTTCTCCGTATCCAGCTGTATGAATGCCTGTTAGAACGATCTCTTTGTAACCAGAATCTACAAGCTGCTGTGCTTGAGAAAGGACATCTTCAGGTTTACGCGAACGAAGGAGGCCTCTTGCCCAAGGAATAATGCAGAACGTACAAAAATTATTGCAGCCTTCCTGTATCTTAAGCGATGCTCTTGTTCGATCAGTAAATGCAGGAACATCTAGTTCCTCATATACACGTGCCTTCATGATGTTTGAAACTCCATTAATAGGCATACGTTCTTCTTTATATTGTTGAATGTAAGTGAGCATTTTAGAACGGTCTTGCGTGCCGACAACAACGTCAACCCCTGGAATCGCCATAATCTCAGCAGGCGACGTTTGAGCGTAACAACCTGTAACGCAAATAACAGCGTCCGGGTTCTTTCGAATGGCTCTCCGTATAACTTGTCTGCTTTTTTTATCTCCCGTATTCGTTACGGTACATGTATTGATCACATAGACGTCTGCTGTACTATCAAAATCTGTACGTTCGTATCCTTCAGCTTGAAAAAGCTGCCAGATCGCTTCTGTCTCATAGTGGTTTACTTTACAACCTAATGTATGAAATGCAACGGATGGCATATTGATCACCCCTTTAATTCAAAATGATATGATATAGCTGATAATAGATACAACGGCGCTGTTTCCGTTCTTAATATCCTCGGACCCAGCCCGCACAATACAAATCCATGATCACTTAACAAGGTTGCTTCTTTATCACTTATGCCACCTTCTGGACCGATCACACAAAGGATTGAGTCTCCTAAATCAGCTGAGCTTAAAGCAGAAGCAAATCTAGAAATTTCGTTCTGTTTTGCTTCTTCTTCAAATGCAACGATTTTTATCTTATACTGTTCTGCCATTTTTAGCAAATCAGAAAAAGAACCAGGATTCAAAATGACTGGAACCCGGTTTCTATGTGACTGTTCTGCTGCTTCTTTTGCGATTTTTTCGAGTCTTTCTTTTTTCTTAACCGCTTTTTTGTCATCCCACTTTACAACAGATCGGTCTGCAGAAAATGGAAAAAAGGATAAAGCACCAAGTTCGGTACCTTTTTGGATGATGTATTCTAACTTATCCCCTTTTGGCAGTCCTTGAGCAATGGTAACAGAGACAGGAAGCTCAGCACTTTTCTCAATATCATTGACGATTTTCGTCTCTACTTCGGTACCGTCGACCTCTATGATTTCACACAAAGATGTACGGCCTTTGTTATCACAGCAGATGAAATGGTCTCCTACTTGCATTCTCATCACCTTTAAGATGTGCTTGGCATCGTCCCCTGTAATCGTAACGACGTCATCTTTCCAGTTTTCTGATGAAACAAAGTACCTTTGCATGAAATGCACTTCCTATCCTATTCCTTATTTTGAGCAACGATCGCAACCCAATCTTCCATCTCTAGTACTTCTACAATCTTGAATCCGTGCTCTTCCAATTTCGCTTTGACATCGCGTTTTTTCCCTTGAATAATTCCGGACGTTATAAAATAACCCCCTGGCTTTAACACTTTAGCTGTATCTTCAACAAACAAGAGTATGATTTCTGCTAAAAGGTTCCCTACTACAAGGTCAACTGGGCCTTCAATCCCTTTTAAGAGATCATTCTGATCAACCTGCACTTTTTGGTTTACTTTGTTCAATTTCACATTCAAACGGGCAGAATTTACTGCAACTTCATCCAGGTCATACGCCTCAACTTTGTTAGCACCTAACATAGCTGATGCAATGCTTAATACACCAGATCCCGTTCCAACATCAATCACTGAATCACCTTCAGCAATATATTTTTCAATAGCTTGTAAGCTCATAACAGTTGTTGGATGTGTTCCTGTACCAAACGCCATACCTGGATCAAGTTCAATAATAAGTTCATCAGAATGTACAGGTTTATAATCTTCCCATGTAGGAGTGATCGTGATCCGCTTTGAGATCTTTACTGGCTTATAATATTTTTTCCAAGCGGTCGCCCATTCTTCCTCATTCACTTCTGAAATGGAAATCGTGTTTGCCCCAATATCAATATCAAATTTCACAAGATTTGTGATCGATTGTTTGATTTCTTCTACCGTTTCACCTAAAAAACTGTTAACAGGTAAGTAAGCTTTTAATATTACACCTTCAGAGGGATAATCTGAAGGGTTCAGCTGATAGATTTCGCCAAATACGGATTGACGCTCTTTTGAGAGGTCATCTACATCCTCAATCACAACTCCGCTAGCTCCTGCCTCATGTAAAATATTCGATACTGGTTCAACAGCTTCCTGAGTAGTGTGGATGCTAATCTCTGACCATTTCATCATATCAACTCCGTTTATTAGTTTGGCTTTTAAAAATTTCAAGCTATTTCTAAGGCAATGAGGGTGGTTGATTTCCACTCCAGGCTGCACGCTTTCCGCGGGGCAGGCGGTGAGCCCCTTGCCGCTTTGCGCCGTTAAGGGTCTCACCTGTCTAGTTGCAGTGGCTAGCCCCTCGAGGTCAAAAGTTAAATGATCCAGAAGGCAAAGTACGCCTTCCTTGCTCATTCACCTTTTGCTTGTCGGGGCTGAACGAGCCACTTCCACTCTTCCGACTGCCCGCCTGTCCCGCAGGAGTCTCGCACCTTACGTTTCAATCAACCGCCAAAGATGTTATAACATACAAAACAAAAAGCTTTTAGAAAGAGTTCTAGAAAGTTTATCTAATGCATGTTGGTGCAAATTTGATTTTATTGCAGGTGAATTTTACTCGCCTTTAAATGCGCGTTTTACTTTGTCGAAAAATCCATCTTGTTGTTCATCTGGCATGCTTCCGCTGATTTCTGAGAAGTCGCGCAGAAGCTGTTTTTGTTTTTCTGTTAGATTTTTTGGTGTGATGACTTTAATTTGAATATGTTGGTCACCTTGACCTCTTCCATGCACGTTTTTAACACCTTTTCCTCTTAAGCGGAAATGAGTTCCTGTCTGTGTACCTGCTGGAATCTTCAACTTAACTTTTCCATAGAGTGTCGGAACTTCAATCTCATCACCTAACGCTGCTTGAGAGAACGTTAACGGCATCTCACAAAGGATATCGTCTCCATCACGTTCAAAGAACTCATGATCTGCTACTTGGAAGACCACATAAAGATCACCCGCAGGACCGCCGTTCACCCCTGCTTCCCCGTGTCCAGACATACGGATCTGCTGGCCGTTATCGACACCAGCTGGCACTTTAACAGAAATCTTCTTGTTTTTGCGCACTTTACCATTACCATGACACGTCTTACACTTGTCTTTTATGATTTTTCCTGTTCCACTACAGTGGTTACATACTCGGCGATTAACAATACGGCCAAACGGTGTGTTCTGTTCAACATTCAACTGACCGCTTCCGTTACAATGTGAACACGTCTCAGGCTTTGTTCCTGGCTTTGCACCCGATCCATGACACGTTTCACAAGATTCTTCTGTAGGAATCTGTATTTCGGTATCTTTACCGAATACCGCATCTTCAAAAGAGAGTCTAAGACCATACTGAAGATCGTTTCCTTGACGAGGACCGTTTGGATTTCTTCGTCCTCCTCCTCCACCAAAGAACATATCAAAAATATCGCCAAAGCCATCAAAACCAGCTCCGCCCCCACCGAATCCTTGGTTTGGATCGGTATGGCCAAATTGGTCATAATGAGCTTTCTTTTGAGGATCACTCAGTGTTTCATAAGCATCTTTTACTTCTTTAAATTTATTTTCCGCATCTGCCTCTTTATTTACATCTGGGTGATACTTTCTGGCAAGTTTACGGTATGCTTTTTTCACCTCATCGTTTGAGGCATTTTTATCTAATCCAAGTACTTCGTAATAATCTCGTTTACTCATATAGGACACTCCCGAATTCTCACATAAAAGTTATCTTACCATTGAATACCACCTGACTCAAGACGAAAACTGCAAAGGTTTTGTTACGTCTTAAGTCAAATTAACTAAAAATGTCAACTCAGAAAAAAAGTCAAAGTCAAGATGACCTGACTTTGACTTTTATCTGCTAAGTGTTACTTTTTATCGTCGTTTACTTCTTCGTAATCAGCGTCAACGATGTTGTCATCGTTCTTCGTTGATTGTCCCTCTGCATCTCCCTGAGCTTGAGCTTGTTGAGCTGCTTGCTCATAAAGTTTTACAGAAAGTTGTTGAACGATTTCGCTCAATGCTTCTTTTTCTTTCTTAATCGCTTCGATATCGTCACCTTCAAGAGCTTTTTTCAAGCTCTCTTTTGCTTCTTCAGCTTTCTTCACTTCAGCTTCGTCTACTTTGCCTTCAAGGTCTTTCAACGTTTTATCAACTGTGAAAACAAGTTGATCTGCTTCATTTCTAGTGTCGATCTCTTCACGTTTCTTCTTATCCGACTCTGCATTTTCTTCAGCATCTTTTACCATGCGATCGATTTCTTCATCAGAAAGTCCTGTAGAAGATTTAATCGTAATGGATTGTTCTTTGTTCGTACCTAGATCTTTAGCACGTACGTTTACAATACCGTTCGCATCGATGTCAAAGCTTACTTCGATTTGAGGCACTCCGCGTGGTGCTGGTGGAATCTCAGATAACTGGAATCTTCCAAGCGTCTTATTGTGTGCTGCCATTTCACGCTCTCCTTGAAGAACATGGATATCTACTGACGTCTGGTTATCAGCAGCCGTTGAGAACGTTTGAGATTTTGAAGTTGGAATCGTCGTGTTACGATCGATTAATCTTGTAAACACGCCGCCCATCGTTTCAATACCTAATGAAAGTGGTGTTACGTCAAGAAGAACAACATCTTTCACATCTCCTGCAAGTACTCCACCTTGAATTGCAGCACCAAGTGCAACAACTTCGTCAGGGTTTACGCCTTTATGCGGATCTTTACCTGTAAACTTCTTAATTGCTTCTTGTACAGCTGGAATACGAGTTGATCCACCAACAAGAATAACTTTATCAAGGTCAGATGGTGACATCCCAGCATCATTTAGCGCTTGACGAGTAGGTCCCATCGTACGTTCAACTAAATCTGAAGATAGATCTTCGAATTTTGCACGTGATAAGTTTAATTCTAAGTGCTTAGGTCCAGAAGCATCAGCTGTGATGAACGGTAGTGAGATTTGTGTAGATGTTACACCAGAAAGGTCTTTCTTCGCTTTCTCTGCAGCATCTTTTAAGCGTTGTAGTGCCATTTTATCTTGAGAAAGATCGATACCGTTCTCTTTCTTAAATTCGCTTACTAGATAGTCGATGATCACTTGGTCAAAGTCATCTCCACCAAGCTTGTTATCACCAGATGTTGCTTTAACTTCGAAGAAGCCATCTCCTAGTTCAAGGATGGAAACGTCAAACGTACCACCACCAAGGTCAAATACTAAGATTGTTTGGTCTTCATCTTTTTCAAGTCCATATGCTAATGCAGCTGCTGTTGGCTCGTTTACAATACGCTCAACTTGAAGTCCAGCAATCTGCCCAGCATCTTTAGTAGCTTGACGCTGTGCATCATTGAAATATGCAGGAACTGTAATTACCGCTTTTTCAACTTTTTCTCCAAGATAATCTTCGGCATGAGATTTTAATTTTTGCAGGATGATCGCAGAGATCTCTTGTGGCGTATAATCTTTGCCTTCAACTGTTTCTTTATGATCAGTTCCCATGTAACGTTTGATCGACATGATTGTGTTCGGGTTCGTTACAGCTTGTCGTTTTGCTACTTCTCCAACTGAACGATCTCCATCTTTGAAAGCTACAACAGATGGTGTTGTACGGTTACCTTCCGGGTTTGGAATAACTACCGCTTCTCCACCTTCCATAACAGCTATACAAGAGTTTGTTGTACCTAAGTCAATACCGATGATTTTACTCATGTTTTTTCCCTCCATCATTCATATGTAGTCTTATCTACGCGTTTACTTTTACCATCGCAGGTCGAATAACTCGATCTTTTAACATATAACCTTTTTGCAGTTCCTCAATAACTGTATTGGATTCTGTTTCAGAATCTTCCACTTGCATAACTGCTTGATGCAGGTTGGGGTCAAACGTTTGACCGACTGACGGAATTTCTGTCAGACCTTCTTGTTTAAGTGCATCCGCTAGTTGACGATAAACCATTTCCATTCCTTGAATAAGGGTTTTGGTCTGATCGTTTGTAGCTTCAGTCTTCAAAGCACGCTCAAAGTTATCGAGTGCAGGTAATAACTGTTCAAGAAGACTTTGAGATTTATATTTAAGGCTCGCTGCCTGTTCTTCTCTTGTTCTGCGGCGGAAATTATCATAATCCGCTTGAAGGCGAAGATTTTTTTGGCTGGCTTCCTCAAGCTTTGCTTCTAGCTCTGAAATACGTTGTTGTTCTTCAGTTAGAGGTTCTTCCGTAGTAGATTCCACTTCTTCAACAACAACTTCTTCTGTTTCTGTTACTTCTTCATTCACATCAGTTTGTGTTTGATCTTGAGTGATGTCCTCTTTGTTCATGCTTTCACCTCCCTAAAGTAATCCACTAATTTGAAAAATCGTTTAATATGTTGGTCATTTCCTTTGATAATGAATCTAGTAATGAGATGACCTTTTGATATTCCATTCGGGTTGGACCGATTAATGAGATCGTACCTATATGTTTACCATGCATCGTGTAAGAGGCATTGATAACACTACAATTCTTCATCGCTTCATGCTCATTTTCTGTTCCGATCCTTATGGTAAGCCCTTTTTCTGTAGATGACACGAGCTTCTCCATTAAGTCACGCGTTTCTAAAAAATCTAGAAGCGGTCTAACTTTATCTAAATCTCGAAATTCAGGCTGAGAAAGCATATTTGTTTTCCCGCCATAAAAAAGCTTTTCCTTCTTGCTCCATAAAAGAAGCTGATCTAAGAATACACCCATGTTTTGATAATCTTTAAGGTGTTTTTTAAACACCGCCGAAAGTTCTTTTTGTATCCGTGTGTTCAATTCTATCAATCGAACACCTGCAAGCCTTTCGTTTAGAATATTGACGAGCTTTTCTAGTTCTGAAGGTTCGATCGTATCAGGCAGTACAATCTGTCTGTTCTCAACATGTCCCGTGTTCGTCACAAAGATTGCCACTGCGACTTGAGAAGAGATCGGAATGATCTGCATGTGCTTTAACTTCATGTCTAATGCGTTAGGTCCTAACACTACAGATGTATAGTTTGTCAGATCTGATAGAATCTTAGCTGATTGATCAAATAATGCCTCTGCCTCCTGGACCTTTTCTGTAAATAAAAATTCTGAATGACCTATCTCACTCTCTTTCATAGAAAGAGAAGGAAGCAGGTGGTCCACGTAAAATCGATATCCTTTTTCAGATGGTATTCTACCAGATGATGTATGGGTTTTCTCTAGAAAGCCAAGATCCTCCAAGTCCGCAAGTTCGTTTCGAATCGTTGCGGGACTGTAGGTAATGTCCTCTCGTTTAGAGATCGTACGGGAACCCACAGGCTCAACATGCTTAATATAGTCATCTATTAAAACACGAAGAATAAAGAGTTGTCGTTCCGTTAACATACCATCACCCCACTTGTTAGCACTCTTAAAGAGCGAGTGCTAAATCTATAATATAAGTTACCAAAAGGTACTCTCCGTTGTCAATCTAAAACTACACCAATAAATTCTTGGAAGACTTCGTTGCCTAATGGTCTTCCATCCTTGGTTAAAACGAGAGTGTCTTCTCGCTGTTCTAGCCAGCCTTTTTGAATGAGTCTTTGAATAGGTTCTTTATAAATATCAAACATGGATCTGCCATATCGACTCATAAACGTCGTATCAGAAACACCTTCCTGTTTCCGAAGGCCCATGAACATTTCTTCTTCCATCTTTTCAGATAGTGGAACCTGATGTTCTTCGATATACGGAAAACCATGTTCCGCGACCAAGTTCATATATTGTTTTAGTGGACCCGCATTTCTTCTTCTTGTTCCTTCAACATAACTGTGAGCCCCAGCACCTATACCAAAATATTCGTTATTGTTCCAGTATTGGAGATTATGCTTGCTCTCAAACCCTGGAATTGCAAAATTGCTGATCTCATATTGTTTGAAACCTTTTTTATCAAGTGCCTCAATTAAATATTCATACATGGCAGCTTCAAGCTCTTGCTCCGGAAGAGTCAACTTTCCTTTTTGAGCCAAGTTATAAAAAACGGTTTTCTTTTCGATTTGCAGCGAATAAGAAGAAATGTGAGGAACATCTAAGGCTAATGCTTCATCTACCGATTCCTTAAACATATCCATCGTTTGGCCTGGTAATCCAAACATGAGGTCGATCGACATGTTTTCAATACCTGCTTTTTTTGCCTCTCTAACCGTAGAATAGATATCTTCTTTGTTATGTGTTCTGCCTAATTTTTTTAACAAAGAAGACTGGAAAGCTTGAACGCCAACACTTAGCCTGTTAACTCCATTCTCTTTTAACACTGCAATTTTTTCTTTTGTTGTCTGCTCTGGGTTCGCTTCAACAGTGAATTCTTTTAGGGATCTGTTACCTAGCACTTCATTCACATCACTCAAGAACGTCTGCAGCTGCTGTTCGCTCAAAGAAGTTGGTGTTCCACCACCTACGAAGATGGTTTCCATCTCATAATCCTTGAATCTCGTCGTTGTATGAATCATCTCTTTTTTCATAGATTGTAGATATTCATCCACTGGCTGCTGATGAATAAATATCTTGTTAAAATCGCAATAATGACAAATTTGTACACAGAATGGAATATGCAGATACGCCGCTTTTAGCAAGATGTTCACCGCCTTTTTGTCTCATAAATTAGGAAAGACCGCTAGAATTGCCTTCGCGGTCTTAAGTTGCTTTTTATTTGTTGTTATTATTTGTATCATCCATACGAAGAACCGCCATGAACGCTTCTTGCGGAACGTCTACTCGACCGATGGTCTTCATACGCTTCTTGCCTTCTTTTTGCTTATCTAAAAGCTTACGCTTACGAGAGATATCTCCACCGTAACATTTAGCCAAAACGTTCTTACGTAATGCTTTAATGTTTGAACGAGCCACAATCTTCTGTCCGATTGCCGCTTGGATCGGCACTTCGAACTGCTGACGCGGAATAAGCTCTTTCAGCTTTTCAACGACTACCTTTCCACGCTCATATGCAAAATCTTTATGAACGATTACAGACAGTGCATCGATCTTCTCGTTGTTCAGTAATATTTCCATTTTAACCAGCTTAGATGGTTTATAACCAATCAATTCATAGTCAAGAGATGCATATCCCTTCGTACTCGATTTCAACTGATCAAAGAAATCATACACGATCTCTGAAAGAGGAATCTCATATAAAACATTTACACGGTTGTTTTCTAAATAATCCATCGTCATGAAGATACCGCGTTTCTTTTGACAGATCTCCATAATCGTACCAACATAATCGTTCGGCGTCATGATAGATGCTTTAACATAAGGTTCTTCAACTACAGAAATCTTCTGTGCTTCTGGCATGTTCGCCGGGTTATCAACAATGATCTTCTCTCCATCCGTCATCGTAACATTGTAGATAACACTCGGAGCTGTCGCGATCAAGTCGATGTTGAACTCACGCTCGATACGCTCTTGGATGATCTCCATGTGAAGCAGTCCTAAGAATCCGCAACGGAAACCAAAACCAAGTGCTTGAGATGTTTCTGGCTCATATTGAAGAGCAGAATCATTTAACACTAAACGTTCTAACGCTTCACGAAGATCGTTATATTTCGCTGTGTCTACTGGATATAATCCGCAGTAAACCATCGGGTTCATCTTTCTATAACCAGGCAGAGGTTCAGAGGCGCCTTTTACTGCACTCGTTATCGTATCCCCGACTTGTGTATCTCCAACATTTTTGATCGAAGCGGTTAAGAATCCTACATCACCAACCGTTAAAAAGTCTTTTTGAACCGCTTTTGGTGTAAACACCCCAAGCTCAAGTACTTCAAACTCTTTACCTGTCGCCATCATCTTAATCTTATCGCCGACTTTCACTGTACCTTCAGCTACTCGAATATACGTAACAACACCTCTATATGGATCATAAAGAGAGTCAAAGATAAGTGCTTTTAACGGCCCTTCCGGATCACCAGGTGGCGCCGGTACTTTTGCTACGATCTGTTCAAGAATATCTTGAATACCGATACCCGCTTTAGCTGAAGCAAGTACTGCCTCTGACGCATCCAGTCCGATAACATCCTCAATCTCCTGACGCACACGTTCAGGCTCTGCACTTGGCAGATCGATCTTGTTGATAACCGGTAATATCTCTAGATCGTTCTCAAGTGCGAGATACACGTTTGCGAGCGTCTGTGCTTCAATCCCTTGAGCAGCATCCACGATAAGCAATGCTCCTTCGCAGGCTGCTAAGCTTCTAGACACTTCGTATGTAAAATCTACATGTCCTGGGGTATCAATTAAGTGGAACGTATAAATCTCGCCATCTTTAGCTTTATATTGAAGCTGAACGGCATTCAATTTAATCGTTATTCCACGTTCACGTTCAAGATCCATCGAGTCTAACAGCTGCTCTTTCATCTCACGCTGTGTTAGTGCACTCGTTTCTTCCAAAATTCTGTCCGCTAAAGTGGATTTCCCATGGTCAATATGTGCAATTATGGAGAAATTCCTGATCTTAGCTTGTCTTTTTAATTTTTCTTCTCTATTCATTATACGTTCACTCCTACAATTTTAGGAAAAGTCACTAGCTTTGATTATAGCAATACAAAGTATCTGTTTCAATCACAACCTAAAAAAATAGGGTGAAGGCGCGTTTTACGTTCATAGTAACTTTTTACAAAATTTTATTCTGTTCATTTTGATCATTTTTAAATTCTATGGTGAATGGTGAAAGTCATTTAAACAAAAAGAACCGATAAAGGATAGAATCCTTTATGGTTCTAGGGTGAAAATACAGCTAGCATCTCACTAATGATAACACCAAATATAGAGATCATGACACCAAAAGCTGATGAAATCCACGATGTAAGTCTTTGTCCAAGTGCTGAAAACACATTGAACGAATCTATTTTACTTAACGATTCTTGTTTCGCTTTTATATCATGACTTGTTGCTGAAGCAGGGTTTTGTTTCGTTTCTTCTTGTTTGATTGAAGGATTTGAACTTGATTCAACACTTTCTTGTGAAGAGCCTTTTAGCTCATCCATTTCAAAGTGTGCTTTTTGAATACCAAATAAAACCCCAAATAAAAGAATAGTTACCAGTCCGAAACACTTTAACATAAATTTTGTCATGATCATTCCTCCATGTGGGGATATACGATTTCAATTTATGCACAAGCTTGTCCAAACATGCCTAAAACTTAATGTGTATAAGAAGAAGTATTTCCTTGATCGATTCCACCATGAAGAGCTGTATTTAAACCATTCGCCAAAACATTAGCCATGTCCTCAATAAACACATCAACTTCTTTAGGTGTGACCATCAAGTTATGTCCGATCGGCGCGAGCACTTCACGAATCAATCGAAGCTTTTCATCTTCTTCTAAGACACCAACAATTCCTAAGAACGATTTACGATGATCTTCCTCTGGCAAATCATCGTCAGTAAGTACTTTCTTTTCCCCAAACGTCATACCCGCTGGCAAGAGGGATTTAGAAGGTTTATCCTTCTCATTCATCTCACGCCCAAAGTGCTTGAGGATAAAATCGATCGTATCACTTGTGATCGTTGCCGCATCAACAACTGTGGGAATGCCTATAGAGATAACCGGTATACCTAACGTTTCTTTGCTAAGCTCTTTACGCTTGTTTCCAACACCCGATCCCGGATGGATACCTGTATTTGAAACCTGAATCGTAGCATTCACTCTTTCAATCGAACGAGAAGCTAGCGCATCGATTGCAATGACAAAGTCCGGATTTGCCTTTTTTACGATACCATCGATGATATCACTTGTTTCTATACCTGTAATGCCCATTACTCCAGGCGAAATCGCACAGACCGGTCGAAAGCCCTCTTCAACGTTTTCGGGAGCTAACTCGAACAGGTGCTTTGTGATCGTCAAATTTTCAACAACTAAAGGTCCCAAAGAATCTGGCGTTACATTCCAATTCCCTAACCCCACAACGAGACAAGTGTCATCCTGTTTGATGCCTTGTTCTTTTAAGAATGAATTAAAATCATGCGCGAATACTTCTTGTACGCGTTCTTGAAGTTTTGAATCTTTTTCACGAATTCCTTGAACTTCAAAAGTGACATACACGCCTGCCTTTTTCCCTGTAGTCTCTGCTCCCTTTTCGTCGATCTCTACTCTAACGATCTTGATACCATCTCTATCTTTTTCATGTATAATGACACCCTCTAGCGTGCTTTTATTAACAACTTCATCTTCTTTTAAAAGCATATCGTGCGCTTCAATAGCCAAATCCGTTCGCACTGAATAGGCTGACAAGTCTAAATCCTTACCCATAATCTACCACCTTCCTTTGTATTATTTTTGCCGCAACTCTTCCTTTTCATTCTTGTATTGCATTTAGAGGGCGATTTTGATAGAATACTTTGTGTCCTATTTTTTGCAACGGAAAGTAATTTTGTTGCTCATGGTTCATTTAGGGAGGTGAATGGATTGGCTAATATTAAATCAGCGATTAAACGTGTAAAAACTAACGAAAAGCGTCGTGCACACAACGCTTCACTAAAGTCTGGCATGCGTACTGCTATCAAAAACTTTGAAGCACTTGCAGCTTCAAACAATGCAGAAGGTGCTCAAGCAGCTTTTGTTACTGCTTCTAAGAAGATTGACAAAGCAGCAAACAAAGGACTTATCCACAAAAATGCAGCTTCTCGCCAAAAGTCTCGTCTTGCTAAGGCTTTAAACGGTGTTAACGCATAAATTGAAGGATGAAACCCGAAAAACGGCCTTACACCAATAGGTCGTTTTTTTATTTTGCAGAACTTTTTATAAAAGCCAGCTCATCTTAAGCAGATGAGCTGGCTTTTAGTATGTTTGTACATCGAAACTGTTACACTATGGAGTTCATTCATGTGCCACTTAAACTTCACATGGTATTCTAAGCATTAATTCTAGATTTTTCAGTATCAATTCTAGAAATTCAGGCGTTAATACGGCGAGTTTTTAGCTTAATTCGGCGAGTCGACATATCTAGTCAAATATTCAGCTTTTTATACCCTCACCCTTCACCTACAAAGTATTTTTATTCATAAAAAAAAACCTCTTTTTCAACGTTCGAAAAGAGGTTTTGAGACAAACTCATGAGCCTTGTGAGAGTTTTACGATTTCCAACTCCAGCAAGAGTATTTTGTCCATCTGGCCTGTTTTTAATTTATAATCGGTTTCTGCAAATTCATTCAGACAGTTACGAAGAAAAACTTCATGAAATCGATTGGCATGCTTTGCAGCCAACTTTACTGCGTAAGGATGTAATTTTAGTGAAGAAGCAATTTGCTTTTCTCCATATCCTTTCTTCTGCAGTTCTTTAACACCGTTAATCATTCTAAATTGCCTCGTAATCAAAGCGTGGATTTGAATCGGCTCTTGATTTTGTTTCATAAGATCATAAAAGCTTCTAAGAGCTTGTTCTGTTCTTTTATGCACCACATGATCAACTAATGCAAACACGTCATCTTCAAGAGTTCTAGCCACTAATGAATCCACGGTTTCCTTTGTGATAACTCCATTCACACCTACAAAGAGTGCCATCTTTTCCATTTCTTTCGCTAATACCGCCATATGTGTACCTAGCCTTGATAGAAGCAGTTGTATCGCTTCTCCATCGATGGAGACCTCTAAATTCACAGCTTCTTTTTGGAGCCATTTTTCAGCGGTATCATTACTAAGCCCTGAAACCTGAATCACTTCGGATTGCGCTTTTACCTGTTTTACTATCTTCTTTCTTTCATCGAGCTTTTCATGAGGAACTACAATGACTAACGTAGTATAATCTGCAGGATTTTGTATGTATTGTTCAAAAACTTTGAAATCGTGTTCGATTTTTGATTTTTCTTTAGCAGCAGTTAAAAATGTTGCGTTCTTTACAACGACAACGCGACGTTCTCCCAAGAACGGCATTGTTTCTGCGTCTTCCATTATTTCTTGAACCGAGATTTCATCCAAATTATGTACACTTAAGTTAAAGTCCTTTTCATCAGGAGACAAAAGGCTTGATATGGTTTGTATAGCTTCTTCCGCTAAATATGTTTCCGTGCCCCAAATCAGATAGATCGGAGATGTCTCTTTGTTCTTAATCTTCTTTTTTAACGTTTCTACTGTAAGCACCTTTTTCACCTCTATCTCTTATCCTATGAGGAACTAAGGGCATTTGCAAGCAAAAGAAGGAACAGCGCATATGTCTGTTCCTTCATTTATGATAAACACTAACACCAAAACGATATAATCGTTCGAGGCTAGCTTTAATAGGATATCCTATGCATTTTTAAAATATTGGTGACAACGAATCTCATCTTTGGTAAGTTTTAGATAAAACACATAAAAGAAAGCATTTTCAGTATGGATTTTTTAAAAATGTTAACGTATACTAAGGATGGATTAGGAGGGTTGTCACATGAACCATTTCGAAAAAGATGTACAGAGTAAGCGTAACGACCTTATTGATTCCGGCATGGGCTTTGTTGTATCATTTGGATTCTTTACGGTAATCTTCGCCATCGGAGTCATTCTAAAAGCAATCGCATAATACATAAAAAAAAGACCGAATTGTTTCGGTCCTTTTTTTATTGTGCTGTTATAACTTTTAACCCTGCTTTATCTACCACAAAAGAAATATCACCATGTTGATCTGTCCGATAAATGAAAATACCTCTTTCCCTTAACCTCTTCAAAACTTCTAGAGCAGGATGGCCATACATGTTATTTTCGCCTGCAGATATAATTCCATATCGAGGAGAAACACTGTCTAAGAAAGATTCAGTTGAAGATGTCATACTTCCATGATGACCGACCTTGAGGACATCAGACTTTATTCTTGGAAAACTATTTATTACCTCAGTCTCAGCTTCTTCTTCTATATCACCTGTAAATAAAAATGTACGATCGTACACCTTCACCCAGAGAACGATAGAGTTATTATTTGAGGTACTTTCTTTGGCTCCAGGATGTAAAACTAAAAATAGCGTGTGAGCCGATTCCCACTGCATACCTTTAGCCAGTTTTACCACATTTATATTGTTTCTTGCTGCAGCGGTTTGAATGAGCGTCTCAATGTTATTTTCTGTTTGTTTAAGAGGTAAAAAAACATTGTTAACTTTAATATTATCGAGTAAAAACTCTCCTCCACCAGCATGATCCAAGTCTCCATGAGTAATGATTAATCCATCTAAATGTCGAATACCTCTAGCTTTTAAGAACGGATATACTACTTCTTTCGTAACGTCATATCCTACCTCTCTTTTTTCCCAATCCTCTTGATCGAAAGAGACCGAGCCGCCAGTATCAATCAAATATACTGCTTTTCTGTAGGGTAGCTCAATGAGAATACTATCGCCTTGTCCTACATTAATAAAAGATACCGTTGCTTTTGGATTCACATATGGCAGTCCCAAATGAATGAAACAGATCAAGAGAAACGGAATAGTGATCACTATGCTGATACGCTTACTTATTTCCCACTTATATAGAAAGTAGAATATCGCAACATAATACAGTACAAATATCCAATGATCTGGTCTTCCTAAAACAATAGACATCTTAAGAAATTGTGCCTTTTCCATGAACAAGACTGAAAAATTAAACAAGTATTCTATAATCTCTTTAACAATCAGAATAGCTTTTGGTACAGACAGAGAAAGTATCAGAATAAAAAAAGAAATAGGGAACAAAACCATCGATACGAAAGGAATGTATATGACATTGAATGGAATCGACAATAAGGAAAACTCAAAAAAGTGATAAAGAATAATCGGAAAGGAAAATAAAGAACAGATAAAAGAAGTCATGATAAGCAATACAATAGCTGAAGAGTTTTCAAGAACGTATACAGAAGTGATCAAAACGAAGGTCATTAAAAAAGAAAATTGAAATCCAAGGTCTAAAGCAAATGAAGGATCGTAGCTCAGCATCCCGATACATACAAATGACAAGAGGGTCACAGGGTGCACTTTTCTTCTAAACATCATGATTACTATCACGATCATGCCCATCATACCCGCTCTTATAATGGAGCTCTCAGCTCCTGTTAGAACAATGTAGATCGGCAAGAAGAGAATCATTAGGGTGTAGGCTACTTCTATTACCACACCTAGCCGAACAAGGAATAAATACAAGAAGTAAGTTACAATTCCAACATTGAATCCTGAGACTGCTAATAGATGCGTCAGTCCTAGTCCTTGATAATGCTGAAGTGTTTCTGCTTCTATTCCATCTCTATAACCAAAAAGTAAGGCGTTCATCAACCCTGCTGTATTTTTAGAGAAATGACTTTCTAACTCTTTAATACTCTTGCTTCTCCAAGTATTTATTTGTTCAAGAACACTTGGATCACCTGCTTCTTTACAGTGATCCAAATCAAACTCAGTCGTTCTTAAGGTCCAATAGATATTGTCGATCCTCAAATACTCACGATAATCCATTCCATAAAAATGGCTATTCCTCCTGGGTTCCTGAAGTTTCCCCTTTAAAGGGCAAGTCAAATTTATACGAAGATTTCTGAGCTGGTCCTTTTCAGTTGCTGATTTAATTTTATGATGAACAACAATCGTTTCATCAAAGGTTACAAATTCAAAACTTAGCAGGTTTCCGTCTATTTTGGGGATTGATTTTACCTTGCCTGTAAATATCATTTGTTCCTCTGGAAGCTTTGAGAAACTTTTAGTGTTATCGTACTGAGAATAAATAAAGAAGATTGGGAGAAAAACGAGGATGTATACTGATTTTTTTCTGATCTGTAAAACCATAACGATAACCAGGAAAGCCGTAACAACTAACCCGGTTATCGAAGAGTTCTGAGAAAGCCAGATCCCATAAAATGCAGAGCATGCACTCAAGACGGCATGTCTAGGGTTCATGCTTTATGAGTAAGAAATGTTGAAGGCAAGAAGTTCATCTCCACTTTCTCAACGATTACTCCCGCTTCTTTAAACTGTTCAATGCTATAGGGGTGATTTTTATAGTCCTGACCATAATAGATTTTTTTAATACCGCTTTGAATGATTGATCTGCAACAATGCAAACAAGGAAAGTGGGTCACGTACATTTCGGCACCTTCTGTCGGTACACCGAACTTCGCGCATTGCAGTAGAGCGTTCATCTCTGCATGAATGGTCCTTACACAATGACCATCTATTACATAGCAGCCTTCA
This sequence comes from Fictibacillus nanhaiensis, assembly GCA_016401345.1. Taxonomy (GTDB): domain Bacteria; phylum Bacillota; class Bacilli; order Bacillales; family Fictibacillaceae; genus Fictibacillus; species Fictibacillus phosphorivorans. The sequence continues at coordinate 475,081 of JAEACG010000002.1, read as the reverse complement.
TCAATACAATGAACACCACCTGAGATCGAGCCGTTATACCCTCCAGCGATAATCCGTTTATCTCTTACGATTGTTGCTCCTACAGCTAATCTGGTGCACGTACTTCTAAGTGCAAGCAATTGGCTCTGTGCCATATAATATTCGTTCCACGATATTCGCTGCAACGCTAAACGCCTCCTCTATTTCTATATCCTAAGTGTAGTATTCGTATTTTAATGGGTCAATAAAAACCATTAATCAAAACGAATTTGATCTTTCCATTTTTCAATCGTCTTTTCTCCTATTCCTCTTACTTCTAATAACTGTTCTAAGGAGGTAAAAGGACCGTTCTCTTCACGATAGGAAATAATGCTTTGCGCTTTTGCAGGACCCACTCCATTTAGAGTTTGGAGCACCGTTTCATCAGCAGAATTGATGTTAACTAGCGTGCTGTTTTCTTCCACAGGATTACTTGATGCTGGCTGCAACTCATACTTTTCACCTTTCTCAGCTACATACACGATCATCTCATCGGAAATTTTTAACGCTTGATTGACCGAACGAACCTCCGCTCCATCTTTAAAGCCCCCTGCCATCTGTATAGCATCCAACACTCGGTCTCCTTCTTTCAATTCGTATACGCCTGGACGCTTTACACTTCCCTGGACATCGACCATAATTTCAGCCTCTTTTTGGATCTTATCTTCCTTCTTTCGTTTAGGCTTATCAGTGTGAATTGGCGATTCCGATTCCATTTGTATAGGTATCTGTGAAGTTATAGGCATATTTGGTTCACTTTGAAAATAATTGAATAGAGATACAATTATTGCAAGGATGAGCAGTATACCACCACCAATAATCCAGTTCATATGTCGCTTTAACTTTTCCATAAATTCACCTTCTTAACTAGGCTTGAACTTGCAAAAAAACATATTTGATACACTGCGTGCATAAATTTGAACGTAGAGGAAGGAGGTTCAGATATGAAGGTTGGAATTATCGGAACCGGAAATATGGGAAGCGTTCTTGCTTCTTCTTTTATCGAATCTTCAGCCATTTCGCCATCAAGGCTCATGGTCACTAACCGCACTCTGTCTAAAGCTGAGAGGCTGCAGAATGTCTATCCAAAAATGAAGGTTGGAAATAATCCTGAAGAAGTTTTCCGTTTTGCTGAAATTGTGTTCATATGTGTGAAGCCACACGAGTTTTATTCGTTGCTATCTAGCAATAAAAGCTCCATCTCTAAACATCAGTTGCTCGTTTCTATTACGAGTCCTATTTCCTGTGAACAGTTGGAAGATCTACTAGATTGCAATATTGCAAGAGCTATTCCGAGCATTAATAACCGGGCACTAGCTGGATCATCACTTGTATCATTCGGAAAAAGGTGCCACGCTGATTACAAAGAAAAGCTGCTTTCTTTAATGAGCTTTATTTCTACACCTCTTGTTATCGATGAAAATATCACTCGTATCTCTTCTGATATCGCAAGCTGCGGTCCTGCGTTTATCGGTTATGTCCTGCAATGCTTTATTAACTCAGCAGTCGATCAAACTGAAATCACTAAAGCTCAGGCAACTCAACTGGCAAGCGATATGATTATCGGAATGGGGAAACTACTTGAGAAAGATATTTATACGTTGCCTACACTCATTCAAAAGGTATGCGTAAAAGGCGGTATTACAGGAGAGGGCATTAAGATTCTGAGCAATGAGGTCGATGAAGTATTCGATCATGTCATTAAACGTACACATGAAAAATATCATGAAGAATGTGATAAGGTGAGTCAGCAGTTTGAAGTGAAAGAAGAGCTTAAGTAATTTCTATCGTCATTATAAAACATCTAAAAAAAGAAAGCCGGGACCTAGATCCCGGCTTTCTATAGTTCATCGAAACCATTTTCATCAGAAACTTTAGTATATTGTCTCGATTTCTGTTCAAAAAAATCACTTTTTCCAGAATTCACATCAGAATAAGCCTTTATCCAAGGAAGTGGATTTTTATTGTATTCTGGATAAAGCTTGTTAAATCCTAATTCGTTCAATCGTTTATTCGCCATGAATTTAATATAAGCTTCTAAATCGGATTCATGGATGCCCTCAAATGAATTTCCTATTATATACTTACTCCATTTGATCTCGAGCTCCGCCGCTCGCTGAAACGTGTTTTTCGCAAACATCTCCAACTCTTCATCTCTTAAATGCGGATCTTCTTCTATTACGGCTTTAAAAATTTGCGTAAACAGATAAACATGCAGCTGCTCATCCCTATTAATATAGTTGATCATCGTTGAAGTCGAGACCATCTTTTGATTTCTGGCCAAATTATAGAAGAAGCTAAAACCAGAATAAAAATTTAATCCTTCAAGAATCACGTCGTAAATAATAGATTTCAAAAAAGATTGAGGCGTAGGATTATGAAGGAACTCCTCATAGCCTTCAACAATAAAATCATTCCTCTCTCTTAGCACAGCATCTGTTTTCCAGTATTCGAATATCTCATCCTGCTTGGACTTCGGTACTAAAGAGGACAACACATATGAATATGACTGATTATGAACGACTTCTTGAAACGATAGCGTGGCCATGAGTGCAGCAAGACTTGAATCTGTTAAGTAGGCTGCTACTTTGCTTGAATAATCCGTTTGAACACTATCTAAGAATGCCAATAACCCTATGATTTTATTAAATGTATCTTGTTCTTTTTCGCTCAAGCTAACATATTGTTTGCTGTCACTCGACATATTTATTTCAAACGGTGTCCAAAAATTGGCTAACATGTTCTTATATAAAGGATAAGCCCATTGATATCTCACATCGTCCCAGTTTAGAATATTAGAACTCTTACCATTTATGATACCTGTAGATCGATTAGGAGCTTCCACATCATAGATTTTTCTCTCTTTGAGTAGTTCAACCTCTTTAACTTTCACAGCTTTCACATCCTTCTAACTCAATCGATGTAGATCGGGTATAATACGTAGTCTTCAATCCTTTTTTAAAGCTGAGCATATGCAAGTGCAACAGATCCTTTGCCTTTATATTGTGATTGACATAAAGATTAAACGAAATGGACTGATCCACGTGTCTCTGTCTAGCTGCGTTCTGTTCAATACTCCATGTTTGATCGATTAAGAACGCAGATTTATAAAACCAAGTTGTGTCTGCATTCAAGTCAGGAGCGGTTACAGGTATTTTGTAATTCTTTTTTTCTTCAGAATAGAATTTTTTAAATATAGGATCTACACTCGGTGTCGAATTTGCGATGATCGACGTTGATGAATTCGGTGCAACCGCAATGAGGTACCCATTCCTTAAGCCGTGCATATTAACTCGTTTTTTTAGACTATTCCATTCTTCAGAGGAATAGTTACGCTTCGAAAAGTAGTTTCCTGTCTCCCAATCTGAACCTGAAAATGCCGGATATCTTCCCTTTTCTCTCGCAAGCTCACAACTAGCGTTGATTACATGAAAATTAATAATTTCATAAAGGTTATCAGCGTACGAAACGGCTTCTTCACTTTCCCACTTGATTCCCTCTTTTGCTAAAAGGTGGTGCCATCCAAACGTACCTACACCGACCGCACGATATTTCTTATTTGTAAGTTCTGCTTGAGGTACATCTATACGATTTAGATCAATAACGTTATCTAGCATTCGGATTTGAATATCAATGACTCTCTTTAACACTTGATTATTGATTACTTTAGCAAGAGAAAGAGATGACAGATTACAGACGACAAAGTCTCCTGGCGTTTTTCTGATGACAATTTCTCCATCCTCTGCCTCCTCTGAAGTGACAACCGTTGCAGACATGTTTTGCATAATCTCTGTGCACAGATTAGATGCATAGACCATCCCTTTGTGAGAATTCGGATTTAATCGGTTTACAGTATCTCGATAGAACATGAACGGTGTTCCGGTTTCAAGTTGCGACTTCATGATCCGTTTCATGATCTCAATAGCAGGAATGGATTTTTTTGAAAGTCTCTCATCCTCTACACAATCAGCATATTTTTCTCTAAAGCTTCCTGACCCAACCGTTTCATCATAGAAATCTTCTAACGAATAGCCTTTGATTTTTCTTACTTCATGAGGATCGAACAGATACCAATCCTCGCGTTTTTCCACGCGCTCCATGAAAAGATCTGGCAGACACACACCTGTAAAAAGGTCATGCGTTCTCATTCGTTCATCACCATTATTTAACTTTGCATCTAAAAACTCCAAAATGTCTTTATGCCAAATATCCAGGTAGACTGCAATCGCACCTTGCCTCTGTCCAAGCTGATCTACAGAAACTGCCGTGTTATTTAACTGCTTCATCCACGGTATTACACCTGATGAGTTTCCTTTGAATCCTTTTATGTCAGAACCTCTTGCTCTAATCTTACCGAGATAGATACCAAGTCCGCCGCCACCTTTCGAAACAGTTGCAGCATCTGTATTAGAATCAAAGATCCCTCTTAAACTATCGTCGATCGTATCAATAAAACAAGAACTAAGCTGCCCATAACTCTTGCCTGCATTCGCTAAAGTCGGGGTGGCAACCGTCATATAAAGGTTCGATAGCGCCCAGTATGCTTCTTCGACTAATTGAAGTCGATTCGTTGGATTCTCGTCTCTCATTAAAAACAACGCGATCAGCATCCAACGTTCTTGTGGCAATTCATAAATTTCGTGATTGAACCCTTTTGCCAAATATCGATCAGCAAGCGTTTTGAGTCCGATGTATGTAAATAACTTATCTCTCGTAGGGTCTAACATGTTTTCAGCATTCTCCAACTCTTCCTTAGAGTACGCAGATAGAATGGTATCATCATAGATATTCAAACTTACTAACTTAGAGATCAAGCCATAAAGGTTCGTATATGGACGTTTTTCTGCTTCAGCACGATTGATCATGACTTCTTCATATAATTGCTTTAAATAGATTTGCGATGCCACAAATGTCCACTGTGGTTCTTCTGCATTTAATCTATTTAAAGCTTCCATGATTAACTGTCTGTAAAGTGAGCTTGATTCTCCTGTTTGAGTTTCCATTTTCTCAGCATTTTTTAGAAAAGTTTCAGCTTGTATGTTCGGAAAATTTTCGACACAACTCCTTAACCACTCCCCGAGTAAAGAGTTTTCAGTTGTCATTTTCATATTAAATACACTCCCTAGTCATAATAAAAACCCTCTTCCATCAGGAAGAGGGTGAAAGAATGACGTGTATTTCGACGGACAATCGTCCGCATAAAACAGCCGCTGTTCTTTCTCCCAATCCCCGAGGAAAAGAAAATAGGAGTCTTCAGGCAGGTCTACTGGCTTTTGCTTCTTCCTACTTTGGGCCTTCCCATACAGCAGTCATTGTAAATAACTGATCCGTACAGTGGCTATTCCATTTCGTCCACAATTACAGTTGCGGGGACAGCTTCGGCATTGCACCGAATTCCCTTTTCAGCCGGATATTCCGGCACCTGAATTCTCCATATATAGGTTTGTACTATATACTTTGACACTAAATATAGTGAATGTCAATAAATTATCTATCGTTTATTGTGCGACATATCCTCCGTCGATCACAATCGCTTGCCCTGTAACACCTTTCGCATTCTCACTTGAAAGAAAGAGTGCGTAATCTGCAATTTCCTGAACATCTAACAATCTTTTTTGTGGAACAAGAGGATAGATTACTTCTTCCAAAACTTTTTCTAACTCTACGTTTCTCGTTTTCGCCAGATCTTCTAATTGCCCTCTTACAAGAGGTGTGTCAACATATCCCGGACAAAGCGCATTTACCGTTATTCCATGTGATGCACCTTCTAAGGCAGCCACCTTTGTTAAACCAATAACTCCATGCTTCGCACTGTTGTAAGCTGATTTCCCCGCAAAACCTACAAGCCCATTTATGGACGCCATGTTGATGATGCGTCCGAACCGTTGTTTCTTCATGATTGGAAACACATGTTTAGTTGCTATAAATGGAGCGGTAAGCATGACACTGATCAATTGCTGGAATTTCTCAGTCGGGAATTCTTCAAGTGGAGATACATACTGCAATCCTGCATTGTTGATGAGCACATCGATGCGTCCGAATTGTTTCAGTGTTTCGTCCAACGCTTTTGTTATATCTTCCTCCGTGGTCACATTACAGCCAAGTCCGATTGCTTCAAGACCATCTTGAGCCAACAAATGTGCTGATTCCTTTGCTTTCTCATCATTCAAATCACTGATCACGACTTTTGCTCCTTGTTCAGCAAAAGCCTTTGCTAACTGCAAACCGATTCCACTAGCTGCTCCTGTAATAAAAACAACTTTCCCCTCGACAAACGCTCTCATGGAATTATTACTCCTTTTTTAGAATAATGGTTTAAACGATACCAAATCCGTAATACAAACCAATGATTACAAACACGGCTATCGTTTTAATGATCGTCATAGCAAAAATATCGATATACGCCTGTTTGTGAGTTAAACCTGTAACGGCTAACAACGTAATTACAGCACCGTTGTGAGGGAGTGTATCCATTCCACCACTCGCCATAGAAGCAACACGGTGAAGTACTTCTGTATCAATTCCTAGTTTGTCTGCTTGTGCGATATACGTTTCACTCATCGTTGCGAGTGCAATACTCATCCCGCCAGACGCTGATCCTGTAATACCTGCTAACGTCGTAGTCGTAATCGCTTCATTGATCAACGGGTCTTTAATCGTATTCGACATCGCCGAGTTTACTGCAGTAAAGCCAGGAAGTGCTGCGATCACACCACCAAATCCATACTCTGATGCTGTATTTAATGTTGCCAGTAACGCTCCGCCAATGGATAGATTAATTCCTTTATTAAAGTTGTTTTTAATTCTCTTGAAAGAGAACAAAAGAACTGTAACGATACCAATGATCAAAGCTCCTTCAACTGCCCATACAGCAGCAAGTGATGGGATCTGAATCTCAGGCACGTTCTTCATACCAATAGCAGAAAAATCAAACGTCTTACCGTAATACTGTGGAATTAAGACGGTGAACCATTTATTGAACACTCCTACTAGAATAAGCGGAAGAATCGCTATAAAAGCATTTGGTAGATTTTCAGAATCTAGCTTTTCAGGCTCATTGGTATGTCCTGTTCCGTATCCTTCACCTTTTGCAGCCGCTTGTCTACGTCTCCACTCAAGGTAGATCATACCCAATATGAAAACAAACATTCCTCCGATAAACCCGAGCCACGGTGCAGCCCATGTTGTTGTTCCGAAGAAAGATGTAGGAATTATATTCTGAATCTGCGGACTCCCTGGAAAAGCATCCATTGTAAAAGTAAAAGCACCTAACGCGATCGTACCCGGTATAAGTCTTTTAGGAATATCAGCAAGTTTAAAAAGTTCAGATGCAAACGGGTAGAGAGCAAAAGCAACAACAAACAGAGAGACCCCACCATACGTTAAAATTGCACCAACAAGTACGATTGCAAGCATTGCTCTAGCAGGTCCGATCAGTTTGATGACAAACTGAGTGATTGATTTTGCAAATCCTGACATTTCAATAACTTTCCCGAAAATCGCCCCTAGTAAGAAGACCGGGAAATAGAGTTTAATAAAACCAACCATTTTCTCCATGAACACTCCTGAGAAAAAGGGTAATACGTGACCAGGTTCAGTAAGCAATACAGCAAACAAAGCAGCGATCGGCGCGAATAAAATAACGCTGAATCCTCTGTATGCTACGAACATTAAGAAGAATAAAGCTAATAAAATAATAATAATGTCCATTTTCAAATTCCCCCATTCTATCCATTTAACATTTTTGAAGCGCTTTCATTTTTTTAGCATCATCACCTTTCCATATCATTTACACCCTTTAATTCATATGCAAGTTTCATGCCAACATCAGAACGTATAATGGGTATACATCATCCTATTATTTTTCCGAAAAAACGGAAAAATAATATTGATACTTAAACTTTGTGATTATAGAAAGTTAGAATATAACATAGATGATACTTGGAAATCTCATTTAATTAATAAAATGAATCATTCCGAAAATACGGAAAGGCGTTCCGTTTTTTCGGAATAGCAGATTAGATTAACGAATGTTATATTTTTTAATCTTATCATATAGGTTTGTCTTTCCAATGCCTAGATGTTTAGCAACTTGCATAATATCCCCGTTCATCTTCTCTAAATAGTAAGCAATCACATTTTTTTCTGTTTCTTGAAGATGTTCTTTGAGTGTCATCTGCTTCTTATTGATTCCGAGCTTTTCTTTTAGAAAATCCGGAAAAACATCTAACGATAATCTATCACTATGGGTAAGTTGGATGCCTGCCTCAACAAAATTCTTAAGTTCTCTCGCATTGCCTGGCCAGCTGTATTCTAAGAATGCTTCTTTTACATCTTGATCAATACTAAGGATTCTTTTACCTGTTTCAGCACAGTTCAATCGGATAAAATTTTCTGCGAGAGGCCATATATCTTCTTTTCTCTCACGAAGCGGAGGTATTTGGATTTGAAGGACATTTATCCGATAAAACAAGTCTTCACGAAACTTATTCTCATTGATCAATCCTTCTAATGAGCGATTTGTAGCAGCGATCACTCGCACGTTTACTTTTTGGGGTTGAACAGCTCCTACAGGCTCAACTTCTTTTTCCTGAAGTACACGCAGCAATTTTATTTGCATACTTTGAGGAAGGTCCCCAATCTCATCCAAAAATAGAGTGCCTCCGTCTGCAAGTTGAAACTTACCTAATTTCCCGCCTTTTTTTGCTCCTGTAAATGCTCCTTCGGAATAGCCGAATAGCTCAGATTCAAACAAATGCTCTGGCACTGCACCACAATTCAGTTTTATAAAGGGCTTTCCACTTCTTTCACTTAATTGATGAATGCTATGGGCAAGCAACTCTTTTCCTGTTCCGCTCTCTCCGCGGATCAATACGGATAGATCTCCACTGGCAATATTTTTCACATGTTTTTTTACTTTTTGAACTTCTGCTGAAGTTCCCGCAAAATCATTTAGCGTATAAGTGGCACCATTTATTTCTTCCCACTCTTTTTTATAAAAATTGAGTTCATGAAGAAGCGCTTTAATATGAGAGTTCATCCTTTTCCATTGCTCTGTATCTCTAAATATTACAGTTCCTACAGCTCCGATTACTTTTCCTTCATTTAAGATTGGAACACGGTTTGCTATCATGTAGTTCCCTCTAATAAATTGTAGATCCGCAATTTCAACTTTTCCTTGTAAAACATCTTTGTGCATTCTTGTGTTTTCAATAACTTTTGTAACATGCTTTCCTACCACATACTTAGGATTTTCATCTAAAAACTCGCAGTATGTTTTATTCATATACCGGACGATCCCTTCATGATCAACAACGACAATCCATTCATAAGCGCTGTCAATGATCGTCTCTAAAATGTTGTTCTTAAACAATGGATCTTGATCCAACATACACATCACCTAATTCTGTAGAAAAGTAGTAAATCTTTATGGATTATTGTACCGTTTCCTAAAAGAAAAGACAGCACATTGGCTGTCTTTTCATCATTTTTATCTTTTTCTCGCAACGAATAAAATCCGTTCACTTTCCTCAGTCGGCTCATTTTCATTAAAATCAGCTGTGACATCTAAGTGTTCAAATCCGCATTCTTTTAACCAATTACAATAGTCCTCAATAGAAAAAGTTCTTTGTGTATGAAGTTCATCATATCGTTCGTAATGATCCCCATTTTGAATAAAAAATGATAAGTCGTGTTCTACACTATTTTGAAGGTCGCCTTGGTAGCACTGCCAAATGTAAGAAAGCTTCTCTTCGTTACTTCCGAAGGTTTGTCCAATAAAGATTTCATTGATCTTATGTAAAGAATGAACATCAAAAAGGAGAAGTCCTCCTGTTTTCAGGTGACTACCCACTGAAAGAAAAGTACGTTTCACATCTTCCTCAGTTAAGATGTAATTAAGCGAATCACATAATATCGTGACGCAATCATATACTCCTAATCCTTCTAACTCTCGCATATCTTGCTGAAAAAGGGAAAGGTTAACCTTTTCAGCTTCAGCTTTTTCCTTAGCGACCATCAACATATCTGAAGAAAGATCAACCCCTTTAACATCAAAGCCTTCTTTCGCGAGTAGAATCGTCATCGAACCCGTACCACAACCCACATCTAAAAAACGCTTTCCACTTTCTAAATGTTTTGAGGCGGATGTTTTAACAAAGTTAAGCCATTCATCGTATGGAGCATCCTCCATCAACTCATCATATAGATAGGCAAATCGCTGATAACTCATCTATAAGTTTTGTTGTGGGGCAATGATAGGATCTACATCTATCTTATTGGCATCTCCCCATAGTTTCTCAAGGTTATAATAACTGCGGTCATCACGATGAAATACATGAACTACGATATTTGCTAAATCGATTAAAACCCATCTTGCATGGTCATAGCCTTCCATTCGGCGAATCTGAATATCATTCTCTATGGCAACATCTTTCAGTTCCCTTGCAATGGCTTGGACTTGTTTCTCAGAATTACCATGACAGATAACAAAGTAATCTGCTACAAGCGAGATTCCTTCCATATCTAACACGGCAATGTTCTCTGCTCTTTTATCATCAGCGGTCTTTACGACCAATTCCATAAGCTCTTTTACGTTCATCCAGTGCACTCCTTCTTATTTTTGTAGTTTAATCTCTTGAAGCAATCCGTTATACGCTTCAAACGTGAGTGGATAGATTTTTTGATTCTGTTTCATTAAAAAAGTGATCGTGTTTTTAACGGCCATCAAACAAGCTTGATCAAGATTATTCTCTGCCATCTCTCTAACACTTTCCACACCTGGGAACTGACGGTTCGGTTCGATGTAATCTGCTAAGAATATCACTTTTTCAAGCCCAGTCATCGCTCCGTGACCTGTTGTATGGTAATAGATAGCACTTAAAACGTCGCTGTCTGTTACTCCAACTTCTTTTTCAACTAAAAACGCTCCAACAGGTGCATGCAATACTTCATTTCCATAGTACAACAAATCTTGTGAAAGTCCTTCGTTTCGTACGATATCTCTCATTTCTTCTTTTGGCCGAAATTTAGCATAATCATGAAATATGGCGGCGGTTTCTGCTTTTTTAGGATCCACTCCATATTTCTTCGCGAGAGCAAGACTTGTTTCTTCCACTCCTAACGTATGGATAAAACGGTGCTCTGTAAGCTGTTTTTTCACTATTTCAAGTGCTTTAGTTCGTTCCATAAAGGTGGTTCTCCTTTATATGATTCCAGACCTCATCTGAGACATAATAACGAATATCATGACCCGCACGTGATCGATTACGGATAAATGAGGAAGAGATCTCGATAATAGGTACTTCTACATGCTTTACTCGATACCTCTCCCAATGATGATCAACGGCATATCCCGCACGACCAACACCCGCAAAATCAATAAGGTCTTTCAACTCTTCAATTTTATGCCAGCTGCTTAATGAATGAACCATATCTCCACCCATTATAAAAGTGAAGTTTTCTTGTGGATATTTATCCTTCAAGAGGCGTATCGTATCAATAGTATATGAAGGTCCACTTCTCTCAAACTCAAGCAAAGAAAGGGAAAATTGCTCATTGTTACCAATAGCTTTCTGAACCATTTCGATTCGCTGCATATCAGAGACTTCATTGTCTTTTTCCTTATGAGGGGGCGTAGAGGATGGCATCCACCACACTTCATCTAGATGCAATTGAGTTAATGCCTCTTGAGCAATAATCAGATGTCCGATATGTGGTGGATTAAACGTGCCTCCAAAAAGTCCAATTTGTCTATTCATACCAATGTCACTCCTTAAGGGAGTTGGATGCGTTTTTGATTGACCGATTCTTTGTAGAGTACGATCGTGCTTCCGATCACTTGTACTAACTGAGATTTTGAACCAGAAGAAAGTTGTGACGCTACTGTATCCTTATCATCTTCACAGTTTTGAAGGACGCTAACTTTTATTAGCTCTCTCGCTTCGAGTGCTTCGTCAACCTGCTTGACTAGATTTGAATTAACTCCACCTTTACCAACCTGAAAGATAGGTTGAATATGGTGTGCCTTTGATCGTAAAAAACGTTTTTGTTTACCTGTAAGCATAGTTACCTCCTAAGTTGTTCCATAACGACTTGTTTCATATTATTTGTATCTGGAAAAGTACCTGTCCACTTTTCAAATGCCATAGCTCCTTGCATAACGAGCATAGATACACCATTATCAGTAGTAGCACCTTTTTCCTCAGCTTCTTTAAGCCATCTTGTTGTTAGCGGATTATATACGATATCACTCACTACTGCGCCTGTCTTCAGCAAGTTAAGGTTAAGCGGAACCGACTCAGTATCTGGGTGCATACCAGCGTTAGTCGTGTTGATTAACACATCAAAACGAGCAAGATTTTCTTCAGCTCTTTGTAAAGACATACCTTCTACACGCTCATCCTTCAAATCTTTTAATAAAGAATGAAGACGTCCTTCTGAACGATTCGCTATCGCCATATATTTTGGCGCTTCTTTACTTAGAGCATAAGCGATAGATCGAGCAGCTCCGCCAGCACCGATCAACAGAACGTTTAGATCTGAAAGCGGCTTTCTGATCTTTTCTTTTAAACTCAGTAAGAATCCCTTACCGTCTGTGTTATATCCAATCAATTTTCCATCTTTATTTACGACTGTGTTAACAGCGCCTATCTCTTTTGCTTCCTCATCAATCTCATCCAAAAATGGAAGAATCGATACTTTGTGAGGGATGGTAATGTTGCATCCTGCATAGTGACTATCTTTCAAAAAATTAACGAACGCCTCTAATTCATCAGAAGGCACACGTTTTTTTTCATATGCTCCAGAAATACCTGTTTGCTGAAATGCGGCCTCTTGCATGACAGGTGATAAGGAATGATCGATTGGATCTCCGATGACAAGTGCTTTAATCATGATGAAAATCTCTCCTTAGATTAAGGATTTTCGAACCGTTACTGCTACACCCTCTGGTGCATAAAAAGCTACCTTCGCACCTGCTTCTGGGAAGGTTACCCAGCCTAATCCAGAGATCACAATATCTGTTTTGCTTTCCTTTATAACAAATTCATAGCGTTTTAGCTTTGGAAAGTTCTCGGTATCTTCAGGTGGTGCTAACATGTCACCAAGATGTTTCTCATAAAGTTCGTCCGCTTTGTCGGTCTTTGTTCGATGAATATTCAAGTGGTTTGAAAAATGGCATACAAATGACTGTTTGCCGCCTTTTATATAATCCATTCTTCCGAGTCCGCCAAAATACAGAGTCTGCAACTCATTCAACTGAAACACCATAGGTTTAATTTCCTTTTTAGGCATGATGATATTCAGTTCTTTTTTAGAAACATAATGTGCCATCTGATGGTGATTTATAATTCCAGGCGTATCGTACATGTGACTTCTTCCATCGAGTGGAATATCAATGAGATCTAAGGTTGTTCCTGGAAAATGAGAAGTTGTGATCAAATCAGCAGCTTCTTCGCCAAATTGTTTGATCAAACGGTTAATGAACGTTGACTTTCCTGTATTTGTACAGCCAACCACATATACATCTTTTCCTTGGCGATAATAATCAATTGACTCTGCCAACTCTTCAATACCATATCCTTTATCAGCAGAGATCAATTTAACATCAATCGGTTTTAAGCCTAGCTCTTTTGCTTCCTTCTTCATCCAATGAATCACCTTATTCGGATTCACTGATTTTGGAAGCAGATCAAGCTTATTTCCGACAAGAAGGATTGGGTTGTTCCCCGCATAGCGATGGAGTCCCGGCAGCCAGCTTCCATTAAAATCAAAAATATCAACGATTTTTACAACTAACGCATCTTCATCTCCAATGCTTGAGACGATTTTACGATAATCATCATCTGTTAAACTCACGTCATGAATTTCGTTATAGTGTTTTAAACGAAAACAGCGCTGGCAAATAGGCAGCTCTTTCGTCAGTGCCGAAAGAGGTGCGTATCCAAGCGCTTCTTTGTCTTCTGTTTGTATGGAAACTCCACAACCCACACATTTAATTTGTTCCAATCCTATTCCTCCCAATGCAGCATGCCTTTTCTTTTCATCCAAGACAATATGATGCGTTCGATCTTTCTGTTAAACCTTGTCCAAAAACCGTCACTGCTAGCCACTGGTACAACGAGTATAGTATGCAAACCTAATCGATTTCCGCCAAGTACGTCAGTAAGAAGCTGATCTCCGATAACAACAACTTCTTCATTTTTCAGCTTCATATCTTTCAAAGCGCGCTTGAAAGCTTTAGTCATTGGCTTTCTCGCACTATAGATAAACGGAATGCCAACTGGGTCTGAGAAGCTCTTCACTCTATGTTGTGTATTGTTTGAAACAATTGTGATCAAAATACCTTTTTCTTTAATAGAAGTAAACCACTCGATCAATTCTGGAGTCGCTTCAGGTCTATCCCATTCCACAAGCGTATTATCCAAATCTGTGATAATACCTTTTACTCCTCGTTCAACTAACATTTCCGGTGTGATGTCCACTATATTTTGAACATGTTGATCCGGTAAAAAATGTTTTAACATTCTAGCACCTCTTCACGTTTCCATTTCAACGTATCTATTTTACCAGTAATGAAAGGAAGTACAAACGATTTTTCTACAATAACTGTCATAATAGATCAATTTCAAGAGCTTTCCATGAGGTTTTTCTTCTAAATTGATCAATTAAAACAAGCAACGTTTATAAATTGTTAATAATAGACTAGTTTAGAAAAAATAAAAAGTTTTCGACAATTTGTTCCCCTACCCAACAGTGTGGATAATCTTATTCACATTATTCACCTAAGTATCCGCTATCTTTCTTAAAGATGTTAACATTTTACCCACAACTTATCCACCAAACACTGTGGATAAACGAACGGTTGTTCCTTTTTACAATACATGGTAAGCTTCAAAGTACATAAAGCAAGTACATAAAAACATGAACTTATCATCATATTCACTTTATATGAATTTAGAATACGGTTTCACCATTTTTTATAAAAAACAGGAGGTGACCATGCCGCTCATATAGGGCTATATTATGGAAAAACTTTCAGACGACCTGTTGATTGAATCTTATCTAAAAGCTAGAGAACTGAAACTTAGTAAGGACTTTATACTACTCATAAAGAAAGAGATCGACAGAAGATCTCTTCATGCTAGATTACAGCAAGTTCTAATGTAGAGCGTAAACATACGCTCTATTTTTTTGTGGCCAACTCTCTTTCAGCTTTTCGATATTCTCCTGGATTAAAAGTTATTTCAATTGGAATTCTCCACTGCTCTTCCCACGCCTGCTTGTATTTTTTACTCAAAGATTCTGCTTTTTTGTAGTGGTAAGACTTCATCTGAATCGCCACTACGTATTTGCCACCTTCTTTAACCACTACTGCACGTTTAATAAATTTATCTTTCTTAATTTCCCTTTTCATTTCTTCTGCTAATGAAGAGGCGTTTGAAACGCCTGCTTCAGAGAAGCTAACGTGCTTCCTGTAGTATTCTCTCGGTTGAAACTTTGGACTCGTCTCATCTCTTTTATAAATAGAATCATTAAAACAGCCAGTTAGTTGAAACAAAATCAAGAGTATTCCGTATGTATGTAGTAGTCTCATTTTCAATCACCTCTCAAATAGGTTAGGTATTTTTTGGGAAGGATATTCAAGAGATGCAAAATCAATCTGATTAGAGAGTTTCTCTTTGGTAAAGTATTTGCTAAAAAGGAAAGGTTTTGCTTACAATGTAATGGACTATGACGATTATTTTTGGGTTTTAAGGAGGTTTACCGGTATTCATGTTGCACATCTACATACTCATTCCTTTTTTAGCAGCATTGCTCATTGGACTTGCCGCTAAGAAAGTAGACCGGATACATACTGGTTGGTTTGTTCTGCCTGTTCCAGCAGTGCTTTTTATTCTGTTTATTTCAAAACTGCCTACATTGGCTGAAGGGAAGATCGTTCAAAGCATCGCGAATTGGATTCCATCACTCGACATCCAATTAAGTTTTTACTTGGATGGACTTAGCATGCTTTTTTCGCTATTAATCACCGGAATCGGAACACTTGTCGTACTCTATTCCATCTTTTATTTATCGAAAAAAGAACAGCTCGTCCATTTCTATGTTTATTTATTATTATTTATGGGATCGATGCTTGGCGTCGTTCTATCTGACAACGTATTCGTACTTTATACCTTTTGGGAGTTCACGAGTATCTCATCCTTTCTATTAATTGGATTTTGGTTTTATCGTGAACGTTCCACATATGGTGCACAAAAATCAATGCTCGTAACTGTTTTTGGCGGACTGTCCATGCTAGGTGCTCTCATACTCCTATCCATCACAGCCGAGACGAACAGTATACGAGAGATGATCGCGAATCGATCTGACATTATTGAGAGCGATCTGTTTATTCCGATATTGATATTGCTACTAATCGGAGCTTTTACAAAATCGGCACAGTTTCCATTTCACAGCTGGCTTCCTGATGCGATGGAAGCACCAACTCCGGTTAGTGCATACCTTCACTCTGCAACGATGGTTAAAGCAGGGATCTATCTTGTAGCCAGATTTTCACTCATATTTAGTGGGACGGATGTATTTTTCATTATCGTTTCTGGTGTTGGTCTGATCACACTCTGTTTAGGATCGATACTTGCTTCTCGACAGACTGATCTGAAGGGTATTTTAGCTTATTCAACGATCAGCCAGCTTGGTATGATCATGACAATGCTTGGCTTTGGTACTGGTATTGCTACACTCGCTGCAATCTTCCATATCTTTAACCACGCTACCTTTAAAGGCAGCTTGTTTATGATAGCGGGTATTGTTGATCATGAGACAGGAACGAGAGATATCAGAAGACTTGGCGGACTCTATACATTTATGCCGATCTCCGCCACTCTAGCATTCTTCGGAGCTTTCTCTATGGCTGGAGTACCACTTCCGATTTTCAATGGTTTCTTAAGCAAGGAAATGTTCTTTGATTCTTCATTGAAATTAGAGCAAACGAGCGGTTTTGCTGGGATGTTTGCTGAGTGGGTTCCATTATTAGCTGTAATTGGGAGTATCTTTACATTTGTTTATTCCATGTATTTAGTATTTGGCGCATTTACAGGTAAAGCCAAGCTAGATCAATTAGAGAAAAAACCTCACGAAGCGCCAATTGGCATGCTGATTTCTCCGATTATACTCATTGGATTTGTCGTTTTGATCGGATTATTTCCAAATCCATTGAATGAGGCATTACTTGCACCAGCAGTCGGGTCAGTAACAGGAGATTTCGCTCTAACCCACTTAGCATTTTGGCATGGTTTTGATAATACGCCTTTGCATATGTCGCTTGTTGTAGTAGCAGTCGGGACCATTCTCGCTTTAACTTTAAAAAGGTGGCAACCGATCTACAATAGAGTACCTGGAAAGTTTTCAACCGATCGTATATATCAGTCTATCGTAAACGGTCTATTGAGTTTCTCGAGTAAATTTACGAAATTTTATATGACTGGTTCATTGCGATTGTACACATCCATCATCCTTGTATTCTTGGTGGTGTCTACATCGATTTTTATCTATGTCACAGACGGTTTTAAAATTGCGTTCGATGACTTAGCACCGGTTACGTGGCCAGAGGTGTTAGTCGGTTTTGTTATGGCAGTTGCTGCCATTGCAACGATCTGGATGACACAGAGAATAGCTGCGATTATTGTAATCGGAGTTGTAGGATATGGTCTTTCATTATTGTTCGTTTTCTTCCGTGCACCAGATCTCGCACTTACACAGCTCATCGTTGAGACCATAACTGTTGCTCTCTTCTTGCTATGTTTTGCGCATCTTCCAAAATTGAAGAAATCGGATAAAAAACCTTCTGAAAAGCTTGTAGATTTTATTATTGCGGCTTCGACGGGAGCACTCTTAACTGTAGTAGCGATCTGCGCTCATAGCTCTAAATATTTTGAGAGCATTTCAAAATATTTTGTAGATAACTCTTATAAGCTTGGCGGTGGAGATAATATCGTCAACGTCATCCTTGTTGACTTCCGTGGCTTGGATACTTTATTTGAAATAGCAGTACTTGGTCTAGCTGCTTTAGGCATTTATGCCATGATAAAATACCGGGATAAAGGAGACATGAACCACTAATGGAAATAATTATGTCTATACTTGCCGGAACGTTATTTGCAGCCGGCGTATATCTAATACTTCAAAAACAGTTATTAAAAATTGTACTTGGTACGGCGCTTTTATCACATGGAGCTCACCTGTTTATTTTAACGATGGGAAAATTAAACCGTGGAAAACCTCCTATATTAATTGAGGGGATTAAGGACTATACCGATCCCCTTCCTCAAGCGCTAATACTGACATCTATTGTTATAAGTTTTGGGGTTACGAGCTTTCTACTTGTACTAGCTTATCGAACCTATCAAAGCAACAAGACAGATATGATGGATCAGCTAAGGGGAACAGATGATGAGTAATTTAGTATTCTTGCCAATATTTATACCTTTGTTTTTCGGAGCTTTACTTGTTTTCTTTAATAAGAAACAAAAAGTAACGGTAAACATTTCATTTCTAGTGGTCTTGTTAAGTTTAGGCGTATCGATCTTCTTAAGTTACCATGTATTTTCCACCGGACCATTAACCTTAGAAACAGGTGGTTGGAAAGCGCCTTACGGAATCATTCTTGTTGCAGACAAGCTGTCCGTCATCATGATACTCGCTGTGAATGTGATCGCATTAACTGCAGCTATCTTCGCGCTATCATCCGTTACAGAAAAGATGGTACAGCACTACTTTTACCCTTTGTTCTTTTTACTGATCGCAGGGGTGAGTGGCGCTTTCTTAACAGGAGATCTGTTCAACCTGTTCGTGTTTTTTGAAGTGTTGTTAATGGCATCCTATGGATTGATCATTATCGGGGGTTCCAAGCATCAATTTCGGGAATCTGTAAAATACATCTTACTCAATCTGTTTTCGTCCATTCTATTCGTTACAACGGTAGCTTTTCTCTATTCTGTTACCGGTACAGTTAACATGGCGCAACTCGGGGAACGTGTTGCCCAAGTAGAACAGCAAGGTATCTTAACAGGAATTGGGATTTTACTATTTATCGTTTTCGCGACAAAAGGTGCTCTATTTCCTTTGTATTTTTGGCTTCCTAAATCGTATATCGTGCCATCACCTATCGTCTCTGCATTGTTTGGAGCACTGTTAACTAAAGTAGGTGTGTACTCTATGCTAAGAGTCTTTACACTCATTTTTTCTCATAAACTTGAGCTCACACACACCTTTTTTATTTGGGTAGCAACTCTAACCATGATCATCGGAGTCATTGGTGCCCTTTCTACATCTAATGTGAAATTGATTATCGCTTATAATATCATGCCAGCGATCGGCTTTATGCTTCTCGGTATAGGAACGTTCTCAGCAGAATCACTTGCAGGTACGATCTACTACCTTGTTCATGATATGGCGATTAAAGCGGCTTTATTTTTCCTTGCTGGCCTACTTGTTTGGCATGCTGGAACGTCAAACCTAAAAAAGATGGGTGGATATATAAAAACCGCACCACTTATGGGTTGGATGTTCTTTATCGCATCTCTCATATTAGCCGGCATCCCGCCTTTTAGTGGTTTTATCGGGAAATACCTCCTCTTAAGAGGTGCAATGGATGAAGGACATTATATAGCTGCTGGAGTCGGATTATTATCAAGTCTGTTAATCTTATTTTCTGTGATTCGCATCTTTATCGGTGCATTCTGGGGTGAGCTAAAAGAAGAGCCGAAACAAGCTGTGAAAACCTCAGGATTAGCAGCATCAGCTGTATTGATCGCAATCTCTATCTTGCTTGGTGTTGGAGCAGAATGGTTCTATCCATATGTCCAGGCAGCAGCAGACAGTCTGATCGATCCGCAAATCTATATCGATTATGTATTAAAGGAGTAATTCCATGACATTTCAACTTATTCTAAATTTGCTGATCGGCGTTATTTGGATGTTTTTATCTGAGAGCTACTCTTTCGCAAGTTTTATAGTTGGATTTGTGATTGGGTCAGCACTTCTCTTCTTGCTGAATCGATTCATTCCTGATTCGTACTATTTTAAACATGTGAGAGCGATTCTTTATCTCATTTTTTTGTTCATAAAAGAACTTCTTCTAGCAAATATTGAAGTTTTAAAATGGATTTATAAACCAAGGCTTGATTTTCAACCGGGTATACTCGCACTTCCAATTGATGTTAAGAAGAATTGGGAGATCACCTTACTTGCTAACTTAATCACCTTAACTCCTGGAACTTTGTCTGTGGATGTCTCAAGAGATCAACGATATATCTATATCCATGCGCTCGATCTTCCAGATGTCAATGAAACCATCGTTAGCATTAAGGAATCATTTGAAAAAGCAATAAGGGAGGTAACACGATGACAGATTGGTTCACAGTCGTTGTTCATGTTTGTTTATTCGTAACGACCATCTCGATTCTGCTTCTTCTCTATCGAGCGGTAACGGGTCCTTCAAATCCAGATCGCGTTGTAGCTCTCGATACGATCGGTATTAACTTGATCGCCATCACTGGTATTATGGCAATTATCTTGGATACTGTTCAGCTGAACGATATTATCTTATTGATCGGAATATTGACGTTTATTGCGACTGTCGCTGTTGCAAAATTTCTAGAAAAGGGTGTTATCATTGATCAAGATCGTGATTAGCTTCTTCCTCATCGCTGGCACCTTTATCATCTTTTCAGGAACACTTGGGGTACTCCGTTTTCCTGATGTTTATTCAAGACTTCACGCTGCCAGTAAAGCTTCGACTTTGGGGGTATCTGGAATCCTGATCGGTTCCTTCATCTATGTGTTGTCTGAGATGCATGTGTTTAGCGGTAAATTGATACTTGGTATCCTTTTCGTTCTGATGACTGCTCCAGTAGCAGGGCATATGATTTCAAGAGCAGCATACAGAACAGGAGTGCCTCTTTCAGATAAAACGGTATTCAATGAACTAGAAAAGAAAGATAGTTCCAACCTTGAATAATATCTACTATTAATCACTTTCTCGTTGTCATATAATGATTAGAATGGGTATATAATTTTAAGCAACGAACAAGGATAAGTTTATATTTCAAAGGATCATTGTTTATCTCTTTGGAAGATGCGCACTTACTGCGTTTTAGCCGGTTACCCGTTTGAGGAGTGATTGTATGTTCATGCTCGAAAGAGAGCGTATTGATTCAACGTTTAAGAAAGTGAAGGGACAAACCGCTAACTTCTTAACATTGATCAATTTATCACTAGGAACTTTGGCGTTATTAATTATGATCTCAGGAGATTTGAAATTAGGATTCATCTTAATCTTCTTAGCCGGTTTGTTTGATCGTTTTGATGGAATGGTTGCCCGAAAGTTAAATATCGAATCCGAGTTTGGGAAACAATTAGACTCTCTTTGTGACCTTATCTCATTTGGAATTGCGCCTGCATTTTTAATCTATCAGGTCGCCCTTCATCAGTTTGGTGTATCAGGCATGATCTTCACCATTATCTTTATTGTCTGCGGTGCGATACGGTTAGCTCGGTTTAACATCACAGAGTTTACGGGTTCATTTGTGGGTATGCCGATCACTTTAGCTGGTTGTTTGATGGCTGCTGGTTATCTGACGGTTGATCTAGTCCCAGGATTTCTTTATATGTTCCTGACGTTCGGGTTATCTGTACTTATGATTAGTACCATTACGATTGAAAAAAGATGAATAATAGGTCATTAAGAAAGCTTGGCATGGTGTTGCCAAGCTTTTTATTTTGCGTTCCATTGTTTAAACGAATACCCCATTAGGTATACACCTTTGTAATCCTAACACTTTTTAAAATAATTCTAGAAATTTCAGTGTTCATTCAGCGAGTTTCTCCAATAATACGGCGAGATTTGCTCATAAATCGGCGAGTCGACAAAGTTTGATACAAATAATCCATTCAATACCCCCCTTCCTCCATATGCAACTGTGCATAGGTTTACAATTCATGCTCAATAACAGCCAAAGTTTCCATGTTCTATAAACTCCAAAAAAGCAAAAAATCGGCAATTCCTATTCAAGGAACTGCCGATTCTATTTTATTCTTCTGTTAATGCTAAAAACTCTTCTACATCGGCTGCAGCAAGCTCAATACCTTTTAACCAGAAATCTTGTTTCGTAACATCTATTCCAAGATGTTTTTGTGCGAGCTCTTCCACTTCCATCTTTCCTGTATCTTGTAGGAGTGCAATATATTTTTCTTCGAATGAAGGGCCTTCTTCTTTCGCTTTTGCATAGATTCCTGCAGAGAACAGATAACCGAATGTATACGGGAAGTTATAGAACGGTACGTCTGTAATATAGAAATGAAGCTTAGACGCCCAGAAGTAAGGATGATACTCATCGAGTGCACCGTTAAATGCTTCTTTTTGAGCCTCTTCCATCAGTTCACATAGACGTTCAACTGATAACTGACCCGCTTTTCTTTCTTCGTACATTCTCGTTTCAAACAGAAAACGAGCATGAATATTCATAAAGAAGGCTACGGAACGTTGAGCTTTATCTTCTAAAAGCGCAATTTTCTCTTCTTTCGATTTTGCGTTTGAAACGGCTGCATCAGCAACGATCATCTCAGCAAAAGTGGAAGCTGTTTCAGCAACGTTCATCGCATAATTTGTTGCATAGTATGGCATCTCTTTTAACACATCCGTATGGAACGCATGACCAAGCTCATGTGCTAACGTAGAAACATTGCTTGGTGTTCCTGAGAACGTCATAAAGATTCTTGTTTCTTTCTTAGTTGGGAACCCGGTACAAAATCCTCCTGGTCTTTTCCCAGAACGATCTTCTGCTTCAATCCAGCCGTCTAGGAATGCCTTTTCAGAGAAATCAGCCATCTTAGGTGCGAGCGTACGGAAATGCTCTACGATAAATTGAGCCGCTTCGTCATAACTCATCTTGCTGTTTGCAGAAGATAATGGTGCATCAACATCATACCAGCTTAATTTATCTAGACCTAAAAGTTTAGCTTTTCGATCTAAGTATTTAACGAAGATCTCTTTTTGAGAAGAGATCGCGTTCCACATCGCTGAGAGAGTCTCTTCCTTCATACGATTGATCGCAAGAGGCTCTTTTAATGTTTCTTCCCAGCCTCTGTGCTTATAGATCTCGTTTCTAAATCCTGCGATGTGATTTAGAGAAGCCGCACAAAACTCACCTTCGTGATCCCAAGCTTGAACAAATTTTTCAAACGTATCTTTTCTTACGTTGCGGTCAGGACTTGAAAACTTATTCTCCGCTTGCCCTACAGAGAGTTCTTCTTCCTTTCCATCAATCTCAACTTTGATCGAGATTCTACCCACCACTAGATCGTATAACGTTGACCAAGCATGATAGCCGTCTACAGCTAGATCATTGATCAATGATTCTTCTGAGATACCAAGCTTTTCTTTTGCATTCATTCTTCTCTCGTTCAAAGAGAACGCAATATGTTCGTACTCAGGAAGACTCATCAGATCTTTCCATGCATCTTCAGAGATATCCATTAGCTTTTGATCGATAACTGAACCCACGTTAGAGAATGCTGCGTATACCGATTCTAATCTACCACGAAGAGCCATCGCCTTCTTGTCTTTTACATCTTGAGCGATCAAACAGCCAATGAAAGCTCCAGCAGTTGATAATCTTTCAGAAAAGCTTTGAAGCTCTTTGATCAATGATAAGAAAGTTTCGTTTGAAAACGTGAAGGAATCTGCTTTTTTTGCTAATTCTTTCGCTTCGTTCTCCGTCCAATTTATTTCAGCTAATAGTTCTTTCGATTCACTACCACCAGGAAAAACGGAATCAAGTTCCCATGTTTGTCTTAAATCTTGTAATAACATTATTTCTCCCCCATATGTACATATTTCCACTCTTTTCTTATTATAAAAAATATTCAAACAAAAATCGACCATGAAGTTTATTTTTTTGATTTATTTTTTTATATAAATCTTACGAACATAAAAAATGAAGCTCTCCTTAGCAAGGAGAGCTTCACATTATTCTGCGATTGAAACATAGACAAAATAGGCCAGCATTACTACGAATGATCCATAAAGTACAGCGTCTTGCATAAGAACCCCTCCTGGTTTTTTACCTATTCTATTCCCTATTTTGTATATCTAAACACCATGTTAACGTACTTGCTTGCCTAAATTCGCTTTTGCCTGCTGAATGAGTTCTTTTACCATTCTCCCGCCAATCTGTCCGCCTACTTTTCCGGCATCTTTTGACGTGATCGTACCGTTATATCCTTTTTGCAAGTTCACACCCATGTCTCTTGCTACTTCATACTTCACATCATCTGGTGACTGATCTGAAACGTTGTAACCTGCTTCTCTCATCACTTTCGCTTTTAACCGATCAAGCCCTTCTCTAGCTTCTGGGACGATAGGCTGTCGTTTTCTTCTTGCCATATATAAAAACTCCTTTTTTCTTTAGTTTGTCCGAATAAAAAAATAAAAAGACTGTAATTGTTACCAGTCTTCTTAAAGATAAATATTTATCGTTCTGATTGCTGTCGGCTGCGGTAGAATTCATGAAAAAGCTTCATGAGCGCTCGTTTTTCGATCCTTGAGACATAACTTCTAGAAATCCCTAGCTGTTTTGCGATCTCACGCTGTGTTTTTTCTTTTTGAAGATCGAGTCCAAATCGTCCTACGATCACTTCTTTTTCTCGGTCATCTAATACATGAATGTAGTCGTATATTTTCTTTTTCTGCATCTTTAATTGGATGGCATCAACAACATCTTCAGTTTCCGCTTTTAACACATCAATCAATGTGATCTCATTTCCCTCTTTATCCGTTCCGATCGGGTCATGAAGGGAAACATCTTTCTTCGTTTTCTTTAGAGCTCTTAAATGCATTAAGATTTCGTTTTCTATACACCGAGCTGCATACGTAGCAAGCTTCGTACCCTTTCCTCTCGAATAGCTCTCAATAGCTTTTATCAATCCGATCGTCCCAATTGATATTAAGTCTTCCGTATCTTCACCTGTGTTTTCAAATTTTTTCACGATATGCGCAACAAGCCTTAAGTTGTGCTCGATCAACATGGCTCTAGCATGTTCGTTTCCTTCGGCCATCTCTTTTAAGTACTGCTTTTCTTCATTTTCAGACAGGGGCTGGGGAAATGCATTATTTTTAACGTATGATACAAAAAGCATAACTTCCTTAAAAAAGTAAGCCAACACACCTACTAATGACATGACAGCACCTCCAAGACGATTCTCTATTCCCTTAACAGTATGCGGTGCTGGGCTTGGGTGTGTCTGTACATCTTTAAAAACCTGGGAACCTTTTTATTTTTTAAATCGTACTAGAAATAAATGGTTCAATTATGAAGAAATCCATACTATAATGGAGCATGGAATGAGGTGAAGATATGAATAAAACAAAAAAGCTTATTGCAGGTGTATCCTCTGCATCTGTTGCAGTTATGCTCTCTGGCTGTAACGACCAAGCACAAGATATCCCACCAGAGCCAACTGATACGGAATGCCAAGATTGGGAATGGGATGAAGACGATGGGGTATATGAATGTGATGATACCGGTTCTCGCTATTTCGGTCACTATTACCACGGCGGAAGTTACTACAAAGGAAAGAGCAGCTTATTAAAAAGTTCTGCTTATAAATCCTACAAAAGTAGTTCGAGTTTCAAAGGCGGTGGATCTGGCTTCGGAGGAAGTAAAGGATTTGGCGGATAAATCATGAGGAGTTGTGAAGATGGAGAACTTATTTCTTAATTTTGCCCTTTATGCGGCAACAGGACTTGGATTACTTTTTGTCGGCTTTATTATATTTGAATTAACAACAAAAACGAAAGAACTTCAATTAATCAGTAAAGGAAATTGCGCAGCTGCTTTATCACTTGGCGGACGACTTTTTGGCCTTGCTTTTGTCATTGGATCATCGATCGCAAATTCATTGAGCATTATTGATTTGCTAATTTGGGGATCAGTCGGAATCATCGCTCAGATCGTAGCTTTATTCGTAGCAGAACACCTAGCGATTCGTTCAAGCATCTCAAAAGCAATCGATGCGGATAATAAAGCAGTTGGACTTCTTGTCATGTTTTTAAGTATTTCCGTTGGTTGGGTTATCGCTCAGTGTCTTACATATTAAAAGAAAAAGCATGTGGCATCTGCCACATGCTTAAATTTTATCTCCGACATACATCACATAAACAGCACGGTCTTCATCTATTTCAGCTGAATCACGTAAATACTGTCCTTTACCAGGTATATCTACTACGTCTTTTAATAAATAACGGATAACATCCCAATGGCTGTTTAAAGCTTGCGTATGAAGTACAGGCATATCTCCTGAAGAGTTATAAGAGCGGAATTCTAAAAATATCCCTCTTCCTTTATAACTCGTTTCCTCTGTAAATCTTCGCGCTTCTCCTACTTCTTTTATGATTAAGATCTCCTCGCTACCTTTCATCTCATTCGATTGAAGCTCGTACTCTTTTCCACCTGTTACAAAAAATTCACAGAGCTGCCGCGCATATTTTTCATCGTTATGCATGTTTTCAGGAATCTTATACGTTAAGAAGGCTTCATATTCGTTGTCTCTTTCGATAAAATAAGTGAGTTCCATTATTTTCATCCTCTTTATAATTTGTTATGTTTATCATACCAGTTTACAGTTCTAAATGTATGTTTTGGAGGTAATCACACGCATGACCTATATAGATAACAGACAAAAATTTTATAATCAGCTACCTGAATTTTGGGCCGATATGTATGGCCAAGAATATGCTTTATACGAACCAGCTGAAATTTCAGAAGACGCTGTAAATGATGCGAAACTGCTTGGCGAAAGAGGCGGTCATATACTGTTTAAGACCGCTTCCCTCCTGCAATCTGAAAATATTGAAGATGATACCTTACAGCTTCTAGGTTTCCCAGAGGTTCTTAATTCGTTTCTACGCTATCAAACGCCATTAGCGAAAACGGTAATTGGCAGGATTGATTCAATCGAAACACCTGAAGGACATAAGATAATGGAGTTTAACAGTGATACGCCCACATTTATTTATGAATGTTTTAAGGTGAACGGTTTAATCTGTAAACAACACGGATATCGCGATCCTAACGAAGACAAAGAAAAACAATTAAAGAACGCTGTACGCTCCTCCATCCTGAGTGCGTATCGACACTTACAAACAGAGCATGCCCCACATATTGTTTTTACAGCACATGAAGAGAACATCGAAGACAAACAGACTGTTCTTTATTTAAAGAAACTTTCAGGATTTCCTTCTCAGTTTGTCCCTTTAGAAGAATTGGTCATACGAAAAGGAATTGGTTTATTCGATCAAAACGGGAAAAAAATTGATGTTTTATATAGACAAACATTTCCGATCGAGCTTCTTATTCAAGATGTAGACAAAGTAACAAACGAGGATATAGGGTTACAGTTAACACAGCTCGTGGTTCAAAACAAATTGGCTATCATTAATCCACCATCAGCTTTTTTATTACAGAGCAAAGCCATCTTAGCCGTCATATGGGGATTACATGAGGCACGATCTCCTTACTTTTCTAGTGAGGAACACGAATGGATCGAACGCTATTTTTTACCTACTTATCTTGAACCTGATCCATTTTTGAAAAACAAAGAAAAGTATGTGCAAAAGCCCGTTTTTGGCAGAGAAGGAGATACAGTTCGTATTTTTGATGGTGTCGGCAGCATCATTGATCAAGACAAACATCAGAGTTATGACAACTATGTAAGTGTTTATCAAAAGCATGTACCACTTCCTAAGATGGCTTTCCAATCTCATAAAGGTGTTCAAGAAGGCTACCGAATGACAGGTACATTTATCA
This sequence comes from Fictibacillus nanhaiensis, assembly GCA_016401345.1. Taxonomy (GTDB): domain Bacteria; phylum Bacillota; class Bacilli; order Bacillales; family Fictibacillaceae; genus Fictibacillus; species Fictibacillus phosphorivorans. The sequence continues at coordinate 447,197 of JAEACG010000002.1, read as the reverse complement.
TTAACGGAAAACCAAGCGCTTTTGGATATCGTATTGGAAATGCGATAACCGATAACCTATCTTATTTCTTGCCTTCTTGTATAAAAAAATAGCGCATGCCGAACCGGCACGCGCTACTTTTTACAGCCATGAAGACAAATTATTAGATGCTTTTTCTTTAGCACGATCATAAAGTGTTTTTACTTCCCTATCACGAGCGTAAAGCTCATCAGATCGACTGTTCCTCTTAATAGAAAAGGTAATCGTTACAAAAAACAAATGTAGTGTAAACATATCTTTTTTAGCTCCTTCGTTTCAATCGTATTTTTTCCCTCAGGTTGAATCTTTCTCCGTTAAAAGCCAAGTCAGCAGTGCAATTCCAATCATTATCATTTTCTTCTCCTCCTTTAAGTTGTATAAAAAAACACCGCAGAATAACCCCTGCGGTGTTAAAAAAGCACACAAAAAACCGCAGGCATTCGACCTGCGGTGTCTTTTAAATAAGTTAAATAGACATACTGCTCTGATTGGCGGTCGAACGTAAAAATTTATTCAGTTGGTAGATCGGATCAATGTACATCATCATTTTGTTCAACCTCCTTTTTTATAAATTACTTTACTTAGAAAATCTTACACTATTTACCAAGTTGTGTAAAGAGTTTTTTTATCCTAGATAAGTATATGCATGTGAAATCGAAAGTTCACAAAAATTGGATAGGTTTTCTATAAATAGGCAATACCTACATAAGATAATTATGTGTACACTTTCACAAACTTTTACTATAATTATGAGTGTAAAGGGGGAAACACAAATGATACATCCTAAGGTCATCTTTGCTTCAACACGGCCTTTTTCATTAACAGCATCTGTCATTCCCGTTATCTTCGGGACAATTCTTGCATTGCAGTGGACAAGCATTCATTGGACTACTTTTTTTCTAACACTTATTGGTGCTGTTTTTCTACAGTGCGGAACGAACTTAGTGAACGATTATTTTGATCATGTAAAAGGTGCGGATATTCCTGGTTCGTTGAGCCCATCAGGCGTCATCGACCGAAAAGAGATGACTCCGCGGCAAGTATATATCACAGGACTTATTTTCTTTGGTCTAAGTATTATTGTGGGACTTATTTTAACTGCACTTACCGGCCCTGTTGTTCTTTATTTCGGGATTCCTTCATTACTTGTAGGGTACTTTTACACAGCTACTCGTTATGCGCTTGCTTACAACGGACTAGGTGAGATCGCATCTGGAAGTACGCTAGGTATTCTCGCAGTTGTTGGTTCGTTCTACACACAAACATTAACGTTAAACACAGAAATCTTTTTAGCTGCTATCCCTAACGCTCTTCTTGTTATGGCTATCCTTCATGCTAACAACTTGCGTGATTTCGATACAGATAAGCAGATCGGCAAAACCACTATCGCTGGTTTGATCGGAAGAAAAGCATCACGACTAGAATACTATGTCTTAATGCTTGGTACGTACGTAAGTTTATTAGCTCTTATATTCTTAGACATCTTACCGCTTTGGAGTCTAATCGCGGCGATTACCCTTCCCATCGCGTTAAAAGGGTTAAAGATTGCGATATCCACATGGGATGCTAAAGAGTTAAACAAGGCGCTTGGTTTAACTGCACTTCTTCATATGGCTTTTGGTATTTTACTTTGTTTAGGTACGTTAACTGGAATCCTATTATAAACGTGAAAAAGTCCACTTCTATAAAGTGGACTTTTTCTTTTACCCTTTTCCAGCTTGAAACCCTGGATATAATGTCATTCCGCCATCGGCAATTAGTGTTAGACCTGTAACATAACTTGCTTGGTTTGAGGCTAGCCAAACTGCGGTCGCTGCAATTTCCTCTGGCTCCCCGATATAGCCCATAGGTATTAACTTTAAAACGCCTTCTTTTTGTTTTGGATCTGAAAACTTTTCTGCATTAATCGGTGTATTGATGGCACCCGGCGCAATGCCGTTGATTCGGATACGCTTAGGAGCATATTCAAGTGCGAGGGTTTGTGTCATCAGCTTTATTCCGCCCTTACTTGCTGCGTAATGTACAAAATGTGGCCATGGAATGATCTCATGTACACTCGACATATTGATTATAGCTCCTTGGATGTCATGCTTCAAAAAATAGTCAATCGCTTCTCTACAACCTAAAAATTGACCTGTTAAATTCGTAGATATGACTTTGTTCCAATCCTCTAATGTGAGCTCATGTGAAGGAACTTCATTTTCAATTCCAGCGTTGTTAATCATAATGTCTAGCGACCCAAACTCATTGATTGTTTTCTCAATCAGTTGTTTGATGTCACTTTCTTTTGTTACATCCCCTTGAACAGCAATTGCATTTCCACCGCTATTCTTTATCTCCTTAATCATTTCATTCGTTTCTTTAATCTGTTTATCTGAATGAAAGTTAATGACAACATTAGCTTCTTCTTGTCCGAATCTTAGTGCACATGCTTTACCGATGCCTGTTGCTGCACCTGTGATTATAACCGTTTTTCCTTTTAAATCTGGATACATCCTCTTCAGCTCCTCTATGATTTTGTAAATCCTAACATGACACCACCCGCTATGATAAGTACACAACCTGAGATCACCCAGATGATCTCTTTCTTACTTCTTTTTTCACCTAATAAAAAGATTCCTCCGAGTGTTGATATGATGATACCGGTCTGTGAAAGCGAAAAGCTTGTCGCGATTCCAATCAGAGGCAATGACAGCAGTAAAGTCAGATTACCAGTGCTCCAAATCAGTCCTGTTAAAATATTGCGCACAGAATACTTATTAAACGGTTTATGTTTAAAAGATAAAACGAGCGCGCCAATAAACATCCCTACGGCTTGAGGTAAGATAGCTTGCCATCCGTTTACTTCAAACCATCTGATAATAACGACATATGTAACATATCCGATCGTTGATATAAGAAGGATGGTGAGTCCTTTTTTAAAGTTTTGTTTATCTTTTTGGTCACCTTGTTCACTTCTTCTTGATGTTAATAACGCTCCTGCTATGATTGCACAGATTGCAATGATTCCGATGATAATTTCTGTTGTTGTTTTCCATTCATGAAAAACGATAACACCAAACAATGTTGTTCCGAACAACTGCATACCTGTTGAAAGAGGAACGATTTTAGAAACCCCTAAATAATCAACACTAGCAAATTGGTTTCGCTGTCCGATCACCCAGAAGATCCCTGAAACGATACCGATCGCAAAAACTGTAATATCAAGATCCGGCTGAACGATAAAGAATGCAACAATTGAAAACAGTAGAGCTCCTAATGTCATTCCAAATGTTTGACTGTGAAAATCTCCGCCAAGTTTTTCGCTCACTAAGACGATACTTCCCCAGCAGACTGCTGTAATAAGTGCCCAGATGATACCCACTAACTCCACTTCTTTCTTTAATATAGATTGTTAAAACTTATTATGACCTTCTTCGGCCGTTCTGTATCCATACCCGATTGTTCTAACGGAATAAACTAGTTAAACTAAAACTTCTTTAGGTGACATGAAAGACTGAAGAATTAAGCTTTGTTAACGATTTAGTTCAAGTGATTGCGTAATCGCTTTCTTTTTATGAGGTGTAGCGAGTGAAGACACTTTTTCAAATACGATTAAGAACATAAAAAATACCGCCCCTGCTTAAGGGACGGTACGTGAAATTATTTATATGGTTTATTCACTTAATTCTTGTAATTGTGTTTTGCACTTTCTTACAACGTTATACATAAGTGCAGTGAATCCCAAACATGTTGTCGATGCAATACCTAATGTGATGGATTGAACAAAGTTTTTGTCTTCAACAGGAAGTACTAGTCCTAAATAAAAGAACGTGCTAACAGCCAATAAAATAAAACCGAAGCGCTGGTAGTCAGCGATTTTCTTTTGAATGAATTCAGCATTGTTTTTCATAGCGGTGTCTACCTCCTACTCCTAATCTCTATATAAAGGATAACATAGGTAAGACCCTATTCTACCAAGTAGATTTTGACAAAAGCGTGAAGTAAATTTGTCTAAATTGTGATCAAAAATTTGCATCGTATGCCTTAAATGGAAGGTGAATATATCTTTTATTAATTAGAATCAAAATGGTTCAAAGGGCCTCTAAAACTGTTAGCAGTGTACCCTGCGGGGGATTCAAAGTAATAATTCAGCAAAATCTTTAATTTTGCAATCGAAAAGGCTTTTTTCATTCTTCCATAGATGTTGACTTATCAACACACGCAAACAAAAAAAGAACAAGTGCCGGTTAAAGCACTTGTTCTACCCTTTATGTTCCTCATTTAACTTAAAGCGTTTTTCAGATCATCAATCAAATCGTCAGCATCTTCAATACCAACAGAGATACGGACCAATCCATCTGTGATTCCTAGTTCTGCTCTACGTTCTGCTGGAATAGATGCATGTGTCATACGAGCAGGAACGGAGATCAAACTCTCAACTGCTCCTAAGCTTTCTGCAAGTGTGAAGTATTTTACCTTTTTCAGAAGTGCATCAGCATTCGCTTGTGAACCAACATCAAAGGATACCATACCACCGAAACCACCAGATTGTTTCTTAGCAATCTCGTGCTGAGGGTGATCTTCTAGTCCTGGGTAATAAATTTTCTCTACCGCTGGATGAGATTTTAAAAATTCAACGATTTTTTTCGTATTGTTTTCGTGAGCTTCCATACGCAACCCAAGTGTTTTGATACCGCGAATGAGCAACCATGAATCTTGTGGCCCCAGAACGCCGCCTGTTGAGTTTTGTACGAAATGAAGGTCTTCTCCTAGCTTTTCATCGTTTACCACGACTAAGCCAGCTACAACGTCACTATGGCCGCCGATATATTTCGTTGCAGAGTGAAGAACAATATCTGCACCTAATTCGATCGGATTTTGCCAATATGGTGTGTTAAACGTGTTATCTACCATGAACAGAAGGTTTTTCGCTTTTGCCCAAGAAGCTACAGCTTCAATGTCTGTAACCTTTAATAGTGGATTTGTTGGTGTTTCTACATAGACCGCTTTTGTGTTCGGTTTTAATGCCGCTTCGATCTGTTCAATGTCTGTTGTATCCACGAACGTTGAATCGATTCCAAGACGGTTTAATACCTTCGTCATCACACGATACGTACCGCCGTATACATCATCTGTTAGAATAACATGATCACCAGAATCAAATAACATCATAACAGCTGTAATAGCAGCCATACCAGAACCAAACGCAAACCCGCGTTTGCCTCCTTCTAAGTCTTTAATCAGTTCTTCTAACGCATGTCTTGTAGGATTTCCTGTACGAGAATATTCAAATCCGCTATGCACTCCTACATCTTCTTGCTTGTATGTGCTTACTTGATAGATCGGAAAAGACACAGCTCCTGTTGTCTTATCAGAAGGAATGCCTCCGTGGATCAATTTTGTTTTACGTTTCATTATCAGATGCCTCCTTCATAAATTTTCTTGCTTAAATATCGCTCTGAGCTGTCAGCAAATATCGTGACAATATTTTGTCCTCGTTGTGCTGTTTGTGCTTCAATTAGGGCTGCGTGTAACGCTGCTCCTGAAGAACTTCCGACAAGAAGACCTTCTTTTTTAGCTAGTTCAGCGACTCTTTGGAACGCATCTACATCCATGACTGTATGGATGCTTTTGAAATAGGATGGGTCCATATAGTCGGGCAGAAATTCCATACCGATACCTTCTGTCTTATGAGGTCCGGATTCTCCACCATTTAGAATAGAGCCTTCAGGTTCAACTATAACCGTCTTCACATTTTCGTTCTTTTCTTTTAAATAGCGAGCTGTACCCATGAACGTACCACCTGTACCCGCCCCGGCTACAAAAACATCTACATGACCATCAAGCGCATCCCAGATTTCTGGACCTAATGTTTTGTAGTAAGTGTTTGGGTTATCCGGATTAGAAAATTGAGAAGGAGAAAAAGAATTCGGAATCTCATTCAGCAATTCCTTCGTTCTTTTTATCGCTCCTTTTATTCCATCGACAGTAGGAGTATGAACGATAGTCGCACCCAATGCTTTCATAAGCTCTTGTTTTTCGATACTAAATTTTTCTGGAATAACAAAGATTACGTTTATACCCTTATTGATCGCAGCAAGAGCTAGACCGATCCCAGTATTTCCTGCTGTAGGCTCGATGATCGTTCCACCTTGCACAAGATCACCTTTAGCTAGGGCTGCATCTAACAGCTCCAAGCCTAACCGATCTTTCACACTGCCACCAGGGTTCATGAACTCCAGCTTTGCAAATAAACGAACACCTTCTGGAAGTGAAAACTGAGTGATCTCCATAAGAGGTGTATTACCGATCATCTCATGCACGTTTTTAAAATATTTCATTGAAATCGTCCTCTATTCTCCGAAAACAATATGCCACTCGTCTTTTTTAGCAAGCATCTTGCGCGCGATCTCTTTCGCACCTTCAAGACTATGGTTAGCTGCCCAGCCACATTGTACTTCATTACATGCAGGTACTTCAGTAGCTTCTAATACATCGTGCAACGTCTTTTCTAGAACATCTAAAATCTCATCATAGTTATCATGGTTGATCACAGATAGATAAAAACCAGTCTGACAACCCATAGGGCTGATATCCACTACAGTAGAATGGTGATTTCGAATGTTTTCTGCCATCAAATGTTCAATGGAATGAAGTCCTTCCATCGGCATATGATCTTTGTTCGGCTGACAAAAACGGATGTCATACTTATGGATAATATCTCCGTTAGCACCTGTTGTCGTACCTGCTAAACGGATATATGGCGCGACTACTTTTGTATGATCAAGGTTAAAGCTTTCTACATTCATTTTCTTTGTCATAATGATTTCAGCTCCTCAACGATTTTTTGTACTAATTCTGCCGAGTTCTTAGATGCTGTTTGTAAGAATTGGTCATAAGAAACACGTGCATCTTTTCCTGCAATATCTGATAAAGAGCGGATGATCACAAAAGGAATGTTGAATTGATAACACGTTTGAGCGATAGCTGCGGCTTCCATTTCAGCTGCAAATAGAGCAGGAAACTTGCCTCTGATATCTTCTACCCTAGCATGGTCACTCATAAACGAATCTCCTGAAGCGATCAAACCTTTTGCAACTTGTATGTTTTCTACTCTCGCTCCAGCTCTCTCAGCTGCATTCACAAGTTTTTCGTCAGGAAGGTAGTTCGGAGGCATCTGTGGTACTTGACCGTGCTCATAACCAAAGATCGTTGCATCTACATCATGATGGCGCACATCAGTTGAGATGACTACATCACCGACGTTTAGATCCGAATGAAAACCTCCTGCAGATCCCGTGTTCAAAATAGCGTCCGGTCCATAAAGCTGGATCATTAACGTAGTACCGATCGCTGCGTTTACTTTTCCGATTCCTGATTTTAATAACACGACTTCTTGACCACCGAGTAAGCCTTTGTAGAATTCACAACCTGCTAGCTTATTTTCTTCTAGATTTTCTAATTGCTCTCTCAACAGAACAACTTCTTCTTCCATTGCACCGATAATTCCAATTCGCTTCATAATATTCTCCAATGTCTATTTTTTTACCGCTTCCATCAGCCAGACATATTCATTAAGTTTTTTGAACGAAACCCCAAAGTCATGTTTCTTAAATAGATCTTCTAGTACTCCGAGGGTTGTATAATACTCAGTCTGCAAATCTTTTAACAAGTTAAGAAACCCTTGAGATCTTACTTTTTCATGACGCTCTTTTTTATCATCTTCGTGAAGATAAGCGGTATCTGCAAACACAATTTTACCATTCTTTTTAAGCAGCTGGCTATACTGTCCGATTGCAATATCCTTTTCTTCATCTGTTAGGTGGTGGAACGCATAAGTGCTTACGATAGTATCAATCTCTTGATCGAGTTTTGGAAAAGATAAAAAGTCACCATCATAAAGTGTTAGATCTGGATGACGGTCGGACGCTTTTTCACGCATCCCTTTTGACGGCTCAATGCCAATCACTTGTTTACCGCTTTTAAGTAATTTCTCGCTTAAGTTGCCTGTTCCAACTCCGAACTCCAAGACAACATTTCCTGAACGTTGAACAACCGTTTCTAATATTTCATCATATTTATGAAAAACTTCCTTATATTCCTGATCATTTCCTGAAACCGTTTCGTCATAAGAGGAAGACCACTCATCAAACAGATCAATAAATTCTCGTCCCATTTTTCACACTCACCTTTTAATTTATATAATTCCTATCAATATACTATGAATTAAAATCTTACAGGTTCCAAATTATCATAATTACTAAAAATTTTCAAATGAAAAATCTTTTTCTATTGGCAAAAATTACAGATACATTTCGACTTTACGAATGGAGTTAGGTGATGGCCAGCTCTCTGCAGCTGGCATTTGTGCATGGAAAATGGAAGTCATGGTGGTCGGCCTGCTGCTAAAAATACACCATCCTATAAAAATGGAGTAACATCACATAAAAAAGAGCAGGCATCACATAAAAATTTAAGGTTATCACATAAAACTTGCCCTTAATCATATAAAAATAAATTTCAACTCATAACGTGTACACTCCAAAAAGACACTGCCACCTAAAGTGACAGGGCCTTCTCATTTCGATCCCACATTCTCTATAAAGCAGCTCGCTTTCCACATTTCAAACTGCCTGCCTTTATGCTCCTTGCTCTTGCGTCTACAAGTTAAATGCTAGCGGAGTAAGCTCCCTCGTCCCATGCCATGGAAGATGTATTTCAGGTGGTAAGCACGCACCTTGCACTCCAATCAATTGTCAAGGGTGACAAGGAGTTCAAAGCAACAATCTTTTTGAAAAGAGTGTTAAACAAAAAAAACAACCTGTAATATTAACAGGTTGCTTTTCTTCGTTTTATTGAACAGGTGTCACACTCGTTGGCTGCCATCCTTTTTCAGGAATCCATTGAAGCATAACATCATATTTTTTACCATCGGCTTTCGATTGTACGGTACCTTTTGAAAGATCAGGACCTCCACCATTTCCTAACCAAAAAATAGTCATCTGATCTTGTGGAATGCTGGTCGCATAAGAAAGGGCTTGGACCATCTCGTTCCAGTCTTGTGAACCATCATCATACGTCTTTGTATGAGGTTCTGTTTGTGAAGTTCCGATTGGTTGCCATGGACCTTCAGGACCTCCACCTTCAGGCGTTTCTGATTCTGTCTTTTCTTCTTCTGTTGCTTCTTCATCTGCTTTGTCTTTATCTTCAGCTGATTCTTCTTTATCCTGAGACTCAGAATCCTCATCATTAGCTTTTGACTTTGAATCATCCGTTTCCATCTCAATTGAACGGTTATTGGATTCGTTGTTTTCAGTTGTTTCTTCAGAATTAGATTTGTTCGTGGAAGCTGTTTCGTTATCATCGCCTGAGAAAAGATTAAATGCAACAACAACAATCAGCAAAACAACTAACCCGATTGCTATGTTTAAAAAACGATTTTGTTTTCGTTTTTCTAGTCTTGATTCATAACGTTGGTTTCGTTTCATAATATCCTCCTCAGTAAAATACTTTTTTTATTTTACCACGAGGAGGAGGTGTAGGAACACTATTTCCTATTACTCTTTTTTGATTATCTCTTCCATCAATTTGATTTTTCCATAATTTCAGTTGCGATGTCCCTAAATACAGGAATCGTGCGATTAATGGTATCGTGTTTTAAATCTACGATAACAAGTGCAAAACGGGGTTGACCCGCCGGAAAGTATCCTGCAAACCATTTATTGTTATACCGTTTATCGTCTCCTTTTTGGGCGGTTCCGGATTTTCCTGCAACTTGAAAGGGCAGTGCCTGTAAAGCGTGTGCTGTACCTTTTTCGTTCTTAACTACGTTTAACAGTAAGGATTGAAGTCTCATAATCGTATAAGGAGATAACTTTTCATCTTCTTTCTTGTGTTCTTCAAACTTAATCAGTTCGGTACCATTAGCAAAATTGACACTTTTAGCTGCCTTTACTTCATAACTGACCCCGCCCCTAGCAATCGTTGCCATCATATTTGCCACAGCAAGCGGTGTGATCTTAACATCAAGCTGACCGATGGCAGTTTGTGATACCGCCAAAATATTTTCGTAGTCAGATACTTTCTTTTTCGAGTTGTAGATCTGACCCGCTTCTTCTTTATAGAAATGTGAGAATGCTTCTAGATGATAGACTTCACCTTGCCATCCATTTTGCGTAAGTAGACCTAACTTTTCTGCATATTTTTTCATATAGTCTGAATCTGTTTTTTGCAATTCATTCGCTAAATCTCCAAACGTTCTATTGCAGCTCTGGGTAAAGCTGTCTTCAATATTTAACAAACCTAGCTGCCTTTCATCTCTCTTACCGTAGATGTTAAGGTTACAATCATACATCTTACCGTTTTGCAGCTTATTCTCTTCAATAGCAGCTGCTGCTGTCACAATTTTAAATACAGAACCAGGAATTTGTTGAGATGTCATATGATCTACATGTTTATAGATAGTCTTACTTGAAAATAAGGGTCTGCTTGACATCGCCAACAGTTCATTGGTTTCAATATCAAGCAAAACAGCTCCGCCTTCTTCAACACCATGAATATCAAGTGCTTTTTCTACCGTTTCCTGCATCTTCTTATCTAGCGTCGTTTTTACGTGAAGAGGATATAGGGGGTTCGATTGCGAACGGAATTTAACATCAAGTCCAAACAACGGATGTCCTTGACGATCCACATGATAGATATATTCTGTTTCTCCTTCCGAAATTAAAAAAGGATCAAACGTATATTGCATTCCGTTCTTACCTGTTTTTGTGCTTATCGTAACCGTGCCTTTTTTTAGTTTATCTTCATACTTTCTTTTGATCAGGTCCGGATCTTGTCCAACCGCTCCAATGATATGATTTGCGAAAGGAGTTGGATTTCGTTTTGTAACAAGCTGAGCGTAAAGCCCGGGAACCTCTAGTTTATTAATCTCATTCATCTGCTCTATACTGATTTCTTCTGAAAGAGAGAGTGCAGATGGTTTCTTTAGATCACTGATTTTTTTTGTAAAGTTACTTGTTGGTATATCCAGTATGCCAGCAATAGAATCAATCGGCCATTTACTCGAGTAAAGATTAGGAAAGACGATGACCTGAGCTGTTACATCTGTTGAGAGCAGCTCACCATTTCGATCAAGAAAATAACCTCTACCATCGTTGATCGTAAAACGGTGTGTACGCTGATCAACACTTTCTTGTATGAGATTCACTTTATTCTTGGAAAAGGAAGTAGTCGAAATCAGCTGTATATCAGCTAACCGATATGTGAGAAAAAGGATAAGGAATAGGAAAAAAAGTGCTACTACCATCGTTCTTTTCTTCGATAACACACACTCACCACCTTACACCTATTCTCACCCAGTCGTTTTGATCCTAAACGGCTGCAAAAAAAGAAGACTTGCATATTTCTGCAAGTCTTCCAATAGGTTGAAACGTTTATTTTACTTCTAATATAACAACACTGATTTCCCCACCAGGCGTTTGAACAGAAACTTTATCTCCCGGTTTTTTACCTAGAAGACTTTTTGCCATCGGAGAATCGTTAGAAATCTTCCCTTCAAACGGATCCGCTTCTGCACTACCTACGATGATGTAAGTTTCTTCGTCACCGTCTGGAAGCTCTTTAAACTTAACTGTTTTCCCGATGGAAACGTTATCAGATTGGTCTTTATTATCTTCAATAATAACAGAATCACGAATCATTTTTTCTAATTGAACGATACGAGCTTCTACAAATGCCTGCTCGTCCTTTGCTGCATCATACTCAGAGTTCTCGGAAAGGTCTCCAAAACTACGAGCTACTTTAATTCGTTCAACAACTTCTTTTCTTCGTTCTGTTTTTAGAAACTCTAGTTCGTTCTCTAACTTCTCTTTACCTTCTAAGGTCATATAGTGTTTTTTCTCGTCTGCCATTGTTTTTTCACTCCTTAAATAATCAGTACCCTTGTTACGTTATATGATAATTCGGCTAGGGTATGTATAAAATATGGGTTATTAGTTGATTGCCAAATGGCTTAAAACTGAAATTTGTCACTGTATACCGAAAAAATGAGGATGATGTTCCTCATTTTTTCAATAATGCTTTGTCTTCCAATATCGTCTTAATCTTTGTTACCATTAAGTCGATCGCTACAAGATTCTGACCGCCTTCTGGGATAATGATATCCGCATATCGTTTCGTTGGCTCTATGAATTGATTATGCATCGGCCGAACCACTGCAGTATATTGATCGATAACAGATTCAAGTGTTCTTCCACGGTCTCGGATATCTCGAACCATCCTTCTAATAATACGAACATCTGCATCCGTGTCTACAAACAGCTTGATGTCCATCAAATCACGTAGTCGTTCGTCTTCAAGGATCAAAATACCTTCCAGTATAATGACATCTTTAGCATCAACTGGGATAATTTTATCACTTCTTGTATGTGCTGTATAGTCGTACACTGGTTTTTCGATGGAATCGTATTTTAGAAGTGAAGAAATGTGCTGGATTAACAGATCATTATCGAAAGCAAGAGGATGATCATAGTTCGTATCCAATCGTTCTTCCATCGATTTTTCTGATTGATCTCTGTAATACGCATCTTGCTCTATGATTAAGATGGATTGGTTAGCAAACTGCCTGTAAATTTCTTTCGCTACCGTCGTCTTACCTGATCCAGATCCACCTGCAACCCCAATTACTATTGGTTTTTGTGCCATTTTGATTACTCCTCCAAACTGCATGTCCCATTAAGAATTTCTAATACTCACCATCATTCCATCTCCAACCGGTAAGATTGAAGACTGATAGTCAGGATGCTGCATCATGTATTCGTTAAAACTTCTAATTTTTTTTACTAGAGAACGAAGTCTTCTACTCTCTAAGCCGCTTTCATCAGCGACATACCCTCTAAAGAGAACATTATCTGTGACGATGATGCCATCAGGAGACAGCATGGAGGAATAATGATCAAAAAAGTTTTGATATTGTCCTTTTGCTGCATCTATAAAAATAAAGTCATATGGGGCATAGTTTTCTACTTGGCTCTGCAATTCATTCGCATCTCCAAATAACAAGGTAATTCTGCTCTCTAGATGAAAGGATCTGACATTATCTTTTGCTATATTGTACCGTTCTTCATCTCTTTCAATACTAATAACTTCAGCATTCTCACATGCAAGAGCCATTCGGATGGCGGAATATCCAATCGCTGTTCCTACTTCTAATATACGTTTCGGTTTTTTTAATCTAACATAAGACAAAAGCGTCTCCATACCTGTTAGATCCATGATCGGCACATTATGCTCTTTCGCGTATTGCTCCATTTTTAGTACTTGTTCAGAGCGCGTTGGAATAATTTTTTCGATATATTGGTTCAATTCTTTTGAGACCAAAGTAACACGCCTCCTTCACACTAACCGGTATATTGTAACATAATCTTTATTTGAAGGCGAGAGTCCTATTTCTTTATGAGTGTTTTCTATGGAATTAAAGATCGTACACTCTTCATAGGCTTTCTTAACAAGTTGATCGTACAGCATAAAAAAAAGAGAATACCTACTAGTATCCTCAGAAACATTCCTAATTATTGTCTTTTTCTTGCCAAACCTTCCATTCGTCTCTGTATTTTTTATATACAGCATTATGTTCGCTTAATGTTTTTGTGTAGATGACTTCGCCGTTGGGTCTTGCATAAAAGAACAGCTCCTCCATCTTAACAGGTTTCAATGCAGCTTCAATCGCTTTTTCACCAGGTGAAGTGATAGGTCCAATCGGAATACCTTTATAAAGATACGTATTGTACTTTGAATCATACTTTAAATGTTCGTATAAGACTTGCACATCAAAATTCTTTCTTGCGTATTTAACAGTTGGATCGGAGTCTAGTTTCATATCTTTACTTAAGCGATTATAAAAAACACCTGCAATTTTTTTTCGATCTTCTTCACGCTGAGATTCTTCTTCTATAAGAGAGGACAACGTAATGATTTGAAAAAGGGAATAACCGCTATTCTTTATTTCTGTTTCATGTTTAGTTAAAACAACAGAAGATTGTTCGACCATCTTATCAATCAGATCTGTTAGTTCCGGTTTTTTTACATCAAAATCGTAAGTTGCAGGAAACAAAAATCCTTCTAGAGGGTAATAAAGTCCCTCCTTCATCAAATCATCAGGTAAGATCGGGTACTTTTCTTGAAGCTGTTTCAGATAAGATTTATCAGTCATTTTTTTGATAATATCTGCTTCACTATAACCCGTTTTCTGACTGATTAATTTTGCGATCTGTGGAACATTATATCCTTCAGGAATCGTTAATGTTAGAGCTGGCTTCTTAAACATCTTTCCGTCTTTAAGTGCTGAAATAATTTCAGAAAGGTTCATGGAAGGAGTTAGTTCGTAAATGCCCGCTTGAAAGTTGCCTTCTCCTTTAACTCTTGTGTAGAGTCTGAAGAAATCACCGTTGTTGATCAACCCTTTATTTTCAAGCTCTTGCCCTATTTTTGAAGAGGAAGAACCAATTGGAATTTCCACCGTAATTTTTTCATTATTAGCTGAATCGACCGGTCCAATATTTTTATTGTAATAATAATATGCACCTATAGCCACAGCAATGATTAGAGCAACAATTAGAAACAAAATGGATAGAACTATCGTTTTGGTACGCTTTTTACTTTTATTTTCATTTATGTAATTCCCAGATGACTGGAGATGTAACATGATATTTCCCCCTTTCCACCTGTTTAATTATACGTTTACTAGCAGAAATTGTCGAGATTGGCCGTAAAATGGAATAAAAAAAGAAGTTGGTTAGAAAACCAACTTCCGTTTTGTTTCATCTATTGTTCTGTTTCGTACTCGTCATCTTGAAATGTGTTTAGCATTTCTTCAATCATGTCCCATTCTTCATCTGACTCAAGTGGGAATAGAGCAAGATCGTCTTCTTCTCCATTTTCTTCATAACGGAAAGGGAAAACTTCTACTTCATCCGTATCATCATCTTCTGAATCAGCTACAGGAATAGTCACCATGTATGATTTTCCAGTTTGATCCACATCAAATTTGAATAGAACTTCAAATAGATTTTCGTCTCCATTCTCGTCTGGAATAACGATGCGTTCACGTTCTTCTTTTGCCATAATTGGCTCACCTCTACTTTTCTTATTGTTGGCTGTCCAAAAAACCTTGCAGAATGATCGAAGCTGCTAGCTTATCGATCACCTGTTTTCGTTTCTTTCGGCTCACGTCAGCTGAAATCAATGTTCTTTCAGCTGCCATGGTGGTCAGCCTCTCATCCCATAGGATAACCGAAAGACCTGTCAGACTTTCAATATCTTTTGCAAAGTTTTGACAAGCTTCTCCGCTGGGACCGATCGTACCATTCATGTTCTTTGGAAGACCTACTACGATCTTACTGATATCATGCAACTGAATCAGCTCTTGGATCCTTGCATAGTCTTCTTGGGGCTTGTTAGGACGGCGTCGGATCGTTTCGACTCCTTGTGCTGTCCATCCCAATGCATCTGAGACGGCAACACCTATTGTCTTCGTTCCAACATCCAGTCCGAGTGTTTTTGTCAAATTAACGACTTCCTTCTTTTTGAGTGGATAGATATGATTTTACAAGCTCCTCAATAAGCTCATCTCGCTCCAGTTTTCTAATCATGCTTCTCGCATCATTATGACGAGGAATATAAGCCGGATCCCCTGAAAGCAAATAACCTACAATCTGATTGATAGGGTTGTATCCTTTATCCTGCAGGGCGTCATAAACAGAAAACAGGACAGTTTCTACATTCGTCTTATAAGCATCTTCTTCGTTGAAGTTAAACTTCATCGTTTTGTCCATTGAACTCACTGGCGAACACCTCTTTCTGAAGATCTCCCTTAAGGGACAAATTAGTTCTTGTCTCTATTGTACATGAAAGATGAAAGCTTAGGAAACGGTTTTGATCAATTCAACTGCAGAATCTATACCTTCTTGCAGCTTTTCGGGATCTTTACCTCCAGCTTGAGCCATATCAGGACGGCCACCACCGCCTCCGCCGCAACGGACAGCCACTTCTTTTACTAGGTTACCCGCATGATAACCTTTTGTCACTAAATCTTTTGTTACTCCCGCTACGATATTTACTTTACCACCGTTTTCCGCACCAAGAATAACAACTCCACTTTGTAGTTTATTCTTTAAGTCATCTACGATCGAACGCAAACCATTCATATCCATACCGTTCACTTTTTTAGCGATAACAGAAACTCCGTTGATCGTTTGAACCTCATCAACAAGGCTACCTGCTTCCATGTTTCCAATCTTAGCTGCAAGAGATTCTTTCTCTTTTTGCAACTCACGAATTTGTTCGTTTAATGCGTCTATACGCTGTGGCACGTCCTTAAGATTTGTTTTCAACTTAGCTGCCGTGTCTTTTAATAGCTGGACTTGGCCGTTCATCAAGCGGTACGCGTTCTCACCTGTAACAGCTTCAATACGACGTGTTCCTGCACCGATACCAGACTCTGATACGATCTTAAACAAACCGATCTCTGAAGTGTTATTAACATGACACCCACCGCAAAGCTCAAGACTATAGTCTCCTACTTTTACAACGCGTACCGTTTCACCGTATTTCTCACCGAATAGTGCCATTGCACCCATCGCTTTTGCTTCGGTAATGTTCTTAACCATCTTTTCAACAGGAATGTTACCCCATACTTTTTCGTTAACGATCTCTTCGATCTTCTCAAGCTCTTCTGAAGAAATGCTTCCAAAATGTGTGAAGTCAAAACGCAAACGACCTTCTTGTACAAGAGATCCAGCCTGATTTACGTGCGTTCCTAGCACATCTTTTAATGCTTGGTGAAGAAGGTGAGTAGCAGTATGGTTCTTTACTACTTTTGCACGAATCTCAGGGTCAACCTCGACAGAAACTTCTATATTGTTTTCAAGAACACCTTTTTCAACAACTACGGTATGAAGATTTTGTCCGTTAGGTGCTTTTTGAACATCCTTCACTCTAAGTAAAAGCTCTTTACCTTTTATCGTTCCTTGGTCAGCGATCTGTCCACCGCTCTCAGCGTAGAAAGGTGTCACATCTAGGATGACTTGAGCTTCTTCTCCAGAAGCGACCATCGCCACTCGCTCACCGTTTTGTAGTACTTCTAAAATTTTCGCTTCTCCTGTTAAGCTGTCATATCCTCTGAATTCACTTTTCACGGTGATATCAGAAAGAATTCCACCTTGAACTTGCATGCTGTCTACTTCTTGTCTTGCTGCACGCGCACGTTCACGTTGAGCCTTCATCTCGTTTTCGAAGCCTTCTAAATCTACATCCATTCCGTTTTCAGCTGCATACTCTTGTGTAAGCTCAAATGGGAAACCAAATGTATCGTAAAGCTTGAATGCGTCTTTACCAGAGATGACTTTTCTTCCTTCTTCTTTTTCTTTTGCCATAACATCTTCTAAGATAGCAAGACCTTCGTTGATCGTTTCATGAAAACGCTCTTCTTCCGTCTTGATGACTTTTTGGATGAACGGAACTTTTTCTTTTACTTCCGGGTAGAAGTCTACCATGATGTCTGCAACAGTTGGAACGAGTTCATACATGAACGGCTTGTTGATGTTGATCTTTTTCGCAAAACGAATCGCTCTTCGGATCAAACGTCGAAGGATATACCCTCTTCCCTCATTTGATGGTAGAGCACTATCACCGATCGCAAAACTTACCGTACGTACATGGTCAGCGATTACTTTAAACGCAGTATCGGTTTCTGTACTCAAGCCATAAGACGTATCAGAAAGCTTTTCTGTTTCTTTAATGATCGGCATGAATAGATCTGTTTCAAAGTTCGTCTTCGTGTCTTGGATCACACAAACCATTCTCTCAAGTCCCATACCTGTATCGATGTTCTTCTTAGGAAGTGGCGTATATGTGCCATCCGGGTTGTGGTTGAACTGAGAGAACACCAGGTTCCATACTTCAAGATATCTGTCATTCTCCCCACCTGGATATAGTTCAGGATCAGATAGATCGTTGCCGTAAGCTTCACCGCGGTCATAGAAGATTTCTGTGTTAGGTCCACTTGGCCCTTCACCGATATCCCAGAAGTTTCCTTCCAAACGAATGATACGCTCTTCAGGTAACCCTACTTGTTTTGTCCAAATATCAAATGCTTCATCGTCTTCTGGGTGGATCGTTACAGAAAGTTTCTCAGGATCAAAGCCGATCCATTTTTCACTCGTTAAGAACTCCCATGCCCAAAGAATAGCTTCCACTTTAAAATAATCACCGATCGAGAAGTTTCCTAACATCTCAAAGAACGTATGGTGCCTTGCTGTGATACCAACATTCTCAATATCGTTCGTACGGATTGATTTTTGTGCGTTTGTGATACGAGGGTTCTCAGGAATCACGCGGCCGTCAAAATATTTTTTCAGTGTTGCAACGCCACTGTTGATCCATAAAAGTGTAGGATCCTCATGAGGTACTAAGGAAGCGCTAGGTTCTACACCATGGCCTTTTTCTTGGAAAAAATCAAGGAACATCTGTCTAACTTGAGCTGAAGTCAAATTTTTCATCGTTTTCATTCTCCTTTTTTTAAATAAATATTAAGACTGATTTCGTATTCATTGCTATGAAAGCTAGTTGATTTCCGCTCCAGGTCGCTCGCTTTCCATGGGGCGTGCGGTGAGCTTCCTGCCGCTATGCGCCATTAGGAGTCTCCACCTGTCTAGTTGCAGTGGCTAGCCCCTCGAGGTCAAAAGTTAAACGGTTAAGAAGGCAAAATACGCCTTCATAAACCATTCAACTTTTGCTAGTCGGGGCTGAACGAGCCACTTCCACTTTTCGGACTGACCGCTCGTCCCATAGGAGTCTCGCCACCTTCCGCTGCAATCAACTTGCATAAGAAGGAAAAAAATTCAAAGCAACAATCTTTTATAAGAACTATGAGGTACAAAATCAATTCTAAACCTACAAACTTATGGCATGTGGCAAAATAAAAAACTCCCATCCCTATAAAAAATACAGGGACGAGAGTTTGAATTCACGCGGTACCACCCTGGTTATACGCTTTTAAATAAGCATATCACCTTGATTAAAGCCTTAACGCGGCATAACGGCAGATTTTCCTTCTGCACTCCAGAGTA
This sequence comes from Fictibacillus nanhaiensis, assembly GCA_016401345.1. GTDB lineage: Bacteria > Bacillota > Bacilli > Bacillales > Fictibacillaceae > Fictibacillus > Fictibacillus phosphorivorans. Next base: position 428,070 of record JAEACG010000002.1, on the reverse strand, counting down.
GCTTTCTGTCTCTCTTCTTCCTAAAACATCTTTCAGCCGATGGATGTTTCTCTCTTTTGGAAGGACTGAAACGTACTTTTCTCTTTCAGCGATTTTTGATCTTCTAGCGTTAGTATACGTTTATTCATTCTTACTTGTCAATCGGATGATGATTGAAGTCGATGTTCCCTGATATGAATGATAATGACTTTAATCACACTGAAGATTGGAACAGCCAAGATCATACCTGGTACACCAGCCAGTTCTCCCCCAAATAATAATGAAAAAATGATAAATACAGGATGGATGTGCAGATTCTTGCCGACGATAAACGGACCAAGGATGTTACCTTCAATAAACTGCAAAACAAGCATGATGCCAACAGTGATCCATACCATCTTCCAAGAGATTGTTAATGCGATCAACACGACGGGGATCGCTCCTAAGATCGGACCAAAGTAAGGGATGATATCCGTTATCGCGATCACCAGTCCTAAAAGAATGGGATACGGCATTCCCACCACCCACAAAGCAACCATTGCTGCAGCTCCTAATATAGCACCTACAAATAACTGTCCTCGGATATATCCTCCAAGTGATTGGTCAATATCTTTTATTAAGTGCTTTCCTTCATAACGGTATTTTCTTGGTGTCAGATACCAGAGAGCTTTTTTCAGCTTTTCAAAATCGTTTAGAAAATAAAACACTAAGAAAGGTACAACGATGATAACAAAGAAATAATCTACAATTTTTCTTAAAGAAAAGATCGCATTGGTCAATACATCCTGTGCGTTGCTTTCCATTTTCACGATATAATTTTCTATTTTAGAATGAACCGAATACGGAAGTGCAGATGTTCCACGGTCCACTTTATACAATAGTTCCTTATAATCCTCAGCAAGTACAGGTACGTTAACTAACAGCTGCTTCATCTGTACGATGAAATAAGGAAACCCTTTTACTGCAGCAAAACTGATACCACCAAAGAAAAGGATGTATATACTTAAGATCGCAACAAAGCGAGGTAATCCTTTTTCATGTACGTATTCCACGACTGGATGGAGTAGATATGTAATTAGAGCAGCAAGAAAAAAAGGCAGAAAGACCCCTTTGATCGCACTCCATAATGGCTCGTAAAGAGGGTAAAGTTTCATCAAGAGAAACAAACATAAAAACAATAATAAAGAAAGGGCAAGCCTATAAACCCACTTCATTCGAATGTCTTTTGTCATCTCTTCACCCTTTTCTTAAAAAACCCCGTCTTTATTTGAGACGGGGTATGCTTTCTTTAATAAATGGCTTTTGCGACCTTTTTACGGATCTTTTTAACACGTCGTGATGTCCAAAGATCACTAAGATCCGAAAGATTATAGTTCATCTTAGACATTCTTGACATCCTCTTATTTCTCATCGCATATGTTGCCGCTCCAATACCAAGTGCGAAAAGAGAACTCATCGTCCTGCTCATGCTAGATCACCTCGACATCAGAGATTTGTTTTCTTTTATGATGTGCTTTCTCTATAAGTCAGATCTTGATCTTCAAATAAATCATCGAGTGATGTTAGAGAGCCGTCTTCTTCCACCTGATGAAGGGACAGTCTTCCTTTAACAATGGAAAGCTCAATAAAACAGTTCCAGCAATAATACTGGTTCACCCCGATTTTACCAATATCTTTTCTACTGCAGTTCGGACATTCCACTTGCTCTCTCTCCTTTAAATTTACTTTTACAAGGGTGTCCTGAATTTGTAGAAAATATACAGAAATCAATATTTGAAGGATCATGACTTTTAGAAAAACAAAAAAGAAATGTCCGACAAGATGACATCTTACATCTCTCGAACATTTCTAGTTTGTTTCGTTTAGAAGGGAATCATTCATTAAATCTTTTTCCAGTATGGTCTCTTGAAGACGTGAACTAAGACCCGAGTATCGTTCAGTTTCATCGGATCGTTCAACAGCCCAAGTAAACGCTTCTTGTTCTCCACACAGGATCAAATATTCTTTACTTCTCGTTATTGCTGTATATAATAAGTTCCTTTTTAACATTCGGTAGTAGCTTTTTAAGACAGGGAGAACGACGATCGGATACTCACTGCCCTGCGACTTATGGATCGAACAGCAAAAAGCGTGAGTAAAATGATGAAATTCACTTCTTTTATATGTAACCTCTATCTCATCAAAACTGATGACGATCTGATCTTCTTTATCTGTGTTTTCTCTTGCATAGATAACGGCCACGATTTCACCGATATCACCGTTGAAAACCTGATCTTCGGGTTGATTGACGAGCTGAAGCACCTTATCGCCTTTTCGATAAAACACATTTGCAACCTGCAGCTGACGTTGTTTTTGTTTCTCTGGGTTAAACAGACGCTGAAGCTCCAGATTTAATCGATCAATTCCGACCGGTCCTTTGTACATTGGGGCTAACACTTGAATATCCCTAGAGCTATATCCTTTTTTAATCGCATTTTCACAAACCTGAAGGATAGCCTGAAACACCTGTTCACCTGAACATGCAAAGAATCGTCTGTCATTCTGAGGAACGAGCAGATCTTGCGGGACTTTTCCATTCTTCATCTCATGAGCTAACCGAATGATGGAAGAACCTTCTGCTTGTCTATAGATATCCACTAACCGAGATTGTGGAACATGCTCTGCTTGCAGAAGATCTTTTAAAACTTGACCAGGGCCAACGGACGGTAATTGATCTTCATCCCCAACAAAAATGATCTGGATGTGAGGTGGCAGAGCTTTTGCTAAAGAATGTGCTAGCCATATATCCACCATCGACATTTCATCGACGATCAGTAATTTCCCATCGATCTGTTCATCTTCATTTTTTTCGAATGTCCCGCCACCCTTCCATCCTAACAAGCGATGGATCGTGTGAGCCGGTATCCCTGTTGACTCTGTCATACGTTTAGCCGCTCGTCCTGTTGGAGCAACGAGTAAAACGGGAAAGGATTCTTTCTTTCCTCTGTAATCGTCAGGATTTAGACTAACACCATGAATCTCACTGTACAGTTCAACGATTCCTTTAATTACGGTCGTTTTCCCTGTTCCAGGTCCTCCTGTTAAGACCATTAAAGAAGACGTTAAAGCCTTTTTAATCGCATCTTTTTGACTGTTCGCATATGTCATGTTGAGTCTTTTTTCGAGCGCTGTTAGCTCAGACTCCAATTTTGCATCCTCAATGTGATAATCGTTTTTCTGACTATGTAATAATAGGTTCATCTTTTGAGCAAATCCACGCTCTGCAAAATAGAGAGACGGCAAATATACAACGTTCTCTTTTATGATCAATCGCTGCTCTGTCTCCATATCTTGAATCTCTCTAAAAATACTCATCTCATCAACCGTATTCTTTCCATCGGCTAAAAGCTTTCTAACGCCTTCTAACAGTTCGTCCATCGGTAGATAGGAGTGCCCAAGGTCTGTACCTTGATCACGAAGCACGAACTGACAGGCAGCTTGAATTCGTTTTGGATGATTGACTTGCATGCCATTTCCTTTTGCGATTTCATCAGCTCGGTGAAATCCAATTCCAGAAACGTCCTCTATCAGTCGATACGGCTCGTCCTTAATGACCTTTACAGCATCATCTTGATACGTTTGGAAGATCTTCATCGCTAGCTGCGGCCCGATACCATAGGGTTGTACGACCATCATCACTTGATCTAACCCTCGATTCTGCATGAGTGACTTCTGCAAACTTTGAGCTTGCTCTTCTGTTAGCTTTGGAATCTGACTGATGTATTCCGGTGATTCTAAAAGCTTTGTGATCGCATCATTTCCCATGACCTCAACGATATGCTCGGCTGTTTTCTTTCCGATTCCTTTAAACAGATCACTTGAAAGATATTGAATCATGGCCTCTTTTGATTGAGGCATCTCTTTTTGAAACAGTTCAACCTCATATTGCTTACCGTATTTCGGGTGGTCTTTAAATTTTCCATAAAACACATAAAGTTCATCTTCTCTTAGCGGGGGAAGGATGCCTGTTATCATGACTTCTTTTTCATTATAATTTTCGTTCGTCTCTTTCACCCTTATTCTGGCGACTGTATAGAGACTCTCTGTTTGATGATAAACAGTAGAGATCAACGTACCTTTGATAAATTTTGTTATTTCTGACGTCTCATCTTCTAAATGAAAAGAAGGCTGCTGTGCCATAAAGCACCCCCTTTAATGGTTTGTGTTTTTACTTTCTATATTTCGCTTCCCATTCCCTGCCAAATAATGATCAGGCTGAATGTCTAACGCTTTTTGAAAGGCTTTAAGTGCTTCTACGTTTTTGTCAAAATAACTATACGTCACGCCTAAGTTATACCATGCATCGGCATGTGTCTCATCCCGTTCAACTACTTTTTCAAATGTTGTGGATGCCGATTCAATATCGCCTGTTCTCGCTTGACAAAGACCAAACTGAAAAAGTGCTTCATGATCTTGTTCGTTGAGCTCAATAGCTCTCATTAAGTAAGGAAAAGCAAGCTTATTCTCACCGAGTGAAACAAACGACATTCCTGTCATAAAATGAGTGTCACTATCTTGCAGCCCGCCTTTGATGGCTTCTTGAAACAGTTTTGCACTCTTGGAGAATTCTTCCAGATGATAGCAGGCAATACCCGCACCATAGTATGCAGCTACAGCATTTTCATCGAGTGATAGAGCTTTATCAAAAAACTGAATCGCTTTTTCATGTTCATGAACAGCAGAAAGCAGATTTCCGAAGTTAATATAATGTACTGGATTTACTGGATCTGTCTCAATCATAGATTCCAGACTTTTTGCAGCTTCCTCAAACTTTCCTTTTTGTAAATATTCAAGACCCTTTGAAGGTTCCATCTTCATTACCCCCACTTTTAATTTCCTTCAAAAGTATAACAAATGAAGGTAGCTGGCGCATAATTTTTTGTGGATGCTTATATTGGCGCTCGTATTTCTCGGATGGCGCTCGTCCAGCGAGCATTTCATGCCGCTATGACGAGCTCATTATCATATCTTAATTCGTTCAAAAAGAAAAAAACTGGCTTCATTAGGTCATTTGACGTCCTAGTAAGCCAGTTTTTCCACATTATTTTATAGATAGGTGATCGCTTCGTCGTTTTTGTATACCGTATCGATCGTTGCTCCGCCTAGACAAACATCTCCATCGTAAAACACGACTGCTTGTCCAGGTGTGATCGCACGTTGTGCTTCATCAAAGACCACATGCAGCGTTTCATCGTCCATCACATGGACAGTTACACCCATGTCAGGCTGACGATATCTGAACTTCGCCGTACACTTAAAAGTAGCAGGCAGCGGTCTATCAGAAACAAATCCTGCCTTTACCGCTTTTAGGCTGTCAGAATAAAGCTTTTCGTTGTGAAATCCTTGTTCAACATACAATATGTTGTCTTTTAAATTCTTACCGACGACAAACCAAGGATCTCCGCTTCCACCGATTCCAAGACCGTGACGCTGCCCGATCGTATGGTACATCAATCCATCATGCTTGCCCTTCACTTCGCCTTCAAACGTTTGCATCTCACCAGGCTTTGCAGGCAGATACTGACTTAAGAATTCTTTAAAGTCTCTTTCTCCAATAAAGCAAATACCCGTAGAGTCCTTTTTCTTTGCGGTAGCAAGTCCAGCTGCCTCCGCAATTTTACGGATTTCAGGCTTCTTCAACTCACCAATCGGAAACAATACCTTACTTAATTGTTCCTGAGAAAGCTGGTTAAGAAAATAAGTTTGGTCCTTATTCTCATCAACGCCTCGGAGCATTTTTACTTCTCCATCTATTTCAGCCACACGTGCGTAATGACCAGTTGCTACATAATCAGCACCTAAGTTCATGGCATGCTCCAAGAAGGCTTTGAACTTAATCTCCTTGTTGCACATCACATCTGGATTAGGTGTTCGTCCAGCTTTATACTCTTCCAAAAAGTACGTGAATACTTTGTCCCAGTATTCTTTTTCAAAATTCACCGCGTAATATGGAATGCCGACCTGGTTGCAGACCGCAATCACATCGTTGTAATCTTCTGTTGCTGTGCATACGCCATTCTCATCGGTATCATCCCAGTTCTTCATAAAGATCCCGATCACATCGTAGCCTTGCTCTTTCAGTAAAAGTGCGGCAACGGAAGAATCCACACCGCCGCTCATCCCAATAACTACTCGTGTATCTTGAGGTGCCTTTTTGTTTGATTCTGTTTGCATCGTGTCCACCTCATTTCATTCATATGACAAACATTGTAACTTATTTTGCTAAACGTTTCACGATTTTTGCTGTCTCAAGGGCAGCATGTTCAATATCTTTCAATTTATTACCTAGACCGAAGCTAAAACGAACAGATGATTTTGTGCGTTCATCATCTCCAAACATCGCTTTTAGAACGTGTGAAGGTTCGTGTGAGCCAGCTGTACAAGCTGATCCGCTAGAGGCTGCTATGCCAGCAAGATCTAGATTAACTAAAAGCACTTCGGTCTTCACACCTGGAAAACTTACATTTAGAATGTGAGGCAGAAAATGATCAAGACTTCCGTTTTCTATGAAAGATATCTCTTCTTCTGTCCATATTCTTTTCATCGTATCTCTAAACGTCGTGTATTGACTAAAGCGTTCTTCTCTTTCTTTTTCAGCGATTGAAGCCGCTTTTCGTAAGGCGGCGATTCCTGCTACATTCTCCGTTCCAGCACGACGCTTTCGCTCTTGTTCACCGCCGAAGCCTTGAGGCAGAAAAGGAACTCCTTCTTTTACATATAAAAACCCAGATCCTTTTGGACTGTTGATCTTATGTCCAGAAGCACTTAACAGATCGATGTTCAGTTCATTTACATCGATTGATATTAAGCCATAGGCTTGCACTGCATCAGTATGAAACAAGATCTCTTTTTCCTTCAATAGGCTTCCGATTTCTTTAATGTCTTGTGTTGTCCCTGTTTCATTGTTACAAAACATGATCGAAACGAGGACCGTATCTTCTCTAAGGGATTTCCTAAGTTCTTCTAGAGAAATTCTTCCGTTATCATCAACAGACAAATATGTGACGTCAAAACCTCTTTTTTCAAGCTCCTGACAAGTATGAAGTACAGCATGATGCTCTACTTCTGTCGTAATAACATGCTTCCCTTTTTTCTCTAGAGCAGAGACTGTACCAAGAATAGCAAGGTTATCACTTTCTGTACCGCCGCTTGTGAAAATGATCTCATTACGTGAAGCACCTATAGAAGTTGCAATCATGGTTCTCGCATCATCAAGAGCTTTACGAGTCTGTCTTCCGTATTGATGGATGCTAGAAGGATTCCCAAAATGTTCGGTTAAAAACGGAATCATCTCTTCTATAACTTCAGGATGAACAGGAGAGGTTGCAGCGTGATCTAAATAAACGTTTTTCATTGCTCATTTCCTTCCTATATATAAAACATGTAAGCGTCCTGTGCGCCCTCATCTTCATAGTTTGCCAAATCTTCAAGTGTAGTAGAATCTAATACATCTTTTACAGCATCTCGAATTTTGATCCAAAGATTTCTTTTTGCGGGCTCTTCATCATCCAATACTTCAACGGGAGAGATAGGTCCTTCAAGTACACGAATGATGTCTCCAGCAGTAATCGTGGATGCTTCTTTTGCCAACATATACCCACCATATGCACCGCGGATACTCTTAACAAGTCCTGCATTTCTAAGCGGAGCAATAAGCTGCTCTAAATAATGTTCGGATAGACTATATTCTTTTGCGATTAACTTCAATGCGATCGGACCTTCACCTGATCTCTTTGCTAATGCCATCATGATGGTTAATCCGTACCGACCTTTTGTTGATATCTTCATATTGTTCACTCCGTTCTAAAACAAACTTCACTAATTTTTGGCAATACGGAAGGGTCCTACCCACGATTGCTCCTATCGTTACACAAAAAAGGATCGTTCCAAACGAAACGGGTCCTTTTAACATCCAACCAAAAAACAGAACAACAAATTCCATTAGAAGTCGAATATTTGAAACTTTCATTCCTGATTTTTCTGTAAGAGCGAGCATCAGACTATCTCTTGGTCCTGCACCGCAGTCTGATGAAATATATAGCCCGATACCAAAACCTAAGATTAAGATTCCGATGATTAAGAACATCCATTTCCCAAAATCAGTTACAGGATCATGAAAAAAAGGAAGCCATAAATAAAAGTCAATAAACAAACCAACAGACACCATATTTAAAAAGGCACCTGATTGAGGTTTCTTTTTTGTTAATAAGGATGTAGCTAAGATGACGAAGAATCCCATAATGATCGACCATGTTCCGATCGATAGTCCGAACTGTGCAAACAGTCCGATATGAAGAACGTCCCACGGAGCACTTCCGAGGTCTGCCTTAATCATAAGGGCGATTCCAAAGGCCATAATAAATAATCCAATAAAAAATACAGACCACTGAAACAAAAACTTGTTCCATCTTGAATGCTTTTGGTCTTTCACTATGCAAAATCCTTCCCCTATTAAGTTGTCTCATTTCGTTTGATTCCATAAATCTAAAGCTTATTATAGCATGAAATCATTTCAACTTGCATGATGTACTATTGTATAGTATTGTCATATGACGATTAGAACAAGTGTACGGAAGGATGATTGTAATGGACTTGTTTTCTTATAAAGATGAAAGCTCCCATTCTTTAAAAAGACCTCTTGCTAACCGCATGCGCCCAAGAAAAATAACGGAATTTATCGGTCAGGAGCATATTGCTGGAGAAGGTAAGCTATTAAGACGAGCGATCGAAGCCGATCAGCTCACACCGATGATCTTTTTTGGACCTCCAGGAACGGGCAAAACAACTTTAGCAAAAATCATAGCGAATTCTACATCTGCATGGTTCGAACAACTTAATGCAGTTACATCTGGAGTGGCTGATCTTAAAGTCATCATGGGAGCTGCGAGAGAACGTCTATTATTAGAAGAAAAAAAGACGGTGCTCTTTATCGACGAGATACACCGTTTTAACAAAAGTCAGCAAGACGCCCTCCTTCCATACGTGGAAGACGGATCGGTTATCTTGATTGGCGCAACAACAGAAAGTCCCATGTTTGAGATCAACCCCGCTCTCTTATCAAGGTCTCGGTTGTTTCGCTTTGAACCACTAACAGATGAACATATAGCGAAAGTGATCACGCAAGCTCTTTCTGATAAAGAAAGAGGATATGGCAAGCATCCGATCACCATGGAAAAAGATGCAGTCGATCATATCGTATCTATTTCAAACGGAGATGCAAGAACAGCACTTAATGCGGTAGAGCTTGCTGTGTTAACAACCAAACCAGATAAAGACGGCAACATTGTGATCACACTAGAAATTGCTGAAGAATCTATTCAACAAAGAGTCCTTCAATATGATAAAAAAGGAGACAACCATTATGATACCGTCTCCGCTTTCATTAAAAGCATACGTGGATCAGATCCTGACGCAGCTCTGTATTGGCTTGCGAAAATGATTTATGCTGGCGAGGATCCTCGCTTTATTGCTCGAAGACTGCTCGTTCATGCTGCAGAAGACGTCGGTCTCGCTGATCCAAACGCGTTATTGGTTGCCCATGCTGCTAGTTATGCAGCTGATTTTATTGGCATGCCTGAAGCTCGTATTCCACTTGCAGAAGCAACATTATACCTAGCAACTGCACCTAAAAGTAATAAAGTGATAACAGGAATCGATAAAGCGCTTGATGCAGTAAAAAAAGAAAAAACAGGACTCGTTCCCATCCATCTTCGTGATGCTCATTATAAAGGAGCAAAACAGCTTCAACATGGCGCGGACTATAAATATCCACATAACTTCGAAGACGGATACGTACCTCAAGAATATCTACCGAAACATCTGCAAGGTAAGACTTTCTATGAGCCCACTGAACGTGGTTTTGAAAAGAATATAAAGAAGCGCCTTGACTATTTTAATGATCGTAAGAAAAAAGGAAAGTAAATCTATGAGACTTTATAACTTAGCAAACTAGCAAAAGTTCTTCAGAAGTGTGTATAGGATTCTCTCTGATTGGTAAACATGAAAATATCAAATGAATATTTTTGTAGCTAAGGAGAGGATTACCGTGTCAAAAATCAGACAGGACGCCTGGTCAGAAGAAGACGATCTATTGCTTGCCGAAACGGTCTTACGCCATGTCCGTGAAGGAAGCACACAGTTGCATGCTTTTGAAGAGGTTGGAGATAAATTAGAGCGTACGAGTGCAGCAGTTGGTTTCAGATGGAATGCAATCGTAAGAAAAAAATACGAACAAGCATTAAAAATCGCTAAAAAACAAAGAAAAGAACGTCAGCGTGCACTAGCAAGGTCTCAGCAGCAACAGTCGAAACCTGCAGCTAAGCCAGTACAATCGAATAGTGCTCCACAGATGCATGATGATGAAACCTATCATCCTGAAGAGTTCTTCAAAACACCTTTTACGTATGAAAGAAACACAACAGCACCAGCTCCAGTAGCTTCGACACCTGCAATTCAAGAACAACAGAGTTTTGTTCAGCAACCAGAATCAGAGGCGACAGAAGTTACAAGCTTACAAGGGTCACAACAACATTCATCACCAATTGCCTATCGTCAGCCACAAGCTAGTAATGAAAGTAGTCTTACACTTGATGAAGTCATAGATTTCTTAAGTGGGTTAAAGCGAAACGGTACTTCGAGTGGCAAGCTCGTTCAAGAAAACATGGAACTTCGTCTTCAGATGAACGAGTTGATGCAACAGAACAAAGTGATGAAAGATCAGCTTTCTGTTCTTGAGAAAGAGCACCAAACGGTTCAGGAAGATTATCAAGCATTGATTCAGATCATGGATCGCGCAAGGAAAATGGTATTGTTCCAAGACGAAGATACGAATCCGAACGTTACCTTCCGCATGGACAAGAACGGAAATCTAGAAAAACTAGCAAAATAATAATAGATGACTCATAGGGTTAAGCTTTAATCCCTGTGAGTCATTTTTTTGTGTGGATTTTTGCTTTAAAATCGGATAAATTATTTTATCTGCGGAATTATTTTGTTTATACGTGGATATATTTCAAATTACCCTGGAATTATTTGAGATTACCTCGTAATAATTCGTAGTGTTCATTTAAGATGAACATTTTCTTCGCAACGTCCTACTGAAAAGCACAATTCCACTCACCCACATTTATAAGTAATAATAAATTTATGAATAGACGAAAAAAAGCCCTGACTATAGATCAGTCAGGACTCTTCTTCAATAAAATTTATCGGATTCTTTCAATCTTAATATTGTTATCTTCAATAATTTTGTTGATCACGTAACCTGCCATATAAAGTCCTGAAACAGATGGAACAAATGCGTTTGAAGATGGCGGCATCTTCGCTTTTCGAATGCCAGGAGCGTTCTCTGGTACGATCTCTTTACGAATTTCTTCGCGGATCTGGATTGGTTTTTCATCTGAGAATACGACTGGAATTCCTTTTGTGATTCCTTCTTTTCTTAGACGCTGGCGAATAACCTTAGCGATCGGGTCATAGCTCGTCTTAGAGATATCAACGATCTGAAGGCGGGTTGGATCTAGTTTGTTCGCAACTCCCATGCTCGAGATGATCGGAATTTTGCGGTTCAAACATTCTTTCATGAGGTGGATCTTATAGGAGATCGTATCAGAAGCATCAACTACAAAATCAAGTCCATATTCAAAGATTTGTTCATACGTTTCTTCCGTATAGAACATCTTAAGAGCGATTACTTCACACTCCGGATTAATAAGCGCGATTCTTTCTTTCATAAGATCCACTTTTGGCTGTCCAACGGTATTTACAAGTGCATGTATTTGACGATTCACGTTCGTGATATCGACATCATCTTTATCGATAAGGATCAAACGTCCAACCCCTGAGCGAGCTAGTGCTTCAGCTGAAAAGGAACCTACTCCCCCGATTCCAAGCACCGCAACAGTTGAGTTTTTTAAGACCTCTATTCCATCTTTTCCAATGGCAAGTTCATTTCTTGAGAACTGATAAAGCATATTTAGCGAAATCTCCTTTCAGACGTGCACATAAAATAAAGAAAATGCATCTTTATCAGCATATCCACTTTTGAAAACAAAATCAATATGCTTACTTGGTTTTTTTCGCACAAAAAAATGAGCCCCAAAAATGCCGTATACCCTTAGTTTTGAACCTGCTCTCGCAGGTGGGTGCCCTGTTTCGCATTTTGTCCGTCCCCTAGCTTTCAGGGCATGGACGCTGTGTGAAAACACAAACTCCCTAATACTTAATGTTGGCTCAAAACTTTCGGGTTGTTAACGGTCACCATAGGACCCATCGCTTAAATTCATACTATCATACGAGTAATTCAAATACAAGACAAAATGTGTCTCTTTTTAAGACGATTCGTATTTTTCTAAATATTCACTTACTTGGTTTCTTGTTTCACTTTAACTGACAGGTGTAGTTCATCAAGCTGTTTTTCATTTACAGCAGATGGTGCATTCGTAAGTAAACATGATGCAGAAGCAGTTTTAGGGAAAGCAATCGTGTCTCTTAAGTTACTTCTACCAGCTAATAACATCACTATACGATCAAGCCCTAGCGCTATTCCACCATGTGGAGGCGTTCCATATTCAAAAGCCTCTAAAAGGAATCCAAACTCCTCACGCGCTGCCTCCTCGGTGAATCCTAATGTTTTAAACATTTTTTCTTGAACATCACGTTGGTAGATACGCTGAGACCCGCCACCTAGCTCATAACCGTTAAGAACTAAGTCGTACGCTTGCGCTCTTACTTCAGCAGGATTGGAATCCATTAAGTGAAGATCTTCTATCTTCGGCATCGTGAATGGATGGTGCAGCGCCACAAAACGATCTGCTTCCTCAACGTATTCCACAAGAGGGAAATCAACGACCCATAAGAAATTGTGTTTTGATTGATCGATCAGATCTAAATCTTTTGCTAGCTTTTGTCTTAACGCACCTAGGCTGTCTGCTACAACGGACGGCTTATCTGCTACAAACAACAACAGATCTCCCTCTTCTGCTTGTAGTGCATGTGTTAAGTTAGCTGCATCTTCTTCGTTAAAGAACTTTGAAATAGGTCCTTTTAACCCTTCTGCTTCGACTTTCATCCAAGCAAGGCCTTTCGCTCCATATCGAGCAGTGAATTCAGTCAAACCATCAATATCTTTTCTAGAATAATTTGCTGCCTTGCCTTTAACGTTGATCGCTTTAACCTGACCGCCGTTTTCAACCGCTGCTGCAAATACTTTAAATCCAGAATCCTTAACGATTTCTGATACGTTGATAAGCTCTAGGCCGAAACGCGTATCCGGTTTATCTGAACCATAACGATCCATTGCTTCTTTATAAGTCATTCTTGGGAATGGCTTTGGAATCTCTACACCTTTTACTTTTTTAACGAGCCCTGTCATCATCTCTTCCATCATAGCTAAAAGAGGTTCTTGACCCATGAAAGAAGTTTCGATATCGACTTGTGTAAATTCTGGCTGACGGTCTGCGCGCAGATCTTCGTCTCTGAAACAGCGAACGATCTGATAGTATTTTTCAAAACCTGAAACCATCAAAAGCTGTTTAAATAATTGTGGAGATTGCGGCAATGCATAGAATTCGCCAGGGTGCACACGGCTCGGTACTAGATAGTCACGCGCTCCTTCAGGCGTGCTCTTCGTAAGCATCGGCGTTTCCATCTCCATAAATTCATCGTTCTCTAGGAAGTTACGGATATAGCGAGTTACTTCATGTCTCATCTTCAACGTTTCCTGCATGATCGGACGGCGAAGATCTAGATAGCGATACTTCAATCGAATGTCTTCTGTAATGTCCATATCTTCGCTGATGGAGAAAGGTGGTGTTTTTGCACTGTTTAAAATCTTAACTTCTTCTCCAGAGATTTCAATCTTACCCGTATTCATAGCTGGGTTTACCGTGCTTGGATCACGCTCAAGCACTTTTCCTGTGATCGTTAAAACATATTCACTTCTTACTTTTTCAGCCGTTTCTAATGCTTCAGATGAAACTTCTGGTGAGAATACGATCTGAACAACTCCAGAACGGTCACGCAGGTCGATAAAGATCAGTCCACCTAAGTCACGTCTTTTTTGTACCCATCCTGTTATTGTTACTTTTTCACCGATATATTGTTCTGTAATCTTTCCGCATTGATGTGTGCGATATTCCATGAGATGTGTCCTCCTTATTTGCCTTGCTTCAAAAATGTGCTCAACTTCTCGATCGCTACTTCTGATTGTTCTCCAGAATCCATATTCTTCACGTTGATGATTCCTTTTGAAAGTTCTTCTTCACCTAAAATAGCTACAAACTTCGCCTTCAATCGGTCAGCTGCTTTAAATTGTGCTTTCATCTTTTTATCTAAATAATCTTTGTCACTCTTTATCCCTGCTTGACGAAGCTGACTTAAGATCGCTACTGATTTTTGTTTCGCTTCATCACCAAGTGCAACAACGTAACAATCTAATTCTTCTTCTGTTTCAAGTGTGACACCTTCTGCTTCAAGTGCTAATAACAAGCGTTCTAAGCTCATCGCAAATCCTATGCTTGGCGTAGCTGGTCCTCCAAGGTCCTCAACAAGACCATTGTATCTACCGCCCCCACTAAGTGTTGTGATGGCTCCAAACCCTTCAGCCTCACTCATGATCTCGAAAGCAGTATGGTTATAATAATCAAGTCCACGTACGAGTGTTGGATCGATCACATACTCGATGTTCATCGCATCTAAGCTCGTTTTCACTTCTTCAAAATACGTTTTTGATTCTTCGTTTAAGTGTTCAAGAATTGAAGGAGCACTCTTCATGAGCTCATGATCTCGATCTTTTTTACAATCTAAAATTCTTAAAGGATTCTTCAATAAACGATTTTGGCAATCGGAACAGAATTCCTCGATTCTAGGTTCAAAGTGTGCGATCAAAGCTTCCTTATGAGATTTGCGACTCTCAGCATCACCTAACGTATTCAACACAAGACGGAGCTTATTCAAGCCGAGCTCTTTGTATACCGTCATCGCAAGTGAAATTACCTCTGCATCGATGGCAGGATCGGCGGAACCCATCGCCTCAATACCAAACTGTACAAATTGACGATATCGACCTGCTTGAGGTCTTTCGTATCGAAACATAGGTTGAATGTAAAAGAGTTTTACAGGCTGACCTGGTAATCCAAACAATTTATTTTCAACATAAGAGCGAGTTACAGGCGCTGTTCCTTCTGGTCGAAGAGTTAAGCTGCGGTCACCTCGATCATTGAACGTATACATCTCTTTTTGAACGATATCTGTTGAGTCTCCTACACCGCGTTGAAACAGATCAGTGTGCTCAAAGATCGGTGTTCGAATCTCTTTATAATTGAATCGAGCTGATACTTCTTTTGCTTTTTGTTCGATCAGCTGCCATTTTTCTACTTCTCCTGGGAGTATATCTTTTGTTCCCCTTGGAATGTTAATACTCATTTTCTTTCATCCTCCCGTTTTTTGGTTGTTCGTTAAAGATAAAAGGCTGTTCTCTTCTCAATGTTGCTCTTGTAAGTGTTGATTTCCATTACAGGTGCTCGCTTTCCGCGGGGCAGGCGGTGAGCCACATTCGTAAGTTTCACTTTTAAGTGTCTCACCTGCCCACCTGTCCCGCAGGAGTCTCGCACCTTTCACTACAATCAACGAAGTCAGCGAAGATTAAAATAGAAACAACCCTTTAGAAGATAGCCTTTTATAAAAAAACAAATAAAAAAATCCCGTCCCTTATGAAATCAGTCATTTCATAAGGGACGGGATTTTCCCGCGGTGCCACCCTGTTTCGAAGCTATAAAAAGCTTCCTCATTATGCAAGTAACGATTGCCCACGTGTAACTCTACTGAGGTCAAAACTTAACCGTTCGAATTAAAACCTATGAAGTGTCTTTCACTTTATCATCAGGGAGAAATACTTTCAGCCATGGTATCTCATCTCTAACCCTGTGGGGTAAAGCTACTTTTCTTCGTCATCAGTTTTCATTTTGGAATTGTAGATTATCATACTTTTAGATGGGGTGTGATGTCAATAGTTTTCGCGTTTTATTTTTTTCTTTAACTGATTGACTTGATATAGATTCATTCCAAATTCTTCAGCAAGCTCCATATCGTTTGCTGATTTTTCGAGAGAAAGAAAATCATGAAAGCTCAGCTGCTTCCATTGAGGGATCCCTTCTATGCCTTTCCGGTTCTGCCTCATAAAAAAACCTCCACCTTTTTTTGATTTAGTCTTTCCATCAAGGCGGAGGTTTCATTCATGTTCAATTTATATTTTAGAGTCCAAGATTAAGGTTACTGGTCCATCATTCGTAAACGAAACATCCATCATCGCACCGAATACACCTGTCTCCACATGTACTCCTAAGCTTTTAAGCTTGTCGTTAAAATAGTCATACATAGTAATGGCGTGATCAGGTTTAGCGGCGTCCATGAAGTTTGGACGTCTTCCCTTTTTTGTATCTCCATATAACGTGAACTGTGAAATAGAAAGGATGCTTCCCTCTTTATCTTTTAATGAATGATTCATCTTTTCATTTTCATCTTCAAATATACGAAGATTTACGATCTTTTCGGCTAAATAATCGGCATCTTTCTCTGTATCTTCATGTGTAACACCAACTAAGAGGACAAGCCCTTTGTCAATTCTGCCCTTAACATCAGAATCGACTAAGACCTTCGCCTCTTTAGCACGCTGTAATACTACTTTCATTGCAGAATCACTTCCTTAAATCCTATTGCATCAATCTTCTAACCGCATATATGTCAGGAATTCTTTTAATTCGTTCGACCACTTTTTGAAGATGACTTACGTTGTGGATCGAGATTGACATACTGATGGTAGCCATCTTGTTGCGATCTGACTTGCCGCTTACTGCTGTAATATTCGTTTTCGTTTCTGCAACTGCATGCAGAACCTCATTTAGAAGGCCACGACGATCAAATCCGTTGATCTCAATGTCCACATTATAATTTTTCGGTTGCTCCAGATTCCCTTCCCATTCAACAGGTAAGAGACGTACTTGGGCATCTTCGTTGTGTACGTTGACACAATCCTCACGGTGAACAGATACACCACGACCTTTTGTGATATAACCGACAATGTCATCTCCAGGAACTGGATTACAGCATTTAGATAAACGAATCAGCATATTATCGATGCCTTTAACTACGATACCAGAATCTGTTCTTCGCTTTGGTTCAGGTTTTTCAGCAGAATCTCTTATCGCATCAAGCAGCTCGGAATTATCCGGGTCCTGTTCTTTTTTGCGTCTAACTTTATCCGTTAATCGAGTGGCAATCTGTGCAGCCGTAATACCGTTATACCCTACAGCAGCGTACATATCTTCTTCGCCTGCAAAGTTATACTTTTGAGCGACATATTGAATGTTGTCGTTCGTAAAGATGTCTTTCAGATCGTATCCACGATTCTTGATCTCTTTTTCAACAAGCTCTTTGCCTTTTGCGACATTCTCTTCTCTTCTCTCGCGCTTAAACCATTGGCGAATCTTGTTTTTCGCATGAGAACTCTGTGTGATCTTCAGCCAATCCTGACTCGGTCCGTAGGAATGTTTGCTCGTTAAGATCTCGATAATATCTCCCGTTTTCAAACGATAGTCTAACGTGACCATCTTTCCATTCACTTTTGCACCAATACATCTGTTACCAATCTCGGTATGAATGCGGTATGCAAAATCAATAGGAACCGATCCAAACGGCAGCTCATAAACATCTCCTTTTGGAGTGAACACGAACACCATATCAGAAAAAAGGTCGACCTTAAGTGATTCCATAAATTCTTCCGCATCCACAACATCATTTTGCCATTCTAGAATTTCACGGAACCAAGTTAATTTATTTTCAAATGAGCTAACAGGGGCTTTCGTTGCTCCTTCTTTGTATGCCCAGTGTGCTGCAATCCCGTATTCAGCAACGCGATGCATATCAGACGTTCTGATCTGGACCTCGAGAGGATCGCCTTTTGGTCCGATTACCGTCGTATGAAGGGACTGGTACATATTTGCCTTTGGCATGGCGATATAATCTTTAAATCGCCCAGGCATCGGCTTATAGGCTGTATGAATAATACCAAGAGCTGCATAACAGTCTTTAATATTCTGTACGATGATTCGAACAGCTAAAAGGTCATAGATCTCATTGAACTGCTTTCCTTGTTTAGCCATTTTTCGATAGATGCTATAGATATGTTTCGGTCTTCCAGAGATATCTACCTGAATGTTTACTTCTTTAAGCTTACTCTTCATCTCATCCATCACTTGATGAACATACTCTTCCCGTTCAGCACGCTTTTGCTGCATCAAGTTAACGATTCTGTAGTATTGCTGTGGATTTAGGTATCTTAAAGAAACATCTTCAAGCTCCCACTTTATTGTCGAAATCCCAAGGCGATGGGCAAGCGGAGCGAAGATTTCAAGTGTCTCATTCGCTTTTTGTATCTGCTTTTCTTTTGGCATATGCTTTAATGTGCGCATATTGTGAAGACGGTCTGCCAGCTTGATCAAGATACAACGAATATCTTGTGCCATAGCGACGAACATCTTCCGGTGGTTCTCAGCCTGCTGTTCTTCTTTAGACTTGAATTTGATCTTCTTAAGCTTCGTTACACCATCAACAAGCATTGCCACTTCTTCATTGAACTGAGTGGAAATATCTTTGAGTGTTATCGGTGTATCTTCAACTACATCATGAAGAAACCCTGCTGCTACAGTTACAGGATCCATCTGGAGATTCACCAGAATGGCTGCTACTTCAACAGGATGATGAATATAGGGCTCTCCCGATTTACGGAACTGTCCCTCGTGTGCATTTCTTGCGTATTCATAAGCCTTCGTGATGAAGCTTAAGTCGTCTTTTGAAAGATAGCTCTCCGCTTTTTGCAATACTTCCTCAATCGTCATGGAATCACCTTACGTTGTCATTGTATATTGCTTCTATTATCGTTAAATTGACCCTTCATGTAAAGCAAAAAACGAAATTTGTCGAATGATTGAGCAGATTTTGTGACAGGATTGTAAAAAAAACAATTTTTTAGAGGGTGGTTGATTTCCGCTCCAGGTGCTTCGCTTTCCGCGGGGCAGGCGGTGAGCCCCTTGCCGCTTTGCGCCTTTAAGGGTCTCACCTGACCGCTTGTCCTAGCCGAGAGTCTTGCACCTTCCGCTCCAATCAAAATTTACAATGAAGAAAAGAATTTATAGCAATCCTTCTTTTAGTAAAAACACTAAAAAAGAGCCCCTTCAAAAGGAACTCTTTCATCGTTTTAGTATTGAGTTAAAGTGAAGATATCATAACCTGAAAGTTTTTTACGGCCATCTAGGTAAGTAAGTTCAATCATGAATGCGATTCCTACAACTACTCCGCCAAGCTCTTCTACAAGCTTGATCGTTGCTTCGATCGTTCCACCTGTTGCGAGTAGGTCGTCTGTGATCAAGACTCTTTGTCCTGGTTTGATCGCGTCTTTATGCATCGTTAATACATCTTTACCATACTCAAGACCGTAATCAACTTTAATTACTTCACGAGGAAGTTTACCTTCTTTACGAACAGGGACAAATCCTAATCCTAACGTGTAAGCGACCGGGCAACCTACGATAAACCCACGTGCTTCAGGTCCGACGATCACGTCTACCTGTTTTTCTTTTGCGTATACAGCAATATCATCCATTGCTTGTTTATATACTGCACCATCAGACATAAGTGAAGTAATATCTTTAAAACGAATGCCTTCGATTGGGAAATTCTCTACTACTGAAATAAACGGCTTATAATCCATGAATCTTTGCCTCCTGAAAATTACAAACTGGCTTTTGGCCGTGTTTGTTCTGTAAACCAGCTTTTTAAAGAATGATAAGAAGAGTAAACGAGCTGATTTTCAATGTCTGCTTGTTCAAACTTTTTCTGATACGTTTCAGAACTTTCTAATTCTCTTTTGCTAGGTTCTTTGTTAATGAAAATAACACCATCGTCTATTGTAACAAAATCCAGCTCAAAAAACACCTTTGACATGAAATCTATTGTTTCTTTCGACCAGCCTTTCCATTTGGCTAGTTCTGCACCATCCCTTTTGACATTAAAGGTTTTTCTTTTAGCAAGAAACCCATAAAACCATTTGAAGTGTTCTCTGGTCGGTAAAGTCGTGAAAAAGTGTTCTGTACTCTGATGGAACACTGCGTAGATTCTTGAAGGTTCACCGATAGTTTCCAGCCATTCTGAAAAGCGCGTGAGAGAAGGAGGAACATCTAAGAAAACTAAATTCTTTTCTTTAAAATAATCCTCCGGTAGAGTCAATAACTCGTCTTCACCAATCACTTGGTCAGATAGCGCTTCAAAATCTTTATGCTTTACTGTTTCTTCTTCAAACGCGATAAAACATGTTTTCGAGTACGGCAGTCCGATCAACCGTTTTGCAGCATCTTTCAGACCTCGATAATCAAACAGCTGAAAATGATTTACAGAAAGATCTTCAAGAAGAAGCTGAGGTTTTCTATAGCCGTTCCATTCGTTCAGTTGGATCTGACCCACGATTGAAATCAATGAATATGGCGTCATCTCTTCTAACAAGCTACCTTTTTGAAAACCGATGCAATCTAAAACCGAAAGCTCACCATTGCCCACTTGCAGTTTGAGGTGGTTTGATTGACTCCCAATCTTTTTCATCTCACGGATTGGAACTTCTTCAACCATTACGCGAGGCGATGGATTTCCAACACCGAAAGGAGCTAATGTACTTAAAAGCTCAACCGTTTCTAGTGAGATCTCATTTAATCTAGCTGTAAGATCAACCGTTGTAACCGGCAGATAATCTTCTGGTTTTAAACAATCCTTAGCTTGCCGGTTTAGCCTACTTCGTAATTCATCGACATCATGCATAGAAAGGGTCATTCCTGCTGCCATTGGATGTCCACCGAAATGAGGTAGAATGTCTCTAGATCCTGAAAGATTCTCAAACATATCAAACCCTTTGATGCTACGCGCTGATCCTTTTGCTGTTTCCTTTTCAGGGTCTAAACATAGAACGATCGTAGGACGATAAAATTTTTCAACCAATCGTGAAGCAACAATCCCAATAACCCCAGGATTCCAGCCCTCTTTGGCAAGGACTAGCACTTCATTCTCATCAGGAAGATAACTTTCTTCGACCATCGCGATCGCTTCTTTTGTAATCTCGTTTACGATTCCTTGACGTTCCTTGTTTACGGAATCGATCTCTTGTGACAACATGGCTGATTCGTCTCGATCAGTTGAAGTAAACAACTCCACCACCGGCATCGCTGAACCAAGTCTTCCTGCTGCATTCACTCGCGGTCCGATCGCGAATCCTACATCTTCAGCTGTAAGTTCTTTTTCATAAAGACCCGCTACTTTTAGCAGTTCTTGCAATCCGATCTTATCCGTTTTCGAGAGTGCTTCTATCCCAAGTTTTGCGATTACCCTATTTTCATCAACAAGCGGAACAAGGTCCGCTATTGTTCCAATGCATGCATAATCAAGCAAATGTAGCGGTGGCTTACCATGAAGGGCATGTGCTACTTTAAATGCTACACCTACACCTGCGAGTCCAGAGAATGGATAAGTGCAACCTGGTTTCTTAGGATTGATAATGCTATAAGCATCCGGCAATACAGGAGGTGCCTCGTGGTGGTCCGTGATGATAAAGTCTAACCCGATCTCTTTTGCGATATTTGCTTCATGTACAGCTGAGATTCCTGTATCAACGGTTACAACGAGAGAATAACCATCCTCTTTCGCTTTTCTTAATGCAGGCTCATTCGGACCATAGCCTTCTGTAAAACGGTTAGGAATATAATAGTCAAACTGTGCACCGAGTTCTTTCAGTGCATAGTACATTACCGTCGTACTACTTACACCATCAGCATCATAATCGCCAAAAATTAAAATCTTTTCATTAGATTCTATAGCTCTATGTATCCGCTCAACGCTCTCTGTCATCCCATCCATCAAGAAAGGATCATGAAATTGATCAGTATCTATTTTTAAAAATGCTTCTGCTTTTTCTATCGTTTCAATTCCTCTGACAACCAATAGATTCGCGATCAGAAGAGGGATATCTAATTCTTGTGACAACCATTTTACCTTGTCTTCGGATGGTTCTTGAATCTCCCACCTAGTTCTAGGCTCCAACATAAAAATCACCTCTTAACCTATTCATTATACAAAACAGGATAAGAGGTGACAATTTATGAATGATATTTACTTTAAATTTCTGGCTCCGCTTCAACTGGTCGTGTCTTTTTTGATTTCATCTGTCTTGATTTCATAACGTACCACAACTGAGAAGCGATAAAGATGGAAGAATATGCACCAAATGTTAAACCGATCAGCAAGGCGATCGAGAAGTTTCTGATTGAATCAGCTCCAAAGATCAATAGCGCTACTGCTGCGATAATAACCGTTAGAACGGTATTGATCGAACGACCCAACGTTTCAAAAATACTTCTGTTTACGATTTCTGCCAGTTTTTCTTGTGTTCTTACTTTTTCAAGTCTCATGTTCTCTCGAATCCGGTCAAACGTAACGATCGTGTCGTTAATCGAATAACCAACAATCGTTAGAACTGCTGCAATGAATGGAAGGTCTACTTCTATCCTGAAGATGCTGAATACGGCAATGATCATAAAAGCATCATGTAATAAAGCAACTACGGATGCAACAGCCATGCTCCATTCAAAACGGAACGCTACATAGATGATGATACCAACAGAAGCAATCAGCACGGCAAAAAACGCATTCTGTGCTAACTCACGGCCAACCGTGGGCGTAACAGTACTGATACTCGGCGTTTCACCATATTTCTCTTCAAAGTGAGCGTTGATCTTCACAACTTCGTCCTTTGATAGTGCCCCTTTAAAGGATACATTCGCTTGATCATTTTTTCCTGCAAGAACGACAGCTTCAGGTTCAAGTCCAAGAGACTTAAACTCTTCTTCTACACTTTCATTGGTAAGTGTTTCATTCGCTTGTATATTTACACGCGATCCACTATCAAAATCAATACCTAGCTTTAATCCAGCTGTAAGCAAGAATACAATTCCAATAACCGTAAGGAGAGTCGAGATGATGAAGTAAAGGTTTCTGTTTTTTACAAAGTCGTATTTAAAGCTCACGTATGTCACTCTCCTTTACACCAAACAAACCTGGCTTCTTATCCATTACACGTGACTGTACCCATAAGCCTAGGAAAAGCCTTGAGCCAAACACGGCTGTGATGAAACTTGCCAGTACTGAAATAATTAAAACCAACGCGAATCCTTTTACTGAGCTTGTTCCATATGCGAACAAAACAGCGGCTGCAAGGATAGTCGTAATATTTGCATCAAAAATCGTAGTAAATGAACGACGATTTCCGGCTTTAAACGCACTTAATACAGATTTTCCGCTTCTTAGTTCCTCTTTGATTCGTTCATACGTGATGATGTTAGCGTCAACCGCCATACCCACTCCAAGAATAAGAGCTGCGATACCTGGCAGCGTTAATACCCCGTTCATCAGATAGAAGATGGCTAGGATCAACCAAATATAGATAGAAAGCGTAAAGACTGCAATGATTCCTGGCACACGATAGAAAATCAGCATGAATAAAAAGATTACGGCAATTCCAATAAAGCCAGCAAATACCGTTTCATTTAATGCTTTCTCTCCGAACTTCGCTCCAACTGATGTAGAATACACTTCATCAAGTTTAACGGGTAGAGCTCCAGCATTTAAAATTTTAGCTAAGCTCTGTGCTTCTTCAACAGAGAACTGACCTGTGATGGTTACATCTTTTTGAGTAAGTTTTTCTCTTACATAAGGTGCAGAAATATACTTTGGCTGTTTTCCAGCAAGTTCTTTCTTCTGTTCTTCTTTAAATGAGTCACCTTTTTCATAATCTAACCAAATAACCATGATGTTTTCACCTTGCGGCTGACGCTGAAGAACTTCTTCAGTAATCTTAGCGAACTTATCTGCGTCTTTAAGCTTAAGTGAAACAATCGGCTTATTGTTTTGAGACTCAAACGTTTGTTTTGCACCATTTCCTTCTAGATCTGATCCATCTAAAAGCACCTTATCGTCCACATCTCGGAATGTTAACTCAGCTTGTGTAGATAATAGTTCACGTGCTTTGTTCTGATCGGTTACTCCAGCAAGCTGAACACGAATTCTGTTGTCTCCTTCGATTTGAATATCCGGCTCAGAGACACCTAATACGTTGATACGGCTGTTTAATGCTTCAACCGTACTCTTCAATGTTTCCTGTGTAATTTTTTGACCTTTTTTCACAGGTTCAACATCGTAAAGTACTTCAAATCCTCCTTGGAGATCTAGTCCAAGCTTTGTACCTTTTACAATCTTTTCTGTTGTAAGCCCAATGAGTGCTGCGAACATGATAAGCACAACAAAAAAGATGACGATCTTACTCCTTTTTACCACTTCAAGAAACCTCCTTCATGCTGTATCAAAAGACAACACTATGTATAAGTACGAATACTAACCCTTCCCATTATAGCGATTGTTGTTTTTTTCTGTCAATTTGTCCTGTGAATGTTCATAAATAAAACATAATAAACTTAAGTTGTTTTTCGTATCCATTTTTCTTCTGAAAGAAGTTGATTTCGGCTCCATGTTGCACATTTACCATGGAGCGTGCGATTAGTCTCCACGAGTACAGCACCTTACAACTTCAAAGCTGCTATTTTAAACAACGACCTTTCAGAAAAACTCCCAAGATAAAACAAGCCTAGGATCAACAAAAAGAACAAGGCTGCCCAAAAGTAAGTTCTACTCTTGGGTCAGCCCCTCTTCTTTATATGAGCGTATCGTTAGCCACGTCATAAAATCATTTAGCGAAAGAGCTAAAATTGTGTCAACCAACGCGTAGAGACGAGGCTCAACTTTCTTTTTCTTTAATTTTGATTGCACACATTCCCATATTTCCTCTTCTGTTACACTTTCATACCCCAAGTAATGAAATTCTTCTTTTTTACTCTGTACCGCTGGCTTCACTTCTCTTTTCCATTCCGAAAAATGTGTATTCTCCATCTATATCTCTCTCCTTTCGAGATGAAACAAGCTGTCATGACTGTTCAATGTACTTGCATATAGTGATATATAAGATTGTCCAAGAAAGGACAGGTAAAGATGACAAAACAAACACTCGTGCAAGGAACGATCCTGCTCATATTAGCAGGACTTGTAACCAAAATACTCGGTTTCGTTAATCGTATCGTCATGGCTCGTGTCATGGGTCACGAAGGTGTTGGCCTTTATATGATGGCAGTCCCTACCTTCTTATTAGCTGTAACTTTAACAAGACTTGGTCTGCCGATCGCCATATCAAAACTTGTTGCAGAAGCAGACGCAACTGGAGATCGTTCTAAAGTAAGAAAAATATTGATCGTATCTTTAGCCATCACTGGAATTTTGAGCATTGTGATCACAATCGCTTTGTTTATCGCAGCTCCGTTATTAGCTGAATACTTCTTTACAGATGATCGTACGATTTGGCCGTTGCTCGCCATCGCACCCGTAGTTCCTGTCATAGCAGTCTCCTCGGTCTTGAGAGGGTATTTTCAAGGTCTGCAGAACATGAGACCGTCTGCTTATTCACAGGTCATCGAACAAGTGGTCAGAATTGCTCTCGTCGCATTATTGACAGGTTTGTTCCTACCATATGGCGTAGAATACGCGGCAGCTGGCGCGATGATCTCTGTTATTATCGGTGAGCTCGCTTCACTTCTTTATATGTTTTCCATGTTTAAAGTGAAAAAGAAGATGCGCATCCGAAAAGGTTTTTTCAAGCAGTTGAAGCAAGGTCATGAAACGATGAAAGATCTCCTGAACATTGCACTACCAACTACTGGAAGTCAATTGATCGGTTCTGTTTCCTACTTTTTTGAACCCATTGTTGTGGCAAATAGTTTAGCGATTGCTGGTATCACTACAGCTGTGGCCACCGCACAATATGGAGAACTCGCAGGCTATGTTATCCCACTATTGTTTCTGCCAACGTTCATTACGTATTCGCTTTCTATATCTTTAGTACCTGCCATCAGTGAAGCGAACGCACAAAAAAAATACCATTTGATTGAGCATCGCTTGAATCAAGCACTCAGACTCTCGATGTTATCAGGTGGTATTGCGGCTGTAATTATGTATGTATATGCGGTCCCAATCATGGACTTGATGTATGATTCACCTGCATCCGCATCATATGTGAAAATCATGACACCTTTTTTCTTTTTCCTTTACTTCCAAGGTCCATTACAAGCTGTGCTTCAAGCGTTAAATCTTGCACGCTCAGCCATGATCAACAGCCTTATTGGTGCTCTTGTAAAATTAACAGCCATATTCGTTCTAGCTACACGACCTGAGTTCGGAATCATGGGAGCAGCACTCGGAATCGTTATTAGTATAGTAGTGGTTACCTTGCTGCATTTCGCTACAGTGATCAAAGCCATCAGTTACACAATCGTAGTAAAAGATTTTGTCTTATGCTTGCTTTCCATTTTCATTACAGGAGGAGGGGCGGTTTATCTGTATAGGTACATGATGCCTCAATTTTCTCCATTACAAGGTCTGACCATATGTGTATCTGCAACATGCGGAATCTATTTGTTTGTTCTCATATTCTTTAAGCTCCTAGGCAAGGAAGACCTTAAACACATACCTATCATAAAAAAATGGATGTAAAACAGCCTGATCGGCTGTTTTATTTTTTGCTATTTAATTCGTCGACATACAGTGTTCCATCCTCATTAAGTGTACAGAACGAAATATTTTTTATTTCTTTAAAACCTACCTTCTTTAACTCTTGTCTTAACCAAAAGGATGTCTTATCCATCTTTTCAAGATTGTCTTCTAAGATCTTCCCGTCCAAAATGAGAGGCATAATCATTTGAATCGGTGTATTTTCGGATTCCTCATCTTTTTTTATAATGGAAAGCTTACCCGTTGTTTCTAAAATTCCAAATTCAACTTCGTTCAAGCTTCTTATATTGTTTTCACGTAATTGTGTTAATAAATCATCAAAGTTGTAACGCTGCTTTTTCATCTCATGTTCATCCACTTGACCTTCTTTAATAATTAGTGAAGGTTTACCGTCAACGATCTCTCTCATCCTTCTGCTCTTTAAAGAGACGAGGGCTAATATAAGCTGGATACCCAACAAGACAAAAATGGACGCGAGTGAATTCAACATGGGAATCGTAGGATCTTCGATTGAGATAACAGCTAATTCTGCGACCATGATTGAAACAACAAAATCTATGATGGATAATTGTCCCATCTCGCGCTTCCCCATCATTCGAAAGATAACCATGATTAAAAAGTAAATAAAAAGCGTTCTAAATATAACGGTATATAGTTCCACGATTCCCCTCCTTCCATAATACGTTCTCTGATCATTCCATTAGTTAGTGTTGCACAGATATGAAAAAACATGTTACGCAGGTTTTGCCAAATATAAACCAATGGAAACGAAAGGGAAAATGCTTGCTTGTACTTCTATTTTTTTCAGTGTCTGAATAAAGTATATAGAAAGCTTCTAGGGATAAGGAGGATCAAGGATGGGGATTAAACATATGGCTTCTTCTATGGGACGGGGTTTGATTGCAGTTCTACTAATGATCATGCTCTGCAGTTTAGTACTCTCACTATTGTTGCGGTTTACAGGATTGACTGAAGCGTCGTTGAAATGGGTAACAGTGGGTCTTTCTTTTTTATCATTGTTTATAGGTGGAATGATATCTGGAAAGAAAGGACAGAGTAAAGGTTGGTTGTTAGGTGGCGGTACAAGTCTTTTGTTTTCTTTTATTGTTTTTCTTGTTCAATACTTAGGCTACCAAAGTACGTTCAACTCATCTCAGTATATGTATCATGCTCTTTTTCTTTTATTAGCGATCATCGGTGGAATTATGGGAGTAAACTTAAGCAGTCATAAACAAACATATAAATAAGACCCGTATGAACGGGTCTTTTTGTTATAGTGCTGCTTCTTCTTTTACTTCACGGATCGCATTACGATCGAAAGTTAACTTTGCGCCATCGTTCGAACGGATTACAGCGATGTCATCATCGATGCTATCAAGTGTTCCGTGTAATCCACCGATCGTTACAACTTTGTCGCCTTTTTTTAGGTTAGACTGCATCTCACGAACCGCTTTTTGTCTTTTTTGCTGCGGTCTAATCAATAGAAAATAAAAAATCGCAAACATCAAGATAATCGGTAATATTCCTCCAAGGTTTCCCATACTAATTCACCCCTTTCTATAAGTTAAAAATGGATTTGTACATTTTAGAAATTCCGCGCGTTCGGTTTATTAAATCCGTACATTTCAAAGAATTCATTTCTAAAGTCAAGAAGTCTGTCTTCCATGATCGCTTGTCTTACTTGCTTCATTAAGTTTACCAAAAAATAAAGGTTATGGTAACTTGTTAATCGGAAACCAAATGTTTCGTTCGCTTTTACAAGGTGGCGAATATAAGCTCTAGAGTATGTTCGGCATACATGACAGTCACACTTTTCGTCGATCGGACGGAAATCGCGTGCATACTTCGCATTACGAACCACTAGCCTTCCTTCACTTGTCATACATGTCCCGTTTCTAGCGATTCGAGTAGGCAGTACACAGTCAAACATGTCAATTCCACGAATCGCTCCATCGATGAGTGAGTCAGGAGAGCCTACGCCCATCAGATAACGAGGTTTGTTTTCTGGAAGATGTGGCGTTGTGAAATCTAAGACACGGTTCATCACATCTTTCGGTTCACCCACTGAAA
The DNA here is from genome assembly GCA_016401345.1 of Fictibacillus nanhaiensis. GTDB lineage: Bacteria > Bacillota > Bacilli > Bacillales > Fictibacillaceae > Fictibacillus > Fictibacillus phosphorivorans. The sequence continues at coordinate 399,282 of JAEACG010000002.1, read as the reverse complement.
GACCACCAACGGCATAACCAGGGAAATCAAGCGATACAAGATCTCGCGCACTCTGTTTTCGAAGCTCTTCGTATTCTCCACCTTGCACGATACCAAAAAGGGCTTGATCTTCAGGTCTAGCATGTCCTTTTAAGCATCGTTCAGCCCAACGACTTGTACGTTCTACAGACGCTTTCATGTAATCAAATTCTGCAGGATATGGCGGACACTCATCGAACGCCATCATAATATCAGAACCTAAAGCGTTTTGAATCTCCATTGCTCCTTCAGGGCTTAAGAAAAGCTTTTCACCGCTAAGGTGGTTTCTGAAGTGAACACCCTCTTCTTTAATCTCTCTCAGATCACTTAAAGAAAATACCTGAAAGCCTCCTGAATCCGTAAGTATCGGACGATCCCAATTCATAAATTTATGAAGTCCACCAGCTTCTTTTACGATATCATGTCCAGGTCGCAACCATAAGTGATACGTATTGCTCAGAATGATCTCTGCTCCAAGTTCTTTTAGTTCTTCTGGACTCATTGTTTTTACTGTTGCTAATGTTCCTACCGGCATGAAGATAGGTGTTTCAAATGTTCCGTGCGGAGTATGTATTTTCCCTAATCTTGCACCTGATTGTTTACACGTTTTTATTAATTCATACGTTACTGCTGGTTTCATCTTAAAATATATCCCCCTTAAAGTATAAGCATCGCGTCACCGAAACTGAAAAAGCGATACTTTTCTTCGACGGCTTCATGATATGCTCTTAAAACGAAATCTTTTGAGGCTAATGCGCTCACCAACATGATTAATGTTGATTTTGGAAGATGGAAATTGGTGATCAATCCATCGATCGCTTTAAACGTATAACCAGGATAGATAAAGATATCTGTCCAACCTGAATCTTCTTTAAACTTGCCGTCGAATTTGTTAGCTACCGTTTCAAGTGTTCGTGTACTCGTCGTTCCAACGGTAATAATTCTTCCACCGGCCTCTTTAACCCCATTTAAAAGTTCAGCTGTTCCTTTTGTTACTTGATAAAATTCTGCATGCATGTCATGTTCTAGAACATTTTCTACACTAACAGGGCGAAACGTACCTAAACCGACGTGAAGAGTAATAAACGTAACATGTACACCCATAGATTTAATCTCTTCGATTAATTCTGTCGTAAAATGCAATCCCGCCGTTGGAGCCGCTGCAGAGCCTTGATGTACAGCGTAGACAGTTTGGTAACGATCCTTCTCCTCTAACTGTTCTTTAATATAAGGCGGAAGTGGCATCTGACCTAGGTCATCTAGAAGTTCGTAAAAAATGCCATCATAGATAAACTTCAGTTGTCTACCTCCATGGTCACTCTCACCCGTACAAACTGCTTTTAATCGGCCATCTCCAAATGAAATTTCCGTTCCAGGTTTTATTCGTTTTGCTGGCTTTACAAGTGTTTCCCATGTGTCGTTTCCTTCTTCTTTTAAAAGAAGTACCTCCACTTTTCCACCTGTATCCGATTTCTGACCAAAAAGCCTTGCCGGAAGAACACGCGTGTCATTTAAAACAAGACAGTCTCCTGCTTTTAAATAATTTTTTAAGTCATAAAAATGCTTATGTTCAAGTGTTTCTTGTGATCTATCTAAGACCATCAGTCGTGAGGAAGTGCGGTTCTCAAGCGGTGTTTGCGCAATTAGTTCCTCAGGCAGATGGAAATCAAAATCATTTACGTTCATGTCATGTATTCCTGCTTTCTATTTAAATCGACCTATGATCATGAAGATCAAGGAAAGTACAATACTAACGATAATGGACGTCACGATTGGAAAATACACAGTTGTGTTTCCTTTTTTCCATACCATATCTCCAGGAAGTTTACCTATATACGTCCCTACTAATCCTATAATAATGAGAACGATTCCTGCAACGATTAACAGTTTGTTCAATCTGCGGAAGCCTCCAGTCCAAAATAATGGTAGGCCTGTTCTGTTACCATTCGTCCGCGTGGAGTACGTTGTAAAAAGCCAATCTGAAGAAGATATGGCTCATATACATCTTCAATCGTCATGGATTCTTCACCTATTGTAGCCGAAATGGTTTCTAGACCTACAGGACCGCCTTTATACGTGTGAATGATCCCTAGTAATAATTTATGGTCAATATGGTCTAAACCTAAACGGTCTACTTGCAGAAGCTCCAAGGCTTTTTGGCAGATCGGCAAAGAAATCGTATCCTTGCCTTCAACCTGCACAAAATCCCTCACTCGACGTAACAATCGGTTTGCGATCCTCGGTGTACCTCTTGATCTTCTCGCGATCTCTTCTGCTGATAGATCATCTACTCTTACCCCAAAGACATCACCTGTACGCCTTACGATCTCACCTAACTCATCCGGCTTATAATATTCTAGCCTTGCGAGCACGCCGAAACGATCTCGAAGAGGAGCCGATAAAGAACCCGCTCTTGTAGTCGCACCAATCAATGTGAAAGGAGGCAAGTCTAGTCTCACAGACCTTGCAACCTCTCCTTTCCCGATTACGATATCTAAGCAAAAGTCCTCCATTGCCGAATATAAAATCTCTTCTATGGCACGGGACAATCGATGGATTTCATCGATAAATAATACATCACCTGGTTCTAACGAAGTTAGGATTGCTGCCAAGTCCCCAGGCCGTTCAATAGCTGGTCCGCTTGTTGTCCTCAAGTTAACTTCCATCTCGTTTGCAATGATCGCTCCCAACGTTGTCTTCCCTAAACCAGGAGGTCCGTACAACAGGACATGATCAAGAGGTTCGTTGCGAAGTTTTGCAGCTTTAATAAATATCCGCAAATTGTCCTTTACGGAGGTTTGTCCAATATACTCGTCTAATAGTTCAGGGCGCAGGCTTAACTCGATATTTGCTTCATCTTGACGTTCCTCTGAAGAAACAATTCTCTCTTCCATACATCCTCACGTCCTTATGAATTCATTAACTTCTTTAATGCCGCTTTAACATATTCGTTTGCTGACATCTTTTCTTTTTTCAGATCCGGAAGAATTTTTTGGATTTCTTTTCTGCCATATCCTAAGACTGCAAGAGCCTCAAGTGCTTCGTCAAGTTCATCACTCTCTGGTTCCACATCTGCGAATAGTCCATCCGTGAACTCTACATCTGCAAAGATTGAGATCTTACCTTTCAGATCCAAGATCATCTGACGTGCGGTCTTCTTTCCTACACCAGGAAATTTCGTAAGGAACTTTTCATCTTCCTGTTCGATCGCATTGACGACTTGCTCAGGTTGACCGAAGGCAACGATCGCTAACGCTCCCTTTGGACCGATTCCAGACACGTTCAATAGTTTTAAGAACAAGTCGCGTTCTTTTCTATTCTTAAAACCATAAAGTGCCAGTATATCCTCACGAACATATTGATACGTATATACCGTTTTTTGATCGTTCAATTTATAAATAAAAGGATTTGGACATAAAACTTTATATCCGATTCCATTATTGTTGATAACAATATATTCTGCCGTTATGTAATCTACATTTCCAGAAATGCTTTCAATCAAATTCTTCTCTCCCTAACGCTAAACACGAGCGTATGTTTCTATTGCTTATTGTATCATAGGCTCCCCCTTAATTCCTTATAAAAAGTGAATTTGATTTCTTTAAAAGCATCATATGACATACCTTATTTAAAGGCTGTTTACGAAATTCGATGTTGCTTTTTATATTTTCCAAGGCTACCCGCTTTCTACGCTGGACCACTATACATACGCTCCACTTAAGTAATTAAATTCACAGTAAAAAAGAACTGTTCAAAAGTTGATTCAACTTCTGACAGTTCTTTCATACTAGCGGTTGTTTTCGAAAGGACGTTTTATCGCATTTCCAAGGTCACTGCCGGCATTTACGATATCGTTGCTGATTCCGCGAACATCTGATTCAACTTCCGTGTAAGCACGGCCATCTCGCAGATCGTTATCAACGTTCTCAATGCGGTTAACCATATTTTGATCAGCTACAATTTTCACATCACGATTTGGTGCCAATTTAGAAGTGATCTCTCTAACTTTGTTAGTTAGTTCTGTCTTCTTCTTATTATCCGTGTCTATTCCTACAATGACGTTGTTATCCTCAAGAATAACGTGAGCATCGTCTACACCCCGGATGTCGTTGACATTTTTCGCAATTCGTTCAGCAAGTTTACCATCATAATCTTCATGGTAAGTGGCAGTATGATCATTTACATCTCGATCAGCCATATCAGAAATGAATCCCTTACCACGGTCAAGATCACCACGATTATCTCCCTCATTGGAGTAGTATCCAATCGGTCGAACGTCGTTGTCATTCTTATCCTGAGATTCATTTACACCATTACAGCCTACAAGACCTACAGCTAGGATTGTTACAGTAAGTGATTTCCCTAAAAAGTTCAATGGAAAAACCTCCTTTCACCATTAGCTTGGCAGAAGAAGGCTCTAAATAATCTGTTAAATGTAGGATGATCGTTAACTCATCCTCTTCATTATTTTTTCAACAAATTTTTTCCTGTGGGAAAAATCACGCAATGTAAATCTTGTAACGGCATCAATCATTTCCTTGTCCCCCGTTTTAAGGGCCCTATTCCATTCTCGATAGAGATCCGTGGGAAATACCAGACTTATCACAAACCATCTTTTGGTAAACCATTTTAAGAAATCTTCATTCCCTACCTCTTCCATCTTTTCATACGACCAATGCCAAAACGGCAAGATACGATTGGCGTACTGTAACCAGTCAAATGCTTGAGGAACTGCTGCAAAAAGATCAAAATCAATCAGATACGTATCTTTTTCTTTATGTTTCACAAAATTATGCGGAGCAACATCCCCATGTGTGATCTCTTTCTTCTTGTACGCTTTATTCTCTAGCTTTTCAACAGCTTCATGATCAAAGTGGTTTAAACTCCATTCTCCCCACATGATTATTTCTGAAATTAAAGGACGCATCTGATGATTCCAATTTGCTGATCTTGCATGAAATTTAAAAGCATCAAGTCTGTCACTCCACTTTTTAAATAATGAGTATGAATTCAGCTGTTCATATAAGGAATCTGGTATATGCTTTGAAAAAGAATGAAAACGACTGATTGCATCTATCCCCGCTTTAACGTCGTCTTTTTTACCAAAATGAAGACCTTCTCCTTTATAGAATGGCATGATCGCCCAAATATATTTCCCGAATTGTACTGTTTTTTTCTGATTCGGAAATACCGTATAAGTACCCATAATTCTTGGCTTTTGTCCATGATACAGTTTTGAAAGCTTTAATTGCTTGTTACAGGTTTCTGATCTGTTAAAACCTTTTAAAACATATTTACCTTGTTTAGTCTTAATCCAGATAACGTTCTCTCGAAAAAAGCCAAAGTCGATCACTTCAAGACCCAGTTCATTCATCTTTTTCAAAAAAAGACGATCCCCTTGGAAATCGTCCCTTACGTCCCTATTCATCTTCTTCCGTTTCTTCCGTAACATTCTCATCTATTTCACGAGATTGTGCTTGTGAATATGGGTTTGGCATACCTTGTTGCATCTGTTGAGGCATCCCAGGCATTCCTGGCATTCCTCCACCCTGCGGCATCATGCCCATCTGACCCATTCCTGGCATTCCTCCGCCTTGTGGCATCATACCCATCTGACCCATCTGTGGCATTCCTCCACCTTGTGGCATCATACCCATCTGACCCATCTGTGGCATTCCTCCGCCTTGTGGCATCATACCCATCTGACCCATTCCCGGCATTCCGCCGCCTTGTGGCATCATACCCATCTGACCCATCTGTGGCATTCCGCCGCCTTGTGGCATCATACCCATCTGACCCATCTGTGGCATTCCACCGCCTTGTGGCATCATACCCATCTGGGTCATTCCTGGCATTCCGCCGCCTTGTGGCATCATACCCATCGGGGTCATTCCCGGCATTCCGCCGCCTTGTGGCATCATACCCATTCCCATTTGACCCATCTGCGGCATTCCGCTAAATCCTTGCGGCATACCCATAGGCATCATACTCATTGAACCTGGCTGCTGCATACCCATTTGCATATCCTGCATACCTTGTTGTTGCCCACCAGGTGTGTATTCTCCTGAAGGCATCTGGTCCATATCAGAATCAGGATATTCACCAAAAGGCATAGATCCTCCTTGCTGCATGCCACCTCCACCTTGTTGCCCACTTTGTGGATATCCGCCACCATAGAGTTGAGGCATTCCGCTGAACCCTTGTGGAGGCATCATTCCATATCCCTGTGGCATTTGAGAATAGGTTTGTGGTTTTGGAAACATTGGCGGCATAGAACCATACATGTTCTGCATCATTCCAGATGATTCTTCCATCAAAAATGGATGTTTATTTGGCGCATAGCCATCTTTTCCTGCATAGATCCCATGCTTGCTCGCCACGTTCGGCTGGTTTGCCATATTCGGCTGGTTTGCCATGTTTGGTTGATTCGCCATATTTGGCATGTTCGCTATGTTTGGTTGATTTGCCATATTTGGCATGTTCGCTATGTTTGGTTGTTGATTTGGGTACCCCATTGGCACATAATGTCCAAGATTTGACGACTCCACCATCCCTGCAAAGTCCTTGTCATGAATAGGGGCCATGGGCTGCTTCATCGGTGCTTTCATCGGTTGATCTTTTAACATAGGTACATCTTTTTTCATTGGCATATCTTTTTTCATTGGAACATCTTTTTTCATTGGTGCGTCTTTCTTCATTGGTGCATCTTTCTTTTCCATCTTGGTTGGTGCAGGTTTTAATGGTGCCGGCTTCATTGGAGCTGGTTTCTTTTCTTGTTTTATTGGAGCTGGTTTCTTTGGAGCAGGCTTAACCGGTGCTGGCTTCGGAGCCTCTTGTACAGGTGCAACCGGTTTTTCTTTAACCGGTACAATAGGCTGTTCTTTTTTCATACCAGGCATCTTGATCGGGATTTTAATCTTTTCCCCCCGTTCAATTACATCTGTTTTGGAGAAACCCGGATTTGCTTTTCTTAATTCATTCACTGGTACATCGTATTTTTCAGCAATTTTGTCGAGTGTGTCCCCTTTTTGCACAATGTGTATTCTCACGCTGCAAAACTCCCTCCTGCCAAATTTCCTTACAGTATATGAACATTTGGGCATATTGCTACATCGTATTAGAAGTGACATTATTCCTTTATCAATTTATGCCTCATAAAAGAAGGTTATGACAGGGGGAGAAACACTACATCATCCGGTTCAAAGCTGTGATTGCATATTTTTTTGTTTCTTCATCTACCTTAATTACGTTTTCAAGGTTTCCATCAATAATATTTTCTAGCGACCACAGCAGATGTGGCAGATCAATTCGGTTCATCGTAAGGCAAGGGCATAGATGAGGGTTTAATGAGACGATTTTCTTGTCACTGAACTGTTGAGCTAACCGGTTTACAAGATTCATTTCAGTTCCTACAGCCCAGCTTGTTCCTGGTTCTGCATGTTTGATCGTCTCAATAATAAAATGTGTAGATCCGTTTAAATCACTTGCTCTTACAACTTCATGCGTACATTCTGGATGAACAATAATTTGGAACTCCGAATGGTTCTCTCTGAAGTCGGCAATCTGTTCTACTGTAAACTTTTCATGGACTGAACAATGCCCCTTCCAAAGAATCACTTTGATTTGGTCGATGTTCGTTCCATCATAGATTAATTTGTTTGAATTTGGATCCCAGATCGCCATATCTTCAAGTGGTATCCCTAGATCAAAAGCAGTGTTTCTCCCAAGATGCTGATCAGGGAGAAAAAGTAATCTCTCTTTTTGATCAAAAGCCCAGCTTACCATCTCTTTAGCATTTGAAGAAGTAACTGTAGCACCACCATTTTTTCCACAAAATGCTTTTATCTCCGCTGTTGAGTTCACATAAGTCAATGGCAGAATCGTATCACCAAAGAGCTTTTGAAGTTCGATCCAAGCTCTTTCTGTTTGATGAATATTCGCCATATCCGCCATAGAACAACCAGCTTTCAAATCTGGAAGAATTACAGTTTGGTTGTCAGTGCTCAACATGTCAGCTGTTTCGGCCATAAAATGAACACCACAGAATACGATAAAATCAGCATCTTTGTTCTCTGCTGAAATTTTGGCAAGCTGAAGAGAATCACCTGTAACATCTGCGAATTGAACGATTTCATCTTTTTGATAATGATGGGCTGGGAGGAATAAACGCGTACCTAAACTGCTTTTAATCTCGTGAACCCTAGCTTCCATCTCTTCAACTGACATTGAGCTATATCGATCTGGTAATGTATTTGTTTTAGAAAAAGTTTTTAGTAAACTCATGTTTTACAACTCCTTTAACATTCATGCTAATATCCAGTGCTTTATAAGAGTGAGTTAAGTAACCGAGAGAAATATAATCAACACCTGCTCGACTATATTCCTTGATCTCATCGGGAGCAATTCCTCCAGAAGCTTCGGTAATAATACTCGAAGGTACATGCGTAAGTCTTTGTTTAATCTCTTCAGGACTACAGTTATCAAACATGATTATGTCTACTCCAGCTAAGACTGCTTCGATCACTTGTTCTTCCGTCTCTGTTTCAACTTCTATCTTCACGGTGTGTCCACACTTTTTACGCGCCGTTTCAACCGCTTCCTTAATAGAAGGAAATCCTGCTAAATGGTTATCCTTTAACATTACCGTATCGTACAGCCCGAACCTGTGGTTGTATCCTCCTCCACATCGAACTGCATACTTCTCAAACATCCTAAGACCCGGTGTCGTTTTTCGTGTATCACAAATACGAGTTCCACCTTCACAATAAGAAACTGCTTTAGCTGTTACCGTCGCTATACCTGAGAGCCGCTGCAAAAGGTTCAGGATTACTCTTTCACCAGATAAAACACTTTGTCTTCTACCTGTTATCTCAGCTAACACTGCTCCTGCCTCAAACTGTTCTCCTTCGTTTACGAAAATGCTCGTTTGCACGGTTCTATCTATCAATTCATACCCTATAGACAAGATTTGACCACCTGCAAATACACCATTTTCTTTGGCTATAATGGTGGCGGTCACTTCTGTATGATCTTCAAAGAGAGACGCTGACAAGTCTCCAGATCCAATATCTTCAATTAAAAATTCCTGCAGCTGTTTTTTCAGCAATAATGGATTCATCATGCCACAAACTCCTTATAATTTTTTTTGAGTCCCACTCTTTTCTCTGGGATGGAAAATCTTTTCGATAATGGCTGCCTCTGCTTTCTTCACGCTTAAGACAACTTGTTACCGTCAACCATGCGATTGTTTGCATATTGAACCTCTTGATAACAGATAGTGGTTCTTTGATCAGATCAGGTCTCCATGAAGGTAGGTTTAGGGTTTTTGCGGCACTCATCAATTCTTTTTTACTTCTGACGATTCCCGCGTATTTATCCATAAGAAGATGAATCTCGCTTTCTTGCAAGAGACTGTCAATCTGTATTGATTTATGTTCAAGATTCTTCTTTCTCTTAAAAGTCGCAGGCTTCATATCCGTTATCTCTGATGAAAGAATACTGTTTGCCACCTTTTTTGCAAATACAGCTCCTTCAAGGAGAGAATTACTCGCTAATCGATTTGCACCATGTACACCTGTATTCGCACACTCTCCAACCGCATAAAGCCCTCTCAACGAGGTCTTACCGCTTTGATCTGTAACGATTCCACCCATCGTAAAATGAGCACCAGGAGATACTGGAATCAGCCCTTTATCTAAATCGATACCAGCATTCTCGCAAAGCATTGTTACTCCAGGAAATTTACTTCTAAAATCTTTAATCGAAGATATATCTAAGAACACCTTCTCACCGTGTTCATGAATCTCTTGAAACAGTCTCTTCGATACGATATCTCTCGGTGCAAGGTCTTTTAACGGATGAACATCCTCCATAAAAGGGACTCCACTTGAATTGATCAATATTCCACCTTGTCCTCGCACCGCTTCAGTGATCAATCCTGCTGGCACTTTATCTGATAAAAGGGTTGGGTGGAATTGAACAAACTCTAAGTCCGAGAGTTCAACACCTGCTCGGTACGCCATGCATAGAACGCTCCCATCCGATCCGAACGCATTAGAAGTCGTTCCATATATCCCTGCATATCCACCACCTGCCAATATGGTATTTTTCGCTTGAAAGATAGTGGTTTGATTTTCATCATCTTTACAAGACACACCGATACATTTATGATCTTGAATAATTAAGTCCACTGCATATTGGTGAATGACGATCTTAACGTTTTTACTTACTCTTCGTATTAAGGCTTCAATCACTTTCTTACCTGTCTGATCTCCTCCAGCATGAACGATGCGATTCCGATTATGTCCGCCTTCTTTACCTAAGATAAAAGAACCGTTCTCGTGTCTGTCAAAGTTCACTCCCCACTCTGTAAGAGTACGAACGACACTTTCGCCTTCTTTCACAAGTTGTTTGACCGATTCTTGATCATTATGATGGCGCCCTGCCTTTAGCGTATCTAAAAAGTGCTCTGCCCAAGAGTCCTCTTCATCTATTGCTGCAGAAATTCCACCTTGAGCTAAAAACGAATTTGATTTTTCTGCAGAAAACTTTGTGATAACTATCACATTCTTATGCGAACTTAAATATTCAGCAGCCATCAAACCAGCGATTCCTCCGCCGATAATTAGAACATCTGCCTCTTTATGTTTCATATACACAAAACACCTCAACTTTACACGTGTCTTGACACCTATATTTACATAGATTTAAACTAGATACAACTATTTTATTAAAACTGAGGTGGAAACCTTGATATATCTTGATTATGCAGCAACTACACCCCTGTCAGAATCGGCAGTGAATGCTTTTGTTCAAACTTCAAAAATGTATTTTCAAAACACAGAAAGTCTTCACGAGGGAGGCCAAGCAGCTCGTGATCTATTAGAACATGCTCGGTGTTCTTTAGCTGAGTTGTTAAATAAAGAAAGTGAAGGGATCTATTTTACAGGCGGGGGTTCTGATGGCAATTTTCTAGCTATTACTTCATTAGCGAATGGAGCAAACTATAAAGGAAAACACATTATCTCTTCAAATGTTGAACACCCCTCTATTGATTATGTGCTTAGATTTTTAGAGGAAAGTGGTTATGAGATAACAAGAATACCCATACAAAAAAATGGGAAGATCTCGATCCATACACTGCTGTCCTCAATTCGTCCAGATACTATTCTCGTCACCATTCAGCATGTGAACAGTGAAACGGGAATCGTTCAGGATATCAAAGAAATCGGTGAACATTTAAAAAATCGAGGTGTTTTGTTTCACAGTGATTGTGTTCAATCCTTCGGAAAATGGGAAAAAGATTATTTTCATTCTTTGAACATAGATGCTTTTACAATGTCTGCTCACAAGATAAACGGACCAAAGGGAACGGGTGCTGTATATGTATCACCATCTATTCATATAGCTCCTCTTCTTTCAGAAGTCACACATGAACGTGGATTCCGTGCTGGTACTGTTGATCTCCCATCAATCGTCGCATTCGTAACAGCAGCAGAAGAGGCATTCCATTTACAGCAAGATCGCTATCTGCATGCCATTGACATGCGAAAACAACTAAAATCGTCTATACTTAAAGATAGGAATATAATCTTTGAAGACAATGACGACAGCTCTCCATTTATCATTCCAATCCGCGCAAAAGGAATGGAAGGTCAAATCGTGATGCAAGAGCTGGATCGATTAAAAATCGCTGTTTCAACAGGGTCAGCCTGCAAGAACGGACAACAAGCACCTTCTAAAACTTTACTGGCCATCGGAAGAACAGAAAGTGAAGCTCATGAATTGGTTAGAATCTCGACCAGTCATCAAACGACTTCTGCAGAAATTGCTTTACTTGGAAAAGCACTTATTGAAATAACAAATACATTCAGATCTGTTAGTGAGGTAATAACAAGATGAGCAACGATAAATTAAAAGGTGAAGACAGACGTTCGCAGCTCATAGCCTGGCTGATGAAAGCTGATAAGCCGCTTAGTGGTTCGATTCTCGCCACTAAAACGAATGTTAGCAGACAGGTTATCGTACAAGACATGTCACTATTAAAAGCAAGCGGTGAGCCGATCATGGCAACAGCTCAAGGCTATATTTACTTAAAGGACGACTCAAAAAAACAATTCTCTCGTGTGATTGCAGCAAATCATTCTCCAGAAGAAACAACGAGTGAACTAATAACGATTGTGGATTATGGCGTTACAGTTGAAGATGTTACCGTTGAACACCCTGTTTATGGTGATATTAAGGCTTCACTTAAACTCTCCACGCGAAAAGATGTTGAAGATCTGATCCAACGGCTTAAAGATACGAATGCTAGCCTTCTAAGTGAATTAACAGAAGGTATTCACATGCACACTCTCTCATCAGACTCAGAGGAGAAGCTCGATAAAGTTTGCGGTGCTTTAAAGGAAAAAGGATTCTTATTATAAGCCAAAAAAATCCCTAGCTGTAACAGCCAGGGATTTCTTTATGCGCCGGTTCCTACTACTTCCACTCGTTCTACCGTTTCCATACGGTTCAATGTGCTTAACAAGTCCTTCATATCTCCTTGAAGCATGTTGGTTTCAATCGTCAATGTAATATGTGCACGTCCTTGTAAGGGAATCGTCTGATTAATCGTTAATACGTTGCATCCTTGGGAAGCAACAACTGTTAACAGACTCGACAGGGCACCGGATCTGTCTTCAAGGTGAATGGATAGTGTTATAATTTTTTCTTTAACCATCGTATGAAACGGAAAGATCCCATCACGGTATTTATAAAATGCACTTCTGCTCAATCCAACTTTCTCTGCAGCTTCTGCGACTGTTTTAACTTTTCCTCGATCTAAGAGAGACTTTGCTTCCAATGCTTTTTGCATAGATTCGGACAACACATCTTCTCTTACCATGTAGTATTGCTGATCATTTTTCATTTAGCTTCCTCCGGTGACTTTCTTACCTTTATTATAATAGGATTTACCTTTCGTGTCTATCTCACACGGACATTTGTATAAAATAAAGACAGCCTACAGAATAGGCTGCCTTCTTTTAATCGATAAATTCGAACTCATATTTTAGGATTCGAACAACATCACCATGCTCTGCTCCACGATCACGCAATGCTTGGTCTACACCAAGAGTACGCATTTGTCTTGCAAAACGCTTTGTTGCTTCTTCTCGAGAAAAGTCTGTCATCTTGAACAACTTTTCAATCTTCGGACCATTGATAACAAAAACACCTGCAGGGTCACGAGTAATATAGAAGCCAGCATCTTCTTTTTCGTGCTTATATAGAACCCTTTGTTGTTCTCCACCATCATCATGAATAAGAGGGAACTCAGGTGTTACTTCAAGAGTATCTGCTGTTGTGAAAAGCACTTCTCTAATACCTTGACGAGAAATCGCAGAAATTGGGAATACTTTTACATCTTCTCCCACTTTTTCTTTAAACGTTTCAAGGTTTTCTTCAGCACCTGGAATGTCCATTTTGTTAGCTAGTACAATTTGAGGACGTTCCATTAAACGCATGTTGTACTGATTAAGCTCATCGTTTATTTTCACGAAATCATCATAAGGATCTCTGCCTTCCATTCCAGACATGTCGATAACATGTAGAATAACACGTGTTCGTTCGATATGTCTTAAGAATTGATGACCGAGTCCAATTCCTTCGTGAGCACCTTCGATCAAACCTGGAAGGTCAGCCATTACAAAGCTTCTTCCATCCTCTACCGCAACAACTCCTAAGTTAGGAGTGATTGTTGTAAAATGGTACTCAGCAATTTTTGGCTTAGCAGCTGAAACGATCGATAAGAAGGTTGATTTCCCTACACTCGGAAATCCTACTAATCCTACGTCAGCTAAGACTTTCAATTCTAATGTTACTTCTCGTTCTTCACCTGGTTCTCCGTTCTCAGCAATTTCTGGAGCCGGGTTTGCAGGAGTAGCAAAACGAGTGTTTCCACGGCCGCCTCGACCGCCTTTAGCGATGATCGCTTGCTGCTGATGATGTACGAGGTCAGCAATTGTCTCTCCTGTATTAGCATCTGTCACGACAGTACCTGGAGGAACTTTAACAATCATATCGTTCGCTTTTTTTCCATGCATGCCCTTAGACATACCATGTTCACCTCGAGGGGCTTTAAAATGACGATTGTAACGGAAGTCCATAAGCGTTCGTAAACCTTCTTCAACTTCAAAGATCACGTTTGCTCCTTTTCCTCCGTCACCACCAGCAGGACCACCATCTGGAACGTATTTTTCACGGCGAAATGCAACCATTCCGTTTCCGCCGTCACCTGCTTTTAAATAAATCTTGACCTGATCGACAAACATTTCATTCTCCTCCTTCCATTAGGAAGTTAACTGAATATCAAAATAACACTTATTTTCCTGATTATAGCTTTCGATGAGTAACATGCTTTTATGTGTTGAAAAAATATTTCTCAATACTTCATACGTATCCTTCTCATCTGTTAGCATCCCTTGAAAGGTATAACAAACTCGAAGAGCTGCAGGATCAAATGTAACAGTAAGTGAGTATTCATCATAACCCGAAATGGAATTATTCAACACATCACATACTTCTTTCGTCGTATGTAACAATTCCTCTTCAAATAAGCTGAAATCCCCGCTTTCACCATTTACTTTTCCATACAATTTCACCGGATGCTTCAACCAGTTATATGTTAATAAGTACTCCGATAAATTCGGGGTTTTCAGGTTAGAGATTCTTGATTCTTCCCGTGATAGTTCAATAACTTCATTCATAATCTCTTTTGCCCGCTCTGTGCGGCCAAGTGATAGGTTTGCTTTAATAAGCTGTAGCTGGTTTAGCCAGTCATGCCTGGCGTGGCGCAAAAGATCGACAGTTGTCCATTTGTTTGACATCATCGCACTCCTAGCCTTTCCTTTTAATAGGGCTATACCTTACACCAACAAATTTAGCGCAGTACTTAATACTCTCACAAAGCAAAGAAAAAACTCTAACCAATCTGGTTAGAGTTTTCATCTCCCTCTTACGCTTCTTGCGCGATTGGGTAAACACTTACCTTTTTGCGGTCACGGCCATAACGTTCGAAACGTACAACTCCGTCTACCTTAGCAAATAGTGTGTCATCTCCGCCTTTACCTACGTTTGTACCAGGATAGATCTTAGTACCACGTTGACGGTAAAGAATTGAACCACCAGAAACGAATTGTCCATCAGCACGCTTAGCGCCTAGACGCTTAGACTGTGAGTCACGACCATTCTTTGTGCTACCTACCCCTTTTTTAGAGGCAAAGTATTGAAGGTTTAATTTAAGCATTCGTTGCACCTCCTTCATGTTCAGTCAATTTTATATACTCGCTGTATCCTTCTTCAATTGAAGCAAGGGATACAACCATGCCTTCCAAAAGCCACTGTGTTTTTTGATGTATAGAATCATTAAGATTACCCGGTACGGTTAACGTTAGAAAACCACCATCTTCATGAGTAGTTACTTCTGGCTCATAGCCGCAAAGCTTTTCTATCGCATTGATCGTACCGAATGACACCGCTGTAGCTGCTGCGCAAACCAAGTCTTGGCCATGTGGAGCATAATCAGCATGTCCTTCCATCGTAAACGAAAGTATGTCTTGATCGTTGTTCCTGTATATAGAAACTAGAATCATGAGAATTACCCGTTAATTTTTTCAATCACAACTTTTGTGTATGGTTGACGGTGTCCTTGCTTACGACGATAGTTCTTCTTCGCCTTAAACTTGTAGACAACCACTTTTTCGCCACGGCCATGTTTTTCAACTGTTGCCGTAACTGTAGCACCTTCAACTAAAGGAGCTCCTACTTTCAAGCTATCTCCACCTACCATCAATACATCCTCAAATGTTACTGACGCTCCAGCTTCAACATCTAGTTTTTCAACATAGATCGCTTGACCTTCTTCAACTCGAACTTGCTTACCACCAGTTTGAATAATTGCGTACATCAACGTGCACCTCCTCTTATACTCAGACTCGCCATCCCAGGTGTATATAAAATACTTAAAACCTGGTCTGTGCGGTTGGAGCGGGTGCTCCAAACACTAACGAAAAAAGGATACCATGTTTGGCACCCTTATGTCAATGTGAATCTTTTAACATCCTGATTCTTATTTCATCTATTTTTCCTGATTGTCTGACTGCCATTTCTCTGTTTGACGAACCGATAGATACAACCACTTTAATATCATGCTGTTTCTCTAAAAGTTTCAGCTTGTCAGGATTCTTTTTCAGCCATTCAGAAAAGTGTTGTGGCACTTCCATCCATAAAGCCTCGTCATCTTCGTATGTGTATTCTTTCATTATCCGATCCATCTCATAATACAACGTTTCCTGGCGCAGGATATACCCATCCATCATATGGCGATCGAACCTTGTAGCAAGAGTCTCAAGTAATGAAGGCCTTTCTTTTTTTCTAGTCATTTCAAACAAGCCCATTTTCGTAAAACCATGCAAAATCATGGTAGCAGAATCATTCTTTAATGCTTCTCGCATAACCTTGTTGATTAGTTCTTTGTCTTCGTTTGACTGCATCGTTATAAAGTCAATGACGATCATGCCGGCAATATTACGCAAACGAAGCTGTTTCATTATTTCTTTTGCAGCTATCTTATTTGCCTCAACAACAGTCTTAGACCGATCTTTTTTTCCAGTGAATTTACCCGTATTCACATCGATCGCTGTTAACGCTTCTGTCACATTAAAATAAAGCGAAGACCCATTCTTTAACCATACTAACGGAGAAAGTGCTTTTTCAATGTCTGTGTCAATTCCTAATTTACGAAAAAGAGGCTCTTTTTCATTGTACAGTTTAACAGAAAATGGATTCTGAAAGGAAGCCGCATACTCTTTGACATGCTGATACGTTTCATAATCATCAACTATAATTTCTTCTACGTTATGATTTATCCATCTCTCTAAGAGTGGATAAAAAAATGGAGGTTGCACGATTAGATCAGGTGCTTTTTTACCATCTGAGCATTTTTGCACTTCGTTCAATTGTCTTCTAAGACTTTCAAGTTCTTGATTCATTTCGCGCTCAGGAAAATCTTCGCAACCTGTCCGAATGATCAGACCTTCTTGATTATTTATAACACAATCTCCCCAGTCTTGTAGCATTGCGCGTTGAGATTCTTTTATCTTTTTGGATATTCCAACGTGAGGAGTGAATGGAAAATAAACGAGCAGATGGCCAGTAAACGAAATAAGGGCTGTTAATTTTGCACCTTTATCTCCAGTCTCTTCTTTAACGACTTGAACAAGTATCGATTCTCCTTCTTTAATAAGGCTTGAGATGGATACTTTCTTTTGTGCCTCACCAGAAAGTTGTTGATAAGCAGGCAAATCGTCTTTATGAAGAAAGCCGTTCTTGCTCGTTCCAATATCTACAAACACAGCTTGCATGCCAGGCAAAACCTTTTGAACTTTTCCTTTATAGATGTTTCCTGTTAACGGACTTTTAGTCGGCCTATGGACCGCACATTCTATAAGTTTTTCATTCTCCAATAACGCTGTACGTTTTTCCATTCCTACTGCATTGATTACTACGCGCTGCATCGTTCCATTCACATCTCCCTGTTTTTTGCTCTGTATCCTATTCTAACGAAAAACTTTTCCAATTGCACACTCGGGAGAATGATTATGAAAATAAGCTTCTAAGAGTTGCTTTTCATTGATCGTAATAGGATTAAAATTCTTAATAACAATAGAATGGGAAACACCTTTTACCAAGTGATGAGTGACTTTTGAAAGTGACCATGTTGGAGGTACGATAATCGTACGAGTACCTTTTATGCTTGATTGCTTCATTCTGTTCAGCAAGAACCGTATGAACACATAATGTCTGCTGCGCCATTCGAGAATATGAGCTAAGCCTAGGAAAAGACAGATTACCCAAAGGTTCAAATGCGATGGCTGTAAAGAGAGCTGCCATGCACTGCCTATGACCAACAAAGCACCGGATCCTATTAAAAACTTCTGCTGTGCTTCTTTGAATGGGATCCATTTGGATACTAGAGCAAATAAAACTTTTCCACCATCGAGTGGCCATATCGGAAGAAGGTTAAATAAAAATAAGGTAAGATTCAAAATAAAAAACCAATAAAAATCATTCGCAGAGATGAGGTTAGTCTGACTTAAGAAATATGCGACTCCGGTAAGCCAAATGTGTTGTAACGGACCAAGAACAGCTACCCAAACCTCTTCGTGAATCGGACGTGTGCCATGTTCTTCAACTACGGCTGCACCTCCAAAAGGGAGAAGATCTATTCTTGAAACTCTCCAATTAAAAAGACGGGCACCAGCAAAATGACCCATCTCATGAATTAGAACGACGAAAAACCAGACGATAATCTCCCTAAAATGCCCCGTATAGACCGCACCGAAAATGACGACCCAAAAGGCGGGATTAATCTTTATTTTTCGTATGAATTCTATTATTAATTTAATCAATATCAATCACCTTGCTAGGATCAATGAAACTCTTGTCTTTTTTTATCGCAAAATAAAATTTACCGGACTTCCCATCCTTACTTCCCGATACTTTACCTAATCGAGTACCGCTTTCTACATAATTATATAGCTTAATGGACTTATCAATTTCCTTTAAGTCTCCATACCACGATTCTTGTTCGTCCGAGTGTTGAATGATTACGGTATAACCCAAGTCATCCTTTTTTCCAGCATAAACAATGTAACCACTTTTCGACGTTTCTACATCTTCCTCTTTGCCCGTTTCAATTACGATTCCCTTGCCGTTTGTACTGAACGTCTCATACACCTTTCCATCAGCAGGAACAGCAAATACTTCACTGACTTCTTCCGTTTTCTTTTCTTTCTGCAACTTATCTTTTGGAAATAAAGCTAATGGTTTTCCGAACTTATCTTCATACCAATCTTTTGCTGCAGCAAACTGAAACTCATCTTGATATACATGTTTGATAAAGTTTTGCGCCTGAACCGTATGATCATTATTATTCTTAAATGCGATTCCTACAATTAAAAATAAGATAATGGAAAACATAATCTGCATTAACATAGCATGACGGTTGAATAGAGGATGAGATTTCTCCGGTTCGTCCCTGGATGTGATAACCGAGCTACTTTCTTTTGAGCTGCCGTTCTTAGAAATATTACCGTACTTCTTTCGGATTTCATCTGCTCTATTTTTCATAACCGTTCCTCCATTTTTCTCATATATGTACATCCTATGACTTGTCCGTTGGAGATATGAGTAAATGGTTTGTTGATTTGTACAGCTGAAAATAAAGTTTTACATAAGCTCTGTTGTATTCGTAAGTGGTTGATTTCCGTTACAGGTGCTCGCTTTCCGCGGGGCGACCGGTGAGCCCCTTGCCGCTTTGCGCCATTAAGGGTCTCACCTGACCGCTCGTCCCGCAGGAGTCTCGCATCCTCCACTCCAATCAACTTGCAAATGTAGCAAAAAGAAAAAATCCAAAAGCTCCAAAGACAAATTGAATAGTGCAACACCTTACAAGCTTCTCACCGAGCAAACGACAATAAAGACTATACGGTAGGTTTACTAGTAAACAAAGGAAGCACAGTTGCTTTTGACTAAGCGTGAAATGATCAAATCTAAAAAACAAGCATCATGAAAGTCAATAACCGACTTCAAGAACGCCTATGAAATAGCTTTGTAAAATACATCTTTGGTTTGTTGATTGGAGTGCAAGGTGCGAGACTCCTGGGGGATCAGCGGGACAGGTGAGACACCTAAGGACACAAAGTGTCGAGGTGGCTCACCGCACGCCCCCCGGAAAGCGAGCATCCTGGAACGGAAATTAACCACTTTCAAAACCTTCAGAGTAAAAAGCTCAAAAAAAAGCATCAGCGCGTAGCCGATGCTTATTTCATACCTAATAATGTTTTGATCTTTCCAAAGAAACCTTTTTCTTCTTCTAGTGACAGAAGCGGAACAGACTCACCTAAAATTCTTCTCGCAATATTCCGGTATGCGATAGAAGCTTTCGAGTCAGGCTGTAACGCAACTGGTTCACCTTTGTTTGCAGCTTTTATCACGTTCTCATCGTCGATCACGACTCCAAGAAGCTCGATAGAAAGCACGGAAACGATCTCATCAACATCTAACATATCACCGTTCTTAGCCAGATGATTACGAAGACGATTTACAATCAGTTTAGGCGGTTCCATATCCTCTTGTTCTAACAGCCCGATAATGCGATCAGCATCACGCATAGAAGCAGTTTCAGGATTGGTTACTACGATTGATTTATCCGCACCTGCAATGGCATTTTTAAAGCCTTGCTCAATGCCTGCAGGACAATCAATAATGACATAATCGTAATCTTGCTTTAATTCCTGAACGATTGTTTTTACTTGTTCAGGGGTAATGGAAGATTTATCTTTTGTTTGAGCTGCTGGGAGCAGGTACAAACACTCAAAACGCTTATCTTTTATCAATGCTTGTTTAAGTTTGCAGCGTTCTTCTGCTACATCAACAAGATCATAGATGATGCGGTTCTCAAGTCCCATCAATACATCCAAGTTTCTCAACCCGATATCAGTATCTACAAGACATACTTTTTTTCCAGAAAGAGCTAGAGCAGTCCCTAAATTGGCAGAAGTCGTCGTTTTACCGACTCCACCTTTCCCAGACGTTATGACTATTGCTTCTCCCATGCTTCATTCCCCTTTCTATAGCAAACTGTTCAGTTTCGGTCTTAATCGATGAACAGCACTGATTCGATCAATACGAATCTGTTTTTCTTCATTGGATATGTAAGCAAACTCCATCTCATTTCCTAGTTCGGGATAAGAGTCTGGTGCTCTATTAATATGGTGAGCAATCCTAAGTTGCGAAGGCTTCATTACGGATGCTGCAATGATCGCTTCTTCGTTACCTTTCGTGCCGCAGTGAGCGATTCCTTTTAGCGAACCGAGAATATAAATATTCCCTGTCGCCATCACAGTTGCTCCAGGATTTACATCGCCGACCAGAAGCAGGTCTCCTTGTATATCAAGAACCTGACCTGATCTGACGACTTTAGATACAGTAACAACTTGAGCATCTTTTCTCATCTCTTCGGCTTCAGCTTTTGTGATAACATCTGACTCAATATGATCTAGGATAAGATTTTCTTTTTGTTTAAGAACTTCTATTAACTTTTCTTCTTGTTCAGCAGTCAAATAACGGTTTCCTGCTTTTACTTTAACGGAAATTACAGGTCCGCTTAACATTTGGCTGCTTCCGGCGGTTAATTTATCATTAAGCTCCTCGACTAATAGATCGAAGGAACACTTATCATCCAACAATAAAACGAGGCCGTCTTTTGTTCCTTTAATTGTTACGTTGTGCTGGAGTTTTTGTACCATTGCCATTGTTCACCTCAACGTACTAACATTCGACAGCTAGGTCTAAATTCCTCTTTGCAAAAGTTAGTTTTCTTTTAAAGTATCCTTTATTTGGTTCAACTGCTTTACAAACGGATAATAAATGAGTATCGCAAAGAAACCGTTTAAGATGAGGGTAGGCAACAATCTTTTATACAGGAATACATCTAACATCTGAGTACTGATTCCTATAAGACTGTTCAAACCGTATACAAAAAACTCTAATATGGAAACCCCTACTACGGACAGAAGTAAAGTCACGATCAAGTTTCCAAATAAATACCTTGAAAAGATTGATGTAATATAGGCAGTAGCTGCCATAGAGAACAAATAAACACCAATGATGTCTGTATAGAGAAGATCAGTGAGCAAACCAAAAGCAAGTCCGTACAAAAGCCCGTATGTGGTGTTTACATACATGGCAACAAATAAGATTAATACCATTGAAAAACGGGGGACCAGCTGCCAATCCATACTATTATCATGAGGCAAGAAAGCTTGTACTAATGAACTCTCACTAATAAAAGCTAGATAGATAAGAAAAGGAAGAAAGACTTTTTTCATCATTCTTCCTCCTTTTCTCTTAAACTTTCATCCACTGCAGGCATTTCTCGTTCAAGTACCATCACATGATCAATATCATAAAGATCTGCTGAAGGCTTTAAATAAGCAGTTTGTGTCAATCCCACTTCATCTGGTTCAATATCAATTACTTCTCCGATGAGCAGGTTAGGCGGAAAGACATCTCCTAGACCAGAGGTAATAACCTTTTGGCCTTTCTTAATCTTTGCATCTACCGGAATCTTCTTAAACACCAAAGCTTGTTTTTTTGCATCATAACCTTCGATCGTTCCAAAGATGTTCTTCTCACCTTGAACGATAGCAGAGAAACGATTCGTACGATCATTGTCACTGATCAACTGAACGGTTGACTGAAACAAGGAAACATTCGTGACTTTCCCAATAAATCCTTGTGGTGAAATGACTGCCATCTTCGGTTTGATACCATCTTTTTCCCCTTTGTTGATGTAGATAAATTGATTCCACTGATCAGGGGAGCGTCCGATCACAGTACCTTCTCTCACTTTAAAATCGGTAAGATCTTCTTCTTTGTCTAATTGCGCTTTAAGTGTTTCGTTTGTTTTTTTAACTTCCTCATACTGTACATAAAGTTTTGCGTACTCATCTAACCTAGCTTTTAACATTTGATTCTCTTTGTAGAGCTGCTTCATTTCAGCTAAATTCTCAAAGAAACCCGCTAGTGTATTAGCGGGTTTATAGAAAATCGTTTGTGTTAGTCCTGCAGAATCTTTTAAAAACTGTTCAGGTAAGGTTAGGCTTTCCCTTTTTTTCATCGAAAAACCAATCAGAGCTACTAGAATGATAATGCTGACTAGCAGAATGATAAGGCGTTTGTTCGAAAAAAATTGTGGCATGAAAATACACCTACTTACTTGGATTTAGATCTAGAAGTTATACCAGCCTTGGATTTAAAGAGGTGCAGGTTTTCAAGCGCACGGCCAGTTCCAACTGCTACACAATCCAACGCGTTCTCAGCCACAATAACAGGCATCTTCGTCTCTTCACTGATTACTTTATCCAAGTTTCGTAATAAAGCACCGCCACCAGTTAAAACAATACCACGATCCATAATGTCAGCAGCAAGTTCTGGTGGTGTTTTCTCAAGAGTTACTTTAACGGCATCCATAATGCTATTAACAGTATCACGCAACGCACTGGAAACTTCTTCCGCCGTAATCGTAATCGTTTTTGGAAGACCTGTCAACAAATCTCTACCACGGATATCCATATCTTCAATTCCATCCGGCGCACCAGCTGAACCGACTTCTAGCTTAAGAGTTTCAGCCGTTCTTTCACCGATCATAAGATTATAAGTCTTCTTAATATAAGCAATGATTGCATCGTCCATCTCATCACCAGCAATACGGATTGACTGGCTTGTAACGATACCACCTAAAGAGATGATCGCAACTTCAGTCGTTCCTCCACCGATATCAACGACCATGCTGCCTGTTGGTTCCCATACAGGAAGATCAGCACCGATTGCAGCAGCAAAAGGTTCTTCGATCGTGTAAGCTTCACGAGCTCCCGCTTGTTTAGTCGCATCTTCAACCGCACGCTTTTCCACTGCAGTAATTCCTGATGGTACACATACCATGACATAAGGTTTACGTGCAAAAACAGAACGGTTTTTTTGGGCTTGCTGAATAAAGTATTTCATCATTGTAGCTGTTGTTTCAAAATCAGCAATAACTCCATCTTTCATAGGTCGTACGGCAACGATATTACCAGGAGTACGTCCAATCATATTCTTAGCAGCATTACCTACCGCTTCAATTGAACCTGTGTCAGTACGCAAAGCAACAACGGAAGGTTCACGCACAACAACACCCTTGCCCTTCACGTAAACAAGTGTGTTTGCAGTTCCTAAATCAATTCCTAAATCTCTTGAAAATCCACCAAACATTTATGTAGACTCCTTTCATCAAGCAAAACTCATAAGTTTGATTATACGCTAAAAAAGAAACAAAAGACAATGTTAAACATATCCTTTTTCTTTTAAACTTACGTATCTTTGATCACCTATTATGATGTGATCCAACACTTCAATTCCTAACATTTTTCCGCATTCTACTAATCTTTTTGTCACTTCAATATCTTCCCTGCTCGGAGCAGGGTCACCGCTGGGATGATTATGAAAACAGATGATTGAAGCACTTGAGCGTTTGAAGCCTTCTTTAAATACTTCTCGCGGATGTACGATAGACGTATTTAGACTTCCGATAAAAACCGTTTTTTTATAAAGCACTTGATTTTTTGTATTTAAATATAAACAAACGAAGTGTTCTTGCTGTAAAAAACGCAGCTCATCCATCAGATACCTAGCACCATCTTCAGGTGAACGTATCGTGTACCTTTCCTCAAACTGAAGACGGCTGATCCGTTTTCCGATTTCTATGGCAGCCATCAGTTCCACTGCTTTTGCTGATCCTATACCGTTGATCTCTTTCAGTTCACCAATTGTTGCTTCTTTAAGATGCCTTAATCCTTCAAATTGCTGAATGATATGATGGGCAAGCTGGATAGCTGACAATTGCTTCGTACCCGTTCTTAAAAGAATAGCTAACAATTCATAGTTAGAGAGCGCTTCAGGACCATCATTTAAAAGTCTTTCTCGCGGCCTCTCCTGTAATGGGTAATCTTTTATCATAAGCGGCTTGGTTACCACTTACGTCCCCCCTATTATTCAGTCTTCGTGACTGACTCGGTGAATGAAAACCCGAAATCTTTTAGTGATCGAACCACCTTAGAGATCGGTAATCCTACAACATTGAAGTAATCGCCTTCGATTTTCTCAACTAATAGCGATCCTGAGCCTTGGATTCCATAACTGCCAGCTTTATCAAAAGGTTCACCAGTGTTTAAGTACCAATCAATTGTATTTTCATCTAAAGTGTAGAAAGTAACACTTGTCTTAACAGAGAAAATCACTTTTTTTGTTTGATCTATTAAACAGACCCCCGTGTAAACTTCATGTGTTTGACCTGAGAGCATCCTTAACATTTCGGCAGCTTCAATTCGATTCTTAGGTTTGCCAAGACGATTATTTTGATAAGATACGATTGTATCTGCACCTAAGATCACACACTCTGGTTTTTGAGTAAAAATGTCTGCAGCTTTCTGCTCAGCAAGTGATTCTACCAATCGACTTGGAGTAAGGGAATGATCCATTTTTTCTTCAAGTGTACTTGGATACGTTTCAAATGGAAGAAGCGTTAATGACAGAAGTTCATATCTTCGAGGTGAAGCAGAGGCTAATATGAGGCGTTTCATGTAATCACCTTTCATCTAATTCTTTGATGTATAGTTTCGTATAGATTTACAATAGCAAACTTGTAAAAATTAGACAAATCACGCCGAAAAACATACTTCTATTAGTTTTTCGGTTCTTTACTGCATTTTATGAGGGCAAATGATTAAATTCATTGACGAATTCCGACAAAATTCTTAAAAACCTATCAATCAAGTTTTTGTTTTACGCTTTCACAATCAATCTTGTTGCAAACTAAAAAAGTATGACTCAACAATCGAGCCATACCCTAAACTCCTTTAGTTTCTTCATTTCTAAGAATGTTACTTTTCTTTTAATGCAAGTTGATCAGAGTGGAGGGTTGCCGACTCCTATGGGACGAGCGGTCAATCCTAAAAGTAGAAGTGGCTCGTTAAGGCCTGACAAGCAAAAGTTGAATGGGCTATGAAGGAGCACTTTGCTCATCACAGACCGTATAACCTTTGTCCTCGAGGGGCTAGCCACTGCATCTAGACAGGTGAGTCCCTTAATGACGCAAAGCGGCAAGGCGCTCACCTGTCTCCTCATGGAGAGCGATCAACTTGGAGCGGAAATCAACTACTTTCAAAGAGCAATGAATAAGCAAACAGGCTTTTTATTTTAATTATTTTAATGTTGCAAGCAGCTTCGTATAAGACTGTAAGCTATCCATTACTTTTTGCTGAAAAGCCCAGTTAAGTTCTCCTTTTTTCGAATCCTTTAACGCTAGAAAGGCACCTTCAAGCTGCTTTTCAAAATCTGAAGCTGCTTTCGTTGTACTTTCACTCCACTTGCCCTTCTGCCCTTTTCCATACTCTTTCCACTTGTTAAAATCGCTCAGTGTCCGATCAAGACCTGATCCACTTATGTCTGGCATCTGAGAAAGGGTAAGCGTATTTTGAAGTAGAATCTGACCATTCGTAAAATAGGTTTCATCTAGCTTTGATGGTGTTTTTAATTGATCAAAAGAAAAAGAGAGCGATTTAAAAAGTGGCTTATCCATTTCTTTTTGATAAGCTTCATTAAATTTATCTAATTGATGCTTATCATTTCCAATGCCTACGATAACAGAATACTTTTCTTCTTCAGCTTTAAAGACAACTGCTGAAAAACCTTTATCTTCTATGGTTTTAACAGCTCCTTCAGCTCGATCTTTTGATGAGAAGACACCCGCTTGAAGTGCTGAAAAATCTAATTTGATCGGCCTGATCGTTACGGATTTACCAGAGTCAGCTACTTTTTCTGTAGCAACTGTTGATGCTTCTGTCACTTTATCTCCAGCTTCCGTGATATCGGAAGAGAATACCGTTAAGACTAATACTCCTAAAATTGTTCCTGTAACGATAGCTCCTATAATCGCTGCAACAATTTGCTTAGGAAAGCCTTTCCCATTATTCGGAACAAGGAAGCTTGTCCTCTTGTTCAACACATGTCCGTTCTTTCTTTTAAAGAAGTTTTCACGTTTCTTAAGAGAAGTTGCCAGAATCGTATATCCGCCTCTGTTCACTTCCTCGATGGCAGCAGCAACCTCATTATGAGCGGGCTGCTCTTTAACAGATGTTTGATCTTCACTATAGTTCTTTTCTTTACCATTGATCAAGATGGATATCTCTTGTTTCATTTCATCCGCTCCTCTCTATCATCTACTAAAACATATGCTATTTTTGTTTTAATAGAACAAGAAAAAGATAGGAACACAAAAAAAATCCAGGCGTGAAACTGCCTAGATTTTTATCCGATATAAGCGGCGACTTTATTTCTTCCTTGTTGTTTTGCACCTGTATACATGGCACGATCTGCGTTTCGTACTAATGTAAGTGCATCTTCTCCTTGATGAGGAGCGGTTGCAACCCCGATACTTGCAGTTATGTAGATCGTATGTCTGCATTGGTCGGTGAGGTCATTATGTATATCAAATCCTTGATCAGAAATTACAGAACGAAGCTGTTCAGCTAATTGGATACCCGCTCTATCTCCTGATTCAGGTAGCAAGATAATAAACTCCTCTCCACCATACCTGGCAACTGTTCCTCGATCACCAATAAATTCTTCTAGTCTTCTAGCTAAGAGGATCAATACTTCATTTCCACTTTGGTGACCGTATGTATCATTTACTTTTTTGAAGTGATCAATATCTAATAAGATGATTGAGAACTGCTTCCTAAAATACTCATAATTTTGGTACATTTCGGTAAGAATGCTCTCAAAATATCGATAATTATATAAACCTGTTAAAGGACATTGTTCACTTTTTAACTTTGTGGATTCGTAGTTTCTTGCATTATCGATCGCTACTGCCAAGTAGTTTGCTAAGATTTCAAGGATGATAAGGTGATGCTTCTGAAAAGCGTGTTTTTCTTTAGATGCAAAGGTAATGATACCTACGATTTTTTGATTTCTGATCATAGGCACCGAGAGTACAGACTGTGCTTTTCCTTGAAAGAAAACGTTCGATATCTTACGCCATGGCTTCAATTTGCTATAACGTATACTTTTTCCTGTCGACCATACTCTACCACTAATAGCTTCATGTTTTTTGATAGGTACTGTGGTGAGTATGCCTTCTTCACTTTCATATTGGCGTATGATCTTAAGATTTTCTCCCGCATCCGCATCATATATAAACGCAAAATCAACATTCATAAAACCGATCAGTCTTTCTATAAAAACATCCAATATGTGATTTACCTTTAAGTGTTCAGAAAGCTGCTGGCCGATCTCACTCGCTTTTTGAAGAGCATCGTTAATCTGTTGACTAACATGATAGAGATTAATAATGATAGATAATGAAAGAAATGGTAGGCCAACATAAAAGATTCCAGGACGCCCTAGCTGAGAGTATAGAACAAATAGCATGAGGCCAACAGGAATAGCTAGAACCTCCGAAACGAGGTCCCATACAGCATCACGCTCAAAAAAAGCAACATCTTCTTCGTATAGTACTTTTACGATAAAGTAAAGACCAACATGATTTAAAACCAACCCCGTTAAAACATATGCGACTACAGGAATCAAATTAATAGATTCATCAACTGCAAACGGTCCCACTTCACCTCCAAAGAGATGAAATACCGAGCTCTCGCAGATAATTAGCCATGTAAACATAAGGCTGTTCGCCATATATCTATAATACTCTTTTATGACATGAACCTTTAGAGAGATAAACATGGCTAAAACAGATAATAGCGTCATATATAACGCAACAGTCAGCCCATAGTAAAGAAATACGGCTAGGTTGATTCCAGACATGAAGGAGATGTTCGTATTCATCACTTTGATCGGGAAACAAGAAACAACGATCGCTAAAAAACTTATAATACCAAGGTCGATTACATTGATATCAGGCTGGTTACTCGTCATCTGAACAGCCGTCCAAATAGCGAGTGGGAAAAAGAAAATCCATGCCGCTATAAGAATTATACGTTTTTTTCTATTTACCATACGAGTCGCCACCACCTTGTCCCCCTTCCAAATAAGGAATGTTTAGAATACACAACTTTTTTACTAGGACAAATTCATTATCTTTTATTTTATCAAAAGTTCTAAAAATTACAATAAATGTTATTCCAAATTTGTAAATGTTTTTCTAATTTCTGAAATAAAGTAGAGCGATCCTGTAATGATGAGAATATCATCTTCCTCTAATTGGTCTTTTACATGTTGCAATGCCTCTTTCCAAGAAGAGATGCTATATGAATTTTCCAGAGGGCTTTCTGCCAATAATTGTTCCGCAGAGGCTGCTCTTGGAAAATCAAAGGATGTAAAACACGCTTCGTACACGACACTTACCAAGTCTTGCATCATCGTTGCATACGCCTTATCTTCCAAAGCCGCAAACAAAAGAAAGATTCGCTTAGATCCATAATGATTGATCAGTGTTTGTTTAAGTGCTGCAACACCTTGTTGGTTATGAGCCCCATCAATTATTATATCGGGTGAATGTGATACTTTTTCAAATCTTCCAGCCCAAATTGCTTCGCGAAGTCCATCCATTAACGTAGAGAGCGAAATATTAAACTTGCCAGACCTTGTTAAATGCTTAACAGCTGCCACTGCTAATCCAGCATTTTTAATTTGGTGCGTTCCCATCATAGAAATCTCAAGTTCTATACCTCTATGAACTTCAGAATCTGTATAGAGAAATCTTTCACCACTATTTGTACTTTCTACGTGTACAACAGAAAAATCACGATCAAGGTAATAGTTCTCTGCATTCATTTCCTGCGATTTACGATCGATCACTTCACGTGCTTCAGATTGATCTGCTGTTGTAATGATAGGTACACCACGCTTGATGATCCCAGCCTTTTGAAAGGCAATCTCTTTTAACGTTTCACCGAGTATGCCCATATGATCAAAGCCTATGTTTGTAATGAGGCTTAATATCGGTGTTATTACGTTAGTAGAATCGTAAAGACCCCCAAGCCCTGTTTCATATACAACAATATCAGGCTGTTTATCAGCGAAGTAAAGAAGTGAGATTACGGTGATCACTTCAAACTCGGTAGGACTTCCTAGATTGGTTAAAGAAACTTCTTCAACAAGAGGTTTCACGATTCTTGCATAATGAAGCAGTTCTTCGTCTGCAATAGGTACCCTGTTCAATGATACCCTCTCATTGAAAGAAATGAGATAAGGAGATGTGAACGTACCTACAGAATAACCCGCTTTATTCATGATGCTTCTTATATATTCTACAGTTGACCCCTTACCATTCGTGCCTGCAATATGTATACACGTTATCTTCTTTTCGGGGTTGCCTGTTCGTTCTAAAAGCCATTCCACTCGTTTCAGACCGGGTTTTATACCAAATTTCAATAAACTATGAATCCACTCTAGTGCTTCACTGTAAGAATTCAAGTTAATTCCGCCTTTCTAACCATAAAGAAGGCGAATCCCTGCTGAAATAAGGATTCGCCTCATATAGATGATGTGTTAGCTTTGAAGTTCTTTAATACGCGCTAATACGTTATCATATTTCTCTTGATAATCCGCTTCTTTTGCACGCTCTTCTTCTATAACCTTTTCAGGTGCTTTCTTCATAAAGCCTTCATTGCTTAATTTTTTCTGTACGCGCTCTACTTCTTTCGCGTATTTCTCAGCTTCTTTTTCAAGTCTCTTAATTTCTTCATCGATATTTAACAACCCTTCAAGTGGAAGGTACATTTCTAAACCTGTTAAAATCGTACTCATGCTCTTCTCAGGTGCTGAGATCTCATCTGAGATGATAAGTTCACCTGGATTACAGAAACGCACTAAATAATGACGATTTGATTCGAGTGCTGAAAGGATCTCTTTATTCTTTGGTTTGATCTGTAGTTCAACTGGCTTACTCGGAGCAACGTTCATTTCAGAACGGATGTTACGAACTGAACGGATCACTTCTGTAATCAGCGCAAATTCTTTTGCTGCTTCAGGGAAATGAAGATCTTCACGCTTTTCTGGCCAAGAAGCAATAGTGATCGATTCACCTTTATGAGGCAAGTGCTGCCAGATTTCTTCTGTAATGAATGGCATGAAAGGATGAAGCAATCTTAGCGTTTGGTCTAACACATGCGCTAGAACAGAACGAGTCGTTTTCTTCGCTTCTTCATCTTCCCCATAGAGTGGAAGTTTCGCCATTTCGAT
Organism: Fictibacillus nanhaiensis; assembly: GCA_016401345.1. Lineage (GTDB taxonomy): Bacteria > Bacillota > Bacilli > Bacillales > Fictibacillaceae > Fictibacillus > Fictibacillus phosphorivorans. Next base: position 368,418 of record JAEACG010000002.1, on the reverse strand, counting down.
ATACCAGTCACAAAGATCATCCCAGATAAAGTTATAAAGCAGGCGTCCCACTTCTCCAAATTCGTATGCATCGATCAAACGTGTGATATCTTCTGCCGTTTCATTCAATCGCGTTAAAATCCATTGATCAGCTAATGATTTCTTTCCACTTAGATCAATCTCATCGTATTGCATACCATCCATATTCATCAATGCAAAACGAGATGCGTTCCAGATCTTGTTAGCAAAGTTCCAAGTAGACTCTACTTTTTCCCAATAAAAACGAAGGTCGTTTCCTGGTGAACTTCCTGTTGATAAGAAGAAACGCAAAGCATCAGCGCCATACTTCTCGATCACATCCATCGGGTCAACACCGTTACCGAGTGATTTACTCATCTTTCTTCCTTCGGAGTCACGTACGAGCCCGTGAATCAGCACATCGTTAAACGGCTTTTGTTCCGTAAATTCGATCGATTGGAAGACCATTCTTGAAACCCAGAACGTAATGATATCGTAACCTGTTACGAGTACATTTCCTGGGAAGTAACGCTTGTAATCAGCAGCTTCTTCGTCTGGCCATCCCATCGTTGAGAACGGCCAAAGAGCAGATGAGAACCACGTGTCAAGAACATCTGTATCCTGCTCCCAATTTTCGGGATCTTTCGGCTCCGTTTTACCAACGTAGATCTCTCCCGTTTCTTTATGGAACCATGCTGGGATTCTGTGACCCCACCAAAGTTGACGCGAGATACACCAATCACGAATGTTTTCTATCCAACGCATATACGTATTCTCGAAGCGATCAGGAACAAAGTTTATTTTATCTTCACCTTTTTGAAGCTTGATCGCTTCGTCTGCTAAAGGCTGCATCTTAACAAACCATTGTGTTGAAAGATATGGTTCAACAACCGCTCCACTTCGCTCAGAGTGTCCAACAGAATGAATATGCTCTTCAATCTTGAACAAAATACCTTGCTCTTGAAGATCTTTAACGATCTGCTTTCGACACTCAAATCGGTCGAGTCCTTGGTAAGCACCAGCATTGTCATTCATCTGACCGCCTTCATCCATTACAAGGATACGCTCAAGGCTGTGTCTGTTTCCGATCTCAAAGTCATTTGGATCATGAGCAGGTGTGATTTTTACAGCTCCTGAACCAAATTCCATATCAACATAATCATCTCCAACAATCTCGATCTCACGTCCAACGATTGGGAGGATAGCTTTTTTGCCGATTAGGTGTTGATAACGTTCATCTTTCGGATGAACAGCGATTGCTGTATCACCAAGCATCGTCTCAGGGCGAGTAGTTGCTACTTCGATATGTCCAGATCCATCAGCTAGTGGATACTTCATATGATAGAACGCACCTTGAACATCTTGGTGGATAACTTCAATATCAGAAAGAGCTGTTTTCGTCTTTGGATCCCAGTTAATGATATATTCACCACGGTAGATCAAGCCTTTTTCATAAAGGGTAACAAAAACTTCTTTAACTGCATCAGACAATCCCTCATCTAATGTAAAGCGTTCACGGGAATAATCTAGGCCGAGCCCTAATTTTGCCCATTGATTACGAATAAACTCTGCATACTCTTCTTTCCATTCCCACGACTTCTCTAAAAACTTTTCACGGCCTAAATCGTATCGAGAAATCCCCTCTTCACGAAGCTTTCCTTCTACTTTTGCTTGGGTTGCAATACCAGCATGATCCATCCCAGGCAGCCATAGAACATCGTATCCTTGCATACGTTTTGTACGTGTTAAGATGTCTTGAAGCGTTGTGTCCCATGCATGCCCGAGGTGTAGTTTCCCTGTAACGTTAGGAGGTGGGATTACGATCGTATACGGCTGTTTACCCTCTTCGCTCTTTGCTTCAAAAAATTTACCTTTCAACCAAAAATCATAACGATTTTCTTCTGTAGCCTTCGGATCATATTTCGTTGGCATCGTCAGTTCTTTCTGTTCGTTCGTCATTCTATTCTCCTCCTTTATTTCTATACGCTCTTTACTAAAGGTTGTTGCTTTTAACTCCTTGCTACTTTTGACAGTTGATTGGAGTGGAAGGTGCGAGACTCCTACGGGACAGGCGGGCAGGTGAGACACTTATACGTGAAACGTACGAATGTGGCTCAGCGGAAAGTGAGCAGCCTGGAACGGAAATCAACACTTCCTAAAGCAACTAAGTTTACGAAAACTGCCTTTTTAAAAAACAAAAAAGCCCTTTCGTCAAAAAGGACGAAAGGACTCCGCGGTACCACCTTTATTTACGGCAAGTCTAAATAAACTTGCTGTACACTCATGAATAACGGATGGACCGTCTTCTCCTACTTCGGGTTTCAGAGAAGATGCTCAAGGGCGACTTCCAACTAACATTCCTTAAGGATTCTTTCAGCAGATGAATCCTCTCTCTAAAAGGTGTTATGTTGTACTATTCCCTGTCTACGCGACAATATAGAATCTGAGTATATTTTATACAACTTATCTGTTTTTAGTCAATAGTATTACCGTAACTTATAAAAGTTATTCTATGCCTTTGATCGCCCTTTGGTGCAAGCCTGTCTTTCACATTAATTATATTGTTGCATAAATTATAAAAAAATGGGCGAATGGAGGGCTTCTTTTGTCTAGAAAGTATTTTCGAAAAACACGTTTTCCTGGGTGGTTTGTCACACTCAAACAAACAATCGGACAATTGACTGCGCCACTTATTGTCTTTCAGCTTTTAAGGACGATACTATTTCCATCTGCTGTTGATTTTATCATCCTTTTAACCTTAGTGATCCTCCATGTGTGTTTCGCTTATGATGTTCTTTAACATATATTTTTTACAAAGTTTTTTCTCAAATGCTGTTTTCGTATAAATTATTGTAACCTGAAAGTGGTTAATTTCCGCTTCAGGTTGCACGCTTTCCATGGGGCGTGCGGGAAGCCTCCTGCCGCGCTTTTTTGCCTTCATGTCCCTTTAACTTTTGACCTCGAGGGGCTAGCCACTGCAAATAGATAGGTGAGATACTTAAAAGTAACACGTACGAATGTGGCTCACCGCGAGCAGCCTGGAACAGAAATCAAAAACTTTCAGGAAGCAGCATAGGTTGCCAAAACAAAAAAAGATCACATATAGTCGTTATATGTGATCTCCTTCATCATTTATGTGAATTTTTGTTGGAATAGAATCTGTTTGCTCTAAAGGTGCAGGTGGGGGAGCCATCATAATCGCATCACAAAAATCCCGGATTTTTTTCATGGCTCTTATTCTGCTCTCAAGCCTATGCACCATTTCAATTTGAGAATAATCGTTCCGTTTCATGCAATAAAGATCCACTGCATTAAAAACAGGTTCAGGATAAGATAAATAACTAATTAATAATCCTCTTTCTTCGTTTAGCAAGGGTACGTGTTTTTCATAAAGGTCTAATAATGATTTTCCTTCTTCTGCAGACCATTCCTTTTGATGAGCTGCTCTTCTAAAATAAACGGCTAAGTCTCTGATCGGTGTATCCAGAACGGCCTTTTCAAAATTGAGTAGATGGCCTTCACCTGTTGGGTTAAAGATCAAGTGATTCCTTGAAACCTTACCGTGACAAAGGACGCTCCGGTAGCGTTTTTCTCTTTGACACGTTTCATACCATTCTTTCAATCTTCTTTTCGCTTCTTCTGTCATTCTCATGATCTGATGAAAGTGACTAAGGTAAGTTAGTTCAAAGGGAGACATATACGTTTTCTGTTCTGCTTCTTCCGTAAATCTCTCCATCTCATATTGCCGATTTTCCCATCTGTTCATGAGATACTGATACGAATGTTCTACCACTTCATTTGAAAAGTCTTGCTCCTTCAGTGTTAACGCATGAATCTTTCCTAAGTGATCGATAAGAACTTCATCTTTCGCTCTCTCATTTCTTTCATCAGACGCAAACCATGGCATTAAATAATACGTTCTTGATCCTAATTGAACCGTATAATCACCAAACTTTGTAGGATACAGAGGAACGACCTGATGAAAACCTATCTCAGAAAGACGTTGGATCACATGCGTAAACCAGCTTCTTTCATCCTCTGACATCTCTGCTTCTTTCAGTGCAAATGTACCCCTTTTCGTTATGACCTTCTTAACTCTCCCATGCTGCTCTAACTTCTCGGGAAATAGATCATAATGAAAAAGGACGGGCCCGTAATTTAATGTATCTTTTTCCGTTGTCATAGGGCCACCTTCCTTCTTTTTTCATCAAACCATTCGGTTACTGTTTTGACCAATGTTCGATTTTTTTCCCAGCAATCTTCATATCTTTTAAGGCCATCTATCATTCTTTCTAAGGAGCTGTTATCTAATTGATCTAAGCAATCATACAGTTCCCAAGGCATAACGACCTCAGCTAAAAGTAACAACCCTTGCTCTTGTTCCAAAGAAAAATGCTTATTCACCTCCGTTAACAGCCGTTTTAAAGAAGAAGGTGAGGTTTGTTCCAGCCACTCTACCATAAACTTACGAAGTGGCAGATACCCCTTTACTGGTAAAGATTCACCACCTTGATAAAATAAGAAGTGAAAGATTTTCTTCCCATTTTTTACGCTTAGCTCTTTATCAAGAACAGGTAATGCATGATTTCTCATTCTATTTTTTATAGCACGAGAAAATTCCAATCTTTGCTTACTCTCTTTTATACTCGTAACCATACATTGAAAGTTAGCTTCTAAATACTTTTGAGCAAGCGTCATACAATGATTCAAATCAAAGACAGGAGGTTCGATTTGTTTCAAGAACACCTCTTGATTTTTCACAGACACTGCCGCATTTAGTAATGTGGCGATGAACTGTCCCCAACGTTCAACATCTTCACATCCATACAATGTTTCTGTATGATCATGAACAGTGAGCCACCTGTTTCCATATTTTATGGCAGGTTCACCCGATTTAGTACGAATCATACGATCTGGCACAGCGCCTGAGCCCTTAGAGGACTCATCGCGCCATCTTATGTGCCATCTCATACCCTCATTCTCACTCCAATAACGGATACGCTTCTCTCCGTAATCAGTCATGATGATATGAGGTTTCTCTTTCCATCGCATCCCATAAAGTTCATATTCCTTTTCTAAGGTGTTGATCAGCTCCATAATAGCACCTCGACTTAACGTGAACTTACTGGGATATATATGATCTGTCCTTCGGTTACTTCACCTTGCTGCAGTTGGTTCATACGCATGAGAGTGTTCAATGAAATATCATATCTCTCACAAATGTGTTCTAGTGAATCTCCACGCTGAAGAATGTACATTTTCATTTTAGAAAAACGATCTTCTTTAGCAGATAGCATCTTTGTTAAATAAAGAGCGTTCTCGTCTCTAGGCTCTTCACGTTCTTTATGCATTTCCATCGACTCTGCTTCTGCCTCATATTCATCGTAACTCGTATCGTAGGATTCATAAGCTGCTTCCTGTTCTTCTGCTCCGTTGTAACTTGCATTCTCGTATTCTTGTTCAGCTTCATAAGATTGTTCACCATACTCATATGAAGGACGCTGTGAAGCATTCTGCTGATATTGATAATTTCCGTATTGATTGGATTGCTGTTGATAAGCATCATACTGTTGATACGTTTCTTGCTGCTGGTAAGCATCATGTTGTTGATTTGTTTCTTGTTGCTGGTAAGCATCTTCCTGCTGCTGATACCCACCTTGATTTTGGTACGAAGCTGGTTGCTGATATTCTTCCTGCTGCTGATATGGGTTGTATGAATAAGGTCTGTTCGCATCTTGTTGGTAAGTTTGCTCATATTGAGGATGGTTTGTTTGGGTGCTAGCTTCATCTTCTTGATATGAAGCATCATAGCTCTCATAATCACCTTCTACGTGATCATAGGCATCTGAGTTATTATTTTCTTCCATCTCCTCTACCTCTCCATAAAGCTGTGAATTCTCTTCATCAGAATCCGCCAGTTCATCCATAGATGCAGCATCATTGTTTCTTGTATCGTTCATCGAGAACGCAATAGCTTTTAACGAATCGAATGTAGCTTCCATCGTCCGATCATCTTGTGCTTCAAAATGCGGTTTAAATTCAAACGGTGTTGTCTTTTCAGCACGAACGTCCGCTTCGTTCTCATCAAACCTTGCTGCAAACTCATTAATGTGTGAAGATTGTGAAGGTACGCCGCCACTTTGACGTGCTTCAAACTGAAAAGGAGTAAAAATATCTTGTTTTTCTTCTTTTTGTACAGACCTTTCTTCTGCGGCACTCGTTCTAACCGCTTCTTTCGGAAGATCGTATGATTGACTTTCCTGACGCTGTTTCTCATCTTTAATCCCGTAAATACAGATCGATGCTGAAAGTTCAAAGCATGTAGAATTCGGAAGTTCATATTCAAACGATTCGACTTCCACTTTTACCTCATTAGAATCCTCTACACGATAAGATGGGATGGTAATATCGACTGGAAAACGATGCACAAGATCTGTCATCCCATCTTCTGCAACGTTCAGTTGTGTAAGAGAGCGGTAAGACATACTCTCAGAGAGCGTATTATGATCTGATACTCCCTCAGTCTGTTCTTGTTTTTCTGACCGGTATCTGCCATTTAAAATTAGGGCTCCCTTGATATAAACCTGTCCGGCTTCCTCTGTAATACGAATCTCAGGATCTAGTGACATCGACAAAACTTCAGCTACTTCCTGTCCCTTCTTTAGCCAAACAGACTCCTCAATGGAGAAACGCAGCTTCGATTGACTCATGCCCTTCTCCTCCTTTCAGGTTGCATATAGTTATACAATATAGGTGTATGAGGGAACAGGACGAAATATGATTTTTATTAGGTAACAGCTTTCTTAAAAAACAAAAATAGCGTCCGCTGAAGTTAGCGGACGCTACAAAAAATGACTATTTTAATTGTGAAAAAGCCTTTCTGAACGCTGCAACTGTTTTATCAATATCTTCTTCTGTATGAGCAGTAGATAAGAATAATCCTTCAAATTGTGAAGGAGGCAGCGAGATACCTTCTTGTAGCATCGTTTTGAAGCAAGCGTTAAAGTGATCCAAGTTGGATTGCTTAGCAGTGTCGTAGTTAATCACATCTTGATTCGTGAAGAAAAAGCCGATCATGCTGCCTGCACGGTTGATCGTATGTGCCACACCATAATGTTCAGCGGCTTCAGAAATTCCAGAAGCTAGTCGATCTCCTAGTTTTTGAAAATATGTGTAACTTTCTTTTGTAAGTTGCGAAAGGGTAGCATACCCGGCAGCCATCGCAAGAGGATTTCCTGATAACGTTCCTGCTTGATAGATCGGCCCGCTCGGCGCGATTTGTTCCATGATCTCTCGTTTTCCACCATAAGCTCCAACAGGTAGACCCCCACCAATTACTTTACCTAGACATGTTAGGTCTGGTGTTACTCCAAAATAACCTTGTGCACATTCATAATCCACTCGGAAGCCTGTCATTACTTCGTCAAAGATTAATAAAGAGCCGTGTTGTTCAGTTATTTTACGAATACCTTCTAAAAATCCTTTTTGTGGAGGGACTACACCCATGTTACCTGCGACTGGTTCTACAATCACACAAGCAATATCTTCTCCAAATTGATTAAATGCGACTTGCAAACTCTCAAGGTCATTGTATGGAACAGTGATCGTGTTCTGTGCGATACCTTCTGGAACCCCAGGAGAATCTGGCAGTCCAAGTGTTGCTACACCAGAGCCTGCTTTGATCAATAAGGAGTCACCGTGTCCGTGGTAGCAGCCTTCAAATTTAACGATCTTACTTCGTCCTGTGTATCCTCGCGCTAAACGAAGTGCACTCATCGTAGCTTCTGTACCTGAGTTAACCATACGTACAACTTCGATCGATGGAACACGATCGATTACAAGCTTTGCAAGCTTCGTTTCCATTTCATTCGGAGCACCAAAACTTGTTCCGAGCTCAGCAGTTTGCTTAAGTGCCTCCACTACTTGATCGTCAGCATGTCCAAGAATTAAGGGTCCCCATGACAATACATAATCGATATATTCGTTACCATCGATATCATAAATCTTTGACCCTTTTCCGCGTTCCATAAATACAGGATCCATTTTTACAGATTTAAATGCACGTACAGGACTGTTAACGCCTCCAGGCATAACTTCTTTCGCTTCTTGAAAAGCAGCTATCGATTTTTCAAAGCTTCTCATACCAACACCTCTTTCCTTATTTTTCATTCAGCCATCTTGCAGCATCTTTAGCAAAATACGTAATAATTAAGTCTGCTCCTGCTCGTTTCATAGAGATCAGTTTCTCAAGTACGATGCTTTTCTCATCTACCCATCCGTTCATAGCAGCTGCTTTAATCATGGAATATTCTCCACTCACGTTGTAAGCCACTAGTGGAAGAGGGTACCTGTCTTTTAACTCTCTTAGAATATCTAGGTAAGAAAGAGCTGGTTTTACCATTAAGAAGTCAGCGCCTTCAGCGACGTCTGATTCTGCCTCTCTGAGAGCTTCAAGTCGGTTCGCCGGATCCATCTGATACGTTTTTCTATCACCGAATTGTGGTGTGCTATAAGCTGCATCACGGAACGGACCATAAAAGGATGATGCATATTTAACTGCGTAAGACATGATCGGAACATCATAGAAACCTGCTTCATCAAGCCCTTGTCTGATCGCAGCAACAAAACCATCCATCATGTTTGAAGGTGCGATGATATCTGCTCCAGCTTTCGCCTGTGAGACAGCTGTTTTTGCAAGAAGCGTCAAGGTTTCATCATTCAATACTTCACCATTTTCAATCACTCCGCAGTGTCCATGATCTGTAAATTGGCATAAACATGTGTCTGCTATCACAGTAAGTGATGGGGCAACTTCTTTAATTTGTGAGATTGCTTTCTGTACAATTCCATTATGATCATAAGCTGAGCTTCCGCATTCGTCTTTTTCAGCAGGTACTCCAAAAACGATAATAGACTGAATACCAAGACTTTCAATTTCTTTTACCTCTTCTTGAAGAAGGTCCAATGATAGATGATACACACCTGGCATGGAAGGTACTTCTTTTTTGACGTTCTCTCCTTCAACAAAGAACAATGGATAGATAAAGTCAGAGACATGAAGATGCGTTTCAAGCACTAGTGAACGCATGGATGCTGATTTTCTTAAACGGCGATGACGCTGAAAATTCATATTAACTTCCTCCTTGAAAATAAGAGATGGCACAGTTCACCATATCTTCTGCGGTAAATTGTTTAGGCATTAATACATGATGAAACCCGCATTTTTCTGCAGCACTTTTCGTTGTCGGCCCAACACAGATCACAGGCTTCTTATAGACTTCCTCTGTGTTTAACCCTTTACTTAAGAAGGTTACGGCAGAAGGGCTCATAAAAAACAGGCAATCAGCTTGATACACGAGCGACCAATCTAAATGGTCTTCTGATTCAGTTTTGTAAACAACTAATTCTTCAACAAATGCTGTTTCTTTCAACTCTTCTTTAATAAAAGATGGAGCTAGATTTCCTTTTGGAAAAAGAACTCTTTCATGAGCTAAGACGTGGTTTTTTAACGTCTTCACTAGGCTTTCTGCATGATAATGTTCAGGCACAAGAATAGTCGTGATTCCTCTGTCTCTTAATGATTCAGCTGTTTTTTCACCAACTGCTGCAAACTTAACACTATTTAGTGAAACGTTATAATCATGAATCAATTGAAAAAAGTAGTCTACTCCATTTTTGCTCGTAAAAACAATCCATTGAAAAGACGACAGATTTTTCAACGTAGACTGTGAATCATCGTTTCTTACACCATTAATAGATACAATAGGAAAAGAAAGAGGGACGCCAGCGTTCTCTTGAATAAGTGAGATCAATGGCTCTGCCTGCTCTTTCGGCCGTGTAACAAGTATTCGCTTACCTGCTAGTGGTCCTATAGAAGTATTCATTACGTATTTAAATCCTTTTTCACTGCATCTAGTATTGTTTTCGCACCTAATATCTTTAATTCTTCGGCTAACTCTACACCCACACGGTGCGGGTCCTTGCCTGATTTCATTTCTTTTAACACCGTTTTTCCTTCAGGATCTGCAACAAGACCCGTTAAAGAAACTTCTTGGTTCTCATCCATCGTAGCAAATGCCGCGATTGGAACTTGGCAGCCGCCTTCTAACGTGTTCAGGAAAGAGCGTTCTGCTAAAACTGTGTCAAACGTATAAGCATCATTCAGTGTAGCTAATAATTCTTTTACTTCAAGATCTTCACTTCTGCACTCAATAGCTAATGAACCTTGTCCTACAGCAGGGAGACACAGGTCAATGTCCAAGTATTCGGTTACAACATCTGTAGACCAACCCATTCTTTCAAGTCCTGCAGCTGCTAGTATGATCGCATCGAACTCACCGGACTTTAATTTGTTAAGACGAGTATCGATATTACCTCGAATAGATTTAATCGTTAGATCTGGACGTCTGTTTAAAACCTGTGCAGCTCTTCTTAGTGAGCTTGTCCCAACAATTGCACCTGCAGGGAGCTCACTTAACGACGAATACTTTTCAGATATTAGAGCATCTCTCGGATCAACACGTTTAGGAGTACAGCCGATCTCGAGCCCCTCAGGAAGTTCAGAAGGCATATCTTTCATGCTATGAACGGCAATATCAATCTCTTTATCTAACATCGCTTGTTCGATTTCTTTGACGAATAAACCTTTTCCGCCTACTTTTGAGAGCGTAACATCAAGAATGATATCACCTTTTGTTACGATCTCTTTTACTTCAAATTCAAAAGGCATTCCTGATTTTTTTAATTGATCGATCACCCAATTTGTTTGTGTGATCGCTAATTTACTTCTTCTTGAACCTACTATAATTTTTCTCATGATATGAGTCTCCTATTCTTTACTTATACCAAAGGTGAAATTCAGTAAACGTTGACGCTAAAAAGTAGTTGATCAAAACGACTAGAAAGGCAGCAGCGTTCCAAAGCGCTAACGTTTTACCTTGCACACCTCTTCCAACCTTTTGATAGAGGTAAGTACTATAAACCAAAAGGACAATAAATGACGAGATGACTTTGGCATCAAGAAGTGTAAAGTCACTTATTTTCCAGAATGCCCATACGACTCCCAATATTAGACTAAGCAAGAGCAGCGGCACTCCGATCGTATTCAATCGAAAAGAAAGTTTCTCTAAGTATGATAGACTCCCAAAACGCTGCAGCCTTTTGCTCCATTTCTTTCGCTTCAACATGCCATGCTGTAGCAGGTACATGAACGAGAATATGAAGGAGAGTGAGAATGCTCCATATGAGATAAAAGCCATCGTTATATGAATGATTAATAATTCTGAGATCAGCTGTTTCTCAATCACTGCACTAGCTTGTCCTGTTGGAGCAAACAAGTGGATCGAGACGAGCAAGAAACCAAGAATGTTCGTAAAAAACACGAGAAAATCAACACGGAAAAACCTGCTCATGACAACTGAGAACGTCACGAGGATCCATGCATAAAAAAACAGGCCTTCCGAGGGTGTTAATATTGGAAACCGTTGATCTTTCAGCATCCTTAACACAAAAAAGACCGTTTGAAGTACCCAGACAATAGAAAGCAACCAGAAAGCAAATCGATTTGCTTTCCGGTTGTTTTGAAGAAAATCTATAAAATAGCCTATGATGCTAAGTGCATATAGAACGATTGTAAGATCATATATCCAATTCATTTTTGCTCACACTCCATGAGCTCGAGGGAAACGAGAGCTTAAGTTCTTACTACAGCCGAAGGAACCACTTCATCTGTTAGTGAAGACTTCTCTTCGACGTTTGCAGCAAATGCTGTTTCCAACTGCTTCTGTTTATCCAAATAATCTTCGAGTCCGAAAATTTCGGTAAATAATTGCAACTGTTCTTCAGCTCCTGGTTCACCAGCCATCTCTTTGGCTCGAGTCACAGGATCACGAAGCAATTGATTCACGATACTCTTCGTATGTTTGCTTAAAATTTTTCTTTCCCGATCCGTAAGATCCGGCAGCTTGCGCTCGATGCTTTGCATGGTTTCAGCTTGAATGTTTAATGCCTTTTCGCGTAATGCAGAAATTAACGGTACTACACCCAGCATTGAAATCCAAGATTGGAAAGCTACAATTTCAGCTTCGATCATAATCTCAATCTTTTCCGCTTCTTTCATTCGTTCAGCAAGATTAGACTCTACGATCCCTTCTAAGTCATCGATATCATAAAGAAAAACACTGTCTAAATCATGAAGCTCAGGATCTAGGTCACGAGGTACTGCAATATCTACCATGAACAATGGAAGACCTTTACGTTTTTTAATAGCAGGTGCGGCCATTTTCTTTGTAATGACAAATTCACTAGCACCCGTGGAAGAAATCACGATATCTGCCTTAATGAGCAAACTTTCAAGATCTTCAAAAGGATATGCTTTACCATGAAACTTTTTAGCTACCTCTTGTGCCTTTTCAAAAGTTCGGTTAATAACAAGTACTTCATTTCCTCCACTCGCATGCAGATGTTTCGCTGTAAGCTCACCCATCTTACCTGCACCAACGATCAAGATGGTTTTATTTTGCAAACCACCAAAGATTTTTTTAGCGAGTTCGACAGCTGCATAGCTAACCGATACCGCATTTTCACCGATATCCGTCTCTGAATGACATCTCTTCGCAAATGTGATCGCTTGTTTCATGAGTTTATTAAATATGGTCCCTGTTGCATCAAGTTTTTGTGATTCTAAGAACCCATCCCTTACTTGACCAAGGATTTGTGTTTCACCGATCACCATAGAATCCAAGCCAGCAGCTACACGAAAAAGATGCTCGACAGCTGCTTCCCCGTCTCTGATGCTCAAGAATGGTGAAAGTTCTTCTTTATCAATTGAAAACCAGTCCGCCAAAAAAGATTTGATGTAGTATCTTCCGGTATGAAGCTGATCGGCAACAGCATAGATCTCAGTACGGTTGCACGTTGAAACGATTACACATTCAAGTATACTTTTTTGTTTTCGGAGTGTAGAGATCGCATCCGTTAATTCAGCGGGCTGAAAAGAAACTTTTTCCCGAATTTCTACGGGTGCCGTTTTGTAATTAAGTCCAACCACTAGAATATGCATGCGCTCACCTCCCTTAATTATGTATGTTCTTTACTAATTATAACATGTCCCAAAATACGGAATATCCAATAATGTGAACAGAATTTAAACGTTTATGCTATGATGTATTTATTATCTTTTTGGTGCGTGTATAGCAGTTTTAGGATAACCATAATTACTAAAACTTAGCACCAATATTAAAAATAACAAAAATCGACCAATTTAGCAAAGGTTTACGTTTAAGATGGAGGCATTATGAAACAAAGAAACACATTCAGCGGCATCATTTTACTCGGAATTGGATTATTCTATTTTGCTAATAGAATGAACATTGAACTGCTACAACCGTATCTCACATGGCCAAGTATACTAATCATCATTGGGGTAGCTCTTCTTTTCCAATCTGGATCCGGAAAAGATTCTTCAAGTATGTTCTCAGGTGTATTCTTGACTGGGCTAGGCGTACATTTTCATGCTGCTACAAAAGTTGCGACATGGCCTGAACCACTTCCTGTTATCGTTTTACTAGCAGGTGTATCATTTCTGATTCAGTATCGAAAAACAAAAGAAGGGCTTATCCCCGGGTTATTGTTATCGCTTTTAGCTCTATGGTTGCTCTTCTTTAAGAGTAATACCCCTTCTGTAGAAAATATATTTGTTAAAGCTGAAGATTTTTGGCCGATTATTTTAATGGTCATCGGGGCTTATCTTATGTTCTTTAAAAAGAAATAGAAACACAAAACCCTCTATGTTTTTAAAAACATAGAGGGTTTTTAGTTCAGGCTGTTTTCACATAAGCAGAAGTACTCTATAGTAGTTGATTTTCGCTCCAGGTTGCACGCTTTCCATGGGGCGAACGGTGAGCCTCCTGTCTAGTTGCAGTGACTAGCCCCTCTAGGTCAAAAGGTAAACGGTCAAGAAGGCAAAGTGCGCCTTCCAAGCCCATTTCCCTTTTGCTTGTCGGGGCTGAACGAGTCACTTCCACTTTTCGGACTGCCGCTTCGCGCCCTTAGGAGTCTCCACCTGACCGCTCGTCCCATAGGAGTCGGCAACCTTCCCCTTCAATCAACTTGCAAAGTAGAGAAAAAGAAAACCTCTAAAGCATCTGAACATCAAAACCTTTTAGTATTGAGCCCTTATGCTGAAAACTTAATAACAGTCATTATTTAGAAAGATAAGAATTGAGTACTCCCCACGCTTCATCTTTTCCTTGTCCGGTTTCAGATGAGAAGAGAACGATCTTATCGCTCTTGTCCATGTTTAAGGTTTCCTTGACTACTTTTTTATGCTTATCCCATTTTCCTTTTGGGATCTTGTCACTTTTCGTAGCGACTACAATAACAGGAAGCTCATGATATTTTAACCAATCGTACATTAAAACATCATCTTTTGATGGAGCATGTCTAAGGTCAACAAGTTGAACAACTGCTTTTAACTGATCGCGTTCAACGAGATACTGCTCGATCATCTTGCCCCAAGCTTCTCTTTCTGTTTTTGACACTTTAGCAAAACCATAGCCAGGTACATCTACAAAATAAAAACTTTCATTTAGGATATAAAAGTTTAACGTCTGAGTTTTCCCAGGTTTTGAAGACGTACGTGCTAAATTTTTTCTGTGAATCATCTTATTAATAAAAGACGATTTCCCTACATTCGAGCGTCCTGCCAAAGCAATCTCCGGAAGATTGCCTTCCGGATATTGTTTTGGTCCGACTGCCGATATTACGATTTCCGCTGTATTTACTTTCACTTTCTATCACCTGCTAATGCAACTTTTAATACCTCATCTAAATGAGATACGGTTATAAAAGATAATCCATCTTTAACCGATTGTGGAATATCTTCAATGTCTTTCTCGTTTTCTTTCGGAAGGATGATGGTTTTGATTCCTGCTCGATGCGCACTTAATGATTTTTCTTTCAAACCACCAATTGGCAACACACGTCCTCTGAGCGTAATCTCCCCGGTCATCCCCACATCTTTTCTAACTGGCTTTTTCGTTAGTGCTGATACTAATGCTGTAGCAATGGTTATTCCTGCCGAAGGACCATCCTTTGGTGTTGCTCCTTCAGGAACATGTATATGAATATCTGTTTTTTCATAGAAATCATGGTCGATTCCCAGCTCTTCCACTTTCGTGCGAACGTAGCTTAACGCAGCTTGAGCAGATTCTTTCATAACATCACCTAACTTACCCGTTAAGATCAGTTTGCCCTTACCAGGTGATAGTGCTACCTCGATGGAGAGAGTATCTCCGCCTGCTGTCGTATAAGCTAATCCCGTCGCAGCACCAATTTGGTCTTCAAGTTCTGCTTGACCATAGCGGAAACGGGGCTTACCAAGATAATCTTCAAGGTTTTTAGCAGAAAGTACAACCTTTTTCTTTTCAGATGATACAATTTGCTTCGCTGCTTTTCTGCATAATCCTGCAATTTGCCGCTCAAGATTACGCACACCCGCTTCACGTGTATAATTACGAACCAGCTTTAGAATAGAATCATCCTTGAACTGTATCTGGCTTTTCTTTAATCCATGTTCTTTCAACTGTTTTGGAATCAAGTGATTTTTAGAAATATGCAGCTTTTCAACCTCTGTATAACCAGCGATCGAAATAACTTCCATTCTATCTAATAACGGACCTGGAATTGTTGAAAGCGAGTTTGCTGTCGTAACGAACATGACTTTAGATAGATCGTACGGCTCTTCGATATAATGATCGCTGAAGGTACTATTCTGTTCAGGATCCAGCACTTCGAGCATCGCAGAGGAAGGATCTCCTCTAAAATCACTCGACATCTTATCGATCTCATCAAGCAAGAACACAGGATTTATCGTTCCCGCTTTCTTCATACCTTGAATCAATCGGCCTGGCATCGCACCAACATATGTTCTTCGATGCCCTCTAATCTCAGCTTCGTCTCGCACACCGCCAAGAGAAATTCTCACAAAATTTCTGCCGATTGCACGTGCGATCGACCTTGCTAACGATGTCTTACCAACCCCTGGAGGTCCTACTAAACAAAGGATCGGCCCTTTTAGTGAATTTGTCAGCTTCTGAACAGCAAGATATTCTAAGACTCTATCCTTCACTTTTTCAAGACCATAATGATCTTCATTAAGAACTGTTTCCGCATGTGGAATATCCAGATTATCAATCGTTTCTTGTTTCCAAGGTAGATTAACAAGCCACTCGATATATGTTCTGATAACAGAGCTCTCAGCTGAAGAATTAGGCATCTTTTCATAGCGGTCAAGTTCTTTTTTTGCAAGTTCCATGACCGTCTCAGGCATATCAGAAGATTCAATACGTTCTTTGAGCGTACTCACTTCACCAACTTTGCCTTCTTTATCACCTAGCTCTTTTTGGATCGCTTTCATCTGTTCGCGCAAATAATATTCTTTTTGCGTTTTTTCCATCGCCTTTTTAACGCGTTGACCGATTTTCTTTTCTAGACCTAGCACTTCTTTTTCATTGTTTAAAAGGTCCAGTAAGTGTTCAAGTCTTTCTTTCACATCAAAGATCTCTAGGATTTTTTGCTTTTCTTTGATTTTTAAAGAAAGATGTGAAGAAATAACATCAGCCAAGCGTCCTGGTTCGGTAATATCTTGAACTGAGGCAAGGGTTTCAGGCGTTACTTTTTTCGATAGGTTTATGTATTGTTCGAATTGAGCCAGAACAGCTCTCATAAGAGCTTCCGTTTCGGCTTCTTTCACTTCAATATCATCTGTTAGTTCAACTTCTACTTCTACATGGGTCTTCTCGTCCGTGAACGAAGTAATTTCTCCGCGTTTAATACCTTCGACAAGTACTCTGATCGTGCCATTAGGCAGTTTGAGCATCTGATTTACTTTTGACAACGTTCCTACATGATAAATTTCCTCTTGTGCTGGATCTTCAATAGAAACTTCTTTTTGAGTAGATAGAAAGATCATCTGATCATCAAGCATCACTTTTTCAAGCGCTTGAATAGATTTTTCTCTTCCTACATCTAAATGAAGTACCATTGTTGGATAGACCAACAATCCGCGAAGAGGGAGGAGCGGAAGAACTCGTTTTTCCCCCATTAAAAACACCTCCGAAAACTGCTATGTAATCATTAATTATATGCTTAGTCTTTGTACAATTCTACCGATAATGCTTAACTTTGTCTAATGTAAGCTTCGGATTGTTAGAAAACTCCTAATAAAACGTTCTCCTAGCCTAATAGAAATTTTTTATCATCCTATTTTCCTAACAAAAAGAAACTCCCTACTTCTCCTTATACAGAAGAAGGAGGGGAGTTTAAGGCAGCAGACGCAGGAATAGATTGCTCTTCACCGTCATCTAAAAATGCGTGTTGAAATACTTCTGAAAGTTTTTTTACTGGAATGATCTCTACGTCTTCAATCGTATCGAAAATCTTTTGGTTGTTCTCAAACGGGATTAGAACACGTTTTGCACCTGCATCTTTCGCAGCTAGTATCTTCGCCATCACTCCACCGACTGGTTTCACTTTACCATGTATGCTGATCTCACCTGTCATTGCGATTTCATGATCTATTTTAATGTTGTGAATAGCTGAGTAGATGGAAGATGCGATCGCTATACCTGCTGATGGACCGTCTACCGGGCCACCACCTGGAAAGTTCACGTGGATATCATACATGGATGCATCTACTCCCATGTAACGAAGTACTGTAATAACGTTCTCCACTGAACCTTTTGCCATACTTTTTCTTCGAATAGACTTCGATTGATTACCAATACTCTCTTCTTCTGCTATTCCTGTTATCGTAATGGAACCTTGTTTCTTTGCAGGAAGTACGGTTGTTTCAATCTCAAGCAACGCTCCGCTTGTTGGACCGTATACAGCAAGACCATTCACTAAGCCGATCTTTGGTTTGACTCCAATTTTCCTTTCTGGTCTTGGAGCCATTCTACTTGAGTGAGTTACCCACTCTACATCGCTCTTTGTAATGTTTTTCCGTTGTTCGGTGATCGCTAACCCTGCTGCAATTTGAATCATATTAACTGCTTCTCGACCGTTTCTAGCATATTGGGCCATGTATGATAATGATTCATCATCAATCCCTAACTGAATCTTATCAGCTGCTCTTTTAGCGATCTGTTCAATTTCAGCTGGCTGCAATTCTCTAAAGAACACTTCTAGACACCTAGAACGAATTGCAGGAGGTATTTCTTCCGGCATACGAGTAGTAGCACCAATCATTCGGAAATCTGCAGGCAGACCATTTTGGAAGATATCATGAATATGATGAGGTATGTTCGCATTCTCTTCCGAATAATAAGCACTTTCTAAAAAAACCTTACGATCCTCTAGAACTTTGAGTAACTTGTTCATTTGTATAGGATGAAGTTCACCGATCTCATCTATAAAAAGAACACCGCCATGCGCATTCGTAACAGCCCCTTGCTTCGGCTGAGGAATTCCCGCCTGTCCCATAGCTCCAGCACCTTGGTAGATCGGATCATGCACAGAGCCAATCAATGGATCCGCAATGCCTCGCTCGTCAAAACGAGCAGTCGTAGCATCCAATTCTACGAAAACTGCTGTAGAACGAAAAGGAGATGACTGATTTCGTTTCGCTTCTTCTAATACTAATCGTGCTGCTGCTGTCTTCCCCACTCCTGGAGGGCCGTAAACGATAACATGCTGAGGATTCGGTCCACATAAAGCAGCTTTCAACGCTTTTATTCCATCTTCTTGTCCGATGATATCTTCAAACTTTCCAGGTCGAACACGTTCAGACAGAGGTTCTGATAGGGAGATCGAACGCATTCTTCTAAGCTGCTCCATCTCTTTTCTCGATTCTTTATCCACACTTACTTTTTGAGAACGCTGGTTACGCAGCAAGTTCCAAAAATATAGCCCGATAACAATCCCAAAGAATAATTGAATAAGTAATGCTATGCCAGTCCAGTTCATTGTTTTTCCTCCCGGTACCTATGTAGTGATAATCATAGTATCTCCGAGGAGGTGGTGAACTAAACGGTCAACCTTTTAAAAAGACAATTTTCACATAGGTCACAATATGTAATGAAGATCTGTTTACATTATTGAACATGACAAATCAGAAATTCTGATTTTAATCCTATTGGATATCACCGCTTCATTTACTTTTATTGCTGTTTGACCCAAAGGGTGTCCATTTTGACCCATAGATCTATGAATTTGACCCATAGATTATGGTTTGACTCATAGACCTCTCTTTTTGACCCATAGAAGTCTTCGTTTGACTCATAGGTGTCTAGTTACGACCCATAGAGATCATACTTTGACTCATAGGGATCGGCTCACACGCAATCAGGCTATAAAATGAAATAGAGCTTATCCTCCAAAGATCAGGCGAAGTGCTTTTTGGGGTCAGCCCTATCTTTTTAATAACTTAACTTCATCAATACGCTCTTAATCTCTTCATCATTCATCATCAGTTCGGAATGTTTCTCCGTAATTTTAGCCAGTGCCACCACATCATAAAAGAACTCAATAAAAACTTTAATAAATGGCCGCGGTTTCGCCTTCAACGCTTGCCAGCTTTATCTTTCCATCCCTGCAAAGATGACTTCCGTATCATCCACGACCACTAAACGAAGGCGCCTAGCGAGTGATGTTCTTGTGCAGGAATCAACGATGTGCGCATGAGAAAGCGCGGACTCCAATACATCCACTCCCTGCTTTTCCTTTTCCAGCAGAATTGGTATGACCTCTTAAATATCGTCTTGCCAGCCAGATACGCGAATGAATTTGAATTTCTCCCCAAAATGATACGAACATTTTACCGAACAACTATCACAGGTCTAGTTTTTTTAATTTCCTAAACAACAAAAAAGACCAGCATAAGCTGGTCTCAAAATTAAGCACTCTCTTTTGGAGTCTCTTTTGATTGTTCAATAACCGTACCGTCTTCTAACTCAAGAGTTGGTGGTACTTTATCAGAGATCGTTTCTTTCGTTACGATACATTTAACAACATCTTCTCGAGAAGGCAACTCAAACATTACGTCAAGCATAACTCCTTCAATGATCGAACGAAGTCCACGCGCACCTGTTTTACGTTCAATGGCTTGAGCAGAAATTTCTCGAAGAGCTTCATCGGTAAATTCTAGCTCGACACCATCAATATCCAATAACTTTTGATATTGTTTTACAAGTGCGTTTTTAGGTTTTGTTAAGATTTCAATCAACGCTTCCTCATCAAGAGGATTTAAGTTTGAAATAACCGGTAAACGACCGATAAATTCAGGAATCAAACCAAAGCGAAGTAAATCTTCAGGAAGAACTTTAGACAAGTATTCTCCCGCTTTTAAATCAGCTTGTTTCGTTTCAGAACTGAATCCGATCACTTTCTTACCAAGTCGGCGTTTGATGATTTGTTCGATACCATCAAAGGCTCCACCACAAATGAACAGAATGTTTGTAGTGTCAATTTGGATGAACTCTTGGTGAGGATGCTTTCTTCCTCCTTGTGGCGGTACACTAGCTACTGTACCTTCAAGGATTTTAAGAAGAGCCTGCTGAACGCCTTCACCAGAAACATCTCTTGTGATAGAAGGATTTTCAGATTTACGTGCAATCTTATCGATCTCATCAATATAGATGATTCCCTTTTCTGCTTTTTCTACATCGTAGTCAGCAGACTGGATTAATTTGAGTAGAATGTTCTCAACATCCTCACCAACATATCCAGCTTCTGTTAAAGATGTAGCATCGGCAATAGCAAAAGGTACGTTTAAGATACGAGCCAACGTTTGAGCAAGTAATGTCTTACCACTTCCTGTTGGTCCGATCATTGCGATATTACTTTTCGCCAGTTCTACTTCATCTGATTTTTGAGTTGAATTTATACGTTTGTAATGATTGTAAACGGCTACAGAAAGTGATTTCTTAGCCTGACCTTGACCGATTACGTACTCGTCAAGAATTTTACGAATTTCTACTGGTTTTGGTACTTCTTTTAGTTCTACATCCTCTTCTGTACCTAATTCTTCTTCTACGATTTCTGTACAGAGTTCGATACATTCATCACAAATATATACACCTGGTCCAGCAACCAGTTTTCTTACTTGATCTTGTGTTTTACCACAGAAAGAACATTTTAATTGTCCTTTTTCATCATTAAACTTAAACAATGATATCACCCCTAAAACGAGAATATGGATGAAACGCTTGACTAAAATTCAGATATGTTCTGAAGGAAAGTCTGATTATCTTTTCTACTACTTAAGCATTCCGTTGATTATAATGGATTGTATCACACTTCCATATTAAAACGGAAATAATAACGCTTAATAAATATGTATGGTAACGCTCTATATAAGTATGAACAATACCGCAAGATTTAAAACCTATTTTTCAAATAGGATGTGTATTTTAATAGAAATTTAATATGTATGGCAAAACAAGGCACGATACATAAGGATCGCGCCTTGCTTAAGTTTTATGAACTTATTTAATTAATGATTAAACAGTCTTGCTGTTTTCCAAAAGGAAATCAATTGCTTTACGTACTTTCAAGTCAGCTGCTACTGCATCATTTCCACCTTGCATAGCAAGCATTTGCTTGATTTGTTCTACTTCCATTTGGTACATTTCAGCCATCTTGCTAAGTTCAGCATCGATTTCTTCTTCAGAAACTTCGATGTTTTCAGCTTCAACGATCGCTTCAAGTACTAGGTTAGTACGAACACGCTTCCCAGCATCTTCTTTCATTTGCTCACGAAGTGCTTCTTCGCTTGTACCAGAGAACTGGTAGTAAAGGTCAAGGTTCATACCTTGCATTTGAAGACGTTGGCCAAATTCTTGAACCATACGGTCAAGCTCTGTGTTTACCATTGCTTCAGGGATATCGATTTCTGCATTCTCAGAAGCTTTTTCGATAACTGTTTCACGAGTTTTGTTTTCAGCTTCTTGCTTTTTGCTCTCTTCAAGCTTTGTGCGAAGTTCTTTTTTAAGATCTTCTAAAGTTTCAGCATCGCCTTCAGCTTCTTTAGCGAACTCATCATTAAGCTCTGGAAGTTGTTTAGCTTTGATATCGTGGATATTTACTTTGAAAACAGCAGGCTTACCAGCTAGTTCTTCAGCATGGTATTCTTCAGGGAAGTTTACGTTAACTTCTTTTTCAGCACCAGCTTTTTCACCAACTAATTGCTCTTCAAAACCTGGGATGAAAGATCCAGATCCGATTTCAAGAGAATAGTTTTCAGCTTTTCCACCTTCGAAAGCTTCGCCATCAACGAATCCTTCAAAATCGATGTTTACAGTGTCGCCATTCTCAACTGTTCCATCTTCTTTAACAACAAGTTCAGCTTGTTGTTCTTGTAAAGAAGTAAGTTCGTTTTGAACATCCTCATCTGTAACTTCAGTTTCAGTCTTTTCAACTTCAAGACCTTTGTAATCACCAAGTTTAACTTCTGGTTTTACGATTACTTTAGCTGTGAAAACAAGGTTGCTTCCTTGTTCCATTTTTTCGATGTCAACTTCTGGACGATCGACTGGCTCGATACCAGCTTCTTGTACAGCGTCTCCATATGCTTTTGGCAAAAGGATATCTAGAGCGTCTTGGTAAAGAGACTCTACTCCAAAACGTTGTTCAAAAAGTCTACGTGGCATTTTCCCTTTACGGAATCCTGGTACGTTAACTTGCTTTACAACTTTTTTGAACGCTTGATCAAGCGCTGTATCTACTTCAGTTGCCTCAACTTCTACCGTTAAGACACCTTGATTACCTTCTAACTTTTCCCATTTAGCAGTCATTAAATGTTCCCTCCAACATCGGTATTTCCATAACTATCATATAGATTACAACCATTCCATTATAGCATAGACGTTCTGTATTTCAACAAGTTACATCACTTTCTCATTAAGTCTGCATATAAAATCTTTCCAATTCGACGAGAAGCTTTACTGCTCTTTGTAATTCTTCATCTTCTTGATCCGTTTTTTCTTCCATCCCACATAGAATATTCGCTGCCATAACAGCGGCCTCAAACCAAAGTACCTTATTCTCTGGAGTTGGTGAGAAAGGATATAATGCGAGTGAATAATCCTTCCAAACGGCAAGCGCGATCTCAAGCAGTGATGGATTCTCTTGTTCGAGTTCGTCTTTAATCAAAGATTTTACTTCCTTATAAAAGAAATGATCATTTAAATCAGTGAGCTTCGCGATGTCAACTTCAGTGAATTGTCCATATTTCTCTATCCTTACGATTTTGTCTACTTGATTTTCTTTAAGATATTGCAGAATTAAGCTTTTAACAGCCGGATGCTTTTTTTCATCTATTAAAAATGACTCAAACATCGGTACGATCATGTCAGGACCAAGCCGCTTCAACTGTTGTACAGCCATCCACTGCGAGTCTGCCTGATCGCTTGCAAGCATCTCTTTTAATGCTTGAAAGTCAGGATTAGCTGGAGGTGCTGTTGGAAGTTCAGGATCTTTCTTCACTTCAGGAACACCTTCCTGCTCAATTACTTTACGACTGAACTGTAGAAGCTGATAAAATGTTTCAGCTTTGTCTGCAGGAATCTTCTGCTCTTCAAGAACAGCTTCGATCACTGAAACAACGGTTATGTATTCTGATAACTGAACTAATATGCTTAAATAGATTTGAAGTACATCATAATATTCGCCGATCCCTTCTTTAAGCATACGATCACATCTCTGTTTTGCTTCATGTAATCGACCTAATTCAACCAAGCTTAAAACAAGCCCAAGATTGCCTTGAGCATGCATTGGGTCTGTATGAAGCAATTGTTCAAAACAGGATAAAGATTCATCGTATTTTTTACTTTTTAAAGAATCCATTCCTTTTTCTAAAAGACGTCCATTTAAGTTAGGAAACCGAACGATATTGTTTTTGTTGTTCTTTTCGTTAGTCATCACAACTCTCCGCTTCCATTAATATTTGACTAAAGAATAGCAGTTTCGCCAGGTGAACTCAAGATAACTAAGAAGTTACAAACCTGAATTCCACTTTAACACGCAGTGAGTGAATGCTAAATTTCTTCATTAACGGCTTTTATCGTACCCTTTGTTGCTTTTGTAAGTAGTTTGTTAAGCATAACCAAACCAAAAGGCTTACTCAAAAGATATCTCTTCTAAGCAAGCCTCTTTATTAACTAATTCTTTTCAAGTTCACCTTATCGGCCATCCCTTTATATAATGACCATTTAACGGGGTCTACATTACCGCCACTGATGATGAGCCCAACTTTTTGATCGAGAGCAAGACGGCTGTGGAACATAACTGCCGCCAAACTAGCCGCGCCTGCACCCTCCACGACCACCTTTTCACGTTCAAGCATAAACATCATCGCATATGCGATTTGCTCTTCCGTCACGGTGACCATTTCGTCAACATATTTTGAAATCACAGGAACAGTAATCTCTCCAGGCTTAACAACCGCGATTCCATCCGCGATCGATGTACAGCGAGTTAACGTTTTTCTAGAAGCGCCTGTGAAGGCTTGATAGACCGCACTGGCATTCGCCGATTGCACGCCCACTACTCGCACATCTGGTCTGATTGACTTTACGGCGAGAGCGATCCCAGCCAATAGCCCTCCGCCTCCAACTGGTACAACAATCGTTTTTAATTCAGGTTTTTGCTGAAGCATCTCGAGAGCAACGGTACTTTGTCCAGCGATCACATCGTAATCGTCGAAAGGGTGAACAAACACTCCTCCGCTTTTTTCTTCTTCTCTTTTTGCTGCTTCATATGCCGCCTGATAATTATCACCTTCTAAAACGATATCTGCTCCATACGATTTTACGGCGTCTATCTTGGAAAGCGGTGCATTTTCAGGCATGAAGATCTTAGAGTTTATTCCACGCAGTGAACAGGAAAGCGCCAATCCTTGTGCATGGTTACCAGCTGATGCTGCGATCACACCCCTCGCGCAGTCTAGTTCGTTTAGGGTTGAAACTTTGTAATAAGCTCCTCTTAATTTAAACGAACCCGTTTTCTGAAGGTTCTCTAGCTTCATATACACGTTTCCACCGGTCCATTTGTTCAGCGTTGTGGATTGTTTGAGCGGAGTACGGTGGGCGATTTTTGAGACTTCCTCCAATGCGTGAAATAAACGTTCCGCTGTGATTGTTAAATCCCCATTGTCAGTTCACAATCCTTTCATCTTCATATTTTTTTATGAATGCTTCCTGTTGAAGAGTTACAGATATTTCGTCCCATCCGTTGAGAAGCATCTTTTTCCAGTACGGATCAAATTCAAAGTGGAATACCTCTCCCGTTTCGTTTTCTACCTGTTGTTGCTCAAGGTCTACTCTCAACGTTCGTAAAAGGTTTCCATCTCTTTCATACTGTAAGTTTTGAATCTCTGCTTTAGAGAGTCGAATCGGTAAGATGCCATTTTTCACACAATTGTTAAAGAAGATATCAGCAAAGCTTTCGGCGATAATCACTTGAAATCCGTAATCTTTTAATGCCCAAGGTGCATGTTCTCTGGAGGAACCACAACCAAAATTTTTACCGGTAACTAATATGGATGCTTCTTTTGTTTCGGGTGAGTTAAGTTCAAAGTCTTCGTTTTCTTGTCCATTAGAATGATATCTCCAATCAAAGAACAAAAACTCTCCATAACCTGCTTTATCAATTTTTTTCAAAAATTGCTTTGGAATGATCTGATCTGTATCCACATGATCTCTGTCTAATACTGCAGCACTGCCTAGATGCGTTTTAAACCCCGGCATAACGATCTACCTCCTGTTCTTTTTTAGGAAGTACGGAACGAACATCGGTGAATTTCCCATTTAAAGCTGCAGCTGCAGCCATGATTGGACTGACAAGGTGTGTCCTCGCACCCTTTCCTTGTCTCCCAGCAAAATTACGATTTGAGGTAGATGCACATCTTTCTCCTTCTGGAACAACGTCATCATTCATACCTAAACACATCGAACATCCCGACTCACGCCATTCGAATCCAGCATCTATAAAAATCTGATGAAGCCCAAGGTTCTCCGCTTCTTTTTTTACTGCTTGTGATCCAGGAACTACGATCGCCCGGACTTCGGGGTGTACATTTCTACCTTCAACAACTTTAGAAGCTTGAAGCAGGTCACTAAGTCTTGAATTTGTACAAGATCCAATAAACACGTGCTGCACAGGTATATGCTCTATTTTTTCATTTCCTTTGAAGCCCATGTAATGGAGTGCATTTCGTAATGATTGCTTCTCTTCTATAGAAGAAGAATTTTCCTCTACAGGAATCACTCCGCTGATCGGCAAGCACATCGATGGAGTCGTTCCCCACGTGACCATTGGTTCGATCTCTGAAGCATCAATCTCAATCGTTTGATCAAATCTAGCATTCTCATCACTCGCAAGCTGTCTCCATCTTTTACAACTTTCCAGAAAGTCTTGATTCTTTGGAGCATAGCGCTTACCTGATATATATGAAAAGGTAACTTCATCAGGAGAAACAATCGATGCTTTTGCTCCAGCTTCAATAGACATATTACAAAGAGTCATTCGTTCTTCCATCGAAAATTTCCTAACTGTGCTACCAGAAAATTCAATAATATGACCAGTACCAACATTCGTTCCATATTTCGCGATGAACCATAAGATGACGTCTTTGGCTGTAACACCAAAACCTAACTCTCCTTCAATCTTAACGTTCATCTGTTTAGGTTTATTCTGCCACAACGTTTGTGTAGCAAGAACATGTTCAACTTCGCTCGTGCCAATTCCGAAAGAGAGCGCTCCGAATGCACCGTGTGTGGATGTATGACTATCTCCACACACAATTGTTTTTCCAGGCAGCGTCAGACCCAGCTCTGGCCCTATAACATGAACAATCCCTTGTAATTCAGAGTTCAATCCCTCGAGTTGAATACCGAATTCCGCACAGTTTTTTTCAAGAGTTTGCACTTGCAAGCGTGATGTTTCGTCTTTTATATTGAATCGGTCGACAGTTGGGATATTATGATCCATCGTTGCAAAGCAAAGCTCCGGCTTTCTGACAGTTCTATTTTTTTCTCTTAAACCTGCAAATGCTTGAGGTGATGTCACTTCATGAATGAGGTGCAGATCAATGTAGAGCAGGTGTGGTTTATTTTCCTCTTCTACGACAATATGGCTATCCCAAAGTTTATCTATTATTGTTTTACTCACAGAAATCTACCTCCCTACACATAAACCTCTAGAAGAGTTGCACTCGTTGAATCTTCCAACATTCTAAAATGTATTTGATTGACCATTTCTTTTGTCGTTACTAGCGTTCCGCTTTCTCCAAAGATATCTTGTGTTCGATACCCTGCCTGCAGCGTTTCGAAGACAGCAAGTTCAACAGCCTCCGCTTCTTTCTCAAGTTGGAACGAGTGACGAAGCATCATCGCAACACTAAGGATCATACCGATCGGATTCGCTTTCCCGCTTCCTGCGATATCAGGTGCTGATCCATGTATAGGCTCATATAGTCCAGGACCGTTCTCACTAAGAGAAGCAGAAGGCATCATTCCTAACGAACCTGTAAGAACAGAGGCTTCATCAGACAGAATATCTCCGAACATATTTTCAGTAACGACCACATCAAAGCTCGTAGGATTACTAATCATCCGCATGGCAGCATAATCTACCAGCAAGTGTTCTGTTTCGATGTTTGGATACTTTTTAGCTACATCCTCCACGACTTCTCTCCACAACTTGCTCGTTTCAAGAACGTTCGCTTTATCAACAGATGTTACTTTTCTTCTGCGAGAAGAAGCTAACTCATAAGCCTTTTCAACGATTCTCGTTATTTCCTCTCGCGTATACGACAATGTATCTACCGCACGTTTCTCATTCCGTTCTTTCGGCTCTGAAAAATAAATCCCACCGGTCAGTTCGCGAACAAATACAAAGTCAGCACCTTTTACCTTATTCGATTTAAGAGGTGATAGATGTTCAAGACCAGGATAAACGTGAACAGGTCTTACGTTTGCATACACGTTCATCGCTTTTCGTAAAGCGAGTAACCCTTGTTCTGGCCGAACACTCCCTTGATCCCATTTTGGACCACCAACCGCTCCGAGCAGAACAGCATCGCTGTCATGGCAAGCTTTTAGTGTGGTATCAGGGAGAGGATTACCTTCCTGGTCAATAGCAGCACCTCCAAATACTTGTTCAATCGTCTCAAATTCATGACCAAACCGCGTCGCTACACCATCTAAAACTTGCAAAGCACCCTTGATCACTTCCGGACCGATCCCGTCTCCTGGCAAAACTGCTATTCTCTTTTTCATCTAACATCCCTCCTAATTTTAGATACTCATCGCTTCATAACTTTTCTTTTCATCTTGAAGCTGAAGCTTATTATAGGCGTGAACATAAGCTTTAGCTGAAGCTTCTAAAACATCTTGCGCCGTTCCGCTTCCGTTTATCTCATGACCATCACTGACGATCTGAACAAACACTTGAGCAAGAGCGTCACGCCCTGCTCCTACTGATTGAATTCTATAATCATTCAGCTTGATTGAAGAAGGAAGCATCTTTCCAAGTGTATTGTAGATCGCTTCGACACTACCTGAACCAGTTGCAGCATCTTGAATCAGTTTTCCGTCTGGAGTCAACAGTCTTAACGTTGCAGTAGGAATCTGATTCGTACCATAGTTTACTTGAATATCTTTTAATTGATATAACGGCACTTCAGGTTGTATTTTATGATCAATGAGTAGAGCGAAAATATCTTCTTCTGTCATCTCTTTTTTCTTGTCAGCAAGTTGTTTAAAATCTTCAAATAGAACCTTAACCTTGTTCTCATCTGGATGAAAACCTAATTTATGCAAATAATCTTTAAACGCGTGACGCCCTGAGTGTTTTCCGAGTACGAGTTGATTGGAAGGAACACCAACAAGCTCTGGTGTGATGATCTCATATGTTGATTTTTCTTTTAACACACCATCTTGATGGATTCCTGACTCGTGAGCAAAAGCATTCTTTCCAACCACAGCCTTATTCGGCGGGACAGCAATTCCTGTCAGCCTGCTTACAAGCTGACTCGTACGGCTGATCTCATTTAACTTAAGGTCAGTTCTTGCCTGATAAAAGTCTTCACGGATCGCTAATGCTACTGCAATCTCTTCTAATGAAGCATTTCCTGCTCTTTCACCAATCCCATTAATCGTGCATTCCACTTGATTCGCACCATGTTCGATCGCCGATAAAGAATTGGCAACAGCCATCCCTAAATCATCGTGGCAGTGAGCAGATAAAATAGCTTTCTCTATGTTCGGAACATTATTTAATAAATAACGAAAGATCTTTCCGTATTCCTCTGGATTCGTAAATCCTACTGTATCCGGTATGTTAATCACCGTTGCACCAGCATCGATCACTTTCTCAACAATACGCGATAAAAATACAAGATCTGACCGACATGCGTCTTCTGCTGACCATTGCACGACAGGGAACTTTTGCCGTGCATATTTGACTGCACCAACCGCCGTCTCAACGACTTGGTCAGGTGTTTTCTTTAACTTGTATGTCATATGAATGGGCGATGTTGCCAGAAAAACGTGCAACCTTGGTTCAGCTGAATCTTTTAGAGCTTCCCATGCATAATCAATATCTGAGGTGTTCGATCTTGCCAAAGCAGTAACCGTTGAATTCTTTACAATAGAAGCTACTTTTTTTACGGCATCTAGATCGCCTTTGGATGCAGCAGGAAAGCCTGCTTCCATAACATCCACACCTAGCAGTTCTAGTCTTTTGGCGATCTCAATTTTTTCTGCCGTGTTTAGATTGACCCCTGCTGTTTGTTCTCCATCACGCAAAGTCGTGTCAAAGATCTCAATTTTTCGCACTAGCAACGGCCTCCTTTTTTTGTTTTGATTTTACGAACGGCATCATTGCTCGAAGTTCCCTCCCTACTTTTTCAATAGGATGGTTCTTCTCTTGATTGTTCACAACATGGAACACAGGTCGATTCGCTTGATTCTCTAAGATCCAACCCTTAGCAAACTCTCCGGATTGAACATCTTTCAGAACGGATTTCATTGATTCTTTTACTCTTTCATCAATGACGCGAGGTCCTGATTGAAAATCCCCCCACTGAGCAGTATCTGAGATTGAATATCTCATCCCCTCTAGACCACCTTCGTACATGAGGTCAACGATCAACTTCAATTCGTGTAAACATTCAAAATAAGCAACTTCTGGCTGATAACCAGCTTCTGTTAGTGTTTCAAATCCTGCTTTGACCAGTGAAGATAACCCACCACACAACACGGCCTGTTCACCAAAAAGGTCTGTTTCCGTTTCTTCTTGGAATGTCGTTTCGAGCACTCCAGCTCTAGCAGAACCAATTCCTTTAGCATAACTAAGTGCAGTTTCACGAGCAGTGCCTGTAGCATCTTGGTATACCGCGAAAAGCGCTGGAACTCCTTCACCTGATTCAAATGTGCGTCTAACAAGATGACCAGGACCTTTAGGAGCAACTAAAAATACATCCACATCTTGAGGTGGTACCACTTGGTGATAGTGAACGTTGAACCCGTGAGCAAAAACGAGTGCATTGCCCGGAGACAGTTCAGGTAAAATTTCATTTTTGTAAACTTCAGGTTGCCTTTCATCTGGTAATAGAACCATTACGACTTCCGCTAGCCTAGCCGCTTCCCGAACAGGATATACCTCAAATCCATCTTTAACTGCTTCGTCAAATGAACGACCCTCCCGCACACCAACTACAACATCATAGCCGCTATCCTTTAGGTTCAATGCATGAGCATGCCCTTGAGAACCATAACCTACTACCGCTACCTTCTTATTCTTTAATACATCGTTAGAAAGATCGTTTTCGTAATATACTTTTGCCATTATCATCATTCTCCTTTACATAATAGAATAGGGGTGAAGCTCAAGTACTTTCTTTTGTGTTCCGCGGGGTATAGCTGTAACACCGGTCCTTGAAATCTCTTTGATTCCATATGGACGCAGCAGTTCGATCAACGCATCTATCTTTTCTCCATCCCCCGTAACTTCAAGCGTTACGTTTTCGAGTGAAACATCAAGGACGGTTGCTCGAAACGGCTCGATCAGCATTTTGATCTCGCTGCGCGTATCAGGTGTTGTTAGAACTTTGATGAGCGCAAGTTCTCTAGAAACGAGGGCCATGTTTGTCAGATCACGAACTTTTAAAATATTAATCTGCTTATGAAGCTGTTTAACAAGTTGTTCAGCTTTACAATCATCTTCTACCCAAACCGTTAATGTTACTTTTGAAACGGCTGGATCTTCTGTATGTCCAACCGTAATGTTCTCTATGTTGAACTGGCGTTTTGTCAGCAATCCGGTCAAACGATTCAATACACCACTTTCGTTTAGAACCGTTGCTGAAATGATACGTCTCATCCTCTCACTCCAATCATTTCATGTAGTCCTTTTCCTGGAGCGATCATCGGATAGACATTCTCATCAGCAGTAACAACACAATCGAGAACAAATGGTTTTTTGGACGCAAGAGCGAACGTCAAAGCTTCTCTTACATCCTTTTCTGTTTCAGCACGTTTGCCATCAATTCCGTAAGCAGATGCTAGCTTGATAAAGTCAGGTTGAATATCAAGCAAAGAGTGAGAGAATCTTTTTTCGTAAAAAATTTCTTGCCACTGTCTAACCATCCCGAGAGATTTATTGTTCACAATAACCACGATGACAGGAAGTTCCCAATCTTGAAGAACTCCAAGTTCTTGAAGCGTCATCTGAAAACCACCATCTCCAACAACTGCTATTACCGGAAGCTCTGGCTTTCCAACTTTCGCTCCAATCGCTGCAGGAAATCCAAATCCCATCGTTCCAAGTCCTCCAGACGTTATCCATCTGTTCGATTCTAAAAACGTATAATATTGAGCTGCCCACATCTGATGCTGTCCTACATCAGTAGCTACGATGGCTTCTCCTTTCGTAACTTCATGAAGAACCTGCATTAACTTTTGTGGTTTCAATTCTGATTCATCTGTCTTATACGTAAGAGGAAATTCAGTCTTGTGCTTCGTGAGTTGGATTACCCACTCGTTATAATCTCCTTTATTGCCTCTCGTCTGGTTTAATGCTGAAAGTGTTTCTTTCGCACACCCCACAATAGGAATTTCAGTTGGAACATTTTTTCCGATTTCAGCTGGATCAATATCGATATGAGCAACCACTGCTTTTTTAGCAAAATGATCCAAGTTTCCAGTTAACCTGTCATCAAACCTAGCCCCAACACCAATTAATAGATCGCAGTCATAAAGTGCCATGTTGCTCGCGTATGTTCCATGCATTCCTGCCATCCCTAAGCAAAGCGGGTGTTCAGCTGGAAATCCACCTAGGCCTAAAAGGGTCTGAGCAACCGGTATCTGGTGATATTCCGCGAACGCGACCAACTCTTTTTCAGCACCTGCTGCCAGTACCCCCGCACCAGTTAAGAGGACAGGTCTTTTCGCTTGCAACAAGGCTTCATTCAATCTTTTCACTTGAAGAATATTGGGTTTTAATGTTGGTTGGTAACCCGGAAGATGAATACCCGCAACCTCTTTAACTTCAGCTGTTTTAACCGCAACATCTTTCGGTATATCGATTAAAACAGGTCCTTTTCTTCCAGTGTTGGCTATATGAAAGGCCTCTTTCATAATTCTCGGTAGATCTTCTGCCCGCTGAACTTGATAGTTATGTTTTGTGATCGGCATTGTGATCCCGACGATGTCCGCTTCTTGAAAAGCATCCGTACCGATCACAGTCGTCGCTACCTGCCCCGTGAAGATAACAAGAGGAATAGAATCGATCATCGCATCCGCTATACCTGTAACAAGGTTTGTAGCACCTGGCCCTGATGTTGCTAACACAACGCCTGGCTTCCCCGTTACTCTTGCATAGCCTTGCGCGGCATGAATAGCTCCTTGTTCATGCCTTGTGAGAACATGTTTCATCTCTGATTTGTAGAGTGCATCATAGATTGGAAGTACAGCACCTCCTGGATAACCAAACAGAACTTCAACTTTCTCATCCTGCAACCCTTGAATAAATAGTTCAGCACCAGAGACTAATGAAGTTTCGACTGATTTTTTTTCAGCCACCCAACTGGCCTTCATTTTCATTCCTCCTTTAACTTCGAACCTTTACTTGGTAAAAGATGTTTCGGGAATCAGTTGTTGCTCTTGGAAAATAACCAAAAGGGCAACAACGTCTAAAAAAAAAAAAATAAAAAAACTTCTCCACCCAAATGGACAGGTTAATCCTATCCAAAGGGGTGAAAAAGTTTTCTTTTCCACGGTACCACCCTTATTCACAATTCATGCTCAAATACGCAAGAACTGCCTCAAGACGAAATAATCGTCATTTGATAACAAGCGATAAATCATGGTCTTATCGCTTGGCCCTTCCTACTAAGAAACGTTCAAAAGGACACTCAGGAGGGATGTCCTGGTATTAGGGATAACCGGTTCACAGCAACCACCGGTTCTCTGAGTACCCCACATCTACCATTGTTCTCCGTCATCGTTTTATTGTTTTAAATTTTTAAGATTCCTCCAGTATTAGCTGATGTTACGAGCGCCGCATAGCGTGCGAGGTAGCCTTTTTTGATCTTCGGCTCTGGTTTCACCCAACCTTCTTTTCGTTCTTTTAAGTCTTCTTCCGTTAATAAAACGTGAATCGTTCTATTTACTAGATCAATTAAGATTGGATCACCATTATTCACGAACGCGATAGGTCCGCCTTGTGCCGCTTCTGGTGAGATGTGACCGATAGAGATTCCCCGAGACGCTCCAGAAAATCTGCCATCCGTGATCAGTGCTACTTTCGTACTCAATCCCCTTCCAGCAATAGCTGATGTGGGAGAGAGCATCTCCGGCATACCTGGTCCACCCTTCGGTCCTTCGTATCGAATGACAACGACATGCCCTTCTCTTACTTCACCATTATTAATGCCTTCGATCGCTTCTTCTTGGGATTCATAGACGATCGCCTCGCCTTGAAATGTTTTTATTGAAGGATCAACAGCTCCTACTTTGATCACACAGCCATCTGGTGCAATATTTCCATAAAGTATAGATAAACCGCCTACTGGCGAGTAAGCATTATCTTTCCTACGAATAACATCATCATCCATAATTTCCGCATGCCGGACTCGGTGCTCTAACGTTTCTCCACTTATCGTTAACCGATCGTTATGGATGGCACCTTCCATTCTACAGAGTTCATTGATAATCGCACTGACACCGCCCGCTCTGTGAACATCTTGCATGGAATAATCCGACGCAGGACTGATCTTTGATAAATATGGAATTCGCTCTGCGATCTCGTTGATTGATGATAAGTCATAATCAATCTCAGCTTCATTTGCGATAGCAAGCATATGAAGAACGGTATTCGTTGAGCCACCCATCGCCATGTCTAATGCAAATGCGTCATCAATTGCTTCTTTCGTGATAATATCTCTTGGTTTTATATTGTTTTTCACAAGATCCATAAGTGACGTTGCAGCCTCTTTGATCAGTTCTCTTCTTTCGTCTGAGGTAGCTACGATCGTTCCGTTACCCGGCAGTGTAATACCCAGCATCTCCATAATGGAATTCATGCTGTTGGCTGTAAACATACCTGAGCATGATCCACAAGTCGGGCAAGCACTCGTTTCGAGTTCTAAAAGTTCTTCTCTCGTCATCTTTCCAGCTAAATGAGAACCTACTCCTTCAAATACCGAGGCAAGGGATAGGGATTTTCCTGCCATAGACTTTCCGGCTTCCATTGGACCACCTGAAACAAATACTGCCGGAACATTCGTCCTTACAGCTGCCATTAACATACCAGGCGTGATCTTGTCACAGTTAGGTATGTAGAACACACCGTCGAACCAATGGGCGTTGATAACCGTTTCTGCTGCGTCTGCGATGACCTCTCTGCTTGGAAGGGAATACCTCATACCGATATGCCCCATCGCAATTCCATCGTCTACGCCGATCGTATTAAATTCGAACGGAATTCCACCAGCTTCTCTAATGGCTTCTTTTACCCATTCACCTACTTTGTTTAGATGCATATGCCCCGGAATAATATCAACATAGGAATTACAAACACCGATAAAAGGTTTATCCATATCCTCTGGTGCAACTCCCGCTGCGTGGAGAAGACTTCTGTGCGGGGCTCTATCGATTCCTTGCTTGATCATATTACTGCGCATATCTGTAACACTCCTATACTTCTTTTATCCAGCTTGAACAGCTTGGTTCGGATACACCTTAACTCCTTCTTCAACTACTTTTTCTCTAAAGGATTTTAAAAGTTTGTTCGTATGTTCACCTGGTGCTCCGTTTCCGATTACTCTTCCATCAACTTTTACTACTGCAATAACTTCAGCTGCAGTTCCAGTTAGAAATACTTCATCTGCCACATAAACATCATGTCTCGTGAATGGCTCTTCAACCATGTTGTATCCTTGTGCTCGTGCGATCTCAACAATCGCGTTTCGAGTGATTCCTTCTAAAGCTCCTAAGTATCCTGGCGGCGTCTTGATCGTATTTCCTTTGATAATGAACACATTATCAGCAGAACCTTCAGCCACGTACCCTTGATCGTTCAGCATCAAAGCTTCACTAACTCCAGCAAGACTAGCCTCGATCTTAACTAAGATGTTGTTTAGGTAGTTTAGCGATTTAACTTTAGGACTTAACACATCCGGACGGTTCCTTCTGCTTGCCACCGTTATGATTTCTAAACCTGTTTCATAAAGTTTTTTAGGAAATAGTGCAAGCTGTTCTGCAATGACAATGACTCCCGGTTGGCCGCATGTAAAAGGGTCCAACCCTAAGTTTCCTTTTCCTCGTGAGATAACTAGTCGAATATAAGCATCACGATATTTGTTTTTCTGGAGCGTTTGAACGATGATGTCTGTTAGTTCTTCTTTAGTGTGTGGAATTGTCAGCATAATGGATTGAGCTGATTCGTATAAACGCTGAAGATGTTCGTCTAGCCGATATACATTTCCGTTATAGACTCGAATACCTTCAAACACCCCATCTCCATATAAAAATCCATGATCGTAAACTGAGACTTTGGCGTCTTCCTTTAATACGTGCTCACCATTAACATAAACCCATTGCTCCTGCATCGTGATCCTCCTTTACATGTCAATTTGAATTATTTGAATTTTTTAAAAATAATTTAATAATTGTTGACAATATTACGCCCATCTTATTAAAGAATCAACACCGAATTTTCGATATTTCACCGAATTCTGACTTTTCAGTTATTTTGTACACGCTTTCATTCCCATGCCCATAAGGTTTTGAAGCTTTAACGCGTTGCATTGTAAACATTTTTAAAGCGCTTTCATCAAAAATAAAAAAACACGCTTGATATCCTTTAATAGAGGACATCAAGCGTGTCGAAAAGTTGTCATTATGTAAGTATTATGGCGTCCCAGGAGAGATTCGAACTCCCGACCGTACGCTTAGAAGGCGTATGCTCTATCCGGCTGAGCTACTGGGACATATGTATTGGAGCCCCTTTCGCATAGTAATGGCGCTTTCCGCAA
The DNA here is from genome assembly GCA_016401345.1 of Fictibacillus nanhaiensis. Lineage (GTDB taxonomy): Bacteria > Bacillota > Bacilli > Bacillales > Fictibacillaceae > Fictibacillus > Fictibacillus phosphorivorans. The sequence goes on along the minus strand of JAEACG010000002.1, from coordinate 331,883 downwards.
TTACCATGCGCTGCGGGCACACAGTGATTTGTTCCACCCGTCGACTGTGGATACAAATATATTTTTATCATGCATTTTAATTGTAAGATCTGTTAACTTCAGATGTAACTTTTCATGGACCATTTGAACGTGAGAAAAACAAATGGAGCGGGTGATGAGAATCGAACTCACGACCAGAGCTTGGAAGGCTCTTGTTTTACCACTAAACTACACCCGCAGACAATTTAGACCTTGTCGCGACGACATAACTAAATATACATGATATCTAAATTATAGTCAACCCATTTTCTCAACTTTTTTATTTTCTAACTGTTTTTTTTTCAAATGTTCTACTTAACTGATCGATACGTATACCATTGAGTGAATAAAAACTTACCGATATCCTATTATCTTCAATCTCCAACAACGCATATGTCTTTTCAAAAGAACCTCTTGGCAGCCTGATACTCCCAGGATTGATAAAGATCATTCCCTCACGTTCAAAGGCTTCAGCTACGTGTGAATGCCCAAAACAAGCAATTGCTGCACCTGTTTCCTCTGCCCTGTATGCTAGTGAAAGATAAGACATTTTTACATTGTATAAATGACCATGTGTTATATATATACAAGTATCTCCCAACAGCTCAATGGTTTCGTTAGGAAAATCATCGCCTAAATAATCCATATTACCTTTAACCGTTACAAATCCAGACATTTCTTTAGATGATGTCGAAAGCTCTGAATCACCGCAATGGATCATAAGATCTACTTCATTTTGATAGCGGCTCTTTAATGTTTCCAACTCATCTGTTAACCCGTGACTATCACTAACGATTAAGGCTTTTCCCATAAGAGATCCTCCTCATTGATCAGTTTTTTTAGTTTTTCCAAAGCTATTGCTCTATGACTAATTTTATTTTTTTCTTCTTTTGCTAACTCTGCCATCGAACGATTTAATTGAGGAAGAAAGAAAATCGGATCATACCCGAAACCTTCCGTTCCCTTCTTTTCTCTTAAAATCTGACCTTTACACTCCCCTTTTACAACTAGCGTTTCTTTTTGAGGTCTCGCAAAAGCCAAAGCACATACAAACTGAGCGTTTCTATCGTTATCTTCAACATTCTGAAGTTCTTCTAAGACTTTGTTCATGTTCTCTTCATCACTTTTATGTATACCTGCATACCTAGCTGAATAAACGCCAGGTCGTCCTTCTAAAGCATGGATCTCTAATCCTGAGTCATCCGCGATAACAGGAATATTCATCTGTTTAGAGATGGTTTCAGCCTTTAAAATAGCGTTCTCTTCAAAAGTGATACCTGTTTCATCAACGTCAGGACTTCCTTCAATATCGTTTAAAGAGAGAATCTCAACGCCAAGACTTCCTAACATCGACTGAAATTCTTTTGCTTTACCTTTATTTTTTGTTGCAACTAAAATTTTCATTAGGTACGCCTCCGTTTTGTAAAAAGTTTTTCTATAGGATTGTGATATTACTGTCATTTGGTGAAGCGTCTTCAACTATAAAATGTACGCCTCCCATTTGGAATGCGAGGGACATAAAGCGGAATCAAATACTTTAAAAGTACAAAGGTTGTCCAAAGCTCTTCTCATTTCGCTTGCAAAAGATTGTTACTTTTGCATGTTCATTCTCATCGTCGACAAAGTTGATTGGAGTGTAAGGTTTGAGACTCCTGCGGGACGAGCGGTCAGGTGAGACCCTTAAAGGCGCAAAGCGGCAAGGGGCTCACCGATCGCCCCGCGGAAAGCGAGACACCTGAAACGGAAATCAACTACTTTCAAAACAACAGAGCAATAAAAAAAGAGACGAATATTCGCCTCTTTACTGTATCACAACCTATTTGATTTTAAAATTCACCTGTATTTACTTCTTTAGGTCTTGAAACCGGGGCTGTAAGTTCTTTCCCCTTTTCATTGAATATCTTAGACTTTCCATCCACTTTAATCGCTACTTTTTTCACTTCAGAAAGTTCTGTAAGAGAAAGTACAATAGAATTTAATACTTCATCTGCAATCATGCTTTCTTCTTTGTTATCCAGCAAAGCTCCATTAAAGTTTAGTGTAACAACACCATCTTTGACGACAGGTGTACTCAACAGTTTCACATCTGTTCTAAAATCTGTTAGAAGGCTGCTCTCAGCAGATGGGCCATCAATTAGGTGTTCGATCGTTGCTGTTACTTTATCTGTCCCCTCTTTTGCAACTCGGCGCGTTACAGGTACATAATACGTTTGGTCCTGTGTCTGTGCTAAGAAATAGAGCGTTACGAGTTCACTATTCGTGATATCTGCCACACTGCCATTTTCGAGATTTATACCGTCAACGCGACTCACACCGTCCCCAACTGGTGTATTGTTAACAGGCATTGAATTTTGGTTCTTTCCTGCGATCTGAATTTTAACTTTCTTTATGTTGTCAAACTGAGTAAGTGTAAATGTAATAGCTTGCAGAATCTTCATTTCATCTGCTGCATTATATTCTGTGAACTCCTTTGAAAAATTTGCTGTAGCTGTGCCTTTTTTGATATTTACCGATAACACTTCTGTATCTGCTGGCAGAACAGCTTGAAAACCGTTAGGAAGCAAATTACTTACTGGCCCATCTTTCACAAGATACTGCAGTACTTGTTTAGCAGTTTCATCGTTCTTTGGAAGAGCAAGAACTTGCGGAACAACCATCCCGTTGCTGTCGAATAAAAACAGTTGCCGCTTATTCGTCTGCTCTGCACTCGCTGTTTTATCTTTCTTATCGAGCGACTGACCTTCTTTCACGTAGTTCACTTTAGGGGGATCAAGCTCATTTCCTGCTTTCTCTCCCCATAATCCGCAACCTGATACCAGCAATGAAGCTGATAATATGATAAGCGGTGCTCCTGTCTTCATCATTTTGCGCATACTTTCCCTCCTCAAGTGGTTTGTACTACTATGTATACGAGCTATCCTCTCCCGTTAGACCACTTGTACAAAAAATAAAGAAGACTGGCTTTAATTAAATGAAAAGAGCAGAATCCCTAAATGGATTCTGCTCTTTTCACTTCAATATTCTCAATATGAGGTTACCTAAATTTCGTGCTCTTTGAAAACTACAACTTAATACATTCTACTTTTTCAATCTTGCGGTCTAGCCAATGGTTAGCGATCTCTAAGAAATGATTGCTCTCTGCTGTAGCTAAGAATCGATGCATCGGTTTAGCATCTTCTGTATTTAAGAGGTTGCTATGGTCGAGGATGACTGAAACTTCACGCGCAGTTTCTGCACCTGAACAGATCAACGTGATATGTTCACCCATCACTTGCTGAATGATTGGTCTTAACAATGGGTAATGAGTGCATCCCAGAATTAACGTATCGATAGAAAGATCCTTAAGTGGATATAAAGTTTCTGAAACTGCACTTAATGTCTCTTCACCAGATAACTTACCTTGTTCAACAAGCGGAACGAACAACGGGCATGCTAAACTTTCTACGATTACATCGTTACGAATCTGTGTTAGCGCCTGTTTATAAGCACCACTATCGACTGTCCCGACTGTCCCTATTACACCGACATGATTATTTTTCGTCGCTTTTAAAGCGGAACGAGCACCTGGATGGATAACTCCTAAGACAGGAATGTCTAACTTTCTCTTCGCTTCTTCTAAAACTGCTGCAGTAGCTGTATTACAGGCGATAACGAGCATCTTAATCTCCTGTTCTAAAAGAAAGTCAATCATTTCCCAAGTATAAGCCCTAACTTCTTCAAATGGTCTCGGACCATACGGGCACCTTTTCGTGTCTCCTAAGTAGATAATCTCTTCTTTTGGTAGCTGCTTCATGATCTCTCTTGCTACCGTTAAACCTCCCACTCCTGAATCAATGACTCCAATGGGTCTATTCAAAAAACATCGCCTCATCTCTATATACATACTGGCGTTAAATCACTGTTTTCTATTCTGCTAATATTTTTATGAAATTGCAAGACCATTCGTTAATGGAATGTTTTAAAAGCGAGCAACCAGGAGCGGAAATCAACCACTCCCGTGTCCAACCCTATTAACTCAACATCTATAGAAAAAGACTATGGAAATTTCCCCATAGTCTTTTTTTCACTTTAGAAATTTTCTTCTGCAAACTTCACAACGTCTTCCATTGTTTCCATTTGTAGAACTTCATCCATGTGTGCACTGATCTTTTCTTTAGACAGACCGAGAATCTGACTACGAGCAGGAAGTACAGATGTAGCACTCATTGAGAATTCATCGAGACCAAGGCCAAGAAGAATTGGAATTGCGATCGGATCGCCTGCCATCTCTCCACACATACCAGCCCATTTACCTTCTTTATGAGCTGCATCGATAACCATTTTTACTAATCTTAAGATTGCTGGATTGTACGGCTGATACAAGTAAGAAACTTGTTCGTTCATACGATCTGCAGCCATCGTATATTGAATCAAATCGTTTGTACCGATGCTGAAGAAGTCAACTTCTTTAGCAAAAGTATCTGCCATTACGGCTGTTGATGGAATTTCCACCATGATACCTACTTCAATGGATTCTGAAACTTCAATTCCCTCAGAAATGAGCTTTTCTTTTTCCTCTAACAATATAGCTTTAGCAGCACGGAATTCTCCAAGTGTTGCAATCATCGGGAACATGATTTTCAAGTTCCCATATTGGCTTGCGCGAAGAAGTGCTCTAAGTTGAGTACGGAAAATGTCTTGCTCTTCTAAGCAAAGACGAATCGCTCGGAATCCTAAGAAAGGATTTAACTCTTTCGGAAGATTTAAATAAGGAAGCTCCTTATCTCCACCAATATCGAGTGTACGGATGACTACTGGTTTACCTTCCATCTTTTGAAGCACTTCACTATATGCCTTGAACTGCTCTTCTTCAGTAGGAAGTTGATCACGGCCCATGTAAAGGAACTCTGTACGGTATAAACCAACGCCTTCTGCACCGTTCTCTAGAACACCTTTTACATCAGCTGGTGTTCCAATATTAGCCGCAAGCTCAACTTGAACAGAATCGCTTGAGAATGTTTTTTCATTCACTAGCTTTGCCCATTCCGCTTTTTGCTTTTGATATTGTTTTTGTTTTTCTTCATACGTAGCGATTTCATCTTCAGTAGGATTCACGATTACATGTCCATCCAGACCGTCGATGATTACCATTACGCCGTTCTCAACGTTTTCCGTAATTGTCTTCGTTCCTACTACTGCAGGAATTTCCATTGAACGAGACATGATTGCTGAGTGAGAAGTTCTCCCTCCAATGTCAGTTGCAAAACCTTTAACAAAATTACGGTTTAATTGAGCCGTGTCAGAAGGAGTTAAATCTTCTGCTAAGATGACAACCTCTTCTGTAATACTCGCAGGTGTAGTAAACGTCACATTTAACAAGTGTGCTAAAACTCGTTTTGAAACGTCACGAATATCTGCCGCACGCTCTTTCATGTATTCGTTATCCATGGATTCAAACATATTGATGAACATGGATGAAACATCGTCCATTGCTGCTTCAGCATTAACTTTTTCATTCTCAATCTTTTGTTTTACAGCATCAACTAGTTCTGGATCGCTCAAAACAAGAAGATGGGCAGCAAAAATCGCTGCCTTATCTTCGCCTAACTCATTGTTCGCTTTTTCTTTTATAACAGAAAGTTCCTCTTTGGAAACGTTAAGCGCTGCTTCAAAACGATCGATCTCACTCGCTGAATCTGAAATCGATTTTCTTTCGATCGTTAATTCAGGATTTTGAAGAACAAACGCTTTTGCGATTGCGATGCCGGCTGATGCTGCAATACCTGAAATTTTTTCAGACATTACTCACCAAGCCCTTCCTTTTTCATTACGTTTTCTAGTGCAGCGATTGCTTCATCTGCATCTGAACCTTCTGCTTTGATCACGATTGAAGATCCTTGTTGGATCCCTAGGCTCATTACGCCCATGATTGATTTTAAGTTAACGCTCTTTCCGTTGTAGTCAAGTGTAATATCTGAGCTGAACTGACCTGCTTGGTTAACTAAAGTTGTTGCTGGACGTGCGTGAATTCCTGATTCGCTAGTTACTTTGAATGTTTTTTCTGCCATGATAATTACCCCTTTATTTTTTGAATGTAATAATATTTTCTTCCTCTATAGCCACAGTTCCTGTTTTTTCGACTGAAACTGTTTCATCCGATAGATTCGTGAAAACAATCGGTGTGATTACGGATGGTGCGTTTTCCTTAACAAAGTTCAGGTCAACCTTTAAAATCTTTTGACCGATCTTAACTCTGTCGCCTTCAGAAACAAAGCTCTCAAAACCTTCACCTTTCAGTTTCACTGTATCGATACCAAAGTGGATGAGAATTTCTTTGCCTGAATCTGACTCAATACCGATGGCATGTTTTGTCGGGAAGATATTCATTATCTTACCATTAACAGGTGAAACCACCAAACCTTCTGCTGGTTCAATCGCAAATCCATCACCCATCATTTTACCTGAGAAAACTTGGTCAGGAACTTCAGTGATCGGAAGTATTTTCCCTTTAATCGGAGAAACAAAACGATCATCATCTGTAGAAATCGATGAAGTTGGTGTAGCGCCAGCATTGTTTGTTTCAACAACTTTTCCTTGTTCAGGCGTTTTCTCTGAATTCTTCGGTTTAGCTACAGTCTTACCACTGATAATATCTTGAATTTCACTCTTAATCGTATCTGAACGAGTTCCAAAGATCGCTTGAATGTTATTACCCATTTCAAGAACGCCAGAAGCTCCGAGTTTTTTCAATCGATCCTTGTCCACTTCCTTAGGATCATTTACAGAAATTCTTAATCGAGTGATACAAGCGTCAAGGTTAGAGATATTGGACTCTCCGCCTAATCCCTCTAAAATATTCGCTGCTAGTGAATCTTTATTGGACGGTCCAACATTCGTTTCAACTTCGTCATCCACGATTTCTCGTCCTGGTGTCTTAAGGTTCCATTTACGGATCGCAAAACGGAAACCAAAGTAATAGATCACTGCAAATACGAGACCTACAGGAATTACTAGCCACCAGTCTGTACGGTTAGGAAGTACTCCGAACAATAAGTAGTCAATTACACCACCAGAGAAAGTCATACCTATTTTAACATTTAAAATGTGCATAACCATAAAAGAAAGACCTGCGAAAATAGCATGAATTCCAAATAATACTGGAGCAACAAATAAGAAAGTAAACTCAAGCGGCTCCGTGATTCCTGTTAAGAAAGAAGTCAACGCAGCAGAACCCATGATACCCGCTACTATTTTCTTTTGTTCAGGTCGTGCTTCGTGATACATAGCTAATGCTGCAGCTGGAAGGCCGAACATCATGAACGGGAACTTACCAGTCATAAAAGTTCCTGCTGTTAATTCAACGTTATCTTTTAATTGTGCAAAGAAGATCGCTTGGTCACCACGAACAAGTCCTTCTGCTGCAGATTTATAAGAGCCGAACTCAAACCAGAACGGCGAGTAGAAAATATGATGTAGTCCAAAAGGAATCAATGAACGTTCGATCACACCAAAGATAAATGCTGCGACCGTCAAGTTCGAATTGATCATGCTTTCAGAGAACGTATTAAGTCCATGCTGTACAGGTGGCCAGATGAACGTCATAACAATACCCAGTGCTAAAGCAGAAACTGCAGTAACAATCGGTACAAAACGTTTTCCAGCAAAGAATCCTAAGTATTGAGGAAGTTCGATGTTATAGAACCTCTTATAAAGATAGGAGGCTAAGATACCGACGATGATACCTCCAAACACTCCCGTCTGAAGTGTTGGAATACCCAGTACGTTCGCAAAAGAAGGATCTTTTCCGATCATATCAGGCGTTACCCCTTCGATAACGCTCATGGTTACGTTCATGATCAAGTAACCAATAATTGCTGCTAATCCTGCTACACCTTCACCGCCTGCAAGACCGACGGCAACACCAACGGCAAACAGTAAGGATAAATTAGCAAAAACAATGTCTCCCGATTTCTCCATTACGTCTGCAACAAGCTGGAACCATGCTACATCTAATGCAGGTATTCTTTCAATCAACGCTGGGTTTTTAAACGCATTACCAAAGGCAAGCAAGAGACCTGCAGCTGGCAAGATCGCAACCGGCAGCATAAGCGCTTTACCTACGCGTTGAAGAACACCAAATAATTTTTTCCACATAGGAAGTCCTCCTTTTATTATGATAACCCTTCCATTTACTTTCGCATCAAACAAAAAAAGACATAAATAAGAAACATGAGTAAATCCCTAATCAGAATTAATATATCCTAATTAAGCATCTGCTACACTTTTGTTTCTTACTTATGCCTGATCGAATCAGTAACACGTAAAAACGAGTTGTTCTATATTCATTTATCATTTTTCTTCATTGTCATAACGCGAAAGCCTTTGCAAATGCATTGTCAAATATACTGCTTCTGCATGGGGCACGGGTTTTTGTAAGGTATTTTGCATAACCTTAATCAACTTCCACGCCAAATTGTAGCATAAAGGATATTCTTCTTTCAACACTTTTGCTAACTTTTCTTGCTCTTCCATGATATCACCCATAGAGACCCGTTCTATCGCATGCCTTAGATGACGAACAAGACGTAAATAATTGATGCTTTTCGTATCGATCGTAAGGTCTAATGAATGTTGGATCATCTGCATCAAAGTGTTGATGAGCTCTGAGTGTTTCTTTATATCAGTTACACTTTTATTCATAATAGCACTGTGAATATGAAGTGCAACAAAACCGATCTCCCCTTCAGGAAGATGAATCCCTAACGATTTATTTATGATTTCGATCGCTTCTTCAGCGACAGTATATTCTTTCGGATACAGTGTTTGTGTTTCAGTTAAAAATGGGTTTTTGATATCCATATTCTGTTCTAATCGTTTGATTGCAAATGTAATATGGTCGGTTAACGCAACATGTATATGTTCGTTTAACTCATTCTCAAAACGAGTTCGTATGTGAACAATTACATCATTGATCAATTCTACAATCTTTTCATCTATCGAATTTAATAACGTTTTATATTGTTCTTGTTCGTTTTCATCTCTCAATACAAATAACTTGTCCACTTGCTTAGGAAGGATCTCTTCACCTGGTTTCTTGCCGAAGCCGATCCCTTTGCCAATAACAATTCTTTCTTCATCGAAGGAATCAATGGCAATAACCACATTATTATTTAGAACTTTTTTTACTTGCAGGCTTTTGTTCATGAATTTTTTCACCTTTTTCATTTAGGTCCATAAACCACTAACATCATAACTTTCATCATAGCGGAAAACTGTTAGAAAAATCAATTACACTTTTTACCTGCTGCATAATCAAACTGAAAACGGCTTTCACAATGAAAGCCGCTTTCTGACTAAATCTCGAGTTCTCCAAGCCTCAATAACTCTACAACGGCTTGAGAGCGTCCTTTAACCCCAAGCTTTTGCATGGTATTCGAAATATGGTTACGAACTGTTTTCTCACTAATGAATAATTGTTCCGCAATTTCTTTTGTGGTCTTATCTTGAACTAGTAGTTCGAAAACTTCTCTCTCTCTTTTTGTAAGTAGAGGCTTCGGTCGGTAGTGTTTATCTTTCAATGAATTCACCCCTCCTTGCTAGGGTTTAGGAACCGCCAACGAATATTGGAAGTATTTAGTCAACATATAGTATGTAAAGAATCAGACGGGAGTGACTTGGTTCATTTAAAAAGTATGAAGAATATTACGGATAAACCATAAAAAAAAGCCCATTTTCATAGATGGGCTTCTTTAGAAAAAGTATTTAGTTGGTTTTTCAGCTCTTCATTCCACTTTACGGGACGTCCATTTCGTCTTGAAATCTGTACGATAGCACCTCTCCCTGTAAATACAGGAATCTTCTTCTCATTTATGCCTAAATAGTGTATGTCGATGGAAGACGAGCCTACTTCATTTATTTTCACATATACTTTTAATTTTTCATCGTACATGATCTGAGCCAAATAGTCACATTGAAGGTCTGCTACAACTGGAATCTCTTCTGAATCTGGAGCACCCCAGTCAGTCATCAAACCCAGTTCTTTAAACATCGCGATTCGTGATTCTTCCATATAAGTAAAGATATTCGTATTGTTCACGTGGCCAAATCCGTCAATCTCACCAAAACGTACTTGCAATTCGTGATAAAAAGAAAAGCCCTTCTGCCAATCATCCATATTTGTTATGTAATCTTGCCTAGCCAATTTCTTTACCGCCTTTCTTAGACAGATATTTAATGAATCGCTATTCAGTTATTTGTTTTTAAAAAAAGCTCCTCCCTAATGAGAGAAGCTCTGTATGATACTTTAACGATCACTGCCAAAGAAGTTCTTGAAAGCTTGGAAGCTTGTATCACGGTTTAGTGCAGCGATTGATGTTGTCAAAGGAATTCCTTTAGGACAAGACTGCACACAGTTTTGAGAGTTACCGCACTCTGCAAGCCCTCCGTCATCCATGATCGCGTTCAAGCGCTCTTCTTTATTCATCTCACCAGTTGGGTGAGCATTAAATAAACGAACTTGAGATAAAGGCGCCGGTCCGATAAAGTCCGAGTTCGTATTTACGTTCGGACATGCTTCTAAACAAACACCACAAGTCATACATTTTGAAAGTTCATATGCCCACTGACGCTTAGTCTCAGGCATACGAGGTCCTGGTCCAAGGTCGTACGTGCCATCGATTGGAATCCAAGCTTTAACTCGTTTAAGTGCATCAAACATTCTACTTCTATCGATCGCCAAATCACGGACAACCGGAAATGTTTTCATTGGTTCAAGACGAATCGGCTGTTCTAACTGATCAACAAGTGCCGTACAAGATTGTCTAGGCTTTCCGTTGATCACCATGGAACAAGCTCCACAAACTTCTTCTAAACAACCCATCTCCCAAGTAACGGGAGTCGTAGCTTCCCCTTTAGCGTTAACAGGGTTTCTACGAATTTCCATAAGAGCAGATATTACGTTCATGTTTGGACGATGAGGAATCTCAAACTCTTCTAAATATGGGGCAGTTTCTGGGTTATCCTGTCTTGAGATGACGAATTTCACCATTTTTGTGCTCATTCTTACACCCCTGCCTTCTTCTTAGAATAGTCACGTTTACGTGGCTGGATTAGCGAAACATCTACTTCTTCATACTCGAATTCTGGTCCGTTCGTTGTTGGATTGAATTTCGCTTTTGTTGTTTTTAACCATTGCTCATCATTACGTTCAGGGAAGTCCGGTTTATAATGGGCTCCACGGCTTTCATCACGGTTAAGAGCACCGAGTGTAATAACACGAGCTAGCTGAAGCATGTGCCATAGCTGACGCGTAAATGATGCACCTTGATTGCTCCACTTGGAAGTATCGTTAATATTGATGTTTTTATAACGCTGCATCAATTCTTGAATCTTTTCATCTGTTTGTTTTAACTTATCGTTGTATCTTACAACCGTTACGTTGTCTGTCATCCATTCTCCAAGTTCTTTATGGATCACATAAGCGTTCTCAGTTCCATCCATAGATAGAATATTGTTGTATACTTCTTGGTCTTTTTTCACTTGGTTATCAAATACAGTAGAAGGTACATCCTCAACTGTTTTTTCTAATCCTCTAATGTATCGAACAGCCGACGGACCAGCTTCCATGCCGCCAAAAATAGCTGAAAGCAGCGAGTTAGCTCCTAATCTATTAGCACCATGATACTGATATTCACACTCACCAGCTGCAAAAAGGCCCGGAATGTTCGTCATCTGATCATAATCAACCCACATGCCACCCATTGAATAGTGAACAGCAGGGAAGATTTTCATAGGAACTTTACGTGGGTCATCTCCCATGAACTTTTCGTAGATCTCAATGATTCCACCAAGTTTGATATCAAGCTCTTTAGGATCTTTGTGTGAAAGATCAAGATATACCATGTTCTCACCATTGATTCCTAGCTTCAGATCGACACACACGTGGAAGATTTCACGTGTAGCGATGTCACGAGGAACAAGGTTACCGTATGCTGGATACTTCTCTTCTAGGAAGTACCAAGGCTTTCCGTCTTTATATGTCCAAACACGTCCACCTTCACCACGTGCAGATTCACTCATTAAACGAAGCTTGTCATCGCCAGGTATGGCCGTCGGGTGAATTTGAATGAACTCACCATTCGCATAATAAACACCTTGCTGATAAAGAGCTGATGCTGCTCCACCTGTGTTAATAACAGAGTTAGTCGACTTACCGAAAATGATTCCAGGTCCGCCAGTCGCCATAATAACTGCATCTGCAGGAAAACTTACGATCTCCATCGTTTTCAAGTTTTGTGCGGTGATTCCTCTACATTGTCCTTCGTCATCAATAATGGCAGATAAGAATTCCCATCCTTCATATTTCGTTACTAGACCTGCAACCTCATGACGACGAACTTGCTCATCAAGTGCATACAATAACTGCTGACCCGTTGTAGCACCAGCAAATGCAGTACGATGATGCTGTGTTCCTCCGAAACGACGGAAGTCAAGTAAACCTTCAGGAGTTCTATTAAACATTACACCCATACGGTCCATTAAATGAATGATTCCTGGCGCTGCGTCACACATTGCTTTAACTGGAGGTTGGTTTGCTAAGAAGTCTCCACCGTATACAGAGTCATCAAAATGCTCCCACGGTGAATCTCCCTCACCTTTTGTATTTACAGCACCGTTTATACCACCTTGAGCACAAACAGAATGCGAACGTTTTACTGGAACAACTGAAAAGAGGTCAACGTTCACACCAGCTTCAGCTGCTTTGATCGTAGCCATTAAACCGGCGAGACCTCCGCCAACAACAATTATTTTTTGATTACTCAATTTGTCTCACCCCTTTTAAATAAATGCAAAGATTGTTCTTACGCTAACAATAGCAAGTGCAACAAATACACCCATTGTTACGTATGTTGAAATTTTCTGTGAACGAGGCGAAACTGTAAGGCCCCAGCTGACAAAGAACGACCATAATCCGTTAGCAAAATGGAATACTGCTGATAAAACACCAACAAGATAGAAGACAACCATGAATGGAGAGCTTAAGATGTCTGCCATCATATCAAAGTTTACTTCTTGTCCCAACGCAGCTTGTACACGTGTTTCCCATACATGCCAAGCGATAAAGACTAATGTGATAACGCCTGTTACACGCTGAACGAGGAACATCATATTGCGGAAATAGCCATAGCGGGTAACGTTGTTTTTTGCTTGGAACGTAATGTAAAGCCCATACACGGCATGAAACAAAATAGGTAAGTAGATGACAAACGTTTCTAGGAAAATACGAAAAGGTAAACTTTCCATAAAATGCGCCGCTTTGTTAAACGCTTCAGCATCCTTCGTTGCAAAATGGTTTACAACTAGATGCTGTACGAGAAAAATCCCGATCGGAATTACTCCTAATAATGAATGAATCCTTCTGTTAATAAAATCTCTACTGCCAGCCATTCTCTTGCCCCCTTCAAATTTAGCCTCTCTCTGGCTGCTAATCTTTGTTCCTCTCCACATGTAAGCGTTTTAAGTTTCCTCTTTTAGAGGATGAGTGTTAAACAATTAGCTTAATTAACTAGCAACATGTCCATTTTACTCCCATCGTTTGACACCGTCAAGAAAACGCTAACAACTAAATACGTAAATTTTCTTGATACATCAACGCTTTTGGAGGTTTAAGATTTTCGACAAATACCGATAGTAGCTATAGAGTTTAAACCGCTTTCCCGTTATAATAAAAATTAGAAAGAAGGGATGCAGAATGTTTAAACAAAAGACAAAGGATGATAACACCCCTGTAGAACAGCTTTCTGTTTCAGCTTTTGGGTATGAGATCCTTCGAAGCGATTTGTTGCCTGAACTTCTTGGCAAACAAGAACGAAATATTCTCTATTGGGCAGGAAGACACTTGGCTAGAAAATATCCTTTACATACGATGGAAGAAGTTCACGCTTTTTTTGTTGAAGCAGGCTGGGGCACTCTTGAAATGATCGAAGCTTCGAAAACTGAGATGAATTTCTCTTTAAACTCTCAACTGATCATGCAGCGAATGGAAAACTTCAATCATCAAACGTTCAGCCTAGAAGCAGGCTTCCTCGCTGAACAAGTTCAGCTGCAAAAAAAATGCACAACAGAAGCTTTAGAATCTACAAAACGAAACAAAGTTTTTATTACTGTTCAATGGGACAAAAAAGATACGATTGAATAACAAAAGCCGGCGTATTGCCGGCTTTTTTCAATGTTTGGTCCTATGTGTTCTGAACGGGAACACGAGCATCTAGCTCAAACACATCATGCAGCGTTTCTATCGACTTAATCATATCTTCTTGTTTCACGACGGTTGATACTTTAATCTCAGAAGTGCTTACCATTTTTATCATAATATCTTCGTCTGAAAGAGCTTTAAACATTTTAGCGGCAACGCCAGGATTTGAGATCATGCCTGAGCCAACGATTGACACTTTTGCAAGACCTTGTTCATAACTGATCGATTCGAATCCTAATTTCCCTTGATGCGCAGCAAGTACTTCTTGTGTAGCAGATAATGAGTTTGATTCAATCGAGAACGAAATATTCGTTTTTTCTTCATTTAGGACATTCTGAATGATGATGTCTACATTGATGCCGTTCGATGCCAAAATAGTAAACAGTTCCGCTAACGCGTGTATTTCATTGGGAACTGAAGAGACCGTAATTTTTGTTATGTTTCCTTCAAACGCAAGACCTCTAACCATTAAATTTTGTTCCATAGACACTTCCTCCTCAACTAATGTTCCACGTTCTTCACTCATGCTAGACCTTACTTCTAATGTAATACTATAGTTTTTAGCAAACTCAACCGCTCTCGGATGTAAAACGCCAGCACCAAGGTTCGCCATCTCTAACATCTCATCATAAGAGATCGAAGGTAGTTTTCTAGCTGAATCCACTACACGCGGATCCGTCGTATATACACCCGTCACATCGGTATAGATGTCACATCGATCGGCTTTTAAGGCTGCCGCTAGCGCAACGGCTGTTGTATCAGATCCACCTCTACCAAGCGTTGCAATATCCTTTGTTTCAGGAATCAGCCCTTGAAAACCTGCGACAACCACGATATGGCCATCTTTTAATAGAGAAGATACGCGCTCTGAATTGATGTTTAGTATTCTTGCATTTGAAAAGGCATCTTCGGTTTGAATACCCGCTTGCCATCCGGTTAATGATTGAGCTTTATATCCTTCTTGATGCAGAGCCATCGTCAATAAGGCAATCGTAATCTGTTCACCAGTCGTAAGTAGCATATCCATTTCCCGTTTAGAAGGGTTCTGACTGATATCTGTAGCAAGCTTTACGAGTTCATCCGTTGTTTTGCCCATCGCTGAAACCACAACCACGACTTCATTTCCTGCATCTACTTCATGGATGATTCGTTTTGCAACATTTTGTATTCGCTCAACTGAGCCTACACTAGTTCCACCAAATTTTTGAACGATTCTCCCCATATACTCCAATCCCTTCTTGTTGTAAGATTCTATCTCTTTTATTAGAAGACTTTGTTGACGGTGCACGTATACCTTCTTATTTGAAAGTAAATACAAAAAAGCAACAATAAGGAAAAACCCTATTGTTGCTATAATCCGTAGCAAGCCAAGTTTGTTCCCCCTCGTGAGATAGTCCTCCACACAAACCCTGGGGGGACTTGTGTGACAGCTCTGTATTTCTTCAATACAGGTCCAGCATAAAAGGCTAGAAGTCCTTTTACACTTCGGCAAGAATCCCCTTTCCTCCATCATCACTAGAGCTTCTTCTCTTCAGATGGGTTACTATTGGTTCCTGCTCCTCTACCATCACTTCATACGAAGCATGGCATATTTATAAAGTTGGATTTATTTTAACAAAGTTACTCAATAGCTGCAACTACTCATTTGATAAAAATGCTTTTTCAATAAGCTCGGCTACTGGTTTAGGCACACCTGCTGCTTGAATCTCATCAACAGAAGCTTCTTTTAACTTTTTTAACGATCCAAAGTGGCGAAGCAGCATCTTTTTGCGTTTGTCACCGATTCCAGCGATGCTGTCTAATGTTGATTCGAACATGCTTTTAGAGCGAACTTTTCGATGGAAGGAGATCGCGAACCTGTGAACTTCATCTTGAATTCGTTGCAGAAGATAGAATTCCTGACTGTTTCGAGCCAAGTGTATCATTTCAGGAGGATCCCCAATCCAAAGCTGTGAGGTTCTATGCTTTTCATCTTTCGATAGACCTGCTACTGGAATAAATAAGTTAAGCTCGTTCTCTAATACATCTTGAGCCGCAGATATTTGCCCTTTTCCGCCATCGATCAGAATAAGACTAGGAAGCTCTCCTTCTTCCCTCAATAGTCTTGTATATCTTCTGCGAACAACTTCCTTCATGGAAGCATAATCATCTGGACCTTCCACAGATTTGATCTTATATTTTCGATAATCCTTTTTGTACGGTTTTCCGTCAACAAAAACAACCATGGCAGAAACAGGGTCTGTTCCATGAATATTCGAGTTATCGAACGCTTCAATACGATAAGGTGCAGCAATCCCAATTCTCTCACCAAGGTTCTCAACGGCTTTGATCGTTCTCGCCTCATCTTGCTCGATCAGGGCAAATTTCTCGTGAAGAGCTAAAGACGCGTTTTTAGTAGCTAATTCCACAAGCTCTTTCTTTTGTCCTTTTTTAGGCTGCAATACTTTCACTTGAAGAAGTTCGGATACAAGATTAGCATCCACTTCTTGTGGAAGGAGAATCTCTTTAGGAAGAAGGTGATTTTTTTGCAGATAGAACTGACCAATAAAGGTTAGCAAGTCTTCATTCGCTTCTCCATAAAAAGGGAATACCGAAATATCTCTAGCAATCACTTTTCCTTGCCTAATGAAAAAGACTTGTACACACATCCATCCTTTATCGAAATGATAACCAAAAACGTCTCGATCGACTAAATCTGCTGTCATCATCTTTTGCTTCTCCATAACAGCTTCAATGTGCTGTATCTGGTCTCGCAGCTCTTTTGCGCGTTCAAAATTTAATGCTTCAGAGGCTTCGAGCATCTTTTCTGACAACCCATTTTTAACATCCTGATAGCCGCCATTAAGAAATTTCACGATGCCATCTACCATCTGTTTATTTTCTTGTTCTGTAACATCATATACGCAAGGACCTAAACATTGACCGATATGATAATACAAACACACTCTTTTTGGCATCGTATCACATTTACGAAGTGGAAAAATACGGTCTAAAAGCTTTTTCGTTTCTTGGGCAGCATAAGCATTCACAAACGGACCAAAATATTTTCCGCCATCTTTTTTTATCTTCCGTATATATAGAAGTCTTGGTTGTTTTTCAGCAGTGATCTTTAAGTATGGATAGCTCTTATCATCTTTTAGCATAACGTTATAACGAGGGTCATGCTTTTTAATTAAATTCATCTCTAGAACTAATGCTTCCATCTCAGTAGAAGTTACAATGTATTCAAAATCTCTGATCTCACTAACAAGTCTTTGAGTTTTACCATCATGTGTCCCCGAGAAATAAGATTTCACACGATTCTTCAACACTTTCGCCTTACCTACATAAATAACTTTCCCAAACTCATTCTTCATAAGATAGCAACCAGGTTGATCTGGTAGCAACATTAATTTTTGTTTTACAGAAATAGAGGTCAATTTCTTCCCCCCTTCACTCATAGCAGTCTTTTCTACTATCATATCATGTATCAACGTGTTCATAATACTATCGTGATTTCAATACCACATATTTTCATTTATCGACAATATTTCCTAGAAAATATTGAACAGTTTGTAAAATGCACAAAAAAAAGCCCGAGCAACGGGCTTTTTTGGTTAAACCTTATTTATGTTTGTTCAATAGTTCAACTAATGCTTCTTTCGGTTGGAAACCGACAACTTGATCTACCACTTGACCGTCTTTGAATACAAGTAGGGTTGGAATACTCATAACGCCGAATTTTCCAGCTGTTTCTTGGTTTTCATCAACATCAAGCTTAACTACTTTTACTTCTTCCATTTCTTGATCTACTTCTTCAAGAACAGGAGCGATCATTTTACAAGGTCCGCACCAAGGTGCCCAAAAGTCAGCAAGGACTAAACCTTCGTTCGTTTCTGTATTAAATGTTTGATCTGATGCATTAACAATAGCCATTTATTTGGCCCTCCTTTTAAATAACAAAGTGTAAACAAAGTATATCCCACAAATGTAACAGTTGCTAATAGTTTGCTCAACTTTATGGTACCCAAGTTTTTTATTCGACAAACGTTAGATTGTAGCACTCTTTTCTAGATGTCTCTGACAGTTGAATAATTCACAAGTCCAAGCGTTTTCTGCTTTTAGGTTAAAAATAGAAAAAGACGTATTGTTAAGTCCGTACCAGCGATCAGTATCGTCTTGTAGAAGCTCTTTGAAGATCCTTACAAGCAATGCTCCGTGAGTGATGACCAGAACTTTCTCACCCTTATGCTTTTGAACAATATCGTTTAGGGCTGCTTTCCATCTAGAATCGGCATCTTCATTTGATTCTCTCCCTAGATTAAGTTCCATCCAATTTTCTCCCCAACGTTCGACTCGTTCGCTCTCAGTGGTTCCTTCTGTCTCACCGAATGAAATCTCGCGAAGTCTATCATCAGCCAACACGTTTAGGCCCGTTATTCCGCTGATAGCCTCAGCAGTTTTATATGCTCTGAGTAATGGACTGGCATATATAGCATCCCATTTTTCATCCACAAACCGTTCCGCTAAACGTTCAGCTTGATACTTCCCGTTGTCATTAAGCGGGATATCCTTACAGCCTTGAGCTCTTCTTTCAATGTTCCAATCCGTTTCACCGTGACGAATGAATGCAATCGTAGTCATCATACACCTTCCCCGTTCTCAAATTGAAAAAACGTCCAGAAAAACGGACGTTTTCATTCATTTACATTCTATTATACTAACACTTTTTTAAACTCTTCCGTTAATAAAGGAACGACTTCAAACAGGTCACCAACGATTCCATAGTCTGCTACCGAGAAGATGCTAGCTTCGGGATCTTTGTTGATCGCAACGATTACTTTAGAGTTGGACATCCCAGCTAGATGCTGAATGGCTCCCGAGATTCCACAAGCGATATACAGATCAGGTGTTACAACTTTACCGGTTTGACCGATCTGCAATGAATAATCACAATAATCAGCATCACACGCACCACGAGATGCCCCAACTGCTGCTCCAAGTACATCTGCAAGTTCTTGAAGAGGTTTGAAGCCATCTTCAGATTTCACACCGCGACCACCAGCAACGATGATCTTTGCTTCTGCTAGATCTACGCCTGTAGACGCTTTACGAACTACTTCTTTAACAATCGTTCTTAAGTCTTTGATGTCAACAGATACAGATGTTACATCACCGGAGCGAGATTCATCTTTCTCTAATGGTGCGATGTTATTCGGACGAATCGTAACGAATACTAGACCATCTGAGATTAATTTCTTTTCAAAGGCTTTTCCTGAATAAACTGGACGAGTAAACACAGTGTTCTCACCAGCTTGTTCAAGTCCTGTAACATCTGAGATCAGACCAGATTCGAGACGAGCTGCTAGTCGTGGCGAAAGATCTTTTCCTAAAGATGTGTGTCCGAACACGATAGCTTCAGGGCTTTCATCATCGATGATCTGCTTTAACGTTTGGAAATAACCATCTGGAGTATAGTTCGCTAGCTTCTCATGTTCCGCTGTGAGTACACGATCAGCTCCATAGTGAATTAATTCTGCTGCTAACGACTGAACAGAGTCACCACATAATACTGCGAACACTTCTCCGCCGCCAGAAATTTCTTTTGCTGCTGCAATTGCTTCAAATGAAACATTACGTAACGCACCGTCACGGGATTCTGCAAGTACTAAAACTTTTTTTGCCATGATGACTCCTCCTTATATTACCTTCGCTTCATTTCTTAACAGAGATACAAGTTCTTTTACTTGGTCTGGAGTTTCACCTGATAGGATTTTTCCAGCTTCCTTTTTTGGTGGAAGATATACTTCTACCGTTTTTGTTTTCGCTTCTACGTCATCTTCATCAATATCAAGATCATCTAACTCCAATGTTTCAAGAGGCTTCTTCTTTGCTTTCATGATCCCTGGTAACGAAGGATATCGTGGCTCATTCAATCCTTGTTGTGCAGTCACCAATAATGGAAGAGATGTCTCAATCTTCTCAAGATCTCCTTCAACATCGCGTTCGATGTTTACAGTAGTACCGTTCACTTCAATCTTTGTGATGGTTGTTACGTGTGGAATATCTAATAATTCTGCAAGACGCGGTCCAACTTGACCAGTCCCGTTATCAATCGCAACGTTTCCGCCTAGAATAATGTCGTATTCTTTATCTTTAAAGTAAGCTGCCAAAACCGACGAAGTCGTGAATTGATCTTGGCTGTCCAAGTCTTCGTTCGAAATAAGAACCGCTTGATCTGCTCCCATAGCTAGTGCAGTACGAAGCTCTTTTTCAGAATCTTCGTCTCCAACCGTTACAACCGTAACCGTACCACCGTGGGCATCTTTTAATGTAATCGCTTCTTCAATCGCATATTCGTCATATGGATTAATAATGAACTCTGCACTATCTTCAGAAATCTTGTTGTTTGAAACAGAAATTTTTTCCTCTGTATCAAAAGTACGTTTTAAAATTACATAAATGTTCATGGTTACCCTCCTAGTTATCGGTCCTGAAATTCAGGCTTTCTTTTTTCAATAAATGCCGAGATTCCTTCTTGTCCGTCAAAACTTTTAAAAGCTTTCCCAAACAGTTCTCTTTCTTTCTCTGCACCTTTTTCATAGAGTCCATGTCTCGCATAATGCAACAACTCTAAAGTGTACTTAATGGAAACAGCACTCTTCATAGAAAATTCTTCAGCCATTTTGTAAGCCTTTTCAAAAAGCTCTTCTGTTGGATAAGAATTGTTTGCTAAACCAAATGTGACAGCATCTACTCCGGAGATCGGCTTACTTGAAAGAAGCATCTCGCAAGCTTTAGGTACACCTACAAGCTGTGGCAGTCTTTGAGTTCCAGCAAATCCCGGAACTAGTCCTAGTGTGAGCTCAGGAAGACCAAGTTTCGCATCTTCAGCCACAAGCCTTACGTGGCAGCTCATCGCAAGTTCTAGCCCACCACCAAGCGCAGCTCCATGAATCGCTGCGATTACTGGTTTTGAAAATTGTTCGATCCGGCTAAAAACATCCTGCCCTTTTTTCCCAAGCTCTGCAAAACCTTTTTCATCAGGAACTTCTGTAAACTCTTTGATATCTGCTCCAGCGGAAAAGAAGCGTCCTTCTCCTAAAATAACAACTGCTTTAACAGAGTCATCATTTTCGATCTGATCTAAAGCTTTATCGATTTCTTCAATAACTCCTGTTGATAATGCATTAGCTGGCGCACGATTAAGTTTGATCGTTGCCACTTTATTTTGTTTTTCAATTTGTAAGAATTCCAACTTTGCATTCCCTCCTTTTTTGAATATCAATCATCTGGATGTACAGAGCGAACGGAAAGACCGTTTACAAGCATCTGATGAACCGGGCCAGCAAGAGCAGGAAGATCATATCGATGATCGTTCATTACCCAGTTTGTTGCTGTTTCGTCAATTGTTCCAAAGATCATCTGACGAGCCAATCTGTAATCCATGTTTTTTACAAAAACGCCTTCCTGCATACCATCCTTCAAGATCGAGTCGATTAAATCTAAGTACCTCTTTAATACTTCTCCGATCTTCGCACGAAGTTGCCTGTTTGTCTGCCTTAGTTCTAGCTGTGTTACGATTGATAGTTCAAAGTCAGCAGTCAATTGCTTAAAATGCATCTCAACAAGAATTCTAAGCTTCTCAATCGCTGAATCATTACTTTTCAGCTCGTTTTCTGTTTTTTCGATAAAGGTCCCCATCTTCTCATTAAAAACAGAAACAAGCAGATCTTCTTTATTTTTAAAATATAGATAGATGGTGCCGTCAGCGACACCTGCTTCTTTCGCTATCTTTGAAACTTGGGATTGATGATAGCCGTGTTCTGCGATCACATTTACAGCTGCATCAATGATTTTTTCGTATTTTGGACCTTTACGCTTCATTTCTATCGCCTCTTTTTGTATAACACAATCATCTTTTCAAAAATGAATGATTGTTCATTCATAATTGTAAAACAAATCTTTCTTTTCTGTCAATTTCATTATGTCATTTTTTATATACATTTTACAAGTCTAACTTAAATCTTACGTATTTCATTCCTTGTTGGGTGACACTTTTGCATAGAAAAAGCCGCCAGATGGCAGCTTTCACGAACCTTGCTTTGCTTTTTCACGTTCTTCTTCCAAAAGAACTCTTCTTAAGATCTTACCAACCATCGTCTTTGGCAGCTCTTGTCTAAACTCATAGAGCCTAGGCACTTTAAAGGATGCAAGATGTTCTCGGCAGAATTTATTTAACTCTTCTTCCGTACATTCTGCTCCTTCCTTTAACACAACAAAAGCTTTAACTGTTTCTCCTCTGTATGCATCAGGCACACCGACTACTACAGCTTCTTTTACTTTTTCGTGTTCATATAAAACTTCTTCTACTTCACGAGGATAAATATTAAATCCTCCTGCGATGATCAAGTCTTTTTTCCGATCCACGATATAAAAGTAACCTTTTTCATCCATATAACCCATATCTCCAGTAATCAACCAATCTTCTCTGAATACAGATGCGGTTTCTTCAGGTTGGTTCCAATACCCTTTCATTACTTGAGGTCCTCTTACAGCTAACTCTCCGATCTCACCCGGCTCCGCCCATTCGCCTGTTTCAGCTGAGATGATTGCTGCTTCTGTGTTCGGCCAAGGCAATCCTATACTCCCTCTTACCTGATCGCCATAAATGAGGTTCGCATGTGTAACGGGTGAAGCCTCCGTAAGTCCATACCCTTCAACTAATGAACCTGAGATGACTGCCTGGAATTTTTGTTGCACTTCAAGCGGAAGAGCAGCCGATCCGCTTATACATGCTTGTATGGAGGAAAGATCGTATTTTTTCAGATCTGGATGGTTCAGAAGTGCGATGTACATAGTCGGAGCGCCAGGAAATAGTGTTGGTCGTTCCTTATGAATCGTCTTCAAAACTTGCACTGGATCAAACCTCGGCAGAATGATCATCTCTGCTCTCGTTATGATGCCAAGATTCATAACACAGGTCATCCCGTAAACATGGAAGAAAGGCAGAGCGCCGAGTATCTTTTCTTTACCTTCCCTGTTTTTATACATCCATGTATTGCACTGCAACGCATTCGTGACTAGATTTTTGTGAGTCAGCATCACACCTTTTGCTGGCCCTGTAGTACCTCCAGTATATTGCAACAGTGCAAGATCCTCATCAGGATCAACCTCTACTTGTGGCTTTACTGGTTGAGAGCGTTTCTGGAGATCTCGAAACGAATGAACTTCATGATTGTAAGTAATATCAACGACTACTGTTGGATTCTGCCTCTTTTGAATAAATGGATAGATCAAATTTTTAGGGAAAGGCAGATAATCCTTCACAGATGTCATGATAATGTGTTCAATGTTCGTATCCCCACGAACGGCTGAAATCCTTCCAAACAAAAGATCTAATCCTACAATGACTTTTGCCCCGCTGTCCGATAATTGATGGCGTAACTCCCTCTCTGTGTAAAGAGGATTCGTCTGCACAACAATTCCCCCTATAAAAAGGGTGCCATAATAGGCGATGACTGCCTGCGGGCAGTTAGGCAGCATGATGGCAACACGATCACCTTTTTTTACACCAAGCGTTGTTAGAGCATGCGCAAAGCGTAAACTGCATTCATGAAGCTCGCCGAATGTTAATGTCTTTCCTAAAAAGTGTACAGCAGTTTTATCTGTTTTTTCTTCTGCTGCTGATTCTAAATACGCGAATAAAGGTTTGCTGTCGTAATCAAGATGTCCCGGAATCTCACTAGGGTAACTGTTGAGCCACCGTCTTTCCACTTGCATCTCCTCCTTTAATTCACGCCTTCCTTCAAAATTTCTATATCTTTATTCCTATTATATTGAAAACGTATACAATTTTATATACTTTTTTAAAAATTATAAATAATTCAATAATACGGTTCTAAAAATAGTTTTTGAGCATAAGGAAACTTAAAAGCTGTTTATTCAGATTCAATGATGTTCTTGGTAGTAGTTGATTTCCGCTCCAGGTTGCACGCTTTCCGCGGGGCGAACGGTGAGCCCCTTGCCGCTTTGCGTCATTAAGTGTCTCACCTGCCCGCTCGTCCCGCAGGAGTCGGCAACCTTGCGCTGCAATCAACTAGCATAGAAGAAAAATAGAAATAACAAAAACAACATTCATTTTTAAGTAATACTAAGTAAAACAATCATTAAAGATTACTAACAATTACAAAACAGTCTTAAGGAAAACAAAAAACCAGCTCTCCGAATCGAGAACTGGTTTTGAGACTTACGCAAAGAAGAATAAGTAGATAAGTCCTGCCGCAATGAATACTCCGCTTAACACAAACAACACTTTAAATAACGTTTCCATATCTTTTCCCTTCAGCTATTCGATTCCTTCACCGATTACAAATGATAAACCAATTGAGATGATCATTGATATGAAACCAACTGCTCGGTTATCGTTCTCGATCTCTTTATCGATCTGAAACTTTGGGGTTAAGAATTCAAAAATAAAATAACCGATCAAGAGTAAGATAAATCCATAGGCACTCCACGTTATCATCATAAGTATGGAATCATTTTGAGCGATCGAGTAACGAAAGATGTTCGCAATACCGAAAATCTTGCCCCCTGTTGCCATAGCAACGGAAAAGTTTCCTTTCTTGATCTCGACCCAGTTTTTATAACGTGTAACCAGTTCAAACACAGCCAAAAAAACGACTAAACATAGCACGACAACGCTATAGTTTGCTGCTGTTCTAATAAAAGCGTTACTCATAAAATCCATTCAACAATACCCCTTTGTAAACGGCTTGGTTTGATTCACTATACTATTTCAATACAGCGACTGTTACTCCGCCTCCACCTTCACCAGCTGCACCCATACGAGTGGATTTGACATTTCGATGCGTTTTCAACAGCTCTTGAACACCTTTTCTAAGTGCACCTGTCCCTTTACCATGTATGATATATACTTGGTTAAAACCAGCTAGAAGTGCTTCATCCAGATATCGATCCACCTCTAGCATCGCATCTTCATACCTTTTTCCTCTTAGGTCAAGTTCAGGACGAGAAGAATCAGAGTTTCCTGATACTTTTACGAATGAACGCGGTTCAGGTTTCGGTTTACTTTGTTTTACCCACTCTAAATCTTTTTCAGATACATTCATCTTTAGAATTCCAATCTGAACTTGGTATTCGTTGTTGCTTACTTTTTCAACAATATGTCCTTTTTGACCTACTGTAAGTACTC
The DNA here is from genome assembly GCA_016401345.1 of Fictibacillus nanhaiensis. Lineage (GTDB taxonomy): Bacteria > Bacillota > Bacilli > Bacillales > Fictibacillaceae > Fictibacillus > Fictibacillus phosphorivorans. The sequence continues at coordinate 306,435 of JAEACG010000002.1, read as the reverse complement.
TTACCTCGTCACCTGGAACATACTCTTCCTTTGTAGATACTGCTTTTTGCTTCTTGTTTTTTGCTTTTGATTTCGGGACAGCTTCTTCTAATCTCTTTTTTGCTTCGATCAGTTTATGTTCTTTAATCTGTCCTCCAGATTTTTGAAGTTCACGAATCTCATGGATGATCTCTTCTGCCGTTTCACGTGCTTTTTCAATTGCTTGTTCCGCTTCCTGCTTCGCTTTTTCATACAATCGATCTTTTTCATTCTGAAACAGTTCGAGTTCTCTTTCTAGATCACCCTTAATAGACTCTGCTTCTTTTCTTTGGTTCTCTGCTTCTTCCATCTCTTTTTCTGCGTTTTTACGATTATCTTCTAGAGACTTTATCATATTATCAATCTTGTTCTCATCTTCACTGATCTGAGAACGAGCTGAATCAATGATATCTTGACGAAGCCCAAGTCTTTTAGAGATCTCAAACGCGTTACTTCGGCCTGGCACTCCTACTAATAATCGATATGTAGGTCTTAACGTCTGCACATCAAATTCTACAGATGCGTTCATAACACCAGGTCGGTTGTATGCATATGCTTTTAACTCACTATAATGGGTTGTAGCTACGACACGTGCTCCCCGCGCAAAAACGAAGTCTAGAATCGAAATAGCAAGGGCAGCCCCTTCTTGAGGATCAGTTCCTGCTCCTAGTTCATCAAAGAGAACGAGTGATTCGAAATCGATCTTGTTTAAGATGTCTACGATGTTAACCATATGTGAAGAGAATGTACTCAATGATTGTTCAATAGACTGTTCATCACCAATGTCAGCATAGATATTCTTAAAGACAGCCATTTCTGATTCTTCTCCAGCAGGTATCTGCAGGCCACATTGCGCCATAAGAGTAAGCAGTCCGATCGTTTTTAGGGTAACTGTTTTACCACCTGTATTCGGACCTGTTATAACGAGTGATTGATACTCACCACCTAACATCACACTTGTTGGAACAACCGTTTCTTGATCGAGCAGAGGATGCCTGCCGCTATTCAGTGATATAAATCCATTGTCATTCATAATCGGACGCGTACATTTTAGCTCATTGGCAAACCTAGCTTTTGCTAGAATAAAATCCATCTCTGCTAAAATATCTACGTTCAACAGAATATCATCAGCATGTTCAGCTACTCCAGCAGTTAGTTCTCTTAAAATCTTCTCGATTTCACGAGCCTCTTTCGCTTTTGCTTCTTTCACTTGATTGTTAACTGTCATAACAGATTGAGGTTCAATGAACAAAGTTGCTCCACTCGCTGATTGATCATGGACCATTCCGCCAAAATTACCTCTGTACTCTTGTTTAACAGGAATAACGAATCGGTCGTTACGAATCGTGATGATGGAGTCAGACAACATTTTTTGATAACTGGATGATCTAACGATTGATTCCAGTTTTTCTCTTACGCGTGTTTCATACGTACGCAACTGCTGACGAATTGCACGAAGTTCAGGGCTAGCGCTATCCATCATATGTCCGTTGTCATCGATACAGCTTTTAATTTCTTGTTCTAGCTCATGAAGAGGAATGATGTTTTCCGCTGCATTCTTAAGAATACGCAGTTCAATTCCATCCTCAACCAAACCCTCGATAAACCGCTTAAAGCGTCTACCACCATAAAGAGTTGAAGCGATGTCCATCAAATCTTCTTCGTTTAGGAGACTGCCAATCTTTGATCGCTTAACATTTGATGAAACATCAAAGATCCCGCCGAATGGAACTTGTCCTTTTAATCGAAGAACTTTTACCCCTTCATCTGTAGCATCTTGAGCTTCGTTTACTTCTTCAAGAGCTGTAAACGGCATTAGAGAATCTATTTTATTTAGTCCAAGTGAGCAGCTTGCATGCTTTTTTAGACGGTCTATCACTTTTCTTAATTCTAAAACACGTAGCATTTTTTCTTGCATATACTCTTCCCCCTGATCATAGGATCTAGAGCTATCTACGGTTTAAATAGGTTTCGAGTTCTTTTAAAGTCATTGTGTTTAACACATTGCTTTTTTGAATGTAACCTTTTCGGGCAACCGCTGCTCCAATCTCCATATGTTTCATCGTGTCTTTATAATGTGCATCTGTATTAATCGCTATCTTAACCCCAAGATCCTGAGCTTTCCTTAACCAGTGTGGAGCAAGATCAAGACGATTCGGATTCGCATTCAACTCAACAGCGGTACCTGTTTCATAAGCAAGCTGCAGCAGTGTTTCAACATCCACGTCATAACCTTCTCTGCGTCCGATCAGACGTCCTGTTGGGTGGGCGATCAAATCAACTTTCTTATGTGTTAACGCCGTCTTTAAACGATCCATGATTTTGCTTTGATCTTGAGAGAACGCAGAATGGATGCTTGCAATGACAAAATCCATTTCTTCTAACAATTCATCATCATAATCAAGTGTACCATCTGGGAGAATATCCATCTCGATTCCAGCGAGTATCTTAAAATCTGTATACTTTTTATTTAACTTATTAATCTCTTGCCGTTGCATACGTACTCTCTCTGGAGTTAGACCGTTCGCTACTCTTAAATATTGAGAATGATCCGTAATCGCCATATATTCATAGCCTTTACTTCGTGCTTCTTCAGCCATTTCTTCGATCGAGAACGCCCCATCGCTCCAAGTAGAATGCAGATGAAGATCGCCTTTTATATCAGATAACTGAATAAGGTCATGACCATCCTTAAATAGCTCTATTTCTTCACCAGTCTCTCTCGCTTCAGGCGGAATCCAACTTAACGAGAAATGAGCATAGAAATCCTGTTCCGTTTCAAACGTCAGAAATTCACCTGTCTCTACATTTTCTACACCATATTCACTGATCTTTTCGCCTCTTGCTTTTGCGAGCTGACGCATTTTAACGTTATGCTCCATCGAGCCTGTAAAATGATGCAGTGTAGTAGCAAACTGAGAGGGTTGGACAATACGAAAGTCTACGGATACAGAAAGCTTCTCATCTAGTACGAGAGAGACCTTCGTATCCCCGCTCGCAATCACATCAATGACTCCATCAAGTTTCAATAATTGCTCTTTTACTTCATTCGGATGTTCACTTGAAATAATAAAATCCAAGTCTTTAATCGTTTCACGGTATCGTCTTAGACTTCCTGCTCTAGAGTATTTCTCAATACTTTTCATTCTTTTTAACTGAGATTCTATTTTCTCTGCGATTGGCAGCATATAGGCAATAGGAAGCCTCTCTGGTCTTTTCCCAAGATCTTTTAAGGATGCTAAGATTTTCTCTTCCGTTTTAGCCCCGAACCCTGCCAATTCTCTTACTTTACCATTTTCACATGCTTCTTTTAGAGATTCAATATTCGTTACACCTAACTCGGAATAAAGTTTAGCGATTTTCTTACCTCCGAGATTTGGAACTTGCAGCAGTGTAATCAATTCAGACGGAACTTTTTCCTGTAGTTCACTTAAAAGATCCGACTCACCCTTATCAATCATTTCAATAATTACAGCAGCTGTACCTTTGCCGATTCCTTTTAGTTTTGAGACATCCCCGATCTCTTCCATCGTTCGCTCATCACTCTCAAGAGCGTTCGCTGCTTTACGATATGCGGAAACTTTAAACGAGTTCTCTCCTAAGATCTCAAGGTACAAAGCAATCTGTTCAAGTGCACGTACTACCTCTTTTTTATTTACCATAATGAGCTCACCTCTATTTCATTGTCATGCTAGTATGATAATGGCTTTAATAATTTGTGTTATTATCCCTATAGCACTCTTGCTTCATCGACCAAAGTTGATTGTAGCGTAAGGTTGCTGACTCCTGCGGGACAGGCGGGCAGTCTGAAAAGTGTAAATGGCTTGTTCGCCCCGACAAGCAAAAGGTGAATGGATTTGAAGGCGTACTCTGCCTTCTGAGCCATTTAACTTTTGACCTCGAGGGGCTAGCCATTGCAACTAGACAGGTGAGACACTTATACGGGAAGCGTAAGAATGTGGCTCACCGCCTGCCCCGCGGAAAGCATGCAATCTGAAGCGGAAAACAACCACTTTCAAGAACAACTGAGTATAAACAACAAAGAAAAAAACTTCTCCGCTTTGGGAGAAGTTATGCCATATGTTTCATCCACATTTCCTTTACGGACTCAGAAAATACGGGGGTGTTTTTGACCATTCCCTGTGCGATCCATGAATTTTCATAATGAGCTTGAAATGCCTCAATTGGAACTAATGTTGCGATATACAATAAAATAAACACGATCAAATAGACTTCTACAAAACCTAATAAACCACCGAGCCATCTGTTGAACGTGTGAAGAATCGGTAAGTTTGCAAGAAAATCGAGCATAGACCCTAAGATCTGTAGGATAAGCTTTGTTGCGAAGAACAGAATCGCAAAGGCTATTGCATTATAATAAGCTTGTTCAAGTGATATGCTGTTCATTAAAAAGGAAACAGAACTATCATTTGAAGAAGGGTATGGAATCCACAACTCTAGCTTTGGCGCAAGTTCATCATAATACAGATAAGCAACGATATACGCTGCTATGAATCCGATCAAATGAACAAGCTGCATGATGAAGCCTCTTTTTAAACCGATTAAAAATCCACCTGCTAATACGATAATTAAAATTAAATCCAACATACTAACTTTCCTCTTTTCCAATTCGCTGTTGCAATTTTTTCAGCTCTTCTTTAATCTTTAAATATTCGTTCATTGTATTTACTGCTGTAAGTACAGCTAGTTGTTTCGTGTCGAGAATCCGGTTATGAGATTGAATCTCTCTCATTTTCAAGTCTACTTTATCAGCTACTAAATGAATGTGGCTGGAGGATTCGGTCCCTGCAATTACATATCGTTGTCCATAGATTTCGACCGTCGTACGGTTTTTCTTTTTCTCTTCCGCCACAAAATAACCTCCTTAACATACAAAGGATCATTCATTTAATGAATACTCTAATCTTTATCTTATCAAATATCGTTCATAGTTGAAAATATTTCTGTTCTATTGTAGCGTTTTTTTGATATATTTGGAAATCTCTTCATTTTTAGGAGGATCACTATTATGTCTCACGTTGTTAAAAAAATGACAAATGCAGAAATACTTAAGATGAAAAAAGAACTCACTTCCGTTCTATCAGCTAAAACGCCACCTGGAGCTGTTTTTTCTGCAAAACTCTCAGATTGCACCGTTACAGCTTACCAATCAGGCAAAGTCCTGTTCCAAGGAAAGGGAGCAGAAGCTGCTTCTCAAAAATATTCGGGTGAAGTTGCTATTCCAAAAGAGAAAACCAAAACAGTTAAACCGCCTCATCAGTATGCCCCACCACAGAACGCTGCAGAATTGTCGATGATCGGAAGTGACGAAGTTGGAACAGGAGATTATTTTGGTCCGATGACTGTTGCTGCGGCTTATGTTTCTCGGGAAAATCTAGAACTTGTAAAAGAACTCGGGGTGAAAGATTCTAAGCACTTAAATGACAAACAGATCATTCAGATTGCAAAGGAACTTATTCATACCGTTCCATACTCACTTCTCGTACTGAATAATGAAAAGTATAACGAACTTCAGCAAAAAGGTATGACCCAAGGTAAGATTAAGGCTATCCTTCATAACCGAGCTCTGCAAAATGTAAAAGCAAAAATAGAAGGTGAAGAGATCGAAGGTATATTAGTCGATCAGTTTTGTGAACCTGGTGTTTACTTTAACTACTTAACAAGAGAGAAGAATCTCTTAAAAGAAGGTCTTTATTTTGCCACAAAAGGCGAATCGATTCATCTTTCTGTTGCTGCTGCTTCAATCTTGGCCAGATATAGCTTTTTAAAGGAAATGGATAAGTTAGGGCACCGATTTAATACCGTTATTCCAAAAGGGGCAGGTCCTCACGTGGATGTGAAAGCGGCTGAGCTGGTAGAAAAATATGGAGAGACTGTTTTTGATACGGCAACAAAGAAGCATTTTGCAAATACTCAAAAAGCGCTAAATTTATTACGGAAAAAGAAGATTTAAGGAGCGGAGAGGATGAATTCATAAGGAATCATCCTCTTTTTCGCAGAACGAGCATCCGCTATTGGTTACTAAAAAGTTATAATCACATAAAAAATGCGGTTCATCACATAAAAAATGAAGTCCATCACATAAAAATGATCCCTTTTCACATAAAAGTGTCCAGTTCGCATTGACACCATTTTCAAGAACAGCAAAATATGCAAAAACAGCCTAATAATAAAGACAAAAAAACTGGCCATCTCTCGATGAACCAGCTTCTTCAACAATTATTTTCTTAGTTGAGCGCCGAAGCGTTCTTCTAAGCTCTTTAATACGCGGTTATGCGCCGTTACTACTTCTTCATCTGTTAACGTTCGTTCTGGATCAAAATATTTCAGTGAGAATGCAAGTGATTTCTTGCCTTCTTCCATCTTTTCTCCTTCATATAGATCAAAAAGATTCACTTCTTTTAACAGCTCTCCACCTGCAGCTTGAATCACAGTTGTCAAGTCTCCTGCTGGAAGTTGTTGATCTACAACAAGAGCGATATCTCGTGTAATAGATGGATAACGCGGCAATGTTTGATAAACCATCTGATCTGTTTCTTTGTCTAAAAGACTTGTTGCGTTCAACTCGAACACGTACGTATCTTTTACATCCAACTCTTTTTGAAGAGCTGGGTGAAGCTGACCTACAAATCCTACAGAAATGCCATCAAGTTTCACGATCGCTGTTCTTCCTGGATGCATGTTTTCTATTTCTCCAGCTTCATACGTGATTCGTTCAGATAGGTTCAATTCACCCATGAGACCTTCTAGAATTCCTTTTAACACATAAAAATCAACAGTCTTTCTCTCTCCTTGCCATAGATGCTCGTTAAATACACCTGTAACAGCGCCTGAAACGAATACATACTCTTCTGGAAGATCCGTTAATACCTCTTGGCGATTGATGAAGACAGATCCCATCTCATAAATAGCGAGATCTTCCATCGAGCGATTTCTGTTGTATTGAAGCACTTCAAGAAGCTGCGGCAATAAGCTCATTCTTAACGTACTGCGTTCTTCACTCATCGGATGTGCAACAGAGATCGGATATACCTTCTCATCACTAAACGAAAAATGAGTAGACTTTGCAGGAGTAGTCAATGCGTAAGTAACAGCTTGATATAGCCCAGCACCTTCTAGATACGTTCTGATATTACGGCGTTGTGCCTGATTCTTCGTTAGGCCACCAGGACGCGCTTCAGATAAAAGGTACGTAGTTGGGATACGGTCATATCCATAGATACGTCCTACTTCTTCAATCAAATCCGCTTCGATCGTTATGTCTGGTCTTCGCGAAGGAACGTTTACTTCGAACCGTCCGTCCGACTCTTTATATGCAAAACCTAAACGATTAAAGATCGATGCTGTCTGTTCTGATGTGATCTCTGTTCCTAAAAGATTATTCATTCTAGAAACATCCATCTTCACGCTGTAAGAGTTGACTTCGCGCTTACCTGCTTCAACGATTCCTTCAGCAACTTGACCACCAGCAATATCTGCCATAAGGCTAGCCGCTCTCATTGCTGCAGCGTATACTCGGTTACGATCGATGCCTTTTTCATATCTCGAACTTGCTTCACTGCGTAAACCAAGGTCTTTAGAAGCTGCTCTTACACGACCTGAAGTGAAATAAGCTGCTTCTAAAAGTACGTTTGTTGTGTCAGATTGAACTTCACTCGTAGCTCCGCCCATAACACCTGCTACTGCAATTGGATCTTTACCATTTGTGATTACTAGATGAGATTCTTTAAGCTTACGATCTTGATCGTCAAGCGTTTGAATGTGTTCACCTTCTGCTGCACGACGGATCACAATCTCTTTTGAACCTAATCGGTTATAGTCAAATGCGTGTAGTGGCTGACCATACTCAAGAAGTACGTAGTTTGTGATATCAACAATGTTATTGATTGGACGAATGCCAGATGCCATCAGTCGATTCTGCATCCAAAGCGGAGAAGGACCAATTTTAACATCACGGATGATCATCGCTCCGTAATATGGATTGTCTTCAAGCGACTCGATATGAACAGAAATAAAATCCTCTGCTTTTTCTTCTGTCGTAGTGATCGAAGTGTTTGGAAGTTTCACTTCTTGTTCTAAAATCGCAGCTACTTCATTCGCTACACCGATCACGTTCAGACAGTCAGCACGGTTTGGTGTAAGTCCAAGTTCTAATACATGGTCATTCAAATTTAAGTATTCTAAAGCATCACTTCCAGGCTCTGCGTCACTTGGCATCACAAAGATTCCTGTTGCATATTCTTTTGGTACTAATTTAGTATCTACACCTAACTCTGTAAGTGAACAAATCATTCCGTGTGATTCTTCACCGCGAAGTTTTGCTTTTTTTATTTTAAAGTTACCCGGAAGCACGGCACCAGGTACAGCAACAGCAACCTTTTGCCCTTGAGCTACGTTTGGTGCACCGCAAACGATCTGTGAGACTTCTCCTTGACCCACATCTACTTTACAAACTCTCAGCTTGTCAGCGTTAGGGTGCTGGATGCATTCTTCAACATATCCAACAACTACTCCACTGATTCCTTTATTTAGTGACTCGACCATCTCGACTTCAATACCGCTTTTTGTTATCTTATCTGCGAGTTCAGACGGTGAGATTTCTACGTTTACATATTCTTTTAGCCAGTTATAAGAGATTAGCATGTAATTCCCCTCCTCAAGTTATGCATTTTTGAATTGTTTTAAAAACCGGATATCGTTCGCATAGAAATGACGAATATCATCAATTCCATATTTGAGCATCGCGATACGCTCAGGTCCCATACCAAATGCAAAACCTGTGTATTTCTTTGAATCGAACCCTGCCATCTCAAGCACGTTCGGATGAACCATTCCTGCTCCTAAGATCTCAATCCAACCTGTTTGTTTACAGATCGAACAGCCTTTTCCGCTGCACTTAAAGCAAGAGATATCCATTTCGACAGATGGTTCTGTAAAAGGGAAGAAACTTGGACGAAGACGAATTTTACGATCTTCACCAAACATTTTTTTAGCGAACGTTTCAAGCACACCTTTTAAGTCACTTAAACGAACATTTTGGTCAACAACGAGCCCTTCGATCTGCATGAACTGATGAGAGTGTGTAGCATCATCATTATCTCTTCTGTAAACCTTACCAGGAGAAATGATCTTCACAGGGCCTTCTCCTTCATGTTTTTCCATCGTACGTGCTTGAACAGGTGAAGTTTGTGTACGAAGAAGGATATCTTCTGTAATAAAGAAAGAGTCCTGCATATCACGCGCAGGGTGTCCTTTTGGCAAGTTTAACGCTTCAAAATTGTAATAATCTGTTTCTACTTCAGGACCTTCAGCGATTGTAAAGCCCATGCTCAAGAAAAGATCTTCAATCTCCGTAACAACAGCTGTTAAAGGATGTGGATTTCCTTTCTTTACAGGTCTACCTGGTAATGAAACATCAATCGTTTCTTTTGAAAGCTTTTCAGCAATTGCTGCATTTTCAAGCTCTGCCTGTTTTTTATCTAATTCCTGCTGGATGCTGTCACGAACTTGGTTAGCATAAGCACCAACAACAGGTCTTTCTTCAGCAGACAATTTCCCCATCCCTTTTAATACTTCAGTAATGGGTCCTTTCTTTCCTAAATAAGCTACCTTAACAGCTTGCAGATCTTTTAGATCCTGGGCTTCTTTGATCTGGCCGATCGCTTCTACTTTTAGAGCTTCTAAACGGTCTTTCACCGTGCAACCCCTCCTAAAAAAATATAAAAAACTCCTCATCCAATAAGGGACGAGGAGTTCGCGGTACCACCCAATTTAACAATGAAAAATACACTGTTCACTTCATTTTAATAACGGCTCTTCACCGGCCAGCCCTACTTAACAGTTCAGGTGACAACTCAGGAGTGAATTCAATAATACCTACCAAAGAAATGCTCACAGTCTAAGACATTTCCTCCCTTTTTGGCGGAATCATTATCTACTTTTCTCCATCTTCGTTTTTGACACTATTCCATTCATCTTTTTCATTATATATGAAAAAATTCTATAATTGCAACGCTATGTCACAAATTACGTGCGATTTCGCTGCAATTCATACAAAAGGATACCTGTTGCTACAGAAACGTTCAGAGACTCAGCACTGCCGAAGATCGGGATCTTCACATTCAATGTTGATTCCTGCTGAAGGATCTCCTGCACACCTGCACCTTCATTGCCCATGATCAAAGCAAATCCATCTACTTCAGGCGTTTCTCGCATATCCACAGAATTTTGAAGTGAAGTCGATAATACCGGCAGATCATGTTCCTTACATTGCTCAATTATCTCCAGAAGGTTCGCTTTCACGATTGGTAGATGAAACAACGATCCTTGCGTTGATCGAACGGTTTTACCATTATAAAGATCCGCTGTACCTTCACCTAAGAATACACCATCGAGGCCCGCGCTATCAGCTGTTCGAATAATCGTACCAAGATTTCCAGGGTCCTGAACACCGTCGATTAAAAGGTAGCGTCCTCCGTTTTTAATGAGTTTTTCAGATTGATCCATCATTTCACAAACGGCAATGATCCCTTGAGGTTTTTCCGTTTCAGAAAGCTGTTTCATTAATTTCGCCGGAACAGACCATAGGCTGAATTTTTCCTTTAACCACTTCTCGTTGATTTCAATATTTTCTTCAACGATCACATGTTGAAGTTTTGCACCAGACGCGATTGCTTCTTCTATAAGATGTGGACCTTCAAGTAAAAAGGTCCCGGATTTTTCACGTTCTTTTTTGGTATGAAGTTTTTTCCATTGCTTCAAGGAAGCGTTGGATTCTGATTCAATGTGCTTCATTTTCAAGTGTTCTCCTTTAAATCATAAATATTTTACTTTTTTCTCATAAAACATGCTCAAATCGTACACAATAAAAAAAGAAAAAATTAATAGAGGTGCATATCCATGAATCTAGACTTAAGAAAAGCTGTATTGCATAATGTTACTGGCAATAATAAAGAGCAGTTACAAGATACGATCGTAGATGCTATCGAGAGTGGAGAAGAAAAAATGCTTCCTGGTCTTGGTGTTCTTTTTGAAGTAATCTGGAAAAACTCTGATCAGCAAAAGAAGGAAGAAATTTTAAACACACTTTCTGACGGCTTAAAGTAAAACCCGGGTTCCCGGGTTTTTTATTTTTGCTTAATGTTGATTATTTATTTTATTAATAGCCAGTATCTTGACGTGCATGATTTACTCTATTCTTTGCAAAGTAAGCTTCTTCAATCTCTTCAAAAGAAAAGCCGAGCTTCACACCGAGCCCTAAAAATGTGTCAAAAAACGATTGGAATTCTTCGTTTAATAAAGATTTAGACCCCGATTGATATAGATTTAGAAATAAAGTATTGATATCTATCTTGTCCATTTTCTCGCTAAGATCAACCTCAGTGGTTATCTCTACCTCTTTAAAGCTCAAATCTAATCCTATCGATAAGACAAAATGTAGTCCGTCTACATATTCTTCTAAAATTACTTCTTTTTCAGAAGCAGGACGTTTACTCCAATATTTAAAGCATCTTGTTTCATTCGCTAGTTCACCAAGCTCAACAAGAAATGCTAATCTTCTTTGTTCAAATAATGATGAGTTATCAAGTTTATGTTCTTTTACTATGCGCATATTTAATTCGTTCTGCATCGAAAAGAGTTCTTTAATTTTCATGGTCAATCCCTGCCTTTCATACCTAAGCTATTATAACGTTAACTAGCCCTACATTCGAGGGTGAATTTTTAGTTGTTCTTAATACAAAGGATTCCATATTGAGAAAGACCTGTTAAGATTGGTGCTTTGATTTTATTAAATAACTTCATTTGCAAGTTGGTTGGAGCGGAAGGTGCGTGCCAACTACTCGAGATCTAAGGCATGTGACGAGGAAAATTTTCTACTAAGCATTAACGTGTAGACGCAGGAGCAAGAAACCTCTTAAGAGTACAAATGGGGCTCACCGTTCGCCTCATGGAAAGCGAGCAACATGGAGTGGAAATCAACCACTCAAAGAGCTCCATCTAATGCAAAAAAATTTCTAAATAAAAAAGCACACCTTATGCAGGCATGCGTTGTTTTTGCTGATCTTCTCTCTCTTCCTCAAAGAACTCACTCCATTTGATCACCCATTCTTTTCTTCTCAATAAATAAAACAAAACAGATAACGCGACAATGATAGCTGCAGAAGTAACAAGCGAGAGAGAAAGTAATACCGATCCGAACGAAGAATAGAAAATAGCGATCGGAACGTTTGATATGATACTAGCTTTTGTATACTCTTTGAAATTTGACGAGATCTCGATCAAGCATAGACTCAACAGATGAAAATGCATAAAGGGTATCATTTTTAAAATAGCAATCTGACCTACCGAGAACGGCATTCGTTTACCAATCCACTTTTTCTGCAGTTTTTTTACTTTTTTCATAAGCTTCGGCATGCTTTTCATTCCCCAGTAAAAAAGAACACTCGAGAGCGTAATCCCTATGACTGAATAGAATGCGCCGGCAACTGCACCAAACAAGATTCCTCCTGTAAGACAGATCAGCCCTACCGGTAGAAAAAAGAACTGTCGAAACGCTTGAAGAAGAATGAACAATAAAGGGGCAAAGATTCCACTGAACTTGAGCACCTCGATGAACACACTACTATTGTCTAACACGCACTCATCCCCCCTTTAAGTCAGCATATGACAGAAGACGAGCTCTATATGACAGAATGTTCGTATGCATAAACCATACTTCTTTTTGACACCTTAAAGATAGATTGTTTGCTTACATAGTTCTTAGTTTTTTAGGAGGAGTCCATCATGGATACAGTTGTACTCGCGAGAGCATTCTTTGGAACATCGCTAGGTTTTCATATTATTTTTGCAACCCTTGGTGTTGGTCTTCCTTTGATGATCGTCATCGCAGAAATCATACATCAAGTTAAAGGTGACAACGATTACGCCATTATGGCTAAGCGTTGGACAAAGGCTTTTGCCGTTTTATTGGGTGTTGCCATTCCATCAGGAACGATTGTCGGCGTTCAATTATCTTTGCTCTGGCCTGGGTTTATGGAAATTGTAGGAAAGGTTATTTCCCTTCCCTTTCAGATCGAGATCTTCGCTTTCTTCTTAGAAGCCTTATTCATGTCTATTTACGTATATGCGGCTGACAGGTTACCGAGATATTTCCGTTTGATATCTGTATTTTTTGTTGCACTTGGAGCTGTTGCGTCCGCCATCTTAATTTCAGCCGTTAATACGTGGATGAATACACCGGATGGATTTAAGATCAAACCAGATGGGACGATCTATGATGTCTCCCCTTGGGATGCTTTCTTCAATCCTAGCTTTCTATCCTCTTCCTTTCACGTTGCCATAACCGCTTATATGACCGGCGCTTTTGCCGTTGCTTCTGTAGCAGCATTTAAACTTTTAAAGAAGCGACCAGAGCGCGAACGGGCTTATCACTTGAAAGGGTTGTTCATGTCTCTTACCGTCGCTCTTTTGATGAGCTTTGTCTCTGCCGTTTCTGGGCATCATTCCGCCCAAATTTTGCATCAGCATTCTCCTGAAAAACTAGCTGCTGCAGAAGGTCTGTTTGAGACTCAAAGATATGCACCACTCGCAATAGGTGGTTATACAGATCCTAAGACTGAGGAAGTGAAGTACGGGATCGAGATACCTTGGGCTCTAAGCTGGCTTGCTGCTGGCAAGTTTGATACAGAAGTGAAAGGACTGTACGAATTTCCTCGGGAAACATGGCCACCTTTTTATGTACACACGCTCTTTAACTTAATGGTCGGGATCGGAACACTTTTATTAGGTCTTGCAGCAGTGGCTTTAGCCTACTGGTGGTTCTTCGTAAAAAGAAGAGGAAAACCTTTTCCAAAGTGGCTGTTATGGTCTCTTGTTTTATCCGGACCACTTTCTATGCTCGGCATTGAGTTCGGGTGGGTTTTCAGCTGTAGCGGAAGACAACCATGGACCATCTATCGCGTTCAGACGACAGCGGAAGCTGCGACTAAGAATGAAGACCTTGGCGTGCTCTTCCTGTTATTTTTAGGTCTATATGCGCTACTCAGCGTGTTAACCGTTTTAATTTTAACAGCTTATTTCAAACGAAACCCTGTTTCAAAAGATATGGAAAAACTTCAGAGTTAGAAAGGAGGAATGAAGGATGAGCGAAGAAGTTTTAGCGATTCTGATGATGTGGACCTTTATCTTTATCTATAGCATTTTCGGTTCAATCGATTTTGGTGCTGGATTCTGGGCGATGATTTACAACAACCATAAAACGATGGCAGGAAGAATCGCAAATCGTTTCTTGTCTCCCACTTGGGAAATCACAAACACGTTCTTAGTTCTTTTAGTGGTTGCGTTCGTTGGTTTCTTTCCAAAGGGCGCGTACACTCTCGGAACGGTCATGCTCGTTCCAGTTTCTTTGATTCTCTTTTTACTTGCTATCCGCAGTGCATTTATGGTGTTCTCGTATTCCGTTCAAGGATATCGCAGAACGATGTTTATCATCTCGGGTATCTCTGGCCTGCTTATTCCATCCTTGCTAATAGCCGTTCTTCCTATTTCACAAGGGGGATTCATCGCTGTTGATGGTGATACTCAGAGCCTACTGCTATCAAAACTTCTCACAAGTCCAACCCTCTATTTGTATGTGCTTTTCGGGCTTACATCTGAGTTGTATCTTTCTTCGTTGTTTTTAGCAGATTACGCAAGAGTCTCGAAAAAAGAAGATGCCTATAGGTTATATCGGAGCAATGCGATTCTGTTAGGACCACTTACGCTACTCGCCGCTCTGTTCACTTTGTTATTTATAACACCAGAATCTCGATGGCTCATCGATAATTTAATGGATCACAAGATCTGGTTTATTCTTTCTTTGATCGCCTTTCTTATTGCATACGCTTCTCTTTGGTGGCCAAAACAAAACCGCCCAGGAATTGGACGGCCGCGTCTTACACTATTAGCAACTGTTTTACAATACGGTCTTGCAAGTGTTGGTTATGGATTAGCACATCTGCCATATATCGTATATCCTGATTTAACCATCTATGAGGCATTTACCGCACCAGAAACGTTTTATTCCTTAATGATTATGTATATCGTTGGTCTTGCCATCTTAGCACCAGGTTTCTATATTTTCTGGAGATTGTTCTTAAAAGACAAACGATACCTGCAACAGGAATAGTTTCTATATGAACCAGCCTGCTAAAACCGTTATAAACATACTTAAAAGAGGCAGCCCGTAACGAAATGAAGGATGTTTAGTCTTATGACGTAACTTCTTCATAGCAAGCCACATACCGGGTGCTCCACCAATAATAGCAATCAGCCAAAGTCTCGCTTCAGGGGTGCGCCATTCGCCTTTTTTGGCAGATAATTTGTCTCTTTTCATAACATAATAGGCGGCTACGTTTAAAATGATTAAATATATGATTAACACCTTGTTGTTTCCCTTCAGAATGAAAAAAGATCATCTCCATCAAATGAGGAAATGATCTTTTCTTTTTTTACTTAAGCTTTTAGGCTGTCTTTTGCTTTTGAAGCTAATTCAGCGAAAGCTTTTTCGTCTGTGATAGCGATCTCAGAAAGCATCTTACGGTTGATGTCGATACCCGCAAGTTTAAGACCGTGCATTAAACGGCTGTATGAAAGACCGTTTGTACGAGCAGCAGCATTGATACGAGTGATCCAAAGCTTACGGAAGTCACGCTTCTTTTGACGACGGTCACGGTAAGCGTACATAAGTGATTTGAATACTTGTTGTTGTGCTACTTTAAATAATTTATGTTTGGAACCGAAATAGCCTTTAGCTAGTTTAAGAACTTTCTTACGACGACGACGTGTTACATAGCCACCTTTTACTCTTGGCATATTAAAAACCTCCTATTTTTAAATCGATTGATGAACGATTAACGTTTTTTGTAAGTTAACAATGTGCGGATACGCTTGTAGTCACCGCTGTGAACAAGTTTCGCTTTACGAAGCTTACGCTTAGCTTTAGTTGACTTGTTAGCAAACAAGTGACTAGTATAAGCGCGAGCACGCTTTAATTTACCTGATCCAGTTTTTCTAAAGCGCTTCGCAGCACCTTTATGAGTTTTCATTTTAGGCATAATGGTTATCCTCCCTGGTAAAAATTATTTTTCGGCTTTAGGCGCAAGGATAAGGAACATGCTACGACCTTCCATCTTCGGTTTCGTTTCAACCGTAGAAAGATCTTCACATTCTTTCGCTAACTTTTCCAATACCGTTTTTCCGATTTGAGAATGAGTGATTGCACGTCCACGGAAACGAATACTTGCTTTTACTTTGTCACCTTTTTCAAGGAACTTACGTGCATTTCTAAGCTTTGTATTAAAGTCGTTTTCCTCAATCGTTGGACTTAGACGAATCTCTTTAGTCGTAATGACCTTTTGATTTTTTCGTGCTTCACGATCTTTACGTTGTTGCTCGTATTTAAACTTACCGTAGTCCATGATACGACATACTGGCGGTTTAGCAGTTGCAGCAACGAGTACAAGGTCAAGATTTGCGTTTGTAGCAAGATCCAAAGCTTCTTGTCTAGATTTAATGCCAAGCTGGCTTCCATCAGGACCGATTAAGCGAACCTCACGAGCACGAATACCTTCATTGACAGACATGTCCTTACTAATAGTAAGTCACCTCCAAATTTTTTCAGTGAGTGTTTTAAAACACTCGACTTGTTATTTCTGCAAATAAAAAAAGCGTCGGCGCAACGATCACCCACACATAGTAAACCGGCTATGTACACTTTGACATGCCTGAATATCCATCTACCCATCAACAGCCTTTATTAGCGTCGAGTCAGGTGAGAAGCGGGTGCTTCTGCTTGTTTGATGCTTTTGCTTATTTTATTAACCTTACATACTATAACACATTGGAGATGTGCGTGTCAAACAACGAATGTAATAACAGCAACGAAATTAATTTTACTTCGTTTACGAAAGGAATGCAAGAGTTTTTTTATTCGCCTTTTATGTTTTGTTGTTTTACTGTCCACTCTTGAATAATTACTGTCCACTTTCAGTAATATACTGTCCACATTGAGCATTTTACTGTCCACTTTTCATTTCCCTATAAAAAAAGACGGCCAATTCAACATTGGCCGCTCTCTTTAACACCTTATCTCTTTTCGTTAATTTGAGCTAAAATCTTATCTCGGAAATCTTCATAAGAAACTGTCTCTGACTTTTGCTCACCATATTTACGAACGTTAACTGCATTGTCTTCGATCTCTTTATCACCTAGAACTAGCATGTAAGGAATCTTTTTCATCTGAGCTTCACGGATCTTATAGCCCATCTTTTCATTTCTAGTATCGATTTCAACACGAACAGCATGTTTCTTCAGATCTTCTTGTAGCTTATACGCATACTCATTATGAACATCAGATACAGGAATTAGTTTCACTTGAACAGGAGCTAACCAAGTTGGGAACGCTCCAGCAAAGTGCTCAACCAAGATCCCTAGGAAACGGTCGATCGAACCATAGATCGCACGGTGGATAACGACCGGACGAACCTTTTGATTGTTTTCATCTACATACGTTAGATCGAACTTTTCTGGCATTTGGAAGTCTAACTGAATTGTTGCACACTGATGACTTCTCTTCAGAGCATCTTTAATATGGAAGTCAATTTTAGGACCGTAGAACGCTCCATCTCCCTCGTTTAGATGATAGTTCATTCCAAGATCTTCTAGAACGTTTTTCAATGCGCCTTCAGCTTGTTCCCATAAACGGTCATCACCCATAGAATCCTCTGGACGAGTTGAAAGTTCTACGGAATATTCAAATCCAAAAGTGCTGTAGATTTTATCAACTAACTTAAATACGTTCTTGATCTCACTTTCGATCTGCTGTGGTGTTACAAAGATATGCGCATCGTCTTGGCAGAACGTACGAACACGGATCATACCGTTTAGTGCACCACTATATTCGTGACGGTGTACTTGACCGAACTCAGCCATACGTACTGGAAGATCTCTGTATGAATGTAGTTTATTCTTAAAGATCAGCATGTGACCTGGACAGTTCATCGGCTTCATCGCAAACTTTGTATCGTCCACTTCAGAGAAGTACATGTTTTCATGATAATGATCCCAGTGGCCCGATTGTTCCCATAGACGCTGATTCATCATAAATGGAGTACGCACTTCATCATAATCCACTTGGCGTTGAAGTTCGCGAGAGAAATTCTCAAGCTCAGTACGGATTGTTTGACCGTTAGGAAGATAGAACGGCATTCCCGGTGCTTCTTCTGAGAACATGAATAACTCTAGTTCTTTTCCTAGTTTACGGTGATCACGTTTTTGAGCTTCCTCAATAAAGTGAAGATACTCATCAAGATCTTTTTGGCTTAAGAACGCTGAACCATAAATACGTTGAAGCATTTGGTTGTCACTGTCTCCACGCCAGTATGCACCAGAGATGCTCATTAATTTATAGGCTTTAATTTTTCCAGTTGAAGGAACGTGAGGCCCTCGGCAAAGGTCAAAGAATTCACCTTGCTCATAAATCGTAATCTTTTCACCCTCTGGAAGGTCACGAATCAGTTCCAGCTTTAAGTGATCATTCAATTTTTCGTAAATCTCGAGAGCTTCTTCACGACTAACTTCTTTACGTACGATCGGAAGGTTTTCATTTACGATCTTCTTCATTTCTTTTTCGATCGCAGGCAGATCTTCTGGTGTTAAGTTATGAGACATATCTACATCATAATAGAAGCCGTTATCAATAACTGGTCCAATCCCTAATTTCACGTCTGGGTAAAGGCGCTTAAGTGCTTGAGCTAGTAGATGGGCATTCGAGTGTCTTGTCATTTCAAGACCTTCTTTAGAATCCTGCATTACGATCTCGATCGATGCATCTTCTTCGATAGGACGTGAAAAATCAAATAATTGTCCGTTTACTTTCCCTGCAACTGCTTTTTTCTTTAAACTAGGGCTGATACTCTCTGCTACTTGTTCAGAAGTAACGCCTTTAGGAAATTCCTTGACTGATCCGTCAGGGAATTTAATTGAAATTGACGACATGTAAAACATCTCCTTTTTAGTTCGGGTTCTTCTCTGATTGAAAACAAAAAACACCCGTCCCTATAGAAGGGACGAGTGATTATCTCGTGGTTCCACCCTTGTTCCGACAACTTTTAACAAGCCAATCGGCACTCGGACAGTATAACGGACTGCGGCCGTCAGCGATTACTATAAATTTTCACCGCTGAAGTTCCAAGGTGGTAAAGCACTTTTCCGTGTTAGGAAGCTTTCAGCCTAGACTTCCCTCTCTATGAACCGTAAAAATATGCTTCGTGTCCTTATCAATACAGATTGAATGATAAAATTATACACCTATTATATGCAGTCGTTTTTCAAAAAGCAAGAGGACTCTGTAAGTTTATGACTTTTTTTTACGATAAGACCGATGTTCTCTGTAGGACATCCTCTCAATTGGTGTAATCGTAACCTTTTCCTGAAAGATGTTCTTCACAGTATGAAGCAATGGATGATCGATATCATAAGCATAAATCCTAGCGGAATTTGGAGAGATTCCAACTAACGGACCTAAAAGTCTTTCATCTAGATTCGTTACATTTGTTAGCCGCAGTGCCTTTTCATGGAACATCATCAATTCAGTATGAGTCAATTGATTTTGATGTTCATCAAAAAGAAGAATCTGCTCTTGTTCAAAAATAATTACGATATCTGCTGAAGTAAATGTTCTTTGTTTCGTTAAGCACGTTCTTAATTGCTCCACGAACATTTGGTACTCTAGTTCTAGCTTGTACTCATCGATAGCACATTCAACAATCTTCAACAAAGTTGCTAAATACTCTTTCAGCCTGAATTTAATAAATGATTCAAACTCTAAAAAATCTGTCTTTGCCTCGAGAATCGATTCCCATTGACTTCGGATCAGTTCATTTAAGTCTGGCAGATGTTTGACATCAGGTATACCTTCAATTTCTCCGAGTATGATGCTTTTTGTGATAGATAAGATCTCTTTTTGTTCTGCTGAATCAGTGTAACAAAATGCTTGTTCGATCATTTCCTTCAAACAAATATCCTCTACTTTATTTCGAGTAAATTCCGTTAACACATCCAATATGAACGTTTTCCTCTGATGTATGTGCAGTTCAAGAATTTTTGAAGAAGCTTCAGATAATTTGGCAAAGGAAGGGTTTATTCTATGCTCAGCTGCCATTCTGATCATTTTCTTCAAAACAGCTATACCATCTGATGGGTGTGAAAAAGCAATCGCGACCAAATAAGTCCCCCCCATATAAAATCCTCAATAATACACTATATGGGACGAGGTCCTAAAACATGTTACTTACAAAAGAAAAAACAACCCTTTGGGTAGGGTTGTTCTTAATAAACAAATTTACGCTCGATTCTTGATAAGATAAACGCCATGCCAAGCGTTAAGATTAAGTACATTAAAGCGGCAGTCATGTATGGTTCCCACGGTCGGTAGTATTGGCCCATCATCGCTCTCGCGTAATACATCAATTCTGGCGTAGCAATAATGGAAACTAAAGATGAATCCTTAATTAGTACAATAAATTCGTTGCCTAAAGGCGGTATCATCCTTCTAGACGCTTGTGGAAGAATGACATGTTTCATAGCTTGTACATGATTCATGCCTAGAGAGCGAGCTGCTTCCATCTGCCCTTTATCGATAGATTGAATACCCGCTCTGAAGATCTCCGCAATATATGCAGCAGCGTTAAGCGAAAGAGCTAGTACGCTTGAAATGAACACGTTTGGCGGCTTCATAAAGAGCGGCATAAGTGCTGAATGAATCAACAGAATCTGAACGAGTAATGGAGTGCCTCGAAAAAAACTGATATACCACATGCACGGAAGGTGAATAAAAGGATTCTTTACCATTTTGCCGAGCCCAATAAATAGTCCTAATAGCGTACCAAATAGAATCGCTAAAAATGATAACTGTACCGTCACCCATGTCCCTTTTAAAAACAAAGGCATGTAATCACTGATAATCTGTAAAGAATATTCCATGTAGACCTCCTGAGAATGTTATTGTTTCAGCACATCTACATTTGGTTCTTCACCAAACCATTTTTTATAGATTTCAGCATATTTCCCATCATCGATGACTTTTTTCATCGCTTTGTTGATCTCTTCTTGATGTTCACCATCTTTAGGGAAGATGATTCCGTAAAATTCGCTATCGAAATTTTCTTTATCGCTGATAGTTACTAGTTTTTTATCTGGATTGTTCTTTTCATATTCTTGCACTACGGCGTTATCTGCTACAACAGCTTCTACTTCACCGTTTAAAAGTGCTTGTATCGCTAATACATTGTTTTCATATTTCTTTATGTTTTCACTCTTACCAAACATTTTTTCTAGTGCCTCTTGACCGGTCGTTCCGTTTTGCACACTAACCTTCATGCCCTCTAAGTCCTTTGCACTTTTAATCGACGTTCCTTCTTTCGCTAAAATCATGTTAATCGATTCAAAATATGGTGAGGAAAAATCATAACTTTTCTTACGTTCGTCATTAATCGTAATTGCCGAAATACCCGCATCAACTTCTTCATTCTGAAGAGCGATAAATAAAGGATCCCATCCTTTATTTGTTAATTCATAATCAAGCCCTGCTTCTTTCATCACGGCATCAAGCAGATCTACATCGAATCCTACAATTTTTTCACCATCTAAGGATTCAAAGGGGGCATATGCTGCATCAGTACCAACCGTGAGCTTTTCACCAGAACCGGACCCCGATCCAGAATCAGCACTTCCGCAGGCTACAAGAAACGCAGCAGATAAACCTATTAGTCCCATTTTAAATTTTCGTTTCATTCCCATTTTTATATTTCCCCCTTTATTCTAAATATTCTTATATTATACACAAAATTTTAAATATAAGGAAAATTAAGATAATTATTTTTAATACGAAAGTCACTCATTACCATTGGGATATAAAACAAAAGCCCCGTCTTGTAGTCATTTGTGTCATCTAAATTCGGCTTGTGCCTCTATGACAATCATAAAAGTTAAATCATCCATCCAAATGAACGAAAAAAGCACTCGACATAAATATGCCAAGTGCTTCACTGTTAATTTTGCATAACAAAATCTTTTTCAGCTTTTTCTTCATCTTCAAACACACGAAGTGTTTCATATTTTGTATTTCGTTGAGCAGGAATCTTACCTGCTTCACGAATCAATCGAAGTGTTAAATTCGTGTTTACTTTGTGAGTCGTTCCAGCTGCTGAAACAACGTTCTCTTCCATCATCGTGCTGCCAAAGTCATTGCAGCCATAGTGGAGAGATTTTTTACCAACTTCTGGCCCCATCGTAACCCATGAAGATTGGAAGTTAGGAATGTTATCTAGGAAGATTCGAGAGATCGCAACATTTTTGAGATATTCTCTCGGCGTTGTCTTTTCAGCCTTCATATTCGTGTTATCCGGCTGAAATGTCCAAGAGATGAAAGCCAAGAAACAATCCGTCTCGTCTTGTGCATCACGAACACGCTGTAAATGAAGGGCACGTTCTTCGAATGTTTCTCCAAATCCAATGACCATCGTAGCAGTAGAATGCAAACCAACTTTTTTAGCTGTTTTCATACAGTCGATCCACTCTGTCCACGAGCCTTTAAGTTTGCTAATCTTCTTACGAGTGCGGTCATCTAAAATTTCTGCTCCCCCACCTGGAAGAGAATCAAGTCCAGCTTCTTTCAGTTCTCTGAGCACTTCCTCTAGAGACAGACCAGATACTTCAACCATCTTCCATACTTCTGCTGGAGAAAATGAATGCATCGTGATATCAAAGCGCTTTTTGATCTCTCTTAATAAGTCCGTATAGTAGCTGAATGGCAAGTTAGGATTTGTTCCACCTTGCATTAGAATTTCTGTACCGCCTACATCAACTGTCTCTTGAATCTTTTGGAAGATCACATCATCATCCAACACATAACCTTCACTGCTTCCTGGCGCTCTATAGAATGCGCAGAACCTGCAATATGTATCACAAAAATTTGTATAGTTTACGTTACGGCCAATAACGAATGAGGTGATCGGTTCAGGATGCCACCTTTTCATAATAATATCCGCAACTTCTCCCATGCGTTCTACTTCATCACTTTCATAAAGTTTAACGGCATCTTCTACCGATAAACGTTCGCCATCTAAAGCTTTTTGTAAAATAGATTCTATACTCATCGGTAACCTCCGAATACAATGTCTTAAGATCTTGTCTGTTCTTATCCTATCATATTTTAGTAGAAGAGACAGCTTTGGGTTTTCAAGAAAAAAGCTTCTGCCCATTAAAAGAGCAGAAACTATATTAATAATCTTCTCTGAAATTTTTATTTCCGCCCATAAAAATCGGAGTACTTAAGTGTTTGATACGCTCCATGATCCTGAGAGCCTTCAGTTCATCGAGTCCGCCTTTTTGGGAATACGATAAGTGCTGCTGCAACATATCATAATCACAGTTAGACGTATAGAGAGTAGGTAGTTTTTCCATCATTCGATATTGAAGGATAACCCCAATAATCTCATCCCTGACCCAATTCGTCATATTTTCAGCCCCAAGATCATCAAGCATAAGTACTGGAACGGTCTTTAATAGTTCCATCTTAGAGTCAAATGTTCCGTCAGAGAGTGAAGATTTCATTTCACGAAGAAATTCTGGTGTATGAATGATCAAAGAGTGAACGCCTTTTTCTGCTAAACCATTCGCGATGGCACCGAGAAGATACGTTTTACCAACGCCAAACTTCCCATAAAAGTAGATCCCTTTTGCTTGCTGACCCGAGCCTGCCATCTGGACAAATTCATAAGCCTTCGAGATCGCATTACGTCTTGTATCATCAATACTATGCTTGTACAAACGATCAAATCTCGCTTCTAGTATCTCTTTCGGTATAAAGTAACTCTTTATCAATGAAGTCATAGATTTCTTTTGCTCATCAATAATCTTTAATTCACAAGGTTTGTATCTAAGTTCTACAGTATGTCTAACTTTTGTTAGTTCAGAACGATACCCTTGCATGAGATTCGGACAGTTATCTAAACCTGGACAATTGCGGCAGGCATTCTGTTCGTTCTTAAAGGTGTAAAAACTGGACAATAATTTTTCCGCATGGACATCTGATATGTCAGGATTCTCTCTTAGAAAACGCATGACTCCTGGGTCTGTAAGCACTTCTTGTTTCATTCGCTCAAATCTTTCTTGAAACTTATCAAAACCCGGCATATTTCTAACAGATTCCTTAATAGATTCCATATTATCCCCCCTTATTTCGAACTATTTAACAAGCTTTCAAGCCACTTACGATTCTCGTCCTCTGTAGCATCAGTGTTTGAATGATCTGTCTGACTAGTGGCCACTTTATCCTGTTTAAGCCAGTCAGGAACAGTTACGTTACTCTTTTTATTACCCTTATTGTAAGAACCTGAATTTACTTTCTTTTCTTGCCATTCTTTATATTTTCGTTTTTCATCGCGTGCTAACGCCATTGCTTCTGTTACCGTTTGTGCTTTTTTTCGAGCCCAATGTGAAGCGATCCGTTCGATCAATCCTTTTGCAAGCTTCATATCATTCTCAGATAAAACATAATCTAAAAGAACATTCGTAACCCCTGGTGTTAAATTCTGATCGATCATACAGTAAGCAACAAGCTTCAAATCTACTTCTGAAGGAGTTGTACCTGAATAATCTTCTAACAAACGATAAGGTGACACTTCTTCAAAGTATTTGATAAGTTCTTCTTCTTTTGTTTGAGGTTGCATGCCATGAAGTGCCTTTAATGGAACCGGCTGCGTTTTTAATGCTAGAACTGGTAGACCTTCTTCATGTTCAAATCGATACCATTTTTGAATTTCTTTCCTTAAGCTCTCTGCAGAAATTTCTCCTGTGGAATAATATACGTTTTGAATCTGTTTACTCATATCCATCGGCTGTAACTGATAGATGTATGCCAGCTTATAGATGGCTTCCTTTAATTTTGGAGTGAGCACTTCTTTAGGTACGATAAATGATGAGATCTGATTCACCATCGCTTCAAAATCAAAGGTAGATTCACTTAGTACAACTTTCCCATGAATGTCTTTTTCCTGTAAAGAGACATCTTTTGGAAGAACATTTTCGTTAATCTCAGCATAACTCTTTGATGACATTTCAGATGGATGCAAAGAAGTAAACACGTCACTGAAAGAAGCGGTCACATCTCTATAATCTGACACATCCATTTGAGAGATATAAAAAGATTCTCTAACTTCATTAAACTTCGCTTTTCCCAATCGATTAAAGAGATATATACTTAAAAAGCCATCTGTAAAAAAAGCGTTCGGCGAAAGCGGGAGTTGAAGCTCATAAATGTACTCCCTAGAGCTATCACCATCTTTTTTAAACGTCTTCAAAAGACCGATCGCTTCTAGCTTCTTTCTTCCCGATAATATATCTTTTAACGAGAACTGAGTCACGTTCATGAGGTGCTGATGTTTTTGTGTCTGCCGATCCATATTTACTTCGCACCACAATGTCATGTATAAACTATGTGCAAATGCGCCAACCAACGGCTGATATAGCATGGTAAGAACTTTATGATCTATTTCATGCAACATACCCTTGCACTGGACGGAATACGTATCAACGGGCACAACTTCTTGAAAATGTACCGTCATCGTTTTCACCCTTTGTTAAAAAGTCTTAACAGTAATGTGGCCGACGGATTTTAGTATCGTCAGCCAGAGTACTTTGTACATATAATTTATTCTGAAAAGCAGAATACGGAGTTAGATTGGAATAAAAAGAGCGTTACAGCAGTCTAAGATACGCTTTAACGCTCCTCCTTGTTAATTAGTTCTTTCAATTCCTGTATAAAAACATTAATATCTTTAAATTGACGGTATACAGAGGCAAATCTTACATATGCAACCTCATCTGTTTTAGACAGATGCTCCATCACCTGTTCACCAACAGCTGTACTCGAAACTTCAGATGCACCTGAGTTCCGCAAATCTTTTTCGATACTATCTACTATATTTTCAAGTGTTTCCAAGGGGACTGGCCTTTTTTCGCAAGCTTTAATAAGCCCTCTAAGGATCTTTTCACGGCTGAACTCTTCTCGTTCCCCGCCTTTTTTAACAATGATAAGCGGTGTTTGTTCTACCGTTTCAAATGTAGTAAATCTATAGCTGCAAGATTCACATTCCCTTCTGCGGCGAATGGATCTTCCGCTATGTACAGGTCTTGAATCAAGCACTTTTGTTCCGTTGTGCTGGCAAGTAGGACACCTCATTGTAATCATCCCCAAAAAATTTTCTATTCTCTATCTATCTTAAAGAAAAGGGAGGAATGTGACAAGCTATTCCTACAATTTTTCAGCCATTGACGTCCCAACAAACGTTAGTTTTTCTTTTAAGATTTCATAAATATTTACAATAAGTCTTTGATTGTTGCCAAAATTGAAAGGAAGAGCAGATTCTGTTGATACGTTTAAATCTACAGCAGTTCGATTCGCTTTAACTGTTACTACACTAATAACGACAAACGCACTCTTAGGCTGTCTAACTTCAAACGTTACCTCTCCCCTTTCTTCTGAAAAACCTAGCTCATGGAAATTCATGTCTTCATCTAAAATCTGTTTGATCACTTTCATTACTTCAGGTTTATTAGCTTTAAAATAATGGGTTCTAAGTCTTTCGTCCACATGCTGTTCACTCGTTTCTGCATGATTTTCCATTAGATTTTGAAGTTTTCTAAACATAGTAGTCCTCCAAAGCAATATAATTTGTATCCTATTATTCCCTATAATGAGTGAAATAAAAAAGAGGTGTGATTTCTCACACCTCACGTACATTCTGTTTTTAAATTATTGAGCAGTAACTTTTGATTTGGCAACAGAAATTGGACCCATTCCACGAGGAACTTCCAAGTTTTCGCGCTTTTTAGCGCCAAGTGCCTCCGAAATGTAATCAGCAGCTACGTTAGGATCGATTCGATCTCCACACGTATATACATCAATACTTGCATAACCATGCTCAGGAAAACTGTGAATAGTTAGATGAGATTCAGAAATAATAACAACTCCACTTACACCATGTGGAGCAAATTTATGAAAAGCAACCTCACGAATTTCTGCACCTGATTTCAATGCAGCGTCAACGAATGTCTCTTCAATAAATTTCATGTCATTTAGTTTTTCAGAATCACAACCCCATAACTCAGCAATTACGTGTCTTCCCATTGTATCCATTAGCATAGTCCCCCTTTTAAAAATAATCATGCCTTCAAGCATGCGGTATCGAATATCTACCACGGGGGCAAGTTAGTCCAAAGAGGTCCTAACCCTTTAAGTAGCATTCAATGCCTTTGTTTGCTTTATTTGAAGTTCACGAATCATAGTATACTTCTTTTAAAATTTATTTGCAATAACTATGGGCAAATTTTTTTAAGTCAATTTTATATTGTTTTTTAAGGATAAGGATCAATTGAAACATACTAGTTCGTTTAAAAGTAGAAAAGAGCTGGTGTGATATCCAGCTCTCACTCATTTATTTATTTTAACTGACTGTTTTTATGATACTGACACATTTTTTTCTTGTACCGGCATATTCAAAGCAACACTTACATGTTTCGCAAGATCTACTACTCGGCATGAATAACCCCATTCATTGTCATACCAAGCAAGGACCTTTACTTTATTACCGTCCATCACCATAGTTGATAAGCCGTCAATGATTGAAGAGTTTTCATTTCCATTATAATCAATCGATACTAGCGGCAGATCGCTGTACCCTAAGATTCCACGCATTGATCCTTCAGATGCCGATTGTAGAGCATGATTGACTTGGTCTTTAGATACAGGAGTCTTTAACTCCACAACAACGTCAACCAATGAAACGTTAGGTGTTGGAACGCGTAGTGCCATACCATTCAGTTTGCCTTCTAAGTGAGGCAAGACTTTTGCAATAGCTTTTGCAGCACCTGTAGAAGTTGGAATAATAGAAGTGCCACATGCACGTGCACGTCTTAAGTCTTTATGTGGGTTATCAATATTTTTCTGGTCATTCGTATACGCATGTACAGTCGTCATCATTCCGGACTGTACCCCGAACTGATCATCAAGCACTTTAATCACAGGGGCTAAACAGTTCGTCGTGCACGATGCATTAGATATAATATGGTGTTTCGAAGAAATGTAATCGCTATCATTTACTCCCATAACAATTGTAATGTCTTCATCTTTCCCTGGAGCAGTGATAATTACTTTCTTTGCACCTGCTTCAATATGAAGACCAGCAGATTCTTGTGAAACAAATTTCCCAGTTGCTTCTATAACAATATCAACGCCTAACGTTCCCCAAGGAAGTTCACGAGGATCGCGAGAGTTAACTAATTGAACTTTTTTTCCATCAACAAAAAGGGCATCTTCTCCAGCAACAACTTCTCCCGGGTACGTCCCATGTATAGAATCGTACTTAACCATATGAGCAAGAGTCTCTGCAGGATAGCTGGCATTAACAGCTACAACCTCAAATTCATCGTTCTCCATCATTTTGCGGAAGACCATTCTTCCGATTCTCCCCAAGCCATTAATTGCAATTTTTGCTTTCATGAAGCTGCTCCTTCCAATGTGTTATACTCTTTCTTGTATCTATCTGTAATTAGTATATCATATTAACACTTGAAAAGAACATACTTTTATTTAATTTAGGCTGAAAAAGGGCTTATATAGATAAAAACAGACCTGAAATGGTTATCAGGTCTGTTTTTTTGTTTGTTTTAGCAAGGAAAGAACATCATTTTCTAAAGCAGAAAGAGATCCATTATTGTTGATTACTACATCTGCTAATTCCTTTTTTTCTGTGATCGGCATCTGGGAATGGATTCTAGACTTCGCTTGCTTCTCTGAAAAATGATCACGATTTATCAATCTTTGAAGTTGTATTTCGGGCGTTGCATATACTAACCACGTTCGATCTACCATATGTGTAAGCTTACTCTCAAATAAAAGTGGTATATCCATAACCACTATAGACTCTCCTGAACGTAGATAATCATCTGCTTGCTGTCTCATTTCCTTTCTTACAGCAGGGTGAACAATCTCGTTCAGCATCGTCCTCTTTTCAGTATCGTTAAAAATAATCTCTCCTAATCCTGCTCTGTTTATTGTCTTGTCATCATTTAGTATCTGTTCACCAAAGCAGGCCACGATCTTCTCATATGCTTCTTTCTCTGGCATAACAACTTCTCTAGAAATGATATCAGCATCGACTACAGGAATTCCTTGACCTCTGATGATGTTACTGACTGTTGATTTTCCCGTTGCAATGCCTCCAGTTAATCCAATAATCACAAGTTATCCTCCAGTGTTACATTTTTAATAATCCCATTACGATCAATAAAACGCCTGGCAGAATGGATAATCCCTTCATCCAGTTTGTTTTGTTAAAAAGATATAACCCTAAAACCATACCACCCCATAAGAATAAAGCGCTCATCACCGCAATTGTAATGGTTGTTAATGAAGGAGACAAGTCGATGAGTGCTGCACCTATTCCCGCTCCAAAGGCATCAAGCGATAATGCTATTCCAAGCAGTACAGCTTCTAAGCCCGTAATTGAACCAGACTTATCGATATCTGCCATAACTGGTTTCTTAAGTATGTGTATGACGATTCCCAACGACTTAATTTCAAAAAGCACAATGTTCTTAGGTTCTTTTTCCATGCACTCAACGTTCTCTTTCTCTGGTAAGAAAACCTGCCATAGAGAGTAGATTCCGATTCCGAGAAGAATCACGCCTCCCAATATCTCACCTGTTTTAGGTGAAATAAATTGTTCTAACGTAAATCCAAGCAACATCGAAAGTAAAAAGGTAACAGCTGAACAAATTGCGATGATCATAATGGAGCGAAAAGGAATTTTAATGGATTTCATTCCATACGTTAATCCGGCTCCAAAACTGTCCAGGCTGACGGCTAGTGCCAGTAATACAAATGAGTAAGCCACCATTGTTCCTGTACTCCTTTCAGTTAACGGTAAACGTAGTATATGAAAGGAGTACAGAAATGGTTTATTTTTGACAAGTCTTACAGATGTGAGTTCCTCTACCCGCTACAACTAATCGCTCGATCTCAGTACCACACACACGGCATGCTTCATTTTTTCTGCCATATACAAATAATTTCAGCTGAAAACCGCCTGTCTCACCCACTGCGTTCGTATAGGAACGTATTGAGCTTCCTCCGTGCTTCACAGACTCAGAAAGGATTTCAGTAATCGCTGTTTTCAACTTCTTTAATCGAGGCAGAGTTAGAGAATTAGCTGGTGTCTCTGGATGGATTCCTGCCTGAAACAGTACTTCATCTACATAAATGTTGCCTAAACCAGCCAGAAGAGTCTGATCAAGCAATACCGATTTTATGTTGCGTTTCCGATTAGCAAACAGCTTTTTTAGAAGAGCGGCTGTTAAGGAATCCGAAAGTGGTTCTACACCTAAAGTTTTTAACGGAGCATGACTTCCCTCTGTTCCTTTTGGATACAGATGCATCGTCCCAAATTTTCTCACATCTCGATATCTTAGTTCAGTTCCATCAGAAAACTGAAAAATAACGTGAGTATGCTTATCAGCTGGCTCATCGCTTTGATTCAAGCCATATTTCCCTTCCATCCTAAGGTGAGACACCAATACATCTTCATCAAGATGAAAAATTAAAAATTTCCCTCTTCGATACGCATTTTGAAAGGTTTGACCTTTCAACTTCAAAATGAATTCTTCAGTACCTGGATGTTTAATAATATTTTCCCAGTATATTTTTACATCTGTAATCATTTTTCCTGGTAGGAATTGATTCAGTGTGTTTTTAACATTTTCGACTTCTGGTAACTCAGGCATCCTTTCACCAACCTTATTAGAAAAACAGCACCCTGGATCTATAGGATGCTGTTTCTTTATTATTTTGCTTCGAACCAGGAATCTCCCCAGTTCACATCTACTTTTAAAGGTACATCAAGTTCTACTGCTGATTCCATTACTTCACAAACGATCTCTTCAAGTTTTTGCAGCTCATTTTCTGGTACTTCAAAAATAAGTTCATCATGTACAGTGAGCAGCATTTTAGCTTCAAGTTTCTCGTCAGTTAACCGCTGATCCATATCGACCATCGCTTTTTTAATGATATCTGCAGCAGTTCCTTGAATCGGCGTATTCATAGCTGTTCTCTCCGCGAAACTACGCAGGTTAAAATTCCTGCTATTAATTTCGGGCAGATAACGTCGTCTATGAAGCAGAGTTGAAACAAAACCATTATGTTTTGCCTCAGAAACGCTGTCCTTCATGTACTGCTGGACACCAGGAAAACTATCCAAATAGGACGCTATAAATTCTCCGGCTTCTTTCCTCGTGATACCTAGGCTTTGTGATAGGCCATAATCACTAATTCCGTATACAATACCAAAGTTAACGGCTTTAGCGTGTCTTCTCATTTCAGATGTAACTTCACTCTCTTCCACATGAAAAACATCCATGGCCGTTTTCGTGTGAACATCCATCTCCAACTTAAAAGCTTCCATTAAGTTTTCATCCTGAGAGATATGAGCCAATACGCGCAGTTCGATCTGTGAATAATCAGCGG
This sequence comes from Fictibacillus nanhaiensis, assembly GCA_016401345.1. Lineage (GTDB taxonomy): Bacteria > Bacillota > Bacilli > Bacillales > Fictibacillaceae > Fictibacillus > Fictibacillus phosphorivorans. Next base: position 274,775 of record JAEACG010000002.1, on the reverse strand, counting down.
CAAGAATCTTCCAGCCAGCCTGTGATGCAACGAAGGCATGTCTGATTTTTCTTCCTGCTTCTAAACGAATAGGGATGTTTTGAAGATTAGGATCGATAGAACTCAGTCTTCCTGTTTGAGCAAGCACCTGATTGAAGCGTGTATGAATCTTACCCGTATCTTCTTTAACTACTTTTAACAGACCTTCAATATAAGTAGACCTTAACTTACCAAGTTGACGATAGATAAGAATCTTGTTAATGATCTCATGCTTGCCTTCTAATTTCTCTAATACATCAACAGAAGTCGAGTAACCTGTCTTAGTTTTCTTAACAGGCGGCAGGTTCAACTTCTCAAATAATATTTCACCTAGTTGTTTAGGCGAATTAATATTGAAGGATACTCCAGCTAGTTCGTGAATGTCTTTTTCAAGTGTTGTTAACTGTATATCTAGGTCAGCACCCATTTTTTGAAGTGTGTCTGATTTTACTTTAACGCCGAACTCTTCCATCTTAGCTAAAACGAGAGCTAATGGCATCTCTAACTGATAGAACAGATCACTCTGTTCATTTTCTTTTAACTTCTCATCCAAAAGGTCGCTCAATTGAAATACAGTATGAGCTTTTCTACAGAGGTGCTCAGCGAGGACAGCTTCATCTTCTGGCAGCTTCTTCTTAGCACCTTTACCATATACAGCTTCGTTTACGTCTACATTAGACTTGCCATACTGCTTCGCAACATCTGCTACTTCATCTAACGATTCAGAAGGATTAAGCAGATATGAAGCGAGTTGAATATCAAAATCGATTCCGTTCAACACGATTCCTTGCCCATGTAGGGCAACATGAGCTCTCTTGGCATCAAACATTCTCTTCTTTTGATTGTCGTCTTGCAGCCATTCCTGAAATTCTTCTGATTGATCTGCAAGACTTGAAGGAATATAAAATGTTCCTGCATCATTACTTACAGCGAAACCATGAATTTTAGCTTTATGATAATCTTCAGTAAGCGTTTCTACAATAAGGGATGAAGGGCTTTTTAGCATATCAGCCTCGATTTTGGTTACCGTTTTAAAGTTAAGCTCTTCTTTTTCTTCATCCTGAAGAATTTCTTCATCGCCACCCAATCGTTCGAGCAATGAATTAAATCCTAATTCTTTGAAAAGAGGAAAAACAGAAGACGTTTCATAACCCTCGTAATCCGTCTCATCTAGACCGATTTTAATAGGAGCTTCTTTCGTTATCGTAGCAAGCTCTTTACTCATAATGGCTTGTTCTTTGTTCTCTGTTAATCTCTCTTTAAGCTTAGCACCTGAGATTTCATCAATTGAATCTAGAACTTTTTCAATCGTTCCATATTGTTTGATCAATTTGATCGCAGTCTTTTCTCCGACCCCAGGTACTCCTGGAATATTGTCAGAAGGGTCTCCCATGAGCCCCTTCATATCAATGATTTGGTGCGGCGTAATGCCGTACCGCTCATTCACTTGTTCAACGGTATACGCCTCAACCTCAGTGATTCCTTTTCTTGTTAAGACCACTTCAACATCAGGAGTAACAAGTTGAAGTAAGTCTTTATCACCGGTGAACACTTTCACATCCCAGTTCCCGTCAGCAGCATAAGAAGCAAGTGTTCCAATAATGTCATCTGCTTCATAATTTTCAAGCTCATACCGTTTGATTTTAAATGCATCTAACAACTGTCTGATAAACGGAAACTGCTCTGACAATTCGGGTGGCGTTTTCTGACGACCGCCTTTATATTCACCAAATGTCTTATGTCGGAATGTCGTTTTCCCTGCATCAAAAGCGACGAGGATATGAGTAGGCTTTTCATCTTCTAAAATTTTCAGAAGCATCTGAGTAAACCCGTATACTGCGTTTGTATAAATACCTTTATCGTTGTTTAAAAGTGGTAGAGCAAAAAAAGCTCTATATGCAATACTATTTCCATCAATAAGTACTAATTTGTTTGTTTTTGCCAAGTCCGTAACCTCCTGAGGACATTTCTTCTATCATCTATTGTATCACGATGACAACCAGAAACAAAAAAGTAGGAATAGAAGAGTTCTTGGCCATAAAAAAGGCGAGAATCCATGAAGGACTCTCGCTAAGGGGGTACTGAAAAAGGATAACTTAATCATAAGATTTAACTGTTAATTAAAGAAAACAAGCGTGTTAAGGAATTGTAAATCTTATAACTCGAACTTCTTTGGAAATAGAATTGTAAACAGAGAACCTTCACCTGGCTTACTTTGAACTTCAATGGTTCCGTGATGAGCTTCTACAAGATGCTTAACGATGGCAAGTCCTAATCCAGTACCTCCTGAATTCCTGCTTCTGGCCTTATCCACACGATAAAAACGTTCGAATATTCGAGGAATCTCACTTTCCTTGATGCCGATTCCTGTATCTTTGATCAGCAGCCTCACATGATCTTGTAGTTCTTCCACCACTACGTTTACACGGCCACCAACAGGCGTGTACGTTAAGCTGTTTGAAACAAGGTTGATGATGATCTGCTTCAATCGAGGTGAATCTCCATCCATAATGGTTTGTCCATTAACATCAACGGATAGAATAATGCCTTTCTTTTCAGCTTTAGGCTGAAGAATCTCAAAGGTATCGTTTACTAAAGCACCAAGATCAATAGATTGCGTTTCTAGGTGAAAACCTTGCTCACTTTTAGAAAGGTCTAACAAGTCTTGGATAAGTGCCTGAAGCCTATCACTTTCATTTAACATGATCGTTAAAAATTTATTTCTAAACTCTTCATTTTCACCTGCACCATCTAATAAAGTCTCAGCAAACCCTTTTAAAGAAGTGATCGGTGTTTTGAGTTCATGTGAAACATTAGCCACAAAATCTTTTCTTACTTGCTCGAGTTTCTTAAGCTCTGTTATATCGTGAAATACAAGCACGATCCCTTTTAGCTTACCTCTTGCGTTCAGGACAGGTGCACTATAGACATCGAAATGTTTCGTATCGATGTGAATTGGAATAACCGTGTTTCTTCTAACTTTTTTTTCAGTTAAATACGTTTCTTTGACAATATCCTTAATAGATGTGTAAGGAAACACTTCATAGAAGAGATGACCCGTCCAATAATCCGTATGCTCTTTAAACAGTTCTTTGAACGTTTTGTTTACTAAGTTGATATATCCATTTTTATCAATAAGAATAAGTCCGCTTCCCATATTTTCGATCAATGTTATCAAGCGATCGTGCTGTGATTCTTGGGATTTTGTCATCTTCTCTAGGTTACGGGCTAATACATTTAATGAGTAGTTTAACTCACCAATATCTTCCCCAAAATATTCATACGTTCTTGCTTTGAAATTACCTTTAGCAAGCTCTTTCGCAGTCTGAGTAGCCTCTTCTACAGGTCTAACAATCTTATGAATCACTTTGAGGGATACGTACAGAATGATGATAAAGCAGATAAGGAAACCGATCGACATCATGATCCAAATCGATCTCTCTTCAGATTCCGCAGCACCTTCAGGAATTGCAAACTGTATATATCCTGTTTCATCTTTCTTTTTTAACGTATAAAATAATTTACCGTTGTCATTCTTTAGCACAAGATTTTGATCATTCGTTTTTTTATCTTTTGGGTAATACGAAGACATGTTTCTTGGACTGTCTCCGTCAGATGTGTATTTTACATTCCAATCTGAATCAAGTATATAAATCTCACCCTTAAGATCTTCAGAGGCCGTTCTTAATAAGTTCGTTATGGTTGATTTTGATTTTTCAGTCTTAAGAACTTGTTCAATTAGACTTAATTCACCTTTATAAAATTCCATACGCTTATCTTTCACACTATGATGAACGATGTTCCCCATAATGAGAGCTAATAGAATAAAAACCAATAAAATACCGAGCAGGAAAAAGGTAAGTACTCGGTTCTTAAAATCATGCATTATTGAGGCTCCTCTAGCTTATAACCTAATCCCCTTATGGTTTTAATATAAATTGGCTTACGAGTATTATTCTCGATCTTCTCCCTTAAATGACTGATATGAACATCAACAATTCGTGTGTCACCTACAAAATCATAGTTCCATACTGCAGAAAGCAGCTGTTCCCTCGAAAGAACTCGGCTCTTATGTCTAGCAAGGTAAACAAGCAGTTCGAATTCTTTTGGTGTAAGTTCTAGTGCTTTTTCCTTGAAATACGCTTCATAATTTTCTGGGTAAATATCAACTTCTCCAATTTTAAGATGTTCTACTTCTTCTTTTTTCTTTTCTGAGTCCGTATTCGCTGATGATGATCTTCGTAGTATTGCCTTCACCCTTGCAACCACTTCACGTGGACTGAACGGTTTCGTCATATAATCATCTGCACCTAACTCAAGTCCTAACACTTTATCAAACTCATCATCCTTAGCCGTTAACATGAGAATAGGAATATTTAATTTTCTTAGACGGAGTTCTTTACATACTTCTATTCCATCCATTTCCGGCAGCATAAGGTCTAATATGATTAGATTGGGTTCTTCGCTTTCTGCTTTTTCTAATCCACTCTTGCCATCCATTGCCGTAACTACTTGAAATCCTGCTTGTTCTAAGTTAAATTGCAACAATGTTGAGATCGAAATTTCATCTTCTACTACGAGTAACTTTTGGCTCATCATATTCCCACCTTTTTACGACTTGTACAAATTCATCATACTATTTTTTTTATAGTGTGTACAAAAATCGCAAAATTTTCATAGTGGCTTTACATATCCTTAACATTCCCTTTACATTGATAAGGTTTTTTATGTTTATTGTTCAAATTAGGTTAGATAAATCGGATAAAAAAATTTATATACGTAATTAATCGGTAGTTTTACGGATATATGGTTCTTTATCTACGGATATAATGGTGTTTACCTCGTATAAAACCCCCTTGTATGCCTCCTATGTACTTTCACATCATATTTGTATATTTAAAGAGAACATAGTTAACTTATCAACATTATAAGAGCAAAAAAATAAACCTTTCATATGAAAGGTTTAGAAATTTTCCATTGTATTAGATGTAATCGATTTTGGAGCATATGGAGGACAAACGTGTAAATGACTCTTTAACACTTCGATTCCTTCCTCATTCTCTGCTCTAACGTTCATATGCACAATATGCTTGTCTCTATTTACTTCTGTAATTTCAAATAAAAAGGTTAATTTGGAATAATGATAAACGGGTTTAATAAATGTGAAACTTGATTCAACGATCGAACTTCCAGGACCCGGTAAATATTTTGATACTGCCGAAGTGACCATACCCATCAGCATGACCTGTGGAACGACAGGCTTTTTATAAGGTGTCAATGTTGCATAATCGTGTTGGATGAATAGTGGGTTGTTATCGTTCGTTAAGCCTAAATACAATAGAAGATCTTTATCTTCAATTGTTTCTTGCATCTCTAATTTTTCCCCAGCTTGGATCTCGTCTATTTTTCTTCCGAGTTTTCGCTTTTTTCCGATCAGCATTTAAAGACCCCCCTCTAGATGATAACGCTTTCATAAATATCTTGAGAAAAGATTCGGGGATCTGCCCGAATCTCTCACACGCTTATGCTAATACTTTCATAACGGATTTAACAGATTCTGCTGATTGATCAAGCGCCGCTTTTTCTTCTGCCGTCAGCTCAAGTTCAATGATTTCTTCTAGACCGCCACCGCCTAGGATCGTTGGGACGCCAAGACAGATACCATCATAACCATACTCACCCTCTAAAAAGGCGATTGAAGGAAGCACTCTGCGTTGATCTTTAACGATCGCTTCTACCATCTCAACTAAAGAAGCAGCTGGTGCATAATAGGCAGATCCGTTACCTAAGAGATTAACGATTTCTCCTCCACCTTTACGTGTTCGCTCAACAATAGCATCTAAACGCTCTTTAGAGATTAATTTATCTAACGGGATTCCACCTGCATAAGAGTAGCGTACGAGTGGCACCATATCATCTCCATGACCACCAAGAACAAAACCAGTAACATCTTTTACAGATACGTTAAGTTCCATAGCAACAAATGTACGGAAACGTGCTGTATCTAGTATTCCTGATTGTCCGATTACACGGCTTTTAGGAAAACCAGATTCTTTTAATACTGTGTAAGTCATGGCATCAACTGGATTTGTTAAGACGATAATCGTGCAATCTGGAGAATGTTTAACGATCTCCTTCGTTACGCTCTTCATGATTCCAGCGTTTGTGTTTACAAGATCATCACGACTCATACCAGGCTTGCGAGCAATTCCAGCAGTAATAACGACTACATCAGAGCCAGCTGTATCTGCATAATCGCTCGTACCGGTAATCGATGCATCAAAACCTTGAACAGGACTTGCTTCCATCATGTCGAGGGCCTTACCTTTTGTAGGGTTTTCCATTTGAGGAATATCAACTAATACTACATCCCCAACTTCTTTTTGTCCTAAGATAAAAGCCGTTGTTGCTCCTGTAAATCCTCCACCAATAACCGAAATCTTTTTTCGTTTGTTAGCCATGTCTTTCCCTCCAGGAACAGTTTAAAAAACATAAAATATGTTGAGAAGACCCCTTATAAAAAGGGGTCAGTTAGATTACATGTTTTTGATTAGTTCGTCAGCAAACTCAGAACATTTAACTTCTGTAGCGCCGTCCATCAAACGTGCAAAGTCATAAGTAACAACTTTACTTTCGATTGTGTTTTCCATTGAAGAAAGTACTAATTTAGCAGCTTCTCCCCATCCTAGATGTTCAAGCATCAACACACCTGAAAGAATTACAGATGATGGATTTACTTTATCAAGACCAGCATATTTTGGAGCAGTACCATGAGTTGCTTCAAAGATAGCGTGTCCTGTTTCGTAGTTGATGTTTGCACCTGGTGCGATACCGATACCACCAACTTGTGCAGCAAGAGCATCAGAGATGTAATCTCCATTTAAGTTCATCGTAGCTACTACATCAAACTCAGCTGGACGAGTTAAGATCTGTTGTAAGAAGATATCAGCGATAGAGTCTTTAACAATGATCTTACCTGCAGCTTCTGCATCTGCTTGAGCTTTGTTCGCAGCATCTTTTCCACTTTCTTCAACAATGCGGTCATACTGAGCCCATGTGAATACTTTGTCACCAAACTCAGCTTCAGCTAACTCATAACCCCAGTTCTTGAAAGCACCTTCTGTATATTTCATGATGTTTCCTTTATGAACAAGTGTTACACTCTTACGTCCTTCGTTAATCGCATATTGAATCGCTGCACGAACTAGACGTTGAGTACCTTCTGAAGAAACCGGCTTAATACCGATACCTGAAGTTTCAGGGAAACGGATTTTGTTAGCACCCATTTCATCTTGTAGGAATTGAATCAACTTTTTCACTTCATCAGATCCACTCGCATATTCGATACCAGCATAGATATCTTCTGTATTCTCACGGAAAATAACCATGTTTGTATCTTCAGGGCGTTTTACTGGTGAAGGCACACCTTTGAAGTATTGAACTGGACGAAGACAAGTAAATAGATCTAACTCTTGTCTAAGTGCAACGTTTAAAGAACGGATTCCTCCGCCTACTGGCGTTGTTAATGGTCCTTTAATCGCAATTATGTAATCGCGAATCACATCAAGCGTTTCTGCAGGAAGCCATTCACCTGTTTGGTTAAATGCTTTTTCTCCTGCTAATACTTCTTTCCAAACGATCTTTTTCTCACCGTTATATGCTTTTTCAACAGCAGCTTCTAAAACACGTGAAGCAGCAGCCCAAATATCAGGACCTGTTCCGTCACCTTCGATAAAAGGGATCACCGGTTGATTTGGTACGTTTAATACACCATTGTCGACTGTAATACGTTCTCCGTTAGACATTTCTAAATTCCTCCTAATTCTTGTATTGCATGTACTATACTAGTCTACTAAAAAACATAGGGAAAAGAGAAGAAGAATCCCTTCTCTTTTAAAGATATAGCCTATAGTTTTTATATTATCTTTGTTCTAAAGCAACATACTGCTGCATGTCAGGTCCGATATATTCAGCACGAGGGCGGATTAAACGGTTGTTTTCATATTGTTCTAAGATATGTGCAATCCAGCCAGAAACACGGCTGATCGCAAAGATTGGCGTGAATAAGTCATGGTCGATACCTAAGCTGTGGTAAACACTAGCAGAATAGAAATCTACGTTTGGCAGCAAGCCTTTCTTCTGCTTAAGCGTATCATCAATTTTTACGCTCATTGTGTACCATTTTTCTTCACCTGTAATCGATGTTAGCTGTTTAGACATTTCACGCAAATGTTTTGCACGTGGATCGCCGTTCTTGTATACACGGTGACCAAAGCCCATGATCTTTTGTTTATTCTCAATCGCGTTGTCCAAGTAAGATTCTACGTTTGCTTCTTCACCGATCTCAGAAAGCATCTTCATTACTTGTTCGTTTGCTCCACCATGAAGTGGTCCTTTTAAAGCACCGATCGCTGCTGTAATGCCTGAATAAATATCAGAAAGAGTAGCTACACAAACACGTGCAGTGAACGTGGATGCATTTAGCTCATGGTCAGCATGTAGAACTAATGCTTTATTAAAAGCAGTTTCAGAAATTTCATCAGGTTCTTTACCTGTAAGCATATATAGGAAGTTAGCTGCATAGCTAAGTTCTTTTTTAGGAGCAATCGGATCTTTTCCTTCCCTAATACGTGCAAATGCCGTTACAAGTGATGACATCTGTGCTTGAAGACGGATGGCTTTTTTGTAGTTTCCATCTGTAGACATATCCTCTGCTTCTGAATCATACATCGCTAATGTTGACACGATTGTACGCAATACAGTCATAGGATGTGTATTCTTCAAAGGAAGCGATTTCATTTGTTCCAACAATTCTGCGGGCAGCTCACTAGCCTCAGCAAGTTCTGATTTAAAAGATTCTAGTTCAGATTGGGAAGGCAGTTTACCATTCCAAAGCAAGTATACAACTTCCTCAAAAGTTGCATGTTCAGCTAAGTCATCAATGCTATATCCTCTATAGGTTAATACATCGTCAATGATAGAGCTGACAGAAGATGTCGTTGCAACAATTCCTTCTAATCCTCTTGTAGCTGTCATGGCTATCTCTCCTTTTTTTCTGTTATTCTCTCTTCTCCTTTAATTGTTTCACTTTTAAAAAAATAGAAAGAGCTTACATTTTCCATGTAATAAAAAAGCCGGATTCAAGGTTACATTCCCAACTTTTTTAATCTCGAAACTGAGACTTGAAAAATGAAAGACTATTTAAAGGAAATGGGACATACACATCAATTATAAACAATAATCTGATATTTGTGAACGGATATCACTTATTTCGTGCGGAAAGCGTCATGAACCTGAAAACATTCCAACGACTTTCATAGCCATATATGCAATTCCTGCCCCGATCAATGGTCCTACAGCAACTCCTTTAAAAAGAGCGACGGCCAGGATCGTTCCAAAGACCAAAGCAGCAGTAATATGAGGATCATTCTGAAGCAGATGAAGTCCTTTACTTGCGATTACCGCTACGAAAATGCCCGATAATAGAGCAACCCACGCATAATAAGAACGCAATGATTCAGACAACTGTTTAAACCCAATCTCACCAGATGCTATCGGAACTAATACGGCAATTGTAATAATCGTCACACCCCAATTTATACCTTTTTGCTGTATAACAGAAAACCATTTATCACCCATACCGGTAAATTTTAACACTATCAAAAAGGCGACCGCGACGATTAAAGATTGATTTTTTGCCAATAAGCCAATAATTAATAATCCGAATAAAAACAGTAAAGGTCCCATAGATTTTCATTCCTTTCTCACTAATTTATATGTACGTAAAGGCAGGTGGAAAATTTGTATGCTGAACTGACACATCGTTTATTGCGTATTGTATTTATTCTATCCCTCGCTGTTGCCCTTATTTTTTCTGGCTATTATGTTTCTGCTATTCTTTATCCATTCATAGCAGGCGCAATCATAGCACTTATGATCAACCCGTTTGTAGACTTTATCGTAAATCGTTTTAAAGTGAATAGAGCACTTGCCGTCATTCTTTCTATATTAGGCCTTTTAGGTGTAATTGTCTTGTTACTAACCTTGCTCATTCAAGAGATGATGACTGGTTTTGCCTATATTGCACATGAGTTACCCGCTTATATTCAAGAATTGGTCTTTTACTTTGAACGATCATTTAAAATGAACGTTCTCCCTTTATATCAAGATTTGCTCTCCATCTATAGCAAGTTGGGTACCGATCAACAAGAAACAGTCATGGATAATATCGAGAAGATTGGAACAGGAATAACCACGAATGCATCCAGTATGACACAGGCCGTGATTAATAGTGTCTCTCTAATGATCGTAAGTCTTCCAACTTTTTTAACGGTTTTTATTTTTTCTCTTCTCGCTGCTTTTTTTATAAGTAAAGACTGGTACCGACTGATAGGGTTTCTTAACGCGCTCTTTCCTGAAAAATTAATCCACACCGTCACAACGGTATATGTAGAACTGAGAAAAGCTTTATTCGGTTTTTTAAAAGCACAATTAACCTTAATCTCTATCACAGCATGTATCGTATTAGTAGGTCTTTTGTTGATGCGAATTGATTATGCAGTTACCATATCTGTTCTAATTGGGGCGATAGATCTGCTTCCATACCTTGGGACAGGTGCTGTCTTTCTGCCATGGATCGCTTATTGTTTCTTAACAGGAAATTATACGCTGACGATCGGACTATCCATTTTGTATGGAGTTGTTGTTATACAAAGACAGATTATGGAACCAAAGCTTTTATCAAAAACGATCGGACTCGATCCTCTTGCTACACTAGTCTCTTTATTTGCTGGGTTTCAGCTTCTTGGGTTTGTTGGCCTTATCATCGGACCTGTTATCCTAGTTGTTATTCGTGCACTCTACGAAGCAAAGTTCTTTCATGAGATCTATCAATTTGTTATGAAGCCTATACACAAATAAAAAGAACGATTGCTGGAAATGAGCATCGTTCTTTTTGTTATGTTTTTGTATTCATTGGTGCTTCTGAAAGTAGTTGATTTCCATTACAGGTTGCTCGCTTTCCGCGGGGCGACCGGTGAGCCTCCTGCCACTTCTTGCAATTAGGAGTCTCACCTGACCGCTCGTCCCGTAGGAGTCGACAACCTTCCACTACAACCAATTTGCAAAGAAGAATAAATAAACAGACTTGAAAGCAAAAATCTTTTAGAAACTGCCTCATTTGATCTGCTATGTTGACTCTGGCAGTAAATAATGACTTTACCTTCTTTTTATGAAGTAAAACTGTCCTGATTGCATCTTTTGGAAGAGTTTCGCTTTCATCCACAACTTCACTGGTTTTCTTAGTGGAGGGATAAGTAAGAAGAAACCTATAATGTCAGTTAGAAATCCAGGTGCTAAGAGTAATGCACCACCGACCAGAATACATGCCCCATCAAGAACTGCTTCTCCTGGCATCTGACCGCTCTCGAGCTGCATCTTCACGCGTTGAAGCGTCTCTACCCCTTCTTTTTTTGCCAAATAAGCACCTAATATACCGGTAATAAATATTCCAGCAATCGTTGCAGGAATTCCTATATATTGCCCTGCCAAGATAAACAGAGCTACTTCAATAGCAGGAATAAGAATAAATATAGGTAATAGCTTACGGAACATTTAAATCACCGCTTTCGTTAAACAAATAATAAGCAGATTAAGCCTATGCCATTTTTTACGTATCAAAAAAGAGAAGGTTTCACCCTTCTCTTTTCGCATAATTAGATAACGTTCTTTCTTCCGTCATAAATGTATCCAACAGAAGCATCGATTGTGATCTCTTGGCCATCTTTAAAGATTTCCGTAGCATTTTGTAAACCAACGATAACAGGAATACTTAGAGATACTCCACATACAGCAGCATGGCTTGTTAGTCCGCCTTCTTCTGTAATAACAGCTGATGCTTTTTCGAATGCAGCAATCATATCACGGTCCGTTCCAACTGTTACAAGAATTGCGCCTTCAGTCATCTTTTCCATCGCTTCTTGAGCTGTTTTAGCTACTACTACTTTCCCTGAAGCTGATGATTGTCCGATTCCTTGAGCTTTAGCAAGCACATCACCAATAATATGAACTTTCATTAAGTTTGTAGATCCAGATTCACCTACTGGTACACCTGCAGTGATCACTACAAGGTTTCCATGTTGAACAGCTTCAGCTTTAATCGCTGAATCAATCGCAATTTGGAACATTTCATCTGTTGTTCCAGCTTTCTCACCTTTTACAGGTGTTACTCCCCAAACAAGTGCAAGCTTACGGCAAACGTCTTCGTTGCTTGTTACAGCGATAATAGGAGCTTTTGGACGATATTTCGAAATCATACGAGCTGTTTGTCCTTTTTCAGTAGCAGTAATAACAGCATCTGCATCAAGGTTAAGAGCTGTAAAGGAAACAGATTGAGAAATCGCGTCTGTAATTGTCGTTTTGCTTTCTTTGCTTCTTGAAGATAATAATGTTTTATAGTTCAAAGAACTTTCAGCACGGCTAGCAATCTTATGCATGGTAAGAACCGCTTCAACTGGATAAGTACCAGCAGCTGTTTCACCTGAAAGCATGATCGCATCTGTTCCGTCAAAGATCGCGTTTGCTACGTCACTTGCTTCAGCACGTGTTGGACGCGGGTTACGCTGCATAGAATCTAACATTTGAGTTGCTGTAATAACAGGCTTTCCAAGCTCGTTACACTTTTTGATCAGCATCTTTTGTACAAGAGGTACTTCTTCAGCCGGAATTTCAACACCAAGGTCACCACGTGCTACCATAAGACCGTCAGAAACAGCAAGGATCTCATCGATATTGTCTACACCTTCTTGGTTCTCGATCTTAGGGATGATTTGAATATGGTTAGCGTTGTGTCGATCTAAGATCTCACGAATTTCAAGAACATCTGTTGCACGACGTACGAATGACGCAGCAATAAAATCAACACCTTGCTCGATACCAAATTCGATATCTTTTGCATCTTTGTCTGTGATACCAGGAAGTTTCACGCTTACGTTAGGTACGTTTACACCTTTTTTATTTTTTAATGTACCGGAGTTTAAGATTTTTGTAGTCAGTTCTTTTTCGCCGATCGCTGTTACTTCAAGTTCGATCAGTCCGTCATCAAGCAGGATTCTTGATCCAACATGTACGTCTTCAACAAGACCTGGATATGTTACAGAGATCTTTTTGTCGTTACCCACTACTTCTTCCATAGAAACGATTAATTCGTTTCCAGCAACAAGTTCAGCTACTCCGCCTTCTAGCGTTTGAGTACGGATTTCAGGTCCCTTTGTATCTAACAAGATCGCAACTGTTTTTCCAAGCTCTTTCGATGCTTCACGAATGTTGATGATTCGTTGACCGTGCTCATCAAAGTCACCGTGAGAGAAATTTAGGCGGGAAACGTTCATCCCAGCATTCATTAATTCTTTTAACTTATCAATACTTTCGCTTGCCGGTCCTATCGTACAAACGATTTTTGTTTTGCGCATCATGTAAATGGCCTCCTGATTTTCTTTTTTCGCAGAAAGGCATCGTAAGGCTTCTGCAGTTAACCCGCAGCCGTACGATGCATTAAGCAGATTATATGGATAATTCTTGTGATAACTTGTACATTTGTCTATCTATCGAATGTTTTCTAGATAATACTTCTGTAATGTCATAATCAACAAGTTTGTTATTTTCAATACCTACTGTTCGACCAGCTTTGCCTTCTAATAAGAGTTCAACCGCTTGCGCACCTAGACGGCTTGCTAGTACCCGGTCGAAAGCTGTAGGTGAACCACCGCGTTGAATGTGCCCCAGAACAGTAACCCTTGTTTCGAAGTCTGTAAGCCTTTCGATCTCTTTAGCAACATCCACGCCGCTTCCACAGCCTTCTGCGACAATAATGATACTATGTTTCTTACCGCGCTCGTGTCCTCGTTGCAGCTTTTGTACAACTTGATCCATCTTGTGGTCTTCTTCTGGAATGAGAATCGTCTCAGCTCCATCTGCAAGGCCAGCCCATAGAGCCAAGTCACCAGCGTCACGTCCCATAACTTCAATGATATAAGTACGCTCATGTGAAGTAGCTGTGTCACGAATCTTGTCGATAGCATCGATAATCGTGTTTAATGCTGTATCAAAACCGATTGTGAAATCTGTACCAGGGATGTCATTGTCGATCGTACCAGGTACACCAATCGTTGGATAACCTTGTTCAGACAATTTCTTAGCACCTTGGAAAGAGCCGTCTCCACCAATAACGACTAATCCTTCGATACCGAATTTTTTTAACTGCTCGATACCTTTTTGTTGTCCTTCTGGTGTTTTGAACTCTAAACAACGTGCTGAATGAAGCATCGTGCCTCCACGATGTATAATATCTCCAACAGATCCTAATTCTAGTTTCTTAATATTCCCCGAAATTAGTCCTGCATAACCATTGTATATCCCATAAACTTCTAAGTCATGGTAGATTCCTTTTCGAACAACCGCCCGAATCGCAGCGTTCATGCCTGGTGAATCGCCACCACTTGTTAGAACTCCTATCCGCTTCATGAAACATTTCACCTCTCTAGTTCTCTCGTCTTATTAAAATATCATGTTCAAATGTTGAACACAATAGACAACAATAGGCAAAAAAATGCGCCTTTCCCTAAGCAGAAAGGCACATTCCCTATTTAACAACAATGGAATCGTTTACAAACCCAAATTGTCCGATTTTTTTATATTTTTCATAGCGTTGATTTATGAGCTCTTCTTGAGACATAGACAACAGAGAATCTAAAGAAGTTTCCAAAACCTGGTCGATCAATTCCGCCTGGTACTTAGCATCTTTATGTGCTCCGCCCTTAACTTCTTCAATAATCTCGTCTATAATTCCTAACTCTTTTAAGTCTGGAGCAGTGATTCTCATCGATTCTGCTGCTTTTTTCGCCATCGAAGCATCTTTCCAAAGAATGGCAGCTGCACCTTCTGGGGAGATAACAGAGTAGGTTGAGTTCTCGAGCATGTGTACATAATTCCCTACACCTAATGCTAATGCTCCACCGCTTCCACCTTCTCCGATCACAACACAAATAACAGGAACAGTTAATCCAGCCATCTCAACTAGGTTACGAGCGATCGCTTCACTCTGCCCTCTTTCCTCAGCTGCTTTTCCTGGATATGCTCCTTTTGTATCAATGAAACAGATAATAGGTCTATTAAACTTCTCCGCTTGTTTCATTAAGCGAAGTGCCTTACGATAGCCTTCTGGATGTGGCATCCCAAAATTACGACGAAGATTTTCTTTCGTATCTTTCCCTCTTTGGTGTCCGATGATCGTTATAGGTAGATTCTTATAAAAAGCTACGCCTCCAACGATCGCTTCATCGTCACCAAAAAGACGGTCTCCATGTAATTCGATGAAATCCGTAAACAGATAGTTAATATAATCAAGGGTGGTTGGGCGTTCAGCATGTCTGGCAATTTGAACACGATTCCAAGGTTTCATCTCTGAATACGTACTGTTTTCTAGGTTAGACAATTTTTCTTCTAGCCTTTTGATCTCATCAGTTAAATCAATATCTTTTTCATCCATAAATGATTTAAGTTCTGCGATCTTTTTCTCCAGCTCATGTATCGGTCTTTCAAATTCTAGTTCTGCAGCCATGCCTTACACCCTCCCTTCTGTATGAATCTTTAATAGCGTACTCAAAGTTTTCTTCATTTCGCTTCTATGAATGACTTTATCTAACTGACCATGCTTCAATAAAAACTCAGCAGTCTGAAAATCATCTGGTAATTCTTGGCGAATGGTTTGCTCGATGATTCTTCTGCCAGCAAACCCAATCAAGGCTTTAGGTTCAGCAAAATTGTAATCACCAACAGATGCGAAACTTGCGGAAACTCCCCCAGTAGTTGGGTGTGTCATGATAGAGATGAACAGCAACCCTCTGTCACTCAATCGTTTAAGAGCGACACTCGTTTTAGCCATCTGCATCAGGCTTAAAACGCCTTCTTGCATTCTAGCTCCACCTGATGCTGTAAAGATAATAAACGGTGTTTCTTTATCGATCGCGTGCTCGATCGCACGTGTGATCTTCTCACCTACAACAGAACCCATGCTACCCATTCTAAAACGAGAATCCATAACCGCTAATGTTACATCAAGGCTATCTATCTGACCTGCACCTGTAACAACAGCTTCGTTAATTTTGGTTTTCTTTCGGTCGCCTTCAAGTTTCTCCACATAATCAGGAAACTCTAAAGGATTTCCTGAAATCATATCTGCGTCATATTCTGTGAATGTTCCTTCATCAATCAGTGCAGCTATTCGTTCTTGTGATGACATTGGATAATGGTATTGACAACCTTGACATACAAGTAAGTTTTTTCTTAACTCTTTTGTTACCATGATGTGCTTGCATTCTGGACATTTACTCATAATCCCTTCTGGTACGTCTTGTTTAACTTTACCAGTCGGTATCGTGGCATATTTTTTCTTTTTTACAAACAATCCTTTTATCATAAATGAATAACACCACCTATTCGATTGCGTTTAGAGCATCGTTTTGTTTTGATAACAAACTCGTCAGCTTCACAGCATCTTTTGATTGAAGAAGTGTCAGGACTTCCTCACAAAATGCTCGTGACCAGTACGAGTTTGCTCGTTGCAATGAAGACCCATAACCCGTTAGTTCTACATATAAACGATAAAGAAGATGATTGCCGCATGCTTGAATCACAATCTTTTCAAATTGCTTGCAAGCTTCATTAACTTGTTCATGTTCGTTTGGATCCATCTGCTTAATTAGTTGTGTAAGTTTTGAGATGGTCGAAGATTTGCACCTTCGTACTGCAAGCTCTACACAGTCTTTAATAACAATATGCCTTGTTTCCTGAAGGTCGTGTCTAGCTTTATTATCATTCAAGATGAACGAAGCTAGCACTTCGACGAGCCGGTGTCCGGTTGCTTCACGAATAAAGGTCCCTTCGCCTCTTCTTGTCTCAATCAGACCTAAAAGTTCTAGAGATCGCAGTGCTTCGCGAACAGATGATCTTCCAACCTTCAGGCGGTCACTCAGCTCCCTTTCAGAAGGGAGCTTGTCACCCGCTTGAAGACCGTCCTCAACGATAATCGCTTTAATTTGTTTAAGAATTTCTATATATACTTTTTCGGTAGGCTGGACAGACATTCCTCTCTCCTCTACCGGTTTCATTCATCTTTTCCGATGATAGCTAGTTTCTTAGTCTTTTCAGCGATGTCTTCAGGATTCACACGAAGTCTTGCTACTCCCGTTTCCATAGCCGCAGTAGCTACAGCTGCAGCTACAGCAGGTGCTACACGCGGATCGAATGGTGCTGGAATTACATAATCCGCCGTCAATTCTACTGGGTTCACTAGATTTGCGATCGCATGTACCGCTGCAATCTTCATTTCCTCATTGATGTGTGTTGCACGAACATCAAGAGCACCGCGGAAAATACCAGGAAACGCTAACACGTTATTTACTTGGTTAGGAAAATCAGATCGGCCTGTTCCAATGACCATCGCACCTGCTTCACGCGCTTCATGTGGCATGATCTCAGGGTTCGGGTTAGCCATAGCAAAGATGATCGGTTCTGGATTCATGGACTCAACCATTGATTTTGTTAATGCACCTTCTACTGAAACACCGACGAAAACATCTGAGCCGCTGATTACATCAGCAAGTGTTCCTTCTTGTTTCGTACGGTTCGTAAAGTTTGCAACTTCTTTTTTCACAGAGTTCATTCCGAATGGACGACCTTCATAGATCGCACCTTTTGTGTCGCACATGATGATATCTTTCACACCAAAACGATCTAGCAATTTAATAATTGCGATTCCAGCTGCTCCAGCTCCGTTAACAACGACCTTAATCTTAGACATTTCACGTCCTGTTAATTTAAGAGCATTTACAAGTCCCGCTAGCGTAACAATAGCTGTACCATGCTGATCATCATGGAAGATTGGAATATTCGTTTCTTTCTTTAATCGCTCTTCGACTACGAAACAATTCGGTGCTGCAATATCTTCTAAGTTCACACCGCCGAATGTAGGTTCAAGCAATTTCACCGTTTCAACGATCTTGTCCACATCTGTCGTATTCAAGCAGATTGGGAACGCATCAACGCCAGCAAAACTCTTAAATAGTACTGCTTTTCCTTCCATTACAGGAAGTGCAGCTTCTGGCCCGATATTTCCGAGACCTAATACAGCTGTTCCATCAGAAACAACAGCTACTGTGTTACCCTTCATCGTATAGTCATAGACTTTCGTTTTGTCATCATAAATATCTTTACACGGCTCTGCCACACCTGGAGAATATGCTAAGCTTAAATCTTTCGCGTTACGTACAGGTACCTTTGATTTTGATTCTAATTTCCCTTGATGTGTGCGGTGCATGTGTAGTGCTTCTTCTCTTAATGTAGACATTTTTTCATCTCCTAATGATTTTAAATTTAAGGTTGATAAGCCAATTAGGAGGTGGTCAGACCACTAATATTGACTCATCCATTATAACAAAAGTTAACAAGCTGTAAAGGTTTTTAATTTCTTCTAAATACGACATTACCCTCACCAATAACAGATTGCAATTCTAACAACAAGTTTTCGGAAACATTTACTTTTTGTGAAATCTGGACCTTTTGTCTATTCTCTTCATAGATCAAAACAACAGATGTAGAACCTTTTGATTCGTCGAAAATGGTCTTCATCGCATTCAGATGCTGAGACGACTGATGGTCTTTATCTATTTTAATAAATAGGGTCGGCTGCTCATTTGACTTTAGATCTTCGAGCAGTCTGCATTTGTTCACAAGAATCTGCAGTGATTCGTTACGGTGCTCAACACTTCCTTCTATAAACAATTGTTGTCCTTTCTGAAGAAGAGAATGGTACGCTTCATAAACTTTCGGAAAAGCCACAGCCTCTATCTCACCACTTTCATCACTGATCGTCAGGAATGCCATGAGTTCTCCCTTTTTTGTTTTAATCGCTCGTACTTTGTCCACAAGAATACCTAGACGAACGGATGATTTTTTTTCTTTTAACTCATTGATGTTAACCGCTTTCCAGCTGATTAAGGTCGTTCGATATCTTTGCAGCGGATGTGAAGAAAAGAAAAAGCCTAAAGCTTCTTTTTCAAACTTAAGTTTTTCGCTTTCTTGAAAAGATTGAACGGAAACGTAAGAAGGTTTAGGTAAATTAATATCATCATCAAAAAGATACATCTGATTCTTTCGCGAGATTTCCTGAAACTCTTCACCATATTCAATCGCAGTTTCTAATGAAGCTAGCAACACTGCTCTATCTTGTCCCAATTCATCCATTGCTCCAGCAAAAATTAATGATTCGAGTGTACGTTTATTCACAACTTTCTGAGGACATCGTGAACAAATATCGAACAGATCATGAAACGGTTCTTTTTCATTTTCTTCCATCAGCATTCTAATCGCATTGTATCCAACATTTTTAATAGCTAATAACCCGAATGAAATATGAGATCCGTTTGAAATAAAAATTTCGCTGCCTTTTTTTATAGATGGTGGAAGAACAGGTATGCCTCTTTGCTCGGATTCTTTAATATACTGATTTACTTTATCATGATTGCCGATAACACTTGAAAGCAGGGCAGCCATAAAGTGGGCAGGATAGTTTGCTTTTAAGAATGCAAGCTGATAGGCGATGACACTGTATGCAACAGCATGGCTTCTCGGGAACCCGTAATCAGCAAAGCGTACGATCAAGTCATATAGCGCATCTGCAGATTTTTCATCATAGCCTTGCTTTAAACAACCTTCAACAAAGTGTTGTCGCTCCCGAAGAAGAATATCCCGTTTCTTCTTACCTACTGCTCTTCTCAGTAAATCTGCTTCTCCTAGTGTGAAACCAGCCGCTTTTGTTGCAATCTGCATGATCTGTTCTTGATAGACAATTACACCGTACGTGGATTTTAAGATCGGTTCAAGATCAGGATGCATGTAGTGTACGGTCTTCAGACGATGTTTACCCGCGATATAGTCAGGAATATTCTGCATCGGACCCGGCCGGTAGAGAGCATTTACCGCTACGATATCTTCAAACTCTGTCGGCTTAAGCTGCTGAAGAACTTTTCTCATCCCATCAGACTCAAGCTGAAACACACCTGTAGTATCTCCTTTCGCAAGAAGATCAAATGTTTTCACGTCGTCGAATGGTATATCATTTAGATCGATCTTCACATTTTCATTTTCTTCGATCGCCAATAAGATATTTTCAATAAGCGATAAATTCCGCAAGCCCAAAAAGTCCATCTTCAACAGTCCTGCAGCTTCAAGCCATTCCATACTATATTGTGTAAGAGGTATACCGTCATGCCCGGTTTGTAAGGGTACTTTTTGAACAAGTGGAGCTCCCGACAAGACTACACCTGCAGCATGAGTGGATGCGTGTCTCGGTAAACCTTCAAGTGTCATCGCGATCTCAACAAGCTTTCTCACATCCGGCTCTGTTTTGTACGCCTGTTGCAGGCTAGCTGACTCTTTCAATGCATTTTCCAACGTGATCCCAGGTCTTGAAGGAATATTCTTTGCGGTAAGATCGATGAGCGCAGGAGCAAAATCCATCACTCTGCCCGCATCCCTTATAGCAGCTCTTGCTGCTAGGGTACCAAATGTAATAATCTGTGCGACATAATCTGTACCATACTTACGCGCTACGTAGCTTAGTACTTCGTCCCGACGATTATCAGGAAAATCGATATCAATATCGGGCATCGTAACCCGCTCCGGATTTAAGAAACGCTCAAAGATCAACTGATGATGGATTGGGTCAACGTTCGTAATCTGAAGAACGTAAGCTACTAGTGATCCTGCTGCCGAACCCCTTCCTGGCCCTGTAATCATCTTTTCGTCGTGTGCAAATTTCATAAAATCCCAAACGATTAAGAAATAATCTTCAAAGTTCATATTCTTTATGATGTTAAGTTCATATGATAATCGTTCGTTTATTTCAGGTGTTACCGTTTCATAACGCTTCAAAAGTCCTTCATTACAAAGCTCAGTCAGATATTCATAGCTGTTTTTATTTTTTGGTACAGGATATTTGGGCAAAGCAATGCTACCCAGCTCAAGCTCGAGTGAACATCTTTCAGCCAGTTTAACCGTTTCATCTAATGCATCCTCTGCATGAGAAAATACACGTTTCATCTCTAATGGGGATTTAAAATAAAAGTCATCTGTCTGCAGTTTAAATCGATCACGATTGCTTTTCTTTTCGCCTTGTTTGATGCAAAGCAGGATATCATGTGCGTTTGCATCCTCTCTTCTCATATAATACGTTTCATGCATGCAGACAAGTGGAATGAGAGACTTCCTTGAAAGGTTTTGAAGTTGGAGATTAATTGTTTTTTCTATACCTGTATCATGATCTTCTAATCCAAGATAAAAACGATCTTTAAAGCACGTTTTATAAAAGTGAAGAAGCTTATCTAATCGTTGATCGTCAAGATTTTCACGAGTAAGAAATTGCTGAATCTCACCTTCCATACCTGAAGAAACAGCGATAAGGCCTGCTGCATGATTTGAAATTTCTTCATAAGAAAGAGATGACACTTCACCGTCCAGCTTTGTCTGCATAAGCGTTGTGAGTTTTAATAAATTTTCATAGCCTTCTATGTTCATCGCATACAAAAGAAGTTTATTTCCTGAACTTATCTTCTCTTTTATATCCTCTTGATCACTTCCAACCTCTGCTTCCAATCCAATGATAGGTTTGATGCCAGCTTTTACACATGTAGTATAAAACTTTAAGGCACCATGCATGTTTGATTTATCTGTTAAGGCTAAAGACGTATATCCAAGCTCTTTTGCATACTGAACAAGCTCTTCGATCCGACAAGAGCTTTCAAGAAGCGAGTATTCACTATGTATATGCAGTGGGACAAACCCCATACCATCACTTCCTTTACGCACCTGTTTGCATTCCATTATAGTACAGAAGTTCGTATGTGTTAATGAAACAGTTTTCAACAGCGAGCGGTTATTCATTTTCTATCAAATAAGCATACACTCCACCTATTATCCATACATTGAGTAAGAGGGGAGGTTGTCTCATGGTGCGTGAATTTTTTGCGAATATCATATTAGATTTTGCTATAGCTTTCGGCGTATTGTTGGGTGGAGCGTTAATCGGCGGTCTTGCCGCTTTTCTTGTAGGAAAAGCACCTATATATGAAATGATGGAACTTGCAAAAAGACTTAAAATATGGGCAATCGTCGCTGCTATCGGTGGAACGTTTGATACGATCACGAATTTTGAGCGAAGCTTTGAAAACGGCGCTACTATAGAGATTTTCAAACAATTAACCTATATTTTTGTTGCCATTGCTGGTGCTAATTCTGCCATGCAATTGATTCAATGGCTCAGCCAGGAGAACATTAACTGATGAGGATCCCACCGCTATATCAACGAAAAGGCTACCAGCGTTTTTTTGCTGGGATAGCGATCGGGTTTATTATCGGCTGGGCATTTTTTTTAATACAAGGCGGCTTAGCTCATGAAAGGCTGATTGTAAAAATTGAAAAGCAACGAGTAAAAATTAATGATTTGGAAAAGAAGAACAAGATCTTAACCTCGGATGATGAAAAAGCAAATAAAGAACTCGCCAAGAAGTTTAAGCTTCATGAAGTGAATGCTAGGTTCTCAAACCAGGATTCTTCAAAGTTATCAAATTTAACAAGGCTGCACATAGCAAAAGCAGTTGAAGACGATCTAGAGCATCTAATAGGAGAAGATACAGAAACACTTGCTAAAAGCCATTCCTTACTTGTACAAGCTATTGAAAATAAAACATACCGTCTTGATGACGACGAGCAAACTTATGAGGTGAAAATCGATCACTTGTATTTATACACAGGTGTTCTTCGAATCTATATATCAGCTAAAATCAGTGAATGATTATGCATAAATAATGGTCGAAATATTACGTTTTTATGAATCTTTGGGCAAAGAAATGGCAATCCCTCCTTCAATTGTATAAAATATGTGTAAAGAATAATTCCAGAGTGATTATTGGGGGGAAACTACATGATTATCAATCGAAAAGAACTTGCCCGTGAAAAGGTAAAGGAATTACAGAATGGCTTTTCTGCTTTTGCAGAAACGAAAGAAGTAGCAGACCTAATCAAGAGAGAGCTTGCAAAATTAAACTTAAAAGTGCATGAAGATGTAACAGATGTTGGCTCTTGGTTTATCCCTGAAAAAGCTAACTAAATCTATTTCATACTAAAGCATAAAAAGGCCCCCCCGATGAGGCCTTTTTTATTTGGATTTATATTCTTTACAGAGGTTTCGAAGTTCAGCGAGTACAGAGATCGTTTCGTCTTCTGTATATACGGTTGCTCCTGATGCTCTCGGATGTCCACCACCATTGAATTTAGTTGCGATCTTATTAACTACAGGACCCTTGGACCTTAATCTTACTCTGATCTGATCTGGTTCATCCACAAAAAACACCCACGCTAACAAGCCTTCAACATGTGAAAAAGAATTCACTAAAAGGGATGCTTCACCTGCTGACGTGCCGAACTTTTTCAATGTATCTTTTTTTAAGTGGATATACCCTACGCAATTATCAACAATTGAAAAGTTTTGAAGAACATAACCGTTCAACCTCACAAGTTTCTCAGAAATTTTATATAGATTTTCGTGAATTTCTGATGGCGAGAATCCTGTCTCTAATAACGCCGCTGTATAATGATGAGTCTTCTGAGTCGTATTTGAAAACAAAAAGCGACCAGTGTCCCCAATAATACCAGCATAGATAAGTCTTGCTGCATGTTCATCAAGCTTAAGTCCAGACGTTGCTCCGAAAAGATAAAGATCCATTATCATCTCAGATGTAGAACTTGCTTCAGTATCCACCCAGATTAAATCTCCATAAGGATCTTCGTTAGGATGATGATCAATTTTAATAACAAAATCTCCTAGTGAATAACGGTGATCACTGATCCGAGGTGAGTTTGCAGTATCGCAAATGATGACTAAAGCACCTTTGTAAGCATCGTCTTCTATGACATCCATTGTGTTTAGAAATGTGAGGCCCGCTTCCTCTTCCCCTACAACATACACTTCTTTTTGAGGATAGCTCGCCTTGATGATCGCAGAAAGCCCACCTTGTGATCCAAGCGCATCTGGGTCTGGTCTGACATGTCGATGAATGATTATTTTTTCATACTGTTCGATTACTTGTAAGATTTGTTCTTTCATAGCAGACTCCTTTTAGATGTCGTTGTGGCAATTATGGTTTTAAACGTTTACAATATAGTGGAGTAAATACGTGGGGGAATTTTCAATGCCTATTTTTATTATCCTAATTATACTTTCTTTTGCTCTATATGTGTTCTATAAAGTTTCTGAAGTACGTGCAAAAGAACCATTCTTAAAGCGCTGGACAGGCACAAAAGCAAAAATGGCACTCGGTTCATTCTTAGCTTCCTTCGGACTGAACGAACTAACAGCAGTTGAAGGACGTGTACAGCTTTGGGTGGCACTAGTCTTTTTAATTTACGGAATCGTTCTTTTAATCATGAATTATAAAATGTACAAGCATTTCCTTACGCTTGCACGTGAAGAAGCACAGAAAAATTAAATACGTATGGATAAAAAGTCCCTGCAGGAGGGACTTTTTTTATGAACGATGATCAAGAAGTTGTGCCATCATCATTGCTTTTCCAACAATCTTTCCATCATGATGGATTTCCACATCTACTTTTCCAAATTTCCGACTCACTTCAAGCACTCTTGGGATCAGTTCGATATCACTATCAATCTGTACAGGCTTAATATAGTAAAACGTTACGTTCTCCACAACGAGGTCGCCTTTTTTAATTTTTCTGAGTGCTTTCCGTGCGGTTTCAGTAACGATGGTCATCAATACACCATATGAAACAGTACCAAGGTGGTTGGTCATCTGCGGTGTAATTCTACAGAAGTAAGTGATTTCGTTATCTACCTTTTGTTCTTTTAACTCTGTAGTTATCAAATCATCAAAGGTCGCGCCCACTTGAGGCTGCTTTTGCATCATTTGCATCGCTTTTAATACATCTTGCCTTGTTAAGATTCCGATCAGTTTATGAGAAGTTCCGATAACAGGGAGCAGTTCGATCCCTTCCCAGATCATCATATGAGCACATGCTGCAACAGATGTTTTTTCCGTAACGGTTAAAGGTGCACGAGTCATTACTTTTTCAACGTGCATGGAAACAGGAACACCTATAATGTCTTTAGAAGTGACTACACCTGTTACGCGATTGCCTTGATCGACTACCGGATAACGACTATGCATCGTTTGTTGATTCAATTCGTGCCAACGCTGCACTTTATCATGTTGATAAAGATAATGCGTCTCATCGATCGGAATTAAAATATCAGAAGCTAAAACGATATCCTTCTTGATCAAACGATCATGAATCGCTTTATTTATCATTGTCGCAACAGTAAAGGTATCATAGCTCGTAGAGATAACAGGAAGTTCAAGCTCGTCAGCGAGTCTTTTCACTTCTTCTTCTGTATCAAAGCCACCAGTAACTAAGATTGCACTCCCTGCTTTCAATCCAAGTTCATGCGCGTTCACACGGTTACCGACGATCAACAAACTCCCCGCATCAACATAGCGCATCATCGCTTCAAGTTTCATAGCTCCGATTACAAATTTGTGCAGCGTTTTATGAAGACCAGCGCGCCCGCCTAGTACTTGTCCTTCAACAATATTTACTACTTCAGCAAACGTTAACTTTTCAATATTACTTTTTGCTTGTCTTTCGATACGTATCGTACCAACACGTTCGATCGTGCTTACGATCCCCTGGTTTTCAGCTTCTTTTATCGCTCGATAAGCTGTTCCTTCACTAACGGTCAGATCTTTTGCAATTTGCCGAACGGAGATTTTTGATCCGACATCAAGGTCCAAAATATGCTGTAGTATTTGTTCATGCTTGGTTAGCATTACATTCACCGTTCCTTCTACCTGTATCTATCTGTTTTATCACTTTGACTAATACAGATTATACAGGCATTAGAACAGAAACTCAACTTTCCATGTGTATCCTTTTTTTCATTTTTGAATCTGAAGCTATACTTTGCTTTTTAACAGCTCTTTTTGGAGCTGTATCCTTTTTAAACAATAAGCTGACCAAAAGCATACCGGCAAATCCTATCCAAGCTACTGAAAAAAGTTGTTGCAGAAGCGGACCGTCAAACGATATAACAGGTATCGCTACATAGAAGAGCACCAACAACATTAATACTTTTGCCATTTTTTCTTGTCTCATAAAAAACACAACCTCCCTTACTATCATTGGTATGCATAGAAAGGGAGGTTAGAATCATTATACGCTTATACTTTCGCCGCTTTGGAGCACTTTTCCTTTGTTTCCAAGTTTAGATGTGAATGAGGTTTCTGGATCTTGTTCAATCACAGGAAACGTATTGTAATGGATTGGAACGGTCACCTTTGCACCGATCCACTCTGCGGCAATCAATGCATCCTCTGGGCCCATTGTGAAATTGTCACCAATAGGCAAGAAAGCAATATCTGGTTTTGCAAACTCTCCGATTAATTTCATATCTGAGAATAGAGCTGTATCTCCTGCATGATATAGCGTTTTTCCATCATGTGAGAATAAAATCCCCGCTGGCATTCCCGTATATACGACCGTGCCATCTTCTTGTGAATAACTTGATCCATGAAAGGCTTGAGTGAACTTCACTTTTCCAAAATCAAATGTTCGGCTTCCTCCGATATGCATAGGATGTGCCTCTACGCCGAGTGTTTGTATGTACTCAGCAAGTTCAAATGGCGCAACGACCAAGCTGTTATTCGCTTTTGCGATCTCAACTGTGTCTCCTACATGATCGTTATGACCGTGTGTTAAGAGAATCACATCAGCTTTTACGTCCTTAACATCGATCTTAGCTTGTCCATTTCCATTAATAAAAGGGTCTATCCAAATGGAGTGTTGCTCTGTTTGAACTTCCAGGACTGAGTGTCCGTGAAAAGTCACTTTCATATTTACATGCTCCCTTCTCAAATAAACGCTGAAATATCTTACTTCCATTACATACCCTATTATAGAACAGAAAAAAAGTCCGATTCCAGAGAAAAGGAATTTGGACTTTTTCGTTTGTTATCTTTTAGTTAGATTTTAGAATAGATACGGCATCTTTATAATCTAGTTGATGCGCTTCAGCAACCGCCTTATACGTTACAAATCCATCTAACGTATTTATACCTTTTAGTAGAGCTTCATTATCTAAACACGCTTTAACATAACCTTTGTTTGCGATTTGAAGAGCATACGGTACTGTAACGTTAGTCAGACCAATCGTCGAGGTTCTAGGGACAGCGCCTGGCATGTTAGCTACAGCATAGTGAAGAACACCATGCTTTTCATATGTTGGATTATCATGTGTAGTGATTCGATCAACCGTTTCAAAAATTCCACCTTGATCAATGGCAACATCTACGATTACAGCCCCTGGCTGCATGCCTTTAATCATCTCTTCGGTAACAAGTTTAGGTGCCCTTGCTCCAGGAATTAAGACAGCCCCAATAACTAATGCTGACTCTTGAACGGCGAGAGCTATATTTAACGGATTGGATATGAGCGTATTGATCTCAACACCAAAGATATCATCGAGCTGACGAAGACGTTCTGGGTTTAAATCGATGATTGTTACATCTGCTCCTAGACCCATAGCGATTTTAGCCGCATTCGTCCCGACTACTCCGCCTCCGATAACTGTTACTTTGCCGCGTCTTACACCAGGAATTCCACTTAGGAGGATACCTAGACCGCCTTTTGGCTTTTCTAAAAATTGTGCTCCTATTTGAGCTGCCATTCTTCCTGCTACTTCACTCATCGGTGTAAGCAAAGGTAGCGTTCCGTTTGGCAACTGAACCGTTTCGTACGCAATACCCACTACTTTATTATCTGTTAATGCTTTCGTTAGTTCCGGCTCTGGTGCAAGATGTAAATAGGTGAACAAAATTAAACCTTCACGGAAGAAGCAGTACTCCTCAGGAAGCGGCTCTTTTACTTTCATGACCATGTCCATCGACCAGGCTTGAGTTGGTGTTTCAACGATAACACCACCAGCACTTTCATATTCTTCATCTGTAAAACCTGATCCGATCCCAGCACCTTTTTGAATAAAGACCTCATGACCTGATGCCACAAGGTTCAATACTCCTGCTGGTGTCATCGCTACACGATTTTCATTATTCTTTATCTCAGTCGGTATACCTATTTTCATGTTTCAACCTCCTTTATATCACATGGAAATTTTTTCATTATTCTATAGTTAACATACCACCAAAAATTCAAAATAAAAAGTTGAATTTTATTTGAATATGAACATAGTTAAGACAGCATTAAGATGCCCTAAATGGAAAAAGAACATTCTCGTTTTTAGTATCGAGAAAAATTCAAAAGCTGCTAAAAATCAGAGCAATCTTTTTTTAAGTACACAAAAAAGGATAGCTCGACTATACGAACTATCCTTTCTTCAGTTATGAGAGACTTTCTTCTTCATCTAACTTTGTTCTTTGCTGTCCTTGATCTACTTTATCAACGATTCCGCTTTGATAAGCTTCTGTTATCTGCTGATGAACAGTCATTTCACCTTCAGCATCATATTCAAGCTGTTGATTGGGACGTTTTTCATTCTCCATCATTCTTTCCTCCTTCACTTGCAAGACTTTAACCATAGTTTTAGTCTTCTGAGGAAAGTTCATTTGAGCTAATTATTGGAAACGGCCATTCTTGATTGTGCTGCATCAATCTGCTGGCGAACGGCTTCGAAGCCTGTTCCACCTTCAGAATTTCGTCTTTCTACAGCAGTTTTTGGAGATAGTGCATCAAACAAATCATTTTCAACGAGCGGACACCAGTCCTGATATTCATTTAAAGATACATCAAGAAGGTAGCAGCCTTTTTGAATACATTGAAGGACCATCTGCCCCACTAATTCATGTGCTTCTCGAAATGGAATTCCTTTTTTCGCTAGGTAATCAGCAAGTTCTGTAGCATTAGAAAAGTCTTGATGAACGGCTTTATTCATCTTATCAACATGAATCTTTACTTCATTCATCATGCCCGTCATGATACTTAAGCATCCTTTAACTGTTTTTACCGTATCAAAAACAGGCTCTTTGTCTTCTTGCATGTCTTTATTGTATGCAAGAGGCAATCCCTTCATTAAGGTAAGTAGGGAGATCAATGAACCATATACTCTCCCACTCTTCCCACGAATCAATTCAGCCATATCAGGGTTCTTTTTTTGCGGCATCATGGAGCTACCTGTAGTGAAGCTATCACTGATCTCGATGAACCCGAATTCTTCTGAAGACCAAAGGATCAGTTCTTCACAAAAACGAGACAGATGCATCATGATCATTGATGCGTTGCTGCAGCATTCAATCGCAAAATCTCGATCACTCACAGCATCCAAGCTATTGAGATATTTATCTCTGAATCCTAGTTCGTTCATTGTAATGTTGCGGTCGATATCAAATGTTGTTCCCGCTAAAGCCCCAGCTCCAAGAGGCAAAATATCACTACGCTTTAGACTATCTTGCAGTCTTCCTTTATCTCGATCAAGCATCCAGAAATATGCTAAAAGATGATGAGCAAATGAGACGGGCTGAGCACGCTGAAGATGTGTATACCCAGGGATGATCGTCTCTACATGTTCTTCTGCAAGATTCAACAGAGATTTTTGCAGTTCTTCTATATGATCAATGATCAATATCGTTTCTTCTTTAACATACAGATGGAAATCTGTTGCAACTTGATCATTTCGACTTCTTGCCGTATGAAGTTTGCCGCCATCAGGCCCAATTTTGTCTGTTAATAATTTTTCAAGGTTCAAATGAATGTCTTCATATTTAACTGAATACGTAAGCTCCCCTTCTTCAACATCTGATTGAAGAGAAAGCAAACCATTCTTTATATTTTCGTAAGCACTCTCATCAATAATCTTACACTGAAACAACATCTTAGCATGAGCAAGACTTCCTTTAATATCTTGACTAGCCAATTGCTGATCAAAAGAGATGGATGCTCCAAATTCATCTACCCATTCTTCAGGCTGTTTTGAGAAACGTCCTCCCCATAACTTTTTCACACTTTCACCTCATTTTTTTGAACCATGCTGCTTACTTTTGTAGGAAGTCCCCATAAAGATATAAAACCTTTCGCAGCTGTATGATCAAAAGCATCGTCTGATGTATATGTTGCTAATTTTTCATCATAAAGAGAATAAGGTGATTTTCTTCCTTCGACGATCGCATGTCCTTTAAAGAATTTAACACGTACCGTACCTGTTACATGTTTTTGTGTTTCGTCCAAAAAGGCTTTTAATGATGCATTTAGCGGTGAGAACCATAAACCTTCATAGATCAGTTCAGTCATCTTCTTTTCAATGATCGGTTTAAAGTGAGCGACTTCTTTAACTAATGTTAGATCTTCAAGCTCTTTATGTGCTTTGATAAGTGTTGTTGCCGCTGGGCATTCGTAAACTTCACGGGATTTAATTCCTACTAATCTATTTTCGACATGGTCGATTCGTCCAACACCATGAGCGCCTCCCCATTCGTTCAACTGATTTATCAGAACATCTAATGTAACATTCTGCCCGTTCAGTGAAACAGGTACACCTTGTTCAAATCCAATTTCGA
This sequence comes from Fictibacillus nanhaiensis, assembly GCA_016401345.1. GTDB lineage: Bacteria > Bacillota > Bacilli > Bacillales > Fictibacillaceae > Fictibacillus > Fictibacillus phosphorivorans. The sequence continues at coordinate 244,068 of JAEACG010000002.1, read as the reverse complement.
CAACCTGCGGCTCATCTGGCGTATGTTCGAGAGCAACAGTCATCTCATAAGCTTCTTCTGGCGGAGCAGCCCACGGATCTTCTAAGATTCCGCATTCATTGCTTCTTCCCCATAGATTTTGATCAATAGAGAACGGATTTTCTTTTTTGATCGGTACAGGAATATCATGATCTTTCGCATATTGAATCTCTTCTTCTCGCGACCAGCTCCACTCACGAACTGGTGCTAGAACCTCAAGATCAGGAGCTAGTGCAGCGACAGAAACTTCAAAACGGACTTGGTCGTTTCCTTTTCCGGTACATCCATGAGCAACTGCTGTAGCTCCATATTTCTTAGCTGTTTCTACTAACTTTTTCGCGATCAACGGTCTGCTTAATGCAGAGATGAGTGGATATTTCCCTTCATATAATGCATGTGATTGTAGAGCGACTAATGCATATTCATCAGCGTATTCCTTTTGAACATCAAGTACGATTGATTCTGATGCTCCGATTGATAACGCCTTTGATTGTATAAAAGGAAGGTCTTTTCCTTCCCCTACATCCAAGCATAATGCAATGACTTCGTATCCTTTATCCGCTAGCCACGGAATCGCAACAGATGTATCTAACCCTCCAGAATAAGCTAAAACTACCTTTTTCCCCATATGAAATCTCTCCTTTTGTTATAGACAAAAATGAATATTTATTTATTTTTATACATTTTTGTTTATAAAAATACCATTTATGATAGTTCATACTATAACAAAAACATCACAGGGATTGCAAGGTTATTCTTTAAAATGAATAAAAATAACATTTGATTTTTAACTACCATCAACACCCACCCTTTTGTACAATAGGATTAGAGGTGATTTCAGTTGCAGAATGACTTTGTTTGGGATGAAAGACTTGGAATTTTTGTTCCACATTTAAATAAAGCGTGGGAAAAGTACGATACATCCACTCAAGAAGCAATCATGTTGCATTGGGAAAAGATCAGAGGAAGAATTCCAGACCGAATCGGAGAGATCGAACGGAAAATTAACGAGTTACAAGATCAATTATCGACTGAAGAACATTTTGAGGTCTCTTGCGAATTGAACAACAAAATCGCGAGCCTCGCTTCTGTCATAAACGATCTTTGGTTATGGTATCGATTGAATCAGAGTGTAACATCCAAAATACACGATTAATTAAGGGGAATGCATATATGGTTCCCCTGATTTATTAGAAGTCTTCATATAAAAATAAGGAGGATGCAAATGCATCCTCTTTATTTTGGGCTGTTTTCGTATACAATGTCACTCTTTGAATGTAGTTGATGTCTGCTCTTTAGAAAACAGCTTTATTTTTTTAGCTGTTGAACAACATGTGACAGCTCGGGGATGATCAATTTTTCCATGCCCAGTTTTACAGCACCTGACGAACCAGGGAGTGCAAATATCGCTGTTCTATCCTTAACTCCCGCTACTGCTCTGCTTAGCATCGCACCAGATCCAATATCTTCTGTATAACTTAACATGCGAAAAAGCTCACCAAAACCATTGATCTCTTTATCAAACAAATAGGATAACGATTCGATCGTTACATCTCTAGAAGCTATCCCTGTGCCTCCATTAAAAAGCACAACATCAATGTCTTCGTTCTGTATGCCGTATTCTGCAGCATCTCGTATAGACTTCATATCATCTTTTACAATTCTATATTCAGAAATCTTATGATGATTTTTCTCTAAAAAAGAATGTATCAATTTGCCGCTCTTATCTGTTTCTTCATTACGTGTATCACTAACGGTTACGATCATGCATCTAACAACTTCTGGAGCTAGAGCTTTATGTTCTTGAACACTCATGAATGCAACACCTGTTTCTTAATATTTTTCGTAAAGATATCTTTTTTGATAAAACTTGTGTGCAATTTCTGTAATCTTTCTCGACTGTTGATAGTTCATAATAGCACCCAATGCCATACCGAAAATCGGCAGACCTTGAGTGAGCTTCTTTCTGAGAAGGAGAATCGCCATCATCTTCACAGCTTGCTGTATCGGATGCGACATCCAGGACACATCTGCAATCGCATCTTTTCCTGCATAAAAAATCGGATCTTCTTCCTCTCTGATCTCAACCATCAGTTCGTCCCACTTTTCCTGCTGAAAACGCTTTGGCATCGTGGCTGCATGATAGACTTTTAAGGAGCGCATCATTTCTGCAGGTCTTTGTATATCATATCCATAGTGCATCGCGATAGATTGCACAGAGCGAATTCCTAGAGCAACCATTGCAGGCAGGTCTGTACCTAAGAAGAGAAGTCCTCCTGTGCCTGCGAGTCCTCCTTGAGAGAATGACAACAGTCTGTTTCTTGCGATCTGCTGGTCTGCCATATAAGACAACTGATCGATCGAACACTTTTTCAGATCTTCAATTTCAAAGATATCGTCTCTAAAGACTCTAGCTTCAGACAACAGCCTTTGCTTCGTATCCAGTTGGAATTGTGAATTCTGAATAAGAGCATGAATATGAAACAGTGCAGAATCAACATACTCTCCTATCGTCTCTTGCATCTCGTCTGGAAGAAGGTCCATCTGCCTTGTTGCCCATTTTTCGTAAGTACGACCAAAATCCGTTGGTTCATATGTAAAAAAATCTTCTTCCCACGCATTAATGTCCTGCCAGATCTGTTCTTCACGCTCTGTTAGTGCCATAAATATCCTCCTTTAAAACCTTTTAAATAGTGTAGTATAAATTACTCTTAAAGTAAAAAATCTGGAGTGATCAAACTCACAGAAAAGGATTTTTCCATTCCATCAATAAAGCATGGTTAGACGATTCTTCATCCTCTAAATAATCTGGGATAAGCATCAACGGATTTCTTCCACAGCGCATTAGAAACGAGATGACCGGATCATATAGCTCTCCACTGATCACTTTATCAGCATATTGTTGAGGAGAAAGAACATGGGAGTGCTGAGAAAATCCCGGCATCCTTCCGCCACCTAGCAATCGCTCCAATTTAAGGTGAATGACCGTTTCGTACAAAGCCTGCATAAGAAGCTTGCCTAAATTTAATTTCCGATAGGATGGCCGTATACAAATATCTACAACATAAAGAGTATTCCCATTTTGATCATGATTCGTAATATAGCCATTACTGGTTATCTCTTCCCACGTATGCTGTGGATGTTTTAAATCATATTCAACGAGCAAACTTGTTATGGATCCAGCAACAACACCATCGATCTCTACACATAGTGCGCCGTTTGAAAAGAGTGAGGTATGATTATGTAATTGTTCTTCGTTCCATAATAATTCTTTTGGAAACGGAGGGGGAAAGCTTTCTTTTTGAATGGCAAGGAGTTCAGCAAAATCTTTTTGTTCATAATTTCGAACGACAGCCTTTACATTTCGATTGTTCAAGTAAAGATATTGTTCCTTTATGTACATTTTCGGCCACCCTCTTTTATAAACTGATCGTTATTTATTTACTCATTAGATGGTTTACGCTAAACGACTCCATATTCCTCCTTACACTTGCATATCTAAGCATAAAAAAACAGCCTTTTCCGGGGGAAAAGACTGTCTCTATCACTACATCGCATAGCGCATTGTATCACGCGCGATCATTACTTCTTCATTTGTAGGAATGACGATAACTGAATTCAAACCAAGAAATGCTGTAATACCAGCCTTCTTGTATGTTATTATTAACAATTCTAGCATTTAGGTATTGGTTAGTAAAGGAAAATTAATAGAGTAAATAGAAAGAAAAACTGCCCTTTCGGACAGTCTACTCATCATCTTCAGTTACGCTATGCCATTCTATATCCAAATCCTCAACTCGGAATGTATGTACTTGCCCAGAGATAGTTTTTAAAGTAATTTCACTTAGATCAATATTGTAAGAATTAAGCATTGTGAGTAAATCAACAACTGCTGTTTGGTCATTTTCAGATTTAATGTTTTTAGTAATATCTAAAGACAAAGTTCCTTGCCCAATAAATGTATTCTTCTCTACAGCAACTTCATTATTTACTTTTACCATGATAATATCCCCCTAAAGTTTTATAGTTGTCTAAATCCAACAATACTACAAAATACTTACATTAAATAGTAATATTAGTAAAATAATTAACTTGATTTTTCCAATTGATTTTGCTTTCATAATGCCGATAATATTCCCAATGAACAAGTAATTAAAATGATAATGTAGTATAAGTAACCCTGTGCAGTATCCTTCATTTCTTATCCCCTTTCAACTGATCAAGAATTTCTCTAACTTCATCTGGAGTAAGACCTTGTGATTTAGCTTCTTGGAGTAGTTTGATCCATTCACTTTCATCAAGATTCATGCTTACCTCCTTATAATAACTCTAATCGTTATTAATAACTTAATTTGATAATAACTCATGTAGATAGTATCGTCAAGCGTTAATATGTGATATTATTAAAAAAGATAAGGAGAGTGGAAAATGATTAAGTTCAAACTTGCTGAAGTGCTTGAAAACAAAGGGAAAACGATGTATTGGCTATCAAGAGAAACTGGAGTAAGACCTAATACGATTAGTCAATGGGTCAATAATGATCAACTAGAAGAGGGTAAAAAGGTTAAATCCATCAGTGTAGATACCTTAGAAAGTGTTTGTAATGCATTAGAATGTAAAATCGAAGATGTTATTGAGTTAGTTAAGGAATCAAATACAAACAATAAAAACCACCAAGAAAATTGATTCTTAGTGGTTTAATCTCATCTATATTTTCTATTTACGTTTTTCTGAGTTGTCAAAGATTTCGTCTAACAGTTCATCTTTATCTTTACTCATTTTAGCCCCTCCTAACTTTCAAGTATAAAGACTATATTATATTCCTACCGCTAACATTCCTAACTGCTTAAGTATCTTTATAAATATAGGTGACATTTGAATTAAAACATAGACAAGACTTATCTTTCCGATAGACTCCCATATTTCACCTTGATCCTTAAAGAACATCATAAACAACTTAAATACAATCATCGCACTGGCTACAGGAAACGATATAGTTACAACTATGTCAATCAACGGATCAAATATGTGAGCCATTGCAGATATCAATTCACCCATAGCTTTATCCGTTATTGCATTAGCTGGTATAGCTTGTGGTGCTGAAACAGCTAACACATTACCACATTGATTAATTGACTCAGCAGCAAATACTTTAGGTGTAGTGAATGCTAATGGTATTAAAGAGCCTGTTATTAGAGCTTTTTTATTAACTCCTTTTGTCTCTTTAACCTTACCTTTCTTCTTATATTCTCCACTCATAAACTCGCTAAATTTAATGGTTTCTGTACGTCTGAACATGATGTAACACTCCCTTATTTAATGTCATTGAAAGTGTAAATCTGACCAACTAAACCCTCGCATAATTGAGTTAACTTGTATCTTCTACTTTCCAACTCAGTAACCCATATAAGATAGAATGGATCACCTGTCATTTCTTTCATCCTTTTGTATTTATCAATCTTAGCTTTGTTTTTCACCATAGGCTGACTAATATCTACTTCTACAAAACAAGGGGTACTTTTATAATCAAACTTTGCATCACATACAATTGATAAGTCTCCAACCTTAACTTTAATTTCACTTTCCCATGTAGAAGGTCTTTGCATGTGAATATAAAACTGATTTCTAATAAGGTAATGTTGTATGTTTGGTGTTTTCTTTCTTACCTTGTCACATTGAACACGTTCTCGACCATTCTTATTCAGGTAATACACCTTTTCCAATCCATGTCTAAAGCATGAGATGAATTCATCAAGATTCTTTAATACTCTATTTGCATTACGGTCACCTTTTAAATTGTGAAGAATTTGAAGTTGTGAGCGAGTTAAGTAATCAAGCTTTTTCAGTGATAAGAGAATATTTTCCGTTCTTTGCTGATGGAATACTTGATGGTTCATTCTCTGTATCTCCTTTCACTTGAATGTGAACCTTAATCCGTTCTTTAATTTGATCATTAGTCATAAAAGGAGTTTGAAGGATTACTTGTTTTACATTCTTATAGATTCCTCGTCCTGGTATTTCAGGTAATTTCTCAGCTCCTGACCCATCCAATACAGTCATGGAAGCTGTAGCACTATCCAAAACATAACATAAACGAGCTGGAATATTTCTTTTGATTTGCATAGGAATGGCTTGAGCTGAAGGATACTGAGTGGCATATATAATGTAAAACCCTGCTCCACGACCTTTTCTTACGATATCGGTTAATATCTCCATCGCTTCTTTGTCTCCTGCAAGGTCAGCAGCTTCATCTATAATGAGGAAATGTCTTTCAGATATGTTTGCCTCTGCTACATCTTCAAATCCACCGTCTACAATCTTCTCGTATTCATCATTCATGTCTTGTTGTACTAGTTTTAAAATCTCTAGTGCTTCTTCATTGTTTCGTCCATAGTTCTTTACTTGTTTACAGTCCTTAAATCGATTAAAGGCAACTCCACCTTTTAGATCAATTAGTGAGAAGGTAACATCATTAGGCTTTGACATAATTAAAGAAGTAATAATCATTTTTACTGCTACTGACTTCCCGAATCCCGTACTTCCCGCAACAATGAGGTGCTTCCTCCGATCAAAGCAGTGGACAATTGTTTTTCCTCGAATTACACCTATAGGAACCGACCAATTATTCTTCTTAATAAGAGTATCTGTCCACTCAACCTTTTCAGGCATAGGAGAATCAAAAACCCGTATAATTAACATCCCATCATAATCTAACTCAATTTCTTTCCTGAATCCTTTTCCATTAAGTATCTTCTTTAATTGTTTTAGGATTGATTTATTAAATTTAACCTTTTTCAAATCACTAACTCTAAAGACTTTTTGTTTAACGTTTAACCCATCTTCAAGTATCTGTACATTTTCCTCTACTTTACTTCTGTTAAATCCTAAGGGTAATTGATAAACATACTCTGTACCACCTTCTATCTTCGTTTTTCTCCGTAACCGAATTGTTCTAATCTCTCCATCTTCTTTACCAACCCAACCTGCATTTGCAAAAATCCTTTGAATTTTATCTGCATCATTTTTCGGTAATCTTTTTGTTTTTAAGTAAGAATAACTAGCCACATAACCCATGAGTAAAGTTGATCCGATACTAATTATCATCACGCCACCTCCAATAGATATATTCAGAGAATATAGTTCACTTAGTTTGGTACGTTCCATTAGTGGATTCAGCCTTGAGTTTACTAGGTTTGGAATATACCAATTTCAATTCTGTTTGAGCATCTGATAAAGCATATTCCTTATTAAGCCTGTCAGTTGCTTGTCTGTTGAAAAAAAGTTTAAAAGGACTTGCCCTCACTAATGTAGAACTTGTACTATTAGGTGATGAAAATGAAGCTTGTATGTAAATTGAAAGAAATACTTGAATCAAGAGGCATGAAGCAAAATTTTATATGTGAGAAAACTGGTTTATCGAAAACTTCGATGAGTGGTATTGTTAACAATAAGACTATTCCTACATTGCCTGTGGCTTATAAGATTGCTAAAGTATTAGAATTAAAAATTGAAGAGATTTGGGTGGAAGAGCATGTATCATGAGAGATATGGAGTTTTATTTGCTGTTAAATCAGGTTCCAATCGTAAATTAACAGTAATGGATCTAAAGATGGGAAGACAAATTACTTTTACTTTGGACGAGATAGAAAGTGAAGAAATGGAAGACGATTTAAAGCAATTTATTATAGAACAGATGGATAAGATTAATTCAGGATATTATGATTACACTGAAACTCATAAAACACAAAATAAGCCTACCTCAAATAACTGAGATAGGCTTATGTTTTAGACTCTTTCAATTCTAATTTCTTTTGAACCTGACTTAAGTGCTTCTTCAACCTGTTTAGAAATATTAGTAACTAAATCGTAAGCCCCAATCTGTTTCCCATTTACAATTACACGATGTAATACTTTGTTTCCTTGCTTAATAGGTATGATTGGTTTTGGTTCCAGTTGTTGATAAGGCTTAAATGTAATTCCAAAATACTCACACACTGCTTGTGCGATTTCAGTAGCACATTCTAATCTAAATGCTTCTGACTTTAACAATTCAGCTTCCTCAAGATTGTCCATGAAAGCTGCCTCAATTAAAGCTGCAACACATTTAGTCTCGCTCAATACATGGAGATTCTTAGTGTGTTTAACTCCACGGTTAATCTGTTTTGTACCTTTTAACAAATGCTTCTGAAGAATATCAGCTAAACGTTTACCGTCTTTAGATCCACTATAATAAAATGTCTCTACACCTCTTGCATTTCCCCATTTACCTAAATGAGCATTGGCATGAATAGAAAGATATAAATCCGCACCTTTTGCATTTGATAAATCTGTTCTTGTTTTAAGTGGAGTATCTTTATCTGTTGGTGCAACTAAAAGTGTTCTGAATCCATTATGACGTAAGATAATATCTAACCAGTAAACTACACGACTATTAAACTCATTCTCTCTCATTCCATTTGGTGAACGTTTACCTGCTGTTTCTATGCCATGACCATCACATAAACTAATTAATTTAGTCATCACTTATCACCATAGCCTTTGCCATGACCGGGACTAGAAATGATACCTGCTGCAATAAGTAAGGCTAATAATGCATCGACGTACTGACTATACTTTTCTGGAGCTAATATACCAGTATCATTCACAAAGAGTCCAATTAACGCAAAAAAAGCTATCGCTACAGGATAACTCTTTAGTTTTTTATTCATTTATACCACTTCCCTATTTAAAGTACATGACTAAGCCTATAATAATTGATACTCCCAATGAGATATAAGCTGGTACAAGTGCAAAGTTACTCCGTTTATCTAACTTTGCTTCTTTTAAATCTTCTCTCACATTTTGTATTTCCTTGTCTCTACTGCGAAACATTTCATCTGCCTCTACACGAGTTAAAAAGTTTGTTTGCCAAGCATCAAATTTAGCTTCTAATCTAAGCATTACTTGACCCATTGACTCTAGTTGAGTTTCAAGTTTAGCCAATCTTTCTAGATCTTTTGATTCCATTGTTAACACCTTCTTTCTACAAATAAAAAAGCCCTAATTAAATTAGGACTTTCATAATTCTTATTGAGTTTTTTTCATTTCTTTTAAAGCGACTATCTTTAACGCTTCTAGTTCTTCTTTAGAGAGTTTTGATTTTAAATCTTGGTATATTTCTTCTTTCTCTGAAGCAGTTAAACCTTCCCTTACCTTATCACGCATTTCTACCATTTCATTTACAGAGTATTTCTTAGAAACAACTTTCATTGCTTCTTCCTTGGTTGTAAATGGCATGTTTTCAGGAGGTACTTCGTTAGCTTCGATAAATTTCTTAATCTCAGGATCACTAAGTAACTTATTTACCTCTTCTTCATTTGCAACTAATGTGTTAGAAACCTGATCCATTACTTTATCTGACGCATAATCCATTGCATAGTTATAACCTACAAAACCTAATCCCACTAAAATTAAGAGAAACCCTAATATCCATTTGAACATAATATCACCATCTTTTAAAAGTTACTTAATGTGTAACATAAAACAACTACTTTTAAAAGTATAATAAAATTATTTTCTTACTTCAGCTGAAGTTTGTTTTAATTCTTGTTTAATACGATCAATGAGTGTAGGACGGGATTGACCAAAAGTTGCTTCTAATTGATAGCCAGAAGGTTCTAACACTTCTTTAACCTCAGTAATCCTAGAATTTAAAGTTACTCCCCATTTTCTATTTTGAACGGTTACTATGTCACCTAGGTTCCAATCTTCCTCATAAACAAAGGGACCATTGGTTAAAATCTTAGCTTCAAATGTAGATTCATTTGAGAACTCTAATAAATCTTGTTCAGCTCTTTCAGTTAGTTGTACAATAATTTCAGCTTCTGGAATTGGAACTTCATTTTCATCAACTTCATTTACATCTCTAGCATCAATAAAAGTTTCAATTCTATCCAGACCAATTCCAGTCCCAACCTCAATTACTCTACGGTCAACACCTTCACCTTGCCCTGCTGAGTAAGCCACATTCTTATAATTTAAATCTGAATCAACGTACTCAGCAGATTGTATATTGTCAAAGTCTACACTGAAAATTACAGGTGGATTATTGGATTGATTTGTGGTTAAATCTTTACCTTCAATAACATCAAAATCAATTTTCTTTGTTGAAGTATTTATTTTCATGTCCCATCCAAGACCTGAAGAAATTGATATCAACTCTAATTCTTCAGCAATGTTCTTGTATCTACTTTGCAAAGATAACTGAGTACCACGATTTAAATTTGGAGACAAACTAAGTAAATCAATTTTTCTATAAAGATCAACTGGGTTAATGAAATGATTATCTATGTAGTGCTTCATTACTGTTTCTGCGTTTCCACTTTTTCTATCGTGAGATGTATCAGCAGGCGGAACAGTAATTCTTTGACTTGCAATATACTGTAAAGAATATCCCTTAATAAACCATTGTTCTTCTCCATCTTCATTTAGTTCAATTTGACGATGTTTTATAATTCCAGCTCTATGTTTAGAGCCACCGAGGATTATGATATTGTTTTTGATCAACTTTTCTGTATGTTTTTTGTTTATGTTAATACGAAACTCAAACTCTCCAACTTTATGAAATCGACTTATAAAAATAAGTGATTCATAATCATCAATCTCAGCTAAAAGTTCTAATTGGTTATTTAAAATTCTTATTGGTTTCAAGCAATCCCTCCTTCCAATAAAAAAAAGAGAGCTGAAACTAGCCCTCTTGGATGTATTATAATTAGTAAAGCCTATTTAACCCTTTCTTTACTCATATACAGGTCATCTAAAAATTGCATATGTGCTTCTCTTTTTTCTGGTACTAGATCATCAATTAATCTTCTAATCATGTTTCTTTGTTCTAAAACCATTAGAGATAAATGATCTTTATTTAGGCTTTTTAAACTAGCTCTAGTGATAAGGAATTCATCCTCGTAACCCATGTATTCATAGAGCTGCCTTTTTTGTTCTGTATATTCTTTTAATTGTTCTTTTAAAAATTTGTATTCTAACAAATCTATTTCCATCCTGTGATTTTCCATTGGCACACCTCGTATTTTTAATACAAGTATACCTTAAATTAGTATCTAATTAGTAATCAATTCATGATATCCATCAGCTACTAAAATTTGATCAATATCAGATTTGAATTGAGGATATTTGGTAACTACTGCCGTATAATCTAATGCGCCCTTTTCAATTCTAGATGCTAAATATGCTGCCAAATTACATCGCTCCCATTAATAAAAAGTCAATTGCTTCTTCTGTTAATTCTACTCTTGATTCCATTTCTCTAAGTTGCTCACTTAAAGGTTTTTGAAATACAGGTGGTTCAGTTGGTACATTCTGATCAGGATGCGAAAACTCCAATTCCTTCGTTTCGACATTCACTCGATACCCGTTACACTCCGCAAAATCCTGCTCAAACGCCCCGAACGGTAACTCTAGCACATCGAATGTATCACGGTTGCGTTCGCTCAAAGCGGTAAATGTTGCGATGTCTTGTTCGATGGTTGTCGGTTGAACGTCTCCACTCATTTCAGATGTAGTAATCAGCACGTTTCCGTTCTGTTTATCATAAAAGACTTTACATCCTATTTTCATTATTCATATGCCTCCCATTCCATTGTACCTGTTGGATAATTTCCTGGATATGTGACCACAAAACCTGAAGCATTAATTGCAAATAAAGATGATCCTTTTGTTGCTACTCCTTGTAAGTTCCCATTATTAACATGAGCGTCAAATGTTGAGTTCGATGTTTGATGCCCAAAGTGTGATTGGTTAAATCGACTATCTCCTTTTTTTGAATATACTGTTTGGTAGTTGAGTGATTGCCCTGATTGACTTCTCACAATGACGGTTGACGGTTGAAATGTTAGTCCTGTTACGGTAAGTGTGCTTCCACCAGTAACTGTCCCACTAGCATACTTCCTACCAGTACTTACTAATGCAACTTTATCAACTAGTGCATCTAACGTTTCAGTCCCTACACTTGATTGTCCTTTTGCTGTTAAATTTGTAGCCAAATCATTCTTACTGTTTTGGATATGCGTTTTCAATTGTGCGAATGTGTCTCCACTAGTAGCAGGAGAGCCAACAACAGACGCTATATCCGTTTTACCGTTATTGGCATTTGTAAAAAGTTCATTTAGTGCTGATACAATTGATGTCTTACTTGTAGTTAATAATGTTGATTTGTCACCAATACCATGAACACTCTCACTTGAAGAATGCGACAATACTTTTTCGTCTACAGCTTGAACAGAATCATTAGTTGCAAAACCCGAATCTTGGATTCCTGCCATGAAAGTATCCCATTCAGCTTGGAACTGACTTGTAGGAATGCTAATCAATGAATATACTAGTCCGCATAAATTCTCATCTAATCTTTCATCAATTAAATCAGCAGGATTTAAAGTTGAAGTGTTTGACCTTACTCTAATTTGAGCTAAGGAAAGTTCATAAATGAATTCATCTCGCTGCAATGTTGGAGCAACTGGCGTTGCAGAAGCAGTACCTTGTAACACAAACAATTTAATAAAGCGACTCTGATTCCGTTTATCCAATCGCAAAACAATACGATCAATACGGTCAAGAGTCGCTTCTGGTAATGCATGAGTAAGATACAAATTACTTGTATTCTCATAACCATAACCATCAATAATGGCTTTACCTGGTTCAACATACGTTTTTAAATCTGTTCCTTCACATTTAACTTCTAAAGCAGGAATATTGTCAGTATGTAATAATCCTGAGCTAAGTACATTGCCGAAATAATCAGCAAAATCACTAGCTTGATATGTTCTTAAATCTCCAGGTGCAGAGTTGAAGAATTTCGATATTTCAGCCATTTTCTCACCCTTTCTATACAGCGTTATAAAGTTTGCTGTATCTTATATTTACAATCGCTCCTTGTATATCACTGTCTGCTGAATATTCAATTATGTTTTCACCAATAGCGAGTTTAAAGAAGGTACTATTTAAATCAATCCAGTTAAATACATTAGTAACTGTTCCATCAGGTGAAACAAATTCAACAGTTTTTCTACCATCGGTAGTATCAACTCTCATAAATTCACCTTCATTTAATGTCTGGTTGACTTTAATAAACTCACCAGTTGTTATATTTGTAATGATTGGATTTGTAGCTGCTCCATAAAACTCCACATATATTGGTGCTGGTGCATCGCCATCGTTTAATATTGTTCTTTGATCACGTTGAATCCCCATTTCAAAAATACCCTCAAAGGGAAATTGAAATAGAGGTTCAAATGTAGGTTCTTCAGTAATTGATGTTGATTTCCAATAAGGTGAAGGACACAGAAAAGTAAACATCCCTCTTTGATATCGATTCCCTCTATTTTCACCATCAGGAAAAACTGGAACACTTTCAGCTACAGCATCTATCTCTCTAATTAAGTATCCATTGTCATATCTTAAAGTACCTTTTCCAAGCTTCGGATTTGTTACCCTTGAAAACTCTCTTCGTCTCTCAGAGAGTTGTTTATAATCTAATCCTTTGATAAAGAATTCAATCTCTACAAATCTTTCATTTAGTATTGTTTGAATTAAAGTACTTCCATCTTGGAAAGGTGATTTTTGAGTTTGATTATCTGCTCCTACATCACCTAATCCATTTACTGAAACCAATGAAAAAGAGACTCCATCGAATGTAATAGAGTCTCCATTAGCATTTATAAAAGTTAATGTTTCCATTTAAATCCCCCAGTCCATTGCTAAACGTTTACTTGCTTGTAATTGTTTACGAGCTGTCTCGGATGGAGAAAGAGCTTTTGGACTGTTAATGGTGATGTTTTGAACTATACCGCCACGACTTGATGTAGAACTAGAAGCAGCTGACGAAGATCCGTGAATATCAGGCAACTGAAGAACATCGGTTAATAATCCTTTAATGATTGGTATTCCTTTAGAAATACTATCTCCAATGGGACCCGCAAAATCTAACTTATCTAAATCTGATAATGGTCCCGTTTTAGCAGGTGAAAACGGTAAGAAATCCCTTGCTTTTGATGCAATCTCTTCCATTTCTTTCAGTACTTTTCCTGCTGCTGCTTTTATCCCGTTTGCCATCATTTCAATTAAACCTTTTCCTGCATTAAAGAAAGTAGTTCCCAATCCTGTAATAAATGAAACTACGTTATCGAAACCAGATGTAACTACATTTTTCACTCCATTTATTCCAGTAGTAAAGATAGATTTTGCTGTATTCCAGATACCCGAAAACAATGTTCTCAAAGTTGAACCGAATGCAGAAATTCCTCTTGTGATACCACCGATAAAGGTAATTTGCACAAAGCCAAGAATAAACTGAACAGCTCCTGAAAGAATTTGTTTAGAAGCCTCCCAAACACCTTTCCAATCCCCAGTAAACAATGCAGAGAAAAACTTAATTACTCCAAGGATAATGTCTATTGCCCCTGATATAGTCATTTTTATAGCATTCCACGTTGAAATTACCAGTGCCTTTGCAACTGGGAAAACAACTTGTAGAATTGCTCCGATTGCTTTAACTGCAACCTCTACTACCTTAGAAATGACTGACCACACGTTTTTCCCAGCTTGTAATATCTGTTGTCCGTTTTGATCCCAAAAAGCTTTAACTTGAGCCATTTTACTCTGTATAAATTTATAAATTGCATCGATTGCTGGTTTAATTGCGTTATTGTAAACATAATTCCATGCAGTAAGTGTGGCACTTTTTATACCTTCCCAAACAGAAATTACCGCATCTTTGAACCAAGTAGTCTTAGTCCAGAGCATGTATAATGCTCCTCCAACTGCTACAATTGCTGCTGCGACAACTGCTGCTGTAGCTGCAACAGAAAGGAACCCTATTACAAAAGGACTAATTACAAGCCATAAAGCCGAGAAGGCTGCTGTAAGCCCTCCAGTCAACCCGATTCCTACCGCAAGAGGTGCAAGCAATATGAGAAGCCCAACGAACAGATAAGCGAACCAAGATACCGCTGCACTTAATTCTGGATTCAACTGACTAAAAGTAGCCCATAACTCAGCAACCTTATTTATTCCCAATACAATTGCACCCATTACTTTATCCCAAGATTCAATGAATGGTAGTAATGCTGTATTTAGAGTACTTCCTAAAGTGCTTAGTGATGTACTAAGTTCTGTAAATCCATTATTTTCTGCCATCTTAGCTAAACCTACATTAATTCCAACAAATGCAATTCCAGCTAATAAAGCTAAAGATGCAGTACGCAACAAACCAATATTAATCATACGAGTCATATCTAATAACTCTTTCATGTTTGCATTGGGACCCAGTTGTTTAAGTGCCAATACAGTTGCATTACCTTGTCTTGCAACACCTTCTAAACTGCTACCAATCTTTAATAATCCATTATTAACTGTGTAAAGGGGATTTCCCATTCGTTCAAAATTAGCTGCGATCTTCTCACTTTGACCACTCCTTGCTAACATTTGTCCTACACCTTGTATAAAGGATTGTTTCATGAAATCATTGTTTTTTAGCATGTTTTCAGTTACTTTTTTATGTCGTTTCCCCAGTTCTTCAACTTCAGACATAAATTCTTGATTTGTACCCTTGTAATCATTCATACTTTTACCAAGTTTGAAGAATCCATATTCGACTTCTACCATATCTTGCTTAAACGGTTGTAAACTTGCACTTGCTTGAGTGTACGCTGATTTCATTTCGTCAGACATGAGTTTCCATTTACCAGATAATCCAGTAACACTTTGTCCCATATCTTTTGCAGCAGTTGAAACATTTGAACCCATCTTTTTAAAGTCTGTTTGAACTTGTTTTGTACTCTTTTCTAAACCAGAGGTGTCAGCACCGATTTTTATCATCATTTCAGCAATAGTTGCCATTACTTACTCACCCCATTTCTCTTTCTAATTCTTGAACAATACCTTTACTCTCTTCAGCAGTAGTTTTCTTTTTCTCTTTCTTCTGCTTTAAATCAAATGTCTTAACAGGATCTAGAGGTTTCCTACCTTGAGCGGACATTATTGTTCTCGCATGGATAGCCATCATTGAACGTTGATATTTATCTCGCCATTCAAACCCTTCTACTAGCTCCATGAATTCGCCATGAGTTAATTTACCTAAAATATCATGGGATAAATTTAAGGGACCAAACGCTAATTGTTTGATCCCTTTCCAATCCATCCCTTTATTTAGTTTGGGTTCTTTACTTCCTCATCTTCGGGAACATCAAAGTCATCTCCAAGAAGTTTAGAGAGTTTTAAGCCTTTCATAATTGGTTTGAAAAGTGATTCTAACGATTCTCCATTATCAATTGCATCACCAAGCATATTTCCTACTCTTTGAGGAGTAATTCCATGATCTTTCCATTTCAATCCAAATGTGTAGAAAATACGAAGTGTATTAAATCCCATTTGCTCCTCAGTAAGAATTGAACTGATACCTTTTCCATAAAATGCTTCGAGATCGGAAACCGAATTATAGTCAAATCTAAGAAGCTTTGTTTTACCATCAAGTTGTACTTCAACATATTTTTGTAAACTCATTATTTATTTCCTCCAATTATTACGCACTTGGCGTTTCTAGTTTTCCTGTTCCTTGAAGTGAGACTGAGTATGTAACTTCAGCATCATAAGCACCTTCAAATTCTGCTGATGTAACTAAAGCCATTCCTTCTTCAGTAGCAACGCCTTCTTCTTGAATACGAACTTTTATCTTTTGTTTATTACGGATAGCATCCTTAAGCTCTTGATATCCTGCGTCATCTTTGACATAGACCCCATCTGCATCAATAGTCCATCCATAAAATCCATAATCGTATTCAAAAGCACCTTGAGAATCTTTTGACGTAATGTCAATTGTTTCGCTTTCTTCTGCCAGAGTTGCATTACGTTGACCAGCTACAGCAGTCCAAACTGGTACTGCATCTGTTCCTGTATTAACCATTAATAAAATATCTACTCCACGCATTATATAGCCCCCTATTGGTTTCTTATCTTAAATCTGTACCGCATTACTCCATGCCTTGTAATATCATCAGGATCACTAAGCACTTCCATAAACTCTAATTGTGTAAACTCCACTAAAAAACCACCATCAATGGATAGTGGTTGAGAAAGAGCGTTTATTATCAAATTCATGATTTCTACTGCTTCTTTTTTACCTTTATAACGTGACCAAACATGTAATGTATGTGTTAACTCTTCTCCATACCAAGTAGAAGTAGACCAGTTGTTAACTGTATCCCCATTTCCAACCGTTAAGTATGGAAAGACAGTATTTTCATCTACCGCATCATAAACACCAGTAATTTTTGCAGCTAATTGTGCATCATTAGACAGTCTATTATAAATGGCGGTTTGCAAGCTTAGTATTGCAGTCTTCATTTTACATCCCTCAAAGCTTCAGCTAGTTTACTCTTATATTCAGGGATTTCTTGTTCATAAGCAGGAAAAAGAAATGGTTGGGATTTACTACCCGGATGTTTAACTTCTTTCCCAAAGAATTGTTTCCCGTCACTAAGAACATTGGCTTCATAAACTGAAATCGTTCTAGGTGCTGTCCCAAATTCAACATGAGCAGCATATTCAAGCGAGGTTCCAATCTCTGCACTCATTTCATCTGTCGAGAGATCAACACCAATACTTCTCTTTAAAGTACCTGACTTTACAGGAGTTTTTTGTTTCGCATTGGCTTGAATTTTCATCGCTGTATCTTTAACAATCTTACTAACATCTGTCTTTTTGTTTATCTCGTAATCTTTGATGTTGTTGATTAAAGCCTCAAGTCCTTTTAATTCAAAATCGAGCTTCATTGACTTACCTCACTAACACACAACAGACATAAAACTTCTTCTAATCCACCTTGATCTATTGGAGCATCTATTTTTAAGATATTCCCGTTATAATCAATCCTTAATTTAGAATTGATTTCACTATCAAAGTCCATGAATACTTTGTAATTTATTTTTGATTGTAATTGTTGTGCTATTAAAAGTTTGTTCCCTGTTAAAGGTTGAACAAAAGCATCGGCTACTTTGAATGTAGCCCAATCTTCTGTATATCCGCCTGAACCATCTGGAATTTTTGTTTTTTGTTGGAATGTTATTGTGTGAGGATACTCATTCATACTTTTATCCTCAAATAAGGCTGTAGTAACTTGAGTATTGATTGCGGAAAGTCTGTATCAAAAGAGTATGAGACTTCTCCAAATGAACGAGAAGATTGACCTGATTTATTCATGTTGTATTCAATCATTTTAACAAGTGCAATTTTTGCCCCGCCTTTTAATACAACATTTCCACTTTCATCAAGAAAGCTATTGTTACTGTACTCTTGAATGAATTCTATAAACAAAGGGATAGAAGTTTGAATGTATATATCATGTTTGGAATTAGTGATACCTAGAATATCTTTTACTTCTTGTGTATCCATTTCATCACCTATTTCTTAACAGGTTTCTTTTTTGGTTGTTCTGTTTTATCTTCCTTTTCCTTTGTCTTCTTAGGCTCAGGAACTTCCTCATAATTAGAGTCAGCATTACACCGTTTAATATGATCTACATCAGTAACTTCCCAAATTAGACCTGTTTCTTTATTTTTAAAAAACATCAAATCACCTCATTAAAAAAAGAGAAGGGATTTAACCCTTCTCCAAGTATGTATTTAAGCTACTGTTGCAGTAAGTACTGCAAGTGCCTCAGGACGAAGTACAGAAGAACCGTAAACAGTAAGACCACGTACACCGTCAGCAAAAGCATTTTCAAGACGCATAGCTTCTACTTGATCGATTTGCTTGCCGAAACCGATTGCTTCTTTGTGTAGTGCCATGATCTTCTTCTTACCAGCAGCTTGAGACAACTCTTCAGATACAACAATCTGCATCCCATTGATCTTTTGACCTTCAACAACACCATTTTCAAGAACAACTGGTGAACGAGTGAAACGGTCATCTTTAGAAAGAAGTCCTAGAACATCAGAATCAATAACACAGAAACGGTCAGCTTTCGGAACTTTCTTCTTGTTCAATTTAGTACCAAGATCAACGATAGAGTCATAAACATTTGCTTTAGTCAATGCGATTGGAGTAGTATCGTTACCGATAACATTGTCAGCGTGAGCACCAGTGAACAAACCAAGAACATAGTTATCAGTTGTTTCTTGTAGGCTAACTGCTGCACCGTTTACATGTGGTTGCATTAATTCACCCGCAGCTTGGACTGCATCAACATCGTCAACTTGAATCGAGAAGTATTTCTTTTGATTCATAAGGATATCAACGGAAGTTGTATTAACAGTATCCCACTCAACAGCACCTGCATAGTCTTTAATTGCAACGTCAGAAGCTTTGTTAAAAGTAATTGTATTACCTTCAATTTTAGTAGGACGAGTAGTAATTAGTTCTGCAATTGCTCCTTTGTTGTATTTTGTTAATAGTTTTGCTTCCCATACTTGTGGAATAAAAGATTGTACTGACATTATAAAATCACCTTTACCTTTTCTAATTTAAATTTATAGTGCTTCTTTTACGTCTAGCCTGAAAGACAGAATATTAACCTTTTAATGCTTGATTAAGTAATCCATCTGAATCTAATTTCATAAGTTCTTCAGTGGACATTTTTCCTAATTGCTCTTTTGTAATAACATTCGGTGTTCCTCCACCTGGAGGAGTATAAGAACCTTTCAATCTGTCTTCTACTTGTGATTTAACATAATCATTCATAGCAGTTTCAAATTGCCCTAGATTCGCAAGTGTTCCTTCTTCATCTTGACCAATAAAGAAATCAATAATTGAAGTGAATGCAATGGAAATGGCGAATTTCAAATTTAGAATGCCCCCCATTTTCCAATTATAATTATTCACTAATTGTATACCATATTCATTATCCGCTTCCCATAAGCTTGATTATGGTAACCTAATATTAACAATAAACCCTTATATATCAGTGTTTTTATTGGTTCTCTAAATTAATTAATATACAACATTTTATACATCGTTGATATAACAAGGTTTTCTCCTCTTACTACCGTCTATTTTCCACTCACATTATGCATAAAGTTAAGCAAGTAAAATAAACATTTTATCTAAAGTTCTTCCGCTTCCACATCTATGATATCTCGCTCCCACTTAGCGTGTTCTTCCTCAAGAATATCAGTAGATACATTAGGCTTTCCTGCATCTATCTTAGTGGTTAATTCATGCTTAGATGCTGGTGTCCCTAGTGCTCTGTTAATCATATACTCAAAGCCTTTAGCTGCAACCATCTCATTGTTAGCATTCTTAATAAGATTCCAGTACCCTTCAACAGAATCAACTAACTTAGCATGGATCAATTGCTTTCCTAATTCTGCTCCAAATTCCTCAAACTCTCGTTTAAGTTCGTCTACCCTCGCCATCATATTCGGGTCTTTCATGTACTTATATAGAGTAGCTTTTGCAATATTAAAATCCTTTGCAATATGCTCTTTAGGCTTTAATCCCATAGCTAACTGTTGAGCAATAGCTTCTTTCTTATGATCTAATCTTTCATCCTCCATATTTAATTCACCACCTATACGATTGAACTATCTCCAATTAAAAAAACACCCATCACAGGTGTCATAATTACTTTCCAGGCTTACTTGCCCACTTTTCTGTTTTATCTAAAATAGCCTTCTGGAATGGTCTTAGATTCTCACTTCTCCACTGTTCCTTATGCTCATCACTACAGAATTCCTTTTGACCTTTAGCCAATACAACCTTACATTGTTTACATTTCTTTTTAAACATACCAATTACCCCCATTTATCCATTTTACTTTTCTACGGATATTATTGGGATGAGGTTTCATTCCAAAATAAAAACTTATTATCCTTAAACACTTGATGTAAAACTATTCCTAACCTATTTACTTGATCTTCATCTTGTTCTTCGTAACCTGCTGCTTCAAAAATTGCATGTACTAACTCATGAACAAATACTTGTTCTTTCTTGTCCTCACATAAATCAGAGTCTAATTCAATCGTTCCTTTACAGTAGTTAACTTGACCAAGTGTGTTAAATCTCTCATTTATGCCTTTTACCTCATGAACAATATATTTAATTCCTGCAACTTTAACTGTATGTGGTATCAAATTATCACCTCAAAATAAAAAAATCTATATATTGTATAAAACGCTTGTTCCCATACAATTTATAGTGTATATTATTCTTGTAACTATTATCCTATTACGAAAGGAGGGTGTCTCATGCCGAACAAGAAACAATCAACTACAAAAATGGTACAGAAAGCTTCTAAAGCATTACAAGATGGACGTACTAGCAAACTTACAAAAAGTCTTGCTGGATCAGTATTATCTCAAGCAAAAAAGAAATAACAAATAAATCTACATACGTGCATTAGTTACCAGGCATCCGATGTCTGGATTACTCCCTTTCAACCTTCATACTATCTTATTGTAAAACCTTTTCTTCAAAATACTTGGACTGTTCCTCTAAACTCTTTTGAATATCTTCACAACTTTTACGAATACTCTCGTATGCTTCTTCACTTAACCTCTGATCCAATTCAGCCCTTTCATTAATTCGTTTCCTTAATCGCTTATTCTCTTTGTACAGATCAACACATATGCTACCAATTAAGGCGAATGCAATTAATGAAACAATTGTTATGACCAACATTTAATCAACTCCAATACATAATAAAAAACATCCTCAAAATGAGGATGTCAAAATTAATTATTTTACTGTTTCTTTTAAAACTTCCTTATCATCTTCAGTCAAAGTACTTGATTCTACTCTGTCTAAATATAATTCTTTGAATTCTTCTCTAGTTGTAAGATTATTTTTTATTAATATGTCCCTAACAACCTGAAGTAAAATAGTATGTTTTACTCTATAGTGCTTATCTAATTCCATTCTCCACACCTCCCTTCACCAACAATTTGATTTAGGAGAGTGTATTAAACATCCCAAGCATTCATAGCTTCCATTGCCCTTTTTGATCTCTCTTCTCTTTCAGACCCAGACAATATCTCTACCTTACATACAGAATTTGCTTTAATTAAATGGTTTTCTCCATTATCATCTATAGAGATCCATCCATCTACTTCTGTACTTACCTTAGTATAAACATCACTATGAGTTGTGTTTTCTAGTTCGTATGTATGAGTTTTTCCATTAACGAGTTCAAAAGTCACACTGAAATTATCCATTAAGGACACCTCCCCTCCTGCCGAATATATTATATATTTGACAGGATATGACAGATGTCCTCTTTTGTGTAAAAATTTGTTATTTATTATCTTCTAAGTAATGTTTATTAATAGCTGTCAGCAAACGTTCTAGAAAGGGATCTTCTAATAATTTACTCACATTTGACGTATCCTTAACACGATCAGTTCTAATAATTGTCCTCTTGCGTTTCTTCTTAACTTCATTTTGATTGTACTTGTTGTTGTATACCATAACTTCTATTTACCTTTACCCAATAACTCGGTATTCTTAGTGTTATAGTGCACTTCTAATATAAGTTTAGCTATTGCTTGATCTAGATTATTCTTTTTCTCTAAATCACATGACTCTTTATGTGTGAACTTACCGTCTTTAGGAATATTTCGTATCATACAAAAACTGTCTCCTCACTGTTAAATCTAAGTTGAAGAGACAGTGTAGCACATTTTCAGAATTATTTCATTCTTAAGTAAATTACGCAATAGTTGATATTATTTCTTATTATGTAAAGCTAAAAAATACTCACTGATTTCTGATTCATCCAACGAGCTAGTTGTCAGCATAAATCTAATTTGTTCTTCTGCATCTTGAATATTACCCTGAAACAAACCGATGATATGTGGCTGTTTAATTAAACGACTAACAATAACGTCAATCATTCATTTCCACCTAACAAATACTTAACTACATGTTTATCAAGTGTTCTCCAATGAATTCCTAATTCTTCAGAAAACTCATTTACAAAATCTGAGCGTTTCCAATCACCGTTTTCCCATTCATAAGCAAAGAATTCTTTTTCTTCATCAGTAATTTTTCTATAACTTCTCGATTTTAGTCTTTCTTGAGTTTCCTCATCTTTATATTGATCAATGTGACGTTTGGGCATTAGATTAAATGCTCTATTGTCGCTTTTAATACCGTTAATATGATGTAATGTCATACCCTTGTTCGTGAATACGTACTTCGGTATTCCTGTATAGGCACTGTAAATTGCCCAGTGTTCAGACATGTGACTAGGATTACCTTCATAATCTTTCATTCCAATATAAACATACCCAGTTCGTTTTGAACCTGATGATCCCTCACAAAGATACTTTTCGGTAAATGTGTTAAAAATCTTCCCTATTTCAAAATTAGCATAGAATCCTGGATGACCTGGTACTGGGTAAAGCTCAACACCATCAACTAAAATTGTATCTTCTCTAAACTTTTCACTCATCTATATATTATCTCCCTTATAAGTAAATTAAGAGGTGATCACTGTATTCTTAATGTCCGCAGTCCAGACAATAGAAAAGAAACCACTCGCATGAATGACTCCTTGTGAAAAAAGTTATGTAAAATAAATATAATTTGCTATTGCTATTTAAGTATGTTATATTGATGATGGATAAATATATTTTAAAATTAAATAAAAAAGGCATTAAACTACCTTTCTATTTGCATGTCCTAACTTCTGTCCATATGATCTCTTATTCATCTCGTTAATATCACGTAAGATTTCTTCTGTAAGCTCAATAATATTCTCACGTTCAGCACGATATCCTTTTTGCCTGGTACGATAAAGCATATCCTCTCGACTCTTCAAAGTTTCAATTATTTGCTCTAATCGTGTATTTCGCAACTTAACATCCATAGTCTTTCTGCTGTATGTAGTGAATCTTTCATAATCCTGAAAAATATCCTGACTATCTATGAATGTATTCTTGACTCTATATACAGTTGAGAACTTAATTTCCGCATATTCTTCCTCTGTCAATTCACCGTTCTCATTCATCTTTGTGTCAATTTCTTTAAGCTGCAATTCCATTTCATTGAACTTGTTAATGTAATCAATCTTGAATTGCAAAGCTTTTACACCAGTGAATCCCATTGCAAGTAAAGTAAATCCATCTTTAGTTAACTTATATTCAGGATATCCTTTACCCCTAGAAGTGTAAGTACCTTTAATAAAATAATCTTCAGATTTCACTACCGATTTTTCGACCGTCAGATTCTTTACGATCTCCCTTACGCTCTCTAAAACATGTTTATGTTCCTTGCCAAAATCTTCTGCAACCTGTCTGCTGGTCGCAAATACTACTCCGTTCTCAGTTGATAAACTAATAACTTTACCCATGTTACATCCATCCTTTATTTGTTTAGTAGTGCTAATCTCTTATACACTCCAAGCAGCTCACCATTTTGTTAGCAATAAAAATAGGACTGAAGGTAATTAATCTCCAGTCCACACTACTAACAAAGGGAGGATGAGTCCCTTGCAGGGTATAAAATATTTGTTGCTTTTTTATAATGATATATGTTATTATTTTTTTGGGTATGTACATTTACAATGAAAGAGAGAAAAGTCACCTACTTTGCCTACGCATTCGGTGCCACGATAAAGACCAGTCTTCGCGTTCCAGTTCTCTCTCCATATAGGAATTTCATAAAATAAGCCAAAACCATTGATAATACTAGGTTTTGGCTGTTTGTTTGGTGAGAAGTGGTGAATTTAGTTTGACGTTTTAAAAGCTTCTAAGAATACTTTCTTTTGAGACTTATATAAATGATTCATTAATCTCATGCAATTGTTATTTTTATCTTTCCCCTTCTTATCACCCTCTGTTTCTTCACTGATCTGTAGAAGAATTGCATATAAAGTATTTTCATTGACTTTGAATTTACTAAATTTCTCATTAAACTTTTCTGTAATATCTTCTAAATCAACATTAACTTCATCTTCATCCCCACCACTCATTAGTGTAGAGGAAATCGCATTCTGTGATTCAGTTGCTAATTCGTCCAATTGTTTTTGTTGCTTCCGATTACCTTTACGTTTATCTTTTAGTATTAGTAATTCTTCCAGTTTTATAGGGTCTTTTGAATTAGCTCTGGCAAATTTAATATCATACAGGTAATCCATCGGACAATTATAATGTGTAATCATTAAAGGTTTCTTTTCCTCATCCTTCTGATTCTTGATGTGTCTATCATCTTGTACAAATTTCCAAAAGTTAGGCTTACCACGAAACACTTTATCTTCATCTTCCTTTAACTCTTTATCAATATACTCCTTTACTTCCTTACTAGCATTTTCTACGTCAATTTCATTCAGCTCCAATTCCTTTATGATGTGATTAATTTGTTCATTTGGTTTAACTGCATATTGACGTTTTGCACTATCTATAGAAATACCTGCTAAAACTGTTAAAACGTCAGCTTTCTTTATTAATTTCTGGATAATTTCATCTTCAAATTTCATTCCACCTTTTAACTTGTCAGAAATTAATGATAAAACTTGTTGCCCGACATTTGTCACGAACCCTATTTGGACTGTGCTACCAGATAATTTTGAATCTATATTAGCGCAGTCTTCAGGAGTTAATTTATAAGGTGTATTATCTGAATCAATATCATTTACACAAACTCTGTATTTATTATAGGATTCCATTACTAATCGTTTTAAATCGTTGTTATCAAACAAGACGATTTGATCTGAGTCCCAGTC
This sequence comes from Fictibacillus nanhaiensis, assembly GCA_016401345.1. Lineage (GTDB taxonomy): Bacteria > Bacillota > Bacilli > Bacillales > Fictibacillaceae > Fictibacillus > Fictibacillus phosphorivorans. The sequence continues at coordinate 218,345 of JAEACG010000002.1, read as the reverse complement.
GCATCCATTGAGGCGGTTCATAATATTTTCACCCCAACTATTCACTGCAACAATGTTTGGCGTTAGATTGAAATATGTTTCAATTATGGAATTTCTAATATTCTTGCACATATAAATATTTGATGCTGATGAATGTGGGTTTCTAAAGGCTACATAAGATTTATTAAAACCTTTTTCTCCAAACAGGGTAGTATGTATTTCATTACCTTTTAAGACTCTGTCATCACCAATCGGTTCATTTATAGAGTGGTAAAGATAACGCTCGCCACAGCTCAACATTGTAACGTAGTCTCCAACTAGACGAACCTTGCCTTTTTTTACGTACTCAATGTACTTTCCAATAGTTTTTGATCTAAATGTTCTAAACATCTTTGTTCTTACGATATTTGGGATTCTTCTATGTAAATCAACAAACATTTGATTTGAATTTATGTCATTTGCATTATCTTCTAGGTACTGGATAAATGCCTCATCATCATTTTTTATTGATTGAATAAAGTCCTTCTCAGTCACATTAACCAACTTTTGAATATCTTTTGGTTCGGCATCAATCAATGAATTTAACATCTGATAGGAAGTGCGTTGTAAAGGCTTATCGTTTAATTTCCCCCTTTTTGTACCCTTCTCATATTTACACACACCCATAACTTCTTCTTGTTCCAACTGTCGCTTCCAATGTTGCCACATTGCATTTTGACTTTCCTTTTTATCATCACTATCATTGATAACATTAGAGAATTTTAAGGCTTTCAAGCAAGTAGGGTTGATCACCATGCGTACTTCTGAAATTTTAACTTGATTCCCAAACATATCCTCTACAGTAGCAGTCTCATATTCTTCTCCAAATTGATCTCTGTAGAATTGTACAAGTCTAGTATTAAATCCTGCTGCTTTAAACATGTGTGATCTAAGAAGTAAAAATCCTTTACCTTCAAATTTACCAGTAAAAAGACTTTCATCAACTAGTGCTTCACCATCGAAAATACTGTTTTCAATAGTAATCTTATCCTTTTTACTATCTAGATGATTATCTTTTTTGTATACAACGTTAACAGTTTCAGGAAACTTGTTAATGACTTCATCTACAATAAGGATTGATTTAGGGTCAACCTCAACCGTTCCAATTATGCTACTCGTGACAAGGCTCTCATAAGCCATTAATCCAGCTAAGTCCACGTTTTGCCTTTCCACAAATGGAATATTCATTCTTGACCAATTAACCATTACATCATACAATTCTTCACAAATAAACCACGCTTCTCCTTTTCGAGATTTACTACTTGAACGCTTATAAAATTTGTAGAATGTTTCAGTAACTTCTCCAGTTTCATAGTCAACTTGTTTTATAGTAAATCCCTCTTTGTATAACTTAGAACGTAAATCCTTAGTATCTACCTTTTCCCATTTATCACTATTATGATTTTCATCATTTTCTTTACTCTCATAATAAGTCTCAATATCAAATTTCAAATCATAATAGTATTTAATTGTTCTTTCTAATTTATGTTCTTTTTTCTCCATTTTCTCAATATCATCAGTTAACTTTTTACGATTTGGATATTGCTTAAGCAATAGCTTAGAATCTTTAATTGTTTTCTTTAACTCTTCAAGCTCATTTTCTTTTTCAATTAATCTATTAGGTATAGATTCAAGTATGTATTCTCCACTTTTAACAGTGGTTTCAAACTTTACATTAATGACAGCAGTATTTTTTGGTTTCTTCTTAGTACTTTCATCTGAATTATATTTTGAAAATACTTTTTGCGACTTGAGTTTACGTAATTCTAAAGAATCAGGAATTAATCCTTTAAACTCAAATGTAGCACTTTTATTTCTTACATTATGCTCATACACTCTACTCGCTTCGATCGATGGAATATAAATTCCGTTATTCTTCTTTTCCATTTAAACTTCATCCTCCAGTAATTTCGATTAGTAACGATTAAATTAGTTGCAGTCATGTCATTGACTCCTTTTGGCTTTGTTTTTAGCCTGTTATTGTTTGTGACTTTATTTATCCTGGCAATCTGTATTCCAGTTAGTATTTTGAATATGTTATATATTTGCCCTATATAGAATAATTAGATTGATTGATAATTTAATGTAAAAGTTAAAGGTGAATTAATTTATATTATATGTAGGGTAAAATTGTAACTTATTCATTTAACATTACTTACAGGTAAATTACCTGTATTATAATGTAGGGCAAATTTATAACTTATTCCATTATGTATTAAAAAGGCAGTTGTTCTATAGGTATGTTTACTGCTTCAGTTGCTTCCCATTTCTTAATTTCTTCTTCTTTCTCCAACTTCAACTTTAGTAAATATTCTTTTCGTGGCATTACTTTAATTTTTTTATATGTTGTTAATTCTTCATGGAACAGTTCAAAGTCATTGGTTATGTATGTGTTGGCTTTTCTATGTTCTTTTTTCATGCCTAATGCAAAATAATCTTGATTGTGTATACACTGGATCATCCTATAACCTTTTAATAAGTGAAGATAATTCTTTAATGTCCTAATATTAAATCCAGTTTCTAACGCTAGGTTCTCAAGTGAAACATCATAGCCATTTTTGAATAATTGATTTTGATATTGAAGATACGAGTAACAATAAAACGCATCACAACCTAATTGATCATTACTCATACAGAACAGGAACACTTCAATTGGGATTAGGGTTGTATTGCTTATGTCAAAGAATGTTCCATCCTCATCATTATCATTAAATCTGTAGAAAGCCTTCACTGGAAATTTAATCGTGTATTTACGACTACTCCGATTCTTTACGTAATTCTGCATTTCTACTTCAAGATCACTAAGCATTGAAAACTCTAGGTAACCATCTTCAAATATTGCGCTTATTGGATAATCCTTAACTGTAGATAAATATCCCATTTTCTCAAGCACACCATTCTTCTTAATTAGGTAATCCAATCCTTTTGTCATCTGGTTGTATCCTAAAATCTCTTTCATACTTATTGTTCCTTCTTTTGTACTGCTTGTGGCTTCTATTATTCCATTATGTTTCGCATATCTATAAAGCCATGTTGCAAGGTATATATAAGAAAATGAAAAAGCTGTATGCGCTGCTGAATTGATGTCATTATTGTTTTTAAGGTCATCAAAAATCTCGTTCGGTATGTAAATCTTGCTTTCATAACCCGTATCTTCATCAAATTGTAATAACTTTATCAATTCTTCACGTTGCAATTACGTTTCACCTACCTTTCAACTTTCGATAAAATTAGGGATTTAAACAGAAATAAATACTAAATTTATGTGAGTGGGACGAGAGTAAACTCCCCCGTCCTGAGTATGTAATTAATTTAAAATATGCCTATCTTGTTAAGCTGTTGATAGAAATTATGGTACGAATTATCATCTATAGGTACTGAACCTTTACAATCGGAACATGTAATTTTATCTAATTTAAAGTTAATGGTTTTTAATGTTTCTTTTTCACACACTAGACAATAATGTTTCTTTACAACTTGTTGATTTCCCAATGCTTTTCTGACTTTCATTTTGATTTGATTGTTCATGTTACCACCTCCCTTCAATATATCTTCAACTACTTAATGCATGTATTGAACGTTAGTGATACCTTCTTGGTGGATAGCTGCTTGAAGCTGTTGATTATGTAGCAAAAGAGTGTCCATTTTCTTTATTAATTCTTGATTAGTGTCATACATTTTCATGTATCCATCAAATAATAATTCGATCTCTTTTTCCATTTGTTTTTTAGATTTCATTTTCTCATTCTCCCTTTTTTGATTTAGTTGAATGGATTTATTAATCCGTGTTTAGTATATGACTCCTCATCCAACATGCTAAAATGTTTATCTAGCAACTGACCAAGTTCCACATTTTGTTCTTCTGCCATGTAAACGTACTCAGGATTATCTATAAAGACAATTTCATCTATATTGCTAATTCCTAGTCCTTCCTTAAGGTTAGGCGCATTTCTTTGTTCATAGCGTTCACCACTAACAATCAATGCTACTTCTCCTTTAGAAAAAGGATAAATTTCTTTGATTACTTCTACATACCCAGTTATCTCTGCTTGATCCCGACTCTTATCACGATCTTTATACTTAACTAATTCCTTCTTCAATTGATTAATTGTCTTAAACTTTACAAATGACTGTTGGTATCCCATTTTCTTCATTCTCCCTTTTGTTTTGTTGTGTAATTTACTTTAAATCTTCAACTAATTTTTCTACTTTCTTTAAATTCTCATAAAATTTATCGGGTATGTGAGAGTACTTCATGATCGCTGGTTTCAACTCGCTTATCAGTTTTATTGCTTCTAAATTTCTCTCGTACAATGCTATTTGAAATTCAAATGTTTCTCTCACCGATTCATTTATTTCTTCATCTTCACCAGGTTCCATATTCTTAAGTTTTGCTTTAGTTAGAAATATCTCTATTTCATAACGATCAACTTCAGATAAGGCTGGTCTATTGAATAAGTAACTCTTGTCTTCTGGAACACTAAATATGTCGCATAAAGATTCAAGGTGATGTTTCGGAATATTTCTTTCACCTTTTTTCCATGCATTTATTTGTGGTTGTTTGCAGTCCAACATCTTAGCAAGATCTTTAATTTTTAATGATTCATTATCGACTTTATAGATAGAGCAAAAATAATCTATACCATGCAATATTTACCACCTCCTTACACTCAGTATATATTTTGGTTAAATTTTAATCAATACTTTTGAATAATTTATTTTTAAATTTTTTCCAAATAAAAAAGCAGCCCTCTAATTAAGGCTGCTTAACGATAGTATTTAGCTATTTTACTTTACTTCTTCCAATTCCCTCTCCGCTGTATCTTCTTTCTTCTTACTGCTCTTATATCCGTTCTCTAGAGGCTCAGACTTATCTGATCCGATATACTCTTCATACCCTTCTAACAGCTCGTCCCAGGAATCTTCATGTAAATGTACTACGTTATTCTTTGACATTTATTACATCCCCCTAATATAATTATCCAATTATATGGTAACAGAAAGTACACTACTTGTTGTACTTATTTCTAAAAAAATATTGCCTGCCCAACAACTTGCTTGTATGAGTTGATCTCCTTAACAGTCTCAACAACTTTAGTTTCGACCTTGGTTGGTTTGTTTCTTTTATTTTAACTACAATTCCAGCCTTAAACTCCACACACATCCCCTAACCCTACTTAGCTATGATGTGATGCTGAAGTATGCTATTTCATCAGGTTTCTGAATCTTAGAATCCATTTGGTGAATGTTGTAAACATCTTGCAAACATTTACCTTGTGTCTAGCTAAAACTTTTCTCACTTTCATCAAAATAACGCTTGACTGGATGATCTTGACCTTTTACTTTTGGTTGAGGCGATGGAGGAGATGAGCAAAGTTGTTGCCAATGTTCACAAGACAAAAAAATAATCAAGTAAACATAGGCAATCAACTGAAACTTTTGTATATCGGCTCTGTGATCGAATCGCTTCACCCTATTTGTCGTGGGATATTCTCCCAAACATTCCTACTGTGTTTCTCAAGTAGTCCTCGAACAGGTTCTGAGAGCGCAAATTTGCTCTCTCATACTTGTGGAATGTCATGCAGGTTTATCTACCTCTACTCTTCCGCATCCGTACCGTTAATGGTCGTACTCACCATTCATGTACTAACGTAAAATAGGGAATACGCTTTGTTGTACACTATACTGATTTTATAGCTTTGGCTCAGTCCTAAACCTGACGATGGTTCTTTATAGTCGATTTATCGGCAACCTCGACTGGAATGACCCTAAAAAAGACAATACTTAATAGAACTTGACATATCTTATTTTTTTGAGATATGATAAGCCTAGGGTTATTCCATATTTAATTGTATGGGATTCGATAAAACTTTTTGGAGGTTTAGCTGCGACAACAGCTGAGCCTCATTTTTTTGTTATTTTCTCCTTGTCTTTCTTCTTTCTACTTCATCAATCAAATTCAATGGTGAAAACTGCTCATGTTGTTTCTTGACAGTTTCATCTAATACATGGGCATATCTCATAGTTACTACCGGTGAATGGTGATCCAATATTTTTTGTAAGACCCTGATCGATCCATTTTGACGTAAAAACAACTCTGATGCAGAATGTCTGAATAAATGTGGATGTATCCTCTTGTCGATCCCTAGTCGCAGTACTACCTCTCTTAGGTGTTTTCTTAGAGTATCTGGACGTAATGGTTTCCCATGATTAGTTAAGAAAATATAATCTGTATCTCCAAAATCCTCATTTTCTTTTATAAGTTCAACTATAAGGTTGATTGTCTTTTTACTGAGTGGGAGCATTCTTACTCGTCTATTTTTTGTTTGCGTAAATGTAAGAGTGTGACACTCAAAATCAATATCTGATTTACGTAATGATAAGATTTCATTAATCCTACCAAAAGAGTCTAAAGCTAAATTTAAAAAACAAAACAATCTAAACTCGGAATAGATTTCTTTATTAAGAGATTTTAACAACTTCTTAATTTCCTCAATACTCAACGTTTCTATTTTCTTTTCATTTTGCTTTATGTTGTTAATCCCATGGAAGATATTCTTTTCAACAACATCCTCATTAACCAGAACTGTGAAAGCTCCTTTTCCAAATGTCAGATATAAATTAGCACTTGTAATTGAAACGCCTACTTTCTTGTTTTTACGGTATTTATGATTTTTGAATTGTATCTTATTATGTAGTTGCCAAAAGATGAAATTACGGGCATCCTCAGTGGTTAAAGAAGTGATGTCTGACTTTTCACCAAAGAACTGATCAAAATCATTAAACAGCTTTTCATAATTTTGAATTGAACTAGGTGTAAGACCCTCAAGTTTTTTTATTTTAATAACCATTTCTCTTGCATCATCTACGGTGAACACTTTTTGATTATGTTTTGTATGACGCTTTGTTTTTCTGTGGATCGGATTATTAGACAATAAAAAAACAGCCCCTTTCATGCTAAATTAATAACATAAAAAAGGCTGTCTAAAAAATTTTAGGTCTTGGTTTGTCAGTCAGTAATATTACTTCAATTACAAACGAAGAAGTCGTTGATACGACTTAACTACATCGCATAGCGCATTGTATCACGCGCGATCATTACTTCTTCATTTGTAGGAATGACGATAACTTTTACTGGTGAGTGAGGATAGCTGATGAATGCCTCTTTACCACGAACTTGGTTAAGAGCAGGATCCCAATATACTCCCATGAACTCTAAGCCGCGAAGTACGCGCTCACGTACAGCCGTACTGTTCTCACCGATACCAGCAGTAAAGATGATCGCGTCGATTCCAGCCATTCTCGCTGCATAAGATCCGATATATTTATGAATACGGCTAGCAAATACTTCTAATGCAAGTTCAGCACGTTCGTTTCCTTTTTCTGCTTCACTTTCAATGTCGCGAAGGTCAGAGGAGAACCCAGAAACTCCAAGCATTCCACTCTTATTGTTCAATACATTAATTACTTCTTCAGCGCTTTGGCCTGTTTTTTGCATGATATAAGGAATCAATGAAGGGTCAATGTTACCAGAACGAGTTCCCATTGTAACTCCTGCTAAAGGCGTGAACCCCATAGATGTGTCAATCGATTTTCCACCTTCGATCGCTGCAATACTTGCACCGTTACCTAAGTGGCAAGATAAAAGACGAAGTTGCTCAACCGGACGTCCAAGAAGCTCCGCAGCTCTCTCTGAAACATACTTATGACTTGTTCCATGGAATCCGTATTTACGAATACCGTATTCTTCATAATACTCGTATGGAAGGCTGTATAAGAATGATTTTTCAGGCATGGACTGATGGAAAGCCGTATCAAAAACTGCAACTGCTGGTACGTTAGGCAACACGTTCTTGAAAGCTTTGATTCCAACAACATTCGCTGGGTTGTGTAATGGCGCAAGATAAGAGATCTCTTCAATCTCATGTAAAATCTCATCTGTGATTAAAACAGAGTCGTTAAACTTTTCTCCACCATGCACAACACGATGACCGATTCCTTCGATCTCATCTAGAGAAGAAATGATATTATGTTTTACTAATTTATCTAAAAGCATTGATACTGCTTCTGAGTGATCTTGGATATCTTTAATTTCTTTTACTTTTTCACCGTTAACTTCGATTGTGAAAACTGAGTCATTTAATCCGATACGTTCTACAAGTCCTTTAGTCAGTACTTCTTCTTCAGGCATTTGAAGCAACTGAAATTTTAAGGACGAGCTTCCGGCGTTAATTGCAATAATTTTAGCCAAAATAGCCATCTCCTTCATATTCAATGAAATAGTAGGGTGTGAACTCACACTTCCATCTCACTTGAAACTATAATCCTTCCTTATTTAAACATTGACCCTTATTAATATCAAGGTTGTAAAACGCTTACACCTTATATTCATGCAATTCAGACTTGAATCCGTTTGCAATTCCATGAAAAAAAAGCATAGGATAGACCCACGCTGTTATTTTTCACGTTCCCACTCTGTTTTAAACCACTCATTAATCTGTTCCATAACATTTCCTAATCCACTCTTATTTGAGAAGGATGGAAGCTGAGCAAGCATCGCTTGTTTAGGCTTTATCGCACCTTCTCCATTCTTTTGAAGAATCAGGATACTTTTTGCATGTACGGAGGACTTGAATAATGATTCAGGTAGCTGAAGAAGACCAAGTACGGTTACTGTTTCCTTCATCCAACTTTTGAACAAGTCCGCTTGTTCACTTTCAAACAGGTTGTTCGGCACGATAAAAATCCCAATGCCAGTTTCTTTCAAGTGATGAACCGCTTGCTCGATGATTAAGTGATGTGCAAAAGTATGTCCTTCTTTTTCATGAACTTTAAAGGCTTTAGCGGCTTCGTCGTCTGGATAATATCCTACAGGCAAGTCGGCTACTACAACATCAACAGGATCAGCATAAAGCGGTTTGATCACATCTTGATGAAAAAGCTCTAACTTATGTTTTTGGATATTCGCATTGACCCAAGCTAATCGCAAAAGAGTTTCATCCACTTCTACTCCAAACGAAACACACTCTTTGTCTTTCAACTGGTTCATTACAGCTGTTAGCAAGTTCCCTGAACCAACTACAGGATCTAACAACGTAAGATTCTCGGATTGTTTCATGAATTTTTGAACAAGATATCCAGCAAATAATGCAACGGCATCCGGTGTCATCGCATGGTGTGGTTGTACAGCTTCTTTCATGCCTTTAAGTACAGCCAACTGGAAAGCCTTGCGCGTTTCTTCTTTACCGAATTCTGTAACGTTCACTTTTTTGTATTCATCTGTTAACACAGTTGTTAATTCTTTCGGGTATTCTTTTGGTATCTCCTGAAAGAACAGGTTTTCTCCTGATTCCACAAGAGCGTCTAAATAAGGCAGTTCAAGTTTATCCTTAATTGCCGTCGCTGTATTGTCGAGAACAACAAATAGCTTTTCTACATCTTTAAAAGAACTCATATATCGCTTCCTCCTAAGTTTTCACAGGAAACATTTTAGCAAACTACGTACAGGATATACAATCATTAACTTCTATTGCTTGTAAAATGAATGGATTATGCTGGGTTCTATCCCTTTTAAACAAAAAAATCTCCGGTATTTTAAACGCTATACCGGAGATGTCTGATTGCTTATTTCGCTGCTTTAGCTGCTTCGATCGCTGCTTCGTAATTCGGATGGCTCGTTACTTCGTCTACGTATTCTACATACGTAACTTTATCAGAGCTATCAATAACAAATACGGAACGTGCAAGAAGACGAAGTCCCTCGATCGCAACGCCGTATGCTTTACCGAATGAAAGATCACGGTGATCGGATAGCGTTTGAACATTTTCAATACCTGCTGCAGCACACCATCTCTTTTGTGCAAAAGGCAAGTCCACTGATACCGTTAATACTTTAACGTTATCCAGCTTAGATGCTTCTTCATTAAAACGACGCACTTCAGCATCACATACGCCCGTATCAACTGAAGGAACAGCAGCGATCAAACGTACACTCCCTTTTGAATCTGCAAGGCTCACTTCAGACATGTCGTTTGCCAGCACTTTAAAATCTGGAGCTTGGTCCCCTACTTTTACTTCATTTCCTAGTAATGTAACTGGTTTTTCTTTAAATGTTACAGCCATGATTATATTCCTCCTTTAAGGTATAAATTATGTACTTTCCCTTTCATCTTAAAGCAATGCAGAAAAAAAAGCTAACGAGATGTTAGCTTTTTTAAAACTCATGTGTTTGTGTATTTGATGAACCATTATTATGTTTGTTCTTGTTCATCATATGCTGTAGCTTATCAATCACACCAGGTGCTAGATCTAAGATTCTCTCATACAGATGCGTACTATTATCTAAGTGGATCGTCTTGATCCCTGTATTGCTTACTACTAAGAATGCAATCGGAGTAATAGAAACTCCTCCTCCACTCCCTCCACCAAAAGGCATCTCTTTTGATTGACTAGATGAACCTTGCTGTGTGGAAGAATTATGGGATTCTTCCTGTCCACCGAACTCACTTCCACCTGCTGCAAATCCAAATCCTACTTTTGATACAGTAAGAATGACACTGCCATCTGGTGTCTCTACAGGATCACCAATAATCGTATTTACATCGATCATTTCTTTTAAGTTTTCCATCGCGGTTTTCATTAAACCCTGGATCGGATGTTCACTCATTTTTACATGCCTCCAGTCATATATTCAGAATTCACCTTAGCCGAACGACTTACTATTCGCCAGGACTTTAAGATTTTCAACATAACGACAATAGCATGCCCGATTTTAAATGAAATCATACAAGAAAAGCGCGTTTCACTATGCATCCCCTGAAAAACAGGAACAACAGATACATTCGGAGATTCTTCAAGTTTAAAAAACGTATTGAGCACTTGTATCGCTATTCCTTTAAAACCCCATACTGCTCCTGCTGCAATGGCAGACGAAGAAGCTTCTCCGAGTCCGATTGCACTGTGCCATTCTACTTTTTTCATCTTCATTTTCTTCAAAAATGCAGCGAGTATTTGATAAAAGTGGTTTATATGCTTTAGCATCTTTTTAAATGATTGATATTGATTTTTTAGTTGTAAGAACGTAATCTTCTTCTTTTCTTTTTTCTGTCCGAGCGTCGTGTCTTTTTCTTCTCTTATCTTTACAGAGTGATCTTGAGCATCCACCATGATTAGAGGTACATTCAATTTATATTTTAAAAAATGATACATTTTAAAATTGACCTGAATGTTACTATTATCATTTCGATGAACGAAATAAATGGAGATGTGGATCGTTGAAAGACTTATCACGATTAATAAAAATAGTAAGATACCTATTATGATTGTAAACCAAACCATACATGCTCTCCCCTTCTGTTATCTTTTCATTATAGGCAGAGCGCATTCAATCTAAACCTTAAGAAGTCTGTCTGTTACAATAGAATTAGGAATTTGATCTCATCACTCAGAACAAAATAGTGAAGCAGAGAAATTAAAGGAGGAAAAGCAATCATGGCTGTTCGTAATAAAATTTTCTTTTTTTACAAAAAAGAAGAACGCACTCTAGAAAAGATCAACCAATTACTATCATTAGCCATAACAGAGGGATTCAAAGTAGTTGAAGATGAGAAGGAAGCAAACATCATAGCTAGCATCGGTGGTGATGGCACCTTCTTACAAGCAGTCCGTAAAACTGGTTTCAGAGATGATTGTCTTTATGTAGGTGTGAGTACACTTGAGAATGAATTTTATTGCGATTTTCATATCGATGATCAAGCGGGTATGATTGAAGCGATGAAAAACGAACAAGTTGAAGTTAGAAAATACCCTGCTCTATCTGTAACCATTGATGGACAAGGGTCGTTCTTCTGCTTAAACGAATGTTCTCTTCGTTCTTCCATTATCCGAACTCTTGAGATTGACGTCTTCATCGATGATTTATATTTTGAAACCTTCCGTGGGGATGGAATGATCATTTCGACACCTACTGGTAGTACAGCTTATAACAAGTCGGTGAACGGTGCGGTAGTCGATCCAATGCTTGCATGCTATCAAATCAGTGAACTCGCTTCGTTAAATAACAATCACTACCGCACTTTAGGTTCGTCGTTTATCCTAAGTGATAACCGTAAGATGACATTAAAGATCAAGCATGATAACAGCCATTATCCGATTATCGGTATGGACAATGAGGCGATGAGTATTAAACATTGTGAAACCTTGAATTTTGAGCTCACAACTAAAAGAATCAAGACTGTAAAATTAAAAGACAATTCATTTTGGCATAAAGTAAAAAGAAGCTTTTTGTAGAAGATAAACAACCAAAAAAAACAGCTTGCATCATCTGCAAGCTGTTTTTTTGGTTCATGATTCGCGTTCTACTAACCCTTGTTCTCATAGACAATATCACCATCTACAATTGTAAGTACAACCTTAGATTTTAAGATCTCATCTTCTGAAACTTCAAATAGATCTTGATCTAATACAGTAAAGTCAGCCAAATATCCTTTTTTAATGACCCCTTTAATATCTTCTTGCATGATGGCAGCTGCACTTCCGATTGTATATAAAGATATTGCTTCAAACATCGTTAATTTTTGCTCTGGCACGTAACCTTCATGACTCTCCCCTGGTTTTCTTCGTGTTACTGCAGCAAATATTCCAAGGAGCGGATCCACCGGTTCAATAGGAGCATCAGAGCCACCTGCACAAATTAGTTTTTCATCGATCAATCTTCTGAAAGGAAAAGCATTTGGAATTCGATCCGTACCGAGTCGTTCGATCAACCATGGAAAGTCTGATGCTACAAATCCTGGTTGAATATCTAGTATGACTGGTAGTTGTTTCATTTCTGCAATTAAATTATCATCTACAAGCCCAACATGAATTAGGCGATCTCTGCCTTCCTTTGCAGGGTTATTTTTTATCGCTTCAATCGTTTGTTTCAATGCCATATCACCAATCGTATGTACAGCAACATTCATATGATACTCTCTCGCTTTTTGAACAAGTTTAGCTAGATCAATATCTGCATGGATCGATACACCTGAGGTTTCCGGTGCATCATTATAAGGCTGAGATAGCCAAGCGGTCCGGCCTCCAAAAGCACCATCTGCAAATATTTTCAATGCTCCATACTCTACGAAAGGCAACTCATATTCCTTTTTTACATTCTTGAAGTCTTCAAAGGCTTCATGATGTACCAATAGATGAGCTCGAAACTTAATCTCTTCTCCATCAATGACAGTTCGATAAGCACTCAACGGCCTTTCTATATACCCATAATAGCTTAAGTCTTCCGAATGACCTCCTGTTAATCCTAATGAAAGTAAATGTTTGATAGAGGTTTTTAAGGCCGTATTCAAATAGTTCTGTGAAGCTTCTGGCACAGCTTTCTTTACAAGTTCTGCAGCACTATCATGTAACAGCCCTGTTGCTTCTCCATTATTATCTCTTACGATAATTCCACCAGGAGGATCGATCGTATCCTTAGTGATACCTGCCAATACTAATGCTTTTGTGTTCGCTAAAAATGCATGCCGACACACTCTGGATAGAAGAACAGGACGTCCTCCTGAAATATCATCAAGTTCTTGCCTATGAAAAATCTTACGGTCGATAAAATTGTTCTCGTTCCAACCTTCTCCAATCAACCATTCATCGGATGTCAGTGTAGTTGCTTTTTCTCTCAGAGCACGTTCCATCTCTTCAGCAGAAGTCATTTCTGAGAGATCGAGTTTTATCAACTTTTCACCATGACCGATCAAGTGTAGATGACTGTCCACAAATCCCGGATACATGAAGTTCTCATTTAGATCAACCCTTTTCGTAATACGCTCTCTAAATGTATTACTTAGATGTTTTTCCGTTCCTGTTTTAATGATATGACCGTTCTCCACGTAAACAGCTTCGATATGTTCACCTTCGTTTGCCATCGTGTAGATTTTTCCGTTATAAAAGAGAGTCCCCAATTTATTTGACCACCTTTATTCATCTTCTTTTAAAAGTAGTATAACTTAAAAACCAAGCAAAAAAGCAGATAAGTTATCTGCTTTTTCCTTAAAAATCATCTTGATTTTGATGCTTCTAGCTGACGAAGCTCGATACGTCTGATCTTTCCTGAAGTTGTCTTTGGAAGATCATCAACATATTCTATGGATCTTGGGTATTTATATGGAGCTGTAAGTTCTTTTACGTGTTCTTGAAGTTCTTTTGTTAAGGCATCGTTACTTGCAGTATGATCTCGTAAAACAACAAACGCTTTAACAATATGACCACGTATTTCATCTGGACTTGCCACTACTGCACATTCTTTAACAGCTGGGTGCTTTACAAGTGCATCCTCTACTTCAAAAGGTCCGATCGTATACCCTGAGGAGATAATAATATCGTCGCCTCTGCCTTCGAACCATAAATAGCCTTCAGCATCTTTCTTCGCTTTATCACCCGTCACATAATAATCACCACGGAAAGCCATCATCGTCCGATCCCGATCTTTATAATATTCTTTAAACAGAGCAGGACAATTTTTATGAACGGCAATATCACCAACTTCTCCAGCAGCAACAGGTTTTCCGTTTTCATCAATGACATCAACATCATTTCCAGGCGTCGGCTTACCCATTGAACCTGGCTTGATCTCCATGCCCTCCATCGTACCGACTAATAATGTATTCTCTGTCTGTCCATACCCATCACGGACTTTGATATGGAAATATTTTTCAAACGTGTCGATCACTTCTCGGTTCAGTGGTTCTCCTGCTGATACAGCACTTCTTAAATGCGGTAATTTGTATTGATCTAAATTGTCTACTTTAGCCATCAAACGATACTCTGTTGGTGTACAGCATAACACCGAGATCTGTTGGTCTTGCAAAAGTGTTAAATATTTTTTCGGATCGAACTTACCTTGATAGACAAAACCCGTAGAACCAGTACCTAGAGTGGATAAAAAAGGACTCCAAATCCATTTTTGCCAACCCGGTCCCGCTGTTGCCCATACTTTGTCATTTTCTGAAATGTTCAACCAGCTTTTTGCTGCCGTTCGAATATGCGCATACGCCCATCCGTGTGTATGAACGACACCTTTAGGCTGTCCTGTTGTGCCAGATGTGTAGGATAAAAAAGCCATATCATCCTTCGCCGTTTCAGGCGCTTTATAGGAAACGCTTACATTATTCGTTATAGCTTGTAAGCTTAACCAGTTATCTGTTTCCCCGTTCGCACTAATTTTATATGTAAGTGTAGGCAAGTGGTCTTTGATCTCATTAACTTGCTCTGTAAATCGGTAATCCGCAATGATCGCTTTAGCTTCACTATGCTGGACACGGTAGCTCAGGTCCTTAGCTCTTAACATTTCTGAGCATGGAATAACAGAAATTCCAGCTTTCAAACAAGCGATATAGACCGCATACGTTTCAATCAGTCGTGGCATGATGATCAGAACTCTATCACCTTTAGTCAGTCCAAGTTCTTCTAAAGAATTTGCAATTTGATTCGCTCTGTCTAGGAGCTTCTTATATGTAATCTCCTCTGTAATACCTTGTTCATCCATCCAGATTAAAGCTTTTTTTTCAGGGTTTAAAGCATACTTTTCCATTTCTTCTGTTAAATTATAAATGTTTGGAGCAATCAAGTTCATTTACTTCACCCTTTCAATTCATGTTGTTCTTTACCATTATAATATATTTTAGAAAATTTTTAAAATTTAGTCATATATGCACAAAAATAAAAGGAGCGGGGACAACCCGCTCCGTTAGCCATTACTATTTACTTAGAGTATCCACCTAGAGCTTGAGCTACTAGACGCTTAGTGATTTCTCCACCTACAGATCCGTTAGCACGTGCAGTTGAATCTGGTCCAAGGTTTACACCGAATTCAGAAGCGATTTCATACTTCATTTGGTCTACAGCTTGTTGTGCACCTGGTACTACTAATTGGTTTTGGTTTGCCATGTTGTTTCACCTCCTTTGTACTAATAAGATGTGTCTAAATGGCCGATTCAATTCTTGGAAATTGTTGTGTGTGTTGCCATTTCAATATTAATTGAAAAGAACATTTTAAAAGCAGTTAATTTCCGCTCATATTGCTCGCTTCGACAAACTTGCGCACCAATCAACCTGCATGTGAGAGTCAATACAAATGCAAAAGCTACGGCTCCTAAAAAAGAAAAAAGCCCACACAATGTGCAGACTTCTTACCCTTGGTCTTATCTTGTTAATTTTTGAACTGAAGCGTGCATGAATCTCCACCGCTAAACGTTGTAGTCATTAATCAATTTTTTATCACCGATTACTTTCATGTCATTTCTTTTCTCTTTATTGACTACTTGATTGGAGTGAAAGGTGCGAGACTCCTGTGGGACAAGCGGTCAGGTGAGACCCTTAAGGGCGCAAAGCGGTAAAGGGCTCACCGCCTGCCCCACGGAAAGCGAGCACCTGTAACGGAAATCAACTACTTACAAGATGTCTTAAAGCAAATCATCAAACGTTTCGTCCGTTGATTTCCCTTCTTCAAGAATCAGCGTCTCAACTTCATTAACCGCTTCTTCAATCAACTCTTCAAGGTTTTCAATATTTTTCTCAAACCGAATCGCTTTCTCACGCTTCGGCTTAGTCTTTGGTGCAGATGGCAAGAAAATGGTACAGCAATCTTCATAAGGACGAATTGAAATCTCATATGTTCCAATTTTATGCGACAAATTCATGATCTCTAGCTTATCCATTGTAATAACAGGGCGAAGAATAGGCAGGTTTGTTACTTCATTGATCGCATACATGCTATGCATCGTCTGACTTGCAACTTGGCCGAGATTCTCTCCGTTCGCGATAGCCATCGCATGGTTGTTCTCCGCTAAACGCTCAGTGATTCTTAGCATTACTCTTCTCATGATTGTCATGCTATAACTAGACGGAATCTTATCTTTGATCGTTTGTTGAATTTTTGTAAAAGGTACAACATGAAGCTTGATCTTGCCTCCGCTATAGCGAGTGAGCTCTTGTGTCAGATCCACCACTTTTTGTTTTGCCCGTTCACTTGTAAATGGCGGACTATGAAAATGAACACCTTCAATACGAACACCACGCTTCATAGTCAAATATCCCGCTACTGGACTGTCAATACCACCTGAAAGCATTAGCATCGCTTTACCGCCAACACCGATCGGCAGACCGCCAGCTCCCTCAAATGATTTTGAGCTGATGTAAGTTCCTGTATCTTTTACTTCCACTTTTACATTTACATCTGGATTATGAACATCAACGGTTAAACCTTCCGTGTTTCTTAAAAGGTATCCTCCAACTTCTTGGTTAAGCTGCATGGAGTTAACTGGGAAGGACTTTAATGAGCGTTTACCAGTAACTTTAAACGTCTTCTTTCCTTCCATCGCTTCATTAAGAGCGATTAACGCTGCTTTCTGGATCGCTTCTAAGTCATTTTCAGATCTTACAGCTAAACTGATCGAGTGGATGCCAAAAATATCCTGTAGTGATTTGACGATAGGCTCATATGATTGGCCGTTTAACTCAATAACAATTCGGTCAAAGTGTTTTGACATATTCAGATCCTGAAACGGACGCATTTTTCTTTTTACTGTTTCAAAAAGCTGTGATTCGAAATGCCTTCTGTTCTTTCCTTTTAGTGATAATTCACCATAGCGTACGACTAAATGATCATAAATCATCTTCATTACCTCATTACCTTCTTAATATTTATTAGTTCTTCTTTTAATATTTTTAAAGACAGTTCTGCTTCTTTCAAAGTGTTTCCATAGGAGATACTCAAACGAATAGCCGTTGAAGCACGATTTTCTCCTAACCCCATCTCTAGTAAGATACGGCTAGCTCCACCTTGTTTTGATGAACATGCAGATCGAGTTGATACATAAACATCTCTTTTATCAAGGGAATGGATCAGCACTTCTGGTTTGATACCCTTCACTGAAAAATTAATAATGTGAGGAGCTGAGTACTTTATAGATGTATTGATGTCTATTCCATCTATGGAACGCAACTCTTCAATTAAGAACTGTTTAATCTCAAGTAAATTTTCTTTCTTTTCCTTCATTTCTTGAAGAATTAACCTTAACGCTTTTGCCATAGCTACAATACCTGCAACATTTTCAGTCCCGGCTCTTTTCTTTAATTCTTGTTCTCCACCAGTGAATAAAGAAGAGACACTCACACCATTCTTCACAAATAGAATCCCATTTCCTTTTAAACCGTGAATTTTATGGGCAGATATCGTGCATAGATCAATCCCCCACTCCTTTAGTGGCAGGTCAACCTTACCGACACCTTGAACATTGTCGACATGGAAAAAAATCTTCGGATGCTCTTTCAAGATCTTACCTATCTCTTGAATAGGTTGTATCGTTCCCGTTTCGTTATTGACATGAATAAGTGAAACAAGAATCGTATCTGGCCGGATCGAACACTTAAGTTCTTCTAATGAAATCAAACCGTTGTGATCCACAGGAAGATACGTTACTTCGAAACCTTGTGATTCAAGATATTGAAAGGATTCATGACTCGATGCATGCTCAACAGAAGATGTTATAAGGTGTTTACCTCGATTTTGATGTTGAAAAGCAATCCCTTTGATCGCAATATTGTTGCCTTCTGTACCACCAGAGGTGAAAACGACTTCTGATGGAGCAACCTCCAGTAACTGAGCAATTGACTTTCTGGCCTGACCAAGCAATTTCTCAGCTTCGCCTCCTTTAGAATGAAGGGAAGATGGATTGGCAAAATACCTTTCTGACACCGTAACGAACGTATCAAGTACTTCCTTATATGGCTTTGTTGTTGCACTATTATCCAAATAAATCATTGTTGAATCCTCCAATTATCCATTCCAAACCGTTCTAAAACACACATTTCATTATCATACCATAATTTAGCTATCGTGCACATCTCCACTTATATCCTAGTTTTTGTTAACTCACTAAAATAAAATTCTTTTAAACAGCAAAAAAACTGCAGGAATTGAATCCTCGCAGTTTTTATACATGTGACTTTAAATTGATTTCCATCTCTTTAAGGATTCCAGGTCTAACACTTTCTATCGCAGAAGCTGCAATCTCAAGAGCATCTTCATACTGATAATTTCGAAAAGCGATCTCTGCTTCAATCAATCGAACGGATACAGATTGATAAGAACTTCTGAATCTATTGCCGTACTGTATGAGCTTCTCAGCTAAGAAAGCATTCTCGATCATCTTAGACGTTTCATCGTAACCTTCGTTTACTGCTTCGTGCGCTTTGTTTAGTACATAAGAAACATCTGACATTTCAAGAGGCTTCTCATCCAGCTTTTTAGAAACTTCGATGATATATTCTTCTGCCTTCCCGATCGTAATCAAGTAGTGTTCCGGTAATCCAGGAAGGTTGCTCTTTTGTACCATTCTTCTTGCTTCGAGCAGTTTCTTTCTTAGTTCTCTTAAGCTTTGTTTCGTTTCAAGCTCATCTTTTCTTAAGTTATGAAGCATTTCTTCATATACTTTCTGAGAACGCTGCAGTTCTTCCATCTGCTTTTGCATCTCTTCCATCATCTCTCGAATAACTGAATAAGATTCTCTTTTTTCGTCTATTGAATCTTCAATGATTAAGAAACGACTCTGTAGCTTGTGAAACAGTTTTTCAATCTTCTTTTGCATTTCTGCTTCATTTTGTTCGATCAAGTAAGTAGAAGAAACAATTTGGGTCTCTTGCTTTAAATTCTCAATTCTATCTTGAAGATCTTGAATGGAAGAGAAAAAGATTTCTCTTTCACTAATTACAAATTGCTTAGAATGCACTTCGTTTTCGAGCATTTCATAGAGCTGATCCATTTTCTGAACCGTTTCGTCCATATCTTTTTGAGCACTCTCAAGCTCCAAATCTAACACTCTGTTCAACGCTTGTTCGTTAAGATCTTTCAAAGAACTGATCTCTTTTTCAATACCGATATGATGTAGAACGTAGCCTTGCTGTTCCATCTCAGTAAAACCTGCACTTAATTCTTTCAATGAATTTGGTATATCCGATTGAAGGATCACTAGAAGTTCAGGAACACCCTGCATCTTCGTTTTACAGTCTGAAATACGGTTTAAACTCTCTACAAGTCTTTGTCTAGCTTCTAGATGGCTTCCTTGTACAGTAAGTGATTCAAATGTTTCAAACAGTGCTTTAATCTCATCCAGCTCTTTATCAAAAATTGGTGCTGTCTGACCAAGTGCGCGGATATGTGTTAAATAGTACTTCTTTGTTTCTTGCAGCTTTTCTTTCGCTTCAACGATCTCTTCTCGATTTAGTTCCTCACTCGTAACTAACTCATTAATCTCTGAAGTAATCTCTTTAATTCTCATCTCGATTTTTTCTAATGATTGGCTAACCCCAGCTAAAATAGATCTAGCTTTTTTAAAGCGGTACTTATCTGTATATTCCTCAGCGTCGAATAAGTCTTCTTCTAAATTAGGAAGTTGAGCCGTTACCATCTCATCCCATTCTTGACGCCACATTTCAAATTTTTCTTCCGTTTCCCCAATCATCGCCATACCCTTAACTTTTGAAATCTCTTCTGTTAATGGGCGATTCATAATTTGCATTTTCCATGCTTCAAGTCGATCAATTTCTTTATACACTCTTCGGCGTGACATGGCACCGTATAGGATCAATGCTAGGAATGTAACGATGGCAATGACTATGTATATCATCAGAGGCACCCTTTCTATCTGTTCAAATTTCTATATGGCCTACATTATGTATTCGTATGTTTAAATCGCTTTACCGATCTAATTTAGTTTTTATTCTATAAAAATTGCAGTTTAATGCTTTTATGATAACATGTAAACAAACATTTGACGCAAAAAAATTGCATAATCTGATAATTTTTTTCCAATTTAATGAAGATTTTGTCGAAAGGAGGAGTAAGAAAGATGTACTATGATGGACATGTCCATACGCCTTTTTGTCCCCATGGGTCTCTAGACACATTTGAAATGTATATCGAAAGAGCTATCTCTTTAGGTATGAAAGGTATTACCTTTACAGAGCATGCCCCGCTCCCTCATACATTTACCGATCCTGCTCCCACGAAAGACAGTAGCATGACACACGAACAATTAGGAAGTTACTTTAACACTTTGAGAGAAGTTAAGAAATTTTATAAAAGTAAAATAGAGATTTTTACTGGATTAGAAATTGATTTTATAGATGGATATGAAGAGGAGACGAATTCGTTTCTTAAGGAAGTTTGGCCAGAGCTCGATGATGCCATTCTCTCTGTTCATTTTCTAAATGTCAAAAATAAGCACTACTGCATGGATTATGATGAGAATGTATTTAAAGAATTGATTGAACAGTCGGGTAGCCTTTCTGCTGTCTACTCCCTATACTTTCAAACGGTTAGAAGATCAATCAGTCATTCATTTGGGAAGCATCAGCCAAAAAGGATTGGTCATATCACATTAGCTAAGAAGTTTCAAACACTTTTCCCTCCAGATTTTAGTTATGAAAAGGAAGTAGAAGTCATTTTAACAACCTTGTCTGAACGTAAAATGTATTTGGATTACAACGGAGCAGGTGCTGTTAAGCCTTATTGTTTGGAGCCTTACCCTTCAGATTGGATTATAAAAGAAGCACAAAAAAGAAAAATCCCTCTCGTCTATGGGTCTGATGCCCACAGTGCTAAGGGACTCGGTCAAGGATTTGATCAATTAGTAGCAACAGCAACATTAACTTCCCCACTTCTCTTGAATAGAGCCGAATAACGGCTTTTGAACAGCAGACAGTAGGGGGTTTTTTCTTTCAGGAAGACAAACACATTTATCAAACCAGTTCATCATCCATTTTTTATAAGGTTGGATGAACGTTTCTGTTTCAGCACTGATCTGATAAACTTCAGCTAAATATAGTGGATGCAAAAATGGTAGCATCATCATATCCTTGAACTGAATAGTTAAAAAGTCCACAGGCTGCCTTCTGAATTCTTTTTTCTTCATCCCTTTTTCAAACAAAGTTTGCAAAAAGTATTTTTCTTTTACTAAGTAGGTAGACATGAGTTCACGTACCAATGTTGAATCAAGCGTCATCTCACGATAGACAAAGCGTGCAAGAGGAAGGTTTCGCTGTTGATAGATCAACAAAGCTTCTACTATTTCAATAAAATTCCCTTTTACTGTTGGAGAGCTCGATGTATGATAGATGATTTCAATCCTTCTGATATACCCTTCAAAAAATGAAGTGATCAACTCTTCTAGAAGACCTTTCTTTCCTCCAAAATGGTACGAAATTAAAGCGATGTTCACACCAGCTTTTTTTGCTATCTGCCTAACGGTCGTTCCTTTAAATCCTTGGCTTGTGAAAAGAGCAATCGCAGCCTCAGCTATTTTCAGTTTCGTTTCCATCGGATCTGTCTTCATTTTCTTCCACCGTCCTTCCCTCTTGTATAAAATTCTTGGGCGGAAGACATAAACCTTTAATAATCGCTCGACAAATAAGGGCTTTTGGGTGTATAGTTCAACATTATTTGATAGGATAGAATAAACAATTTATCAGGTTTGGAGGAATCTTGATGTTTTCCGTTCAGCAATATAGCACAGACAGAAATGAGGGGTATTCTCTTCTGTTAAAACAACTTTCTGCTTTACTTGAGGGTGAAACAAACGCTACTGCGAATCTTGCAAATGCTTCTGCTTTACTGAATCAATTCTTAGACAGAGTAAACTGGGTCGGATTTTATACACTTGAAGTAGAGACGAACCAATTAGTTCTTGGACCCTTTCAAGGGCTTCCAGCTTGCGTAAGAATACCTCTTGGAAGAGGAGTATGCGGAACGTCCGCTCAAAATCAAGAAACATTAGTAGTAAAAGATGTTCATGAGTTTCCTGGACATATCGCCTGTGATGCAGCTTCTCAATCCGAGATCGTTGTTCCGTTAGTTAAAGACGGCCAGCTCCTAGGAGTTCTAGATATTGATAGTCCCGAGAAGGAACGATTTGATGAGATCGATCAAGAGAACTTAGAAAAGTTCTGTGAGGTTTTACTTCGATATATCTAATTTCTCTTACCTATTAAAAAAGCCCTGCGCCAATACAAGCGCAGGGCTTCTTTTGTATATAACGCTCATCTAAAAGGTGTTGCTTTCATTACAGTTGATTGGAGTGGAAGGTGCGTGCCTCCTGCCCCGCGGAAAGCGAGCAGCTTGTAACGGAAATCAACTACTTCCAGAAGCTTTATAAAGAATCTAAACTTTGTTCTATGTCACCCCAAATATCTTCCCATGCTTCTAAACCAACCGATAAGCGCAGAAGCTGATCACTGATTCCCATCTGAAGACGATTCTCCTCAGGTACGACAGCGTGCGTCATCGTAGCAGGATGCTGGATGAGTGTTTCTGCATCTCCAAGACTAACTGCGATTTTAATGAGTCTTAATGCATTCATGAATTTTTGTGCGACCACTTTATCTCCTATTATTTCGAAACTGATCAGACCGCCCGCGTTTAACATTTGTTTGTTCGCAAGCTCGTATTGAGGAAAATCAGAATCACCCGGATACAAAACTCGATTTACAGCAGGGTGTTTCTTTAACAAGTCTGCCAGCTTTTTTGCATTATCACAATGACGGTCCATTCGAACAGGAAGTGTTTTGATTCCTCTTAAAAGCAACCAGGCATCAAAAGGAGACATTACTCCACCAATATCCTTTTGAGTGGTCATAGCAAGATGGCTCATCAATTCTTGCTTTCCAACCGCTAGACCTCCTATTACATCCCCATGTCCACATAAATATTTCGTGGCACTGTGCAAAACGATATCACAGCCTAATTCAAGTGGACGCTGTAGATAAGGAGAGGAAAACGTATTATCTACAACTACTGGAATATTAAATTCTTTTGCAATTCTTGCCACCATACTTAAATCAACAAGTTTCATCGTCGGGTTTATCGGAGATTCAATATATATGACTGTTGTATGGTCGTTAATTGCTGACCGTATTGATTCCTCATCGTTCATCGAATGAAAGTTGTGTGTAATATGATACTTTTCTTCCATAAGCTGAAGCAGGCCAAAGGTACAACCATAAACTCCTTCAGAACAGAGGATATGATCACCTGTTTTCGTTAAACCGAGAAGAATAGCTGACACGGCAGCCATACCGGAACCAAACGCTAGACCTTTCTCCCCTTTTTCCATCGCTGCTATTCGCTCTTCTAACATCGCGACGGTAGGATTGCTAAGTCTAGAATAGATATATCCTTCCTGTTCACCTGCAAACCGTGCTGCACCCGTTTCAGCACTGTCAAATACAAAAGTTGAAGTTTGAAAAATCGGAGGAGCCAAACTCCCATTATGTTGTTCTGCATTATACCCTTTGTGAATCACATCTGTTTCAAAGCGTTTTGTGTCCATTTTTACTTCTCCTTTGAAGGCAATATAAAATGTAAGCGCTTTCTTAAACATATCATATATGAATTTTCATGTTTTTACAATTTGTCCCTGAAAATGTTTTATGTATTTATAGATAGAGTTGACACGGTATAACAAAAAAGCTTATACTATTCTTTGTGTAAAATAAGCGGCACTGTGTCCATCATTTGTTTTTATTTTGTACCCTGGTTTTCATTAATCCGGGAACATCTCGTAGCTTCATGGCTGCTGAAGTGAAGATGTTTTTCATACAAAATATGCTCATGAAAAGGCCATAGTCACTGTTGTTGTTTTAACACAAACAAACATGTGAAGGAGGAGTCTATAATGGCTCGATATACAGGTTCAACATGGAAAGTTTCTCGTCGTCTTGGAATTTCTCTAAGCGGAACTGGGAAAGAACTTTCTAAGCGTCCATACGCACCAGGACAACATGGTCCAACTCAACGTAAAAAAATCTCTGAATACGGTTTACAATTACAAGAGAAGCAAAAGCTTCGTTACATGTACGGTGTAAACGAGCGTCAATTCCGCCGCATTTTTGATGATGCTGGTAAAATGACTGGTATCCACGGTGAAAACTTCATGATTCTTTTAGAATCTCGTTTAGATAACGTAGTTTACCGTCTTGGTCTTGCTCGCACGCGTCGTGCTTCTCGTCAACTAGTAAATCACGGTCACATCACAGTAAACGGAAAGCGTGTTGATATCGCTTCTTACCGTCTATCTGCTGGAGATGTAATCGGTGTTCGTGAAAAATCTCGTAACTCATCTGCTATTAAAGAAGCGATCGAAGTAAACAACTTCGTACCTGATTTCTTAACATTTGATGAAAACAAATTGGAAGGTACTTTCACTCGCTTACCAGAGCGTTCTGAACTTCCTGCTGAGATCACAGAACAACTTATCGTTGAATACTACTCTCGTTAATAAGAGTGAAGAAACCCCTAACACCTTTTCTAAAGGCATTAGGGGTTTTTCTTATTTTTTAGACCTATAGAAGTTCCTTAAACTTACTTGCCTGTGACTCCAACTGTCTCGCAGAAGTTTCGATACCTAAGAACTCTTGCATCGCTTGTTCGATCAATTGTTTGTTATTCGTTATCCCTTCTTGCGATCGGTGAGTCACATCATTGATCTTGTTTATCTCGCCAGTGATTCCTGAAATATGTGCATTCACTTCTTGGATAGAGTCTTGCACGCGATTAGCCAGTTTTCTAACCTCAACCGCCACAACGTTAAATCCTCTTCCATGATCACCAGCTCGAGCTGCTTCTATAGCTGCGTTCAACGCTAACAAATTGGTTTGTGCCGCAATTTCACGAATCGTTTTTACAATATCTTCTATAGAAGTAGCTTGCTTTTTCAGAGATTCTAATATAGATAAATTCTGTTGGGATTCAGACACTAATTTTTCGGTAGATAATGAAATCTCATTACTTTTCTTTAATCCTTCTTCCGCTCGTGTAAGCAATTCTAGGGACATCTGTTGTAGGTCGGAAGCAACCCTGATCGTATTATTTTCTCTATTCGTAATATCTGTTGCAATCTTTACCACAGCTGTCACTTTATGATTTTCATCCACAACGGGTGTATACGTAGCTTCTAACCAAATCAAACGCTTTGATTTCGTTACACGTTGAATCTTTTCTTGAAATGTTTTACCTTCTCTTAGACTTCGCCAAAACCGATCATACTCACCGCTTCGCAAAAACTCTTCTGTGCAAAATTGCTTATGGACCAAAAACGGCATCTCATCAACATGGTATTCCACCGTTGTTGCAAAATTTTCATTTGCCCATAGTACTTTTCCATGAGGGTCAAATTCAATCATGGCTACTGATCGATCAATCGCTGCCAGTACAGCACTTTCATTCAATACTTGTGAGCTCTTCGTAGAACTGTTGTTGCTTAATGTAATCATTGATGCATCCCCATTTTTTAGTATTTATTTCTAATATTATACTACTAAGGAACTAATTACTAACGAAATGTTCTATAGATATAATAAAAAAATCCACACATCATACTGTGTGGATTTCGGCTTATTATTGAATGAGTAAAGTATGAATCAATCTACTTCTTTCCCCATACTTTCTTGTAAAATGTAGAACCATTGCTCGCGTGTTAGCGGTAAGTTTGCTGCATTTATCGCTGCCTCAATACGATTCATTTTTCCGCTACCAACAATCGGCATGACTTGTGCCGGGTGATTCAACAGCCATGCATAAGCTACTTCATCAATAGATGAGGCTTCTGTTTCACTAGCGAGTCTTTCTATAGCCTTTTTCACTCGTACCGCTTTTTCATCTTTACCATTAAACAATCTTCCTCCAGCAAGCGGAGACCAAGCCATCGGTCTAACTTTTTCTTTTTGAAGGTGATTGATCGTGCCATCAAAGAAAGACTGTTCATGAAGAACAGACAACTCGATCTGATTCGTTACAAGTGGTCCATCATACTCATTCTGCAGCATTTCCATTTGTTTAGGTGTGAAGTTAGAAACACCGAAATGTCTCACTTTCCCCTCTTTTCTTAAGATGTGAAACGCTTCTGCTGTTTCAGCTGGGTCCATAAACGGATCTGGGCGATGAATCAATAGTACATCTACAAAGTCTGTGTTCATTTTTTCCAATGAATTTTCTGCAGAAGCGATGATGTGTTCTTTACTCGTATCATAAGATTTAATTGTATGATGTGGACGGTTTTCAGAAATGAGTTTAATACCACACTTAGTCACGATCTGCATTTCATGTCGTAAGGATGGTTTAAGAGCTAGTGCTTGTCCAAACAGCTCTTCACACATGTAATTACCATAAATATCAGCATGATCAAACGTTGTAATTCCTGCCTCTATACATCTTTCTATAAGTGAAAGAAGCTCTTCGGGAGAGAGATTCCATTCTGCTAAACGCCAATGTCCGTGAACGATCTGTGAAAACTGAAGGTCTTCTGCTAATTGAATTCTTTTCACAACAAACACATCCTTTAATAAAATTAGATAGGAACTCTGCTACGATTGGGTTCCTATCCTTCATTTTAATATCTGATCAACGTGTATTTTTTCTTTCCGCGACGGATGATCACAAACTTATTTTCAATGCGGTCTTTTTCACCAATCATATATGCTGTATCTTGGATCTTTTCACCGTTGATTGATACAGCTCCGTTTGTTACATCTTCTCTTGCTTGCCGTTTAGATGGAGAAATCTTCGCATCAACAAGCAGATCTACAATGTTTAAGTCCTCCGTATTCGTTGCGTTAAATGACGGAACATCCTTGAAACCTTGTTCGATCTCAGCAGCCGTTAAGTCAGACAGATTTCCACTGAAGAGTGCTTCAGTGATTTTTACTGCTTGTTTGTATGCTGCTTCACCGTGAACTAAAGTTGTTACTTCTCGTCCTAACGCTTTTTGCGCCTCACGTTTTTCTGGCGCTTCAGCTATGGATTTTTCAAGAGCTACAATTTCTTCTTTAGATAAGAATGTAAAGTATTTTAACCAGTTGATTACATCAGCATCTGCTGCGTTTACCCAGAACTGGTAGAACTCGTATGGAGTCGTTTTTTCTGCATCTAACCAGATCGTTCCAGATGCTGTTTTACCAAACTTCGTTCCATCCGCTTTTGTGATTAACGGAATCGTTAGTCCGAAAGCCTTTTCTTCCTCGCCAGAACGACGAATCAATTCCATACCAGCTGTAATATTCCCCCACTGGTCACTTCCACCTATTTGAAGTTTTACGTTTTCTTTTTGGAAGAGGTTAAGAAAATCATACGATTGTAAAATCATGTATGAGAACTCGGTAAAAGAGATACCCGCTTCTAATCGAGAGTCAACAGAATCCTTGGCAAGCATGTAGTTAACTGAGAAATTCTTTCCAACGTCACGAAGAAACTCGATCATCGTAAGTTGACTTAACCACTCATAGTTATTCACTGTCTTAGCAGGATTGTTTTCTCTTTCAAAATCAAGAAGTCTAGAAAGCTGATTTTTGATTTTATTTGTCCATTGAACAACAATCTCAGCTTCGTTCAATGTTCTTTCTGTTTGTCTACCACTTGGATCACCAATCAAACCTGTTCCACCGCCAACTAGCGCAAAAGGCTGATGTCCAGCTTCTTGAAATCGTTTAAGTGTAAGGATCGGTAACAGGTTTCCAATGTGCAGGCTGTCTGCAGTTGGATCAAATCCGCAATAAAGCTTTACGATTCCGTTTTCAAGTTCTTTTTGCAATCCCTCTTGATCTGTTACTTGATTAAGAAGACCTCTAAATTCTAGATCTTGTAGAATATTCATTCCTATCTTTCCTTTCGTTGTTTAATGACAATAAAAAAAGTCCCTCTCCAGTTGGAAAGGGACGTGATGACTATCTCGCGGTACCACCCTAATTAAAAGCCCAAAAAAAGGCTTTTCACTTCATTTCGTAACGGTTTTATCCGTTCTCTGCTACTTAACGTTCACAGAGACAGCTCCAGGAGGTAATTCACAGCATGCCTTTGCACTGGTTCGCATCAACCACCAGCTTTCTGAAACAGGGAGACACCTGCTACTCATTCCTATCTTCGCTTTCAACATATAATAATCTTCATTTATTTTTACCACATAGTTGAATTTCATGTCAATCTTCATCTTCAAAAACGGTGTTCTATCATAAATCGACCTTATGTTATAATACACGAGGGGGAGGGATTACCAAATGATGTCTCGTTTTGATGAATTGAAGCAAAAATGGGAGAAATTTGTCCACTTTTTGAAAGAAAAAGGAATTATTCGAACAGCACGAATTACATATAACGTCACATGGAACATGTTCTTGATCGTAACTGTATTACTTATCCTCGGTGGTGTTTTCGCAGCAGGTGTAGGAGCTGGTTTCTTCGCTTCTCTTGTAAAAGACGAACCCGTGCGAGCTCACACTTCTATGAAAGAAGATATCTACAACTATGAAGAAACGAGTACCGCTTATTTCGCTAACAAAACATATCTAGGAAAGCTTCAATCTGATTTGGATAGGCAAGAGATCAGTTTAAAAGAAGTTTCTCCTTATGTTTTAAAAGCTGTTATATCAACAGAGGATCAATATTTTTATGAACATGAGGGTGTTGTACCAAAAGCAATATTCCGCGCCATGTTCCAAGAGTTTTCAGGTGCTTCTGTTGTAACAGGTGGAAGTACGCTAACTCAACAACTAATTAAAAATCAAATTCTAACGAATGAAGTATCTTTTGATC
Source organism: Fictibacillus nanhaiensis (assembly GCA_016401345.1). GTDB lineage: Bacteria > Bacillota > Bacilli > Bacillales > Fictibacillaceae > Fictibacillus > Fictibacillus phosphorivorans. The sequence goes on along the minus strand of JAEACG010000002.1, from coordinate 188,704 downwards.
GAAAAGCAAAAGAAATTTTATTAGCAATGAGACTTGAAAAAGTACTCAAGAAAGATGAAATCTTAGAAGCTTACTTAAACATCGTACCTTATGGAAGAAACTCGTCAGGTAGAAACGTTGCTGGTATACAGGCTGCTGCAGAAGGTGTCTTTGGAGTACCTGCATCCAAGCTGAATTTAGCTCAATCCGCATACCTATCTGGACTACCAAAGAACCCTTTCGTTTATACCCCTTTTAATAAAGGTGGGGAGCAAAAGAAAGACATGTCTACCGGCATAAAACGTATGCAAACTGTTCTAAGCCGCATGTTATCTGCCGGGTCTATTACACAAGCAGAATATGATGAAGCAATGAAATATGATATAAAAAAGAATCTAACAACTAAAAAGCAATCTTCATATGAGAGATATCCATACTTGACTGTTGAAATCCAAAGACGAACAGTGGATTTACTGACAAAGTTGAACGCTGAAAAAGATGGAAAAAAACTAAGCGATTTAAATGCTGAGGAATTAAAAGAGTATGAGGATAATGCCCGAACTCAAGTTAGGCAAAAGGGAATTAAAATTTTCACAACCATCGATCAAAAAATATACGATGATATGCAGCAAGTAGTGAAAAATGATAATTTATTCGGTCCTGCTAATCAATACGTGTATAACAGCAAAGGCCAAAGAATTAAACTTGATAAGCCCGAACCTGAAGAAGTCGGTGCAACTTTGATAGAAAACAAGACAGGAAAGATCATCAGTTTTGTTGGAGGACGTGATTTTAACCGCGAACAAACCAACCATGCGATGAGAGCTCCTCGTCAAAACGGATCAACGATGAAACCATTGCTTGCTTATTCTTACGCATTGGAAACAGGTAAAGTTCAACCAGGTTCAATCGTTCCTGATACACCAATTGCATTAGGAACATGGAAGCCAAATAACTATGATATGGATTTCGATGGTCTTGTATCAGTTCGACATTCTTTAAAAAAATCAAGAAACATACCAGCTATTAAATCTTATCAACGTGTAGATCATATGAAAGCTACTGAGAAACTAATGCAGATGGGTGTAACGAGCCTTACGAAAGGCGATCGTACACAAAATGCAATGGCTCTGGGTGCCTTGGATGTAGGAATCACCGTTGAAGAAAACGTTAACGCTTTCTCTACCTTCGCAAACGGAGGAAATTTTGTTGATGCATATATGATTGAACGCATTGAATCTAATGATGGTGAAGTCATCTACCAACATAAAAGTGAAGCGAAACCAGTATATAGTCCACAAACATCCTATCTATTAATTGACATGATGAGAGATGTTCTGTCTTCTGGAACGGCATCAGGTGTTCCTCGCAAACTAGCTTTCCAATCAGATTGGGCTGGTAAAACAGGAACAACAAATGCGGATAAAGACTCATGGTTTGTTGCATCAAATCCTAACGTAACGTTCGGTGTTTGGATTGGTTATGATACTCCAGCTGACCTAGCGGGTAACACCGGGCAAAGAAACCAAACAATATGGGCACAACTTATAAATGCTGCTTATAAACATTCACCACAGCTCGTAGACGCTGACAAGCAATTCGCAATGCCTTCAGGAATCGTACGTCGTGAGATCTGTGGAATATCGGGTAAACTGCCTTCTGATCTTTGTCGAAGTGCTGGACTCGTAACGACTGATCTGTTTAATGCGAAGTTTACACCTAATGAAGTGGACGACACACTCACAAAAGGTCGTTATGTGCTTGTAGGCGATGCGAAGTATAAGGCACTTCCTTCAACACCACAAGAGTTCACAAAAGATGGTGTTCTGATTAAGGAAGAGTTCCTACGCGAACTTGGATTAGAAGCGCTAAACAAATTAACGAATACAACGAATCTATTGAACAACATTGTTCCTGAAAAAGAGTTAAAAGAGAACGGCAAAGTCCCTTCCGCTGTTGCGGGCGCAAAAATGTCGGATGGCGTGCTTTCTTGGGCGTCACATGGAGAGAATGATGTAATTGGTTACCGCATCTATCACTCTTCAGATGGTACATCATTTAAGAAGATCGGTTCTGTGACCGCTGATAAAACTTCTGCAAAAGTACCTGCCGGAGTCGTTTATGTTACAGCAGTGGATATTGCTGGAAAAGAATCTCCCGCACAAACAAAAGTTCAGGTCGGTGAAAAGAAGCCACCAGCTGAGCCACCAACACCTCCAACAGAAGGAGATGGAGATAAACCTGATAAGCCTGATGAACCACAAGATCCACCGCCGCCACCAACTGAACCTACAGATCCTGGCACTGGTGATCCGCCACCAGCCACAACACAAAACAATAATAAGAAAAAACCCTCGAATTGATTCGAGGGTTTTTCATTGTTATTAATCTTCCATCGTAGAAAGATCACCTGTCGGTAGATCAAGCTCCCACGCTTTAAGAACACGACGCATAATCTTACCGCTTCTTGTCTTCGGAAGCTTATCGCGGAATTCTATTTCACGTGGTGCCGCATGTGCAGCAAGACCAGCTTTTACAAAACTTCGGATTTCCTCGATCAGCTCATCACTTGCTTCATAGCCAGAACGAAGGGCGATGAACGCCTTAATGATCTCGCCTCGAACAGGATCGGGTTTTCCGATAACACCGGCTTCCGCAACAGCAGGGTGTTCTACGAGTTTACTTTCCACTTCAAACGGCCCGACTCGTTCTCCAGAAGTCATGATAACATCATCAATTCTACCTTGGAACCAGAAGTAGCCATCTTCATCCATATAAGCAGAATCTCCGGAAACATACCAACCACCTGGCGTGAAATATGAATCGTATTTTTCAGGATTGTTCCAGATTGCTCGCATCATGGAAGGCCATCCTTTTTTGATAGCAAGATTGCCCATACGATATGGTGGTAAGATGTTATCTTGGTCGTCAATGATCGCTGCTTCTATCCCTGGGAACGGTTTACCCATCGAACCAGGTTTAATTTCCATCGCTGGGTAGTTGCTGATTAACTGACCACCTGTTTCCGTCATCCACCAGTTATCATGTATCCGTAAGTTAAACACCTTCATTCCCCATCTAACGACCTCAGGGTTAAGAGGTTCACCTACACTTAAAATATGTCGAAGTGAAGACATATCAAATTTCTTTACCACTTCGTCTCCAGCACCCATCAACATACGAAAAGCAGTTGGAGCACTGTACCAGATCGTTACACCATAATTTTCAATCGTTCCATACCAATCTTCAGGTGAAAAACGCCCCCCGCGAATGACACTTGATGTACCGTTCAACCATGGCCCGAATATACCATAAGAAGTTCCTGTCACCCAGCCCGGATCTGCCGTACACCAGTAAACATCATCTTCTTTTAGATCAAGTACCCATTTTGAAGTTTGGAAATGCTGAAGCATCGCATTATGAACATGTAGCACACCTTTTGGTTTCCCCGTCGATCCAGACGTATAGTGAAGGATTAATCCATCTTCACGATCCACCCATTCAATATCTAGATCCTTCGATGCTTTTTCCATACGATTAAAATAATTTACATATGGTCCCTCTTCTTTAATATCTTCTCCTACCAAAATAACATTTTTCAATTTTGGCAGCTGATCAACCGGGACACGCTCTAAAAGCGCTGGCGTGGTAACAAGCACTTTTGCCTCACTATCTTCAAGTCTATCTCTTACTGCCCCCTCCATGAATGCTTCAAACAATGGGCCAACGATTGCTCCGAGCTTGATTGCTCCAAGGAACGTAAAGTAAAGTTCAGGTGAACGCGGCATGAAGATGAAGACGCGATCTCCTTTTTCAACACCTATTTGGCGTAACATATTACCTGCTTTGTTAGACATCTCTTTCATGTCTTTAAACGTATACTTCTCATCTCTTTTTTGATCTGAAAAGTAGAGTGCTACTTTGTTTTTACGATGGGATGCTGCATGACGGTCTATAGCTTCATATGCCATATTAACTCGTCCTGTCTTGTGCCAGGAGAATTCTTTTTCAATGTCTTTCCAATCAAATGCTCCGTATGTAGCCTCATAATCTTGTAGATTAAAATCACCTTTTATAATCGGAAGCGCTTCCAGTTTCATTGCCAAATCTCCCTTCCCTTTTGGATATCCCTTTAATTATATCATATTATCTAAATTTTTTAACTTATTAGAACTATCTATAAAAACCGTTATGTAAACCCTTACAACATGGTTTTATGATGTATAATAGAAGTTGGAAACCAACCTAGGTGGTGTAAAAATGAAACATACGAAAACATACAACTGTGTAGCACTAAAAACGAGTCATGGAACCATTACCGTCGAAGGACCTGTATCAGCAGAAACGTTAGAAGGTCTTTCTTTCCATGAAGATCTAAAAGCATTCAGGCCAGCTCAAGAGCAAAAAAAAGCAGTTACCGAAATCGCGAGGCTAGCCGAAGGAAGAATCATTATCGCAAGAAATAAAGATACCATAGTCGGTTATGTTACATATGTCTATCCTGATCCATTAGAACGCTGGTCAGAAGGAAACATGGAAAATCTATTAGAACTAGGTGCGATAGAAGTCATTCCTGATTATCGAAACTTTAAAGTTGGAAAAACACTATTAAAAGTTTCCATGATGGATGATGCCATGGAAGACTATATTATTATCACAACAGAATACTATTGGCACTGGGACTTAAAAGGAACGAAACTATCCGTTTGGGATTACCGAAAAGTCATGGAAAAGATGATGAATGCAGGTGACCTTGAGTATATGGCAACAGATGATCCTGAAATTAGTTCGCACCCAGCCAATTGTTTGATGGTCCGTATCGGAAAAAGAATAGACTTAGACACGATTCAACAGTTTGACCGGCTGCGTTTTAAGAATCGTTTTATGTACTAATAAACTTTTAGGATGTTTTTCTTTTACTTCATATGCAAGTTGATTGAAGCGCAAGGTTGCCGACTCCTATGGGACGAGCGGTCAGGTGGAGACTCCTAAAGCGTATAACGGCAGGAGGCTCACCGCACGCCCCATGGAAAGCGAGTAACCTGGAGCGGAAATCAACTACTTTCATGAGCAACAGTGTATACGAAAACAGCATAATAAAAATATCACTTTATAGAGAGAAATCAAATGGGAGTGTTACATATGATCGTTCAAAATATGATGCAAAAGAATGTTGTAACGATTCATGAAAGCGAGACGATCGGTACAGCCATTCAACTAATGCTAGAAAAAGATGTTCGAAACTTGCCTGTCATTGATAACAACGGAGATCTACTAGGACTTGTTACAGATCGTGAAGTGAAGGATGCCAGTCCATCTATTTTTCACCAGAACGAACATCCAGAAGATTTTGAGAAGCCTGTTTCAAGCATTATGAAACAAGCTACCTTTTCAGCTCATCCTTTCGATATCGCAGAAGAACTTTCAACGATTTTTTATGAACATAATGTAAGCTGTATTCCTGTACTTGAAGAGACGAAGTTAGTTGGTCTAGTAACTGAACGAGAGATGCTTCATGCTTTTATCTTATTAACAGGTACTCATCAACCGGGGTCTCATCTAGAGGTAGCCGTCCCGAACGAGTCTGGTGAACTGGCTAAGGTTGCGAGTGTGTTGAAAGATTTTCACTTGAACATCAGCTCTGTCCTTGTCTATCCGTCTCATAATGAGCGAGAAAAGATTATCGTATTTCGCGTTGGTACGATGAACCCGCTTCCGGTCATCGAACACTTGATTGAAAACGGCTATGAAGTGAAGTGGCCACCTGTTCCGGGTGAACGCGATGAAAAATGATTCCGTTTTTGTTTATTCACCAGATCTTTTAGGATATAAGTTCAGTGACACCCACCCTTTCAATCAGCTTAGAGTACAACTTGCTTATGAGTTGTTAAGAGATTCAGGGTGTTTGGATGACGATCAGATTGTCTTACCTAGACAAGCGACAGATGAAGAGATCATGATGATTCATGATTCAGGGTATGTGGAAGCCGTAAAGCAGGCTGGAAAAGGACTGCTTAACCGTGAAATCGCTCTAAACTATGGACTTGGTACAGAAGATACTCCCATTTTTCCAAATATGCATGAAGCCAGCAGCTGGATCGTCGGTGCTACTCTTACAGCTGTAGATCATGTCATGGAGGGAAAGTCCAAGCATGCTCTTAGCCTAAGTGGAGGGCTGCATCACGGTTTTAGAGGCAAAGCTTCTGGATTCTGTATCTATAATGACAGTTCAATCGCTATCGAATATATGAAACGAAAATATAATGCACGTGTTTTATATGTCGATACGGATGCCCATCATGGTGATGGTGTGCAGTGGGCTTTTTATGATGATCCAGATGTTTGCACACTTTCCATACACGAAACAGGACGCTACTTATTTCCTGGAACAGGATCAATCCATGAAAAAGGAGCTGGCAAAGGGTATGGTTTCTCCTTTAATGTTCCTGTTGATGCCTTTACAGAAGATGAATCCTTCTTAGAGTGCTATGAAAGAAGTTTGTGGGAAGTTGCAGATTTTTTTAAACCGGACGTCATCATTACCCAAAATGGGGTTGATGCTCATTATTATGATCCTTTGACTCATTTGTCCGTAACGATGAAAACGTATACTGAAATTCCAAGGATTGCAAAGAAAGTCGCCGAAAAATATTGCGGCGGCCGCTGGATTGCAACAGGCGGTGGCGGTTATGATATTTGGCGTGTCGTTCCGAGGGCTTGGTCTTACCTTTGGTGTGTCATGAACGATCAAGCACCTTCCGGACAGATAGCAGAGAACTGGCTAAAGCGTTGGACGAGCGAGGCGAAATATCCGCTTCCTCCTACATGGGAAGATGAATCCGGAATCTATAAACCAATTCCAAGGAAAGAAGAGATCACATCAAAAAACAGAGCAACATTGGAAAAAAGCTTATATTCCATTAAAAAGAGTTCATAAAAAAAGAGGACTATACCGTTTAGTCCTCTTTTTTTATACTTTTTGAGCCGGAAAACAGCTGTTCAAGCCATATTTTCTAATGAACACATTCATAATTTCACGGTAATCGAAAATATATTCACGGTAATGTAAATTAATTTCACGGATAAAAATTTTTAACCACTTTTCGACAAATCCATAAGACCTCATGACCCCCAACCAAAAAAACTGACCCGTCCATTGACGGGTCAGTTCTCCAAAGTCACATTCTATAATGATTCTATAATGCTTTCGACCATGTCTGACGAACGACGTGCAGCTAATGCGGTGAATTCAGCAAAGCTAGCTGGCGCTTCACCGTTTGCTTTATCAGAGATCGAACGGATGATTACGAACGGTACTTCATTTAAGAATGAAGCCTGAGCCACTGCTGACCCTTCCATTTCAATGCAAGTTCCATTGAAAAGAGCAGAATATACTTCAACCAGTTCTCGATCAGCGATAAACTGATCACCGCTCAGTACTTTTCCGATCTTCACTTTCGGTCCTTGTAATCTTTCTGCTGCTGTTTCTGCAAGTTTTACTAACTGAGCATCTGCTTTAAACTCAGAATCAAACGCGAACATCGGAATCGTTCCTTTTGGAAAGTCAGGGCTCAATGCAGATGCATCCATATCGTGCTGCATCGCACTTGATGAGATTACAATGTCTCCTACTTCAAGTTCAGGATCAAGTGCACCTGCTACTCCTGTAAAAAGAACATGAGTAACTTGAAAACGATCGATAAGAATCTGTGTGGTAATCGCTGCGTTAACTTTCCCTACGCCAGACTTACATAAAACGATCTCTTTGTTATGATGTGTACCTTCATAAAATTTATTTTGAGCAAAAACGCTCTCCCCATAAATATCCAGTGCTTCTTTCATATAAACGATTTCCTCGTCCATCGCACCGATGATGCCAATCCTCACTTCGCCCACCTCAACACTTCGTTATTGTTTTGTAGAATCTCTGAATTGAATACGATGAGGCAATACTACCGTATGTTCTTCAACTGTTTCTTTGTTCATTAGTTTTGTTAACAAGCGCATCGCTACAGCTCCGATATCATACATTGGCTGAACGACCGTTGATAATGTCGGACGCACCATAGTAGCAAGTCTTGTGTTGTCAAACCCGATCACTTCAATATCTTCTGGCACGCTCAAACCTCGGTCTTGTGCACCATGGATCACACCTAGTGCCATTTCATCCGTACCTACAAAGACAGCTGAAGGTTTGTTTCCACTGTCTAAGAAGCTTTCAATCGCTTCAATTCCAGAATCATATGTGTATTCACCAACGAATACTTGACTTTCATCAACCTTCTTACCGTGCTCTTCTAATGCTTTACGGTAACCGTTAAATTTGTAATAACCGTTGATTGGATCTTCTAATGGGCCAGTTACCATCGCAACAGAAGAATGACCTTTTTCAAGCAAGTGAGAAACTGCTTCATAAACAGCATTTTGATAATCGATGTTTACAGATGGAACTTCTTCGTTCATATCAACAGTAGCAGCCATTACGATTGGAACTGCCGCACGCTTGAATTCCTCTACATGCTCTTCTGTGATCTTCCCGCCCATAAATACAATTCCGTCCACTTGCTTACCTAGTAAAGTGTTTAACAGATGGATCTCTTTGTCCTTGTTCTGATCAGAGTTACAAAGGATAATGTTGTATTTATACATGGTGGCAATATCTTCAATCCCACGAGCTAATTCCGCAAAAAAGATGCTAGAGATATCCGGAATGATAACGCCGACCGTTGTTGTTTTCTTGCTTGCTAATCCCCTTGCTACTGCATTCGGGCGATAACCTAATCTTTCAATCGCTTCAAGTACTTTCTTTCTAGTAGATGGCTTGACGTTTGGGTTTCCGTTAACAACACGAGAAACCGTTGCCATTGAGACACCTGCCTCACGAGCTACATCATAAATTGTTGTATTCAAAAAAAATCCTCCTTATATACTGCATATCCGACAGCTATGTAATGCTATTATCATACGATAAAGTAGTAAAGTAGGCAATGAATAGAGACATGTTTCACCATTTATTCATACATTAAAAAAAGAATAAAATAAAATGAACCTATTTTACTTATTTTTGGCGAAAAAAGGCAGAATCATACGCTTTTTTAGAGTAGTTATTCCTATACAAAAAACCGGCAGCTAAATCCTTAAGCTCACCGGTCCTATGTTGATCACTTATTAAACCATTTGATTGATTTTAAGAAAACGTGAGGAAACAAGTTCTTCAACAAATACTTGAAATTCTTCGATGTTCATCTGCTGTGCAGCATCTGATAAAGCCACTGCTGGATCAGGATGTACTTCTGCCATCACGCCATCCGCTCCGATCGCAAAAGCTGCCTTCGCTGCTGGAAGGAGCAAATCTTTTCTTCCTGTTGAATGGGTGACATCTACAAACACAGGCAGATGGGTTTCTTGTTTTAAGATCGGTACGGCTGTAATATCTAATGTGTTTCGTGTTGCTCGTTCATACGTACGAATCCCTCTTTCACAAAGGATGATCTGCCCGTTTCCTTGCGACATGATATACTCCGCCGAATTAATGAACTCCTCTAACGTTGCTGCCAGTCCTCTTTTTAATAGAACAGGCTTATTGAGCTTCCCTGCTGCTTTCAACAGCTCATAGTTCTGCATGTTTCGAGCACCAATTTGGATGATATCTAAATACTCACACGCCATATCAAGGTCTTGTGGATGGACGATCTCACTGATCACCGCACAATTGTATTCATCTGCCACTTTTTTTAGAATCTGAAGTCCCTCCACACCTAATCCTTGGAAATCGTAAGGTGACGTTCGTGGTTTGAATGCTCCTCCTCGTAATAGTCTTACCCCATTCTTTGTAACAGCATCTGCTACAGAAGCTGTTTGTTCATAACTCTCTACAGCGCACGGCCCAGCAATTAAAATAGGATTTCCGTTTCCGATCTCCATCCCCTTAACAGAGATAACCGTATCTTCAGGTCTTTGCTTTCTAGAGACAAGAAGTTCCTTTTTATGATCTACTTCCTGTAATTCTAGACCTGCTTTAAATATTTCTTTAAAAAGATGCTGAAGAGTACTCGTTTCAAATGGCCCCTCATTATCTGTTGAAATGAGATTTAACATATGTCTTTCTCTAACAGGATCGTACTTCTTCATACCTTGATCTGATTTGATCTTACCGATCCGCTGAACAAGCTCACCACGTTTATTGATTATCGCTAATAACTCTTTATTCACATCATCAAGTTCTGCTCGTAACGTGTTTAATTCTAGATGATTCATATCTTAGCACCTCAGTATTTATATAATGTAAGAAATATGATACATTTCTAATAATTAGGACGTTTTCTATCACTTATAAGACTACCTATACATCTATCGTAACAAAAAGAGGTGCCTTCGTGGACAAAAATCTTTTATTCGCATTAGATATCGGTACACGCTCCGTGGTCGGTATGATTTTAAAGCAACATGAAAACGGAAAGTATGAAATTTTACATAAAAAAATGATCGAACATGAAGAGCGCTCTATGCTTGATGGCCAGATCCACCATATCCCTGCTGTTGCTAAAGTGATCAGGACTATAAAAAATCAGCTCGAACATGAAGTAGGTTCGCTTTCTAAAGTTTGTGTTGCTGCAGCAGGAAGAGCTCTTAAGACCGTGAAAGGCCGTTCTGAAAAAGATCTCTCACTTGGTGATATCACTTCAAATGAAGAAGTGATCCATATGGAACTTGCAGCGGTTCAGCAAGCTCAATATCAATTAGCGAGCTTATTAGATGAAAACTCCAATTTACTCTACGATTGCGTTGGATATTCTGTCCTTCATTATTATCTCGACGAGCAGGAGATCGGGAGCTTTATCGGTCAGCAAGGAAACAGAGCTAGTGTAGAAGTTATCGCTACATTTTTACCGAGAGTAGTTGTAGATTCTTTAATGAAAGCTCTAGACGAAGCTGGCCTTGAAATGGAAGCTCTAACGTTAGAACCGATCGCAGCCATCAATGTGCTGATTCCGCCTTCTATGCGAAAGTTAAATGTAGCTCTTGTTGACATTGGAGCAGGTACTTCAGATATCGCGATAACTGCTCAAGGAACAGTTATTGCATATGGTATGGTACCGGTCGCAGGGGATGAAATTACGGAAGCAGTCAGTTCTGAGTTTTTGTTGGATTTTCCTGTAGCTGAGCAGATTAAACGTTCGTTAACGCAAGAATCTGAAATAACATACACAGATATCTTAGGATTTCCATCCAAGAAAGACACATCTGAAGTGATTTCAACGATAGCCTATTCGATCGACAATTTGGCAGAAGGAATTACAAATGAAGTCCTTCGCTTGAACGGCAAAGCACCACAGGCGATCATGCTTGTGGGAGGAGGCAGTTTAACACCTCTATTACGCGAGAAACTCGCTGAAAAGCTTACCCTGCCAATCGAGCGAGTTGCGATTCGTGGTCTTACCGCCATCCAATCATTGATCCCAACACTAAAAGAAGATGGCCCTGAACTCGTAACACCTGTAGGTATCGGTATTGCGGCTAAAGAAAATCCGGTTAAATATGTAACCGTCTCTGTGAATGGAAAGACAATACGTTTATTTCAAGTAAAAAAACTTACGATCGGTGATGCCTTGATCGCTGGAGGAGCTGATCTTTCGAAACTTTACGGTAAACCTGGAATGGGATTGATGGTTTCTGTGAATGGGAAGGTGAAGATGTTTAAAGGAAAGATCGGTTCAGCTCCTACCATTGAGATGAATGGTGTTCCTTGCACGCTATCAAATGAAATCTTAGAGGGTGCAACCATCCATTATGAACCTGGAAATAACGGCAAGGATGCAGAAATCTCGATAAAAGACGCAATTGATGATCACTCTGTCAAAACGTTATGGGTGAACGGGGAAGCTGAGACATTTGAAACGCATTATTATATAAATGAACAACGTGTATGCGCCAATACTTTATTATCTGATAGAGATGATTGTTATTATCGCTTCCCTTCAACCCTTTCAGATATTTTTGATCTGAAAAAGTGGAGTAGCGAAACAAAGAATTTGGATTTTACTCTTTTTGTAGATGGTAAACCGCTCTCTCTTCCTACTACAATCACGAGTACGGTGCATCTAAACGATCTAAGTGTTACCCTTCATACAGAATGGAACGACGGAGATCGTTTAGATTATCAACGTTCTGAAGAAGAGCAAGTAACTTTGAAACATGTAACGAACGCACTAGATCTAAACCTTCATCAGTCATGTACGATTATTTTTAATGAAGAAGAACTGACTCTTGTAAGACCACTTTATACATTCTACCGTGAAGAGGAAAAACTGTGTAGCGATTCAGTTCTTCATAGTCAGGAAAGACTTTTGATGAAAAAGACCAATCAACAACCGTTTATTTTTCAAGACGTTTTTACAGAAGTTGAACTTACACTTCAACCAAAACCAGGTGAGAGCCTGATTTTGTTAAAGAACGGAGAAAAAGCCGGCTTTCAAACCGAAATCCAAACAGGTGATCAATTACTATTAAAATTTGAAGTACTTGTTTAAAAAGAAAAAAGCGTAGCAATTTCTGCTACGCTTTTGTTTTTTCGTTCGCTTGTGCAAGCTTCTTATTCGTAATATTCCAGTGTGAATCATGCCAAACCACGTTATTTCCATCGAAAATTAAAACTTGAGGAGATTCGTGCTTCACTCCTGTTTGCTCAGCAATCGCATTACTTAGTGGTCTTGAATCTTGCACGTTCAGATAATACAACGTTTCATTCTCGTTATCAGCTGCAAACTTTTGGAATTCTTTAAAAGCTTCATGACTTACGGGACATGTTGTACTGTTTTTCATCAAGATAATGCGGTTTCTTTGTTCTTTTACTAAATTCCAATCTTGTTCGTTTTGTAATTGAATGAGTGACATATCGATTTCTACCTCCATAATAAAAAGAAAAGAAAAAGAAACAAGTTCTTTTTCTTATCTTTTCATATTCACACCATACTTATCAATATTTTTGCTCTACTAATTCTTGCTCATTAGCAGGATCATAATCCAGCTTACCTTCATCTTGGATATCATCTGTAATCTCACCATACAGTTCAGACGCGTTTTCTTCTTCTTTCGCACGCCACTTATCAATATCTTTGCGAAGATTTGAAGTTAGATCTTTAACCTTTGTTGCGACTTGGTTCGATTGTTCAGATACGGTCTTAACAATGTTTGAGGATTTTTCACGAGCCAAATGAGAGATCTCATTACTTTTATCCTTTAAATAGACAGCTTGTTCATTCAGATCGCTTCGCAATTCCTTCCCTGCTTTAGGCGCTAATAATAGCGCTGCTGCAGCCCCTAACATGCCACCAACAAGAGCACCGATAATAAAATCTTTGCTATCAATGTTTTGATTGTTGTTGTTGCTCATTTACACTCCTCCTCTGGAATATTGATTTGTCGCTGTGTCAACATTGGATTTTTTGAGTTTGTATTTTTCCCATAAATTCAATGCTGCATTTCCCCATTGAACCGCTTGCGATATTTGTTTAGACTGTCGCTCTGTTTCAACCGTAATCTGGTCTGTTACTTTGCGGACAGATTGGTTCACCTTTTGAACGGATTGACCGAAATCCTGAACTGCAGAAAACACGTTGTTAAGAGAATCTGATTTCTTTTGAACATCCTCGGCTAACTGGTTTGTTTTATGTAACAAATCGGTTGTCTCGCGCGTTACGCCATCTAATTGCTTCTCTAGACTTTCTAGCGTTACCGCGACATGATTGAGGGTAATTTGTAATGATTTCAAAGCCCCTGATAAAAAATAAACGAGTACGACAAATGCAACTGCGACTAATGCTACACTGATTGAGATAATGATATCCATTATTCGAGACACCTCCTGAAAGTATATTATTGCTTTTCCCGAGTTTTTATCAAAGGAAACGTGTTTTTTTATAGTATTCTTTACCACTTCATTAAAATCCTTTTCTAGAACATTACAAATTGTTTAAATTAAGTTAAAATAAAGAAGATATCAAATATATAGGGGGCTTCTTCAACATGAGAGATCCAAGAATTCAACAACTAGCAAAAAACTTGATTACATATTCAGTAAACCTGCAAAAAGGTGAAAAAGTATTGATTGAAAACTTCGGCCTGCAAAAAGAACTCGTGAACGCACTTGTTCAAGAAGCATATGCTGCTGGCGGTTTTCCATTCGTTCTGTTAAAAGACCATTCTGTAATGCGCGCTCAATACACACAAGCAACTGAAGAACAAATGGAGATGATCGCTAAACACGAAGGTGATCTTATGAACCAGATGGATGCTTATATTGGTCTACGTTCAGGTGACAACATCAACGAAATGTCTGATGTACCTTCCGAAAAAATGGCGCTTTACGAAAAAACAATCTTTGCAATGCACCGTAAGATTCGTATCAAAAAGACGAAATGGTGTGTGCTTCGTTACCCGAACGCATCTATGGCACAATCTGCAAGCATGAGCACAGAAGCTTTCGAAGATTTCTATTTTGAAGTATGTAACCTTGATTATGGAAAAATGGATGACGCCATGACTGCACTAAAAGACCTCATGGATAAGACAGATAAAGTTCGCATCACAGGGCCTGGAACAGATCTATCGTTCTCGATCAAAGATATTCCTTCCATTAAATGTTCTGGACAAAACAACATTCCAGATGGTGAAGTGTTTACAGCTCCAGTTAAAGATTCTGTTAGCGGAACGATTTCTTATAACACGCCTTCACCATATAACGGTTTTACATTCGAAAATGTACAGCTAACGTTTGAGAACGGGAAGATTGTAAAAGCAACAGCTAACGATTCTGAGCGTATTAACAAGATCTTCGATACAGATGAAGGTTCTCGTTATGTAGGTGAATTTGCGATCGGTGTAAATCCGTTCATCAAGCATCCGATGAAAGATATACTTTTCGATGAGAAGATTGATGGCAGTTTCCACTTTACGCCTGGACAAGCATATGAAGAAGCGTATAACGGTAATGAATCAAACATCCATTGGGATATGGTCATGATTCAACGTCCAGATTACGGTGGCGGAGAGATTTTCTTTGACGATGTGTTGATCCGTAAAGATGGTGTTTTCGTTCTACCTGAATTAGAGCAATTAAATCCTGAGAATTTAAAGTAATACTAGTAGAAAAGCTCATGTAAGTAGTTGATTTTCGTTCCAAGATGCTCGCTTTCCGGGGGGGGGGGCGTGCGGTGAACCTCCTAGCGCTCTGCGCTGTTAGGAGTCTCACCTTGCACTACAATCAACTTATCAATGAAGCACTAGCCTTCACAGGTATAAACTTTCACGAATTAATCAAAAGTAAATACAAAAAAAAGACTTGCCGTCAGGCAAGTCTTTTTTTCTTAAGGTTTTGCAGTCAGTGTTTCCTCGTATGCTCTTTGGAATTTTTGAATATCTCCAGCACCCATGAACAATAAAACACCGTCATTGTATTTTTTTAGGACATCCACTTTATCTTCTGTAATGAATTGTGCGTTAGGGATTTTTTCTATCAAATTCTCGATCGAAAGATTCCCCGCATTCTCTCTTGCAGAACCAAAAATATCACATAGATAAACGTGATCTGCTTCACTTAAGGCTGCTGCAAATTCATCTAGAAACGTCTTTGTTCGTGTAAATGTATGTGGTTGGAAGATCGCTACCACTTCACGATTTTTATACTTATACTTTGTTGCTTCAATCGTTACTTTAATCTCAGTCGGATGATGAGCGTAGTCATCGATCAGAATCTGGTCACCTACTGATTTTTCAGAGAAACGTCTTTTAACCCCTGTGAAGCTCTTTAATTGCTCTTTAATGATATCCATGGGTAATGTTTCATAATGACAGATCGCAATGACTGCAAGGGCGTTCAAAACGTTATGTGTGCCGTATCCTGGAATCTGGAACGTCCCATAAAACGTGTTGCGAACAAATACATCAAATGTTGTTCCTTCATCACCACGATTAACATTTTTTGCTTGGAAATCATTATGATCACCAAAACCATAGAACACAACAGGTACTTGTGCATGAATCTCTTGAAGATTTGCATCATCACCACATGCGATGATCGCCTTTTTAACCTGCATCGCCATAGCCTGGAATGCACTGATCACATCTTTTAAATCAGAAAAATAATCAGGATGATCAAAATCAATGTTTGTGATTATCGCATAATCAGGATTATAAGATAAGAAATGTCTGCGATATTCACATGCTTCAAACACAAAGTATTCGCTGCCTTTGCTGCCTTTACCTGTTCCATCACCGATCAAATAGGAAGTAGGTTTTGCTGCACCTACAACATGTGCTAGTAATCCTGTAGTTGACGTTTTTCCGTGCGATCCCGTAACGGCGATCGATGTAAAGTTAGATAGATACTCTCCAAGAAAATGGTGATATCTATGAATAGGTATATTTTTTTCATTTGCAGCTTGAATCTCTTCATGCTGTTCGCCAAAAGCATTACCCGCGATAATCGTTTGACCTTCTTCAACGTTGTTCTTGTCAAACGGTAACACCGGTATGTTTTTCTCTTCAAGTGCTGTTTGAGTAAAGATATATTGCTCAATATCAGATCCTTGAACATCATGACCAGTGTCATGAAGGATTTGTGCCAACGGGCTCATTCCTGTCCCTTTAATTCCAATAAAATGGTATTTTGTCATGTATAGCCCTCCACAAAAAGAACACCTTCTAAAAGGCCTATTTGTATTATTATATGCCTGCTGTTTGAATCGGTTATTTATGCACAGTCAGGCTTGATTCGGAATACTTGAACCATTATATCAAAGTTGTTGTCCTATCACCATGATAGACAAATGATAAAAGTCTAATAGACCTTTTTATCTATTTTTACCCAACTTCTCCAAAATAATGATACTTGTTATTCCACTAACTCTAGTCTTGGATTATGGCGATAGATTCTTCCAGCTTTTGCTTGATGCTGTTCGTTCATCATAACGTTATCACCGGTAAATCCAATATTAATCTTTAATAGATTGCTGCCTACCCCGTAAATATCTACAGGTACTTTTTGTTCTTCAAACTGCTCGATTCTTTCTTTCTTGAACCCACCGCTAACAACGATTTTGACATGTTGGTAGCCTTCTTCATCCAGCGCTTTTCGGAGTGCAAAGATCAATTCTGGATTGACGCCTCTAGGGTCAAACGATCCTAACACATCAGGGTTTCTAAAGAAATATTGATCGACCATCGTTCGCGAAGTATCAACCCTTACCCCTTTTAAAGTCTCTTTAAACTCTCTTGCTACTTTTAAGGCATCTGTTATCACATCATTGTTATAATCAACGAGTGAGATAAGGTCGTCTTCAGGGTATTTTGCATGATAAGCTTTCGTAGCTTCCACTATGTCACCGTTGAAAATTTGAATGAGGGCATGTGGCATCGTGCCCATTCCTTTTTTGCCCCACCATTCATTCATCGCATGTGTAGCCTGTGCAGTTGAGCCGCCAATATAAGATGCATAACCATCTCCTGCTTGCTGTGCAAAATGATCATCTCGGTCTCCCATAAAGATGACCGGTTTCTGTACGCCCGATTTGCTAGCAGCTTTCACAACATTATAAACATTCGTTGCAACCGACGTTCTTCTGGCTAGTATGCCATCTATCATACCTTCTAAGAACCCAAAGTTTTGGTAAGGTCCCTTAATCGTTAACACCGTTTCAAACGGAGAAATCTTGTCTCCATCTTTTAAAGAATGGATCTCTAGAGAATCAACATCTTTAGCAAACGTTTTAATAAGAGCGATCGCTTCATCCGAACCGCACAGAACAGCATCACTCTTTTGAAAGAACTGCATGGTTACGATATTATCTGGTTTAAATGATTCTACAATCTCACACGTTTTTAGAAAATAAACAGCAGAGAACCAGCCTTCTCTGATCCGTTCATCAAATTTAAATGTTTTATTTGTTAGCCGCTTGATCTTACCTTGCAGCTTTAATTCTATCTCTTTCATTAAATTACTCCTCATGACTTATTCCAAGGTATAAAAGAAAGGGAACTATTCCCCACACTATAATAGCGAACAAGGCACAATAACTCAAGAAAATCATTTAATAGAGACTTTTAGAGAGCAACCAGAAACTGAAATAAATGAATAATCGGTCAAATTTGCCGATATAAATGAAATTTTGCTGATAAAAGATTATTCCCGCCGATATAATCGGTTTCTTGCCGATATGTCTTTATTCTTGCCGATATTCTTACTTTCTACCGAAGTGTGAACTTCACCACTCTGCTTACAAAAGAAGAGCTGATGTAAGGCGTCCCTTACAATCAGCTCTTTCTGATTACTTCATTACTCTACACCACTATATAGACGATTCTCTAGTTCTTCTTGTGTAAGAAGAACATGTCTTGGTTTACTTCCCATCGTTTCAGAGACGAGGCCGAAGCTTTCCATCATGTCTACTAATCTTGCTGCACGGTTGTAACCAATTCTAAATCTACGTTGCAAGCTAGAAGAGGATGCTGCACCTACTTCGATTACATAGTAACATGCTTCTTCAAAAAGCTCGTCTTCTACTTCTGTAGTTTGCTGATGCTGAATCAGTTCTTCACGTGTAAAAAGATATTCGGTTTGATATTCTTCTTTTACGTAACGCGCTACTTCTTCAATTTCTTCATCAGAAACGAACGTACCTTGAATACGGACCGCTTTGTTCGAGCCATTTTCCATAAAGAGCATGTCGCCTCGCCCTAATAATCGTTCCGCACCACTCATATCTAGAATGGTTCGCGAATCAATCGCAGACGAAACGGCAAATGCTGCACGAGTTGGTACATTGGCTTTGATCAGCCCAGTGATAACATCTACGGATGGACGCTGTGTTGCGAGTAGAAGATGAATTCCACATGCTCTTGCTTTCTGAGCAATTCGGCAGATTGCTTCTTCAACTTCTTGCGGTGATACCATCATAAGATCTGCCAATTCATCAATGACTACAACAATATATGGCATCTTGTTCTTATAATGCTGCTCTTCTTCCATCTTTTGATTGTAACGTTTGATCTCACGTACACCTGTTTTTGCAAACTCTTCATACCGGCGTTCCATTTCTTCAACCGCCCATTTCAAAGTAGCTGTAGCTTCTTTTGCATCTGTGATAACAGGAGTCACTAGATGCGGGATATGATTGTATGGTGCGAGTTCGACCATTTTAGGATCGACAAGTAACAGTCTGACATCTTCCGGCTTTGCTTTATACAGCAAGCTCACAAGTATAGAATTGATACAAACGCTCTTTCCTGAACCTGTAGCACCTGCGATAAGTCCGTGAGGCATCTTTTGGAGATCTGTTACTACAGGTGCTCCTGAAATGTCTAAACCAAGAGCCACTGTTAAGGAAGAAACTGAATCCTTAAACACATCATCTTCAATGATCTCACGTAAATAAACAGCTCTGCTATGCTGGTTGGGAACTTCTATACCGATTGCATTCTTTCCTGGGATCGGCGCTTCAATTCTTATATCACGAGCAGCGAGGCTAAGTTTTATATCATCTGTAAGATTTGTAATCTTGTTTACCTTAACGCCTGGAGCGGGTTGAACTTCGAACCTTGTTACGGCAGGGCCTTTTGTCATATGAACTACTTTTGCGTTCACATTAAAGTTATCCAATGTTGATTGAAGTGTAAGCTTTTGTTCGTTTAACCAAAGATCATCATCTTCAAGTGATATCTTCGCTTTATTCAATAATGACATTGGAACAAACAGCTGATTTTTTACAGATTCAGCACTTTGATGAATGTTTATTTCTTTTCTTGCTGTTTGGCTACTTTCTGACTGACGCATTTTTGGATTTGAAACACTGCTTAGTGACTTTCTGTCTTTTTTTAGCATCAGCACATTGAATGGAACGAATTGACCTCCACTTTTTGGAGCTTCTTTCTTAGGCGGAGTCTGTTCAATGACTACATCTTCTTGTACTTGCTTCTCTGACTTACTTGGGGCTACCTCTTGAACATATTGTGTATCAGGTTTCTCCACACGTTCATCAGCAGGTTCTGATTCATCAACAGGCTCAATCATTTCATCCTGTTTCTCCACATTTAACGTGTCAGGTGCAACCTCGAAGACCTCCTCTGACACAAGCTCTTGGTGTTCGATAACTATTTCAAGCGACTCATTTTGTTGTTCTTCTTCAGATGCTACATCCTGACCCAAGATTATTACTTCATCTTCAACCGGTAATTGTTCTGGTTCAACCATACTTTGATTCGAATCTTGAAATTGAGAAATCTCACGCCGAATCTCTTGTGAATCCATCGTGTCTTCTGTTGTTGCAGCTGGAAGAACTTCTTCAACAGTCTTTAAAAGTTCTTCTGTCACAGAATCCTTCTCAGGTATATCTCTACCGATGAACAAGATACCTTCTGGCTTTCTCTTTCCATACCCGTATACAGGAGAGGGTACATCTGTAGGCGTAAACCTTGATTTCACTTCAGGAGTGGTTTCCTTTTGTTCAGGCTTTACCTTTGCATCATTCTTATTTCTTCTCTCATATCCGTAAACAGGCGATGGAACGTTAGATGCTTTGAATGCTTGACGTTTTGGTTCCTGGCTAAAATTAGTTGATTTGGCTTGAATTCTTCTGTTGTCTTTTTGAAGAGATCGTTGCTCACGTACAGGGCGCTCATCTCGGTATGGTTTTTCTTCCCTAACAGGGGCTTTGTACTGTTGTGTCTCTTTCTGCTGATATGTATGTCGTTGTACAGGTGGTTTTGCCGTTTTTTCATCCGGGATCACAGGAAAACGAAATGGCGCATTCTCTGGATACTTATGCAGCATTTTCGCAGGATGCTGTATATTTGATTGAGACGGTTTTCTCCCATTGTTTACAAAAGGAACTGACCTCGTCTTTTCTGTACTTTCCTTTTTTTCGGTTGCTTGTTGCTTTTTTACTGGCTCTTGGTTTTGCTTTCTCTCATCCTCATAATAGGAATCATCTTCATTTTCATCGTCAAAAAACGTATTCATTAATTTTTTTATCCAACTCATCTTCTCACCTATTTCTGTTGGTTGTTTCTTTATTGTAGCGAAAATAGAAGAGAAACAATAGTCTAAATATTCATCAATAGCACATGCGTCTAAAAAGATAAGAAATAAAAACCACTAGATGATCTAGCGGCTTTTATTATTAATCAATCTGTTGTTTCTTCTTCTACTGGTCTATTCTTGGCTAAAATAAAGACAGGTTCTAGCTCTTTGTTTTCATACATAAACGGTAAAGCCGTGATTGGTACTCGTCCGTTCATAAAAAATTGCATCGCCATCTGAGCCAAGACATCGTATCCTTGCTTATTTTTGATATCTGCAACGATCAATACATCTTGATGTGGTATGGCAACTGCCATTTCTCCGGTAATGTTTTTCTTCATTTCTTCTAAGAACTGAACATTCAGGATTCTGCTCGCATCGTAACCATCGTTATGGTTTAAAAAGAAGAACGTATTTCCCGCAACTTGGTCTTCTTTATAATCTGTTGATAATCGTTTTACATTGAACTTTGCTGCATCAAGTATTTGAGACTTTTCTACCTCCAACGCCTTCATCTTATTATTCGTTAGAAGTTTGTAGGTTTTGCCTAGGTCTAAAGCATAATAAATCCTCGTCTCTGCTGTATGCTCTTGATAGAACAGTTCTTCTCCTTCTGGTGTTTCTGTAGGAAAGGAAGCAGAACGAATGACTGGGAAGATGCGTGATAGGCTATTCGAACTCTCATCTTCATGGGACGCGGCGTTCAATCCTTCTTCTACGTAGTAAACGAGTTTATCGATAAGCTCATCTTTTTCTTTCGACCAGCGCGCACTGAGACCTCCGAGAGATAAAGATACACCTTTACCCGTTAACTTATTCGTAATTCGCAGTGTTTCATCTTCTCTATCATATGAAAATTCTCTGGTTGGACTCATTAGTCTCTCTTGTAACGTTTTCTTTAGTTTAATGGAACTGCTCATATATGAATCCTCCTTTCCTAAACTACGGTTACTCGTAACGTGAAAAACCTCCTAATGGAGGTTTTTGTTCGTTTACTTGCTGTTCTCTTCTTTATATTCTACTACTACTTCTGTTCCTAGTCCGCCACGTGCGTTCCAGTTTCCTACTACTTTTATATACTTTGGTTTAAGCAGCTTCACTAGATCTTCCAAAATACGATTTGTAGCATGCTCTTGATAGATTCCAACATTACGATATGAAGTTAGATAATACTTCAATGACTTCATTTCTACTAGATCTTCATTTGGAATGTAGCTGATGATGATATCAGCAAAGTCCGGAAGACCTGACCAAGGACATACAGATGTAAATTCAGTCGTAGGAATGGTTACCATTGTATCTTTTCCTACATACTCATATGGAATTGTTTCTAATATATCAACGAGGATTACGTTCTCATCTTGGATGTCAAAACGAATTCCTTCATATTTACTGTGATTTACTTCAACTTTAGCCATTAAAAAAACTTCCCTTCACCTAAAAAAATATCATTTTTCGTTATTATAACATACTCTTTTGACCTATTTTGAAGGAATGTTAAGCTCTTCTAAAAAGGCAACAATCTGCTCTTTTGTTTTTCTCTCTTTATTCACATAACGTCCGATCTCTTCGCCGTCCTTAAATGCTAAAAAGCTCGGTATACCAAAAATATCATGCTCTTGACAAAGTTCGATCAGTTCATCACGATCCACATAGACAAATTGATAGTTTGAATATTCTTCTTCAATTTCTGGTAGGATCGGCTTAATTACCACACAATCCGGACACCAATCAGCAGAAAAGACAGCTATTGTAACGTCCTTTTTGATTGTTTCTTTAAATTGTTCGATCGATTTGATATTTTCCATTTAGATCGTCTCCTTATTGATTCAGCTTCATATCGCCAAATTTAATATATCCTTTTTTTCTTAACCATTCTGAAAGTATCAAACTAATGATAATAGGTCCTATAAAATGCAAAATAAATATAGCAAGAAACGTTTCAAAGGTAAAGCCCATCGTCCTGAGCGTCATAATTTGCCCTACGAGGCCACTTGTACCCATCCCTGCTCCGGCTGGAATATTCTCCATTTGAAAATAAAGTGTTCCGATGGGTGCTAATAGGATACCTGCAACTGTTGGCGGAATTAAGATATACGGATTTCTCACCACATTCGGAAACTGTAGTTTTGATGTTCCGATTCCTTGGGTAAGCCAGCCTCCAAATCCATTTTCCCGGTATGAACTTGTGGCAAACCCTATCATTTGAGCTGCACATCCAATTGTTGCTGCACCAGCGGCTAGACCCTCTAGGCCAAGCATCATCGCAATTGCGGCAGAAGAAATCGGACCTGTTAGTGCAAAACCAAGCAATAGAGCTACTAATATCCCCATGATCAACGGTCTCTGATCGGTTGACCACATAACAAGCTGACCAAATGCCTTCATGAATTGATCAATTCCTGGTCCGATAAATGTTGCAATCGTAAAACCTGTAAAGATCGTAACTGCAGGTGTGATTAAAATATCAAACTTCGTTTCTTCAGATACTAGCTTTCCTGTTTCTACAGCAATCAACGCTGCTACATAACAACCCGCAACACTCCCTAGATCCGCTCCTGCTGCCCCCGCTATACCTGCTGAAAAGATAACGAGTGGAGGTGCTTTTAATCCGTACGCCACTGCCGTACCGATCACTGGACCCATCAAAGTCATCGCTAACTGTCCCATCTCTGTGAAAAATGGAAACGAGAGTTGCTCACCAATCGTCTTTAGAATCAGTCCTACGATAAGCGATGCCATCAATCCTAGTGCAAAATATTGAAACCCCGTAATAAAATACGTTTTTGGGGATAGAGTTACCCCTTTTTTATTTAAAAAATCCCTCATATGAAATGACTCCTTTTGTTGTTCTGTTAAACATGTCCCCCAAACATTATAACTTGTTTTAAACCCATGTAAAGACAGGTGTAAAGCTAATTAGTTTTACATACAATTCTTTTTACTTTGAAACTTAAAATAATTCAAAAAAGACCGATAAAATGGCAGGGGGGAATTCATATGAACATGTCGATACGAAGAAGAGTGCGACTGATGCTTTTCATCAGTTTAGCCGGAATGGTACTATTACTTGCATTTATTGGATTATTTTTATGGCAGAACACCCAAATGGAAGAGGAAAGAGATCAAGTACAACTAACATTACGTTCTAGTAATGATATTCAAAGTACATTTAATGAAGTGCGTAAACTTGAACAAGAGTATTTAAGAGATCCTAGCACAGAAGCTAAAGAAAAAGTTTTAACTTCATTGAGTGACTTGCAAAAAGCAACAACTAAAATAGCTAAAGAAACGAACAGTTCTTCAATTAAAGGAATAGAAAAAGACCTGTCTGCTTATCAAACATCGTTTAATTCTGCCACAAGCCTTACTACACAACTTAACTCATTAAAGCAGATGATGACAGAAACATCTAACAACTTTTATGAATCAGTAAAAGCCATGAACGACCAAGCTTTATTGATCACACTGCTGCAGATGCAAACGTATGAAAAAGATGTTCATATTAAGTATGACAGCACGACGGTTGAAAGCTTTAAAGAAAGTGCTCAAACGTTTGATCGAATGTTAGATGAGAAAAACCTGCCTGCTGATCAGTTGTCTACTTTTAAATCAAATTTATTAAAATATACAACCTCTGCAGATACGATCCATTCGATCACAAAAAAGATCGGGGATGATATTTCGACTTTTGAAAAGATCGCTAATGTTGTAGATCAATCAACGAAAGATGCAGAAAGTAACTTGCAGAAGGAAAATGTTGAATTAACGAAAAACCAAAAATCAGTTAAGTTTTGGCTGACGATCAGTTTAATTGGTTTGAGTGTCGTAATCTTATCGATATTAAGTGTGATCGGTGTTTGGCTTCTACGGTCGATCCAATCCTCAATTTCGGTACTTAAAGAAGGAGCTGCCATTATTGGTGATGGTGATCTTTCTTACCGTGTAGAGACGAAATCTAAGGATGAAATGGGAGAACTAGCTCAAACCTTTAATCGTATGGCTGAAAAAATGCAAAAATCAATGAACGAAGTAAAAGATGCCGCTGAGAAACTAACGAGTTCATCTCAAAACTTAGCAGCCGTATCAGAAGAAACCACCGCACAAAGTGATGAAGTGACAGAAGCGATCTCTCAAGTAGCTACAGGAGCTCAAAGTCAGGCTGATCATCTGCAAGAATGTACACTTTTGCTTTCTGATGTGACTGGATATATTAAAGAAACGGCTTCGATCAGTGACGAGATTGCTTCTGATGCCATGCAAGCTGAAAACGAAGGAAAAGCAGGATCCAATATCGTCCATCAACTAAATACACATTCTGAGAACTTTTTAGAACTTGCTCAAAGTCTTATTTCAGAAATTCAAGACGCGAGCAAACAATCCAAACAGATTCATTCAATCGTTGAAACGATCCAAGAGATAGCAGGAAGTACTGACCTTCTTGCACTTAATGCAGCCATTGAATCCGCAAGAGCTGGTGAAGCAGGTAGGGGCTTTTCCGTTGTTGCCAGTGAAGTTCGAAAACTTGCTGAGCGTTCTAAGAATGAAGCACTAAGAATTCAGCAGCTAGTAAAATCCATGACATATCAAATGGAATTGTTATCAAAAGAAACAGTGCGCTTTGAGCAATATCGTGTTGATCAAGTTGAATCTGTTCAACAGACAGAAAAAGCGTTTTCAAGCATCATTCAAAATGTTTCTCAAATCAACGGAAGAATCTCTCAAGTAAAAAGTGCGATCGGTCGTGTTGAATCCGCTAATGAAAACTTATCTGAAAAGCTCTTTGAAGTGAGTGCGATATCTGAGGAATCCGTTGCTACAAGTGAACAAGTTAGTGCCTCAAGTATTCACCAAAAAGAAGCCATTCACCAAGTAAACATTGCTGCGACAGAACTGCAAGAAATTGCGCTCACTTTGCAAGAAGAAGTAGACCAATTTTCTTTAGGTGAAAGAGAAAATCTAATCACTGATGAAGAGATAGGTTTTATCGATACTTACCATGAAGCAGCAGCAACAGTTGATGATAGTGATGCAGAAGAGCTTGAAGCTCCAGACGATGAGTACAGAGAAGAAATTGAAGCAGAGACAGAAGTAACACCTGATCACCATGTTGATGTAGAGGAAATAGAGGATGATACGGAGTCTGTTCATTCTTTAGATCGTAAAACTAAAAAAGAAGATTAAGTATAAAAACCCGGTGATCACTCGCCGGGTTTAATAATTTCCACTCAATTGAGTATATTTTCTATGTTCTTTATACGTTTTTGAAAAGTAATGACTCCATGTACCATCCTGTTTTGCAACAAAGTAAAAATAGTTATGCTTTTCGGGATCTGCTGCGGCTTTTAAAGAAGATAGGTCTGGACTAGAAATCGGCCCTGGCGGCAGACCCTTATTGATATACGTATTGTACGGACTTTTAATCTTAATGTCTTTTCTTCTTAATGTTGCTTTTGGTTTTTCTAGCAAGTATTGAACAGTAGAGCAGGATTGCAGTTTCTTCTCTTCTTCTAACCTATTCACAAAAACACCAGCGATCCTACGTTTCTCTTCATTCAAAAGAGCTTCTTGCTCAATAATTGAAGCTAATGTTATCATTTCATATGGTGTTTGATCACTTTTAATTGTAATTTCTGTTGTTTCTTCGATTAGTCTTTCAGTCATTTGATGAATAACTTTATCTGCTCTCATTTTCTTCTCAAGATAATAAGTGTCAGGAAAAAGAAGTCCTTCCACAGCAAATTTTGTATCCGATTCTTTTACTTTCTTGTTTATTCCTAATTGTTCTTGTTGATTACCAGTTAATGTATCCCACGATTTTGCTACTTCAATAAATTGATTTCTATCCACAATTCCCGCTTTGCTTAATCGATCTGCTATCTCTATAACTGTCAAACCTTCTGGAATGATCACTTCGATGGCTTCTGTTTCATTTTCCAAAGTAGATAGATCTTGCAGAATCTCTTTGTACCCTTTTCCTTGTTTAATCGTATGTTCTCCTGCTACAACATTACTTTTCTTTCCTGTAACTGTTGCATAAACGGTAAATAATAATGGGCTTTTAATAAATTCGTTTTCTCTTAAATGATCGGATATCGTTTCAAAATCACTGTTTTCTTTTATAACAAAAGCCTTCTCTGCTGTTCCTTCAGGAGGTGAGACTTCATATACGACCCAGCCAACACAAAAAGCGATGAGGACAACAAACAAGAACAGTACTCTTTTCGAATATGAGTTCAAAGTTAAAATCCGCCTAACGTTTTTGTTTCTAATTTCCCCTGATTATCTTTATTCATACAAAAAGGCTGTTAGGTAAGGTATACAAACCTTACTAACAACCTTCGATTGAAAAATATACTCTGCAATAGCATCGCGTTTATAAACTTTTATTTGTTTAAACTGTATATATAATGCCCTAAAAGGATTGTGGAAATATGCAAAAACATCTCACTCCTAGACAGCATGCCGCTGGTAAAGACGCCTATCGCTCCATCCTTTTTTCTGATCTCTGGGTCTTTTGTTAAGTCCCCCATCAATGTTCCAAGTTCCTTGCCCTGCTTCAGACCTGTTACGATTACCGATGGAAGTAGAATGCGAGCTCCCGCAGCTGAATAGACGTTCCCATGTTGGTCAGCCACCGCTCCCCAGTTACATAAATACATGCCATCTTCCATCTCCATAACACCGCCTTCAAAACCAATGCCGATGTCCGCTCCTTGCTTCACACAATCTCTCGCACGATTGATAGCACCGATCTTGGTTTCCTCATCAGAAAAAGGCTGAGCCGCAACCAGTGAATCAGATGCGTAAGATACGAGTTCAGCATCCTCAAAATGCGTAATAAAAGGCTGAGCTGCTTTGATCTTTGCAGGATTAGATGATCCAATTCCAATTTTCATCACATGCTCATCCTCAGCTGTTTTCTAAGATCGTTCTTAATGTGGATTCATCTGCTGTTTTCACAAGTTTTATTAACAATTCTTTTGCAGCAGCATAATCATCTACATGTATCATAGAGGCATGCGTATGAATATAACGTGAACAGATTCCGATCACTGCAGAAGGTACACCGTTACCGGAGATATGTACACTGCCGGCATCCGTTCCACCTTGTGAAATAAAATACTGGTAGGGAATCTTATGCGTTTCAGCTGTATCTAGAATATATTCCTTCATTCCACGGTGAGTGACCATCGTTCTGTCTAAAATCCTTAACAACGCACCTTTTCCAAGCTGACCGAACTCACTTTTATCCCCCATCATGTCATTCGCTGGACTTGCATCTAAAGCGAAAAATAGATCAGGTTGAATCAAGTTAGCTGCTGTTTTGGATCCTCTAAGCCCTACTTCTTCCTGAACCGTAGCACCACTATACAATTCGTTAGGCAACGTTTCATCCTTTAATTCTTTTAATAGTTCAATCGCTAATCCCACACCATAACGATTATCCCATGCTTTAGCCATAATCTTCTTCGGATTGGCCATCGGTGTAAACGGACAGATCGGAACGATTTGCTGTCCGGGTCTTACGCCTAGGTTATGAACTTCTTCATCATTATCTGCACCAATATCTATGTACATATTCTTAATACCCATCGGTCTGTTACGCTGATCGTCGGAAAGAAGATGAGGTGGAGTCGAGCCGATAATACCTGTTATAACATCACCTTTATCCGTATAAATATTTACACGTTGAGCTAACAGAACTTGGCTCCACCAGCCACCTAACTCTTGAAATTTAAGCATGCCGTTCTTCGTAACCTTCGTAACCATGAAACCGACTTCATCCATGTGCCCTGCTACCATAATCTTTGGACCATTCCCTTTTTTAACACCAAAGATGCTGCCAAGACCATCTTGAATAATTTCATCTGATACAGGTTCGATCTCTTTTCGGACAAACTTACGAACATCTCTTTCAAAGCCTGGCGCTCCTGGCAATTCAGTCAATGTTTTAAACAAGTCGAGTGTTTCATTATTCATATAAAAACAACCCCTTCTAATTAGTCACATGTACATTTTTATTGTACACCTAATAAGAAGGGGTTTTCTATACTTATGAACGTTCTAGATTTCGTAAGTGATCGGATCGACTGCTCCTGCTTCTTTAAAACCTTTTAAACGTAAAACACAGCTGTCACATTGACCGCAAGCTGCCTCTTTCCCATTGTAGCAAGAAGTTGTTAGATCATATGGCACTTCAAGAGAAAGACCTTTTTCAATCGTTTCCTTTTTAGATAAAGAGATCAATGGTGTTTCTACTGAAATATTTTTCCCTGTCACACCCGCTTTTGTTGCAAGATTAATCGTTTCTTCCATGCTCTGAATGAATTCAGGACGACAATCTGGATAGCCGCTAAAATCAACCGCTGAAACGCCGGTATAAACGGCAGTAGCTCCGATAACTTCAGCATAAGCGCTTGCGAGTGATAAGAAAATCATATTTCTAGCAGGCACATACGTTACAGGAATTCCTTCTTCTGCCTCAGTCGGAACATCTACCTTTTCATCAGTAAGGGCACTTCCGCCAATATCTTTTAAGAAGGTGAGATCTACAATTCGATGATCTGCTACATCATAAAATTTACCGACTTCAATCGCTTGTTCAACTTCTCGATTATGTCGTTGTCCATAGTGAAAAGTGATCGGATATAAGTCATATCCTTCCGCCTTTGCGATCCCCATACAAGTTGTGCTATCAAGTCCTCCGCTTAAAACAATAACCGCTTTTTTGTTCATGGTTAGACCCCTCTTTCTTCTGGATGCCAGATCACTTTATGAAGCTGAAGACTGAGCTTTGCATTTGGTAGTGGATTCTCCAACAAAAGTTCAACAAGTCGTCTCGGTGGCATACTTTCCCATACCGGACTTACACAGATCTGACCATTTCTGTAATGTTCAGAGACTACTTGTTTCGTTATCTCAAAATCATTCTCTGATCCCACAACAAATTTGATCTCATCTTGGTGCTGAAGCTCTTTGAAATTCTCCATGTGCATCCGTTCCATCTCACCAGATGCTGGGAGCTTATAATCCATCACGAATCTCATCTTTTTTTGTAAATCATGGTGAGAGTTGCGCAATTGCTCAAATGGCTGTAGATCGATAGCTCCGTTCGTTTCAATGTGGATATCCACAATATGATCCAAGTCAGCCATAGCTAGAAGCAAGGCAGCAGATTTTTCTCGGTGGATTAAAGGCTCTCCACCTGTAAAGCAGATTCGTTGTGAACGAAACGTCTTAATCGTATTCACGATTTCTTCAATCGTTGCTTCAAACTCAGGCTTAGCTGGTGCATAACTGTATGTCGTATCACACCATGTACAACGGAGATTACAATGAAAAACACGTACAAAAACCGTAGGATACCCAGCTTGTAATCCTTCACCTTCTACCGTTTCAAAAATCTCGACCATAGGAACTTTCCAATGTTTCCAAACGTCTTTAGACGGCAGATTAAACATCATCCTTTTCCACCATCCATTCTCTTTTCATGACAGCATAGCTAGTAGGTGTCTCATACAGCTTTAACTCTTCTAACCTGTGACCTTGTTCACTTAGACCTCGTTCGTTTAGTTCAAGATCAATTTGCTCCCAAATCCAAACCACCATATTTTCTGCAGTCGTATTCATCGGCGGAAGAACTTCATTTAAATATCGGTGATCTAGTTTACTGTCGATTGCTGATTTAAAGATTTCTTTTATCTCTCCAAAATCTACGGCAATACCGATTGAATTCACAAATCCGCTCATTGTGATCACTAGTTTGTATGTGTGACCGTGGAGATTTTTACATTTTCCATCATAGCAATGCAGATGATGAGCCGCATCAAACGTAAACTCTTTGCATACTGCAACCCGCTTATTATGGTACTTTAATTGTTCGCTCTTAATGTCGCGACCAAGTATTTGAACATCTGTTGGAATTTTATAAGTCATTCCAGTTCATCCTTTCGAATGGAGCACGAAAACAAAAAAACTCTGCTAAAAACGCAGAGAGTGTAAATGTTCATTCTTCACGCTCCCTAGTTTTGTTTTAAGAGGGGTGGGAATTTCGAACCCTCCATCTTTATCAAGAGTATCTTATCAAAAAAGCCCAAGAAAAAGAAGGCTTTTCTTTGTTATACTGATAAAGAAGAACCAATATGATTTTTAAAAATGAACTTACATAAGGTGGGAATAGTAATGAATTGGAGAAACCTGATTCTAGCAGGCCTCACAGGTGCTGCAATCGGTTATGTTGTTACAAAGAAGCAAACAGAAACCATCACACCAGAAAAAGCTTTAAAACAATTTAAGGAAAAAGCAAGAGATCATTACACAATCTCTGGAGCCTGGATCATGGTTAACTCAGAAGAAAAGAACGTGCACGGCCTTCCATACTCTGTATATAAGGGTGGCTTTTCAAACTCATCACCTGGAATGGTCGCCTCGCATTACGAATTCTTAATTGATGCTTCAACCGGAAGTCTTTTAGAGCTAATTCAAAAATAAAAGCTGTTTTCTTAAACTTTGTTGCTTTCGGAAGTGTTGATTTCCATGCCAGGCTTCTCGCTTTCTAGGGTGCAGGCGGTGAGCCACATTCGTACGTTTCACTTTTAAATGTCTCACCTGTCTAGTTGCAGTGGCTAGACCCTCGAGGTCAAAAGATAAATGGCTGTGATGAACAAAATGCGCCTTCAAATCCAAAAACAAACACAAAGTAAAAAAAGCCCTTAGGAAAATAATTTCCTGAGGGCTTTCTTATGGAGATTAACGATATAATTTTGTTTGATCATAAAGATTGTTATCGATCTTGAA
The DNA here is from genome assembly GCA_016401345.1 of Fictibacillus nanhaiensis. Lineage (GTDB taxonomy): Bacteria > Bacillota > Bacilli > Bacillales > Fictibacillaceae > Fictibacillus > Fictibacillus phosphorivorans. Next base: position 156,852 of record JAEACG010000002.1, on the reverse strand, counting down.
TTTCGTAGTAAGATACTGACGCTTTTCCCAAACACCTAAAATCAATAAAGGAACGATGATTAGAAGAAATAATAGTCCTGTTACAACGATCCAATCCATATGTGTTCCAAGATCTGATTCGTGTGCTTTTTTATAATCTTTAATTTGAGAGTTTGCTTTAGCTACTGCTGCTTCAGCCAAAAGTTCGTTTTTGTCAGCATCATAGAACACAACTTCTGTGTGATCGAAGTAAAAAATATTATCTCTAACCGTATCATAGTTAGCAATGGCAACTGTTACTTCTGATGCATCTAGTTCTGAGTCTTGATTTGGGTATGTTTCAATGTCTGTTAATGTTAATGAACCCTTTTTTAAATCTTTGTGCTTACTTTCAATACCCTTTTCAATCGTCTTTTTCATTTCATCTGTAGCTTGTTCAGCAGATACGAAAGTACCCATGGATAAAAACAGTGCTAAAACGGTAAAAATGGCAACTAACTGTTTTTTCATTTTCAAATCCCCTCTCATTTTTAACCCTTTAAGATATAAATAAAGTTCATCAATACATGCCTCTCATATTTTAACATATCCTGTCGATTTCGACATTCACTTGAAAATGGAAAATATGTGACGGTTTTTTTACATTTTTGGGGAACGTGGAATTCTTTCTGTCATGTCACCTTTTTCATCCCACTTAACAGCACGATAAATACAATCATGATAAAAGAAATACCATGTGTCAGGCTTTATCCATTTCTGTTTTTGAAAGATGGAAGTCATGGGATAATCATCATAAGCCAGCACCCATAGTGGGTTATGATGTGCATGAGTTGGCATGATGTCACCAATGTGATAGAGCTTTTCACCATTCTCTATCGTTAGCTCGATCAGGGAATGACCATCACTATGCCCTCCTGTATGAACCATTCTTATCCCTTCTAGAACATCTATCTCTTCTTTAAACGTCCTTACTTGATGCTGAATAGGTTCCCAATTTTCTTTCCAATATGTATTCTGAGACCTGATATTTGGATTCTTTAGCTCATTCCATTCTGTTTCAGAAGTATAAATAACAGCGTTTTCAAAAACAGGTACTAACTGATCATCTTCCCATCTCGTTAAGCCAGAGGCATGATCAAAATGCATATGAGTCATTAGAATAATATCAATATCAGCTGTTGTTAAACCTTCTTTTTCTAAACTTTTTTCAATAAGCGACTCTTCGGTTACTCCATAATTTCTTTTTTGTTTTTCGGTTAATTTCCCAAAACCGATTCCAGACTCGATCAATATGTTCTTTCCTTCAAAACCTTGAACAAGGATGGGTTCAGTTCTAAGTTCAATTTGATTCTTCTCATTAACAGGATATTTTCTTTCCCATAGAGGTTTAGGAACGACTCCAAACATAGCACCACCGTCCATGTGTGTGACCCCGCCATCCAACCATGTTAATGTCTTCGTACCAATTTTCCACTGATCCATATTTTAGTCTCCTTTCTATTTGGATCTCTGTACAAGTGTATCATAAGAAACACACATCAGATGAAAAGAAAAGACCCAAGCATATGCTTGGATCTTTATGAACGGAATTGTGCTTCCATTCGGTAAATTCGATATCCTTTTTCAGAGAATTTCTCTTCATATTCTGTCATAACGTTATTTTCCATATCACTCTTATGAAGATCAAGACTTACTTCGTTAAAGAACATGCCATAAGTTGACATGCTATGAAGTGAATACTCGAACAATCCTTGATTATCCGTCTTGAAATGTATTTCACCCGGCTTTTTTAATACCGTTTCGTATCGTTTTAGAAAACTTTCATGCGTTAATCTTCTTTTAGCATGTTTGGATTTTGGCCAAGGATCTGAAAAGTTGAGGTAAACACGCTCAATTTCTCCCGGTTCAAAATAATCCAGCAAGTGTGATGCATCTGCTCTAATAAGTTTTACGTTTGGTTTTTCGTCTTCTAGAATACGATCCAGTGCAGTAATGATGATGCTGTCATAAAGCTCCATCCCTAAATAATTTATAGAAGGATTTTGTTTAGCCATACCATTAACAAACTGTCCTTTACCTGTTCCAACTTCAATATGAATCGGATTGTCATTCCCAAAAAAAGTATGCCATTTCCCTTTCATTTTTTCAGGCTCTACTGAAACGTATTCAGGATGGTCGATTAATTTTTCTTTAGCCCAAGGCTTAAATCTTTGACGCATAGTTTCTCCCCACTTTTCACACTTTTATATACGATTTCATTTACCTCATAATAGTTTTAAACGAAGGATATTTTTTAGTATAATCCATAAGCTATGCAATGAAAGGATGTGCAGGAAAAATGCCCTTAAATCACAATGATCAATTGCATATCATAAGAGATCTTCTTCAAGACCATTATACCGATTGTGCTGGTTCACCATCTGAATGTGCTCAACTAGAACGTCTTGCTGCACATTTATTGGAGAACGGCGCCGTTCATGAAGAAGTACGAAACATCTTGTCCAACATTAACGAATATAGTCATACAGGCTTTTCACACCAGCATTTAGAAGAGCATATTACCAATCATCGTCCTCACTTAGAATCATGGATCAACACGATTCAAACACATCATCCATATTAAGACACTATTCCCTAGGAAATAGTGTCAGATGATCTTATATATTGTCAGTGTTAGATCGAACCAGCAAGTTTCTTAATACTTTCTGCAAAATGGGCAGTCTCTTTTGACTGTCCTTTTTCTTTATACCAGAAAAAAGAGCTTATCGTTTGTGCCAAAACATACCAATGCATTCTTCTTTCTAAATCATCATCAAGGGTTTCCCCATATATCTCGAGCCATTCTTCCCATTTTTCATAAGGGATATAGCTATAGAGAAGCATTCCAAGATCAAGTGCAGGATCAGCAATCATCGCTCCATCCCAATCGATTAAATATAATTCATCAGAATCGCTTAGCAGCCAATTGTTATGATTAACATCACAGTGGCATACAACCAAATTATCGACTTCCACCTCAGAGGCAGTCTCCATTAAATAAGCAAAGGAATCATTGATGATTTCTAAATAATCTTTTTCTTTACGCATCTGCAATTGTATATCATTTAATAGGTCAACTGGTGTTAACCTTTTTTTCTCTAAGCGGTTCATCATGCCAAGCAGTTCTTGAGATCGGTGAATTTTCGCCAAAAGTTCAGCTACATTCTCACTTTTCATATCTGCTGCTTTCAATTCACGGCCGTTAAGCCATTGTTGAGCTGTTATAACATCTCCATTACCTAATCTTTTTGTCCATAAAAGTTTAGGAACAATTCCTTCTGCAGAAAGAACAGCTAAAAACGGAGAGGAATTACGCTTTAAAAACAGTTTTTGGTTCCCATATTCAGCTATATATGCTTCTCCCGTTGCTCCGCCAGCAGGGGAAACCTGCCAATCTTCTCCCAAAATCTGTTCCAAAATGTTCACCTTCTTGTCTAGTTAAGAAATCCGTTTTTTATTAGATGTTCGTTCAAAAAATTAAAGCTTTTCCGTATCGAATTAAATTACTGCGAAGTCATTATTTTAACACAAAAAATCAAGAAAAGCACTTGATTCTTGATTCTTTACAATTCTAAACAGAATAAAGCAAAGAAAAAGATAACGGTTCTAATCTATACGAATCCTCATTTAATACTACATTATCGTATCTTTCATCTTCAATCGCTATCATCCATCTATGCTGTTCTAAAGGGATGATTATCGGTTTAGTCGTTTGGTTGAAAAGCAATAAAGCTTTGCTCCAATAAGAAGCACCATCTTTTATTTCGATGATAGGAAGGCGGTACTTAAATCCTAAACATCCATCTGGTACATTCCATTCCAAAAGCTCAACAGAGTTATCACGAAAAATAGGCTGTGATTTCCTTATACCTATCAGATGTTTAAAATAATCAACTTCTTTATGAAAGAACTCAGCAAGGTTCCAATCGAACGCATTGATCGTGTCGAGGAGATTATAGCTGTTCTCTTCACCTTTTTTCGTTCGAAAACATTCTTGCCCCGCATGGATAAATGGTACGCCTTGTGCAAAGATCGTAATCGCTAAAGCAAGCTGTTGCCTCTTTCTTCTCATTACTTCGTCTTCGAAGGGGTGCCGAATGTACAAAAGGTCGTACAATGTGTGATTATCGTGACATTCTGTATAATTAATGCTTTGTTCAGCTTTAATAAATTTATCATGCTGACCTGCATAACCCTTCATCACATGACTCATCTGATGTTTGATTCGTTCATCATTATTACCATTAATAAACCCGCTTTGACCTTCAGGAAAGATACTTCCTTTAACATGGTCACGAAACGCATCATTAAAAAATGAATAGGATGGCATCTTCTTAGCAGAAGACAGAGAAGCTTTTCTTTCAGGTTCTAAATTCGTATTTAAATCCCAGCCTTCTCCAAGTAAAAACACGCCAGGATTCAAAGATTTTAACTTTTCTGCAGCCTGATTCATCGTTTCAACATCATGAATCCCCATCAGATCGAATCGAAATCCATCCACTTTATATTCACTCATCCAAAAAGTTAGCGCATCTAAGATGAACTTGCGCATCATTTTCCTTTCAGATGCTGTATCATTTCCTACACCCGTTCCATTAACCGGGTTTCCGCCATCGTCATAACGAAAATAATAGCCCGGAACGAGCTTTTCAAGTGATGATTCTTCACGTTTATAAACGTGGTTGTAAACCACATCTAGAATGATCGAGAGCCCATTGTGTTGAAGAGTCTGAATCAAAGTTTTTAGCTCTTTTATTCGACAGATCGGGTCATAAGGATTTGTAGCATACGATCCTTCAGGAGAGAAGAAATGAACCGGATCATATCCCCAGTTGTATGCTGAATCTGGCTGTGTTTCATCAACACTTCCAAAGTCTGCTACTGGCAACAACTGAACATGAGTAACACCAAGACTTTTTATATACTCTAATCCCGTATGAAATCCATTGGATGTTTTTGTCCCTTGTTCTGTTAATCCTAAATACTTTCCTTTATTTAAGACACCACTATCAGAATGAATCGTTAAATCCCGAACATGAACTTCATAGATGGTACTGTCTGTTTTTGAACGAAGGTTTATCTTTTTTTCTGATCGATTCCATCCGTCAGGATCTGTCTCAGGTAGATGGATGACAACCGAATGAACTCCGTTTGCAGTAATAGACCTCGAATAAGGATCTGTTGTTTCTATCCATTCATGATTTACGTTTACGACAAACATATATTCTGTAAGATGGTGATTTCCGTCTAACGTAGCTTGCCATACTCCTCTTTCAGACCGTGACATGTTTTGTTCAACAAAGGTATTAGAATGTTTAGTTTTATACTTAAGTATCATCGCAAAGGCAACAGGAGACCATACTTTAAATGTCGTACTCTCTGGTGTGTAATTCGCTCCAAGACTACTGTCATCATAATAGAGGCTATCGAACTTTTCGGTCCGTACAATGCTACCGATCATTAAAGGGATCTTTGTATCGTTATATGTGACCCAATATCGGTTTTTTAAATCAATGGGCGTTCTCGTTCTGCATTTGTAGATCACTTGATTATGATAATGTTCTTGTTTATCGATGGTTAATGGCTGCAATACCTTCTTATCATCTACCAATGAAAGTGATGGGATGATTGAAAAAGGGTTACAGACTACAATCGTTATCATAGAAAAATCATCGATATATGCCGACATTGATATATGATCAACTTTCATTGACCTCACCCCTTTTTATCGCTATTACATCATATTGAACTTAAAATGAATTTGTTATTCCTATCTATGAAAAAGAGGCCTATCCTAAAAGTAAGATAGGATTACTTTAGGCGGCCTCACGTATTTGGCGAAGATAACTAACAGATGTTTTTTATCTTCACTCCGCATTTAAATACTTATTCTTCATGATTCTCCCTGCAATAACGATTGCCGCATAAACGATGACAGGTACAACAATCCCAAGAATTAGCTGGTCATTGGTTACATCTAAAATCCATTTCTTCAAACCTGACTTCTTTTCGATCAACATAACCCAAAGGAAGGCAAATAGAGCAATATTAAAAAAATCTGTCCATTTCATTTTTATTCCCCACTCGTTTTAAAAATTTATATTTTAACTGAAACCGTACCTGGTTGAACTTCAATACGAACCGGAGTGGTTCCTTTGTACTCACCATCGGCATGAATGGCTACTGATTTACGTGTTATCACTTCAATCTCTTTACCTTTAAACTGAGAAACTCCTTGTACGTTAACATGACCACCCCAAAATACAGAAACAAAGAGCAATAAAAGTTTGAATAGAGATAGATCATGCACAATACAAACATCTAAAACTCCATCATTACACTTTGCGGAAGGACAAATTTTCATACCCCCTCCATAATAGGGCATGTTACCAACAGCTACAAGCCAGACATTGCTAAACTGATGTTCATGTCCATCGATTCTGATTTCCATGGAATCTGGTACATAAAATTTTAAAACCTTAAACAATGTAAAAACATAGGCAAGTGAACCTAATTTCAGCTTATGTAAATACTTTTTGTATGTCGCTTCATTTGTAAACTTTGCGACTTCTCCATCCAAACCAATACCAACGGCACTTATAAAAGACTGGATCTTATTGCTTCTTCCTAAAAGCTGAATACTTCCGGAGTCAGTCTTGGCCGTTCGATTGCGTTTAAGATATAGAAGTTGTTTTTTTACCCCTTTAACATCTTTCGTTAATACTCGAACGATATCATTGCCAGATCCCCCAGATATAAACCCTAAAGGAATGCTAGGATTCTCTTTCATACCGTTTAAAACTTCATGGATCGTACCGTCACCACCTACTGCAATAACAGCTTTAATATCAGCTTTGTTTATGTATGTAATCTTCTTCGCAATTTCTGTGGCATGACCGCTATACTCTGTATAAAACGTTCGATAGGTTATCTCTTCCTTGTCCATTACATTTTTTAATTGATTAAATGATTGAATCGCTTTTGGGTTGTTTGCGTTAATGATAAAGAAATATTTTTTCATTCCGTGCGTCCTCGATTTATGTTTTTAAAAGTAATTCGACAAAATCTCTCAAATACCTTCAAAATGAATCTCAGACTCACTGGATAACGGATCTTTTCTGTATAGAGAATTCGTTACACCTAATTTTAAGAGATCAGACACAAATTTTAATTGCAGTCCTTTAATCGGTGCCGGATTTTGTTGAAGAAGTGCATGCCATTCATTAAAATTGCGTTTATCTACATAGCTCACTCTTCTCCAATCACTCGTAAAATCAACAAAGGCATCTGGTGCAACAATACACGCTTTTAATGACAGCTGTTTTTGATAAGGTTCCCAAGCTTCTCGAACGAATGATTGCATGCGTTCGAGTCGAATAAATGGACTCAAGACGGTTTCTTTCTGCTCATCTCGAACATTTTTCCAGAAACGTTTATTTTCAGCTTCTTGCCAAATTCCTTCTCCATTCATCCAAACGATCAGCCATACCTCTGTGGGTCCTACCAAAATAATATTTAGTTCCACTCCTGTATTCTTCACTTGAAAGACAGGTTCATAGAACAAAAAGTAATTATCAGGAATTCCTTGAATGAGTAACTTTAGTGTTTCATCATGAAGATATTTATTATCCCAGTTTGAAATCTCTTTTACAGTCGAAGTGGCCCAGTTCATCTGATGATGAAATAATTTTTCCCGAAATTCTTGATGAGATTTCTTACGATTTTCTGTTCCATATTGTTGTTGAAATGCCCTCCAGCGATTTTCTTTAATCCGCATAAATAACGATTGATAATGATGCAAATTATTTTCGTATCTTGATACATAATCAAGTAATTTTACAAGCTGCGCCATTCGAACTCCTTTCTTTTCATCACTCTATATCGAATAAGAGTGTAAAACATGGTATTTGGGCTGTTTCTCTATATGTGTTTCATAGATAACCACTTCATCAGCTTGGAATCGAATGTTTTCACCATATCGTCTCCACCACTGCTGAGAATTCAGGGAATTACAGTCTGACTCTATATGTTTCCGTGCAAGCGTTATATGCGGGGCATAAGGTCTTTTATCAAGTTGAAAACCTACCTCTTCACATACATAAGCCACTTGTTTTTGCAGAGTATATAAACAGTGTTCTTCTTCAACACCTGCCCAAAAGATCCTTGGATGTTGTTCGTTTCCGAAAAAGCCAAATTGGTTTATTTGTAGTGAAAAACCACCCTCTGTTATACTCATTTTTTCGTTAAGTAATTCTTGCAGTTTTTGAAGCTGTTCTAACGAAGCAGCACCTAGAAAAGCTAAAGTGATATGAAAGTCATCAAGATGTACCCATGTTTTAAAATGATGTTCATTCCTTATAAGATTGCATATATTCGCAAGCTTTGTTTTGGTCTCATCAGGAAGCTTTAGTGCTAAAAAATAATGTCTTTGCATACTTCTCACACACCTTCATTTATTTTATCAAAGAATACATGGATTCATCTGCTTTTTTCCCGCGTGACTTATTTGTTATAATCGAATCAGCAAGAAAAAGGAGTGCAGTTTATGAGAGTTGTTACAAATATCGCAGATTTAATCGGTGATACACCTATCGTAAAGTTAAACCGCCTTCCTCATCAAGAGGGAGCAGATGTATATGTGAAGCTAGAGTATTACAACCCTAGTCGAAGCCTTAAAGACCGCGCTGCCTATAATATGATCGTTGATGCAGAACAGAAAGGTCTCTTAAAAGAAGGCTCTACCATTATCGAACCTACTTCAGGAAATACAGGGATCGGGCTCGCTATGAATGCGGCCGCTAGAGGTTATTCTTCCATTATTGTGATGCCTGATACGATGACAGAAGAAAGAATTAATCTTTTAAAAGCATATGGAGCAAAAGTGGTGCTAACTCCTGGTGATGAAAAGATGCCTGGAGCGATTAAAAAAGCCAGAGAGCTTGCAGAGGAAATTCCAAACAGCTATATGCCTATGCAATTTGAGAACCCTTCAAACCCTGATGCACACAGAGGAAGCACAGCGATTGAGATTAAAGAAGCCATCGAAGAGTTAAACAAGCCCTTTACTGCTTTTATCGCACCCGCTGGTACAGGAGGAACGATAACAGGTACGGGTGAACAGCTTAAAACATTTTTTCCGAATTTAACTGTTCATGTTGTAGAACCAAAAGGGTCTCCTGTTCTTTCGGGAGGAAAGCCCGGGAAACATAAATTAGTAGGAACAAGTCCTGGTTTCATCCCACCAATCTTAAATCAACAGGTCTATGATGAGATTGTTCAAGTTAATGATGAAGACGCGTATACGATCACAAGACGTCTTGCTTCAGAAGAAGGAATCTTGGTCGGTCCATCATCAGGAGCAGCTGTATATGCCGCTTTAATAATTGCAGAAAAACGCAAAAAAGGTGAAGTCGTAATCTGTATGACGTGTGATTCAGGCGAACGTTATTTATCGAGTGATCTGTTTCAATTTGAATAAATGACAAAAGCATCCCAAACAGAATTGGGATGCTTCTTTTGTACATTGTTGCCATGAGGGTTGCTAATCTTTTATAGAGATCTTTGAATCGGCATGCGACCTTGCACTTCCATCTTTGTGAGGATTAACACCATTACCAGCCCTATGAACGATAAAGCACCAAAAAATAAGTACGTGTAAAAGATGCTGTATTTATCAAAGATCACACCGCCTACAAACGTACAAAACCAAGAGCCTAAGCCATTCCCTACAGCTGTGTATAGAGAAACTGCGGTTGCTCTCACTTCTACTGGTGTATAAGCTCGCACATATTCCATTGCTGCTGGGATGAACAACCCAACTGAAAATCCTTGTACGATGGTTGTCAATAATACGATTTGGTAAGATGGTTCAAAAAAATAAAAGGTCCAACGAACAGCAGAAACCGTCGCTGCAAACACCATAATATGCATCATTCCCCATCTTTTTATGGTGAGTCCAGCAAACTTCATAAATGGAGCTTCACTTCCAGCTGCGATCAAGAAAGCAAGTCCCACACCTGCTAAAGTTCCGCCTGTTTCTTGAATATAAAATCCAAAGTAAAAGTTATTAGCAAAAATAGGACCAAACACCAAGAACGTAGCAGCGAGAAAAACGAGGTAGGAAGGCATCCTGACTAGCTGCCCAATCCCCTTCCTTAGATCTGTACGGAGCGATTGGTTATCTTTAGGCATCTTGAAAACAAATAAAATACAAAGAAGAAGAACAGTGGTAAACATATAGAAAATCACTTGAATTCCAATGGAATCTGAAAGCTTTCCTGCTATATATACAGCTACTGCAAATCCGATCGCCCCAAAAAGTCTGTAGTTTCCATACTGCTTGTTCTCTTTTTGTACGTAATTTAAAAGAATGCTGTCTGAAACAGGAACTAACGCACTCTGCATAAAAGAAAACGCGATAAGTATGCCGATCAACCAAAAATAGGACTCGAAAAGATAGATGCTATATCCTAACCCAGCTGTTAAAAGCAATGATAGAACTAACACGGATCTTGGACGCCTTGAATAATCTGTAACCACACCCCATAGAGGCTGAGCAAATATCATCACGACTGGACTGATAGACATTAATGTGCCTATTTCTGTCCCACTGAGACCTACTGAATCTTTAAAATAAACACCTAATAACGGAAATAAACTCCCTAGACCAAAAAAACTTAAAAGATAAAAGCCTTTTAGACTGATAGAGGTTTTATCGAAAGAATTATTCATGATGTACCCTCTCTTACATACTATTTAGCTAGTTCGTAAATGGCTTGAGCATATATAGCAGAAGCGAGAAGTAAATCCTCTACAAACATGTGTTCATCCTTTTGATGAGCCACATCTTCTCGTCCAGGGAACAACGCGCCAAAAGCAACTCCTGTCTCCAATGACCGTGCATAAGTACCACCGCCAATAGCCATCAATTCACCCTTTTTCCCCGTTTGATCTTCATAAACCTTTTGAAGGGTTTGAATCAATGGGTGACTTTCTTCTACATAGTTAGGTGGATTGTTTTCAATAATTCTCATCGACCAATCATCTGTCTTCGCTCTTGTTGATAAAGTATTTTCAATCTTCTTGCTATCATGTGTGACCGGATAGCGTATATTCAACCCTACTTTTCCGCCTTCTACTTGATCATATGAAAGGATTCCAGCATTGACCGTTAGATAACCGCTCGCCTCATCTTCTGCAGCAATATCTAGCTTATTACCTGTAAATTCGCCCGTAAGTTCGTCCAACAAGCGAAGAAATGACTTAGCGTTTCCAGTGAAAGAAAGAGTGTTTAAGAATTCACCAAGCATAAGTCCAGCATTCTTACCCATGTCTGGTGTACTTCCATGTGCAGATTTCCCTTTTACTTTTAGGATTAAAGCATCACCTTCTGTTTGAGCTTGGTATTCTATTACAGATTTCTCACCGAACGCTTTGAACGATTGTTGAATTTCCTCTAAGTTGCTTGCTTGAATCTTAGCCTCTGCATAGTCTGGAACCATATTTAAACGCTGACCCGATGTAAAAGAAAGTAAAAGAAGGTCACTTGTTTCTTCCTTTTGATTGTTATCTAGACGAAACTCCACATCAAATATTCCTTTTTCTGCAGAGATGATTGGAAAATCAGCATCAGGTGCAAAACCGATCGCTGGCATCTCTTCTTTCGTAAAGTAATGTCTCACACATCGCCAGTTGCTTTCTTCATCACAACCAATGATCATGCGGACTTTCTTCGATAGTGGAAGCTTGAGTTCCTGAATGATTTTCATCCCATAAAAAGCTGCCATCGTTGGTCCTTTATCATCAATCGCACCTCGTGCGAAGATTTTTCCGTCTTTCACTTCTGCTCCAAAAGGTTCTACAGACCAGCCATCACCAGGAGGTACTACGTCAACATGACATAGAACACCTACGATGTCTTCTCCGTTCCCAATCTCGATGTGACCGGCATATCCGTCCACATTCTTAACAATCATTCCACTTTCTTTTCCGAGGTCTAACATATAGGATAAAGCTTTTTCTATTTCTGGCCCAAAAGGTGCTCCTTCTTTGACATTTTCTTCATCGAGCAGACTAGGAATGCGCAATAGCCCTTTTGTATCCTCCATAAGCTGTTTTTTTCTCAATTCAACTTGTTCTTTCCAATTGACCTGATCCATCACACTTACATCCTTTCTAAATAAATTGTTCTGACGATTGTCTTTTCGATCACTATCAGATGATCGATTCGTATACATCTTTGCTGCAGATGATATAGAGACGTGCATCATCACGAATTGGTTGGTCCAACTTCTTGTTGATCGATAGATCGTTGCCGTCCGCAATAAGTGTAGCACCTTGTTTCAACAAACTGTCAAAAGCGTCTTTGTATGTTACCCATTCCGATTGTTTTCGCACCTCAAATAAGTTCTCTCCTTCTTTATGAGAAAGAAGCTGTGTGTAGATCTCCGTAATACCTTTAGAAAAGGCGGACCGTACAGCCATACGAGAAACTGTTTCATGACTTAAAACAAACTCATCTACTTTAGCATGCCTAAAGTTTTTAATATGTTCCTCTTTTTTGATCTCTACCGTACTATGTATGTGAGGAGTTAAACGTTCTACAGAAGTTACGATCAATAGTGTTTTACCATCAGCGAGTGCTGAATCATGAATCGAATCATCTGAAAACACAAGTACAGATTTGGCTTCCTTTAAATTTGCTTGTACGAGAGTCCCTTCTATTGATGGGTCACCTTGAATGTAATGCACACTTTGATGTGTAATCGGTGTAACAGGCAGGTTATCAATAAGAACTACTTCTAGGTTTGGATGAGTTTCGATGATTTCACTAACAGCATATTTTGCTTTCTCAGACCATCCGATAATAACGAAATGATTTTTACCTTGAAAAGTCAATCTTCCTTCCTCCTTTCGTTTACGATGAGCTCCTAATGCTTCTACCAGTTTCCCAATAGCCAGACCAGCAATACCGATGCCGATTAAAAAGATGAAGATCGCGTAAATTCTTCCTGCTGTGGATACCGGATAGTAATCACCATAACCGACCGTTGTAACAGTTGTCATTACATACCACAAGGCGTCAAACCAGTGAGGGAATGTTTTTGGCTCTAGAAGATGCATAACGACTGACGAAAAAATAACGACAAAAAAGGTAAATGAAAAAATTCCAAGCTTATTCAAAACGAAAAGCCTATTCATCAGTTTTTGTAAAATATACACCTCATCGCTCCTAACATAATAATTTTTAATAACCCTATTATTGTACCTTATTCCCATTAAAATGGTTAGAGTGTTTTGCTTTCTTAGGAATCATGGGATATTGACAAATAAATATTTTAGTGTATAATGGTGCCAAATGGGAGGTGTAGTGTTGGTTAACTAACAATTTTCCTCTATATCTTTATATTTAGGATCATATGTTCGTTATGAGGTTTTGCTGCCTAGCCGCACAGACATCTTTTTGAACGTTATTACTACATTTAATGGCTGAAGCAGCGAAGAACCAATACGGATTCTTCGCTTTTTTTTATAAAAAGGATGGGTCTTAAGAATTAAAAAGAATGTAATACAACGTTCATATTTCATTAACTTTAGACTGGTATCATATAGTGTGTTAACAACTATCTAAATAACAAGGAGTGGTTTTTTGAGTCCTTCAACTGACAGAATGTTGAATCGTGTGAAAGCCCTGTATTTGTTTATTCGCAAGAAAGGTACTGTAACAACACGAGAACTAGTTGAAGAATTTGGAACTACGCAACGTACCATCCAGAGAGATCTTAACGTCCTCTCTTATAACAATTTAGTAACAAGTCCTGCCCGAGGTATGTGGGAAACAACAGGAAAAAAAGTAAAAGTATCTTAAAAAGATATAATAAATTTTCGGATAAGCATATTGCATTAAATAATCCCCGCTAATTTCTTAGCAGGGACTTTTTTTGTTATTTACAATTAAGATTAAAGTTCATCCTTATTGTCTTTTAAGAGAAGATCAGGAGTTCTTTCAATGTTCCATTCACGGCTTTCCCAATTCGGCGTTCCTGAAACAGGCATATACTTATCATCCTGACCGAATAAGTTTTTCCAAAATCCTTCTGCAAGTGAAAAACCAATAACTTGCTGACGATCTGTATCAATGATTAAATCTTTTATCTTCCCAATTTTTTCACCATCTTGATCGATGACAGTCCAATCTTTTATAGCCATATAAGAATAACACTCTTTTGGTTCATCTCTTTGTAATTCATTTCCGGAGAACACGAGTTTATCTTCATCAAATTCTTTCACTTGATGCCAAGGGATAAAAAAGGTTTCTTTTCCATAATTCTGATTAGCAGCAAGGTTAGAGCTTCCTGTAAACGGAGTATGCTGTGTACCGATGCCTGAAGTGGCAGCCACTACTGTTTCCATATGTTTATCTGAGGGAACCTCTTCACGCTGATTGATTCCGTTGTCAACGGTGTACGTAAAATAGCATAAGCGATGGTCGTACATATTAAATAGAATGTCGTTGATCTTGTGCTCGGTTTCTTCCGTTGAAATCGTATGATTTTGGGCTTTAGCATCCATTAACTTTTCTACAGATAACTTCATTGGTATACATCTCCTTTTTATTGGAAGATACCCCTTATAAATTATTCAAAAACATCCTCTTTTAAAGAAAGTAAGGAAAGTTCTTCGTCTGCGAGCTCTCTATACATTCCTAACTCAAGCGTTTCATCAAGCTTGAGTTGCCCCATCTGAATTCGCTTCAAGAAAATGACCTTTCTGCCGATTGCCTCGAACATTCTTTTCACTTGATGAAACTTCCCTTCAGTGATGGTTAACTCTATCTCTGATTCTTTGTCATCATTAGTCAGGGTTCTTAAAAAGGCAGGCTTTGTTTTATACCCATCATCTAAGATAACCCCCTCTTTAAAATCTTCAAACGCACCTTCTGGAATTGATCCATTTATTTTGGCGTAATACGTCTTAGGAACATGTTTTTTTGGTGATAACAAAGAGTGTGACAACTGACCATCATTGGTTAAGATCAATAATCCTTCTGTATCAATGTCTAATCTTCCAACAGGGAAAGGCTCGAAATTCTGATCTTCCATATAAAGAAGATCAATCACCGTCTCATGCCTAGAGTCTTCTGTCGCTGAAATTACTCCTTGGGGCTTGTTCATCATCAGATAGATAAACTCTTTATAAACAGCTTCTTCTCCATGAACCATCACGTTGTCATGATCAGGGTTCGCTTGAGTTTTTGCATCCTTTACAACCTCACCGTTTAACGTAACTGCACCTGATTTTAGTAACTGTTTTACTTCTTTTCTGCTTCCATAGCCTGTATTTGATAGCCATTTATCTATTCTCATAAGAAACCTCCTGATTGAATGATCTTTTTTTCCTATATTATTGTAAAAAATTGATTGATTATTGAAGAAACAGGGTAATTTAGTACTATAGGAGGAATTGGAATGAAAAGGAAAATAGGTCTTCTAGCAACTGCACGAAAAAAAGCTTCTACCCCTTCTGCAGCTATAGATTTATACATAAGTCCCTTATTCGTTAAGTCTGTTCAATACGCACAAAATCATTATGATGATTTTTACTTTTTTAGTGCAAAAGAAGGACTATTAACGAAAGACCAATACATTGAACCGTATAATGTTTCTATCAAAAATTTTAAGACATCTGAAAAACGGGAATGGGCCCACCACGTTATTCAAGACCTTGAACAAATCATCAAGCCTTCTCAATGTAAGGTTTATATTCATGGCGGTTGGGTATACCGAGAATTTTTACAGCCCGCGCTTGAAAGAGCAGGTTTTCAATTTGAAGTCCCGCTCGAAGGCTACAGTATCGGTAATCAACTTAAATGGTACGATGAACAGAATCATCAGAGTAAATAAAGACTATCGCAGAAAAAGAAGGCCAATAATCAGCCTTCTTTTTTCTTATGCTTATTTTCTGCGTTTCAAGAAAGGAATACGATCTCCTAATATGATATTTAATAGTCCTGATCGGTGACTTAAGAACACATAAACCGCTCCACCAGTGAGAATACCGATCGTTAATTTAATGATCGTATCCAGTCTTGTCTCTGTCTCACCTAAAAGTGCCGATACAATCATGACGGTAACTGCCATCGCTGCGCAAAATAACGTGATCAGAACCGTTCTTCGATATACCCATTTAAAGGAGAAGCCGCTGTATTTTTTAATGATATACAGATTAAACAAGATCGATAGTGTATACCCGATGTTTGTGGCAATGACAGAGCCAGTCCCACCGAACAGCAATAACAATGGCTTGTTCAAAATCAGTTTCGCTAGGAAACCAGCTGATAAACTGATAAACGCATAACGTTGCTGATTAAGCCCTTGTAGTATTGCTGCCGTAACGGTAAACATCGCAAACCATAACCCGGTCGGCGCGTACCATTGAAGATAATAACCACCGGTTTCCATAGATGATAACCCAAAGAGTGCGCCATATGCCGGGTATGCAAGAACTGTTAGCCCGATCGCTGCTGGTGCCGTTAAGAACAGTACCATCTGAAACGTTTGGGTGATCTGTTTATGAAGAATTTCATCATCGTTTTGAGTGAAAGACTTCGTTATCACAGGTATCAAGGTTAGTGCAAGAGCAGTTGCTAATGATACCGGGATCATAACAAGCTTATGCGCGATCTGTGTGATGATGGCGAATACAGATTCTGCTTCTTTTAACGTATAATCCATCTTTTTCAGCGTGTTAACGATCGTAAACTGATCGACCATCTGATAGAGCGGAATAGCTAGACCAACAGCTACAAACGGTATTGCGTATTTGATCGTTTCTTTATAAATATCTCTTAACGATATATCAGCAACAGGTTTACTTTCTCTATACATCTTGTCCAGATGGGGTTTTCTTTTTATCCAATACCAGATAAGAACGGCTAAGCCTGCGATTGCACCTAGTGTAGCTGCAAATGTAGAAAGCGCTACGGCTGTAGTAATCTCCCCGTTCATTAGGTTGATTACGACGAAACTTCCAACAAGAATAAACACGATTCGAACGATTTGTTCAACGACTTGTGACACAGCTGTCGGCCCCATAGATTGAAAGCCTTGGAAGTATCCACGTATCAAACTCATAGAAGGTACTACGATTAGAGCGGTACTTACCATTCGAATAACTAATGTAATATCTTCAATCGTGTTGCCTTGTCCACCTTTTTCATCAATGATCTGATGAGCAAGTATAGGCGCTAACATATACAGTATGACAAAAGCTAGAGTTCCTGTCAGCGTCATAACTAGAAGACCGGATTTCAACAATTTTCTTCCTGCTGCATAATCTCCCAATGCATTATATTTAGAAACAAATTTAGAAACAGCAAGCGGAACTCCCATTGTGGAAATACTAAGTAATATGGTATATGGAATATAAGCATAGCCGTATAGAGCCATACCTTGTTCTTCTACTAGATTTGTAAATGGAATTACAAAGATCAATCCGATAAATTTCGAGAAAAAGGTTGCAGCGGATAAGATCAATGTTCCACGAAGTAATCGAGACAACTATTTTCAGCTCCTACTAATCATCCTAAAAAACATTATTGATATTGTATCACATTAAAAGCGGAAGTAACCTACTTTAACTTTTTGCAAAAAAGTAAGGATTATGAAAACATATAGTCTTTTTGATTAAGCTATGCTATTGTATGAAATGATTTTTATTGAACGTATTAGAAAGTTGGGATCGTATGATTTATGATTGTATAGTGATCGGTGGTGGACCTTCTGGCCTCATGGCTAGTGTAGGGGCTGCCACGAATGGTGCACGCGTACTATTGATCGATAAAGGAGAAAAACTAGGTCGTAAACTTGCTATTTCTGGAGGCGGGCGTTGTAACGTCACAAACCGACTGCCTGTTGAAGAAATTATCAAACACATTCCAGGTAACGGCCGTTTTTTATACAGCGCCTTTTCCGTTTTTAACAACGAAGACATCATTCAATTCTTCGAAGGACTAGGCATTCAATTGAAAGAAGAAGACCATGGGCGTATGTTCCCTGTTACAAATAAGGCGACTGATGTGGTTGCTGCTCTTCTGCAAAAAATAAAGCAGCTTGGAGTTACGATTCGAACCAACACTCCTGTAAAAACGATTCATTATGGTGATGATATCCACGAGATCATTCTATATAGTGGAGAAGTGATCCATACTAAATCAATCGTAATCGCTGTAGGCGGTAAATCAGTTCCGCATACGGGTTCCACAGGAGATGGTTATGCATGGGCAAAAAAGGCGGGGCACACGATCACAGAGCTCTATCCAACAGAGGTTCCCATCACTTCAAATGAATCATTCATCAAACAAAAGACCTTACAAGGTATCTCGTTAAGAAATGTTGCACTCTCAGTATGGAATCCAAAAGGAAAGTTGATTAAAGCCCATCAAATGGATATGATCTTTACTCATTTTGGAGTATCTGGGCCAGCTGCGTTAAGGTGCAGTCAATATGTAGTCAAAGCCTTGAAAAAATTCGATGTACCATCAATCGAGATGAGAATCGATTCGTTTCCTGAAGAAAATGAAGAGACTCTGCTTACTTCTCTACAGAAAAAGATAGATGCTGACCCTAAAAAAGCCTTTAAAAATGTAATTAAAGGACTACTTCCAGAAAAATTTCTTCACTTTTTAATCGAACGTGCAGAGATTGATGGTGACTCCATCGCTGATCAAGTATCCAAACAAGCTCTTCGTCAGCTTGTTGCACAAATGAAGAGTTTCACTTTTTCTGTTAATGGCACCTTATCTATTGAAAAAGCTTTCGTTACAGGAGGCGGCGTATCCGTTAAAGAGATCGCACCTCAAACGATGGCATCTAAGAAGCAAGAAGGTTTATTCTTCTGTGGTGAAATCTTAGATCTGCACGGATACACAGGCGGTTATAATATTACTGTTGCCTTTGTTACAGGAAACATTGCAGGAACTAACGCGGCTTACCATGCAATGGGGTAAGCTTGAGCCCTATAAAATAGGAAGAGTGGCAACCCATTTAGCGGTTGCCACTCTTCCTTATTTAGGCGAATCTATTTTTTTATAGATAATCATGGCTGAAAAAGAAAACATCGTATCGTCCTCTGAGTGCACATTATCACATACGGCTATTTGATAGTTAATATCCACAATATTTTCAGGAGGAACAGTACTCAAAAACTCATTTATAGCGATCTCTAAATCTTCTTCATGATCTTCATCAAAGATTTTCACTTGAATCATAAAAAAGCATCCCCTTTCGGCCAAGTGTTTTGGTATTTCTTCGGCCTCTGGAGATGCTTATCCTTTGTTAGGTTTTGACTAGTTTTGTCTTTTACAGATTTTCAAGAGCAGTTTGAATAGGTACTTCTCCTTCAATCAATTCAAAGACTTTGTGGTTAACTTTTTCATTTCCGAGGCAGGCTGCAAGTGTTCTTGCTACATCTGCTCGAGGTATAGAACCGCGCTCGTTCAGTTTTTCTTTGGCTTGAATCAATCCCATTCCATCATCATCTGTCAGCGCACCTGGACGTAAGATCGTATAATTTAAGGAGCTGTTTATCAGTTCTTGATCAGCTTTTCCTTTTGCCTCTAAATAATGCTGAAGTCCTTCTGGTCCTTTTTCAGGAGTGTCTGCGCCAACTGAACTTACTAGAATGAATTGTTTCACCTTATGTTTTTGCGCTAATTGTATGGACTTTACCGCTCCTTCATAATCTACAGCATCTGTTTTCTCTGGTCCTGTATGACCACCTGAACCAGCTGTGAAGATGACAGCTTCAATCCCTTCATAAACATGTTCAAAATCTTGTTCCAAATCACCTAGAACGGCAGTAATATTCTCATGCAGAAAATGATCTTGCTGTTCTTTCTTTCTGACCATCGCTTTTACAGAGTGTTCTTGATCAGCAAGTATGTTAGATGTCATTTTACCAATATTACCGTTTGCTCCAATCACTAATACATTCACTACATATCCACTCCTTCTATTTGTCTACTTATGTAGTGTTTCACGAAATGATGAATATAAAACATTTGGTTGTGTAATAGAAGTATTTTAAGTAGGTCAGGAGGTTCTGAACGTACAATTTGAGAATTGTGATTTGTTTTAAAATCCAATAAAAAAAGCTCAAAACACCGTTCATCCACGACGTTTTAAGCTTCTTTCTAATTCATAACAACATTCTTATGTAACTGTCTTTGGAGTTCATCAGCATGAAGCGGCTTGTACAGATGATAACCTTGGCCGAATACACACCCTTGCTCTACTAAGAAATCGATCTGCTCACGACTTTCGATTCCTTCTGCAATTACACTAAAATCGAGATTATGTCCCATATCAATTATCGTTTTTACAATCGCTCCTGCTTTTGAATCTGTCAAAATATCATCGATAAACATCTTATCAATCTTTAATGTATCAACGGGTAATTGTCTCAAATACGTTAACGAGGAATAACCTGTACCAAAGTCATCGACAGATATGCGAATTCCTTTCGCCCTTAAAGAATTTAATATCGGAAGAGCTTCCTCCATGTTTTGCATCGTGGTACTTTCTGTAATCTCCAGCTCTAATGAAGTAGGAGGAAACTCAGTTTCAGCTAAAATACATTCAACTCTTTCGATAAATGCTTCTTCTAATAGTTGTCTAACCGATATATTTACGGAGATTAAAAGATCACTAAAGCCATTTTTATGCCAATGTACCCCTTGCAAACAAGCTTCTCTTAACACCCATTCTCCGATTGGTAGAATCATCCCCGTCTCTTCAGCTATCGGTATGAATTCAGCAGGAGAGATCATCCCTTCATCTTCTTTATTCCAGCGCAATAACGCTTCGACACCTAGAATCTTATTATTACCGATATGAACTAAAGGCTGATAAACAAGAAAGAATTCTTTGTTCGTTAAAGCTCTTCTTAAACCATGCTCGAGAGTTAACCTTCTTTCCATCTTGCCATCACGTTGCTCCGTGAAAAATTGATAATTGTTTCGTCCTTTTTCCTTTGCTTGGTACAAAGCGGAATCAGCGCGTTTTAAGAGTGTTTCACTGTCAGAACCATTCCCTGGATATGTACTGATACCTATGCTTGGTGTTGTAAATACTTCTTGCCCACTCAACTTGAACGGTTTTGTAAAAGCTTGAATGATCTGTTCTGCTTTTTGTTTGATCTCACTGACTTCTTTAAAGTTTAACAAAATCAGAAATTCATCTCCACTTCTCCTAAACACGGTTCCGTTATATCCAACCGTAACCTTTAAAAGTTCTGCTACCTTCTGCAGCAACAGATCACCAAAGCTATGCCCAAGAGTATCGTTCAGAACATTAAACCGATCTAGATCCACGTACAACAGAGCTAGATTGCGACTCTGTACGTCCGCTTCCTTTATTTGTTTTTCTATCGTCTGCATAAATCCATTACGATTAGGCAGCCCCGTTAGTTCATCATAATAAGCCATATGCTCAATCGTGATTTCAGCTCTTTTTCTTTCTGTAATATCAATAAGAATAGAGTTAAAATCAACTAATTTTTTGTTGGCATCTAAAAAGGGAATTCCCCGATCTTGAATCCAGCGTATCTCACCGTTCGGCTTCATGATTCGATACTCACTTGTAGTGATCAATCCGTTTTGAATCGCGATGCCTCGTTTTATGATGATTTCGTCATCATCAGGGTGAATGACCTTTTTCCATAATTCTGAGTCATCATAAAAAGCTTGCAAAGGATAACCATATAACTTTTCAATACCCGATGTGATCAAAAGTTTATTGGTCTTTAAATTGTGTGACCATATCGCAACATCGATACTGTCAAATATATTTTGAAGCTTCACTCGACTCGCTTCTAATTCCGCAAATGTTTCTTTGTGGTTTAAGATCTCTTGCTCTAAATTTATTGCATAACTATCTTTTACGATCAGCATCTTATAAATCAAAATTGCAAAAAGAACAACAATTCCTAAGTCGATCCCATACATCAAATAGCTCTGATTATACATTAATCCTATTGTGCTTATGGTATGTAAGGTAAACAAAACCGCTATGATATAGGTCCATTTTTTTGTTTTTGCGTGTTTTAATGGCATTTGTAAGCCTCCAAGGCTATTAAGTATACCTTTTCTATCGGCTATTTCATGGAAATTTAAACTTTCTTCAATAAAGTAAACATACTTATAAAAAAAACTCTCTGCTCAAGTCGTGAGCAGAGAGTAATATTATCGTTTTAGTCCTTATTATATTCCAGCATGCCACCTGTCATATTCTTGACCTTAAATCCATGATCTAGCAGGAAATAAGCAACATTCTCACTGCGGCGGCCGGAACGGCAGACGATGATGTGTTCTTCGTCCTTGTTTATTTCTTCTAAACGCATAGGAATCTCACCCATTTTGATATGTGCTGCCTCTGGAATCTTCCCTTCAGCTACTTCTTCATCTTCTCGAACATCAATCAGAGATATCTTTTTGCCCTCTTGGAGCAATTGCTTTACTTCTGATGGTGAAATTTCTTTTAATTCTTCCATGAACGTTTACCTCCTTTAATTCGCAACGATATTCACAAGCTTACCTGGAACTGTAATCACTTTGCGAATCGTCTTTCCTTCAATGCTTTGTTGAACGGATTCATCTTTTAGAGCAGCTTCTTCCATATCAGAACCACTGATGTTAGCCGCAATCGTCATCTTTGCTTTAAGTTTGCCGTTAACTTGAACAACGATTTCAACTTCATTTTCTACAAGTTGTGCTTCATCCCAAACCGGCCAAGACGCATATGCGATGCTGCCTTCTCCACCTATCATTTCCCAAAGCTCTTCACAAATGTGCGGAGCGATCGGGGAAAGCATCTTAACAAAACCTTGCATGAGATCCTTTGGAAGAACTTCTTGTTTGTTTGCTTCATTTACAAACACCATCAATTGAGAAATGGCTGTATTAAAGCGCAGCCCTTCATAATCTTCTGTTACTTTTTTAACCGTCATATGATATAGACGATTGAAGGCATCTGTGCCCTGCGCATCTCTAATGGAAGGATTTATCTTCTCTCCATCTTCTGCCAGAAGCAATCTCCATACACGATCCAAGAATCTGCGAGCTCCGTCTAAACCAGTTGTGCTCCATGCGATTGAAGCATCAAGTGGGCCCATGAACATCTCATACAAACGAAGTGTATCCGCACCATGACTTAATACAATCTCATCTGGGTTAACAACATTTCCTTTAGATTTACTCATCTTTTCATTATTTTCTCCAAGAATCATCCCTTGGTTGAAAAGTTTTTGGAAAGGTTCTTTTGTTGGTACGATACCTAGGTCGTAAAGAACCTTATGCCAGAAACGAGCATAAAGAAGATGCAACACCGCGTGCTCCGCTCCACCAATATAAATGTCAACCGGAAGCCAATGCTTAAGCTTCTCTGGAGATGCCAATTGCTCCTCGTTTTTTGGATCGATATAACGAAGATAATACCAGCAGCTTCCTGCCCACTGAGGCATCGTATTCGTTTCACGACGTCCTTTCTTTCCTGTTTCAGGATCCACAACGTTTACCCACTCTTCAACGTTAGCGAGAGGAGATTCTCCTGTGCCTGACGGTTTGATCTCTTTAACAATCGGAAGAAGAAGAGGAAGTTGATCTTCTGAAACCGTCGACATCGTACCATCTTCCCAATGAATGACCGGAATAGGCTCGCCCCAATAACGCTGACGTGAGAATAACCAGTCACGAAGACGATAAGTAATCTTCTTCTCACCTTTTTTGTTCTCAGAAAGCCATTCGTTCATTGTTGCAATCGCTTTTTCCTTCTGCATGCCATTCAAGAAATCTGAATTAACGTGTTCACCATCACCTGTGTATGCTTCTTCTGCCACATTTCCGCCGGCAACCACTTCAGAGATCGGAAGTTCAAACTTAACTGCGAACTCGTGATCACGTTCATCGTGAGCAGGAACTGCCATGATCGCACCTGTTCCATAGCTTGCTAATACATAGTCTGCAATCCAGATCGGAAGTTTTGCACCTGTTACAGGATGAATCGCATATGCACCAGTAAACACACCAGACTTTTCTTTTGCAAGCTCTGTACGTTCAAGATCAGACTTTGTTTCTACTTGTCTTTGATAAGCGGTTACTGCCTCTTTTTGGTCTTTTGTTACAATATCGTTCACTAGTTTATTTTCAGGAGCTAAAACTAAGTATGTCGCACCGAAAAGTGTATCAGGTCGTGTCGTGAACACTGTGATTTTAGAAGAATGTCCATCTACATCAAAGTGTACTTCAGCTCCCTCTGAGCGGCCGATCCAATTTCGCTGCATGTCTTTCAAGCTCTCAGGCCAATCTAGTTCATCTAGATCTTCTAACAATCTGTCAGCGTATGCTGTAATCTTAAGCATCCATTGTCTCATAGGTTTACGAACAACAGGATGGCCGCCACGTTCACTTTTTCCATCGATGACTTCTTCGTTTGCAAGTACCGTTCCAAGTGCTTCACACCAGTTAACAGGTACTTCATCTACATACGCAAGTCCTTTATTATAAAGCTGGATAAAGATCCATTGAGTCCATTTGTAATAAGAAGGATCTGTTGTGTTAACTTCACGGTCCCAGTCATAAGAGAAACCAAGCTCTTTAATCTGCCTGCGGAACGTATTGATGTTTGTTTCTGTAAATTCTGCTGGATCGTTTCCTGTATCAAGCGCATACTGTTCGGCAGGAAGTCCGAAAGCATCCCACCCCATCGGATGAAGTACGTTGTATCCTTGCATACGCTTCATTCTAGATAGAATATCTGTCGCCGTATAACCTTCTGGATGACCAACATGAAGGCCAGCTCCAGATGGGTATGGAAACATATCTAGCGCGTAAAATTTCTTTTTATCATATTCTTCTTTTGTTTGGAACGTTTTGTTCTTATCCCAGAACTGTTGCCACTTTTTCTCGATTGTTTTGTGGTTATAATACATAACCGATCCTCCTTAGAAAACTGTACTTTTAAAAACAAAAAACCTCCCGCCCCTAATAAACATTAGGGACGAAAGGTTAATTAACAATTTAAACCTGCCGCGGTACCACCCTGATTAATGCAAAAATCGCATTCACTCGGAAACATACCTTAACGCGGCGAACGGCAAGCATTACTTCATTCACACTTGCAACTAAAGGGCGAGTTCAAAAAAGTCCGGGTTGACTTGCACCAGCCGTCAACTCTCTATCATTCCATTCTTTTTTTACTATTCCCTATCATCGTTATTAAAAATTTAGATGCTAATTTGTATTTTATGAATAACTCCCTAAATTGTCAAGGTTGTTTAGACGTATAATAGCCTATTTTTCCCATTTTTAAACATATGCCTATCGCTGTAAGCGGTATCTTGACAAACATTATAGAGCTGTTTAATGTAATGTTAACTGATATTATTTTTACATTAACATTAAAAGAGGGGTGCAACAAACATGTATGAAAGTAATCAAAAACTAAAGATGTCTCTTTACGCAGCTCTGATGGCAGGAATTACAGCGATACTTGCCCAACTGACTATCCCACTGCCACTAGTTCCAATTACGGGACAGACTTTAGCGATCGGGCTTTGCGCAACTATTTTAGGTCGTAAATACGGTACGCTAGCCGTAATGATCTACGTCACTATGGGTGCGATCGGTCTCCCTGTTTTCTCTGAAGCTAAAGGTGGGTTCATGGTGCTGATCGGTCCAACAGGAGGCTATATCGTCGGCTTTATCATCGCTGCCTATATCACTGGACTCATTTTAGAAAAGACAAGTTTTACTCTGCTGCCTGCTGTTGTAGCAAACATGGCAGGTATGGTGATCACACTTGTGTTCGGTGCCGTTCAACTAAAGTTCATCGCAAGCCTTAGTTGGGACCAAGCGTTGAGTCTTGGTGTTATTCCTTTTTTACTTGTCGGAGTAATTAAAGCCATTTTGGCTTCCGTTCTTGGTGTTACGATCAGAAGAAGATTAATGTCAGCTAAACTGCTTCCAAAAGAAGAAACAAGAGCTGCTTAATTCAATAATATATAAACCAAGAGACCGTGATTATCACATCACGGTCTCTTGGTTGTTCATTTACCTATAAATCTCAAGAAGCTTGTTGAGGAATTTCGGTTTGCTGAATGGCATGCCGACTCTTGCTATATAGGATTGTTAAAATGAAAGCAAGCACCATCAGGCCGATAATCGTTTGAAACAACACAGATATGTTGAATAGATCTGCAATCATTCCTCCAAACAACGGACCAAGCATCCTTCCGCCTGTGGCTGTCGAGTTTACAATTCCTTGATAAAATCCGGCTCTGCCTTCAGGAGCGAGCTCTGCTGCGATGGATGGAACACCTGGCCATACGAGCATTTCTCCTATTGTCAGCACAATCATCGCTACCATAAACCCACTAAAGTCTTTTGCATTTCCCACCATCACAAATGAAATGACAAATATACAGTATCCGACCAAAATTTGCGATGTTGTAGAATGAAGCCACTTTTTCAAGAAAAGGTTGACCAGCGGCTGACCAAGAACGATAAACACACCATTAACGGTCCAGAGTAAACTATACATTTTCAGACTTACCCCTAGTGATTGCGTATAAGCGGCGATCGTGGACTGCCACTGAACATAACCTATCCAAGCTAGCAGATACCCTCCGCATAAAATTAACAAAGCAATAAACGCTTCTTTGTTGTGAATTCTTTTACGTTGAGAAAAAACGGTTTGCACAGATGCTTCATCTTTTTCATCTATACCTTTAAAGCCGAATAACACAATAATAAAAAATACAAAAGATAGAGTGGAACAACTGATGAAAGATAGTGTGAAAGAATACGAAGCTGCAAATCCACCAAGAGCAGCCCCAAGCGCCACTCCTACATTCTGTGCAATATAGATTCTGTTAAACGCCTTCCTTCCACCCTCTTTCCACATCGTACCTGCTAATGCATACATAGATGGAAAGACGATTCCCATTCCAAATCCCATAAAAACAAGAAGGACACTGTACATCCAAAAATCGTGAAACCAGATTAATAAGAAAGAAGTCGTAAATGAAATGGAGACTCCGAGCATAATGGTCTTGTAGCCTCCTAATTTATCAAACAGTAATCCTCCCGTTAAGTTACCTATGATTCCGGCACCTGAGTTAAGTAATAGAACAACTCCTGCTACGGTAAGTGACTTACCAAGGTGTTCATGTATAAAAATCGTATTGATCGGCCACAAGAAACTTGAGCCCGTCACATTAAGTGCCATTCCAATAATGAGCAGCCATACTTTCGCTGGCATAAATATCCCCCGCTTGCTAACTAAGATGTCATAAACCACTCTGTATTTTATTCCTTTTTCCTGCACTTTACAATTTGAAAGTACTGACAACTCACTTTGCCGCTCAGCGTGCGAACATGCTACAATGTCATATGGTGCTCATCACCGTATGAAGGAGTGAGAAAGATGACACACCTTATGGAAAAACCAGATTATTTTGGAGAAAAAAGATATTACACATGGAATCAGCATTTAAAGTCCCATTTTGGAGATAAAATTATTAAAGTACCACTTGATGGCGGATTCGATTGTCCGAATCGTGATGGCAACGCAGCATTTGGAGGATGTACCTTCTGCTCTCAAAGCGGCTCAGGAGATTTTGCAGGAAACCGCCGTGATGATATCATCACACAGTTTCACACCGTTAAAGAAAGAATGCATTCGAAATGGAAAAAAGGTAAATATATAGGCTATTTTCAAGCTTTTACGAACACTTATGCTCCTGTTGAACAACTTAAAGAGCTCTATGAAACCGTCCTCGAACAAGAAGGCGTTGTTGGACTTTCGATTGCAACGAGACCTGATTGTTTACCGGATGATGTGATCGAATATCTTGCTGACTTAAATAAAAGAACTTATCTTTGGGTAGAGTTAGGACTTCAGACTGTACATGAGCGAACAGCATTGCTCATCAACAGAGCTCATGATTACGCAACATATGAAGAAGGCGTTGAAAAACTTCGAAAACATAACATTAGAGTGTGTTCACACATAATCAATGGATTGCCTTTAGAAACTCCAGAGATGATGATGGAAACGGCAAGAGAAGTTGCGAAACTTGATGTTCAAGGAATCAAGATTCATTTGCTTCATCTTCTGAAAAAGACACCGATGGTCAAACAATACGAACAAGGTATGTTAGAATTTCTCGATTTTGCCACATATGTAAAACTTGTTTGTGACCAACTAGAGATTCTTCCCCCACATATGATGATTCATCGACTAACTGGTGACGGACCATCTGACTTATTAGTAGGACCAATGTGGAGTCTGAATAAATGGAAAGTGTTAAACGCGATTGAAAGTGAGCTTAAAAACAGAAATAGTTTTCAAGGGAAATTTTATAATACGTCTGAGGTGAATACACCATGAAATTAGAAGGAGTTTTGCCGTTTGCGAGAACACTTCTTCGTACATTTTGTGATGAGGGAGATATCGTAATTGATGCAACATGCGGAAACGGAAACGATACTTTATTCTTATCAAAACTCGTCGGTGAGAGCGGCCATGTGTTTGCTTTTGATATTCAAAAGCAAGCGATCGAGAACTCAAAGCAACGGCTTGTTGATCATCATGCAGATCATAATGTTACTTTTTATCATGCCTCTCATGATGAGTTAACAACTCAGTTACCTAGTGATCTTCATACAAAAGTAACTGCCGCTATTTTTAACCTCGGCTACTTGCCTGGAAGCGATAAGTCGATTACAACAACAGGATCATCTACAATCGGTGCTATTGAACAGCTCCTGCAACTATTAAAACCTGAAGGCGTCATCATACTCGTGATCTACCATGGGCATGAAGAGGGAAAAAGAGAAAAAGAACTAGTCATGAATTATGTAAAACAGCTGGATCAAAAACAGGCTCATGTTTTACAATACGAATTTATTAATCAAAAAAACGACCCGCCATTTGTAGTCGCAATCGAAAAAAGAGGCTGAACTCAACTAATCAAAGTTGATTCAGCCTTTTTTAAAGTATACTCTTGTTAAATGGTGCAGTCTCAGGATTCAGAAACTGGTCGCCATCTATACACGTTGGGGTATTATGCATCATCAATCCAGAAATTTGAGCACGCAATCCAGAAGTTTCGGCTGTTTATCCACGAGATTTGCCTCTCCATCCAAAAGTTTTTGTCTTTTATCCACGAGTTTACAATCCTCGACAAATTACGCAATAGTTACTATCCTCACTTACCCCTGCTAAATGAATCAGAAATTTATTTATGAAATAGAAGGTTTTAATCTTTGATATAATTTTCGATTTACATAGAAGAAGTAACTCGTTACGCCACCAACTTTAACGAGCTTTGCAGCCATCTTTTTGATTCCAGGACTCTCAGACACCTTCCGATCTGCAAGATAGATTCCTAAGAGACCTCTTTGGATCAAGCGATGAAACCTTGAGTTAGGCAGGTTTGCACAGCTTTTCTCTGCTTTTTCCGCAAAATAAACCATACGTTCTAACATGTGCTGATCATTCTTATAGTACGTACAAAAATTTAGATCGCCTTCTAACTTGTCCTCATTTTGATCAATAAAATAATCCAAAAGAATATGAAGACCTTGTAGCCATGGAAAATACCCTTTCTTTATCGTTGCAGCAGATTCTTTCGTGAAGTTTCCTTGAAACGCATAGCTGACTAAACAGAATATGCCAAGCGTTGAACCTGCACAGGCTGAAAATTCGTACCAAGTTATATCTGGTAGAACGGATTGATACTCTCCAAACCAACTGATTAGACGTGGCTCTCTCTCTTGAACGATTACATGTTTATGTACTTGCAGGTCACAATAGATCGAAGCAAGTCCGATTAGTTCACTTGCGATATTCGGATAAGCTTTCATCTCTGACAAAACACTTTGACAAGTGTAGACAAGTTCGTTTAAATAACCTCCGTCGTCCTGTTCTTCTCTGTAACGATAATAATTAGTAGGAACAGCGCCAGGAGATAGGGCATGAAACATGCTTTCATGAAGTGCTCGGAAATCTTTTTCATTCAGTGACGTGCTTCTGTCACAAAGATTATCTAAATAGTCGCTGATCGTTTGGTACGCCACCACAAACTCTATGGCTTTTTTGCGCTGGTTACCTGCTAGCAGTGTAAGGATAGCTCCCCCTTCACAGTGAAACATCTTATCCGATATGCTGCTAACTGCCTGTTTTCTTAATTCAGGGTTAGGAATCTTTTCAGCTCTATCATGCCAGGTCTTCAGCAGATGACTGACAGCCGGAAAAATCTGCGTATAAACGGAATACATCAATCCCCAAGGGTGAACCGGAACTTTGTTCATAAGATGGCTCCTTTTGTTTATTTCTTTCCTTACCTTTTTCTTTAATCGACCTCGCTATGCAAAAATAGAAATTTTTTCACATAATTAAACACATGATCTCTTTCAGGCTCGTTTAATACTTCATGATATAGTGATGGAAATTCTTTATACCATTTTTCGTCGAGTTGCACTGCGTTAAACCATTGCATAACTTTCATTTTGTCCACGATTCGATCATCCCCCGCTTGTAAAAGCATTAAAGGTACATTTGGGAAATCTTTATAATGATCAAAAACATGTTTTATCGAACCAATCAACTCTCGATACCACCTGACAGATACTTTCTTAACGATCAACTTATCCTCTCTATCACGAATACGTATCTCTTCGTTCCTTGTAGCACTGCCTTCAGGTAAGTTGGTCGCTAACCTTACACTCGGAGCGAGTTTGTTCAATAGAACGGAAACGGCTTCTTTTCCTTTTGATGGGTAATGAACCAATCCTAAACACGGAGAGGATAAGATAACCGCTTTTACACTTAGCCTTTTCTCCATCAAGGTTCTGATCACAGCTAATCCACCCATGCTATGTCCTAAGATATATACGGGAAGGCCAAATTTCTCGGCTTCTAGATACCATTTTTCTATGGTTTGGATATAATCGTCGAATGCATCAATATGTCCTCTTCTTCTCGTTGTCGTACCTTGACCAGGAAGATCGCCTGAAACACAATGCAAGCCCGCTTCGTTCAGTTGCTTGATGACCCAATCATACCTGCCATGATGTTCATTTGCACCATGTACGACAACGATTGTTCCGATCGCATCCTTTTTTGTTTTCCACGTCCACATTTCTCCACCTTCTTCTCTATTCATAAGACTTGATGATTTGCTAAACTGTAGATAGATAAATATTGATAATAGGAGTGTATAATGATGATCTATCCATTTGGAGATAAACAACCTAAGATTTCAGAAACTGCCTTTATTGCAGACTATGTCACCATTACGGGTGATGTTCAGATTGGCGAATATTCTTCTGTATGGTTTAACACATCCATACGAGGAGATGTTTCCCCGACTATCATTGGAAACTATGTAAATGTTCAAGATAATTCCGTTCTTCATCAAAGCCCGAACCGCCCTCTTCATTTAAAAGATGGCGTTACAGTTGGACATAGCGTGATTTTACATAGTTGTGTCGTTGAAGAGAACGCATTGATCGGAATGGGTTCACTCGTGCTCGATGGAGCTCACATCGGACAAGGAGCTTTTATAGGCGCAGGAAGTCTTGTTCCTCCTGGAAAAAAGATACCACCTAATACGTTAGCTTTCGGTCGGCCTGCTAAGGTGATCAGAGAATTAACAGAAGAAGATATCACGGACATGAACCGCATTCGCCGTGAATATTACGAGAAAGGTCAGTATTATAAGTCCTTGCAGCCTAAACGTTAAACTCGATTAGGTTACCATCTGGATCACTCACAAAAACTTGATGCCACTCTGTTTTGTTTGTTGGTTTGTTAACATAAGGAACGTTATGAACATCTAATGTTTTTATTAGCTTGTCCATGTCGGTAACTCTTATCGCAAAATGACCGTCTCTGCTATCAATCTCAGTCGTATTTCTTCTAGCCTTACCTTTAGGATGAACGATCAAATGAAGCTGTGTGTCACCGATATCATACCAAACGCCTGGAAAATCAAACTGCGGGCGTTTTTTATTTTGCTTGAAACCGAGAATTCCCTCATAAAAATAAAGGGATTCTTTTAGATTTGTTACAAGTAAGGATACATGATGTATTCCTGCATACATGTACTTCCACCTCACCTCTCTGTATGTTTTGCCCATAATTTTAACATAGAAACAAACAATTTGAGATGAATTCGTACTGAAACTGCCTTCCTTTTGAATACTTATAATAAAAGTTAACAATATGAAAGGAAGTTGTCTTATGCGTCCATCTAACCAAAAGTCTTATGTTCCTTATCATAGCCCTTACGATCCGTGCCCTCCGATCGGAAAAAAATATTACTCTACTCCTCCTAATCTATATATGGGATTCCAACCATATAACCTGCCACAATACTCACCAAAAGAAGCACTCCAAAAAGGCACATTATGGCCAGCATTTTATGATTATTATGAAAATCCCTATGAAAGAAGGAGGTAATCTTCGTGCCATCAACCTTACCTGAAGAGTTCTATCAGTGGATGGAAGAACTGCAAGCAGTTGATTTTGTTCTTGTGGAACTTACTTTATATCTCGATACACACCCACAAGATGAATCTGCAGTCCAACAGTTTAATCAGTTCGCAAAACAAAGAAAACAGATCAAAAGAGCCATTGAATCAAAATATGGTCCTCTCCAGCAATACGGAAACAGTTATTCAGGTATGCCATGGAATTGGAGTGACGGACCATGGCCGTGGCAGTTATAAAGCGAAAGGAGGTTCATTTAAATGTGGGTGTATGAAAAAAAACTGCAATATCCCGTTAAAGTCACTTCATGTAATCCGACACTTGCCAAATACTTGATCGAACAATATGGAGGTGCAGATGGAGAACTCGCAGCGGCTCTTCGGTATTTAAATCAGCGTTATACAATTCCAGACAAAGTGATAGGACTTCTTACAGATATAGGTACAGAGGAGTTCGCGCATCTCGAGATGATCGCAACCATGATCTACAAGCTGACAAAGGACGCCACACCAGAGCAACTAAAAGCCGCTGGCATCGCAGACCACTATGTAAATCACGACAGCGCATTATTTTACCATAATGCAGCGGGTGTACCGTTTACTGCAAGCTACATAGCTGCAAAAGGCGATCCGATAGCTGATTTATATGAAGATATTGCAGCGGAAGAAAAAGCACGAGCTACCTATCAATGGATCATCAATATGTCAGATGACCCTGACCTTAATGACTCTCTTCGGTTCCTAAGAGAAAGGGAGATTATCCACTCTCAACGATTCCGTGAGGCAGTTGAAATCTTAAAAGAAGAACGTGACAGGAAAATATATTTCTAACCATTCTGCACATGCAGGATGGTTTTTTTATAATAATTTCATACTGTCTTCATGTTCCCCTTACAATTGTATTTTATTATTATAGTATCAAACAAAATATGAATGGTAAGGGGGATATTCATGACAAAAGTAATCGACTGGCTTTATGAAAAAGAGTGTACATTTTTCCGCCTGATTAATGGAAGATTACACAGAAATTCAATGGATCATTTTTTTCACTTGTGGACGCATCTTGGTGGTGCAACAGCTACTATCTCAACAAGTATTCTGCTTCTGTTATTTCTCCCTATGCATTTAAAGTCTTGGGGAATTGTTTGTATGCTGTCATTATTGATCAGCCACATTCCTGTTGCGATTTCTAAGAAAATGTACCCGAGAAAGAGACCGTATTTAAGCCTTCCAGATACAAACATCGGCGATAACCCATTAAAAGATCATTCTTTTCCATCCGGTCATACAACAGCTGTATTTTCAATCGTAACGCCTTTAATACTATTGAATCCGTTTATCGGTATATTTTTATTAGTCGCCGCTCTTTTAGTGGCCGTCTCCCGTATGTATCTAGGTCTTCACTATCCATCTGATGTACTTGCAGGAATGATTCTAGGCATCAGCTCCAGCTTCTTTTCTTTGTTCTTAGTTAATAGCTTTGTCTTGCCTTATTTCTTATAAAAAGGAGATGAAGAAATGAAGCTTGCTCTTTTTTCTGATACGTTCCACCCACAAATTAACGGAGTTGCTCGTACGTTAAAAAGATTTACGAGTTACCTAGAAACCAATGGAGTTGATTATAAAGTTATCATGCCTTCATTTGAAGATGTTCAAGAAACAGAGGGCAAACAGTATTATGCCATGAAAAGCCTGCCACTCTTTCTATATCCAGAGTGCAGGCTTGCCATACCTCAGTTTAAAGCCTTGAACGATGAACTGAATACATTTAAACCTGATCTCCTCCATATAGCGACTCCTTTTAATATTGGTCTGTTCGGAATGAGATACGGTAAAAAAGAAAGCATTCCAATGGTTGCCTCCTATCATACACATTTTGACCGCTACCTTGCTTACTACCATCTAGATTTCTTATCCCCCTTGCTCTGGCGTTATCTGCAATGGTTTCATAAACCTTTTGAAAAGATCTTTGTTCCAAGTGAAGAAACACGGAAGATTTTATACACAAAAAGCTTTACTTCTATTGAAATATGGTCCAGAGGAGTTGACTGTATGATGTTCACACCTCAAAATCGAGATTTCCATGTTCGTGAAGAATATAAGATCACACAGAAGTATATCTTCTTGTTCGTGGGAAGACTAGCACCTGAAAAGGATCTAAACATCCTCAAAGAAATGATAGATAAGCTGCCATCCCCTTTGAGCGAGAATGTTCATTGGCTGATTGTGGGTGACGGACCAAGTCGACGTGATGTCGAACAGTGGGAAACTGAATATAGCAATGTAACATGTGCAGGCTATCTATCTGGAGAAGATCTTGCGCGGGTTTATGCTTCAGCCGACCTTTTCGTCTTCCCTTCTTCTACAGAGACGTTCGGCAATGTTGTTTTAGAAGCAGCTGCCTCTGGATTACCTGCTATCGTGTCTGATTCTGGCGGAGTAGCTGAAATTGTTCAAGACGGTGTAACGGGTAGAATCTGCAAAGCTAGAGAAGCTGACTCATTCAGACAAAATATCGTTTCTATTATGGAAGATCCTATGCTCTTAGGCTCTATGAAACGAAAAGCAAGAAATTATGCGATGACTCAATCTTGGTCAGCTATTTTCGGGAACCTTTTAATGCAGTATGAAGAAGTTATTTATACGAAAAATAAAAATAAAACGATCATTGCGTAGCAGGTGAATAGTTAATAAGATATGAAAATACGAGGATAAAATAAACGTATCTTCCAAATGAACATTAGCGATTAAGATGTTCGTTTGGAAGATACACAATTTTTTTACGAGGTAATTACAATTCTATCCGCAGATAAAATACATATATCCGTAAAACTAGCGAATAATTCCGTACATAAAATTTTTTATCCGATTTTCGACATAACTTTCTAAACTAACCACTAAAAAAACCAGACTCCCAAAAGGAAGTCTGGTTTAACATGTCATTAAATATTTGCTTGTTTCTTAAGCTCTGCAGCCTTATCTGTGTTCTCCCAAGGAAGGTTGATGTCAGTACGTCCAAAGTGGCCGTATGCAGCAGTTTGCTTGTAGATCGGACGGCGAAGATCAAGCATCTTAATGATTCCAGCCGGACGAAGGTCGAAGTTGTTGCGAACTAGTTCTACAAGAACTTCTTCAGAAACTT
This sequence comes from Fictibacillus nanhaiensis, assembly GCA_016401345.1. Taxonomy (GTDB): domain Bacteria; phylum Bacillota; class Bacilli; order Bacillales; family Fictibacillaceae; genus Fictibacillus; species Fictibacillus phosphorivorans. The sequence continues at coordinate 121,141 of JAEACG010000002.1, read as the reverse complement.
TACCTGTTTCAAACGTGTTTACAGCGATTGATACTGGTTGAGCAACACCAATTGCATAAGCAAGCTGAACTTCAACTTTGTCAGCAAGACCTGATGCTACGATGTTTTTAGCAACATAACGAGCGGCATAAGCAGCAGAACGGTCAACTTTAGTTGCGTCCTTACCAGAGAATGCACCACCACCGTGACGAGCATATCCACCGTATGTATCTACGATGATTTTACGGCCAGTAAGTCCAGCATCACCTTGTGGTCCGCCGATTACGAAACGGCCCGTTGGGTTGATGAAGTATTTTGTGTTCTCGTCGATTAGTTCAGCAGGAACAACCGGCGTGATTACTTTTTCTTTGATGTCTCTTTGAATTTCTTCAAGTGTGTTCTCAGGGTGGTGCTGAGTAGAAATTACGATTGTGTCAATACGAACAGGTTTGTCGTTCTCATCATATTCAACAGTTACTTGAGTTTTTCCATCTGGACGCAAGTAAGGAATCTCTTCAGACTTACGAACCTCTGTAAGACGACGAGATAATTTATGAGCTAGTGAGATTGGTAGAGGCATAAGCTCTTCTGTCTCGTTACAAGCATATCCGAACATTAGACCTTGGTCACCTGCACCGATCGCTTCGATCTCAGCATCTGTCATAGAACCTTCTCTTGCTTCAAGAGCTTGGTCAACCCCCATCGCGATATCAGCAGATTGCTCATCGATAGAAGTTAGTACTGCACATGTTTCAGAATCGAAACCATATTTGGCACGGTCATAACCGATTTCTTTAATTGTCTCACGTACAACTTTTGGGATGTCTACATAAGTAGAAGTTGTGATCTCACCTGCAACAAGTACAAGACCTGTAGTTACAGATGTTTCACATGCTACACGAGCATTTGCATCATTAGCTAAAATTTCATCTAAAATCGCATCTGAGATTTGGTCACAGATTTTATCTGGATGGCCTTCTGTAACGGATTCTGATGTAAATAAACGACGACTAACTTTTTTGGACAAGTTAATATCCTCCCTTTAACTGCTTTTGAGTATGATACGGTACTTTATTCTTATCTATTTTACACAGTTTATGTTCTTAACCTGAAAAAGGCATAAAAAAAGCCCTTCCCTGTCTCACATACATTCACGAGGGAAAAGGTTTATAAAACCAAAATGCCTTCAACCTCTTATTGTCCAAGGTTATTTTCACCTTGCAGGTTAGCACCTTTTCATTTCCAGTAGCGTTATTATTGCCACTTTCATGTCGGTTGCTGGGTTTCATAGGGCCTGTCCCTCCACCTACTCAGAATAAGAGTAGCCGTTCTCGAAATATGATAGCGTAATGCTTCACCTCTGTCAATAGAAAACCCTATGAATAGCAATAACTTTGGAGTATTATATTCTATAGAATGAAAGCGTTTTAAATAAGATGGATAATTCACAACATTTTGTTCTTTTTTTCAGAAGTAAGAACTTTTTTGATGCACTTTCATAAAATAGTATACATTATTTAAATCAATGTGTTATACTAATTTTCGAATATATCACTCTAGGATAAAGGATGGTACTGTCTCATATGAATACATTGGAATTTACGACAACCTTAAACGATCTTGTGACCCGTGAAACAACTCACCAGAACTTACCTGTTCCGGTTTTAGTAGAAAAATCTCTTCAACGCAACGAGGGCATCCTTACATCCACAGGAGCACTTCAAGCTACAACGGGGAAATACACAGGCCGTTCCCCTGAGGATAAATTTATCGTTGAAGATGCTTCCATTAAAGATTCAATCGATTGGGGAAAGGTAAATAAACCATTTTCACCAGAAAACTTTGATAAATTATACAAAAAAGTACTCCAATACTTAAGCAATAAAGAAGAACTATTCGTATTTAAAGGGTTTGCTGGTGCGGACCGCGAGTATCGCCTTCCTATCCAAGTAATTAACGAGTATGCATGGCATAACCTTTTTGCTCACCAAATGTTTGTGCGCCCGAACCACGATGAGCTAGGTTCTCATGAATCTCAATTCACAGTGATTTCAGCACCAGGATTTCAAGCTAATCCGGCTGAAGATGGAACTAACTCAGAAACATTTATTATCGTCTCTTTTGAAAAGAAAATTGTCCTTATCGGTGGTACTGAGTACGCAGGTGAAATCAAAAAATCTGTCTTCTCTGTCATGAACTACATTCTTCCTGAAAAAGGCATTCTGTCTATGCACTGCTCTGCCAACGTTGGGAATGAAGGAGATGTAGCTTTATTCTTCGGACTATCTGGTACTGGTAAAACTACATTATCAGCAGATCCGAACCGTCGCTTAATCGGAGATGATGAGCATGGTTGGGCTAACACCGGCGTCTTTAATATCGAAGGTGGATGTTATGCTAAAACAATCGATCTTTCTAAAGAAAAAGAACCACAGATCTGGAATGCGATTCGTTTTGGAAGCGTTTTAGAGAATGTTATGATCGATCCCGTTACAAGAGAAGCAGATTATAAAGATTCTTCACTAACAGAAAACACACGTGCTGCTTATCCTGTTGATGCTATTCCTAATATTATTCAACCAAGTGTCGCAGGACACCCGAATACAATCATCTTCTTAACTGCTGATGCATTCGGTGTACTGCCTCCGATCAGCAAACTTACTAAAGAACAAGCGATGTATCATTTCCTATCAGGATACACGAGCAAACTTGCAGGAACAGAAAGAGGCGTAACATCACCACAAGCTACTTTCTCAACTTGCTTTGGCGCACCATTCCTGCCACTTCCTGCTACCGTTTATGCTGAGATGCTTGGCAAGAAAATTGATCAGCACAACGTTCAAGTTTACCTTGTTAACACAGGCTGGTCTGGTGGAGAGTACGGTATTGGAAGTCGTATGAACCTAGGTCATACACGTGCAATGGTGCAGGCTGCTCTAGAAGGCGAACTTGCCTCAGTTGAAACAGTAGTAGATCCTATTTTTGGGCTTCATATCCCAACACATTGCCCTGGGGTACCAGACCAAGTTCTTCAACCGAAGAAAACATGGAGTGATCAAGACGCTTATGATGTGAAAGCGAAAGAACTTGCTGGTCAATTTAATGCGAACTTTGAAAAATTCAAGTCTGTATCAGCTGAGATTTCTAAAGCTGGACCGCTCGTTTAATACACGGAATAATGACCTTCCATTCTAGCGATGGAAGGTTTTTTTCATTTATGAAAAGGAGCAAAAATCTCATTCAGCTCCTTTTCCATGTCCTTTCATCCATGCGCATAAAGCATATGTAATCTTCCGGTTCTCTTTTGGAGGAAAATAATGGGTGTACTCCGGATAGATCCATGTTTCACATGGCTTTTTGAGTTCTTTTAATCTTTTTTCTATCTTAAGTGTGTGTTCGACCGTTACATTCTCATCCTTCATACCGTGAACGCAAAGTAAGGGTGTATCTAATTCTTCACAATAATTAAGCGGCGATCGCCATTCAAATTCTTCTGGATATTTCTCTGGTGTTCCTCCAATAACTCTCTTCATCATCCTGCGCAGATCCTCTCTCTCTGCATACGTGATAGCCATATCAGTCACACCGCCCCATGTTACGACAGAACGTATCTCAGGATATTTCATTGCCGTAAACAAGGCCATAGGACCGCCACGAGAAAATCCGAACACATGAATGTCCTCTTCATCTACTTTTGGAAACTGCTTCAAAACTTCATAAGCTGCAAATGCATCTGTTCGATCTTCCCCAGCAAAATCTTCGTTGCCTTCCCCCCCTAGATTTCCACGATAATAGGGAGCCATCACAACAAATCCTTGTGAGGCAAACTGAATGATCCTAGCAATTCTGACCATGCCAACGGACTTGATTCCGCCCCTGAGATAAAGGAAACCCGGAAAAGGTCCTTTCCCTTCTGGTAATGCTGCTAGTCCTTTTATTTTTAACCCATCATTTAAATAAGTAACTACATACAAACGAATGGTAGGATGCGGAGAAGGAAATCGCTGCCACTCTATCATTTTTGCCTTTTTCATTCCTACACTCCTTTATTTTTGTGGGCAAACACACATTTGCACCAATCACATACATTATTACATAAAAGTCATGACTTCATTCCTATGTGCAGGAGGATCCAATATGAAATATTTCAAAAGAAAACTAATGCTACTTTTTACTTGTTTACTAGCTTTCTCCATGCTACTGGCAGGGTGCAATACCTCAAGCCCTAAAAAAGATAAGATCAGAATCGCCGAAGTAACACGATCTATTTTTTACGCTCCACAATATGTTGCCATAGAAAAAGGCTTTTTTAAAGAAGAAGGTTTGGACGTTGAGCTGACTACGACCTGGGGCGGCGACAAAACGATGACGGCTCTTCTATCTGATGGAGCAGACGTAGCACTCGTTGGTTCTGAAACAACAATCTATGTACATGCACAAGAATCGACTGACCCTGTTATTAACTTTGCACAACTCACTCAGACAGACGGTACTTTCTTGGTTGCAAGGAAAAAGCCGGAATTCTTTTCGTGGGATCAATTAAAAGGCAGTACTTTCTTAGGTCAGCGTAAAGGTGGAATGCCACAGATGGCAGGTGAGTTTGGTATAAAGAAACACGGAATCGATCCTAAGAATGATCTAACAATGATTCAAAATATTGATTTTGCCAATATTGCAAACGCCTTTGCATCTGGAACTGGAGATTACGTTCAATTATTCGAGCCGCAAGCAAGTCTTTTTGAGCAAGAAGGAATTGGGCACATTGTCGCTTCGTTCGGTGCAGAGTCCGGGAAGATTCCTTATACAACATTCATGTCAAAACAAAGCTATATAAAAGAAAACAAAGAAACATTGGAGAAATTTACAAAAGGCTTATATAAAGCGCAGTTATGGGTCGAGAACCATTCGGCAAAAGAGATCGCAAAAGTAATCGCACCATATTTTGAAGATACCCCTGTGGAACTTATTGAAACCGTTGTGGACCGATACAAGAATCAACACAGTTTCGCTCTTAACCCGATATTAGATGAAGAAGAGTGGAACAACTTACAGACCATTATGGATGAAGCGGGAGAACTTCCGAAGAAAGTGGATTATAACATTCTTGTTGATACTCAAATAGCTAAGAAAGCCATTAAATAAGAGAACTTACGTCTCTGCATAATGAGACGGCTACAAAAATGAGCTTCTTGTTGCATTTTTACACGAGAAGCTTTACTGATGATTTGCTGAGATTACAAATAAAAAATCAGGAGGGATCGTCGTGGCTTTATTACAACTAAAATCTGTCGGGCAAACTTACTTTTCAAAAACGTCTGCCACAACGGCCTTAGAAGATATTTCGCTTTCTGTACAAGAAGGCGAGTTTATATCCTTACTGGGACCAAGCGGGTGCGGTAAATCTACACTTCTATCTATGATCGCTGGTCTATTAACACCAACGGTTGGATCGGTAATGGTGAATAATCAACAAATTACTTCTCCGCACCCAAAAATCGGTTACATGCTACAGCAAGACTATCTATTTCCATGGAAAACGATCCAGGATAACATAACGCTTGGTTTAAAACTGAGGAATCAGCATTCCTTAGAAAACGTTCAATCCGCTATACGACTTCTTAAAGAGATCGGGCTTGATCATACATTAACAAAATTTCCTTCAGAGCTTTCTGGAGGTATGAGACAGAGGGTGGCGCTCGTTCGCACACTCGCTACACAGCCTAAGATTCTCTTGCTTGATGAGCCCTTCTCAGCACTCGATTACCAAACAAAGTTAAAGCTTGAAGATCTCGTATCCTCAACTCTAAGAGAACATGGAAAAACAGCTATCTTAGTTACGCATGATATCGGTGAGGCCATCGCGATGAGTGATACTGTTATCCTGTTATCAACAAATCCTGGACGTATTTTCAGGACGTTTAAAATGCCAGAAACATTAAGAGATCTCCCTCCCTTTGAAGCTCGTCAGCATCCAGACTTTTCAGCAACCTTTCAGCAAATATGGGAGGAGTTGGAGCACATTGAACAAAACGATAAAGAGTAAGATTCACCACGAGTATCTTGAATCGATAAAAAAAGAAAATCGAAATATACGTCTTGTTCAACTATTTATTTTTATCAGCTTTTTCTTGTTATGGGAAGTTGCCTCTCTACGAGGTTGGATCAATCCTTTACTGTTTAGTTCACCAACGAAGATAGGGTCTCTTTTTATAGAAAAGGTTAGTGATGGATCACTTTATATTCACGTAATATTCACTCTAGGCGAGACCATATTAGGATTTATATTAGGTACACTGCTTGGGACTTTACTTGCAGCCCTGCTTTGGTGGTCTCCATTTCTATCTAAAGTCCTTGATCCCTATCTGGTTGTTTTAAACGCCATGCCTAAAGTAGCGTTAGGTCCAATATTAATCGTTGCGATCGGCCCGAACTTCGGTTCAATCATCGCTATGGGAATTTTAATCTCGATCATCATTACGACCCTCGTCGTTTATACGGCGTTTCAAAATGTGGACCCTAACTATATTAAAGTGGTCCGATCTTTTGGAGGAAATAAAAAACAGTGCTTTAAGGAGGTAATCCTTCCAGCCTGTTTTCCGAATATCATATCATCTTTAAAAGTAAATGTGGGGTTGTCATGGGTAGGTGTTATCGTAGGTGAATTCCTTGTCTCAAAACAAGGCTTAGGGTACATGATTATCTACGGATTCCAAGTCTTTAACTTCACACTCGTGCTGATGAGTCTCTTGATCATTGCCGTTATGGCTACCATCATGTATCAAGGAGTCGAATGGCTTGAGCGAAAACTTATTAAACACCGAATATGAGCTAACAATCTAGGCCAGGGAATGCAGAAGGGCGTATTTCATACTCTCCTTTAGCACCTGGTCTTTCATCATAAAACTGAACGCCTTATCAGTGGATACATCTTCAGGTAACTCACTCATTAAGACTGGCCCGTTCGTTTCAAAATAACGATGTTTTAAAAGAATCTTATCCACAGTCGCAACATAAATATTCTTAATGATCTTTCCGCCTTTACCATCGACAAAGTACTGACCAATATACTTAAGATCGGATACTCTTCCACCCGTTTCTTCAAAAACTTCCCGAACTGCTGCTTCGTCTGCGGTTTCTCCTGGTTCTACTTTTCCACCTGGAAATTCAATTCCACGTCTCGGATGTTCTGTCAGCAACCATTGATCTTTAAATTTACACAAACACCACACATGTTTAGGCGTATCCGAAAAGGGGTGGTCTGAAAACGACAATTGTACAGTGTTGTTATAAAAATCTTTAAATGTAATTATATCCATCACACTACTCCATCTCGACTGTTTCCTTTATTGTAAAGTTCACAACATTTAAAGTCCATTTGTTTTAATTGCTACTCTTTAAACGTAAGCTTCTAAAGAGCTATAAACTTCCTCTTTCTATTATGTAACAATCCTAGTCTATTCAATCTAATCGTAAAAAAACATGGGTGGTAAAACCCATGTTTAATCTACTGATGCAAATGTAATAATCCATTTCCCGTTCATATACTCAAACCCTAATGTAATTTCATAAGAACCATAAAGATCAGACTCATTTTTTTGGTGAACTCTATAAGAATGATCTGAAAGCTGTTTGATAATTACAGGTTCACTTTCTTCTAACCATGGTGGAAGTTCAGTTGGAATTATATACAAGGAACTTTCTCGTTCCTCAAATAATCCATCCGTATAATAAGCAGCTAGATCTTTAGACACAAAATTCGTTAAGTATGTCATATATTCTTCTTTATTAGAATAATTTAAAACCCTATAGTTTTCATCCGTTTCTTGCTTAAGTGCTTCAATAAAGAGATTCGCCTGTTTCTTCGCGATATCCTCCGTAAATGCAGGTGCAGTTTGTTTTTCTTTCGTTTCTTCAGCCGTTACTGGCTGAGTGATAATCTTGTCAGAAGCACCGGACTTCTCTTGAACGTTTTCAGGAATGTTAGGGACAATGATGAATGATAGCATAACAGCCAAACATAGTGCTAGAAAAGCTTTCATGATAGTTCACCGCCTGACATTGTTCTCTTACTATAATCTATTCACTGATTTCGGAATTCTAAACCCTTTTTAAGCAAAAGATGAAAGTGCTACCATAAATAATCTCATGAACCTCACTAACTTGCTCTTTTATATTTTTTACTTTTCTTGCCGATCTCATACAATCCTGTGGCGGCTAAGCCCGCGATTCCTCCAGACCATAACCGTAGCTCTACATTCATCTCTGTAACAGGGGCAGCTAACAATCCAATCATCAATCCCATAAAAAAACTAGTAATGGGTATATATTTTTTCGGAATCGGGAAAGTACGTTTTAAGAGCTCCATCATAGCTGTCACTAAAGGAGCTAATAGTGATGAAAACATGAGTACTTGCTCCAACAGGACCACCCCCCTTTTCATTAGCACGACCTTCCTTTAGTAACTTAAAGATTCAAGCTTCATAACTTATTTCCTGCCAAAATAAAAAATTACTTTTTGTCCTAAGCGTTATATAACAGATCGCATAAAATAAAGTGCCATGATTTTTTTCGGTTATTTTATTGAATTGAGTCAATACTATTGGTAACGAAAGGCAAGACAGGAGTGAGTTTTATGGTAAAAGGCGATGATCTTTTTTTAATACGCTTAGAAGCAAATGAAATTTCTTGGTGGGAGTATGCTAGAAATGTCTCACCAGTTTCCAGACCAAAACAATATTTAACGTATTGGTCATTCTTAAAAAACAGAGGTAAATTACCTAGAAGATTAGTAAAAGAAGCTGAATGGCGTATGGAAGCCAGAAGAAAAGGATTATTAGATACTTAACGTAAAAAGCAAAAGACCCTTGAGAAAAGGCCTTTTGCTTTATTTTTTAATTATGTAATTTTTTTAAGAGTCCGTTCAGTCTTCTTACTTTTGATTCATAATCTGGCTTGAGCTCGTATTCTAGATCTTTCAGCTCAGAATCAACAACTTCATACGCATACCCTTGACTCAACAGTGCTTCAATTAACAATTCTTTTTCATCATCGGTAAGGTTTATCCTCAATTTATCCAATTGTTAATCCCCCTCTCATTCATAAATCCATTATAACGTGAGGGTTCTATGCTTATCCTTACTAAAAATTTGGAAATTTTGCAATTCAGTATTTAACTCGTGATAACCACCCAAGCGATAGCACCTAAAATGATTAGGATATTTGTAAAAACATCTATGATTCTGTTATCTTTTTTAAGCTGGCTTTTAGTGAAAAACAGTAAAAGTGTTAGGAAAAAAATTGTTGCAAAATAAAAACCAATCGCTGACCATGAAAAGAATAATAAGTGCTGATCCAATGATATCCCCCCTAAATGATTTCATAAACCGAAGGATAATGTCGTAAGGTAGCTGGCTGGCATATTTGGAAAATGAAGCCCCTTTAGCTTTGCGTCCTCACTTTTCAATGAGTTTGCCTTTATCAAACGATTTATGGCAATATGTCTTAGCCATTTTTTTGGATAAATCCCACAAGACATTCTTCCTATTTTATAGGTATATTATATCAGAAAATAGTTAAGAGGACTCATTATTTTTTTACTATTTAAACGATTTAGCTTATATGATTTTCTTGATCAATGAATTGAGCATTCTTCCATTCTAACTCTAGTTCACTTAATGTAAAATCAGTTAGATACCTATGGTCTTCATACCCATACAAACCTCTATGAATTAGATGCTGGATGAGTCGTTGTTTACGTCCTTCAACCGCTCGACGCAGTTGTCCTTTCTGCGAATCCATATAAAATCTTCTCCTTTTTGTGAATCATGATTGTTATCCATTCTAACCACATAAAAGAAGATTCAAGCCTGCTAAGCAAACAAAAAAGTTCCTTATACAAAAAGGAACTTCACACGAGATTATTGCTAGTGTAAGACAGATTTACTCCATTGTTCATAAACCGAATTAGGGGCATTCCAGCATAGCCAGGAAACCATGGTTTTAATTCCATGTTGACTTACTTCCCAGTACTCCCAGCGTCGTTTGGAGAGATTTTCATAAATTCCTGTTTCATTCACCCAACCGTCCATATTAAACGCCTCCTATTCATCTGCTTTATAAAAAATTCTTTTTTCTTTCGTTATTTCCTCTTTTTTACGGTTTGTAAAACTTCGACAAAAGGAAACATAAATTTACATGAACCTGTTGTTATTGTACTAATAAATAATACATGTCATACATAACAAGGAGATATAAATGAAACTATGGGGATTACCAACTCTAGATCTAGCAAAAGAACTCTTAGGAATGAAGCTGATACATATCCATGAAGACGTTATAACATCGGGATACATCGTGGAAACTGAAGCCTATCTGGGCCCTGAAGATCGAGCTGCGCATTCCTATAACAATCGAAGAACAGCTAGAACAGAAGTGATGTACGGTGAAGCAGGTACAATTTACACCTATTTTATTTATGGGATGCATGTTTGCTTTAATATCGTTTCCGGACCCGTTAATAAACCTGAAGCCATACTAATTAGAGCACTGCAACCAATTGAAGGAATAGAAATAATGAAGGAAAGAAGAGCGAGCGTAAAGAATGATGTTCAGCTTACGAATGGTCCAGGTAAACTGAGCAAAGCAATGGGGTTCACATTGAATGATAATGGTAAGAAAATGAATGAGGAAAATATACGGATAGAAGAAGGAATTGAATTAGTTCCGAATGAAATAATCTCTGGCCCACGCATAGGTATACACTATGCCGAAGAAGCTGTTCATTATCCTTATCGGTTCTGGATAAAAAACAACCCTTACGTATCACGTTAATACGCAGGGTTGTTTTCTTTGTTCGTTGAAACCGTAACATCCTCTTCCCGCATGTAATCAACCACTGTTGTCCGATTGGTATCTTGCATCCATGCTAGATGATGATACGTTTGTTTTTTCATAGCAACGTATTTTGCTTGCATAATGAACAACCAGAAAAGGATGAACAACGTTGTTTTCAATACATTTTCCGCAGTAAGCGCAGCCGCCTCGATCGGTAGAACATTCACTGTTATACTTGAAAGCAATCCAATCACAACAGCTCCCAAGATGAACAATGGCTGGTTCGTACGTAAAAATTTCAGTCGATGCTGCAAGTAGTTCTGGATGGATAAACGTTCTTGAGCATTGAACTGGAGGTATCTGCTTTTAGCTGATTTGGCATTGGCCACTAAACCTTTAGATCGATCTTTCTTCCAAAGGGATTTCATAAATAGGGTGAATTCTATATCACTAGCGGGTTCGTTATTCATTTTTCTGTGAATAAAATTATGAGCTTGATAATAAGTAATTGCATTCTGTACAAGCCTTAGTAATACGTAGCCTGTGATGATCGTGAGTGAAAAGACAAACCAAAAAGAGTTCATCGCGCTCTCTGTTAACTCGATGATAGGATTAATAGCGGTTTGAATCTGTACCCATAGGATCTTTGCTGCAAGCGTTAGTATCTCTAGCCATTTTTCCAAGAAGATCACTCCGAAATCTCATTAAGTATCTTCTTATTTTACCATGATTTTTCATTAGTGCTTACATTTATTTACTCAACATTTGTAAACTAGGGAAATGGGCATACAAAAAGGCCGCAGGTATATGTATACACCGCGGCCTTTTGAAGTGATTATTTATGCACTAACTTCTTGTTCACGAGTCCCAAGATGTTTGTCTTCGCCTTTATCAACGATTACAGCACAAGCAGCATCACCAGTGATGTTAACAGCTGTTCTAAGCATATCAAGAAGTCTATCAACACCTAGGATTAAGGCGATACCCTCGACAGGTAATCCTACAGAGTTCAATACCATCGCTAACATGATCAATCCAACTCCAGGAACACCAGCTGTACCGATACTAGCAAGCACTGCCGTTAAAATAACAGTAAGCATTTGTGTTAAACCTAAGTTAACATCGTATACTTGAGCGATAAAAATCGTCGCAACACCTTGCATGATAGCTGTTCCATCCATGTTAATCGTTGCACCAAGCGGCTGTACAAAACCACTTATCGATTTTCGAACACCTAAATTCTCTTGAGCTGTTTTCATTGAGATTGGAAGTGTTGCATTTGAACTAGACGTACTAAATCCAACTGACATCGCAGGCGCAAAGCCTTTAAAGAACCAGAGCGGGCTCTTCTTTGCAAATAGAGCAATTGAACCACCATACGCGACAACAGAGTGGATGAATAAAGCTAAAATAACTACGCTCATGTATAAGCCCATCGCTTTGATGGCATCCATTCCTTGACTTCCTACCGCTGAAGCAATCAATGCAAAAGCACCATATGGAGCAAATTTCATAATCAGGTTTACCAGATACATCATAATGTCGTTACCTTGTTCAATTAAATCCATTATACCTTTTGTTTTGCTTCCCAACATTGTTAAAGCAAATCCTACAAATACGGAAAACGCGATAATTTGAAGCATGTTTCCTTCAGCCATCGATTGTATTGGATTAGTAGGAATAATGTTCAGCAACGTGTCCGTAACTGCTGGCGCTTCTTGTTGCTCGAACTTAGCACCTTCTGTTTTAAAGTCCCCTACACCTGGTTGAAAGATAAGCGCTAAAGCCATCGCGATCGTAATCGCAATTGTTGTAGTTCCTAAGAAGAACCCCACCGTTTTGGCACCCACTCTTCCAAGTTTCTTCGGATCACCTAACCCCGCAGTTCCAAGTACGATTGAGAAAAAAACAATTGGAACAACTAACATTTTAATAAGGTTTAAGAATAATGTCCCCACTGGCTTTAAAACGTATTTATCCAGTGTTGAAAAAGCATCTGGTACAGCTAGATTAAGAATTAATCCCGCGACAACCCCAAGTGCAAGTGCGATTAAAATTTTTGTAGATAATTTCATAATAAAGTACCCCCTTTGTTAAAATCTTCTCACTATTTAGTGTGCAGTACGTTGAAGAAATTTTATACTAATACATGCCCTATTTGTTGCATATAAAAACCCACCGAAAATAGAGAGGATTTTCCGTGGGAATACACCGCAACACATAGACTGAGCCCATGTATAGAGTTCTCTCTCCAAAAACGCTTACGAGGTTAGCTGTCGGATTAGGAAATTGAGAGTTGTCCCTTTTGTGTATGCACAAATTCATCCCTAGGCTTTATAAGCCATATCGTGGTTCCCCCGCTTCAAGATATTCTATAGAATAGAACATCCGAATTCAGCGAATCATATATAATATGCTCTAATTTTATCAACATACATAAATTTTTGTCAAGAATACTCACTATGCTTATTTATTCCAATTAATTGTTTCATGATGAATGTTTTTCCATATTCTCACTTCTACCCCATAAGCATATAGAAAAAAACGAATTATATATAAGGTTCTATTTTTCAGGGAGGTATTGTAAATGAAAATCGTATTTTATGAAAAAGGTGAATTAAGTATAATCGTTGGAGCATCCAAATTAAAAGGTGAACTTACGATTGAACAAATAAAGAACGAAAGCGAAAAGAAAGCAAAAGAATTAGGTGAATTATTAGGAAGAGAAATCGGATTTTTAATCGATATGAACGGTAAATTAGATACTCAATTTAAAAAATAAGGCTGTTTAAAACATAGTTTCTTTTGGAAGTGTGGATTTCCGTTCCAGGATGCTCGCTTTCCATGGGGCAGGCGTGAACCACATTCGTACGCGTCACTTTACCACTCCAATCAACAGTTATATAGGCAAATTCAAAAAGATCTATTAGTAACAATTCTTTAGAAAACAGCCAAAAATAAAAACCGGGATATCCCGGTTTTTTGTTTTTATACGTATGCGAGTGATAATTGTTCTTTATTCCTCTTCAATACCATTTCTGGACGCCCTTCATCCTGTATCTTTCCATTGTTCATTAGTATGATCCTGTCCCCTATAGCACGAGCATCCTCTTCATCGTGAGTTACAAAAATAGACGTGATCCCCGTACGTTTTAAAATTTCCTGTAACTCATCCCGAATCTGTAGTTGAAGCTTAGAATCGAGATTGCTAAATGGTTCATCAAACATGATCAAAGATGGATTTGGTGCCATAGCCCTAGCTAGTGCAACACGCTGCTGCTGTCCACCGCTCAATTCATAAGGATAACGAGAAGCATAGTCCTCCATTCCCACAATAGCCAATAATTCTTCCATGCGTGCTTGCTTCTGCTTACGATTCATTTTCGTTAAGCCAAATTTTATGTTCTTTTCAACCGTCATATGAGGGAACAAAGCATAATCTTGAAAAACCAAACCTACACCACGTTTTTCTGGCTGAACAAAACGAAATGTATCATTCATGACAGCCTGATCTATGAGGATCGATCCTCTTGAGGGCACCTCTAGTCCTGCTATAAGACGAAGTAACGTACTTTTCCCGCTTCCGCTTTCTCCTAAGATCACCGAAACTTCTCCTTGATTAAAGTTTAAAGAAAGATTTTCGAACAAAGGGTTACGCGAATTTTTATAATGAAACGCTAAGTCTTTGATTTGAACAAACATTATTTTGGCTCCTTTTCTAAAACTCTGTGTAAAAAGAAGATGGAAAGTGCACTTATACAAATAATCACCATTGATGAAACAGAGGCTTCGTGAATACGTTCGTCACTTGCGTATTGAAATGTTTTGGTAGCTAGCGTATAAAAATTAAAAGGCTGAAGGATAAGAGTAAGAGGCAGCTCTTTTAATATATCTACAAAAACAAGGATAAAACCACCAGCAATAGCACCTTTAATCATCTTAATATCCACTTTAAAAAACGTCTTCGTTACCGACATACCTAATGTCCTCGAAGCTTCTGTGAAAACCGTTCCTACCTTATCAAAGCCTGATTCGATGGAGTTAAAACCAACTGCTAGAAAACGGACCACATAGGCAAAGATCAGCATACTAATACTTAAGCTCAGCACAAGAGTTGGCTCTAACCCTAACCATTCATATAACGTGAATACCTTTTCGTCTAGTGAGAGAAATAAGGTCAATACACCTATTGCAATTACAGCTCCAGGAATCGAATACCCTAAAACCGTTATTTTTGAAAAAAGCTTCCCCATCCAACCTTTTGATAGACGACTAAAGTTGGCGATAATTAGAGCGACGATAATGATAAGAACTGAACCTATAGAAGCAACAAAGACCGAGTTCCAAATCAAGTCAACAAAAGCAGTATTTAAAATAACGTCATAAGTCATATACACCCAATGTATAAGCTGAATGAAAGGAATTCCGAAAGCTAGAGCAAATAAAGAGATGAAAAAACTTAGCACAGCGAACTTTTTCCAACCTTTAAGTTCTTTAGGTTGTAACGGGCGGACTTTTGAAGTGGAATAGCTATACTGTTTCCTGCCCCTTATTACTTTTTCTAAGATCAAGATCAAAACTACGATAAACATCAAAGTACCCGCTAACTTGATAGCCGAATAGATATCTCCCATCCCAAACCACGCTTGAAATATTGCTGTACTAAATGTTTGAATACCAAAATACTTTACTACCCCGTAATCATTGAAGACTTCAAGAATGACCAAACTAACTCCACCAACGATCGCTGCACGTGACACAGGAAGGACGACTTGTATAAATGTCATGAACGATCCTTTTCCTAGCAACCTTGCATTCTCAATCAGTGATGATGACTGATTTTCTAAGAAACTTTTTGTGATGATATATACATATGGATATAGGAACATTGTAAAGATAAAAACAGCACCGGGTATGTTCATGATGTCAAAGAACTTTTGGTCCACTTTTATACCAAACTGGTTCCTTAGTGACGTCTGAATGACACCTGTATAATTTAAAATACCATGGTACGTATAGGCCCCAATGTATGGTGGAATCGCAAGTGGGAGGATAAGACCCCACTTAAAGAACCGATGCATAGGAACTTTATAGGCGGAAACTAGCCATGCCGCACTTACACCGATCAGCACTGTGAAAAGACCAGTAAAACCAACGAGTGTCACGGAATTTACGATATAATTTTTCAACATGAATTCTTTAATGTGTTCCCAATTCTCATTACTCTCAGCGAATAACTGAACCATGATGAGCAAAGCCGGTAAAAGGATTAAAGTAGAAAAAATCACACTAAGCAAAGCCCAACTATTAAACTGTGATCTCATTTTTCGAATGAAATACAATATTTTCACCTTCTTTACTCATCAGCATTGTTCTTGTTGTTTGTTTTTACATGGAATTAGCCGTATCACAAATCGTGATACGGCAAAATATTAACGTTTATTTCCAGCTGACTTCATTCATAATCTTAACAGCATCTGCATTGTTTTCACCTAACTCAGAAAGGTTAAGATCTTGTTCTTTAAACGGACCCCAAGACTTTAAAAGCTCTGAAGGTTCTACTTCTTTATTAACCGGATACTCGTAGTTTGCTTCAGCAAATACTTCTTGAACTTTTGGACTAGACAGATATTCCATTAATTCTATAGCATTCTCTTTGTTCTTAGCGTGTTTCGTAACACCTATACCACTAATATTGATGTGCGTTCCTGTTGTTTCTTGGTTAGGGAAGAACACACTTAGCTGTTTAGCAACTTTCACTTCTTCAGGATCTTCTGAGTTCAACATCTGACCAAAATAGTATGAGTTCATGATGGCAACATCACCTTCACCAGCAGCGATACCTTTCGCTTGGTCTTTGTCTCCACCTTGTGGATCACGAGCCATGTTGTTAACGATCCCTTCTGCCCACTTCTTCGCTTCATCTTTTCCGTTTAATGAAATAAAGGATGATACTAATGATTGATTGTAAATATTTTCTGATGAACGGATCAGAACTTTACCTTTCCATTTGTCTTCAGTTAACGCTTCATAAGTAGATAGTTCTGATTTGTCTACTTTTTTCTGATCATATACGATAACACGTGCACGTTTTGTTAGACCGAACCATTGATTGTCTTTATCTCTTAAATTATCAGGAATATTCTTATTCAAAGTTTCGCTTTCTACACTTTGTAAGAGGTCTTTATCTTTTGCCCAGTGTAAACGTCCAGCATCAGATGTGAAGAAAAGGTCTCCTTTTGTTGCTTTCCCTTCTCTTGTAAGACGCTCGATCAACTCATCTTCTTTACCCTTAATAAGGTTGACTTTAATTCCTGTCTCTTTTGTAAAATCAGCAAATATTTTATCATCAACTTCATAGTGACGACTTGTATATAGGTTTACTTCTTCTTTTTTTGTCTCATTATTATTCGAACTCGCACCCTCGTTTGATTTACCACAGCCTGCTAAGACTAAAGCAGCTAGTAGGACCATTGTAACAACCGTAAAAAGATTCTTTTTAAACATATGTCAGTTACTCCTTTTATGTATAAGTAATTGAAAACGATTATCAACTTCACTTTTAATTATAATGATAATCATTCTCAAGTCAACCGTTTTTTTAAATGTTTTTCTCTGATGGATTATTGCTCTCAAATCCTAATCTCCTTTAAGAGCTGATTGGAGTGAAAGATGCCAAGTATCAGGTTCGGACAAGCTCGGAGGTAATACTTATAAAAAACGAAACTCACAAACGACGCTCAAGTTTCGCCCTGGAGCCTGAAAACAACTACTTTCACAAAGGATGGTTCTATCCAAAAGAAGCAATAAAAAAAAAAATCAAAAAAAATCTCTTAGAAGTATCTACTTCTAAGAGATCATTCCTGGTTTAAAGGTTTCCACTGGTTATAAACCCAATTTCCTAATCTGTTATATCCCCTTCTATTAGGGTGTATAGAATCAGAAAAATACAGTTCTTTCTCAACGTTTTCATAGAGTTCAAAAGTGGAGATATACTTTGTAAGCGTGCTTTCTTTGCTCGCCTCAACGATCGCTTCATTCCATGTCTTAATACTTTCTGCAGCTGTGGGATCGTATTCTTTCCCAAAATAAGGATTATAAAGACCTAATACGTAAACCGGTGCAAACGAATTGTTTTCCCTCACCACTGTCAGTGTTTTAGTTAAATTGTTTCTTAGCTTTTCTTTTCCTAGCATTAATTTCTGCTGAGGCAACTGGCGAAAGTTCCAACCGGCAGCGTGACGAAAGTCATTTGTGCCTATAAAAACAAAGATATGATCTGCTTGTCTTAATGACTTGATCACGACTCCATTATCCAATTGTCTTAACAATTGGTCGGAACGCTGTCCACTGATCCCAAAATTATTAATGATTACATTTCTGCCTGTTTGCTGCTGAATATTTCGTTTAACGATTCCGATATAGCCTGTTTTGGATGGGTCACCAACTCCATACGTTAATGAGTCTCCAAGGGCAACGACCTTCAGAGTTTGTGTATCGCTCGCCCCTTCTGTTTCTCCATAAAATTGAAAGATAAGGAATAGTATGAGGGCTAGTCCTGTACCACCAATTAACCATCTTTTTGATACTTTCCGCACATCAAATCCTCGATTCTGTTACAAGTTATTGTTATATTACTTTTTACCATAACGAGGGAAAATATCAAGTAATGAATGTGTTAATTTGTTATTTCAAACGATAATCTTCAGATGTAAGTGATGTATCCTCCCAAAGATTTTCTTGATCGTATTGATATGAATCTTTTTTCACGAATGTATGAATCAACATAGCAACTCCTCCACACAATAGACTTGCGGGCACTAAGGTAATAAGAAAACCTATCATCTACATCCCTCCTGTACCAAACTATATGAGGGGCTATATATGTTTATGAAACGAATAAAATATTTTATTTCCTCTATATAAATAGAAAATAAGGGTATACAGGTAAAGAAGAATTTTAACGGAGGTGCCTTTGTGGGTTTTTTATTCACTTTGCTTTATTTTGCCATCATAGGAATTGTGATTGAAATTAACGTTCTGCTATTCACGTTAACTGGTCTTAAAAAAGAAATCGCTCGCTTCCAGGTCATCTCAATGTTTACAGCCACTGGATTTACGACAGGAGAATCAGAGTTGATTCTGGAGCATCCGGTACGCAGACGTTTAAGTACGTTTCTCATTTTGTTCGGAGTCTTTTCATTAGCGGTTATCATCTCATCGATAAGCAGCATCTTATCAGATGAATTTCGTTCGATAGAACTTGGAATCATTATTTTAGTACTCATCAGTTTATATTTAATCTTAAGCGTACCTAAACTAAAAAAATACATGAAACGTTCTTTTGAGAGTCACATGGAAAAAAGCTATAACTTAGCAGATCTTCCTTTAAGAGATGTTATGTATTTTGAAGAGGATGATGTTGTAGTAGAAATTCCTATACATAAAGATTCAAAGATTATGGGGAAACAATTAAAAGACGTCATTCAAACAGAAGATGATCTAATTGTCTTATTTATAAAGCGAGGGGACGTAACAGTACGGAAGGATAGTTATACGACAAAAATACAAGAAGGAGACATGTTGGTCCTATATGGTCACCAAAGTTGTCTACAAGAAAGATTTAAAAATGAAATGGATGAATTGAAATCAAAAAAAGAAGTAGAGGAATCTAAATAAGAAGTGATCTTTTTCACTTCTTATTTTTTTTACGACTTTACCCCCTGAAAGCAAAATATATGAGCGAATAAAACTCTAGGTAGTAAAAAAGAACCTCTTTATGAAGAGATTCTCAATTAACCAACTTCTCTGACTGTATTAGGGACAAATGATAACAGTAAGGAAATAATATTATTAATTTGCTCTGGAGTTATATGTATACCATCATTTGCTAACAATTCTTCTTTTAATTTGATTATTGAATCCACTTCCTCAAGTCTTGCACCTGTCAAGCAATGGTCTATCGTGTTCAAAAGTTCCAACAACTGATTGTTTTTATTGGTTATGTAATATGTAGTATCCACCAACAACACCCCCTACGCTTACTATTATTATCGAAACTAAGGTCATTTTCCTACAAAAACAATTCGTCAAATGACGACATATCTTACTTTTTATGGATTTTACCCTATAATACCTATACATTTATGTCGAAGGAAGTCGAATAAACAGGGAATAAGTCCTATCCTCGTCTTAATGGTTAACTGTTTGCATTGAAAAGTTTACATTTAAAACTAAAATTACTTTAGTTAAATAACTTTGATAAGGAAGCAAAGGGAGACTCATTCACTTCAGACTTTGTTTTATAGACTAATTTTTCAGGCTCAAAAAGCTTTGATTCTAAAAAAGAAGTCGGGTTTTTTACAAATTTGATCTTTCTATATATCTTTGTGAGAATTCTAGCTGTATTCATGGCATCGTCTAGTGCTCTGTGTTTAGATCCTTCATAAACAAGTTCCATTGCCTGGAGTGCACGCGACAACCCATAACGGAATCCCTTTTCACTATCGTGGAGCATACTGAAATGAAATTGCAGATCGTTATGGTTGATGATCCAATCCGTATCTGCTTTATGAAAAGTTGAATCAGTAATGAGTGCCCACTTATCTTCTGGTCCCCAAGAACAAAGATAATATTCTTCTACGCCGATCCAGGATCTAAAATTTTCAATTGCCTCTGTATAAACAGGAGCAGAAATCAAATCTTTTTTGGTGATACCAGTCAGATTCGTAATTCGTGTATTCAACTTATCCATTTTAGGTTGAACGAATGATTGAAACGTATCCAAAATTTTAAGCTCACCATCAACTTCGACCATTCGAATGGCACCTATCTCAATAATCTCTGAGAGCCGGTTTGTCATTTCTAAATCATACACAATATACTGCATCCCATTCCACCTGCCCTTCCGCATTCATGCCTTTAAATGGATGTCTACCATATATTGTAGTTGATTTGTTAACAAAATGAAATAATCCTCCCTGCATTCGACTGATAATGAGTTCTTTAATAAAAGCATTGCAAAATGCCCCCACGAGATGTAATCAACTACTATCGAAACAACAAAAAAGCGATAACAGCTATATCCTTATTTTATGAAAATGAGGTATTTAAATGTCATTCTATTCTCAAAAGGATATAAGTTTCTTCATTTGCCAAAGTTTTCATTTTCAATTTTTATACTCTTTTGTTAACATTGGAAGTGTCTGTTAAACAATATGAATTACATAATGAGGGAGTATCATGAAAAAACTTATAACGCTATTTCTTATAATTGGGTTACTAACTGTAACAGCTTGTTCAAAGGATACGAAACAAAATGAACAAGGAACTTCTGAAACAAAAGCAGAGAAGGAAGAATCTACTGATAATTCTACATCTGAACCAGAAAAAGAAGATACAGAAGCAACCGAGACAACAACTACTGAAGATGACAACAGCAATGCCGAGGGTGAATCAGAAAATAATGATAGTGAACAAACGGACTATCTAACTAGCGAGCATCAATTTGTTGCTAGTGAACTAACAAATTCTTCAGAAAAGCAAATAAGCGACAGGTGGGGTAAACCAACCCGCTCTGAAAAGATTCAGTTCCGCTACTCAGGTACGACTGAATTCGTTCCCGCTATTGTAAACTACTATCAGAATGATAAGTATGCGGTTACGTTTGTGGAAGGAAAAGCAGCTCGTCTTGTTTATTCTGTAATAGACGAAGAAATTATGTTTAATGATGAAGAAATGACAAGAGCTCTTGAACTTGCGGGTCTACCTGTAGACGTTGAAGAAACAACAGACACAGACACAGCTTATGTATACAACGACCTTGGTAATATATATGAAGTTACGATGTTTTCAAAAGGTGAATTCGTAGATTACTTATACATCATCTTAGATGAAGCATACAAATAGACTTCTTGTTGACAGCAACTCTCTTAAAATGAGGCGTTTATCTCCGTTTCTATGCTCATCCTACTTGCATAAAATGAGCTGAGGAGAGAAATCGGCTTCTCACATGCAAGAAGAGGAGTGAAATTATGTCGTCAAGAAAGTACTGTTCTGATAGCTTTACGCTTTACGTGGTACTATTCGTGCTGCTCATTATTGTCGGAGCCGTCTCGTTTAATGGAAACTGCTGCGTATATGCTTATCCATGTTCCTATGGATACGCAGCAAACGTACCAGTAAGTGGTTATTGGAACGTGTAAGAAAAACATAGACCGCCATCTTCTTCAAGAAGATGGCGGTCTTTTTTTATAGCTTTATAGCTTATCTCTCATACAATCTGCGATCGGTTCAACCTCAGAACCTACGACAACCTGTATATTTTGGCTATTAAGCTTAATCAGCCCTTTAGATCCTGCTCTCTTTAAACCTTCCTCATCAACTGCTGACAAATCTTTAATCTGAACTCGTAATCTAGTAATGCAGTTTTCAAGCAGCACGATATTGTCTTTTCCACCGAGTGCACTCAAGTACGCCGATGCTGCCGTTTCGTACCTTTCATTGGTTGTAGAAGTTGCTGCGGCTTCTGAAACTATAGATTCTTCATCTTCTCTGCCTGGTGTTTGCAAGTTCAGTTTTACAATTAGATAACGGAATATTCCATAGTATAAGACAAAATATACCGCTCCCATCGGAAGTAACAACCAACCATTCTGCGAGATCCCAATATTTAAGAAATAATCAATCGCACCAGCAGAAAACGTGAACCCGTGATGTATATCTAGTAATACTGCGACCGACATTGAAACAGCCGTTAATACAGCATGAATCACATACAATAAAGGAGATAGGAACATGAACGCAAATTCGATAGGTTCTGTGATACCAGTGACAAAGGAAGTGAGTGCTAAACTTCCTAACATCCCCGCAACTGCTTTCTTCCGATGTTTTTTTGCTGTATGAATCATTGCTAAACACGCAGCTGGTAGCCCGAACATCATCACAGGGAAAAATCCAGCCATATAGAAGCCTGCTTTAGGATCTTCAGCAAAGAATCTCCATAAGTCACCCGTAACTACCTTCCCATTTTCACCTGTGAATTCACCAAATACAAACCATAAGAAGCTGTTGAGTACATGATGAAGTCCAAGTGGAATTAATAAGCGGTTAAAGAAACCGAATATACCTGCACCGATCGCACCTGCACTTGTTATCCAAGTACCAACATTCTCTAACCCCATCTGAAGATATGGCCAGATGAATCCGAAGACTAGCGCTAAAAGTACCATCGTACCAGCAGTTACGATTGGAACAAATCGTTTACCTCCAAAGAAAGAAAGCCATTCTGGGAGTTTCGTATTATAAAATTTATTATATAAAAGTCCAGCTATAACCCCTGCTAGAATACCTCCTAAGACGGACATATCAAATTTCCCGTCATAATTCAGGTTTACTTCGGCAAATGTTTTGGCTCCTTCTGTTAATACAAAGTAACCGATTGCTCCTGCAAGTCCAGCAGCTCCACTCCCATCTCTAGATAATCCGACTGCAACGCCTATCGCAAATAAAAGTGCTAGATGACCAAAAATCGCGTTTCCTGAAGCAACTAAGAATGGTATGTCTAGTAAATCGTCTTGACCAAAACGTAGCAAAAGTCCAGCTGCAGGAAGAACTGCGATCGGAAGCATGAGCGCCCGACCGATCCGCTGTAAGAAACCTAACATAGTACCTACCCCTCTCACTTTTGAGTGAAATTACGTATCGCTTCTTTTAACTTTCCATTATGCTCATCTAGTTGCAGTTTAGCTTCATGTGGTGCGACGCCTGTCACAAGCTGAAAAATTGCCGCCTTTGTGTTGCCACCTTGTTCTTGCAAAGCCATTTCCGCTTCTTTTTCTGTTGCACCCGAAGCTTCGATAATAATATTTTTAGCTCGTTGTCTTAGTTTCTCATTCGTTGGTTGAACATCTACCATTAGATTGCTGTACACTTTACCCCATCTCACCATGCTGGCTGTACTGATCATGTTCAACACAAGTTTTTGAGCGGTACCAGCTTTCATTCGGGTAGAGCCTGTGACCACTTCTGGCCCCGTTATAACAGGAATGCTAATGTCCGCAAGTTTTTCCATCGGCGAATCCACAGAACAAACAAGAGCCGCCGTTAATGCTCCTTTTGTTTTGGCGTATTTCATCGCACCTAAGCAATATGGAGTTCTGCCAGAAGCCGCAATCGCAACAACAACATCTCTTTCTGTTACATTCAATGATTGAAGATCGGATTGACCTAACTCTGCATCATCTTCGGCTCCTTCGATCGCATGTTGTAAGGCATACTCACCGCCTGCAATTATCCCTACGACTAACTTTGGATCTGTGCCGTATGTGGGAGGACACTCTGATGCATCTAACACACCTAACCGCCCACTTGTTCCAGCACCTATATAAATCAATCGACCTTCATTTTCAAAAGCTGTTACTACTTTTTCAACGACAGAACTGATTTCTTTTAAAACAGGAGTAATACGACTGGCTACTCCCAGATCGGCTTCGTGTATTTTTTGGATCACTTCTAAAGTTGTAAGTTCATCAATTGTTAACGTGTCAGGGTTTCTTTTTTCTGTAGCCAATTTGGTTAAGTCCATCTTGATCTCCTTTAAATGATTGATAGTTAACAAAACTTTATTTCACTTTTGAATTCAGCAGCACAAATCTCTTGCCGCTTGCAACTTTCTTCATCAGTGACAAGCTCTCTTCTTTTATACGTCCCGCTACATTCGTTTTTGTATCAGCAGGAATATCTTTTAAACAAATCTGAAGTTCACCCGCATACCTGCCATATAACTCGTTTTCAACCGTTATCGTTCCTTCATTAAATACATCTAACTCATGAGCTTCTGATTGAAAATGAGAAGGCTGATGCCGTGACTCAACGGACCGGATCACATACTCTGCAGCATCCATTCTATTCGTATGAACCATGTTGCCGAATGTCTCGTATCCTTTGTTCAAGTCGGCATAAAGAGGGACTGTACCTTCCATTAAAAACTTTAATTCTTGCAACGTTTTGTTCGTTAGGCTTAAATCTCCTACACAGATTTTATCCGTATTCATTTCTTGAAGTTCCAATGCAGCAAGTGCAGGTGATACATGTCTGTGATTCTCAATTGTAGGAAGCCCTAAATGAAGAGGGCCGCGTAATTGTTCATCACCTTGAATAAATCCCATCGTCTTGATTCCATACCGATGAAACAGAGCATTTCTCTCATAAAGAGATTGCTTTGAGATACCTGTATACGGTTTTGGATAAAAGTTGTGCCAAGCCTCTGTTTGATTCGGTTGAAGTCCCTCATCCATCAACTTCTTAAGCTCTTCTTCGTCAATGGTACTTGCATTCAAGCCAACTTTCAGGTGGTGAGACAGCCAAGCGATCTGCTTGGCTGTAAACCCATAATCCACCCTGATACCCGAAATGCCCCAGTCTGTTAAAGAAGGTAGTTCATTAAAAGATAAACCCAACCGCTCTAGAGAAGCCGGTGAAACATCAGCCATTACTTCCATATGAAACTTTTGAGCCGTTTTCCCTAACCATTTAACTTGTTTAACGTAATCCACGTCCTTCTCTTCAGGAATATGAAGAGAAGTAAAGATATATTGAAAGCCCTTTATAGCTGCTTTCTCCATCCAGTTTTTATTAAAAGTGTCTGATTCACTCAGGTAAATTGAAATACCATAACACAAAACGTTCACTCCTGATTCGTTAGATGTCTTTTGCCATACTCTCTTTAAATCCAAACGTCCATGTGAATAAGAACCCGAAGAAATAAGCAATTACTAAACCTACTAGATAGAGAACCATTTCGTTTGCATTTACAAGGAACACGAGTGGAATGCCTGACACACCGATGGCAATCGTAGCAACTTCATAGAATGCTTGGAACGCTCCACCAACTGCGGCTCCTAGACATGCTGTTAAGAACGGTCGCCCGAGTGGGAGGGTAACACCAAAGATTAACGGCTCTCCAATTCCTAGCATACCTACAGGTAATCCACCTTTAATAACTTTACGAAGACGCTGATTCTTTGTCTTAAAGTAGATTGCAAAAGCAGCCCCAACTTGCCCTGCTCCACCCATCGCTAGAATCGGCAATAGCGGATCATCACCGATCGTGTTAATAAGCTCCATGTGTACTGGTGTTAACCCTTGATGCAATCCTGTTACAACCAATGGAAGGAATGTTCCTGCTAAGATAAGTCCAGAGAAAATACCACCAATATCTATTAAATTTAACAAACCTTTCGTAATTAGATCTGACAAAAATCCGCCTACTGGTTGAAGAACAAATAGCGTAGCAAAACCAGTAATTAATAATGCCAATGTTGGCGTAACAATAATATCAATTGAAGGGTGTACAAATTTTCTAATACGCTTTTCCAAAAAGGCGATTAAAACCGCTGCAAGCATTACACCAATCAATCCACCACGTCCTACTACAAGTGGATCTCCAAAGAGGGTAATATTCGCAAGGCCCGGGTTAATCAGTAAGATACCTGCTGCTCCACCTAATGCTGGCGTTCCACCGAATTCTTTGGCGGTATTTATACCTACGAACACAGCTAGATAACTAAATACACCCCATCCAATTAAGCTAAGCATCTGCATGATTGAAGATTCTGGGTCAGCACCCATTCTTACAGCTACGTTTGACATCCCAGCTATTAATCCAGAAGCTACGATCGCAGGAATCAGCGGAATAAAGATACTAGCGATCTTGCGTAAAAACTGTTTGAAAGGTGTTGCATTCTTCTTGTTGATGGCATCCTTATTCATCCTGGCCAACTGTTCGAGGTCCATAGGATCCGTCTCATCAACAGATTGAATGTTCATACCTGTTTCTTCGCTCATCGCAAGCGTGACGCGATTAACGATGCCAGGTCCAACAATGATCTGCAGTGTATCATCTTCAACGACACCCAGCACACCATCTACTTCTTTAAGACCTTTTAGATCTGCCTTTGACGGGTCGTGTAGATTAACCCGAATTCTCGTCATACAGTGCATCAACGATTGGATGTTTGAAGAACCTCCAAGTTTTTCGATGATACCATGAGCCATTTGCTGCTCTTTCCCCATGCTTCTTCCCCCTTTTAGTAAACGCTTTCATTTTTATATAAAACGCTTTTTATCAGCGTTTCATATCGATCATAAATTTGTAGCGATCGCCTCGATACACCGAATGAACGAGCTCAAGTGGCCGTCCTGTCGTTAAATAAGTCTGTCTCTTAATAAGAAGAACGGCTGCGCCTTTTGTAATCTCGAGTATCTCGCTTTCTGCTTCACGCGAAATGGACGCTTCTAAACTTTGTGTCGCATAATCTATTACAAAGCCTGCATTCTCAACTTCAGAATACAAAGAACCTTCTTTTATATGTGATTCGTTTAATTCAAGAAGATCAACGGGAACATAAGTAGTCTCAAACGCCATCGGAATGTCATTTGCAAGGCGAACACGTTTAATCTCATAAATTTCTTGACCCTCTTCTATCTCAAGCGCTTTTGCTAATCTGTTTTCAGCGGTCGTTTTTTGGAAAGATATGAGTCTAGATGCGGGTTTATAGCCCCGTGACTTCATGTCTTCTGTAAAGCTTGTAAGCCCTAGAAGCTTCTGCTCTATTTTCTTTGCAGAAACAAACGTACCTTTTCCCTTTCGGCGGGTTAAATAGCCATCATTCACAAGATTATTGATAGCCTGCCGGACTGTCATGCGGCTTACTTCATAGTTTAGAGAAAATTCTCTTTCAGAAGGTATCATGGTTTCAGCTTCCCATTCACCCTTATCAATCTTTTGTTTGATCGCTTCTTCGATCTGAAAGTAAAGTGGCATTGGTGATGTTTTATCAATCATAAAAATACTTAACTCTCCTCTACTAAAAGACTCCTTGCACCTTTGTCAGCTAACACAGTAACGTTAGGATGATGATTAAGAACTGTCGCAGGTATATCGGGATTCATGATACCTTGAAATAGCGCTCTTACTGCCCTCGCTTTTTTTTCGCCAGCAGCAAGAAGCAGGATTTCTTTACTCTCGAGTATCGTGCCGATTCCCATCGTAATCGCTTTTCGCGGCTGTTTCTCATGTGTAAAATATTTAGCGTTCGCCCTTAATGTCGACTCTGTTAACTTCACTACATGCGTGCGCGAACTAAAATCTGTACCCGGTTCATTAAAACCGATATGTCCGTTCTCTCCGATACCGAGCACCTGAAGATCGATACCACCCAGTTGTCTGATCACTTCTTCATAGCGCTTGCATTCATTTTCAAGATCTACGGCGTTACCATCTGGGAGATGAGTTTGATTCTTATGGATTCCAATATGATCGAAAAAGTTTTGTTGCATGTATTCATGGTAAGCTCTGGAACCGACATATTCGTCCAGGTTAACCGTGTACACTTGTGAATAGGACTGCTTATACTCTTTACTATATTTTGAAAGGTGTCGGTACATGCCTAAAGGTGTCTTCCC
Source organism: Fictibacillus nanhaiensis (assembly GCA_016401345.1). Classification (GTDB taxonomy): domain Bacteria; phylum Bacillota; class Bacilli; order Bacillales; family Fictibacillaceae; genus Fictibacillus; species Fictibacillus phosphorivorans. The sequence goes on along the minus strand of JAEACG010000002.1, from coordinate 92,863 downwards.
CGTAGCAAGACCAAGTACAATTTTTTCTGAACTCTTTATTTTTGAAAACACATATTCAGCTGCCATTCTACTAAGCTCTTCTTCATCGGAAACCTTGATCAATCTCAAACTCGTTCCCCCTTTCGATGATACACAAGCTCGCCTCGACAAAATGTCATAAGTACATCGCTGTCCTCCGTCAATACCGTAATATCGGCATCTTTACCAACCGAGAGACTTCCTTTTCGTTCAAAGATCCGCAACTCTTTTGCAGCATTTTCACTCGTCATCTTCACAATATCCGACCAAGAGCACTGCGTATAATCCATCATATTTTTAACAGCAACATTCATCGGTAAGATACTTCCTGCTAGTGTTCCGTCAATTAATCTAGCTTCATTACCTGTTACAGTTACTTGCTGGCCACCAAGTGTGTAGGATCCTTCTCCTAAACCTTTGGCTCTCATTGAATCCGTAATTAAGACCGTGCGTTCTGCACCAGTAGAATGGTAGGCAAGTCGAATCATCTCAGGACTAGCATGAACGCCATCCGCGATCATCTCAACCATCAATTCTTGCTGTAAGAGAGCAGCACCAGCAACACCTGGATCTCTGTGATGTATTCCGCGCATGCCGTTAAATAAATGGGTAACATGAGAAATACCTGCTTCAATCCCAGCTTTTACTTCTACAAAAGAACTGTCACTATGACCGATCGAAGCGATCACATCTTGTGAAGATAAGTACTTTGTAAGTTCAAGTCCACCATCCATTTCAGGTGCTAAAGTGACGAGTTTTATTTGATCCTCAGCACTTTCTTGAAATTTTTTAAATAAATGTACGTCAGGCTCCTGAATAAAAGACGTAGGCTGTGCACCTGCACGTACTGGAGAAATAAAAGGTCCTTCTAAATGGATACCCAGCATTTCAGCGGCTGGACTTCGAGATTGTTTTATAAAGTTTGCAGCAGTATTAAGTGCTGTATGAATAACGGATGTTTCTTCAGTCATCGTTGTTGCTAAAAAGGATGTCGTTCCTTCTGCTGGGAGATGTTTTGCAACAATCTCTAGTGCTTCTTCAGTACCGTCCATAAAATCTGCTCCAGCAGCACCATGAATATGAATATCGATCATGCCAGGAATGATGATACAGTCCTGAGGCATGGTATACCTTATTACATCTTCATCTGGTGAAAAGGGGGTTGGAGTACCAACATAGTGAATCTTATCGTTCTTGATCCACACATATCCATTTTTAACGAGCTTTCCTGCTTCGTTAATCAAGTTCCCAACTAGTAAAATATTAGGTTTCATGTCCACTCCCCTTTATCACTTTATGCCTAGCCTATCATTCTTATGACTAGTTGTCTATACCAGTCAGAAAATTCAAACAAAAAAGCTAAGGCTAAAGAAAACGCCTTAGCTCTCAAATACGCTTAATATAATAAATATTTTTTTCGTAAAATTTTAAACTCTTCCAGTTCTTGATCATACCGAGAAACAATTTCATCTACAGTTCGCCCTGTCTCAATATATTCTCGAACCCATCCGTTTCCGTTTAATAGATCGAAGAAAGAGATCCCTCTACTATCTTCTGCCCTAAATTCAAAATCATTTGGGTAAAGATCATGAATGCTTTTCACAAGAGTGATTCCAGTAAGAACAGGCTGGAATAACTTTTCATCCTTTACATGAATCTCAACTCCGTGAGATAGCTTCCCTGCATGTTTTGATGAAGCAGGTGTAAACGAGGCTGCTCTAAATGTAACACCAGGCAGAGCTTCTTTATTTAATTTCTCAGCTAGTTGATCTCCATTAATAAATGGAGCACCGATCAATTCAAACGGCTTAGTCGTTCCGCGACCTTCTGAAACGTTCGTGCCTTCGATCAGTGCACTTCCAGGATACACAAGTGCCGTATCTTTTGTAGGCATATTAGGTGAAGGCAACACCCATTCGAGACCACTATCTTCATAGCTCCAAGATCTCTTCCACCCCTTCATCTCTACTACTTTTAAATCTGCATCAATATCAAACTCTTTGTTAAATAATTTAGCTAGTTCTCCTACAGTCATACCATGCCTAAGCGGAATTGGATAAAGGCCAACAAATGAAGAGTAGGCAGGATCTAATACAGGTCCTTCTACTTCTTTACCTCCTAATGGATTCGGACGATCGAGTACCACAAATGGAATATTGTTCTCTTTGGCTGCTTCCATCGCATAAGCCATCGTGTAAATATACGTATAGAAACGCGTGCCTACATCTTGTATATCGAACACTAAAACATCGATTCCTTCAAGCATCTCAGGAGTTGGCTTTTTCGTTGCTCCATATAAGCTGTAGACTGGAAGACCTGTTTTTGGATCAATGTAGAATTCAACATATTCTCCAGCTTGAGCACTTCCTCGAACTCCGTGCTCAGGTCCGTACAATGCTTTTAACTCTACATCTGGATGATTGTATAAAACATCAACGATACTGTTCAAGTTGCGGTCTACTCCAGTCGGGTTCGTGATTAAACCGACCTTCTTACCCTTTAATACCCTCATATCATGATTCAACAATTGCTCTAGTCCTGTCTTAAACCTTTTCTTATGATCAAAACCTTTCTGGTTCGTAGCTTGAGCACCTGGCAATATAAAAGAAAACAACATCAATATCGTTAAAAAAATTCCCCATTTTCTCATTGTCTATTTCCCCCTATTAGTAGCTTTCACCATGACCAAACGGATATAGAATCTGTTCTAAACCTTCTTCATAGATCGTAACAGGTAATTTACCTGAAGGATCGTTCATTCCAAAAATAGTTTCTGCTGCTGCCCTAAAGCTCGCATCTCTGAAGCTGTATTGTGTAAGATAAGCTGAAACTTCAGGAAACGCCATAATATCATAAGGATTTCGAATACCTACTGCTGTTGTTTTATCTGGTGCAGCCTCAATAACTTGATTGATCATCTTCATTTGAGGTGAAGACGGTGAACGTCCAGCCACGTTAAACGTATAGGTTCCGAGAACAACGAGGTCGGCATCTTTTACTTTTTGTAACTGTTCAGCATTTAAAGGTTTATCTGCTTTTATCAACTCTACCGATGAGTGATGAGAAGCTAATGCTTGTTTAAGGTTTTCAATATAGGTATTGCCAATAACCACTACCGACTTGACCTCGTTCTTATCAACCGGTAAAAGATTATCGTTCTTCACAAGTGTGATTGACTTTCTTGCCACTTCATTTTCTAAAGCCTTATGCTCTTGGTTGCCAACGACATTCTCTGCATGTTCAATTTTTTCTTCAACTGGTGTCTCATTTACTTGTTTGTAAATCCCGCGATTCGCTTTTAACGTCAATAGACGCTCAACAGATTGGTTCAATCTTTTTTCTGTGATTTCTCCATTATCGACTGCCTCATATAAACCGTTTGCGACTTCTTCTAATCCTACCGGCATTAATACGATATCAGTTCCAGCATTTACTGCACGAATGACAGCATCAACCGGCCCAAAGTGATCAACAATGGCGTTCATGTTTAATGCATCGGTAGAAATAACACCTTTAAAGCCCATTTCTTTTCGCACTAAATTTGTTAAAACTTCGTATGACAATGTAGCTGGAAGATTGATTTCTGTTCCATCCTTTTTAGAAATCACAGTGGTAGGATCAATTTTAGGGAAGGTAACATGTGCTGTCATAATAGCATCAATACCTTCATCCATCGCTTGCTGAAAAGGATATAGCTCAACTTCTAATAACCGCTCTTTTTCATGAGGTACAGATGGTAGACCTAAATGAGAATCAACAGCTGTATCACCATGACCTGGAAAGTGTTTAGCAGTGGCAGCCATACCTGAATTTTGTAATCCTTTTGTATAAGCAGTACCTAAATTAGCGACTAACTGAGGTTCTTCACCAAATGATCGTACTCCAATGACAGGATTATCTGGATTGTTGTTAACATCCAAAACAGGAGCAAGGTTCATATTAATTCCTAATGAATGGAGCTCTGATCCAATGGCATGTCCGACAGATTCCGCCAACTCTGTTGATCTTGTGGCACCAAGCGCCATATTTCCTGGGAAATCGGTACCGCTCTGCAAACGTGTCACAATTCCACCTTCTTGGTCGATTGATACCAATAATCCATAATCTTCATTTGCTTTTTTATATTCATCGACTAATCTAACTGTCTGCTCTGTTGTTACTACATTTTCTCTAAATAGAATAACGCCACCGAGGTGATATTTTTTTACAAGTTCTCTAATCTCATCGTTCATTTCCGTTACAGGTTGCCCTTTCCAATTTCGGAAATCTGGCATTAACATCTGGCCAACCTTTTCTTTTACTGTCATAGACTTTATCGCTTTTTTGATCACGTCATATTTTTGGTTTTTTTGTTTTATAAATTCTGACTTCCCGTTTTTAACGTGTATTCCGATTTTGTCGAACGACTTACCATCTGTAACTATGATGATTGTTGCACCATTCTTACCATTTAAGCTTACAAGGCCCTCATTGTTTACAGAGGCAACTCTTTTATTAAGTGATTTCCATATTAAATGATTTGTCGCTTCGACATATGTTCCATCTTTACTTGTTATCAATGCTGCTAAATCTACTGTATCGCCGTTAATATGCTTACTTAGTTGCGGCATATTTTGAGCGATCATTAATCCTTCATTTCTTTTATGTTTGGCTGAAACACCTTCAGCCTTCCCAATTCCAGCAAACATAGGAACGATCAATAGGGCGATTAAAAGAACATACCGAATGTTTATTGATGTTTTCACATTACTAACCTCCTTAAAATTTGGTAGCGCTTTCTTTCTTTGTCACTTTTCGGTAGAAAAAAAGCGGTTCCTGTCGTAAGAGTACAAAACAGAACTTAAGTCCTTTAAACTACTAGGCCTAGTTGTCTATACCAGTATTAATAAAAATACTTTTAAGGTAAAAAAGACTTATATCTTTTTGAGAAAGTGTCATTTAGAGGAGAGTTAGGTATGACTAAAATTTTTGATGAATCATAACTGTAATATATTTTAATTATTATTTGATGTTAAGAACGAGGGTATGCAGATTTATCCAAAAAGGACTTGCTCCACTTTCAGAATAATTATATACTTTTCTATGTCAGTATTAATCGGGGGCTTAGCTCAGCTGGGAGAGCGTTTGGCTGGCAGCCAAAAGGTCAGCGGTTCGATCCCGCTAGTCTCCACCATATAAATTCAAACGAATCACTAATCCCTTGAGAGAGCTCAAGGTTTTTTCTATTCAGAACAAAAAAGTATCATGCTCTTACGCCATGATACTTTTTTGGAGACTATTCTTGTTTATTATTTTTATTTCTTGGATCTTGTTCTTCAGCAAATTCTGTTGCATAACGAAACCCTGGTCTAAACCTTCTTTGTTGCCTCCCATTTCTCTCTTTATTCTTTGAAGGCATGTGCTTTAATAAGTATTGATGAACAAAAACTTCTGTAGCGGTGATAATACCCGCTGCAATCACACTTCCCCAGGCAATCTGCATGTACCCATTTAACAGAATCGACCCAAAAATCCAAACCACTAGATACGCTAAAATAAATTCTGCCATCAACGTGTTGTTCTTACCTATTCTCGGCAACAATATACGGTCCGCTACAATATATGTGATTGCAGTTGTTGTAACCGCAAAAGAAACGATATCACTGATCGAAGCGTCAAAGAACAGATCGAGTCCGATCCAAAATGCTATCAGGCACACAAGAAATTTCATAATAATGACTTTTACTTGATCCATGTAAAAAACCTCCTTTATCTGTTCCTAGTTTGCAACAAATAACGGAGGTTCATACTTCTTGAAATGAATTGAGTTTGCCACGAATGATTTATTCAGATACAGCTGTGATCATCGGTTCTTTTTCATTTTTCTGGGTAAAGCTTGTTCTTTTATCGAGTAAGCTAACGATTATGAATACGGCTGTAGATAAAGGTAAAGCGTAGAATAGAGGATCGATGTGCGTCCATGGATAAGGAAATATCGCTGCTTTTCCAAACCATGCTTGTGATAACCCGATAGCAGCAGATTCTTTAAGGTGTATGAATAAGAAACCGATGATACTTACAGTAAACCCAATGATCATACTTGCTGTAGCTGCGGTCTTCGTAGCTCTTTTCCAATATAGTGCTCCTATCAGAGTTGGCATGAATCCGGCTGCGCATATTCCAAACCAAAAGGCCGTTGCTTGAGCGATGATTCCCGCTGGAAGCAAGTAAGCTAATATAACAGCAGCGATTACTCCAATGAGCACGCCGATTCTTGAAGGATTGAGCTTCGATCCAAATAAGGATTGAATACCAAGAGTTTTTAAAATATCTTGGCCAAAAGCTGTTGCTTGAACATGAATGAGTGAACTAACTGTAGAGATTGTGGCAGATAATAAAGTGAGTGTAAACAGATAGATAAACCATTCAGGCATGATTTGGTTAATGAAGATAGGGATGATAAGATCGACGTTTCCTTTTGCGGCTGTTAAAGCGATCTCACCGGTTTTCTCATAAAAATATAGATTGCTTAACGGGCCGATCACAAAAGCTGCACCTGTCATAAAAAAGATAAAAACACCGCCGACTAATACAGAACGATAAAGTGCTCGATCATCTTTTACAGTCATGCATCTCATTGCGAGTTGAGGCTGCGCTAATACTCCTATTCCAACTCCCATGATTATGGTACTAACAATGGTCCACCAAAGTGGAGATCCGAATTCAGGCATACTTGTCCAGCCTTGATGTCCTTGATCGATAAGAGCTTGAGGCACTAGATCCTTCATTGCGGTTAATCCATTATGCCCCTCCATAATGCCGCCTACTGCTTGATAGGTGACGAACAAGAAGATAGCCATCCCGATCAACATAACAACTGCACCAAACGCATCAGTATACATAACGGCCTTAATTCCACCTGTTACTACATAGATCCCAATGATTGCAGCTAGCAGAATAAGAGCGAGATTAAAGTTCATCGAAAGAGATTCTTGAAGAAATCTTCCTCCCCCAATCAAAACAATACTCGTATAGGCTGGCATTAAAATAAATATCATAGCTCCTGAAAAAACCGTGATAAATTTTGAATCATATCTTTTTCCTAGCAGTGTAGGAAACGTTGTAGCGTTTAGATCTAGTGACAACTTTCTAATCTTGGTTCCGAAAATGGCAAAAGCGACAAATATACCTAGTACGATGTTAAGAAACGCTAGCCATAACAAGCTAAATCCATGAGCTGCTGAGACGCCACCAAAACCCACAATGGCCGACGTACTAATGAAAGTAGCTCCGTAAGACAATGCCATGATCGCAGGGTGAATGTTTCGACCACCTACTAAATAATCTGACTCTGTTATCGTCTTTTTATATCCATAATAAGCCAACCAAGACATGATACCCATATAGACGATAAGGATCGGAATAAGGACTGCAAAATTCATTTTGAGTCATTCCCTCCTCTGTTCCACATGATTCCACCAAAGACAACACACCCTAATGCCGAGACAACGGTAGCCACCCACACAAATGCGATAAGTCCATCTTCCATTCCAAGCATAAACATAATCCCCTCCAATGAAATAAATGTGAAAACATAATTCGTGAATGCGCTTACATAAATATGTAAAAATAAATGGCTCGCCAAATTCCTCCTCACACTGACGTATTATATGACTTCTTTTTATCCACAGAATCCCCTTTAAGGTTCACGTTTTTTTATAGAAAAATGCACTTTGTAACATTTATGAAATATTTCTGTAATATTAGTGAAACCATTTCAGGTCTTCTCTCGTCTAATAAATAACAAGACAATGAGGAGGACATAACATTGAAATTCAAAAAACGTACGGTCATCTTTACAGCAACAGCATTACTAACAATCGGGGTATTAAATGATAGCGATTTTGAGAGCAAAGTAAAAGCAACAGAACAGAATGCTCCTATTAAACAGGAGGTTGTCACTCCTACACAAACTGATAAAGTACTTACACTAAAACTAAATCAAAATGATGTTGAAAAAAATAAAAAACGGGTAGCAGCATCGAAAGCGAACATTCCTGTTCAAACGCAAAATGAAGAAACCGTTCAAAAACAAGTTGCAAAAGAAAAAGTAGAACAGCCAAAGATTTCCGAACTGCCGAAAGAAAATAAAACTCAAACAACAAAACCTAAACCAAAGCCTGCTGTTCAGCCACAGACAAAAAATGTGGAGGAAAAACCTAAAGTAGAAGAGCAAGCACAAGCGAAGATGCCTGAAACTAAAATTATTGGTGGTTACACATATGTTAGCTTAATGGATGATACACATGAGAACTTAAAAGATCTCGTAGCCATCGCAAAGAAACATGATGCTACTCTTTATGCGATTGAATATAGCGACAGTTTTTTGATGTTTGATAATTCTACCGATCGATTGATTATGGGTTTTAGTACAGGAATTAATACCGTTTCGATCGAAAATGTAGACGTTCTATACGATATGCATCCTACGATTAAGGAACAGATTCAAGAAGTCATTAGAACGGGCGAACCCATTCAAGTCAAGCAGGATGAAAATAACGGCTACTACATTTCAATAATGGATGGAAAGATTACAGTAAAGTTTTAAAGACATAGAAAAAAAGCCCTGTTACGGGCTTTTTTTATTTCTTCTTTATCTCTTTTAAAGCGACTACTTTAAGCGCCATCAGCTCATTATCCGTTACTTTTTCGAGCAGCTTCTCATATACAGCTTGCTTTTCGTCTTCATTCAAGCCTTTACTTACCTTCTCTCTAATGGAAGCTAGTTCTTGAATAGTGTATCTTTCAGAGATGAATTGAACAGCATCATCCTTTGAAGTAAATGGCAACTTCTGCTTTGGAGGCTTCCCTGTTTCTATGTACTTTCTAATCTCTGGGTCTTCTAGAAGTTTCGTGATCTCATCTTCATTGGACTTTAATTCTTTTGTGATTTCGACCATTGCTTTTTCAGAAGCGTAATCCATCGTCAAGACGTACAGAATTACACCAGATGTGATAAAAAACATTAATACAACACTTAACCACCATTTGATCACTTCATCACCCGCTATATAATGAGATAATTCATTCATAACACAACTTACAAAGTTTGGAAAGGAAATGGTATGATTTTTTATAATTCATACATAGACTTTACACGCGTTATATTCCCTTATGCTATCATTTAATTTAGAATGGTTAATCTTAGCAACTTTTGGAGGAGTGTTATGTCCCGTCTAACCAATCATTTAGTTGTCATCTCTTTTGACTGTCTTTCTTCCCTTGATTTCCCTATCTTAGATCAGCTTCCGCATTTTAAGGAATTATTGGATCGAGGCTCACATTGCAAAAAAGTAGAGACAATCTATCCTTCTGTAACGTATCCCTGTCATACCTCGATTGTTACAGGAAGGTATCCAAAAAACCACGGAATCGTAAATAATACGTTAACACAGCCAGGCAAAGCTTCACCTGATTGGTATTGGCACAGAAAACATATTAAAGGAACTACTTTATATGATGAAGCTAAAAAAGCAGGTATGACTACCGGTGCTCTCCTTTGGCCAGTGACTGCAAGAGCGAACATCGATTACAACATGCCCGAAATTTTTGCGAACCGTAAGTGGCACCACCAGATTCCTGTTTCTCTACTAAACGGAAGTAAAAGATATCAACTTGATATGAACCGTCGATTCGGACATCTGCGTAGTGGTTTGAACCAGCCTGAGCTTGATGATTTTGTTTTAGAGTCCACGATACATACGATTAAGAATAAAAAACCTGAGCTATTGCTTGTTCATTTTGTGGATCTTGATTCACAGAGGCACTATCATGGTTTTTCTTCTGATGAAGCAATGGATGCGATAAAAAGACATGACAACAGACTTGGCAAAATTATCGAATCCTTACAGGAAGCTGGTATATATGAAGAAACGACGATCGCCGTATTAGGAGATCATAGCGCACTTGATGAGAGCAAAGCTATTAAACTGAATGTACTATTAAAAGAACATGGATTAATAGACACTGATTCAAAAGGGGCTATACAAAATTGGAAAGCCTATTGCAAAAGTTGTGATGGATCAGCATATATTTACCTGAAGGATTCATCTGATCTACAAACAAAGGAGGTAGTGAAAAAACTTCTGGATCACTTATTGATTGATGAAAGAAATGGTATTGAAAAGATTTACAGTCAAGAACAAGCGGCTGCAACCGGTGCTGATGATCAATGTGCGTTTATGGTAGAAGCTAGACGAGGTTTTTATTTTAACGAAGAACATCAAGGCTCTTTTCTAAACAACATTACAGATCAAGATGTGAGGGAAAAACGGTTCACGCATGCTTGTCATGGTTATTCTCCTGAAAAAGAAGACTACACTACTATCCTGTTATTAGCAGGTAAAGGGATACAAAGAAATGTTGTTGTTCCTTCCATGCATTTAATTGATGAAGGGCCGACGTTTGCTAAACTATTAGGTCTAGATTTAGGAAAAACGGATGGTAAAGTCGTACAAGAGTTTTTAAACATCTAGTTTTTAACTAAATTCTAGTATAGAGAGGACAAAACCTATGAAACGGTTTACGAAAGAAGAGAATAGCTGGATGTATTATGATTGGGCAAACTCAGCGTATTCAATTATTATCTCAACAGCTGTATTTCCTTTGTTCTTTAAAGCAGCTGCCACAAATGCAGGAGTCAGCTCTTCGGATTCAACCGCTTATTTGGGTTATACGATCGCGATTGCTACGTTCATATTAGCGATGCTTAGCCCCGTTTTAGGTACAATTGCAGATTATAAAGGATTAAAGAAGCGATTCTTCACTTTCTTTTTTGCACTTGGTCTTATTTCTACTGCATCATTAGCTTTTATTCCAAGTGATCAATGGCTCTTATTATTAATATTTTATACGTTAACTGCAATCGGCTCTAGCGGATCTAATGTCTTTTATGACGCTTTTATAACCGATGTAACAACAGAAGAAAGAATGAACAGAGTGTCATCTAGAGGATTCGGATTAGGATACATCGGGAGCACGATTCCTTTTTTAATCAGTATCGCGATTATCGTGTTGGCACAAAATGAAGTTCTGCCGATCTCAACTACTCTAGCTAGCAAGATTGCATTTTTGATCACTGCCATATGGTGGGGGATATTTACGATTCCTATGCTGAAGAACGTTTATCAGAAGTACGGTATCGAACGAGAGCCGAAACCTTTGATCAACAGCTTTAAACGTTTAGGTAAAACAATGAAAGAAATAAGAAAGTATCGGGCTCTATTTTTATTTCTGCTCGCTTATTTCTTTTATATCGATGGCGTCGGGACCATCATAACGATGTCCACCGCTTATGGTTCAGATCTTGGAATCAGTTCTACTAACCTTTTAATCATTCTTTTTGTAACACAGGTGGTCGCTGCTCCTTTTGCCATTCTATACGGAAGGTTAGCAGAAAGATTTACAGGTAAGAAGATGCTTTACGTTGGAATAGTGGTCTACATTATCGTTTGTATTTATGCTTATTTCTTAAAAACAACAATGGATTTCTGGATTTTAGCGATGCTAGTTGCTACGTCTCAAGGTGGAATTCAAGCGCTAAGCCGTGCTTATTTTGCTAAATTGGTTCCGAAAGAAAACTCGAACGAATTCTTTGGCTTTTATAATATTTTCGGCAAGTTCGCCTCCATTATGGGGCCGTTGTTAATCGCCGTAACCGCTCAAGTTACCGGTAATTCTGCTAGTGCCGTGTTCAGTCTTGTCGTTCTTTTTATCATCGGTATTACGATCCTTATGTTTGTTCCAGAACCGAAAGTGGATTCATCTCACACGATCAGCGCATAGAAAAAACTGCTCTCTAGCAAATTCTAGAGAGCAGTTTTTTCTTTATGTTTTATTTAACGATCCATTTTGGTCCAAGAATGGTTTGGATACGATAAAAGTTTCCATACGCTGCATTTGCTTTATAAGTCCCTGGATATAGACTTGCTGCAGCCATTTTGTGGTTTACATGAGGACGGTCATGTAAAGGAACTTTTTGAGTAAGCGTAATGGTTTTTGTTATTGGTGTGATGCGCTTCTCCCAACGCTTATCCCCTTCTACTGCCATATAAAGTCCTGCTTTTTTGTTCCTTGTCCATTCTTCATTAATAATCGTGATTGGCGGATTCGTCTCTCCTGCATATGGAGCTAGTTCAAACGTAAAACCAGGACGTTTGAAGGTTTGAATAAACCAGTCTTTGTATCCACCACCACTTGATAACTGTGTATCAGGAGGGATTAGTCGATACCCTGTCATGTTGGCAAGAGTTGTACCGAGGGTTTTGTCTCCTTCAAAGGTGTTGGTTCCATAATTAAAATGGTAGTATAGTATTCTTCCAGCTGTGTGGTATGAGTTCGTAATTTCCGGGTCTACTAGATAAGTGAGAGCCGACACCGCTTTTGCTTCCTTCGTCACAAGGGGAGCGCTACCTTTGTAATCTTTAAAAGAAGGAGCTTTTGCATTATTTGATATCTGTTCCCAACGCGCAGGATATTGTCTGTTCAGATCAACCCCTTGGGCATTCGACTTCCATCTTTTAAAATCTTTGCTTCCACCATTCATCTTAATGAGATTGGCATGAGCTGATGTGGGAAAAGCGGACAATCCTTTTTGCTGAAGTACGACACCTTCTGGGTTCGTCATCGGTACGAACCAAATAGACGTATTGTTCAATACATTTGCAACATTATAGCCGTCCATCGTACCGTTGGAGACATAGCGTTCACTATACTGATCGATCATTTCCATCACGATATTTGTTGTCATCCACTCTCTTGCATGATGTGATGCATTGTATAAAACCGTCGCATCACCTCTCCCTAGCTTAACAGCCCAGATGTCTCTACCATAAGGCGTTTTTCCAATGGATCGATATTGGACTAACCCCGGGTATTTTTGAGCAAGTGTCTTGATGTTACTCGTCATCGTTTCATATGTATACGTTTGATTTGGATTTACATAGCTTGCTGCTTCTCCCTTATAACTCCAAAATGATAAACTCCCAAGTAATATCCCCATAAACAACACTAGACCTTTTTTCAATCTGTTCTCTCCTTTCAATACACTCTGAAATTATTTGAATATATTAATAGTATAGATAAGGATTAGAACGGCTTCGCATGAGGATAGTCGTCTTTAATATTTCAATTTGTTTACCGTAATTAAGTCGAATTTCATATAAATTTGGAATTTAAAAGTAAATAATAAGATTAATTGTATAAATTTCATCATATATGGTTTTGCTTACTTCGAATTATGGGAAGAGTAGTAGGACGAGGATGACATAATAAGAGGGAATGCAAAAATGAAAGAGAATCAGGACAACAAAAATAACAAAAAAGCTGATATTCCAGATCGGCAATACTTTTTTCCAGTTCAGATTATTGAGTATTTTATTGAAGAAGGCAAGGCTTCTTTACAGATTACAAACTTAGCACAATTCATTTTATCTTTTATGGCAGGAGCATTTATCGCATTTGGTGCACTAGGTTCTGTTTTGTTATCGATGGGAGTAGACACAACTGGTACCTATAACCTTTTATCAGGTGTTGGATTCGCGATCGGCTATACTATGATTTTTCTATCAGGATCTATTCTTTTTACGGAGATTAATGTGTTACTTCCAAGCTATATTCTACAAAGCAAGTATTGGATTAGTAAAAAGGTTCTGCGATTTTGGGGGATCTGTTATATTGGTAACTTTTTAGGAGCATTATTTGTTGGGTTCCTTCTAAATATGTCAGGTTCATTAGACAAAGAGTTTTATGAAACCCTATTAAAGTTTATGGAAAAAAAGATGGAGTTTACTGAACGAGGAACATGGGGTTGGTTTCAAGTATTATTCTCTGGTATTCTTGCTAACTGGCTCATCGGTATTGCAGCCGTTCTCGCAACAGCTGCACGAGATGTAATGGGTAAAATATTTGGAATTCTTTTACCTGTAATTATCTTTGAAGCAGGAAATTTTCAACATGCCGTGGCCAACATGGGGTATTTCAGCATTACCGTTTTAGAAGGCTTTGAATACAGTTGGTATGAATTCATACTTCTTAATTTAATTCCTGCTACGATTGGTAACTTGATCGGCGGAGGTATATTAGTATCATTGTTACTTTCTTTTGCTTTTAAAGAAGACATTGATGATAATATCGTGAAAGAGGAAGAAGAGGAAGTAGAAAAGATAAAGCATAAGATGGAATAATAAAAGAAACTCCCAAACACCTTTATTGTGATATACAGTAAAGGTGTTTTTTGTTAGAGTTTCTGTAGGATTATGATTTTTTTAGGGGATGAACCAATTTGCCTTATCAAACGAAACTTGCTTTTTTATATGTAGCGATCGGCGCATCTCTTTGGGGCATCATCGGCTTTTTCGTTAAAGAACTTTCGCTTGCCGGTTTTACTTCATTACAGATCGTCTTTTTACGAGCTATCAGTGCTTTTCTGCTATTCCTTGCATGGATTGTTATAAAAAATCCTGCTCTACTCAAAATCAAGTTAAAGGATACTTGGTATTTCTTAGGTACCGGGATATTAAGTGTTTCCTTCTTTAATTGGTGTTATTTTACGACGATACAAACGTCATCACTCGCCATTGCAGCTATTCTTTTGTATACAGCTCCAGCTTTTGTGCTTGTAATCTCTAGTATCGTATTTAAAGAAAAATTAACTCATCACAAGCTGCTAGCCCTTACCGCTACTTTCATTGGCTGTACACTCGTATCAGGTCTGTTCTCCGCTCAATTGGAACTATCGATTACTAGTCTTCTGATTGGTCTAGGAGCCGGCTTTGGCTATTCGCTCTACAGTATTTTTGGAAAGTTAGCGAGTCGAAAATATGAAACGCTCACTATCAGCATCTACACTTTTTTCTTTGCGATGCTTGCTCTATTTCCGATCAGCGATATGACTTCTGCTAATATCCAAGTGTTTCGCCCATCCGTTTTAATGAATGTTATCGGACTTGGCCTTTTTCCAACCGTATTTGCCTACTGGTTCTATACACAAGGCTTAAAACAGATGGATGCTAGTAAAGCAGCTATTGTATCTACTATTGAACCGGTTGTAGCTACCTTAATGGGTATGTTGCTATACAAAGAATCCATATCCATTGTTCAGAGTATCGGTATTATATTTGTACTGGGTGCTGTTCTTATGATACAAGAACGAAAAGGAAAAAATATTCAAACTCCCACCATTCAAAACAGACATTAAAAGGTGCAGCATAAACGCTGCACCTTTTTTTGTTTCACTATAGAATAGAGCTTAAAAAGTCTTTCGTTCGCTCTTCTTTCGGGGCATCAAAAATCTCTTCTGGCTTTCCTTTTTCCCAAATCTGTCCATCGTGCATGTATACAACCTCGTCTGCAACTTCTTTTGCAAAGCCCATCTCATGAGTTACAACGACCATCGTCATCCCTTCTTGCGCTAGCTCTTTCATTGTGGCGAGCACTTCTCCTACAAGTTCTGGATCGAGTGCTGATGTCGGTTCATCAAAAAGCATGATATCTGGTTTCATCGCAAGCGCTCTTGCAATAGCAACACGCTGCTTCTGTCCACCCGATAACTTCGCTGGATAGACATCTGCTTTATCAGAAAGACCCACTTTCCCTAATAAAGCTTTTGCATCCTGTTCTGCTTCTGATTTACTTTGGTTTTTCACATTTAGAGGAGCTTCCATCACATTTTCCAATACGGTTTTGTGAGGAAACAAGTTAAAGTGCTGAAAAACCATCCCTACTCTTTGACGTACTTCGTTTAAGTTATGTGTTTTCGGATCGATTTCTTCCTCTTCGATGACGATCTTACCACCATTTTTAATCTCTAGAAAATTGATGCATCGAAGCAGCGTGCTTTTTCCAGAACCACTTGCACCAATTAAGACGACCACTTCGCTCTCTTGTACGTTAAGATTCACTTCTTTTAATACTTCTAAATCTCCAAAACTCTTCTTTAAGTTTTCAATGCGTATCATTTCTTTTTTCAACTCAGACACCTCCTATTCCCCAGCTGATAGTTTCTTTTCTAATAGATTAACAAGTAATGTGAATAGCAGAACGAGAATTAGATAGTATAGACCAACAATAATCAGGTACGTCATCTCATCAAATGTCCTTGATCCCTGTGTCGTTGCTATACTGAACAACTCGTTAAGGGCAATAAAGGATGCTAGTGATGAATCCTTCAGACCGATAATAAACTGGTTTCCTAGAGGAGGTAGTGCTCGTTTAAAAGCTTGCGGCAGGATGATTCTTCTCATTGCCAATCCATATGTCATCCCTAAAGAGCGTCCTGCTTCCATTTGTCCCTTATCAACCGATTGAATAGAACCTCTGAAGATCTCTGCAATATAAGCACCATTATGCATAGCAAGACCAAATGCCGCAGACCAAAAAGCAGAAATACCTAACTCTGCTAGACCAAAGTAAAAGATGAAAATCTGTACGATCAAAGGTGTACCACGAATGAGTGCAATATAAATATTCGCGATCCAATTCAGGACTTTAATTCCAGAGATTTTAAATA
Source organism: Fictibacillus nanhaiensis (assembly GCA_016401345.1). Lineage (GTDB taxonomy): Bacteria > Bacillota > Bacilli > Bacillales > Fictibacillaceae > Fictibacillus > Fictibacillus phosphorivorans. The sequence goes on along the minus strand of JAEACG010000002.1, from coordinate 76,299 downwards.
ATGCAAAAACAAGTCCAATCCCCGTACCGATTAAAATAGATACAAAGGTAAGTTGTAGAGTGATCAAAAGTCCCTTCATGAAGAGCGGATAACTTTCTACTAATACGTCTAAAATGTGTGCGAGATCAAACATGCCATTGTCCTCCCCTTTTTATTCTCTTTGTAAATGGTGTGTTATCGAATGTACGGATAAAAGAAAGCCACCCTGCACGTAACCTCATGAGGGCGGCTCCACCATTATTCAGGCTTCTTCGTGATATCAGCACCGACGTATTCTTCACTAAGCTTCGCGAGCTCACCGTTATCCTTCATTTTCTTTAATGCTTTATTTACCGCTTTTAGCAATTCTTTATCTTCTTTTTTAATAGCAATCGCTTGTTCACTCGTACCAAGTTGCTCTTGTTCGACGATCTTAAACCCTTTTTCGATCGCTTGTTTACCAGTGATAGCATCAGTAATAACCGCATCGTGTTTTCCTTCGCTCAAAGCACGCAATGCTGTAGCATCACTGTCATAGTTTTTAATTTGATCTGTAAATTCTTGTGCAGATTTTTCATAGGTAGAGCCTTTTGAAACAGCAACTTCTTTTCCTTTTAAATCTTCTTTTGTTTTAATATCACTGTCTGGTCTTGTAAAGATTACCGGACCTGAGTAATAATAAGGCTCGCTAAAATTCACTGCTTTCTTGCGGTCTTCAGTGATTGTATGGCTTGCCACTGCTGCGTCAAAACGATCTGCCTTAATAGCGGATACAGCGCCGTGGAATTTAAACTTCTCTGGAACAGGCTTTAGACCAAGTTCTTTGGCAATCGCCTCACCGACTGCAACATCAAAGCCTGTTAGTTCCCCTCCCTTATCAACCGAGCTGAAAGGCGGAAACTCTCCTGATACGATAAAGTTAAATTCACCTTCGTTCTTTAATTCTGGACCCCCGTCACTTGATTCACTACTGCCACATGCAGCTAGTACAAACATTGAAAAAACGACAGCTAACATCCCAATCTTCTTTTTGAAATCTTTCATTCTTATCCTCCTTGAATATCCCATTTTGTAGATTCCCCTACTAGACAAGGGTAGCATGAATTGGAAATGTTCTCAATTTTACGTGAATTCCCACCTATCAAAAAGATCAGATTTTTCATGCATCTTGTATATGGTTACCCTTTACAAAAAACTCGTAAACACTTATTTAGCAAGCAAAAAAATGCGCATTTCAGATATACTGAAGTGCGCATTATCAAATCTTTATGGCAAAAGTTTAGTCGGCAGCAATATTGTAACCGTGGTTCCAATATCTAACATACTTTCAAATGTAATATTTCCATGATGATTTTCAATGATCTTCAGAGATACCATTAGTCCCAACCCTATGCCTTTTTCTTTATTGGAATAGAAAGGTTCTCCAAGTCTTGCAAGTCGCTCCTCGCCGATTCCCACTCCTTGGTCAGTAACTTTAATAAAGACATAGCCTTCATCATGTGCTCCTGTTTCTACAAAGATGGTGCCGCCGCTATTCATAGATTCGATCGCATTCTTAATCACATTAATGATTACTTGTTTAATTTGATTTCCTTCACAAAGAATCTGAGGAACGTTCATTAAGTGCGTCTCGAATTGAACGTTATTAAGGTTCGCCTCTGAATCCAACAGCGTGATCGTCTGTTTAATAAAATCATTTACGTTTCTCTGCTGAAAAAAAGTTTCCTGGTGCGGTTTAGCTAATACTAAAAATTCAGTAATGATCGATTCGATCCGATCCATCTCAGACAAGATGATTTCACTATGTAGATCTTCCATGTCTGCTTTCATAAGTTGGACGAATCCTTTGATACTTGTTAGCGGATTACGAATCTCATGAGCGATTCCTGCCGCAAGCTCACCAACGACCGTGAGTTTATCTGATTTTCTGAGCAATTCTTCTTTTTCTTTTAAATCTGTAATATCTTCTGAAATACCTGCTATGCGATAGATCTCTTCATCGTCATTGGTGATTGGAAATGCTCTTGTTCTGATCCAACGGACTCTGTTATTTTTCCCATGTATCCGGTATTCAATCTGTGATTCACCTTGTGCGATTAATTTGATGAACGTTGAAACAGCTTCTTGATCTTCAGAGTGAACGTCTGTAAAAACAGATTCAATCAGCTCCGTTTCTTCGACATCCCAAATTTGCTTAAAAGCCTTTGATATGTAAAGTAGCTGATGCGTTTTATAATCTTGCATCCAAAAGATGTCTTTTGCATTTTCAGCAAACTGACGGAACCTCTCTTCACTTTCTCGTAGTCCTAGTTCCATCCTCTTGCTGTGGGTGATATCTCTAGAAACACCTACAATTCCTTCCACTTGACCTTGGTCATTATTAATTGGGGATAGGATAGCCTGATAATAGAGACGTTCACCATCACGCACATTACTCCACTCATAAAATTGAGATTTGCCTTGCAAAACAAGACGACATGCCTTTTCTTGACCATCAGCAATCTCAGCGCCAAAAACTTCGCGAACGGTCTTGCCTAAGAAGTAGGATGGCTTAACACCGTGTTTTTCCATCCATCTTCCATAGATGCCTGTATGTACAAAATTTGTATCTAACGTAAAAACAGTGTCTTCCATTGAGTCGACAAGCGAGTTAAAGCGTTGTTGACTGCGATTCAATTTTTTTTCCGTACGTTTTAGCTCCTGGTTATCCGTTAATGTGATGACAGATAGATCACACACATTATTATTAAGAGGAATGATAGAAACAGACAACGAAGAAGAATAGCCCGTGTTTTTACAGATTAAATCTATTTCGATCTGATATTCGGCTTTTTTGTTTTTCTCATGTTGAATGTAAGCTTCTTGAAGTGACCATTTCTCTTTGTTTGAATCTGTTATAAAAAATGGCAACTCATATACATATGAGCCTTCTACTTCAGAATCAGACAATCTTAACATGCCATACGCTTTTGTATTGGCGTAAAGAATTGTGCCACATCGTTCTATAACGATAATCCCATTATTAACCGCTTCATAGAACGTATGCATCATTTGTTTTGTATTTTGTAATTCAAACGAAGTCTCTCGCATGTTCTACATCCTTGTTGAATTATTTTTAAAGTATTTACAAGAAATGCCTTTTCTCTATTTTTCTATTAAATACAAAAAAACACAAGAGTTATTTTCCTCTTTTTGGATTCAGATCAAAGATTACCAATTAATACTTAGATTTGAATAGAACAGGTTCTCTAGTGAATAACAATCCATCAAGTGAACATTTTGAAGAAACCCTTTTGTAGACCTATAATAATTAAAATACAAAAGCACACTGATTATTTCTCAGTGTGCTTCCATAAAGCTGTCTTAAATGATTTAGCATCTCCCAAGCTTTTTGAGTCAGCCAATATCTCCTCAGGTGCATTTGCTTCTCCTATTAAATAACCAACAAATTCTGTACCTAAAAAGTCGAATATATATTGAAATTGCTGAATCAAGGGCAGTGCTTTTATTCGAGGATGATCTCCCCCTACTGTAATAACATAAGCTTTTTTATCGCCCATGGTTTTCTTAAAGTTTAAGGTTTCGTCTCGTAAACTCTGTGAGAACCGATCTACAAAGTTTTTCATGATCCCACTCATTCCATACCAATAAACAGGTGTAGCAAAAATAAGTACGTCATATTGTAAAATCTCTTTGATCAATTCCTCGTAGTCATCATCTACCTTAACAAATCCGCCTGCATCATGGCGTAGATCATCTATAGGATTGATTTTGTAGTTTTTGAGGTAAAAAGATGTATGCTGAATGTTGTCTAATGCCTTTTGAGTTAGTGCTTCCGTGTTACCATGTTCTCTAGAGCTGCCGTTAATAACTGCGATTTTCATTCTTATCACCTTTCTTTTACGTATCATCTTAATTGCTAGAAACTCACTTCAAAAAAATGGTTGATTGCATCGTAATCTCATAAAAAATACAAACAAAGAATAGAGTATAAGATAACAAATTAGGAGGTCTATAATGATCGTATTCACCATTATCTGCATGATTGCTTTCTATCTTCTAACGATACATGATTCTAAGAAGTTGAAACAAGTTATCTGGCCGTTATACGGAATAATAGGCATCGTGTGTTTTATCAGCTTACTCTCATTAACATCTGATACCGTGACTTATGAATATTGGGTACGATTGTTCTTTCTCGTCTTAATTATACCAGTGTTGATTCTTGTTGTTCGTAAAGTGTGGCAGCTCTGTTCTGAAACGACGAGATGGATTCAATATACAGTTTCTGTTCCTATCTCTATCCTGTTTATCCTCACACTCTGGTTTTGCTGGAACATGTTTCCGATTTTTATGTATGTTTTATAAGAAGAACCAATACAACCTTCTTCAGTTGCTCACTGAAGGCGGTTGTATTGGTTTAGAAGAGTCCTCTTTAGATGGACAAAATTGCTATTTGTCTTTTTCGGGGGTCTGACCCCCTTGCATGAACGAAAGCACTTCCTTGACGATCGTGTTTATCTTTTGGTTGATAAATTGATCTCCGAAGCTTTCTTTTGCTTGCCTGATTGCGGCAATTACTTCTTCATCATATTGAATGAGTTCTTCATCATCTTCTGCTTCATTGTATAAATCAATCATGCTGTCTAACCCCTCTTGCATGCGATCTATCGCTTCACTATATTTTTCTCGATCTTCCTTATTATATTTCAACTTCATCACCCATTCACAGCTTTTCCATCTATCTGTCCTAACAAACTTCATAAACATTTACTCTTGTGACTTTTTTCACTATTTTTTCATAGGAAAGTATACTATAATAATTTGGTTATTATTATCTTGAAATATATTATTTTACATATTAGCCGGAAGGAGGGGGAACAATTGATCCGCCGTTGGTTTACGAAAAAAAATAAATCATTGCAGCCTGCATTTGAAACACCGTCTTCAAATTCATCGTTGAGTCTATGCACAAGTACCACGGATGAACCAGATCCTGTAAAAGAAATATCGCATTTTAAAATGCGGTTAAAAGAATATGGAATAGAGTTTAGTCACTTAGTCTCCAGCACTCCTAAGGATGTTGAAAACAGACAGCAAGCCATAAAAGTTGCTGAAGAAATCTCGAAAGACCCTGAGATGCGGAATTACTTTCTAACGTGGAAACGGTTGCCCCTTCTTCATAACGAAAGTACACAGCATCAAAAGCACACCATGAAAAAACAGCGAGAATACATAACCGCTCTTACCCTTATCTTTATAGAAAACTATCAAGTGTTGCTGCAATATGTTCCTGGCACGGGAGGAAAACACTAATGAACAAAGCGATTATTGTAGAGGTTAACAAGCGCCATGTCATCGTTCTTGCAGAGGGCGGAGAATTTAAAAAGATTAAAAATACCAATGCTGCCTATATGGTCGGTCAAGAAATTCGTCTTCCAGTAAGACAAGAAAACAAGAAATCTATTTTCTCTATTTTCATAAACTGGAAAACAGGAACTGCCGTAGCACTGGCTATCTTTCTCTTATTCTTTCAAGTACTCGCACCGATATCAGGACCTGGGGCGTATGCCTATGTTGGCATAAACATGGATCCAAGTCTTGAATTGAAGATTGACGAAGAAATGAGAGTACTGGATATCTTGGCTTATAATCAGCAAGGTCATATGGTTCTTGATCAGTTGAACGATTGGGAAAATGAAGAAATTGAACATGTAACTGACCTTATTTTTGATACATGCGAAGACCTCGGCTATCTCAAGTCAAAGGAAGAGGTATTGATTACTACAACCTTATCTGAGGAAATACCTGCTGATAAGGAGAAAGAAATCAAACAACAAGTGAATGAAGTGATGACAGAGACCGCTAAAAAGAAATCGATAGAGATGACAACTATCGTGATGAGTTCTAAAGAGCGGGAACAATCTAAAAAGATGAAAATGTCACCTGGTCATTATGCGATTTATAAAGCAGCTAAGAAGTCTGGAATGAAAATTACAAAGAACGAAATTTCAACTCTTACAATTGAAGAGATTTCAGAAAAAGTGGGCCCTATAAAAGAGCTTTTAAAAGAGGATCTTGAAACAGTTGATGCCTCTGAAGACAAGAAAGAGGATCTTGTATACGAACCGCCTCTACCTATCTTAGATATAAAAGATTCGAGTAACGAGGTAAAGGTTGAAAAGGAAGTAACACCGGTTCAAGAAAAAATACAGGAACCTCAGAAAAAGAAAACGTTCGAATTACCTGTAAGTCATGCTGAAATTCCTTCTGCACCAAAAAAGGAAGAAAAGCCAGCCGAAAAACCAATTAAGAACGAGCAAGAAAAACATGTGAATACGCCTGCTCCTTCTGGCGGTGAGCAAGACAAGAATACACACAAAGCACCTACGAAGAGTACACCTGTCGTCACAGCACCAAAGGAAGAGAAACCAAAACCTGTAAAACCCGTAGAGGATAAACCGAAACAGGAAACACCAAATGAGGAAAAACCTAAACCAGAAATTCCGAAAGAAAACATTCCTAAGGAAGCACCTAAGGAAGATACTCCGAAGGTAGAAACGCCTAAGGAAGAAAAACCTAAAGACGAGACACCTAAAGAAGATACACCTAAAGAGGAAACACCTAAAGAAGAAACACCTAAAGAGGAAACACCTAAAGAAGAAACGCCTAAAGAAGAAACACCAAAAGAGCACTGGATTTATATTGAAATTATTATTGATGGTATCGTTATAGAAGTTCGCATTAAAGTAACAACAAATGTCACTGATGCTGAGTTAAAACAACAAGCATTAACCACTTATCATCAAAATGCTTCAAAAGAACAGTCATGCCCTACATCAACTTCAGCATTCACACAAGAAGTTGAGCAAGCTGAAGTTTCTAAAGAGTTACAACAAACAACAGAAAATGAAGTTGCATCAGATTCTTCCATTGAAGAACCACCACTTTTAGAAGAGGCTTCATAATGGCAAACCTCAGGACTAACTCCAGTCCTGGGGTTTTTGTTTTCATTTCGGTATAGACAGCAAACTTTTATGGCAATAGTGATAATAGGAGGAGAGTGTTTGTATGCGGTCTATTTATTATGCTTACTTAAGAATGCCAATGCTGATTCGACTTGCGATTATTCTTTTTAGCATTCTATTATCCAGCGCTATTTTAGCTCACCTCTTAGAAACAAAAACATTTCCAACTATATTTGAAGGGTTTTATTGGGCAGTTATTACGGCTGGAACAGTTGGATATGGCGATTTCACTCCTGAATCAACCGAAGTAAGGATACTAGCTATTTTCCTTGTGTTCATTGGCGCGTCTTTTTTTGCCTTTTTGACTGTTCACTTGGCAAGTTCTGTTGTTAAAAGAGAAAATCGCTTTCTAGAGGGGAAAAATATGTATAAAAATAAAGATCATTTCATTATAGTAGGCTGGAACGAAAGAGCTAGACATACGATTCAAGCTCTAAAAGAGCAATTAAAATCCAACCATATCGTTTTAATCGATGAATCATTAAAAGAAAATCCGTTATATGTTGAAGGCATTCATTTTATCCATGCTAAACCTAGTGAAGATCATACTTGGATGATGGCTCATGTTAAACAAGCTCATACCATCTTAATTACAGCTGATGCAAACTTAAAGGAATACGAAGCTGATACGAATACGATTCTTTCTATTCTTACAGCCAGAGGACTGAATCCTAGAGTATCTATTCATGCAGAAGTGTTAACAACGGAGCAAACTTCAAACGCAATACGAGCTGGTGCCGACCATATTATACACACTTCAAACCTTGCTTCACATGCGATGGTTTCTAGCCTGGCAAAAGAGATACGATAAGAAAAACAGATAGACGTCATGGTCTATCTGTTTTTAATTTAATACAGCAGTTTCTACCTTTTTCACTAAATCTTTGGCGATCCCGATCCACTTTTGATCAACCGTCGCATCCGGATCTTGCGGCTCTGAAAACTGATTAAAGCTCCCTGAGATATTACCTGTCTCAGCATTGTCGTCGAGCCCAACCTGATATTTGTGAGCCAGTAAAAAAGGTTCACCAAATTGAATAGTGGTATCTTTTTTATCTAACTGACCATCAATGGCTTGAAAAGGAATTCTCAAAAACGTATACCCTACTTCATCATCCAGTTTATAATCGAAATAGCCGTGATCATAATCCCAGTTCCCCCCGTAAGAAAAGCCCATCCCTTTCAAAACATCTTCAGCTTCATTTAATGCACAACATTCATTTTCAAGTTTGCTTTTTATCGGTTTCATCATTGTCACCCCTTTATTGTCTATTTCTTAGCGTATCCAATCTGACATGAGATTATTTGACCATTAGTATAAGTAAACATAAAAAAAGCCTGACTCAGCAATGTTTGAGTCAGGCTTAAAAAATGATTATAGACGCTTTTCTAATTCTTCTTTTTCTTTTTCAAATCCAGGTTTACCTAGAAGAGCAAACATGTTCTTCTTGTATGCTTCTACTCCCGGTTGGTCGAATGGATTAACACCTAACAAGTAGCCACTCACCGCACACGCTTTTTCAAAGAAATAAACCATATATCCAAAATGATAAGGTGTCATTTCAGGAATACTTACCACTAAGTTTGGTACTCCACCATCTGTATGAGCAAGCATTGTTCCTTGGAATGCTTTCTTGTTAACAAAATCCATTGTCTGACCAGCTAAGAAATTCAGTTTATCCAAATTCTGATCATCTTCTTCAATTGTAATTTCTTCTCGAGCTGAACCTACGTATAACACCGTTTCAAAAAGGTCACGACGCCCTTCTTGCACGTATTGCCCCATTGAGTGAAGATCAGTAGTGAAGTCAACTGACGCTGGATAGATGCCTTTGTAGTCTTTTCCTTCACTTTCACCGTAAAGCTGCTTCCACCATTCAGAAACATAGTGAAGACCCGGCTCGTAGTTTACCATTAATTCGATGGTTTTGCCTTTATTATAAAGAGCATTACGAACAGCAGCATATTGATAAGCTTCGTTATCTGCAAGGTTTGGGTTGTTGAAATCAGCTGCAGCTTCTTTCGCTCCGTTCATCATCTCTTCAATGTTCACTCCACTTACTGCGATTGGTAATAGACCAACAGCAGTCAGCACTGAGTATCGTCCACCTACATCATCAGGGATGATAAAGGATTCATAGCCCTCTTCGTTCGCTAATGTTTTAAGTGCACCCTGAGCTTTGTCAGTAGTTGCATAAATACGTTTACGAGCCTCATCTTTACCGTACTTTTCTTCTAAAAACTTTCTAAAGATACGGAACGCAATCGCTGGTTCAGTCGTTGTCCCAGATTTAGAGATCACATTTACAGATACATCTTTATCTTTTAATACATCAAAAAGTTCTTTAACATATGTCGATGAAATGTTCTGTCCAGCAAAGAATACTTGTGGAGTCTTGCGGTCTTCTTTTGATAAAAGGTTGTAGAAGGAATGATTTAACATTTCGATCGCTGCACGAGCTCCTAAGTACGAGCCACCAATTCCAACAACAATCAATACATCAGAATCACTTTTAATTTTTTCAGCACTTTTTACGATTCGGCTAAATTCTTCGCGGTCGTAGTTTTCAGGAAGGTCAACCCAGCCAAGATAGTCATTCCCAGCACCGGTTTTTTCATGAATTGCTTCATGAGCAGTTTTTACCGCACCTGTAAGATAATCTACTTCATGCTGACCAATAAAAGAAAGGGCCTTGCTATAATCAAAACTAAGTTTCTTTGTCATATGTAAGCCTCCTAAAACATCATTATTCTTTCACTTTATACAAGTACAAGGACCAAATCAAGAAACCAGACAAATGTAATCGGTTTCTTTTCAAAAGACGAAATATTCAAAAAGCAGCCATATAAAAAGAAGGATCGATCCCCTCTTTTTATATGGCTTGCATTACAGATGATTTATAAAGACATTCTCAAAATGTTGAGTACATCTTCTTTATTCTGTTTCTTGAAGTTCCCAAACTCACCTCTTGCCATCGCTTTATCTGCGATAAGGTCAAGCTTTGAATCGTCAATATCATAATCTTTAAGAGCATTCGGAGCTCCAAGAGACGACCAGAATGCAGAAAGACGATCAATACCTTCAAGAGCCACTTCTTTATCGGACTTTCCTTCTGTTTCAACGTTAAACACTCTAACAGCAAGTTGCTTGAAGCGAGCTACATTCGTATCCACATTATGTCTCATCCAATTAGGGAAAAGAATAGCTAAGCCGCCAGCATGCGGAATATCATAGACCGCTGAAACAGCATGTTCAATGTTATGACTTCCCCAATCACCTCGAACACCCATTTGAAGTGTACCGTTTAATGCCATCGTTCCGTTGTAAAGAATTGTTTCACGCAACTCATAGTTCTCAAGATTTTCTAGAAGCTTAGGTGCGGTTTCCATTACTGTTAATAGAATGGATTCAGCAAAGCGATCTTGTAGTGGTGTGTTTGTAGCGTTATGGAAATACTGTTCAAATACGTGCGACATCATATCTACAATTCCATAAATCGTTTGATCCTTAGGAACTGAGAACGTATAAGTAGGATCTAAAATTGAAAATTTAGGGAATACAAGTGGACTTCCCCAACCATATTTCTCTTGTGTTTCCCAGTTCGTAATAACAGAACCTGAATTCATTTCAGATCCAGTTGCAGCTAACGTAAGAACTGTTCCAAAAGGAAGTGCATCTTCCACTTGAGCTTGTAGAGTAATGATATCCCATACGTCTCCATCATACTTAGCCCCAGCTGCGATTGCCTTTGTGCAGTCAATAACACTTCCACCACCAACAGCTAATAAAACATCGATGCCTTTTTCTTTACAAATTTCTACACCTTTACGAACAGTAGATACTCTCGGGTTTGGTTCCACACCTGAAAGCTCACTAACCTCTGCATCCATCTTATTAAGCTCATTCATCACTTCATCAAACAAGCCGTTTCGTTTTATGCTTCCTCCACCATAAACCACGAGGACTTTCTTTCCGAATTTCCCTAATTCGTCCTTTAGCGTTTGAATTTGATTTTTACCAAAAACTAATCGAGTTGGATTGTAGTATATATATTCGTTCATGAATATCTCTCCTTCTTACATGGTTAATCCGTATTATGTGGGACATAAAATGTAATGTAAAGTAATTAGCTTATCGAATACTAGCATGTGTTTTATTGATTAGTTTCATGCCAGTGATTAAGGGAATGAATAATTGTAGACATAATATGCCACCCTAAGGAAGCTTTTCAATTATTAAAAAGAGGAGGGAATTACATGAGTGGATTACAGCGTTTCGCACTTGCATTGGTTATCATTGGAGCCATCAACTGGGGTTTAATCGGGTTCTTTCAGTTCGATCTAGTTGCTGCTATTTTTGGAGGTCAAGATGCTGTTCTTGCCCGTATCGTCTATGGTCTAGTAGGTCTTTCTGGTCTTTACTGTTTAACACTATTGTTTAAACCTTCCGAGGAACTTAGCCGAGAAGGTCATACAGAACATAACCGTGTATAATTTAAATAAAAAAAACCTCTCGATCGAGAGGTTTTTTTATTACTTTTTAAGGCGCTTGTTTAGTTGAGCTTGACGATCTGTAGACTCTTTCAACCAATCTTTAAGTTTTGCTTCAAGAGTGTTGAAACCTTTGTTAGCGTCTTGATTGTTTGTGTTGCTCTTTTTGTTATTATTGTTGAATCCACCAGGGCGGCGTTCTTTTTTAGGTGCAGGAGCTGGAGCTTCCTGTGTTTGTCGGATGGACAGTGAAATCTTCTTGCTGTCTTCGTCAACAGAAAGAACCTTTACTGACACAACGTCACCAACACTTAATGCATCGTTAATATCTTTAACGAAACCATGTGAAACTTCAGAGATGTGTACAAGACCTTGTACATTATCATTTAATGCAACGAACGCACCAAAAGGCTTAATGCCTGTAACTTTACCTTCAACAATGCTACCTACTTCAAAATTCATGAAAACACTCCTAACTATTTTTTAACCTGTTAAGTATAACATAACTAAATCATACAAGCAAAACTAATAAAGAGTGTGTTTTATCGACTTGAAACCATCATTTCTTGAATTTGATCTTGTTTTGGTGAGAGGTCTTCACCAAAGTGATACATTTTCTCAATATTTATTTGATGCCACAACATGAACATGAGTACTGTCCATATTTTTCTGCTGTAATCGCCTCTGCCAGCTCGGTGTCCTTCTAAAAGATTCAGTACTACATCTTTATTAAGATATTGGTCTGTATGACTCGTCTGTATGAGTTGTATAGCCCAATCATACATCTCATTTTTTAACCAATGTCGAATTGGAACAGGGAAACCTAACTTACGGCGATGCAGCACAGAATCAGGAACGATCCCATTCATCGCTTCCCTTAGTGCATATTTTGTTGTTCCATTCGTTACTGTAAGACTTGGATGCAATTTGGAAGCAACATCGAATACTTCTTTATCAAGGAAAGGCACCCTTAGCTCTAGCGAATGAGCCATCGTCATCTTATCAGCCTTAACGAGAATATCGCCTCTCATCCAAGTATGAAGATCAATATATTGCATTTTATGAACATCGTGAAAAGCTCTCGCTTCCTCATACAACGGCTTAGTTACATTTTTGTAGTTATAAGCAGGACGATATTCTTTTAAGAGTTTGCTTTTTTCACTCTCTGAGAACATTTTCGCATTTCCAATATAACGTTCTTCAATTGTCATACTTCCTCGCTGCATAAAACTCTTCCCTTTAACACCTTCAGGTAGGATGCTTGCGATGGCAGCTAACCCTTTTGCAACACCTTTTGGCAATGAAGAAAGATGTCTTAATGAGTGAGGTTCATGATAGATGTTGTATCCTCCAAACAACTCATCAGCACCTTCTCCAGAAAGAACTACTGTCACGTGTTTTGCTGCTTCACGAGCGACAAAATACAGGGGAACAGCTGCTGGATCAGCTACTGGATCATCCATATGCCAGATGATTTTTGGAAGTTCTTTAATATATTCTTCAGGTTTAACTAAATAGTGGATATTTTCAACGTTTAATGCAGCAGCAGTTTGAACAGCTACATCAATCTCACTAAACCCTTCTCTTTCAAATCCGACCGTAAACGTTTTTAGCGATGGGTGCAGTTCACTCGCTAAAGCGACAATTGCACTTGAATCTATTCCTCCAGACAAGAAAGCCCCTACAGGAACGTCAGAACGCATATGAACTTTTACTGAATCTCGCATAACAGAACGAATTTCATTCTTCGCTTCTTCAAGTGTCATATTATTTGGTTTAAAACTAGGCTTCCAATACGATTGGATAGACATCGGTCTGCCCGCTTTTTTTACAAAATAATGGCCAGGTTCAAGCTTTTTGATCCCCTTCGTTAAAGTCATTGGCTCTGGCACGAATTGATAGGTCAAATAATGATGAAGTGCTTCGGCATCTACTTCTTGCTTTTCTTTAACAACGTTAATACTTTTCTTTTCAGAAGCACAGTATAGTCCTTCTTCATCCTCAAGATAGAAAAAAGGTTTGATCCCGAAACGGTCTCTTGCTCCATAAAGCTCTTTCTTATCTTTATCCCAGATTAAAAAGCCAAACATCCCTCGAAGTTCAGTAAAGGCTTTTTCTCTTCTCTCACTAAAAAGAGCGAGGATTACCTCGGTATCCGAATGGGTTTTAAACATATATCCTTTTTCTTCTAGATCTTTTCTTATTTCAACATAATTATATATTTCACCATTAAAAATAATCCAATAACGGTCATCTTCGTATGAAAGTGGTTGTTTACCACTTTCTATATCAATGATGCTCAGACGGCGAAAACCGAAGCGAACATACTGATCTACAAAATGACCACTATCATCTGGACCTCGATGAGTAATGATGTTAGTCATATTGATTAATTGCTCAGTTTCTTTTTGTTCTACCGTCTCAGGCGTGTTTAACATATATCCAATAAAACCGCACATTTTCAAGTTCCTCCCCAAAAAACAGTTCAAATGTCCACTTTTCATTTATTAAACCAAGTTAACTAATTGGTTTTCCAGAATATTATTTATTTCCCTTTATATGTGAATGAACTTCTCTATTATAACTCTGTAAATTCCAATCTTCACTAATTATTTGTTAATAATATGAAAAACAAGAAATCTGTACTATATTTGTCGAGAAAAGCGATTTAAAAGTTACAACTAACTTTAAATCATTGAGTTTGGATCTAAGATTCGGTCAGCTTCTTCTCTAGTTAAGATCTTTTTTGCAACCAGCACTTCTTTTAATGTCTTGCCTGTCTCGAAACTTTCTTTTGCTACCGCTGCTGCTTTTTCATATCCAATATGAGGGTTTAGCGCTGTTACAAGTGAAAGACTCTTCTCGAGCCAATTTTGTATGTTCTCTTCATTAGCAGTGATATCTTTTAAACATTTTTCTGTAAAGATAGTGATTCCATTACTCAAGATTGTGATAGATTGGAGCACATTGAAACCAATTACAGGCATCATTGCATTGATTTCTAGCTGACTTCCGATTGCAGCTGTGGACACACATGTGTCATTACCTATTACTTGTGAACAGATCATATACATGTTTTCTAAAATGACCGGGTTGATCTTGCCTGGCATGATCGATGATCCTGGCTGCACCGCTGGCAGCATGATTTCAGCAAATCCTGTCCTTGGGCCACTGCTTAACAGTCTAAGGTCACTCGATATTTTTATTAAGTGGAGAGCTAATTCTTTTAAGTGACCGCTTACTCGAATCGCTGCGTTCGTATTCTGCATAAAAGCATATGTATTGTCACTCTGTGTAAACGGCAGCTTCGTTTTTTGTGCAATCTGTTTTATTGCGAGTTGTGCATAATCAGGGTGAGCGTTTATTCCTGTACCTACTGCATTCCCACCCAATCCTAAAGCATATAAAGAGGTCTCTGAATGTTCTAAAGCATGCTTTACAGATTCTAGTGTGCCTCTGTAACCTTTGAATTCGCTGCCTAATCGAATAGGCACAGCATCCTGCAAATGTGTTCTGCCCGCTTTAATAATCTCGTGAAACTCTTTTTCTTTTTCCTTCAAAACTTGAATCAAACGACTAAGAGCGGGATAAAGGGTTGTTTGAAGTTCAGATGCAACTGAAATTTGTATAGCTGTCGGAATGGTATCATTGGTGGATTGTGACATATTCACATCATCATTAGGGTGAACAAGTGAATAATCACCTTTTTCCCCACCTAATATCTCAGAAGCACGTGAAGCTAGAACCTCATTCATGTTCATATTTTGAGAAGTGCCCGCTCCTGCTTGATAGGCATCTACAACAAATTGATCTCTCAAATCGCCGTTAACTACTTCATCTGCTGCCGAAATGATGGCATTCGCTTTTTCGTTACTTAGTGCCTTACATTCTCTATTCGCGAAGGCTGCGCTACCTTTAATGATAGCTTGTGCTTTTATGAATGATAACGGTAACCGAATACCGCTGATCGGAAAATTTTCTACCGCTCTTTGTGTTTGAGCTCCATAGTAGGCCTCTTTAGGGACCCTTACTTCCCCCAACGTATCTTTGGCAATTCGAAATTTATCCAAAATCTCTACCTCCTTAAGTAGCCTTATATCTTGTATCCCCTTCTTAAAAAAGATGTAACCCTTTTCCAAAAACACCTTTACTATGTAATTAATTGTTGTAAACAAAAAAACCGCCTAGTTAGACGGTTTTCGTTTTGTGCAGTGAAACGACCACAGCAGGCTCTTTTTTTATAAACTTATGCTCTGTTCTAAACCCTGCTTTCTTTTGTTTCAGAAAGGTCTTTTCCGATATTGGACGGGGCCTTGACCAGGAAAGGGAGTCAAGATTTTTCCAGTTATCATGTGTAATGATCTCACTTTTGTAATAATAACAGTTACCGCTTACGTATTCTTCACATATATAGCGGACTGTTTGTCGACTATGCATAACATCTCTCCATTTTTTTCTTTCATTATCCCCGCATAACTGTTCATCCATACTTAAGCAAAAAAAGGCCTGAAGACCCTACCTCCAAGCCTTAATCTGTTAGTCTCTAGTGTTCCACCACCACCAGCCACCAAATATCAAGATGAGAATAAATACTATAATTATTACAGCCCAGATCCAACCGTAACCATAGCCGCCATAACCGTAAGCTCCGTAAGCATACGGGGTATAGTAAGGATAATATGGAAATGCCATCCTGCTACCTCCTCTTATTTCTTTATGCGTTCTTACTCCTTATTAAAATATGTACGAAGTGGGTAAAGAGGAATAGAGGCAAACGCACAAATTTTGGCTTTCCATTACTTTTTTAAGTTTTAAAAGGCTGTTTTGGATGTTTTCTGATGCTCTTTCTTCTATGCAAGTTGATTGGAGGGTAAGGTTGCAGACTCCTATGGGACGAGCGGTCAGGTGAGACACTTAAAGGCGCAAAGCGGCAGTCCGAAAAGTGGAAGTGACTCGTTTAGCCCCGACAAGCAAAAGATAAATGGGCTAGGAAGGCGTACTTTGCCTTCTTGACCGTTTATCTTTTGACCTCGAGGGGCTAGTCACTGCAACTAGACATGGAGCTCACCGATCGCCCCATGGAAAGCGTGCAACCTGGAGCGGAAATCAACTGCAACAATGTAAGAATGCAAAATTTTTTAGAAAGTAATAAAAAAAGAGGAAATAATTTCTCGTTGTATCTTGTGGATCGATTGGTGAAACTACTCATAGAATTCTGCGGACGGAGGTAAGACATTCATGGCTCATGATGAAAAGCACAAATATTATCCAGGATATCGAATCAATGTGAATAATGTTCAAATTTATTATGAATACTTCGATCACGAAGATCCACATGCGAAAGTCTTAGTTCTCGTGCATGGATTTTTATCTTCTACGGTTAGTTTTAGAAAGCTGCTTCCTTACTTAACGAAGACGTATAAAGTATTGTCTATCGATCTTCCAGGGTTTGGACAGAGTGAAAAATCGACAAATTTCATCTACAAGCTTTCTAACTATGGACAACTGATTATAGATTTCTTAGACGCTTTAAACATTCAAAACGCCATATTGATCGGGCACTCTATGGGCGGCCAAATTTCTATGCATGCAGCAAAGAAGTCTCCAGAGCGAATTGAAAAATTAATCCTTCTTGGCTGTTGTTCATATGTAAAAAGAGCAAGCCGTTCTTTAATCGCATGCTCCTACTTACCGTTGTTTAGTTGGGGAATGCGCAATTGGATTCAGAGAAAAGACGTAAAAGAAAATTTACTTTCTGTCTTACATGACTCAAAGCTGGTTACGGAAGAAATGATTGAAAGTTATAGAAAACCGATTAGCGAGGTAGCGTTCATCCATTCTTTAGTCAGGCTATTACGGCAACGAGAAGGAGATATGTGCTCACAGGATTTAAATCAGATTCAGCAGCCCGTATTGATGTTATGGGGCAAAGAGGACAAAGTGATGCCCGTTAAAACAGGTTATCGTTTAAAACATGATCTACCTAGCGCTGAACTTATCGTCTATGATAAATGCGGACATCTGCTGATGGAAGAAAAGCCCCAAGAAATATGCAGTGAAATCACACGTTTTATTGAGCGAGGAATCACTCACGGAACTGATTTTCAACAAGAAACATCCTGATCATTTCTGATGTAATATAATTAATAAAAGAGGCTGAACCCATGTCTCCTAACAGGCTCAACCTCTTTTTTATTGTTCGCGACTCTTTGTCATCTGTTGCCACACTGTCCCCGCTGCTTCTTCACCGCTTTGGATCCGTTCAATCGCAATTTTCACTTGAAGAGATACTTCAAACTCAGGATCATCTTGAGCTGCTTTTAAAGCAGGAAGTGCTGTCTCGTCACCAACTTCAAATAAAAAGCGCGCCGCTCTCCATCTTACTAGTTTATTTTTATCGGATAATGCATCACACATTACAGGGATGGCTTTTGCATTTCCTAGATCAGATAATGCATCACCTGCTGTACGTCTTACCGAAACATTCTTATCCTCAAGAGCTAAGTATAAGAGGGGTAGCACAGCTTCATCCTCGATCATTCCTAAATAGACGACAGCCAAACGTCTTATAGAAGGTTTTTCGTCTTTAAGAGCCTGTTTCAATACCATTACATCATCAATAGATGGGTTTATTCGTTCTAATGCCGCATAACGTGTCTGCCAATCTGAGTCGCGAAGTTGTTTCGCTACTTCTGAAGTGGAAAGTGTTTCGACTTCAACTTCTTGTTCGGTATTTGTGCTATATGCTTGTTTTACTAATTGATCTAATCGTTCTTGAGGATAGACGGCTGATAGCTCTTCGGCTACTTCACTGCCTACTTGTTCAAATGTACCATAACGAACTCCTTGATCTTCCCATTGTCTTTCCATAACAAGGTTATCGGAAGAATCTTGAGCCTCTAGTGCAGCTTTACCAAATCGCTCAGCGAGTCCTACTCGTCTTTCTTCCTGTTCGGTTTTAAGTTTGATCTGCATAGGAAGTCCTCTAAACATCTGAACAAGAACCGTAATTTCTTTTATCTCATCTTCTTGCTGAGCTTGTTGATCAGAAGTATCAAGCTCTTCTTCTTGACCAAAAACGGATCTAACTCCCGCGAGTACATCTTCCCATTTCGCTCGAGGGTTTCGTTCTAGTGCAATGAAGTCTGCAACATGATAAATGCTTTTAACCCCGTCCACTTTAAGGATCTCTTGAATAAATTCTGGAGCATTCTCAGCTTCATCTTTCTTATAGTTGTAACGTTCAGATCCCGGCAGAGTTTCTGTTAGGTTAATCTTCATTGAATTTGGACTTGGAGTTGGTTCGATACCTGTAATTTTCATTTTCACTCACTCCTCATTTTCGTGTTTCAAATCTATGCGTAGCAGATATTCGTTGATCTGTTCTTTTTCCTTGTCCGTGAACTTATATTCACAATCAACACCTTCATCGTGCGCAATGATTTCTTGCAGCTCACCATTTCCATTATAGACAGCTAACGCACTTGGCTCATTGAGTCCTTCAGGAAAAATCTCAAGGTTGTCTATCTCAAAAGAAACATATACATTTGTCCATGGACCAACCTGCACCACATCATGCCCTGTAAAGTGTAAGGTTCCTTCAAAATAATTAGTAAATCCATATTTGTACATAGCCGTCCTCCAAGTAATATCTCTTATCTATTATAAGGAACAATAGGTAAAATCTCAAAAATGCAGGTTTTACTTTAGCAACACAGCGAGACCCATCATCAATTATTATTACAAAAAGAAAAAACAAACACATCATTTCGTGTTTGTTTATCTAAAAGGTTATTTTACTAGTTCTCTAAGAACGGCTCTCACAGGACTTCCATCAGCCTCGTCAAGGGAAAGTGGAAGAGCGATCAACTCGTATTCTCCTTCAGGCACTTCATCTAATACAAGTCCTTCTAATATATAAATGTTGTTCTCAAAAAGAGCATGATGTGCACATAGCTCTTTGCTATCTAGTGGATCAACGGAAGGCATATCTACACCGACCAAGCCGACTCCGCACTCGCTAAACAGTTTAACCACTTCTGGTAATATAGGCACGATCTGTTTTGGAAACACGGACCGATCTGTCCAACATCTTGTTTTAAACAGAACTCGTTTTGTACCAGCTTGCAGTTTATCTTTCACTGTCTCAGCCGTTATCTCTTTAGCGTTCGTCACATCAATAACGACCGCTCTTCCCACATATAAGTCGAGGTTTAAGCCCCCGATCCTTTCTCCGCTATTCGTGAAGTGATAAGGTGCATCAATATGTGTACCGGTATGTGTGCTCATCTCCACTTTTCCAACGTTTACAGAACCAGAATCTTCTTTCGTCCAAGCAAGATTGAAGTGATACGGTGTATCCCCTGGCCAACCTGGTACTCCGTTGTAAAGCGGCATGGATATATCAAATAATTTCACGACTGCCACTCCTTATGCAATAACTTCTCTCTTATTTTCATACTTCTCATATTCACGATTTTTCATGATCTTGCTTAATATTTTGACTGCTTCGAATACATCACGATAAGAATTATACAATGCCACAGGAGCTAAACGAATAATGTTAGGTGCTCTAAAATCCGGAACGATGCCATTGTCTTTTAATGCCTTGCAAATTCTCGCAGAATCATTATGCATGAGAGCAACATGCCCGCCTCTTCTTTTATCGTCTAGTGGATTTACGATCGTAAACTCGTTTTCAAGCTCTTGATTCAACAAGTCCATGAGCAGAGTCGTTAACTTTAAAGATTTCGTACGAATGCGGTCGATCTTGGCTTCCTCAAAAATAGATAACGATCCGATCAATGGTGCTGTGCTCAGCATATGCGGTGTTCCAATCTGGTAACCCCCCGCAGAATTTTCTGCATCAAAATGGTGATCCATATCAAACTGTGTTTCCTTTTTGCTCCCAAACCAGCCAGATAGCCCAGGCGTTTTCGTGAAATGCTTTTTATTGACATACAATCCACCGACTCCACCAGGACCTCCATTTACGTATTTGTAATTGCACCAAAATGCAAAATCAACGCCCCATTTACTGAGTTCGTGAGGAAGAGCTCCGATCGAGTGACAAAGATCGAATCCGATTGGTATATTTCTTTTATGTGCTTCACGTGTTAAACGTTCTATGTCTAACAATTGCCCGCTTCTATATAGGACAGATGGAAGTAAGATAAGAGCTACATCCTCTGTCATCCTATCAATAATATCTTGTTCATCAAGCGTTAAGCCGTTCTTGCTTCCTACTTGAATCAAATCAGTATCTGGATTGAGCCCCTTTAATTTTAACTGACTTTGTAAGCCATAAATATCAGAAGGGAAAGTGAGCTCATCTGCTAATATCTTCGTTCTTCCCTCTTTTGGTTTAAAAAACGTAGCGACCAATTGATGAAGATTTACAGTAGTTGAACCTGTTACGATCACTTCTTTCGCTTCAGCTCCAACCAATATAGCAAGTTTCTCAGCAAGTTTTTCACTAAGAGTAAACCATGGGTATTTACCACCCATCCATCCGTCAATTCCATTCTCTTTCCAGTCATTTAATACATCAAGCAAAGATTGTTCTGCACGTTTAGATAGAAGACCTAGCGAGTTTCCATCTAGATAGATTGATTCATCTTTTGTATAGAACTCTTCTTTAAAAGAAGCCAGTTCATCATTTTGGTCCATAAGGTCTACTGTTTGCGCTGTTATTTGTCTCATTTTGTACTTTCCTCCCGAATGCAAGAATTGAAACCGTTTCCAATACAGAGTAATTTGACATATACATATCCCCTCTTCTTCCATTATGATAGACAGAAAGGGGGTGTTACCACTGAAACGTCTTTGGTGGTTCACAGGTATTGTAGTCGTATTCTTTTCGACAATCGCATTTATATATATGTATAATAACGCAGATTTACAAACGGTAGAAGAAAAAAAGATGCCGAAACAAGAAAACACATCTACGCCAGAAGAAATAAAGACAGAGCCGATTTCTCCGGAGCCTGAAGAAATAAAAACAGATCTCACACTTGCTGCAGTTGGTGACATCTTGATTCATGATACGGTCTATAATAAAGCGAAAACTGCACAAGGCTATGATTTTAATCGCAACTTCACCTCAGTAAAATCATATTTAACCGAGCCTGATATTACGATTGCTAACCAAGAAACAATGATTGGTGGTACACAGCTTGGTCTATCGTCCTATCCCTCGTTCAATTCACCACATGAAGTAGGTGATGCTTTAAAAGCAAACGGTGTTGATCTCGTTACCTTAGCAAATAACCATACACTTGACCGTGGAGAAAAAGCGATCGTAAGTGCCTTGAACTATTGGAATCAAATAGATGTGATGTACACCGGTTCATATTTAACAGACAAAGACAGACAAAATATTAGACTGATCAAAAGAAATGACATTACGTTATCCTTTTTGAGTTATACATACGGAACGAACGGAGTTCCTGTACCTACAGGCAAGGATCATCTTGTCAATCTGATTGAAGTAGAGCGGATCAAGCGAGACATTAAAGAGGCTAGAAAGTTATCTGACGTGAATGTGGTATCTCTTCATTTCGGAAACGAGTATGAAAGGATGCCGAATGAGTTTCAAAAGAATATCGTAAAAGTTGTAACCGAAGCAGGCGGAGACATCATCATCGGTCACCACCCTCATGTTCTTCAGCCTGTAAAATGGGAGACCGCAAGTGACGGATCAAAAACGTTCGTCGCTTATTCTCTCGGTAATTTCTTATCTGGTCAAAGACGAGAATATAAAGACATTGGTGGGATCGTTCAGCTGAAGGTAACAAAACGGCAAAAAGGATCGGAAAAAACCATTGAATTATCAGAACCGAAATTTCTGGCGACCCATGTAGATCAAGCTTTTGTAATTCAACCGATGAAAGACTTACCTGGAACGAAAAAATCTTATGAAGAAATAAAAACTCATATGAAGCAGTGGGTTCCCGAACTTACTTTTTTTGAATAATCCTTCATAAAAATAGCTGACTCCTGCTTTTTAGGAGTCAGCTTACTTTTACTTTCCTTTTGATCTTGGGCTTTGGGTATCTCTTTTTGGTAATTCATCACTAAATTTTTCGTCAGAAAATTCTACATTTGTCATGCTTTCTGTTGGTGTTGAGTTGTTTTTCGCTGCTGCATCCCAAGCGTGTTTCCGTTTTGTCATGGTCTTTCCCTCCTTGTTTTTAGCATGTGTATTTATGCTGAAAAATAGCATGAGATGAACCGATAAATTTCTGATGATAAACAAAAAAACCGCACATGGCGGTTTCTCAGTGAAAACAAACTTTTTTATAGTACCATCGCTGCAATAAATCCAAAAGCGATTAATGGGATGTTGTAATGCAAAAATGTCGGCACACACGTATCCCAGATGTGATTATGCTGATTATCAACATTAAGACCAGAAGTAGGTCCAAGTGTACTGTCAGAAGCAGGGGAACCTGCATCACCTAACGCAGCCGCTGTACCGATCAACGCGATCGTCGCCATAACGCTCAGTCCTAATTCTCCAGCTAAGGGTACGAAGATTGTTGTTATGATAGGAATTGTTGAGAACGATGAACCAATTCCCATTGTTACGAGCAGACCGATAACTAGCATTAACAGTACGCCGAGAGCAGTCGAGTTACCGATAAATGAAGCACTGTCTTTAACCAATGTTTCTACTTCTCCTGTCTCGCGCATTACTGCTGCAAAACCTGCGGCAGTGATCATAACAAATCCAATATACGACATCATTTTCATACCTTCAGTTAATATTGCATCTGAAGCATTCAACTTTAACTGTCCGCTGAAATACAGAACGATAATCCCTGATAAAGCTCCGAAGATCATTGAGTCCGTTTGTAATTGTACAAACAATGTAGCGACAATAGCCAAAACAGCTACAATGATGGAACGAGCTGTATAAGATACATCATCTGTTTTAGTCATTCCGGTCGTTCTATCTTCATAAATGCGTGGTTTACGATACGTAATAAAGACAGCGATCAATAGACCTACAATCATGCCTAGAGATGGAATCGTCATCGCAGCTGGAATCTGGTCCATCTTAACAGTCAGTCCACTATCCTTCATGTTCGTCTGAAGAATCTCATGAAAGATTCCTCCGAATCCTACCGGAAACCACATATAAGGTGTGACCAATCCAAACGTAATAACAGTTGCAACTAACCTACGATCAAGCTGCAGTTCATTTAAAACGTGCAACAATGGTGGAATGAAGATTGGAATGATCGCAATATGAACTGGAATCAAGTTTTGGGAGAATGAAGAAATCATAAGGATAATAAATAAGATTAGTACTTTTGATAACGACTTCTTTTTTGATTCTCCTTCTTTTCCAACCAATACGATAGCTTTTTCAACCATCAGTTTTGGAAGTCCTGTACGAGATAACGCTACAGCAAAACTTCCTAATAACGCATAACTTAATGCGATGACTGCATTCGATCCTAACCCCTCAGTAAATACTGTTATGGTTTCTGTTAAACCCATTCCTGCTACGAATCCGCCTACTAAGGCTCCGATTAACAAAGCTACGACAACATGTATACGTAAAAGGCTAAGTACTAGCATAACAGCTACCGCTAATACCACAGCATTCATTTCATTTCCTCCTCAAATAACTTTATTACTTTATTTCGCTAAATCGCTAATATGTTAAACCTTAAACAAATTAACATGGATAACGGGATTTTGTCAAACCCAAAACAAAAACTGGCTCTCATCAGTGAGAACCAGCTTCGATTATTGATTATGCTTTAAAGTTTCTTACGAAGTTAACGAGTGTTCGAACCATAACACCTGTTGCTCCTTTTGGACCTAACTCTGTAGATTTTCCAGAATACGCAGTACCTGCAATATCTAAGTGGACCCAAGGCGTACTTTCGGCGAACTCGCCTACAAACAATCCACCTGTAATGGCATGACCCAGCCTGCCTGTTGAATTATTTAGGTCTGCAACATCACTTGTTTTTAACATATCTTTAAATGGCTGAAAACTTGGCAGGAGCCACAATAATTCTGCTTCATCAGCTGCAGATTGCTTAATATGTTCATAGAACTCTTCATCGTTGGTAAGAGCACCTGTTGTACAATCTCCGAGTGCAACAACAACTCCGCCAGTTAAAGTGGCAACGTCAACAATATATTTTGCTCCTTGTTCCTTTGCATACGTAATCGCATCAGCTAGGATAAGACGCCCTTCTGCATCCGTGTTGCGAACTTCAATTGTCTTACCACTCAGTGAAGTGATCACATCTCCTGGCTTCATAGCCTCTCCGTTGATCAAGTTCTCTGAGGATGGAATCACAAACATGATATTAATCTCTGGCTTCAGACGGCCGATCGCCTCCATCGCTCCCAATACAGCTGCACTTCCACCCATATCGCTCTTCATTTCATGCATGTTTAATGCTGGTTTGATCGAATAACCGCCCGCATCAAATGTTAATCCTTTTCCGACTAAGGCAACATACGAATCTTCCTTTTTACCGCCTTGATATTTTACTGTGATCAACTTAGGAAGCTGATCTGACCCTTTACTAACAGCGAGTATCGCTCCCATTCCTAGCTTCTCCATGTCTTCCTTTTCAAGGATCTCATATTCCATGCCATATTCGAGCGCAACATCAATTGCTTCAGCAGCAAGATCTGTAGGTGTAAGAAGATTCGCAGGTGTGTTCACAAGATCTCGAGCAAAGTTAATCCCTTTCGCATAAGCAAACCCGCTCGTCAGCCCAGCTTCAGCCTCACTGTTTTCCGTATATACAGTAACCGCTTCTAGCCGTTTTTGTGGTTCATTCGTTTTCTGTTTATAGTCTTCAAATTTATAAACCGCGGTACCTGCAGCTTCACTAAAGGCATGTGCAAGCTTTTCCATAGGGAGCTGATCTGTATGGAACGTATCTAGCAATATAGAAAATTGTTTTCTCTTTTCTTTTGTAATTTCTTGTACCGCTCTTCCAAATGTGCTTCTTGCTTTGTCATACGTGAAATCTTCGCGTTTGCCTAAACCCGCAAAATAGATTCTTTTCGTTCCAAGCTGACCTAGCGTATTAAGTTTTTTGATGCTTTTTAGGCGATTTGATAAATCACCGTCTTTTATAAGATCAGTCATTATTCCTTTTAATTCATTATCCATATCTGCCATTACACCAGTAAGTTTTGGTTCTTGAAATAAACCGACCAGTAGGACTTCTTCTTGTTCGCTGGTATTCCAAAGTTGTTTGATCGTAAACATGTTAAAGTTCCCCCTTTTTCGTTATAAAGCTCTGCTTCTCATTATACTCTTTCTTTTAGAATATTTCGAATTCACGTTGCTTTATTCTTCTAAATTTATATAAAGTTTTGGCAGGACTGGCAATTGAACAACTTCTTCAAATCTTACCCTGTCTGGAACTGATGGTATAACTCCAAGGCAATGCTCAATAAACATCAATACTCTCTCTACATCCAGCTGCCAATACGATGGTTTATACGAAGATAGATACTCTTTAGCTACCCTCATCATTTGCCTTGCCCCTTTAAGGTTTCCATATTCATAGTGATAGAGAGCAACCGTCATCTGTAGCAGTCCTTTGATGAACAAGTTACTGCGATCTGTGAGCCAGATCGCTTCTAACAAATCGTGTCCTGTGTAATAATCTCCATCGTTAAAAACAATAAAAAACTCGTAATATTCTTGAGGAAAATACTCCATTCTTACTCCCTCCCCCTCTTTCGTTCAATATTAGTAAAAGATTGAACTGTACCTAAATCGGGTAACAACTATCTAAAACAGCCATACTATAAACCACCATATTGAAAGGATAGTCCCCATGCCAGATATTCTATTAAATTTTCCATTGATAGCAGCTTTACTTGGTGTATTTTCTGCACAATTCTTAAAAATCCCTATCCATTTTTATCATACTAGAAAAATTAGATGGGAGTTATTTATAAGTACAGGAGGAATGCCAAGTTCACATTCAGCTTCTGTTACTTCCTTAGCAACAGCCGTTGGAGCCTTGCACGGTACAGGTTCAACTCTTTTCGCCATAGCTGCCATGTTTGCGATCATCGTCATGTACGATGCAAAAGGTATCCGTTGGCATGCAGGAGAACAAGCAGCAGTATTGAATGATTTAGTAGAGGAATTCAGAAACCACGTAAGAGAATCAGAGAAATTTCAGGAAAAAAAGGTGGAAGAACAAAGAAAAGAATTAAAAGAACTTCTTGGACATCGTCCTAGTGAAGTGTTCTTTGGCGGACTTCTTGGTATTCTTCAAACATTACTCTTATCATGGTTGTTCATATCATAGGAGGTTCTTCTCTTTGAGAATCATTTCAATTTGCCCAAGCAATACGGAACTGTTGCATTTTTTAGGATTAACATCAATGTTGGTCGGAGTCGATGACTTTTCAGATTGGCCAAAAGAAATTGAACAACTTCCGAGATTAGGTCCAGATTTATCGATTGATATGGATAAACTTCAATCTCTAGAGCCTGATCTTGTACTAGCTAGTTTAAGTGTACCTGGAATGGAGAAAAACATAGAGGAATTAGAGCGTCGTAATATTCCACATGTCATTTATAATCCACAAAGTCTTACTGATATCCAAAATGATCTGCTCGATTTGGGTAAAGTAACAAATCATTTGCCAGAAGCTGAAAAAGTAAATGAATGGATGAAGAATGAGATTACTCACTACGATAAAATTAGCAGCTCCATAAAAAAACGAAAAAAAGTATATTTTGAGTGGTGGCCTAAGCCCATCTTTACACCTGGTAGGGTGAACTGGCTCTCAGAGATCGCTTATCTTGCTGGCGGAGAAAACGTGTTTCAAGACGTAGAATTGGCAAGTGTTCAAACATCGTGGGAAGATGTTGTAACTCGCGAGCCAGATATCATAGGAATGGTTTGGGTCGGTGTTAAAACAGAAAAGATGAAGGTTTCCCACATTAAAAAGAGAGAGGGATGGGACCATCTAGAAGCTAACACGCGCACTGAAATCTACAAACTTGAAGAATCCCTCTTTTGTAGACCCTCACCACGGTTAATCATCGGAATGAAACGATTAGCTGCACTTGTTCATCCGAATGACTTTCCTGCATTCTTACCAGAAGAAGAGGAAAGCTACATAAAAAAGCTTCAGGTCACTTAAACCTGAAGCTTTCATCATTTATATAAGTATTGCTGTCTGAACACTTGCATGGACTTTTCTTCGTTTAGATCATTCAGTTCATTTTCAGTTATCTTTCCGTCTCCACGCTCGACAATATACACATCAATATTTTTCTTGCCCCACTCTTTATACACTTCGTCTACCGTATTATAAAAGAGATCTAACCTGTTCCCTTTAATGGCTGATCCAGTATCTGCCACTACTCCATATCCGTATCCTGGAATCCATAGAACGGTGCCTATCGGAAAGATTGTAGTATCTGCTGCAATGGTAGAATAGAGGTCTCTTCTCACCTTTAACCCTGATTTGGTGATTCCGTATGCAGGATGACTTTTAGTCTTTCCTGTACTCTCATGACCTGCCGTATAGCCAGTTGCTGTTACTTTAACTGAGGGATATTGAGTAAGATTCATCTCATCTTCAAGGGATCGCTGCTTCACCTCAGCAGAAGAAACCATCATGTTAGGGTTATAAATTGTAGGCAATGTCTTCAGGGACTCTGTTAAAACACTAAGTGTAGCCTCAACAATCTTGTTGTCTGACTGTGTTTCATCTAGCCATGTTGCTAGATCATCTGCTTGTACACCAGAAATGGAACGAAATGTCGTAAATATTGCACAAATGAATAGGATAACGATCGTGGATCTCTTTACAATTTTTCTTAAAATCAACAAAAATTGTCCACTCCTCTCCTATCTATTCCTTCCCAGGCTAGTTATTATGTATACCCGTTTCTTAATAAAAGGAAAAAAGTGCAAATAAAAAAACCCCTAAATAAGGGGCTTTTTAAAACATCTGATAACCGCGTACCCGCAACATCTTAATGGCAACTCCGGAAAGTATCGCACCGATTAATCCACAAGCAAGAATCGTAATATCAGATACTGACAAATTTAGAAGATCACTTCCAAGTAGTCCAAAGCTCGTACCTGGCTTTGTAAAATACTCGAAAAACCGAATGTCATCTACTATCATAATGACGACTATTGGATATAGAATAACCATAAACCAAGTAGCACGTAAAAGCATATTAAATAAGAAACCGATTCCAAAGAATAGAACCATAAACAGCAACATTGAAATAATGAATTGCGGCAATAGCAAATCCATGATGTAGACACCCCCATAATCCTTAGGTTAGTTTACTAAACGGGGGCATATACGTCAATCGTGTTTGAGAGCGTTACGGTTTTAAGCTCTTTTTTTACCGCTTCCGCAGCATTCCACACACGTTTCAGATCCTCCAAGCAAGAGCTGAAAATAACCCTTTCCCTCACAGTATGGACATTGATCATGTTTTTTCTGAATCGCATGTTTTCTCATGTTGTGACACTCCCTCTTTTTTTGTTTAAATTTTCAGATAATAATAACAAGGAAATGAGGGAATGAAAAACCGATTTTAAAGCTAAATACTCCAATGTAAGCGCAATCATCATGAACATTCTTTAATTATCAGAATATTTCGTACATTTTTGTTGTAAATTGTTTAAAAACCTTTCTAAGGAGTTTAACTAAAATTAACAGAGCTCTTCGGAATCCCTGAATCAATAATCTTTTTCGATAAGTATGTACTTTTATCTACAATCCATTACCTTTTAAGTCGTATAACCGAATACGTCTCCAGGATTGATTTTATCTTCTAGAAACTTCACTTTTCTTTCCATAAAGTAATGAATCATTAATGATGTATCAGGATCTGCTCTTAGTTCTTCAGGCGTCATGAGAGCAGCTGTTTCAATTTCACTTGAATGCTGTGAAAGATCGCCATGCTTCTTCCTCAATAAAAAAACAACCATATTATCACTAATGGTTCCTTTAATAACACCTGAGCGTATACCAAGTATTGTACTGACTTCACCAACGATGCCTGTTTCTTCATAAACTTCTCGAATCGCCGCTTCATCAACTGTTTCTCCAGCATCTACAAAGCCAGCTGGAATAGACCATTTTCCTTTTAGCCCGCCATAATTCTTTTTTACGACGAGCCATCTTCCATCCTCATCGATCAGTAGACCAGCTGCTGCAAGCCAAACATTTCCTCTGTCTTTTTTCGTCATCCGAACGCTCGCCCTTTCTCAACGTAATAAAAAAGAACAGAAGCTTTACGCTTCTGTTCTTAGTTTACCACTATCCATTAAAACAGTTTTAATTTTCCTTTTTTAATAACCATCGGTACCCCACCTAGTAAGAACAGGTAGCGGTTATCGATTACTTTTTTCATGGCAGATGCAGTTGCACCAAATAATTTCTTGTTTCCAACTTTACCAATCGCTTCACCTTTACCAAGGGACGCAACTGTACCTTTAATATCAGGCTTGAATTCTTCAAGCTTTCCACCGTTCATCAATGCTTTGATGTTACGGCCGATCGTGTAAGCTTGTTGAATCGCGATTTGAGCTGTTGGAGGATATGGACGGTTCGCTTCTTCATCGATGATAAGTGCACAGTCTCCTGCAACAAAAATATATTCGAATCCAGGCATGCGAAGGTCTTTATCAACTTTCACACGTCCGCGCATCGTTTCGAATCCAGCTTCTTCAACTAAGTGGTTACCGCGAACTCCACCAGTCCAAACGATAGTAGCTGCTTTGATCTCTTCGCCATTTGCAAGAATTACACCATCTTCATTACACTCTTTGATCGGTGTGCTTACAAGGAATTCAACGCCACGGCGTTCTAAGTTATTGATTGCATACTCAACTAGTTCCTCATCAAATCCTGGAAGTACTGTTGGAGCAGCTTCAATATTTACGATACGAACTTTTTCACGAGGAATATCATATTCACGGCAAAGTTCAGGAACACGGTCAGCTAGTTCCCCAACGAACTCAATTCCTGTAAATCCTGCTCCACCTACTACGATTGTAATAAGTTCATCAGGTTGTCCTTCGTTATTGTAACGAGCGAAAGAATAGTCGATATGCTCGCGAATTTTACGAACAGAGTTGATGCTGCGAATGCTAAATGCATTCTCTTTAAGACCTTGGATACCGAAAGTTTCTGGATCAGAACCAAGAGCAATAATTAAGTAGTCGTATGTTAATTCTTGATTATCTAAAATAACAAGCTTTTCATCTTTTTTGATTTCTTTAACCGTATCTTGAACAAAGTTCACTTTGTTCATGTCGATAATGTTGTCAATCATGATACGTGTTTTGTCATGATGTAATGTACCCGCTGCGTTCTCATGAAGCCACGTCGTTTGGTAATGATAGTTGTGCTTGTTTACTAAAGTGATCTCAGCTTCGTCTGAACCTAGCTCTTTTTGTAAACGGACAGCTGACATGATTCCACCGTAGCCGCCGCCTAATATTAGAATTTTTGGCTTACTCATTTAAATTCACTTCCAGTTCTCATTTTTTTTAGTTTGACCTTTTCAATCATTAAATATGATGGAAAGGAATAGATTGTGATATATTTCACGTAATAAGATATAAATAAATGCAAAAAACGTTCGAGATTTCGACATTTTTTAACCATACACCCTCATCTTATTCCTTTTTTCTTGTTTTTTCAACCCTTTTTTCGTTATGATGATGTTTCAATTTCTATTGTGAAGGACCTTTCATTACGTTGTTTGACAATGTCAAAATCTACAAACAAAAAGAGGACTTTGGGCTTCCTTCAAGAATGTAAAAATGAGAGATAGCACGTTCTGGTCAGAACATATTACATGTTCATCAGTCATAAATCTAGAAGAGGTGAAAGTTATGACAAAAGAGATTTACGATATTACGATTATTGGCGGAGGACCTTCAGGCTTGTTTGCTGCTTTCTATGGTGGCATGCGTCAGATGAAGGTGAAAATTATTGAGAGCATGCCTCAACTTGGCGGTCAGTTATCTGCTCTTTATCCTGAAAAGTACATATATGATGTTGCTGGATTTCCTAAAGTACTTGCTCAAGAACTCGTCAATAATCTTAAAGAGCAAGCGATGCAGTTTAACCCAACAGTCGTTTTAGAAGAATCGGTTCAAAATGTTGAAAAAAGCGAAGAATTCTTTGAGTTAACAACAGATAAAAGCGTGCATTACAGCAAAGCCGTTTTAATTACGGCAGGCGTAGGAGCATTCCAGCCTCGTCGTTTAGAACTGGCAACCGCTCAACAATACGAAGGGAAAAACCTTCATTATTTCGTAAATGATTTAAATGCATTCGCAGGCAAACGCGTTTTAGTTTGTGGTGGCGGAGATTCAGCTCTTGATTGGTCATTGATGCTTGAGCCTATTTCTCCACAAGTTACGTTAACACACAGACGTGATAAGTTTCGTGCTCATGAACATAGCGTCGAGCAGTTAATGAATTCGAAAGTTGCAGTTAAAACCCCTTATCAAATTACAGAGTTGATCGGTGATGGAGAAAATATCTCAGCTGTTGTTTTAGAGAATGGAGATGTTAAAGAGACCGTTGAAGTGGATGCTGTAGTTGTAAACTATGGTTTCATCTCCTCTCTAGGTCCAATTAAAACATGGGGCTTAGATATTCAAAAAAACTCAATCGTCGTTAACTCAAAAATGGAAACAAATATAAAAGGTATTTATGCTGCTGGTGATGTATGTACGTATGATGGTAAAGTAAAGTTGATCGCTTCAGGTTTTGGTGAAGCGCCTACGGCAATCAACAATGCTAAATCATATATCGATCCAAACGCTAAGACACAACCTTTACACAGTACTAGCTTATTCTAAACTTTAATTGGCGCGGGGTAACAAGCTCCTGCGCCTTTTTATTTTCAATCATTCAAATAGTCATGTAAGGGAGAGAGTAGATATGAACAGACAATATACTGAAGAGGAAATGCATGCTGCTGACTGCCTTCAGGAAATGCAAAGGATCATCAATCAGCTTCATATATCAGACGAATCTTTCCTAGAAGATACGAAAAAAGAAATTCCACGTTTATCTAAGTTGCTACAAGATCTAGAAAAATACACAGTGGAATAAATTGCATATGGTTAGCAACCTTTAGTTCTGTTATCATGGTATTTGAGGCGGACAAGTGCCGCTGACTCATATGAATTTTTACCCGGTGTTGGCGCGCCGGGTTTTCTTATATCTTTTTTTAGATAAGGAGACTTACATAATGGAGATTAATTTAATACTTGGAATTGTTTTCTTTATCCTTGGTACCTTTTTGATGCCTCTTGGTTTAAAAGAGCAATACAAACAGAAGAAATTCTTACTTATCGGTGCTGCTGTTTTATCAGATATACTTGGGGTACTTTTTATTTTTAATATCATTTAGCTCAAAAAAGCTCCTGCCTCTTGAATAAGAGGCAGGAGCTTTTATTATCGCACTTTATTTAACACTCTTCTGGTGTTCCAGCGTTTGTCGCTGTTCGGAAAGAAGATCCACAGCCGCATGATGCGATTGCGTTCGGGTTTGTAATCGTAAACCCTCCACCCATCATGTTCTGTTTAAAGTCGACAACTGTTCCTTTTAGGACTTTTGCACTTTCTTCATCCACAACCACGCGAATTCCTTCAATCATCTCTTCTTGGTCTGAGTCACTTTTATCACTATCGAAACCCATGCCATAAGAAAGCCCTGTACATCCGCCGCCTTTTACCGCTACACGGAGAAATTGATTTTGATCTTCTTCATCAGCAAGCATTTCTTTAATTCGACTCGCTGCACTATCTGTTATTTCAACGATCATCGTGATCACTCCTCTTATAAGGATCTATATCTATAGTATAACGACTCTTAAATAAGCCCTCAAGGAATCGGCTTTCGATTAGTTGTTTTTTTGCTGCATTTCCATAATCTTATTATGTGTCTCATCAATTTTTCTACTATATTTTAACACCATTGGATGCTGCAGACCTAACACGTTCGCCGCCTGTATCATTTTATTACGCAATGCCTCTAATTGTTCGATCTTTTCAAGTCTAGCGGCTGGTATTGTGGCTTTCATTTTCGTCACTCCACTCTTCGTTTTCAACATATCCGTTCCTTTTATTTTACATTTTTTCTATTTATTAGACAACGAGTCGCTAATAAAAAAATTAAACTTTTTATGTGCAAATATCTGTAAAAGCAGCTTCCCTTGTCGTAAAGTTTGAATAGGATTATAATGATTATGCAATTAAGACATGTATTGAATTCTCTTAATACATAAGTATTCGTATAAATTTGGTAAAGAGAGAGTGTCGCTTAATGCCTATCTCTTAAAAAATTGTGTACATCATCCGAACATTTCATTTGAAAAATTAGGGGGATTAGTAATGGCAAATATATTAACGCTAGATACGCGTATGGAGGCAATCGCTGAAAAGATAACTCACGGTGAGCGTCTTTCGATTGAAGATGGATTATTTCTATATGAAACGAATGATTTGCTAAGCGTTGCTTCATTAGCAAACGAGGTTAATAAGCGTAAAAACGGCGACAACGTTTACTTCATTGAAAACTTGTACATCAACCCGACTAACGTATGTGAAGCTACTTGCAGTTTCTGTGGCTTTAAGCGTAAGCCTGGTGAAGAAGGCGCTTATACGATGAACGATGAGCAGCTCTTGAGCTATGTTGAAAAACGCTGGAACGATAACATTCGAGAGTTTCATATCGTAGGTGGCCATAATCACGAAGTACCTTTTGATTATTATCTAGATACGATTCGGACGTTAAAAAAGCATTATCCACAAGTAACGGTTAAAGCATATACAGGTGCAGAGATCGAGTTCTTCTCCAGAATAGCTGGACTTTCGATGAAAGAAGTATTAGAAGAGTTGATTAAAGCAGGTCTTGATACCCTGCCTGGTGGTGGTGCTGAGATTCTAACCGAACGTTACCGTTTAAAAATGAGCCCAGACAAAGCATCGACTGATCAGTGGTTAGAAGCACATGAAATCGCACATGGTTTAGGATTAAAAACACATGCAACAATGTTGTACGGATCTATTGAGACGAAAGAAGAACGTCTCATTCATATGGACCGCTTGCGCCAACTTCAAGATTCAACAAACGGATTCATGGTATTCATCCCGTTAGCTATGCAGCCTCGTACACAATCTATGGGATTGATGAGAAGAACATCTGCTTTTGATGATATGAGAACCATTGCGATCAGCCGACTCATGCTAGATAATTTTGACCATATCAAAGCATATTGGATCAACATTGGTGTTCAGTTAACTCAAATGGCATTAACGTTCGGTTCAAGTGACATCCACGGAACGTTGATCGAGGAACGTATCTCTCACGCTGTTGGAGCATTAACGTCATCAGGGATTACACGTAAAGAACTTGTTCACTTGATCAAAACAGCAAACAAAGTTCCTGTAGAACGTGATACATTTTATAACATCATTCAAAAATACTAAAAAGTGGAGGCGATTGTGCCTCCACTTTTTTATGTTCATTACTTAATCCATTTCACAACATCGCTCATATCTTGACGAACTTTTGGACGTGGTTCATTTACGCGATAGCCGAATCCTACCATAACCGCTACTTCAAAGTTTCCTCCTTGAAGTACTCCTTCTTTTTCTAAGATAGCCTGAACTTTCTCTTGATCAAATCCTTCGATCGGGCAAGAATCAATACCAATTTGAGCAGCTGCTGTCATCATATTTCCTAGTGCAATATAGACTTGTTTAGCTGCCCAATCGACCATAGCGCGGTCGTTTCCAAGAAGCTTAAAGTCAGATTCTAAGAATGTCTTGTAAAATCCACTGATCGCATCATACGCTTCTTTCGGAAGATTCTTTACATCTTTCTTCATATGCTCAATGTATTCTGAATCGTACATCATATCTTCTGCCGTACGTGCTAGCATCACGACATAGTGACTCGCAGTCGGCAATTGTTTTTGTGCACCCCATGATACAGGTTTCAACTGTTCACGTAGCTCTGGGTCTTGAATGACAACAAAACGCCAAGGCTCAAAGCCGAAAGAACTCGGTGATAGACGTCCAGTTTCTAAAATAAATTCAAAGTCTTCATCTGAAATCTTTTTCTCTGGATCAAATTCCTTTGTTGCATGTCTGAACTGAAATGCCTCTAAGATCTCTTGTTTTTTAGCTTCTTTATTCATGATGATTTATCTCTCCTTCAATATTTATGAACGTAATTTAAAGTTGTTTTAATATCCTACACAATATATTATAAAAGTAATAACAAAAATGAAAAGTACGCACATTTTTGTGTCATAGTATCATTTTTTATACTAAAGGAGCCATTCAATGACTAATCAGCAATTCGACCTTTCCAATTGGCAATCTCACGGCTATTCATGTCCAGTCGAAGCGACTCTTGATATTATCGGTGGTAAGTGGAAAAGCGTTATTTTGTATCACTTGATCGAGGGCAAGATACGTTTTAACGAACTAAAGCGCCTCGTCCCTGGAATTACACAGCGAATGCTTACCCTACAGCTACGAGAATTAGAGCGTGACGGCATCATACACCGAGAAGTCTATAAACAAGTCCCGCCCAAAGTGGAATATTCTCTAACTTCATTTGGTGAAACACTGATCCCTATTATAAAGTCCATGCTTCAATGGGGAATTGAACATACGGAGAAAATCGTTCAACATCGTGAGCAGGCTGAAGTTAAGGATTAAAAAAAGAAAGCATCTCTGCTTTCTTTTTTAGTAGGTGTAGGCATAATGTGTGCACCTTCTACCTATTAGTATGATATTC
The DNA here is from genome assembly GCA_016401345.1 of Fictibacillus nanhaiensis. Lineage (GTDB taxonomy): Bacteria > Bacillota > Bacilli > Bacillales > Fictibacillaceae > Fictibacillus > Fictibacillus phosphorivorans. Next base: position 39,975 of record JAEACG010000002.1, on the reverse strand, counting down.
ACCCGTACAGATTATTTCCGCTGGGCCAGTCATCCAAACATCGCCATTATCTTTCCAGTTAATGATGAGATCTCCGCCTGCTAAATGAACGGTAATATCCGTATTTCTATCTGCTTCTTCGTTTAGAACGGCAGCTACAGCTGCTGCACAAGCTCCTGTACCACAAGCTTGTGTAATACCTGATCCTCTCTCCCAAACTCTAAAGTGCATTTCACTTTTAGACACCACTTCTACAAACTCTGCGTTTACCCAATCAGGAAACATTGAATCTTTTTCGATGATTGGTCCTAACGAATGCAGAGGCGCTTTCTCAATATTATCCACAAAGAAAACGGCATGTGGATTTCCCATTGAAACAGCAGTGAGTCTTAAAGGTGTCCCATCAAAAAATACTTCCTCATTCACCACTTGTTGGAGGTGGTCAAATCCCGTGACAGGAATTTTTTGAGGTCGAAGGATGGGGTTACCCATATTAACCGTAACGAGTGATACTTTATTGTTGTTATCTATTGTTACTTTTGCAGTTACTAAACCACCTAGTGTTTCAATCTGAAATTCGGTTTCTGTTACTAATCTGTTTTCGTACGCATATTTGGCTACACATCGAAGTCCGTTACCACAGTTTTTAGCTTCAGAACCATCATTATTAAAGATTCTCATTTTAACTGGCGCTAATTCGCTTGGGCAGATTAGAATCATCCCATCTGATCCGATGCCCGTGTAAGGATTTGAGACTTCCGCTGCTAACCTCGGCAGATCAGCTTCATCAATACACTCTTCAAACATGTTTATATAGATGTAATTATTGCCTAATCCATGCATTTTTGTGAATTTCAACGTATCCATCGCTTAACCCTGCTCCTTATGATTGACCTCTCAATTTTTCATCCGTATAAAAATAATCATCGTCGGCGTTTAGTATGGTTAACTTGCCATGACAACAAGGCATAATAAGTATCTGTTTAATTCCTTCTTGAGCAAGATTCAGTTGTTCTTCTTTAAAGGAAGTCAATACATTGTCTCGTTGGCAGAACGGACATTCCGAAATATAAATATCCTTCATCATTCTTTCATATGGCCATGTATATTCAAATGTTAATTTCATATCGGTTCATCCTCTATTTGGAAGGTATGGTTATTGCATATTCGTTCACAACTTACATTTTTTAAAGTATAATAGGTGATGTAACAAAATACAATAGCGATCCATCTTCGGGGCAGGGTGAAATTCCCGACCGGCGGTAATTGAAGATTCCCTCTTCATCAGCCCGTGAGCGAAAAAGTTTTCTTTTTTGCTGATCTGGTGTAATTCCAGAGCCGACAGTATAGTCTGGATGGGAGAAGATGTAGGTACAGCGGTTCAACTTTAATTAGAACCCTTTGTTTAAGCATGCCTTTTTGTGCATCTTTTACATGCTGTTTATCATACTTACAATCTCCCTTAGTCTCATTAACTGACTAAGGATTTTTTGTGTGAAGCAGGCTGTGCTGCATTCGAAATCATGAGATGGCGCAACACAAAAGAGGAGAGATTTCAATGCAAAAGGGAAAGATCAAACAAATGGTAGCGGTATCGATGCTCAGTACGATTGCGTATGTACTGATGATGCTCGACTTTCCGTTCCCAGGGCTACCTCCATTTTTAAAGATCGACTTTAGTGAGGTGCCTGCACTTCTAGCTGCAATCATTTTCGGACCAGCTGCAGGAGTGATGGTGGAAGCCATAAAAAATGTTCTTCACTACGGGATAGTAGGAAGCTTTACCGGAGTACCAGTTGGTCAATTAGCAAACTTTGTGGCCGGTATTCTATTCATTCTTCCAGTATCCTACTTATTCCGCAAAAAGAATTCTGTTAAACGTCTTTCAGCGGGCTTGATCTTAGGAACGGTTTTGATGACATTTATGATGGGGCTTCTCAACTACGTGATCATCTTACCAGCCTATACGTGGTTCCTTGGAGCTGATCCGATGTCTAGCCAGATGATGCTTGATCTTATATTAAAAGGTATAACACCGTTTAACTTGATAAAAGGTACGATAATTACACTGTTATTCGTAGCATTATACAACCGAATGCAGCCATGGGTGATGAAACAGATCGCTCAACAGGCCTAAATGGTAAAACCGCAGGGGGGGAATGATTCCCACTGCGGTTTTTTTATTGTTCATGATAGGGGTATTAAGCTGGACTGGCGGTTAGATCGCTTGTCGAAATTTAGCGAACCGCCTTTATTTTAGAATTTAGACTTAATTGAACGCCGTTTCGACTTAATTAAGTCTTATTTCGACCCAATTTTGTTTGCTTAGACTTAATTATAGATGAAGATACCCCAGCTGGTATTATTCAGGGGACTATGTCCCAAGTGTGACAGAGAATTGCACAGCACGCTATCTGCTAAAATCCTCGCTAACAAAAAAAGATGCTCAAGCATCAGCTTGAACATCTTAAAATGAAACCATTCTTATAGAATAAACATACCTGCGATTGCACCGCTTAGTAAGTTTGCGATTGTAGCTGCGATTACAGCGCGCATTCCAAGTCTTGCGATGTCAGGACGACGAGTAGGTGCCATTGCTCCAAGACCACCTAAAAGAATTGCGATCGAAGAAAGGTTCGCGAAACCACAAAGTGCGAAACTTACAACCGCTACTGTTTTCGGCATTAAGTCTGGAATTTGAGGTGCGAATGAAGAATAAGCAACGAACTCATTCAATACGATTTTTTGACCGATGAACGTACCGGCTTTAACTGCTTCTTCCCACGGTACACCAATAACAAATGCGATTGGAGCGAAAATATAACCTAGAATTTGTTGAAGTGTGATCTCATAACCGAACCAGCCACCGATTCCGCCAAGGATACCGTTAACTAAAGCGATAAGTGCGATGAATGCAAGTAACATTGCCCCAACGTTAAGAGCGATTTGAAGTCCATCTCCAGCGCCTTTTGCCGCTGCGTCGATAACGTTTACTGTATCTTTGTCACGTTCTAATTTGATCTCACCCATTGTTTCAGGCTCTTCTGTTTCAGGAACAATGATCTTAGCGATCGCAAGTCCTGCAGGAGCACACATAAAGCTTGCCGCGATTAAGTATTCTAACGGTACTCCTAATAGGTAATAACCAATCAATACAGAACCTGCTACTGATGCTAGTCCACCTACCATTACAGCAAAAAGTTCAGATTGAGTAAGACGGTTCATATATGGACGAATAACTAGAGGTGCTTCTGTCTGACCTAAGAAAATATTTGCAGTAGCACTCATTGATTCTGCTTTACTTGTTTTTAATAACTTAGATAATGCTCCCCCTAAAATTCTTACAACCCATTGCATGATGCCTAGGTAATAAAGAACTGAGATTAGAGAAGAGAAGAAAATGATAACGGTTAAAACTTGAAACGCAAAGATAAATCCTTTTCCTTCTGCTGGAATCATACTTCCAAACAAGAAAGTAATCCCTTCGTTCGCATAAGCAACAACGTTTGAAACTTTTTGTGAGACGCTTTGCAATGCTTGTTTTCCAGCATCCCATTTAAGAACGATCAACGCAAAAGCAATTTGAATTGCTAGTGCACCGATTACTGTTCTCCAGTTAATCGCTTTCTTATTTTGAGAAAGTAAGAATGCGATTACAAGAAGAACGAGCATACCACCTAATCCCCATAAAATTTGCATATTCGTACACCCCTTTTGTAATTTGGAAGAAAACGCTTACTATTAGCACGTTAGTTGTCAGACATCCAATGACTGACCCTTTTCTAATGTAACAAATTTCGACAAAAATGCAATCGTTTTTCAAAAAATTATATGCTAGATATTTTTCCCAATCATAACTCCCTTATCCATAGAAAAAGCAGCTATCCCATTTTTAGAATAGCTGCTTTTTAAAACATTCCGTTTTCTTCTATATGATTGTAAATATTTTTCACAAGTTCATCTGATGTTTCTCCGTGAACGATATCTCCATTTACGAGAGCAAACATCGACTTTGCACAGTGTCCACAATACCCTAGACACCCATACTCGATAACGTCTAGATCATAGTCTTTCTCGAGTTCTTCGAGCGCTTTTTGTGCACCACTCGCTAAATTACTTACACAAAACTCTATAATCGGTCTCATTTCCGTCTTCACCTCTTGATGAATCCATCCTAACGGTTTCTATAGTTGTAGTCAATGTAAACACTCATTCTTCCTGTGTTTTTTCTATAAAAGAGTTGTGAAATTGTTGCAAAGTGCTATACTTAAACATGTCAAAAACGTGTAATCGTTTACTTATTTCGAGTTAAGGTTATTTACTTATATATGCATTTTTAAAAACAGATAAGAATTGTCTTGAAAGAAAAGGGGAAATGACAAATGAAACACCTCGTTTTACTTGGCGGAGGATATGGAAATATGCGTGTGCTAAAGAGACTTCTTAATTCCTCAGACCTCCCTGAAAACATTCAGCTTACGCTTATTGATCGTGTACCTTATCATTGTTTAAAAACTGAATACTATGCACTTGCTGCAGGTACCATATCTGATCATCATGTTCGTGTAACTTTTCCAGATCATCCTCGCCTCAATATTAAATATGGCGAAGTGACAGCAATTGATGTTAAAGAAAAGAAAGTTCTATTAAAAGATCAAGATGCAGTTTCATATGACGATTTGGTTATCGGCCTAGGTTGCGAAGACAAATATCATAATGTCCCTGGTGCTGACCAATTTACGCTCAGCATTCAGACTATTGATAAATCACGTCAAACGTATCAAATTCTAAACAACTTGCATGCTAATGCGGTTGTTGCAGTAGTTGGTGCCGGACTTTCAGGTGTAGAGTTAGCATCTGAACTTCGGGAGAGCCGTCCGGATCTTACAATTAAACTCTTTGACCGTGGTGATATGATTCTTTCCGCTTATAAAAAGCGATTGAGCAACTATGTACAAAACTGGTTCGTTGAACACGGTGTTGAAGTAATCAATAATTCAAATGTAACAAAGGTTGAAGAAGGCGCTCTTTATAATCATGACGAAAAGGTAGAGTGTGATGCTATCGTTTGGACGGCAGGTATACAGCCGAGCCGAATCGTTCGTGATTTAGATGTTGAAAAAGACAGTCAAGGACGTGTTGTTCTAACTGAACATCACCACCTTCCAACCGAAGAGCATGTATACGTTGTTGGAGATTGCGCGAGCCTTCCTTATGCACCAAGTGCACAATTAGCAGAGGAGCAAGCAGAACAGATCTCTCAAGTCCTTTTAGCTCGTTGGAATGAACAGCCTCTTCCTGAGATGAACGAGATTAAACTAAAAGGAGTTATGGGTTCTCTTGGTAAGAAGAGCGGATTTGGTACAATGGGTAGCACTGCTCTTATTGGTAGAGTGCCACGCTTATTAAAATCAGGAATTCTATGGTTGTATAAATATCAAGTATAAGAAAAAGACCCATGCAGCAGCATGGGTCTTTTCTGTATTTTTACCAATAATAAGGACGAAAACGACGAATTCGGTAAAAAGGAAAACCAAAAACTCCGTAGCCTGGAAAAAACGGCCCGACAAAAATGATACGGCTATTACGGTCAGCGTTCTCACCTGGCATGATCATATACATGTTATCCTGATCATAGCTATGCAATTGACCGTGATATACATTTCCATCATTCAATTCGATCGTAACCTTCTGTCCCATGTACTCGAGACAAAGATCATGATAATGATGGTGATGATGTCCTGCATATGAGGATGATTCATCTTTATGACTTTTACCTTTTAAAGGGTTCAACAATACAATTTGCCTCCTTTTTTCTCTATACATCTTATTCTTAAGAGAAAACAAGGCGTGTGTACAAACCCAAAATAAAAAAAATAGGCGCTTAACTTACAGCGCCATAACCGTTCTGTTCTATAATTGCGTAGATCGTTTTTAAATTCGGATTACCTTCTGCTACTACTTCTCCATCTATCACAACGACAGGATAAAAAAGGTCTTCTTCTACAATTCTTTCTGAAAATGCCTGATCGATCTCATTTTCCGTATTTTCCATGTCTATATAAAGAACATTAAACAATAAGTTCGGAAACTTTCTTGAGATTGCTGCTTCTAGCCATTCAGCCGTTTCTTTTGCTGAAGGAAGATGAACACAGCTGGCACATTTTTGTTCAGCTCCATATACTTTAATACTAAATGAGTTACTCATGAAGAATCACCTCAATGTATGCGCTTATTTGCTTTCATCATACCTTATTTTTCAAAAAAGAAAAAGGAGCAAATATCATGATGCTTGCTCATGGATTTTTTATTCCATATCCCGTATACTAAGAGTAAGTTCTTTTTAAGAAAGGAGCCTTGATTATTATGGCTGAAACTCAAAACTTAGAGATGCGTGAACAAGTTGAAGAAGTTCTTGATAAATTACGCCCGTTCCTTCTTCGTGATGGAGGAGACGTGGAATTAGTGGATATTGAAGAAGGTGTAGTAAAAGTACGCCTAATGGGAGCATGTGGTAGCTGCCCAAGTTCAACAATCACACTAAAAGCAGGTATCGAACGTGCACTTCTTGAAGAAGTTCCTGGTGTTGTTGAATTAGAACAAGTATTTTAATAAAACGCAAGAAGCCGCTCTTTTGAAGAGCGGCTTTTTTTGTTGTTTTTTGAAAACTTAGTTGCAATAGAAGGTAAAAATTTAGCATACTCGCACAAATTATTTGAACGCTATTAAGAGTTCTTTAAGAAGCTTCATTGACAAGTTGATTGGAGTGTAAGGGCGAGACTCCTGGGGGATCAACGGGACAGGCGAGACACCTAACAGCGCAGAGCGCTAGGTGGCTCACCGCACACCCCCCCGGAAAAGGAGCACCTGAAACGGAAATCAACCACTCACTAATCTTCACTACATTATACTTAACTCATCAAACGAACAAGCAGTGCTTTTTGTGCGTGAAGACGGTTCTCCGCCTCGTGAAAAACAACAGAATGAGGACCATCAATAATCTCCGCCGTCACCTCTTCCTCTCGATGCGCAGGCAAACAATGCATGAAAATAAAATCACTCTTTGCATAGGACACAAGCTCTCGGTTCACTTGATAACCCTTAAAATGCTCGAGACGTTCCTCCGCTTCCGCTTCTTGACCCATACTCGCCCAGACATCCGTGTAAATAACATCACTATTTTTAACACCAGCAACTGGTTCATGAGTTACCTCGATAACAGAACCGCTTTGTTTCGCAACTTCCTTTGCATAAGAAACGATTTCTTCTTTCGGTTCGTAGTTTTCAGGTGAAATAATAGTGCAATCCATCCCCACTTTTGCAGCTCCAATCATTAATGAATGTGCTACATTGTTTCCGTCACCAATATAAGCCAGCTTTTTCCCTTTGAATGATCCTTTATATTCTAAAATCGTAAGAAGATCCGCTAGTATTTGACACGGATGAAAATCATCCGTAAGTCCGTTAATTACAGGAATAGATCCACTATGCGCAAGCTCTTCAACTGTGGATTGATGAAACGTACGAATCATTAGAGCATCTAGGTATCCGGACAATACTTTCGCTGTATCTGAGATCGATTCCCCTCTACCCATCTGAATATCACGAGTCGATAGATGGATCGCATGACCGCCGAGTTGCAGCATAGCAGCCTCGAACGAAACGCGAGTACGAGTCGATGATTTCTCGAAAATCATTCCTAAGATCTTTCCTTTTAGTAAGGGTGGTGCAGATGGATCTTGTTTTTTTAAGTCTTTCGCAAGGTTCAATAAGTCGATGATCTCAGATGTAGAATAATCCATAAGTGTTAGAAAATCTTTCTGAGTTCGCGTTTGGTGAAGAGGGTGTACGATTGACATCAGTTCAGCACTTCCTTTCTCATTTTATTCGTGGTGCGTATCGCATTTAAATAAGCGTTAGATGTTTCTTTCCTTGTTAGTACATGGACTCTTTCTAATACGGCACGTTTAGCATTCTGGCTTTCGCTATCATTCGAAAAGTTTATATATATGACTTTGTTATCCGTTTTTAACCAATCATCAAATGTCAGATCATTTGCTGTAAGGACGTTATGCCCACATTCCTCCCAGGCTTTTGAAGCAGCTTCATCAAGGATTCCTTCCACAAAAATACTTCCATGATCATTCCAGAGATCTGCTAATTGAAGGCTTGAGCCTTTCAAAGCTTTCACTAGAGCTCCATTAAAATGTGCATCCGTTCCAATCACTTCTCCGGTTGAGAGCATCATCGGATTTAACACCGGGGAAACACCAGGCAGTTTAATGGTTGAGAAAACAGGTGCTTTTACTGTAATCTCTGGTTGTCCGTTATGCTCTTGTTCAAGGTTCAGTGAATGTAATGAGTGACCTAGAAGCAATTGTGTTGCTTTCTGGACAAGGTTTACATTCGTAATCTTACTCATGATCGGTGCTGTTCGAGATGCTCTTGGATTCACTTCAATGACATAAACACACTCATTCTGTATGGCAAATTGAACATTAAATAATCCTTTATATGATAAGTTTAGTGCTATCTTTTTAGAGTACGACTTTATTTGATCGATCACATGGTTAGATAAAGATTGCGGTGGTGTAACAGTCAAACTATCTCCTGAATGAACCCCGGTTCCTTCTAGATGTTCGAAAATACCTGGAATGAATAGTTCTGTACCATCACTTAAAACATCTACCTCCGCTTCTGTTCCTTCTAAGAATGTATCGATCAAAACGGGATAATTCACTTGTTCATGGTTCAGATAACTTGTTAGTTCGCTTTCAGAATAAAGAACCTTCATCCCGCTTCCACCAATCACGTATGATGGACGCAGAAGAATTGGAAACCCTAGTTTGCCTGCATATTCTATGACTTCTTTTTCACTTAATGCCGAGAATCCAGGAACTTTAGGAATATTTAATGCATCTAAAAAATGATAAAAACGCTCTCTGTCCTCCATTTGGTCCACGGTATCTGCTGGACTTCCAAGAACAGAATATCCTGCCGCTTCTAACTCTTTAGCCAAATTGATTGATGTCTGGCCCCCAAATTGCAGAATGACATCTGATATTCCTTCAAACTCCAAAACATGATTGATGTCTTCAAAGGTTAGAGGCTCAAAATATAGAGAGTCAGATACTTCATAATCCGTGCTTACTGTCTCGGGATTATTGTTGATCAGTATCGCTTCATATCCACATGCATGAAGAGCGATAGCGCTGTGCACGCAACAATAATCAAACTCAACACCTTGCCCGATTCGTATGGGACCGGATCCGATAATAGCAACCTTCTTCTTAGTACCAGGAATTCTATCGCTTTTCCCGCTCCAGCTTGAATAAAAATAAGTCGTTTTTGCTTCAAACTCTGCTGCACACGTATCCACCATCTTATAAGTCGGCGTGATCCCCCACTCTACTCTCTTGTTGCGTACTTCTATTTCTGACACAGACCAGATATTTGATAAGTATCGATCTGAAAAACCATATTTTTTTGCTAGTTGCAGTTGTTGTTTTTCTACTTTTTCTAATCCCGTTTTTTGCAGCATATTGTCCATAGAGACCATCTCTTGAAATACCGATAAAAAATACGGTGTAATTTTAGTCAATTCATGAATTTTGTCTGAAGAAACTCCTCTTCGCAACAGTTCCATCACAACGAAAAAGCGGCGATCATCTGCTGATACGACTAAATCAAGAAGTGTATCCTCATCTAGTGCGGATAGTTCTTTCAAATACATGCCGTTCGTTTTCAGCTCGAGTGAACGAATCGCCTTTTGAAAGGCAGAAGCCATATTTCTCTCTAACGCCATCACTTCGCCTGTCGCTTTCATCTGGGTTCCGAGTTTGCGGTCTGCATGAGGAAACTTATCGAACGGCCACCTTGGCATTTTTACAGCTACATAATCTAATGCTGGTTCAAAACTCGCAAAGGTCGTTCCGGTTACTGGATTCTTCAATTCATGCAGGTTATACCCTAGGGCAAGTTTGGCAGCAATCTTTGCGATCGGGTATCCGGTTGCTTTTGATGCTAAAGCAGATGACCTGCTCACACGAGGATTCACTTCGATTAAATAATACTGTGAGTTATCTGGATGAAGCGCAAACTGTATATTACATCCTCCGACGATATCCAGCGCAGAAATGATGGTTAAAGACGCTTTTCTTAATGACTGATACTCATCATCTGTTAACGTCTGGCTAGGAGCTACTACTACAGAATCACCTGTATGAACACCAACAGGGTCAACGTTTTCCATGTTACACACCGTGATGCATGTTCCGTTCTTGTCACGCATCACTTCATATTCAATCTCTTTGTAGCCTGCAATACTTTTTTCAATCAGACATTGGTTGATCGGACTCGCCGAGAGACCCTGTTTGACTAGTGAGATCAGCTTCTCTTTAGATGAAGCAATCCCGCCACCAAATCCCCCGAGCGTATATGCTGGTCTAACAATTACGGGATAACCCGTCACTTCAGCAAAATGAATCGCTTCATCTATTGACGTAACAATCTCACTTTCTGGTACAGGCTCTCCTAGATGCTTCATCAATGACCGAAAAAGCTCACGGTCTTCTGCTTTTTGTATAGAGTCAATGTCTGTACCTAGAAGTCGAACTCCATATTTCGCTAATATCCCATTTTCATGAAGCTCCATTGCTAAGTTAAGTCCTGTTTGCCCCCCAACTGTCGCTAGAAGTCCATCAGGTTTTTCCTTCAGAATAATCTGTTCGGCATCTTCTACTGTTAAGGGCTCAAAGTATATAACGTCTGCAAACGTGTTGTCCGTCATGATCGTAGCAGGATTGTTGTTGATCAGGACCACTTCGATCCCTTCTTCTTTTAATGCTTTACACGCTTGTGTTCCGGAATAGTCAAATTCTGCGGCCTGCCCGATTACGATCGGTCCTGATCCGATCACGAGCACCTTCTTGATGTCTTGTTGTTTAGGCATAACTTCTCACCTTCTCTGTATGTTGTACACTGTTTATAAAATTTTGAAAGATTTCTTTATGTTCGTTTGGACCCGGTGCTGCTTCTGGGTGGAATTGAACACTCGCAACGTTAAATGAACGATGCCACAATCCCTCAACACTTCCATCGTTCACATTTTCAAACCAGATGTTAAAGCCTGTTTCTGCTAAACTTTCTTTTTGAACGACATAGCTATGATTTTGAGAACTCATTGATACTTTACCCGTCTTCAAGTTCATAACCGGCTGATTCGCACCACGGTGACCAAATTTCAGCTTCCGTGTCTCACCACCGAATGATAAAGCCAGGATCTGATGACCAAGACAGATGCCTAATGTGGGATAGCGAATCGCCAGATTTTTATAATGATGAAAATAGGTAGAGAACCTCATAGGGTCACCAGAACCGTTTGAAAAAACTAAGCCATCAGGATTCAATTTTTCGATATCGTTTAACTCTTGATCAAAAGGAACAATTGTTACGCTACACCCTTCGTTAACAAGAGCTTCAGCAATCGACTTTTTATATCCGAAGTCGATCAATACTATATGCGTTTCTCCTGAACCTGTCTTTTTAATGGATGTCGCTGGCCAATATTCTTCTAGACTAAAAGAATCAGGAGTGATACTTGGTACATGCATAACAGCAGGCAAAGATCCTTTCATGCGAATTTGTTGAATAAGAGATCTCGTATCTACATTCTTTAGTGCAGGGATTTGATATGCATTTAACAAGTCCACGATCGATTGGCGGCCTCCTTTTGCCGCAAATCCATAGCATTCTGCCATAACTACTCCAGCCACTTGGATTTTTGCGGATTCCATACTCTTAGGATCAAATCCATAATTTCCGATGAAAGGATAAGAAAATACAACGATCTGCCCTTGGTAGGAAGGATCGGTCAAAACTTGTTCGTACCCAGTCATTCCTGTATAAAATACAATTTCACCTGAACCATATTGGTTATCACTAATCCAGTCACCATCGAATGTATTACCGTTAGATAGTGTTATACAGCCTTTCATAACATGTTCCTCTCCTTGTATAAAACTTATATTTTTCTGTATTTTTATTCATTTATGTGTAAAAAAATAGCACCTTCCATTTAGGTCACTGTTTCATACTTGTTGTTAAATGCTCTTTGAATCGTGTTTAGAGCGAGCGATAACTCTTCATCCGTAACGTTTAACGGAGGTAATAATCGAATCACGTGCTCGCCTGCAGGAACGGTTAATAAGCCCTTTTTCTCTAAGTTTATTATGAGTTCTCCGGCGTTTTCACACTCAATTCCTATCAATAATCCTTCTCCTCTTATTTCTTTTACGGATGGAAATTTTATTAAATGCTTCTCTAATTGCTCTTTAAAGTTCTTACCCTTACGCTCAACCTCATTTAAGAATTCGTCATGAAAGATAATATTCAAAACACTTTGGCTGACTGCACAAGCGAGAGGATTACCTCCGAACGTCGTTCCATGACTTCCTGGTCCAAACGCTTCAGCTAGTTTTCTTTTACCTAACATAGCCCCTATTGGAAAACCATTTCCTAGTCCTTTAGCAAGGGTAACGATATCAGGATCTAATCCAAAGTGTTCATAAGCATATCTTTTACCCGTTCTGCCGATACCCGTTTGGACTTCATCAATGACCAATAAGATATCGTTCTTCTCACAGATTTCTTGCACTTCCTTATAAAAATCTAAGTCAGCGATTTTGATACCGCCTTCTCCCTGGATGACTTCCATCATGATCGCAGCTGTGTCGTTGTCTGCCTGTTTCTTCAGTTGCTCGATATCGTTCCAAGGCAAATGTAGGAATGTTGACACGAGTGGCCCATACCCTTCTTTTATCTTCTGTTGACCAGTCGCCGACATAGAACCGAACGTTCGACCGTGAAATGAATCGTTAAACGTGATGATCTTATTTTTCTTTGTGAATTTCTTAGCCAGCTTGATTGCAGCTTCGTTTGCTTCAGCACCACTATTGCAAAAGAAAGCTAAATCCAAATAAGTGTGATTTACAAGTGTCAGAGCGAGCTGCTCTTGCTGCTGGATTTCAAATAGATTGGAAGTATGCCAAATGCAATCGCTCTGTTTTTGAAGCGCTGCAACCACTTCAGGATGACAATGTCCTAGACTTGTAACAGCTATCCCACTCGTGAAATCTAGATACTTTTTATTGTCTTGGTCATATACATAACTTCCGTTTCCTTTTTTAAGTTGTATTTGCTTTCTTTTATAAGTTGGAAAAAGTGCACTCATGTGATCAATACCTCCTTAAGCAACTCTGTTCCTGACAGAGTTTGATCGGTGATTCGTACTTGCTTGATGTTTAAATCGAGACATTTTATAGCCGCTTCAACCTTTGGTACCATGCCTCCCTTTATGTGTCCTTCGACAATACTGGTAAAAATGTCAGCGATCGTTAAGCATTCCATCCACTCTCCAAGCACTGAAACTCCAGGGGTATCTGTAACAAAACAGATCGACTCAGCAGATAAAGAAGCTGCTGTTTCTCCAGCCGCTGTGTCTGCGTTAATATTAACCGTTTCACCCGACTCTGTTACACCTAGAGAAGCAATGACTGGGACCTTGCCAGCATCTAACACGTTTTGGATGATCTCTGTATTTACTTTCTGTATACTTCCAACCCAACCATAATTCTCTTTATCTAAAAAATCACAAGTTAGTAAGGAATTCTCTGCTCCAGAAAATCCTAGAGCTGATATGCCTTCGTTATTTAATCTCTCTACTAGATTTTTGTTGGTAATGTCCTTTAACGCTGTTTTGACATAGGAAAGTGATTCTGGGCTTGTTACTCGGATGCCATTCTTCATTTCTATCGGCAAACCGGATTCTGACAGCTTTTTATTGATTTCCGGCCCTCCTCCATGTACGATAACGATCTTTTCACCTTGTTGAATCCTATTTTTAAGAACTTCAAAAAAAGCAGGTTGTAAGTTAGCTAGCGTACTTCCTCCAATTTTCACAACATGAAACACAACACTCGCCTCCATTTAGGTACGATAACTTGCATTAATCTGAACATAATCATACGTGAGATCACACCCCCACGCTCTTCCACTTCCAAAACCTTCTGATAGTTCGACTGAGATGTGAATTTCATGGCTTTTTAAATAGTTGCGAATTTTTTCCTCTGAAAATAGAACTGGCTCTCCATCTACTACGACTTCATGCTCACCAATCTGTATTTTTACAGCGTCCGGATTAAATGAAACTCCGCTATATCCAGCTGCAGCAAGAATTCTGCCCCAGTTGGCATCGCAGCCAAACACAGCAGTCTTCACTAAGGGAGAACCTACTACCGTTTTGGCTATGATTCTCGCATCTTTATCGGATGCTGCTCCGCTAACTTGAACCTCGATCAGCTTGCTCGCACCTTCCCCATCTTTTGCAATAAGTTTGCCTAAATCTTCACAAACGAGTACGAGTGCATCTAAGAATAGTTCCCACTCAGGGTGGTCTTTATTTAACTCTTCATTCTCACCCATTCCGTTTGCGAGCATGAGTACCATGTCGTTCGTCGATGTATCACCATCAACAGTAATACAGTTAAACGTACGTTCTACAGCAAATGACAAAGCATCGTGGAGATCATCTTGTTGGACAGCGGCATCTGTCGTGATAAAGCCCAGCATCGTAGCCATATTGGGGTGTATCATCCCCGATCCTTTTGCCGTACCTGCTATCGTAATGATTTTATTATTAATTTTTAGCGTGTAAGCTGTATTTTTGGAAACCGTATCTGTCGTTAAAATGGATTGAGAAAAGTCGATCGATCCTTTCAACTCAGAATCTAGCACTAAGTTTTCAATACCAGTTGATATTTTATCCATCGGCAGATGTTCACCGATCACCCCTGTTGAGGCAACTCCAACATAGTGCGGAGGGATATCCAGCTTTTCGGCCGTCTGAATCTGCATGTGCCGAGCATCATTCAAGCCCCTTTTTCCTGTACAAGCATTCGCATTCCCAGAGTTCACGATGATCGCTTGAAGCTTCCCTTCTTGAGAGATACTATTCTGAGTAACTTTTAGTGGTGCTGCCTGTACTTGGTTCGTTGTATAAACACCTGCCGCATTCGCCGGAGTGATACTATACAACAATCCTAAGTCAAGCTTTTTATGTTTCACACCACAATGAATTCCGCTTGCATAAAATCCTTTTGGCGTCGCGATGTTGATACCTGTTACCTTTTGAATCGTTGCTTTTGTTGCCTGCATATACTGCCTCCTCTAGTTAAGGGAACATCGGTGAAGACTTTAATCCCTTCGTTTCTTCTATTCCGCACATCACATTCATATTTTGAACCGCTTGACCTGCAGCTCCTTTTAATAAGTTATCAATACAAGAGATCACCGTGATGCGGTTTGTACGCTCATCAACCGCAAATGTAACATCACAAAAATTGGATCCGTACACTTGTTTTGTAAACAGATTTGCTTTTTCATTATGAACTCTGACGAAGTATTCACTGTCGTAATAAGAATCATAGATTTCTTTTACAGATGAAGAGGTAACTGAATCTGTGAGTTCCGCATACATCGTAGTCATGATGCCTCTTGTCATTGGAACAAGGTGTGTATTGAATGTTATTTTCGTTTCCGTATCCATACATGACTGTATCGTTTGCTCGATCTCTGGAATGTGCTGATGTTGATTGACCTTGTAGATGCCGAGGCTATCATTTACATGTGCAAAATGCGTTGCTTTACCAGGCGTTGCACCCGCTCCAGAAATTCCGCTCTTTGCATCAATCACGAGTGAAGATGGATGGATTACGTTTTCTTTTAGTAACGGGAGAATACCTAGGAGAGCTGCGGTTGGATAACAACCTGGGTTTGCGATCAGCTTCGCATTCTGTACCTCTTCTCTCTTCCATTCTGTTAATCCGTATACCGCATCATTCACGAGTGATTGTGGAGGAGGCTCTTTTTTGTACCACGCTCGATAGGTATCTGCATCTTTTAAACGAAAATCCCCTGCTAGATCAATGATCTTCAAGTTCTCATCGAGTAGCGAAGGAAGAAACTCTGATGAAACGCCGCTCGGTGCGGAGGAAAATACGATATCTAAGCCATCGGTCGGCAGTTGTTTCAGTGATCTTAGCTTCTGATCATGAACATGAGACAGATGCTGAATTTCTTCTGAAAGCTCATTACCCGCTTTAGAGGATGAATAGAGAACAACTTCGGTAATCTCCGTATGTGCCGATAGCAGCCGGAAAAGTTCCATCCCACCATATCCGGTTACACCAATAATTCCTGCTCTCATTCCATCACTCCTTAAATAAGTTATGGTTCATTATAGGACTGTATAAAAATTAATTCAATAGTATATTTATAAATAATTTAATTTTAATAAAAAAACTGACTTTTTGGGTACACTTAGATACCACTAAAGCCAGTCTCAAAAATGTTTCTATTGTCTTAAGAATCCACCTTCTGAATGGATGATCTGTCCGGTTATCCACTCTGCTTCTGGTGTTGTTAAAAATGCGACTAACCTTGCCGCATCTCCTGGTTTTCCGATCCTTCCTCCAGGAAACTTAGGCAGAAGAATTTTTTCTAAATCCGGGTTGATCCAGCCCGTATCTGTTGGACCAGGGTTCACTGCATTAACAGTAATTCCTTTATGTCCGATTTCAGCAGCTAAAGATATCGTTAACGCGTCTACGGCTCCTTTTGTAGCAGCATAAGCCAATTCTCCAAGCATCGGACCTTTCGACTGGCCGGATGTTAGATGAACGATACTTCCTCTGTCCCCTGTAAAACGCTTGGCAAACTCTATACTTAAAAGAGTTGTTGCACGAATGTTGATTGCATAATGAGCATCTAAAATCTCACTTGTTGTATCTTCCCAGCTGTGATTTTGTGACATACAGGCGTTATTCACAAGTATGCTTGCTACTCCTAATTCACTTTCAACTTTTTCTAGAAGTTTCGGAATGTCTTCTGCAGCACTAAGGTCAATTTCTTCATACAAAGATTTCACTCCGAAATTTTTTAGTTTCTCCACAAGCTGTTCTGGGTCCTTTGTATGGTCACCTGTGTGCATGGTTGTGTCATATGTACCCCAAGTCGTAAAGAAAATATTAGCTCCCCTTTTTGCAAGCTCAACACAAACGGCTGCGCCAATTCCGTTTAAACGGCTTGCTCCCGTAACAATGGCTGTTTTACCTTCTAAAGAACGATACATCTTGTACCTCCTTATGTAACAGGCGTTTCTGCGCCTTTTTCATCCAATATATTGGTTATGTTTCTGCATGCAAGTTCAGCCATCTTCATTCTTGTTTCCACACTTGCACTTCCGATGTGAGGTAGGGCTACCACTTGTTTCATCGACAGAAGAGGATGATCGACTTCAATCGGCTCTTGCTGAAATACATCAAGCCCTGCACCCGCGATTTCCTGGTTACGTAATGCTTCAATAAGCGCAGATTCATCAACCGTCGCACCTCTGCCTGCATTAATGAAGATCGAGCTATTCTTCATACTCTGAAACGCTTCTTCATTAAACATTCCTTTTGTCTCAGATGTTAATGGTGCAAGAGAGACAACAAAATCTGATTGCTTTAAGAGCTCATGAAATTCTCTGTATTCAGCACCGAGTGAGATTTCTGCATCGGGCTTACGATTTCGATTATGATATAAAATTTTCATATCAAAGCCTTTTGCTCGTCTCGCTACGGCTTCACCGATTCTTCCCATTCCAACAATACCGATTGTTTTATGATGAACATCTGCTCCAGCAAGCAATAGAGGTCCCCAGCTATTCCACTTTCCTTCTTTCACATAATTTGCTGATTCAACGATTCTGCGCGCTGTTGCAAGGATTAGAGAAAATGCTAAATCCGCCGTAGAATCTGTTAATACATCTGGTGTGTTACAAACCGTTATTCCCTTTTGTTTAGCCGCTGCGACATCGATGTTGTCATAGCCAACTGCTAGATTGGCAATTACTTTTACTGAATATGCTTCATCAAGTAATTCGCTATCGATTTTGTCTGATAGCATCGTGAGCAGTCCATCAGCTTTTTTGATTTCGGTTAAAAGTACTTCGCGTGGAACTGCCTTTTCTTCATGTGGCCACATATTGATCTCTGCAATTTGCTCTAGTTGACTAACCGTTTCTTTCGGTAATTTTCGTGTAATAAAAACATAAGGTTTTTGCATACGCTTTCACTCCCTGCTTGCTATTTTCTCATGGGAAAGTGAGAAAATAAAGAAATGGTACTTATGCATGATTGTTTTAGTTAATTGTAGACTTTGAAAGTAGTTGATTTCCGCCGCTACAATCAACTTGCAGAGGAAGGGAAAATAACTTACAACAGCAACATTATCTTAGAAAATATGATAAAGACCAACAAGTAATCAAAAAAAGAGGTATAACTCAAAAATCTTACTTTTTGAGCTACCTCTTTCATTAGATCATGGGAACGAGCCAATCGACCATTGGAATATTTAACTCTTGAACCGGAAGACCGATCGATCTGTAAAAGCTTTTTAAGAAGTATTCATTTTGCTTTTCATACGAGATTAAGTCAGTAAAGCGGCGAACATACAGTTCTTTTCCAATATCTCTCTCATTATTATAATGTTCATCAACCGTATCAAAGTACTGTGAAGGAAAGAGGAGTCTGCCGTATAGAAGTCTCCAAGCCCCCTTAGATAATGGCTTTACTTTTTCATATTCGTCGATCAACTGCAATACTTCGTGACTTCTGAATTCTGGCTGATAGATCTTTTCCCTGATGCATTCTGCAAGGTCTCTCATCGGACTATCGATCACCCAGCCCACAGGCAGTTTCACAAAACTGTTAGACGTCCGAATCCATGACCGCTCACTGAATCGATCGTAACAAATTGCAGCAGAACCTATTCCTTTAGGTCCTCTCTCTAGTTGGTAATCCGTAATATATTGAATTGCATTTTCTGCCATTCCCTCATAATAAGGAAATGTAGTCAAAAATAATTGATCAAAATCGTTCTTTTGCTTTCTGGCTGATATTTCTGCATATCGGTTATGCATTTCATCCACACGATTGATCCATAATAACGGCCATTGTCCGTATGCGATTTGTTCAACGGGATAATACTGTTCAAGCCCTTTTCCTCGCTTATGAAATTCTGCTAGTTCGGACCCCATTTCAATATTACGATTTTCCCCTTTTTTAGGCTCAACTTTAAAAATGATAACAGACTCACCATCTACATAAGCGCTAGGCATATTGGTGATCGTAGGCTGCAGAACAGGAATGTTCTCTTCTCCACGCTGCTGTAAATAATCACTGATATACATCATTTCTTGCAGTTTCTCATAAGACATTTGCTGCTGCGGTATCACGATGTATTGATTTCCTTTGCAATAGAAGGTCCGATAACCTGATTCAGATCTTCTGTCTTCACAAACTAGTTGATAATGATGAAATATATCTCTTTCAAACAAAGCCGATCCCCCCACCCCTTCAGCTTTCCAGCGGTCGATCTTTTCACACCACCGCATGATTGGATACAACATTGTATGCCCATATAGGCGAAGTGGTTAGTACTTTTTATAAATTCATAACTTTACTATGAAAACATATACTATACAAAGCTAAGGAGACTAACAGAGAAAAGGAGTACAAGGATGCCAAACAAAAAAGTGGAAAAAGTCGAAGAAACTGCTCGCAAACAGCTGAACGAACGGGGCGTTACGGTAAACGATATTGCTGAACTTGTTTATTTTCTCCAAGTCCCCTACCATCCTGATCTTAAAATGGATGTATGTAGAGAAAACGTTGAGAGAGTCATCGCAAAACGTGAAGTTCAGAATGCCATTCTTACAGGCATAGCGCTTGATGTATTAGCGGAACAGAAAAAACTTGAGCAGCCGCTTCAGGAAATATTGGCTCGCGACGAAAGTCTTTATGGGATCGATGAAGTGATCGCACTCTCAATCGTAAATATATATGGCTCGATCGGCTTTACCAACTATGGATTCATTGATAAACAAAAACCGGGTATTCTAGAAAAGCTTAATGATAAGTCTACAGGTATGGTTCACACCTTCTTAGATGACATAGTCGGTGCTATTGCAGCTGCAGCATCGAGCAGATTGGCACATCGTGCAGCAAATGAAGAATAAAAATAAGGCTTAAGAACAAGAGGATCCTCTTAGACTTAAGCCTTTTTAATGTTGTCTGTTCTAAGGTTTGTAGTTCTTGTAAGGAGTTGATTTCCGTTCCAGGATGCTCGCTTTCCGCGGGGCAGGAGTCTCGCACCTTGCACTTCAACCAACTTGTTGATGATGAGACGAATAAAACAAAAGTAATTATCTTTTTGGGTAGAGGTTTATTTAATCTCCCACTCATCCAATCCGTTAACGGTATACGTTGGATGCACTTCAATTTCTTCAAGGTGTTTCTTAGTTGTGACTCCTGTGTGCACAAGCAGAGTATCTATTCCGGCACGAATACCAGCTAAAATATCTGTTTGATAGTTGTCCCCGATCATGAGTGTTTCTTCTTTTTTCGTTCCCAGCGTTTCTAACGCCATCTCCATGATGATGGACTCAGGCTTACCGATAAATGTCGGTTCTGTTTGCGTAGAAACCGTAATGACAGAAGTTAGTGAGCCGTTTCCTGGCAGAAGTCCTCTTTCTGTTGGAAGTGCAATATCGCCATTTGTAGAGATAAAAGTTGCTCCGTTACGGACTGCTAGGCATGCTTTTGCTAATTTTTCGTATGTGATCGAGCGATCGATTCCGACCACAACATAGTCAGGGTTCTCTTCAACAAGTTGCAGTCCTTGCTCTTGAAGCGCTTCTCTTATTCCATCTTCACCGATACAATAGACAGTCGCATTTTTCTTTTGTTCTGCAATATAATTGGCAGTTGCCATGCTCGTCGTATACACATGCTCTGATGAGGCTGGGATATCGAATCCTGCAAGCACATCTGCCACTTGTTTTTTTGTTTTAGAAGAATTGTTTGTTACAAACAAGTAAGGAATGTTTTGTTCGTTTAATTTTTTCACAAAATCAACGGCCTCAATAATTCGTTCTGTCCCTCGATACATCGTTCCATCCAAGTCGATCAAGAATCCTTTATATGCCTTCATTATGCTCTCTCCTTTTATGTACCTTCTCATTTTACCCACTTCAAAAAAAAACACACCTGAAGCGATTTAGACTTCAGATGTTTGCTTTTCTTCTTTTATCACATAGCAACAATAATCTCCGCCTTTTGCCATGCACGTCTTTCGCTCAACGGCATCTGTTTGAAGCATGCGCTTAAACAGCGAAAGTTCACAAGAGCAGGCTTGCTGATATTCATTCGCTACCTTAGCGATCGGGCAATTGTACTCTGTTAATACGTAGGTTCCTGGATCTTCGCCTCTTTCCCAGTCCACCATATAACCCGCTTCATTTTGTATGTTCGCCAGTTCATTTACTTTTTGCTCAAACTCTGTGAGTGTGTTCATTCGATCTTTGTATCTATCCTGAAGACGATTTTCACGACGCTTAAACAATTCATCAATTGTTTCTGTGCCACTCACTTCTTCTATATCTTTTAAAAAATCTACGGTAAGTCCTGAATAGTTACGTGGAAATTGTTCGTCACCGCTTGCTGTAAGATGATAAAAATGAATTGGTCTTCCCATAGCCTGTCGCACAAGAGTCGTTTCAATCACATGGTCGCGCTCTAATGTGTTGAGATGACGACGAACCGCCATTTCGGTTATTCCTAGGGATTTCGCCATTTCCGTAACAGTCATCCTCTTATTTCTTTTTAAAAGATAGATGATTTCATCACGGGTTGAGGTGTGATTCTTCATGGTCATCACCATCCTTTGTCACCATTTTATCGTAAATAAGGATAAACGTACATTTTTAAATATAAATGTATAAAAACTCTACTTATCCTTATTCAGGTAAAAATGCAGAAACTGGCCCCAACTCTTCCTCTAGATACCGTTTTACATGTATTGGGAATGCTGAAAGTTCTTTCTCTTTTCTAGCGATTGTATCGTATATGATTTTACTATCAGCCGAAGTGTAATCTTGAACAAGTGACTTACGAAGGTTTACCACTTCCTTTAGTGATAGTGCTTCATCATTTGGGATTACCTTTTCATCAATCAGGATATCAAGGATATCTTCAAAGCTTCCTGGATCGCGCATGATAAATCCATCAATTATCATATTTCCGACGTCCATCATCGATTCGATCAACATATGTCCGATTCTTTCCACCACAAGTGTTTCAAACTTATTTTCTGGGACTGCTACTTCCTTGAACGTATGGATTAACTCATTCATATACACTAAATGTTCATTGATTTTCTTTCGATCAACAAAATACATAGTCATCACCTTTTGTAAGTTTCTCAAGTAAAGTGTAACATAAAGTAAGAGCAATCATATGAACTCAAAATTTAAATTTCTAATGTATGAAGGAGGAACAAATGAACGAGGAAACATTTTTCTTATATGATGATAAAGAAACAACAGAAACGCGCTTTGTAAGCTTCATGGGACGAAACACTCGCTTTGATCTTGCCATCACGAAAACAACGAGACATTACGGAAAGTCATTAGTACTGAACATGTTAGGCAGTACATATGCCATCATCGGTCAAGATGATTTAGAAGAAGAGGGCTATTTAGAACACGCGTTTAATCTAACTGAAGAGGACGCAATGGAGCTTCGCGAATTTTTAGCTGAAGTTGTTTAAGATGTAATCAAAATGTACCAAAAAAGAATCATGCTTTCTTGGAGACACTTTAGATAAGGATACTTTTCTTATCCTAAAATGACCGAAGAGAGGATGGTTTTTTTGTTCGAAAAAGAAAAAGAACAATATACCGATTTTTCGAATGTAGAGACTGGTCGTAATTACGTACTTCCTGAGGATTTACCTGAAGGTCCGTACGGCTCTCCGATCAAGAGAGCTTTAGGAAAATCGACTCCTTGGAGAGAAGAACAGCGTTATTATAGTGCCTTTAACTATGAAAACAAAACCCTTCATGAAGGTCTGGAAAGACAAGATCCTGGTGCTCATCCCACACACGATGATCCAGAATATCATACGGAAAAGCCTTATGAAGATTCTCGAGGCTCGTAAAGTAACCTTGGTGACTTTTTAGTAGCCTTTACGTCAAATTTAAGATCATCGCTAAGACAAAGAAAAACCCCTGAATTTTCTCAGGGGTTTACTTTTTTGACTACAAAATACGGACAACCGAAATTACAATATTCGTAAATGTACTCCGGCAGTGTACTGATCTTCGTATCAAACGTAGCCTTTTCATGATTGTCTTCAAAGAATCCACGAAGTCGAAGCTGTTCGTAACCGAGATCACCAACAATATAATCGTATTTATGTAATATTTCACTATAGCGCGCTTTAAATTGTTCCTCGTTAAAGGCTTCTCGTACATCTTCAATCACTTCATAGGAATAATTACCAACTGTAATCAAAAATGCTTCACCTCGTTTCCTGATACTTATTTTACCATGCTTGTACTCGTTTCAGCCAACAATTTCTTCGTAAAGATCTTCCCATTTAAGGCACTCTATAGAATAAGGAGGTGAAACACCTGTGAAAAAATTAGGAATGTTCTTATTGATCGGCTTGATGCTCGCTGGATGCGGCGGCGGTGATCAGAAAAAGATGGGACAAGAATATAAATTTTCTAAAACCAATGTAAAAGATGAGAATCGAATTGGCAACAACATGAACTATGGGGACTTTGGATATATGCGTCATATGTCGGGGGACAAAGTAAAAACAGGAAATGCGGTTCCATACTTAAATCGCCAAAAGCTTGCTGATATGATCTCTGATATGGTCCTTCAACTACCGGATATTAAAGATGTCGGTACATTAGTTACGGATGAAGAGGTACTCATCGGCTACAAAACAACAAACAAGGATCGAAACGCAGCTGCTGACCAAGTAAAGATGACTGGATTCTCTGTCGTTCCGAGATATTATCACGTCTACGTATCTGACGAAAAAGGAATGATCGATAAGATCGAACAATATCAATCACTAAATAATGATACGGAACAGATCGAAGGCATCATGGACACGTTAATCCAACAAATGAAAAAAGCGCCTCAAGGTAAAAAGTGGAACTATGGGGAAAATGAAAACGGTGAGATGAACGGCGAAACAAACAATATGCGTAGTGAAATGGAAGGCAAATAAAAAACCAGAAGCAGATCGTTGCTTCTGGTTCTCTTATTTTCTAGCTGTTTTGTGCAGCTGCGTTTACTTGCTCATCAGCATGGTAAGAAGAACGCACAAGCGGTCCAGACTCACAATGCTTGAATCCTTTAGAGAACGCGATATCACGCAGCTCTTTAAACTCATCTGGTGTATAGTATTTTTGTACTTTTAAATGTTTCTTAGTAGGTTGTAGATATTGACCGATCGTCATGATATCTACGTTATTTGCACGTAAGTCATCCATCGTTTCTACAATTTCATCCCACGTCTCACCTAACCCGATCATTAGACTGGACTTTGTTGGGATGTTAGCATTCATTTCTTTTGCACGACGCAAGAACTCCATGGTTCTGTCATACGTAGCACGTGCACGAACTCTCGGAGAAAGACGTCTCACCGTTTCAATATTGTGGTTCATAATATCTGGTTTTGCATCCATCAATGTTTTCAGTGCATCAAAATCACCTAACATGTCAGATGGAAGGACTTCGATGGAACAGAATGGATTACGAGCACGTACAGCACGAACGGTTTCGGCGAATACATGAGCACCGCCATCTTTAAGGTCATCACGCGCAACCGCTGTGATTACAACGTGTTTTAAACCCATTTGCTCAACAGATTCTGCAACGCGTTCTGGCTCTTGTAGATCAAGTTCTGTCGGTAATCCTGTTTTAACGGCACAAAAACGGCAAGCACGTGTACAGATATCTCCAAGAATCATGAAAGTAGCCGTTTTTCGAACAGCCCAACATTCATGGATATTTGGACATTTTGCTTCTTCACATACCGTATGTAGCTTTTTCTCACGCATCATTTTTTTAAGTTCTTTATAATTTTCGTTCGTGTTTAGCTTTATTTTTAACCACTCGGGTTTACGTACATATTCTTCTTTCTTTGCCATCATCATCACCCCAAATTTTCTTGGTCTTTCGTATAATGAACGTTCGTATTTTAGTTTCTACTTAAACATTATTGTCCCCTCAATACTCTACCATACGACAGGGTAAAATTCCAAACATGAGTTTTTTCCAACATTTTTCCTTCATGTTTTTTCTTAACTTCAACAAACTATAGATAAATGATAAGAAAGGAGTGGATTGGGACGCATGAGGAAATTTTCAGTCCTGTTCCTCACTCTGACAGCCCTTCTAATAACCTTTCTTCCGGAAAGCAGGAGCACGGCCGCAGAGCGATATACAAAAGAAGATGTGGAAAGGCTTAGCCTCTATAAAAAAATGGAGTCCGTTACTCTCATTCCATGGCACTACTTTGCAGGCGTAGACCAATATGAAAGAAGCGTGAGAAAAGCGAGAAGAGATCTGCCTGCCAGAAAAGGATTAGTCGGCATTTACTTTTCTCCTTTACAATGGTCTGGACCGATCAACACTACTATGGATGATACGAACCCTGAACGTATTTCCATGTTTGGTGGAATCGGAAAAGACGGTAACAACGACGGAATTGCAGATCGAAACAACGATGAAGACATTTTATATACATTTAGTGAGATCATTCAAAAGCATGGGCATGATATAGAAAATTTCAGAATCGGCCTTTGGAGCTATTACCAGCGTGATAAAGCCGTGGATATTATTATGGAAAACGCGAAGATCTATGAGACCTATGGAACCGTTTCTCTAGACAAACACAGCTTTATCGTTCCATTAAGATCAAACTATAGTTACCGAAGCACTTGGGGAGACCGACGCGGCTTTGGTGGATTACGTATTCATGAAGGCACAGATATCTTTGCAGATTATGGAGTTCCGGTAAAAGCCGTTTCATACGGAATTGTTGAAATTAAAGGATGGAACCGTTTTGGCGGATGGAGAATCGGTGTCCGTGATATCAATAATGTGTATCATTATTACGCCCATTTAGGCAGCTTTAATAAAACAATTGAAAAAGGATCTATCGTCGAACCCGGAACTGTGCTTGGTTATGTGGGGAGCTCAGGCTACGGTCCTCCAGGAACATCAGGAAAATTCCCTCCCCATTTGCACTTTGGTATGTACCGTGACAACGGATATACGGAATGGGCATTCGATCCATACCCTTATTTAAAGGCATGGGAACGTCAGGAGCGCATTAGCAACAGGCGAAGATAATAATAAATGGTGGCAAAGTTGAAAAAGAAGCTTGAGGGCTTCTTTTTTATATGGCGCTCGTATTTTTCATATGGTGCTCGTAAATCTTGAGCCTTGCTCTGATTTACGAGCGCCATCATAAGAAAAAAGCTGGTTCTTCAATTGAAGAACCAGCTTCACCCTTTATTTCTTTCTCGAAACGCGAACCACGTTTGCAATACTCGCTAGGAGGCCGCCCCATAGGATAACCATGCCAATCACCATCATTGTAATCGCACTGCCTGTCATATTAGCTGACCTCCTTTTTCTCTACTGCCACTTCAGATTTCCACTTCACTAGACCAAGTACGATGCCGAGTACGATTACGCCAACTGCCACGGCTACACCATACGTAAGGATCAGTTCTGTAGGATAACCTTCATAGTTTTCTGCAAGGTTTTGTTTAATGTTATCAAACATCATATAACCAAGAAGGATTGGTGTGATCACACCTAGACAAACCTTCCACCATAAACCTGTTCGTAAGTCAGAGATGGCGTTCGCATGGTTTTGAAGTCCAGCCAATTGTCTGACGAACCAAGCAACAATGACTACTTCTACAAGACCTGCTAAAGTGATACCGAAGTTGTTGATGAAGTAATCCACGATATCAAGCATGTACAGTCCGCCTTTTGTAGCGAAAAGTAATGAGATAACAGATGCTACTCCTCCACCCATCAATACAGCTTTTGTTCTAGAAATGCCAAACTTATCTTGTAATGCTGACACATACGTTTCAACGATCGAGATCAACGATGTCATACCAGCGAACACAAGGGTTAAGAAGAAGATTGTTCCAAAGAAGGCATTTCCACCTGGGAACTCATTAATAATTGCTGGGAATACTTCAAAGGCTAGTCCGATTCCGCCTTTTACAACTTCATCAACCGGCAGACCTTGTTGCATCGCCATGAATCCTAAAGCGGCAAATACACCAATACCTGCAAGTAGTTCGAATCCTGAGTTTGCGAAACCTGTAATAAATGCATTATTGTTAATATCTGATTTCTTAGGCAGATAGCTTGAGTACGTTACCATGATTGCAAATGCGATCGATAATGAGAAGAAAATCTGACCGTAAGCTGCTACCCACACCTTACCATTATTCATCATGCTCCAATCAGGTGTGAAGAATGTGTTCAAACCTTGAGCAGCACCATCGAGCGTTACGGCGCGAATAACAATTAACGTAAACATAATAACTAAAGCTGGAATAAAAATTTTGTTAAAACGCTCGATTCCTTTCGATACACCTTTATAAAGAACAAGAAGCGTAACGACCCACACGATTAGAAGTGCGATCAGAATACCTGGTACGATACCACCCAAGTCACCAGGCGTCTTGCTTAATTGAAGGACTTCACCGTAGAAGAAGTCAGAAGGCTTGTCTCCCCAAGTTAAGTTTAATGAGTAAATAGAATACTTAATCGCCCAAGCGATGATTACCGCGTAGTAAGTAGATATAACAAACGCTACAAATACTTGCCACCATCCTAGCCACTCCGCTTTTTTGTGAAGTCTGAAATAAGAAAGTGGAGCAGACCCACGGTACTTATGACCTAGCGTAAATTCTAGGATTAGTAAGGGAATCCCTGCCGTTAAAAGTGCTATAAGATATGGGATGAAGAATGCTCCTCCACCGTTCTCATAAGCAACTGCTGGAAATCTCCAGATATTGCCTAGGCCGATTGCTGAGCCGACCGCTGCTAATATAAACCCATAGCGGCTTCCCCATTGCTGCCTATTTTCCATTGTTGTATCCCCCTTTTTATGAAGTCGAAAAGTTTACAATTGTTACTTTTTTCTGATAATTCTGTGTTCAGTATATTACAAAACATGAAAACCTGTCAAAATGTTTTTAGTTATTTTGTCGGAATAAGGGGGGAAAAGTCGTATAAATATAAGAAAAAGTGCCTGGTTAACTACCAGACACTTTCAAAAATTAAGCCTTTAAAGATTGATCACTAATGCTATTTTTACTAGATACTTTTTTAATTATGAAGAGCGCTAAGATAAATATTACAGCAGATGCGAGGAGGCCGATCCAAACACTTTCTGTGAACCCAAGGGCAAGATAACCAACGGCAGACACTCCAGCAGCCACTAGGCTATAAGGAAGCTGGGTCATGACGTGATCAATGTGATGACTTCCCGCTCCTGTTGAAGAAAGGATTGTTGTATCTGATATTGGAGAACAATGGTCACCAAAAACAGAACCCGCTAATACTGCAGCAAGAACAGGAAGCATTAACTCAATGTTTGTAGAAGCTGAAATTTCTGCTGCGATCGGCAGCATTACTCCAAAAGTACCCCATGAAGTTCCTGTCGCAAAAGCCATTAGCCCTGACAGTACGAAAAGAACAAACGGCAGATAAGCTAAATTCATATGCTGATCAACTAACCCTGCTAGATACGTCCCTGTTCCTAAGCTATCGATGATAGAAATGATCGTCCATGCAAAAAGTAAGATTGTAACAGCACCGATCATAGATTGAATACCGCGTCCCAGTCCTTTTCCTAATGATAGAGCACCCATCTTCTTTGGAAGGAAGAACAATATAGCTGAAGCTAAGCCAAGCAGACCACCATATACTAATGATTTTGGTACATCGGTATTCTCAAAAATAGATAATAGTGTGATGGCCGTTGGTTCTTCTAGCCCCTTCACATTTTGAATACCTGTATGGATCATGAATCCAACCGTTGAAACAATCAAAATCACGATTGGCCAAACAAGGTCTCCCACTTTTCCTTTGTCACTTTCTTCGAGCTTAATGCCTTCTCCAATTGCTGCTTTTTTATCTTCTGCAATCACTTCACCTGTAGCAAGAGCTGTTTCCTCATGTTTTTTCATCGGTCCAAAATCAAGTTGAAAATACGCTACAGCAAACACTAGGATTAACGCAAACACTGCATAAAAATTCATTGGGATCATTTGAATAAAAGCACTAAACGCAGACATGGTAGTGATCTCATGTGTAGCAAAGATCGTTCCGATAATACCGATAATGTACGCTCCCCAACTTGAAACAGGTGAGATTACACACACTGGCGCTGCCGTTGAATCAAGGTAATATGCCAGTTTCGCACGCGAGATGCGGTGTCGGTCAGTAATAGGTCTACTTACATTTCCGACAGCCAACGAATTAAAATAGTCATCAATAAAAATGACGAGTCCAAACACAACCGTTAAAAGCTGTGCACCTCTTCTCGTTTTCACTCTAGAAGTGGCCCACTCTCCAAAAGCTCGGCTTCCACCTGCTAAAGAGATAATGCTCGTCATCATTCCTAAGATTAATAAGAACAGAAGAATATAAACATTCCACTCATTTAATGCACCGTCTGAAATAAAGTGCCCTTTCACAATCGTACCAATTTCTTTCAGTGTAGCTACAATACTAAAATCGTGAAGCAATAGGGCTCCCGCTAGGATCCCAGCTCCTAATGAGACTAACACTCTTCGTGTTAGAACAACCATCAAGATTGCCAATACGGGTGGTATTAACGAATAAATCGAATTCTCAAATTCCATGATGTTCCTCCTTCTTTTATTTAGCCATCGATATTGAGGAGTTCTTACAGGACGTTGAGGAAAAAAGGACAAAATAAAAAGCGATCAATAGACAAGGAAATAACCTGCTATCAATCACTTAAGTAATTTATGGTTTTCCTCATCGATCAGTAGTCCTCCACTGCTTTTAATTCCCAAGCAGTGACAGTTTTACACTTGTTTAGTGTAAACCCAGCAAAAGTGAACAGACGGTTTACTTTTGCTTCGGCGGAAGTTCCTTTCCTTTTTCTTCACAGACGTCACTCTCTGAAAAAGTACTTATAAAATCCGCTCCTCTACCCCATCGGTGATAGGCTTAAAGACATATAAAATTTTAAATTCAATTTCAATTATAACAAACTAGGACGAATGGTCAACCTAAACAGGATTTGTTAAATGAAGGAAATATATTTATTCTGCTGCTTCTTCCCCACTTGTGTCTTCTGATGGACTATCTTCAGAAGGCTCCAATTCATCATGAGATTCCTTTTCTTTTAAGTCTGGTGTAATCGGCACAGTCGGCTGAATAGGATCTCCAGATTGATTATAATAGACAGGAACTTCTCCTTTAATAAACTGTGCTGTTATCTTTATTGGCCGTTTTACAACTGTCGTTTCTGTCGCAAAAGGGATAACAATCCTCGTTTTCACTGTGACTACAATATCAATATTGATCCACGTATTATTGATCCCCGAATTCTCTATTTTCTCTTCGATATCTGTGTTCGCTTCACCAATCAACATAAATTTGATAGGAATTTTCGGCCCTAAGTTAGCTAGGAGAGAGTTTCTTGTTGCTTGCCCAAGAGGTATTTCCATAATAACACCCGGTTCGTTCTTATAGGCTGTTATTCCTAACTCATCATTGGTTATTACTTCGTGAGCTTTTCCTTCTTCTATTTCCTTCAGGTATTTTTGAACGACTTTTTGTGACTGGTTGGCAACCTGGTTGACTACACTCTGATTGATTCCAGCAAAGACGACATTTCCTTCTGTATCGGTCTTATATTCGATGATGTCATTCATTTCCGAAGGCCCTAAAATTTCATTGTCGATCGCTTCACTTATTGCAAGTGCGGCGATTTCTTCCGTTTTCTTTTGAGCAATCAACATAAGTGTTGGTTCGATCCCTTTGTTTACAAGCCATAGCCCTTGAATCGTTATAAAAGTAAACAGAATAAATGAGATCAATAGTACAAATCGGAATGGAAGTGGCCCTTTTCGAAGTTTCATTTTTCTGCGCTTAAGCAAAAGGTAACCCCCCTTTATCTACATATACATATGTATGCAGACAAGAGGGGGGCTCATTCAAACTTTATGGTTTTAATTTTTTTCGTAGACTACAAAATCGTGATGATATTTGTTCTTTTCATCTACAACACCTGGTTTACGGGAAACTTCCTTCCATTCCTCACGATTGATTTCTGGAAAATACGTATCAGCATCAAAGGTGTGGTGGATTTCTGTGACATACAAGCGATCTGCAACAGGCATGAACAGCTTAAAGATCTCCGTTCCCCCGATCACACATAGTTCTTCAGTTTCTTTTTGAATGACTTCGTCGACAGAATGAACGACCGTCGTTCCCTCAGCTTGATACTGTTCATCTCTTGTTACCACGATATTCTCTCGACCAGGCAAAGGCTTTCCTATGGATTCATACGTTTTACGACCCATCACGATCGGCTTTCCCATCGTTACGTTTTTAAAATGCTTGAGATCGTTAGGCAAGTACCACGGTAGATCATTGTCTTTACCGATCGCGCGATTTTCATCCATTGCTACAACAAACGAGATCATACGCTCACCACGCCTTTAATGTGTGGATGCGCCTCATAGTCTACAAGCTCAAAGTCATCGTAAGTGAAATCAAAAATACTCGTCACGTTTGGATTAATCTTCATCTTCGGAAGAGGCTTTGGCTCACGAGTGAGCTGCAGCTCTACTTGTTCAAGGTGATTGGTGTAAATATGCGCGTCCCCAACAGTGTGAACGAATTCTCCTGGTTTAAGCCCGGTCACTTGAGCCACCATCATCGTTAACAAGGCATATGACGCAATATTAAAAGGCACACCTAAGAAACTGTCTGCTGAGCGCTGATAAAGCTGACAGGAGAGCTTTCCATCCGCAACATAAAATTGAAACAATAAATGACAAGGTGGCAGCGCCATATTCGGAATATCAGAAGGATTCCATGCAGAGACGATTAATCGTCTTGAATCTGGATTCTCCTTGATGTCTTCAATTACGTTTGAGATCTGATCGATCGTCTCACCGTTCGGAGCAGACCATGAGCGCCACTGATGTCCATAAACAGGACCTAGGTTTCCATCTTCATCGGCCCACTCATCCCAAATCCGTACACCGTTTTCTTTTAAATAAGCAATATTTGTGTCGCCTTTTAAGAACCAAAGCAATTCATGAATAATCGATTTTAAATGCAGCTTTTTAGTCGTAACAAGTGGAAAGCCTTTCTGTAGGTCAAACCTCATCTGACGACCGAACACAGAAACAGTCCCAGTGCCTGTCCGATCCTCTTTTTTCGTACCGTTATGTAAAATATCTTGAAGAAAATCCAGATATTGTTTCATCACTCATCGCCTCCTATTTTTCTTTTAATCGTATCATACGAAAAGTCATAAAAATAGCTTCAACACCTAACACTTTTTCCCTTCTATACACATAAAAATAATAGTGAAGAAAGGAGTGGAAGCATGTTAGAGATGAACCCGATCTTAATCGAAGGACATCCGTTTACCGCTGTCACCCTTCGTTTGCCAAAAACGAATTTTATGGCTGTATTCAACGACAATGGATATATCATGTGTGGAGCACTTGACGTAGCTCTTTTAAACGAAAAGTTAGCAGACCGTAAAATCATCGCAGGACGCGCTGTTGGAGTAAGAACAATCGAACAGCTGCTGGATGCACCTTTAGAATCTATTACTCTTGAAGCAAAAGAAAAAGGTATTGAAGTTGGTATGCAAGGGCGAAAAGCACTTTTAAAAATGATTTAGAGCATTTTATCGGCGAGATTTGAAATATATCGGCAAGAAAAAGAATATATCGGCGAAAAATCATTTATATCGGCAACTTTTCAAATATATCGGCGAAAAATGAAATATATCGACATTTGCAATAAAACGACAACACCCTCTGCCAAAATGGCAGAGGGTGTTTCATTATGCTTTAAAACGATCTCTTGTTATTTTTAATGAAATAAGATTAATGCATAAGACCAAGGATAAGAACTGTATGCGCTTCGCATCATTGATATATATGTAGACACATAGTAAGTAAACGCCACTGATGATAAAGGCAATTTGTAAGCAGTACATCATCTGAATCAATTTTTTGAAATTCAAAGTGATCCCCACTTTCTTTATCCAGTTCACGATATTCGTTCACCCTATTAGTATATCAGTCTACCTTGAAAAATGAATCGTTTCCTTCTTTTTGAAATGGATTTGTAATATAAGGAAAACTCAGAACAGGTCCAACTGCCTCGGAGCCAAAAAGTCGTATTGAATATCCAGAAGTTCAATCATCTGCTTCGCGTTATCGGCAGCATCTCCACCCGAATTATTGTTAAAAAGAATGGTTAGATCCTTCGTTTCTGAAGAAAGCTGTTGTATGCGCTCCCTCCATTCTTGAAGCTCTGTCTCATTATAACGATATAGATAACGTACTTCTCTCCAGTTCGGTTGACCTTGGTTGTTCCAGCCATAAACGTTTCGGCCATGCATCCTAACAAGTGTCTTTTCCGCTGTTGTGTGCATGACGATTGGAATCGAGCCTTGTCCGGCTTGAGGTTCATCACAAATTGTATGAATCCAATTCTCTTCCCTAATAAATTGAAGCGTCTTCTCCTTCATTTCATCACTGAACCAGGTTTGATTACGAAACTCAAGAGCTAAAGGAATATCACCCATCATTTCTTTTGCATAGCGAAGCATCTGGACATTTTCTTTCTTACAATCAAACCACGGTGGATACTGAAACAAGACCATTTCAAGCTTGCCTGACGAGATGACAGGTTGAATAGACTCTATAAACGCCTCATACATTTCTTTGACAGATTCAAAAGGCAGCTTGCCTCTTGAATGTCCCGTCATCCCTTGATACGCCTTTATAACAAACGAAAAATCCTGTGGTGTAGAAGCTACCCACTTTTCATAGTTTTTGACAGGCTGTACCGCGTAAAAGGAAGAATCAACTTCTACAACAGGAAAGTGGCCGCTATATACAGCAAGCTTTTCTCTTGCAGGAGTACCATCTGGATAAAGAGAATCGTGATCTCCCCAGCCTGTTACACCGATTTTTATCATTCTATGAAGTCACCTGCCTGTGAGTTACAATTTATTTAATCCTTTTAATCGGACAAACTCTTTCATATACGTTCGTTTAGGAGTCGCCATCGATGCTGTGATCTGCGTGACCCAGCCTTCTGTACGTTTTCCGTCTGTTCTTTCTGTGTAATATGCAGCAGTTTCTTTTTCATACTGATCTAAGAGAGCTTCTGTTTCCTCAGAATTTTGGTATTGATTTTTATGAAAAACGGCTGACATCGGCAAGCGAGGCTTTTTCCCAGTCTCAGCGTCCGGATATCCAACCGCTACCCCAAACAACGGAAGTACATGGTCTGGGCAATCCAACAACGCTGAAACTTCCTGCAGTTGATTACGAATACCCCCTATATAAACGATACCAAGTCCGAGAGACTCTGCCGCTACAGATAGGTTTTGTGCAGCAAGAGCGGCATCCACTGTTCCTACGATAAACGCTTCAGTGGATTGGATGGTTTCTTGAATATCTATTGTCTTCATGTTTGCAGCAATTTTATGACGGTTATAATCCATGCAAAAGACAAAGAAATATCCATTGTCTGCAACATAAGACTGATTACCCGCAAGCTCAGCTAATTTTTCTTTCTTTTCCCGGTCTTCTACTCCAATAATCGTACAAACTTGTTGATAGCTTGATGTAGATGCAGCCTGAGCACATTGTACGAGGGTTTCTACCGTTTCATCATCTAATGGCTTGTTCTTAAACTTTCGAATTGATCGATGAGCTAATATCGTTTCTATCATCTCGTTCATCACATATGCTCCTTCTTTAAAGTTGTGGTTGATTGCATTATATCTTTTTCATATATAAAAAAGCGAACCATTTGAAGTCTCAATAATATCTGCTTCTCATTAACAGAAAGAGATGGTATACTAATTTAGCGATGAGCTAATTGCATAAGACGAGATTGACGCGCCTTTTTTGGCAATGCACTATGTGGAGTGCTGTCTCTCGCCGCAATATACGCAAAAAAGACGTCCAATCGGGCGTCTTTTTTCTATATATTCTTACCTGGACACTAAAAAAACAAAAGTTAAGTGAGGAGAGAGAAGATGAAGAAAAGTTATACAATCTTACTTCTAATCTGCTTGTTTGCAACATTATTATCTGCATGCTCAAAAAATGAATCTTCAGAGTCAGCCAAAAAAGAATCTAATGTAGAATTAACAATTTCAGCTGCAGCCAGTCTACAAGATGTATTAAATAAAATTGCGACCCAATATGAAAAAGAAAATCCGAATGTCAGCATCACTTATAATTTCGGAGGCTCTGGTGCACTTCAACAGCAAATCTCTAACGGTGCACCTGTTGATCTTTTTTTCTCTGCAGCAGAAGACAAATTTGACCAGCTTGTGGAGAAAGGACTCATTGAAAAGAAACTTGGAACAGATCTTGTAGGAAATGAACTTGTCTTAGTCGTTGGGAAAGACTCACAAAACATCAAGCGTTTTGAAGATTTGATAAAGGTAAAAAAAATAGCAGTTGGTACTCCTGAAACGGTTCCAGCAGGTCAATACGCCACAGAAACGCTAGAAAATTTGGATTTATTAAAAGAAGTTGAACAAAGAATCGTTTACGCCAAAGACGTTCGCCAAGTGCTTACATACGTAGAAACGGGTAATGTCGATGCTGGTATCGTTTATAAGACTGATGCGATGATCTCTTCTAAAGTCAAAGTAGCAGCTGTTGCTAGAGAAGATACTCATTCGCCTATCATCTATCCAGTCGGAGTAATAAAAGAGACTTCTCATAGAAAAGAAGCAGAGCAGTTCTATAAATATTTGCAAAAAGAAGAAACATTAAATACGTTTGAAAAGTTCGGTTTCAAAAAGGTTGAATAATCGTTCACTTACGAGCATGTAAACACAAAAAAGCCTTGGTGCAGTCTTACACCAAGGCTTTTCTTTATTAACCGATAGAACCTTCCATCTCGAACTTGATTAACGAAGACTTTCATAACATATTAAATAGATGTAAAAACTCTGTTAATTCAAGGTTTTCCATGTATTGATTTTTAAACTATTTCAATGCTTTTCAAATTCAGTTGGCACAAAGTTGGCACGAAGCCTTCCTTCTCCTAAGGATCTTAATTTAACCCTTTAACTTCCTTATGGCTTTTGCTTGTTAAACTTATTGTTAATGTTCAATTGATTTATGTTCCATAGATCTAGTAACAATTTCTGAATTACGATTCGTATTTAACACTGGCGTAACAGGTTTAAATAAATTCTTATCAACTTTATTAGTAATAATAAAGTTATACATATCCATATCCTGTTTGAATTTTACAGTTTTCAATGGTATTGCGATTAAAGTTAAAATAATGATCTCAAATATCGCTTTTTCACCTACTAACAGTATCCCTATTAATGGCATTGTCATTAACAGCTTTCTCAATGAAAAATCCCCCTATTTATATTTTCATAATTTTTCAAAAATAACCTGATTATATTTTACCACATTATTACAAATTTGATATCTACTATCCTTACCAGATTAAATTAAAAAACAAAAAGCACTCCTAAATGATATGCTCCCCTTAAGGTAGACAGATGAAATAAAAAGTCTGTTTATCTTAAGGGGAGTTTTTTTATGGGGTATTCTAAAGAGTTTAAATACACAGTCTTATCTACTTATAAAGAGGGCGATTTTACAATAAAAGAGCATTGTAAAAAGTTTGAGATAGCCAAGACCTCTCTTAAGAAATGGATTGAGCAATTTGAGAGATATGGAATGGAAGGTCTTAGATCCTCAAGTCCCTGGAAGTCTTATTCTAAAGAGCTCAAGGTCAGAGCTGTTAGGGATTATTTGTCAGGTCAATACTCTCAGAATGAACTTATAAGAATGTATGGTATTTCAAGTAGATCGGTCCTCCAGGAATGGATTAAGACGTATAATAGTTATAGAGAATTAAAGGGTACGTCTATGGGGAGGACGAGTTCTATGACTAAAGGAAGAAAAACAACATGGGGTGAACGTAGACAGATTGTACTTGATTGTTTGGAGAACGGGAAGGATTATCAGAAAAAAGCTGAAACATACGAGGTCTCCTACCAACAGGTGTATCAATGGGTTAAGAAGTATGAAAAAGATGGAGATGAAGCGCTTAAAGATAAGCGTGGAAGAACAAAGCAAGAAAACGAGTTAACACCTGATGAGGCATTTAAGTTACAGATGAAAAGATTAGAACGAGAGAATGAACGATTACGGGCGGAAAATGCATTCTTAAAAAAGTTAGAGGAGATCGAAAGGAGGCAAAAGTAGTCTATATACCAAATGAAAATAAATATATGGCCATCCAGGAACTACATGTTAAAGAAAAAGTAAGTATTCTTTTGCTTTGTGAAATCGCAGGTCTCTCACGAGCTGCCTATTATAAGTGGCTAAAACGAATGCCTTCTAAGCAAGAGCGTCAGAATAATGAGATTATAAAAGAGCTGAAAGCTCTCCATAAGAAAGTGGAGGGCATCTATGGGTATCGTCGAATGACAATGAATATAAACCGAATCTTAAACAAGAAATTTAATCCTAAACGGATTTATAGGCTGATGAGGGTTGCGGATATACAGTGCGTCATTCGAAAAAAGAAGAGTAGATATAAGCGTTCTATCCCCCAACATGTGGCGGAGAATGTGTTAAATCGTGAATTCACAGCAGAAAAGAAAAATACAAAATGGGTAACGGATGTCACAGAATTCAAATATGGTTCACAAAAGAAAGCTTATCTAAGTGCCATTTTAGATTTGTATGATGGATCAATCGTAAGCTATGTAGTAGGACATTCGAATAATAATAGCCTCGTGTTCAAAACGCTAGACCAAGCAATAGAACAGTTAGAGGAAGAACAACCACTT
Source organism: Fictibacillus nanhaiensis (assembly GCA_016401345.1). GTDB lineage: Bacteria > Bacillota > Bacilli > Bacillales > Fictibacillaceae > Fictibacillus > Fictibacillus phosphorivorans. Next base: position 1,905 of record JAEACG010000002.1, on the reverse strand, counting down.
ATTCACAGTGATCGAGGATTTCAGTACACTTCTCATGGGTTCAAACGCAAGGTGGATCAAGCCCAAATGACTCAAAGCATGTCACGTGTGGGTAGATGTATAGATAATGGACCAATGGAATCATTCTGGGGAACCCTCAAGTGTGAAAAGTATTACTTACATAAATTTGAGACATTTGAAAACCTGTCTATAGCGATAGATGAGTATATCCATTTTTATAATTATGAAAGATATCAAAAACGATTAAACGGCCTCAGCCCTATAGAATATAGAGCTGAAGCCTCTTAGTTGGTTTTTATTATTTTTACTGTCTACTTGACGGGGTGCAGTTCAAAATGAGAGTGCTTTTAAATCTTTAATTTTAATGGTACTTGCGATGTACCGTCTTCCCGTCATACGTGAACAACACAGGCTTTTGCTCAATCTTTGTCTCCATGTGAACAGGTCTTCCCCAGAGATGATGAAGATGCGGCAGTACTTTTTCAAGATACTTCACATCAAGTTCCATATCCTCATAGCTATGATTGAGGTATAGCTCCCCATTCTTCATGTAATCTGCGTCATTTACTGTAATGTATGGAAACCCTCCGTTCACACGCATACTCACGAGCTGGTCACGTACTTCCTCCCACTGCTTGTCGACAATCTTGTATTCCTTCCCTTGCTTTTGGAACAGATACATGTCTTCTCTTTGTGCTAAATCTTTAGTTAAATAGTTTCGGATAAACGACATGTCGGATTCCAGTTCACGGACCTCGAACATTTTCTCTCGTCCTGATCCTGGTTTAACCCCTTGTCTGATCAGCTCTTCATCTGGGTTGTTGTAGCGTTCTTCGATGTTCTTGAAGATCTGTAACCCTAAGTAATATGGATTGATCGATGTTTTCGATGGTTGGACAACACCCGCGTTTAATTTAGCGAATTCAATCGTTTCATGAGAGGTCAAGTCCATTTCTTGTAGAATTTTGGCGTGCCAGTAGCTAGCCCAGCCTTCGTTCATGATTTTACACTATTCGATTCAAATGCCACCAATTATGAGAAATTATTGTTTTTTTACATTAGACATGAGGTTAATTTTCCTCTGCCTTTCTATTGATATGTCTAAATGGTTACAGATTCTTTGTTTATCTTTATAACTTGTCTCAAACATATATAGGTGGTTAATTACTAAACCCCTAAGTAAACTATAACCAATTAAATTATTTTTATCTGTTAAATCTTTTTTTAAAGTTGCAATATCATTAAATGGTATTGTCTGAATATGGTCTAACTTTATAGATAAGTCTATTAATCTAATAGCATTGGTATAATTCTCATCTAAAATATGCTTAAATATTTCCGATAGTTTATCTGTACCCACGGAGGTTGATATTTTTTTAATAAAATGAAAGGACATAGCAGTACAGATATTGAATACAAAACTCCTTGCTTCATTTTCAATTTCTACCTTACCAGAAATCCCCTTCTCACTTATTACCTTTTCTATTTCCTTAACGATGGAGTCCATATGAGTATTTATCATATTTAGAAAGGAACTTAAGGATCTCAATCCAAGGAAATATGCCTCACTGCCTAAAATGATTTTTTGGGTTCGTTTAATTGACCCATAATAATTTTTTAAGACCAAACCAACAATTTCCAAAGTTTTAAATGACCAATTCAATTTCCCTAAAATGTCTAATTCTTTTGCCTCATCATCCCTTATATCATAACCAGTAGCAGCTATTTCATTTTGACTTCTTTCTATTTGGTCTTTCATTTCTAACCTTTGCGTTCTATGCTCTTTAACTTCTTTGTTATCAATTACTAACTTAGGTACATCACTAATAAGTTGATTCAAATTATTAATTTCATCATTTAATTCTGTAGGTTTGAATTCATTAAATATAGACTGAGCATTAATTA